>NZ_JABJUQ010000007.1:850000-2817500 GCF_013155385.1 Bacillus sp. WMMC1349 | reverse complement strand
ATGTTATTCGTTAGGTATAATCTTTTTAATACTATTTTTAGTAACAGAGAAATATTGTAAAAATCCAATGGTTCATTTAGATTTATTCAAAGATAGACAGTTTAATGGAGCTGCTATGACAGTCATTTTAAGTAACTTGTTTTTAATTGGAGTTACAGTGATATTACCTACATATCTGACAAAAATTCAAAACGAATCTGATCTGACAGCAGCTCTTTTAGTTACCCCTGTATCGGCCATGATTTTTATATTTTCACCAATAGCTTCTATAGTTGCCGAAAAAATAGGCAATTTCATTGCAGTATTAACTGGATTTGTCTTCATGTTTATCGCCTATTTTATGTTATATCAATTAAATATGAATTCCAGTTATACAGCATTAATCATGAGCTGTTTGACACTGGGAATAGGTTATGGAATTATTGTCGGGCCCATTACAGTGATGGCTGCATCTTCTTTTAAAGGAGAATTGTTGACTGCATCCCAAAGTGTAATAGCTGCACTTCGGCAAGTTGGGATTGTTTTGGCCGTTGCGATTTTTGTGAGCAACTTGAGTGTCAATGTTAACTATACTAAAGAAAAAATTCTTCATCATGCGGAACTAATGGTGAATAGCCTTTCTCTAACAGAAAAACAAAAAACTAAAGTGCTAGAAAACACAAAAATGAAAAGAAATAAAGAAAATATTGGTGTTGAGGGAAAAAATGTAAAACAAGTTGTTTCTTTAAAAGAGAGGGAACATTTAATAAATAATAGTTTAGCAAATGAACTTAACAAAATTCCTAAGATGAAAAGAAAGATTATCAAGGATTCAATCAAACGAACAGTGACAGAAAAGATTGATAAAAATTTGAAAAAAATAAACAAGACATTGAGTGATTATCAAAGTGAAATATCTCAATTTAGTCACCAAGAATTGACAGAAGCTTTTTTAAAGTTGTATAAAATGTCACTACCCTTTATTTTATTAAGTTGCTTCGTGTCTATTTTCTTTTTGAAAAAACGGCCAAAGGGGTTTGTGAAAGTGAGGTGACTACTCATTCACTTCATCCACAACAATCTTAGAGAATTTACTGGACAACGTGGTATATAATAAAATATCATCAATGTAACAGTAGCAATTTTTTTGCTACTGTACTTTTTAAGATAGTATTCAGGCTGAAGAACAATTGTCCATTTAAAAATATTTTTTTAAAAAAACTCTTTACAATGTGACCTATTATTGTATATAATAGTCTTTGTCAGATCGAGAGTTATGCGGAGGATTAGCTCAGCTGGGAGAGCATCTGCCTTACAAGCAGAGGGTCGGCGGTTCGAGCCCGTCATCCTCCACCATGCCGGTGTAGCTCAATTGGTAGAGCAACTGACTTGTAATCAGTAGGTTGGGGGTTCAAGTCCTCTTGCCGGCATTATTATTTTATGATATAATATAAAAGTTGCCATTCGTTTAATATTGGAGCCATTAGCTCAGTTGGTAGAGCATCTGACTTTTAATCAGAGGGTCGAAGGTTCGAGTCCTTCATGGCTCACCATTTTATGCGGATGTGGCGGAATTGGCAGACGCGCTAGAATCAGGCTCTAGTGTCTTTTAAAGACGTGGGGGTTCAAGTCCCTTCATCCGCATCGCCAGTCATATTTTGCGGAAGTAGTTCAGTGGTAGAACACCACCTTGCCAAGGTGGGGGTCGCGGGTTCGAATCCCGTCTTCCGCTCCAACCATCCACGCCGGGGTGGTGGAATTGGCAGACACACAGGACTTAAAATCCTGCGGTAGGTGACTACCGTGCCGGTTCAAGTCCGGCCCTCGGCATTTGATATATGCGCCCGTAGCTCAATTGGATAGAGCGTTTGACTACGGATCAAAAGGTTAGGGGTTCGACTCCTCTCGGGCGCGCCACTTTGTATTGCGGGAAGTAGCTCAGCTTGGTAGAGCACATGGTTTGGGACCATGGGGTCGCAGGTTCGAATCCTGTCTTCCCGACCATTATTCGGGGCCTTAGCTCAGCTGGGAGAGCGCCTGCTTTGCACGCAGGAGGTCAGCGGTTCGATCCCGCTAGGCTCCACTTAAAAAAATATGGCGGTGTAGCTCAGCTGGCTAGAGCGTACGGTTCATACCCGTGAGGTCGGGGGTTCGATCCCCTCCGCCGCTACTTATCGAAAGGACCTTTAGCTCAGTTGGTTAGAGCAGACGGCTCATAACCGTCCGGTCGTAGGTTCGAGTCCTACAAGGTCCACCAATATTACGGAGGAATACCCAAGTCTGGCTGAAGGGATCGGTCTTGAAAACCGACAGGGGTGTCAAAGCCCGCGGGGGTTCGAATCCCTCTTCCTCCGCCATTATATCAATTCCCATTATCGCGGGGTGGAGCAGTTCGGTAGCTCGTCGGGCTCATAACCCGAAGGTCGCAGGTTCAAATCCTGCCCCCGCAACCAATATTTTTATGGTCCGGTAGTTCAGTTGGTTAGAATGCCTGCCTGTCACGCAGGAGGTCGCGGGTTCGAGTCCCGTCCGGACCGCCATAAATAAGGCTCGGTAGCTCAGTTGGTAGAGCAACGGACTGAAAATCCGTGTGTCGGCGGTTCGATTCCGTCCCGAGCCACCATTTAAAATTTAATATATGGCGGTTGTGGCGAAGTGGTTAACGCACCAGATTGTGGCTCTGGCACTCGTGGGTTCGATTCCCATCAATCGCCCCAATAATTTAGTTGCGGGTGTAGTTTAGTGGTAAAACCTCAGCCTTCCAAGCTGATGTCGTGGGTTCGATTCCCATCACCCGCTCCATTTGCGTATCATGGGCCTGTAGCTCAGCTGGTTAGAGCGCACGCCTGATAAGCGTGAGGTCGATGGTTCGAGTCCATTCAGGCCCACCATGATTCCACAGTAGCTCAGTGGTAGAGCTATCGGCTGTTAACCGATCGGTCGCAGGTTCGAATCCTGCCTGTGGAGCCAATGGAGAAGTACTCAAGTGGCTGAAGAGGCGCCCCTGCTAAGGGTGTAGGTCGCGTAAGCGGCGCGAGGGTTCAAATCCCTCCTTCTCCGCCATTTTTTGAATAGGCCCGTTGGTCAAGCGGTTAAGACACCGCCCTTTCACGGCGGTAACACGGGTTCGAATCCCGTACGGGTCATCATTTGAATCCCTACACATAATAGATGTAGGGATTTTTTATTTATGTGATAAAAAGAAGCTAAGCCCTTTGCCAGGGCTTAGTCATCTTCTGTATAAGGCTCTTTTTCTGCAGGCGGCAAGTCCCCAAATGAAGTCATAATTCCTTCCTCATCCAGCAATTCTTCGTATTTCTCATGGTCTTTTGTCGGGTAGACAGTGACTTCTTTACCCGTTATATCTGTTGCAACGAAATTTTCGTAGTCTTCTACATTTCCTACTGGTTCACCATATTCGATATGCATCTGACCATATGATAGTGGCGGAACTGCCAGATCCTGAGGGGTAATTGAGCTACCGTAACGCTCGACTTCTTGATAAGCATCTTCTGAATCATAAGCAACATTTTCTTCATCATCTCGTTCAAAGTGACCGAAAGGGGGATTTAAAACTTCTTCTTCAATTGGACGATCCTTTGATACGGATACATTTGAAGAGTGTTCACGACAAGTTGTGGCTGTCGGCAGTACTGTCAGACGATCATAAGGGATGTCTTTCCCACACACCTCACAACGGCCGTATGTGCCTTTTTCGATCAAAGAAAGAGCATGCTCTATATCGTGTAAATGTTCTTTTTCATGTTCCCAAAGCGCGAGATCTTTTTCTCGTTCATAAAGTTCTGTACCTTCATCACCAGGGTGATTGTCATACGCAGACAAATCTCCTGTGGAATTAAATGGAAAAGTAAAGTCTTTTTGAAAATGTCCATTGTTTTTAAAACGGAAAAGAATTTGCTCTTTTCCAGCTTTAAGTTCTTTTTCAAGCTTTTTTAACTGTTCTGTTGTTAGCACATGTATCGCCCCTCATTTCTAAAAAGTGCTGCACCTTTAGTATGAACGATTTTAAACAGAACTTTCACTGTAAAAAAAAAGAACCTTAGGCGGTTCTTTTTTAGAGAATATATTGTATAACTAAGGCAAGTGCCAGCAAAAAACCAAAAAATGTGTTTGTTTGTGCCGTTGATTTCATAGCGATCATCAGATCAGCCGGTTTTTCTTTACGTTTGAATTCTTTTATAGCTTTAATGGGTTTTGGAAGACTTAAAAGCACAAGACAACTCCAAACAGAAATGATTGCGAACATGATATACAAACCAATTAGTAAATAAGAAACAATAAAGAAGACTGTTAAAATTTGTACCGCATTTTTTCTCCCTGCTAAGATTGGAAGTGTCTTCCTGCCGTTTTCTTTGTCACCGACTAGATCACGGATATTATTGGAAAGGTTAATGCCTCCAACTAAAATTGTAATTGGAAGTGAGATCAAAAAGACATTCCAGGTTATTTCCCCTGTTTGAATAAAGTATGAAATGAGGATAATGACCATTCCCATAAAGATACCAGACATGATTTCACCGAATGGTGTATATGAGATTGGGAGCGGACCTCCGGTATAAAAATAACCAACCGCCATACAAATTAAGCCGATAAGTGCCAGCCACCAACTTGAAGACATACAAATATATACTCCTAGCAGCACAGATAACCCGAATAACCCATAGGCCAGATATAAGACCGTTTTGGGCTTCATTCCGTAACGGACAATAGCACCTCCGATACCAACGGAGTTTTCATTATCAAGGCCCCGGACATAATCAAAATATTCATTAAATAAATTTGTACCTATCTGAATCAAGACTGAGGCTAAGAGCATGGCTATAAACAACCATATATGAATTCGCTCCGTTTCAAGAGCCATAACCGTACCGATTGTAACAGGGACAAATGCGGCCGTCAGTGTATGCGGTCTTGTTAACATCCACCATACTCGCCAGTTATTCGTCTGTTTTATTCCAGAAACACTTTCTGAAAGTGATTGATGTTGCATAAGTTTGACTCCTTTAAGTTTTAATACGTACACATCCTCTCTAAGTTTAGAAAAAGTTAAAAAAGGTGTCAATATAATGGGTGATATTGTTAGAAAAAAAGCTGTCCAATCTTCATTTTCATTTAGTAGCTGATATGTATATAATGAAAAAGAAAAAAGTGTTGTTTTATTGACACATATCGTTCTCAGGTGTATTGTAATAAAAGCATTTTACGGACTTTGGAGGAATGATCAAGGTGGCAACATTGGGACTGACCTTACAAAACGAAACATCTAACGTATTAGATAAACTAAAAAAAGTCGACCATGCTGTTTTAATAAGCTATTCTAGCAAAATAGAGACAATCGATCCGCTTGCTTTTTTTAATAGTGGAGTGGACAAACGGTTTTTTTGGTCTGATCCAGATCAGGAACTGACACTTGTCGGTCTTGGACAGGAATTAACTGTTATCACACACCAAAAGGATCGAGGACGTTATCAGGACATTCATGAAAAATGGGACCATATAAAAGATAGATCATTTCATTTCCATGAGGATGGCAACATCACTCAATTAGCAGTAGGTCCTTTACTATTTGGCGGTTTTTCTTTTGACCCGTTGAAAAAAAAAGAAAAACATTGGCATGACTATCAAGAAGGTGCTTTTTTTATTCCTTCTAAAATGTTGACTAAAACGACAGATGCTACGTTTATCACAATGAATAAATGGATGCGTCCTAATGAAAATGTCCACCATGTTCTCGATCAATTAATCAGTGCCGTAAAAAAATTGACAACGTTCCCTATTCATGACGAACGAGCAGAACATCAACAATATGACAAAAAAGCTGAGCTTCATGTAGATGAATGGCTTGAAGCTATTCGTCATGCTACAACAGACATTCAAAAAGGAAAGTATGATAAAGTCGTACTCGCTAGAGAAATTCTTTTGACTTTTCGGGAACCTATTCAGCTGTATCGCGTGATCAGACACTTATTATGTGAGCAAACGTCAAGCTATATATTTGCCCTTGAGGAGAAAGGCAAATGTTTTGTTGGAGCATCACCTGAACGGCTGATTAAAAAGTTTGATGACAAGGTTTTATCCACTTGTCTTGCAGGCTCGATTCAAAGGGGGCAAACTGGACGGGAAGATCAAATGCTCGGTCTTGAGTTATTACACGATAAAAAGAATGTAATGGAACATGAGTTTGTTGTAGACATGATTCATCGAGTATTTTCAAGATATTGCGATTATGTTGAAAAACCAGCGGCACCTGAGTTATACAAGACAAAAAGTGTACAACACCTCTATACCCCAATCATTGGTCAAATGAGCAAAAAATATTCTTTATTTGATCTCATCGAGAAACTGCACCCAACACCTGCTCTTGGAGGCGATCCTCAGAAAACAGCGCTTGAGGTCATTAGGAGTATTGAACCGATGTCAAGAGGATGGTATGCAGGTCCGATAGGTTGGCTCGATTCGAAAGATAATGGAGAATTTGCAGTTGCGATACGATCGGGCTTGATTGATTCTCATCAGGCTAGGCTGTTTGCCGGCTGTGGAATTGTCAGAGATTCCGACCCGTTACAGGAGTATGAGGAAACCCAAATTAAACTAAAGCCAATGTTGTCCGCTCTTGGAGGCGATCCTAGTTGACAGAAAATCCGATTACTAAATATATAGGGAATTTTATCGATGAATTAACACTAGCTGGGGTTAAAGAAGCAGTAATATGTCCGGGATCAAGATCAACGCCTCTTGCACTTCTGGCAGCGGCACATCCTGATTTAAACGTTCACGTTCACGTTGATGAAAGATCAGCAGGTTTTTTTGCATTGGGTATGGCAAAAGCGGAGCGAAAACCTGTTGCTTTAATCTGTACATCGGGAACCGCAGCAGCTAATTTTTACCCGGCCGTGATTGAGGCTCATTATTCAAGAATACCGCTTATCATCTTAACGGCTGATCGGCCGCATGAACTTCGGGGAGTGGGAGCACCTCAGGCGATTGATCAGCAGTTCTTATTCAGAAACTTTGTTAACTATTTCACAGACTTAGCATTGCCTGATGCACATCCAGAAATGCTGACCTATATCCGTGCTGTAGCAGACCGTGCTGTTGGAGAATCATTAAAAGAACCCCATGGACCTGTTCATATTAATGTTCCATTAAGGGAGCCGCTGATGCCAAATCTTGATGATCAGCCGTTTGAAAGAATGAGAAATGGACCTCATATATCGGTGACTGGCAGTTATGCCACAATTCACGCAAAAGATCTTAACACTTTAAGCACACTAATTGAAGAAACAGAAAAAGGTGTTATTGTTTGCGGTGAACTTCAGAATGATGCAGCTAAGTACGACATCATCTCACTTTCAAAAGCTTTGGGGTATCCTATTTTAGCTGATCCACTTTCAAATTTACGAAATGGGACTCATTCTCAAGAGACAATCATTGATGCGTATGATTCTTTATTAAAAGATGAAGACATGACAAGCTTTTTGATGCCAAAGCTTGTCATCCGTTTTGGTGCGATGCCTGTTTCAAAGCCGTTGTATCAACTTTTAAAGCACCATTCACACATCGTCCAGATGATTGTAGACCCTAGTGGAGGTTGGCGGGATCCGACTCAACAGAGCTCATATATGTTACATTGTACAGAGAGGGAATTCGCTGAAGTTATTGTCAGTTCAGTTTCGCAAAACAGATCAGGTGACTGGCTGGAAAAATGGCAGTCTGTCAACAACCGTTTTCGTCATCATTTGCGAAATCTTGAAGTCGAGGATCTTACATTTGAAGGAAATCTGTATCGCCATTTACAGCATTTTATTCCTGAAAACAGTTCGCTTTTTATTGGTAATAGTATGCCGATTCGCGATGTAGACACTTTTTTTGAGAATCAGAAGCGCTCATTCCGAGTGTTTGCTAATCGAGGTGCAAATGGGATTGACGGTGTAGTCTCGACAGCGCTCGGCATCTATGCAGCAACGAAAGAGCCTGTTACACTTGTGATTGGTGATTTATCTTTTTATCATGATTTAAACGGTTTATTAGTTTGTAAGACGCTCGGTATCCCACTGACAGTCATCCTTGTGAATAATGATGGAGGCGGAATTTTTTCATTTCTTCCGCAAACAACTGAACAAACATATTTTGAGCAATTATTTGGTACACCGACCGGACTTGAATTTAAGCATGCTGCAGAATTGTATGGGGGGCGTTATCAATGTCCAGAGTCTATCGCTCATTTTACTGATGCTTATTTATCTTCCATTCACCGAAACGGACTTGATATTATTGAAGTGAAAACAAAGCGACATGACCGTGTCCAGCATCAGCGTCAATTAATGGAGACCGTTCTTTATGAAATCAGAAAAGAGTGGACATTTTGAAACTGACATTAAAAGACGGTATTAGCTATGAAATAGAAGATAATGGGGGACCAACAGAACAAACAGCGGTTTTTTTACACGGGTTTACAGGCAGTGCGAAAACATGGGATGGAATAGAACGGTATTTCCCAGGAATTCGCTGTGTAAAACTGGATTTACTCGGTCATAGGAGAACCGATTCACCAAGCGAAAAAAAACGCTACAGTACAGAAAAGCAATGTGCTGATTTATTGGACATTTTTGATCGGCTTGAATTGGGAAATGTTCATTTAGTCGGGTATTCGATGGGGGGGAGACTTGCTTTGTCATTTGCGATGAATCATCCTGATCGAATAGCTCGTTTAATTTTGGAAAGCAGTTCTCCGGGGTTGCAAACAGAAGCAGAAAGGCAAGAACGCAGAGCACAGGATCAGAGACTTGGTGAACGAATACTCCGCAAGGGAATGGAGTGGTTTGTTGACTATTGGGAAGGAATTCCTTTGTTTGCTTCCCAGCATAAACTGGAAACTGTCAAAAAAGAAAAAATTCGCAATGAACGTCTCAATCAGCAGCCCCTTGGTCTTGCAAACAGTTTGGTCGCAATGGGAACCGGTGCACAACCTTCTTGGTGGGAGAAGCTTGCTTTTATCGATTACCCAGTTCTCTTAATTGCCGGGAGTCTTGACAATAAATTTGTAGCGATTAATCAAAACATGAAGCAATATATTCCTGGAAGCCGTCTTGTGATCGCCGAGCAAACAGGTCATGCAGTTCATGTGGAAGAGCCTGAATTTTTTGGTAGAATAATAAGTGACTTTATTTTAAAGTAGGAGGTTATATTTATGACGGTAGAGTGGAAAAGTGAACGTCAATATGAAGATATTTTATATGAGACATATCATGGCATTGCAAAAATTACGATTAATCGGCCTGAAGTACATAACGCATTTCGTCCGAAGACAGTTTCAGAACTGATTGATGCATTTGCTTTTGCAAGAGATGACGCAAATATTGGTGTTATCATCCTTGCCGGTGCAGGAGATAAAGCGTTTTGTTCAGGTGGAGATCAAAAAGTACGAGGTCATGGAGGATATGTGGGAGAAGATCAAATCCCGCGTCTAAATGTGCTCGACTTACAGCGTTTAATTCGTGTCATTCCAAAACCTGTTGTTGCCATGGTTTCTGGCTATGCAATTGGTGGTGGACATGTACTGCATATCGTTTGTGACTTGACTATTGCTGCAGACAATGCAATTTTTGGACAAACAGGACCGAAAGTGGGCAGCTTTGATGCCGGTTATGGATCAGGCTATTTAGCCCGAATTGTTGGCCATAAAAAAGCGCGTGAAATCTGGTACTTATGCCGTCAATATAATGCTCAAGAGGCAAAGGAAATGGGTCTTGTCAACACGGTTGTTCCGCTTGAAAAACTTGAAGAAGAAACCATTCAATGGTGTGAAGAAATGTTAGAAAAAAGCCCGACAGCACTTAGATTTTTGAAAGCTGCTTTTAATGCTGATACAGATGGACTTGCAGGTATTCAACAATTTGCCGGAGATGCGACATTGCTATACTACACAACAGATGAAGCGAAAGAGGGGCGCGATGCCTTTAAAGAAAAACGCCGCCCAGACTTTGGACAGTTCCCTCGTTTTCCTTAATATAAAAAACAGCTTGGTATGGACTGAGCTGTTTTCTTTTTAAATCAGTTTTGGAGATGATTGAAGATGCTAATGGAGCAGCCGAATTGGCTTAAACAGCGGGCAGAATTGACACCTGACAGGCTGGCTATTATTCAAGGAAACAAACGGCTTACCTTTTTAAAACTGTTTACAAAGGCAGAAAAAATGGCCGCTCAGCTGAAACGTTTGGCTATAGAAAAAGGCGATACAATTGCTATTCTGATGACAAACCGACTCGAGATGGTGATTTGCATCCACGCTTGTTTTTTCCTTGGTGCTCGTGTCGTTCTTTTAAATACAAGACTGTCAAAGTCGGAAAGGCTTTATCAAATCGAACATTCAGAAGCTAAGCTTATCATTACTGAAGAGCCTTTTGATGAGCAACATAAGAATGCCATGACAGTTGAAGACCTTCAAAAGATACTGCCTGAGCCGTTTTTTCAACCAGTCGAGATTCATTTGGATGATACAGCTACAATCATGTATACATCAGGTACAACCGGACGTCCTAAAGGGGTGCTGCAAACATTTTCTAATCACTACTTTAGTGCAGTTTCTTCTGCTTTAAATCTTGGTCTTATGGAGGATGATCGCTGGCTAGTGACTTTGCCTCTTTTTCATATCAGTGGCTTGTCCGCTTTGTTTAAATCTGTTATTTATGGAATGACAATTGTTTTACATAAAAGATTTGAAGTAATGGATGTCCTTCACTCCATTCAATCTGACCAAGTAACGATGATTTCAGTTGTTCAGACAACACTTGCGCGTCTATCAGCAGAGCTTTCCAACTGTCCTGAGCCGTTAAGATGCTTGTTGTTAGGTGGGGGACCGGCTCCATCTGCCCTACTCGAAGAATGCAGAAAAAAACAATTGCCAATCGTTCAGACTTATGGGATGACAGAAACTTGTTCACAAATTGCAACACTTGCACCACAGTACAGTATGACAAAACTCGGTTCAGCCGGAAAACCGCTGTTTGCTTCAAACATTCGAATTGAACAAAATGGGGTGTCATTGAACACTAGTGAACATGGTGAAATTATTGTAAAAGGACCGACTGTCATGAAAGGGTATTTGAAAAATGAAGCAGCTACTCGCGAATCATTAAAAGATGGCTGGTTTAAAACCGGTGATCTCGGCTACCTTGACAATGACGGATTTTTATATGTATTAGATAGACGTTCAGATTTAATCATCTCAGGTGGTGAAAATATTTATCCCGCTGAGATAGAAGCGGTTCTTCAAACCCATCCTTTTGTTATGGAAGCTGGAGTAAAAGGAGTAGACGATAATATTTGGGGAAAGGTCCCACATGCATTTCTGGTAATCAATGAAGCGGTCGACAGGGAAGAACTGATTCAATACTGTAAAAAAAGGCTTGCCCCCTACAAAGTTCCAAAAGTTTTTCATATTGTCGAAAAGTTACCGCGTAATGCTGCAAACAAATTGATGAGACACAAATTGTAGAAGGAGAAGGATATGATTCAAATCAAAAGATTGACATTGTACCATTTGTGCATGCATTTAAAAAAACCCTTTGAGTCTAGTTTAGAAACGCTGCAGGAACGCAAATTCCTTATTATAGAGGTAGAAGATCAGCACGGTGTAACAGGCTGGGGGGAAGTTTCTGCTTTTTCCTCTCCATGGTACACGGAAGAAACAACTGAGACATGCTATCATATGTTGAAAGATTTTTTTATTCCGATCGTGCTTTCTGAGAGCTTTTCTCATCCTTCTCAAGTCCCAGAGCGATTGCAAAGATTTAAAGGAAACAGAATGGCAAAGGCGGGGATTGAAGCAGCTTTTTGGGATTTGTATGCTAAAAAACATGGTCAATCTTTAACAGAGGTACTAGGAGGAGTGAAATCGAAAATACCGGCTGGCGTTGTCGTCGGACTTGGACCGGTAGAGGATATGCTTCAGGAAATTGATCAATATGTAAAAGAAGGTTATCAAAGAATAAAACTTAAAATTAAGCCTGGACAAGATATTGGTTTATTAAAAGAAATTAGAAAGCATTTTCCTCATGTACCATTAATGGCAGATGCAAACTCCTCATACCAGCTGAAAGATCTTAAACGTATAAAAAAATTGGATCAATTTCATTTAATCATGATTGAACAACCATTGGGAGATGAAGACATTGTTGATCACCGTCACTTACAAAAGTATATCAAAACTTCAATTTGTCTTGATGAAAGCATACGGTCGGTCGATGATGCTAGAAAAGCGATTGAGCTAGGCAGTTGTCAAATCATTAATATTAAACCTTCACGTGTTGGAGGTTTAACGGAAGCACTAAAAATTCATGATCTTTGCAAAAAGCATCATCTGCCTGTTTGGTGTGGCGGAATGTTGGAAACAGGTATTTCTAGGGCGCATAATATTGCGCTTAGCTCACTCCCGCAATTTATGATACCAGGGGACATCTCCGCATCTTCGAGGTACTGGGAAGAGGATATTGTTCAACCGGAAATTCAGATCCAACGTGGGTATATTAAAGTACCAGATAAGCCAGGAATGGGATTTGCAGTCAATCAACATGTATTAAGAAAAAACTCTGTTAAAATAGATGTATTTCAACGTTAAAAAGCATTTTTGTTAAGTGATTTTCTATTTCTTAAGGTTTGTTTGTTTTGTGGTATTCTTCTATATTTAATCTGTATTATATTCCCCTTCTCGTTTGGACCGGCAATAAATGCCGGTTTTTTTACTCTTAAGGGCATCCAACTTATGGACACCCTTGATCCTATTCCTCTAATAGCATGTCTTCGCAAACGGCTTGTCCGATTAGTTGATCAGCTTGTTCATTAAAACCGTCCAGACAGCCGTATTCATAATCCCATAAGTTTGCGAAGGAGCGGGCGGCCTTTTGAAAAGAGATCTCATCAGCTCCCTGGATTTCCTGAAAAAAAGCCTTCATCAAGGACTCATGCTTCATCAGCCTGTTCCTCCTTCAATACTTCTGATTAATGATGCTCTGGTTTAAATGTTTTACAATCCGTTTCCTCACTTGTAGAAGCTTTTTCACCCGCATGGCTCACTACATAAATGGCATCAGCTGTACATTTGTTTCCTTGACCCCAATACGTACAGTTATTAACTTCACAAAGTATTTTTTGTTCCTCTTTATGTTCCATTATGATCCCCCTTCAATTTTTTGTACGGTATTAGCGTATCCGTCCATTGTTTTGTTTATTCTTCTATCTTTTGACATACTGAATTGAAAGGTTTATAATAAAACGTAATAATTACGTTTTGTGAGGAGGATTATCAATGAAACCAAATATTCACCCGAAAACTTATAAAGTTATTTTTCATGATGTAAACAGTGGTTACCGATTTTTGAGCCGTTCAACAAGAACTTCTAATGAAACAGCAGTGTGGGAAGATGGTAAAACATATCCGGTGATTAAAGTTGAAGTAAGCTCTGATACTCATCCATTTTATACAGGTAGACAAAAGTTCAATGAAAGAGGGGGAAGGGTCGAACAGTTTAAGAAAAGATTTAATCTCGATTAAAAGGCCGATATTCGGTCTTTTTTTAAAATAAAAAAACGGAGCTGTCTAAAAAGTCCTTTTTCAACATAAATCAGGAGGCTCGCGGATCGTCCGCGGAAAGCGAGAAAATTCCCCAATTTTTATTCATCCACACGACTTTCATGACAGCCCCGTCAGTTATTATTTATTTGATAATGCTTTTTTAAGGACAGATAAGTTTTCTTTCATGATGCTCGTATAGTCTTTGCCATCTTTAAGATCTTCATCTGAGACGGATTCAAGGTTTTTCATTGTTAGGCTTTCAGCTCCGATTTCTTTTTTAATGATTTCGGAAATTTTGCTGCTAACATTACTTTCAAAGATCACATATTTTATGTTGTGTTCTTTAGCTGTTTTTACGATATTTTCTAAATCTTTCTGAGAAGGCTCCTCAGTTGGTGAAAGACCAAGCACACTCATCTGCTCAATTCCATAACGTTTTTCCCAGTATCCGTATGCAGCATGAGAAACGAGAATCTCTTTTTTATCCGCGTGTGCAACTGTTTTTTTAAATTCTTGATCAAGATTTTTCAATTCAGATTTGAGAGATTCATAGTTTTTTGTGAACGTTTTTTTATGTTCTGGTTGTAATTTTACGAGCTCATTTTTAATATTTTCCGCTAACTTTTGGGCAAGTACAGGGTCAAGCCAGACATGTGGATCGTGATCACCATGGTCATGATCGCCATGCTCATGTTTGTCATGCTCATGTTCCTCATCATGACCATGCTCTTCTCCATGTTCAAGAAGATCAATTCCTTCTCCAGATTTCACTATGTCGACATCACTGTTTTTTAACATATTGACGGCTTTATCAGCGAATCCTTCTACACCGACTCCAGAATAGATAAAGGCATCTGAATCTGATATCTCCGCAATCGTTTTTGAGCTTGGCTCATAAGTATGTGCTTCAACATTAGGTGGATAAACACTTTTAACGTTTACATATTCCCCGCCGATTTTTTTTGTGAAATCCTCAAGTGGATAGATCGTTGTATAAATATCTAACTTTCCAGCTTTTTTATTTTGATCTGCTGATGTTCCCTTACTTGAACACCCTGCTGTTAAACCAATTGCAAGGAGGATTGCAGATGCTATTCCGACTGTTTTTTTCATTTTATTTCTCCTCTCAACATAAAATCGAATTGTTCCGATTTAAATTAATTCCTGTTACATTGTATCGTAATAATTACGATTTGAAAAGAGAAAAATATTTTTATAGTCTAGTTAATGAAAAAAAATAAGTTATATGGTATGCTTAACTGCAAAATTCGTTTTGAAAGGAACAAGTCATGAATCTTTTGGATAATATTTTACAATTTAATCAGCAATTCGTTGAACGTGAGGATTATAAAAAATATCAGACAAGTAAATTTCCTGATAAAAAAATGGTCATCCTCTCCTGCATGGATACAAGGCTTGTTGAATTGATGCCACATGCGATGAATCTGCGAAATGGTGATGTGAAAATTGTCAAAAGCGCAGGAGCACTTGTTTCACATCCTTTTGGAAGTATTATGAGAAGCATTCTTGTTGCTGTTTATGAGTTGAATGCTGATGAAATATGCGTAATCGGGCATCATGATTGTGGTATGAGCAAACTGAAAAGTGAAAGTTTTCTTGACAAAGCAGTAAAACGGGGGATTTCTAAAGAGCGGATTCAAACTCTTGAATATTCTGGAGTTGACTTTAAGCAGTGGTTGAAAAGCTTTGATTCTGTAGAGGATAGTGTCAAAGACAGTGTGCAAGTCATTAAAAACCATCCGCTTTTACCAAATGATGTTCCCGTACACGGACTTGTGATTGATCCGGGGACAGGAAAACTTGATGTTGTCATTAAAGGCTATTAATGCTTATGTTTTTTTTCCGGTACAGGATCAATACCGCCGGGATGAAATGGATGGCATTTTAGGATCCGCTTCATTGTCAGCCAGCCTCCTTTAAGCGCTCCGTGTTTTTGGATTGCTTCAAGTCCGTAATTGGAGCAGGTCGGGTAAAAGCGGCAAGACGGAGGTAAAATAGGAGAAATCCATTTTTGGTATGTTCGGATGATCAGAAGGAACAGAGTTTTCATGATTGTTCAACACCTTTTTTAAATGATTGTGGATAGCTTAGAGGAAGAAACAAATATATGGTAGAGTCAAAGTGAAAAGGAATAAATCCACATGCAAAAGAATACCACAAAATATTTAAATTTAAAATAAATAAAAAATATACATCCTCATGAAGAAACAGGTCGTTTCTCATTTGAAACTGTCCGGATTGTCAAAACGATAAGTTTTCTAAGTGAGTGATAAAATTGTCCATAACCAGCTCATACAATTATCATACATTGAAATCTATATGCTATAATACAAAAAGATGAATTTAGAGGGGAGAGATAACATATGCCATCAGTTGAAAGCTTTGAGCTTGACCATCATGCTGTTAAGGCACCTTATGTCAGACATTGTGGAGTTCACAAAGTCGGAACAGATGGGGTTGTCAATAAGTTTGATATTCGTTTTTGCCAGCCAAATAAACAGGCGATGAAGCCTGATACGATTCATACACTTGAGCATTTGCTCGCTTTTACGATTCGGACGCATGCGGAAAAATACGACCATTTTGATATTATTGATATTTCACCAATGGGATGTCAAACAGGATATTACCTTGTCGTAAGTGGAGAACCGAAAGTTGAGGAGATTGTCGATTTGCTTGAAGATACATTTAAAGAGGCTGTTGAAGTGAACGAAATTCCAGCTGCAAACGAGAAGCAATGTGGTCAAGCAAAACTTCATGACTTAGAAGGCGCAAAGCGAATGATTCGTTTTTGGCTGACACAAAATAAAGAAGATTTATTAAAAGTATTTGGATAAATCTTTAGACCGATCCGACTCTTATAAAAGGAGTCGGTTTTTTATTTGTTCACAAAGAAAATAATGCCATTTCTCTGCTGTTTTGTTAAACTTTACTTGTAATATATCAATGAAAAAGGGTGATAGGATGCGTTGGGGAAAATGGATTGTTCTATTGTTTTTGCTGATTAGTCTGACTGCATGTGGTCAAACAGAAAAGACGGCATCATCTGATCAAAAGCCCAAAATGCTGAATGCAAAGCTTGACGCACCAAAGCATGTGGCGAAAAAAGAGCAGGTTCATATTAAGGCTTCTGTTTTATATGGGGACGAGCCGGTGACAGATGCAGATGAAGTAGAATTTGAATGTTGGAAGTCGGGAAGCAAGGATGAAAGCCAGCTCCAAAAAGCAAAGCATGAAGGAAAAGGGGTTTACAGTATTGAAAAGGCTTTTCCAAAGGATGGCCTTTATAAAGTTCAAGTTCATGTTACAGCCAAAAAACAACACACCATGCCAGTAACTGAAATAAAAGTCGGGAAAGTTGATCAAAAGCCGGAAAAAGAGGATCACAAAGAAGAAGCTCATCATCATTGATGAGACTGTTCTTTCTTCATATGGCGTCTTCTTGGAAGTGGATCAATTTGATGTTTGTAACTGTATGCTTTAGATGTTGTAATTAGTGATATTGTCAAAACAGCACCGAAAATCAATATGGCTAAAACAATCCAAAAGATCATAAAAAGCCTCCATTCTCTATGTTGTTTTACTATAGCTTATCATAAAAGACATGTTTCCCGTACAAACTAAGTGGGTATATCAATAGTAAACCAAGAGGAGGTTGATCTTAATGTCTGAAAAATTAAAAACAACAGTAAATAAGCAAGTTGCAAACTGGACAGTTCTTTATGTGAAGCTACATAATTACCATTGGTATGTAAAGGGAAAAGATTTTTTTACACTGCATGAAAAATTTGAAGAGTTTTATAATGAAGCAGCTGTTTATATTGATGATTTAGCTGAACGTCTGTTGGCGATGCAAGGCTCTCCAGTGGCGACGATGAAGGAATGTCTTGAAGTATCCACAGTAAAAGAAGCAGATGGAAGCGAAACTGCAGAACAGATGGTTCAAAATATTTATCATGACTTTTCTACTGTTGCTGAAGAGCTCAAAACAGGAATTGAGTTGGCTGAAGAGGTAAATGATGAAACAACAGGTGACATGTTTCTTGCCATTCATCAAGTGATCGAGAAGCATAACTGGATGTTAAAAGCTTATTTAGGTTAGCTGCATAGATGAATAAAAATTGGGGGATTTGCTCGCTTTCCGGGAGCCTCCTTGGAGCTCGTTCCTTGCTCCTGCGGGGTCATGCAATTCCCCATGATTCTTCTTGATAAAGGACTTTTTAGATAGCCACATTTTACCTCCAGTCAAGTATTTTGTAAGATTTTTTCAAATTAATGAAAAGATTTTTTTGGCTAGGTCAATTGGGTAAATTGATTACGAATTGGATGGATGCTGTTTCGTAATTATGTGTATTCCGTGTGTAATAAGGTGTAAAACCACTTTCAAAAACTTATTTATACACGCAATGGACGCAACTTTACGAGGTTTTCTCTGAGGTTGCGTTTTTAATTTGTCATCATACTCCACTAGATGATTCTTTGTTTTTTTTCGTAGTGTAATCATAAAGAATAAAATTTTCCGTAATTTGAAGGACCCAATCATATAAGGGTGTGAAGTTGGTCGTTTATGGTGCGGACTCTAAATGGTCCCAGGGGCTGTTCGACCTTTCTTCACTTCATAGTAGTACAAACCATGGCCGTGGTCTTTGCTACTAATGTTAGTATGTTTATTTTTTGTGCCTCGTATAATTTATCCTAACTGGCTATACTAACATGAAAAGGGGGCATGGCATTGAACAAGAAGACATATTATGTTTCTGTACAAGATGGGATGATTTCACAGCATTCCAACGTATCTCCTTGGGAATTTGAAATTGCGGCAACAGATGAAGAAGTTTCTGTTTTGCGAGAGTATTTTGACCAACTGTACTCAGAGGATTGGATTAATTTTTTCCGCGCGCATGTACCGATTGTTGAGTATCATAATGATAGTTCCAATGATAAAATGGATGAACTGCGCAAAAACATTTATTCAATGATTTACCAACTCGGAAATGCACAAACAAAATCCTTTATCAGTGAGAATGGGTTACATGAAATGAATTCGGTAGATTAAAACATGTACAGAGGAAGACGACTATTTTATAGTACTTTTACGAGGGGCTATTTTGAGACGACTATTTTATAGTTTTAATGCAGGGAGTGTTTTAGACTAAGTCATGACACAAAAAAAGGCTATCAGAAAGTCAGCTACACTCACTGACTTTCTGAACAGCCATAGATTAAATTCATTTTGTTAAAAGAAATAGTAGACCGCCCATCATACAAATGATCATAAAGAACCATTCGGAGTTCATAAAAGATTTTTCTTTTTTCATTATCACTTACCGTTTAACCGATTATCGTCTATTTAAAAAATTATTGACCATATCTCCCAGTCCGCCACCACTCTGTTCTTGATGGGAATGGGGTTGTTGAGAATGATAATGATTTTGATGTGTCGGTTGATTCGTAATTCCTTGGCGAGTGTTCTGCCAAGCGCTGTTTTGCGTTTCTGCTTGATAGCGATTGTCATCAAGTCCGACCTTAAGTCCTGCTTGTCTCTCAAACGGTTGAACAACAACGATTTGTCCAGGTTCCTTAAATTCAAACATATAAGATTCTCCAGACGTCTGTCCAATAATTGTTTTCCAGTTTACATCTAATTTTACTTTCGGTGAAGGTCCTGTCCAAGAGACAATCGCATCAGGATCCACCCGACAAGGACCTTCAAGTATTAACGGATTACCGGCTGTTTTAATGGCAACTTGTGCCCCTGGTCCATTATATGTAAGCTTTGAAGTGAACAGTCCTTTTTGCGATAAGACACCGACACCAACAGGTGTAACTCCATAATGACAAGTCTCAGTAAATGCTAATAAATCTTCACTTTCAACACAAACACTTTGCCAAGGACCATTAGGTTCTAAATTGATAACTGTAACATGTTCACTTTGATCAGCTAAATAGCAGACACCTTGACCGGTTACTTCCATCATTTCAAGATTTTCACCAGTGAATTTTCTGCTTATATGGTTGAAAACCTGTTTGACAACATTTCCTTGGTTTGTACCAAGTAATCGCTTGCTGTATTTGAATTGCCCTTGATCAGCAATCATTGCCCCTTTTTTGGCAAAAAAACTGCCGTTTCCTTCTGCTTTTAGTGTTAATTCTTGTACTGTATCTAGATAAAAACCCAAAGAAGATCTCTCCCTTAATATAGAATGTTAAAGTGATAGTCCAAAACGATTGCAAATTCCGCTCAGATCAAGGCTGCTTCCTTCTCCAAGAGCATTAAATTTCCATTCTCCATTGTAGCGATAAAGTTCAGCAAAAATAATCGAGATACTTGTTGAGTAATCGTCTGTCAAATTAAATTTGCAAATTTCTGTGTTGTTTTGCCGGTTTATCACTCTTATGTAGGCATTAGCAACTTGTCCGAAATTTTGGCGTTTGCTATTGGCATCATGAATGGTGACAGTAATTGCAATTCGCTGAATATCAGGAGAAATTTTGCTTAATTGGACAGTGATGCTTTCATCATCACCTTCTCCTTGACCACTAGTGTTGTCCCCAGAATGTTGGACAGCTCCATCTGGACTTAGCGGGTTATTATAAAAAATAAAATGATGCGGTGATTGGACTCTTCCGGTCTGATCCAGTAAAAATAGTTCGGCATCCAAATCATAGCTTACTCCATCAAACCTGAGATCCCAGCCCAATCCGATCTGGATTTGATCCAATGAAGGGTTTCCTTTTGTTAAATCAAATTTTTGCCCTTTGACTAGGGTGATACTGTTGGCAAATGACTGATTTCCTTGTGGTGACATCGCCTGTCCATACTGTTGGCTTTGATTCGGTATTTGCTGATTTTGTGCTGGTTGCTGCCAAGCTTGTTGACTTTGATTCGGTATTTGCTGATTTTGTGCTGGTTGCTGCCAAGCTTGTTGGCTTTGATTCGGTATTTGCTGATTTTGTGCTGGTTGCTGCCAAGCTTGTTGACTTTGATTCGGTATTTGCTGATTTTGTGCTGGCTGCTGCCAAGCTTGTTGACTTTGATTCGGTATTTGTTGATTTTGTGCTGGCTGCTGATTTTGGTTTGTCTGTTGTTGCGGTTGGTTGGGATTTGGATGGCTACCACCTAGCTGAATCCCGCTTTTAGATTTTGATGAAGATTGAATTCCCACCTTGATTCCTCCTTTTCGTTTCGATCATCATATATCATATGAAACTTAAATATTAAAAAACAATTGAACTATATAATTGCATCTATATTACGGGTTTCTATTAACTAAGGTTTCATTTATTTCGACTACATCCGTCATTTTTCTTATAAAAAGTTAATTCATTAGGGTAAATTGATAAAATCACTAGCGAAAAAACGGATATGTGATATGATGAGTGGAAGAAGAAAGGAAACGGATAAGAGGGATTATCATGTATGTATTTAAAGATTTCTACCGCAATACAGTTCAGCTTTCTTTTGAAAAGCATCCTTTTTCATTGACTCCGAAACATGTATGGGTGATTTGCAGATATCAAAATCAGTGGCTTTTAACAAATCATCAAGATAGAGGATTTGAATTTCCAGGTGGTAAAGTGGAGCCTTTAGAAAATCCAGAAGAGGCGGCATCGCGGGAGGTTAAAGAAGAAACAGGGGCTTCGATCAAAAGACTTACATATGTTGGACAATATAAAGTGCTTGGGAGAGAAAAAGTAATTGTAAAGAATATATATTTTGCTGAGATTGCAAAAATTGAAGAGCAAGACACATACTATGAAACGAAAGGCCCTATTTTGCTTAAGCGTCTACCTAAAGATATTGCAAAAAATAGACAGTACAGTTTTATTATGAAAGATTCAGTTCTTAAAATGACCCTTGAGAAACTTAAACAAGATGGTTTAATTGAATGAAAGGTCCGGCATTAAACCGGAGCCTTTTGATCAATTCATTCTTCCTTTCATCCATCTTCTTTCTAAACATTCAATACCCTTATACATCATGGCAGCGAAGATAGCGATGATGAGAAGACTTAACATGACAAGGGTAAATTGAAAGACTTGAAATCCGTAAATGATCATATAGCCTAGCCCCTGAGCTGATACTAAAAATTCTCCTACAATCACACCAACCCAGCTCAATCCAACATTGACTTTCAGTGTAGAAATGATGGCAGGAATTGAAGCTGGGAAGATGACTTCTTTAAATATTTCGCTTTTTTTAGCTCCAAATGTTTTCATGACTTTAATATAGTTCCCGTCAGTTTCTTCAAATGACGTATAGACAACGATAGTGGTAATGATCACACTAATGATAGCACCCATGGCAATAATACTTGTGAGACTAGGACCGATAGCAACGATAAGGATAGGTCCAAGTGCTACTTTTGGCATTGCATTTAAGACGACAAGATAGGGATCTAACACTTTGGATATTATTGGGAACCACCATAAAAAAGCAGCCAAAGATGTTCCAAGTAAAGTTCCGATTAGAAATCCGAGAATCGTTTCAAATACTGTTACCCCAATATGCCCTAGTAGTGAACCGTCCCCGATTTTTTCAAGAAAAAGTGTCCAAACAGCTGAAGGTGAACTAAAAATAAGCGGGTCAATCCAATTTAGCCGGCTCGCGATTTCCCATAGTGTGAAAAATAAAATAAAAATGGCTATTTGATAAAAACGAATTTGTCTTTGTTCATACTGATGCTTTTTTAGAAATTGTTCGTGATGAGAGTCACTCTGTTTGATGTTGTTCAAGGTGATTGAGCTCCTTCCATATATTTTGAAAAAAGGTCTGAAATTCGGGTTGTTGCCTTGCTTTAAAGGGTGTTAGAGATTGTAATGTCTTTGGAACGATAAAGGTTTTATAGATTGTTCCCGGCTGTTTTGAAAACAGGTAAATTCGACTGCTCATCGCAATTGCTTCTTCAATATCGTGAGTGACAAGGATGGCTGTTTTTTGAAAGGTATTTAATGTGTTAAAAACCAAGTCTTCAAGGTTAAGTTTTGTCTGGTAGTCAAGAGCTGAAAAAGGTTCATCAAGTAGCAATATATCTGGATCAACGGCCAGTGTGCGGGCTAATGCGGCTCTTTGTCTCATACCGCCGGACAATTCATGGGGGTATTTGTTTTCAATTTGCTGTAATCCAAGCTTCGCCAATAAATCAAAAGCTGACTGTTTTGTTTTGTTATTCAGTTGTTTAGTAATCCGTAGACCAAGTAGAAGATTTTCCTCGATTGTTTTCCAAGGAAATAAATAATCCTGTTGTAGCATATAACCAATTTGCCGATTTTTTTGGCTATTTTCAATAAGGACACGGCCTGCTGTGGGTGAAATAATGCCAGCTATAATGGATAGTAATGTTGTTTTTCCACATCCGCTAGGACCAATCAAGGAGACAAACTCCCCTTTTTCGACATCGAATTGAATATTGGTGAGCGCTGTTGTTTTTTCTTGCATAGTAAAGTAAGTATGGGTGATATCCTGTACTTTTAAAAAAGACAATCCGGCCACCTCCTAGTGTTTTTTTGTGACCTTTTCGGCAATTTTTGAATTGACCATTTCTTCGTAAGGTGTGTATTTCGGGAGCTCCCCGGCTTCATCTATAATGGTTTGAAGCAGTTTCCATTCTTTTTCATTCAAGATCGGATTTTCCGCAAACGTTTTTTGCTGTTTATACCGATTAATTGATGATTCAATGATGGAAAGGTCTGTATCTTGAAAATGTTGTCGTATACTTGTGGCCGCATCTTTTGCAGAGTGTGACAAGACCCACTGCTGTGCTTTATAAATGGCACGGGTGAACTTTTCTACCTTATCAGTGTTTTTCTCTAGATAGCTTTTTTTAGCCATAAATGTGGTATAAGGAATTTTTCCTGATTCTTTACCGAAAGAGGCAACAATATGACCAATTCCCTCTTTTTCAAAAATAGAAGCTTGTGGTTCGAAGAGCTGAACGAAATCGCCAGTTCCAGAAGCAAAACTATTTGGAATGTTTGCAAAATCAATTGACTGGATCAAGTTGATATCTTTTTGTGGATCAATTCCTTTCTTTTTCAAGACAAACTCACCAGCCATTTGGGGCATTCCTCCTTTACGTTGACCGAGGAAGGTTTTACCTTGCAATGATTTCCAGTTAAAATGATTAATTTTTTCTCTAGACACTAGAAACGTGCCGTCCGTCTGTGTAAGCTGGGCGAAATTGATGACTGGATCACTTGCCCCTTGAGCATTTACATAAATGGATGTTTCTGAACCGATTAACGCGATATCAGTACTGTTTGATAGGAGAGTTGTCATTGTTTTATCTCCACCCCAAGTTGTTTTCAGTTCAACATCCAATCCTTCTTCTTTAAAAAAACCTTCAGATATAGCGACATATAAGGGTGTATAAAAAAGAGAACGGGTCACTTCAGCAAGATGAATCTTTTCAGTTTTTTGTTCGCTACAGGAAGTGAGGATAAACAGCATAAAGGTGAAGGATAATAAAGTAAAAAAGAAACGCTTCAAACCGATCCCACTCCTTTCATTTCGGTTGCTTTCGGCATAAAATAGTCTATGTTAATGACAAAATAGGTGTGAGGGATAGCTGCGGAGTAAAAGAGGTGTATTTGAATCATGTGGATTGAAAAACGAAGATTTCCGTCACCAAGCAAACAAGTTCACTTGTTTGTCGTCACATACCTTTCACAAGGGTTAAAAGTTAAAGGTTTGTTGGCTGAACCGGCTGCTGCTGGTCATTATGACGGTTTTTTATATTTGCGGGGTGGAATCAAGAACATTGGGATGGTCAGACCTGGACGGATTGTTCAATTTGCCTTACAAGGTTTTGTCGTCCTTGCGCCCTTTTATAGAGGAAATCAAGGTGGGGAAGGGAATGAAGATTTTGCGGGGGATGACAGGGAAGACGCATATGCGGCTTTTCGTCTATTAAAAAAGCATAGATTGGTGAAAGATCAGCGCGTTCATATCTTTGGTTTTTCACGTGGCGGGATCATGGGGATTTTAACAGCGATACAAATGAAATCTGCTGTGACATCGTTAGTATCGTGGGGAGGTGTGAGTGATATGGTCATGGTTTATCGGGAACGTAAAGATTTGCGGCGGATGATGAAGCGGGTGATCGGAGGCTCACCGGAAAAAGTTCCTGAAGAGTATCAAAGAAGGACGCCATTAGCCAAACTCGACAACATTGAAACTCCAATTTTACTGATTCATGGCGTACAGGATCAAAATGTTTCGTTCACTCATGCCAATCATTTAGAACAAGAATTAGTCCAGCGAAACAAATCGGTTGAGACCTGGTATTTCCAGCAGTTCACTCATTACTTTCCTCCGCTAGAAAACAGGCGGGTTGTTAGAAAACTTTCACAATGGATGAAAAACAGATAGCGGACAAGTTATGATAAACTAAAGAGAATAGAGATAAAGGATGGGGATATGCGGTGGGAATGCCAGTTGAATTTAATACGATGATTGTCACAAAAGGAAAAGAAACGCGGATAGAAGAAAACGTATTTATCCTAAAAAAAGAGGGCTACCGTGTTTATCCTCTTCATGTACCAATAGAAGTAAGAAAAACAAAGGAAGGAGACATGACCGGTACTGCGTATGCTGAGCGGCTTGAATGGTCAGATGGTTACACTTTTTTAACATATCGACTCGTTTCCTTAAATTCGACGAATTAAGCAAAAAGCCAAGGTGTCTGATGTGACATCTTGGCTTTATTGTCTTTATGCGGGTACATCTTTTTCTTTTCCTGCAGTCAGTCTGTGAATTAACATGGTGAGTGCACCGTCTCCGGTAACGTTTGTAGCTGTACCTAAACTGTCTTGAGCAAGATAAAGGGCAATCATTAAGGAAATGCTTGTCTCGTTAAAGCCGAGCATTGATTGTAAAAGACCGGCTGCTGCCATAACTGCTCCTCCTGGGGCACCAGGGGCGGCAACCATTGTGATTCCCAGCATTAAAATAAATGGCATCATTGTTGTAAAAGTTGGTGTCTGACCGTTTAAAATCATGACTCCCATTGCACAGCTTGTCAGTGTAATCGTACTGCCTGACAAATGGATGTTGGCAAGTAGTGGGATGGCAAAATCAGCGACTTTTTGGCTAGCTCCTGTTTTTCGTACTTGCCTGAGTGTAACAGGAATGGTTGCTGCTGATGACTGTGTACCAAGTGCAGTAAAATAAGCGGGTGCCACGATTTTTAATAATGCGAACGGATTTCTCTTATTGGCAAGACCTGCAACAGTATATTGAAGCAAGAGGATCACAATATGCAGTACAATAATCATGACAAATACTTTTGCAAATACGGATAAAATTGTTTGAACTTGACCGCCGTAGGTCATATTGGCAAAAATACCGAAAATATGAATAGGAAGTAATGGAATAATAATATATGAGATCAGTTTTTCCACGATCGTTTGAAATTCATCAAACCCATTTTTTAATGTTTTTCCTGACAGATATGCGATCCCAATTCCCATGATAAAGGAGAAGATCAGCGCGCTCATGACATCCATAAAAGGGGTCATTTCAATTGAAAAGAAGCCTTTTTGCAAAACTTCTTCCGGATTTTTAAAATCGAGCAGTTGATGTCCGGCAATAAGGGAAGGAAGCAGGTTTGTTCCGACTAGAAATGCCAAAAGCCCGGCAATAATTGTTGATAAATAAGCAATGCCCGCGGTAATACCGAGAATTTTCCCTGCCCCGCGACCGATCTGTCCGATACCAGGAACAATAAATGCGATAATAATAAAAGGAATGACAAATTTAATGAAGCTACCAAAAATGCCGTTAAAAGTAGCGGCGGTTTTAACAAGCCAAAGCGGAGCAAAACTTCCAATGATAACACCGAGAACAATTGCAGTGATAATCCTAGGTAATAAGCCAAATTTCATTGATTCGTCCTCCTGAAATAAACAAATGTTTTTTAAATAATACCATAAGAAAGCTTTAAATTGTTAAAAAAGAAAAAAGTCTGTATTTTCAAAAAATATAAATGGCATTTTAAGGTCTACAATCAAATGAAATATGGGTAAAATTACCTGTTTATTGAAGTATAGCGAGGGTTATTGTTTGACTATAAAAAATAGAATATCTTAGAAAAGAAACTGGGCTGTTTAAAAAGTCCTTTTTGAATCAGAAGGGAATTGCGAGACTTCTGCAGGAGTAAGGAACGAGCTCCGAGGAGGCTCGCGGATCGCCTGCGGAAAGCAAGCAAATTCCCCGATTTTTTCAGGACACCCCCTTTATGACTTATACAAGGGGGCCTCCAAATTTTTCGATTGTTTCTGTGTTGGAAAATTTCTTGAAATTGATTTTGAATTCATTTGCTAACTGAATGGCTTTTTCTTGGTAAGCTTTTTCATCTGCCCATGTTTTAGCTGGTTCAAGTACTTGATCAGGGACACCTGGGACGTGGATTGGTGAGTGCAGTCCGAAAATCCGATCTGTTCTCATCTCAGTGTTGTCTAGATCGCCCTCTATTGCAGCTCGAACCATTGCTCTTGTGTGAGCGAGTCTGATCCTTTCTCCTGCACCATAGCCTCCACCAGTCCATCCGGTATTGACGAGGAACACGCTGACACAGTGTTCGTCAATTTTTTTCCCGAGCATTTCGGCGTAGACATTGGCGGGAAGTGGAAGAAAGGGGGAGCCGAAACATGTCGAAAAAGTTGCTTCAGGAGTCGTGATTCCTCGTTCGGTTCCTGCTAGTTTGCTTGTATATCCACTTAAGAAATGATACATTGCTTGTTCTTTCGTTAGTTTACTAATCGGTGGTAGTACTCCGAATGCGTCTGCTGTCAAAAAAACGATCGTTTGAGGGTGTGCAGCAATACTTGGTTTGACTATGTTTTCAATTGCATCTATCGGGTATGCGGCCCTGGTGTTTTCTGTATAAAATGTGTCAGAATAATCCGGTTCTCCAGTCTCTCTGTCAATTACGACATTTTCTAATACAGAACCAAAGCGAATTGCCCGATAAATCTGCGGTTCTTTTTCTTCACTTAAATGAATGCACTTTGCATAACAACCGCCTTCAATATTAAATATCCCTGTATTGGACCAACCATGTTCATCATCTCCGATCAGCTTCCGATTTGCGTCTGCTGAGAGCGTCGTTTTTCCAGTTCCAGATAAACCGAAGAAAAGCGCTGTTCCGCCTTCCTCGCCAATGTTAGCTGAGCAGTGCATTGACAAGACATTTTGTTGAGGAAGGAGGTAGTTCATAATTGAAAAAATCGATTTCTTCATTTCACCGGCATATTCAGTCCCACCGATTAAAATCGTACGCTTCTCAAATGAAATGATGATGAATGTTTCAGATCTTGTACCGTCGAGCAGTGGATCAGCTTTGAAATTTGGTGCAGAAAGGATCGTAAAGGGCTGCTCAGACATTTTTGTTTGCTGTCCTTCAGGTCTAATGAACAGTTGTCTAGCAAACAGGTTATGCCAAGCGAATTCGTTGACAACGGTTATTGGCAGCTGATATTTTACATCTGCTCCTGCGAATCCGTTAAATACATACAATTCATCACGTTCTTTTAAATAATTGACTACTTTTGTATACAATTTTTCAAAAACATCTTTTGAGATTGGTTGATTGACAGCACCCCAGTCAATTTTTTCTTTTGTGCTGTCTTCTTCGACAATGAATTTGTCTTTTGGTGAACGGCCGGTATATGTACCGGTCGTTGCTTGAATGGCTCCTGAAGATGTTAATATTCCTTCTTGACGTTTAAGAATTTTTTCGACCAAATGTGCAACAGGTAAATTAAAATGAACGTTTTTCCCAGTTAATAACGTTTGTAAATCGGCAGTTAAATCAACAGAATTCATAAGAACCTTCCTTTACACGTTATTTAATGTGTATAACATTAATGTAGAAATAGTATAACACATTTATTTATACAGTCTATACTATTTATCAGATTTCGTTCGGGTTTTTTCTTCAATGGAGATTGTTCAAATTTACTTCAACTTATATTGACATAACGAGCCATTTTAAGATAAGATATTTCATTGAACGGATACTCTTATTCCGAGTTGACGGAGGGACAGGCCCGATGAAGTCCAGCAACCGGTTATCTCATATTATAATGAGATGAAGACGGTGCTAACCTGATGCAAGGTGGTTGTTAAATAAACCTTGAACAATAAGAGTGAAAGGTAAGCATGACTAAACCCTTTCCAAAGTGAACAGGAAAAGGTTTTTTTAATGCCTTCAGGACGAAGGTACTGGGCGTTTTTCACAGGACGTGAAAGGTTTTAGCCGAGTGTCCGAAATGGACGAAGGTACTGGGCGTTTTTCACAGGACGTGAAAGGTTTTAGCTGAGTGTCCGAAATGGACGAAGGTACTGTAATTTTCACACAATATCATGAGTATCTTGGAATTCAGGCTCGGTACATATAAAGATTCTAAAGAAGTCTTTTAAAATCAGGGAGTATGAAGTCCTATTATCGTCGTTAAACTAAGAGGAACGAGTTCCGTATCATATTTCAAGGTCACTACTGATTGATCTACATATACAGGAGGAAAACATAAATGAGCAAAAATCGTCGGTTATTTACATCAGAGTCAGTTACGGAGGGACATCCGGACAAAATTTGTGATCAGATTTCGGATAGTATATTAGACGAAATTTTAAAGAAAGATCCAAATGCTCGGGTTGCATGTGAAACATCTGTGACAACCGGTTTGGTGTTAGTAAGTGGTGAAATTACAACATCTACTTATGTTGATATTCCAAAAACAGTTCGTGAAACGATAAAGGAAATTGGATATACTCGTGCTAAATATGGCTTTGATGCTGAAACATGTGCGGTTCTTACATCAATAGATGAACAATCTCCTGATATTGCAATGGGAGTTGATCAGGCATTAGAGGCAAGAGAAGGCGAGATGAGCGAAGCTGAAATTGAAGCAATTGGAGCCGGAGATCAAGGTTTGATGTTTGGGTACGCATGTAGTGAAACAAAGGAACTCATGCCTTTGCCGATTTCCCTCGCACACAAGCTGGCACGACGTTTGACTGAAGTTCGTAAGGAAGAGATTCTTCCATACTTGCGTCCGGACGGAAAAACACAGGTTACAGTTGAATATGATGAACAAAATAAACCGGTTCGTATCGATACAATTGTCATTTCAACACAACATCATCCGGAAATATCGCTTGAACAAATTCAGCGCAACTTGAAAGAATATGTGATTCAGCCGGTTGTTCCGGAAGAACTGATTGATGAGGAGACAAAATATTTTATTAATCCAACTGGTCGGTTTGTTATTGGTGGTCCACAAGGTGATGCCGGTTTAACCGGACGGAAAATTATTGTTGACACATATGGTGGATATGCACGTCACGGCGGTGGTGCATTTTCCGGAAAAGATGCGACAAAAGTTGACAGATCCGCCGCATATGCAGCGAGATATGTTGCAAAAAATATCGTAGCTGCAGGGCTTGCTGATTCCTGTGAAGTTCAACTTGCTTATGCTATTGGTGTTGCACAACCAGTATCGATCTCCATCGATACATTTGGTACAGGAAAAGCGGCTGAAGACACATTGATCAGAGTGGTTCGAAATAACTTTGATTTAAGACCTGCCGGCATTATTAAAATGCTTGATTTGCGCCGTCCAATTTACAAGCAGACAGCAGCATACGGACATTTTGGACGTCTTGATCTTGATCTGCCTTGGGAACGGACTGATAAAGCAGAACAGCTTCGTAAAGAGGCGTTAGCAGAATAACTGAATAGCCGCTTACATAAGCGGCTTTCATTTTGGACGATAAACGTTAAAACCTAAGAATATATAAGATGAATAAGTTGTTTTTTTGTGAGATAATGATTTTTATGAAACATTTTTTAAAGTTTATGAAACGTTTTTCTTTTAATACATGTCTAATCAAACAGCAGAACGTTATCTGCATGAAATTTTTAAAAAAATCGGAGGCAATACTATGTGTGGATTTGTAGGGGTATTCAATCATTGCCCATTATCCGAGACAACAAGCCAAGAAGAATTAATAAAACAAATGAATGAAATGATCGTTCATCGTGGCCCAGATGATGATGGTTATTATCATGATGAACATGTAGGCTTCGGATTCAGAAGACTGAGCATCATTGATGTTGAAAATGGGGGACAGCCTCTGTCTTATGAAGACGATTCATACTGGATCATTTTTAATGGGGAAATTTATAATTATATAGAATTAAAAGAAGAGCTACTAGCAAAAGGGTATCAGTTTCATACGGATTCAGATACAGAAGTGCTTCTCGCAACTTACCGCCATTATAAACAAGAAGCCGCTTCTAAACTTCGTGGAATGTTTGCATTTTTAATTTGGGATAAAAAAGAACAACTTTTATATGGGGCACGCGACCCGTTTGGAATTAAACCGCTTTACTTTACCAAAACTGAAGGATCTGTTTATTTTGCTTCTGAAAGAAAGAGTTTGATGCCAACTGGAGCGGATTTGGAGTTTAATGAGCAGGCGCTTCAACAATACACATCATTCCAATTTGTTCCTGAACCTCAAACTCTTGATAAAAAAGTGCAAAAAGTCCAACCTGGTCAGCAGTTTACGATTCGTCCTAATGAAGATATCCAATTTAAAACATACTGGAAAGTTCAATTTAAACCTGTGATGACAGAAGAAGAAAAACTTGTTCAAGAAGTTAGAGATGCTATTTTTGACTCTGTAAAAATCCATATGAGAAGTGATGTGCCTGTCGGTTCATTCCTTTCCGGCGGTATCGATTCTTCTTTTATCGTTTCTGTTGCGAAACAGTTTCATCCTAATTTAAAAACGTTCTCTGTCGGTTTTGAGCATGAAGGCTTCAGTGAAGTTGATATAGCGAAGGAAACTGCCGAAAGAGTCGGTGTGGAAAACTTCAGTGCTATCATTTCTCCTGAAGAGTATATGAATGAACTTCCAAAGATCGTTTGGCATTTAGACGATCCTCTTGCAGATCCAGCAGCGATTCCGTTGTATTTTGTCGCCAAGGAAGCAAAAAAGCAAGTGACAGTTGTGTTGTCCGGAGAGGGAGCAGATGAACTATTCGGCGGATACAATATTTATCGTGAACCATTGTCATTAAAACCGTTTGAACGGATTCCATCTCCTTTGAAAAAGATGCTTCTCTATGTTGCTTCAGTGATGCCTGAAGGAATGAAAGGAAAAAGCTTTTTAATGAGGGGATGTACACCTCTTGAAAAACGATATATTGGAAATGCAAAGATCTTTGAAGAAGATGTAAAAGAAAAGTTGCTCAGCCAGTATAATGGTAATATCTCTTACTGTGACGTAACAAAACCATATTTTGAAGAAAGCCAGTCATATACTGACATTAATAAAATGCAGTATGTTGATATTCACACATGGCTTCGCGGCGATATTTTACTGAAGGCTGACAAAATGACAATGGCCAATTCATTAGAGCTTCGCGTGCCATTTTTGGACAAAGTTGTGTTTGATGTAGCTTCAAAAATTCCGGAAGAGCTAAAAACAAAAAATGGCACAACAAAGTATTTACTTAGAAAAGCGGCTGAAGGCATTGTTCCTGACCATGTGTTAAATCGTAAAAAACTAGGTTTCCCTGTACCAATCCGTCACTGGCTGAAAAACGAGATGCATGATTGGGCAGTAAATATTATTAAAGAGAGTGACACAGATGCATATATTCATAAAGAATATGTATTGCAGCTCCTTGAAGATCACTGTGCGAACAAAGCGGATAACAGCCGTAAAATCTGGACAGTCCTTATCTTTATGATCTGGCACAGTATTTTCGTTGAGAAACGGTATGTACCTGAAGAATTAAATCATCAACCAAAAGAGGTTATTATTGTTTAACAATACAAAAAGGTTTTCGATTCATCAGTCGAAAACCTTTTTTCTTAAATGATTTGGAAAAGGAGCTGTCTAAAAGTCCTTTATCAACATGAATCAGGTGGAACAGCGAGACTCCGCAGGAGCAAGGAACAAGCTCTGAGGAGGATCGCGGAGCGCCTGCGGAGAGCGAGCAAGAACACCCCTTGTGATTCAAAAACATATGATCATATACGTCAAAACTCCGGACAACACGCCGAGTGCTAGTCCTGAAAGGACATCTGAAGGATAATGGAGTCCGAGATAAACCCTTGAAAGACCAACACTTACTCCAATCGGGATTAATAAAAACGTGCTGCTCGGATAGAATATGATAAGTGGTGTGATCATGGAAAATATAGCTGTTGTATGTCCTGATGGAAAAGAATGATCTGTTAGTGGGTTTGGCAGGACATGTGTTTGTTTCAATGTCATATAAGGTCTTTTTCTAGGACAAAGTTTTTTCATCAGCATGACTTGAAGATGACTGATAAAAAGAGCGATGGCACATGCAGCACCCGCCATTCGCAGGTTTCCCGAGCCAAAAACAATCAGTGCTAGTGATGTTAAAACTGTGCATAAAGCGCCTCCTAAATGGGTCAATGTGCGAAAGTAGCGATTTAAAGATTTTTGATGAAAACGGCCGTTGAGAATAAATAGGATCTGACATTCAAAGTGATATAGGCCATTCATCAGCTTATTCAATAGATCACCCTCCTTAGATGAATCGCTTCACTTTCATTGTGATCAATAAATGTTTAATAAGTAATAAGTATTTGTAAAGATTTCGGAAATTTTTAAAAGGAGCTGTCTAAAAAGTCCTTTTTCAACATAAATCAGGAGGGAATTGTGAGACTCCTGCGGAAACAGCGAGCCAGGCGAGACCTAAGAGGAGCAAGGAACGAGCTCCGAGGAGGCTCGCGGATCGCCCACGGAAAGCGAGCAAAATTCCCAATTTTTATTCATCCACACGACTTTCAGGACAGCCCCTTGGAATTGTTTTTGTTTAATTTACAACGGAAAAAATGGTAAAATTAACATGGCTCATCCTTCTTTTGCAGGGACTTGTAATGCAGTGCTTTTTCAATATACTCTTTGTGAATTCTTTCCATTTCTTGTTTGTCATGGTCTGTCAATGGACGAATGACTTTTGCTGGTCTGCCAAAAGCGAGATGAAAGGGCGGGATCTTTTTACCAGGTGGAACAAGACTGCCAGCTCCAATAAAGGCGCCTTCACCGATTTCGGCCCCATCCAAAATAATTGATCCCATACCGATCAGTGCATTCCGGCGAATCACAGCACTATGTAATGTCACTTGATGTCCAACCGTTACACCATCCTCAATGAGAAGCGGCAGGTCTGGACTTTGGTGCAAACAAGAAAGATCTTGAATATTAACGCCCATTCCAATCCTAACTGGTGCAACATCACCGCGGATCACAACAGAGAACCAAACGCTTGCTAGTTCTCCAATTTCGACATCACCGGTAATTGTCGCATTATCGGCAATAAAGGCGGTTTCATGTATAACAGGTAAAGTACCTTGATAAGGGTAGATCATGAGCTTCATCCTTTCAATTTGCGTGATTAAAAAAAGTGTGTGAGGTGGTCATCATTATGCTGTTCATGGAAGCAGAACGACCAGTGGCTGTCATCGTCGTTGTCCATGGTGCCTGTGAACATCATAGACGGTACAAATGGTTATCAGAAATGTGGTGTTCATCCGGGTACCATGTGATCATGGGTGATTTGCCGGGCCATGGTACATCAACAAGGCGTAGAGGACATATCCGTACATTTCAAGAATATCTTGATGAAGTAGACAAATGGGTTGACAAGGCAAAAGCTTTTCAGTTGCCTGTGTTCATTCTTGGACACAGTATGGGTGGGCTTGTTGTCATTGAATGGTTCAAGCAACACCGAGAAGGTATTACCGGTCTCATTTTATCATCACCGTGTCTTGGGCTGCAATTAAAGCCGAATAAATTAATGGATGTGATCGCAAAAGGTCTTAATGTTGTTGCTCCGACCCTTAGATTTGAATCAGGGATAACTCCTGATAAAGCAACGAGAAATAAAGAAATCATTGAAAAGGATAGCAATGATCCATTATATTTCACAAAAGTTTCTGTTAGATGGTATCAAGAAGTATTAAAAACGATGAAAAATGCGAAGGAGCCAACCGATGCTTTCCTCAAAACACCATTGCTTGTGATGCAGGCGGGAACTGATTTTCTTGTTGATAAGAAAATGGTCATCAAGTGGTTTGACCAACTTCCTTCACACCATAAGACATACAGGGAATGGGAAGGTTTATATCATGAAATTTTTAATGAACCTGAACGGGAAGATGTATTTAAAACGGCAAAAGCATTCACAGAACACCATATCATATAATGGAGGTGCAATCTTTGTCAGTACCGGAACATCCTTTTGGATTAATGGCAAGAGTATATAAAGATGTTTTTCCGCTTGTTCATCAAGAATTAGATAAATGGCGAACCAAGGCGGAAAGCATTGAAAATCCTGAACTGAAATCACAGGCACTGGCGAGCTTAAAAAATAAAGCTTTTCATTGTGAAGGAGGCGGCATTATGGCACTCCTTTCAGGTCAGCAAATTGAGCAATCGATTCGCTTTATTATCGCCTATCAAACGATTAGCGACTATCTTGATAATTTATGTGATCGGAGTACATCCCTTGACCCGGAAGATTTCTCAATGCTTCATCAGTCAATGAAAGATGCTTTGACTGTCGGGGCGGAATTAAAAAACTACTATCAATTCAGGGAAGATCAAAATGATCAGGGTTATTTGCATGAATTAGTCAAAACATGCCAAGCCGTCTTAGCTAAGACCGAAAACTATCATGTCATGAAGGATTATTTGCACGAACTTTGCAGTTATTATTGTGATCTTCAAGTTCATAAACATGTCATTGAACATGAACGTGTCCCACGGCTTGAAGCTTGGTTTAACAACTATAAATCCGCTTTACCAAAGATGGAATGGTATGAGTTTTCAGCGTGTGCAGGTTCGACACTCGGCATTTTTTGTTTAGTATCCTATTCCGTTCGTTCTGATTTTACGGAAGGTATGGCAAAAAAAATTCGTGATAGCTATTTTCCGTACGTACAAGGATTGCATATTCTGCTTGATTATTTGATTGATCAAGAAGAAGATTTGCTCGGCGGGGATTTAAACTTTTGTACATACTATTCATCCCATACAGAGATGATGGAAAGACTTAAATATTTTATCGAAATGGCGGATGAACATTTACGGGGAATTCCACATGAAAATTTCCATCGTTTAATTAACAGAGGTCTATTAGGTGTCTATTTATCCGATGATAAGGTAGCGAGCCAAAAAGAAATGGGGCGTCTGGCTAAAAAGTTGATTAAAGCAAGCGGGAAAACGTCTTTCTTTTTCTATATTAATGGTAGAGCGTATCGTAAGTTGCAAAAAATGCCTTGGAATAAAAGTTCCTAGGTAAAGGGGCTGTCTAAAAAGTCCTTTATCAACATGAATCAGAGGGAATAGCGAGACCCAAGAGGAGCAAGGAAAGAGCTCCCGAGGAGGCTCGCGAATCGCTTGGGGAAAGCGAGCGAATTCCCCGATTTCATTCATGCACACTACGTTCTGGACAGCCCCCCTTTTTTTTCTATGGCAATGATAAATGGAGGATCATTGCGCTGATTTACATATTGATAAGAGAGGACCCGAGCTGTATCTTGATCAAGTGAACAGCAAAATTCTAGAAGGTCGTCTTTTTCCCGTTTGCCTTCAGGATGACCATGATAAACGACCAAAACGATCAAACCTTCAGGTCGCAAAATGGTTAATAACTGTTTAATGCTTGAGATCGTTGATGGACTTTTCGTTGTTAACGATTTATCACCACCCGGCAAATATCCTAAGTTAAAAACGGCTGCTGCTACCTTTCCGGAAATATGTGTTGGAAGAGTGGAGATGAGTTGATCATGACTTTTTTGAAACAGAGTCACCCGTTTTAGATATTCATCTCCAAGTCTTTCCGCAGTATGGGAGAGAGCAGATTGTTGAATATCAAAGGCATAAACATGCCCGCTTTCACCAACGAGCTCTGCCAAAAAATAAGTGTCATGCCCATTCCCCATTGTTGCGTCAATGACAATATCTCCTTGACCCGCAGCTAATTTTAAGAGATCTTTTGCGTAAGGCAGGATTTTTTTAAGCTTCATGATGAGTTGCTTCTTTCATCGTTTTGAAATATTTCCCTTGGTAACTATCTCGCGTTTGTAGTTCATCGTTTATCGCATTTAGTACTTCCCATTTATTAACGCTCCACATTGGTCCGACCATTAATTCGATTGGACCATCTCCCGTAATTCTGTGTATGATCATTTCCGGTGGCAAAATTTCTAGTTGATCACAGACAAGTTGGACATACTCATCTTGAGATAGGAATGTAAGCTTTCCTTTTTCATATTGCTTGACCATCGGTGTTCCTTTTAAAAGGTGGAGTAAATGGATTTTGATCCCTTGTACATCTAAATGGGCGACAGCTCTTGCTGTTTCCATCATCATCTCCCGGTCTTCTAGAGGAAGGCCGTTAATGATATGAGAACAAACACGGATTCCATGTTTTCTTAGTTTATTGACACCTTCAACATAGCACTCATAATCATGGGCGCGATTGATCAAAGAAGCCGTCTGTTCGTGGACGGTCTGCAGACCGAGTTCAACCCAAAGGTATGTCCGTTTATTCAGTTCAGCCAGATATTCGACAACATCATCAGGAAGACAGTCAGGACGTGTTGCAATTGAAAGTCCAACAACACCGTCAAGACTCAAAACGGTTTCATACTTTTCGCGAAGAACGCTGACAGGGGCATGTGTATTTGTGAAAGCTTGGAAATAGGCCATATATTTTCCATCCTTCCACTTCTCATGCATCCGATCGCGTATATCATGAAATTGAGTTACAAGATCATCGACACGGTTTCCGGCAAAATCGCCGCTTCCGGCAGCACTGCAAAATGTACATCCCCCATGAGCCACCGTCCCATCGCGATTTGGACAGTCAAACCCACCGTCTAGGGCCACTTTAAAAACTTTATGACCAAAATGTTTTTTTAAATGGTAATTCCATGTATGATAACGTTTGTCACTGTTTGAATATGGAAAAGAATGATATTGATGCACCACAAAAGAACCTCCTCTAATAGATGGCATTATAAAATTGTAGCAAAAATAAACGATTTGAACAAATCGAAGTTGGATTGGACCATTATTTTCTTTACTGATCTAAGGATGGTCTGGTCAAACTAAAAGTGATGGAATGATTCCATTAAGGAGGGGTTTTCTTGGCGACAAGACAATCTGTTGGTGAGCACATCCAAAGAAGCGAAGATGTATACGAATTCGCTTTATCTCAGTTTGAAACTGCAAGTAAGCAGGAACATTATAATGAGACAGAGTACAGTGATGCGCAGCTTAGGCTTGAAAATGCGGTCAATGATTTGAATAAGCTCTCATTGTTTGCTAATGAGCAGCAACGAGAAGAAATTTACCGTAAACGGCTTCAGCTGCAAACCCTTCAAAACAATATGATTTTGCAAAGATCATTTGAAAGGCCTCTTTAATAAGGGGTCTTTTATTTATATTTGGCTTTGTTCCACCGCCGGATGTTCAGTAAATCAAAAAAGTGTTGACAATTTGCTTATCAATCATTAATGTATTAGGTGTACTACAAAAAGTAATACACTTAATACATTATAAAAAGGATCTCTTTTTAAAGGAGAGTTTAAAATGAAACGAAAAAAACGAATAAACACAAGAAAATACTTCACTTTAGTAATTTCTGGGGCAATTGCTTGTACATTTCTTTTTATGTTTACAGCAGTTAGTTCTGTTGTGAAGCAAAAGGTTGAACAAAAGCTCCTTCCAAGTGATTCCATTCAATATATTCACACGCAAATTAAGCCTTAATTACAGATATCGTCGTTATCCTATGCTAAACAAAATCGGAAATGGTAAGAAAGAAGGGAGATAGATGATTCAAATTGATCCAAGAAGCTCTACTCCGATCTATGAACAGATCATTCAGCAAATGAAAGAGCTTTGTTTAAAAGGGATAATGAAACCCGGAGATAAGCTTCCTTCTGTTAGAGAGCTTGCAACGGTTATAATTGCAAATCCAAATACAGTTAGTAAAGCCTATAAAGAACTTGAACGCGAAGGAATTATTGAAACTTTGCGGGGAAGAGGCACATATATTTCAGAAAATGCAAAAATTACGCTTGATGAAGGGAAGATCACGATGATTAAAGAGCAACTAAAACAATTGATCATCGATGCGCACTATGCAGGAATTGACATAAAAAAACTACAAGAGTGGATAACGGAAATCAGCAAAGAAGTAAAGGGGGGCGAACATATATGATCGAATTACAGCATGTTTCAAAAACGATTAATGGACAAGAGGTACTGAAAAATATCTGTTTAAAGCTTGAAGAAGGAGAAATTTTCGGCTTGCTTGGGCGAAACGGTTCAGGGAAAACAACACTTTTGCGCCTTATCCAGCAAATTTTGCTTCCTGATTTCGGAGAGATTTTATTTGATGGTGTCAAAGTTAAGGATCATCCGCTAGTGAAACGCAATATCGTGTATATGCCTGTTCAAAATCCTTATTTTGACAAATACCATTACAAACAGCTCGTTTCCTTGCTTCGCAACATTTATCCGGACTTTGATGTCACTTATGCCAATGAATTGATGAATAGATACGGAATACCTGAAACAAAAAAATATCGTGAACTATCAACAGGATTAAAAAAACAATTTTCCATCATTCTTGCTTTCGCTATTAGACCAGCCGTCATTTTGCTTGACGAACCGACAGATGGAATTGATGCGGTCACAAGGCATGATGTTCTTCAATTGATGGTTGATGAAGTGGCTGAAAACCGTACCACAATCCTAATTACGTCCCACAGACTCGAAGATATTGAGAGAATGTGTAACAGAATCGGGTTTCTTGAAGACAATACATTGTCAAATGTCATGGACCTTGATGAACTAAAAAGTGAATTTATTAAAATTCAAATGGCTTTTGAGGAAGATATCAACTTAAAAATCAGGGAAAAAGAAATTCCTGTTTTAGATCAAACAGGGGTGTTTTATACAGTACTTCTTCCGAAAGAAGATGAAGTCAGAAAACAATTTCTTAAAAGTTTGTCTCCGAAAGTGTGGAATGAACTCCCTGTCAGTCTTGAGGAGGTATTCATTGCAAAGTTTGGAGGAAAACGCAGATGGTAGACCGGGGATTACTTTATAAGGAATGGAAACAGCATCAAATTTTGTATCTGATCATTTTTTGTTTTTTGTTATTCATTCATCCTTTTTCAATTTTAAATGATTACCGAGTCTACTTAAATGACTTGAATCACTACCCTCATGAGGGACGTTTTATTATTGATTATGCCCCGTCTCAATATGCAATAACTTGGCAAATAGGGCTATGCATTCTATTAACTGTGGTTCAGATAGGAGTGGAGCGAAGCAAAGGCTTGCTCGACTTTACTTTAAGCTTGCCCTATTCAAGAAGCCAAGTATTTAATACAAAATTTTTACTAGGTGTCATCGTGTTAATTGTATCTCAGCTACTTGGGTATTTGTTATCAGAGTTATTGATCGTGATTCTTAAACCTGAAAGTGTGCTTTTTTTCCATCATTATATGATTGGCTCAATGGTGATTAGTTTTATGGCTTATGCTTTAGTCATGGCTGCAGGAGCCATGACAGGTCATATCATTGCTCAGTTATTAACTGCGTTTAGTGTTGCAATCATGCCGTTTTTAATTATTGGTCTACCTGTATTAAATCTGTCAGTTTGGATGGAAAGGCCTGCTTTTGAACAATCATTTCCTATATTTGATAGTTCATTAAAGTATCTCATTCCAATCGTTTATATAGAAGGGCATTGGGTGTCTGAATCACCATTTATTTTGTTAATCCCAGCTGTTCTGAGTATTTTGTTTTATTTGTTTGGTTACTTTAGTTTTCTGAAACATCAAAATGAACGTAACGGAAGTTTTTTCTTATTCAAACAACTCGATCGTCCTGTTCAAATTGCGGTCATCATTTTTGGGATTCTTGGTTTTGGGTCCTTCGGTTATGAATCCGGCGATTCTCTTACCGGATATGTAGTCGGAATGATCATAGGTGCAGTCGTTGGTTTTTTGATTAGTTACTTTTCAATTTATAAAAAAATAAAGTATTGATCACTTTCTCTGACAAAAGGGAGGTATTCATCGTAAAGTTTGGAGGGAAACACAGATGATAGACCGCGGATTACTTTATAAAGAGTGGAAACACCATCAATCTCTATTCATGACGATTTTTTGTGTACTGTTTCTCATCACTCCTGCTTCGATTATAGATCAATATAATGACTATCAAAATATACTTCATAACTTCTCTGATAGAGCTCGTTTTGTGATTGATTACACACCAACAGGCTCAATTTTATCCACCTGGCGAATCGGGATCGCTATTATATTGGCGATCTTTCAGTTAGGAGTGGAGCGAAGCAGAGGCTGGCTGGATTTTACGTTAAGTCTCCCCTATACAAGAAGTCAAGTATTTAATACAAAATTTTTGCTAGGTGGAATGGTGCTAATAACCTCCCAGTTGCTGAGCTATTTGCTATCAGAGGTATTGCTCATCATTCTCAAACCTGAAAGTGTGCTTTTTTTTCAGCATTATATGATTGGTTCTCTGGTGGTTAGCTTTATGGCTTATGCTTTAGTCATGGCTGCAGGAGCCATGACAGGCCATATTTTTGCCCAGTTGTTAACAGCGTTTAGTGTCACAATTATGCCTTTTTTATTGATTGTTCTACCTTTTTTAAATTTAAGAATTCTCTTTGAGAGGGATAGTTTTTGGCATCACCTCTCTTTAATAGATAACACATTGTTGCAGTTTTGCATTCCGATCATTTATATAAATGCAGGTGCTTGGCTTAGTGAGTCAATGTATATCCTGTTAATCCCAGCTACTATGAGCATTTTGTTTTATCTAATCGGTTACTGTTGTTTTATCAAACATCCTAGCGAACGAACAGGAAGCTTTTTCTTATGGAAACAGCTTGACCGTCCAGTTCAAATTTTGGTGATTATTTTTGGGATTCTTGGATTTGGATATATGGGTTATGATGCCGATGATTCTCTTATCGGATATGGAGTTGGAATGATCATAGGTGCAGTTGTTGGTTTTTTGGTTAGCTACTTTTTAATTTATAAAAAAACAAAGTATTGATAAAGGAGAGAAATTATGATTCATATTCAGCATATCCATCATTCTTTCACAATTGGAAAAAAAGGACGAGAAAATGAAATTAAAGTCTTAAAAGATGTTTCACTGACTGTCGAAAAAGGTGAGATCGCCTGTGTTGTTGGGCGAAGCGGTTCAGGTAAATCAACACTATTAAACTTAATATCTGGCTATATAGCTCCGACAAAAGGAAGGATTGTAATCGATGGAACTGATGTGACAGCATTCAGTGAGAAAGAATGGGCAATGTTCCGGCTTGAAAATTTCGGCTTTATCTTTCAAAGCTTTCAACTCATCCCAAGCTTAACAACGTTTGAAAATATTGAACTACCGCTTACCTTAAAAGGCATTCGTCCAGCAGAAAGAAAACAAAAGGTCAATGAAATGTTACAACGGGTCGGTCTTGAACATCATGCTGACCATTATCCGAACGAGCTTTCCGGTGGACAGCAGCAACGCGTCAGTATCGCACGGGCACTTATTTTAAACCCGTCGATTATTTTAGCAGATGAGCCGACGGGAAGTTTGGACTCTGAAACAGAACAGGAAATCCTTCAGTTTATAAAGCAGCTGAACAGAGAAAGAGGAATTACTTTTATTATTATCACTCATGATGATGAGGTAGCATCAATCGCCAGTAAGAAATTTCATTTAGCCGATGGCGTCCTGAAGAAAGGGGATGAAACCCTTGAAGTTTAAAGATCAACTTAAATTTATTCGTAGAAATATGAAAAAAAACCGTCTGCGGGTGTTTATGACCATCCTTGCGACAACTGTTGCCTGTGCGTTTTTAATTGTGCTTGCGTCTGTCGGGTTTGGACTACAAAAATCGCTAACTGAGGAACTCATGAAACAGCAGATTGTCACAGAAATTCAGGTCTTTGGAAAAGAAGGAAAACAGCAAGTTCAAAAGAAAGACTTAAAAGAGTTTGAAAACCATGAACATGTTACAGCTATTTTTGAGCGTACAGAACTGTATCCACCAGGACCAATGAAAGCAAAGTACGGAAATCGGACTAATGATCAATTAAAATTAACGATTACCGATATGGCTGGAGAACAAAAAGCCAACTTAGAACTAGACCGAGGTAGAGTTGCGAAATCCCCAAATGAAATTGTTGTCGGCTATCATTTTGGAAAACAGCTTTGGACGAAACAAGAAGCTAAAAATTTTGAAAAAATAATGAGTACAGATGAAACAAATGGAGAGAAAATTAAAGAACCTAAAGGGTATCAAGGCAACGTGCTTGGGAAGACAATTGAATTAACGGTCACAAAAACAGCAGAAAAAAAAGGACAAAAAGATAAACTCAAAACATATGACCTAAAAGTTGTCGGTGTGGCGAAAAAACCTTCATATGAGTGGGCAACTGACTCCAACGTTTTTGTTAGCGATGAAATGGAAAAAGATATTCTTGGTTTTTTAAAGCCAGCTAAAGATAGCAGTATTGCAGACAAAAAATTAGTGGTTTATGCTGATAGCGCTGATCATGTCGGTGATATCACAGATGCCTTAGAAGATAAAGGCTTCCATGTTGATTCGATCACCAAAAAGCTCGAGGGTATCAATATGTTTTTCACCGCTTTTAAAATCGGTCTGATTTTTGTCGGGGTGATAGCGGTGTTGATTTCTGCGATTGGAATCTTTAATACGATGACAATGGCAGTCACAGAAAGAACACAGGAAATTGGTATCATGAAAGCAATCGGTGCCAGTCCGAATATCATTCGCAAAATGTTTTTACTGGAAAGTACCTATATTGGTGTCATCGGGTCTGTTTTTGGAATTATCATTTCATATGGTGTCAGCTTTTTGGTAAATAAGCTTGTACCCGTTATTTTATCATCGGTTTCTGAGGGAGGAAACGGCGAGGTGTTTAATATCACTTTCTCACACATTCCGCTTAGTCTTGTCCTGATAGCGACCGCAATTAGTGCGGGTGTTGCGATACTTTCAGGCTTGAATCCAGCAGTTAAAGCAACGAAAACGAACGTACTAACAGCCCTAAGAAGAGAATTATAGATTAAAAACCGGCATCATGCCGGTTTTTAAAACTAGGAATTATGATTCCCAGCAGGAAATTCAACTATCCGAAAAGGGGACGTTATTGTTGAAGTTTAAAGATCAACTTACATTAATTAGAAGAAATATGAAGAAAAACCGCCTGCGGGTGTTTATGACCATTCTTGCGACAACAGTTGCCTGTTCGTTTTTAATTGTACTTGCTTCTGTGGGATTTGGACTGCAAAAATCGATGACTGAACAAATCATGAAAAAGCAGATCGTGACAGAAATCAAAGTAGCCGGCAAAGAAGGAAAGGTTGGTAAACCAGTTCAAAAAAAAGATTTGCAAGAGTTTGAGAATCGTGAACATGTGGCAGCTATTATTGATGAGGTAGACTTAATGGAGCAGATCGAGGCTACATTTGCTGGTCGAACCAATACTAAAATCAACTATCTCACGTTCACAGACATGGCTGCTGAACAAAAAACGAACTTTAAACTAGACCGAGGCCGAATGGCGAAATCACCCAATGAAATTGTAGTCGGCTATGATTTCGGTAAACTACTTTGGACGAAAAACGAAACAGAGAAATATAAAAAACAGAAACGTAGAAAAGAAAAAAGTGTGAAAAACCCAGCAGGATATCAAGGGGATATCTTAGGGAAAACAATTGAGATAACAGTTACGAAAATAGGAGAGAAAAACACTAAGAAAAAGAAACATCAATTTAAGGTTGTCGGGGTGAAAAAACAGTCTTCATATGCTTGGAAAACGGATACCATAGTTTATTTAAATAAAAATGCTATTGACTATTTAAAACCGGAAAAATCCCAGATTGTAAATAAAATGTTTGTATATGCTGACAGTGCTGAACATGTTGGTGAAATTACAAATGCTTTAGAAGATAAGGGTTTCTATGTTGATTCCATTACGAAAAGGCTTGAGAGTATCAATATGTTTTTTACCGCATTTAAAATTGGTCTGATTTTTGTTGGCGTGATAGCGGTATTGATCTCTGCGATCGGTATCTTTAATACGATGACAATGGCTGTCACAGAAAGAACACAGGAGATCGGAATTATGAAAGCGATTGGTGCCAGTCCGAACATTATTCGCAAAATGTTTTTGTTGGAAAGTGCATATATCGGTGTCATCGGGTCTGTGTTCGGAATTATGATTTCATATGTTGTCAGCTTTTTAATGAACGCGTTTCTACCCGTTATTTTCTCATCTGTTTCCCATGGGGGAGGCGAGGAGTTTCATATTACTTTCTCATATATTCCGCTCAGCCTGGTGCTAATTGCAACAGCGATCAGTGCAGGAGTGGCCATTCTTTCTGGTTTAAACCCGGCTGTTAAGGCGACAAAAACAAATGTATTGACGGCATTAAGAAAAGAGTTGTAGATTTTTAAAGCCGGTAAGTCCGGCTTTTCCCCTTTAGAAAAGGGATTTTTTTATACCCAAAATCAAAAACTTGTTTGTTGAAAAAAGCGGCCGAAGCGAATAGAATTTAAAAGAAGTTCTATTTAGAAAGAAGGTAACACAATGCCACGTACATTATGGCTTTTGGTCATCGGTATGTTTATTAACGTCACGGGGGCCTCTTTTTTATGGCCGCTAAACACCATTTATATTCATCAGCATTTAGGTAAGTCATTGACTGCTGCCGGGTTTGTCTTGATGCTGAATTCAGGAGCAAATGTGATTGGAAATTTGTGCGGCGGTTTTTTGTTTGATAAAATCGGGGGCTTTAAATCGATTATTCTTGGGATTATCATTACGTTTTCAAGCCTTTCAGGTCTTGTGTTTTTTCATGATTGGTTCGCATATATTGTATTATTAACAATTGCTGGTTTTGGTTCTGGTGTTGTTTTTCCGGCATGTTATGCGATGGCTGGCTCAGCATGGCCAGAGGGTGGAAGAAAAGCATTTAATGCTGTGTATGTCGCGCAAAATGCCGGAGTTGCTGTTGGTTCGGCACTTGGGGGATTTGTGGCATCTTTTTCCTTCACTTTTGTTTTCTTTGCGAATGCAATGCTCTACGCTGTTTTTTTATGATTGCATGTTTGGGATTTAAGAAGATTCAATCTGATCAAGCTGTTCAGTCATCTGTTTTAGATCATGCCGATTCAATCAATGGAAAGTCGCGATTTACGGCGCTCGTTTTTATCTGTACAGGGTACTTGCTGGCTTGGGTTGCTTATTCACAATGGTCTTCAACAATTGCCTCACATACACAGGAATTGGGCATGCCCCTTAAGCAGTACAGTTTGTTATGGACTGTAAATGGTGCACTCATCGTACTAGGGCAGCCATTCATCGGCATGTTTGTGAAGCGGTTTGCTAAGTCGTTGAAAAAACAGATGTTATTAGGCTTTGTTATTTTTATGCTTGCATACGGAATTTTGTTTGTAGCCGAGGACTTTACGGCATTTCTTGCGGCTATGATCATATTAACAATTGGTGAAATGCTTGTTTGGCCTGCTGTTCCAACAATTGCAAATCAGCTTTCTCCCCAGGGAAAAGAAGGATTTTATCAAGGATTTGTCAATAGTATGGCAACCGGTGGCAGAATGGTCGGGCCGCTTTTGGGCGGAATTCTTGTTGATATCTATGGTATGCAGATGTTACTGGCGGTACTTCTTGTTTTATTGGTGTTCAGTATTGGAACAGTGTTTTTATATGATCGAAGAGAAAAGGAAACGTCTGTTCATCAGGACTTGATATTGAAAAAATAGGTAATTGTCATCATGTGAAAATGAATCGAATGCATCAAGATTAATATCCAATTGTTTTCATATAATGGAAGAAACAAGCTTTTTTTTCATCAAAGACAGAACACATTTTCTGTTGGTTAGGTAGTATCGAATATCATCGCAAAGGGTTCTAGGGGGGCTGCTCGATGGCCTGAAGTCGCTTGACTAATCTAAGGGCTTTAGGAAGGTGATGAAGATGCTGCATCAAGTTTTGGTTGCTTGTTTGATTGGAGGAATTATGGGGGTTCTCGGGCATATTAAAAAAAGAGGCCGCCTCGAGAAACCGAGAACAACGAAACGATTTATTTACTTGGGGTTTTTTGAAGATATTCTTGTCGGTATGGTAGCTTCAATTTTACTCGTATTATCTGCAGAACCTGACTCCGGAATTCAGCTTGTGATTTTATCCATCATTGCTGGCTATGGCGGTGAAGCTGTTTTAAGAAGCTTTGATTTTGTCAGGGAACAGCAGGGAAATGGACAGAACTCCGGACGGCAAAATGATTCTCCACACGACTAAGATCCTCTCACACTTACCCTTATTCAGCATATTCCCATTGTATACAAACCTGCTTGCACTTATGAACAGAATTCTATAAAATACAAATAAGATTACAGTTACGGCAAGAACAGTGAAGAGGAGTAGTAAGAAGCCTATTTTGTCAAAGAGAGTTGACGGCTGGTGAAAGTCAATCAAATGAGCTTCTGAACTCGCCTCTGAGTTGCAGCGGTGAAGAGCCACTGCCGCATATCTGCGTTAATGATATCAAGTGAGTGTGTAAATGACACACTAACAAGGGTGGTACCGCGGGAAAAAATTCTCTCGTCCCTTTCCAGGGATGAGAGAATTTTTTTGTTTTTAGAATAATCTGAATACAGAGGTGCCAGTCTTGTCAAAACTTGAACACAAAAAGCCGTACGCATTTTAAAGGAGGTTTTTACAATTGAGCTTTGATCATCAAAAAATTGAAAAAAAGTGGCAAGACTATTGGCTAAATCACAAAACATTTGCAGTGCTTGAAGATCCATCTAAACCGAAGTTTTATGCATTAGACATGTTTCCATATCCATCAGGAGCAGGTCTGCATGTCGGTCATCCTGAAGGCTATACAGCGACGGACATCCTTTCACGGATGAGACGGATGCAAGGATATGATGTTTTACACCCGATGGGTTGGGATGCATTCGGTCTTCCAGCTGAACAATACGCGCTTGATACGGGGAATGATCCTGCTGTGTTTACGAAACAGAATATCGATAATTTCCGCCGCCAGATTAGAGCGCTCGGTTTCTCATATGACTGGGACAGAGAAGTAAATACAACAGATCCTGATTATTATAAATGGACACAGTGGATTTTCTTAAAGCTTTATGAAAAAGGGCTTGCATATGTGGATGAAGTACCTGTGAACTGGTGTCCTGCACTTGGTACAGTTCTTGCAAATGAAGAAGTTATCGATGGAAAAAGTGAACGTGGTGGCCATCCTGTAGAAAGACGTCCGATGAAACAGTGGATGTTGAAAATTACTGTGTATGCTGATCGGCTTCTCGAAGATCTTGAAGAACTTGATTGGCCTGAAAGTATTAAAGAAATGCAGCGAAATTGGATCGGGCGTTCAGAAGGTGCACATGTTCACTTTAAAATTGATGGTCAAGATGAAATATTTACAGTTTTTACGACACGACCTGATACGTTGTTTGGTGCAACATACACTGTTCTTGCCCCTGAACATGATTTGGTTCAAAAAATAACGACGGTTGAACAAAAAGAGGCAGTCAATGCATATATTGCTGAGGTTCAGTCAAAAAGTGATCTGGAACGAACGGATCTTGCGAAAACAAAAACAGGTGTATTCACAGGAGCTTATGCGATCCATCCGGTAACTGAAGAAAAAATTCCGGTTTGGATTGCCGATTATGTTTTAGCTTCATATGGAACTGGAGCGGTGATGGCAGTTCCAGCCCATGATGAACGCGATTATGAATTTGCAACAACGTTCAATTTGCCGATTCAAGAAGTCGTTAAAGGCGGAGATGTTGAAAAAGAAGCGTATACAGGAGATGGCGAGCATATCCATTCCGATTTTTTAAATGGACTTCAGCAAGCATCTGCGATTGAGAAAATGTGTCAGTGGCTTGATGAGAACGGAAAAGGTGAGAAAAAAGTAACGTATCGCCTTCGCGATTGGCTCTTCAGTCGTCAACGTTATTGGGGTGAGCCAATTCCGATCATTCATTGGGAAGACGGTACATCAACTGCAGTTCCTGAGCAAGAGTTGCCACTCGTTCTGCCAAAAACGACTGAAATTAAACCAAGCGGTACCGGAGAGTCTCCACTTGCCAATATAAAAGAATGGGTGGAAGTGACAGACCCTAACACAGGCAAAAAAGGTCGCCGGGAAACAAACACAATGCCACAGTGGGCTGGTAGCTGCTGGTACTTCTTGCGTTATATCGATCCGAACAATCAGCAAGAGCTAGCATCACCTGAAAAATTAAAGGAATGGCTTCCTGTTGATATGTATATCGGTGGTGCTGAACATGCCGTTCTTCATTTATTATATGCGCGCTTCTGGCATAAATTCCTGTATGATATCGGTGTTGTGCCAACAAAAGAACCGTTTCAACAGCTTTTTAACCAAGGTATGATTCTTGGGGAAAACAATGAAAAAATGAGTAAATCCAAAGGCAATGTCGTCAATCCAGATGAAATCGTTGAAACACATGGAGCAGATACACTTCGTCTTTATGAAATGTTCATGGGACCGCTTGATGCATCAATTGCCTGGTCAACGACAGGACTTGATGGAGCCCGCCGCTTCCTTGATCGTGTCTGGCGCTTGTTTATTGATGACAATGATCAATTAAACGCGAAGATGGTAAAAGGAGCAGGAAAAACACTTGAACGTGTTTACCATGAAACAGTCATGAAAGTGACAGATGATTTCGAAGGCTTGCGGTTTAATACAGCGATTTCCCAACTGATGGTGTTTATTAATGAAGCTTATAAAGCTGCGGAACTTCCAAAAGAATACATGGAAGGCTTTGTAAAATTGCTCTCTCCTATTGCCCCTCATTTAGCTGAAGAGCTGTGGAACCGTCTCGGGCATGAGGACACGATCACATATGAAGCATGGCCTGTCTATGATGAAGAAAAACTTGTTGATGATGAAATTGAAATTGTCGTTCAATTAAACGGTAAAGTGAAAGCGAAATTAAATGTGCCGGCAGATTCAAGTAAAGAACAGCTTGAAGAACTGGCGAAAAACAATGATAAAGTCAAAGAACAATTGGAAGGAAAGACAATCAGAAAAGTGATTGCTGTTCCAGGTAAACTGGTGAATATTGTCGCGAATTAACAGAATAGGGCTGTCCAATCGTCGGTTTTTTGACGATAGGACGCCTTTTTAAATAAACGCTGATATGTGAGTTGCTTTTTATTAAGCTTATGTTTTAGCGTAGTGTCGCCGCAATATGTGATCTATCCTTTATATCATTAGGGGGATTTGGGGCTGTCCTGGAAAGTCGTGTGGATGAATAAAAAATGGGGAATTTGCTCGCTTTCCGCGGGCGATCCGCGAGCCTCCTCGGAGCTCGTTCCTTGCTCCTGTGGGGTCTCGCCTAGCTCGCTGCTTCCGCAGGAGTCTCGCAATTCCCCCTGATTTATGTTGAAAAAGGACTTTTTAGACAGCTTCAAGAAATAGATCAGCTACTTGAACATATTGAAGAAGAACTTGAAGGAAAATCAAATGAAAAGATAGGTATATCGTTTATTCCAGTTTTCTATATTTCGTCTCTTTTTTCTGTATGTATGTTGTTTATTTAATTATCCTAGTCGTTGTAACTCATTTTTGGCTTCAAGTATGAGCTTCACTAAACTATTGCATGGGAGATGGAAACATGACTGTAAAAGAAATGACACCTGATCAATTGAAAGAACAGCTTTCAAAAGGAGAAACGCTGAACATTATCGATGTTAGAGAAGATGAAGAAGTTGTGGAAGGGATGATACCGGAAGCGATCCATATCAAAATGGGAGATATTCCAGAAAAACTCGACCTTTTTCAAAAGGATCAGTCCTATATTTTTGTCTGCCGCTCCGGAAGACGCAGTGAAAATGTTTGTATTTATTTACAAGACAAAGGATTTGATGTTGTAAATATGATCGGTGGTATGCTTGAATGGAGCGGTGATACAAAGCCTAAAACAAAATAAGAACAAAGTTCCTATACAAGAAACATCAAATATGGCATAAAATCATAATGTTGACGGTCTTGGCATACCTTTTATATAGAAAGGAGAGAGCGTATGCTGAAAGTTGCCGTATTTGATGAAGAACATGAAAAAGATTTACAGCATGAGATAAACGAATTTTTAAAAAAGCTGTCTGAAGACCAACTGGTTGAGATAAAATATGATGTATCCGCCGCATGCGACCCTCAAGGTGAACAGCTTTATTGTTTTTCGGCACTGATTTTGTACAGAACATAAACTTGATCTGAAACGACAGGGCTGTCCAATAAGTCGTTTTTTGACTTTTGGATGCCCTTTTCACATTTAATTGTGCTCTTTTCGGATTAACCTACCAATCTACTGCACCAATAGTGTGATATATCCCCCCTTTTAAGTTTGGAGTGAATCTCAAATGAGCCCCTTTAAATGTTTTACTCTTTCCATTTATTCTAAATCTTTTGCCCGTGACAATACTGCCGCGTACATATTTTTTGCCCCAAACCTTATCTCCAAAAAAACCTTTTTGCACGACAGCGTAAGTGATACCAATACTTTTTGCAATACCAGTAGCCCCTTGACGATCGATAGCTAAAATTAAATATTTTTGATGTGGAACACTAAATGTTGAATCAGAATAAAAAGTAATTCCACCAAATTTACGCGAATAATTCCACCATGTGATCACATCAGCAGGCTTCATTTTTTTCCGGTTTAGAGCTTTGCTCACATTTGGCTTGTGCTTGTTGACATATTGATCATTTCCTTGTTTGATGATCTTGTTATCATCACTTGTTAAAGTATTGGAGTTGACTACTACTTTCCATTCAGCATTTAATTTCTTCACTTCGACAGGAGTTTCGCAAACTAATCCACTGTCATAAGATCCTCTTACAACGAAATAATGGTGCTCTTCATCTACTTTTTTTGCCTTGACAACCTCATAGCTATTTAGTTTGTCATGACTCATGATCTCCAAATAGTCGTCAACTGTTAAATGTCTTTCATCGACAATATTGTTCATCATTTTCTCAAGATCTTGATGTTTAACAGCATCAAGATAATCTTCCAGAAATAACTTTGGTGTGGTATTCATATTTTTAGAAATCGCTGATGATTCAGAGGGGGCTACAGTCAACATCCCTAAAACAAAGACTAGTAAAATCGCAATACAAGGAAATCGTTTTCTCAAGCAATATCACTCCCATACATTTTTATCACACTCTATTATTACCATTTTATTTATATTTTTGTAAATAAAATGTTATTTGAGTTATCCGATGATCGTCTTTCCTGAAAGACGTGTGGATGAATAAAAATTGGGGAATTTGCTCGCTTTCTGCGGGCGATCCGCGAGCCTCCTCGGAGCTCGTTCCTTGCTCCTCTTGGGTCTCGCCTGGTTCGCTGTTTCCGCAGGAGTCTCGCAATTCCCCTTGATTTATGTTGAAAAAGGACTTTTTAGACAGCTCCTTGCTCTGCGACTGAAAGCCTCTGTTACCGGCTTCGGCCTAAAAGGCCCGCTGAAAGGGTTTCCCTTCTGCACCACATTCACTCACTCATTCTAAAGAATTTCTTTATTTCTTTCTAAAAGTGAAAATTCTCCCGCATTTAAGCCGGCAAGACGTCCGGTGACAAGAGCAGATGTGATATTGTACCCACCTGTATATCCGTGAATATCAAGAATTTCTCCGCAAAAATAAAGTCCTTGTTTCTTTTTCGATGCCATTTTTTTCGGATCGATTTCTTTAACCGACACACCCCCGCCTGTTATAAATGCCTTTTCAAGTGAAAGCGTGCCATTTACACTAATGGTCAATTCTTTACAGTCATTAACGAACGAGCGGAATCGTTCTTTTGAAAGAGTGGAATACGTTTCCGAAGGATCGATTTGGTTTCGTTCGAAAAGAAACAATAAATATCTTTCCTGCATCCAAGATTTAAGCACATTTTTCAGGGATTTTTTCGGAGCATCTTTCATTTGTTTTTGCATCTGTTGGAAAAGTTGTTCATGATTCATGTTAGGAAATAAATCAAGCTTTAGCTTTACTTTGTCTTGTTTTTTTAATTCTTTTACGACAAATTGACTGCATCGTAATACAGCAGGACCTGATAAGCCAAAATGCGTAAAAATCATGTCCATCTGATGTGTGATGATCGGTTTGCCTTTTTTATTTAACACACTTAAGGCGACATCTCTTAAAGATAGACCTTGCAGTGTTTTTTGTTTAATAAAAGGTTCATCTGATGTAATAGGAACCTCTGTTGGAAAGAGTTCTGTAATCCTATGTCCAGCTTCCTCTGCCCATTGATAACCATCCCCCGTTGATCCGGTGTGTGGTACACTTTTTCCGCCAACCGCCACCACAACAGCGTGAGTATGGAGCTTTTCCTCATTGTTTGTCACAATACCGCACACCTGATCTTCGTCATATAAAACGGATTTCACCTTTTCATTTGTGCGAATTTCCACATCCAGCTGTTCAAGACGTTTCAACAGTGCATCTACTACATTTTGGGCTTTATCTGAAACAGGAAACATCCTTCCATGGTCTTCTTCTTTAAGTTTGACACCGAGACGTTCAAAAAATGTAATAATGTCTTCATTATTAAATTCAGAAAATGCGCTATATAAAAATCGGCCATTCCCAGGGATATGGCGAACCAGTTCATCAATCGGAAGCCGATTGGTGACATTGCAGCGTCCGCCACCTGAGATCGCAAGTTTGCGTCCGAGTTTGTTTCCTTTGTCAATGAGCAAAACGCTTGCTTTGCGTTCACCGGCTGCAATCGCAGCCATAAGACCAGCTGGACCTCCGCCGATGACGATTACATCATAATGTTTCATATATATCCTCAACTTTCCTGAGTTTCAGGCCTGCAAAAAAAGACAGGCAACTAAATTCTATGTTTATTTTTATATTATAACGAAAGAATGACACCTTCTGAAGAAAATTCTGTTAAAATTTAGCCATGTTATTATTACCTAGGTAAGACATCTGTATGTTAAAATAGAAAAGTTGAATCTACAGAAGAAAAATGGTGATTAGGAACATGTCAAGCAAACTGTTAAGAGGCACATTTATATTAACGCTTGGTACCTACATTTCAAGGGTCCTCGGAATGATTTACTTAATTCCATTCGGAGCTATGGTTGGTGCGACAGGCGGTGCCCTGTTCCAGTACGGTTATAACCAATATACAATTTTTTTAAGCATTGCAACGATGGGCTTTCCAGCAGCCGTGTCAAAGTTTGTTTCAAAATATAATTCGATAGGGGATTATGAAACGACAAGAAAGATGCTGCGTGCGGGAATGTCAGTCATGCTTGTCACAGGAATTATTGCTTTTTCACTTCTTTATATGTCTGCACCGTTCTTTGCGGAAGCGGCACTCGGTGCAACAGAAAACAATGGGGTGACAATCGAGCATGTTGTCTATGTCATTCGCATGGTTAGTCTTGCTTTATTGGTTGTACCGATTTTAAGTCTAGTGAGAGGGTTTTTTCAAGGCCATCAAATGATGGAGCCGACAGCTGTTTCACAAGTTATTGAACAGATTGCGAGAATTATCTTTCTCCTAACTGCGACATATTTAACCCTCAAAGTTTTTAACGGTGGTCTTGTTATAGCGATCGGTTATGCAACTTTCGCTGCTTTAATCGGCGCTTTTGCCGGTTTGTTTATCCTTTATTTCTATTGGCAAAAAAGAAAAGATCAATTACTTTCGATGCAGCCTAACCTAGTTCCATCGGCAAATATTACATATAAGGAAATGTTTAAAGAACTGTTTAGCTATGCTGCACCTTATGTGTTCGTTGGACTAGCCATTCCGCTCTATCAGTACATTGATACAAACACATTTAATAAAGCCATGATTGGAGCAGGTTATCGAGATATTAGCCAAGATTTATTGGCGATTGTCACACTTTACGTACCAAAGCTTGTCATGATTCCGGTATCTCTTGCGACAGCTTTCGGGTTAACTTTGATTCCGGCGATTACCGAAAATTTCACGAGTAAAAATTTTGATGGTTTAAAGAGACAGATTGACCAAGCGATGCTGATCATTCTCTTTATTGTCCTCCCAGCTTCTTTCGGAATGTCGTTTCTTTCAGGTCCGGCATACACATTCTTCTATGGATCAGAGAGTCTGCATCCACAATTGGGAGAAGATATTTTATTCTGGTATGCGCCGGTCGCGCTGTTATTTTCTCTTTTTACAGTGAATGCGGCGATCTTGCAGGGCATTAATAAGCAGAAGTTTGCAGTTGTCAGTTTGATGCTGGGGATCATCCTCAAACTTTCTTTAAATATTCCCCTGATCAAGCTATTTCAGGGAAGCGGCTCAATTCTGGCGACTGCTATCGGCTATTCAGTGTCTTTATTATATGGATTCATTATGATCAAGCGACACGCGGGATATTCTTATCGAATGCTATTTAAAAGGTTTTTGTTAATGGTCATCCTGACTTTCATCATGGGTGCCGTCGTCTTGAGTGTTCAATGGCTTCTTAGTTTCTTTATTTCATATGAGGGAGGACGCCTTCGTTCAGCTATCATCATATTGGTGACATCTGTGATCGGCGGTAGTGTTTACCTATATCTCGCCTATCGTTTGAAATTGTTAGGGAAAATATTTGGTCAGCGGTTAAATCGCTTTTTCAAGAGAAAGGCTAATTAGTGATTTAGTCCTCTTTAAGTAGATCGTTCAATCGCTTCATGAGTATTGGCTTTCACTTCTAGGGGACTTTTTATTTATTATGCATTCGTGTATGTTATGAAAAATCTGAAGTTTAATCATTTTGAAGAAATTCTGAAGAATGAAAATCTTCATCCGCAAGTGTGATATCATACCGTTCAGGACTTGACAACTTGCTAAGATCGATATGTATTATCATCACATCAGAACTAAAAATAAAAGACACTCAGAGGGATGAGTGTCTGAAAGACAGAATCGTTTGTGAAAGTCAGTTTTCGAAGTTCTTAATAGCATATGTTCAATTAATGTTCTATTTTTCTGAATATTTTTATGAAGAGATCTTTACTTTCTTTCTTGTAGTTTCCCATTTGCCTCTGCAAGGGCTGTGAACTAAATCATTGTAAGCTAACACATTCAGATCACGCTGGATGGTTCTTGGTGTAATGCCAAATTCATCAACCAGTTCTTGGGTTGTAACGAGTCCCTTTTCTTGAATGAACATGTAAACTGATTTGATTCTGGTAAGCATACGGTTTGTTGAAGGTTTCAAACAACCACTCCCTATCATATGATCGAATGGACTTGACTACCACAACTTACTTACGACTTCAAAATACAGCATGGACGACAAACAAGTATTTCTATAAAACGATCAATAAATATTATACACGATCTACTAGATAAATATCCAGAAAAAAGACGTAACCAAATGTATGAAATAATGAAAATCAAAAAAAGCTGACGAATGAGACCGAACTTCTTTCGCATAAATACGTACATCATAACTGGGGTGATATTTGATGAAACTTTGTGTACATATTGAAAAGGCAGGTTATGATGAAGAACAACCAACAATTGAAAATATTCAATTTTCTGTTGGGGAAGGTGAATTAGTCGGATTAATCGGTCCAAATGGAGCTGGAAAAAGCACGACAATTAAGACGATTCTCGGTTTAACAAAACATGTAAAAGGAAATATTTACTGGAATGGAACATCAAAATATGCATATATACCGGAACAACCGAGTTTTTACGACGAATTGACACTATGGGAGCACATCATAGCTTTAGGGACATTTTTACAAGAAGAGGAGTCTGCTTTTTATAGTAGAGCAAATCAGCTCATCGAACAATTTTCACTCGAACAGGTGATTCACGAATATCCTGGAACCTTTTCAAAGGGAATGCAGCAAAAACTGATGTTAATTCATGCCTTTTTAATGAAACCTGATATGTATATTATTGATGAGCCATTTATTGGACTTGATCCAATCGCAAATCGCTTGTTTTTGGACATGCTGAAAGAAGAGCAAAGGAGAGGGAAGGGGATTTTGCTCTGTACACATGTGCTTGACACTGCAGAAAAAATCTGTGATCGCTTTTTACTTCTTTCAAATGGCTGTTTACTTATGGAAGGCACACTTGGAGAACTCCGTGAGAAAACCGGTATTTCACAAGGTTCGTTGCTCGATTGTTTTTATTTTGCTATAAAGGGTAGATCTCTATGAATGGGAGGAGATTGTTTTTAACCAGGCTGAAGGCTGACTGCCGATATCAGCTTCGGGTATTAGGTTTGGTTATTGATTGGACGATTGCTTTATATCTCATTTTACCTGTGATTGCAATCGGAGGATACCAGTATATCAGCTTGCTGAATGGTTCTGTCTTATCGACTGGTGTTTGGTTTAGCAAGCTTATTTTATTAATGCCTTCTATTTTCACGCTGTTTGGATCTATCAGGACGCTTCTCATGGAAGCAGATCAGCTTTATCTTTTACAAAAAAAGACACTCATTGTTGAGATGAAAAGGTGTGGAGCGATCTATTGTTTATTGATTCAGATATGCAAATGGCTGATATTGTTTGCACTATTTACACCTATATTAGTCAAGCTGTTTCCTTTTAACTTGTTTGATTGTATGACGATTTTCTTTTTCTATTTTAGTGTTAATTTGTTTATTATCGCTGTAAAGCGAAAGTGTTTAGTGAGAAATACAAAAAAAGCCCTTATTGAACAGGTTTTAGCTGTTTTTCTTGGAGGCTGTGCAGTCGTGTTATCAACTTCTGTTTATTTCATCCTGATTGTTGGATTGGTGCTTGCTACAACAGCGGTGAAAATCTGTATTGATTCACTCTCACACTTATTTGTATTTTATCAAGAGGTTGAAAAAGAGATAGATCATAAACTTAGATTTGTTAACCTTTTTTTATCGTTAGACCAAAATGGAACTGTTCCGAAGATAGATAAAAAAGCAAGATCAAAAAAGCCGAGATTATTTTTTTCAAAATCACAAAAACTCTTTAAGATACGAACGATTAAAAATGGATATCGAGAAGTGTTTTTCAAAGTGTTTCTTCGACATGATGATTATAAAGGACAGCTTTTTCGAATAATCGGCGGCTTTACCGCGCTTATCATCTTAGGACCGATCTGGATGAAACTAATGGCTATATTACTTTTTGCTTATGTTTATCATCATCTAATATCAATCCAGTTTGATAAGGTGATGGAACATTCTTATTTATTAGGTGCTGATCATGATAGTGAAGCATTTTATGAAGCTAGGCGCAATTGTATAAATTGGATATATTATCCAGGTTTAACCTGGTGCTGTCTTGTTTCAATTATTAGTACATTTGGCGGTGTTTCACTTTTTTGAAAGAGGTCTTCCTAAATAGATCATTGGAAGGTATCAAAATTTTTTATACGGCTTTAGTCTGTATGTGATCGGGCTGAGGCCTTTTCATTTTTGTGAGACAATCATAATTGCCCCTTCACAAGAATCCTCTTTTTCCTTTAACTAGATCATCCTTCATGATTTTACAATTCTGCACTCTCTCTTCATCTTACTTTTAGCTTGTTGATGTATGAATAGGTGGAACAATAAGCTGTTTGACCCTCTGCTGATCCCACACTAATTGCTTGTACCTACGGGTCCAGCCATCGTTCATGTCTAAATGATTACAATATAATTTGCTCCATTTTTGCACAAGCTAATTGGTGGCGAGTTAAGGAATATTTGAGGTTGCAACATAAAAAATGTTTACTTTCATCGTTAAGAACGACTAAAAATAGTAAAGATTCACGAGCTGATTGATGAATTTATTTTGGTGGGAGATGAAACAATTGCTAACTGAAATCATGATTTTACTAGTACTCATTGTACTTAACGCCTTTTTTGCTGCTTCAGAAATCGCACTTATTTCATTGAATGATAATAAAATGAAGGCGATGGCTGAAGAAGGACATAAAAAGGCAAAATTATTGCAAAATCTTCTGAGTGAACCGAGTCGTTTCCTAGCTACAATTCAAATTGGAATTACCTTGGCTGGATTTTTGGCAAGTGCGTTTGCAGCAGAAAGTTTTGCAGGCAGGATGGCAAATTTATTACAATCCGCTAATGTCCCATTACGGATTGAAACGTTAGAACTTATTTCCGTTATCCTTATAACGCTTCTGTTGTCTTATTTTACTCTTGTATTAGGTGAGCTTGTCCCAAAACGACTTGCATTGCAAAAAGCTGAACCAATTGCAATGTTTACAATTATGCCGTTAACGCTATTGTCGAAGATTTCTTTTCCTTTCGTAAAACTTTTAACAGTTTCTACGAATTCTCTTGTTCGGCTTGCAGGAGTTGATCCAAACGATAATAAAGAGGAAGTAACTGAAGAAGAAATCAGAATGATGGTGGATGTAGGTAATGAGAACGGAACGATTCAAGAAACTGAACGGTTGATGATAAACAACATTTTTGAATTTGACAACAAAACAGTTAGCGATATCATGACCCACCGAAGCCATGTTGTGGGTGTTTCTCTCGATATGCCTTTAAATGAAGTCATAAAACTAATCAACATTGAAAAATATACGAGGATTCCCGTATTTGAAGGAAATATTGATAACATTGTGGGAATTCTTCACGTTAAAGACTTATTAGACTTCATTGAACATGGTGGGGAATCAGAATTAGAGGTAAGCAAAATTTCACGTACACCTTATTTTGTTCCGACTTCTAAAAAAATTGATTTATTATTTAAAGAATTGCAAAAGTACAAGGTTCATATTGCTATCGCAATTGACGAGTATGGCGGAACCGCTGGTATTGTAACCATCGAGGATTTACTTGAAGAAATTGTAGGTAACATTTTTGACGAACATGATGAGGAAGATAAGGAAATCGAAAAAATTGATCCAAGCACTTATATTGTGAATGGTATTGTCAATCTAAGAGATCTTCGCGAACAAGTCAATTTCAAATTTCCATACGAGGAATATGATACGCTCAGTGGTTTTTTGATTGGACAGCTTGGCAGAATACCATTGAAAGGCGAGAATCCGGTAATTGAATATGGAGGCGCAGTATTTAGAGTAGAAGAAGTTGACGAACGAAAAATTAGTAAAGTGAAAATTGAAATGACGAAAAAGCCTGAAGATGAAGACAACAATGGTGCATCTAGCTAAGTGCAAGGTGCATTTTTTATTTTTAACGACCTAAACGAGAAATGATCGATACTTACAGTATAAATTTGGCTGACAACCTTTCAAGGGATGGGGCATTTTTACCATAAAATAAATCAGACTTTCGGTGAAAATATCCGCAAAATGGAGTTGCCTTTTTCAACATAAATCAGGGGAATGGTGAGACTCCTGCGGAAAGCGAGCAATTCACACTACTTTCAGGACCACCTTCAATAAGATATCGATATTTAAAAAAGGTGATGCACTACAAATAGTAGGCAAACACCTTTTTTTCATGAAACAATGGATTGTTCACTTAGAGTTTTGTGATTTAATGACCTTCCAAAAAGAACAGGTGAATGAAAAATAGGACGGCAAACACAAGAATAAGCGGATGAATCTCACGCCATTTGCCTTTTGCCACTTTTACTAAAGGATATGAAATAAAGCCTAGTGAAATACCTGTAGCAATGCTGGATGTGAGTGGCATTGTCAGGATGACAAGAAAGGCTGGGAATGCTTCATCAAGCTCTTTCCAACGGATATTTGTAACAGCACCGATCATCATGCTGCCTACAATAATTAAAGCAGGTGAAGTAATGGCAGCAATTCCAGAAACAGCGCTGACAAGCGGGCTGAAAAATAATGCGGCTCCAAAGAGAACTGCTACTGTTAATGAAGTCAGTCCCGTTCTTCCGCCCGCAGCAACCCCTGCTGATGACTCGATATAGGCAGTTGTCGGACTTGTCCCGAACATAGCACCGATTGTCGTTGCTGTAGAGTCAGCCAGTAGGGCTTTTTTTGCATTTGGGAGCTTATTGTTTTTCATCAGTCCTGCTTGTTCAGCAACTCCGATCATTGTTCCTGTTGTATCAAAGATCGTAACGAGTAAGAATGAAAAAACAACTGAGTAAAGCCCATAATGAATCACATCGCCAAAAGCAGCAAAAGGATTTGTGACAATGAGTTTTTCAGGTAAATGAGGCATTGAGAGAATTCCTTGGTCAAAGTGAAGTTGACCAGTGAAAAAGGCAATCAGCCCAGTCAAGATCATTCCATAAAAAAGAGCACCATTGACATTCATCACCATCAGAACGACGGAAAAAGCTAGACCGACCAATGTTAAAATGACTGCAGGTGAATGGAGATCACCAAGACCAATTAAATTGGCTTTATTTGCTGTGATGATGCCCGCCCCTTTCAAACCAACAAATGCAATAAACAATCCAATTCCGGCTGTGATCCCATGTTTTAAATTAGCAGGAATTGATTCGATCAGTTGTTTTCTTAGAGGTGTTAACGATAAGATAATAAAGAGAATACCTGCTGTAAATACAGCACTAAATGCTGTGTGGTACGTAATTTCACCATGTGAAGCGCCAACAACAGAAACGGCAAAATATGCATTAAGTCCCATCCCTGGTGCAATTGCAATCGGAAAATTGGCTGACAGCGCCATCCAAAGCGTACCTACGACAGCGGCAATAATCGTTGCGGTGAATACTTGATCAAAAGGTATACCAGTCCCAGATAGAATGCTAGGATTCACAACAACGATATAAACCATTGTAAAGAAGGTTGTGATACCCGCTAAAATTTCTTTTTTAACTGTGGTTTGGTTTTCTTTTATATTAAACATTATTTCCTCCAATATCGAACGTTATATCAAAACAAGATCTATAATATTCGTTATAATTGGATTTTGCAAGTGTTTTTTTGCTTTTTACATGAAAGGAAGGGTGAAAAAATGAATTGGGAAAATGAGGTATTGAATAGGAAAGCTGAAATTATTCGCGATATTCAAGACTTTTTAAAAATGAACAGTGTTCTTGATGAAGAAACTGCAGGACCTGGTAAGCCTTTTGGAGAAGGGATTAACAAATGTTTGACAACTCTTTTGGACAAGGGAGCAGTTCACGGGTTTAGTGTGAAAAATCTCGATGGGTATGCAGGACATATTGAATGGGGAAAAGGAGAAGAACTGATTGGTGTCCTCTGTCATATTGATGTCGTTCCACCTGGAGATGGGTGGACAAGCGCTCCGTTTGCTGCAGAAATCAGGGATGGACGCATTTATGCCAGAGGTGCCCTTGATGATAAAGGACCAACAATGGCAGCATTTCATGCGCTTAACATTTTAAAAGAACTGAACCTGCCTTTGTCAAAACGAATTAGATTGATCATTGGAACTGATGAAGAAAGTGATTGGCGCTGTGTCGAACATTATTTTCAACATGAAGAGATGCCTTCGGCTGGTTTTGCTCCAGATGCTGATTTTCCGATTATTTACGCAGAAAAAGGCCTGATTGATGCAACTTTACAAATTAAATGTCCCCCACATGAAAAAAAAGCCAATCTTGTTTTGGAAGAATTTCAAGCTGGTAAGCGCCTGAACATGGTTCCAGATGAGGCTGAGGCTACACTTTCGGGAACGGTTACAGATGACTTTAAACAGGCTTTTGCCACATTTGTCAAGGAAAAACATGGAGAAGGACAGATGACGAAAAAAGACAATACTGTGATCGTAAAAGTGTTCGGAAAATCTGCTCACGCTATGGAGCCAAATAACGGTGTTAATGCAGGACTTATTTTGGCTGCATTTTTACATACTCAAACACTTGATACAGCAGGTCATCATTTTGTGAAAACAGTGTATGAAGCTTTTTACGATGATACCCGAGGCAGAAAAATCGGAATTGCCTGTGATGATGAAATGAGCGGAGAACTAACCTTGAATGTTGGTCGTATGAATTATCAGGCTGAACAAGGTGGCGAGATCGGGATTAATATCCGCTATCCGGTCACAAAGAAGAGCGGTCCGATTCAAGACTCACTGCAAGGACTAACAGGAATGGAGCTTAGCAGTTTTCAAGACAGCCACCCTCATTATGTATCTAAAGATCATCAGCTGATTAAAACGCTCCAGAAAGTATATCATGAGCAAACCGGTGAAAAAGCAGACTTAATTTCCATCGGCGGAGCGACATATGCTCGATCATTAAAAGCAGGCGTTGCCTTTGGACCACTGTTCCCTGGTCGTCCTGATGTGGCTCACCAAAAAGATGAATATATGGAAATTGATGATCTTTTGCGTTCAGTATCATTGTATGCTCAAGCAATGTATGAATTGGCAAAGTGATGATATGGAAAGCCGGCTGAAAAAGCCGGCTTATTTAGTGTGAGCTATTGCCGGACCCAAAATTAAATCATATAGTTATAGGTGTAGGAACCGTTGAGGGGAGAGGGAGCTATTTTGAACTTACATATGAGTAAGCGGTTTTATTCATTCTATTTTTTATTCTTTTTTGGCTATGGCGCGTTTTTTCCGCTCTTGTCTGTCTACTTAAAGGACGCTGTCCACTTATCTGGAGGACAGATTGGGTTGATCATGTCGATCAGTCCAGTTGTTATGATATTCATTCAGCCTATTTGGGGGATGGCAAGTGACTTAACACGAAAACCAACGGTATTGCTAACGCTGGCTTTACTATTTACCGCTATATTTGCATTTTTATTCTCGTTTGCACATTCGTTTGTAATCCTGATGGTGATGATGGTCTTACTTTCGATGTTTCAAAGTGCAGTTGTTCCGCTTTCAGATAGTATTGCGATTGACTTTGCTGAGAAATCTAAGATCCCTTATGGCTCGATCAGGCTCTGGGGAGCCCTTGGGTTTGCAGCAGCTGTGTTTATAATAGGCAGGCTTGCAGAAACATTTCATCTTTCCGTGATTTTTTATACGTTTATGATTTTTTTAATTTTGGCAGCGGTATTTGCTTCAAGGCTTCCGAAAGAAAATAAAACAATGAAGGTTAATTTAAAATCAGGGATTAAAGAACTTCTTAAAATTAAAAAATACTTTCTTTTTTTAGTAGCGGCTTTTTTTATGATGGGCCCGACTTTAGCTCACAATATTTATTTCGGAATTTATATTAATGAAATTGGCGGTACACTTGCCGGGGTAGGCATCGCGTTTTTGTTTGCAGCCGGTAGTGAGGCTCCATTTATGAAGGCAGCGAACGGTTTCATTCAGCGGTTTGGAATTGAGAGAGTGTTGTTATTTGCTGTTTTTATTTCTTCAGTGCGCTGGATTTTTTATTTTTTTATGCCATCACTCCCATTTGTTTATGCAACATGTGTTGTTCAAGGCTTTTCAGTCGGACTGTTCATTCCTGCCGCTCTTCAATATGTTAGAAAGTTGGCACCAGCACATTTAGGTGCAACAGCGATTAGTTTATATTCAGCAGTTGGTAACGGTTTGGGAAATTGGTTTAGTACATATATGGGGGGCTTAATTTTTGAAAGGTATTCAGCACTCTATGTTTACCTTTTCTTTGGTATTTTATCTACGCTCTCTTTTCTGATCATTTTGGGAATAAATATCTTTGCGAAAAAAGCGTGTGCAATGGAATCTTCAATTTCATAATGGGCTGTCCTGAAAGTCGTGTGGATGAATAAAAATTGGGGAATTTGCTTGCTTTCCGCGGGCGATCCGCGAGCCTCCTCGGAGCTCGTTCCTTGCTCCTCTTGGGTCTCGCCTGGCTCCGCAGGAGTCTCGTAATTCCCCCTGATTTATGTTGAAAAAGGACTTTTTAGACAGCTCCTTTTTCATTTTCATTCTTGTTTTGCTCTACACTAGGAATTGGTTCAATTTTACAAAATGGTTTACCTAATATCACCATAAAGCATGGAAAAGTAAAAAAGAAAGGTTATAAGTACCATAAATATTTGTTAAAATGTAAAGAAGATGAATGGAAGGAAGTTATACATATGTCTGTACAACCGCATTATTTTATTGGAATTCCATTTCCGGCAGAGCTTTCAGAGCATCTTCATCAAATAATGAAAGATAATCCGGATTTTTCTTTTCATAAATGGGTGCATCCTTTAGATTATCACTTGACCCTTGTGTTTCTAGGATCTGCTGATCAAGATCAGCTTTTAGCACTTGAGAACAAACTTCAGCTAATTGCTGAGCATATTTCTTCTTTTCAGCTCACACTGAAAAAAACCGGAACATTCGGCAAATCGTCACAACCAAGGATACTTTATGTCGAACCAGAACATTCGAAAATTCTTTTACATGTAAGAGAACAGGTGAAAAGGGCCGCTTCTGAAGTGGGTTTTGCCATCGAGAATCGGTCATTTCACCCGCATATTACAATTGCGAGAAAATGGAAGTCTGCTGTTCCTTTTCATGGACATACCCAAACATTGAAAAACGACATATCATTCACAGCAAAGCAGTTCGTCATTTTTGCGACCCATTTAAACCAACTTCCCAAATATGAACATAAAACTGTTATCGTTTTTGGGAAACAGGCGGCAACAGACGAGCAGGATTCGGAGATGAAAAACAATGGCACAGATTATTAAAATACAGGACTGTATTTCAAGATATGAGCAAGATCCTTATCACTATATGAATCAATATATTCGCTTAAAAAAACAGCGTTGGCAGTCAATGGTCGACATTGCGAAAGAGAAGGAAGCGGCTCAACTTCTTGAATCTCAATCTTTAGAGGAAGAAAAAGGGCGTCAAAAAAAATTTTCATTAAAGAGAAAAAAAGATATATCCGATATTAAGACTAGCAATGAAGTGAATGGTCAGTTATTTAACAGTTTAGATAAGGATCTAAACGAATCGTTTCTTGCGAGGATTCCTGTGGATAGAAAAGATTTACTATCTTTTTTTAAGGAATATATTTATGAGTTCCAGTTAAAATGGGCAAGCTCGACGATTTCAGACATTTCCAAGCTTTCCCGGGAAATAAAGAATGACAAGATCCTGCAAATTTTAGCTCAGCAGCTTCCTGATTCTTATTTTCTGATGTATCGTCCGGTTTTACAAGTTAATCAAGCAACAGCCGAACTGAGCACCATCATTTTAACTCCGCTTGAAATCTTTTGTGTCGTATTTCTTGAAGGTGAAAGGGAAAGTGTTTTTAATGGTTCCAAAAACCGTTTTTGGAAAGAGAAAACAGTAAGAGGTGTGGAGAAGTCTGTTTTGAATCCTTCTACTGAACTTTTAAGGACAGGATCTATTGTGACGGGTTTATTAAAAAAAGCAAAGATTGACCTCCCTATCCACAAAGTGATCATCAGCAGAACATCTTTTATCGATTACCCTGACCCGCCATATGGAATAGAAGTTTTTGATAGAAGACAGTGGAGTGATTGGCTAGCAAAACATAAAAAAAATATTGCTCCCATTAAAAATCAACAGCTAAAAACGGCAAAGCTTTTGTTATCTTATGGAGTCTCAGATTCAAAGCGAAGAAAGGAATGGCTCAATTAGCTATTCATGCATTTTTTAGAATGTCAAATGGAGAAATAAATTATGAGTGAATGGTATATCATCATTAATCCGAAAGCAGGAAACTCGTCATCTCTTAGCGTTTGGAAAACATTGCAAAAGGAACTTCGGAAAGCAAATGTATCGTATCGCTCGTTTATGACACAGTATCCTGGGCATGCAGAGGTTTTGGCACGACAAATATCAACGATACAGGATGATAGGTTGAAACGTTTGCTAGTTGTTGGCGGGGACGGAACGATCCATGAAGTGTTGAATGGTTTAATCAGTCTCCAAGATATTCAACTAAGCGTCATTCCAGTGGGCTCAGGAAATGATTTTAAGCGAGGTTATTCCGTTAAAAAGTCACAGATGATCAAAAATTTAAAACGGACAGGGGAATCGCTTACACGCACTTATGCACTGGGCAGTTTTCAAACAAAAGATAGTTCAAATGAGCTTTATTTTGCTAATCATCTTAGTATCGGTTTTGACGTCTATGCTGAAAAAAAAATCTCAGAATTACCGAAATGGGTGAGGTTTTTGAAGTTGAAGCCGTTGCTTCATCCAATCATCTTTTTTGTGTCTGCTTTTACATTTAAACCGTTTGTCCTTTCAATTGAAACTGAAGGAGAAACTAGAACATATAAAAAAGTCTGGTTTACAGCTGTTTCAAATCATCCATACTATGGTGGAGGAATGAAGATTGCACCAAATGCAAGTCCCCGTGAGGCTATTTTGGATGTGATGATCATTGAAGACCTTCCAACACTCAAAAAAGCCGGTCTTTTGCTTGCTATGGCCTTTGGAAAGCATATAGGCAAAATAGGTGTTAACGTATTTAAAACGAAAGAAATCTACTTTCATACAAATGAAAGAATCCTATTCCAAGCAGACGGTGAAATCATTGGTTCAACGCCGGTTCTTGTTAAAACAAGCACCGATTCTCTCCGTTTAAAAGTTTAATTATGCTTGACGAAGTTTGCCAGATAGCGATAAAATTTAAAAGACGGCTATTGTTTAGCACAGATGACTCTCAATAGCCGTCTTTTTATTTGAATATAGAATGAACATAAAACGTTTTTTTCTATTAGAAGGCATTAAATGCCTTTAAAATCTTTGAGAAATGATGGGTTGAAAATCGATATGAACTGGTTGGGACAATTATTAGGTAGCGAATGGGAAATTTCCCCCGCGGGAGGAGCTACAGGAGATGCATTTTATGCAAAACATAATGGACAGCAACTTTTTTTAAAACGGAATAGCTCTCCTTTTTTAGCTGTCTTGTCTGCGGAAGGAATTGTTCCTAAGCTCGTTTGGACGAAACGATTGGAAAATGGAGATGTGATTACAGCGCAACACTGGCTTAAAGGCAGGGAGCTGAAACCGAAAGATATGAACAGTCAAGCGGTGGCTGAGATGCTTCGGAAAATCCATACTTCAAAAGAGCTGTTGGATATGCTGAAAAGACTCGGTATTCAGCCTTTTCAGCCAAGTTCCGTAATCACACAATTAAAACAATTTATCCAAGCCCAACAGTATTCGATTCCACAGCTTGAACAAGTCCTTTTTTATCTTGAACATCATCTGAATGATGTAAAGTGCGCAGCAAAAGTTGTCTGCCACTGTGATGTGAATCATAATAATTGGCTTTTGACAGATGAAGATCAGCTTTATTTAATTGATTGGGACGGTGCTATGATTGCAGATCCTGCCATTGATTTAGGGCATCTGCTTTACCACTATGTTGGGGAGCAAGATTGGGAAAACTGGCTGAAACGTTATGGTATTTCATTAACTGACAATCTAAAGCTCAGGATGGCTTGGTACGTATTGGCAGAGGCTGCAATTTCACCGCTTTGGCAACTAAAAAGAGGAAATCATGAGAGCTTCCATCAAGACCTTGAACAGCTTAACATACTAATAGAGCGTCTTATCTGACCATTACGAAAATGAATCAATATCTTCTACCCACTGTGTGAGTTGATCTTGATGCTCAAGAATATGATTTTGAATAGAAGGTGATGATTTTCCTCTTTGGCTGTAGAGGTATATATCTTCGAGCACACCTTTAAAGTTAGCATCAAGGTCTATATTTGTGTATAACGATTTAATGATTCGTTCAACCTGTTCACATTCAGCAACAGTACCGGAGCAATCTGCTTGATGGTCAGAAAGAATGTCTTTTAATAGGTGCATTTGATTTTCGTGATTTAATCCCATAAAAATGCCACTTCCCTTCATTCGCAGTATATGGATATATTGTTCAGGAAAGATGTTTTTTATACACGAAGGATCTGGACCTCAGAGAGCTCAGGTTCTTTTTTGCCTTGGGAGAAATCTTGCGGGACAATACATTTCATGATATGTTGTTAGTCGATATTACAGATAGAGGTGTAAGTACATGAGAATGCGTCACAAGCCTTGGGCGGATGATTACTTGGCGGAGAACTCACATATTGTCATCAGTGATCCGTCTAAATATAAAGGGGTATGGCATTCCATTTTTGGAAATGACAATCCGATCCATATTGAAGTAGGGACTGGAAAAGGTCAGTTTATTTCAGGTATGGCCGAGAAAAATCCAGATGTGAACTATATTGGCATTGAGTTGTTTAAAAGCGTTATCGTCACTGCGGTTGATAGATTAAAACAAACAGAAGTGCCGAATGTCAAATTGTTAAATATCAATGCAGAGATGCTCCCAGATGTATTTGCAGATGGGGAAATTAAAAGAGTCTATTTGAATTTTTCTGATCCGTGGCCAAAAAAGCGTCATGAAAAACGCCGTTTGACAAACCAGGTGTTTTTGAAAAAATATGAGCAGGTGTTAGGGGGCAAGGGGGCCATTCACTTTAAAACAGATAACCGTGGTTTATTCGAATACTCTTTAAAAAGTTTTTCTGAATACGGTCTTGTTTTGACATTTATTAGCCTTGACTTGCACCAAAGCGATTTTGAAGATAATGTAATGACTGAATATGAAGAAAAGTTTTCTGCTAAAGGTCAGCCTATTTACAGAGTTGAAGCTGAGTGGAGAATATGAAAAAACAGACATTCCCCAGGTCTGTTTTTTGTTTTGCTTAAATGATCTTTTTGCTAGGATAGAGTGGGAGGGATATTAGATGGAAATGTTAAATATCGGGAATATTAAATTGACTTGGTTAAATGGCGGTGTCACACATATGGACGGAGGCGCCATGTTTGGTGTTGTGCCAAAACCACTTTGGTCAAAAAAATATGCTGTCAATGATAAGAATCAGATTGAGTTGAGGACAGATCCAATCCTCGTTCAAAAGGGCGGAGTAAATCTGTTAATCGATTCAGGCATCGGATTTGGCAAAATGACGGATAAACAAAAAAGAAACTATGGAGTTACAGAAGAAACTTCACTTGATCAATCATTAAAAACACTTGGACTTTCAACAGATGATATCGATGCTGTGTTGATGACCCACCTTCATTTTGATCATGCGAGCGGATTAACACGTTATGAAGGAGATGAACTTGTTTCTGTTTTCAAAAATGCTGTGATTTATACGTCTTCCATTGAATGGGAAGAAATGAAACATCCCAATATTCGCTCCAAAAATACATACTGGAAAGAAAACTGGGAAGCGATTCAACATCAGGTGAAAACGTTTACAGAAAAGCGTGAAATTGTCCAAGGAATCTCCATGTATCATACAGGTGGACACAGTGACGGTCATGCCATCATAGTGCTGGAAGATTCGGGTGAAACAGCTTTTCATATGGCGGATATCATGCCTACACATGCCCATCGGAATCCTTTATGGGTGCTTGCCTATGATGATTATCCGCTCAACTCAATTGCTGCTAAACAAAAGTGGCAGGCAAAAGCAGCTGAAAAAGATGCGTGGTATATCTTTTATCATGATGCGGTTTTCAGAGCTTTAAAATGGGATGAAAACGGAGATATTACAGTGTCATTGAGAAGAGAGAAGAGTTTATAATCTGACAAGAGGGGTGTTCTGAAAGTAATGTAGATGAATAAAAATGGGGAATTTGCTCGCTTTCCGCGGGCAAGCCGCGAGCCTCTCTGTTCCCGCCTGAGTCTCGCAATTTCCCCTTGATCCATGTTAATAAAGACTTTTCATACTATGCTGCAGTGTCAATAACATCTACAATCATGCCTGTTTTTGCATCAACCATCACTTCATACTGTTCAAGCTCTCCTAAGACTGAACGAGTGACCCCTGTTTTATAAACGGTTACGGTTTCACCATTTACTTTATATGGCTCAGGAACAGTATAAATCCATGATCCATCAATCGGACCTCTCTGTTTAAAAGCGGATTTTACGATGCGAAGCGCTTTTTCTGAAGAAATGTAAGGTGATGCGACATATTCTTTGACAACAAAAGCTGCTGCAATGCCGATTCCCGCTCCAAGAACAAAATGACGCAACTTCATAATCGATTAGCACCTCCAAAGTTTCTTATTTTTCATTATACAGAACATGTCCTTTCATGTTAAGAATAGCTTCTTTTCTGGAAAGATATTGTGTACTTATGTAAAATGTGTACTAGATCTATATGAAATGAGGGAAACAGATGAACCACGAAACGAAAATACTATTTCAAACGCTGACCGAACTTCCTGGTGCACCCGGAAATGAACATCTTGTCCGTGCCTTCATGAAAAAGGAACTTGAAAAATATTCTGATGAGATCATTCAAGATCGGCTTGGCGGAGTGTTTGGCGTAAAACAAGGTCCTAAGGATAGTCCGAAAATTATGGCGGCTGGCCATATGGATGAAGTAGGATTTATGGTAACTGCTATTACGGATAATGGCATGATTCGGTTTCAAACGCTTGGCGGTTGGTGGAGCCAGGTGCTTTTGGCTCAGCGTGTCGAAATCCATACAGAGAATGGGCCGATTCCGGGAATCATTGCAAGCAAACCACCTCATATTCTAAGTGATGAAGAGCGGAAACGTCCAATGGATATTAAAGCAATGGTGATTGATATCGGTGCAGATGATCGGGAAGATGCAGAGAAGATCGGTGTCAGACCGGGGCAACAAATTGTGCCAATCTGTCCGTTTACACCGCTAGCTAATCAAAAAAAATGGATGGCGAAAGCATGGGATAACCGTTATGGGTGCGGTTTAAGCATCGAATTAATGAAAGAAGTGCAGGGAGTAGACCTTCCGAACACCCTGTATTCAGGAGCAACTGTTCAAGAAGAAGTTGGCACAAGAGGAGCCCAGGCTGCAGCCAATATGATTCAACCTGATTTATTTTTTGCGCTTGATGCCAGCCCGGCAAACGATACGTACGGAGATAAACAGCAATTTGGTCAGCTTGGAAAAGGGGTGCTTTTAAGGATTTTTGACAGGACAATGGTGACTCACAGAGAAATGAGAAATTTTGTGCTTGATACTGCTGAAACCTATGATATTCCATATCAATATTTTGTTTCACGAGGCGGGACAGATGCTGGAAGAGTGCATATTTCTAATGATGGTGTCCCTTCAGCAGTGATCGGTATCTGTTCAAGGTATATTCATACAGCAGCTTCTATTATTCATGTTGATGATTATCAAGCTGCAAAAGAATTGCTCATCAAGCTGGTAAAAGCATGTGACAGATCTTTAGTTCAATCGATTATAAATGATTAATATTTAAAACTATTTTGTCCTGAAAGTAATGTCCATTTATAAAAATCGGGAAATTTGCTCGCTTTCCGCGGGCGATCTGCGAGTCTTCTCGGAGCTCGTTCCTTGCTCTTTTGGGGTCTCGCTTGGCTCGTTGTTCCCGACTGAGTCTCGCAATTTCCCCTGTTCCATGTTGATAAAGGACTTTATCAGGAAGTTTCAAATAAATATGAGAGTGATTTCATGGCCTGATTAACAGTTTCAACCGTAATATTTGCTTTGTTTGACAGTTCTTTTAGTGGATGGTGAAGAGACTTCGGGCGAATGATAATGAGTGGTTTCCCTTTTGCAATGGCAGATGAAGCATCCATGGCTGTGTTCCATTGTTTATATTTTTCACCAAACAGTGCAATCACAATATCTGCCTTGTTCATGAAAACGGAAGTTCTGAAATTGTTTATATCTGAGGCTACATGATCTTTTGCGATTGAATCAGCCTGCTTGCCTAATATTTCTTCACCGATGTTGTCAGAGCGGTCATGATCTTCCATTGGACCGACAAATTTGAAGGGTAGTTTAAGAGATTTCGCTTTTTCTTTTACTTCTTCGCGCCAGTTGGTATGTATTTCTCCCGCTAAATAAACGATAAATTCCATGAAAACTCCTCCTTTGTTTAAATAAAAACCATTAACATACTTTTACCCGTTTACTGATCATGTTAAACAAGTATGGTTTGATTTTATTTAAAAAATAGACTGTTGGCAAATATCTGGCTATACTGTTAGATGTCTGGTATGATCTGATCTGAATGAAAATGAGAACAAATTTACTGGAGGCGTTGTATCTTGAAAAAAATTGAAACTGCTGAAGAACTGGAAAAATCCATTCGTTCAGATTTATCCCTATTGATGTTTTCAGCTGATTGGTGTCCGGATTGTCGTTTTGTCGATCCTTTTTTGCCAGAGCTTGAAGCAAATTTCCCAGAATTCACATTTTACTATGTTGATCGGGATCAATTTATTGATACATGTGCTGAATGGGATATTTTCGGAATTCCAAGTTTTCTCGTTTTTAAAAACGGTAAGGAAGTGAGCCGTTTTGTCAATAAAGCTCGCAAAACAAAAGATGAAATTGAACAATTTTTAAATGACTCCTTGAAAAAGTAACGACGAAAGGAGAGTTCCTCTATGAAAATGACGCCAATGAAACTTTCCGACATTTTAAAAAGACGTCTGCAAAATGAAAGCTGGTCCTTTCATTTCGATAAAGAAAAAGACACCCTTCGGATCGAGGACAAGCTTGCTAAAAAGGGGATAACACTAGAGCTTCCCGGAATCATTGCAAAATGGGAGCAAACAAAAGATGAAGTTATTGAAGAAGTGGTCTATTATACTAAAGAAGCCCTAAAGGCGATGAAGGACCAATCACAGGAGATCAACGGGCGAGAAAACTTGATTTACCCTGTGATCCGTTCAACGTCATTTCCCCACAAATCAAGTGGTGGCACTCCACTTATCTTTGATGAGCATACCGCAGAAACGAGAATTTATTATGCGCTTGATCTAGGCAATACGTATCGGCTGCTCGATCAACATATGCTTGACCAAGAGGGCTTAACAAAGGAAAGTATAAAAGAAATGTCCTTGTTTAACCTTCGCTCCCTTCAAACGATTGTTAAAGAAGATATTGTAGCTGACAATCATTTTTACTTTTTCAGAGCGAATGATGGTTATGATGCCAGCCGGATTTTAAATGATTCGATTCTAGCAGAATATGAAGAAAAAGCGCAAGGAACGCTCACAGTCTCAATCCCTCATCAAGATGTCCTTATTATTGCGGATATCCGCAACCAAGCGGGATATGATATTCTTGGACAAATGTCGATGAGTTTTTTTGCCAATGGAACTGTACCGATAACAGCTCTTTCCTTTTTATACGAGAAAGGGAAACTTGAACCAATTTTTATCATGGCAAAAAATCACCCTAAAAAGTAAAGATAGAAAGGATTTTTTGGATGAACGTATTTTATAACCTAGAAGGAATCGGTGATACACTGTTAATTAACCTTCACGATATTTCAGCTGAAAACATTGCTTTTGAGCGCTTTGGAGATGTCGTCAAAATTTTTGATAAAGAATCAGGGGAAACAACAGGCTATAACATTTTTAACACTTCATCATATATGAAACTGTCTGAAACCGGCTCAATTCCACTGTCTGAGAGCTTTGTTCAAGATGTGAATGAAGTGTTAGCCCGAAACGGTTTGAAAGATCAGCTGACAGCCGACCTTTCTCCAAAGTTTGTCATCGGTTATGTTAAAGAAAAAGAGAAACATCCGAATGCTGACAAACTGAGTGTATGCAAAGTAGATGTAGGTGCTGAAACATTGAATATTGTTTGCGGAGCGCCAAATGTTGAAGCAGGACAAAAGGTTGTTGTTGCCAAGGTCGGGGCTGTGATGCCAAGCGGTCTTGTCATTAAAGACGCTGAACTTCGAGGAGTGCCTTCCAGTGGAATGATCTGTTCTGCAAAAGAATTAAACCTACCTGACGCACCACAGGAAAAAGGAATTCTTGTCCTTGATGATCATTATATAATAGGGGAAGCATTTCAGTTCTAAAATGTCATAAATTAAACCAAGCTTCCGAATCAATGTAAACAAAGCCACTTAAGTGAAAAAACTTAGGTGGCTTTTGATATTTAGGGACTGGATAGATTGACCTTGATCTTTTCTGGCGAGAGAAGCAATGGTATACTAAAAAACGTCCCCGAAAAATTTAAGGGAGTTAGAGAGTGATGATTGATGAGCTGGTTTAATAAATTATTCAACCTGATATTAGGTGAAGATGAAGACGACAAAGAACAGGTTAAATACATAGAAAAGCAGTATAATGTACGGCCTGTATTTCAAGAAAATGAAGAGATGCCACGAATACCAGATGCAAAAGTGGTTTATAAATATCCAAAAGGGAAATTCCGTTTTCCAATGATTCCAGACCAGAATAATAACAAAAAGAAATCAAGAGAACAGCAAACAAAGCGAAGAGTCAACAACCATTATTCGTCTCATAGAAGGCATGCTGGTTCTACAAAAAACGAGGCAGAATTTACGAAAAAGCCATTTAGACCATCAGTAATACCTTCACCTGTTTACGGCTTTCATGAACAAAAAAGAGTTGAGCCTGCTTCTCCGCCAAAACATAAAGCGGACAGTATCAGAGAGGAAATCGAAATTAGAGATCCTTCCCTGTCAGAAGAAGTGAAATCCATCAATATAACCGAACCAACGGAAATTCATCTTCCATCTTCGGAAGACAATCAAAAAAGAGTGCGATTGATTGAAGAAGACGATGACTTCGAAAAGCAGCATACAGAAGATCCAACAACTATAAAGCCATTAGCTGAAACCGAGTCGGCAACTGGTGAGACTGCAACAGACAGACAAAGTGAGAGTGATAACCACTCTCTCCTAGAGCTTGACTTACAGCAAAGCGATTTAGAAAACAAATCAGAGCAACAGGATGTCTCGGAATACGAACATGAACAAAAAGAAGTGAAACAGGATTCGGATTCACAGGTTTCTGATCAAAAAGTAAATCAGTCTACGAGTAAAATGGGTGGGTCTTCACAAAAGCAACAGAAGAGCTACTCATCTCGAGTACCTTTTAATGTGATGATGCTTTCATCTGACAAACAAAATATCAAGGCACCACAAACTTATCAATTTCCAAGTTTATCACTTCTCGATGTTCCGCCAGCTCAAAGACAGGATGACCATGCATGGATTCAGAAACAAAAAGATCTTTTGAATGAAACGCTGGAGAACTTTAATGTTAAAGCAAATGTTGTTCATGTGACATATGGTCCTTCTGTAACGAGATTTGAAGTGCATCCTGAGCCAGGAGTAAAAGTAAATAAAATTACCAATCTTTCCGATGATATTAAGCTCAGTTTATCTGCTAAAGATATTCGGATTGAGGCACCGATTCCAGGGAAAAATACAGTCGGAATCGAGGTTCCAAACTTACATAGCAAGATGGTCTATTTGCGAGAGATGATTCGAAGTCCTGAATTTAGGACGAGTCAGTCTCCATTGACATCTGCTCTTGGGCTGGATATTTCCGGGAAGCCAATCGTTCTCGATTTAAAAAAAATGCCCCATGGATTAATTGCCGGTGCTACGGGATCAGGAAAAAGCGTTTGTATTAATACGGTGTTAGTGAGCCTCTTGTATAAAGCGGCACCTTCAGAAGTAAAGCTCTTACTGATTGACCCTAAAATGGTTGAGCTTGCGCCATATAATCAAATTCCGCATTTAGTGAGTCCCGTTATTACCGATGCTAAAGCGGCAACTGCGGCTTTGAAATGGGTTGTCGAAGAAATGGAGCGGCGCTATGAATTATTTGCACATGCGAGAGTTCGTGATATTGAGCGCTTCAATGAAACAGTTCAAGATAAAAAAATGGGAGAAAAACTCCCATATCTTGTCGTTGTTATTGATGAGCTTGCCGATTTAATGATGGTTGCGCCAAATGAGGTGGAGGAAAGTATTTGTCGGATTGCACAAAAGGCAAGAGCTTGCGGCATCCATCTGCTCATTGCCACTCAGCGTCCATCTGTCGATGTCATAACCGGTTTAATTAAAGCAAATATACCGACTAGAATCGCCTTTTCTGTATCAAGTGGTGTTGATTCAAGAACAATTATTGATATGTCAGGAGCGGAAAAACTTCTAGGAAAAGGGGATATGCTCTTTTTGGAGAATGGCTCTGGAAAACCTGTTCGTCTTCAAGGTAACTTTGTTTCTGACTATGAGATTGACCGAGTCGTTTCACATGTAAAACAGCAACAAAAGCCAGTCTATTTGTTTGAACAAGAAGAGTTAATTAGACAAAATCCAGCTGGTCTTGAGCAGGACGAGTTGTTTCCAGAAGCCTTAACATTTGCTGTTGAGCAAAATAGTACTAGTACATCTAGTCTGCAGCGAAGATTCCGTATCGGCTATAACAGAGCGGCCAGATTGATCGATATGATGGAAGAAAAAGGATTCATATCAGAAGCAAAAGGAAGTAAGCCGAGAGAAGTCTTAATTTCAAGGACGGAATTGGAACACATGATAGAAAGTGGTTCATTTTTTAGCTAAACGTGGTATGATAGCTGATGGGTGTATTTTTCACCCATCATAGACTGGGCCTTTAAACGATACTTATTTAACTAAAAAATACAACATAACAAGAGGTTGCAAATTGACATAAGCGTCATATACTGGAAAGTAGATAGACGTTTGTTGGAGGTACAATTATGACTGTTTATCATTTTGTCGGCATAAAGGGGACAGGTATGAGCCCACTTGCCCAAATTCTTCACGATAATGGATTTACTGTCCAAGGATCGGATATCGAAAAATACATTTTTACTCAAAATGCTCTAGAAGATAGGGATATTCCTGTTTATTCCTTTAATCCCGAAAATATTAAACCCGGAATGACTGTAATTGCAGGAAACGCGTTCGATGATTCCCATCCGGAAATAGCAAAAGCCTATGCTGAAGGTATTCCTGTCATTCGCTATCATAAATTTCTGGGCGACTACTTGAAGAAGTTCACCAGTGTTGCTGTAACTGGAGCCCATGGAAAGACTTCGACGACAGGGCTTTTATCACATGTGATTCAAAAAGCGAAGCCAACATCTTACTTAATTGGGGATGGTACAGGTAAAGGCAGTGAAAACAGTGAATATTTTGTACTGGAAGCCTGTGAATACCGTCGACATTTTCTGAGCTATCAGCCGGATTATGCGATTATGACAAATATCGATTTTGACCATCCCGATTATTTCGCTAACATTGATGATGTGTTTGATGCATTTCAAACGATGGCTTTACAGGTCAATAAAGGAATTATTGCCTGTGGTGATGATGAGTACCTTATGAAAATTCATGCAAATGTTCCAGTTGTTTATTATGGCTTTGCTGATGAAAACGATTTTCAGGCGAGAAATGTGATCAAAAATACGGAAGGTACAACATTTGATGTTTTTGTCAGAAATACATTTTATGACACCTTCTATATTCCGGCTTATGGAAGCCATAATGTGCTTAATTCTTTGGCTGTAATTGCTCTTTGTCATTATGAACAAGTAGATGTTGACATTATAAAAGAAGGCCTTCAAACTTTTAACGGTGTCAAGCGAAGGTTTAACGAAAAAGTGGTGGGTGATCAAGTTTTAATTGATGATTATGCGCACCATCCAACTGAAATCATGGTGACGATTGAAGCGGCAAGACAAAAATATCCTGAAAGGGACATTGTTGCAGTATTTCAGCCACATACATTTACTCGAACACAGTCTTTTTTGAATGAATTTGCAGAAAGCTTAAAAAAAGCTGATTATGTTTATCTTTGTGATATATTTGGATCAGCTCGTGAACATGCAGGCAAGCTAACAATCTCTGACCTTCAAGAAAAAATCGGGGATGCTGGACTGATCGATGAACAAGATATAACCGTATTAAAAGAGCATCAAAATAGTGTGCTGATCTTTATGGGTGCAGGAGACATTCAGAAGTATTTAAAGGCATATGAAAATGCATTAGTATAACAATGACAGAAGGCAGTGTGAGACAATCCGCTGCTTTTTTGTACATATTAAGCTGATCAGCTAAAGGGATTTTGCTATACTGTATAGAAAAAAAGATGATAAAAAGTTTACATTTTGGTTAGTTGGGTATTACATCACTGTAAAGCCCAAGAATAAGGAGGATGTAGAAGATGATGATTCTTTATTTAAGCGTTGCACTTATCGCTGTCGCTTTTTTTATCTTAGTAATCTACATATCAAAAACATTAAACACGGTACAAACTACACTGAAACATGTTGCTTCGACCTTGGAGGGGCTTGAAGGACAAATGAAGGGCATTACAACTGAAACAACAGAGCTTTTACATAAGACAAATCGTCTTGCAGAAGATATTCAAGATAAATCTTTAAAATTGAACACAGTTGTCGATGCCGTTCAGGACGTGGGAACTTCGATTAGACAGTTTAACACTTCAATACAACAGGTATCTCATACTGTGACTTCGGTAGCTGAAGACAATCGCGAAAAAATTTCTCAAATTGTTAGTTGGAGCAATGCTGCTATAGAGATTTGGAATAAATGGAAACAAAAAAGAATGAAGGAGGAATAAAACATGAGTAAAGAAGGAATGAATTCTAAAGATTTTTTTATTGGCACAGTGATTGGTGGAGTTGTTGGGGCTTTGACAGCTTTATTACTAGCACCGAAATCAGGAAAAGAGCTACGACATGACCTCAGCAATCAAACTGCTGTTATCAAAGATAAAACTGATAAGCTGACAAATCAAGCAAAAGAAAAAAGTTCTGAGTATATCAGCCTTGCAAAAGATAAAACATCTTCTATTTCACAGCTTGTTGCTGATCAATCCACACAACTTATGAATAAAGTGAAAGATTTGAAAAATCAGGGAACAAAAATGGCTGGAGAAGCTAGTGAATATATTGAGGAACCGAAAGAGAACAATAACTAAACAGGGTTCCATAAGTTTGAGAATGAAAGGGGATCACCATGCCAAAGCAACTTATTCAAACAGAAGCTGAATTTAAATCTGTTGAAGGAGATCATGAATCGTTTGTTTTCTTTAAGCATAGCCTAACTTGCCCTATTAGTCGGCGAGCATTCGAAGAGTTTGAAAAATTTTGCAACAAACATCAAGATGTACCTGCTTTTTATTTAAAGGTACAGGAAAGCCGTTCATTATCAAATTACATTGCTGAGCATTACGCTATTAAACATGAAAGTCCTCAAGCGCTTATTTTCAAAAATGGTGAAGTGAAGTGGCATGCTTCTCATTCACAAATTACCGCAGACTCACTAGCAGAAAACAGCAAATAAACGAAGTACTAAAAGGCCAAATTTATTTTGGTCTTTTTTTTGTTTTCCTCTAGGAAAAGACAATTTTCCGAAAGTACATCGATTGAGCTACCATGCTATTATATAATGAAAAACAGGGGGTGAATGATAAATGACTAACGATTTAAAAGAAATGCTCCGCTCTATATTAGAGGAACAAGTAAACTCCGTCAATCTGCACCTTTATAAGATGGACGGTCGCTTTGATGGTTTAGACAAGCGTCTTGAAGGAATGGACGGTCGTTTTGATGGTCTAGACGATCGTATTGAAGAAATAGACGGTCGTTTTGAAGTGATGGATGGTCGCTTTGATGGTTTAGACGATCGTCTTGAAGGAATGGATGGTCGTTTTGATAATCTAGACAAGCGTCTTGAAGGAATGGATGGTCGTTTTGACGGTTTAGACAAGCGTCTTGAAGAAATAGACGGTCGTTTTGAAGTGATGGACGGTCGTTTTGATGGTTTAGACGATCGTCTTGAAGTGATGGACGGTCGTTTTGATGAAATAGATAAGCGCTTTGACGGGATAAACCATCGTCTTAATGGGATGGATCAGCGTCTTGATTGTATAGAAAACGACGTAACAGAGCTGAAAAAAGGTCAAGAAAGACTTCAAAAAAATATTATTGCGAGTATAGGGAAATTCATGGAGGAGACCATAGGATATATTGATGATAAGAGTGATACTTTGAATCAACGAATCTACACAGCAGAAACAGAAATACAACGATTAAAAAAACAGTCAAGTTAGAAAAACAAAACAAATAAAACATGAACAAAAACAGAAAAATTGCATATAATACTTTAACACTTAAAAGCGTTTAGGTAATAAAGATTTTTTTCGTGACATTTTTGCAAACTTTGTTTATAATTAACCCTAATTAATTGAATCATTCTTGAAGCTAAGAGAAAGGATGGAGAGTATGAGCAACACTGAACTGGATTTGCTAAGGCAGCAGACAAATGACCTGAATTTACAGATTTTAAAGTTAATTAACGAACGCGGCAGAATTGTCCAAGAAATTGGAAAAACAAAAGAAGCACAGGGAATTAATCGCTACGACCCTGTAAGAGAAAGAGCGATGTTGGACAGTATCATTGAACATAATGACGGACCGTTTGAAGATTCTACAATACAGCATATTTTTAAAGAGATATTTAAAGCGGGTCTGGAGCTTCAAGAAGATGATCATAGTAAGGCACTTCTCGTCTCGCGTAAGAAAAAGCCTGAAAACACGATTGTCAATCTAAAAGGTGAAACAATTGGAGATGGTGAACAAAGGTTTATCATCGGTCCATGTGCAGTAGAAAGCTATGAGCAGGTTGCTGAAGTTGCTGCTGCCGCTAAAAAACAAGGTTTAAAACTGCTTCGCGGCGGAGCCTTCAAGCCCCGTACAAGCCCATACGATTTTCAGGGACTTGGTGTTGAAGGATTAAAGATACTAAAACGTGTCGCCGACGAATATGATCTGGCTGTAATCAGTGAGATTGTCAATCCGGAACATATTGAACAAGCGATTAACTATATAGATGTTATTCAAATTGGCGCTCGCAACATGCAAAACTTTGAGCTGTTAAAAGCAGCGGGCTGTGTCAAAAAACCTGTTCTCTTAAAGCGCGGACTTGCTGCAACATTAAAGGAATTTATTAATGCAGCAGAATACATCATTTCACAAGGGAATGATCAAATTATTCTTTGTGAACGCGGTATCAGAACATATGAGACGGCGACGAGAAACACGCTTGATATTTCAGCCGTTCCAATTTTGAAACAAGAAACACATCTTCCGGTTTTCGTCGATGTCACCCATTCAACAGGACGTCGTGATCTCTTATTGCCGGCAGCAAAAGCAGCCCTTGCGATCGGGGCTGATGGTGTGATGGCAGAGGTTCATCCTGATCCATCAGTTGCTTTGTCTGACTCCGCTCAGCAAATGGATATCCCGACATTTGAAAAATGGTTAAATGAGCTTAAGCCGCTTGTTCAGCTAAAAGCATAATCCATCCATTTAGACCGCTTTTTAGAAGCGGTCTTTTTACATAATATTTGCCCAAGAAACTCATGATTTTTATTGTTGTTATTGAAATTGACAGCGGGGAACGTTTTCATATTGGACAAAACCGTGTATAATTTCAAAGAGGCCCTTTTGCTTTGAATAATGAAAATTAATGTAAACTTGTGATCTGTTTGTTTGATATAAAATCTTTACATGATTATATGTCTCAACAAAAAATGTTCATGTGTAGAAAAAGGAAAGTGTACCTAGTCTAAGGAGTGGTTAAAAAATGAGTAATGTTACAATATATGATGTTGCACGTGAAGCAAATGTCAGTATGGCAACCGTTTCTCGGGTTGTCAATGGAAATCCAAATGTAAAGCCAACGACAAGGAAAAAGGTGCTTGAAGCGATCGATCGTTTAGGATATCGACCAAACGCCGTTGCCAGGGGCTTGGCTAGCAAAAAAACGACAACGGTTGGTGTGATTATACCCGATATTTCAAGTATTTTTTATTCAGAGTTGGCAAGAGGTATAGAGGATATTGCTACAATGTACAAATACAATATTATTCTTAGCAACTCTGATCAAAATATGGATAAAGAGCTTCATCTACTTAATACGATGCTTGGAAAGCAGGTTGATGGAATCGTCTTCATGAGCGGTAATGTAACGGAAGAACATGTTGAAGAATTTAAACGCTCACCTGTTCCAATTGTACTTGCGGCATCTGTTGAAGAAAAAGGAGAAACACCATCTGTTGCAATTGATTATGAGCAGGCAATTTATGATGCGGTAATCAAGCTAATTGAAAAAGGTCATAAGCGATTAGCATTTGTATCAGGGCCGCTGATTGAACCGATTAATAAAGTAAAGAAACTTCAAGGATTTAAAAAAGCACTTAAGGATAAAGGTCTTGAATTTAAAGAAGAGTATGTTGTTGAAGGTGACTATACGTATGATTCTGGTATGGAAGCACTGACTGAGCTCATCAAGCTAGATGAAAAGCCGACTGCTGTCCTTTCAGCAACAGATGAAATGGCACTTGGCATTATTCATGCAGCGCAGGATAAAGCTCTTTCAATACCGGATGATCTTGAAGTGATCGGTTTTGACAATACAAGACTTTCTTTAATGGTTCGTCCGCAATTGACAACAGTTGTTCAGCCGACCTATGATATCGGTGCTGTGGCAATGAGACTTTTGACAAAACTGATGAATAAGGAGCAAGTAGAAGAGCATATTGTTCAGCTCCCACATCGACTTGAAGTCAGACAATCTGCAATATTGTAAACAAGAAGAATAATGAGAAAGAAAGCAAGTTTTCACGTTTTGTGAAATGTCTTGCTTTTTTTTCCTTAGTGGAGAGAATATAGAAGATGAAACGATTTGATTATCTTACACCGGTTGGTTTTATTTTAGGTATGTTTATATTAGTAATCGGCATCATTTCAGGTGCTGGTCTTACCGGATTTTATTCATTTGTTGATTTAACATCCTTTTTTATTGTGACAGGAGGATTGTGTGCTGCTGTTTTTGTCAGCTTCTCACCAAAAGAACTAAAAAGAACACCAGCTGTATTAAAGCAAGTTTTTATTTCAGAAGATGATGATATAAAGGATTTGGTCAAAACATTTATCAGCCTTTCTGAGCAGGCACGCAAACAAGGGATTTTATCATTAGAAACTAACTTAAACGAAATGAATAATCCCTTCTTAAAAAAAGGCTTGCTTCTTGCTGTTGACGGCTGGGATGAAGAGACGATTCGTAATGTGATGAACTCGGAAATTGCAGCGATGGAAGAAAGGCATAGAAAAGGTCGAAGAATTTTTGAAAAAGCGGGAGAGTTTGCTCCTGCATGGGGAATGATCGGAACCCTTGTCGGGCTTGTGATGATGCTTAAAAATTTAAATACGCCCGAAACCCTTGGTCCAAACATGGCGATTGCTCTTTTGACAACGCTCTATGGCTCTCTTTTATCCAATATGTTGTTTATTCCAATAGCTGCAAAGCTTGAAGAAAAGACAGAAAATGAAATCTTTAAAAAACAGGTGATGATAGAAGGGATAATCGGTATTCAATCAGGAAGAAACCCACGTAATTTGGAAAGTCAGCTAGTTGTATTCGGCTCGAAAGAAGAATGGCAAAAAAATCAGGTGGGGCCTGTAAAACATAAGGAGTTTGGTGCATGAAGCTCAGACATGAAAGAAGAAAACGTGAATCCGGTCGAAAATCTTCAAGCTGGATTTTTACATTTTCAGATTTGATTACCCTGATCCTTGTGTTTTTTATTTTACTATTTTCAATGTCGCAAATTGACCTCAAAAAATTTAAAGCAGCAGTCGGCTCTTTTCAGGAAAGGGCAGACGGAAAGTCTGTAGTCAACGAAAAACAATTAAATGATAAACAAAAAATAAAAAAAGCTGTTCAACATGAAGAAGATTTATTAAAGAAAATCAATAACTATATTGAAAAAAACCAACTTTCAGGTCTCATTATCGCTAAACGAGATGAACGGGGTGTTATTCTCGTCCTTCAGGAAGCCGTCCTTTTTGATTCAGGGAAGGCGGATATTAAAAAACAGGCCTATCAGCTGTTGCATAAAATCTCGGTTCTGTTAAAAACAGTACCAAACCCAATTAATGTTGAGGGACATACAGACAGCCGCCCAATTTCGACCTACCGATTTCCTTCCAACTGGGAGCTTTCTTCCGCAAGGGCGAGCACTGTGATTCAATATTTTACAGCAAAAGAAAAAATGAATTCCTCGCGGTTTGTGGCAGTCGGATATGCAGATACAAAACCGGTTAAGGATAATCGAACTGAAAGCCATATGAAAGAAAATAGGCGTGTTGAAATTGTCATTGGCAAAGTGGATAAAACAAAGTAAAGGGCTGACCAATCAGTCGAATGTGACGATTGGACACCCTTTTTACATTTAACAAACGCTGATATATCAATCATACAATTTTTATTTAATCTGGGATTGCATTCGGCTGAAGCTTGTTCGTATCGGAAAAAGTGTTTTTGAAACTGTTTGGGCATTTTTTTCAGTAATCTCATTTCTTCTTGGAATTGGAGGGTATAAGTTTTCAGGATCACACCAAGTAGTCGGAAGTGGTACAGAAGCTTGTTTTTCCCATCTATTCAGCCATTTTTTCGGCAAATGCCCTTTCGCATCGATCCCTTTCATTTCTAACCAAATTCTTGCCCATGCTCGCGGGACGACTCTCCAAATATCATAACCGCCGCCGCCTACAGCAATCCATCTCCCACTGCAATATTTGTGTGCGATTTCATGGGCAAGTTTTGGAATGTAGTCATAAATTGTCATTGTTGTACATAAGTGTGTCAGGGGGTCGTAAAAATGTGCATCAGCTCCATTTTGCGTTAAAATGACATCAGGTTTAAAAAATTCAGCGATTTCGGTGACGGCTGTATGGTAGGATTCAATAAATGATTGGTCTTCGGTGAATGCGTCAAGCGGGAAATTAAAGGCGTACCCATAGCCTTTTCCATGACCTCTTTCCTGAACTTGCCCTGTGCCTGGGAAGAGATAACGTCCTGTTTCATGAAGTGAAACTGTGCAGACGGATGGGTCATCATAAAATGTAAATTGGACACCATCTCCATGATGGGCGTCTGTATCAATGTAAAGGATTTTAGCTTGATAGTTTTTCTGCAAATAACGGATAACCACAGAACTGTCATTATATACGCAAAAGCCTGAAGCTCTCCCTCGGAATCCGTGATGAAGCCCACCTCCAAGATTAAGAGCGTGTTTTGCTTTGCCTGTCATAACATAATCAGCAGCTGTCAGTGTCCCACCTACTAAAAGTGCTGCTGCTTCATGCATACCGGCAAAAACAGGTGTATCCTCCGTGCCTAGCCCATAGTTTTCACTTTCTGCTGCTGCTAGTTTACCTGCCCCAGCTTGTTGAACGGCTCGAATATAATCATCGGTGTGAACAAGCTGGAGCTCAGATTCAGTTGCCATACGCGGCGCGATGATCTCTTCTTGCTCCAATGCATTTATTGAGTTGAGAAGGTCATATGTGATATAAACTCTCAACTGATTAAATGGATGGTCTTGATGAAATTGATAGGTTTGATATGAAGGAGAAAAAATAAACACGCTGTCCTTCATAGCAGTATATCCCTTTGTTCTGCCGGCCAAAGGACTTGATAGCCTTTTGACTTTATGTCTTTGATACATGAGGTGGGATTCATCGTTTGTACACGAAAAACAAGAATTTTTGATTTTTCTTCATCACTGGGATAAACAAGTACACTTAAAATACCGATGTGTCGTTTGCTGAAAATCGAACTGATCTCAGCAAGGCTTTGTGTAATATCATCTGTTTTAATTTCAATTTGTGAACCTGGAAAATGGGCACCAGTTAATTGGACAAAAGTATCAAGTAAATCCGATTTTGTCACAATGCCTACAAGTTTATTATTTTTTACAATTGGTAAACAGCCGATTTCATATTCAAAAAAAACAACAGATATTTCTTCGGCAAAATCAAGTGGATGTCCTGTGATCACTTCTTTAGACATAATCAGTTCGACCGGCTTTTGTAAAGATTCGGGAGAGTTATGTTGAGACAGTATACTCGGACTGGCTATTTTCACATCCCGATCTGTTACAACCCCTATGACTGTTCCCCGTTCATTAACAACCGGCAGATGTTTAATATGGAATGATCTCATCCGTTTGATCGCTTCTTCGATTGTATCTGTTCTTGAAAGCGTCACAACATCCTTTTTCATGATTTTTTCAACAATCATATTCAGATCCCCTTTGCTCCCTTTAATACATAAAGCGGTTGTGGAATCGAATTCGGTCAAAACGTTCAATCGATTCCTGGTTGACCTCTTTTCCAATTCGAACCATTAAACAGTTAGCAGGATGAGAACTGATTTCCGGATCATCTGTAGCAAACCAGATAAGACCTCCGGCATTCATCATCTTCTCCATCATCTTTCTATATTCCCATACATCCTTATTCGTTTCTTTTAAATCCCAATGCCAGTAATATTCAGTCGTAATAATAATATACTTTTCCATTTGTTTATCCATCATGCTAACTTCTAAAAGCGTCTTTCCAACAGAGCGACCTCTAAATTCAGGTATTACTTCAATGGCACCAAGTTCAATTAAGTTTTCCATGTTTCCCTCGGACCATCTTTCAAGCGGATCTGGATAAACATAAGTAACATATCCGACAATGGTGTGATGGAAACGAGCAATAATAATCCGTCCTTCAGGCAATCCAGCAATTTCAATTAATGCTTCATGCTGTTTTTGCGAGGGGCGAAAGGCGGTAAGCTTGGCATGAAATTCGTAGTTTGCCAGCTTATCAGGTGTGATTGGACCTTCGATTAGCAAGGCACCTTTCTCAGAGTGCAATTTTTTGGAATGATAAGTTTTGTGATGCTCCACATATACACCGCCTTACTTCTTAGTTGAAACAAAATGCCACGAAAACGCTCGGAGTCGATCGTTTTCGAGCAAAGTTTCTTATCTATTTTCTAATAACGATAAAGTCTTATATACATAACATAACAAAATATGAAGCGTTTTCAAAGTAAAGGAGACTATTTTTTAAAAATTGAGAAAATAAAAGATCTGTACTATAATATATTTTGAGGATCGAAACAAAGGGGGATGGGACTAACAATGAAAGCGTTATCAGTTGTGGAAGGGGACTATAATTTAACTGATTATGATGAAGCATATCGGACTTTTGACTGGAAAGCTGTTGAAAAAAACTTTTCGTGGCACAAAACTGGAAAAATAAACACAGCTTATGAAACGATTGATCGTCACGCTGAATCACATCTCAAAAATAAAGTTGCATTATATTACAAAGATCAAACCCGTGAAGAAAAATACACCTTCAGAGAAATGAAAAACGAAACAAATAAAGCTGGGAATGTATTAAGAGAGCACGCGGATGTCAAAAAAGGGGATCGTGTGTTTGTTTTTATGCCGAGGTCACCTGAGCTGTATTTTGTGATGTTAGGTGCTATCAAACTGGGAGCGATTGTTGGGCCGTTATTTGAAGCCTTTATGGAGGGGGCAGTCAAAGACAGACTTTTAAATAGTCAGGCCAAAGTGATTGTGACAACTCCGGAGTTGCTTAACCGGGTTCCTGTACAGGACCTTCCAGATCTTCAATCGGTTGTCGTTGTCGGAGAGGGAGTAAAAGAAGAAGGACCTGTCATTGATTATTTTTCTAAAGCAAAAGAAGCAAGCACTGATCTTAGATTAGAGTGGATGGATCAGGAAGATGGGATGTTGCTTCACTACACATCAGGTTCAACCGGTACACCGAAAGGGGTTCTCCATGTTCACCAAGGGATGATTCAGCATGATCAGACAGGCAAATGGGTGCTTGATCTTAAAGAAGACGATATCTATTGGTGCACAGCTGATCCTGGCTGGGTGACCGGAACCATTTACGGGATTTTCAGCCCTTGGTTGAATGGTGCTACAAATGTTGTGGTAGGTGGCAGATTCAGTCCAGAAAAGTGGTATGAGACAATTGAACACTTGGAAGTAACTGTTTGGTACAGTGCGCCGACGGCTTTCCGTATGTTGATGGGAGCTGGAGACGAATTGGTAAAGCAATATGATTTAAGTTCTTTAAGACATGTATTAAGTGTCGGAGAACCTTTAAACCCGGAAGTCATTAGATGGGGACATAAAGTGTTCCATAATCGGATTCATGATACATGGTGGATGACTGAGACAGGAGCACAGATGATTTGCAACTATCCTTCACTAGAAATTAAGCCAGGTTCAATGGGAAAACCGTTCCCTGGAATAGAAGCTGCCATTGTTGATCATCAAGGAAATGAGTTGCCGCCATACAGAATGGGCAATCTTGCTATTAGAAAAGGCTGGCCGGCGATGATGCGCTCGATTTGGAATAATCCCGGAAAATACAGCTCATATTTTATGCCTGAGGGTTGGTATGTGTCTGGTGATTCTGCGTATATGGATGAAGACGGCTACTTTTGGTTTCAAGGACGGATTGATGATGTGATCATGACATCAGGTGAACGTGTCGGTCCATTTGAAGTGGAAAGCAAGCTTGTTGAGCATCAGGCCGTTGCTGAAGCAGGTGTTATTGGTAAACCGGATCCTGTTCGCGGAGAAATTATTAAAGCATTTATTGCACTAAGAGAAGGATATGAACCATCAGATCAATTAAAAGAGGAAATTAGGCAGTTTGTTAAAAAAGGTTTGGCTGCCCATGCTGCTCCACGGGAAATTGAGTTTAGGGATAAGCTTCCAAAGACAAGAAGCGGAAAAATTATGAGACGTGTGCTGAAAGCATGGGAGTTGAATCTTCCAACTGGGGATCTCTCAACGATGGAAGATTAAACAGCGTCCATTGACATAGTAAGAAGTTTATGTTAAAAAAGAGTGTAATCAAATAATAAAAGGTGAAGATTGAGACGAGTAGAATGATCCTTCCCTGTCATAGAGAGCTGATGGTCGGTGTAAATCAGTACAAAAGGATAGTTTGAATTACAACTCATGAACCGCTTTTACAAGAAAGTTTTTGACTTTTGCAGTAAAAGAACGGAGTGTTCCGTTATCAATTAAAGTGAAAAGAATGCGGTCTGCGTTCTTTTAAGCAGGGTGGTACCGCGATTTGCATCGTCCCTTCGTTTTGAACGAAGGGGCTTTTTTATTTTTTTAAGAAAAAGGAGCCAAAGATTATGACAAATTTATTTGATGACCTTATGTTTCGGGGACTGATTCATCAACAAACTGATGAAGAAGGTTTAAAAGAACTATTGGAAAAAGAAAAAATCAGCTTATACTCAGGATTTGATCCGACAGCTGATAGCCTTCATATTGGGCATTTATTGCCAATTTTAGTACTTCGCCGCTTTCAGCTAGCTGGACATCGTCCGATTGCACTTGTCGGCGGAGCAACAGGCTTGATCGGTGATCCGAGCGGAAAAAAAGCAGAACGGACGCTTAACAACCAAGATATCGTTGAGGAATGGTCAGAGAAGATTAAACATCAGCTTTCCCGTTTTCTGGATTTTGAAAGGAACGAGAACGCTGCAGTAATGGCGAATAATTATGATTGGATCGGGCAAATGAATGTCATTGAGTTTTTGCGCGATATTGGTAAAAACTTTGGGATCAATTACATGTTAGCTAAAGATACAGTTAGCTCCAGAATTGAAACAGGGATCTCATACACGGAATTCAGCTATATGATTCTTCAATCATTGGATTTCTTAAATTTATATAAAAACAACCAATGCAGACTTCAAATTGGTGGCAGTGACCAATGGGGAAATATTACATCAGGTCTTGAATTGATCCGTAAATCTGAAGAAAATGCCAAAGCCTTCGGTCTGACGATCCCGCTTGTTACAAAAGCAGATGGTACGAAATTTGGTAAAACAGAAGGCGGTGCAGTATGGCTTGATAAGGAGAAAACATCTGCATACGAGTTCTACCAGTTCTGGATTAACACAGATGACAGAGATATCGTAAAATATTTAAAATACTTCACCTTTTTATCTAAACAAGAAATTGAAGAGTTGGCAGAAAAGACGGAGACCGCTCCAGAAAAACGTGAAGCGCAAAAACGTCTTGCCGAAGAAATGACGTGTCTTGTTCATGGTCCTGAAGCTTATGAACAGGCTGTTAATATCTCAAGAGCGCTCTTCAGCGGAGATATTAAACAGTTAACAGCTGAAGAAGTGAAAGTCGGCTTTAAAGGGGTGCCTTCTCTTGAACTCGAACAGACAGCAGAACTTTCTCTTGTTGATGTACTTGTCCAAACCAAGCTGTCACCATCCAAACGTCAGGCACGTGAAGACATCACCAATGGTGCTGTCTACATTAACGGTGAACGCCGTACGGATATTAGCGCTATTCTCAGCAGTGAAGACCGCATTGAAGGACAATTTACTGTGCTTCGCCGCGGGAAAAAGAAATATTTCTTGTTGACGTATAAGTAATTTTAATTCCTCTTATAACCAGCCAGTCAAGTCTGATTGGTTGGTTATTTTAATATACTCTCCTGAATGAAACAAATGACTTATGATACCCTCAAACTACTAGAATTAGATTTGGGTTAGCCTAGTTTACACAATCCCAATGTAAAAGAAAGGAGGTGTCCTGAAAGTCATGTGGATGAATAAAAATGGGGGGATTTGCTCGCTTTCCGCGGGCGATCCGCAATTTCCCCTGATTCATGTTGATAAAGGACTACTCCAATCTTAAATCGTAAGTTTTAACAATTTTCCTTTTTTCAGACAGCCCCTTTTGCCTTACAAACTGTCCCTGAAACGTTTGCTAAGTGGATCTTTAATTCTTGGCAAATCGGCTGGTTGATCAATCATTGAATAATGACAGCTATTAGGTAAAATAACGAGTCGTGAATATGATAATGTTTGGTCAAGCAACAAATAGTGTGGTCGGAGATAGCGATCATGTTGGTCTCATCATAATGTTGCCGGACATCTGATAAATATGGCACAAGGTCTTCTGTTTGGTGATGATCAAGTGCAAATGAAGCCTGTTCAATTCTTTAGCCCCTGTTTGATGATCGAATGGCTTAACAAAGTTGTCGTGGGTAATAGACACATCACAAAGGATTCTTTCAGTGAGAGAGAAAACGCTTCCCTCTTTTATTGTTTGCAGTAATTAATAGGCTTTTTTTAGCAGACTATAGCAGTTAGCGATATTTTCATGTGCAGCGTTGGGATTTCCGTTCATTTCGTGCTGAATTATGTTTGCAGATAACTCCTGAATTTTTGATGCCCGTGGTGCTCTTCTTTCGTAGTAGGCTTGAAGTGCAGTTTTGATTGTTTGATGATGCCCTAGCTCATCTGCAAGTACGATGGCGTCTTCAATCGCCATAGCCGCACCTTGGGCAAGTGTCGGGGCACCGGCATGAGCAGCATCTCCACCGATTACAACTCGTCCTTTATACCATTTATCTGTTAATCTAATCTGTTCAATTTTGTTGAAGATCACCGGGTGTTTCTTTGAAATGTGTGTTGTAATAAACTCTAGTTCTTTTCGCTGTGATAACATTTCTTTTACTCTAGTAAATCGAGTTCTCTCATCATCCTGATAATCTGCTGGAAAAGCTTTTAGTATAAATACATAACCTGCTTTTACTGAAAGTGGGATAACTCCTACTTGGAACTCGCCTGTTTTATAAATCATTGCTGATTCAGCAAAGGTGTTTTCAGGGAATTCGATATAGAATCGGAAGGCTCCAACCCCAAGATATTCTTTCTCTGTTTTCTTTTCGAGCATCACATCTCGTACGGTAGAATGGATGCCATCAAAGCCCACAAGAAGATCACATGTGAAGTCTTTCCCATTTTTACAGAAAACAGTTACAGTACTTGCTGTTTCTTTATAAGATACCACTTTCATACCCCATTTGATGTTAACCCCGGCTGTTTCGGCGTGTTTTGTGAGGATGTTATTCAGTTTGGCTCGTAACATGTTATTCCTTCCAGGCAAAGTGTCATCGATAAATTTTTCGTTTACTTTTTCTATTAATTCACCTGCTTCATCAAAAATTTCTAACCATGTTGTTTGATAGCCTAAAGAACAACAATCATTGAGGACACCAATTTCTTTGAGAACGTGTTGCGCATTTTGCGGTTGGAGAATCCCCGCACCTGTCGTGCGGTTGCATGGAGATGCTTCAAACAGAGTCACATCATGACCTTGATTTTTAAGAGAGATGGCTGCACAAAGACCGCCAATACCCCCTCCTGCTATTACAATGTGATAGTGTCTTTTTTTCATTTGAATAAACCACCTTTGTATGATGATATATATAATTAGGCGACTAACAATATGTTACATTACTATATACTGGGTAATATGTCAAAAATATTTTTAGAGGTTGCATATCGCCATATGCGACCCTATAATTGACAAACAAATAGGAGGTTATGAAAATGGTTGACTCTAAACTGCGAAACTCACAGAAACATAAACAAATCATGAAAAATGCAGCAAACTACTCGAATGTTGATTTATCATCACTTGATTTATTTTTAGCGCTTCTCGGTGTTTCTAAAAAAATGACACATATTATTGATCATTACTTTAAAAATTACGGGCTTTCGGAAGGGAAATTTACCGTTCTAATGCTGTTGTTAGATGCTCCGAATCATACCTTAAGTCCGACAGAACTTGCGAGGCAATCAAATGTTACGAAAGCAACTATTACAGGGCTATTAGAAGGGTTAGCCCGTGATAGCTATATTGAACGGAGGCATGTCAAAGAAGATCGCCGGAAAGTCACCATCACTTTAACAGCAAAAGGGAAAGAATATTTGCTTCGATTTTTGCCGGATCATTTCGATAAAATCTCAGATTTAATTGGAGATAACAGTGAAGAGGAAAACAGATTGTTCATTAAAATGTTGGAGGATATCTTTGAAAAGTTAATGATTTTTAAAGTAGTCGATGAAAATCAACGGAGAGCTGAAAAATAAGGGCAAACGCTGTTGTACTTTCTGAACAAGATCTGAACGAATTAATAGACAATATTCAACAAAAAAGTGAATTTAATTTGTATATATTGACACGAAAGTAAATGTATTGTATTTTGATTGTAAATTTATGAAAGGAGATGATTCATAATGAATGTTTTAGAAGTGAATGATTTAAAAAAAATGAACTATAATCAATTAATCTCTGTCATTGGTGAAACAAATCGACCGCCAGGAGGGATAAAAACAATCATCAACTTTGTTAATACTGTTCACATAAATGAAAATCATAAAGTCCTTGAAATTGGAACTTCAACAGGATTTACTGCAATAGAATTAGCTAAAATGACTAATTGTCAAATAACAGCGGTAGATATTAATGAAGAAAGCTTGAAGATTGCTCAAAAAAATGCTGATCGTTTTAAGGTTGAAGATCATATCAACTTTGTAAAAGCAGATGCAACCAATTTGCCATTTGATGATGAGGAATTTGATTTTATATTTGCTGGTAATATCATTTCTTATATTCCTGATCGAAAAAAAGCATTAAGTGAATATAAAAGGGTTTTAAAGTATAACGGAGTTTTGTTGGTAGCTCCTATGTTTTATGTAGAAGTTCCTTCAAATATGTTAATAGAAAAAATAAGAGATGCTTTAAAAATGAATATAAAAATTGATTATGAAGATTATTGGGATGAATTTTTTACTGATGACGAGTTAGATATCTATCTTGCCAATAAATATAAATTTGATTATATTACGGATCAACATATCAGTGATTATGTAGAAGAAATATTCCGTACAAATGAAAATATTATTGATCACAATATTAAAGATGTAGATTCAAAAAAATGCTTAAAAGACATTTACATTCATTACATTTACCTATTTAGGGATAATCTTCATAAAATGGCTTATAAAGAAATGTATATCAGAAAGAATAAGTTTAAATTTGATAGAGAACTATTCACATCAACTTATATGAAAGGATGGGATCTTAAGTGATCATACATTCTACAGATCATAATAGGTGGTGCAAAGTGTTAGAGTCAAAATGGTATGAAAATATGTTTAAAATATATTCAGATATCATCAAGTATTCAAACCAATTTTATGATCAAAGGAATTTTTCAATTGCTGCCCTTCCAATTACAACGACTAGTATATCAAGCCCTATGGGATTGGGGTCAGATTCCCTCCCTGTCAAGATAAATTTATTGGGACAAGAGACTTATTTAGCTGATTCGATGCAATTTTTATTGGAATATACGTTGAGATTTAATCAAAATGGTGTTTATTATATTATGCCTTCATTTAGAGGTGAGGATTCTGATGAACGTCATTTAAGCCAATTCTATCATTCAGAAGTTGAAATAAAAGGCGGTCTAGATGATATTATTCGATTGGCGGAAGAGTATATTCAATATATTACATCATTTATTATTGAAAAAGACTACTATCACTCTTTAAATGTCCCTGTAGATCATTTTAATGATATTAAAAGAATCATATATTTAGGTCATTTTCCGCGAATCCATTTTAAAGATGCAATTGATTTACTGAAGAATGAATATCCAGCAGGAATTGAAATTAGAGATGGTTTAAAAACAATAAATTCTGAAGGAGAACAGCATTTAATTAAAAAGTATAATGGTGTTGTTTGGCTCACTCATTTAGAACATAAAAGCGTGCCTTTCTATCAGCAGTATGATCCAGATGACCAGAAGTATGCACTAGCTGCAGATCTGTTAATAGGTATGGGCGAGACATTAGGGTGCGGAGAGAGAGCGGATTATCATTCTGTGCAAAAATCGCTTATGGATCATCAAGTTAGCCCCGATCATTACGAATGGTATATTAATATGAAAAAACAGTACCCTTTACAGACAAGTGGTTTTGGAATGGGAATAGAACGCTATATAGCTTGGCTAACAGGAAATTATGATATTCGTAATATACCGGTTGTCTATCGAGATAAGGATGTTAAAATTGAGCCATAAGATGGAAGAAGAGGTCTGTCAAAATGAAAGCATTTGTATGGGCACCTGCTAACAATGGAACCGACCTAACACAAAAACATAAAGATTTAGGAATCAAGCGTCTTAAAAAGATGGGCTATGATGTCATCTTAGATGATAATATGAGTCAAAATTATTTAGGTTTAGGAATTAATGAACCTTCAAAATTAATTGATTTTTATAAAAAATTCATTCGTACAGATCATAGCGTCTTAATACCTATTTATGGCGGTTTCACTAGTAATTTTATATTGGAAGATATAGTTGAAATTTCTAGTTTTAAAGAAAACCAATTAGTTTGTGGTAAAAGTGATCTTACCTGTTTGTTGAATAGTTTATATCAAAAAACTGGAATGAACAATGTGTACGGTATAGATTTATCTAAAATATGCAATCCAAATTTAACTAGTGAAGAAATAAAAATCATTGAAAGATCATTAAAAAAAGAAGAGATCGTATTTGATTGTCCATTATCATATAACGATGGATATTGGTATATCAGTGAAAGAACGAACTTCCCCCATCATTCTTGGAGCTATTTTTATTCTGAAGAGATTGATTCTATATCAGGAAGTGTAGTAGGCGGAAATTTAGAAAGTTTATGTTCTTTGTTAGGAACAAGATTTTCACCAAATTTTAAAGATAAAATCGTTGTCATTGAAACAATCCCAGATGTTTCTCCTAGAAAATTTTTAATGAATATCAAACAACTGATAATGGGTAGTAATGTATTACAAGCTAAAGCACTTATCATTGGCAAGTTTTCGCCTCAATCAATCTTAAATCATGATTTTATTTTATACCAATTATTAGTTGGAGAATTGAAAATGAAAAATTTTCCTATTATTTTTAATATTGATTTTTCTCATACAGAACCTTCGTTTCCTTTTTATACAGGTGGATTTTTAGAAATCAATTTTAGCAGCCAAAAAATGAGGATATCTTGTCATTCTTAACCATCACTTGTCTTTAGTGGAGACGTCTCTATACAACGCATTTCCTCAAATCATTTTACGGAGTGTCTTCACTTCCACTGAGGAAAAAACAATCAAAGGAGTGTTGAGGTTGAAAAGGTTAGCTTTATTATTGCACCATGCTGGTACTGCACCTGACTTAATATATCCTAGTCTTGAGAAACTGAATGATGTAGAAGTCATCACTTTCTATATTAAATCGCCAACCAATATGACATTAAATCAGGTTTATCACTCTGTTGTAGGATCGATAGGACCTGGTTTTGAGTGCAAAAATGAAAACGATATGGTGGAGAAAGTTGTTTCTTATCACAAAGAACAAAAAATTGATGGATTAATAACATTTGCAGAAATGTTATTAAAGGCAGTTAGTGAAATCGCTAAAGAAATAGGTATTTCTTTTATGACTCCAACTATAATAAAACGTGTTCAACATAAGGCTTTACAAAGAAAAAGGTTACAGGAAAAAAATATACCGATTCCTAAATACTTTGAAATCAAACATAAAAATGATTTATTAGAAGCAGCTGAGAAGATTGGTTTTCCTAGTTTGTTAAAACCTAATTTTGGAGGCGGTGGTTATGGGATATTTGAAATAAATTGTCTAGAAGAATTATATGAAAAGTATGATGAACAGTGTTTTAAATATGAAAATATCATTACTGAAGGTGAAGAAAGCACGTTTAATTTAGAAGAAAAAATGATAGGAACTAACTGGCATGAGAACGACCAGCTTGCTGATTATGTTAGTGTTGAAAGTCTCATTATAGACGGTCGCGTTCATCATTTAACTGTTTCTGATCGAACAAAGTTATATCAACCATTTCGAGAATCTGGCTATATCACCCCCACATCTTTAAAAAAAGACGATGTAGACTCACTTTATCGATTAACTACCTCTGCTTTAAAAGCTTTAGAATTGAAAAATATCATGACACATACAGAAATAAAATTGACAGAAGAAGGACCAAAAATAATAGAAGTTAATGCACGCCCAGGCGGAACCACACCTTTTAGAATAAACAATGCTTCAAATGGGGAATTTGACGTTTTTTATGAATTAGCAAAATTATCTTTAGGTGAAACTGTGTCAACGGATATAAATTTTTATAAATATGCAGCTGCTAAAATCAGTTTATGTCCTGTTGGAGAATGGAGAATTAAAACAATCAATTTTTCGAAAATCAATGATATTGAATCTATAGATTTAATGATTCCTATTGCACAAGCTGGTCAAAAAGTGTCTTCTTTTAGAGGAATTGAAGATTTGTTAGGGCTATATTACCTTTCAAACAAAAGTTTACATCATTTGATAAATGATATGTATTTAATTGACAAGAAGTTGATGGTAGACTATGAACCATTTTCATGATGTGTTGTCCTCATTAAAATTAATAAGTCCAGTATATGAAATTTCTGATGTATTTGTTATACCTAAAAAAAATGATGAAGCTTTTTTGAATTTTTATAGCAGAAAAATCATAGATAAAAAAAGGAAGTTTTTTTTAAGAAGTTTTGGAGGTCCTTTTTGTATCACTCCATTTTCTTTATGGAAAAATAACAAAAAAGCAACAATATTCTCAATCGGTGATGGCCTTTATCAAAATCAGGAAACAAACTTGTTACTGATTGAACTTTTTTCTAAAGAAAAATGTAATTTTTCTAGTGTTCACACCGAGATAAATAATCATTTGCTGAAACGTCAAGATATTTTAGATTACGATATTGTGGAAACAGATAGGTGGAGTTGTTGTTGGTTAAACATATCAGTAATATTAAAATGACTCATTACTTGGAAGATTCTTCATTTCTTTATGCAGGTGGGTATGGTAAGGGTATACCTGTTTATTCTAGAAAAGGATTGGATGTTATCTATCGTTTTGTTGATGTTTTCAGAAAAATAGTGAAAGATGAAAACTTAAACGCTATTGAGTTAAAACATACTAAACTAGTTGATAAAAATGATTTTCTAGAAATGTATAAAGACATTAATGATTATACGGATGAAATCGTAGAATATGGTGAGAAACTAGTGATGTCAGATGTGTTAATAAACTCTTTCAAATATCTAAAAGATCATGTTGAAAATCAAACTAAATCAGTGCTTACATGTTCAAGTGTGTATAGAGACAAAGCAAACAAATTAACACCGCTGTACAAAGATAAAAATATCTTTCCAGTCGTGCAGTTAGATCAAATCGTAAAAAAAGCTGACGATCACGAAAATATAAAAAAATTAAAAAAAATATACAAAAACTTTTTTGCTAGTATTGGTATTGAAATCGCCTTTCTTGAAACTCAGGAAGTCCCTTCATATGCGGAATATGAGTTATATTTTGTTACACATGAGAAAGGTAGTTTGACTAAGCTAGGAATGATCTATATATTATCAGATCAATTTAAAAATAATCTTAAAATTGATGATGATGTAGAACTTTTTGACTCGGGATTTTCAGGTAAAGCATTGTATAAGTCATTAGAAATGACATCACAATATTGCGGGAATTTTGCGATACATCCTCATGTTGCAGATGTTGATTTCTTAATTGCTTCTTCTAATCACACGAACAAACAACAACTTTTCAAAGAATTACGATCTCACCAATACAACTTTCAGATGTTAGATTCCACAAAAAAAGCTTATAAACAATGGAAAAAAAGCGGTGTACTACATTATATTTTGGTTCATGATCAGTTTTCTTTATTTACAAGAGACGCAAATGGAGAGATAAAGGAAAAGGTTTATCATACTTCAACAGAGTTATTGAAAAGAATAACTGAAGAAAAAAGTATCCTTTCTACAGAAACGATAAAATATAGTCATGATATGATGAAATCTGTACAACAAGACCTTACAAAAAACCTTTGTGATGATTGTTACAAAAAAGAGTTTTATGGATATTACAGCGATGATAAAACTTACAAATGTTTGAGTTGTGGAAAAAAAATCAATAAGGTGATTTTAACGTTAGATCCTAAAAAGAGATTTTATTGAGAGGGAGATATGAGAATCAATGATTTTCACATCAATATCAAAGTTCGTATCATCGAAAATTTTTTAAGCAGATTTATCGGCAGTATGATTTTCCCGTTTATGGCTATTTACTTATCTATTCATTTCGGAAAGAAAACGGCAGGAATCTTACTGATCGTCAATGTGTTTGCAGGGTTAATTGTTAATCTATTAAGTGGTTATTTATCAGATTACTATGGTCGAAAGAAAATAATCGCTGTGTCTGAAATCATTCGTTTCTTTTCTTTTTTAATCATGTGTAGTTGTAATTCACCATGGGCTACATATCCTCTTATTACGTTTTTTATGATGATGCTTAATTCTTTATGCTGGGGTCTATCTGTACCTGCTAATGACGCAATGCTTATAGATGTAAGTACTGAAAAGCAGCGTAAATTCATGTATTCCATTATGTATTGGAGCAGTAATTTATCAGTAGCAATTGGTGGAGTTTTGGGTGGCTTCCTTTTTGAAGACTATCTATTTCATCTCTTTATCGTGTTGACGTTTTTGTCATTTTTAGTTGTGATATTAGTGTTGTTTTTTATACAAGAAAGTTATATGCCTAATAATCAATCCATAACAATTAAAGAACACCTCACTGAATTATTTAACAATTATCAATTTGTTTTAAAAGACACAAAGTTTGTCTTCTTTGTACTTGCCGGTGTCTTCATTCTTTCATCAGAACATCAGCTGACTCATTATATTAGTATACATTTATTAGAAATCATGCCTGAACAAAAACTTTTGATTTGGGATATTGATGGTATTAAGGCTTTAGGTATATTAAAAAGTATAAACACGATACTAGTTGTCATGTTGATGTTATTCATTCATAAAATCGCTTTCAAATATGATGATAAAAAGGTTTTATTGATTGGTTCAATATTACTTGTCACGGGTTATAGTGTTATGTCCTATTCTGGACATATATTCATCTTATTCATGATGATGGTAATCGCTACAATCGGCGAGGTTCTTTTCGGTCCGTTAGAACAAACTTATTTTGCATCTATGCCGCCAGATCAATATAGAAGTTCATATTTGGCTTTTAATGGATTTAAACTTAATTTATCTTTATTAATTGCTTCTAGTACTGTTTTGATGAGCAGTATAGTCCCTTCATTCATGATTTCTGTTTTCATTCTAGGACTTGGAATAATGGGAGTTCTCATCTACTATAATATATTACCTCAAGAAAAAAAGGACATTGAACAAAATTAGATGTGAACGATATTTACGTGCCGAAGACGAAGACAAGCTGGGCTTTATTGAAACAAAAAAACCTTCATAGTTCTACTCATCATGACCATACATTAAATCATCCAGTTGTTAAGTTTGTTCTTGAATTTGTTTAAAGCGCTTAAATATGTTAATGAAATTTCTTCGATAACTAAATCATCAACTTGAAGTATATTAACTTTTGCACCATCATTTGATAGCAATGTAATGAGTTTTTACAGATTATTAGTTTCTTCATTTGCCATTCGTAATTTAAGTTCACCTAATTCAAGATGAGTGACTCTCAATTGCTTAACATCTTTTAATTGTCATTTTCGACTTTCAGACTAATTTTTATTCTATAAAATGAATCATTTGAATTAGAAAACTTTTCTTTATTGTAGTTCATGTGTTTGAATGTGACTGTAAATTGGATAATTCACTAGTTATATGGCTAACTAGTAAAAAACTTAGCTCTAAAAACCTAATCTTATCACTGATATGATGTTAATCATTTTCTTAGAATGATAACATTGATAGGAAATGAAAGGCATAAGTGGTGTAATAAATACTAAAATAAAAGTTGACCACTCAGAAAATTGAACTTTAAAGAAGGTCGTTCTATTCAACAATTATTAAAAAAGGACTTTTAATGAAAGAGCTGAGGTTCCATATTTAGATAAATTAAAACAATTTGACTTTGAAAAACAACAATCGAACAGTGTAATCAATTAAAAGAACTGTCATAGATAATCCCTCTTGGTCCTTCAGGTGTGGGTAAAACCCAACCTGGTGGTCAGCCAAGGGACAGCGGCTATCATCAAGGGTATAAGGTTATTTTTACCTCTATGGGAGAGTTCGTTATACATACATTTAAGGTCGAAGAAATCACAATCGAGAATAAAGAAAATAAAAAATGCCGATTTAATATTATGGCATGGAGAAGGCAAGTCTATTCTTTCATCCTATAAATAGCAGGGTTGACAACATACCCATATGGGTATACTATAATCCTTGTCAGTAATTTTTTTAGAGACGAGGTAAAAAAATGATACTTTTTATGATTGTGATACAGATTTTAATTTTTGAGTTTATTTATAATAGATATATTCCTGTTAGAGGAGTTCAATGTATTAAAACATTGAACGCGGATGCAATAATAGTAGATGTAAGGGATTATAATCAGTCATATAAAGATCCATTTCGTACGGCTATCAACATCCCGATTGCTTATTTGAAAAGAAATTATCATGAAATATCAAGTTCGAAAGTTTATGTTGTAGCTTCAGACAATCTTGAGAAAAATATGAGTATTAGATTCCTCAGAAAAAAAGGTTTTGAGGTATTGGGCTATACTTTAACAGACTGTAATCCAGATAAAAAACAAAAACATCAACATAGAAAGGGGAATATATATGGAATACAATGATCAACTGAAAAACAGAGTAAAGCGTATCGAAGGACAGCTTAAAGGGATTTTGAAAATGATGGAAGAGAAAAAAGGTTGTAAAGATGTTATTACTCAGTTATCTGCTGTTCGCTCTGCTGTAGATAGAACAGTAGGCGTTATTGTAAGTTCAAACTTAGTTGAATGTGTTTTAGATGTTGAAACAAAGGGAGAAAAGACGGATGAATTAATTAAAGAAGCTGTCAACTTGCTTGTCAAAAGTAGTAGATAAAAATCGGATCGGCATTTTTTTCTCTCCTTTATATACCTATAGGGGTAAAAGTAATAATTTGTTGAAGTTGTTTAATACCTATAGAAGTAGATATAAAAAGGAGGGAGGCATGACAGAAAAGAACAATAATCATCTTTAGTGTAAAGCAAAGGTAGCTTATATTTTTGTAAATGGTGCAGCTTATAATTACGAGGTTACTATTTTTCACACAAAAGCAAAGCTATCGGAATTAATCGAAATGGCGCAAGAACAAAATGTTTAATTAGTGTCTGTATATGACAATGGACTTACTAGTTCTATAACAAGAAATGTTATTGAATATGCTGGTGGTTGCAGCCTGTTTGGCCAATGCTGAAGGTGGCAATGTCAATCTGTTTATCTTATAAAGGAGAGAGTAAATTTGGAATATTTGAATTATTTATTAATTGCCCTTTTTCTATTTTTTATTATTAATCGGATCATCCCAGCTAAGGGAGTAAGACAGATCTCAACAACTGATCTAAAAAATGAGTTAAAAGACAAGAAAAAACAATTTGTCGATGTCCGAACTCCTGAAGAATTTAAGGGGAATAGTATTAGAGGGTTTAAAAATCTCCCACTTCATCAGCTTACACAAATAGCAGAGAAGGAACTGTCAAAAGATAAAGAAGTTATTGTTATTTGTCAGAGTGGAATGAGAAGCCAAAAGGCTAGTAAATTGTTAAAAAAATTAGGGTTTACAAAAGTAACAAATGTAAAGGGCGGCATGAGTGCTTGGAGATAAAAAAAGGAGGAAATAAAATGGAACAAATTACTGCTAAGGAAGTTGAAAATTTATTAAATGAAAGAAAGAAATTAAATATTATTGATGTTCGAGAAGTGGAAGAAGTGGAAGCTGGTAAAATACCAGGAGCAATTCACATTCCCCTTGGATTAATAGAATGTCGTATGCATGAATTAGATAAAGCTAAAGAATATATCATGGTTTGTCTTTCTGGTGGAAGAAGTGGTCGGGCGTGCCAGTTTCTTGAGAGTCATGGATTTAATGTGATGAATATGACTGGTGGGATGCTTGCATGGGAAGGAGAAACTGAGTAATTTTTACGGAAATTCAAATCCTGTTTAAGTAAAAAAGTGGGCTTGATTAAATGGAATTACTAAAAACAGATTGAAAGGCTTGGTTGCGCAATGCCAATTGTAAAGACAAAGAGGCAATGTATGAATTAGAAACTGGTCAAGTCTTGAGCTACAGATCAAGGATCAAAAACCGATATTCAAAATAAGGTAAAAAGTATGGGTTACCAATGCGAATTGAAAAAGAGCAAGTTCTAGAACATTATTTAAGAAAATGATCTAATGATGGTTTAATGGATAGAAAACATGCTTAGGTAACAAGTAATCATCGTTATTTGAGAGTTAAGAGAAACAGCGGAATATGCATTTAACCATAGTGATTTGGCATCTCAAAAAGTGCTTGGTCGGGTAAATCGAATACTTTGAGTAAATAGGAGGGAACTATATGAACACAGTTACAGTGTATACAACAACACGCTGCCCATATTGCATCATGGTAAAGAATTTTTTAGTAGATCAGAACATTCCTTTTAAAGAGGTAAATGTTGAAACAAATCCAGAGATTATGCGCGAACTAGTAAATCAAACAGGTCAGATGGGAGTACCTCAAACCAAGGTAAATGATAAGTGGGTTGTTGGTTTTGATCCAAATAATATTATGTTGGCATTAAAAAACTAGAAGTAATTAGATAAAAATAGAAAAATTAATATTATTACAAGAAATGGTGGATTATTTGATGCATATAAAGTATTTCATATCTCAACAGCAGCGTTTAACCATTTCAGGGTGGTATGAATACTTAGTTTGAAGGTTCATTCTCTAAATAACAAATGAGATACCTTACGAAAAAACAGACTTTTGTCATAGAGAAACAAAAAACAAGTAGGAGATTAAGGCATAACATGAAAGAGGGGCTGTCCAGTAAGTCAATTTTTGACGATTGGATGCCTTTTTCATGTTTAATGAACGCTGATATATTAGTAATTTAAAATCATATTACTCGTAAGTTATTTCAATAGCTTACTTAACAATTTCCCTGAGATTTTCCGGCAGGACGACTGATGGGCAATCCTTTTCACGACTGTACCTTTTACACTGTGTTTACATCAACTAAGATTTTAGCCACTTGTACATTGCTGATCTAATTTTGTTAATGTATTAAAAATTGAGGCGAGCGCCTGTCCACTAGTTTAAAATATTACCCCCAACCAATGGGGGAGAATACAAAAATCCACAAAGCAACAAGTAAACAAAAAACCCTAGAGTCGTTGGAATACCAACGTTTCTAGGGTTTTTGACAATGCTCTTTAAAGCGCATTTCGCTTAACGAGAGTAGAACTCAACGATCAATGCTTCGTTAATTTCAGGAGCAAGTTCAGAACGCTCTGGTAGGCGAGTGAATGTACCTTCAAGTTTTTCAGCGTCAAAAGTTAAGTATTCTGGTACGAAGTTGCTTACTTCAACCGCTTCTTTGACTGCTGAAAGATTTTGTGATTTTTCGCGAAGACCAATTGTTTGACCTGGTTTTACTTGGTAAGATGGAATATCAACACGGCTTCCATCAACAAGAATGTGACCATGGTTGACCAATTGACGTGCTTGGCGGCGAGTACGTGCTAAGCCAAGACGATAAACAACATTGTCAAGACGACATTCAAGAAGAATCATGAAGTTTTCACCATGTTTACCGACCATTTTCGCAGCTCTGTCAAATAGATTGCGGAATTGGCGCTCATTCACACCGAACATATGGCGAAGCTTTTGCTTTTCTTGCAATTGCAAACCATATTCTGAAAGTTTTTTTCGTTGACCTGGACCATGAGGACCTGGTGCATAAGGACGTTTTTCTAATTCTTTACCCGTACCGCTTAAAGAGATTCCTAAACGGCGGGATAATTTCCAACTTGGACCTGTATAGCGAGCCATAATGTGACTCCTCCCTTGGTTTTATTTTTGTGAAAATAAAACCCATCTGTTCAATTCACCCATGACCATTTTATTTTCATGTATCCTCGCTCCAGCAGCAAAGAGTTACACGATACACCTTATGAAATAAGGAATAAAATGAAACATAGTAGCAGAACAAAAAGGCTGCATTATTTCACACAAAGAAGATTATATAATGTTACAAAATGAAAGTCAACTGTTGCGGAATGGAATATAAAAAATATAATATAAATAGGACATAATACCTGTTTTTGTGATACAATTAGGGATAGATTAATACTTAATTATGGAAATAACCGGGTGATAATAATGGATAAACAAATGAAAAGCCTATGTCTGTCTTTCCATCAAGACATGCTAAGATATTTAACAAAAAAACCATCTGTGACATATAACGAGGCTTATAGTTGGCTGAAAGCGGAAGCAGAGTCGTTGTTTTCTCCAATAGGTCTAACAATACAAGCTTGCGAACCATCCGACTTGGAGGGCCAAGACGATAGCATTAAAAAAATGACTGATTATCATATGATCATAATAACAAAAGGAAATGGTAAATGCATTCATATCGTATGCCTAAAGAACTATAAAATACCATTAGAGTTGGCTGAAGCTGTTTGTTTGTTTTTGAACAATTGTTTAAAATTTGAGAAAGCTTATAATCAAACTAGAATTTATGAGGAGGCTAAATTATTTTATGACTTGATGGATCAGGAGAAAGTCTTGAAAACACTGCTTGAGTGTTTAAAAAATGTTTTTCCACATTTAGCTTGCTGTCTTTTTTTGTCTTTTGATCAGGATCAGTATTTACAATTGCCCGCAAAAGAAATCGATGTTCAAGATGAGTCGATGGATGCTTGTGCACTTGAGGTTTATTTGTCAGGGCAAGTCATATTGAAGAGCGAGTCTGTCATTTATATTCCAATTAAAGGACGGCAAGGGATATATGGCGTTTTAAAAGTTGAGGGACAGAGCGGAAGTGAAGTTGCAGCCGATATCGGTATTATTGCTAATGCAGCAGGAAAAGCCTTTGAAAATGCCCGTTTATATGAACAATCCAAAAATATGATTGACAGTTTGATGCTGATTAATGAAACATCTCATCAGCTTAATCGTACAAGGAAACTACCAGATATGATGAAAAATTTGTCTGAAAGATTAGTTAGCTCATTTGGTGCTGAAGAAGTAGGATTTTTTTATAATATTCACTTAAACCAAGAAAATTTGCTGCCAGGGAGTACCGCTTTTTTTCAAACGGAAGCTGCAGCTCCTTATATTGAATATGTGAAAGAGAAAATTTCTGAAGAAAGCGGCGTTTTTGTCGGAAATGGCTTTGCGCTGTTTGGTCTTGATGGTTATGCTTCTTTAATGGGTGTTCCGATGATTGAAAACAATGAAAACAAAGGACTTGCCATCGTGTTGAAAAAAAATGTCTGTGCGTTTACTTTTGAGATGTTTAAGTTGTTTCAAACATTGATTCGGCATTCTACTCTTGCAATTACAAACTCTATGCTAAGGGATCGGCTGAAACATTTAGTTCAGACAGATCAACTAACAGAGCTGTATTCAAGAGCTTATCTTGATGAAAATGTCCAACATAGCATTGTTAACGATAACGAAGGAGTATTCGTTCTAATAGATATTGATAATTTTAAGAAGGTCAATGACACCTACGGACACCAAACTGGAGATCAAATTCTTATTAGTGTCGGGAAGGTGATTCAGCAAAACATTCGTGAACAGGATATCGGTGCAAGATGGGGGGGAGAAGAGCTGGCGATTTATCTTCCTAAAAGCGATTTGTCTGCTGGTGAGCGGCTCGCTAATCGCCTGATTGCTCTTGTTAGAGAAAATACGAATCCAACAGTTACCATTTCCTGTGGGATATCATATTGGTCAATCAACCTGCCTAAAAACTTGACAAATCTTGTAAAGCAAGCAGATGAAGCTCTATATGACGCAAAACGTAATGGGAAAAACAGGTTGATGATTCATGGATCACTTTTAGAATTTTGAAAAACAGGGTTTTCTAAAAAGTCCTTCTTCAACATGAATCAGGGGGAAACTGCGATATTCCTGCGCTGCGGGAACAGCTCGCGAAAAGCGAGCAAATTTCCTCATTTTCATCCATGCACACTAATTTCAAGATACCCTAGCTTGTAGAGAAAAACGTACTTCTCTACAAGCTTTTTTATATGATCAAATGGTTTGATTTATTTTTCAGTTCATTGTTGTAAGAGGAAAGTGCCTGTGAGCGATGATACCAGTGATAGAAGTTTGTTGAAACGCCTTAATCAAGACTTCAAACCGGTAATTGGACAGAATTATAGACATTGTTAGGTGTTATATTGGTATGATAGTTCATATTTGTAGTACGGTGGTGATCCAATTGAACTACCCCCACTTATCGACCTTGCGGTTTGATTGAAGTGGGAGTCTTCTGTCGGAAAACGATAAAGGAATGATTTTCTCAACCGCCTGGGATTGAAAATGGAACATCGAGTCTGCGAACAGTTGCTACTTTTAAAAATAAAATAGGCATTTCATGGCTAAAGCGGTGGTTCAAAAAAACAACGTCAATAAAAAGGTTATAGTTGCACTTTGAATCACTAGAATTAAGAGTACTTTTTTCCTGCTGTCTTTGTCATGTTTCAAGTCTAACATTCTATTGATCACATGATTAAAAAAAAGCACAATCAGCAATGTGAAAACGAACGTTAAAATAAATTCCATCCCGGTTGGCCCCTTTCGTATTGTCTATACGGATCATTCTAAAGCTCACCAGGTATTTGCGGAAAGGTTAGTCTCCTGCACTGTGTATTGGTATCTTTACTGCTTTTGAAATGGTTTAAGGAGTATAAGACTCGTATTTAGCATCGAATTAATCTTTGTTGGGGTTTCTAAGAGGATCTGCTCTCAGTCATAGGGGCTGTCTAATATGTCCCAAAAAATGAAGCAAGTGAAAAAAGATTAAGTTGTGTTTTTCACTTGCTTTTTTATTCTCTGGAAAGAGCTGGGGGATGTCTGCTCCTTTTAGTATATGTTGTAGGGTAATGCTGAAATTCCTTTTTTGTTTATGTTCAAAATGATTTATGGTTGTTCGCTTAAACGTTCTTCAAGGATGTCGGAGAATTGTTTTAAATAAAATTCATCTGTTTCATCAAAGCGGTCTTTTATCGGGCTGTCGATGTCAAGCACACCGATAATTTCACCACATACTTTAAGAGGAATGACAATTTCGGATTGGCTAGCTGCATCACAGGCGATATGGCCGGGAAAGGCTTGAACATCTTGGACTCGCTCAACTCTAGCGTTCGAATAAGCAGTGCCACAGACTCCTTTTCCAAATGGAATTCGTACACATGCTGGAAGTCCTTGAAAAGGACCCAGTACTAACTCTCCGCCTTTTGCAAAATAAAAACCAGCCCAGTTGACATCCTCAAGTGTATGATACAAGAGGGCTGCGGCATTGGCTAAATTTGCAATCATATCTGGCTCGCCTGCAGTCATTGCATCTATCTGTTTGAGCAGAAGTTCATATTTCTTTTCTTTGCTGCCTTTCGTTTTTTCGACATGAAACATGATTTTTCCCTCGCTTTTTCATTAAAATAGTAAAACCTACGTCCTATGTGCTGCGATTTGTCGATCACTTTTTACAGGAACAAGCCCCTTAAAGTTGAATTGGTTAGTTAAGAAGGGGTGAAAATTGATGGGATCAAACTCTTTTTTAACCACAAAGGATAAGATTATTCAATCAGCCATCGAGTTATTCAACCAAAAAGGCTATTCAGGAACATCCGTCCGAGAAATTGCTAAAAAAGCGAATGTCAATGTGGCCCACATCTCCTATTACTTTAATGGAAAAGGTGGATTAATGGAACACTTAGTATCCTCTTTTTATGAAGGTTATTTAAAAATCCTTGAAAAAGGCTATCAATGTCTTGATGAGATGACTGCAAAAGACTGCCTTCTTCAATTGGTTTTTGATATTCTATCTTATCAGCATGAACACCGTCAATTAACTCGATTTGTCTATCGTGAAGTGACCATTGATTCGACGTTGATTCGTGAAGTCATGTCAACCTATTTGACAAAGGAGAAGTACATCCTTCATCTAATGATTGAAAAAGGTAAAACGAACAGAGAATTCTCTCATTTTCCCCTTTCCCATTTTATGATTCAGTTAAAATCTCTTTTAATGATGCCTTATTTACAGCCGCAATATATCTCAGAAGTCCTCTACTTGCAAACGCATGAACCTTACTTTTATCAAGCCTATTTTAAAGAAATGAAAACTTGGCTTAGCAGTTTATTAAACAGAGAGCATGAATCAATTGCTGTTACATAGTTGTTCAAACAACTCATAACCAAATCCGGCATCCCGTGCTTGATGGGCATCAGACCCATAAACAAGCGGGATGTTTTTTTGTTTCGCCTCTGTTATCATCCATTTTTCTATATAAATGCCGTCTGCATAAGGCTTTCTCAAGCCAGCTGTATTAAAATCCAGTTCAAGTCGATGTTTTGCAACTTCCGCTAAACATGTCGCAGCAGATTGCCGGACATGCTCTGACATAGTATAAGGAAACAGCTCAATGAATTTTTTTATCAGTGTGATATGACCGATTCGTTTCGGTTTAAAAGAGCCGAGGTATGATAAAATAGATGCGTGGATTTCGCGATAATATGCACGATAAACTTGTTCAGTATTACCGTAATACTGAATCAGTTGTTGAAACGCTATTTCATCGTAATCAAGACAAATATGTGAAGAGCCTGCAGGTAAAAAATGAACAGAAAGAATTCCGTCATCAAGGTAAGGACCATACGTATCAAGCATTGCTTTTGTTTCGTTTTCACAGATGCGGATATAGTCAACCTCAAGACCAACTAAAATATCCATTTGTCCTTTATATTCCTTTTTTAGAGTATTTAAGCTTTCAATATAGTTTTCTAACTCAGAATATGTCATGGCACTATCTTTTGTTGGCGTTGGATCTTTGAAAGAAGTCGGCAATGGAGCATGTTCTGTAAATGTTACAAAATGAAAGTTTTTTTCACATAACTCTTCTATATATTTCCTGAAATCATCCTTTGATCCATGTGGACAAAAAGGGGAATGAACATGAGCATCATGTTTTATCAAGATATCACCCCGTGAAAAATAGTCGGAAGTTGTCATTTTGGTGTAAAAAAATTAAAAATTCTGCTCAAAAAATGTTGGTTACATGGTATCATAAGTACAATGAAATTGATAGGTTTAATCAAGGTACATACAAAAAATACAAATATTTACCCTGACAGAAACAAGTTAAACAGCAAGGGGGCTCATTATGGAGTTTGTCATTGGCTTATTAGCATTATTTTTAATCTTATTCACTACAGGCTACTTATTCAGAAGAAATATATATAAAGAAATTGATCGATTAGAAGCTTGGAAAATTGAAGTATTAAATCGTTCAATTGTGGAAGAAATGTCAAAAATCAAACATTTAAAAATGACAGGACAAACTGAAGAGTTTTTTGAAAGATGGCGTAGAGAATGGGACGAAATTGTCACTTCACATATGCCGAAGGCGGAAGAGCTTCTATTTGAAGCTGAAGGCTATGCTGACAAATACCGTTTTCAAAAATCAAAACAAGTCCTGACTCATATTGATAATCTATTATCAGCGGCGGAATCCAATATTGATGAAATTCTAAAAGAAATTGCCGATCTCGTCTCAAGCGAAGAACAAAATCGCAAAGATATTGAAGAAATGAAAGAGCAATATACTAAGGTTCGCAAAAATCTTTTGGCATACAGTCATTTATACGGTGATCTTTATCCGAAAATAGAAGCTGACCTTGATACAGTTTGGCAAGGAATTCAACAATTTGAAGCTGAAACTGAAGGTGGAAATTACATAGAAGCAAGAAAGGTGTTGCTTGATCAAGAGCAATTACTTGAACAACTTCAGTTACACATTGATGATGTCCCGAAGTTGCTAGCCGACTGCAAGCAAATGATGCCAAACGAGCTGGCAAAACTGAAATCCGGTTATCAAGAAATGCTCAATCAAGGCTATAAACTCGATCATATTCAAATCGAAGAAGAACTTGATAACCTCTCTAAAGAATTGAAACATGCTGAAGATGCCTTGATGAACGATCTTAATTTAGAAGAGGCATCAGCTGCCTTACAAGTGATAAACGAAACGATTCAAACTTTATACACAGAGTTAGAACAAGAGGTCAAAGCCGGTCAATTGGTCTTAAGTAAAATGCCGGAGCTCGCGGTAACGCTTGAAACACTTGAAAACAATACACAGGAAACAAAAGCGGAAACTGAATTAGTTAAGAAAAGCTATAGTTTAACAACAGGAGAATTGGAAAAACAAGAAACATATGAAAAGCGTCTTGAAAGTATTCAAAAGCAATATGAGCAGATGAAGAACAGGCTTAATCAAAAACATGTTGCCTATTCACTTTTGAAAAAAGAACTTCAAGATATTGAAAAACAGATAGATGCGGCTCAAAAAGAACATGATGAATACAAGGAAATGTTACAGCTCCTTAGAAAAGAAGAACTGCAGGCTAGAGAACTTCTTGACCAACTAAAAACGACAGTGAAAGACACAGCCAGACGCTTGGAAAAAAGCAATGTTCCCGGCATTCCAGGATCTTTAACAGAACGTATCCAAAAATCTCGCTCCATCGTTCAAAAAGTGAATGAACAATTTCATGTGTTGCCGCTAAATATGGATTTGATTAATGAACGTTTAGCAGAAGCGAAAGAGCTTGCCGCAAATGTTAAACAACAGACAGATGAACTCGTTCAAATGGTCTTGATGACCGAACGTATCATTCAGTATGGCAACCGTTTTAGAAGCCACAATCAAATCCTTTCCGAGCAACTGAAGGAAGCAGAAAACCGATTTTATGCCAATAAATTCGATGAAGCTTACCGAATTGCTGCAACTGCAGTAGAGAGTGTCTCTCCTGGCGCTGTAAACCAATTATTAACAGATCCATCAGACGATCAACCAGAATCATGAAAGGCTAGCACCATTTAAAGTGGTGCTGGCTTTTTTGTTGAGTATTTAATATAGCAGGTTAAACATAACGCAATCTATAAGTATGGAAAAAAGAGGTGAAATGGTCCCTTTTTCATTTAAAAGTATTTAAATGATGACTGATGTTTAATTTCGTTTTTTAAAATCTTTGATCATCTGAATTTGGGGACATTCTTCACCAACCCCATACCGATAAAGTCGTCGCAACTGGTTTTGTAATTGTAGATCTCTAAGATCAATAATCAGTGGCAGGTACAAGTGGATTCGCTTTTCTTATGGTGGTGGAGAGAAGCAAGATACTTCGTGTGCAAAATATCGCTAAGATAAAGACAAAAAGGTCCTTGAACAGCACAAAAAATGCCCGGTGTAGAAGTTGAAATGTATAAAAAAATAGACGGTCTTAAGCCTGATGAATTCAGAGCTTAAGCCGTCTCATTATGTTTTTTAACTAACGTTCTTTAAACGGGCTGGATCATTAGGAACCATCAAGGTTATGATATAGCCAATGACTGCTCCGCACAGTGCAGGTACGATCCAACCAACGCCGTAACTGTACAGCGGGATGTATTGGTGTAAAAACTGATCGACAACGCCAAGATTAATACTGGCTGCATTTAAACCGTCAATGATACTGAAAATCCCTGTTGCGATAATTGTACCGACATATACTTCACGCCGTTCATTAAAGAGTTTATCAATAAACGAAAGCAAAATAATCACGATCGCAAGCGGATAAAGTGCTGAAAGAATCGGTATCGAAAACGATATGATTTCCGTTAGACCGAAATTAGCAATCACCATGCTGAACAATGAGACGATGATGACGACGGTTTTATAAGAAAGCTTTGGAATTAGCTTTGAAAAATACTCTCCGCATGATGAGACAAGTCCGACACTTGTCGTTAAACAAGCGAACAAAATGGCAAGACCGAGCACAACATTTCCAAGTGAACCAAACAAAAATGTTGATGACTTGGATAAAATTTCTCCTCCGTTTTTAAGAGATCCGACTGTTTCAACACTTGTTGCACCTAAATAAGCGAGTGAAACATATACCAATGCAAGTCCTACGGCTGCCACAATACCTGCTTTAATACAAGAAGCAGCAATCGATTTTGGATTGGTGACACCGCGTTCTTTAATTGCTGTAATGACGACGATCCCAAATACAATCGAAGCAATCGCATCCATTGTTTTATATCCTTCTAAAAACCCAGTGAGCAGTGGAGTACCTTGATATTGGCTTGCTGCTTGACCGATACTGCCCATCGGTGTGACAAATGCCTTAATGACTAATATTGCGATGACCAATAATAATAGCGGCGTTAAAACTTTGCCGATGCGGTCAACTAGTTTACTTGGATTTAATGCTAAGAAATAGGTAATGGCAAAAAAGATCACGGTAAAAATAAATAGATAAATGCGTGATTCATCTCCACCTAAGAAAGGTTTGATTGCAATTTCATATGAAACATTTCCTGTTCTCGGAATAGCAAACAAAGGCCCGATTGTTAAGTAAATACTAACGATCAAAATTGTACCAAAGATAGGGTGTGCTTTGTCAGCAAGTCCTTTTGCACTGCCAGTTAGAGCAACGGCAATCACACCAAGAAGAGGGAGTCCGACTCCTGTTAGCAAAAATCCAATAATAGCCGGTAATACGTTTTCTCCTGCAGCCTGGCCAAGCTGGGGAGGAAAAATCATGTTTCCCGCACCGAAAAAGAGAGCGAATAACATAAGTCCAATTGCTATCGTTTCCTTAGCGGATAGTGAAGTTTTCATTAAAAGAACCTCCTGGTTTTGTTTAAATTTTCTGTCAATTTACTTTTGAGGATATAATATGACAAAAGGTCCAATGACTATTATATTGTAAAAATCAGAGAAGTCAAACACTTTATTTTTAATTTTCATTTATAAGTTATTATGATAACATATACAGTCATAAAAAAGAACGTTCTCTGTTAAAGGAGTAGATCATGATTTATCTTGATAATAGTTCAACAACAACACCTTATCATGAAGTATTAAACATTTTTGAGAAAGTAAACAAACGCTTTTATGGGAATCCTTCATCATTACACCAGCTAGGGATTGAAGCAGATCAACTGCTAACTGAAGCGCGGCGTCAAATAAATACAGCCCTATCTATTAAAGATTATGACATTGTATTTACTTCGGGTGCTTCTGAAGCCAATAACATAGCGCTTAAAGGTATTGCCTTGGCTCAGCAGCAAAAAGGCAAACATATTATTGCTTCGTCGATTGAACACCCGTCTGTTACAGAATCGTTAGAACAGCTAAGAACGTTCTTTGGTTTTGAAATCACATACCTTCCAGTGGATAGCAGGGGTCTTGTGTCAATTGAGCAGTTGGAGCAAGTAATCCGTAAAGATACAATCCTTGTCAGTGTGATGCATGTCAACAATGAAATAGGTGTCATTCAGCCTATAGAAGAAATCGGTAAGATCGTGAAAAACAGGAGTGATGCGTTTTTCCATGTTGACTATGTCCAAGGTATTAACAAGGTTCCTTTAGACATGATCAAAGCAGGTATTGATCTTTTTACAATATCAGGGCACAAATTTCATGGTTTAAAAGGAACGGGAGCACTTATACTCAAAAAAGATATTTCGCTGTTTCCAATCATTACAGGAGGTGAACAGCAATATAACAGAAGAGCTGGTACGGAAAATACTGCCGGAGCAGTAACGCTAGCTAAAGCCATTAATTTGTCATCACAACATTACGTCAAGTATATTGAAGAAATGAAAACAGTGAAAGCCGATTTTATTAGACAGCTTCAACAGCTAAACGATGTTATATTAAATACATCAGAAAAAAATAGTGCACCACATATTATTAATTTTTCTGTTCCTGGAATTAAAGCTGAAGTCCTTTTGCATATGCTTGAGGAACGGGATATTTTTGTCTCGACAACATCAGCGTGTTCATCAAAGCATGGGAAGCCGAGCAAAGTGTTGCTTGCTATGGGAAAAGGAGAACGGATTGCAGCGAGCAGCATTAGGATAAGCTTAACATACCAAAATAATCAAAGGATTGTTGAGCCATTTATGACGGCTTTAACAGAAAGTGTACACAAACTGAAAGGAATTATGAGGTAAAAACAATGAAATATGATTACATTTTAATCCGATTTGGTGAAATTTCAACAAAAGGAAAAAATAGACGGACTTTTGTCGAACGTTTGAAAAAAAATATAAAAATGGTTATGCATGATTTTGATCATATCCGTTATCAATCAACTCGTGACAGAATGACTTTAGTGTTGAACGGTGAAGATGCAGAAGCCGTAGCGGCTCGTTTGAAACATGTTTTCGGAATTCAGTCTTTCAGCTTTGCTGTCAAATGTGAAACAGATCTTGAGACGATTAAAAAAGTGGCTCTTTCTTCAATTCAAAAGCAATACAAAGCTGGAGACACGTTTAAAATTTCTACCAAACGAGCTTATAAACAATTTGAGTTAAATACGAATGAAATGAATGCCGAAATTGGTGGACATATTTTGCGGAATACGGAAGGTTTGACTGTAGATGTTCATTCACCAGACATCCATTTGCGAATTGAAATTAGAGAAGCTGCTACTTATTTAACTTTTCGTGATGAAAAAGGAGCTGGAGGATTGCCGGTGGCCAGCGGAGGAAAAGCGATGCTGATGATCTCGGGTGGCATCGACAGTCCTGTAGCTGGATTTTATGCGATGAAACGGGGACTTGAGATTGAAGCTGTTCACTTTTTCAGCCCGCCCTATACGAGTGAACGTGCCAAACAAAAAGTCATCGATCTAGCTGCTCAACTGACCGGATTTGGTGGAGATATTAAATTGCATATCGTACCATTTACAAAAACACAAGAACTGATCCAAAAACAAATACCTGAAAATTATTCAATGACAGCTACTCGTAGATTAATGCTGCAAATTGCTGATAGACTTCGTGAACACAAAAAAGGTCTCGCAGTTATTACTGGAGAAAGCCTTGGGCAAGTAGCAAGTCAAACGCTGGAAAGTATGTATGCTATTAATGCGGTCACAAGTACACCAATAATACGTCCGCTAATCGGAATGGACAAAACAGAAATTATTGAAAAAGCAAAAGAAATCGGGACATATGATATTAGCATCAGACCGTATGAAGATTGTTGCACGATTTTCACACCATCATCTCCGAAAACACGACCGAAAAAAGAGAAGATCGAGCATTTTGAAAGCTATACAAATTTTGAACCACTTATTGAAGAAGCCCTTGAGCATACGGAAACAATTATTTTGAAAAGTAAAGTGGAACCGAAAGAAACATTCAGCGATCTTTTTTAAAAGTAGTTCATTTGGTCTGTATACAATTACCAATCTTTCTTTGTATGAAGTCATGTGTTTTTACACAATCTATACTCACAAGGAGGTGAGAACACATGGCTCAACAAAACAGACAAAGCAGTTCTAACCAACTATTAGTACCAGGCGCTGCACAAGCTATCGACCAAATGAAATTCGAAATTGCTTCTGAGTTCGGCGTCAACCTTGGGGCAGATACTACTTCTCGTGCAAACGGTTCAGTTGGAGGAGAAATCACTAAACGCTTAGTATCTTTCGCTCAGCAACAAATGGGCGGAGGCACACCTCAGTAATTAAAAACTTAAAAACAATGGATATCGGGTGGGAGGTTTTCTCCCACTCTTTTTAGTATTTGTTGTATAATAAAAAGATCGTAAACATGAGGAGATGTATTTATTGAAAAGAGAAGAATTAATCGCTCCACAGAAGTATAATATTGCTAATGAAGTCGAAAAATTTAAAAAAATATCAAAAACGGCTTTAATTTTCGAAAGTGAGCAAGGTCTCAAAAGATCATGGACGTATCAGACCTTACTGGAAACCGCTGATAAAATTGGCACCCTCTTGATTCATTCTGGACTGAAACAAGGTGATAAGTTAATCGTTATGCTTCCGCGTGTATTAGAAACTTATGCTGTTTATATGGCGATTTTAAAAGCGGGTATGGTGATCATTCCTTGTTCTGAAATGCTTCGCGCAAAAGATCTAGAATACAGAATAAAGCATGCTGATGTAAAAGGTGTGGTTGTCTATCCATCATTTATTCATACTTTTGAAGATGTTGAGTTAAAAAATCATCTAAAAACATTTACATTGGGTGAAAATAAACAAGGATGGAACAACTTACTGGCTGAAATAGAGAATACGGACGGAGCAGGTTTTCAAGCAGCGGAAACAAGTCGTGATGATATAGCCTTTTTATCTTACACTTCTGGAACGACAGGACAACCAAAAGGCGTTGTACATACACATGGTTGGGCTTATGCTCATTTAAGGACAACAGCTTCTGCTTGGCTAGATATTACGAAAGACGACATTGTCTGGGCAACAGCTGCTCCGGGCTGGCAAAAGTGGGTATGGACACCATTCTTAGCGGTGTTAGGAAGCGGTGCGACCGGATTTGTTTATCATGGACGATTCAATCCTGAAACATATTTGGCATTAATGGAACGCCATCAGGTTAATGTGCTTTGTTGTACACCGACAGAGTACCGGTTTATGGCAAAAGTCGATCATCTTGATCAATTCCATCTTTCATCTTTACATAGTGCTGTCTCAGCTGGTGAACCATTAAATCGGGAAGTGATCGATACGTTTAAAAGGCATTTTAACATTGAAGTGCGGGATGGCTACGGACAAACGGAAAGCACGCTCTTGATCGGGACATTGAAAGGAATGGAGAGCAAACCTGGCAGTATGGGAAAGCCAACTCCAGGCAACATTGTAGAGATTGTAAATGAGGAAGGGGAAATTTGTCAGCCCCATGAAACTGGAGATATTGCCGTCCATTTAAGCACACCTGCTTTGTTCAAAGAATATTATCATGATCAAGAACGAACACGGCTTCAAAGGCGAGGAGAATATTTTATTACAGGTGATAAAGCAAGAAAAGATGAAGAAGGTTATTTTTGGTTTGAAAGCCGAAATGACGATATAATTATCAGCTCTGGTTATACAATCGGTCCTTTTGAAGTGGAAGATGCACTTGTCACACATCCGTTGGTAAAAGAGTGTGCCGTAGTTGCAAGTCCTGATAGCTTTAGGGGGTTTATTGTAAAAGCGTTCGTCGTATTAAAAGACCGTGCTAAAGAAGATGAGGTTCTGATTAAAGAGCTGCAAAATCATGTAAAAACGTTAACAGCACCCTATAAGTATCCACGCGAAATTGAGTTTATTGAAGAATTACCAAAAACCCCCTCTGCAAAAGTGAAACGTTTTGAATTAAGGGAACGGGAAATGAAACGGAAAACGAATGGTGAATCGTGAGTTCGTATTTGAAGGGCGTCCAATTCGTCGATTTTTTTGACGATTGGACGCCCGTTTTTATTCTTCTCTTCACCTAGAGGTTTTCAGTTTTCTTACAGGAAGGTTCGTTTTACTTTTTCCCAAAAAGAGTTATCTTTTAATTTTACTGTTTTAATCATCTTTTGTGAAAGTTTTACTTCGATCTCTTTCACATGCATCATACTAAAAGCTTCATTATCAAGACCGATAATTGGATGGTTATTTCCATCTTGGGCAATCTTGAGTGCTAGTTTGCAATCGGCACTTAAAATAAATGGAGAACCTAGTGTTCTATAATTATTATTGTTTAAGGAAGCAAGTTCTGTTACTTGAATACATGACAATTTTGGGTCAACTATCGCTCCTTGAACAGACTTGTTGTATGCTGTGCTACCTGTTGGAGTTGAAACAATCATTCCATCTCCACGAAATGTTTCAAAATAAAGGTCATCAATGTACACGTCCATCACAAATGTTTTAATAATGCTTGAGCGGATCGATACTTCGTTTAAACATAGAAAACGGCTTGTTTGATCTACTTTAACATCGATGAGCGGATATTTTCTAACTTCGATTTGCGGTAAGTTTGTTGTTTCAATCATTTTGTTCGTGTCACGTATATTAAAATCTGAGTATAAATGAGCTTTTCCCTTTTTGGCGATGCCTACATAAAGACAATCATCTCTAAAATTTGTTTTTCTGACTGCCTGTAAAAATGCACCATCACTACCGACACTTGCGATGATATTAGCTTCTTTGTGTTGGTTGACAACCTGAAATCCGTAATCGGCTGCCAGCTGTTTCAACATCAGGCATTGTTCAGCAACATCCTCGTTTTTTTCGTGAAAAAAGTAAATGTTTCTCCGGTCTCTCACAGCTATTCTCCCCTTTATCACTTAAAATGAATATTTCTATATCATCACTCATTTAGGAATCGGAGCTTCTCTAAGAACACTGGTATATAAAACCCAACAGCAATTTCTCTTATAGACGGTTCCAGGCTAAAACATAATCAGTCAGAATCGGTGATGCCATGATGATGAACAGCACTCAAGTAACAATGATGACTGGGAGAACCCTCTACCGACTAAAGAGACATCTAAGAATCACCTGCTTTCTATTTTGTTTCATGATTTGAGGATGAGATGGTCTTGATGATGATTCTATTGTATCAAAAGGGATGGGATCGTTCGCTAGTTCTAAGAAAAGATCCACTCTATGGTGGATTATGTCACGAATAATTTTAGGTGAAGAAAAGTTGATTGATCAGGGTGACTTCTTGTCGGTTTGTGTTAAAATACCTGTGACCCTAGTTTATCACGTTTTTTTTTCGTATAATGAATACTTGGACTCTTTTTGTTCATATACGTATTAAGAGTTAAGTTTTTTTATTAAAAGGAGGAGAATAAATGAATCGTAAAAGATGGGTAGCGCTTGTGATCGCTTTAGGTCTGTTGGTCATATCAGTGATGATGAGTGTTGTAGTAAATACATTCGAAAGTATAGATGAAGATGGTCATATGCAGTTTGGGTTGACTGACGGCGAGAAAGAAATCGTTTTGGAAAAAGGAGATTCTAATAAAATTGTTGTTCTTGATGTGAATGGCACGATTTCCGATAATGGAGGTGCTAGTGGCCTTCTCAGTTCAGAAGGGTATAATCATAGAGCTTTTTTACAAAAACTTGACAATGTGAAAGAGGATTCTAAGGTAAAGGGTCTCATTTTACGTGTTAATTCACCGGGAGGCGGGGTGTATGAAAGTGCCGAAATACATAGGAAATTAGAAGAGATCAAAAAAGACACGAATAAACCGATTTACGTCTCAATGGGATCAATGGCGGCATCTGGTGGTTATTATATTTCAACACCAGCCGATAAAATTTTCGCTGCACCTGATACATTGACAGGTTCTTTAGGTGTCATTATGGAAAGCTTAAATTATAGCGAACTTGCAGATAAACTAGGTTTGAAAACAGAAACAATTAAAAGCGGGCAACATAAAGACATTATGTCTCCAACAAGAGATATGACGAAAAAAGAACGGGAAATTATGCAATCTATGGTAAATGACTCATATCAAGGGTTTGTTGATGTGATTGCTAAAGGCCGCAATATGTCAGAAAAAGATGTGAAAAAAATTGCTGATGGTCGGGTATATGATGGCCGACAAGCTAAAGAGCTTCATTTGGTTGACAAACTTGGTTTCTATGAAGATACGGTAAAAGCGATGAAAAAAGATCATCAAGATCTGAAGGACGCTTCTATTGTTAGTTATGAAGACACAAAAGGTATTACTTCGTTGTTATCAATGAGTGCAAGCAAGCTCTTTAAAAGCGAAATAGACTTTTTGAATATTAAAGAAACACTTTCTACAGCTGGTGCATCAAGACCGATGTATCTTTATGCAAAATAGGAGGGGACCGAAAAATGGATGTCACATTTGATGGCAAAGATCAAAATGAAATAACAGCGTCCGAGCAAAAAAAGGCTCCCATGTTAGAACATGCCTATGCCGGTTTTTGGATCAGATTTTGGGCTTTTTTGTTTGATGGAATTGTTGTCGGCAGTATCAATAGACTACTGATATCACCTATTTTTAGTTTGTTTGGTCTCCCTAAAGAGACAGGGCTTTTCTCTTTTTCTTTATATTCAATTACAATGACTATTGTGTTTTTTGCCTACTTTGTTTTGATGACAAAAGGTTTTAAACAAACATTAGGCAAAATGGTTTTCGGTCTCAAGGTTGTGTCTCTCCGCCCGGAAAAAGGGCTGACATGGGATGGGATTTTGTTTAGAGAGGTAATCGGCCGTTATATTAACAGTATTTATCTCACGTATTTTGCTGTTGTTTTCTCACGAAAGAAGCAAGGTATTCATGATTATTTTGCGGATACAGCAGTCATTCATGAAAGGTTATATCGAAAAGTTGAATAACTCGAAAAACCTCGGTTTTATGAAACCGGGGTTTTTTTATACAATAAAATAGCAGCCCCCGTTTACGTTTATTTTTTGTGATTTCATCCTATAATGCCTAGTATAAGAGGAAGTGAAGTCATGATGTACATATGGATTGCAGGAGTCTTACTTCTGCTAACGGCTGTTATGATGATGAAAGTCCAGTTCGCAGTCGAATATCTTCATACAAATGAGAATGACGAGTTGACTGTTCAAATCCGGACAGCTTTTGGTCTTTTTCGGATGAAAAAGAAAATACCGCTTATCAAAGTCAATCAAGAAGATATGACAATTGACTTAAAACAACAAACCAACACAACTGTACAAGAAGATGAAGAGAAAAGTAAAATCGGTTATCATCAACTAATCAATCGTCTTCAGGAGATAAAAAGAATAACTGAACAAATCATAAATGTGAAACTGATTTTTCGTAAATTTATGAAACGCATTCATATCACCGAGCTTAAATGGATGACAGTCCTCGGTTTTTCCGATGCTGCTTTAACCGGAATTGCAACAGGTGGGGTATGGTCTGTAAAAGCTTGTGTAATGGCTTTATTTGATCAGCTTTTTAGTTTTAAAAACCGTCCGGAATATCAAATGATCCCTGTCTTTAACAACAAAGTTTCTCAAACCCAGCTAACATGTATATTCTATTTTCGCCTTGGACATGCTATAATCGCAGCTTTCAGAATCGTCATGAATCGGAAAGGGAAAATGCGCGGCTTCATGAAGCTGCCAAAAAATGTGTCAGGTACAACTAAGAATGACTCATCTGTATAGGAGGAATGAAATATGGCTGACCATCCAATTCAAGGTTTAATGAAAACCGCAATGGAAAATTTAAAAGAAATGATCGACGTCAACACCATTATTGGGGATCCGGTAGAAACACCTGACGGAAGTGTCATTTTAACCGTATCAAAGGTTGGTTTTGGATTTGCCGCTGGTGGAAGCGAATTTAGCGGTAACCAGATGTCAGAATCTAAAGGGAACGACGGGGAACGTAAAGAAGCGAAGCTCCCATTTGGCGGCGGAAGCGGTGGCGGTGTATCAATCACACCAATTGCATTTTTAATTGTTGGTTCATCAGGTGTTAAAATTCTGCACTTGGACGAAAATACGCATGTTGTTGACAAAATCTTAGAATCCGCACCACAAACGATTGAGAAAATTCAGCATATGTTTAAGAAAGACGACAAACCGAAACAAAAAATGAATCATCAAAATAATATATCATACTAAAAAAAGGATTGTCCAAAAAGTTTTTTACCTTTTTGGACGTCCTTTTTACTTTGTTTTCAACCCTCTTTTTTTGCAGTTTGTCTTAGACTCTTTTATAGTAGAGACATACAAATGTGAAGGAGGAATCAAGATGGCTTCAATAACATTTAAAGGAAACCCTGTTACACTGATAGGTTCAAAACTTCAAGCTGGTGATCAGGCTCCTGATTTTACAGTGTTGTCTAATTCTCTTGAAGAAGTCACCCTAAGTGACATAAAAGGAAAAATTGCTATTTTGTCTGTCGTTCCATCGATTGACACAGGTGTTTGTGATGCTCAGACGCGGCGGTTTAACGAAGAAGCTGCAGGACTGGGTTCAGTAAACGTTTATACGATCAGTGCCGATCTTCCTTTTGCACAGAAGCGCTGGTGTGGAGCAAATGGAATTGAGAATGTAGAAACATTGTCAGATCACCGGGAGATGTCGTTTGGAGAAGCGTTTGGTGTATATATGAAAGAATTGCGACTGCTTGCCCGAGCTGTCTTTGTTTTAGATGAAAATGGAGTTGTCACTTATGCTGAATATGTAAACGAAGTGACAAATCATCCGAATTATGAAAAAGCACTTGAGGCTGCCCGATCACTTGTGAAGTAAGTTGAACAGAAAAGCTCCGGGTGAGAAGTCCGGAGCTCTTTTTTAATAAGGAGAGACAATATATGCAAACCAATCAAGTAGAAGTCATCTATGAATGGCTTGACAGTGGAACGAAAGTGATTGCCGATGACCGGAAAATCCCATACATCGAGGCTCTTGCAGAAACTGGAGAAGTCTTTTTTTTAAGAGAAATTCATCATCCGTTATCTGATTCAGCTACACAAAGAATGAAAGATTTAATCGATAAAGCTCACTTTTCCGAATGTAATCATGAATCAATACGTAAAGCTTTTCAGCTTGCCATATTGAAAGGTCTAAAAAACGTCGCGCATCCAAACAGACAGATGACACCTGACACAATCGGGGTCTTTATCGGATATCTTGTCGAGAAATTCATGGGACACCAAAAAGGAATTACTATTTTTGATCCGGCAGTGGGCACAGGAAATTTATTATTTGCTGTCTTAAATCAGCTTGGCGAGTCCACTGGGAAAGCGTTTGGATCTGATATCGATGATGTTTTATTAAAACTTGCTTACGATCAGGCAAACCTTCAACAAAAAGAAGTCGAGTTTTTCAATCAAGATAGTCTTCAGCCTATTTTTATGGATCCTGTTGATGTTGTGATTTCAGATCTTCCTGTAGGTTATTATCCAGATGATGAAAATGCAAAGGCATTTCATGTGAAAGCAGATGAAGGACATTCTTTTGCCCACCATTTGTTTATTGAACAAAGCTTACAATACACAAAACAAGGTGGATATTTATTTCTTGTGATTCCGAACCATTTATTTGAAAGTAGTCAAAGTGAACAATTGAAACATTTGTTGAAGGAAAATGCTTACATAAACGCTGTGCTTCAATTGCCTTTATCGATTTTTAAAGATAAAGAAAATGCTAAAAGTATTTTGGTGATGCAAAAACATGGTGAAAAGGTCAAAGCTCCAAATCAGGTGCTCCTCGCTGAACTCCCATCTTTTTCTAATCAACAAGCAATGCTCGAGATGACAGCTAAAATTGATGATTGGTATAAACAAGAAAAAATTTAAAATGAGTCAGAGAGGGTATCTCTGGCTTATTTTATTTTCAGAAAATAACAATTTCTTGATGAAAACGTTAACATTTAAGAGATTGACTTGAAAAGGATTCTTTTGAGTGTTTAAATGAAAAGGCAGATGTTTTTGAAATTATTGTGAACAAACTCATACATACTTTTTTTAAGATTGACCTGAATAAAAGTCAACGGAAAGTAGAGAAGTCACTATTTATGGGTAAAAAGGAGCGTCAATTATGTCTAAAATTATTGCAATTAACGCAGGAAGTTCTTCATTAAAATTTCAACTTTTCGAGATGCCCAGTGAAAAAGTCTTGACAAAAGGCTTAGTGGAAAGAATTGGTTTGGATAACGGTATTTTTACAATCTCTGTGAATGGTGAAAAAAATACCGAGACAACAGATATTGCAAATCACTCTGTTGCTGTTAAAATGCTTTTGAACAAGCTAACAGAGTTGGGAATTATTCAAGATTTAAATGAGATCGACGGAATTGGCCATCGCGTTGTCCACGGTGGCGAAAAATTTAGTGATTCGGTTGTTTTGACAGATGAAACGATTCATGAGATTGAAGACATCTCTGATTTGGCACCGCTTCACAATCCAGCCAATATTGTCGGAATTAAGGCTTTCAAAGAAGTTCTTCCAAATGTTCCGGCTGTAGCCGTTTTTGATACAGCTTTTCATCAAACGATGCCAGAACAATCTTATTTGTATAGCCTTCCTTATGAGTATTATGAAAAACTGGGAATTCGTAAATATGGATTTCACGGAACATCTCATAAATATGTAACAGAACGCGCGGCAGAACTTCTTGGCCGTCCACTTGAAGAATTGCGGCTTATTTCCTGCCATCTTGGGAATGGAGCGAGTATTGCAGCTGTTGAGGGCGGAAAATCAATTGATACATCAATGGGTTTCACACCGCTTGCAGGGGTGGCAATGGGAACACGTTCTGGAAATATCGATCCTGCCCTTATTCCGTTTATAATGGAAAAAACAGGTCAGTCAGCTGATGAAGTTTTAAATATGCTTAATAAAAAAAGCGGTCTGTTAGGTGTATCCGGTTTCTCAAGTGATTTACGTGATATTGTTGAAGCTGCTAATGATGGCAATGACCGTGCGGAAATAGCGCTTGAAGTTTTCGCCAGCAAAATTCATAAATACATCGGTTCATATGCAGCTAGAATGAGCGGAGTTGATGCCATCATTTTCACCGCTGGTATCGGTGAAAATAGTGTTGAAGTGAGAGAACGGGTTCTTCACGGCTTAGAATTCATGGGCGTATACTGGGACCCTGCTTTGAATCACGTACGTGGTAACGAGGCATATATAAGCTACCCACACTCCCCTGTTAAAGTGTTGATCATTCCAACAAATGAAGAAGTGATGATCGCAAGAGATGTCATGAGACTTGCAAATTAAAATATAACATTGATGACCTTGGTATTTTGTAGCCGAGGTCATATTTTATCATTCTTCCCCTCTTTCACCGTTCTCTCCTTACTGACAAACAGTAAAGAACATTGAATTTGAGATGTGTGTTAAGATAAAGAACAAACAGATTAACGTTTTGGGTTGAAAAAATAACGAAAAATGACGATATAAAATAGAACAGTGAGGTTTTATAAAAATCGTGATCACTGATTTTGTAGGAGGAAGGCATTTTTTTTTGGCGAAGTCATTATAAAAGGTAATAAAAACGAAAGGATATTGCTTTCACATGAACAAAGAAGCGATTTTAATTGAAATCAAAAAGAGACTAGAAGAAACAATTAAAGATCTAAACTTTCATAATTTATCAAATATAAAAGAGTTTACAGATCAACACTTTGAGTTTTTAGAATCTCTCAAAAGTTTACCAGAATTGGTGAATCAAGAAAAGCAGATCGAAAAACAAAACAATATCGTTGAAAATGAAAAGAATCCCCAAAAAAATCATCTTCAAAATGTTACTGATGATGACTTGCTTACAGAGCTTAAACATTATGTAGTCAAAGAGTGGAAGTTAAGCGGAGGAGCAATTGCTCTAAATCAAAGGTCGAGATCAGCTTTTATACCTGAAAAAATCGTCAGGGAAAAAGACATTCATCTCGGTGATATTGTTGAAATAACCAATATGAATCCTTCCGGGGACAAAAAGCATTTTAAATTAATTAAAAAAGGTGATTCTGATCAATTTGTCGATAAGAGAATTGTCTTACAATGCTGTCCTGTCGAGATTGATGACGGAAAACTAGTGGTAACAAAAGATGTGTATGGTAACGATATTAAAATTGATGATGCGCCATTTAAAATCGTGATTCAAGAGCAAGACAGGATCAAGAAGAGTATTGAGCCTGGTCACTCTGTTGATATTGCTTTTTATGAAGGAAAAGCTCATGAGGCACGAGTGTTCTGGCGACATCCTTTCTATTCTTGATCCGTCAAAATGAATAAATATACAAGCTAGGTCGTCTGAATTGACATACTCCTTTATAATAAAAAGATAAAAAGGAGGGAATGAAAATGAGTGTTGAAGAACACAAAAAAGAAGCGCCAGATTGTGTGGCCTGTCAAGTAGTGACCGTCAGTGACACAAGGACGAAGGAAACGGATAAAAGCGGTCAGCTGATGAAAGATTATTTGCAGGATGCCGGTCATCAACTGGTTTCTTATCAGATTGTCAAGGATAATAAACAAGACATTAAAGCTGCAGTGCTTGAAGGATGTCAAGATAGCCGGATCGATGTGATTTTGTTGAATGGAGGCACAGGGATTGCCGCCAGAGATGTAACCATTGAGGCTATTTGCCCGCTTTTCAGCAAGGAGCTCACCGGGTTCGGAGAAATTTTTCGTATGCTAAGCTATACTGAGATCGGCTCAAGCGCAATTCTCTCAAGAGCTGCTGCTGGTGTCATTCAAAATAAAGCTGTATTTTTAACACCTGGTTCAAGCGGCGCGGTAAAACTAGCCATGACAAAATTGATCATTCCTGAACTTGCCCATGTGATGAGAGAACTAAGAAAAGATATTCATCATAAATAAAAGCGAACTTCATTCAATTTATTGAATGAAGTTTTTTTTATAAAAAGGTTGAAAAAACCATAATTCCTTGTTAAAGTGTATACTACTAATTGTATTTTTATAAGTTTTAATTAATTTTTATACAGACATAACAACTAGGTGAGAGGAGTTTTTTCAACATGTTGCAAAAGAAAAAAGTAGTTTTAGCCTACTCAGGAGGATTGGATACTTCTGTTGCGATTAAATGGTTACAAGAACAGGGATATGATGTGGTTGCCTGTTGTTTAGATGTTGGTGAAGGGAAAGATCTTGCCTTTGTTCAACAAAAAGCGCTTCAAGTTGGGGCTATTAACTCTTATGTGATTGATGCGAAAGAAGAATTCGCTCAAGATTTTGCACTGCTGGCACTTCAGGCACACACATTATATGAAGGTAAGTATCCACTTGTGTCAGCCCTATCAAGACCACTCATCGCCAAAAAACTAGTGGAAATAGCTGAGAAGGAAGACGCTCAGGCTGTCGCACATGGCTGTACGGGAAAAGGAAACGATCAAGTGCGTTTTGAAGTTTCCATTCAGTCATTGAACCCAGATTTAGAGATTCTCGCTCCTGTCCGTGAATGGAAATGGTCTCGTGATGAAGAAATCGCATATGCGCAAAAACACGATATTCCTATTCCGATTCATTTGGATAGTCCATACTCTATTGATCAAAACCTATGGGGAAGAAGCAATGAATGCGGAATTTTGGAAGACCCTTGGGCTACACCTCCTGAAGGAGCCTATGATTTAACAGTCCCACTTGAAAAAACGCCGAACACACCAGAAATCATTGAAATCGAATTTAAACGTGGAATACCAGTAGCGATTGATGGTATATCATATTCTCTCTCAGAATTGATTTTAACCTTAAATGAACTGGCAGGAAAACACGGAGTGGGTCGGATCGATCATATTGAAAACCGCCTTGTTGGTATCAAGTCCCGCGAAGTCTATGAATGTCCAGGAGCGATAACGCTAATTAAAGCACACAAAGAACTTGAAGATTTAACTTTGGTGAAAGAAGTGGCTCATTTTAAACCATTAATCGAGCAAAAAATGGCGGAAGTCATTTATAACGGACTTTGGTTTTCTCCATTGAAAAATGCGTTATCCGCCTTCTTGAAAGAAACGCAAAAACTTGTAACAGGCACTGTCCGTGTCAAATTGTTTAAGGGTCATGCTATTATTGAAGGCCGCAAATCAGAGTACTCGCTTTATGATGAAAAATTAGCAACCTACACAAAAGATGATGCATTTGACCATCATGCCGCAGTCGGTTTTATTGAACTATGGGGTCTTCCAACGAAAGTAAACAGTATCGTCCAAAAAAAGGAGCAGATAAAAGCATGAAAAAGCTTTGGGGAGGCAGATTTCAAAAAACACCAGAAAAATGGGTCGATGAGTTTGGAGCATCGATCCATTTTGATAAAACACTTGTAAAAGAAGATATTCTAGGGTCACTCGCACATCTTGCTATGTTGAGAAAGTGCGAGATCCTTTCAAAAGAAGAAGCGGAAAAAATCAAGCAAGGTTTAGAATCTCTTTTACAAAAAGCGAAAAAAAATCAATTGGTCTTTTCTGTTGATCATGAAGACATTCATTTAAATCTTGAAAAAATGTTGATTGATGAAATCGGACCGATTGGTGGAAAGCTTCATACAGCTAGAAGCCGAAACGACCAGGTAGCAACCGATATGCATCTTTACTTGAAACATCATACAGAGCATGTGATTAAATTGATCACCGCTTTTCAAAATGCCCTTGTTGAAAAAGCAGAACACCATATTGAAACGATTTTACCAGGTTATACACATCTGCAGCGGGCACAGCCAATTTCATTCGCCCACCATTTGTTAGCCTACTTCTGGATGATGGAGCGTGATAAACAACGTTATAGTGATGCATTAAAACGGATCAATCAATCGCCGCTAGGCTGTGGTGCGCTGGCAGGGACAACATTTCCTATCGATCGTCAATATTCTGCTGAGCAGCTTGGATTTGATTCGATTTATGAAAACAGTCTAGACGGTGTCAGTGATAGGGATTTTATTCTTGAGTTTTTAAGTGTCAGTAGCATTCTGATGATGCATTTATCAAGACTTTCTGAAGAAATCATCTTGTGGTGTTCACAGGAATTTAAGTTTGTTGAGCTTGATGACACATATGCCACAGGCAGCAGTATGATGCCACAAAAGAAAAACCCCGATATGGCTGAATTGGTTCGTGGGAAAACAGGGCGTGTATATGGGAGTTTAATGGGACTGTTAACCATTATGAAAGGTCTTCCTTTGGCATATAATAAAGATCTTCAAGAAGATAAAGAAGGTATGTTTGATACAGTTAAAACAGTTCAGGGATGTCTTGAGATTTTTACCGGGATGATCAGTACGATGACAGTGAACAGCAATGAAATGAAAAAAGCAACTCAACATGATTTCTCAAATGCAACCGAACTGGCTGATTATTTAGCAAAAAAAGGGATGCCATTTAGAGAAGCCCATGAAGTAGTTGGTAAACTTGTCTATACATGTATTGAAAAAGGGGTTTTTCTCAGTGATCTCCCGCTAGAAGAATACAAAAAGATGAGTAACCAATTTGCTGAAGATGTTTACACTGTCCTTGATCCGAAGCATGCAGTTGAAAAACGAATCAGTGAGGGCGGAACTGGCTTTAAAAAGGTAACAGAAGCGCTTCAAAATGCTAAGCAACATTTAAACAATTTTTAACAAATTACAGTTTCTTTCATAACTATAGCGGTTCAGACACAATATAATAAATGAATCGACATAAGGAGTGTCTGAATGAAACAGAACAAATCAACGAATGATTATACGTATGATTTAAATGGCGAAAAAGAAACAGTTAAACTAATCGCTGATGCCTATTCTAGCGGATTTGTCAGTTTGGATATTGAACGAAAACCGTTGACAGATCAAAAGAAATCATGAACCTTTAGCTGGAGCAAATTGCTCCGGTTTTTTATTTTTACTCGGATGGGTGTTCACATGTGATATTGTAAAAGTTTTATAGTAAAGTATAAATAGAATTGTTGGGAGGGAAAGATGTGCGCCATGCGTTAATTACAGCCGGTTCAAAAGGATTAGGGCGGAAAGTAACTGAAGCGCTGCTGGAGAAAGGCTGTTCGGTGACAGTGAACTATCGACAAGATGAAGCAGCTGTCAGCCGCCTGAAAACGGAATGGCAGTCATGGCTAGACCGTGTACAGTTTGTTAAAGGAGATGTCACAAAAAAGGAAGACTTACATCACTTGGCGAAGACAGCTCTCAATCGGTTTGGCAGAATCGATTTGCTTATTAATAATGCCGGTCCCTATATCTTTGAACGGAAAAAGCTTGCAGATTATAGTGAGGCCGAGTGGTATAATATGTTAGAAGGGAATTTAAGCTCTGTCTTCCATTTATTTAAAGCGGTGATTCCGATCATGAGGCGCCAGCAGTTTGGCCGTATTATTACTTACGGATTCCAAGGAGCTGAACATGCGCCAGGCTGGTTGCACCGTTCAGCTTTTGGAGCTGCTAAAGTTGGTCTTGCTTCACTGACAAAAACAATTGCTATAGAGGAAGCTGGCTCTGGTATTACCGCTAATATGGTCTGCCCCGGCAATATTGTTGGAGAGATGAAAGAATCCTCCATCTCAGAAGCGAGAGCATCTCTTGATCAAGAAACACCGATTGGGAGATCTGGTACAGGTGAAGATATTGCAAGGATTATTGCATTCTTGTGTGATGAAGATTCAGACTATATTACAGGAACAGTAATTGAAGCAACAGGTGGTTTAAATGTTATAAATCGCCAAACAAAAGACAAACAGAGGTGAATTTGATGAAAGTTACATATCATGGTCATTCAGTTGTTACAGTAGAGACAGGAGACCATCATCTCATGATTGATCCGTTTCTGACAGGAAATCCATTTACTGACTTAAAACCGGAAAATATTCAGGCAGATGTGATCTTGCTGACACATGGTCATAGTGATCATGTTGGAGATACTGTAGAAATCGCAAAACAAAATCAAGCTTTAATAGTGGCGCCGAATGAACTTGCTGTATATCTTGGTTGGAAAGGTTTGAATGTTCATCCGATGCATATCGGTGGAGCATATCAATTTGATTTTGGAAAAGTCAAATTAACACAAGCGTTTCATGGTTCAGCTTATACAGAAGAAGAAAACCAAAAGCTTGTCTATACGGGAATGCCCGCTGGAATTTTATTAACGGTTGCAGGGAAAACGATTTTTCATGCAGGTGATACGGCCCTTTTCTCAGATATGAAGCTTATTGGTGAACTCAACAAGATAGACCTTGCCTTTTTGCCGATTGGTGATAATTTTACAATGGGACCTGATGATGCAAAATTAGCTGCAGAATGGCTCAAAGCGAAGCAGGTTGTTCCGATTCACTACTCGACATTCCCTGTGATTCAGCAAGATCCTTATGCATTTGTGGATCTTCTGCCTATCGGTGTTGGAAAAGTTCTTAAAAGTGGCGAATCAATTAAATTATAAAGGCGGAATACTTCACCTTCAATCATTAGACATATTGAAGGTGTTTTTTTGTGCTCATTTTTTAAATGGGTATGTACTTTATTTCTATCACTTACTATCATTATTTCACTTGGAAAAATAAGAAAACGATGTAGTCGAAGTATATTTTGAGGAGGTAGAGCAAATCGTGAATAAATCTCTAAATATTATCAGTGTAGTATTATTTTCATTTGCGATGAGTTACATTTTGTCAGCTGTTTTTCATCATGTTGGAATTGAAATGAATCTGATTACTTTGATTTTGATATTGGTTATAACTGTTGTATTTATCTTAGTTCTGAATCAACTGTTTAGGCAACTCAAAAGTTTATAAAAATCTAGAATGTTAAAAAGCAAACTAAAGAATAAGTCTGATTTCACTAATGTCGTCAATGTTATAGCTGGTCAAAATGTGAAGCCATTACAGTGGCTGAGGTTAGAAACTGTCTAAAAAGTCCTTTATCAACATGATCAGGGAGGAGTTGCGAGACTCTCGTGGAAAGCGAAAAAATTCCCAAATTTTTATTCATCCGCAATACTTTCAGGACACCCCCTTTTTTGGTGTGTCAGTCATGCTCATCAAACTAGAAAGTCGGGTGTTGGGATAGCGGACCATAAGTAGAAGGGTAAGGGTGTCCATGGAGACATCTAATCTTTTGGTGCAGTTTTTTTAGATTTGTTGGCTTTTGGTTCTTGAATTTTTGCAAGGTCTGATTGCGGAAAAAACGTTTGAGCATTTATAATAAAATTATAGCTAGCAGTTTTAGGATGAAGGTGAGAAAAATCGCGACAAAACATGAACAAATTTTAAGATATATTGATTCTTTATCAGTTGGTGAAAAAATCTCTGTCCGCCGGATTGCGAAAGAGATGAAAGTAAGTGAAGGAACTGCTTATAGAGCGATTAAAGAGGCGGAGAATAAGGGATTTGTTAGCACGATCGAAAGAGTTGGTACAATCAGGATCGAGCAAAAGAAAAAAGAAAACATTGAGAAGCTGACATATGCTGAAGTGGTAAATGTGATTGATGGACATGTTTTGGGCGGAAAAGCAGGTCTACACAAAACATTAAACAAATTTGTTATCGGAGCAATGAAACTTGAGGCAATGATGAGATATACTGGAGCCGGTAATCTTTTGATCGTCGGAAACCGGATAAATGCACACCGCTATGCACTGGAAGCAGGTGCTGCTGTTCTAGTAACTGGCGGTTTCGATACGGAACCGGCAATCATTGAACTTGCTGACAAGCTTGAACTTCCGATTATTTCAACGAGCTATGATACCTTTACTGTTGCAGCAATGATTAATAGGGCAATCTATGATCAACTCATTAAAAAAGAGGTCGTACTTGTTGAAGATATTTTGACACCGCTTGAAAAAACGGTCTGTTTATCTCCGCAAGAAAAGCTTGAAAGATGGTATGAAAAAAATTTTGAAACTGGGCACGGAAGATTTCCAGTTGTTGATGAACAGATGAAAATCCATGGCATTTTAACATCGAAGGATGCTGCTGGATATGATCGTCATGTTTTAATCGAAAAAGTCATGACGAAAAATCCGATTACTGTTGTTGGTAAGACATCTGTCGCCTCAGCTGCGCAGATGATGGTCTGGGAAGGAATCGAAGTTCTTCCGGTTGTAGATGAGCGGCAAAAGTTGATTGGTATGATCAGCAGACAAGATGTTTTAAAAGCGCTGCAAATGATTCAAAAACAGCCGCAAGTTGGTGAAAAGCTGGACGATATTGTAACAGGCGGATTCAGAGAATTAGACGTTGACCATTCTTCTGTTTATCAATATGAAGTAACACCACAAATGACAAACCATTTGGGAACGCTGTCTTACGGTGTATTTACCACAATTCTAACCGAAGCAGCTAATCGTTTTTTGCGATCTCATAAAAAAGGCGACTTGGTGATAGAGAGTATGACGATCTACTTTTTAAAACCGGTACAAATGGAATCTGTTATAGAAATAAAGCCGAATATTCTTGAAGCTGGAAGAAAATTTGGAAAAATGGATATTGAAGTTTTTCACCAAGGTACACTTGTCAGCAAAGCGATGATGATGGTTCAGCTGATGGAAAGAAGTTAAGGGACGCTAATTCGTGTCCCTTTTGTCGCTTTACGCATTTTCCCGCTTGTTTTCTTTTGCGAGCAAAGGGAGGTAATGCTTATAAGCTTTATACCCAGCCCACATACTGCCAATACCAGTCAAAATAAAGATGATCCCAATTCCAGAACTTAAAGCGTCACGGTTTAATAACAGCAGATTCGTCCCGAAAAACATAATAAAAAGCCCTAAACACATACTCGACTTTGCAGAAAAATATTCTTTTTCAACGGCTCTTTTTGTACGAACATATTTTACTTTGTAGTATAGATAAAAAATCGCTGAAATCACAATGAAAAAAACAAAAAACGGCATGGGCGACATTCCTCCATTGTAAGTTTTACAAACCCATTGTATACATAAATGAGTTTGCTTTCTACAATAAAAAGTCATTCTTTCCACTTTCCACTAACAACAGATTATGATTAAATGGTTAATAATAAGAAAAAGAAGGTGTAAACATGAAAACTGACTTAATCAGAACTATATCATTATATGACACTATTATTATACATAGACATGTGAGACCTGATCCAGATGCTTATGGATCTCAATGCGGCCTTACGGAAATCTTGAGGGAAACCTATCCTGAAAAAAAAATTTTTGCTGTGGGGACACCTGATCCATCGTTGACATTTTTATATACTCTAGATGACATTGATGACTCAATGTACAATCATGCACTTGTCATTGTTTGCGATACAGCCAATCAAGAACGAATTTCAGATTCCCGCTATCATTTGGGTGACATGCTGATTAAGATTGATCATCATCCAAATGAGGATCAGTATGGGGATCTATTATGGGTTGATACAAATGCAAGCTCTACAAGCGAAATGATTTATGAACTATATTTAGCTGGGAAAAAATCAGGGTGGAAACTTCCAGTAAAAGGTGCTGAATTGATATATGCAGGTATTGTCGGTGACACCGGGCGCTTCCTCTTTCCAAACACAACGAAAAAGACATTAAAGTATGCGGGAGAGCTTATTGAATATCCTTTTTCATCACAAGACCTTTTTAATCAATTGTATGAGACAAAGCTAGACGTTGTGAGGTTGAATGGTTACATTTTTCAAAACATTTCCTTGACAGAAAACGGAGCAGCATCGGTTTTTATTGGGCAGGATATTTTAAATCGCTTCAATATTACGCCATCTGAGGCATCACAGCTTGTCAATACATTAGGTAATATTTCTGGGATAAAAGCATGGGTGTTTTTTGTGGAGGAACCTGATCAAATTCGAGTAAGATTGCGGTCAAAAGGACCAAAGGTCAATGACATCGCAAAAAAATACAATGGTGGAGGCCACCCGCTTGCCGCTGGTGCTTCAATTTATGAATGGGATGATGCTGAACGTGTGATTGCCGATCTAGAACAAATATGTAAAGAGCACAAATAAGAGGGGGTCCCTCTTATTTGTGCCATTGTAGTCATTGAATCAAGGGATTTCATCCCTGTTTATTCTGGTATAAACCAAGATCCAAAATCTGTTACATCTTCATAAACATCAATGTTTTGAGCATCTAATTCTTTTTTGATAAGGGATGTGAGAAGTTCAGTTTCTGCATAAGCGGAATAACCAGACTTTATTCGGTTGACTTTATCTTTTGCCAGCTGATGATAACTGTAAACGAACATTCTGCTTCCCTCCCTTTAAGAGATTGATATCGCTTACTGTCAGTTTAAAATAAAATATGGAAAAAAGCGACGAATGTCTTTAAATCGTTAAAAAAAATCCATATTTAATTTGAAAAAGAAATTTTGATTTCAACTGATAGCCTTGTGTAAATCATTAGGTCAGTTACCTTTGCTTTATAAGTTTTGTCATTTATCGTGTATAATTTGTTTTCAATTGTCCGTTTTAAAAGTTCCTTTGTTTTATATACACTCTCAATATCTTTTGTGATGACATCTGAAATATTATCCTTAATATGCTCTTCAAAATTCATTTTATCAGGTTGGGATAATTTGTATTGTTTACCATTGATAAGCTTGACATCTACACTTTGAATTAATAACTTTCTTTTATTATCTTCATTCAGTTTATGAAGATCCTCTCGGTAAATCGTAATCTGTTCGTTTAAATCTTCAATTTGTTCTTTCTGTTCACGGATCATGACAACCTGCTCTTCCTGAAAAGTCCCATATGTAAATAAAAACACAAACCAACTGATGATCGCTCCACATGCCATACCGGCAAAAAAACGTTGCCACCCTGGTTTTTGATAATAAGGAGGAATTCTCATGAGGAAATATGCTCCTGTGTCAGCCAATTGATGATCAAAAAGCCTGTTTGTGCGCCTCCCATTGCTGAAAGAATAAGAAGAATTTGCTTTACAATATCTCTTGTATTTCCTTCCCAAATGCCTCTTTCAAAGCTGTAAACTGCATCAAATGTACCGCCAATTGCAGCTACCAAAGCCCAGATCTTAAGGCGGTTTGCTAAGCTGGAAATGATTGTTAAAGGGGGTTGTCCAGATAAATAAGCCCCGATTCCACCAATTAACGAACCGCCAAGCAAAACACCAAGTGCAATAAAGTAACAACTAAAAAAGTTTGGAAAAAAAGGTTGTTCCGGGTCCATTCCGATCACCTCACCTTCCATTATAATATGGACAATCAAGGACAAGTATGATTGGTTTCTAGAAAAAAGAACATTTGTTTCTTCAGCATTCACATCATATAATAAAAGAGATGGTTTGAAAAAGGAAGGGGTGGCAGAATGTCTTTTGTTCACCTGAAAGTACATAGCGGCTATAGTTTATTACATAGTGCAGCATCCGTAGAAGATCTTGCCGCCAATGCAGAAAAGCTGGGTTATCATGCCATTGCGCTGACTGATGATCAAGTCATGTACGGTGCGGTTGAATTTTATAAAGCGTGCCAAAAGCGTGGGATCAAGCCGATCATCGGGCTGACAGCTAGCGTTTTAGCAGATGAAATAGAACATCTCGCATATCCTCTTGTTCTTTTAGCAAAAACGAATAGAGGATATAAAAACTTACTGAAAATTAGTAGTGTGCTTCAGTCAAAATCAAAAGCAGGTATAAAAGAAAAATGGCTAAAAAGTTATGCTGACGATATTATGGCTCTAACAACAGGTGAGGCGGGATATGTTGAGACTCTCTTAAAAGATGGGCGAATTGAAGAAGCGGAAGATGTTGCTTCCCGCTATCAAAACCTGTTTGGGGAAGACAATTTTTATTTGTCTTATCAGCCATATAAAGGAGACTCCCTTCTTTCAGAGCGTATTCTTGAACTATCCGCTCAAACAGGCATTCCAATCGTTGCTACTGGAGATGTCCGCTATATTGAAAAAGAGGATGTATTGGCATACGCTTGTTTAAAAGCGATTAAAGAAGGGGAGAAACTTGACGAAAACCAGGTGTCTAGTGAAGACCTTAATCTTGATTTAAAGCCGATCGATGAAATGTTCAACATTTATCGTACTCAACCAGATGCTTTAGAGAATTCGGCAAAGATTGCACAACAATGTCATATTGACTTAAGCCTTGGGCAGACACGGCTTCCTAAATACCCAGCCCCATCCGGCAAAAATCCTGACTTGTTTTTAAAAGAGCTTTGTTTTTCAGGGCTTTCAAAGCGATTTTCCGCTCCTTCAAAGGAATATATTGAGCGGCTTGAATATGAACTTGCTATAATAAAGAGGATGGCATTCAGTGACTATTTTTTAATCGTCTGGGATTTTATGAAGTACGCACATGAAAATGGGATCATCACCGGGCCGGGTCGTGGCTCTGCAGCAGGTTCACTTGTTGCATATACGCTGTTTATTACCGATGTTGATCCGATCAAACATAAACTGTTGTTTGAACGATTTTTAAATCCTGAGCGGATCAGTATGCCTGATATTGATATCGATTTTCCCGACACAAGAAGAGATGAAATGATTCAGTATGTGAAAAATAAATATGGTGCTCTTCATGTCGCACAAATCATTACATTTGGAACCTTGGCTGCAAAAGCCGCATTTAGAGATACCGGAAGGGTAATGGGCATTAGTCCGAAAGAAGCCGACCAGTTAGCAAAGCTAATTCCTTCTAAACCTGGCGTCACTTTGAAAGAGGCAAAAGATCACTCTCCTGAGTTTGCCAAACGGCTTAGTGAGTCAAAGCGGCTTCAAGTCATTTTTAATGTAGCCCAAAAAATCGAAGGCTTGCCGCGGCATACATCTGTACATGCTGCAGGCGTTGTGTTAAGCGAAGAGCCGTTAACCAGTATTGTTCCCATACAAGAAGGTCATGAAGGCATATATTTAACACAGTATTCCATGAGCTATCTTGAGGAGCTAGGACTTCTCAAAATGGACTTTCTTGGTTTACGCAATTTAACTTTGATCGACTCTATTAAAACACTGGTTGAAAAGAAAGAACAGATCAAAATTAATTTCTCAAAGCTTTCCTATGATGATAAACAAACGTTTGAACTTTTGTCGGCAGGAGATACGACAGGGGTCTTTCAGCTAGAATCAGCAGGGATGAGAAATGTTTTGCAAAAACTGAAACCAAGCAATTTAGAAGATATTGTAGCTGTCAATGCGCTATACAGACCAGGTCCAATGGAAAATATTCCGCTATACATTAAGAGAAAGCATGGTCAAGCACCAATATTATACCCACATGAAGATCTGACAGACATTTTAAAAGATACATATGGTGTCATCGTCTATCAGGAACAAATTATGATGATTGCTTCGCAAATGGCAGGCTTTAAATTGGGAGAGGCTGACCTTCTGCGGAGAGCGGTTAGTAAAAAAAACAAGGAAATCCTTGATACAGAGAGAAATCATTTTATAAAAGGATGTCTAAAAAAAGGGTATTCACAACTATCAGCAAATCAAGTGTATGATTTAATTGTTAAGTTTGCCAACTATGGATTTAATCGGAGTCACGCGGTCGCTTACAGTATGATTGGATTCCAGCTTGCATATTTAAAAGCCCATTTTCCTTTGTACTTCATGTGCGGATTGCTAACAAGTGCGATCGGTAATGAGGATAGATTGGCTCAATATATCTATGAGGCAAAAGGAAAAGGATTGAAGATCCTAGGACCTTCGATCAATAAAAGCGGTTACCCTTTTCTTATAGAAAACGGTGCAGTTCGATATAGTCTAAGAGCTATTAAAGGTGTTGGACTAGCTGCTGTAAAAGAAATTTACAAAGCAAGAAAAGAAAAAACGTTCACTGATCTATTTGATTTTTGTGTTAGAACATCTGTGAAAAGCGTAAATCGAAAAACGATAGAGACATTAATATTTGCAGGTGCGATGGATGAATTTGGAGAAAATCGTGCAACATTGCTTGCTTCAGTGGACATCGCTTTGGAGCATGCTGAATTGTTTGCTGATGACAATGAACAGCTCGGATTTTTTCTTGATGAAACAATCAGTATAAAGCCCAAATATGCTTCTGTCGAAGAAATACCACTCGTTGATCTTCTTGCTCATGAAAAGGAAACACTTGGGATTTACTTTTCGAATCATCCTTTGACTGTTCATCGCGATTTATTAAATGATCGTGGTGCGCTACCCATCATGATCCTAAAAGAATCCAACCAGAAGAAAGTCATGCTCGGTGCTCTTTTGACTAAAATGAAAACGATCCGGACAAGAGCCGGGCAATCGATGGCTTTTTTGGAATTGAGTGATGAAAGTGGGGAAATCGAAGCGGTTGTTTTTCCAGATCAGCTCAGACAGTTTTCTCAAGTATTGGAAGAAGGGGTGTCTCTTTATGCTGAGGGCCGACTTGAAACAAGAAATGAAAAGCTTCAGTTCATTATCCAAAAAGCTACCTTAATTGACTCCCTTTATAAAGAAAAACAACCTGCTGTTTATATAAAAATCGAAGAAAGGCAGCATACTCAAGAGGTATTGGGAAACCTTAGCAAGATTTTACTGGAACATCATGGTGAGACTGAGGTCTATATTTACTACGAAAAGAAAAAACAAACAATGAAACTTCCTCCAGCCTATTATATAAAGGCTGAGCATGCTGTCCTCTATCGGTTGAAAAGTGTTGTTGGTGAAAAAAATGTCGTCATACGAACATAAAATAAACAGTTTCGGTCATAAAAAAACCGTAAATTATGGTATCATTCTTAAGATTCTATCGTTTGCCTAAAAAAGAATCTTAATCAGCAAAACAAAATTGCCCCTTGAAGGAGTGTTATTTACATGTCATTGAAAGAAAATGCTCTGCATATGCACAAAGTTAACCAAGGCAAATTGGAATCAAAATCAAAAGTACAGGTCCGAAACGCGGATGACTTAAGCCTCGCCTACTCTCCCGGCGTAGCTGAGCCTTGTAAAGTCATATATGATGATAACAGTAAAGTATATGATTATACCATGAAGGGAAACATGGTAGCAGTTGTATCAGATGGTACTGCTGTTCTCGGTCTGGGGAATATCGGACCTGAAGCAGCATTGCCTGTCATGGAAGGAAAAGCGGTTCTCTTTAAAAGTTTTGCGGGAGTTGACGCTTTTCCAATTTGTTTAAATACATCAGATGTCAATCAAATAGTTGAAACTGTTAAACTTCTCGAACCAACTTTTGGCGGGATCAATCTTGAAGACATAGCAGCTCCGAATTGTTTTGTGATTGAGGAACGTCTCAAGAAAGAAGCGAAAATTCCAGTTTTTCATGATGATCAACATGGAACTGCGATAGTTACCGTGGCTGGGCTGGTTAATGCGCTTAAACTGTCTGGTAAATCGATGTCTTCTGTCAAAGTTGTGGCAAACGGTGCAGGTGCAGCAGGAATTGCGATTATTAAGCTGCTCTACCATTTTGGTGTTAGAGATATCATTATGTGTGACACAAAAGGCGCGATTTATGAAGGTCGTCCAATAGGTATGAATGCCGTGAAAGCTGAAGTGGCAAAATATACAAACAAAAATCGAATTGAAGGATCACTCAAAGACGTGATGAAGGGTGCCGATGTTTTTATCGGTGTTTCTGTTGAAGGAGCTCTAACAAAAGAAATGGTTGCGGAAATGGCTGACCAACCGATTATTTTTGCCATGGCAAATCCAAATCCAGAAATTATGCCTGCTGAAGCGCACGCAGCGGGTGCTAGTGTTGTTGGTACAGGACGCTCTGATTTTCCCAATCAAGTCAACAATGTCCTTGCTTTCCCGGGTATTTTCCGCGGTGCCCTAGATGCTCGAGCGACACATATCAACGAAGAGATGAAAATTGCTGCTGTTGAAGCAATTGCATCACTTGTTTCAGATGAAGAATTGCGCCCTGAATATGTCATTCCTGCTCCATTTGATCCAAGGGTTGCCCCGGCAGTTGCAAGTGCTGTTGCCAAAGCAGCTATGGAAACAGGTGTTGCAAGAATTGATGTGAACCCTGATGATGTAGCTGAAAAAACGAGAAGACTTGCCGTTATTGGCAAAAAGAATTAGCTCTTATTATTATCATTATATTCTCATCAGCGCGTGATGATTTAAATCAAGAGTCATTACGCGCTGTTTCTCAAGTATCACGATTCGCGATCGCGATTTAAATTAAAATTTTTTTTAATTTGTTTTACAGGGTTTTGTATTCGCTGCCAAGGCTTATATATCAATTTATCAGGATTAACTCTGGAAACCTTCATGACCCATTTGCCGATTAAAAAATGTCGAATGGAGGATGACACCGTTTGACAAAAAAAGTACAATAGTTTCGGTATAGTGTAGTCCCTAGTTAAAAAAACAGGACAGGCATATTTGAAGAAACCCTTCAGAAAAGGGAGGTAATCGTTTGTTAAAGGATATATTTAGTAAAAAGAAGAAAAAATACGCTTCTGTTCCTGCGGAAAAAGTCATGCAGGATGTACCGGAAGGCATCATGACAAAATGTCCTGATTGTAAAAAAATTATGCTCACAAAAGAGCTGGATAAAAATTTAAGAGTCTGCATCAATTGCGGATATCATTTTCAAATGAATGCGAAGCAAAGAATCAAAAGCATTCTTGATGATCAATCATTTGAAGAGTTTAATCAAGACATGATTTCAGAAAATCCGCTTCAATTCCCAGGTTATATGGAAAAATTGGAAAATGACCGCAAGAAGACGGCTTTAAATGAAGCAGTTGTGACTGGGAAAGGAACAATTGAAGGCTTGCCAGCTGTTGTTGCCGTGATGGATTCGACCTTTAGAATGGGAAGCATGGGATCAGTTGTAGGGGAAAAAATCACATTAGCAATTGAAAAGGCACGGGAAGAAAAAATTCCTTTTATCATTTTTACCGCTTCAGGAGGAGCGAGAATGCAAGAAGGGCTTCTCAGTTTGATGCAGATGGCAAAAACAAGCTCTGCATTAAAACTGTTCAGTGAAGAAAGTGGCCTCATGATTTCAGTTATGACCCATCCGACAACAGGGGGGGTTTCAGCAAGCTTTGCCTCTCTCGGCGACTACAACCTTGCTGAACCAGGTGCATTGATCGGTTTTGCTGGTCGGCGAATTATTGAACAAACGATTCGCGAAGAGCTACCTGAAGATTTCCAGACCGCTGAATTTTTATTGAAACACGGTCAGCTTGATTCCGTTGTTCATAGAGCCGACATGAAAAAAACGCTTCGTCTTATTTTGGACATTCATCAAAAGGGAGGTGACCATGAATGGCTGGAGAATTAGAATTTGAAAAACCTGTGATTGAGCTTCGTGATAAAATTGCTGAACTAAAAAAGTTCACACAAGATTCGGATATGGATTTGAGTTCTGAAATAACAAAACTGGAAAACCGTCTGAAAAAGCTTGAAGAAGATATTTATTCAAACTTAAAAGCCTGGGACAGAGTCCAGATTGCAAGGCATCCAAATCGTCCAACAACACTTGATTATATCGAACATCTCTTCACCGATTTTTTTGAATGCCATGGCGATCGTTATTTCGGTGATGATGAAGCAATTGTATGCGGGATTGCTAAGTTTCACGGTCTTCCTGTTACAGTCATTGGTCACCAGCGTGGCAAGGATACAAAAGAAAATATCCGCCGTAATTTTGGAATGCCGCATCCTGAAGGGTACCGTAAAGCGCTGAGATTGATGAAGCAAGCCGATAAATTTAATAGACCGATTATTTGCTTTATTGATACGAAGGGAGCCTATCCGGGAAAGGCAGCTGAAGAAAGAGGTCAAAGTGAAGCCATTGCTAAAAACCTTTTTGAAATGGCAGGACTGTCTGTGCCGGTCATTTCTCTCGTTATCGGTGAAGGCGGTAGCGGTGGAGCACTTGCTCTCGGTGTTGCAAACCGTCTGATGATGCTGGAAAATTCAACCTATTCAGTGATCTCTCCAGAAGGAGCTGCAGCAATACTTTGGAAAGATTCAGGACTTGCCCAAAAAGCAGCTGAAACAATGAAAATTACAGCACCCGACCTTAAGAGTTTAGATATTATCGATGATATTATAAAAGAAGTAAGAGGCGGGGCACATCGCGATTTGAAAAGGCAAGCCGAGTACATTGATGAGACATTAAAACAAACGCTTAAATCGTTAAGACAATTGACTAAAAATGAGCTGATCCAACAAAGGTATAATAAGTATAAATTAATTGGAAAAATATCGACTGAAAATCAATTTATTGGGGTAGAATAAACAAACGTAAGGCCTTTGGCTTACGTTTGTTTTTTTATAAACGGCAGAGAAAGTGAAAGGATTGTGTCATTTTACTGGGGTTTTTCAAAGAGTTTGTTTAAAATTTATTTAAAAATTTTCTATTTAATTGTATAATAATTAGGGTTTAGAAGGGACTTGGGAAAGACTACATCCCTTTTTCATTGTTTTTGAAACAATGATCGTGTTAAGGTAATTTTATATAAGTTTTCGAGGTGAAAAAAATGAAACGTATCGGAGTATTGACGAGTGGCGGCGATTCACCAGGAATGAATGCGGCTGTTCGGGCAGTTGTGAGAAAAGCAATATACCACAATGTGGAAGTATACGGAATTTATAACGGCTATTCAGGTCTTATCAACGGAAAAATTGAGAAACTGGAAATTGGTTCTGTTGGAGATATTATTCATCGTGGAGGAACAGCGCTTTATTCAGCAAGATGTCCTGAGTTTAAAACAGTAGAAGGACAGAAAAAAGGTATAGAAAATTTAAAGAAATATGGTATAGAAGGATTAGTTGTGATTGGTGGAGACGGTTCTTATATGGGAGCCAAGAAGTTAACGGAACATGGATTCCCATGTGTAGGTGTTCCAGGAACAATCGATAATGACATTCCGGGAACAGATTTAACGATTGGCTTTGATACAGCTTTAAACACTGTTATTGATGCCATCGATAAAATTAGAGACACAGCAACATCTCATGAACGTACATATGTGGTAGAAGTTATGGGGCGCCATGCAGGTGATATCGCTTTGTGGTCAGGTTTGGCAGGAGGAGCGGAGTCCATCCTTATTCCTGAGGCAGATTACGATATGGATAAAATCATCGCCAAACTGAAAAGAGGTCACGAACGCGGCAAGAAACATAGTATTATCATTGTTGCCGAAGGTGTAGGTAGCGGCGTAGAGTTCGGAAAACGAATTGAAGAAGCTACCAAGTTTGAAACAAGAGTATCAGTACTTGGACACATTCAACGTGGTGGTTCACCGACTGCAGCTGATCGCGTATTAGCCAGCCGCCTTGGAGCGTTTGCAGTTGAACTGCTTCTTGAAGGTAAAGGTGGACGTTGTGTCGGCATACAAAATAATCAGCTTGTACACCATGATATTATCGAAATCCTTGATCATAAACATACCATTGATCAGAATATGTACCGCCTGTCACAAGAATTGTCTATTTAGTGGATAACCCGAGGAGGAAGAAATAATGAGAAAGACAAAAATCGTTTGTACAATTGGTCCGGCAAGTGAAAGTATTGAAAAGCTTACACAACTAATGGAAGCAGGAATGAATGTAGCTCGGCTCAATTTTTCTCATGGAAATCATGAAGAACATGCCGCAAGAATTAAAAACATCAGAGAAGCAGCGAACAAACTTGGAAAAGATATCGGTATTCTTCTTGATACAAAAGGCCCAGAAATTCGCACGCACAATATGGAAAATGATGCTATCGAACTGAATACAGGTTCTGAAGTGATCGTTTCAATGGACGAAGTAAGCGGAACACCTGAAAAATTTTCTGTTACGTATGAAGGTTTAGTAGATGACGTAACAAAAGGTTCAACCATTTTACTTGATGATGGATTAATCGGACTTGAAGTCATTGAAGTAAGAGCGGACAAGCGTGAAATTTTGACAAAGGTACTTAACAGTGGAGTCTTGAAAAACAAAAAAGGTGTCAATGTGCCAGGTGTTAGTGTTAATCTTCCAGGCATCACCGAAAAAGATGCGCAAGATATCGTTTTCGGAATTGAGCAAGGTATTGATTTTATCGCAGCATCTTTTGTACGTCGCCCATCAGATGTTCTTGAAATTCGCGAATTGCTTGAAAAACATGAAGCAACTGACATTCAAATCATTCCAAAAATTGAAAATCAGGAAGGTGTCGACAATATCGACCGCATTCTTGACGTATCAGATGGTCTAATGGTTGCCCGCGGTGACTTAGGTGTTGAAATTCCTGCTGAGGAAGTTCCACTCGTTCAAAAAGACTTGATTAAAAAATGTAATACGTTAGGTAAACCTGTTATTACAGCAACGCAAATGCTTGACAGTATGCAACGCAACCCACGCCCAACACGCGCTGAAGCAAGTGACGTTGCAAATGCAATCTTTGATGGCACTGATGCGATCATGCTTTCTGGTGAAACAGCAGCTGGAAATTATCCAGTAGAGGCGGTTCAAACAATGCACAATATTGCGTCACGTGCAGAAGAAGCGCTCAATCACAAAAAAATCCTTTCTGCTAGAAGCAAACAAGTTGGCATTTCAATTACAGATGCGATCGGACAATCTGTTGCACATACAGCAATTAACTTGGGAGTAGCAGCAATTGTTGCACCTACTGAGAGCGGACATACAGCAAGAATGATTTCTAAATATCGTCCAAAAGCACCGATTGTAGCGGTGACGGTAGATGATTCTGTGTCAAGAAAATTGGCTCTTGTTTTTGGTGTTTTTGCAAAAAGTGGACAAAACCACAAATCAACAGATGAAATGCTTGAAAATGCAGTTCAAAGATCACTTGAAAGCGGTCTAGTCAACAATGGTGACCTAGTTGTCATTACAGCTGGTGCTGTTGGTGAAGCAGGTACAACCAACTTAATGAAAGTGTTGGTTGTTGGCGATGCAATTGTTAAAGGTCAAGGCGTTGGACGTAAATCTGCGTTTGGCGAAGTGGTTGTTGCTCACAATGCAAAAGAAGCAGCTGAAAAAATGAAACAAGGGGCCGTATTAGTAACAAAATCTACTGATCGCGATATGATTGGAGCTCTTGAAAAAGCATCAGCCCTTATTACGGAAGAAGGCGGCTTAACAAGCCATGCGGCAGTTGTTGGCCTAAGTCTTGGTATCCCTGTTATCGTCGGAGCAGAAAAAGCAACTTCGATTTTAACAGCTGGAGAAGATATCACAGTTGACTCCGCTCGGGGTGTTGTCTACAAAGGACATGCCAGCGTACTTTAATGCTTAAGTGAAAAAAGAAGGGATCAGTTCCCTTCTTTTTTTACAGTTAGAGAAAAATAAAGTATGATAAGGGCAGTTAGTTATTCACGTTCTTAAAGGACTTCTGAGGTGAAAACAATGAAGCTTTTTTTATTGGTTCTTGTCATCGTTCCTGCAAGTGAAATCGGTCTGTTCTTATTGTCTGCAAACTGGATCGGTATTTTGCCAACAGTGTTGCTCATTATTTTGACAGGTTTTTTAGGAGCAGTCCTTGCCAAAAAACAGGGTATAGAGGTTTACCATAAAGTTCAGCGCGATCTTCAATATGGAAAAATGCCAGGAGATGCGATTTTAGATGGGCTCTGTATCTTTATTGGTGGTATATTGCTTCTCCTGCCTGGATTTGTATCAGATTTGATCGGTTTGCTGCTCTTGCTTCCGTTGTCCCGAAACAGACTAAAGCCATTCTTATCCCGTAAATTAAAGAGGATGTCTGATAGAAGACGGGTAAAAATTATCAAATAAACTAGGGGCGGCAGCCTGCTGATAAAGCGGATTGTCGTTTATTTTTTTACTTTCCTTTAATAAAAAGCCATATGTCTTTGCAAATCCCGGTATGAATGAAAGCCTGAATCACAACGAAAAGAGCTGGTCCTATCATCAGCCCGAAAAACCCGAACAGTTTGAAACCGGCAAAAAGTGCAACTAATGCCCCCAACGGATGAAGCCCGATCGACTTGCTTAATATTTTCGGTTCAGCAAGTTGCCTGACGAGCAGAACAACAGTGTACAAAACTCCAATACTAATCGCAAGTGGCAATTGTTTTGTCAGTACTAAATATAAAATCCAGGGAACAAAAACAGACCCTGCGCCTAAATATGGAAGAAGATCAATAAGTCCAGTAAAAAACGCAATTGTAAATGCATGATTGACTTGTAACAGCAAAAGACCGATCAAGACAAGGAGCATTGTGATACCGACAAGTGTGAGCTGCGCCTTCAAAAAACCGCTCAAAGCTTTTTTTAATTCAATGTAGACAGCTCTGGCTCCTATAAGCAGGCGTTCCGGTAAAGCAACTTGAATCCCATTTGTAAATTTGTAAAAATCCTTGCTTATAAAAAATGTAGCTAATAAGGAAATCATCAGTGCAGCTGCTGTGTTGGGAAGAAATGCAAAAAAATGAGACACAGATTCAAGAATGATGGATAGTAACGAAGCAGTACTTGAGGTGATTTTACTGGTTAGGTGTTGAATTTGAGCAATAATGGATTCTTGCTGATCTGCTTCAAGGCCGTCAAAAAATGCGGCAAACTGATTGTAAAGTGGCATGATCTGATTTGTGAAAAATGCTTCACTGTAAATCGCAACTTTGTTAAGCTGAACGGGCAGCATTTTAGCTAAGTATGCCGTACCAGAAACAATTTCCGCAATAATCAAAGTCAAAAGTCCAAATCCTGCAATTAAAAACCCACTTAGAACGATCAAAACATTGATACCTCTTGAAAAACCTGTGCGCTGTTCAAACCACTCAACAACAGGATTGATGATAACAGCAAGAATAAGCGCGAAAAGAAAAGGATAAATAACTGAAAAAGAATAGTAGCCGGCAGTTCCGACTGCTGCTATCACAAATAGTACATAACCAGCCCGAAACGCAATTGCTAAATAAGGTTGATTCACTTCTATTATCCTCCGATCAAAAAGCGTGTCCTATTTTTCATTTTATTCATGAGACCTGTTATTATGAAAAAGGTATAAAAAAATGGAGATGAAACAAATGTTTACTCAAGCCAATTTATTTTTGCTTCTTTTACTAGGGATTGGTTTTCTAGCGAAAAACCAGTCTTTAATCATAGCTGTATCTGTTCTTTTAGTGATCAAACTCATAGGTCTTGATCAAAAATGGTTTCCCACCATTCAAACAAAGGGAATTCATTGGGGGGTAACTGTGATTACAATAGCCGTTCTTGTCCCTATTGCAACGGGAGATATCGGTTTTAAACAGCTTGTTGAAGCGATGAAATCATATTATGCTTGGATCGCTCTCGGCGCTGGTGTTCTCGTTGCTTTGATCGCTAAAAATGGTATTATCCTGCTTGCGGAAGATCCGCATATCACGACAGCACTTGTGTTTGGAACGATCCTTGCTGTTGCTCTATTTAATGGGATCGCTGTCGGTCCTTTAATCGGGGCTGGTATCGCCTATTTTGTGATGCAAGTTGTTCAATATTTCACCGCTTAGCCAACTGTACCCCAATCATGATAGGGGTGCAGTTTTTAATGTGATCCTACGATTTAACTTCAGTGCTCTGTACTTAGGAGAAGTTCAAAAATTTATTATAGGTAAAAATTATATAAAGAAATAAATTTTTCTTATATTGAAAAACAAAAGAGTTGCGTTTGTTCACAATTATTAAAATCTTTCTATTAAAAATTTCTGCAAATAAATACGGAATCAGACATGATTCAACAAGGGATTTGACTGTGATGAGTGAAGTGAAATCATTGATTCATTAAGCCTTATAAGCATTTTCGGTTAAAAACCTACAAATTTATCTGATAATTGTTTATAATAAAAATAAGCTTAATCTTCATTAAGCTGATCGGAGGATTGAATGGGATATGACAACATGATTGTTTTATTTGTAAAACAAAATAATGAAAGCATTTTCTTTTTGGGGTAAAAAAGAGAGTGTACCATGTTGCATTGTCATCACTCCGTACTGCAGTTTTATTTTTTATAGGGGAAACTTAAAAAAGGGAGAGATGTATATGACAGCAACTCGCGGACTAGAAGGGGTAGTCGCTACTTCATCATCAGTTAGTTCAATTATTGATGATACCCTTACATATGTAGGGTATAATATTGATGAATTGACGGAAAAAGCCAGTTTTGAAGAAATCATTTATTTGCTTTGGCATTTAAGGTTGCCAAACAAAGAGGAGCTTGCTGAGCTCAAACACCAACTTTCAGATCAAGCTGGCATCCCCAAACAGCTAATCGATCATTTTAAATCCTGTACCAATGAGAAAGTCCATCCGATGGCAGCGCTTCGTACAGCCGTTTCATTATTGGGCCTATTGGACGAAGACGCGGATCAAATGGATGCGGATGCAAATTACAGGAAAGCAGTACGTCTGCAAGCAAAGATGCCGGGAATTGTCGCTGCTTTTTCAAGAATCCGCAAAGGACTTGACCCTATCGAACCAAACCCTAAGCTTAGCTTTGCCGCAAATTTTCTCTACATGTTAAATGGAAAAGAACCTACACCTGTTGAAGTGGAAGCTTTTGATAAAGCATTGATTCTTCATGCTGATCATGAGCTGAATGCATCTACTTTTACAGCTAGGGTATGTGTGGCTACACTTTCAGATATTTATTCAGGTGTAACAGCCGCTATTAGCGCTTTAAAAGGTCCACTGCACGGCGGCGCAAATGAAGCCGTCATGAAAATGCTTGCAGAAATCGGAGAAGTGGAAAACGCAGAGCCGTATATACGAGCTAAACTCAGAAAAAAAGAAAAGATTATGGGTTTCGGTCATCGCGTCTACCGTCAAGGAGATCCACGGGCAAAACACTTGAAGGAAATGAGCAGGCGGTTAACGAATTTAACCGGTGAGAGCAAATGGTTTGAGATATCTGAACGGGCAGAGGAAATCGTCAGATCAGAAAAAAAGCTGCCGCCAAATGTAGACTTTTACTCGGCATCAGTTTATCATAGCTTGGGAATCGATCATGACCTGTTTACACCAATTTTCGCCATTAGCAGAGTATCAGGTTGGTTAGCTCATATTCTAGAACAATATGAAAATAACCGCTTAATACGCCCGCGGGCTGATTACACAGGACCAAACATGCAGACATTCATTCCGATTGAGGAAAGAAGCTGATAATTTGCGCAGGAGGTTGCCGTAATATTTGGCTGGCCTCTTTCACTGTTCTTTTTAAACTATGAATACCGAAGTTTATTACATATTTTATGGGAGGTTTTATCGTGACACAAGGTGAAAAAATTACAGTCTCTAGCGGAGTATTAAATGTTCCAAATCATCCAATTATCCCGTTTATTGAAGGGGATGGAACAGGCCCTGATATTTGGAGAGCTGCTTCAAAAGTTTTAGAAGCAGCTGTAGAAAAAGCGTATAAAGGTGAGAAGAAAATCACCTGGAAAGAAGTATATGCTGGAGAAAAAGCGTTCAACAAAACAGGTGAATGGCTTCCGAAAGAAACACTGGACACCATTCGTGAGTACTTTATCGCAATTAAAGGTCCTTTAACAACTCCGGTGGGAGGCGGAATTCGTTCATTGAACGTCGCACTCAGACAGGAACTTGATTTGTTTACGTGTTTAAGGCCGGTTCGCTACTTCACCGGTGTACCTTCTCCTGTTAAGCGTCCTGAAGATACGGATATGGTCATCTTTCGCGAAAATACAGAAGATATTTATGCTGGCATTGAATATGCCAAAGGCTCCAAAGAGGTTGAGAAATTAATTACTTTCCTAAAAAATGAACTTGGCGTTAATAAAATCCGTTTTCCAGAAACTTCAGGAATCGGAATTAAACCGGTCTCAGAAGAAGGAACATCAAGACTTGTTAGAGCTGCAATTGAATATGCAATTGAAAACGACCGCAAATCTGTGACCCTTGTTCATAAAGGAAATATCATGAAGTATACTGAAGGTGCCTTTAAAAATTGGGGATATGAGGTAGCTGAAAAAGAATTTGCCGATCAAGTGTTTACATGGGCGGAGTATGATCGCATTGCTGAAAAGGATGGCAAAGATGCAGCTAATCAGGCGCAAAGTGAAGCTGAAGCAGCTGGGAAAATCATTATCAAAGACAGCATCGCTGATATTTTCCTTCAACAAATTTTGACTCGCCCAGCTGAATTCGATGTTGTGGCAACAATGAATTTAAATGGTGATTATATTTCTGATGCCCTTGCAGCTCAAGTTGGTGGAATTGGGATTGCACCTGGAGCAAACATCAATTATGAAACTGGACACGCTATTTTTGAAGCGACTCACGGAACTGCTCCTAAATATGCTGGGCTTGACAAGGTGAATCCATCTTCGGTTATTCTTTCTGGCGTTTTGCTTCTTGAACATTTAAACTGGAATGAGGCTGCAGATCTCGTTATAAAAGCGATGGAAAAAACAATTGCGTCTAAAGTAGTCACTTATGACTTTGCGCGCTTGATGGAAGGTGCAACAGAAGTCAAATGTTCTGAGTTTGGGGATGAACTCATTAAAAACATGTAATAAACTGTGACAATAACAACTAAAAGGGGTAGAGAAACATGGGAAAGAAGCGTAATAAAGTATCTGTGATTGGAGCTGGTTTTACAGGTGCAACAACTGCATTTTTAACAGCTCAAAAAGAGTTGGCTGATGTCGTATTGGTTGACATTCCTCAACTGGAGAATCCTACAAAGGGGAAAGCACTGGATATGTTAGAAGCTAGTCCTGTTCAAGGGTTTGATGCTAGTATTAAAGGGACGGCGAATTATGAAGATACAGCTGATTCAGATATTGTCGTCATTACCGCGGGAATCGCCAGAAAACCGGGAATGAGCCGTGATGACCTTGTCGCAACGAATGAAAAAATTATGAGAAGTGTAACAAAAGAGATCGTCAAATATTCACCTGAATGTATGATTATCGTCTTGACCAATCCTGTTGATGCGATGACATATGCCGTATACAAAGAATCTGGTTTTCCAAAAGAACGGGTTATTGGTCAATCAGGGGTATTGGATACAGCACGATTCAGAACGTTTGTTGCTGAAGAACTAAACCTTTCTGTCAAAGATATCACAGGTTTTGTACTAGGTGGACATGGAGATGATATGGTCCCACTGGTCCGTTACTCATATGCAGGCGGAATCCCGCTGGAAACACTTCTTCCAAAAGATCGCATTGATGCAATTGTTGAAAGGACAAGAAAAGGCGGAGGAGAGATTGTAAATCTGCTAGGAAACGGTAGTGCCTATTATGCTCCTGCTGCTTCCTTAACTGAAATGGTTGAGGCAATCTTGAAAGATCAACGTCGCGTTTTACCGACAATTGCTTATCTTGAAGGTGAATATGGCTACAATGGAATCTATCTAGGAGTACCAACAATTATCGGTGGAAACGGTCTTGAAAAGATCATTGAACTGGAACTGATGGAAGATGAAAAGAAACAGCTTGATCAATCTGTTCAATCCGTTAAAAACGTCATGAAAGTGCTCTCTTAAGTATTCGGACAGGAAGTGTCTAAAGGACTAGATTTGAGGCACAAAGGGTTAAAGAAAGTGTTTGATAACTGCTAAACAAAAAACATACTGACATTAGTAGCGCAGACCAAGACTGTGGTTTGTGCTACTATTTTTTATAGCAGAAGTGAAGAAAGGACGAACAGCCCCGAGACCATTTAGAGTCCGCACTATATATGTCAGGCCCTCTGAGACCGTGTATAAGAAAATGGAATCGATAAGGCTTTTATGGTTGGCTAAAAAAGCGGAAGATAATGAAACATGTAGTCGCCCTTGATGTCAGTATGGGCAAAAGTCCAATGGTTATTTACAATCAGTATCGTCAATGTGAGCAGAAAAAGAGATTGACCATAATCGCCCCTCTTTTGAACAACTTCATAGAATACTTCAAGCCCTAACTCATCGAGATGGACAAGACCTGAAATGATTTTTGAAGCAACAGGTGTATATTCCAAAACGTTAGAACGGTTCTTTCAAGACTATGATATATACATATTGCCGTATAAATGGCTTCGATGCGAGCAGAAGAGAAAGGAGTCGCCCTCCTTGAAGATAATTGGCTAGCGAAAAAATAATTATTTCATTAGGTCTAATTTGGTGTGCGCAACACAACTTTGAAAAAATCTTAAAGGGAGTCAAAAATCGACTTATGGGAAAGCCCCCAAGCAAAAACAAAAACACCTGCTGCGTGCTTTTTGTTTATTGTTATCTAAGTTTAATAGTTTGTTACTTATGCACAGCGTTATTGTTCATTTCTAGTAATTTATCATATCAGCTTATGCTAGTTTTATAGCAACTTCTGAAGATATAACCTTAATCGAATCTCGTTGTCAAATGAATAACCGCTTCTGATTTAAAATATTATAGTACAATATCTTGAAGTCCTACTTCTATTACTTTTTCATTCTCAATACTAATTCCTAATCCATGTTCTGGTTCCCAAGTGCAATCACATAATATCCCTACTCTTCTAACTCCATCTTCAAAATCATATCTAATTAATAAGCATGTTAGCGTTACAAGTTTCCCTAGTTCTTCTATTGATGAAATTGTAGGAGCATTTTTTTCTACTTCTTCACTATCACTTTGCATCGCCCTGTGATCTTCAAAGTTTTCTAAATAATACTTGAAAACCTCTTCCTCACTTTCCTTTATTACGATGGGCATACTTGCATGAAATTGTGAAAACGCATCCCTTTGGTTCTGAGTAATCTCCTCATTCTCTTCACCATAAATGTTCAAAAGTATTTTTCGTTTTTTGTCAAACATTGTTATTTATGCCATTCTTGTCCACGAATCTTCATAAACAATTTCTCCAAACAATTCGTCTTTTTTCATTTTTAGGTAATTACCCTTTCTTATTTTACTTCACTAAACCACCAAGATGCCTAAATTTAGAATGAATACTCCTCAGAAATAATTGCATGGTTTTACCATCATCAAGCTCGTGTCAAGTGTACTTATTTTGCGCTCTCCATTTTGCCACTTCAGTCCTTGCTGTTTTTCCGCTGAGACTTTCTCACCAAGCATATCTTTACCTATGAAGGAGCTGTCTAAAAAGTCCTTTTTCAACATAAATCAGGGGGAATTGCGAGACTCCTGCGGAAAGCGAGCAAATTCCCCAATTTTTATTCAGAGGACAGCCCCATTTGAAGCGACAAAGCCGTATGCGACCGTTTCCGCCCTTGTATGCCTTTCGTTGTTTTATAGGCGGTTAGTGCATGCTCAGCGACGCTAAAGGTTTTTGCTGTATATTCATAGTTTAACAATAAAAAAACTAAACTGAGAAGTAGAGCCGTACGCTCTCTCTTTTACACACTTTTCTTGACAAACCCTTAAAACCACCAAAAAGGTCTTTAGGCAATTAAGGTGGCTTTCATTATATTGCTTTTAATACTTCATCTACAGCATTGCTAAACATTTTTGGATCTTCGCTTTTTATGTCTCTTAATAAATTTATGATTATCTCTTTTGTCTTGTCATCTAACTTTAAAAAGAGATTGTTCATTCGTCATATCTGTTTATCTTTTCAGAAATCAGCAGATGTCGTAGTACCTTCTGAACACGAGTACGGATTGAATATATGTAATCAATTGAAAAACAAGACATAAACATGCCCCCAGAGCATATATCTATTCATAATCATCTACCCGAACATACAATAAAACGGTGATCGGATTAATTAAATAAAAATTCAAATTGTCGAACAGGTCGAAGTTCGTTAAAATAAGAATACAGATAGAGATAGAGATAGAGATGTCGGGGAAATATAAAGCCTGGAGGCATGTCATGAGCAAAAAAATATTAGTTGTTGATGATGAAGAATCGATTGTGACACTTCTTAAATATAATCTTGAACGGTCCGGCTATCATGTGGTGACAGCTATGGATGGAGAGAGCGGCTTATTAAAAGCCATCGAAGAGAAGCCTGATTTAATTGTGCTCGATCTTATGTTGCCAAAAATGGATGGTATTGAAGTTTGTAAGGAATTGAGACAGCAAAAACTCATGTATCCGATTTTAATGCTGACTGCAAAAGACGATGAATTTGATAAAGTGCTAGGACTTGAACTCGGAGCCGATGATTATATGACAAAACCGTTCAGTCCGCGGGAGGTTACTGCAAGAGTCAAAGCAATTTTAAGAAGAACGCAGTCGGTCGCTGTTCTGCCTGATGAAGCAGAAGAAACGGATGCATCCGAACTTTTGATTGGCGACCTTAAAATACTACCGGAACATTATGAGGTATATTTTCAAGATGAGCGGCTTGAACTGACACCGAAGGAATTTGAGTTGTTGCTTTATCTTGGAAAACATAAAGGAAGAGTGTTGACGAGAGACCTGCTTTTGAATGCGGTTTGGAATTATGACTTTGCCGGAGATACGCGGATTGTCGATGTCCATATTAGCCATTTGCGTGACAAAATAGAACAAAACACGAAAAAACCTCAATACATAAAAACAATCAGAGGTTTGGGTTACAAAATGGAGGAGCCGAAACTGAATGATTAAATTTCGGACGCGACTTTTAGCGGCCCTTTTAACGCTCCTGATTTTTGTATTTGCATCACTCGGTTTTCTTCTTGTGCATTTGTTTCACACAAATTACGACGCAAAACTAATTCATCATATTGAAGAAGAAACTAGCTTGATTTCTTCATTGGTCGATACTGAGCAGCTTACATCTCAAAAGCAAATTGCGTTATTAAAAAAAACAAGCCGAGAACTGGATAGTGATATCTCAGTTATCGATACAAAAGGTCGGGTTCTTTTTCATGATGGAAAATATCCTGAAGGTCATGTGATCAAACAAATAATAGAAAACGATAAAGAAGAAGGTTTTCAAATAAAGACTGATGACGAATCAATCTTTCACTATGTGCAACCATTAAAGGATAGTGGAAAACTACACGGCTACATGTTGATTCGTTCAACGATTGAACCGTTACATGATATCGATCAAAAGATTTGGATTCTTCTTGGCGTTAGTCTTGGAACGGCTTTTCTCATTATAGCTGGGCTTGGTGCAAGAATCACTTCTCAATATACAAATCCGATTGAATCGGCAACTCAAGTTGCAATTGAGCTTGCAAAAGGAAATTATAAAGCAAGGACATATAATGAAGATGAGACAATGCTTAGCCAGTCGATTAATATGCTTGCTCAAAATTTGCAAGACATGACAAGAGCACAGGAAATGCAACGGGATCGCCTGCAAACTGTGATTGAAAATATCGATTCCGGACTGATTTTAATTGACGGAAAAGGCTATATTCATTTAGTGAATCGAGCTTATCAAAAGCAATTCCATGTTGAAGCTGACCAGCTTCTTTACCACTTTTATCACGAAGTGTTGGAACATGAAGAAATCATCGATCTCATCGAAGCAATTTTTATGACCGAAACAAAAGTCCGCAAAATGTTTCATCTGCCGATTAAGATTGAAAGAAGATATTTTGAAATTGATGGGGTTCCGATTATCGGTATTAATGATGAATGGAAAGGGATTGTTCTTGTTTTCCATGATATGACAGAGAGAAAACAGCTTGAAGAGATGAGAAAAGATTTTGTTGCGAATGTTTCCCACGAATTAAAAACGCCAATTACTTCGATCAAAGGATTTACTGAAACACTGTTAGATGGGGCGATGAATGAACGAGAAACGCTGCAGCAATTTCTCTCGATTATTTTAAAAGAAAGCGGACGTCTTGAAACCCTCATTCAAGATCTTTTAGATCTTTCCAAAATTGAGCAGCAAACCTTTACTTTAAATATTCAAGAGTGTGATATCGGTGAATTACTTGAAGAAATTGAAATGCTATTAAAAAGTAAAGCTGAGGAAAAAAAGATCGTACTGAAGTTGAACAAACCGAAAGAAACGGCACTTGCTTCTGGAGATCCTCACAGATTAAAGCAAATTTTTTTAAATTTAGTCAATAATGCCTTGACATACACATCAGAAAATGGGACTGTAACCATTTCAGCTGAAGTCTTACAGAGTGTGGTGCAAGTTAAAGTGAAGGACACAGGCATTGGCATCAAACATGAAGAAATCTCAAGAATTTTTGAGCGCTTTTATAGAATTGATAAAGATAGAAGCAGAAATTCAGGAGGCACAGGCCTTGGTCTTGCGATCGTCAAACATCTGGTTGAAGCACACCATGGAGAAATCGATGTTGAAAGTGAGCAAGGAGAAGGTACTATTTTTACCGTTCGCTTAAAACGTGGAGAACGTTAACAATCTTTACAAAGGCTTAACACCTTTCATATACACGATTAAAACTTCATTGATAATATATCAGTGAACCCCTTCATCCAAGGAGCCAATTGGACGGGCGCGAGAGTACTCGCGTCCTTTTTTTTGTTTTCTCAACAATTTTCCTTTCAAAATGAACTTTGCTAAAATAAACAATAGATCAATATGAAGACGATGGAAGTTCTTATAAGGGCTTTTTAGGAGGATCAAGATGACGAACAGAAAAAAAATGGTGCTGGTTGACGGAAATAGCTTGGCTTATCGTGCCTTTTACGCATTGCCTCTTCTCAGCAATGAAAAAGGAATACATACAAATGCAGTATACGGCTTTACGATGATCTTAATGAAAATGCTAGAAGAAGAAAAACCGACCCATATGCTTGTTGCTTTTGATGCAGGAAAGACGACATTCAGACATAAAACATTTAAAGAATATAAAGGAGGCAGGCAGAAGACACCCCCTGAACTTTCAGAACAAATGCCGTTTATTCATGAACTCTTAGATGCCCACCGCATCGCCAGATATGAACTTGAACATTATGAGGCTGATGATATTATTGGAACACTAGCCAAATCTGCTGAAAAAGACGGTTTTGAAGTTAAGATTTTCTCCGGTGATAAGGATTTAACACAACTTGCAACAAAAGAGACAACCGTAGCCATTACGAAAAAAGGGATCACAGATGTTGAATATTATACACCTGATCATGTTCAGGAAAAATATGGGCTGACCCCTGAGCAAATCATTGATATGAAAGGTTTAATGGGAGACACATCAGACAATATACCAGGCGTACCAGGCGTCGGGGAAAAAACAGCGATCAAATTATTAAAGCAATTTCACACTGTTGAGGAACTTCTATCATCTATCGATGAGGTAAGCGGAAAAAAATTAAAAGAAAAGCTGGCTGAATTTCAAGAGCAGGCTTTAATGAGCAAACAGCTTGCAACGATTATGACAGAAGCCCCACTCGATATTCGTTTGAACGGTCTTGAATATGAAGGTTTTGATAGGGAAGCTGTTTTGAAAATATACAAAGATCTTGGTTTTAACTCTTTACTTGAGCGGATCGGTGAAGACCCGGAACAATCAAGGGAGGAACAGTTTGAAGAGATCGATGTAAACATGGTGACCAGCATCACAAATGATTTATTTGCTTCACCTGCTTCATTTGTAGTCGAACAGCTCGGAGATAACTATCATGAAGCAGAGATTCTTGGTTTTTCCATTGTTAATCAAAATGGCGCTTTCTTTCTTCCTAAAGACATTGCCATCAACTCTGAAGATTTTAAAAAATGGGTTGAGGATGAAACGAAACAGAAATGGGTATTTGATGCTAAACGCGCTGTTGTCGCCTTGCGTTGGCAAGGAATTGAACTGAGAGGAGCTGAGTTTGATGCACTGCTTGCTGCATACATTATCAATCCAGGCCATTCATTTGATGATGTCGCAAGTGTTGCAAGGGAATATCAATTGAAAATTGTTTCCTCAGATGAAGCGGTCTACGGAAAAGGGGCCAAACAAGCCGTTCCCAGTGAAAACGAACTTGCTGTTCATTTAGCTAGGAAAGGACAAGCCATTTCAATGCTCCATGAAAAACTGTTAGAAGAACTGGAAAAAAACAAGCAGTTGGCACTGTTTGAAGAGCTTGAAATGCCGCTTGCCCACATTCTTGGCGAAATGGAGTCGATCGGTGTTCAAGTTGATGTTGACAGACTCAAAAACATGGGTGAGGAATTGACAGGAAAACTGAAAGAGTACGAAAAACGAATTCATGAATCAGCGGGAGAAACTTTTAATATTAATTCACCTAAACAGCTTGGTGTGATCTTGTTTGAAAAACTTGGGCTTCCGGTCATCAAAAAAACAAAAACAGGCTTTTCTACATCAGCAGATGTTTTAGAAAAGCTTCGTGACAAGCATATCATCATCGAAGATATTCTTCACTACAGACAGATTGGTAAGCTACAGTCGACATATGTTGAAGGGCTTTTAAAAGTAATTCGTAAAGATACTTGTAAGGTGCATACTCGTTTTAATCAAGCATTAACGCAGACAGGAAGGCTTAGCTCAACTGACCCTAACTTGCAAAATATCCCGATTCGTCTTGAGGAAGGACGGAAAATTCGCCAAGCATTTGTTCCTTCACAAAAAGGCTGGCTGATGTTTGCAGCGGATTACTCCCAAATCGAGTTAAGAGTGTTGGCACATATTTCGAAGGACAAAAACTTAATTGAAGCATTTACAAATGATATGGATGTTCACACAAAAACAGCGATGGATGTATTTCATGTTTCTGAATCAGAAGTGACAGGGGCGATGAGAAGACAAGCGAAAGCTGTCAATTTCGGAATTGTTTACGGGATTAGTGATTATGGACTATCGCAAAACCTCGGAATTACAAGAAAAGAAGCGGCTGCATTTATTGAACGTTATTTTGACAGCTTTTCGGGTGTTAAAGAATATATGGAAGAAACTGTTCAAGATGCAAAACAAAAAGGTTATGTGACAACACTATTGAGCAGAAGAAGATATATTCCTGAGCTTACTAGCAGAAACTTTAACCTGCGCAGCTTTGCCGAGAGGACAGCGATGAACACACCGATACAAGGAAGTGCCGCAGATATTATTAAAAAAGCCATGATTGAAATGGCGGCCAAGCTGAAAGAAGAAAACCTTCAAGCTAAACTATTATTGCAGGTGCACGATGAATTAATTTTTGAAGCGCCTGAAGAAGAGATCAAAGTGCTAGAAAAGCTTGTACCTGAAGTGATGGAGAATGCGCTGCAACTCGATGTTCCACTTAAAGTCGATAGTGCATCAGGATCTTCTTGGTATGACGCGAAATAACGAAAAGGAAGTGATCTTGTGCCGGAACTGCCAGAGGTTGAAACTGTCCGGCGCACTCTTACCGGACTTGTCAAAGGAAAAACCATTGCTACAATCGAAATCAAGTGGGCAAACATTATTAAACGTCCGGGAGATCCTGAAGAATTTGCAAGGCTCCTTGTTGGAGAAACCATTGAATCAATTGACAGAAGAGGGAAATTTTTATTGTTTCACTTCGGTCATTGTGTAATGGTCTCCCACTTACGAATGGAAGGAAAATATGGACTTCATCAACAAGATGAACCACTTGATAAACATGTGCATGTGATTTTCAAATTTACAGACGGAACGGAGCTTCGCTACCGGGATGTTAGAAAATTTGGTACGATGCATGTATTTAAACCTGGTGAAGAAAGGACAGAGCTACCTCTGTGCCAGCTAGGTCCGGAACCTTTTAGTGACGAGTTTACGATTCGATATTTAAGAGAGCGTCTCAGCAAAACAAACCGTTCAGTTAAAACTGCATTGCTTGACCAGCGCGCAGTTGTCGGATTAGGAAATATTTATGTCGATGAAGCGCTGTTTAGAGCAGGGATACATCCTGAAACAAAGGCAAATCAATTAACATATAAGCAGACAGAGTGTCTCCATGAACAAATCATCCAGACATTAAAAGAAGCTGTTGAAGCAGGGGGAAGTACAGTCAGGTCTTACCTTAATTCACAAGGGGAAATCGGCATGTTTCAGCTACGTCTTTTTGTTTACGGCAGGAAAGACGAACCTTGCAAAAAATGTGGAACAGTCATTCGGAAAACAGTTGTTGGAGGACGAGGCACTCATTTTTGCATCAAGTGTCAAAAAAAATAATGTTAAAAATCATCAATCCGGTTCTTGTGTTGTTTCTTTTTGATTAAACAATACACAGATGGTTTTCTTTTCTCATATATATAAGAAGCCTATAAAAGCTGTTTCCTAGGCTATCAACAGAAAGGAAGAACCGGATATGATGTTTGCATCTTTCTTACTGCTGGCATTCGCTGTCAGCCTGGACAGTTTTTCAGTCGGTTTTACTTACGGATTACGCAAGCTGAAACTCCCTTTTAAAGCGATTTTAATTATCGCTTGTTGCTCAGGAACCGTCATGGTACTGGCCATGATGATCGGGTCATTTCTTTCTAAAATGTTCCCTGTCATTGTTACTGAAAGGCTTGGAGCGGTTATTTTAATGGGAATTGGCGTCTGGGTTTTGTACCAGTTTTTCAAACCGGAAAAAGAGCAGGATATTTCAATCTCAGAAAAAACACTGATTAACCTTGAATTTAAATCACTTGGAATCGTGATTCAAATTTTAAGAACACCGATGAGTGCAGATATTGATAAATCTGGAATCATCAACGGAATAGAAGCAGTCCTGCTCGGTTTTGCCCTTTCAATCGACGCGTTTGGTGCGGGAATTGGAGCGGCTACTTTAGGTTTTGCACCTGTTCCAATGAGTCTGACAGTAGCCATAATGAGCTCTTTGTTTGTATTCATGGGCATTCATGCGGGTCGTTTTTTATCAAGGTGGAACTGGATGAATAAACTGACTTTTCTTCCAGGGATATTACTTATTATGATCGGAATTTGGAAACTGTAAGAAAGGATGTGAGTTTGTGACATTGGTGATCGGTTTAACCGGTGGAATTGCTAGCGGGAAAAGTACTGTCGCACAAATGTTTCAAAAACGAGGAATTACAGTTGTTGATGCTGATTTAATTGCGAAAGAAGTTGTTGAAAAAGGAAAAGCAGCCTATCAAAAAATGATTGAGGTATTCGGTGAAAAGATCCTGCTTGATAACGGTGAGATCGATCGGAAGAAACTTGGTACACTTGTGTTTACAAACGAAGATAAACGAAAACAGTTAAATGAGATCGTTCATCCGGAAGTGAGAAATGAGATGATCAAACAACGGGACCAAGCAATTCAAGCGAATGAACAATTTGTCGTTCTTGATATACCACTTTTATATGAGAGCGGGCTTGAATCTTTAACAGACAAAGTGCTTGTTGTTTGGGTGCCGAAACAGCTTCAATTAGAACGGCTGATGAAAAGAAACCAGCTAACAGAAGAAGAGGCAAAAAATCGAATAAATGCTCAGCTGTCACTTGATGGAAAAAAGGAAAAAGCTGATGTGGTTATTGATAACAGCGGTAGCTTAGAAAATACAAAACAACAATTCGAAGAGCTGTTTGATCAATGCAAAAAGTGAGTGCGAAATATGCACTCGCTTTTTTTTAGTAAAATTATCTGTAGAAGAAATAAATGGTATATATTATTAATCGTAATGTGTTATACTTATTTTGAATAAAACATGATATGGAATGACATAAAAAATAAGGGGTGTTTGGTTGATGAAAGTAAAAGTTGCAATCAACGGATTTGGCCGGATTGGCAGAATGGTCTTTAGAAAAGCACTGCTTGATGAACAAATTGATATTGCAGTCATTAATGCGAGCTATCCAGCGGAAACACTCGCTCACTTAATAAAGTATGACACAAATCATGGACGTTTTGAGCTTGATATAAATACAGGGGAAGATTATCTTCTGATTAACGGTAAGAAAGTGATCTTGACCAATCAGCGTAACCCTCTCTTACTACCTTGGTCAGAACATGGAATCGATATTGTTGTGGAAGCAACCGGAAAATTCAATACAAAAGAAAAAGCGGCGGCCCATATTGAAGCAGGAGCAAAAAAAGTCATCTTAACTGCACCTGGAAAGAATGAGGACATTACGATCGTAATGGGTGTTAATGAGCGTGAGTTTGATGCGGAGCGGCACACGATTATTTCAAATGCTTCTTGCACAACGAATTGTCTTGCACCTGTCGCCAAAGTGCTTGATGATGCATTTGGGATTGAAAACGGTCTCGTGACAACTGTTCACGCTTTTACAAATGATCAAAACAATATTGACAACCCACACAAGGATCTTAGAAGGGCACGAGCTTGCGGTTCTTCCATCATTCCGACCACTACAGGAGCAGCGAAAGCTTTGTCACTTGTTATGCCGCATTTAAAAGGGAAAATGCATGGCTTGGCTTTAAGGGTTCCCGTCTCTAATGTTTCACTTGTTGATCTTGTTGCAGATTTAAAAAGCGATGTAACAGTTGAAAATATTAACGAAGTATTTCAAATGGCATCCGCAGGTTCAATGGCAGGAATTATTGATGTTTGCGATGAACCGCTTGTGTCATCTGATTTTAATACAAATCCTTATTCAGCCGTTATCGATAGTCTTTCAACAATGGTACTGGACAATAGAAAAATGAAAGTGCTTGCATGGTATGATAACGAATGGGGATATTCCTGCCGGGTTGTTGATTTAATCAAATATGTCGCTTTAAGAATGAAACATCTATCAACTGTATAAAATAAAAGCATGGACGGAGATAAAATAAAAAACCCCTTATTCAACATTTAAACAAAACCGCCTTGCAAAAAAGAATCAAACAAAGTATACTATTTTTCGTGAACTTCTAGTTCGTGAGCGCTTCGGCATTACTTAAAGGGTTAGGACCTCTCCGGACTAACTTTCCCCCGTGGTAAATGACCGGTTCAGTTGCTTAGAAATTCACTTTTTAATTCTTGTTAAGGGGGGTCCATGCTATGGAAACAATGGGGCGTCACGTTATCTCCGAACTATGGGGATGCGATTTTGATAAGCTGAATGACATGGATTTTATTGAAAAAACGTTTGTAAATGCGGCACTGAAGTCAGGTGCTGAGGTAAGAGAGGTTGCGTTTCATAAATTTGCACCACAAGGTGTGAGCGGTGTGGTCATTATCTCCGAGTCACATCTAACCATCCACAGTTTTCCTGAACACGGATATGCCAGCATTGATGTTTATACTTGCGGAGACTTAGATCCGAATGTAGCTGCAGATCATATTGCAGATGAGTTGAAAGCAGAAACAAGAGAAAACATTGAAATACCGAGAGGCATGGGACCTGTTCAGCTAAAACAGGCAAAAGTACAGGCACTTTAATGTCAAAGGAGGAGCCGGATTAAAAAGTCCGCTCCTTTTTCTTTATCTGTTTTTCCTTGGAAATATAGAGAATTTCTAATAAAATAGAGAGAGAAGTGTACATGGGCTGAGAATGTTTTCCGTAAAAATGGGTGATCACAACCTATAGACCAGTTTGACTTGACACTCAGATCCATCAGAACATGACATTGCTATACCTAACAAACAATTGAATAGGGAGCTGAAAACATGAGGTGTCCAGCATGTCAGCATAACGGATCAAGGGTTTTGGATTCCCGTCCGGTTGACGAAAGCAGGTCGATTCGCAGAAGACGAGAATGTGAATCATGCCATTATCGGTTTACTACATTTGAAAAAGTGGAAGAAATTCCGCTTATTGTGGTCAAAAAAGAAGGAATTCGTGAAGAATTCAGCAGGGAGAAGATTCTCCGCGGGTTAATCAAAGCTTGTGAAAAACGACCTGTCGCTTTAAAACAGCTTGAAGATATTTGTTTTGAGATTGAAAAAGAACTCAGAAATCAAGGCGCTTCTGAAGTGAAAAGTGAAAGCATCGGTGAGTTGGTGATGGACCGTCTGGCTAAAATTGATGAAGTTGCCTATGTCAGATTTGCTTCAGTATACCGCCAATTTAAAGATATTAATGTGTTCATCGATGAATTAAAGGATTTAATAAAGAAAGAACGTTAAAGAGCTGAAAGATTTTCCAGCTCTTTTCTCATGACAAAACCATGAACTGAAGAACAAAAAAAGTGTAAAATGGGGACAAGAAACGAATTGGAAGGTTGGTAAAGATATGAGTAATTATTGGAACGATTTGCTTCCTGTTGATCCTTATATGGTCAAAAGTGATGGGTTGCTACAGGATTTGGATAGGCAAATCATCACTCTTTTATATCAGCCTTTAATCGGCTCTTTTTCACTCAGCCTGTATTTTACGCTTTGGGGTGAGCTTGAAAAAAACAGTGTTTGGGGGGAAAGCTCAACCCACAAACAACTAATGGGTGCACTGCAATCCAACCTAAAAGCAATCCATTCTGAAAAAGGAAAACTCGAGGGGATTGGACTGTTAAAGACGTATGTAAAAGAATCGGAAAGCGAACGTCTTTTTATATATGAATTAATTCCTCCGCTAAGACCAAATGAATTCTTTCAGGACGGGATGCTGAATGTATTTTTGTATAATCGTGTCGGTAAAACGAGGTACCAGCAGCTAAAAGAATATTTTTCTCATCCTTCGGTGCCTGAAGGATTTCGCGATATGACTCGTTCATTCAATGACGTCTTTTCTTCTGTTCAACCGAGCGAATGGAAAATGTCTGATGATATGATGGAGACATTGGAACTTAGCGATGATCAAGAATTTTTAAAAGAGGGACAAAGTCGTTCACTTTCCGTGACAGATGATGTGTTTGATTTTGATTTGTTTCTAGCAGGATTATCTGAGGCACTAATACCTAGAAAAGCACTAAATGATCAGGTGAAAGAAACAATTAAAAAATTGGCTTTCCTTTATGGAATTGATCCTATGCAAATGCAAAGTGTTGTGATGTCTGCCATAGATGAACATGATACAATCACGATAGAAGCACTTAGAAAGGCAGCAAGTGATTGGTATCAGATCGAAAGAAACGGTTTGTTACCTGAACTTGTTGATAAAGTGCAACCGCTCAGGTTACGTGAGCAACCGAATGAAAAACAAGCAAATAGATCAAAGGAAGACGATTTAATCGCACTGCTTGAAAGAGTATCTCCAAGGAAATTGCTACAAGATATCGGTGAAGGTGCAGAGCCTTCTAAAGCTGAATTGAAAATAGTCGAAGAGATTATGTTTGACCAAAAGTTAGCGCCAGGTGTCGTAAATGTTCTAATTTATTACGTGATGCTAAAAACTGATATGAAGCTTTCGAAAAACTATATTCAAACCATTGCCTCCCACTGGGCAAGAAAACAGGTGCAGACAGTAAGGGAAGCTATGAAGCTTGCCAAAGAAGCACACCGTGAATATTTAGAGCGTACGAAAGGAAAGAACAGAAAGACTAATCAAAGTAAAAGGGTCATCAGAGAAGAAAAACTGCCGGATTGGTTAGAGGATAGCAAGACTTCCGAAAATAAATCTGACCAAACTAAAGAGAATGTAGCAAACCATAAAGATTTTGACCTGCAAAAACAGAAGATGCTTGAAGAAGTGAAAAAATTAAGAAAGCATTCTGCCCTTTAAAATGTGAGGTGAGCTAAATATGGAGCCGATAAAACGTGCTTTGCAAGGTGTGACAACAAGACCTGATTTTCAAAAACGACTTGAAGAAATGAAAAACAAGGTTCTCTCTGATAAGGGTGTTCAAGAGTTTTTAAAAAACCATCAATCAGAAGTGGACCGAACAATGATCGACAGAAGTTTAAACAAGCTGTTTGAATATACACAACAAAGCAAAGCTTGCCATGATTGTCCCGGTCTTAAAGAATGTAAAAACTTGATTCAAGGTTACTATCCAAAGCTGATGCTAAATGGAAAAACAATTGATGTCCAGTATGATATTTGTCCCGAAAAGCGCAGATATGATGAACTGGAAAGGCAACGTTCATTAATTAAAAGCATTTATATCCCAAGAGATTTACTTGATGCTACATTAGCGGATATTGATGGGGATGATCAGAGCAGGCTTAAGGTTATTCAACTTGTGACAGAATTTTTTCATACTTACCATGAAACAGGCAAAGGAAAAGGAATTTATCTCCACGGTAAATTTGGGGTAGGCAAAACTTTTATGCTCGCTGCAATTGCTAATGAACTTGCCGCAAATGATCATTCATCTGTTCTTGTCTATGTTCCAGAGTTTGTCAGAGAATTGAAAAATGCTATTCATGATCAATCATTGGAAGTGAAGCTTGATATGGTCAAATCAACGCCAGTTCTTATGCTTGATGATATTGGTGCGGAATCCATGTCTAGCTGGGTCAGGGATGAGGTGCTGGGTACAATTCTTCAACACAGAATGTCACTACAGCTGCCAACATTTTTTTCTTCAAACTTTAGTCCAGATGATTTAAAACACCATTTCACATATTCCCAAAGGGGAGAAAAAGAGGATGTAAAGGCGGCAAGGCTGATGGAAAGGGTGTTGCATTTAGCGACACCTGTACGGCTTGACGGGAACAATCGCCGTAAATGATCAGGAGATGAAAAAAGATGTCGATAAAAACGCTCGGCAAGTGGATGGCGGTCGTTGTGATCGTTGCAGTGGGAATCTGGTTTAATGCTAAATTTGTTAATATCAATCCTAAGCAAATTCGGGAATGGGTCATGTCATTTGGAATTTTTGCTCCGATGATGTATATCGGTTTTTTAATTATCCGTCCGTTTTTATTGTTACCTGCTTCCGTATTTGCTGTGAGCGGCGGGCTCGCATTTGGTCCGCTGTTAGGTTCTTTATATTGTTTTGTCGGAGCAGCTGGAGGAGCGTTTTTATCGTTTGCACTGGCATACAAGATCGGTGCAAATTTTAACAGAGTATCCGTAAAATTAAAAACACTTCGAATGATTTTACACAAAAACAGTTTCATTTATATTCTTTATTTGAGGCTTGCACCGATTCATTTTGATACTGTCAGCTATGCAGCTGGCATCTTCAAAGTGAAACCGCTCTCGTTTTTAGCTGCCACTTCTATTGGGATCATACCTGGCACTATTATTTTAAATATGCTCGGATCAAGCTTGCTATCAGGAGATATCACAGCTATTATCATCACCTTATTCATTTATCTTCTTTTTATCACTGTCCCGCTAGTACTGAGAAAGAAGATGATGGAGCTATTTCAATAAAGGCTCACCTTTTTTTTAAGTCTATTTTTTTGTCTCGCCCATATACATGTATCAGATGTTGTTAGGGGGGACAAACATGCTCGAAATTACATTTGAAGATGATTATGATACAGCCGTATTTCTACACCTACTTCGTAATGCAGATGTAAAGCGGCATATCAAGATTCATGAGGCGGAAGGGAAGATCGGAATTGAAAAGACCCACTCCTCTGTCAGTATTCAAACATACATCCAGCCTATCCTCACGAGATTTTTTATAGAATGCAAAGAAGATGAATATATGCTTTCGGTCATTGAAGGAGATTTTTTCTATTTAGATCGGGATGAACAGCAGCAAATTTTGCAACTGGCTCACAGCATAATGGAAGGAGAACTGGAAGGGCTTCCTCTCAACTGTGATCATACCCCGCGTGAAAAGTATATTATTCAGGAGCTCCAAACGATTTGTCTTGAAGAAACTGTCTTTTCGATTCGTTCCTTTATGACATTCCGTCTTGGGAAATATTATCAACGGCTTCGGGAATATGTCGTGGCAGCGATTGATGAATATAAGATGGAGCAGGAATACCAGACCTTTATTCAATCATTGAGAGATTATGTAACAGGAAAAAAACCAATGATTGATCATGTTCACATTGTCCATGATGGTCAGTTTGTCATATGGGAATTAAAGTTTATTTCAGAACGGGAACAAAAGAAATACATGGATCGCCGATTCGTGAGGGAGCACCCGATGTATATTGATTCACATCTACTAGCGCCGCTTGTATCAATCGCGCCTAGAAGAATTGACCTTTATACAAGAAATCGGGAACATGGTATGATCCAGACGATTCAAAATATTTTTCAAGAACGGGTAAAGATCTTTTCACTTGACTCATTCCCTGCACAAGAAAATATTTTTGAAGAGTATTCTTGATTTTGCATGTTAAACGGTTTATAATACGGTTAACTCAAAATCCAGTGTATTGATAAGGACACGAAAGCATGAACACCGGCTGAACAGAGAGGGAGATCAAGGCTGCAAGTCTCCTAAGTCTAGGATTATGTTTTTACCGCCTTTGAACATCAGTTGTAAACGACGTTTTGTCAAGTAATGACTGACGGGACTTCCCGTTACAGAACCGAAAGCCGAGAACGCACCAAAGGTTTTTTGCGTTTTTCGGGAAAAAGGGTGGAACCACGAATTCCGTATATTAATCCTCGTCCCTTTCATAGGGGGACGGGGATTTTTTATTTTTTAAAAAGGAGTGACTAGGATGTCAGACATGGTTAAAATCAAATTTCCTGATGGAGCGGTTAAGGAGTTTGCAAAAACGACGACAACAGAGGATATCGCGGCATCAATTAGTCCCGGTTTAAAGAAAAAAGCGATTGCCGGAAAATTAAATAGTACAGAAATTGATTTGCGAGCACCGATCGTTGATGATGGAGCGATTGAAATTATTACAGAAGGCAGTGATGAAGCGCTCGCCATTATGCGTCACAGTACTGCGCACTTAATGGCTCAGGCGATTAAACGCCTTTATAAAGATGTAAAGCTTGGCGTTGGTCCAGTGATTGAAAACGGCTTTTATTATGATATTGACATGGAGGATGCACTGACTCCAGAAGACTTACCAAAGATTGAAAAAGAAATGAAAAAAATTATTGGAGAAAACTTGCCAATTGTCAGAAAAGAAGTCAGCCGTCAAGAAGCGAAAGAACGTTTTGCCGAAATCGGCGATCACTTGAAGCTAGAGTTACTTGATGCAATACCTGAAGATGAGACAGTCTCGATCTATGAACAAGGCGAATTTTTTGATCTATGCCGTGGTGTCCATGTCCCTTCAACAGGAAAAATTAAAGAATTTAAGCTACTAAGCTTGGCGGGTGCTTATTGGCGCGGTGACAGCAACAATAAAATGCTTCAGCGTATTTACGGAACAGCTTTCTTCAAAAAAGCTGAGTTAGATGAACATTTGCGCATGCTTGAAGAAGCAAAAGAACGCGATCATCGAAAACTTGGAAAAGAATTGAAGCTGTTTGCCATTTCTCAAAAGGTTGGACAAGGGCTCCCACTTTGGTTGCCTAAAGGCGCAACCATTAGACGTGTCATTGAACGCTATATTGTTGATAAAGAGCTTGCTCTTGGCTATGAGCATGTTTATACACCGGTGCTTGGCAGCAAAGAGCTTTACGAAACATCAGGGCATTGGGATCATTATCAAGAGGGGATGTTCCCGCCGATTGAAATGGACAATGAAACATTAACACTTCGTCCGATGAACTGTCCGCATCATATGATGATCTATAAAAATGACATTCACAGCTATCGTGAACTTCCGATCCGAATTGCAGAACTCGGAACGATGCATCGCTATGAAATGTCAGGTGCTCTTTCAGGTCTTCAGCGTGTCCGCGGGATGACATTGAATGATGCACACATTTTCGTTCGTCCTGATCAAATTAAAGACGAGTTTATCCGTACTGTTCGCTTGATTCAGGATGTTTATCAAGACTTCGGCTTGGAACAATATTCATTTCGCTTATCTTACCGTGACCCGGAAGATACAGAGAAATACTATGATGATGACGATATGTGGAACAAAGCACAATCAATGCTAAAAGAAGCAATGGATGAAATTGGCCATGATTATTACGAAGCAGAAGGTGAAGCAGCATTTTACGGACCGAAGCTTGATGTTCAAGTCAAAACAGCGATTGGCAAAGAAGAAACACTGTCAACTGTACAGCTTGACTTCTTGCTTCCGGAAAAATTTGATTTAACATATGTTGGAGAAGACGGAAAACCACACCGTCCCGTCGTGATTCATAGAGGTGTTGTATCGACAATGGAACGATTTGTTGCTTTCTTAATTGAAGAGCATAAAGGTGCATTACCGACATGGCTTTCACCTATCCAATTCCAAGTCATTCCTGTATCACCAGCCGTGCATCTTCATTATGCAAAACAGGTACAGGAACGCCTGCAGCGTGAAGGGCTCCGTGTTGAAGTCGATATTCGTGATGAAAAAATCGGGTATAAAATTCGTGAAGCACAAATGCAAAAAATTCCATATATGCTTGTTGTCGGTGATCAAGAAGCTGAGAATGGGGCAGTCAATGTCCGTAAATATGGCGAGCAAAAATCAGAAACAGTTTCACTTGAAGATTTTGTGAAAAAAGCTGTTGCAGAAGCAAGAAAATAACTAAGAGAAAAAGCATGATTCCAATTGGAGTCATGCTTTTTTGACTTTCTGCTCAGTCAGTATCTCAAACAGTCCGCTCAAATGTTGAATTTCGTCATCAGGTTGAACAGAGGTGTCATTTTTTCTACCTTTACGGTTGAGCCAAACGTTTTTTATTCCAGTTCTTGATGCTCCGAGAATATCTGTGTTTAAATTATCCCCAACCATTATCGTCTCATCTTTTGTAATATGAAGGAGATTGAGACAATGTTCAAAAATAGCCGGGTCTGGTTTTCCTTTTCCAAAATCCCCGGAGATGACAATTTCCTTGAAATAAGAGGCGAGTTTAGGAACGCCAGCTAATTTTTCTTTTTGTAGACTCGGGTCCCCATTTGTCAGTAATAGAAGATCGAATTTACCTTTTAACTGGTCTAAAACAGTAAATGTTTCATCATAAACAAACGGATGTTTACGGCGAACAGTTGCGAAAAATGTGCCTAATTCTTCTGCGAATGTGGGATCATCGATTCCGAATGTTTTCAGGCCATTTGCCCATGTGTTTTTTCTATATTCTGGAACGATTTTGTTCAATTTCTCGAATTCTTCACTGATCGGTTCACTAAAATTCGACCATAGTCCTTCAAATGGATTAATACCGATCATCACAGTATAAGGATATGTTTCATAAGACATGTATAGATCTCGTGCGGATCGGCGTACAGCTATTTCGAATTCTTGTGCACTGACCCCGTATTTTTTTTCGGCTTTATGACATGTTTCGGCAAATGCTGTATTTACACTTTTTTCGTCCCAGAGCAATGTATCATCTAAATCAAAAAATACGGCTTTCATGATCTACCCCTCTAGTTTTTATTTTATTTAATATTCATTTTACAATAGAAAATCATGATGATAAAGAAATGTTTTTTAGGAATGTGATGTGATGAAGTGTAAAAGTGTGATGCTTCAGTTGTTTTTTTGCAGTCCTGGACAGCCTGCTTCAATGACAAAACTCGCAAATGTTGAGACTGGGGCATTTGGTCGAGTAATAAAAGGAAGAACTTGAAAGTCGGCTTGTAGTTGTTTTGGTGTCATTGTGCAGCGAACATATCCTCGTTGTGCGTTATACAGTTTGACATGGGGATTTGCTAGCCAAATATGGGCAAGGGAATCGGTCTTTGCACCATCTCCATCTGAAGCGATTGAAGTTGCGATCAATTCAGTGCCAATTGTTTTTGAGTGGATATCATTGAAGTCTGCTTTTAAATTTGCGGCTGAATGTCTATGAATGTCACCAGTCAGTACGACTGGGTTAATAATTCCATATGCTTTGTAAGCCGAAAATAGCCTGTCACGACAAGCAGGAAACCCATCCCATTGATCAAAACTGTATTCAACTTTCGGCCCTGGATCCCGATCAATTTGGGCGAGGACAACTTGTTGCACTAACATATTCCAAACTGTTGAGGATTTACTTAGTCCGCGATAAAGCCAGCGCTCTTGTGCACTCCCAAGAATCGTCCGGAAAGGGTTTAACCGTTCAGTTTCATTAGCAGGATAGTTATTGCGGTATTGACGGGTGTCAAGGACATGAAATTCTGCAAGGGCTCCATAGCAGAAACGCCTGTATAACACCATATCAGGACCATTAGGAATTGCAGTACTGCGGATGGGGATATGCTCATAAAAGGCTTGATAAGCAGCTGCACGTTGGCGGAGAAAGTCAGCAGGTGAAGTGTTATATTGCGAATGTGAACCAGCATAGTTATTTTCGACTTCATGATCATCCATTGTGACAATCCATGGTGTCAAAGCGTGAATAGATTGGAGATCGGGGTCAGTCTTAAAAAGTGAATATCGAAGTCTGTACTGGCTAAGAGAGGTTGTTTTTGCATTGTGTGCACTGGAAAGTTTAACATTTCGATTGAGGTTTTTTTCGTTAATAGGGTATTCATAAATATAGTCGCCTAGAAAAAAAACGACATCAAGATCGTCTTTGGCCATATGCTGATAAGCGGTGAAATAACCATGGTACCATGCTTGGCATGATGCGAGAGCAAACGACATTTTGTCTAGGCTAGTATGGTGGAAAAGGGACTGTTTTTGTTCTGCCTATTGGACTGATTTCACGCCCGGATTTAAATCTGTACCAATAATACCTTGCTGGTTTGAGTCCAAAGACTTCAATATGGACGGAATGGGCAAGTTCCGGAAGAGCCGAGACGGTTCCATGTTTGACAGTCTTGCTAAAATGTTCATCTTCTGCTACCTCCCATTGCACTGGAACTCGTTGTTTTGGCATACCTCCAAGCCCATCTTCAGCCAGCGGATCAGGTGCAAGTCTCGTCCATAACACAAACCCATCCGGATGTGGATCTCCAGATGCGATTCCAAGTTTAAACGGATAATCAGAAAATTTGTGTGCTTTACCAGTAATCGTTTTGTCTTCCGCCATGAGTCCGCGTTCAATAAATGAAGAAAGTTCATTAGAATGGGTATGACCTCTAATATTTGTATGCATATATCTAAGCCTCCTCAACTTTTTTCGATCTTGATTAACTATACGATAAACACATTGTATTTAGCACATGTCAAGAAGATTTAGCTGCTTGTTAAAAGGAGTGTTGCTATTTCAAATGTAATCTGATATAATAACACACATTGTACAAAACTTTTGATCTTGACTTACAGAAGAAGTTTCTGTAAGATTAATAATGAATTGAATATATATCAACAAGTAGAGGCACCCGCTTCTCACCTGATTGACACAGTTTTGTAGTTGGCAGGTTAAACGTACATTTCTTTTTTATGCAGATGTTCGCAGTGTGGGTGTTTTATACCCACACTTTTTGTTTGCCTGTGAAAGTGTGATGAAACGGTCAAAATGAGTTGTGAAATCAATTCAAAGATTCTATGGAGGTGGCTCATTATTAGCAAAGATCAATTGGTTAATGAGGGGATTCGTGCGCGTGAAGTCCGTTTGATTGGACAAAATGGCGACCAGCTGGGAATTAAATCCCGCCAGGAAGCACTTGAAATTGCCGGTCGTGCAAATCTTGACCTAGTGTTAGTTGCAGCTAATGCAAAACCGCCTGTTTGCCGGATTATGGACTATGGAAAATATCGATTCGAGCAACAGAAAAAGGATAAAGAAGCACGCAAAAATCAAAAGATCATTAACTTGAAAGAAGTCCGTCTGAGCCCAGGTATTGAAGAACACGATTTCAATACAAAGCTTCGCAACGCTATCAAGTTTTTGGAAAAAGGGGACAAAGTGAAAGCGTCTATCCGTTTTAAAGGTCGTGCAATTACGCATAAGGAAATCGGCCAGCGCGTGCTTGATCGTTTTTCTGAAGCCTGTGCAGAAGTGGCAACTGTTGAAACAAAGCCAAAAATGGACGGCCGCAGCATGTTCCTAGTGCTCGCACCTAAAATTGAAAAGTAATTTAAGGAGGAAATACCTATGCCAAAAATGAAAACTCACCGCGGATCTGCGAAACGTTTTAAAAAGACAGGTTCCGGGAAGCTAAAACGTTCTCATGCATATACAAGTCACTTGTTCGCAAATAAATCTCAAAAACAAAAGCGCAAACTTCGCAAAGGAGCGATTGTTAGCGCCGGTGATTTCAGACGTATTAAGCAACAGCTTGCAAACATCAAGTAATTCGAAAAAGGTATACTTAGGAGGGAAATGTCATGCCAAGAGTAAAAGGCGGAACTGTTTCACGCAAACGTCGTAAAAAAGTTCTTAAATTAGCAAAAGGTTATTTTGGTTCAAAACATACATTATATAAAGTAGCTAACCAACAAGTAATGAAATCAGGAAACTACGCTTTCCGTGATCGTCGTCAGAAAAAGCGTGATTTCCGTAAACTTTGGATCACTCGTATCAATGCAGCAGCACGTATGAATGGTCTTTCATACAGCCGTTTAATGCATGGTCTTAAGCTTTCAGGTATTGAAGTAAACCGTAAAATGCTTGCTGACCTTGCTGTAAACGATCTTACTGCATTCAATCAACTTGCAGATACTGCTAAAACTCAATTAAATAAATAACCACCATCAACTGCACCCTAATTGTGAGACACGAATAACAATTAAGGGTGCAGTTTTATTATGGTCAAATCATTTGCCGCAAAACACCTGCGAAAAATTCAATGATATCGGCTACCCAAAAAGATCAGGGGGAAATACAAGATTCTCGCGGAAAGCGAGCAAATTCCTCAATTTTTATCCATCCACACTACCACATTACAAGTGAAATTCCCTTAAAGGAGAGCTTATAGAAAATCAATGAGAGAAAAAGCTGCAGAACGGCGAAGCCGAGCCCCGCTTTACTTACATAATATGTTCGACCTTCAAATCTCAATCACGGCATTTCATAAACACAAACAAAGAGATGAACACGATAATTATTGCACACATGCATAACATCGCCAGTAGTACGAGGTTGTTCAAAAAAGTTCATATTTACAAAATACTTTTCTATGAAAATGTGTAAGGGTTTTCATAAAAAGGGTATTGTGCTAAATTATAAGTGTAGGATGAATTTCCCAAAAAAATTGAAGGGGTGTAGTCTGGAATGAAAGCAGTAGTAGCAACAAAAGACAAAAATATAGAGATCGTAAAAAAAGAATTACGTCCTTTACAACATGGTGAAGCCAAAGTGAAGATGGAATATTGTGGTGTATGCCATACAGACTTACATGTGAAAAATGCTGATTTTGGCGATGTCACAGGTGTCACTCTAGGTCATGAAGGAATAGGCATTGTAACCGAGATTGGTGAAGGCGTCAAAAGCTTAAAAGTGGGTGACCGCGTCTCTATTGCTTGGATGTTTGAAAGTTGTGGTCACTGTGAGTATTGCCTAACAGGTCGTGAAACACTATGCCGTGATGTAAAAAATGCTGGGTATACCGTTGATGGTGCAATGGCTGAAGAAGCTATCGTAATAGCTGATTATGCAGTGAAAGTTCCCGAAAATTTAGATCCGGCAGCAGCTAGCAGTATTACTTGTGCGGGTGTAACAACTTATAAAGCAGTAAAAGTCAGTGAAATCAAACCTGGTCAATGGATCGGTGTATTTGGTATCGGCGGATTAGGAAACTTAGCTGTGCAATATGCAAAAAATGTTTTTAATGCTAAAGTGATGGCATTCGATATTAACGATGAGAAATTGGAATTTGCTAAAAGCTTAGGTGCTGATATAGTTGTAAACTGCTTAAATGAAGACCCTGTTGCTAAAGCTAAAGAAGTGACAAATGATCTAGGTCTTGATGCTACAGTTATTACTGCTGTTGCTAAAACCCCTTTCAACCAAGCCGTTGATGTTGTAAAAGCGGGTGCTCGTGTAGTTGCTGTAGGTTTACCAGTAGACAAGATGGATTTAGATATCCCTCGCCTTGTACTAGATGGAATTCAAGTTATTGGTTCACTAGTAGGCACTAGAGAAGACTTGAAGGAAGCATTCCAATTTGCTGCAGAAGGCAAGGTTGTACCTAAAGTTACAAAGCGTCCAGTTCAAGATGTTCATGATATATTTAAAGAAATGGAGGAAGGTAAAATTACTGGCCGTATGGTCATCGATTTTACTGAGTAATCCCTTAAAAGAAAAGAAACACAAAAATAAGCATGGCCTGCGTTGGACACCCCTTTAGAGGGGTTATGCAGACGATGCTTATTTTTGCTACTATGCATCTTGAACTGAAAACTTGGAAACGTCCTCATCAGCTTTCAAATTGACCAGCCTATATTGTTCAAGAGCTTGGCTGTCATACTATTAACTGTTTAGGTAGCTGTGCCAATAATAATTCTGTATGTTATAGAACTCACCTTTATTATTTCTTTCATAGGCACACATTGGTTTTTCATCAATGAATTTTAAGATTGAATCATCTATATTTAATATGACACCGATTGAAATATATTGAAAATGATCAGGTTGATTGACGAATTCATCATTTTCGTATCCGCTTAATATAGTCCATCCAGAGTCCTCTTCTCCATTAGGGGTATCTCTCAACATGAAATTGAATTCTCTTTTATCAAGAACATCTGTACTTACAATAACCTTTGTATCGAAGTAGTAATCCCAATCAGAAGATCTAGGGTCTTTGTATTCCGTATCACAAATATGTTTCGCCTTGAATAAAACTTCCTGTCCGAATTTCAAATCTTTCAAGTCATAAGGCTCATTCATTAATAATCCTCTAAAGTCTTCACCATTCCTTCCAGTGATCTCCACCCACATTCTTTCACCTGCAAGACCATCTTCTTTAGTTCCGTTCACAAACCTTAATTTAACGATGTCCCCAATACTTAATTTATCGATTACTTGTTTACTAGGAATATAAAAAGTATAAGGAAATTGTGCATTTTTTTCATAAGCGTTATCTAAATACCACGACATTTGGAATACCACCTATTTTTGTTTTCACAAATTTAGTACCATGAAAACGGACTATTAAAACAGTTATCATTGCCCTTCTGCATGTTTGCTTTTCCATTTTTGAATAGAAGCGTCCCAATCAATCTTACAGTCCGGATAGCGCTGTTTGATTTTGTTCTCCAATTCGGTAAAATCTGTTGAAGTAAAGGACTGAAGTTTTTCTTCAGGTGCTTGTGTCCAAATGAAAATCGTATGGATAAACAGCGGATGGTCTTTTGCTGGAATATGTTTTGTTCCTTCAAACAGCACACCTTTATATGTGATTTTTAAATTTTTACGTGTGTTTTTTTGGTCATCCAAAAAATAAAAATATTCTTTAGCTTGTGCAGATTTCAATCTTCGGTCCGGATTTCTTAAAAATAGTACGGTCCTATAGATGACATAAATGAAAAGGACCGATAAAGCAAGCCGCAATATTATGACAAGCATTTTTAAAGAACCTCCCTTAAAATGAAATGAAGAATATTAACCTATATATACGAATAACAAAACAAAAGGTTTCATGATTTGATAAAATGACCGAGAAGCATGGATTCCGTATTGAAAAGATTTATTTTTGTATAATAAGAAGGAAGGTTCATTAAAGGAGGATTTATATTGATGGCAAAATTTGATGAAACACTGACAATGCTCAAAAAACTAACAGATGCAAAAGGTATTCCAGGCAATGAAAAGGAAGTTAGGCAAGTGATGAGGTCATACATTGAACCTTATGCTGATGAGGTTACCACTGACAGACTCGGCAGTTTAATTGCCAAAAAAACTGGACTTACTGATGGGCCGAAAATCATGATTTCTGGTCATCTTGATGAAGTTGGTTTTATGGTAACGCGGATTGATGATCGAGGCTATCTATATTTTCAAACGGTTGGAGGCTGGTGGTCTCAGGTCATGTTGGCACAGCGTGTCACAATTGTTACTAAAAAAGGGGATATCACTGGTGTTATCGGTTCAAAACCGCCTCATGTTCTCTCACCAGAAGCACGCAAAAAACCGGCGGATATTAAAGATATGTTCGTAGATATTGGAGCTTCAAGCAGAGAAGAAGCAATGGAATGGGGGGTGCTTCCTGGAGATCAAATTGTACCTTATTTTGAATTTACGGTGATGAATAATGAAAAGATGCTTCTTGCAAAAGCCTGGGACAATCGGATCGGCTGTGCAATTGCAATTGACGTTTTAAGAAATTTAAAGGAGATTCATCACCCGAATGTTGTTTATGGTGTTGGCACGGTTCAGGAAGAGGTTGGATTGCGTGGAGCAAAAACCGCTGCACAAACAATAAAACCTGATATTGCTTTTGGTGTTGATGTCGGAATTGCAGGGGATACACCAGGAATTACAGAAAAAGAATCAACAAGCAAAATGGGAAAAGGGCCCCAAATTATTTTATATGATGCATCAATGGTTTCTCATAAGGGGCTCCGCGATTTTGTAACAAAGGTCGCTGATGAAGCAAATATCCCTTATCAATTTGATGCTCTTTCAGGTGGAGGAACAGATTCAGGTTCCATTCATCTGACTGCAAACGGAGTACCTGCTTTATCAATTACCATTGCAACACGTTATATTCATACACATGCGGCAATGCTCCATCGCGACGATTACGAAAATACTGTTAAATTAATTACTGAAGTCATTAAACGTTTAGATCAAGAAACGGTTGCGAACATTACATATGACTAAAAAACTAAAGCTGACAGCTACTTTTTTCTCTTGCTGTCAGCTTATTTTTCTGGTACTTTTAGTAAGCGCTTACATAAATGAAAATTTTGAAAAAAGAAATGGAGGGTGATTTATGAAACGCAAAATGATCTGGATTATTGGGCTGATCATGTTTTTTTCAGGGGCTGAATCTGCTTCAGCTGCATTTTGGGAAACAAAAGGGGACAACTTTATTCATGATCCTTCGATAATTAAAGAAGGTCATACATGGTATACGTTTGGGACAGGACATGGGAAGGGACTGCGTGTCATTCAGTCTAATGACGGAATGACTTGGAAAGAGGCTCCACGTATTTTTTCAACCCCGTTACCATGGTGGAAAATGTATGTACCCAACCATGAAGAAAATCAATGGGCGCCAGATGTCAGTTATTACAACGGTAGATATTGGATGTATTACTCAGTTTCTTCATTTGGTTCAAATCAATCGATGATTGGTCTGGCCTCTACTGACAGAATTTCGTCGGGAAATTGGCGTGATGATGGATTGGTGATCAGAACAACATCTGCCAATCACTATAATGCTATTGATGGAGATTTAGTCATTGATAAAGACGGAAATCCGTGGCTATCTTTCGGTTCGTTTTGGAGCGGGATAAAGCTGACAAGACTTGATAAAAAAACAATGAAACCGATTGGAAACTTGTATTCTATTGCAGCAAGGCCAAATCACAGCGGAGCAATAGAAGCGCCTAATATCACGTATAGAAACGGTTATTATTACTTATTCGTGTCGTTTGATAAATGTTGCCAGGGAGTCAACAGCACGTATAAAATAGCCTATGGTCGTTCGAAAAATATCGTAGGTCCTTACTATGATAAGAGCGGCAAAAAGATGTTGGATGGAGGGGGAACGATATTAGACTCGGGAAATGAACGCTGGAAAGGCCCGGGTCATCAAGATGTTTTGGGTAATTCAATGATTGTTAGACATGGCTATGATGCTCTTAACAATGGTCAACCAACATTGCTCATCAATGATCTGTATTGGGATTCAAAAGGCTGGCCTTGGTTTTAAGCCTTGTTTGCATGAGACTGTCAAATAAGTATGCGAGTGGGAAACTTAAGTTGGGTTTTCCACTTGCTTTTTTTATTAGCATTTTCTCTAAAATTAGCTTGCGGATGCTGGTTATGAGCTAACAATTGTTTTTCTATTTTCATTTTTTTTAAAAAAAAGATATTTAATACTGAAAATTAAATTGACAGTTTGCAATCCTATGAATATAATAAAGTTGTTCGTACAAATATATATATGTTTATATAATTATACGAACGTATTGTGTATTGGTTCCATTGATGCCAATATTTTATTTTTAATGTTATTTGTAAGCGCTTTATTCACTTGGTCTATTGATCAAGTCAAAAAGACAACATTTATTTGGAGAGGAGGCGCTCAGAGAAGTCTAAAGCCACGCAAAGGCGATCTGTGGGGCTTAAATAACGATTACTTAAGATTCAACGTTAACTTTAAGGCGGTCACAACTCAGTCAAAAAGTTTTGTGAAAAGGCAATTGAGGTCAGACATGTGGATTGGCAGAAATGACAGGAATCATCAACCGTAATACAACAATGGTGATTTTTCGGGAATGAACTGAATGGAGTGAAGCGGCATATCGGTTTCACAAGCTTTAAGGGGGATAACTTATGGCATTGACGATTGGGGTTGATTTTGGAACATTGTCGGGAAGAGCTGTCTTGGTTGATGTGAAAACAGGAGAAGAAATAGCGACAGCTGTTAAAGAGTACACTCACGCAGTGATTGACGATCAACTACCTAGGACAAAACAAACGCTCCCGAGAGACTGGGCTCTCCAACATCCTGCCGATTACATAGATGTGCTCGGAGAGACGATTCCTAGTCTATTAAAACAATCAAAGGCAGATCCGAGCGAGATTATTGGAATTGGGATTGATTTTACATCATGTACCATTTTGCCAATTGACGAAGCTGGGATACCGCTTTGTATGAGAGATGAATTTGCTGGTGAACCACATAGTTATGTGAAACTTTGGAAGCATCATGCCGCACAGGAGCAGGCAAATCGCTTAAATCAATTGGCTGAAAAAAGAAATGAAGCATTTCTCAAAACATATGGAGGGAAAATTTCTTCTGAATGGCTTGTTCCAAAAGTGATGCAGATCGTAGAAGAAGCACCCCATATTTATGATGCTGCTGATGAAATAATCGAGGCTTGTGACTGGATCGTTTTTCAATTGTGTGGCAAAAGAAAACGCAGCAACTGTGCAGCTGGTTATAAAGCGATTTGGAACGATCAGAAAGGTTATCCATCCACAACGTTTTTTTCAGCTTTAGACCCGAAACTAACAAACCTTGTTCAAGAAAAATTAACAGAAGACATTTATTCAATTGGAGAAAGAGCAGGTGGATTGACTGAAGAAATGGCAGCTAAAACAGGATTATTGCCAGGAACAGCTGTTGCGGTAGGCAATATTGATGCTCACGCTTCAGTTCCGGCTGTCGGAATCACGGATCCTGGGAAAATGTTAATGATCATGGGGACATCGACCTGTCATATGTTACTTGGTGAAAATGTTCGCAATGTGCCAGGAATATGCGGTGTTGTTCAAGACGGCATTTTACCGGGTTATGTTGGGTATGAGGCAGGCCAATCTTGTGTAGGTGATCATTTTCATTGGTTGATCAATCATTTTGTCCCTGAAGCATATATGAGAGAAGCAGAACAGGCAGAAATGACAATCTTTGATCTGCTCAGTCATAAAGCTGAACGCTTACGTATTGGTGAAAGTGGTTTACTTGCTTTAGATTGGTGGAACGGAAATCGTTCGACACTTGTTGATGCCGATCTAACGGGGATGATGCTTGGAATGACACTTTCTACAAAACCGGAAGAGATTTTTCGGGCACTAGTTGAAGCTACTGCTTTTGGTACGCGAATGATTATTGAAACATTCCGACAAAGCGGTGTGCCAATTGAAGAGTTGTATGCAGCTGGAGGAATTGCTGAAAAAAATCCATTCATTATGCAGATTTATGCAGATGTGACCAACATGGAAATCAACATATCTGGTTCACCACAAGCACCTGCTTTAGGATCAGCGATTTTCGGAGCGCTTGCAGCCGGAAGTGAAAATGGCGGTTATGATCAAATTGTAGATGCTGTCCGACATATGGGAAAAGTCAAAAGCTATACGTACAAACCGAATTCTGAACATGTTACATTATATGATCAGCTTTATGCCGAGTACACGGAGCTTTATCAATATTTTGGAAAACAAAATCATGTGATGAAGCGTCTTAAAAAACTAAAAAACATCCAGTCTATCAGGTCTATTGTGAAGTAAACCACCAAAAGGAGGGTGACAACCTGTGCTGGAGGCTTTAAAAGAACAGGTTTTAAAAGCTAATTTGCAACTTCAGGAGTATCGGCTTGTTACGTTTACATGGGGAAATGTCAGCGGAATTGATCGCGATCAAGAGTTAGTTGTCATTAAGCCAAGTGGTGTACCTTACAGCAAATTAACCGCTGCAGACTTAGTCGTTTTAAATCTGAATGGGGAGGTTGTGGAAGGGGATCTTAAACCGTCTTCAGATACACCGACACATCTCTATCTGTATAAACAATTTCAAATGATTGGTGGGATTGTTCACACTCATTCGTCATGGGCAACCAGTTGGGCACAATCCGGCAGAGATATTCCTTCATTGGGAACGACTCATGCCGATCACTTTCACGGAAATATTCCTTGTACAAGGGAAATGGATGCCGAAGAAATGATGGGACAATATGAACTGAATACTGGAAAAGTCATTGTGGAAACATTTCAGCACCTTGATCCCCAAGACATTCCAGGTGTCTTAGTCTATAACCATGGACCGTTTTGCTGGGGAAAAGACGCCCTGACTGCCGTACAACATGCTGTTGTATTGGAGGAGGTAGCAAAGATGGCTTACCATTCACTGGTGTTGAATCCAGCTCTTCGTCCAATTAAAGATGTTTTGCAAGATAAACATTATCTCCGCAAACATGGGACCGACGCATATTACGGACAATAAGGAAGGAGCTTTTTATGAATGACCTGATCACTTATATGAAAAACACGTTAGGTGCATGTCATTGTAAAGCCGATCACTTTCCGCTTACGATTGAAAAAATTGTCATAGATGAACACGCCATAGATCAAGAATTGGTATCCTTTGTGAAAACGGCTTCATTCGAAAAAATAGTCATTGTTTGCGATAACATAACGGACCAGATTGCTGGTAAACAGCTGATGTCTCTTCTTAACGGAATAGCTGAGGTAACTTCACTTCAACTTGAAGCAAATAAGGCTGGCGATGTCACGGCAGATGAAAGAACATTGGTCAGTGCATTAATCGGTATACCGCTTGATACAGACGTATTAATAGCTGCAGGAGCTGGTACAATTCATGATATTGTTCGGTTTTGTGCTTATCAGCGCGGGATTCCATTTCTTTCGGTACCGACAGCTCCATCTGTGGACGGTTTTACCTCAGCGGGAGCACCGCTCATTTTAAATGGTAAGAAACAGACGATTCAAACGACAGCACCGCTCGCTCTGTTCGCAGATATCAACATTCTTCGTGAGGCACCACAACAGATGGTTGCCGCTGGATTTGGAGATATGCTAGGTAAAATCACATCGCTTGCTGATTGGGAAATCTCTCGTTTACTTAACGCGGAGCCTTATTGTCCGACAGCTGTGAGGATCACAAAATCAGTGCTTGATCAATGTCTCGCTCGAATCGATGAGATGGCTGAGAAGACACACGAAGGCATCCGGATATTAATGGAGTCACTGGTGATCTCCGGTCTTGTCATGCTCATGCTCGATCATTCTAGATCTGCTTCAGGAGGAGAGCATCATCTTTCACACTTCTTGGAGATGAAGGCTTTGGAAAATCAAAAACGGCAGGTGCTCCATGGGGCTAAGGTTGGCTGCGCGTCCATCCTGCTGGCAGATATTTATCACTCACTCATTCATGTAGATATTGATGATGACCAAATGAAAAAAACGATTCATTCTGTTTATAAAGGACTACCGAGCGGTCAGAAGATGGCAGAATGGATGAAACATGTTGGTGGTCCAACAGAATTTAAAGAACTAGATGTTGAAGAATTTCTTCTCTCAGAGGCACTTGCTTGTGCTCATCAGCTTAGAGACCGTTATACAGGTTTGAAAATAATTAACCAATACGATCTTTTACCTAAGATCAAGCATGGAAGGGGTTAAAACGTGAGAAAGTTCCTTTCATTTTTCATGATATTGTTGACGATAAATGTCTTATTAACAGGATGCAAAGCAAGCCCCACCACTGGCAAAACAGCAGATGAGACAGAACTGACATTTTGGACGTTTAATGGACTGCATGAACAGTTTTATGCAGAAATGGTGAAAGAATGGAACAAAACATATCCTGACCGAAAGATTAAATTAAATACCGTTGTCTATCCATATGGACAAATGCATGATAACCTATCCATTTCACTTTTGGCAGGAAAAGGACTTCCTGATATTGCTGATGTTGAGCTTGCACGTTTCTCTAATTTTTTGAAAGGTTCAGATATTCCTTTGGAAGATCTAACTTCTTTGGTTAAAGACGATCGTGACAAGTTTGTGGAAGCACGGCTGACCCTCTACAGTAAAAAAGGAAAAGTGTATGGGCTTGCAACCCATGTGGGTACGACTGTGATGTACTATAACATGGATATTTTAAATAAAGCAGGAGTCAACCCGGATGACATCAAAACTTGGGATGATTATCGCAAAGCAGGCAAAAAGGTTGTCAAAAAAACCGGTAAGCCGATGACGACAATTGAAACGACTGATTCCAATTCGTTTTTGCCACTAATTTCTCAGCAGGGATCAGGTTACTTTGATAAAAACGGTCAATTCATTTTAAATAATGAAACGAACGTCAAAACACTTGAATTTGTAAAAAATTTAAAAGAGAAAGATAAAATTGCAGTCACGGCACCAGGAGGCTTTCATCACAGTGAAGAATACTATGGATTCATGAATCAAGGCGGGGCGGCATCTGTTTTAATGCCAATCTGGTATATGGGCAGGTTTATAGACTATATGCCAGATTTAAAAGGAAAGATCGCGATCAGACCGCTACCAGCATGGAAAAAAGGTGGAGACCGCTCAGCGGGAATGGGTGGAACTGCGACTGTCATTCCGAAACAAGGGAAACAAGTTAAATTAGCCAAAGAATTTTTGAAATTTGCTAAAGCATCGAAAAAAGGAAATACGAAACTCTGGACTGTCCTTGGATTTGATCCGATACGATGGGATGTATGGAGTTCAAAAGAATTAAAACAACAAAATAAGTATACAGAATATTTCCAAAACGGCACAAAGATTTTTTCTATGCTTCTCGAGATAAAAGATGAGATAAATCCGCTTTATCTCCATGAGGATTTTGCGAAAACTTCCGATTTGGTCAATAAAAATGTCTTATTTGAAGTGATCAAAAATGGCAGCAAATCGCCAAAAGAAGCATTGGATGATGCAGCTGCTGAAGTAAAGGGCCAATAGTAGTCTTTCATTACGGTAAAGCGAGGCGATAACTTGAAGACTGTTAAAACTGACACAGTGCATTCGATTCCGCCGGTGAGCAGAAAAAGAAAACTAAGCAGTTTTCTATATTCAGCAAAAGCAGCACCTTACATTTTCACAGCACCTTTTGTCATCTCCTTTTGCATATTTTTTCTTTATCCGCTTATCAGCGTTTTGATTATGAGTTTTCAGAGCATCCTTCCCGGAGATATTCATTTTGTTGGGCTGGATAACTACAAAGCATTAAATAATCCTACTTTTTTTACCGCACTTTTCAACACGATCAAATACACCTTTTGGACATTATTGATTTTAATACCTGTACCGCTTATACTTGCAGTTTTATTGAATTCAAAACTGGTGAAGTTTAAAAGTGTCTTTAAATCCGCTTTATTCATCCCGGCTTTGACTTCAACGATTGTAGCGGGAATTATTTTTCGGCTGATTTTTGGAGAGTTGGAAACATCACTTGCTAATTCGATTTTAGTTAAACTTGGTGCTTCACCACAAAACTGGCTGAATAATGAACATACCGGAATGTTTTTAATGGTTTTGCTGGCATCTTGGAGATGGATGGGCATCAATGTACTATATTTCTTGGCTGGCTTGCAAAATGTTCCGAAGGATTTGTATGAAGCAGCAGAAATGGATGGGGCCGGCACTTTGAAGAAGTTTTATCATATTACACTACCATTTTTAAAACCCGTCACCGTTTATGTTTTAACCATTAGCATTATTGGCGGTTTTCGGATGTTTGAAGAAAGCTATGTGCTATGGCAAAACAACTCTCCAGGAAATATCGGATTGACGATGGTCGGATATATTTATCAACAAGGTCTTGCTTACAACAATATGGGCTATGGCTCAGCGATTGGCATTGTGCTTTTGCTCATCATTTTAATCGCAAGTCTGATTTCATTAAAACTGTCTGGTTCATTTAAAAAGGAGGGCTATTAATGGGTCCTGCCAGAGGTTTAAACATTGCAAAAATAGCTTCTATTTTTCTGTTTGCAATTTTGAGTTTTTTGTTTGTATTTCCGCTTCTCTGTTTGTTGCTCGGCTCGCTAAAACCATCATCAGAATTGCTTCGGTTCGGGCTTAATTTAAAGCTAGATCCCGATATTTTAAGCCTTGATAACTATGCATATTTGTTTAACGGTGGAAGCATCTATTTTAAATGGTTCACAAACAGCTTGTTCCTTACGGTCATTTCCACCGTTTTAACACTGTTGTTTTCTTCATTAGTTGGATACGGGCTTGCTGTATATCAGTTTAAAGGGAAAAATCTGCTGTTTGTTCTTGTGCTCTTGATCATGATGGTACCAATTGAAATCTTAATGCTGCCGTTATTTAAAATGACAGTTTCATTGCATATTTCTGACACATATACCGGCGTCATTCTCCCGTTTATTGTGTCTCCTGTCGCTGTATTTTTCTTTAGGCAGTATGCGCTCGGTTTACCGAAAGATTTGCTTGATTCAGCAAGGATGGATGGTTGCACAGAATTCGGGATTTTCTTCCGGATTATGGCACCGCTCATGAAGCCGGCTTTTGGTGCAATGATCATTCTTCAATCATTAAACAGCTGGAACAATTTTTTATGGCCATTAATTGTTTTACGGTCAAAAGAAATGTTTACGCTTCCAATCGGATTATCTACTTTACTTAGTCCGTATGGAAACAACTATGACATGCTCATTTCAGGATCTGTCCTGGCGATTTTGCCTGTTATCTTGATTTTCTTGTTTTTCCAAAAATATTTTATTTCAGGCCTTACTGCTGGTGGAATTAAAGGGTAATCAAATCTGAAAGGAATGGTTAATTTGACTGAAAAGAAAGCGAAAATGACGATTGATAAACAATATAAAGTTGCTGAAGTTGATCCGCGGATTTATGGCTCATTTGTTGAACACCTTGGCAGAGCTGTCTATGAAGGAATTTATGAGCCCGGTCATCCTGAAGCTGATGAAGCTGGTTTCCGAAAAGATGTTATTAAATTAGTAAAAGAGTTGAAAGTACCGTTTATTCGCTATCCAGGTGGAAACTTTGTATCAGGATATAACTGGGAGGACGGTGTTGGTCCTGTCGAAAAACGTCCGACAAGACTTGATCTGGCCTGGGGAACGACAGAACCAAACTTAATCGGTACAAATGAATTTATGGATTGGGCGAAGTTGGTCGGAGCCGAGGTGAATATGGCGGTTAACCTTGGGACGAGAGGAATTGACGCAGCTCGCAATCTTGTAGAATATTGCAACCATCCTTCAGGATCATACTACAGTGATCTTAGAAAGTCTCACGGATATAAAGAGCCGCACAACATTAAAACATGGTGTCTCGGGAATGAGATGGATGGACCATGGCAGATCGGTCATAAAACAGCCGCTGAATATGGAAGACTTGCTGCCGAAACTGCAAAAGTGATGAAGTGGACAGATCCATCGATTGAACTGGTTGCCTGTGGAAGCTCTGGCAGTGCAATCCCGACATTTATTGACTGGGAAACGACTGTGCTTGATCATACGTATGAACATGTTGAGTATATTTCTCTGCATTCCTATTATGGAAACCAAGAAAATGATCTGTCCAACTATTTGGCAAAATCGCTTGATATGGACCATTTCATCAAAACGGTTGTAGCTGTCTGTGACTATATGAAGGCGAAAAAACGCAGTAAGAAAACGATCCATCTTTCTTATGATGAATGGAATGTCTGGTATCATTCTAACGAGCAAGACAAAGAAATTGAGCGCTGGTCAAAAGCACCACACCTTCTTGAAGACATATACAACTTTGAGGATGCCCTGCTGGTCGGTTGTATGCTCATCACAATGCTAAAGCATGCAGATCGTGTCAAAATTGCCTGCTTGGCTCAGCTAGTCAATGTGATTGCGCCGATTATGACTGACAAAGGTGGAGAGGCTTGGTGTCAGACAATTTTCTATCCATTTATGCATGCTTCTATTTATGGACGGGGAACTGTATTGCAATCAGTTGTTTCATCTCCAAAGTATGACAGTAAAGACTTTACAGATGTACCGTACTTAGAGTCTGTCTCTGTTTTCAATGAAGAAGCCGAAGAGTTAACCGTTTTTGCGGTCAACCGGGCGACTGACAGCAGCTTAGACTTGGAAGCAGATATGAGGAGCTTTGCTGGCTATACTGTGATAGAACATATCGTTCTTAAACATGATGATGTGAAAGGAACCAACCAAGAAAACAGAAACAATGTAGTTCCACACAGCTGCGGAGATGCTCATGTGTGTGATGGTATACTTAAGTCTCGTCTGCCGAAGCTTTCCTGGAATGTGTTGAGATTGAAGAAATCATAAAACAGCATAATATAGAAGTGCACCTTCAATTGATTATAATTGAAGGTGTTTACTATTTTGTACAGAAAAAACATGATTCACTACTCCATATTACATGGTTGGCTCCAGAAGGTGTAATGGTGTTATTGGTACCGGAATTTTTTGAAATAATTAAGTTTAAAGATGATGATCAACATGGATCAGAGACATTGGAGCCTCCTGCGGGGTCTCGCGGAAAGCGAGCAAACTTCCCGATTTCATTCATCCACACTAGTTTTAATCAAATTTCTTAGATAATAGGGGTAAAAGGTTGACTGTATGCCCAATGCCATAAACAGATGTAAAGCTTTTTCCTTTCGGCATTCAATAACGAGTTCAGATTTTTAACGAACGTATCAAACAAATGATTGCGCTTACAAAAAATATGAGATATGTTAAAAAGGATACGAGGGGGGAGAAATTGGATGAATGCTATTACGATTGTGATCGCGTCTATTTGTCTATTGGCGATCGCCTACCGTTTATACGGAACATTTATGATGGTGAAAGTGTTGAAGGTGAACGATGACAAACCGACACCTGCTCATCTTCAGGAAGATGGCAAAGATTATGTACCGACAAACAAATGGGTGTCTTTTGGACATCATTTTGCAGCTATTGCAGCAGCAGGACCGCTTGTCGGACCGATTTTAGCGGCACAATTCGGCTATTTACCTGGGTTGTTGTGGTTGTTAATCGGAGCAGTGATTGGGGGAGCGGTTCATGATCTTGTCGTATTATTTGCTTCAATGCGAAGAAATGGGAAGTCGCTGTCAGAAGTGGCGAAAGAGGAGCTGGGACCTGTTGCCGGATTCTGCACAGGGCTTGCCATGCTATTCATTATTACGATTACTATGGCAGGCTTATCAATGGTTGTCCTCCACGCGCTCGAACATAACCCGTGGGGGACGTTTTCTGTTGCCATCACGATCCCGATAGCTATGGGTGTTGGTTTGTTTTATAAAAAAACAGGCAACTTAAAACTGGCATCAACAGTAGGGTTCATGTTGCTAATGATTGGTGTATTTGTTGGACCGTCTATTGCCAATACGCCGCTCGGTGAAGTGTTGACACTTGACACAAAGACACTTGCGATCGTACTGCCGATTTATGCATTTTTTGCAGCTGCACTGCCTGTTTGGCTTCTGCTTGCACCTCGTGATTATTTAAGCAGTTTTATGAAAATCGGTGTCTTCATTGCTTTGATTGCTGGGGTGTTTATCGTCAATCCGGCAATCCCATTTCCAGCCTTTACAGAGTTTACAGGTGGCGGTGGACCTGTCTCACCAGGACCTGTTTGGCCGTTTATTTCGATTACGATTGCTTGTGGGGCAATCTCCGGGTTTCACGCATTTGTTGGTTCAGGTACGACACCGAAAATGTTAAACAAATGGAGTGATATGAAGTTTGTTGCTTTTGGAGCAATGCTTGTCGAGTGTTTAGTGGGCATTATGGCTTTGATTGCGGCGACAGCCTTACAACCAGGTGATTATTTTGCCATTAACAGTTCTCCGGAAATGTTTCGGACACTTGGCATTGATGTTGTGCATTTACCTGAGCTCAGTAAGGAAATTGGTCTGAATTTAGAGGGGCGAACAGGCGGAGCCGTTACACTTGCTGTTGGTATGACTTACATTTTTACTGATGTTCCATTTTTCAGTCATTTATCATCATATTTTTTCCAGTTTGTGATTATGTTTGAGGCGGTGTTTATTTTAACGGCCATTGATGCGGGAACAAGAGTGGCTCGCTATTTAATTCAAGATTTTTTTGGGGATTTATACAAACCGCTTAAAAGAACGGACTGGCTCCCGGGTTCAGTCATTGCAAGTGCACTTGCCTGTTTCATGTGGGGATATTTACTATATTCCGGTGACATTAGTTCGATTTGGGCACTGTTCGGTGTCTCCAATCAACTGATGGCATCTGTCGGTCTCATTATCGGAGCGACTGTCATCCTGAAAATTGCGGATAAACGGCGCTATATGTTGACATGTCTGATCCCGCTAAGCTATTTATATATCACTGTTAATTATGCAGGATACTGGATGATCAGCCACGTTTATTTTAACGCGGAAGCTGCTGGCTATAGTATGTTAAACGGTATATTATCGATTATCATGCTTCTTTTGGGATTGATTATTATGGTTAGTGCACTAAAAAAATGGATTGAAATGTGGCGTGATCCTACCTTAAGAATGGAACCATCTATTCCTCGTTAATAATGAAACCGGGGGCACAAACGGCCTCCGGTTTATGGTGTTTTTAATCCTTGCTCTAAAGTTTCGAGCATTTCGACTTTATCCGAATCTGAAGCGTGCTTCCAAATCACTTCAAACAAAACGCCTAAACCGGGCAGCATCTTCTCTTCACCGCTTTGAATCGCATCGATAATTGTAGACTTTAGTTGATCTTGTGTATTTCCTGTGACATTAGAAATAACTGCGTTTCTTAAATTTAAATCCATTTTCACTTTCACTCCATTCATCACTTGTTTTTACTATTCTGCACGATTGACAGGTTTAATATGTATCAATGATGAGATATAATGTAGCTATTGTCAGACAAAGGAGTCAAACGCTTTGAAACGAATTGAATCTGCTAAAAACCAAAAAGTCAAAGATTGGAAAAAACTTCATAGCAAGAAAGAGCGAACCAAAACCAATACTTATATCATTGAAGGGGAGCACCTTGTCGAGGAAGCACTGAAAACCCCTGGGATTGTCTTGGAAGTGATGGTTACAGAGGAAGCGAATTTTCCAGATGGTCTGGATCTATCTGTTTCTTGCTACATCCTAAGTGAGGATGCTTTTACAGAAATCACCGAAACAGAGACACCTCAAACTGTTGCAGCCGTTTGTCGAATGTCGGAAACGGAGAACAATCCTTTCCAATATGAAAAATTGTTGCTTGCCGATCGAGTCCAAGATCCCGGCAATTTAGGAACGATCATTCGGACAGCCGATGCCGCTGGGATCGATGCTGTCGTTCTCAGCCCTGGGACGGTCGATCCATACAATGGCAAAACACTGAGATCTGCCCAAGGATCACATTTTCACCTACCGATCATAAAATTTGAGCTTTCTGAATTAATGGAACAACTAAAACAGAAAAACATCCCTGTATATGGGACTGCGCTGCAAAATGCAATTCCCTATCAAGAGGTGAAACCATCACAGTCATTCGCCCTTTTAATCGGAAATGAAGGTTCAGGTGTTGATCCAGAAATGCTAACCCAAACTGACCGCAATCTTTTCGTTCCGATCTATGGTAAAGCGGAGTCTCTCAATGTGGCAGCTGCCACAGCGATATTACTTTATCATCTTCGCGGATAACCATTGCATCAGACGATATAATTCACTATAATTAAATTTATTATATGTAAAAACAGTGATAGAGGCTGTTTTTGACCGTGATGCCTTTTTAGGGAAAAAGTGCCTTGACTGAAAGCATTTTTATGGCAGGTTAAAAAACGTTTCACCTCTTGAGTTGTCACTTGGACCACATCACTGGATGTGTAAAGGTGAACCGGATTCAATCGTCCGTTATATTAATGAAGTGAGGAAGCAAAGTTTTTTTGTTTCTTAAAAAGGGTGGTACCACGGGCCACGATTCGTCCCTTTCATTCGGAAAGGGGCTTTTTTATTGCCGAAAATTAGGTTTTTTACATAAAAGGAGGAATTCAAAAATGCAAGAAGAGTTAAAACGGCTTGAAAAAGAAGCAATTGCTAAAGTAGTAGCTGCAGATTCTTTAAAAACAGTCAATGATGTCAGAGTTGCATATCTTGGGAAAAAAGGTCCGATTACAGAAGTGCTTCGGGGAATGGGAAAGCTTTCAGCAGAAGAAAGACCAAAAATGGGCGCATTGGCAAACGAAGTCAGGGAAACAATTGCCGCTGCTATTGCTGAAAAAAATGCCAAACTTGAAGAGGAAGAAGTCAAAAGAAAGCTAAAAGAGCAAACGATTGATGTGACACTTCCAGGAAGCCCTGTCAAAACAGGTGCTACGCATCCATTGACAATTGTTGTCGAAGACATTGAAGACCTGTTTATTAGTATGGGTTATTCCGTTGAAGAAGGTCCTCAAGTAGAAACAGATTATTACAATTTTGAGGCACTCAACCTTCCAAAAGAACATCCGGCCCGTGATATGCAGGATAGTTTTTACATTACCGAAGATACACTGATGAGAACGCAAACTTCACCAGTTCAAACACGTACTCTAGAAAAACACCAAGGAAAAGGTCCTGTAAAAATCATTTGTCCGGGAAAAGTGTACCGCCGTGATCATGATGATGCAACACACTCCCACCAGTTTATGCAGATTGAAGGGCTTTGTGTGGATCACAATATCAGTATGAGTGACCTGAAAGGAACACTTGAAACGGTTGCGAAAAAGATGTTCGGTGAAGAACGTGAAATTAGATTACGCCCAAGTTTCTTCCCGTTTACAGAACCATCTGTCGAAGTGGATGTCTCCTGTTTCAAATGCGAGGGGAATGGATGTTCGGTTTGTAAACAAACCGGTTGGATTGAAATACTTGGCGCGGGAATGGTGCATCCGAATGTGCTTGAAATGGCAGGATTCAATTCTAAAGAATATCAAGGATTTGCATTTGGAATGGGTGTGGAACGGATCGCGATGCTGAAATATGGTATTGATGATATTCGTCACTTTTATACAAACGATGTTAGATTTTTATCCCAGTTTAAACAGGCTTAAAAGGAGGACGCACAATGTTTGTTTCATATAAATGGTTGGAAGAATACGTAGATTTAGACGGAATGAATCCTGAAATACTTGCTGAAAAAATAACGAGAAGCGGAATCGAAGTTGAAGGAATTGAATATAAAGGCGAAGGGATAAAAGGTGTTGTGATCGGGCATGTTCTTGAACGTGAACAGCATCCAAACGCCGATAAATTAAACAAGTGTCTTGTCGATATTGGTGTTGATGAGCCTGTTCAAATCATCTGTGGGGCTCCAAATGTTGATAAAGGCCAAAAGGTAGCCGTTGCCACTGTCGGTGCAGTGTTGCCGGGAAATTTTAAAATTAAAAAAGCGAAGCTTCGCGGTGAAGCATCACATGGGATGATCTGTTCTTTACAAGAGCTTGGTATCCAAGGGAAACTTGTACCAAAAGAATATGCGGAAGGGATTTTCGTATTTCCAAGTGAGACTGAAACAGGCACTAATGCACTTGAAAACTTGGCGCTTGATGATGCGGTACTCGAACTCGGGCTTACACCAAACCGTGCTGATGCGATGAATATGCTTGGTGTTGCTTATGAAGTAGCAGCAATCCTTGGTCGTAAAGTCAAGATTCCAGAAATTTCTTATCAAGCAGGAAATGAAAAAGCGGCAGATTATATCTCGGTCAAGATCGATGATAAGAAAGCTAATCCTTTATATGCAGCAAAAATGATCAAGGATGTCAAAATTGGTCCATCCCCACTGTGGATGCAAACAAAGCTGATCAACGCTGGAATTAGACCGCACAATAATGTTGTTGATATTACCAACTTTGTTCTTCTCGAATACGGTCAACCGCTCCATGCTTTTGATTATCATCGCTTCGGTTCAAAAGAAGTTGTTGTCCGGAAAGCTTTCGAAAATGAAACGATTGTCACACTTGATGAACAGGAAAGAACGTTAACACCTGAGCACCTTGTCATTACAAATGGTTCAATTCCGCAGGCTGTCGCTGGTGTGATGGGGGGAGCAGAATCTGAAGTTCGCGAAGATACAACAATGATTTTGCTTGAGGCGGCATACTTTAATGGTCAGACAGTCCGTAAGGCTTCCAAAGATTTTGGTCTTCGCAGTGAGTCAAGCATCCGGTTTGAAAAAGGAATTGATCCAGCGCGTGTGCTGCTTGCTGCAGAACGTGCAGCGGATTTGATCAGTCAATACGCGGGCGGTGTCGTTTTAGAAGGGACGGTTGTAGAAGATCATCTTGCTATCAAAGAAAATACCATCAGTCTGTCCAGTGAAAAAGTAACAAAAGTTCTTGGTATGTCGATCAGTCAAGAAGAAATGGTTCATATTTTTGAAAAGCTAGGTTTTTCTATTCAAACATCAGAGGTTGATTTGATCGTCACTGTTCCGTCGAGAAGAGGCGATATTACAATTGAAGAAGATTTAATTGAAGAGGTTGCTAGACTATACGGGTATGATAATATTCCGTCTACACTTCCTGAATTAACAGGTTTTGCTGGTGGGTTGACCTCTTATCAAGCAAAGCGGCGAAAAGTTAGACGTTTCTTAGAGGGAGCGGGTCTTTCTCAAGCCATCACATACTCATTAACAAATGACAAAAAAGCAACTGCCTTTTCTCTTGAAAAGTCATTTAAAACGTTCCTTTCATTGCCAATGAGTGAGGAAAGAAGTGTCTTAAGACAAAGTCTGCTCCCGAATTTGCTTGATTCAGCTGCTTACAACTTGGCAAGGCAAAGCGACTCAGTAGCTTTTTACGAAATCGGTTCTGTTTTCTATAAAGTGGAAGAACAAACAAAACCGGTTGAAAAAGAACATGTTGCTGGGGCTGTCACTGGACTATGGCATAAAAACCTTTGGCAAGGTGAGAAAAAGTTGGTAGACTTCTTTGTTATGAAAGGACTTGTCGAAGGCCTGTTAGAAAAGCTTGGTATTCATGAAGGAATCGAGTTTGTTCAATCTGAAAGAAAAGAGCTACACCCAGGACGGACAGCCAATATATTATACAACGGGGCTTTAGTCGGCTTCATCGGCCAGCTTCATCCATTCTTTGAGAAAGAACTGGATCTCCCTGAAACTTATATCTTTGAGCTTGATCTGCATGAACTGTTTGCACTGGATGTAGCAGATATCACATATACGGCTATACCGAGGTATCCTTCTGTTACACGGGATATTGCACTAGTCGTCAGCAAAGAGATTACAAGTGGTCAACTTGAGGATGTCATTAAAAAAGCTGGGGGCAAATTATTGAATGAAGTGCATGTCTTTGATGTTTATGAAGGCGAACATATGGAAAAAGGCAAAAAATCGGTCGCTTTTAGCCTGCAATACTTAAATCCGGAACAAACGTTGACAGAGGAAGAAGTCACAGAAATTCACAGTCAAGTGCTGAAAGCGCTCGAGGATGCGTATCAAGCTGTGTTGAGAGGATAAAAGAAAGCGATGTAAAGCCAGTTCTCGATCAAGTCGGGGCTGGCTATTTTTTTTAGGACTGGTTCGTCCGATTTCACGTTAATATTTCACTCGATTATTTGTCATATCAACGGCTGAAGCGGGATGCACCAATATAATGCAACCCACCACTCAGTCATATTTTTATCAATCTTTCTGTTTGATCACCTTTAAATCTAGATTTTCAATATTTTGCATGACACGATTGAAATGTAGCTCTTGAGGCTCACTTGGGAAAATATGACCCGTTCTCAGCTCTATACCATCCGTTTTGCTTTCTCCGTATTTGCAAAATGCAGTTTTGTAAACTGACGAAGCACAGTCACACCTTTTTGTCTAATCAGCTTTGCCGCTGCTTGATCTACTAATGCTCCCGCTCCTTTAGGCAGCGTGATTCCCGCTACTTTCGAAAGCTTGTCCATCTCCATTAAAAATGAATAGCGGGCGATAATCGATGCAGCAGCGACAGAGAGGTGGATGCCTTCTGCTTTTGTACTAAAATATGTCTGCTCTTTGATGGCAGTTTTGCCTGCAAGGTGTTTAAAATAAACGGTCGGTTCAGCAAATTGGTCGATTAAAATCGCCTCTGGGCGTGTTCCATCCAGTTTTTTAAGGAGGTTTGTAATCGCTTGGTTGTGCAGGAGGGCTTTCATTTTTCCTTGACTCATTCCTTTTTCCTGCATTTCATTATACTTTTCATTCCTCAAGACCAAGAGGCTGTAAGGGACTGTTTTAATTAAGTCACGCGCAATTTGAATGATTTGCGGGTCTTTCAAATGTTTTGAATCCTTGACACCAAGTTCTTGTAAAAGCGGAAGTTTTGTTTTTTCAGCATATACACAGGCAACGGTCATTGGGCCGAAATAGTCTCCTGTTCCAACCTCATCAGAGCCGATGACAGACATTGAACTAATACCTTCGGGCGGTTGATAGATGGAAGGTATACTTTTTTTGGAAACCGTTTTTTTGTCCGTGGGTCTCTCGGCAGCTTCATTCCAGCGCTCTGCCTCCTTACCAGCATTTTTTCCTTGGAACAAAACCTTTCCAGATCGATATGCTGTAATGGTGCAACCTTGAGGTTTTGCCTGAAAAACGGCTCCTTGGATAGAAAGGGAAGTGATATCAGCTTGATAATATGTTTTCATGTTTTCTATGACAGATTGGCTTACTTTTAAAACTGAATGTGACATGAACTTCATCTCCTTTTTAAAACGAACGAATGGGGCGTACAATATATTCACAGATGTATCATCACAGCAGGGCTGATCGTTTCATTCAATCTCTAAACATGTTATGATAGAAACTAGGATTCTCGCAATCAGAATGGAGGAGAAACGTTGTCTGATGGTCGCAAAATAAAAACAACAGTTGACATATACGGTCAGCAATTCACAATTGTCGGCGATGAAACGAAAAGCCATATGAGGCACGTTGCTTCAATTGTGGATGATAAAATGAGAGAAATCAATGAAAAAAATCCGTATCTTGATATAAATAAACTTGCTGTATTAACAGCTGTGAATGTAGTACATGATTATTTGAAATTGAAAGAAGAACTTGAAAGATTAAAAGGACAACTAAAAGAAAAGGATTGAACATCACGATGTTAGATACCATCATTATCATATTACTGTTTTCCGGCCTATTGATCGGTCTTAAAAGAGGCTTTATTCGCCAATGTATCCGCCTGGTGACATTCATTGTTGCCATCGCTGTAGCAGGAGTCTATTATAGTGATCTTGCCCCAAAACTTAGCTGGATTCCAGCGCCGGATTTTTCAGGTGGTCAGGCAGCATTTTCATTTTTTAATGGCAGTCTTAAAAGCGCTTATTACAACATGATTGCCTTTCTCATTCTTTTTATCCTGACAATCATTCTTTTGCGAATTGCTGCATCATTTTTAGATGCTGTTGCACGGATCCCAGTCATTAAGCAGATCAATCAGATACTTGGAGCTCTGCTTGGCTTAGTAGAAATTTATTTATTTGTTTTTATCATTTTATTTGTCGGTGCGCTCTTGCCAATTGATGAGTTGCACAATATGATGGCTAGCTCGATGCTGGCTGATTTGATTGTTTATAAAACACCGTTTTTGTCAAACTTGCTAGAACAAATGATGCATCAGTACGGATCTTAGTAAAGCTTCTCTGTTTTTCGGGGGAGTTTTTTTAAAGCCAATCTGCTGGTTTGTTGTCGGAATATCTAAAAATTTGTATGATTAGTACTAGGACACGGGATACGAAGAGGTGAAAACATGCATAAAAAAGATGTTATTCGATTGCTTGAAACGATTGCAATGTATATGGAACTAAAAGGAGACAACCCTTTCAAAATATCCGCTTTCAGAAAAGCAGCTGCAGCCCTTGAACAAGATGACCGCAGCCTGTCTGAAATCGATGATATGATGTCTCTTTCTGGAATTGGCAAAGGAACATATGCTGTCATCAAGGAATACATAGATCAAGGGGTATCTGGAACACTCGAACGTTTAAAAAAGGAGGTTCCAGAGGGACTGATTCCACTGTTGAAATTGCCAGGGCTTGGCGGTAAAAAAATTGCTAAACTATATCAAGAGTTGGGTGTCAGTGATATGTCTTCATTAAAGGAAGCTTGTGAAGAGCACAAAGTTCAAGGACTGGCTGGGTTCGGAAAAAAAACGGAAGAAAAGATTCTTCAAGCTTTAGGTGAAGTAGGGAAACGACCAGAACGATACCCGATTGGAATTGCTTTAGCAGTTGCAGAAGAAATTGAAGAACAGCTCAATGGGCTGCCCGGTCTGATAAAATTTTCACGAGCCGGAAGCCTGCGGCGAGCTAAAGAAACGGTGAAAGATCTTGATTATATGATTGCAGTCACTGATCACAGCCTTGTTCGCGAAGGTCTGTTAAATCTTTCAAATGTGAAAGAAGTCATTGCAGCAGGAGATACGAAAGTATCGCTTTTATTTCAATTTGAATCAGAAATCAGCGCTGACTTCCGCCTGGTGACTGAAGACCAGTTTCCGACAGCACTCCACCATTTTACGGGTTCTAAAGATCACAATATTAAAATGCGCCAACTTGCTAAAGAAAAAGGCGAAAGAATTAGTGAATATGGGGTCGAGAACATTGAAACAGGAGACATCCAAACCTTTTCTAGTGAAAAAGAATTTTTTGCACACTTTGGACTACCCTTTATCCCTCCTGAACTGAGAGAGTCTGGGAAAGAAGTTGAAATATATCAAGATCATCTAGGTCTGGTTTCGATTGAAGATATAAAGGGTGATCTCCATATGCACTCAACGTGGAGTGATGGTGCTTACTCAATTAGAGAAATGGCTGAGGCCTGTATAGCGAAAGGCTATCAATATATGGCCATAACCGATCATTCGCAATATTTAAAAGTTGCCAATGGTTTAACACCTGAAAGACTGCGAAAGCAAGCGAAGGAAATTGATAAATTGAACAAAGAATTTACTCATTTCCATATTTTTAAGGGTGTTGAGATGGATATTCTACCTGATGGAACACTCGATTATGATGATGAACTGCTAGCAGAAATGGATCTTGTTATCGCTTCGATCCATTCAAACTTTTCTCAGCCGCAGCATGTTATCATGAAACGACTGGAACAAGCCCTAATGAATCAGCACGTTGATATCATTGCTCACCCAACAGGTCGCCTCATTGGAAGACGAGCGGGCTATGAAGTCGATATCGATCAACTGATTGAGCTCGCGAAAAAAACAAACACAGCATTAGAATTAAATGCTAACCCTGCGCGGCTCGATCTTAGAATGGAGCATCTGCTCAAAGCGAATGCTGCCGGGGTGACGCTCGTCATTAATACAGATGCCCATAGCAAGGACATGCTATATGATATGAAAACAGGTGTTATGGCAGCGAGAAAAGGATGGACTCAAAAAGCGAACGTATTGAATGCTCGTTCTCTTGAAGAGGTCCGTACGTTTTTATCGCGCCATCGTTCTTAAGGAGGTTTAATTGATTTTGCAACAAAAAGCGCTATCAGCACTTGAATTTGATAAAGTAAAGGAACAGCTTGCGGAATATACAGCTTCATCTTTAGGCAAAGAAATCATTTTTGATCTTATACCGTCATGTTCGTTAGATGAGGTGAAAAAGCTGCAAGAAGAAGTCGATGAGGCTGCTACCGTTATACGATTAAAAGGAAATGCCCCATTCGGCGGTTTGACTGATATTAGGAAAGCGATAAAAAGAGTAGAGATTGGCAGTGTTTTAAGTCCGGCGGAGTTTACTGAAATATCGGGTCTTTTATATGCGACAAAACAAATGAAGCATTTTCTAGAAAGTCTGTTTGCTGATGGACTTGAGATTCCTTTTCTTCACCAGTATGCGGAAAAACTGATCCCGCTGTCAGAGTTAGAAAAAGCGATTCAATCATGTATCGATGACTATGGAGAAGTACTTGACAGTGCCTCAGAAAAATTAAGAGGAATTAGGACACAGTTACGGACGCTTGAATCAAGGATTAGAGACAGACTTGAAGCGATGCTGCGATCATCTTCAGCACAAAAAATGCTTTCAGATACGATCGTCACGATCCGCAATGACCGCTTCGTGATTCCGGTTAAACAGGAATACAGGTCAAGCTATGGAGGAATCGTTCAAGATCAGTCCTCTTCAGGTGCAACATTGTTTATTGAGCCTCAAGCGATCGTTGATATGAACAATTCGCTTCGTCAAGCAAAAGTAAATGAGACACAAGAAATCGAACGGATACTACGGATGCTGACTGAAAAAACAGCTGAACACACGGCTGAGCTTTTTCATGATGTACACATTTTGCAAATTCTAGACTACATTTTTGCAAAAGCAAAATACGCAAAGGCGACAAAAGCAGTCAAACCAAGTGTAAATGACCGCGGCTATGTCAGATTGATTCAAGCACGACATCCATTATTGCCCATCAAAGAGGTTGTTCCAAATGATATAGTACTTGGGGGAGATTACACAACAATTGTGATCACTGGACCAAATACAGGTGGAAAAACAGTTACCCTGAAAACACTCGGTTTATTGACATTGATGGCACAATCCGGGCTTCATATTCCGGCAGAAGAGGGGTCGGAAATAGCGGTATTTGATCAAGTCTTTGCCGATATCGGTGATGAACAATCGATTGAACAAAGCTTAAGTACGTTCTCTTCGCATATGGTCAACATTGTTGACATTTTGGAAGATATGACAGAAAACAGCTTGATATTATTTGATGAGCTGGGAGCAGGAACAGATCCTCAGGAAGGGGCCGCACTTGCGATCAGTATTCTTGACGAAGTGTACCAAACAGGAGCGCGCGTCATCGCTACAACTCATTATCCTGAACTGAAAGCATACGGCTATAATCGCGAAAATGTAATCAATGCAAGTGTTGAATTTAATATCGAAACCCTTTCGCCAACTTATAAATTGTTAATCGGTGTGCCCGGTCGAAGCAATGCATTTGAAATTTCAAAACGGCTAGGTCTTCCTGAGCATGTAATTGGTCGTGCGAAGTCAGAAATGACGACTGAACACAATGAAGTCGACACGATGATCGCATCACTGGAAGACAGTAAAAAACGAGCGGAAGCAGAACTGACTGAAACGGAAGCGATCCGTACTGAGGCTGAAAAGCTTCATCGCGATCTACAAAAGCAAATCAACGAATGGCAGGAGAAAAAAGACCGGCTGTATGAGCAAGCTGAACAAAAGGCAGCTGAAAAAGTCAAGGAAGCGATGAAAGAAGCTGATGACATTATCCGCTCTCTGCGAATGATAAAGGCAGAGCAAAAAACGTTTAAAGACCATGAGTTGATTGAAGCAAAAAAACGTTTGGAAAGTGCTGTGCCTTCATTTGAAAAGGCAAAGAAACCGGTTCAGAAAAAAAGCAGCAAGAGGGAATTAAAACAGGGTGATGAAGTCACAGTTTTGAGCTTTGGTCAAAAAGGAACATTGCTTGAAAAAACAGGTGCTAATGAATGGAATGTCCAAATCGGGATTCTGAAAATGAAAGTAAAAGAAAAAGACCTTGAATTTATAAAATCAGCACCTGAACAAGAGAAACAAACATCAATTGCTGCGGTTAAAGGAAAAGATTATCACGTATCACTTGAACTCGATCTTAGAGGAGAGCGCTATGACAGCGCGCTTCACCGTGTCGAAAAATATTTGGATGATGCCATTCTCGCCGGCTATCCAAGGGTATCAATTATTCATGGAAAAGGAACCGGTGCACTTAGAAAAGGTGTTCAAGATCTTTTGAAATCTCACAGAAATGTAAAAAAGACCCGATTCGGTGAAGCGGGAGAAGGAGGATCAGGAGTTACGATTGTCGAATTAAAATAAAAGGGAGTTAAAATCGGTATGAAAGAGTTTTGGGAAAACGATCTGGTTGAAATTGCTGCCTATTACAGTGTATCCATTCTCTGCCTCGTTATATTTTTGACGATTTTTGAGCTTGTGACCTCATATAAAAACTGGGAAGAGATACAAAAAGGAAACTTTGCGGTGGCATTGGCAACAGGAGGAAAAATTTTAGGGATCGCCAACATATTACAAAAATCGATCAGTCAGCATAATTCCTTGCTGCAAATGATTGGCTGGGGAATATTTGGCTTCACTTTGCTGTTGATCGGCTATTTTATTTTTGAATTCTTGACACCGCGATTCAAAATTGACAAGGAAATTGAAAATGACAACCGCGCTGTCGGCTTCATTTCTTTTGTCATCTCTGTCGGCTTGTCATTTGTCGTGGCCGCAGGTATTTAAGGGGAGTAAAGATGGAGAAATTAGCAAAAGTCTTATTGTGCATCGCAGGGGTATTTATTATGATTGGTATTATTTATATAATATTTTTTGCCTGAAAAAAGGTGCCTGAAATTTAAGTTTTCAGGCGCCTTTTTTAAAAAATCATTACTTTCTGAATTTGATTTGGTATACTTTAATTAACAGTCATTTGATAAGGAGGGGTTTTATGTCAGTTGAAAAACCGTGGTTGCTTCACTATCCCGAACAAATTCCTCATGAACTACATTTTGAAGATCAAACACTCCATTCCGTCCTACAGCAATCCGCACAACAATTTTCTGAAAAGACAGCCATTCATTTTCTCGGAAAAAAAAGCACCTATCAACAAGTTTACGAGGAAGCTTTAAAAATCGCCGATTATCTCTTGTCTCTTGGTCTTAAGAAAGGTGATAGAGTATCCATTATGTTGCCGAACTGTCCCCAGGCTGTCATTGCATATTATGGCGTGCTTTTCGCTGGAGGCATCGTTGTTCAAACAAATCCTCTTTATAAGGAAAGAGAGCTTGAACATTTGATAAAAGACAGCGAAGCGGATATTTTGATTACGCTTGATAACCTCTACCCGGTTACATCAAAAATGAAAGCGTTGACAAATTTGAAACATATTATCCTCACCAGTATGAAAGATTTTCTGCCATTTCCAAAAAATATGTTTTATCCATTTGTTCAAAAAAAACAGGAGCAGTTTTCAATTGAAATCACTGAAAATGAATCGACACACTTCTTTCGAACGATAATGAAACGTCCTATTCCAAATGGTCCTCCAAATATTGAGGTTGACCCTTTTCATGATATTGCAGTATTGCAGTATACTGGGGGGACAACGGGAACGCCGAAAGCTGTTATGCTTTCACACTGTAACATTTTAGCCAATATTAAACAATGTGTCACATGGTCATACAAATTGGAAACAGGAAAAGAAAAAGTGCTCGGACTAGTTCCATTTTTTCATGTGTATGGGATGATGGCAATCATCAATTTGACGATTAACCAAGGGTACGAAATGATTCTCCTGCCTAGATTTGATGCGCAAACAGTGTTGAAGACGATTGATAAAGAAAAACCAACCATTTTTCCCGGTGTTCCTACTATCTATATCGCTTTATTGAATCATCCCGATATTAAGCAGTATGATTTATCATCCATTAAAAGCTGTTTGTGCGGTTCTGCCCCGCTTCCAGTTGAAGTGAAACAACAGTTTGAAAAAGTTACAGGAGGAAAGCTTGTTGAAGGATTTGGATTATCTGAGGCATCACCAGTCACCCATTCCAACTTGATTTGGGATTTGAACAAGCCGGGAAGTATTGGCTGTCCATGGCCTGGTACAGAAGCGGCAATCTATTCTGAAGAAACCGGTGGTTTTCTAGAACCGTATGAACGTGGAGAAATTGTTGTGAAAGGTCCTCAAGTGATGAAAGGTTATTGGAATAATCCTGAGGAGACGGCAGCTGTACTTAAGGATGGCTGGCTGTTTACCGGTGATATCGGTTACATGGATAAAGATGGTTTTTTCTATATTGTCGATCGAAAGAAAGACATGATCATCGCAGGTGGATATAATATTTATCCGCGTGAAATTGAAGAAGTATTATATGAACATGAAGCTATTCAGGAGACTGTTGTCATTGGAGTACCTGATGAATACAGGGGAGAAACCGTGAAAGCGTTTGTTGTTTTAAAAGATCATGTTACAATAACTGAGAAGGAATTAGATGAATATGCTCGATCACGCTTAGCACCCTACAAAGTCCCGAAAATATATGAAATCAGAGATGAACTGCCAAAAACAGCAGTCGGTAAGATATTAAGAAGAGCGCTAGTAGATGAAGAAAAGGCGAAGGCATAAAATGAAGCCTGCTGTATACAAAACGGCAGGCTTTTAAAAGATCAATGAAGGGAAAAATTCTTTTCATCCTTGACAAAATCGGTAAATTTATTTACGATTGAGTCATGAATGAGTGTTCATTCATTAGATGGAAAGGAACGAAGCCAATTGAAACAAAAGAGACCGAAGTATATGCAGATTATTGACGCAGCTGTAATTGTGATTGCAGAAAAAGGCTATCACCAGGCTCAAGTTTCGAAAATTGCTAAGCAGGCTGGGGTGGCTGACGGTACCATTTATCTTTATTTTAAAAATAAAGAAGATATTCTTATTTCTTTATTTAAAGAGAAGATGGGTCAGTTTATCGAACAAATGAATGAAGAAATGAAAGTGAAAAATTCAGCAACAGAGAAGCTCTCTTTGTTTATCAAAAAGCATTTTCAACTGCTGAGTGGAGACCGGCATTTGGCGATTGTGACCCAATTAGAACTTCGACAGTCCAATTTGGATCTGCGTTTAAAAATCAATGAAATTCTGAAGAGTTACTTAATGATTTTAGAGGATATCATCACCGAAGGAAAAGAAACTGGAGAATTTAGACGTACACTTGATGTTCGTTTAGCAAAACAGATGATTTTCGGAACTATTGATGAAACGGTGACAACTTGGGTGATGAATGATCAAAAATACGATCTGCCACAACTGGCAGACAGTATCCATGAACTGTTAATTCATGGTTTCAGCAGTGGTGAAAAAGGGGGAATCTAGATGAAGACATTATCGCTGTCAACAGAAGACCATATTGCGGTGATCACCATTCAGCATCCGCCTGCAAATGCGCTGTCTACAAAGGTGCTGACAGATCTTTCTGTCTGTCTCGATCAGCTTAAAGAGGATCGAAACGTGAGAAGCATCGTCATTCATGGGGAGGGCAGATTTTTCTCAGCAGGTGCTGATATTAAAGAATTTACTTCATTAATGGAACAAGCTGATACAAATCTCGCCAATAAAGGCCATCAAGTTTTTGAAGAAATTGAATCCTTTCCAAAACCGATAATTGCAGCTATTCATGGAGCTGCTCTTGGGGGCGGACTTGAGCTTGCAATGGCTTGCCATATAAGAATAGCAGAGGAAAACGCAAAGCTTGGCCTTCCAGAATTGAACCTCGGAATTATTCCTGGTTATGGGGGAACACAGCGTCTCCCGAAATATGTTGGAACCGCAAAAGCGCTCGAAATGATCGGAACATCTGAACCGATCTCTGGAAAAGAAGCATTTTCATATGGACTGGTGACCATTTTAACGAAAAATGAAGCTGAAGTTCTTGTAAAGGGCAAAGAACTCGCAGCTAAATTCGCGGAAAAAAGTCCACAGACACTAGCATATGTGATCGAATTGCTTCATACAGGGAAAGAACATTCTTATGAAGAAGGTCTAAAGCTCGAAGGAAAGCGTTTTAGTGAATTATTTCGATCTAAAGATGCACAGGAAGGGATCCAAGCTTTCTTAGAGAAACGGAAACCGCATTTTAAGGGAGAATAACAAGAAAACATGGGGGATGAAAAGATGAACATTTATGTCTTAATGAAACGCACGTTTGACACAGAGGAAAAAATTCAGATCGATCAAGGGCAAATCAACGAAGATGGTGCGGAATTTATCATCAATCCTTATGATGAATACGCAATTGAAGAGGCACTTCAACTAAAAGAGGAACATGGTGGTGAGATTACAGTCGTCACTGTTGGTGAAGAAGAATCTGAAAAAGAGCTTAGAACAGCGTTAGCAATGGGGTGTGATAAAGCTGTTCTGATCAATGTTGAGGATGATGTAGAGGAATCTGATCAATATTCGGTTTCATCGATTCTCTATCACTATTTAAAAGACCGTGAATTTGACATCATTCTTGGTGGGAATGTGGCTATTGACGGTGGTTCGGGACAAGTTGCACCGCGTTTGGCTGAATTGCTTGGGATACCTTGTATTACAACGATTACAAAGCTGACCGTAAATGGGAATGAAGTTGAAGCAGAACGTGATGCAGAGGGAGATCTTGAAATCATCGAAACGTCCCTGCCCCTAATTGTCACTGCTCAGCAGGGATTAAATGAACCTCGTTATCCTTCACTACCGGGGATTATGAAGGCGAAGAAAAAACCTCTTGAAGAACTGGAATTGGATGATCTTGATCTAGATGAAGATGATGTTGCTCCAAAAACGAAGACAATTGAAAGATTTTTGCCGCCCGAAAAAGAAGCAGGTAAAATTCTTGAAGGTGATCCAGAACAACAGGCAACAGACCTTGTGTCATTACTGAGAAGCGAAGCAAAGGTTATTTAAAATTAACGGGATATGAACGGTTATTTAAAAAACAGGGGGAAATAGACATGAGCAAAAAAGTGATTGTGTTGGGAGAATGCCGTGACGGCTCATTAAGAAATGTTACCTTTGAAGCATTAGCTACTGGAAAAAAGATTGCAGAAGGCGGAGAGGTCATCGGGGTTTTAATTGGTGAATCTGTTTCAGATTTTACAAATGAAATGATTCATTATGGTGCCGATAAAGTTTTACTTGCGGAAGATCCAGCTTTAAAAACTTATACGGCAGATGGTTTTTCTCAAGCATTTCTGGCTGTGTTGGAACAAGAAAAACCAGATGCAGTGGTTTTTGGACATACAGCAATGGGTAAAGACTTATCTCCAAAACTTGCAGCCCGTATGGATGCTGGGCTAGTCTCAGATGCGATTGATGTAAGCATGACTGGTGGAAATATTATTTTTACTAGACCTATTTACTCAGGTAAAGCATTTGAAAAAATAGTTTCGACAGATCAGCCGATTTTGGCAACAATTAGACCGAATAACATTGAACCGCTTGAAAAAGATGAAAGTCGAACAGGAACGGTTGATAGCATTTCCGTAAACTTGAAAGACATTAGAACTGTGATTAAAGAAGTGGTTAAAAAGACATCCGAAGGTGTCGACCTGTCTGAGGCGAAAATTATTGTTGCCGGTGGACGTGGCGTCAAAAGTGCAGACGGCTTTAAACCATTACAAGAGCTGGCAGAGGTGCTTGGAGGCGCAGTAGGTGCTTCACGTGGTGCGTGTGACGCAGATTATTGCGACTATTCATTGCAGATTGGTCAAACTGGAAAGGTTGTGACGCCTGATCTATATATCGCTTGCGGTATTTCAGGAGCGATTCAGCATCTGGCAGGGATGTCTAACAGTAAAATTATTGTAGCCATTAATAAAGACCCTGAAGCAGATATTTTCAACATTGCAGATTACGGCATTGTCGGAGATTTATTTGAAATCGTCCCGCTTTTGACAGAAGAGTTTAAAAAGCTGAGTGTTAACACTTAAAAAAGCCCGGCCAGCTGGTCGGTTTTTTTTATCAGCTTGAAAATGATAGGTGTAAAACGTTACAAATGGGGAAACGTATATTCAAGAAGCAATATGTTAGCGTGAAATAAAGGGAGATGCTATACTAAAAAGCATAATTTCACAATTGGAGGAATGAAAGAATGGCTATCGTAAAAGCAACAGATCAAACATTTTCAAGTGAAACAAATGAAGGTGTCGTTCTTGTAGATTTTTGGGCACCTTGGTGTGGACCTTGCAAAATGATTGCCCCTGTACTTGAAGAACTGGATCAGGAAATGGGAGATAAATTAAAAATTGTAAAAATTGATGTTGATGAAAACCAGGAAACAGCAGGTAAATACGGTGTGATGAGTATTCCGACTTTACTTGTACTAAAAGACGGTGAAGTAGCTGAAACATCTGTCGGATTTAAGCCAAAAGAAGTTTTGGAAGAACTGGTTAACAAACATTTATAATATAAGGGAGTAAGGGCGATTCCGTTGGGATCGCTTTTTTTTTATACGATATAAAACCCCAGTTGTGGAGAACGTATGATTTGTCATGGTAAACTATAAGCAAGTAAAATCGAAACAAGGATGGGTTTTGATGAATAAAATAATTAAAGAAAAACTTGCGATTCTTCCTGATCAGCCGGGCTGTTACTTGATGAAAGATAGGCAGCAGACCGTGATCTATGTTGGGAAAGCGAAAATCTTGAAAAATAGAGTTCGCTCCTATTTTAGCGGGTCTCATGATGCGAAGACACAGCGGCTCGTCAGTGAAATAGAAGATTTTGAATATATTGTCACCTCATCGAATATCGAAGCACTGATCCTCGAAATGAATTTAATAAAAAAATATGATCCTAAATACAATGTGATGCTAAAGGATGATAAAAGCTATCCTTTCATCAAAATCACCAATGAACGGCATCCAAAACTCATTGTGACGCGAAATGTTAAAAAAGATAAAGGGCGCTACTTTGGTCCATATCCTAATGTACAGGCTGCAAGGGAAGCGAAAAAGCTCCTTGATCGTCTCTATCCGCTCAGAAAATGTGCAAAGCTGCCAGACCGTGTCTGTTTGTATTATCACCTAGGGCAGTGCCTGGCTCCATGTGTGTATGATGTCTCAGAAGATACGAACAGACAATTGACTGAGGAAATTAGCCGCTTTTTGAAAGGCGGTTACAGTGCAGTCAAAAAAGAACTCGAAACAAAGATGATGGAGGCATCTGAACAGCTTCAGTTTGAAAGAGCAAAAGAATACCGCGATCAGATCGCTCATATTGAGGCAATAATGGAAAAGCAAAAGATGACAATGAATGATTTAGTAGACCGCGATGTCTTTGCATATTCATATGATAAAGGGTGGATGTGTGTTCAAGTCTTTTTTGTCAGACAGGGTAAATTGATTGAAAGAGATGTCAGTATGTTTCCTTTATACAGAGAGGCAGAAGAAGAGTTTCTAACATTTATCGGGCAGTTCTATTCAAAAAATAACCATTTTATCCCGAAAGAAATTTTGGTGCCTGACAGCGTTGATAAAGAAATGATTGAAGCACTTTTGGAAGCAAATGTCCGTCAACCAAAAAGAGGAGCGAAAAAAGATTTGCTTCTACTAGCCCATAAAAATGCAAAACTTGCTTTGAAAGAAAAATTTTCGCTTATCGAACGAGATGAAGAACGGACAATCGGCGCAATCGAAAAACTGGGCAAAGCGCTTAACATTTACACACCATACAGAATTGAAGCATTCGATAATTCAAATATTCAAGGAACTGATCCCGTGTCAGCGATGATTGTTTTTCTTGATGGTAAGCCGCATAAAAAAGAATATCGAAAATATAAAATTAAAACGGTTGAAGGACCTGATGATTACGGTTCAATGCGTGAAGTCGTTAGAAGGAGATATACACGGGTTTTAAAAGAAAATTTGCCACTCCCAGACTTGATTTTAATTGATGGGGGAAAAGGGCAAGTTTCAGCCGCCATTGATGTTCTTGAAAACGAACTCAGCCTTCATGTACCTGTAGCAGGGTTGGTCAAGGATGATAAACACCGAACAGCAAATCTTGTCATTGGTGATCCACTTGAGATCGTACAGCTTGAACGAAATAGTCAGGAGTTTTATTTACTTCAGCGCATTCAAGATGAAGTGCACCGATTTGCAATCAGCTTTCACAGACAGCTGCGGGGCAAAAGTGCCTTTCAATCTGTGTTAGATGGCATTCCCGGTGTTGGTGAACAACGGAAAAAGTTACTGTTAAAACACTTCGGATCTGTAAAAAAAATGAAGGAAGCAAGTGTTGAAGATATACAAAAAGCGGGAATTCCGCAGACGACAGCACAACTGATTATGGAAGCTTTAAAAAAATAGTATTGAATTTTTAAAAGGGATCTGGTAAAATTTTTAATAATTTCATAATGAAGATCGTGTAATATGGTGAAGATAGAGGTGCGAACTTCAAGAGTAGGCTTTCTGAGAAAGGTGGATTTCGAGGAAGAAGGTTGAAAGGGGAGCGTCGCCGAAGCGATTAAACATCCATCTGTTTTATTTGCTGGCTTTTCATTGAATAAATGAAAGGCTGTCAAGAAAGTCTCTTTCTTGGAGGGCTATCTCGTTGTTTATAACATCGGCATTTTTGTTGATTAAAGCAATGGGGGACTTCTCTCATTGTTTTTTTGTTTGCAAAAACTGTAAAAGTACTCTCCATACAAATATGCACGAACGAAATTAAAAAGGGTGGTATGAGATGGGGCTTATCGTTCAAAAATTTGGTGGAACTTCAGTAGGATCGGTGAAAAAAATTTTAAATGTGTCTAACCGTGTCATTGAAGAAAAACAAAGAGGCAATGATGTTGTTGTCGTTGTTTCAGCTATGGGAAAATCAACAGATTCACTCGTCGCACTTGCTAGAGAAATGGCTGAGCAGCCAAGCCAGCGAGAAATGGACATGCTTTTGACAACCGGAGAACAAGTAACCATTTCTTTATTGACATTGGCATTGCAAGAAAAAGGGCATCATGCTGTTTCATTTACAGGGTGGCAAGCCGGTATTCAAACAGAATGCATTTATGGAAATGCGAGAATTACCCATATTGAAACAACGAAGCTGAAAAAACATTTAAAAGAGGGGAAAATCATTGTTGTCGCAGGATTTCAAGGGATCACTGACGAAGGGGAAATCACAACGCTTGGCAGAGGCGGGTCTGATACTACAGCTGTTGCCCTAGCTGCTGCCCTAAAAGCGAACAAATGCGATATTTATACAGATGTGCCAGGAGTTTTTACAACAGATCCACGTTATGTGAACACAGCTAGAAAGCTTGACGGGATTTCCTACGATGAAATGCTTGAACTTGCTAATCTTGGAGCGGGTGTCCTACATCCAAGAGCTGTTGAATTTGCAAAGAACTATGAGGTCACCCTGGAAGTTCGGTCAAGTACAGAATTAACAGCAGGCACATTAATTGAGGAGGAATCGCCAATGGAGCAGAACTTAGTCGTAAGAGGAATTGCGTTTGAAGATCAAATGACACGTGTCACGGTATGCGGACTTCCGAGTGGATTAACGACATTGTCTACTATTTTTACAACGCTTGCTAACGAAAATATCAATGTGGATATTATTATTCAATCTGTCACAAACACAAGTGAAACATCAATCTCATTTTCCGTCAAAACAGAATGCTGCTCAAGAACAGTTAAAGTCCTTGAAAAATACAAAGATGTATTGAATTATAAGCAGATTGAAACTGAAAACAGTCTTGCAAAAGTATCGATCGTTGGCTCCGGCATGATTTCTAACCCAGGTGTAGCTGCGAAGATGTTTGCGGTTCTTGCAGACAACAATATTCAGGTTAAAATGGTAAGCACCTCAGAGATTAAAGTATCAACTGTCATTCATGAGAACGATATGGTAAAAGCTGTTGAAGCTTTGCATGATGCATTTGAGTTATCAAAAATAACTGTAGAAAGTAAGTAATTGTAAAGGGAGCCGACCTTAACTTGATTTTCCCAAGCTAAGGTCGCTTATTTTTTTCTGGACTCACACTCATTTTATGAAATGTAAACAGCAATTTCTAAGAGAGAGTAAAAAAATGTTGAAAGGAATAGAGGTATATAAATGTAGTAGTTTTTATAGTGTGTTTCCTAGTAGCGACCTTACTAACGAATAAATTTATATGAAGTGAGCGATCTGCACAAATTGTGACGGCGAGCTAAGTCGCTTCGTCAGAACTGAAAAACGAAGCAATCATCAGCGAAACAGATAAAGAGGCTGGAGAAGCCTCTTTATCATTACCTTAGCTTGGATCTTGTAAATCCCATTTCACCATTAAAACAACTTTTTCCGCTCTTTTTTTCACTTGTTCATATGATTCTGTGATGTGTTCATTCATTAGCTGAATTTGTTCAGCGATAAATCCAGCTTCGAGCTGAAAGCAAGGTTCTTTTTGAAATTTAAGTCGGTTTGAGACTAACGGGCCTTCAAGTTCAAATTCCAACTCCTGTTTTTTTGAATAGACCATTGTGAGAGTGCCCCAGCCTGCATCATGGAAAAACGCAGGGATATCATTCCATGATTCGAGTGGGAATTTTCGGGCTAGATGTTTACCCGCCCAATACATCATATCGGAATGGTCTTGTCCCAGCATGTCAGGTAGCACGATTTCTCTGATTAGTTCGTAAGCATATGCGGAGACTTCCAGTTCTTTTAATGTTTCTAAGTTTTCTTCATATTTCTTCATATCTTATGACTCCCCCTCTTTCCTTCGTTTATTATAGCTTAAATGGGGTAAAAGATTACAGAAAAGATGAACTTTTGAAAAGAAAAATTTGATATATTTGTTTTCTAATAAAATAAAATTTTCAAAAATATCTTTAAGTTTTAGAAAATTACAATTTATGAACGCGTTTTCTTGACGCGTTTTTCTCATAGGAGTAAAATGAAATTGTCATAAAAACTTAACAAAGTGCTATTGAAGACAAATGGGGATAGGAGGCCTTTCAATACGGATGCACTTATCAACTAGGGGGTAAAGCAATGGCCGGGAACAGAGAGTTTGCGTATCGGAGACTACATTCTTTGCTTGGGGTCATACCGGTTGGCATTTTTTTGATTCAACATTTAGTTGTCAACCATTTTGCGGCAAGGGGAGAGGAAGCATTTAATCGTGCTGCTCATTTTATGGAAAGCCTGCCTTTCAGGTATGCTTTAGAAATATTTGTTATTTTTCTTCCGCTTGTCTATCATGCTGTCTATGGCATCTATATAGCATTTACAGCAAAAGTAAACACGAATAAGTTTGGTTACATGAGAAACTGGATGTTCGTTCTACAGCGGTTTACAGGAATTATAACTTTAATATTTGTCAGCTGGCATGTCTGGGAAACACGGATTGCTGCCCAAATGGGGGCAGAAGTAAATTTTGACATGATGGCTCATATTTTAAGCTCCCCAATTATGCTCGGCTTTTACATTGTAGGTGTCCTTTCAACAATCTTCCACTTCTCAAACGGTTTATGGTCGTTTGCTGTCACTTGGGGAATTACCGTTTCTCCGCGATCACAGCGAATATCCACGTTTGTGACAATGGGAGTCTTTGTTGTGTTGTCCTATGTAGGACTAAGAGCGATTTTGGCATTTGTGTAAAAGAACTAGATTACTAGAGGGAGTGGGCTTGGCATGAGTAATTCAAGCATCATCGTTGTCGGCGGAGGACTTGCAGGTCTGATGGCGACTATTAAAGCAGCGGAAAAAGGAACAAGTGTAAAACTATTTTCCATTGTTCCAGTAAAACGCTCACATTCAGTATGTGCGCAAGGTGGAATCAATGGTGCGGTTAATACAAAAGGGGAAGGCGACTCTCCTTGGGAGCATTTTGATGATACGGTTTATGGAGGCGACTTTTTGGCTAATCAGCCGCCAGTGAAGGCGATGTGTGAGGCAGCTCCATCGATTATTCACTTGCTTGACCGCATGGGAGTGATGTTTAATAGAACACCTGAAGGTCTCCTCGATTTTCGACGATTTGGAGGAACTCAGCATCATCGGACGGCATTTGCTGGAGCAACGACAGGACAGCAGCTTCTTTATGCACTTGATGAACAGGTCCGCCGCTTTGAAGTTGAGGGACTTGTGACAAAATATGAAGGCTGGGAATTCCTTGGTGCTGTGCTTGATGATGACAGAACATGTCGCGGCATCGTCGCACAAAATTTAACAACAATGGAGATTGACTCTTTCCGTTCGGATGCTGTTATTATGGCAACTGGCGGACCGGGGATTATCTTTGGAAAATCAACAAATTCAATGATCAATACAGGATCTGCAGCTTCAATCGTTTATCAGCAAGGTGCATATTACGCAAACGGCGAATTCATTCAAATTCACCCGACAGCCATTCCAGGGGATGACAAATTGAGACTGATGAGTGAATCAGCCCGTGGAGAAGGTGGACGTGTCTGGACTTATAAAGACGGAAAACCTTGGTATTTTCTTGAAGAAAAATATCCAGCCTATGGAAATCTCGTGCCACGTGATATTGCGACCCGTGAAATTTTTGATGTTTGTGTTAGACAAAAACTAGGAATTAATGGCGAGAACATGGTATACCTCGACCTTTCCCATAAAGATCCGAAAGAGCTTGATATTAAACTGGGTGGTATTATTGAAATCTATGAAAAATTTATGGGAGACGATCCACGTAAGCTGCCAATGAAAATCTTTCCGGCTGTCCATTACTCTATGGGTGGCTTGTGGGTCGATTATGACCAAATGACAAATATCCCGGGACTATTTGCCGCAGGAGAATGTGATTATTCCATGCACGGTGGAAATCGATTGGGGGCAAACTCTCTCTTATCTGCAATTTATGGCGGGATGGTAGCAGGACCAAACGCTGTCAAATATGTTCGGGGATTAGAAACATCTGCTGAAGATTTTTCTTCTTCACTTTATGATCATTATATTAAACAAGAAGAGGAAAAATGGGCAGACATTATGAAGATGGACGGCGATGAAAATGCCTATGTACTTCATAAAGAGCTTGGCGAATGGATGACTGATAATGTGACGGTTGTTCGCCATAATGACAAACTATTAGAAACAGATGATAAAATTCAAGAAATAATAGAACGTTACGAAAATATCAATATTAATGATACCGCCAAATGGAGTAACCAAGGTGCTGTGTTTACACGTCAGCTTCGCAATATGTTGCAACTAGCAAGGGTAGTCACGATTGGTGCATACAATCGAAATGAAAGCCGCGGTGCCCATTATAAACCAGATTTTCCTGAACGTAGTGATGAGGAATGGTTAAAAACAACAATGGCTCAACATAAAGGGGAGTTTGAAGCACCGAATTTTCATTATGAAGATGTTGATGTTTCATTAATCGCACCACGTAAACGGGATTATTCGAAGAAGAAGGTGGCGAAATCATGAGTGAAAAAAAGACCATTAAATTTATTATCACTCGTCAGGAAACTGCAGACTCCACTCCTTATCAGGAAGAGTTTGAAATTGATTATCGGCCGAATATGAACGTCATTTCTGCACTAATGGAAATTAGAAGAAAGCCTGTAAATGCAGAAGGGGAAAAAACTACACCAATAGCTTGGGACATGAACTGTCTGGAAGAAGTATGCGGCGCTTGTTCAATGGTCATTAACGGAAAACCAAGGCAGTCTTGTACAGCATTAATTGACAAACTTGAACAGCCGATACGTCTAGAGCCGATGAAAACTTTCCCGGTTGTCCGCGATCTTCAAGTAGACAGGAGCCAGATGTTTGATTCGTTAAAAAAAGTTAAAGCATGGGTTCCAATTGATGGCACATATGATTTAGGACCTGGACCAAGAATGCCTGAAAAAAAACGGCAATGGGCTTATGAACTATCAAAATGTATGACTTGCGGGGTTTGTCTTGAAGCATGTCCAAATGTTAATGATAAATCAAACTTTATTGGACCTGCCCCACTTTCACAAGTTCGTTTGTTCAATACCCATCCGACAGGGGCGATGAATAAGTCGGAGCGGTTGGAGGCTATTATGGGAGACGGCGGTTTGGCCAATTGCGGAAACTCACAAAATTGTGTTCAGGCATGTCCGAAAGGAATTCCTCTCACAACATCAATCGCAGCATTAAACAGAGATACGACCGTTCAAGCATTTAAAAACTTCTTTGGAAGCGACCACACAGAGTAAAGAACGCACCTCTTCTGTTTTGAAGAGGTGTTTTCATTTATAAAAAGGGGATGGAAAACATTGAAACTACCAGGTTATATTGGAGAGCCATTTGAAGAATGGTGTGAATCATTTCGCTTTTTTGATGAAGTAAATGTTCGTTTTTCGGAAACAGATATGTTTGGACATATGAACAATGTGACGCCATTTATCTATTTTGAGGAAGCAAGAATTGCTTATCTTAAACAATTAGGGATCGAAATGGATGGGAGACACACCGGTGCAATCGTGGTGGTTGCCAGCCAGCAATGTGATTATCTCAGACAAATCATGCTCCATGAGACATTAAAAATTGGTGTTAAAACAGCATCAGTTGGTACAACTTCAGTCATGCTTCATTACTTAGCTAAAAACGAAGAGGGAATCCCTTGTTTTACAGGTCATACTGTCATTGTAAAAATCGCAAAAGAAAAAGGAACCCCTGCAAACTGGACAAAAGAAGAAAAACAAAGGTTATCCAGTTTAGACATTTCCTGAGAAATAATTTAAGGGAGGATAAGAATGAAAACAGCGGTGGTGGTAGGCGCCAGTTCCGGTATTGGTAAAGCTCTCGCTCGAAACCTGTCAGCAAAGGGAGTTCAATTAGGGCTTGTGGCAAGACGAGAAGAGTTGTTAATAAAATTGCAACAAGAACTGCCCAATTCTTCATCTATAAAGAAACTAGATGTGGCTGACAGTGAACAAGTCAATAAACAACTAACAGATTTGATGAATAAACTAGGAAAAGTGGATGCAGTCTTTATTTGTTCTGGTGTCGGATATTTAGAACACGAATTGAATTGGGAAAAAGAAAAAGAAACGATTGATGTAAATGTGACAGGATTTGTAGCATGTTCAAACCTGTTTTTGAATCACTTTATTCAAAATGAACATGGTCATCTCATTGGCATATCATCGATTGCCGCACTAAGAGGAAACGGCCACGCCGCCACCTATAACGCTTCAAAAGCTTTTGTCTCAAATTATTTACAAGGTCTGAGACAAAAAGTGAAAAGATTCAAAGGAAATATCGCAATTACTGAAATCCAGCCTGGTTTTGTCGATACAGCAATGGCAAAAGGAGATAAGCTGTTTTGGTCCGCTTCTCCTGAGAAGGCGGCAGAGCAAATCATTAGAGCTGTTCATAAAAAGAAAGCACATGTATATGTCACGAAAAGATGGCGGCTAATCGCTTGGATTTTAAAATGCCTTCCTTAAGTTAAGGCTAAAAGAGAAAAATAGGTGTCTGCGTTTCTGCTTTTCTCCTTCAGAAGCGTCACCGACCTTATGGATATTTCATATGATATCACGACTATATCGAAACCCATTCGTTTCAGATCAGCTCTCACCTTAGCAAGGAGGGTTACAATACTTGAAGGAGAAAGAGTTTCAATCAAAGCCGCTGCTAACAAAGAGAGAAAGAGAAGTGTTCGAATTGCTCGTTCAAGACAAAACAACAAAGGAAATCGCAAGCGAGCTCTTTATAAGTGAAAAAACTGTTCGTAATCACATTTCCAATGCTATGCATGACTGTAGCAAACCGGATCAGAGCCTTTATAGGCTCTTTTTTGTTAGATGATGAGGCGAACTTTGTTGAAGTACATATCTAAACGGATTTTGGCAAATGGTTCAGATACTTTAAATGTCTTGGCAATAACATGAGCAGTGTTATATAGATTATGGGGAAATTTCATTTTTCGGAGCATGAAAGTGGGAATACAAAAGTGATATGAAAAATAATTTGCTTGGTATTCAAGATAGTCTGTCCTGTTTTTTCATCACCTTCATGTCTGAAGGGATGGCACAATTCATGAGAAAAATCATCCCATTGTTCATGATTATTTTTTCGGTCGTCTAATGAAATCGTATACATTTCATTGTATTTAAAAGAAAAGCTAGGAGCAGACTTGAGTACAACTTTAATATTCAACGCCTCAGCAATACGATCTAAGCTGATTTGATCGGGTTGAGTGATGTTCATTTTTTTGTACAGGTTTTCAATCCAATCTTCTAAGTGACTATTAGTATACAGCAAGGCGGATTCCTCCTAATCTCTATTGTTAAATTTTGTAATATAATTAGGAACTTAAGTTCTGTTTTGGGGCTTAAAGAAAACCCTCATAAGAGGGGCACTAATTTACAAAAGTAGTATGTTTGGTTTTCCATTTTTCAAGAGAAATAAAAATCCAAAAACTATATATACCTAAAGTAATAATGCATAAAAACCACCATTTTATCCATAATCCAAATAGACCTATGGCTGACCCATTAAATTTCAATCTTCTACCTTCGATTACAGTATGGTTTATTTTCCATCCAAAAATCATAGTTAATGCCCAAGGATAACAGATTCCTAGAGTGAATATTGTTACTAAAGTACCTAATATAACCCACCCAATGTATTGAAGTAATCCACCATCAAAATATGATTTTCCTGTAGCAGTATTTAAATTCACATTCACAGCAACGTTTGATTCTGACATCAAAATTTTCCTCCAGTTCATTTTGTTATTGCGTCTTTTATCATAGGTCAAATTACACTTTTTTTCAATAAAAAATCCAATAAATTTAATATTTCACCAGTTTTTTAAACACAAAATCCCCCGAAATTTTTTGAGGGCATTTACAAATGGTTCCAAACCTCACTTTTTCCGAAAGAGAATCCAGATGAAGACAAAGGCTGAAACCATTGATATTAAAGGATTTATCGACTTGTAAAATTTAACTTTCCAAAAGAGGATTCTGATCCAATCCGGATGAGAATCCAAATCTTATTAGTAAACAGAATTTAAACAGAATAAACAAAGATATATATAGGACATTGCAATACCTTTGCTTAATCAGATTTTTTTTTGCGGCCTTCCTTCAATTGTTCGACGAAGATTTCAAGAGCAGCATCAACAATTTCATCAGTGACTTTACCATCATGGGCAGCAATAAATAATTTTGGCTTTGCTTCTTCGGTGAAGACTTTATCTTTCTCTTGTTTATCTACTCCTCGAATTAAATAATCCAAGGATACTTCATAAAAGTCAGCGATTTTTATAAGGGTTTCGTAATCAGGTTCATTGTCCCCTGTTTCATATCTCGGCTAAGTAGCTCGATTCAAACCAAGTTTTTTTGACAATGCTTCTTGGGAGAGCCGTGGACTTTGTTTATTCCTAAATATTCTTATTCTTTCTCCTAAAGTCATATAAATAGCTCCTTACAAATTTAACTCTATTTTAAGTGACAAAGAATCACAAAAAATAATTGTGTTGAATCATCACAAAGGAGACGCTTTGATCTGTGGATACAAACAGTTGACTTAAAGAATATCTTATACGTAAAGATGACAATCATGCTGAAGTTGCTATTAAATCTGAAATGGAAATATCTCACTATACGAAAATTGAAAATGGACAAAAGCCAAGTGTTAACGTGGCCCAAAGACTGAGGAAGACTTGGAGTTTAATGAATCCATTTTTTTATAGAAAAATGTGATGTAACATCACAAAAACAAACACATTATAATCATCAGGTCAGTCCAACTGTCCAACGTGAATACATTGAAGTGAGGTGATCTTAATGGCAAAAGAAAAAAAGAAAAAGAAAACAAACCTCAAAGTTGGAAAAGAAGTATACGGCACGATGGATCGAGAGGAGTGTTTCCGAAAAGCATTTGAGCCTTACTTCACGACAGATAAAGAATTAAAACTCAAAGTTTAAATCATTTTTTTGCTTCCCCTTTTTTTATGGGACAAGCCCTCAGGAGGTTTTAGCCTGAATACAGGCGACTTTTTTAAAGATGATGTTCCACGGGTGAAACGGAAAATAGAATCAGCTGAGGATTTGTCAACCATGCTTTTAGAAGCATTAAGAGATAGTGATTATGAAGAGGCGATAAGTTTAGCCGGAACTATCAAAGTGTTAACTGAGGACATCAGCCGTCTAGCAAACAAAGGGAAGTTGTATCAAACAGCTATGAAAATGCAACAAAGAGGCGTCAATCTAGCAGTCATACGGAGGTATGTCAATTGATGGTTCACTTTGTTCATAAACCAGTCAAGGTGTTAGAAGTTCGCTTGGTGTGCAAGAATACGAAACTATCCAGAACTACATATTTTATGGGATGAAAGAGCAGCCAAATACAGAAAGGAGAATAATAATGATTGAAAATCCAATGGTTTTAAACAACTGGCATGACAGACTCACAGAACCAGAAACAAAAAAAGATTTTTTTGAAGATGAAGTGATGCCAACGGATGATTATGTCATTGATTGTGGAGAAGAGATTTTAATAGAGAACTTGGAAAGAGGTTTGAATTTTTTGCGGGGCAATAAAAAAAAGAGCCCACTCACAGGATAAGTGGGCGATGGCGAAAAAAAAAAAGAAAAATAAAGATGAAAATAGTTTATCAAACGACTCTTAAAAAATCAAGGGGGTTTTGAATATGGCAAAAGCAATCACTGCACCATTTAGCGAAAGACCTGGTGATCAAGACCGGCTGACACAGGTTGGAGGTTCTATCTTTATCGATAAGCGTGGAAAGGTTCTATTTCGCTTCCCTTCGATGGATGCTTATCGAGAATGGCAAAAGCTAGGCACAGAAGCCTATAAAAGAAAGGTGGGGGCAGCAAAATGAACGGATTATCTAAGGTTGATTATTCAGACTATGTTCCGGAAAGCAAGCAGACCACAAGCGTTACTACAGAAGCAATAGTAAGCCGTCGGGCACAGGAAGTACAAGCGGCTATGTATGGCTATGGCAAAAAAGTTTCCTCGTGATGTTTATGCAGCTTTTGAACGCATTAAGAAAGCCTGTGAAAGAAGACTGTTAGCAGAAAATGCAGTTTATGAATATCCGCGTGGGGGTTCAAAAGTATCTGGTCCTTCTATCCGACTGGCTGAGGCGATATAGAGGTAGCCGCTCTGAACTTTCTTATCGAACAGGCTGAAAAGGAGCTGACGGTGACGGGAGCGCCGGGAATTTACGCGCTTTACAAGAATGGGTAACAGTCATGCAAAAAATCAAATTCATATGCTGAAGAGCAAAACGTTATTATATCGAGGAAAAGGATATAGACGACATTTTGAAATTGCTTGAAGGGATAGTATGAGCGACGGGAGCAGGGAAGGAGAATGATATAATGTGCGATTGTTTCCAGTGCAATATGACGGAAGAGGAATTTGATGCAGATTTCGAAAATTATATCGAACGGGAACGGATGATCGAAAAAGCGTCGTCTGTCCATGTTCCTGGACATGGACCAGATTTTGAAGAAATGACAAATGAACAGATTGAAAGACATATTGATATGATCGAGAACACCTTTAAAATGCTATTTGACGAAGACGAGGGGGATAAAAATAAAAGAACTTAAGGTTATAAAAGCGGTGTTGATTGTTCTTGGCGGTGGCTTCTTCACAGGCTATCTGTGGGTGTATAAACCCGAAATCGGAGAATATTCGCTGATCATAGGCATTACGATGTGCGCTGTGATCATGACAGCCGTTGATAACTGGTTCTTTAAAACAATTTTCTTTCTCCTTTGTGGAAGCTGCCTTGTTCTTTACGTTGATAGATTTATCGATGATTTTAAGCAGTTTATTACGATGTTGATAATTCTAGTTTCTATGGCTTCTGCAATGTTTCTGCATGTTGCAGAGGAAGAGGTTAAGGAAAAAAGGGATATATAAAACAGTATTAGTATGCAATTGTTCGGTTAATTGAAACCCATCTCTATTTTAATCGTAAATATACAGTTATAGGATAGGGAGGGTTATCTTATGGATATAAATAAGGAATTATATGATTTAAAGGAAGAGATTGATAAAGCACGGAGTTTTAAGAATATTTTTTGGGACTCTCCTTTTTTACATACAGAAAAGGATAAAAGAGAAAAGAAAGAAATTTTTATTCGTTTTTTTATTCTCTCGGTTATTTATATTGCTACGTATTTAGTTGATATCTTACCCATAATTGTTAAACTAGATATTGGTTATTTAATTCTTTGTATTCTTTTAGGTCTAGCAATTTACGCTGTTTATTTAGGAAGGGAACTTAATAAATTTTACAGATTGGGTGAATACGAGGGTTATTATCATTTGCGATACGCGTTATGTTACAAAGCTTTTAGAAGGCGTTTAGAGAAAAGTTCATTTTCTACTAATGATATTGAAAAATATATCTTACCTTTATTAAAAGCTAAAAATTCTACCCTAGAATCGTACACCTTTAAATCATATTTAAAAGTTGTAATTCCTAGTTTTATTGCAGGATCTATTGTAGCTTTTTTAAATCAACCTAAAATTGACTTTTCTTTATATTTAAATATTATTTTCATTGTAATTTTTGGTTTTATTGTATCTATGATAGGGGCCAATTCCCCTGGTTATCATAAAGGATATAAATTACTTGAAACTCTTCTTTATAATTATCTTTTAGAGAAGGATCATACATCACAAAAATAAAAGATATAAGAAGAAATTGTGATTTTAAAGATTACATTTTTAACGCAAAATAATAAAGATCTATAGACTGATAATTTGTAATACATAATATGACTACTAAGTAGGGTGGGAAAATTTTGGATGTGTTTAGTTTACTAAAAAGTATTGGATTACCCGGTTATATAGCTGCCGGAGGTATCTTGGTTTACATTTTTGTTGCAAAACTTAGACCAATCACTCTCTTATCTGCAAATATATTTGAAAAGAAGCTTTTTTCTAAAGAGAAATTGTTTTTATTAATGATTTGGCGTCATCTTTGGCATACAGCATTTTGGTCATCGTTTTTCTTTTCTATTGTAATTTTAACAGGTATACCAAAATGGACAGTCGATATAAATTCATCTTCATCAGTGGGTACAGTTTTCGGTATATTTGGGGAACTATTATTTGTATTGATATTTTTGCTTAATGACCCTAAATATAAAGAAGAGGATTCAAGAATTTCAAATTTTTTCAAAGCTTATTGGGCCAGGTGCCTCCTTGCTATAACTTTTGTTATTTGTTTAAGTATTTTCTATTTTGCTTTTAATGGGTTTATAGTTGGAAGTACTGAAGGGGGGAATCAGGTAGATAAACTAATTGTTATACTGGTTGTTTCCTTTATTTTATCTTTACCAATACCAGTTTTAATGAAGTCTGTATCCAAGCTACTTGAATGGTCAAAAGAAAAACATATTTTTATAAAAGAAGAATATGAACAAGAAAGTCAACACAACATTCCAATAAGTGAGGAGAGACATAATCATGAAAAAGGACAGTGGTATGTATTACATGCGATTAACAAGGAATTAATTTTATTAGGAAATGAATCGAATCCAAAATTATGTACAGAAACAAAGGTTATAAAATTAGAGGAACTTTGTGATAAAACGATGTTTATAGAAGACGAAAATTAATAAAGTCCAAGACTGAAAGCCTGCGGACACTGAACTTACAGCAATTACGCTGTTCGTTTGGTGTCCGTTTTTTATTTCTCTTTGTCAGAGAAGGAGGAACAACATGAAACAAACCAAACACAAGCTTCAGAAAAAGCCAGAGAAGTTGACTGATCGTGATTTGAATTATTTGATGGATTACAAACAAGCCCATCTACAAGAGAGAGCCAAAGGCGGGGTATTCAGACAACGATAAGGGGGATTAATCGTGAATAAAAAAGAGATTGAGAATCTCATTCATCACTATCACTGGATGGCAAAAGAGGTTCATAGATTACAAAAAATGCTTTACAGTTCTGAAATTCCGATGAGAAGGTGGGGTGTCGCTAAGTATGGATTGGATGCTGCTATGCCAAAGGAAAGCCCTGGGGAGAGTCAGGCTGAACTGAGGGAAATGGACTTAAGAGAAGAACGTTCTTTAAACGTCTGCGACATTTTGAGGAGCGTGTTTATGCAATAGAAGCAGCAGCCAGAACGATCAAGGGAGAACAGCACAAAGTTATATATGATTGCATGATGGAAGGATTGAGCTACAGAGCCATTGAATTTCACCTTGGTATATCAAGGGAAACTGTACGAAGAATGAAAGACGAAATCATTTGCCAATTGTGCCAAAATTGCCGGTTTATGCAATTGTTGAATCCTGAAAAATCTATAGTGTAAAATGGAAGGCAGGACGGGGAGGTAGATAATCCTTGGTTAACCACAATACCAAATATCGTGAGAATGGTTTTCGTTCGACAAATTTTGCGATTGGTTCCATTTCTAGACCTCTTGTCTGATAATAAAGCAGGAGGTGAAAGATGATGAAATTTGAAGTTGAATTTTGGTACGACAATGAAATTATAACTGCTAAGATATTTGCGGAATCTGAGAAAGTACTTATAAAAGAATTACAAGAATGTGAACATTGGTATGAGTTTGAAGAAGGTAAGCGTATTGTAAATGTTAATATGCGACTTGTAACGCAATTTGTTGTGAAAAAAAAATAAAATTCTTTTAAAGGCATCTTGAGGGATGCTTTTTTATTTTCCCTATAAACCGTGTCCAGTGAATCTCAGATAATACGATTGGTGGTGGTGAAGGCCTCTGAGTGTGGATGCGGTTTGGAGAGATTATTTTTAAAACTTAAAGAAAAGATACATTATATGAGTTGAGAAAAGGTCTCAGAAATATTACTGAGACTCTTTATTGGTGATCAAACATTTGTGCCAGTATCCCAAGCTGCTTTTTGACCATAGATGACTAGGTTACCATCGTTTTGTAAAACTAAATAGGCATTGTTCCATCCAACAGTTCCTGTTGCCCAAATTGCACTTGGATAACCATATATGACAAAATTTCCATCAGTTTGCATAATTGCAAATCTAACTGCTCTACCATGAGTTCCACTAGACCAAAGTGCTCGACCTCTGCCATATAAAACAAGGTTGCCGTCTTGTTGGAGAATCAATGTATATTGGCCATTAGGCGATTGTATACTTTCACCCGAGTTAAGTGATTGACCTGGAAGTAGGCGATCCAAAAAGAACACTCCTTAGCTTTTTTATAAATATATGGAAAAAATCCAACCTTGTTACAAGTCCATTTTGATTTATAACAATAGCTCAAGAAATTTAATTTCCGAAACAAACATAACCGAGAAGGGGGCGGCGGGTGAATGTAGATGTCAGAAAAGCATATTCAGGCACAAAAATACTACGTGAAAGGCATGAAATACAAAGATCTTGCCAAAATACGGGGTGTCAAAGCAGGCGCAGCACCAAAGGGAAACCAGAATACCTTGCTGGCTGAATGGAACCGTGACAACGAAGAAAATGCACATCATTGTGATAAATGAGATTCTGACAAAGGGTGAACGCACGGAAATCATGAACCATCCACGCGGGGATGCCTTCCCGGACGAAGAATACGGAGGAAATTAAAATGACAAACATGCCGTCATATGAACAGTTAGAGGAACAGTATGAGCTGACAGTTTTGAAATCTGCCGCATACAAAGAGACTTTAGATCAAGCACATAATGATTTAGCAGAGGTCAAGGCTTTTTACATGCGAGAAAAGCAAAAGCGGCAGAACTTAGAGCAGGAAGTCGAAAAGTTGAAAAAGGAGCTTCAAGAAGAGCGCGTAGGCCATTCACAGACTCATGATGAGGTGAACATGGAGGATGTCAACGGCTCGAAAGGCAAAAATAAAACATAATTCACCATAAAGCGGCGAAATAGGCGGCTTTTTTATTTTACCTCGAAAGGGGTGAAAGCAGTGTAGAACGGAGGTTAGGGGATGTCACAAACAAATGAAATAGATGTTTTTCAAAAAGAGATGACAGAGATGAAAGGTAATCATAAAGCACTGGAGCAACGTGTCAGCACTCTGGAGAGGACGACGGACCGACACGATCAACAGATTATATCTATCAATGAAAAGCTGAACAAAATTGAAGAAAACACCACTTGGATTAAGCGCAGCATTACGGGCGGAATCATTACAGCAATCAGCACTGGTGTGATCGGTGGAACGATTGCATTATTTTATAATCTCTTGCAGAAATAAGAAGGAGGAAAACAATATGAAAAACGTTGACAAAGGCACAGTCATTCGGACGGTGCTTCTTTTTATTGCACTGGTAAACCAGACTTTGATGATGTTCGGAAAGGGCGCTTTGCCAATTAGTGAAGATCAAGTGAACACGGTGGCGGATGCTTTGTATTTGGTCGGTTCTACAGTGTTTACGATCGTTACGGCAGTTGTCGCTTGGTATAAAAACAACTATGTGACTGAGAAAGGGAAGAAACAAAAAGAAGTGTTAAAACAAAACGGATTAACAAAATGAGAGGGCTGCCGGTTGGCAGCCTCTTTTAATGGTTGAAAATAAAAAATAGAGGTGTTTTACAATGGCAGTATCACTAGAAGCATTGATTGACCGTTCTGTTCGGAATATGGGATCTGGAATCCATCCGGTAGTGAAAGAAACAGCAATCGAAGTCATCAAAAGGGCATATAAAGAGAACATTTATGTACAGATGACGTCTGGCTATCGTTCTTTTGCGGAACAAAATAAGCTGTATGCAAAAGGACGTACTGCATCAGGGAAGATTGTGACTAAAGCTAAAGCCGGACAATCCAATCATAATTATGGTTTAGCAGTCGATTATGTTTTATTATCCTCAGATGGCAAAACAGCGATTTGGACTGTCGATGAAAAATGGAAAAGAGTTGCTCAAATCGCAAAGGCTTTAGGATTTGCATGGGGAGGGGATTGGAACAGCTTTAAAGATTACCCACATTTAGAGATGACGGGCGGTTTAACTTTAAGGCAATTACAAGCTGGTAAACGTCCGGTTCTCGTATCAAAAGTAAACAATAAAACACCTGCCATTCCTACATCAACTAAGAAGCAGTCTTCAAAGAAGTCATCTTCCAGTGGCGGTCGTGCGATTGTTAGAACGATTCAGAGTACGTTAAATAAACGCTATAAGTTAAATATTAAGGTAGACGGTTATCAAGGGCCTGAAACATATAAAGCTTTGCTTAAGGGCTTCCAGACCGAATTAAATAAGCAATTTCATGCAGGCCTTGTCGTAGATGGGGAGTGGGGACCGAAAACTCGTGTGGCTGTCGTAAATGTCCGTAAGGGAGCGAAAGGAAATATCACTTGGATACTTCAAGCATTGCTAATCTGTAAGGGATATGATGTGAATGGTCTTGATTCTATTTTTGGTCATGGACTTGAGAAGGCTGTGAGAGCTTTTCAAAAGGCGAACGGTCTGTCTGTCGATGGGATTGCTGGGAGAGCTACTTGGACAAGGTTGTTTGCATGAAAAAGACCCTCTGTGAAGAGGGTTCCTTATATTGTTATACAACTCCTTGATGGTACTACCATCATGAGTTAAATTTCACTTTAGAATTATTCAATGTCTAACGTAACATAAAATTTTTCCTTTTATTTATTGGATTCATTCATTTTCTTATGATCAAGTTTGTTTTCTTATTTCATGTGTAAATTTAAATCAAGTAGAAAGTGTAGTAGTTTATATTTAATTGTCACTGCAACCAAGCTAGTATTCCTGCTTACCATCACGAGTTATAGAATCTAGCTGGATGCCTTCTATACCACTAAGCGATAATCTAGCTGAAAATTCATCCTTATCTTCTTGAAACAAACTTAATTCCTAAATAAACCCACATATTCTAATAAATTTTATCATCAATGGCCTACTTAGTGAATCACTCCTTTTTTACCTTTTTAACAAGTAGCTAGTATTATAAGGTCAACCACCATTATTATATCCTTTTATTATAATCCTAAATCAACTTGAGCTCCTTAATATCCTCGTCAACGATTGCTGCCCCATCTATTTTTGCCCATGCCGTATTCCATCCGTAGTAAGAATAAGCCTTGCAGAGTTTTTTCTCTACAAAGCCTCTCTTTTTTTCTCTATCTAAATCTTCTATTTTGCAGTCATCTTTTAATAGTTACTTCTACTCAAAACCAATCACAATCCATTCATCTACATGATCCCAAAAATTTATATTATATCTAGGCTGTGTTTTTGCCGACCAAAAAGTGGCATTTTCATTATTACAGTTCTTATAATCCAGCGCAATATAAGAACCCATCCCATTACTAAAAAAACCAAAGGAGGTGTTTAAATCAATTTGCATTGGCTCTTTCAAATCATCGATAATACTCCAATCAAAATCATCATCTCCTAAAAATGTCACTGATTCCAAAGGTTCTAACCCCATAGAGACACTGGCATAATAGTAGAATCCATTGTGCACATTTTCATAGAATTTCCTGATTGATTCAGGAAATTTAAACCAGTTCTTTTCTAATTCATCATTATAAAAATCCTCTTGTGGATTTCGTCCTTCATAATATGTTACACCACTATTTGGTTTTTTTATGGTATATAAAATTGAATATCTTGTAAAACGTCGCCCCTCAATCTCAAGCAATTCAATATTTTCAAGATTATTAGTCAAATAGTTTATTGTAGTGCTTAATTCTTTTTCTACATACTTTCTCCAGATTCCCAATAGCATATTAATTCTATTATTTACATTATCCTCCTTAAAAAGTCCAAGCCAAGAATTAGGAATTAAGTCTGCAATGTCATCAACTTCATCCTTTGAAATTATGCGAGCACTTTTGTTAAATTTTCTTAGATAATCAATCTTTTGTTCCATTTAACCATCTCCTTTATCTAAGTTTTGTTTATTAAAATCATCGATTTGCTTTTGTAATATTCGTTCCATCTCTTTTTCTTTTTTAATCATTCTCTTTCTAAACTCAGGATTGACTTCAATTTCTCCAGGCTTACCTTTTTTATAGTGAGTCCATTCTTCGTAAGTCTTATCTTGCTTTGAACCATTAGCAGCTCTGCTTAGACCTTCAAAGTTGTCTAAATTATTTATAACCTCGCGCTTTTGTTTATCTGTCAGCGTATCAAAGCCATCCATATGGATTATTTTATCATAAGCTACAATATGATCAGGCTCAAACCGTTTCGTCATTTCTTTTCCAGGAAGAACAGGATCTGGTATTGGTAATGCTGATTCATCTAGACCTTCATTTACCTTATCTCTTGCTTTATCATCTGGAGTTAATCTCCTATAAAATTCACGCTCTTCATCTGATATTTTTCTTTCACCATATCGAGGAGGTGTCCCTGCATCACCCGTACCCTTACTTCCATTGTCAGCATCTCCCCCTGGCTCATGCTTCTTCGGCTTAGAAGACTCATGAGGATGCTTCCCAGAAACGGTTCCAGCATCTTTATTAGATTCGTGAGGCTTTTCCACCTTGTGAACTGACTCATGTGGTTTTGATTTTGATTGATGCGGAGTTTTGGGATCTCCGTCACCGTGCTTGCCTTTTTGAACATTCTTGTCTTCGTGTTTTTCGGTAACTTTTCCAGTGCTTTTGGTTGCTTCTTTATTCTTCTCAATTTTTTGTGACGAATGGTCTGACTTAGAATTCGACATTTTATGAGAGAGGTTACCTTCATCAGCAGCATCTGTCACAGAAATTCCCGCAAACTGCAATTTTGATTCAAGTGGTTTTTTTAATTGTAGCCCTTTTAATTTTGCAGCAAATTTTTGCTTAGATTTCTCGAAGTATTTTACACTTTTTTCAAGAGCTTTTTTCTGAACTTTAAGCGACTTGTGTTCTATTTTTTTAGAGACTTTATATAATTTAGATGCAGTCTTGCCAAGCTTTCCAGCCTGTGCTAACTTACCTACTTTGTCAGCTCCTTTTGTTCCGGCAGCGGATAACGCGACTGTTCCAACACCATAGGTAAACCATTTTGCCCTGCTTTCTGCATCACCATTGATGACGTCTCTCACGAAGGATTCTTTAATCTCGTGCCCCACAGCTTCTAACGTTTCTTTAGGATGTTGAATTGTGTAGAAAATGCCCTCTAACGTCTCTATTGGATGTTCTATAGTATCGCGAATTCCTTTCGCTGTATCGAGGAATACTTCTTTCGTACCTTGCTCGATGCCTCTTTGGATGCGCCCATCGAGGGTCTTCTCTTGCTCCATTTTTTTGAATTTAAGTGAAGCATAGCGTTGGTTTTGCTCTTTTGTAAGATTCTCAGTTCCAATCTCTTCTGCAATCTTCAGATATTCATCATCACTAATTAGGATATCATCAAGTTTTTCCTTTAGCTCTTTTATTCTTTGTTCCTGTTGTTTTTCTGCTTCTTCTATCTGTTTCTTTGCTTTGATATATTCAGTTCCCTGCTTATCAATTTCTCGTGAATTTTTATAAAACTTATTATTGTGAAAAGCTTTCTTATCAAAATACATGGGAGAGGCACTTTTTCCATTACTTGTTGATTGAATCAATGCTGTATATTTTTCGAGTATACTGATGTCTTCCATTTCTAAAAGAGTATATTCAGATATCAGAGATTTATCAAGCTCATCTACAGCATTCATAGCATTTAATCGCGTGACTTGCGCTGTTGCCATTTTGTTTGAGAAATCATCTGGTGTCCACAAGCGTAGGTCAACGTTATCCTTTACATCGGATATAATCTTAGCCATATTATTGTGCAGATTCGCGACAATTTCGAGCGATTTTGTGTTTGCATTGTTCAGCTCTGAATTTAAAAAAGACATTTCTATGTATGAATCAGATAGTTTATGTTTTTCAATTATACTCTCAATTCCGTTAAAAAAAGCAATCTGTGATTTTACGAGAATTAACCAACTGTCAACAACCTCAGCCTGCGCACTAAAGAAGTCTTTAATATTGTTTGCGCCTTTTCCTGTGAAGCTATCACCTAAATTGACCACTTCGAGAAAAGCTATTTTTAGATTCTTCAGCTGATCTTCAAGAACACCATATTGCTTTTTTCGTACATCGGCTGTTTCAATTACAGTGCTTGCCTCAAAGACTTTAGCGGAACTGTCCAACTCGTTAGCTTTATCTTTATTTTTATTTTTTTTATCTTTGGCCATCGAATTTCCCTTTCCCCAATTTATTTTCTGGCAATCGCCTTGTCCTGTTCTTTCAATAAATCGACATTGCCTTTCACATCCTTGACATTCTTTTCAACCGCTTTTTTGTATTCGCCAATCATTTTATGGATGGCTTTCTCTCGGCTGTGGTACTTTGTCGTGAAGGATGATTTATTTTTGCCCAAAAAGCCTAGCTTTGCCAACTCCAAGGTATCTAATTCTCGCATTACATTATTCAGACTTTTGTTGACAATGTCATGTCTCAGTTTAATAGTTGTCATGAAAACCACTCACTCCATTTATTTTTAATTGAGCTTATTTTATTGTTCAGCTCATCAACTGCTTTTTCTCCTAGTCCTAATAAATATTCTGCCCCACGTATATCTATTGCTGCTTTTGCAAGATGTCCTTTCGTTAGTTGCAATTTGAAAATTTCACTCTCGATATCTTCTATATACTCTAAGTACTCTTCATTTACGATATCATGCATTGATGTATGGGCTTCATCTCGCTCTTTATCAAAGCTCCTACCGAACTCTCCAGTCCAGTGCTCATCAAGATGTGGGTTCAAAATCTGCCTAATTTCGACAATACCTTCTTCATGTTCTTGCTGAATTTTTTTTTTTGCTGCTCTTAATTTTCTAATTTGTTCATCAATATCATTATTCAGCTGGGTAAGCTTACTGTGAAAGTTATCTACTGTACTTTTATTACTCATTTGTTTCACCTCAATACTAAAAAGGATGAATTGCAGTTTTATCCCTGCATTTTCCCGCACTCTCAATAATAGAATAAAAACAATCTAACTGAAATAGACCGTAAGGCTCTTTTTGGTCAAAAAAAGAACTAATGTTCTGCTTTTAAATAGTTAAATAGACTCAGTTATTAGTGGGTGTCTTCTTGGATTCAAAGTTAACCTTAAGATAACAGTTCTAAAGACCTTTGCAGACACCCTGACGAGAAGAGAGGGGGGATCACTAACTTGAAAAGCTGGTTTTGGCGCTATCTCATTGCAAAAAATTGTTTCTTGACTTATTATAAAGGTAAGGATAAATTCTAAAGAAATTGCATAAACTAAAAAAGACCCGGCTGTTGGTAGCAGTCGAGTCAGTGTATACAAAGCTGGCCCAAAAGGGGCTGGCTCCAGATCAAGAAAACTTTCTGACCTCCCTAAAAGTATGGCGGCTCAAGGGGAGGTCTACTTCTTTTTAATGTATGTCAACAATGCCAGGATAAACATCCCGAACAATAACATCAAAGATATACTTTGAAAGGTCGACATCATGAGCTTCACCCCCTTTCATAGGGAGTGAGCCAGACCACCCTTGAGGGAGCCGAACTTTATATACAAAGAATATTTTACCATATCATTCCTCGTGATCAACAGAACTTCGTAAGCTTTCATTCTAGCGTTAGTTACATATCTACTTTGTTATCCATTAGGGAGGAAAAGCAGTGGACATACCAATGTGGGCTTATATAGTGGCTGGAATTCTCGGAATAGCTGGGTTGATAAGTATAATGTGGTTTTCTTTTTTCTTAGACAAATCAGAAAAAAATGATTCAAAATGATATTAACTAATTAGTTACCAAAAAGCAGGTCTTTAAAAGATCTGCTTTTTCTGTTTCCTGATGGTGCAGTCTTTAATGTCACAAGACATAGTTTCTATCTAGGAATAAAGGCGTGTCATACCCTAAAGTAAACAAGAACGCTTGTTTGTCTTTTGGCTGGGAATCCACCACCTATTATGATATAATTTCCTTATCATGTACCATTTGCTAAAAGGGGCGAGCGTATGATCTTCGAAGAGAAAGACACACAGGAGCTTATTAAATTTGATGACTATCCTTACGCTGTTTATGTACGTGTATCTACAGATAAAGATGAGCAAATTTCATCGAAAGAAAACCAGATTGATATTTGTCACCACTGGATTGAACAAAACAATTATGAATGGAAAGATGAAGCGATTCAGCTAGATGACGGGATAAGTGGAACTGTGTTACTTGATCGAAAAGCGATGCAGCTCATTTTAGAGAAAGCCAAAAATCACAAGTTAAAAATGGTGATATTTAAGTCTGTTAGCCGTTTGGCTCGTGATTTGAAAGATGCCCTAGAAATACGTGAAGTTCTTCTTGCTCATGGTGTAAGAGTGGTAACACTTGAAGAAGGATATGATAGTTTAACAGAAGGAAAGAATTCATGGAAATTTGAAATGTTTTCAATGTTTGCAGCTCAATATCCACAAACTGTATCAGTTGCAGCCAGTGCGTCCCTAGCAGCAAAGGCCAGAAGGGGAGAACATTCGGGAAGGATTCCTTTTGGTTTTAAAAAAGAAGGTAAACATCTTGTCATCGATGAAGAAGAAGCAGATGTTATACGTCTTATTTTTTCTCTTTACAATCATCATGGCTACGGACATAAGAGAATTGTATATAAATTAAATGAAGAGTTGGGCCTTGGTAACATCGTGAAGCCGCAAATATCTGATAAATGGCAATTGACCACTGTTCAACGTATTTTAAAAAATCCGATTTACTGCGGGGTTTTCGTTGCAAATCGATATACAACGGTTAAAAGTGGCGGACGGAAAAAATTCATGAGGAATCCTAAAGAAAAATGGACCATTTATAAAGAATGGTGTCCAAAAATTATATCAGAAGAAGAGTTTGAAAAGGCTAATAATCGAAAACGGCGATTAGCTAAAAGAAGTTTTTCTCCTCGGAATGAGCTTCGAGGGAAAATGGTCTGTGGAGAATGCGGGTCTAAGATGGTTGTTCTTCCTTCATATAAATACAAGCAGAATGGTGAAAAATCAGAATTTAACTATTTGAAATGTAGCGCATACCGCCGCGGAGGGAAAGATCTCTGTATCAACCATGCACCGATACAATATAAGGATTTTCGTGCCATGGTCATCAAAAAACTGAATGCCAAAGGGAAAACATTCAAATTAAATTTTAAAAATGATTTTGGAGAGCGTAAAAAGAGAAAGATTAAGCTGATGACATATGAAATTCAAAATGCTGAAGAGAAGAAAAAGCGTTTAATTGAATTATATCTTGAAGATGCGCTCATATCTAAAGAGGAATTCCAATTAAAGCGGAAAGAACTTGAAGACCAAATTCAAAAATTGAATGATGATCTATTTCTGCTTGAACGAGAAGAAGAGAAGAGCATTGATATTTCAAATATACAACATGCATTTGAACAGCTGAAAAATACGGAGCAGGACTTATACAATGTATTTACAGTTTTAATTGATAAATTGGTTATACATAAAGATGGAACAGTTGACTTTTTCTACAACTTCAAATGAGCTTGTTCATCCTTCGGTTTGCCACAGGTATGCATACGGAATGCTATGCAAAAATTGGGTGTGAAAGGCCGTTCGCAAGCTGTTGTTGAGCTTCTTCGAATGGGTGAGCTAGAGCTCTAAATTGTACCGGTATTCCTTCTTTGAAAAGAAGGGAACCGGTTATTTATTTTATGAAATGAACGTGTATATTCAAGTTGAAGTCTTGCAATTTCTGTGGAAAAGAAGGAAAATAGACTAAAGTGTTTTGAAAACAACGAGGTTGAGCGAGGTAGTGAAAATGAATTCGAAAGCTTCTTTGAACCACATTGCAGATATTGAAAAATCACTTCGACACATTTCGGGTATTATTAAACAAAAAGGAAGAGAAATTCTTACCCAATATACAATTACCCCACCTCAGTTCGTCGGTTTGCAATGGCTTTATGAATACGGCGATATGACAATTGGTGAATTATCTCAGAAAATGTATTTAGCATGCAGTACTACAACAGATTTAATTGACCGTATGGAGAAAAATAACCTTGTTGAGCGGGTGAAAGATCCGACTGACAGACGGGTCGTCCGGATTCACCTTTTGTCAGAAGGCGAACGGATTATTCAAGAGGTGATTCAAAAACGGCAAGATTATTTGGAAAACATGCTAACAACTTTTTCTGAGGAAGAAATCATGCTTTTTGAAAAAATGTTAATCAAACTTCAGCAGGAAATGAATAGAAAATGAGGCGATTTTGTTGGATCAACCGATAGGAGTTATTGATTCAGGAGTTGGCGGCTTAACTGTTGCAAAAGAAATAATGAGACAGCTGCCAAAAGAACATATTATTTACATCGGAGACACGAAACGATGTCCTTATGGACCGCGTCCAAAAGAGGAAGTGCTCCAATATACAAGGGAACTAACCCATTACTTATTAAAGCATTACCATATTAAAATGCTTGTGATTGCTTGTAATACTGCAACTGCTATAGCTTTAGAAAAAATCACTTCCGAAGTTCATATTCCTGTTGTCGGCGTGATTCAACCAGGTGCCAGAACAGCGATAAAAGTAACAGAAAACCAGCGGATCGGTGTTATAGGAACAGAAAATACAATAAAAAGTGGAGCATATGAAGCGGCACTGTTGTCACTAAATGGCAATCTAACTGTCGAAAATCTAGCTTGTCCAATGTTTGTGCCGTTTGTCGAAAGTGGAAAATTTTTAGATGAAACAGCTGATGAGATTGTCAGATCTTCATTGTATCCACTCAGAGATTCTTCAATTGATACACTGATTCTTGGATGTACGCATTACCCGATTTTAAAAGATCCGATTCAGCGCTATATGGGTGAACGCGTTAATATCATTTCATCTGGAGATGAGACTGCTAGAGAGGTCAGTACGATTTTGTCTTACAAGGGTTTATTAAATCAATCCCCATTTTGTAGTGAACACCAATTTTTTACTACTGGAGATCGCGATCGATTTAAAAAAATAGCAAACGATTGGCTTGGTTATGAAGTGAAAAATGTAGAAAGTATTTCTCTTCAAGAAACGTTTGTGAAATAATAAGAGTTTGTCGATAAACGGCAAACTCTTATTTGTATAGCGTCTTAACGAAGTGATCTGCTATCTTTTTTCATATTATCACATATATAGTACCAATCACCCACTTCTATATTGACACCTGAATCTGCTACTATGTAGAGTGTCATTTACAAAACTGCATTGACTATCAAGCTGTTGGATAGTTGAATTGATATCTGGTCGCTAAAAATTCATCTATACAATTATTAAATTTCGCTTTCCTGTTCCAGTAACTTAAATCAATTAATTTGGTTTTCTGCCTACAAATGGAAACAGATAAGTATTTTAGCAATCCATGGTTAATCAGTTTTATTTTGATCCTTAGTCAAAAACTTCTTTTGCAACAATAAGAAATTCCTTTACAGCAGGGGAGGCATTTGCAATAGAATGACAGGCAAGTGAGACTTCACGGCAGTTTTTAATATTTAGTTTACTGACCTTTATATTTTGTTGAGTCTTTAAAAATAATTCTGGTCCGATGGTAATGCCAAGCCCTTCTTGCACCATATTAGCGATTGTTGTACAATCGTGTACTTCAAAGCGAGTAGATGGCTTAATATGCGCTTCCTCGAATATTTCTTCTACATATGATTGGTACATCCCTGTTGGCATAATAAATGGCTCTTCTATTAAATCATCCATGTTCACCATGTCTGTTGAGCGAAATCTGTGTTCTGGATGAAAAGCTACCACCATGTTGTCTTTTATGAGAGGAACAAGCTCAAAATATGGATTTGATTTTCCTTTTACCACAAAACCAATATCTATTATTCCAGATTGTAACCATTCTGTAATCTCTTCATATGTCCCTTCATAAAACTTAAATTCTATTTTAGGATGTTTTTTCTGAAATTTTGCAAGCAATCTAGGCAATAAGCAGGAAGAAGCGCTCGCAAAAGTGCCAACTCGAATAATCCCGGTTTCTAAGTTTGTCGCTAACCCAATTTCTTGGTTGATTATTTCAATTCTTTTCAATACTTCTCTTATATGCGGAAGGATTTTTTGCCCAATCTCAGTAAGCTTTATCCCTTTTTTACGATCACGAATTAATAGGGAAACACCCCATTCGGATTCTAGACTGGCAACAGCATGACTCACTGCTGATTGCGTCATATTTAACTTTTCGGCAGTTTCTGTAAAGCTTCCTAACTCTACTACTTTTGCAATGATTTCGAATCGAACAATACTCATGAGTAATTACTCATACCTTTCATTAAAAATATCAATTTTACTTATGTTAACACGAGACTTAAAATAATAACAACATTTCAATTATGAAGGAGCTGTACAAAATGAAAAGCAATATAAATCAGCTAACCATCATACTTTTAGCTGTAGGAGCTTTTGTGACAGGAACAGCAGAGTTTGTTGTTTCGGGAATTTTGGAACTGATTTCTGTTGATTTAGATGTTTCTATTTCAATCGCTGGTCAGTTAATCACAATTTATTCTTTATCTTATGCTATAGGGGCATTAGTATTGGTTATGTTAACTTCTAAGTTTGATCGTAAAAAAGTACTTTTATATGCAATCTTTTCATTTATTGTCGGTAACCTGATTGCATTTTTTAGTTGCAATCTTGTACTTCTCATGTTATCTAGGGTCATCATGGCGATGAGTGGAGGATTATATATTGTAGTTGCAACCAATTACGCTGCTCGAATTGCAACCCCAGAAAAAAAAGGCAGTGCCATGGCAACCGTTATTACTGGGTTTACTGTCTCATTAGTACTTGGAGTGCCGATCGGGACATTTTTAGCCGGTTATTTAGATTGGCATTACATTTTTCTTATCATTGCTCTCAGTACGGGTCCTCTTTTAGTAACACTTTATAAAATATTACCTTGTATTAAAGGAAATCAGCCCCTGCCGTTTAAGCAACAGCTTCAAATGATCAAAGATAGTAGAGTTATTACTGGATTAACAACTACAATTTTTTGGATATTAGGTTACACGATGGTATTTGCTTATATCTCCCCGTTGTTAAGTAACGCTGCCGGTTTTTCCATAGAGATGACGAGTATTGCTTTATTTGTTTTAGGCACTTTTGCTTTTATTGGTTCACGTTTTGGGGGATATGCAGTAGACAAGTGGGGACCAAATCGAACGATATCACTTAGTTTATGTATTCATATCATTTCTTTGTTTGTACTAACATTTACACAGTACTCAACAGAAGGGGTATTTATCACACTGGCATTTTGGGGAGCAGCGACTTGGACAACAACACCAGCAAAGCAATTTTATTTAATTTCATTAAAACCGCAATCGTCTGAAACGGTACTAAGTTTTAATACTGCATTAATGAATGTTGGAATGATGTTGGGATCTGCGTTAGGTGGAATCATTATTCAATATATTAATATATTAAATTTGAGTTGGATTGCTGGATTATTCGTAGCAATCGCACTTATTTTTATCAGGTATTCTTTCTATTTAAATAAAACTTTGATTAATTAAAAAACAGACACCAAACACAAACCGCGTAATGGTTGTAGGTTCAAGACGGTTTGCTTATTTAAATATTAACAAGGGTTATTTTGAAATTGAGAATTCAAGTAAGTATATTAAATCTAAATAAGGGTGTTGAAAATGAAATTGAAAAAGTTTCCTACATTTTCTACTTCTGCTGCTAGTTCAAACATTCAATCTGATACAATAAAGTCAACAGCATGTGAAGCTTAAAGTAGGACCGTATTCTTCAAGAAATGAAATCCCCAGTACGTATAATCATAACGGAAAAACATGGTACTTAAAAGGTATTGAGTTCTGGAATGGAGACTGGTACGGACGTTATGAACATTGTGATTGATAAGGGGGTTTTCCCTCTTATCTTTTTTTCTGTTCAATTGATCTGGTTCATCATTTTTACCGAAATCTATAATCCCTATTTCCTTAACTTTATCTATGTACATAGAGTCCGTAAGCTTTTTTCTTCGACGTTTTAGTGTATCAGTTTTTCTCGTTTACGATATGAATGTTGGTTTGAATAGGCCATGATAGAAGGTCGCACACTTTACTGAGATAAATTGAGGTTTAGAAAGACGAACTTCCCGTCTGAGCCGAGCGGCTTAATCATCTGATTGCCACTGAGTAAAAATGTCTTTTACAGGATCAATCAGGGATGAGGAACTGGTTTCTTTCGTTGATTTGTTGGAATCTCATTTGTAACGCTTTTTGATCGTTTAAGATCCTTTCTCAAATCATGAAGTTCTCATCAAACTCTATAAGGGAAATCATAAACAACTTCATGATATGATTCAAACCGAGATGACTTAGCGGGTTTAGATGGCAATTACTTAGTCGATTATTAGTTGCGTCTATCGCTTGTATGAATAAATTCTTGAAAGTGGCTTTTCACCTTATTTCATACAATATAACCTATAACTAAGAAACAGCATCAACCTATTCGTAACTGGTTTAGAACTACGATACCTGAAAATCGGTAGGTTTTTTGTTGTGCAAAATTTTAGTGTTATGTAATGATAAGGTATTTCGACAACAATTATAAAAACAGTCTAAAAAGTCCTTTATCAACATGAATCAGAGGCATTACGAGACTTCTGCGGGAAACAGCTACCCAGGCGATCCCCGCAAGAGCAAGGAGGTTCACGGATCGCCCGCGGAAGGCGAGCAAATTTCCCGATTTTCATTATTTTCATTTATGCACAATTATAGCTTGGTTCTCGTAAAATTGTATTTTCCCCTTGAAATTTTGTTTTTTTTAGTCGATTATATATATGTTTGAAGAATAGGAGGAGTTTAAATTGAAGAAGTGGATTTTGGCAAGCATTGCGTTAATATTAAGTTTTTCAATAGCAGGTTGTACTTTTAAGGATCAAGGGGAGAAAAAAGTTCTTGCAGCTCAAAAAGTAACTAAAACAAAGAAAAAACAAGGAAAAGATCATAGCGCAAAACGTGTCTCTGTCACACTTGTTCATGCTGTCGATGGAGATACGATTAAAGTTAAATACAAGGGTAAAGAAAAAACAGTTCGCTATTTATTGGTTGATACTCCAGAAACAAAAAAGCCTAATACATGTGTTCAGCCATATGGGAAAGACGCTTCAAAAAAGAATAGAGAACTAGTCAGCAAAGGTAAACTTCAATTGGAATTCGATAAAGGAAGTCGTACTGACAAATATGGAAGATTGCTAGCCTATGTATATGTCGACGGAAGGTCCGTTCAAGAAAATCTACTGAAAGCTGGGCTTGCCAGAGTAGCTTATGTGTATCCGCCAAATACAAAATATGTTAAACAATACAAAAAAGTTGAGAGTATTGCTAAAAACAAAAAGATTGGAATCTGGCGTAATTCTCGTTATGTGACTAATAAAGGATTTAAAGGATGCGTTGTTGGTGCATCTAAAAAAGTTAAAAAGTCTAAGCCAACTCCAAAACAGAGTGCTCCTAAAAAAGGCGTTGCCTCCCAAGTTTTTAAAAATTGCACTGAATTAAGAAAGAAATATCCAAATGGTGTACCTCGTTCTCATCCTGCCTACCAGTCTAAATTTGATCGCGATCATGATCAATACGCTTGTGAACGCTAAATGAAAAGGAGCTGTCCGAAAAGAGCAATAATTCAAGATTGTTGATATATCACCATTTGTTAAACGTGAACAGGGCATCCATAGTCAAAAATCGACTTGCTGGACAGCCCTTTTCTCATATCTGATCCCAAAACTTATAGAAGTTGCCCAAAATTAAAGCTAACCCCCTCATCTACAAACAGAAAACTTCTAACCGTTTAATACTCTCTTCAGTTCTTCCAACTCTGCCAATGCACCAGTTGCGATATAATACTTCATCTTTTTGTCCAGCAAATCTTTTTCCGCATCTAAATTTAACTTTTCTTCTGTTTTGACCGTAACTTTTAATAATTTGAGTGTTTCTAATTTGCAAGCTGTTAGTTTTTTAATTCGTTCATTAATATATTTATTTAATTCAACAACCACTTTATATTCACTCCTTTTTAAAAATTACACACCAAAAATTAGAGAATCGAATCAAATACATAGTTTCCCGCCCTTGAAAAAAGTATAACATCTTGGAGTCATTCTGGTTACTGAGAGGAGATTGATATTGACAAGATTGTCCGTTATCATGGAAGAGTTCATTTAAGGATGTTCATTTTAATGAAATCATGATGATTCATTATACAGTGAGAGGTAACCTATGAGGATATGGTATGAAAAACAAAAAGATATTTTTAATTATTTTAAATGGTTTAAGAAAGAAAAAATAAAAGAAACTCAAAAAATTGCTGTTTTTAGTATGAATGCATCTCAATTGCTAGAAGATGAACATGCTAAAGAAACTTTTTTAAAACAGTGCACTACAGGCATTCGTAAAATATTTCATGATATAGATTTAAAAAAGTATAATTTTTATTTTTTTATCAATATAGAGATTGAAAATGAAAATTCTAGAATTGAAAAATATAAAAAGGTTTGGAAGCTCATTGATTGTAAATGGAACACAACTTACTTAAATAAAGGACCTGAAGTAGAAATTGATTTAGATGGAGTATCATTTTACTCTAGCTTGGCCCAATTTAAGATTGAACATTTAGATATTGTTTTAAAAATAATTGATCAGTTCCCAAACCGGAGCCTCATATTTGCTACTGAAAAAGAAAATATAATGGAGGAACAAAAAATAAGCCAGCTATTTGAAATAACCTTCAAAAACAAAAATAATACCTTCGATTTAGAAAATTTAGTATCTCAGCTTTGTAAAGATGGAGATATTTTGTTTAGGTGGGGAGCTGTTTTAGATGAAGTGGAATTGGCAATGATATTCTCTCATGACAATGAGAAGCTTTTCAAAATAATTTTTTCACAAGACTAAAATTTCACTTGCAAACTCTGACTATCGATCTCATATGACTTTAACCGAATACGCTCTTTTAGAAAAGTTTTAATTACTTTTTGGATAAAATATCCATTTAACGACTCTAATGGCACTTCACAGTTTTGTTGAAATCCCTCTGGTAGTACACTCTCTTCTTTCCTTCAATATTTTGGTTTGTCATTAAATTTTTCTGACTTACTTATTAGAAAGTTGATTTGTAAATTAAAACAACTGGCAAACTTAAAAGAGGACTCGCATAGTGATAAGTAAGAGGGGGGAGAGCAGTGGTTTTACGAAAGAGGTATCGGCCAAGGTTAAAGTTAAAGCATAGGGGACCTGTCTCTCCTAAACATCTATTCTTAGCAACCTGTGTTATTTTTTTAATCATAAATCTTTGCTCTCTTTGGCTGGTGTCTGCTATTATCGAACCGATTATCATGAGTGTTGCTAAACATGAAGTGAAAGATACAGCAACAGAAGCTGTTAATGAAGCGATCCATCACCATGCAAAGGATATTGATATTAATAAGTTAATCATTATACATGAAAGTGGTGATAAAAATAAACCGACTTATAGTTTCAATCCATCAATTTATAATAAACTTCTAACAGAATTGACAACAGGAATTCAAAACAATCTTGGGGTCAAAACAAACCAAATGAAAGGATCTAAGAATGCTTTAACGAAAAATAACAAATCCGTTATTTATTATATTCCTTTAGGTGCAGCAACCCAAAATGCCTTATTTGCAAATCTTGGTCCTAAAATGCCTATTAACATGACTCTTCTCGGAAGTGTTGAACCAGAATTAAAGACAAAACTAACGAGTACCGGGATTAACAATACTTATTTAGAAATATTTGTGCGCATTAATGTTGAAATTCAAGTGGCGATTCCTTCTTTGACTGAAGATACGTCTATCGTATCAAACATTAAAGTAGGTGATTTATTTATCCCTGGTGAAGTTCCAGATTATAATGGAAATGGTTCACCGGCTATTACTTTACCTCCTAAAGGCAAGTAACCTAAGTCCAATGAATTTAAGAAAAACGGGTCTAATTCAATAAATAGGCTCGTATACATAGCAGTACAAACTGTCTTAGGAGGGGAAAGCATGCTGAAAAAAGGAATGAAAGGAATCGCGGTTACTGTCTTGGCTTCCGCGCTACTTCTTTCTGGGTGCGGGTTATTCCAGTCAGACAAAGCCTCGGAGGAAATCGATCCGCCGCAGGATATCACATATGTAAAAGAGGATAAGAATCAAGATCAACAGTTGGAAAGGAAAGAAGAAAAACCAAACAATCAAAACGATAAAAAGACCAGTGAAGATAAAATGAATGACACAGTGATGAGAGAACTTTACTTGATTGATAAAAACGGTTATGTCACACCGCAGACACTTCCACTTCCAAAACAGGAAGGGACGGCAAAACAGGCACTCGAATATCTCGTTGATGGAGGACCTGTTTCAAACATTCTTCCTAATGGATTTAGAGCGGTTTTACCGGCGGACACAACAGTAAACGTTGACATCAAAGAAGACGGGACAGCAGTTGCTGATTTCTCCAATGAATTTAAAAATTATAAGGCAGAAGACGAAGAGAAAATTATGCAGTCTATCACATGGACGCTAACACAATTTAATTCGATTGATAAAATAAAACTTCGTATGAACGGCCATGAGTTAAAAGAAATGCCGGTCAATGGTACACCGATTTCAGCAGATCTCAGTCGGAAAGACGGTATTAATCTAGAAATGTCTGCTGTAGCTGATATGACGGCTACACACCCTGTGACTGTTTATTATTTGGCTGAGTCTGATGAAGGACCGTATTATGTACCTGTGACAAAACGATCAGAAGAACCTGATCAAGTAACAGCAGCAATTAAAGAACTGACAGATGGACCAAGCAAAAAAAGCGGTTTGCTGTCTGATTTTCAAAAAAATGTAAGACTGAATAACGAACCGACACTTGAAGATGGGCATGTAACATTGGACTTTAATAAGGCAATCTACGGAAGTGCAGATGGAGAGAAAAAAGTGATCTCAGATGAGGTGCTAAACAGTATTGTTTTAACATTAACAGAGTTACCAGATATTAAAAAAGTGTCTGTTACGATAAATGGGAAGAACGATCTTGTAAATGAAAAAGGCGAAAAACTTTCAAAGCCTGTTTCAAGACCGAGTCAAGTTAACACAGGTAGTTTTTAATAAGGAATTTTTGATATACTATAAAAAAAGAGGTAAGCGTTTAGTGCTGCCTCTTTCTTTATTCAGTTTGAAAGTGATGTACATATAAGCGGAGGTTAACTATGAGATATGATGGAAGAGAAGATAACGAATTGCGTCCTGTAACAATGGAGCTCGATTTTATCACACATCCCGAAGGATCGGTACTCATCACAGTTGGCGGAACTAAAGTGATATGCAATGCATCTATAGAAGATCGAGTTCCGCCTTTTTTGCGAGGGGAAGGGAAGGGCTGGGTTACAGCAGAATACAGTATGTTACCTCGCGCAACAAATCAGAGAACAATTAGAGAATCGTCAAAGGGAAAAATTTCTGGTCGAACGATGGAAATTCAAAGGCTAATTGGACGAGCTTTACGAGCAGTAGTAGATTTAGAAAAACTAGGAGAGCGAACGATTTGGATCGATTGTGATGTCATTCAGGCGGATGGTGGAACGAGAACTGCTTCGATCACTGGTGCATTTACCGCAATGACTTTGGCTGTTGGAAGGCTTGTTAAAAACGGTACATTAAAACAGATGCCGATCACGGATTTTCTAGCTGCAACTTCAGTTGGAATTGATCAAGAGCAAGGATTAATGTTGGATTTGAATTATCAGGAAGATTCAAGTGCAGAGGTTGATATGAATGTGGTCATGACTGGAGAAGGGCGTTTTGTCGAGCTTCAAGGAACAGGGGAAGAAGCGACTTTTTCAAAAAATGAACTGAATGGGCTTTTAGTTCTGGCTGAAAAAGGAATCATGGAGCTGATTGAAAAACAAAAAGAAGTTCTTGGAGATTTAGTGGCTGACATTCAACAATAAAATGTGAGAAAGGTTTGATAGAAAAATGAAAGAAGTGATCATTGCCACAAAGAATGAAGGGAAAGTTAAAGAATTTAAAGCAATCCTTACACCGAGGGGCTATGATGTCAAATCTTTATCAGATATCGGTTATACAGAAAATATTGAAGAAACCGGACAGACTTTTGAAGAAAATGCAATTATAAAAGCAGAAAAAATTTCAAAAGCGACAGGCAAGATGGTGATTGCTGATGATTCAGGTCTGTCAGTTGATTATCTTGGCGGTCGTCCAGGGATTTTTTCTGCCCGTTATGCAGGTGAAGAAAAAAATGATCTTGCAAACTTAAATAAAGTCTTGAAGGAACTTGAAGGGACAATAAAAGAAGACCGTTCAGCAAGGTTTAGATGTGCGCTTGCCTTAAGTGTCCCGGGTCAAAAAACGAAAACGACTGAAGGTGTTGTTGAAGGATATATCACCGAAGCACCAAAAGGAGCAAACGGTTTTGGTTATGATCCGATCTTCCTTGTCAAAGATAAAGATCAAACAATGGCACAGCTTTCAAACGAGGAGAAAAATAAAATTAGCCATAGAGCAGATGCGTTAGAAAAACTATCTATATTATTGGATCAGGAGGAACCAAAATGAAGGTTCTGATTGTGAGTGACAGCCACGGTCTAGAAGGTGAATTACAAACGATCGCTAAACGGCATGAAAAGGATACAGACATGAAAATCCATTGTGGAGATTCAGAGCTTGACCCAGCTCACCCAGCACTCGCTCCATACCATACAGTAAAAGGGAACTGCGATTTTTATGCAGATTTTAAAGATGAAATGATGATTCAAGTCGGGTCAAGAAAGCTCTTTTTTACACATGGACATCTGTATGGCATTAAGCAATCACTTTTAAATGTTTATTACAGAGCTAATGAACTAGGAGCCGATATCATCTGTTTCGGCCATTCCCATATCGCAGGTAGCGAGCTGATGGACGGAAAACTGCTGATCAATCCCGGCAGTATCCGCCTGCCGCGAGTGCGAAAAGACAAAACCTATGCTATACTAAGTATTGACAATGCTCAAGCAACAGTCCGCTTTTATAACTTAGACGGACATGAAATAGAAAGCTTAACAAACCATTACGAAATGTCACCAAATTCATGAGGAAGAATTTTTTTCTTCCTCATCCTAAAAAAATGAAAAAACTTATTGACTTTATGGACCAAAGCGCATATAATAAATCTTGTCGCTGATATTTGAAAAATAAACATCATGTCCCAGTAGCTCAGCTGGATAGAGCAACGGCCTTCTAAGCCGTCGGTCGGGAGTTCGAATCTCTCCTGGGACGTAAAGCATAAAAGCCTCAAACCACTTGACAGACAAGGGTTTGGGGCTTTTATATTTTATTGAGATTCTGTTCGTTTTTTGGCTTAAATATGAGTTTTGGGAGCGAATTGGGAGCGGATTTAATTTTTTGAGTTTCCACCCGCTGTTTGGCTTTTGAAAAAATCGTCAAAATGTTTGGCTGATTTTTGGTCAGCCTCTTCTATTACATGAGCATATATCGACATCGTGGTGTCCATCTTTGTATGCCCTAATCTTTCTTGGATTACTTTTGCATGTACTCCTTCATTTATCAAATGAGTAGCAGAGCTATGTCTAAGAGAATGAAATCGAATATGCGTAATTTTCTTTTTTTGAGTGAAACGTCTCCACCACTGGCTAATTGAATCTGGGCGAATTGGTTTGCCAACTTCATTTCCGAAAAGAAATAAATGATCTCCCCATTCCCACTGTGAGCCTGCTTGAAATTTCTCTTGTTTCCTGATGTGAATTAATTTTTTAAGTAAAGTGGCTACGTCTTTTGGTATTGAAATATGCCGTGTTCGTTCATTTTTAGTTGAGGCAATAACAACACCTTTTCCTTTCACTTCTACAATAGCCTGTTCAATATATATGGACGGTTTTTCTAAATTAATGTGTCTCTCCTCTAAAGCTGCTAATTCACCTTCACGAGCCCCTGTGACGAATGCAAGAGGGATCATGACTTGCCATATAAAAGAATAATCATTTAGCCGTTTAAATATATAAGCAATCTCATCTTTGGAATAAACGTCAGTTTTTTTACTTTTGACTTTGGGAGGGACAACTGCGGCAGCTGGATTTTCTTTTATAAATTTCCATTCAACTGCCCGTTGCAATACATTATTAAAGGCTTTATAACAATTAGATATTCTAGATGTTGAAAGGGAACCAGACTTTCCATCTAATCGGGCCCCTTCTGGTTTTTTTAGGTCACTAAGGTAATCGAGAATATGAATCGTTTTAATTTCAAATAATTTCATGTGTCCATACTTTGGAAGGACACGGGTTTCCATAACTTGAATGTAATCTCGACGAGTATCATGGCTAAGTGAGTCTGAGTCATTCGCATATTTATCCAGCCATTGCATCATACCTAAAATTGAACGTGAAGACGATGAACAGTTATCATTGGAAGAACTCACTCAATTGGTTCAAAAAGTGGATGATGTCGTAACTAAGTATGGTCAAGAAATTGAAGCATCATCAGACACTACAGAACGAAAAGTCTTAAGAAGTGAACGCAAGTACCCAAAACAAGTCCGTAAACAGCTGACTGATTTAGTTTTGCGAAAACAGAAATACCAACAAGACTTTGAAATCTTTGGTACACGTAATAGCTATTCAAAAACAGATCCAGATGCAACATTTATGAGAATGAAAGATGATTATATGCAAAATGGACAATTGAAAGCTGGTTACAATGTACAAATCGCAACGGAAGGTCAATACTCGCTTGCCTATAGTTTATTTTCAAACCCAACAGATACACGTACGTTAATTCCATTTCTAGATGAGATCGAACAGCATTATTTCGAGTTACCGAAACACCTTGTTGCAGATGCAGGTTATGGTAGTGAACAAAATTTTCATGATATCCTTGCGAACAGAAATCGAGAAGCACTTATTACGTATAACATGTATTTGAAGGAACAAAAGAAAAAGTATAAACAAAACAAATTTAATCCCGATAACTGGCAGTATGATGAGGAGACAGATACATATACTTGTCCAAATCAGAAACGTCTTGAATTTCAATATCATTCTGCCGCAGTGACCGTACAGGCTTCCAACGGAATTTCAAAATCTACGAGTGTGAAGACTGTTTGGGATGCCCCTTCCGTTTATCATGTACAAAAGCAAGAAAGGGCAATAATCGAAAACTAATGGTAAATGAAAAATGGAAATAGCAAAAAGAATATGTAAGAGTGAAGCTTTCAGAAGAGAAAACGAGAGCCATCTATCGAAAACGCAAAATCGATATGGAACCAGTTTTTGGATTTTTGAAGGCTAGTTTGCATTTTACTCGATTTTCTGTACGAGGAAAATCGAAGGTAGAAACCGAAATGGGCCTCGCGTTAATGGCAGTGAATTTAAGAAAATTCGCTGCCAACAACGAAGACAATAGAAAAATATGCACGCAAGAATAGAGAAAGGTGAATTTGAGTACGCTCAAATTCACCTTCTCACTATTTGAAGCTAGTTATGTCCCAGCCTCCTTAAAATTAGTTGTGATTCTTTTTAAAATCAATCGAATTTCTAAGAAATTATCGGTCATCACTTTTATCTTTTTTGAAATCAAAGAGCTTTGAAATCAATTCATAACCTAGAAAAACAATAGGAATGCCTACAACAAAATATAGAAAATTTTTAGGCATAAACATATTATAATAATAAAGAAAAATCGGTCCTATAGTCATTATCGTGATAAACTTTAAAAGTTTTTTCATGATCCAGCACCTTTAATAGATTTCTATCCAACCATTATTAGGTTTTCTGTCTCTCTTGTCAATCTGTTTAGCAATTTGTCCACCAACATTTAAATAATCTAATGCAATAAGTACGGCAGTGCCTATAACAAATGCTAGCTTTTTAGCACCCCAAGCTTTTAAACGGCTCGTCACTGTTTTGGTAAATATTTTCTGTGCTTCCTTCTTTCCTTTATTAATAATAAATGATTGGATTGCACTAACCCCACCACCTATAGCGACACCAATAGCAATGTTCAATAGTGCACCAGCGAATTTAACACCGATTTTTACTTTTCCTTTAAGATTAAATGCATTTGCTTTTTTCATACCAAAAGAGTAAGATAATATACTCTTTCCAAATGCAGATTTGTTAGCTTCCTCTTCAACAGCTTCTTCTAAATTTTTCTGAGAAGCATTTAAATCATTGTAAGTTTCTGAGTCCTTATCAAAAAAATCTATAAGTCCTTGTTCAAATACCTCTTTCTCTTCACCTTCCACTCCATATATCTTTACCTGTTCTTGTAAAACTTCGTCAAATGTTTTCTTCTGCTCTTTAGACATTTGGACCTATGTCAAGATATTGGACACTTAAAATATTAAATTATTGTCAAGGCTACCGCGCTTCGCTTGCTGTCCTCTTAATAGAAGGAACGGCATTCTCCCATTCCTTCTATTAAGAGGTAACTAAACTTCTACTCTATCAGTTGCATTCACTTTTGCGCATACTTTTTCTCATAAGCTATCGGTGATAAATAACCAATAGATGAATGAATACGTTTGTAGTTGTAAAAGGTCATGATATAGGCAAATATGCTTCTTTTTGCTTCTGCTCGTGTTTGATACTTCTGATGGAATATGAGCTCCTTCTTGATCACACTGTGAAAAGATTCAATACACGCATTATCGTAACAGTTACCTTTTCTGCTCATACTTGTCGTAATCTTATAGTCTCTTAGAACTGCTTGATAGTCATACGCTGCGTATTGACTACCTCGATCGGAATGGTGAATAAGCCCTTTCTGTGGTGGCTGCTGGTTTATCGCCCGTTTCAAAGCTGTAATGGTCAATTCCTTCGTCATACGTCTACTCATTTCCCAACCGATGATTCTCCTTGAAAATAAGTCCATGATCGTAGCTAAATACAACCAACCTTCTCTTGTCCATACATAGGTTATATCACCAACCCAAACAGCTCCAGGCTTGTCTACGTGGAAGTTTTGCTTCAATACATTCGGATAAATAGGATAAGAATGCTTAGAATTTGTCGTCGCCTTGTACTTTTTCACCGTTTTAGACCGCAAGTCATTCTCGCTCATGATACGAGTAACAGTCTTTTGAGATACATCCCAACCCTCTTGTTTTAATTGTTCAGTGATTTTAGGGCTACCATACCTTCTCTTGGACTCCATATAAACACGCTTCACTTCGGCTGTTAGCTTTTCTCTACGCTTTTTCTGCTCACTCTTATCTCGATTCCTCCAGTCATAATAACCACTTTTCCAAACACCTAATACTTCGCACATCTTCGCTACACGGAACTCGTGTCGGTGTTTTTCGATGAAGTCATAAATTACTTCTGGTTTTTTGCGAAGATGCCCATAGCCTTTTTTAAAATGGAAACCTCCTCTTCCAAGTCACGAATACGTTTATCCTTTTCATAATTAGCTTGATCCTTGGGATTAAGATTCCCACTTCCTACAAAGGCATCCTCCTGCTCTTCCTTATACTTATCCACCCACTTATGCAAAGTTTGATGAACTAAATCTAGCTCTCGTGCAACTTCAGCTACCTTTCTTCCATCTTCCACAACCATCTTAACAGCATAGATTTTAAAGTCTTTATCGTATCTTTTTCCGTTCATTTTGGACACTCCTAAAAATTATTAGTTTCAGTATAAAAATCTCTATTCTCTGTGTCCAATTATTAGACTAACATCAGTTTATCAGAAAAACGATGTAGATTGGTCTTATACGCCCAAAACGCCTAAAGCAAAAGGTCGGGCACCTTTTGCAGTTGACAAAAACGGAATAGAGTCGCAAATTGAACTTCATCATTTAATTCAAAAGGAATCGGGAAATATGGTTGAAATTGTAGCCACTACACACGATGAATACAAAAAGATTTTACATGGGTTTATAGAAGATGGAGACAGCTTTAGAAACGATGAAATATTAGATAAACAATACAATAATTTTAGAAAAAAATATTGGATTTGGAGATCAAAAAATTTAGATTGAGGTGGCAATTACATGGATAATCAAATTTTAAAAATGATAAATGCATATGAAGAAAAAGGAGATTTTTTTGGAAATGTGACAAATGAAGAGATTAGTTTATCTGAAAGGAAGTTGAGGTGTAAATTCCCTTGTGAGTATAAGGAATTTGTTAAAACATTTGGGTCTGGTGGGATTTGTGGAGTTGATGTTTTAGGCGTGGAAAAGGATGGATATGCTTCCGTAGTAGATGAGACAGAACGGTTTAGAAGATTTGGTTTACCTAAAAAATACTTAGTCATTGAAAATGTGGATGAGTTTGTTTACTGTCTTGATACTGAAGATGGTCATAATGTCATAAGGTGGGATGATACAAGTAAAAAAGAAGTTAAAAGATTTGATAGTTTTAATGAATATTTGAAAGATAGTTTTCAAGAAGCAATAGACAATTGGGAAGAAGATTAAATCATATATAAAGCGTATTTTTCTAACCGATACTTCAAAGCAAGTTGGGTGCTAGACAGAATTTCCGAAAGATCTTCAAGGTGACACTCTCTATACTTATTTATAAATAATCCGATATGGTTTACAAAGAAAACTGGAGAAGAACATGAAAAGGTATTTCAAACTAAAACTAACAAACGGAATTAAAGATACCTTTTTAATAGCCAATACATTTAATGACTTTATTCAAAGTTTGTTTATTAAGGAGGATTCAGAAACTGATGAAGATGATGGAATTGTTTCTGTTTGGTTAGATGATGATTCACTAAATGATTAATTAGCCGAGGTACCCAACTTGTTTTGGGTGTTTTATTATTTACAAGTAGGGTGATTTTGGTTCGAGGAAGTGGAGAACTAGCACTTAATCAATGATCTTCCTTCTTTAACAAGACACAGTCTAAAGACTGTGTCTATCCTGACTTTTCTTTTGATATATCATCTAGACTAGAAAAAAGAATATCACACCCTGAGAATAAAAATGTAATAAAGAAGGACAGAAGAAGTTCTCCCTCTTGAAATATAGACACGTTGCTAAAATCGCTATTTGTTACATATTTTATGGAGACATATACCGCAATCCAAGCAAACATAAATTCTAATATATATTCCAACCATTTAGACAGTTTTAGAAGGATTGAAAGACCTTTAACAACGAACATAAAAATGATCATATAAACAAATGCTAACATGCTTGTTATCAAAGAAAATATGTATAATTCAGATCGAGTGTTATAAAGAACATAATCACCTATAAAACGGTTGACTCCTAGTGATACGAAATAAATAATGAAGCTTGGTATAAATATAGCAAGAAATAGACAAAACCCTATGAGTGAAATCAATATTATGGGAGCTATTGCATTGGGGGGATTGTCTATAATTTCTTTCTTTATGAGTATCATAAAAATTAGACACGCAACAACTAAACAAAACAATATAGAGAGTGATAAAACTGTAAAGATAGTCATGCTTAACCTCCACTAGAAAGAGTGCCATGAGAAGAATACTCAATAGCACTCTCTTAAAATTTTAATCTTATTAAAGTAATGAAATGATGAATTTTGCTAACGCCCTTGCAATATCAGGTGGAGCACCCATTGCTCTGAATGCTCTATAAAATTGATTTTCAGACCATTTCTCACCCTTGTCCATTATTTTAGCAATTTTCGCAGAATTTTTCCTAACCCATGCGGCAACTCTCGGAGATAAAGGTCTTAATACCTGAGAAAGAAGCCATCCACCATGTCTCAAAGCATTTTTCACAATTCTATAAGTCCATGAAACCGCTCCTTGGGTCTGGAACTTCCCATTGACATTAGCAATTGTTTTTATAGGTACATTTCTCACAGGAATAGTTTGAGTTTGAGCAACAATGGGGTATTGCATTTTCTTATGAACAACCGTTTTTACAGGAACGGGTCTATCTGGCATTGTCTTCCCAGATGCTAATGCACCTGATGTTCCAAAGAAAGAAGTAAGAAGTGTAGCGCTCAGAACAACTGAAACAATTTTCTTTTTATTCTTCATACATTTTCCTCCTATTTAATAATTTAATTGCAATGGCTTTCTAATAAGCCAAAGTAGTTTTTTAGAGGACAGGCTGAGATTGTAGACAGTTGGATCGCACTAGCTGATATGCAGATTGGGGTGTTTAAATACTGCGGGAAGTCAGAACTCAGTAAAGGTTTACGCGGCGAAGTCAAAGCGACAGACATCGGTCTGATTTATCGAATGCTACCGTTCGTCCATTACGAAACAAACGCTTTGTGTGCGAATCCATTCGAGAACAATCCGAAACGTATTCGATGGTTTAATAAAAAGGAACTGGCAGCTGCGATTGAAGTAACGCCAGATACGCTTGGGCGAGCCGAGATGTGTTTGGGAATAAAGTTTCTGCTGAACAAAAACAGCAAAGTCTTAACCATGCTTTATCGGCACTTGGAGCGTTTGGCTTGCGTGGGTTCTAAATAATTAAATTCCTTTATCGCTTTCCTTGCATTCATTAGTGCTTTTTAATGTGATGGCAGACAAGAAAAAGAAAAACAATGAGTTAGACAGTTCAGCTAAAGTCTTTGAAGCCAGTACTTTAATTGAAAGAGCCGATCAACGAAAAGCCTTGGATGGAACAAAAACATTTGTCGGGGAAGCCAGTGGGTATTATGATTATAAGAGAGCGAAGGACGGCGTTGATCCGGTTACAGGTGAAAAGCTGACAGCCGGGCAACGCGCCGCAGCTGGATTTATTCCAGTTGTCGGGTGGGCTGGGCGTGCCGCTAAAGGAGCGAAGGGCGTATATGGTGCATATAAAGCCGGAAAAGCTATCTCAACCGCAGACAAAGCACTAACTGCCTATAAAACAACCGCAACATTCAACAACTTACAAAATGTTGAAATTCGATAGAGAATTCGTTGTTGCACGCATTAAGGTCGGTAGTGAGCCGGAGAGATTTACGTTTAATCCTAACGTGTTTTATCGACAGGCGAAGGTGCCGGATAAGACGTTGCTTGCACTGTTTAACGTGAAGAGGTCGTGATTGGGACGAAAAGGGGTAGCTGTCCGGCAGATTCAAGTAGCACTGGCAGCACAAAGGAGCGAAGAATAACTGGATTGATGGTTATTATGGTCCTAAAACAAAAGATGCGGTTAGACGGTTCCAGCTTATGCATAGACTAGCTGCGGATGATATTTACGGGCCTAAGACGAAGGCGAAACAAAAAGCCGGAACTTTTGGTATGATCACAAGCATCATTTTATATCTGGCTGTAATCGTCATATTACTAAAAGGCTTAATTATGATTTGGAGCGAGAAGAGACATGACAGAAAACGAAAAAATTAAGTTTATTCAAGAAGAAGTTTTGACTTCGGTTGAAGTTTGTGAATTACTCGGAGTCACAAGGCAGCGTTTAAGTGCTTTAGTGACTTCCGATAAGCTGAAGCCTGTAAAGAAGATCGGTTCTGTGGCTTTATTTCTCTTGAGGCATGTGGAAGCACAGAAAAAAGAATTAGAAGCCGGTCGGAAAAAATACCGGCCATATGATCAATGAAGCCCAACTCTAATGAGAAGGGCTTTTTTGATGGGGAATCCTTTTTCCAATTGTACCTTTCTTACTACGTTTACATTAAATTAATAATTTGGTAATACCAAAGTTTAGGAATAACTTTATCGAGTGTATTTATAATCCAAATAACCACTAAATTTACACAAAAAAAGGTACTTGTCAAAAAAGGAAGAATTATATTAAGTGTGTCATAAAATAAGGAGGGATTTAGATGGTTAGAATAACCAAATTTTTGCTGGCGCTAATTGTAATGCTTTTAGTTCTGTCCCCAATAACATCTAGTGCAAGTACTGAAATGGATAGTGCGGCTGTAAAACAAGAGATTATTGTTACGGATGGTGAGTATGAAGTCACTCCTAATGCTCTTCCCGCAATTCTTATAGGTCTTGCAATAAGAGCATTATTTAACTTAGGTAGAGCTGAATTAGCAAATTTTTTAAAAGATAAGGGGATAAGTGCTTATTGTTCTCGATATGGAAAAAGTGGCCCGAAAATGATTTCAGATTTAATTTGTAAATAAAAAAAAACGGGACTGTCCAGTAAGTCAATTTTTGACTATTGAACACCCTTTTTGCGTTTAACAAACGCTGAAATATCAGCAGTTGAGTTATTATTTCGAACAGTTCCATTTTCTAATAAGGTGTAAATGTACCTTTTAATTTGTTTTTATATCGTTCCAGTTTCGGGATTTTTTTAAAAGTAATAAAAGAACAAATTGTTGCAAGTATAAGCTTCCACTCATGCTCTTCCCCTCTATTGTCAATAATCTTCTTCAAAATAACCTCTCCTTTCTTAAAGCTTTCCCAATTCCAATTATATCATTGGTGGTGCAATTAAAACCAATTTTTGCATAAAAACAAGCAGTTATCAATGTCAAGATTCAAACAAAACTGCCTTTTATTGTTGATCCTATTTATATTCAGATGAGACATCGCCATACCCTTGTATAGAGGACTGCTCTGAATTATTTAAATTTTAGCCGACCTGTACATTGTCGATCTGATTTTGTTGATCCTCATTTTTCACACGAAATTAAAGCGTAGGAGCCGCCGGAATCCTGCTACGATATACTAGGTATCGGCGGCTGAAAAACGTCTGATTTCGTTTAAGATTCAGTGTCTTTATCCGCAATTAAATAGCCGAAACAAGTAAGTGCCGTATTAAAGCCGATCCGATATGCTCGCCCTCCGTCTTCGAATGGTGTGAACGGGCGCTCATAGATATCGAGTATATGCTCTGTCTGCTGCGGCGTTAGCGTTGGTGTACCGGACCACAAACGTTTAATATAAAGCCTCATTATCGTTTCCCCCTCGATTTTAAAAATAGAAGTACGCCTAAAACAAGCGTTGTACCGAGGCCGACGTAGTCCAGAACGGACAGCCGGCCGAAGTTCATATTCGCAATCCAGACGAGCATGATGACGACTAACAAAATTTCCGTTGTATGAATTCGTTTCATTCGTGTTATAATTGATTGACAAGGGGCTTGTGCCCCTCTTGGTTATGTGCGGCGACAGTGTTTCTTGGTCGGAAGCCGTCGCTCTTTGCTTTCGGTTTCTTTTCGCATCTTTCGTAGTTCAAGGGAGATCTTGATAATAACGAGCCGAGATGCGGTGATTGCCGAAAGCTTCATGACTATGTCAATCAATTACGTTCACCTCCTTTCGTTAATTATATTATACCGTATATACGTTATAACGTCAATAGGTTATTTGGAGAAATATCGTTTTTACGTTATAATAATAGAAGGGAGGTGCAGACAATGATCGTTAAGTTAAAACTAGCCGAGCTGCTAGATAGAAAAAATATGACGCAGAAGGAACTAGCGGAGCTAACCGGAATACGACCGTCTGCTATTAGCGAAATGTATCGCGGCCATAGAGAACGGGTACAACTCGATCATCTTGGGCGGATTGCAACCGCGTTAAATATAACTGATATCCGGGAGCTTATCGATTTAGTTAAAGACGCTGACGAATAATTAGCGTCTGTTTCTTCGTTCTAACAATGAATAAATATACGTTTTTTATGAATAATAATACGTAAAAAGTCAGAAAAGGATCGATGAATTAACGCTATATTCTCAATTATGAAAACATAATTGAGAATGAATGCGATCTTATTCGTACAAATCGGCAAAAAACACGACTTTCTTCGTACAATAAAAAATAGGGTTGGCGCTCACAGTCACAAGGGATACAGCGATTTTTAGTCCGTGATCACTTCTTAGTCTTCTGAAGTCGAAGACTAGCGGGAACTACGTTTCACTCCGTCCCGAGAAACGCAAGCATGAATATTGTATAAATAATTGTATCGCGATAAAGGTCTTAATAATATCCGTGGACACGTAGGAGCGTAAGCGACGGAGTGGAAAGCCATTTGTTTTCTATTAAACCATTTTCTATTATCATTTAACGTATATATGGTTTTTTAGCCATTGTCTGAGATATTGCAATTGTTCCTGAGTATGGAAATAATGTTCTCCATTCTCTATTACTTGCAAATCACATTTAAAACGTTTAGCAAATTCAGATACAATGTCAAACTCACACAGGTTATCTCCTGAACCATAGAGAATTGAAGTCGGATTATTCCAAGCAATAATAGGATGTTCTTTCACATAACAGTAGTAATCCCAATAGAGAGTTTGTCCAATAGGTGTGGAAATTTCTTTCTCTATTTTTAGTCTACTTTCACTTACGTTAAACCATGTCATCATATTATTTATTATACGTTCCATATTTACCACAGGAGAGAGAAACAAACACTGATTCAATGGCTCATGACAATATTCTAATAGGCTGAAATATGCTCCCATGCTACAAGCAAAAATGCTTATATTATTTGATAACGATTTTGCATATGTCATAATTTTATTAAGGTCTTGAACACAGTTTTGAACTTTACAAAGATAAGTATCATCTTTACGTTCACCATGTTGAGGCAAATCAAAACTAAGAACTTGATAACCTACTGCTGTTGCTTCTTCTGCAAATACAATAATCGATTCATCTGCCTTATTTGACATATTACCATGCACAACTATAAATAACTTATCTGATGTGTCCCCCCACAAAATTGCTGGAATATTTTCTATCTTTAAATTATGTCTTATCATTACATATATCCTCCATATCTATTTAAAACATGGCCTTTTTTAAAACTTCTACTCTTTTCGAACTTCAAATAATTCATTCATATCAGTGATATTAAATTTATCAATAATCTTCTCAAGTGTTTCCTTCGGGTATCTCTTCGTTTTACCTGAGCATAATTCACTTACTGCTCGCATCGATAACTGTAATTCCTCTGCGATATCTTTCTGTTCGTATCCGTGCTCCTCGAGCAACTCTTTTAGACGAAGACGTATTCGTGTCCCCCCTTTCGACTTTTTATAACCGTAGTATACGATAAAGAAAAAATTACGAAAACCGTAAATGGCAATTCGTTTAGTGTAATTGTAATTACGTTAAACGTGAATTACGGTAGGCGGAATCGATATGCATTATTTATCGGAACACCAAACGTTCGACTCAACGGTTGAACTCAACACGGCTGTCTACGAAAATATCAACGCAATACATACGAACTTAATGACACTGATCGCTTAACACTCAAAACGATTGCTCGTTATGCGGTCAAGTTCGCTGGAGCAGCGCATCTAAAAGCGGACACTCTAGCGAAGCTCATCGGAAAGTCCGTCAAAACTGCTCGGCGTGTTGTAAACAAACTCGCATCACTCTCGATTATCAAAAAGATCGCAACAACACGGAAGATTAACGGCGGTCACGGCGCCAATATTATTGTCATTTTGCCGATTGACCAGTCGACAATGACCACGCGGGAGGAACGTGCCAGAACTTACGGAGACAACGGCTGAAGCGTCTAAAATTGCGAATGAACCATCGTATTCTATTTTCTTGTAAGATACTTCTAAAAGACAACAAAAAACAGTAACCCCAATTTGGGATCACTCTTTCAAACTACTCATTTTCACCAAGAATATCTTCAGCATCCATTAAAAAAGTTTCGTACAAAGATGTGTTTGTTGCCTCATTTCTTTTGATTTCTTGAATGAGAATTTTCATTAAGCTTCTCGGATTTCTTTCGAACCAGTTATCTTCTCCTTTTTCTTCAAAACAAAGAATTGGTTCATTTAGATCAGACTGTGACTTAGGTTTCGTGAAGAATGTCCATTGAATTTGTGGAAAATTTTTTATAATGACCTCTCCATAATATATAGCGATATCCATTGCTAACGTATAGTTTTCTTTTTTCAGCTCTACTGGATTTTTCAATAAACGTTCTTTTTCAGATTCGTAAACAAAATCAGGGTATTGACATAAATCGTCTAGGTTCGCTTGAATTTCTTCTTCAGACAGCTCATAAACTGTAATTTGAGATAAGTACCAAGTAAACAAGTCAATGAGAGATTCTTTGGAATAATCTAGCTTAATCTTATGTTCTGTTTGCTCCTTCAAAACCTCAATTCGAGATGGGATTTCCTCAATGAACCAATCAAAGAATTCATTTGCCTCTTTTTTTGTCATCTCTTCAAAGTCTTTCATTTTAAATGGTGGTGCTGTCAAAGGATAATCCATTTACTTACCTCCTAGGAAGTTATTTATGTATTTTATTCTTTTTCAAATAATTTAGAATTGGTTTACTTGCTCCTATTTTACCGGTTTTAGCGCTTTTAAAAAAGTGCCATTCAACGCCGTCAACTCTCTTTAGCCAAACATCTTTATCTATTTGTTTTTTTATGAATTTTGTTTTTGTTGCATAACTTACTTTGGATTCATGTGCCCAATTTGTTTTTATAACATACACATCAACAACTCTTTTTCCATATTTTGCTTTATGTATTTTATGACCATTACCTTTTAATTTTTTGTTTAAATATTGTTCTCCCGCTTTAGTGAAAGAAGGAGTAAAGAAAGAGGGCAATTATCGAACTTGTACGTGCTACTTCCGATACCGAATGAATTTGAAAATGAATCCAGGGGTTTATGAGGTGAACCCGTCCCTTACTCAAACGATAGACGAACTATACTCATTTACTATATTCATTATCTATACTCATTAAATAATAGCGCTCATATACATTCGCGCGGATATTCTTTATTAAAAGATATATATCACGATTAATAACATCTGCAAGAGTGAGCGTAAGCGAACGAATTGCTACGGTTTTATAAAAAATTAACGAAGAAGATGACGAAAAACATGCCGATTGACATCACGCTATCCCCCGATTACAGACTCACATCAGATGAGATGGATCCTGCTCTGACTTGGTTTGGCTACAGTTTTTATCCTGGCTGCTGTTTTGCTCCGAGCACACTTAATGTAGCATCAATAAAATTGAGGGTTTGTTTTTTCGCTGAGACTTTCTCACTAAACATATCTTTACCTGTGAAGGTTTCCCTAAAGTAGTTTGAAGCGTAAAGGTCGTAAGTGTCCATTTCCGTCATTTTCAGGACTTGCATGCCTTTCGTCGTTTTATAGGCGTTTAGTGCATTGTTCAGCTTAGCTTCTGTAAATCTTCTTTATCCTTCAAGGAAATCTTTATCAGACTCCAAATAAGGAATATACAGATTGATCACAAGAAAGAAGTAAAGAAACTGGAATAGTCGTATAGAACTGTTATTTTTTCTGATGATGGCCTTGAATATAAGGAATGAGAAAATATTCGTATTTCGGCTGTATCAAGAACGCAATTCTGGTAAAGAGAGAAACACATGAATTTGATGTTAAAATGTTCATTAAAAGAAAAGACAGTTTTAGAGATGATCTATATGATAAGTAATGGAAAGGTTTCAAAAAGATCGAGTGTAAGAGATTGCTTTGTTTTTTTATGTTATTATAAGGAAAACAGAGTTCTAGGGAGTAATGGTTTGCTGTTTTACTTCTAGGGATGGGGAACGATATCAATTTTTATTTAACATTGATTGCAAATTGGATTGATACAATAAAGTATGCTTTTCGAATCATCGCATTAATAGCAACATTTAAAAATTCAATACACCGGGCGAAAAAAATATACTTATAACAAAGTTCCTCTTTTAAGGCTGAACATGACAAGGTGTTTACGATTAAGATTCAAGGAAGATAAGAGGGTGGAGAATTTTGAAAAATGTGTTAATAAATATAATTGAAAGTGAACGCTTAAATGAGTATCCGTTATTTAAAAATTTTTGTCTATTAAAAGAAAAAGGACTGCGTAAAGAATCTTTTAAATCATTAAATTCATTTATCGAAGAAGTAAATAAATGGAATACAGAAGAACAGCAACAATTTGGATCTTGGCTTTTCGGTCTATTTGAAATCTCTGAAAATATACATCATGTTCTTGTACACCCGTTAGAGGAGAAAATATTGAAACCTCTACTAGATGATTGGATGATTTCAAACCATAATGATTCAAGACCATATAGATGGTACGGTCTTTTTTTAAATACTGAGCAAAAAGCAGATTACTTAAAATTGGCAATTGAAAAAGGTGGAAATAGCGAACAAAAAGCCATATTAGAGCTGATTGATTTATATTTCTATTATCTTTGGTATTCCTTTCATCATATTTCAGAAGATTTATATCTAGGTGATATAGAAGAGGATAAGGATTTCATTGATAAAATTGAAAGTCTTAATAATAGAATGGTGAATGAGCAGTATAAAAAGGGTATATACGATGACCTAACATATTATAAGAATTTATTGAATGATTGGATAGGATTTAAAAATGAATCATCTAATGGATTTGTTAAATGGTGTACCGACAACGGTAAGGAATATGAGTGGACTAAGTCTTATTACTATGAATAATCAAAAACCTTTACCTAAATATGGAGAGATTTAAAACGGATTGTTTATGATGCAGCCTCTAAACAAGAGAAGTAATGAAATAAAACATTCACAAAATAAACCAGTGTCTAGATTTATATGTTTTCTTTTTTGGAATTTCTTATAGTAATTGAATTAACACCAATTTTGTTTACGGACAGCTTATTATATTTTAATAGGTAATGGGAGAGATGTATATTGAATCTACCTGTTATGACGTTAGCAATTTATGCTTTGTTTCTCGTCGTCTTTTTTATTTTTATATACAGAGGAGAAAGGAAAGAAGCTGAAGAAAAAAATACAAATGAAAAATTTTTATTATCTACAATAATAGCAGCTTTGGTTTTATCACTAATTCCAACTGCAATCATCATGGGGATCATCTTATTTGCAACAGGATCAGCAAATGTGCTTGGAAGCTTCTTTGATTTAAAAATAGGATTAAATCAGATTGTGATGATGAGTGTATGTATGGTTGTTTATGCTTTTACTATTGATAACATTTTTGTGGCTGTTGGGAGACACCTAATAGGAGACAACTTTTTCAAATTTATATTTGCCTCTGTATTTAAGTTTTTATTTATTTATATAGTTGGCATTATGTGTTCTATTGGAAGTAGTGACAACTTTATATTATCATTAGGATTAACTTTATGTTTTCTTTTATTGGAATGCATTTTTCCTAAATCTCATGACCGATAAAGAGAGAGAAGAACTTTTAATTACATATTTTACCGATATCTACTAGATTCAATATAATCATGATCAAAATCGTCTATTATACTCACTTTTTTAACACTCCTTCTAGCGTTGTAAAGCCATTTTCATCGCCCAACACCTACAACTTGTTTGGTTTAGTAGCTTTAAACTGTCGATATAAGATGTTCTCAATTATTCGATGTTGGTGAAAGGATTGATATTAATAAATATACTAAATAAAATCAGTAGTGTGTACACAATTGAGGCCAGACAATCTCCTTCGAGAGAAGAAGAAATTAATGCTCTCCAAGATTTTTCAGCAATAGATGTACCTATAGAATATATAGAAATCATTCAGTTAGCTTCAGAGATTGAATTTAATGTTAGTGAACAAATGTATATTCGTATTTGGGGAGCAGCTGGGTGCATAGAAATGAATGAAGCTTATGAAGTGCAGAAATATCTTCCGAATTCCCTCGCAATTGGTGATGACGAAGGAGGTGGTGCATTAATCTATCTACAGGGTAAAGATGGTTTTGGGATATACTATAACAGGTTCGGAGATTTGGATATTAAAGAGGCAGTAAAAATTGCACCATCACTATCCGAATTATTAGTGAATAATATAGGTGTGAATATTTTACTAGCCATTTGAAAAAGTTTAGAGGTCTTGATTGGCTTTATAGCCTTTCAAGGTTTTTTAAAACATAAACTAGTTTTGAATCAAAGTTTTTGATGGTTAACTGGCACAAGAGATTGGATTGCAGTTTCTGGCTGCAACTAGCGGATTTTCGTTGGAACGCTGATATAATGTTGAATGGCAAAACTTAATAAAGCTGTCTGCAACGTTCAGTCCAGCTGAAGAAACTTTCATATTGGTGGAAAATTTCCTTGAAAATCGTTTAATTTAAGGTTCAGTTCGCTAAAGTCGCTGCCTAAATCATGTCCGATAATAATTTTCAGCTGTGTAGTATTTTCAATCCCAAAATGGCTCCCCATGACACATAATATACCGATCTAAAAATATCTCAAAATTCAAATTTAGTGGCTCATACTCTAGGCCGTCCTCAAGTAAATACAGGTAGTTGGGATCTCCAGCATTGAGTCTGTCCCTATCGATCATTAAGTAGCACTCTTCCAATAAATGTCCAATTGGAATCCCGTTGAAATCTTTATAAAATTCGACATCTTTTAGCTGATTGTCAATTTCTTTTAGGTTGAATAAATGGAGTCCTCCACCAATATTTTCTCCATCTATAAGAAAATCGAAAATTCTGGCTCCATTATGTAGAGTTAAAAAACTGATATAAGATATATGATGTTGCGATTCAAAAGCTTGTATGTCACTTTGGGAGGCTCCGTTATCTGAGAATATAATAAGGTTTTCTGTAATTTTCCCCTAGCCCTAAGACACTTGATTGCCCCATTTCGATCTATTATACTCTTTAAGCCCTTCACAGTATTTTGAACAAAACTGGTCAAGTGCATCCCTCACTTTACAAGATTTTTATTTCTCTGTAAACAAAATGCTCATACGATAGAGGTGTTCTGAAAGTAGTAGTGTACATGAATGAAAATCGAGGGAATTTTCTCAATTTCCCGAGCCTCCTCGAAGCTCGTTCCTTGCAGGAGTCTCGCATTTTGATTTCCATATGGTTAGTATAGCATAATAGGTTATTTTCAATGCTCCGCTCTTTTCATCTTTAGAAATTTTTTATTTGTGCATTAGCTATAGTTACCATTCGTTCTTCGTTGTGATCGCTTCTAAATAATGGTAAATAAATAGTTATTTAATGTGCTAGATCAATCGATTTTGAACGTAGAGAATCTATCCTGATAATGTGTTTCATTTTGACCACTTGTTCGCTCTGATATTTAACACCCAAACATATTCTACACAGTGACAGCTCGCATTCTTGTGTTTTACTGTACCATATAAGCCTTTGCTCCTTTTCCAAGTATACAAGTAGTGATGTCAGAAGAGAGCTCCCCGCGAAAAACATCTCAATATGGAACACTAATGAATTTTTTTAAGAAAAAACGTTTAGAAAAAGATTAAACAAGTCTTCATCCAAATACTACATATGTAGATGCCCGAATGGAGCGAAATTGTTATGATTTAAGATAGATTAGCGTTTTGAAAAAATAGGCCCATAACCGACAACCTGCTCTTTAAATACTATACGATTAGGTAAACATTGTATAAAACATGATATATAATATTAGTTGATAGATCAAATCATTAAAAGATACAGCAAAGGGAGTTAATAAAAATGAAAAATATGATAGTTGGTTTAGTATTTCTTTTTGCGGCAGTCCTTTCTGGATGCGGAAATACGACTGATGAATCTGCCAAAACTTCCACAGAAAGCACCAAACAAAAAATGGAAAAGGAGAGAGAAATGATATCACAATCCGAAAGTTCAACATTGTCAAAGGCGAGTGAGTACGTCAAGGGTGTTTGGACGGGAACAGGGAAAGAGGATGGGGTAAGTAGCACATGGTACTTTAAAAGAGGACAATTAGTAGTGAATTACGTGTATCATTTCTCTTATGTGATCGCTGAAGATAAAGATCGCAATGGGTATATTGTTGTGACGATAAAAAATAATGAAGGCAAGAAACATGCCTTGTTGTTAAAAGAAAAGGGCAGCAGTCTTGAAGGCATAACTGTTGAAGGTGAGGCTTACAACAAATACTTAGCTGATGGTACGGTACCGGATGGACAGCTTATTGAATTTACTTTTCAACAAAATGCATGGGGAAGCATGGAGGAAGCAATTAACTTTTGGGAGAACACTTTTAAGAATTCTGATAATGAAGTTTCAAAAGAAATTGTATGGGAAAATTATCGAAGAGATTTGTGGAGTTTAGTCAAGGAAGGAACTTCCAATGATACAATAACATTACACTTTACAAATATCGGTGGGGCTGGTGGAAGCTATGAACAATTTATTAAAAATGATAAAAACGTAGAAATTACGAGCTTCAGTGGAAATGCTTCGTATCCCAATAATCCTACCATGAGATATACGGTTCAGAATAAAGATTATAGAGTGATTAAGACAGAAGAGTTATGGAAGAAGTAATAATGCAGGAATGTAAGAAATTATTAGTTCGTACTTCTTAAATATTTTTTTATATTTGATAGTTTTGGGAGAACTCCATATATTAAAAGATGTTTTATGTTGATTGATAATGAAGGAAATTTCTTATTGATTAGAAGTTTTTTAAACAATTACGGATCCAAATTTCAAGAAAGTTGTTGAAACTAACGGTTGTGTTGTTTAAGGTATATGAGGTAATTGGCGGACAGGAAAGGGATAGGTAATTCAGGTATTTCATTCCTGTTCATCTATCTTTTACTTTTTCACCATAAATGTGTAACAATATATTCAATCAGTTAATCTGAAGCTTTTTTGATAAGATAGTCGATCATGTGAGTTTTTTTGACACAGTTAAACTTCTCATTTATTTAGTTGAAAGTCAGCAAAATACCAGCATTAAAATTGATAAAGGAAAAAACAGTAAACGATAGTGTCAAATTATCGTTGTTCATCATTTAGAAACTCATTAAAAAAGCGAAGTAGTCTATCTATATTCTCTTCTTTAGAGTACAGCAATGAGTTATAGCCATCTTTAGGAGGCATATAATGAATAAACCTTTCCATATCTTTGGTAACCAAAGTCAGCATAAACCATAGCAATTCTATTTAATAATTCTTTAGGTTCATTTTGGTGCATTTCTTTTAAATGGACTAGAATAGCAATTCTCCATTTTCTTTTTTCGTATTTCCAATTACTAGAGTCAATTAATACGCTTTCACCATATAAGTCTTTTAATATATTCTTAAGTGTTGTCTGATACTCAATATCATCATGATGTCCACATGCAAGATCTATTACTAACGGATTATCACATTCTTGATGAATAGATAAAAATTCAACAGCATAATTAGTTACCTCACTATTCTCAATTATACCAATCTCTAAACCTATATATATTGTTTTCCAGTCGTAATTTATTTTACTTTTATTTAAAATATCTATAGAATAATACATTGTATATCACCTTATCTTGTTAAATTATGATTAGAAAAACCTGTTTGAATCTTATCTTCAAAAAGCTTTTTATCCACATGAGTTTGTTGCTATTTAAAGTGATACAGATAAAAAGATCTGAGATGAAATGATAACAATTACATGTAAAAAAAGGAAGCAAGCAATGGTTCCTAATCGAAGTTAATAAGTTTGTGGGGCGTGTCATTTTGAAATATATCAATTTATTTATCATGCTATTTCATTCTGTAATTTTATTTTTATGGGTAAAAAATTCAGCTTACTTATTTTCTACAATAGGGATACTCATTTGGCTGGTTTCTATTATTTTAGGTTTTATCTGCTCTAAATTAATAAGTAAAGAAGAATTAGTAGGCAAACTGTTAATGTATTCAAGTTGTTTCATGATATTTTTAGTTCTTGTTACTATCGTTATTCAATTCATTACAAGTTCGATGCCATAATTGAAGATTGTATCTTTGGGATTATGGTATAGATATGAATGAGATCTGGTGAGATCGATATGATTGATTAGTGAGAACTGTAGTTTCCATTGGTTTTTTCAAATATATGGGGATTGCAGTGTCCGGTGTACGATTTTATAAGAGCCACCTTCGTTGAATACTACATCTAAGTCCAATGGCATGTCATTAGAGAAAATAAAGAACTTTGAACCTACAGCGGCAAATGCACACCCTCTAAACGAAAAGCTTTCATACCACCTCAGCCACATATAAGAAAGGATTGAAAAATTTAGAACACACACCAGTTGACAACGGAGACACAGAGATGTAACCTTGCGAGGTCTTTAAGAAGCATGTATACTACATCGTCTACAAGAAAAACGAAACGGTTTCAGACCTATTACAGGAATAAAACCGTTTAATGCTTTTCGTTATTTCTACTGGCTACTTGACAGTGGGAAGTTCAAAAAGGTCTTTCAAAAATAATTTCAAAATGTGAAGCAGCACCATATCCAGAAGTTGCTGGAGCGAATATTTGAACCAATCGCCATCCCTCTTTCGCATGGTTAGTGATGATATCTTGGTAATTTTCTTTGGGTTTACGGTTCAATTTACTAAGTTCAACTTTTACAAATTTATATTCATACATGATTTTAAACCTCCAGCTTAGGTATTAGTTATTTTACGGATCAATTAGGTTGATAGTTTCGGAATCTTAACAAATTAGTGAATGACGATTTAAATCATTGAACAGCAAAGCCGACAACAGTTAAGGTGGGAGTATCTACAGGGCAGGCACTCTCATTATTTAAAGCGGGTTGGTTCATATTTTATTATAGCTTCATAACTACTTCGACATTATTTGTTTTTGGACTTTTTTTGTTAATTTTTCAAATACTAAGTTATATGAATGTAAAATAAGATGCTCTAATAATTCATTAGATAAATTCGAGTCAAAGTAAATAGAGTTCCAGTGTGTTTTATTCATATAGTAGCCAGGAATAATTCCTTCATCATTCTCTCTCAATTCTTTGGCATAGTTCGGTTCGCATTTTAAAGTTATGATCGGCTTTTTTTTAGAATCTGTACCTATTAATGCAAACATCTTTCCGCCGACTAGATAACGATCCGCTTGCCAATCTTCTTGATAATCATGTGTTGTTCCAAGTAGGTTCAAGCAATATGAATGTAATTTTTCTTTTACCATTTAATGTTCTCCTTTTGAAAATGGGTCATAAATTATTTTACAATTCTATTATAAATATACTGATAATTAATGTGAATAATTTTCGGGTTTTCCGATTTTCAAAAAGTGTTTTTCATATCTTCCTAAATCACTTTGTTATGGTTTATAATGTTAATGTGGGGTTTAATTGACAATATCCATGTTGAGGTTGAGAAGGAGGTTGGTTTATGACTTTAAAAGGTGTGAAGAGCTACAGTGTATTGTCAGAAATGCAATTGTCTTCAACAGAATTTAAAAACGAAGCCTATAATTTTTACAAAGAGTTACGTTCAGCTTATCCTGTTTATCCGATATCTTTGGGAGATTTGGGTGACGGTTGGCTTATCACGAGATATGATGATGCAATATATCTATTAAAGGATGCAAGATTAAAGAAAAATGTTGAAAATGTGTTAACTGAAAATGAAAAACGTCCTGTTTTTTTAGAAAATGAGGAACCTTTAACAAAACATATGTTGAACTCAGATCCCCCTGATCACAGCCGTTTGCGGTCCCTTGTCCAGAAAGCATTTACTCCTCGCGTCATTTTACAGCTTGAAGATAGAATCCAACAAATCGCTAATACTTTATTAGATAAAGTAGAGTACAAACATTCCATAAACATTGTAGATGATTTCGCTTTTCCTTTACCGATTATTGTGATCAGTGAAATGCTTGGTATTCCGCTTGAAGATCAACAAAAGTTCAGGGTTTGGTCACAGGCTATTATTGATTTTTCCAACACTCCAGAAAGCTTAGAAGTAAACAATGAAAAAATAGATGAATTTGCAGAGTATCTGAAATTTTTAGTTCATAAAAAAAGGAATCAACCTGCTGAAGATTTAATCAGTTCACTTATCCAAGCGGAAAGCGAAGGAACAAAATTAAGCATAGAAGAGTTATTCTCGACAATTATGCTCCTTATCGTTGCAGGGCATGAAACAACCGTTAACTTAATTACCAATATGACTTTTGCACTTCTCTGTCACCCGGGTCAATTACAAAAGCTCCGTCAACACCCAGACTTAATTGATTCTGCCATAGAAGAAGCATTGCGATTTCATAGTCCTGTCGAATTAACAACTATGCGTTGGGCAGCTGAATCGTTTATATTACATGGGCAAGAAATAAAAAGAAAAGACTTGGTGATCATTTCATTAGCATCTGCTAATCGTGATGAAAAGATATTCTCGAATGCTGATCATTTTGATATTGAAAGAAAGAACAATCGTCATATCGCCTTTGGTCACGGTAGTCACTTTTGTCTTGGCGCACAACTTGCCCGTTTGGAAGCAAAGATTGCTATTTCTACATTATTGCAGCGTTTCCCCAATATTAGATTTAAAGGTGAGAAGGAAGTGATGAAATGGAAGGGGACTTTTCTGATGAGAGCTTTAGAAGAGTTGCCGTTATGTTTCTAACTTAAATACATTAATAGCTAAAAAACAGAGGTACCCGGTTAATGTGATCGGTGTTTTAAAAGTCGATGGAGTTCGAATCTCTCCTTGGGTTGTCATAGCAGATAAGCCTCAAACCCATTGATGAACAAGGTCATGAGGCTTCTTCCATTGTTCACAACATAGCGGTTTAAACATATGTTTTGGAAACAAATTGAATTTGTTTCATTAAATGAAGATAAGTGCAATAAGACTTACTTAGATTTATCCCCACTCGCTTGATTTTTTGCATTTACCAGACTTGCCAACCCCTAATAAAATAACATTAACACTTAAAAACATAATGAAAATAACAACTTATCTAAATGTTTGGATTCCGCCGCCAACTCCAAGTTGAGTAGCCGAAACTACAGCAGAACCGCTTATGCAGTTACCGCCAACTTCAAATGGAAATACTATTGTAACTAATTCTTGACCAGCTTGAGTATATCCTACCCTGTGTATAAACACTCGTGTACAGGCAGGAAGCACACGACCATTTGGTAATGTTAAATTAACAGGAAGAGAATGGAATTGACCGACTAAACCCTCAAAAACACGAGAATAATTAACAGAGTAACCATCATAATCATCGTAGTACATCAAATTTTTCTTGGGTTTTTTTCGGTACATGATCTAGATATGTGGGTTTGCCTTTTATGTTTAGGCGTTTATACCACAGCCTAATCATTTTATTTTTCAAAAAAATGGACAATTTATTATTTCCAACCGCAAAAAAAGCGACTCCCTTATTTGCAGCGTCGCTCCTAAATTACAATATTCTGATTGTGGGATTTCCGGGTAGTTTTTCTTTGTAAGGTGGGATGGAGAGGTCGATACCCATTTCCCACCTTACAAAGTATAATCAGCGGAAACTCAACTATAAATTATTTAAAAGGAAGGGCACCTGCTGAATACCATTTTCCGTTTTTAGCTTTAGCCCAACCGTAAACTTTATCTTTTCCAGAGGTTAAATAATGTTCTACTACTGAAGTGCTTACTCCATTGGATACTACATCATATGAGTTTCCGGTTGCAGTCGCAGCCACATAAGTAATAGTATTATAGCTGTTTGGTTCTTTGTTGTCATTTGTCCAAGCAACTCGTAGATAATAGTTTAGATTAAATGGAGATTGCAAAGCTAAGATTTTGAAGTAGTAATTGTCTCCTCTTTTTTCATATCTAGTATGGGCCATACCTTGCGGGTGAACTTTGATGGGGCTAATCGATTCAGCTTTTGAGGTATGAGTTGTTTCAGCCGATGCTCCAACAGCTCCTGACAGTAACATACCTGTTGTTAATACCAGTAGTAATCCAAGTTTTTTAATCATCGTTAACTTCCTCCTTTAAATTTTGATATATTAAAAGAATTCTATGGAACAAATAAGTATCCTTTCCATAAAATTGAATTTCATATATTAGACACAAATTTAGTATTAAACTTTTTCAAAGTAACAAAAAAAAGCCTTTATTAAGGCCCTTCAATTAACACACAAATCAATGATGTATTTCATCAACTATACTACTAATTAAAGCAATAAGTGCTTGTTTAGTAGATTCATCAGTTACTGTAGCATCGTCATTGAATTTTGTTCGTACAGTTGGAACTAATAGCGATCCAGATTTAACAATTGTAGCATCAAGCATACCTAATGTAAGCAGTAAAGACTCATGTGCTTTGTCTCCTCCCGTTATTGATGGAGAAGCTGTGATAACAGCTACGGGTTTTTTATAAAGTTCGGCTGAAGAAACAAGCCATTCTAGTGAATTTTTCAAGACTGCTGGTACACTTTTTGCATATTCTGGTGTACAAATAATAAGTGCATGTGACTCATTTAGCAAATTTCGAAAATCTTTAACGACAGCTGGCGGGTTCATTTGATCGACATCTGGATTGAAATGGGGAAGCTCTTTTATACCGTTATAAATCGTATATTCAATATCTTCAGGAATAAAGGTTGCTAAAGCCTTTAATATGTTAGTGTTAGATGAACCTGTTCGAATGCTTCCTGAAATTGCTACTATCTTTTTTTGTCTGCTCATATTATCACCTCTACAGACAGAATACCTGTTGAAATATAGGAGCGTCAAAAATAATGAACTATCGAGTTAATTAATCATATATTGGATAAGGGGAATGATGGTGCAACACAACACGAACTAATTTTCATTACATGATAAAACATAATATATTCATGTTTAATGGGATTAAAGCCGAAATAAATGGAGTAATGAAATTATTATAGGCATTACAAAACCCTATAGATCCTCATGGCGGAGAATATTTAAAATGAACCACGTAGTTAACAAGGTCTAGGTAATAGCAAACTAGATAAAAGGTTAGAAAAAGAAAAAATGCAATCTTTGACTGGGGTTTAGTTTTTTGCTCTATTCAATTTACGGCACCGAAAGCAATTAGGAAAAGCTCCTACCCCCAAGATGTAAAGCCACCAACCTCTAAAAGAAAGTAAACAATTAAAGGACTTTATGGTCTTTTATAAGAGTATTTAGAACCGTACTTAAAACTGAAATAAACGATGACATGAACATCATTTTTTTTCATACTATGTGTAGGGGGTGGAAAAATGCCAAGAGCAGCCTATCGAAGTTCGGACGTTGACTTAATGGCAAGGATGATGAGAGCGGAGGCCGAAGGTGAAGGAAAATTAGGGATGTTATATGTTGGCAATGTTATTGTTAATCGTCTTAAAGCAAATTGTTTAGACTTTAAAGACTTAAGAACAGTTCCACAAGTCATTTATCAAGTGCAAGGAGGAAATTATTCTTTTGAAGCTGTTCAAAAAGGTAATGTATTTTATCAAAGAGCGCGATCTGTTGAAAAAAAATTAGCAAAACAGAATTTAGATTATTGGAGACAACACCCGGGGAAATTTGCTCTTTGGTATTTTAATCCGTATCGTCCTTGTCCTCCAACATGGTATGGTCAACCTTTAACTGGTCAATTTAAAAATCATTGTTATTATGAACCAAAACCTGGAACATGTGAAAGTGTTTATATTGGAAGTTAACTTATCTTGAGTGAGTTTACATGAATTATATATTAGTAAAAGGGCAATATATAGTAGACGTATCAATTATGTATTGTCCTTAAAGTTTTGATAACACCCTCATCATGGGTGTTTAAACACTTAAACACTTTATGTTTCTTTGAAGAAATGTGTTTAGTGAACCTTCATTTCATCATGTTTCGAACCTCTCCTAGACATTCCTTCTTTCTCATTGATAGAATAATTAATATATCTGATAAAAAGTAGAATCAGCTAGGGGTAAGATAATGATTGACCGACAAAAACTTTTAAAACAAAAACTAAAAATAAACAAACAAAAAAGTCTTAAAATCAAATTGATGGATTTGCTGCCGAAAAAATTGGCAACTGTTATTAACAAAAGTGAGGTTATTATATCACCTGAACGAGAAAAGATTTTAAATAAAGTTCACGAAAAATGGAACTTTGATTTACATAAAGGGGACTTTGTAACTAGGTATAGTGATTTCAGAAAGGAATTTAGTTGGGAACAAGAGGTCATTCAGTTTATAGATGGAATAGATATTGAAGAGAAACAAGTTTATTTGCTTTTGGAGATAGATGACAACAGTCCATTTTTCCTTGTTGACGGAAAATGGGTCATAAAGAACTTTGGTTTATTATGGGGATTAATCAATAATAATGATCTATGGGTTGTTGGTCAAGATTTTAGCTATGGTTTTCTTGTTTCTCGTTATGGAGGATACTTGGAACACGATCCAAACCCAAAAGAAATATTTTATGCTATTACTTATTGGTGAAATCAATCTTTTAAGCTATAGGATTTAAAAATCTAGTAGACAAAGTATTTTCAAAACAAAGGAAAACTGAGTTGGTGTATAAGAGAGCAACCGGTTAATGATCTTGATTATGAGATAGTATTTAATGATTGTTTTAAAATTACATGATATAAAGCGATATGAGCTTTTATATGCCCTCTTCTTTTTTGAGTGCGTGTTTGCCAACTCTATAAAAATCAAGATGTGTATGCGAAAAATTATACTACGATTCATTATCAATTTCTAAATCAACTGTTTCAACAATTTCCTATAAATTCCGAAAAGATCTTTTCTTTCCTCATGATTTTTCATATTTACCTCTAACTGAGCAAACAGATATAAACAATCATGCGTGAAGGCTGAGTAGTATCCAACACCTATAGTAAACGATCTATATTAACGAATCTTCCTCTATCTCTATAGGGTATACATTGCTCAAATGTTTTTAAGTACAAAAAAGTTTTCATCATCTTATCTTTCTTCTATTTTTCTTAATAGAGCATTACCAGAGTTGTGTTCGTTTTTTTTGTAAGTTGTCGGGTGACCTTCTCACTTGATTTTCCGTTCCTCATTTTTTTAAAACCCATGGTCAAAATCTATCTCATATAAATCTGTCCATTCTATGAAAGAAGGGATTGTCTTAGTTGCCATAAACTCTTTTATTACTTTGTATGCTAAATCTCTATTTAGATAACTACAGGACGGAACATGCATTGCTTCTCCTCCAACGAAATGTTCCACTGTTTTTATTTCAATACTTTTATTTAATGGAACTAAATAGTCAGGGTGCCTCATGATAAAAAAACCATATGGTTCATCATAAAACAGAATAAACGATTCATCACACCCTTCTATTTCAAAGCTTGAATCCCCACTTCCTTGCTTCCAATAATCTTCGGTTTTCTTAAAGATAATATTTCTTACAAATTCATCACTAGGATTTACGATCGGTCTTTCGATCGGACCGCGATAAGTAATCAAATGTCCCACTTCCTAATTGCAGCAAATTCCACAGTGCATGTATTTTGCAGTGATGTGCGCGTTTTTAAATATTATTATACTGGAGCGGGAAGGGATAGAGATAATATTTTTAATCCAAAATTTCATAAATATTGAGTAAAAATGGATTTGAAAGGGTTTGAATTTTATCGTTTTCCGACAGAAGACTCCCACCTCAGTCGTGTGAAGGGCGAAGCCAAACGATAGGTAGGAGATGAATGTCGGTTCGGCGATAGCCTAAAGGCTATTTTGTTTACCAGTCTTATATAAGATAAAGGCTGATGTTACAATGAAATTAGACAGTAATAATCATTCAGTATTCTCAATGTACTATCAATATCGTAGAGAAGTCTTTGATGACAAAGTATCTGACTATGCTAAGGATATGTTTGTAAAGCTAGGTGAGAAATACAATATCTCTCTAGTTGAGTGGAATTATGATAAAGACCATGTTCACATCCTGTTCAAAACACATCCTAACACTGAATTATCAAAGTTCATTAATGCTTATAAAAGTGCTAGTTCACAATTAATCAAAAAAGGTTTTCCGCAGGTTAGAAAAAAGCTGTGGAAAGAAATGTTTTGGTCAAGAAGTTTTGGCTTAAATATAGAACCATAGGAATCTACGGGGATAGCTTGGTCAATAAGAGAAACCTCTGTTGGCAAAGAAATACGTCAACAAGTACGCTCTGTTCCCAAGAATCTCCCACTTCAATCAAACCGCAAGGTCGATAAGTGGGGGTAGTTCAAATTTACAAAGAAATGGGTAAAAACAGGTCTCGTCTTGTTCACTCATGCAATTTTATTCTTATTTTTGATAAATTGACCGGGCATACGGTACACAGGAAAGTAAGTGATGCAGAGATCTATTTCTCGCATCACAAATGGACTTATACTACCGGTTAATCCCGTAGTGCCGCGTGAAATCTAAGGTGTCCTGAAAGTAGTGTGGATGAATAAAAATTAGGGAATTTGCTCGCTTTTCGCGGGTGATCCGCCAGCCTGGCTCGCTGTTCCCGCAGGAGTCTCGCAAATCCCCCCGGATTATGTAAAAAAGGACTTTTTAGACAGCTCCTATTGCAATGTCTAAGTCAGAATCTATTGTCGATAATGGACCATCAATAATTAAGAAATAACTGAGAATCCCAAATAGACAAGACATAAATAAGCATAGGCTAGTGCAAATCCCAGATCTAATCTAGTCAAAATAACGAGAATTCCTGAAACTACTTGAAGAACAATCAAGATTAGGGAAATGATCCAGCCCCACTACATTCTCTTCTTGGTAATGTCTCACGGCATGAAGGGTAGTGATCACACTCAGGGTGACAGCGATTCTGTGACCCATCTGGGTCCATTCGTGAAACTGAGCTGGAATACCGCTATTTAGTCTGTTGCAGAGCGGAAAGTCTGGACAAGCGACTTGAGTTTGTGTGGCGTGCATAGGCTCCTGTATAAACAACGATATTATAGAAAATGAGTCAACTTTCTTTTGAGAACAGCTTCATTCATATAGTGCGATGGAGAAAATGGGGGAAACTTTCAGATAAGGTCCTAAAAGCTCGGCTTCTTATTCCTAGCTGGTTCAGAATGTTTATTCATATATATGTTATGGTCATTATTCACAAATGGCTGAGATAATAAGTTTATCGCATCAACCATCATATTATTCATTTTCCATTTAAAAAAAAGATGATTTTTGAGTCTAGTCATTGCCGACATGAAATCCTAATCAAAAATCAAATCTGCTCTCACAATAAAGATTATGCTTTTTCGCTTTTTTTTAACATGGACATGATTACCATTCTAAAGTGTATTCCTTAAATTGCCTATTATCTTTTTAACATTAATGAAAATGATAAAGGGTGTGAACAATTTTAAGGAGGATTTTTTATGACAAAAAATACGCAACAACAAAATCAACAGAAGCAAAAACAAAAGCATACACAAATGCTTGGTAAAGTGATAACAGATACAGAGCTAGCTCAAGAATTTGGAAATATTCAACAACAACTTGCTCAGCTTGAAAATATCGTTTCACAATTAGGTTCACAACAGTCAGGGCAAAATAGACAATCTCAACAAAATGGTCAAGGGTTTAATCAATTAAAGCAGCAAATCCAACAATTTAGTTCACAATCTCAACAACAAATGCAGCAAACAGATCAACAAGTTCTCCAGTGCATTCAACAAGCTATTCAACAATTAAATCAAGCGGTTCAAGGGATTCAAACAAATATGGCAATGAACCAAATGAGCCATGCTCTTCACCAAGCTCAACAATCATTTGGTCAGCAAGGTCAAACGGGTCAACAACAAAACCAACAAAACCAGCAAAACCAGCAAAACCAACAATTTCAGCAGCCTCTACAATAATGATGAGAGAAAAAAGGGCCGTACACGGCTCTTTTTTTTACAAGAACCGATGTACACCAAAAGTTCCGACAAAACTAGGTGTTGCGTAATAGGGCACACTACCGGGAAGAAATACCCCAATAATGGGAGTTTGAAAAACAGCACCGTATGGAAAATACAACATGCTGCCTGGGTGAAGACTGGGATTGTAAACATATGGAGCTGAGTCATCTGAGTATTGACGAGATTCAGACAAGTGTTGATTGATGTCCTGATTCATGATATTCACCTACCTCAAAACTTTTGTTATGTAACATGATATGGAAAATAACTTTAAATTGTTTGTTTGTCATAAAAACTGACAAAATTGTATAAATGTCAATTCAATTCCTGTATTCTTAATAAATATGGAGAAATATTTTTTTTCGTTGAATTTCCTTTATTACCAATAATGAAAGCGGATTCAAATTTATTAATAAATCTAAATTATCAAATAATTTTAAAAAATCTGGTTGACACTGCTTGTAAAGGGGCGTAATATGAGTTCAAACAAAAGAACAAATCATTTTTCCCGGTAAATGATCGTGGGATAAACGGGTTCCTGCATCATGATTTTAGTGACTATTTAAAACGGAAAGGTGTGCTAAATGGCATGGGGGACCAGAAAGACCGGTGGATTTTTTTAAATGATGTACTGGTTAAAAAAGAAGATGCCAAAATATCAGTCTATGATCATGGGTTTTTGTATGGAGACGGGGTGTTTGAAGGGATCAGAGTCTACAGCGGTAATATTTTTAAAATGAAAGAACATATGGATCGACTTTATGATTCGGCAAGGTCAATTATGCTTGATATTCCATACCAAAAGGAAGAGCTGACAGAACATGTTCTTAGAACAGTCGAGAAAAATGGGCTAAATAATGCTTATATTCGTTTGGTTGTTTCTCGAGGAGTAGGAGATCTTGGACTTGATCCAAGAAACTGTCAAAAACCAAGTGTCATCATAATTGTCGAACCATTAGCAATATTCCCAAAACATTTGTATGAAACAGGAATTGAAATTGTAACAGTTCCAACAAGACGGAATCGGCCGGATGTTTTAAGCCCAAAAGTCAAATCCTTAAACTACTTAAATAATATTCTTGTCCGGATTGAAGCACAGATAGCGGGGGTCAGCGAAGCGCTGATGTTAAATGACCAAGGCTATGTGGCTGAGGGTTCAGCTGATAATGTATTTATTTATAAAAACGGGAAACTGTTAACACCACCTGGATATATCGGAGCACTTGAAGGCATTACCCGCAATGCCATCATTGAGATGGCGAAAGAGGTTGGCTACGAAGTGAGTGAAGAGCCGTTTACCCGTCATGATGTTTATACAGCTGAAGAAGTGTTTTTAACCGGAACAGCTGCTGAAGTGATTGCAGTTGTTAAAGTAGACGGAAGGAAAATTGGAGATGGTAAGCCGGGTCTGCATACAAATAAGATGCTTGAAAAGTTTCGTGAGCGTGTTGTACGTGACGGAGAAAAAGTAAACTTTAAAGATCAAAGTTTAAATGTCAGTTAAATAAAGACAAACGTAGAAGAGGATAAGTAGCAGCGAAATATTCCATCCGCAGAGAGCCGGGAATGCTGGAAACCGGTGATGGACTTCGCAGTGAACTCCCCTCTGAGTGTCAGCCTGAACGATTTTCATGTTTAGTAGGGTTGGCCGGGTGAGCGTGAATAAGTTTACTCGTTATCACTCGGATAATTTTTATCCAAGAGACGGCTGAAAAGCCGTGAACAAGGGTGGTACCGCGGAAAGAAAAGCCTTTTCGCCCCTTTTGACCTGTGATGATGAAAAGCAGTGTCAATTGTGGGTGAGAAGGTTTTTTTAGCTATAAAAGCATGCTTGGACATCGCATATTACTAATAACTTGCAGTGATGAGGAGGAAGGTAAATGGGAACGAATGTACAGTTGGATGCAGAAAATGCCCAATGTACACAAACAATGGCAGGGGCGTCAATGCTGATTGAAGCTTTAAAAAAAGAAAAGGTTGAAGTCATCTATGGGTATCCGGGCGGGGCAGTGTTGACGATTTATGACAAACTGTACGAATCTGAGTTATTTCATGTGCTGACACGTCATGAACAAGGGGCGATTCATGCAGCAGAAGGATATGCGAGAATTTCTGGGAAACCGGGGGTTGTCATTGCAACTTCAGGTCCTGGTGCGACTAATCTTGTGACAGGTCTTGCTGATGCAATGATTGATTCATTGCCATTAGTCGTTTTCACTGGTCAAGTAGCAACTTCTGTTATCGGATCTGATGCTTTTCAAGAAGCAGATGTTCTTGGGATCACAATGCCGATTACAAAACATAGTTACCAGGTTCGAAATACTGAAGACCTTCCGCGCATCATTAAAGAAGCCTTTCACATTGCGACGACGGGAAGGCCGGGTCCTGTTTTAATCGATATTCCTAAAGATATTGCAGTCTTAGAAGGTGAGTTTAGCTATGAACAAGATATTGATCTGCCAGGCTATCAACCGACGAAAGAACCGAATTATTTGCAAATCAGAAAACTAGTTGAGGCGGTAAGCGGAGCCAAAAAACCGGTTATTTTGGCTGGAGCAGGTGTCTTGCATGGGAAAGCGTCAGAAGAATTAAAAAATTATGTTGAACAGCAGCAAATTCCAGTAACTCATACACTTTTAGGGCTTGGCGGTTTTCCGGCAGACCATCCGCTTTTTCTCGGAATGGCAGGAATGCATGGAACTTATGCTGCTAACATGGCTTTGTACGAAAGTGATTTATTGATTAGTATTGGCGCTCGTTTTGATGATCGGGTGACTGGGAATTTGCAGCATTTCGCAAAATATGCGAAAGTCGCCCATATCGATATTGATCCGGCTGAGATCGGCAAAAATGTTCATACCCATATTCCGGTTGTTGGCGATAGCAAACTTGTTTTAACAGAGCTGCTGAAACAAAATGGAAAGCCTAGTGATTCTGATGAATGGAAAGCCCAGCTTGCCAGTTGGAAAAACGAATATCCGCTTTGGTATGAAGAAAGTGGAGAGGCTAGTTTTAAACCACAGAGACTAATCGAGTACATTCACCGTTATACAAAAGGTGAAGCGATTTTAGTAACGGATGTCGGCCAGCATCAGATGTGGACGGCACAATTCTATCCATTTAAAAAAGCAAACAGATGGGTGACATCAGGAGGGCTTGGCACAATGGGATTTGGTCTTCCGGCGGCGATCGGAGCACAGCTGGCAGATCAAAATGCAACAGTTGTTGCTGTACTTGGGGACGGAGGCTTTCAAATGACATTACAGGAGTTATCAGTCATCTATGATTTGAAACTTCCGATCAAAGTGGTCATTTTAAATAACAATTGTCTTGGGATGGTCCGGCAATGGCAAGAAATCTTTTATGATGAACGTTATTCACATTCTAAATTTACGTCTCAGCCGGATTTTATCAAGCTGTCAGAAGCTTACGGCATCAAAGGCGTTCGAATTACATCTGAAGAAGAAGCGGAAGAAAAGTTGAAAACTGCTTTGACAGCAAATGAACCGATGGTCATCGATGTTCATGTCACACAAGCTGAAAAAGTATTTCCAATGGTTGCGCCCGGAAAAGGATTACACGAAATGGTGGGGGTGAAACCGTGAAGAGAATCATTACATTGACAGTGCTGAATCAAAGCGGTGTATTAAACAGAATAACAGGATTATTTACAAAAAGGCATTACAACATTGAAAGTATTACAGTGGGACACACCGAAACAGTTGGAATCTCGAGAATTACATTTGTCGTTCATGTGGCAAATGAAAAAGAAACTGAACAGCTAACAAAACAATTAAACAAACAGATTGATGTCCTCAAAGTGACAGATATTACAAATCAATCAATTGTGCAAAGAGAGCTGGCTTTGATCAGAGTTGTGTCTCCTCCGTCAAGCAGAACTGAAATAAACGGTGTGATCGAGCCATTTCGGGCATCTGTTGTCGATGTTGCCAAAGATAGTGTTGTCATTCAAGTGACGGGTGAATCCAGCAAGATTGAGGCACTAATAGAATTATTGAAACCATACGGGATTAAAGAGGTAGCCAGAACAGGTACAACGGCTTTTGCAAGGGGAACTCAGCAAAAACCGGCCTCTATTAAAGCATTATCTATTGTATAAAACAAAAAAAGGGAGAGATTGAAATGGTAAAAGTCTATTATAACGGTGACATTCAAGAAAACGTATTGGCAGGTCAAAAAGTGGCGGTTATTGGATATGGTTCACAAGGCCATGCTCACGCATTGAATCTAAAGGAAAGCGGAGTCGATGTGATTGTTGGTGTTAGGAAAGGGAAGTCATTCACTAAAGCTGAAGAAGATGGTCATCAAGTGTTTACGGTTAAGGAAGCTTCGGCACAAGCGGACATCGTCATGGTCCTACTGCCTGATGAACAACAGCAAAAAGTATATGAAACCGAAATTAAAGGGGAACTTAAAGCTGGCAATTCAATTGTGTTTGCCCATGGATTTAATGTTCATTTTCATCAAATCGTTCCGCCGGCAGATGTTGATGTTTTTCTTGTTGCTCCGAAAGGACCGGGACATCTTGTCAGAAGAACATTTGAACAAGGTGCAGGTGTTCCCGCACTGTTTGCCATTTATCAGGATGTAACAGGTGTTGCTAAAGATAAAGCGCTCGCCTATGCAAAAGCGATTGGTGCCGCTAGAGCTGGTGTGCTTGAAACAACATTTAAGGAGGAAACTGAAACAGATTTATTCGGAGAACAGGCTGTTTTATGTGGGGGACTGACATCCCTTGTCAAAGCAGGTTTTGAAACGTTAACAGAAGCCGGTTATCAACCTGAATTAGCATACTTCGAGTGTTTGCACGAATTGAAATTGATTGTTGATTTGATGTATGAAGAAGGTTTGGCAGGCATGAGATACTCCATTTCTGACACGGCCCAATGGGGAGATTTTATTTCTGGACCGCGGGTTGTTGATGAAAACGTCAAAGCGAGGATGAAAGAGGTATTAAAAGATATTCAAAACGGAACATTTGCGAAAGAATGGATCGTTGAAAACCAAGTGAACCGTCCTCGTTTTAATGCGATTCAGGCTAGTGAAAACGAGCATGAACTTGAAGTGGTCGGCAGAAAGCTTCGGGAAATGATGCCTTTTGTTAAACAGGGCAAGAGAAAGGAAACGGTGATTCCGGTTGCGCAAAATTAATTTTTTTGACACGACACTTCGAGATGGTGAGCAGTCACCAGGCGTCAATTTGAACACGCAGGAGAAGATGACAATTGCCAAGCAGCTTGAAAAATTGGGGGTTAATATAATGGAAGCGGGGTTCCCCGCTTCATCCCCTGAAGATTTCAATGCAGTGAAAGAAATTGCACAAACCATCAAAAACTGTTCAGTAACAGGGCTTGCCCGTTCTGTCAAAGGGGATATTGATTCAGCTTGGGAAGCACTTAAGGGTGGAGCTGAGCCAAGAATTCACATCTTTATTGCTACATCTGACATTCATTTAAAATATAAGCTGAAAAAAACGCGGGAACAAGTTTTAGAGCAGGCAGTGGCCATGGTGAAATATGCAAAACAGAAGTTCCCGGTTGTGCAATGGTCAGCTGAAGATGCTTGTCGAACAGATCTTCCTTTTTTAGCCAAAATCGTTAGTGATGTCATTGATGCCGGAGCTGATGTCATCAACTTGCCTGACACTGTCGGCTATTTAACACCTGCCGAGTATGGACATATCTTCCGTTATATGAAAGAACATGTCCCCAACTTAGATAGCGTCAAGCTTTCTGCCCATTGTCACAATGATTTAGGGATGGCTGTTGCAAATTCCTTAGCTGCAATTGAAAATGGAGCAGATCAAGTTGAATCAGTGATAAACGGAATTGGTGAAAGAGCAGGAAATGCATCTCTTGAAGAAATTGCTGTGGCTCTTTATATACGTAAAGACTTCTATCAAGTGGAATCAACGATACAATTGGATCAAATCAAACGGACAAGTGATTTAGTAAGCGAGTTGACGGGAATGGCTGTCCCAAGAAATAAAGCGGTTGTCGGTGTCAATGCATTTGCTCATGAATCCGGTATTCATCAAGATGGCTTTCTCAAAGAAAAAACAACTTATGAAATCATCTCTCCTGAACTAGTCGGCGTTAAGACGGACGCCCTTGTCCTTGGAAAGCACTCTGGACGCCATGCTTTTAAAGATAAACTGCAAAACTTAGGTTTTCAATTTGCTGAGGCAGAAACAAATAGACTTTTCGGAATATTCAAAGATTTAACCGGAAAGAAAAAAGAATTTTCAGACGAAGATCTCATATCTCTTATTCTGGAAGAGAAAGCACTAGACCGCAAAATTGGCTATGATTTTCTTTCGCTGCAAGTTCATTATGGTACTGCACAAGTACCGACAGCAACGGTTTCACTGAGAGAACAGAAAACAGAACGAATCATTCAGGAAGCGGCGACAGGAGCCGGAAGTGTCGAAGCGATTTACAATACACTGAAGCGCTGTATAGAAAAAGAAGTTCAGCTGCTCGATTATAGAATTCAATCTAATCGAAAGGGGCAGGACGCTTTTGCTCAAGTCTATGTCAGAGTGATGATGAATGGAAGAGAATCAGGGGGCCGTGGAGTTGCCCAAGATGTCCTTGAAGCATCCGCAAAAGCGTATATAAATGCAGTCAACCGGTTTCTCATATTCCAGTCGAATGCCGAAAGATTATCAAAACAAGCAGCTGTAGGATCATGATGAAGAAGAAAGGAGTTTGTTTCAATTGAAAAAACAAATTGTGCTTTTGCCCGGTGATGGAATTGGTCCTGAAGTATTGGAGGCTGCTGTAGATGTCCTGAAAAGTGTTGCTGAACATTATCAGCATCAATTTGAGTTTGAATATGGGCTAATTGGTGGAGCAGCACTTGATGAGGCTGGTGTGCCGCTTCCTAAAGAAACAGTTAACACCTGTAAAGCTGCGGACGCCATTTTACTCGGAGCGGTAGGTGGGCCTAAATGGGATCAACATCCTTCTGAATTAAGACCTGAAAAAGGATTGTTAAGCATTCGCAAACAGCTCGATCTTTTTGCGAACTTGAGACCAGTTAAAGTGTTTGAAAGCCTTGCTAGTGCCTCACCATTAAAAAAGGAGTATATCGAAGGTGTTGACTTTGTGATTGTTCGAGAACTAACAGGTGGCTTATATTTCGGAAAGCCGAGTAAGCAATATGTCAATCAAAATGGCAGTCAGGAAGTTGTTGATACACTGTTTTATAAAAAAACGGAGATGGAAAGAGTCATCAGGGAAGCCTTTCGTATGGCGCAAGCTCGTAAAGGAAAAGTAACATCGGTTGATAAAGCGAATGTCCTTGAATCTAGCAAACTTTGGCGAAAAACTGCCGAAGAAATTGCAGATGAGTTTCCAAATGTCGAACTTCATCATATGCTTGTTGACAATGCGGCAATGCAGCTCATTCAGGCGCCAGCTCAATTTGATATTATCGTCACTGAAAATATGTTCGGTGATATTTTGAGTGATGAAGCATCTATGCTAACAGGTTCGCTTGGAATGCTTCCTTCAGCAAGCTTATCAAGTTCAGGGCTTCATTTATATGAACCAATACATGGATCAGCACCTGATATTGCAGGACAAAATATCGCAAACCCACTGGCTGCGATTTTATCGGCAGCTATGATGCTCCGCACATCATTCGGACTTGAAGCAGAGGCGCAAGCCGTGGAGCAGGCAGTTGATCAAGTGTTGCAATCAGGCAAACGGACGAAGGATTTAGCAAAAGGTGCGACTGATTGTAGTACGAAGTCGATGACAGAAGCAGTAAAAGCCGCATTGGCAGATGATCATGCGATTTCTAATATCATGTCCGCATATGTTTAAAGGAGGAAAGCCGATGAAGCCGCGAACGATCATCGAAAAAATTTGGGATCAGCATGTTGTCAAAAAAGGAGAAGGAAAACCAGATCTTTTATATATTGATCTGCATTTGATACATGAGGTCACTTCACCTCAAGCATTTGAAGGATTAAGGCAAAAAGGGAGAAAAGTCAGGAGACCTGATTGTACGTTTGCGACGATGGATCATAATATTCCAACTGTAAATCGTTATGAGATCAAAGATGAAATCGCCAAACGTCAGATTGGTGCACTTGAACGAAACTGTGCAGAGTTTGGTATCCGGCTGGCGGATTTGGCAAGTGTTGATCAGGGAATCGTTCATGTCATTGGACCTGAACTTGGTTTAACACTTCCGGGAAAAACGATTGTCTGTGGTGATAGTCATACATCAACACACGGAGCATTCGGTGCGCTCTCTTTCGGAATTGGAACAAGTGAGGTCGAACACGTTCTCTCAACCCAGACGCTTTGGCAGCAAAAACCGAAAACACTTGAAATTCGTGTTGATGGTAAACTGCAAAAAGGTGTAACAGCAAAAGATGTGATTCTTGCTATTATTGGGAAATATGGGGTTAAATTTGGTGCAGGATATATTATTGAATATACCGGTGAAGTGTTTCGAAACATGTCAATGGATGAACGGATGACAGTTTGCAATATGTCAATTGAAGCTGGGGCAAGGGCCGGACTCATTGCACCTGATGATATCACCTTTGAGTATGTGAAATCAAAAAAATATGCTCCGAAAGGCAGGGAATTTGATAAAGCTGTCGCAGAATGGAAAGGTTTGCGTACTGACCCCGGAGCTATTTATGATCGGATCATTGTTTTAGATGGAGATGAGATTGCCCCAATGGTCACATGGGGTATTAATCCGGGAATGGTATTACCAATAAGTGAAGTGATTCCAGGTCCTGAAGCATTTGACAGTGAGGATGACAAAAAAGAAGCATTGCATGCCTATAAATATATGGGTCTTAAACCATACGAAAAAATGGAAGATATCAAAATTCAACATGTTTTTATCGGGTCATGTACAAATTCACGGATGACAGATCTCAGGCAGGCGGCAGAAATGATAAAAGGTCAACAGGTAGCTGACGGTGTCAGGGCAATGATTGTCCCCGGCTCGCAAAGCATCAAACTTCAGGCTGAAAAAGAAGGACTTCATGAGATTTTCCAAGCGGCCGGTTTTGAATGGAGAGAATCGGGATGCAGCATGTGCTTGAGTATGAATAACGATGTTGTCCCTGAAGGTGAGCGCTGTGCTTCTACTTCCAACCGGAATTTTGAAGGCAGACAAGGAAAAGGCGCCAGAACCCATCTTGTCAGTCCGGCAATGGCTGCACTGGCAGCCATTCACGGACACTTTGTTGATGTTAGAAAATATGGTTGCGAGAAAACAGTTGTATAAGGAAGTGTATACATGGAGCCTTTAATAAAACATACTGGAAAAGTGGCTGTATTAAATAGAATTAATGTAGACACAGATCAAATCATTCCTAAACAATTTTTAAAACGGATTGAAAGGACAGGATATGGGCGTTTTGCTTTCTTTGATTGGAGGTATTTAGAAGATGGTAAACCCAATCCTAAGTTTGAACTTAATCAACCTGAATATGAAGAAGCCTCCATTTTAATTGCAGGTGAAAACTTTGGTTGTGGTTCTTCAAGAGAGCATGCACCATGGGCATTGGGCGATTACGGTTTTAAAATAATCATTGCCCCGTCTTTTGCTGATATTTTTCATCAAAATTGCTTTAAAAATGGGATGCTGCCCATTCGTTTGCCATATGAAATATGGAAAGGGTTTTTAGAGCAATATGAGCATCAGTCTTGTTTACTGACAGTTGATCTCCAAGAACAAATGCTGACAGATGATAACGGAAAACAGACTCCATTTGAAGTTGACCAGCATTGGCGAGAAATGCTGATGAATGGCTATGATGAAATTTCATTAACATTACTGCTCGAAGATGAAATTGAACAGTTTGAAAATCAGCGAAGCACCTGGCTTCAAGTTTAAACAAAAGCTTTCCGATATTTTTCGGAAGCTTTTTTTCTAGAGAGAGCGCAAAGGACTTAAAAAAGAGCCAACCTTAGTTTCCTTGTTTTTGGCGGCTCAGGTTGTTACACTTGATAAAAATAAAGTGCCTGAAAGGAACTAAGGAATGAAGCATGACAAGAAAAACTCAAAGATCATCCCGTTTCCTAATGTAAAGGAGCGGTTAGTCCATAAAGGAATGTTTGCCCTTAAGGAAAAAAAATATCATGAGGCGCTACAGCTGTTTTCTGAGGCCAAAAACTATGACAATGATGAATCAGATCTATATTTAGGAATGGCTATCTGCTTCCTGGAAATCGGTGAGTTAGAACAAGCTAGAGGAATTTGTGAAAAAATGTTAAAGGAAGGTCATGGCCACTATTTTACAGTTTTGCAAGTGTATATGACGATTTTAATTCAGTTGAGACAATATGGAAAAGTAAAAGAAACGCTCGAAGCTGTGCTCCAAGAAAACAAACTACCTCCTGAAAGTGCAGAACAATTTTATAAACTGCTTGAATTCAGCCGCAAGATGACAGAGGCTCCTGATATCGAGGATATGACAGAAGAACCATTGGAGGGACAATTTCAGGAGAGTTTGTTAAACAATACGGAGGAACAGGTTAAGCTAGTTCACACGTTAAAGGATCGTAACATAACAAAATTCATCGGTTTATTAAAAACGATTTTACAAAACCAAAATGGTCATCCCGTTGTAAAAACGATGATTTTGCAATTACTTGCGGAATCAGACTATGGAAAACCGGTATCGGTCACAAAATTTGGCGAAATGATGACGATCCACCCGAATAAAGCGGTTCAACCGGACATGGTGCCGGTATTAAAGAATGTTCTCAATGTGCTGGATGACACGCTAGGGAATGAAAACCCTTCGCTTTATCAAGCTGTTGAAGGGTTATGGCGCAGACACCTATATGTGTTATACCCTTTTCAACCCAAATTTTCAGATGACCAGCTTTGGGCTGCTGCTTTGCACAAAGTCGGTTATGAAATGCACGGTATTGATATTGAAAAAGATGAACTCCGCATACTTTATTCATTTGATGATCATCTTCTTGAAGAAGCGTGTGCAACGATAAAGAACATAGAAGAATTTTCTTATTTGTAAATGTTGAAAGCAGAAAGCATTATGTTATAATATAGTGGTTGTATTTGCAAAAACGGATGGTTCCGTTTGCAGCTATAGTTTCATTATAGACTTGTACATAATGATGGCTGTTTAGGAAGTGCAAAAACTGAAGAGCTTTCTTTGGACGTAGCCGTTAGCTTGTTTTAAAATGGAAAACCGACACAACCTGAATAGATTTTGGAGGGAAACACATGTCAGTAAAATGGGAAAAACAAGAAGGAAACGAAGGCGTTTTAACGGTTGAGGTAACTGCTGAAACCTTTAATAAAGCGCTTGATGATGCATTTAAAAAAGTAGTGAAAAAAGTATCCATCCCTGGATTCCGTAAAGGAAAAGTGCCGCGCGGTCTGTTTGAACAGCGTTTTGGTGTTGAAGCACTTTATCAGGATGCTTTGGATATCTTACTTCCAGTCGAATATCCGAAAGCGATTGAAGAAGCGGGTATCGAACCTGTTGACCGTCCGGAGATCGATGTTGAAAAAATCGAAAAGGGCGAAAACTTGATTTTTACTGCAAAAGTCACAGTTAAACCAGAAGTGAAACTTGGTGAATACAAAGGACTCGGTATTGAAAAAGACGATACAGCCGTAACCGATGAAGATGTTCAAAATGAACTTAAGTCTCTTCAAGAGCGTCAAGCAGAACTTGTTGTCAAAGAAGACGGTAAAACAGAAGAAGGCGATACTGTTGTCCTTGACTTCGAAGGCTTTGTTGACAACGAACCGTTTGAAGGCGGTAAAGCAGAAAACTATTCTCTTGAAATCGGTTCAGGTTCTTTCATTCCAGGTTTTGAAGAGCAGCTTGCCGGACTTGAAGCCGGTGCTGAAAAAGAAGTTGAAGTGACATTCCCAGAGGAATACCATGCGGAAGACTTAGCAGGTAAACCTGCTGTTTTCAAAGTGAAAATTCACGAAATTAAAACAAAAGAGCTTCCTGATCTTGATGACGAGTTTGCAAAAGATGTTGATGAAGAAGTTGAAACACTTTCTGAACTAACTGAAAAAACGAAAAAACGTCTTGAAGAAACAAAAGAGAATGAAGCGGATGCAAAATTTCGCGAAGAACTAATCATGAAAGCTGCTGAAAATGCTGAAGTCAGTATTCCTCAGGTGATGATTCAAACAGAGCTTGACCGCATGATGAAAGAGTTCGAACAGCGTCTACAAATGCAAGGTATGAATTTAGAGCTATACTTCCAATTCTCAGGCCAAGATGAAGATGCGCTGAAAGAGCAGATGAAAGAAGACGCTGAAAAACGCGTTAAATCGAATTTGACTCTTGAAGCCATTGCAAAAGCTGAAAATCTTCAAGTGACAGATGAAGAAGTTGAAGAGGAAGTTTCTAAATTAGCTGAGGCTTATCAAATGCCTGTTGAAAATATTAAGCAAGCGATCGGATCTACAGATGGAATGAAAGAGGACTTGAAAGTTCGCAAAGCCATTGATTTCCTTGTAGAAAACCGTTAATCTGTTTCGTGAAATAATCATAATAAAACAAGGGCGCGAATGTTTCGTGCCTTGTTTTATACAATTTTGACTTATCGCCTTTTCTTTGGGAAAGATAGATAATGTCGAGCTGATCAACATACATATTGAATATGAGCGGAAGCGGTCCAGAATCACAAAAAGTATGGTAAAATGCAGATACATAATCGAACGAAGCTTTACAAGAGATGTTTCTCTGACTGAGAAACACCAATGACAAGGATATAAGGGGTGAAAGAATGTTTAAATTCAACGAGGAAAAAGGACAATTAAAATGCTCGTTTTGTGGAAAAACACAGGAACAGGTACGTAAGCTTGTCGCCGGACCTGGTGTATATATATGTGATGAGTGCATTGAACTTTGCACAGAAATCGTTGAGGAAGAACTGGGTTCAGAAGAGGAAGTAGAATTTAAAGATGTCCCTAAACCAAAGGAAATTCGTGAAATTCTTGATGAATATGTAATCGGTCAAGATCAGGCGAAAAAATCTCTGGCTGTAGCTGTCTACAACCATTATAAACGGATTAATTCCAACAGTAAGGTCGATGATGTCGAACTGTCAAAAAGTAATATTTCGATGATCGGTCCGACAGGGAGTGGTAAAACACTTCTTGCGCAAACGTTAGCTCGCATCTTAAATGTACCGTTTGCGATTGCTGATGCTACTTCTCTTACAGAGGCAGGCTATGTCGGTGAAGATGTGGAAAATATTTTGCTTAAGCTTATTCAAGCAGCAGACTATGATGTGGAAAAAGCCGAAAAAGGAATTATATACATCGATGAAATTGATAAAGTCGCAAGAAAATCAGAGAACCCATCAATTACTCGTGATGTCTCAGGAGAAGGTGTCCAACAGGCACTGCTTAAAATTCTTGAAGGCACAGTTGCTAGCGTTCCTCCTCAAGGTGGAAGAAAGCACCCGCATCAAGAATTTATCCAAATCGACACAACCAACATTCTCTTTATTTGTGGTGGAGCTTTTGACGGGATTGAGCAAATCATTAAACGTCGTCTCGGTCAGAAAGTGATTGGCTTCGGCTCTGATAACAAACATGAAGCACTGGAAAAAGAAACACTTCTTTCCAAAGTCCTTCCTGAAGATTTACTTCGTTTCGGACTGATTCCGGAATTCATTGGCAGACTTCCGATTATCGCTAGTCTTGAGCCACTTGATGAAGAAGCATTGGTTGACATTTTGACAAAACCGAAAAATGCCCTTGTGAAACAGTATTCGAAAATGCTTGAATTGGATAATGTGGAACTTGTGTTTGAAGATGATGCACTTACAGAAATTGCTAAAAAAGCAATTGAACGCAAAACAGGAGCGCGTGGACTTCGTTCTATTATTGAAGGAATCATGCTTGATGTCATGTTTGATCTACCGTCACGCGACGATATTGAAAAATGTGTCATCACGGGTGAAACGGTTACTGAAGGTGAACCACCCCGTCTTGTATTAAAAGATGGTACTGTCGTAAAAAAAAATAAAAAAACATCTGCTTAAGTCTTAGGACTGTCCAATAAAAATGAAAGCAAGTGAAGAAACATAAGTCGTGTTTCTCCGCTTGCTTTTTTATTGTTTCAAAAAGAGCCAGGCTAATGTCGTATCACAATACAATATGGCCGAACACGTCTTACTTCAACTTTTTGTATATTTCAACGTGTTTCTTAGCAAATAGTAATGGCTGAATGAAACATCATCTAACCGAATAAAGGTTATAGTTAGTCCGTTCCCGTATAATGTCAAAGTGAAAAACAGAACTGTAAATTATAACAAAATTATCTCGGCTAAACGTTTATTCCCTTCTTGATCAGGAAATACTATTTGACAGACGATTATGAACGAAACCATTTCAGGGAGGGACCAGAGTTTGAGTTGGACTAGTATTGCACTTTTTGTACAATTATTTTTTGGCATTATCATCGGTTTATATTTTTGGAATTTGCTTAAAAACCAACGAACACAAAAGGTCTCGATAGATAGAGAGTCCAGAAAAGAGATGGAACAGCTCAGAAAGATGAGAGCCATTCATTTATCAGAACCTTTATCAGAAAAAGTAAGACCGACAAATTTTCAAGACATTGTCGGACAAGAAGATGGAATCAAAGCACTAAAAGCCGCTCTTTGCGGCCCTAATCCCCAGCATGTCATCGTATATGGTCCCCCTGGAGTGGGAAAAACTGCAGCTGCGCGGCTTGTTTTGGAAGAAGCGAAAAAAAATCGGTGTTCACCGTTTCAAGAAGGCTCTGTATTTGTGGAACTTGATGCGACAACAGCGCGTTTTGATGAAAGGGGTATCGCTGATCCGTTGATTGGGTCAGTTCATGATCCGATTTATCAAGGAGCTGGAGCAATGGGTCAGGCAGGTATTCCTCAGCCAAAACAGGGTGCTGTCACACATGCGCATGGGGGTGTGTTATTTATCGATGAAATCGGTGAACTTCATCCGATTCAAATGAATAAAATGCTAAAGGTTCTTGAAGACCGAAAAGTATTTTTAGAAAGCGCTTATTATAGTGAGGAAAACACCCAAATTCCAAAACACATTCATGATATTTTCCAGAATGGATTACCAGCGGATTTTAGATTAATTGGTGCAACAACAAGAATGCCTGAAGAAATTCCGCCTGCAATTCGCTCCAGATGTCTTGAAGTGTTTTTCAGGGATCTTGAAAAACCTGAATTGAAAATAGTTGCGAAAAAAGCAGCAGAAAAAATAAATAAACTTGTTACAGATGAAGGTCTCAACCTTCTGACAAATTACGCAAGAAATGGACGCGAAGTCGTTAATATGATGCAAATCGCTGCCGGAATGGCTCTGACTGAAGAACGTGAACAAGTAACTATTGAGGATATTGAATGGGTTATCCATTCCAGTCAACTCACCCCGAAGTACGAACAAAAAATCGGAAGAAAACCACAGATCGGTATTGTTAATGGTCTGGCTGTTCATGGTCCAAACAGCGGTGCTTTGCTTGAAATTGAAGTGACTGTTAATCAGGCGCTTGATAAAGGGTCGATCAATATTACCGGGATTGCAGAGGAAGAGAATATTGGCAACCAGACAAAATCGATTCGTCGAAAAAGCATGGCAAAGGGTTCACTTGAAAATGTTATGACTGTTTTAAGAACAATGGGTGTTAAAGCATCTGATTATGATATTCATATCAACTTTCCAGGCGGGATACCTGTTGATGGTCCATCAGCAGGAATTGCAATGGCAGTCGGTATTTTTTCAGCGATCCATAAAATTCCTATCGACCACACAGTTGCAATGACAGGAGAGATCAGCCTGCACGGACAAGTGAAACCGATCGGTGGTGTGATCCCGAAAATTAAAGCAGCCAAACTGGCAGGTGCTAAAACGGTCATCATTCCAAATGAAAATGTTCAATCGATCTTAAAACAAATGAAAGGGATTCACATCATTCCGGTTAAAACGTTGGAAGAAGTGTTAGACTTATCTCTAGTAAATCCCCCTTCAGAAAAACCAGACAGTGATGGCATTAAAAAAGAATCTGTATAATCCTCATCATTTGCCGGATGGGGATTTTTTGAGCAAATAGCTTGGCTTCTTGAAAAGAAGTTTTCTGATAGGACATCTTTTCCTTTTTCAGAAGTGAAAGAAAGGGTATACTACAGTAGACTTATTTTATTTTGTGCAGAGATAAAAAAATTGTATTATAATGATTCATACTAAAGTCACGGAGGTGTCAGTTAAATGGCAGATGAAATGAAACGAAACATCCCGCTCCTCCCTTTAAGAGGTTTACTCGTCTATCCGACCATGGTGTTGCATCTTGATGTAGGACGTGAAAAGTCGGTGCAGGCGCTTGAACAATCGATGATGAACGATCATATGATCTTTTTAGCAACGCAACGTGACATATCGATAGACGAGCCAACTGAAGAAGAAATTTTTGTATTTGGGACCTATACGAAAATTAAGCAGATGTTAAAATTACCCAACGGTACAATTCGCGTTTTAGTTGAGGGTATTCAACGCGCCCGTATTCTCGAATATCACGATCTAGATGAATATACATCTGTTCTGATCGAACGAATAAATGAAGACACTGAAAAAGACGTAGAAGATGAGGCACTTATGCGTACACTGCTTGATCACTTCGATCAATACATAAAGATTTCTAAAAAGGTCTCGGCTGAAATGTTTGCCACTGTAGCAGATATTGAAGAACCGGGAAGAATGGCGGATATCGTTGCTTCTCACCTTCCTCTTAAATTAAAAGACAAGCAGGAAATACTTGAGACAATTGATGTTAAAGCAAGGCTAAACAAAGTAATCGATCTTATTCACAACGAAAAAGAAGTACTTGAGATTGAGAAAAAAATCGGCCAACGCGTCAAGCGGTCAATGGAAAGAACACAAAAAGAATACTACCTTCGTGAGCAGATGAAAGCGATCCAAAAAGAACTTGGAGATAAAGAAGGTAAAACTGGAGAGGTCCAAAAGCTGACAGATAAAATTGAAGCGGCTGGAATGCCTGATCATGTGAAAGAAACGGCATTTAAAGAACTGAATAGATATGAAAAAATCCCGTCCAGCTCCGCTGAAAGTTCAGTGATTCGCAACTATATCGATTGGCTTCTTTCTCTCCCGTGGACCGATGCAACAGAAGACAGTCTAGATTTAAAGCTTGCCGGTAAAATTCTCGATGAAGAACATCACGGTCTTGAAAAAGTAAAGGATCGGGTTTTGGAATATTTAGCTGTCCAAAAATTAACTAAGTCTTTAAAAGGACCGATTTTATGTTTGGCTGGGCCGCCCGGAGTGGGGAAAACCTCACTCGCCAAATCGATTGCGAAATCACTCGGGCGAAAATTTGTACGTATATCACTTGGCGGTGTAAGAGATGAATCTGAAATTCGCGGTCATCGCCGTACTTATGTAGGTGCAATGCCGGGCCGGATTATTCAAGGAATGAAAAAAGCCGGAAAGATTAATCCTGTTTTTCTTTTAGATGAGATTGATAAAATGGCTTCAGATTTTAGAGGAGATCCTGCTTCAGCAATGCTTGAAGTTCTTGATCCTGAGCAAAATCACAACTTTAGTGATCATTACATTGAAGAAACATTTGACTTATCAAAGGTTCTTTTTATTGCAACAGCTAACAATTTAGGAACAATCCCCGGACCGCTAAGAGATCGAATGGAGATCATTACGATTGCGGGCTATACGGAAGTAGAAAAGGTGGAAATTGTTAAAGATCACCTTTTACCTAAACAAATTAAAGAACATGGATTGAAAAAAACAAATTTGCAGATGAAGGATCAGGCTGTTCTTGATGTTATCCGTTACTATACAAGGGAAGCCGGTGTTCGAAGTCTTGAACGTCAAATTGCGGCAGTATGTCGAAAAGCAGCCAAATTAATTGTCTCAGGTGAAAGAAAACGAATGACAGTAACCGAAAAAAATCTTGATGAATATCTAGGGAAACGAATGTTCCGCTATGGACAGGCTGAACTTGATGATCAGATCGGTGTTGTGACAGGACTTGCTTACACGACAGTAGGCGGAGATACGCTTTCAATTGAAGTATCATTATCTCCTGGGAAAGGTAAGTTGATTTTAACAGGAAAGCTTGGGGATGTGATGAGAGAATCAGCTCAAGCAGCTTTCAGCTATGTTCGTTCAAAAGCAGAGGAACTAAAGATCAGCCCCGATTTTCATGAAATCTATGATATTCATATCCATGTTCCAGAAGGAGCTGTTCCAAAAGATGGTCCATCTGCTGGAATTACGATGGCAACTGCTCTTGTATCAGCATTGACAGATCGTCCCGTTTCCCGTAGTGTCGGAATGACGGGTGAAATAACACTAAGAGGTAGAGTACTTCCGATCGGCGGATTAAAAGAAAAAGCTTTAGGTGCACATCGTGCTGGATTAAAAACAATTATTATGCCAAAAGATAATGAAAAAGATCTTGAAGACATTCCAGAAAGTGTACGGGAAGGACTGACATTTATCCCTGTAGCTCATTTGGACGAAGTTCTCAAGCATTCACTAGTGGGAGAAGAGAAATGAAAGTAACAAAATCAGAAATTATCATCAGTGCGGTTAAACCAGAACAGTACCCTGGAGGGGGATTGCCGGAAATCGCACTGGCCGGGAGATCGAATGTCGGTAAATCATCCTTTATTAATACAATGATTAACCGCAAAAATTTAGCAAGAACATCTTCGAAACCAGGCAAAACACAAACCTTAAATTTTTACTCGATCAATGATATACTCCATTTTGTTGATGTTCCAGGTTATGGGTTTGCAAAAGTGTCAAAAACGGAACGTGAGGCATGGGGGCGGATGATTGAGACGTATTTGACACTGCGTGAAGAATTAAAAGCAGTCGTACAAATCGTCGATCTCAGGCATGCCCCATCACAAGATGATGTCATGATGTATCACTTTTTAAAACATTATGATATTCCGGTAATCGTGATCGCAACAAAAGCCGATAAAATACCAAAAGGAAAATGGGACAAACATGCCAAGGTCGTTAGGCAAACCTTAAGGATTGAACAGGGAGATGAACTCATTCTGTTTTCGTCAGAGACAAAAAAAGGAAAACCAGAGGCTTGGTTTGCGATTGAACAAGCGATCAACCGTTAAGAAAGGGCTGTCCTGAAAGTCGATTTTTGACTATTGGACGCCCTTTTCTTGTTTAACAAAGGGGCTGTCCTGAAAGTCGTGTGGATGAATAAAAATTGGCGATTTTGCTCGCTTTCCGCGGGCGATCCGCAAGCCTCCTCGGAGCTCATTCCTTGCTCCTCTTGGGTCTCGCCTGGCTCACTGTTTCCGCAGGAGTCTCACAATTCCCCCTGATTTATGTTGAAAAAGGACTTTTTAGACAGCTCCCAAGTCATTATTTTCTTTTTATCAATAATAAGAACAAACTGACAGCGGCTAACACAAAAGGCCAATAAGTTCCAATATAGACGGTCTCTGGTTTCATTGTTTGAAGCCAGCCGGTAATCTGCCGGTAGAAATAAAGATATAAAGCAATCGCTATAAGCAAAAGGCTTTCCAATTGATATTGCTTTTCACGAAAAGACTTGAATAAAAGAGTAACCCCAAAAATCAGCACAATCGCCGTAAAATCATCAATATGTATAAATAATTGCTTTTTCAAGATGAAATAAACCCCAATTGCACTCATAAGTGAACCAGCATAAAAATGTGTGGAATCCGCTTCTTTTTTTCCTTGATATAAAAAAGCCAGTCCGATTAAGGCGACAAGGACAAACCACTCTTTTTGCCCTGTAAACAGGCTGGCTTGTTCAGATCGTAAAAATGCGTAAATCGATATGGCTAGTAACAAGCATGGAAGTAAAATAGAACTTTTTTTCAAAGGATCACCTTCTTGATGTTGTTTGAACATAAAAACTAATTTCTACTATACCACATGACTTTTTTTAAATCTCTTTACAAAATGTGAAGAGAAAAAAGTGAATATATGTTATAATCGTTTTGAAAATCAATTCTATCTTATAATTATTTTAATTTGGATGGGTGTTGGGGGTGTAGGCAGACATTATGCATATACTTGTCGTGGGATTGGATTATAAATCAACCCCTGTTGACATACGTGAAAAATTGACTTTTCAGGCATGTGATCTGGGGCAAGCCATGTCACAATTAAAAAAAGAAAAAAGCGTACTTGAGAATATTATTGTGTCGACATGTAATCGAACTGAGCTGTATGCAGTTGTAGATCAGCTTCACACCGGACGCTATTATATGAAAATGTTTTTGGCGAACTGGTTCGGCATGAAAAAAGAAGATGTTTCACCTTATTTAAAATTTTATGAAAATGATCAAGCTGTTGAACATCTTTTTCGTGTATCATGCGGTTTGGATTCAATGATTATTGGTGAAACCCAAATCTTGGGTCAAGTTCGTACAAGTTTTCAGCTTGCTCAAGAAGAGAAGACAATTGGCACCGTTTTCAATTATTTATTTAAACAAGCGGTTACCGTGGCAAAGCGTTGTCACGCTGAAACAGATATTGCTTCCAATGCAGTTTCTGTCAGTTATGCTGCCGTTGAACTTGCCAAAAAGATCTTTGGTGATCTTTCCAGCAAGCATGTCCTGATTCTTGGGGCTGGGAAAATGGGTGAGCTTGCTGTCCAAAATCTTCATGGTCAAGGAATCGGACAGGTTACGGTTATCAATCGGACATTTTCAAAGGCAAAAGAACTTGCCAACCGGTTTTCAGGTGAGGCGAAAAGTTTAAATGAATTACAGTGTGCCTTAATGGAGGCTGATATTCTTATTAGCTCGACTGGCGCCAACGGCTATATTGTGACGAGAGATATGATCGAACACGTCAATAAACTCCGTAAAGGCTCTCCTCTATTTATGGTCGATATTGCTGTACCACGTAACCTTGATCCGGCTCTTAATGATGTAGAAGGTGTGTTTTTGTATGACATCGATGACCTTGAAGGTATTGTGGAAGAGAACTTAAAAGAGCGTCAGGCTGTTGCTGAAGAGGTAGAACTAATCATTGAATCAGAAATTGTCGCTTTTAAGGAATGGTTAAACACGCTTGGAGTTGTTCCAGTCATATCCGCATTGCGTGAAAAAGCTTTGTCCATTCAGTCTGAAACAATGCGAAGTATTGAACGGAAGCTACCTCATTTAAGTGTAAGAGAAAAAAAGCTATTAAATAAGCATACAAAAAGCATTATTAACCAGCTTTTGCGCGATCCGATTTTAAAAGTGAAAGAATTGGCTTCAGAAGAGGATGCAGAGGAGAAACTCAGCTTGTTCATGCAAATTTTCAATCTTGATCTTGAAGAAGCAGACGAAGAATACCAGCCAGTTCAAATGCTTAACAAGCAGCAAAGTTTGACTTCTATCGCGAGCGAGTGACAGCTATGACAGACACATTGTTAGCACGGCTTAATGAAGGTATGATTTTGTTATATGCGGCAAGCGTTCTCTTTTATTTTATAGACTTTCTTCAGAACAACCGGAAGGCAGGCAAAATGGCCTTCTGGTTGCTTTCTATTGTTTGGATTTTACAGACGGCATATTTAGTTTATTTTATGTGGTATACAGAAGCGTTTCCTGTTTTGAATAATGTGCAAGGTCTCTATTTTTATGCTTGGGTGCTTGTGACATTATCACTTGTTTTAACAAAGTTATTAAAAGTCGATTTTTTGATTTTCTTTACAAATGTAATCGGATTTTCTATTGTGGCGATCCATACGTTTACCCAGACATTTCAACAGTCTGCAGAACTGTCAGGGAAGCTGGTATCAGAGCTTTTAATTATTCACATTACAATGGCGATTCTTTCCTATGGAGCCTTTTCTTTGTCATTTGTTTTTTCTGTGCTCTATCTTTTTCAGTACCATTTATTGAAGAAGAAAAAATGGGGTAAATGGCTTTTGCGAATTGAAGATCTATCAAAGCTTGATTACTTGGCCTATATCCATAATATTATCGGTGTACCAATGTTGCTCTTGAGCTTAATATTGGGGATTATTTGGTCATATGCTTCACTTGAAACGTTGTACTGGACAGACCCGAAAGTGTTGGGTTCAATTGTGCTCCTCTGTTTATATGGATATTATTTATTTATAAGAATTGTCAGAGAACAAAAAGGGAGGATTGCGGCTTTATTGAATACCGCATCTTTTCTGGTCCTCTTAATCAATTTCTTTTTGCTCGGGAGTTTTTCACGATTTCATTGGTTTAGTTAAATGGTTTTTCGAGCGGAAGAAGGGGGGAATTTAACGGATGAGAAAGATCAAAGTAGGCTCACGAAAAAGTAAACTGGCGATGACTCAGACAAAATGGGTCATCAAAAAGCTGAAGGAATTAAATCCAGCTCTAACATTTGAAATTAGGGAAATTGTGACAAAAGGTGATCGGATTGTTGATGTCACATTATCAAAGGTTGGCGGGAAAGGGCTTTTCGTCAAAGAGATTGAGCAGGCTATGCTCTCAGAAGAAATTGATATAGCTGTTCACAGTATGAAAGACATGCCTTCAGTTCTCCCAGAAGGTCTGATGATTGGATGTGTTCCAAAACGGGAAGATGTTCGTGATGTGTTGATCTCTAAGAAGCAACAAACTCTTGCAGAACTTCGACAAGGAGCAATTGTTGGCACAAGCAGTCTTCGCAGAAGCGCACAACTTTTACAAATTCGTCCTGATCTTGAGATAAAATGGATTAGGGGAAATATCGACACAAGGCTGAAAAAGCTTGAAACTGAAAACTATGATGCGATCATTTTAGCTGCCGCAGGTTTGAAGAGAATGGGTTGGAACGATGATGTAGTGACAGAATATTTGCATCCTGGGCATTGTCTGCCTGCCGTTGGACAGGGGGCATTGGCGATAGAATGCCGATCTGCAGACAAAGAACTGTTGTCTTTACTATCAATGTTGAATGATCATTATACCGAAAAAACGGTTATGGCAGAACGTGCTTTTCTTCAAAAGATGGAAGGTGGCTGTCAAGTTCCGATTGCAGGGTTTGCGACGATGAGCCAAGAAAGTCTGATTGAATTAACAGGTCTTGTCGCTTCACCTGACGGGAAAACGGTATACAGAGAAAAAGTGAGAGGTTTAGATCCAGCGGCTGTCGGGATTGAATGCGCGGAAAGCATGTCGAAAAAAGGAGCGAAAACTTTAATCGATCGTGTCAAGCAGGAGCTAAACAGCAATGAATGATCATCTGCCTTTACAAGGGAAGAAGGTGCTGGTTACCCGCCATAAAGCACAAGCCAGGTCTTTTGGAAAAAAGATAGAAGCATTGGGGGGGAGAGCGATATTAACCTCTTTAATTTCGTTTCGCCCCGCCATGTCTTCGAGAAAAGCAAGTTTCTTCCAAGCGGATCTTGAACAGACGGATTGGCTTGTTTTTACGAGTGTCAACGGTGCAAAATTCTTTTTTTCTTATTTGGAGAGGTATGGGATTAGCTTTTCAGCTCAACATAGAACAAAGGTTGCTGCTGTCGGTGAAAAAACTGCTCGCTATATACGAGACAGACATATAGCAGTTGATCTTGTGCCAGATCTCTATGTAGCTGAACAATTGGCAGAGGCATTAAAAGAAAAGGTTGGCCAGAATGATAAAGTGATGGTGATTAAGGGGAATTTAGGACGAAATGTCATTAAAGATACCCTTGCTCCTCTTGGTATTGATATTTCAGAATCAATTTTATATCAGACTGTTCCAGACAGTGATGGGATTCTAAAATTGAAAGAAACGGCCAAATCTGAATCATTTGATTTTGTGACGTTTACAAGTTCTTCAACTGTACATACATTCATGGACATCATGAGAGAAGACAGCAAAAAATGGCTGAAACATCAAACAGCTTTTATCAGCATCGGACCTTTGACTAAACAGGCACTGGATCAATATGGAATTCCTTCATTTATGCCAAGTGTTTATACAATCGATGGAATGCTTGATAAAATGTGCAGCATTTCAAAAAAAGGAGAATGACAAATGGAAACAACTTTTCACAGACATCGTCGGTTGCGCTCTTCAGCAAGTATGCGGCGAATGGTAAGAGAAACTGAATTGAGTGTATCCGATTTTATTTATCCGGTTTTTGTCACGGAGGGAGACCAAATAAAAAGTGAAGTTCCTTCTATGCCAGGTGTGTACCAGCTTTCGTTAGACATGCTTAAAAAAGAAATCGAGGAGGTTATCCGTCTAGGTATTGAAGCGGTTATTGTTTTCGGGATTCCCGAACATAAGGACCATGTCGGCAGTGAGGCATACCATGATCATGGAATTGTACAAAAAGCGATTTCAAAAATAAAAAAAGATTTTCCTGACCTGATTGTGATCGCTGACACATGTCTTTGTGAATATACAGACCACGGTCACTGCGGTATTGTAGAAAACGGCGACATTCTAAATGACGAGTCACTCGAGCTTTTAGCAAAAACGGCTGTCAGTCAAGTTCGTGCAGGTGCAGATATCATTGCTCCATCCAACATGATGGACGGGTTTGTCGCTGCTATAAGAGAAGCTCTAGATCAAGAAGGATTTACAAATATTCCTATCATGTCATACGCAGTTAAATATGCGAGTGCATTTTATGGTCCGTTTAGGGATGCTGCTGGAAGCAGTCCGCAGTTTGGAGATCGAAAGACATACCAAATGGATTATGCAAATCGATTGGAAGCCAAAAGAGAAGCAAAATCAGATATTGAAGAAGGTGCGGATTTTCTCATTGTCAAACCGACACTGTCCTACCTTGACATCGTTCGCGAAGTGAAAAATGACTGTCTGCTGCCTGTTGTCGGTTACAATGTAAGCGGAGAATATTCCATGGTTAAAGCAGCTGCTCAAAACGGCTGGATCGATGAAAAAGCACTTGTCATCGAAATGCTGACAAGTATGAAACGAGCAGGATGTGATTTAATCATTACATACTTTGCAAAAGATGCGGCAAAATGGATGGCGGAATAAGGGAAATGATTGGAGGTTTTTGAGTTGCGAAGCTATGAAAAATCTAAAGCGGCTTTTGCAAAAGCAAAACAGGTGATGCCGGGTGGAGTGAACAGTCCGGTTCGCGCGTTTAAATCAGTCAATATGGACCCGATTTTTATGGAACGGGGCATAGGGTCTAAAATTTATGATATTGATGGAAATGAATACATTGATTATGTCTTATCATGGGGACCGCTGATTTTGGGACATTGCAATGAAAACGTGATAAGCGCTGTTCAGAAAACTGCTCAATTTGGAACAAGTTTCGGTACACCGACAGAGATTGAAACCAAGCTGGCTGAGCTCGTCATTGAAAGGGTACCATCTATTGAAATCGTCCGAATGGTCAGTTCTGGTACAGAAGCAACGATGAGTGCATTAAGGCTTGCTAGAGGCTATACGGGCCGTAATAAAATTGTTAAGTTTGAAGGCTGTTATCATGGACATGGGGACTCACTGCTGATCAAAGCAGGTTCTGGAGTCGCAACGCTTGGCTTGCCTGATAGCCCTGGGGTTCCTGAGAGTGTTGCTAAAAATACAATTACCGTTCCATACAATGATCTGGAAAGTATAAAACTTGTCTTTGAAGAATTTGGAGAGGATATTGCTGGTATTATTGTTGAACCGGTCGCTGGGAATATGGGAGTTGTTCCGCCTGTTAAAGGCTTCCTGGAAGGGCTTCGCGAGCTTACGGAGTCATATGGGTCGCTTTTGATTTTTGATGAGGTCATGACTGGTTTTCGGGTAGATTATCGTTGTGCTCAAAGCTATTTTGGTGTGACACCTGATTTGACATGCCTTGGCAAAGTGATCGGAGGCGGACTCCCTGTAGGTGCTTACGGAGGAAAAGCCGAAATCATGGCAAAGGTTGCACCGAGCGGCTCGATTTATCAGGCGGGCACACTATCAGGTAATCCACTTGCAATGACGGCAGGACTTGAAACATTGAAACAGCTGACACCAGATACTTACCGCGAATTTTCTCGAAAAGCAGACCGATTAGAAACAGGTATTTCTGAAGCGGCTCGGAAAAATAGAATTCCTTATACGTTCAATCGCGCCGGTTCAATGCTCGGTTTCTTTTTTACAAATGAACCTGTTATCAATTATGATACGGCCAAACAATCAGATCTGAACTTGTTTGCCAACTATTATAAAGGAATGGCTGATGAAGGTGTATTTCTTCCGCCGTCCCAGTATGAAGGGCTGTTTTTATCAACCGCTCATACAGATGAAGATATTGAACATACAATTACAGCTGTTGAACGAGTATTTTCTAAAATTAGTCGTTCAGAGTAACTCAATAAGAGCTGCCGGGGTACCGGCGGCTTTTTGTATAGAAATTTTTCTGTTCATATTCTCCCGCTTTTTTTCATACATCTTTACTGACATCTAATTTTAAAAATTAGGTGAAGGGAGGATATTAATTTGTCGCAAAACAATCGATTGCAATTTTCTGTAGAAGAGTCCATTTGTTTTCAAAAAGGACAGGAAGTATTAGAATTGTTATCTATTTCGTTGGATCCTGACATTTCTGTTCAGGAAGTGAATGATTATGTATCTATCCGCGGGTCATTAGAGCTGACAGGCGAATACAACATAGATCAAACCAGGGAGTATGCTGAACTGCCTGCTACAAGCCGAGTTGTGGAAGAGGTCAGGTTAAAAGAGGAGGGGATTGCTGAACTGACACATTGTTTTCCGGTCGATATTACGATTCCAAAAAATAAAGTCAACCACTTGAATGATGTCTTTGTTTTTATCGATGCTTTTGATTACCAACTGACAGATCCGCGAATGCTGACCATTCAGGCAGATTTGGCGATTGAAGGGCTGTTGAACATGAATGGGGATACGGAAGAAGCGCAACATTCCCAGACTTCCGCAGTTGTTGAAGAAGAACTTGAACCGATTGACAGGTCTGATTCAAATGCGGAAGAGAAGTCGGAAGAATCCAGCGATTTTGCCAATCTTCATGATGAAATAACGGATGAGGAGGTTAATAAAGAAGATCAAGAAACAGTTCCCATTTATCAAGCTTTTTCAGGAGAAAAACCGTTCGTAACTCCATCATTATCTGCACAAGAAAGACTAAAAAAAGAAGAGTTGAAAGCGGATGAAAGTGAAGAATCTCCATCTTTCTCAAGAGAAAAACCGTATGTTGCACCATCGCAATCTGCACAAGAAAGGCTAAAAAAAGAAGAGTTGAAAACGGATGAAAATGAAGAATCTCCATCTTTCTCAGGAGAAAAACCGTATGTTGCACCACCGCAATCTGCACAAGAAAAACTAAAAAAAGAAGAGTTGAAAACGGATGAAAGTAAACAACTTGAACCCGTTTACCGTTCTTATTCTGAGCATGAGGAAACAAAGGAAACTGAGTTTTTTGATGTGCCTCGTCTGTTAAAAGATGAAGAAGATAAGGGTGATGAAGAGTCTTTTGACATAGAAGTCAAACAGGAAATGTGTGAAGAAGAACGAGAAGCGGAAGAAGCGGAGATGGCAATTGAAATTCCCGAATACTCGTTTTACAAACAGGAAAAAACTGAAGAGCCTAGAGATGAAGAGGAATCTGATGCTCCAGCTAAAGAGAATGACAATGCTCTCTATTTAACGAAACTGTTTACAAAACAGGGAGAGGAGGAGTTTTCACGTATGAAGATGTGCATCGTTCAGCAAAATGATACAATTGATCTTCTGTGTGAACGTTATGACATCAATGTTCAACAGCTCATACGGTTAAATTCCCTTTCGATTGATGAGGAACTAAAAGAAGGGCAAATCCTTTATATTCCCGATTATAATAGCAGCCATGCCTAAGGTAAGCATAAACTTATGGTGAGTGAAATGGAGGATATTCAGTCTATATTAAGCTGGTATGGTTTGACGGCCGAGTATATAGAAGATGTCAGTCAAAAGTTGAAGAAAGTATATACGAATCACGGTATTTTTGCCTTAAAAGCATTAGAAACTTCGAGGAATAGCCGTTTTACAGAACAAATGATTGAACTCGAGAAAAAAGGCTATAGACAGTTTGTTCCTATTTACCGGAATCGCGAAGGAGACTTTTTGACTGAAGCGAGTACTGGTTTTTTCTATTTAATGCCATGGCTCGCTCTGGAAAAAGAAGTAGAACGCGATCAAAAACATGAATACTTATTTAAAGAAATTGCTCATCTTCATCAAAAAACAGAGAAAAAGGTGGAAATTAGAAAAGAGGATATCCTTCAACATTATGAACAGACAAGGCGAAAGTGGGAAGCGGAAAAAATCAAGTATGAGGAGTTTGTCACCGCGGCAGAAAAAGAATGGTATATGTCTCCGTTTCAACTTCAAGCTGTCATGTATTATCAGGAAACAATCTCGGCTTGTGATTTTGCCCTTGATCGTCTTAAAGATTGGCAAGAAATAATCAAAGATCAAACGTCTTCAAGAATTGTTTTAAACCATGGACGATTGTCTGTTCGGCATTTTGTCTACAATGATACTGGAGTCGGGCATTTGACAAATTTTGAGAAAGCGGGTTATGCTCCTCCTCATCATGATCTGATCGTGTTTTATTCAAGACTGTTTAATATGAATCCTGTGATGTGTAGAGAATGTGTGAATTGGTTTTATACGTATCATCAAGCATATCCACTGCGGGAAGAGGAAATCAGTTTATTGTTAAGCTATCTCGCTTATCCAGAATCGATGTTTACCAGACTGAAATATTATCATGCAGACCAAAGTGTCAGAGAGAGAGAGGGATGTGTGAGATTATTAAAAGCTTATTGGAAAATGAAAAATACGGAGCCGCTTGTCACCAATATTTATGAAACAGAACAAAACCGAAAATTACAGGAAGAAACCGAGTCCCCATCACCTTGATGCGGACTTCTTTTATTCAAACCAGTCAAGATGAACGGCACATGCTATGAGAATGAGAATTCCTAGAAGGAGAACGTCAAATGTCGTCGGAAAGAAAATGGTTCGAATGCCATGAAAGATTGTAATCGGAACAACAACTTGAACAGCAACAAGCCGTACTTGTTTTAGCCAAGGTTGAAGCGAGTGTGTTGTGAACCTTTTTCGCATCTTCTGTTTCCCCCTCCTCTCCGTTTTGTTACAGTATTATATGAAAACATTAACCCCGTGTGCATGGCCTAAACCGGTATAAAGTGAGAGAAAAACGGAAAAGATGATTGACGAAAACTAAAAAAGTTTAGTAATATAAGTACAAGAAAAAGTACGTGCTAAAAAGATCAATAGATATTCGCTGTGAATGGGAAGAGTACGAAAACAAGACGCATACAGAGAGGGAATCCGTCCGCTGAAAGGTTTCTCAGTTCATCTGTTTCGGAAGGTCGCCCAGGAGCGCAATTTCTTGAACGAAAAGTAGAGAAATTCGGGAAAGCCCCGTTACCCATTTAAGTGTGTGGATGCTGTTTAGCATTCATGAAAAAAGGTGGCACCGCGAGAGAGTTCTCTTCGTCCTTTAAATAGGATAAAGAGGACTCTTTTCTATTGATCAGCCGTTTACTTGCTGGAGGTTTGAAAATGGATAAACAAGAATTGACAATGCCGACAAAATATGATCCGGCCGCAATTGAAAAAGACAGGTATGAATATTGGGTGAATGGCAAGTTTTTTGAAGCTACTAACGATCCTGAAAAAGAGCCATACTCAGTTGTCATTCCGCCACCAAATGTAACAGGAAAACTGCATTTGGGGCATGCTTGGGATACTACGTTGCAAGATATTGTGACAAGAATGAAACGAATGCAAGGGTATGATGTTCTTTGGCTTCCAGGGATGGATCATGCCGGAATTGCTACACAAGCCAAGGTTGAAGCAAAGCTTCGTGAAGACGGGAAAACCCGTTATGATCTAGGACGGGAAAAATTTCTTGAAGAAACATGGAAATGGAAAGAGGAATATGCCCAATTCATTCGCAGTCAATGGGCAAAACTCGGTCTTGGTCTTGATTATTCAAGAGAACGATTCACTCTTGATCAAGGTCTCTCAAAAGCTGTCCGCGAAGTGTTCGTCAAACTCTATGAAAAAGGGCTCATTTATCGCGGAGAATATATTATCAACTGGGATCCTGCAACGAAAACAGCCTTGTCTGACATAGAAGTCATTTACAAAGATGTTCAAGGTGCCTTTTACCATATGCGTTATCCGTTAAAAGATGGTTCAGGTTCAATTGAAATCGCGACAACACGTCCGGAAACAATGCTTGGAGATACAGCAGTTGCTGTCCATCCAGAGGATGAAAGATACAAGCATTTAATCGGAAAAACATTGATTCTGCCAATTGTCGGAAGAGACATTCCGATTGTGGCGGATGATTATGTCGATATGGAATTTGGATCAGGTGCTGTAAAAATTACACCGGCTCATGATCCAAACGACTTTGAAGTTGGAAACCGCCATAACTTAGAACGCATTCTTGTGATGAATGAAGATGGAACAATGAATGATCGTGCACTTCAGTATAAAGGAATGGATCGTTTTGAATGCCGCAAAGCGATTGTCAAAGACTTGAAAGAGCAGGGTGTGCTTTTCAAAATTGAAGAGCATATGCATTCTGTTGGTCACAGTGAGCGGAGCGGTGCTGTCGTTGAACCTTACCTTTCAACACAATGGTTTGTACAAATGCAGCCGCTTGCTGATCAAGCGATCGAACAACAACGAAAAGAAACAAAAGTCCAGTTTGTACCTGATCGCTTTGAAAAAACATATCTTCATTGGATGGAGAATATTCGTGACTGGTGCATTTCCCGTCAGCTTTGGTGGGGACATCGTATTCCAGCATGGTACCATAAAGAAACTGGAGAAGTCTATGTCGGGCTAGAAGATCCCGTAGATGCAGAAAACTGGGAACAGGACAATGATGTTCTTGACACTTGGTTCAGTTCGGCTTTATGGCCATTTTCAACAATGGGCTGGCCTGATCTGGAAGCGGAAGATTTCAAACGATATTATCCAACAAATGTTCTTGTTACAGGATATGATATCATTTTCTTCTGGGTATCAAGAATGATTTTTCAAGGAATCGAGTTTACTGGGGAACGACCGTTTAAAGACGTTTTAATTCACGGGTTAATTCGCGATGATCAAGGTCGCAAAATGAGCAAATCGCTTGGTAATGGTGTTGATCCAATGGAAGTCATCGATCAATATGGAGCTGACTCCCTGCGCTATTTCCTAGCAACTGGAAGCTCACCAGGACAGGATTTACGATTTAGTTTCGAAAAAGTAGAATCAACATGGAATTTTGCCAATAAGATTTGGAATGCATCCAGGTTTGCTTTGATGAATATGGATGGAATGACTTATGAACAACTTGACTTAACTGGTGAAAAAACAGTTGCTGATAAATGGATTTTAACAAGATTAAATGAAACAATCGAAACGGTGACACAACTTGCAGAAAAATATGAGTTTGGTGAGGTTGGTCGCCATCTATACAATTTTATTTGGGATGAATTTTGTGACTGGTATATTGAAATGGCCAAACTTCCGCTTTATGGAGATGATGAAGCCGCCAAAAAGACAACCCGTTCTGTTTTAGCATATGTCTTAGACCAAACGATGCGTCTCCTTCACCCATTTATGCCTTTCTTGACAGAAGAAATTTGGCAGCATCTTCCTCATGAAGGGGAGTCCATCACTGTTGCAACATGGCCAAAAGTTGTGAAAGAATTCACCGACAAACAAGCGGCTGCCGATATGAAACTTCTTGTTGAAGTGATTCGGTCTGTTCGCAATATTCGCAGTGAAGTGAATACACCACTAAGTAAACAGATTGAGCTCTATATTAAAACAAATACAGTCGAAATTGCTGAACGCCTTGAAGAAAACCGTTCATATGTTGAGCGCTTTACAAATCCGAGTCTGCTCCAAATTGGAACCGATCTGAAGATGATTGATAAAGCAATGACCGCCGTTGTCTCAGGTGCCGAATTGATTTTGCCGCTTGAAGGGCTCATTAACATCGATGAAGAAATCAACCGCCTTCAAAAAGAGTTTGATAAACTAACGAAGGAAGTTGAAAGGGTTCAGAAAAAATTAAACAATGAAGGCTTTATGAAAAAAGCACCTGAACATGTCATTGAAGAAGAGCGGGCGAAAGAAGCTGATTATACGGCAAAACGAGAAGCAGTAGAAAAAAGAATCACTGAATTGAAAAACTAAACACGAGGTGTTTTCCGGTCACAGTCATACTGGAAAACACCTTTATTATTGAAGGGAAGGGACAGGCTTGTTTAAAACGTTTGTTGAAGCGATCAGCTGGATTAACGGAAGGCTTAAATTCGGTGTGAAACCAGGATTAGAACGAATGGAGTGGTTGCTGAAAGCGCTTGGAGATCCGCAAAAAAAACTGAGGGCCATCCATGTAGCTGGTACGAATGGAAAAGGGTCAACAATCGCTTTTATTCGTTCGATTTTAAATGAAGCCGGTATGACAGTAGGGACGTTTACTTCACCTTACATCATTACATTCAATGAACGAATCAGTGTGGACGGCATTCCTATTTCTGATGAAGAGTGGACAGCACTTTTCAATGAAATCAAACCTTTTGTGATTGAACTTGAAAAAACTGAACTTGGTGCAGCGACTGAATTTGAAATTATTACGACTTGTGCATTTTTATATTTTGCAAAGTACCGTAAAACTGATTTTGTTCTTTTAGAAACCGGGCTTGGTGGTCGACTTGATTCTACAAATGTCGTAGAACCCATCTTAAGTATCATCACATCAATCGGCTATGATCACACCGCTATTTTAGGTGAAACAATCCAGGAGATCACCAGGGAAAAAGCAGGAATCATTAAACACGGCATTCCTGTCCTAACAGCGGTTCATCAACCTGAGGCAACTGAGATTATCAAACATACAGCCGAGGAAAATGCCGCTTTTTATATGTCCCTTCATGATTCTTGTCAACTGTATGAGGAACACTCTTTACCTAGCGGTGAACAGTTTTCCTTGAACACATTGGCACATCAATATAAAAACATAGAAACTAGCCTTATTGGCGTTCATCAACGACAAAACGCTTCCTTAGCCATTTTAGCAGCCGAATGGCTCACAGCTGAAAAACATGCTGTCATTGATCAAGAAATGCTTCGTTCTGGCATCAAAAAAGCAATATGGCCAGGCCGATTTGAAAAAATATTGGATAAGCCACTGACATATATCGATGGAGCACACAATCAGGAAGGTGTTGATCGACTCGCTGAGACAGTAGCGGCCCATTTTAAGGGACGGAACATCCATGTTTGTTTTAGTGCCTTAAAAGACAAACCATATCAAGCCATGATCCGCAGAGTTGAGACGTTTGCTTCATCTATTCATTTTACCTCATTTGACTTCCCGCGAGTTGAATCAGCTCAAAAACTGTTTGAACAGTGTCAAATAACTCATAAAACCTATAACGAAGCAATCGATTCCGTTTTCCAATTTATTGAGGAAACACGACAGGATGATGATGCAATAGTGCTTATCACTGGTTCGCTTTATTTTATTTCTGCAGTCAGATCGATGATCGTTTAATAAAAATGCGTTTTTAGCTTTAGCTGAGAACGCATTTTTATATTTTAAGAAAAGCGCTACCTTTTCGAGTTTGCTAATATAAAAGGCAAACATAAGGTGAGGCTGATGTTTATGATCTATTTATTTATTGCAGGTGCATTATTGGGTTCTTTCTTTCATATTGCTGGCCGTCGTATACCTAAAAAAATCTCTTTGTTTCCCTCCTGTTTTTCATGCCCTATCTGTCTTCAAAAACTAACTTTTCTTGAACGTATTCCCATTTTGTCATATTTGTTTTGCAGAGGAAAATGTAAACGATGTAAAAGCGCTATTTCGCTTGTTCATCCAGCTATAGAACTGGGAACCGCAATGCTTTTTGTTCAGGCATATATATGCTTTGATCAAGAGGGGGAACGATTCATAGCACTTTTGCTCATTTCGTTATTCATGATCGTGTTTGTATCTGATGTTATGTATATGGTGATTCCTAATATTGTACTTTGTTTTTTTCTGCCATTTTTCATCTTTGGACGAATATTTGTTCCGCTTGATCCTTGGCATTCCAGTTTAACAGGTGCTGTTTGTGGCTGCTTGCTACCGCTAATCACTGCTCTATTCACAAAAGGTGGTATTGGCGGCGGAGATATAAAATTGTTTACTGTCCTTGGTCTTGTTCTTGGCTATCGACTAGTGTTACTCGCTTTTTTTCTTTCCGCAACGATCGGAACGGTATTTGCCCTTATTGCGATGTTTGCAGGGCAATTAAACAGAAGAGAACCTCTACCTTTTGTGCCGGCCATTTCGATCGGATCTTTACTTAGTTATTTTTATGGTGAACATTTAATCAATTTCTATCATCAGTTTGCTTTTGGTTGAAAAAATTGACGAAACATTTTTTTTTGAGACGACAAAAGTCTTGTTCTTTTTCTAATCAGCTGTGATAGAGTGTGAACAATAAGAGGGACAAGCCGCCCGAAATCTCCTCCTTTCTAGTGGCTTGCCCTCGGTTGCTTGCATAAAAACGGTAGAATGCCGTCTTCATAAACATCACAACTAGAAAGTGAGGGAAGTCTATGAAAAAACGGAGAAGCAAGGTCATATCGAATGAAAATGAACCGCTTAGGGTGATGATCAATGGCAGAGAAGAGATTATTTACGGAACAGAAGAAGAGTTATCCAAAAGCAATGAAGAGAAAAAACTGATTTTTTCAAACTGGGAAGAAAAACGGAAAGCAGAGCAAGAACTATCCGCATCACAAGAAGACAAAACACCTGAAACAGATGAATTCACTTGGGTTTCACCTGATGAGGACTTGCAAGAAGATCCTAAAGTAGTCACTCCCTTTAAAAAGAAAATGCATGATAAGGGAAGTATAAAATCAAAAGGTTTATTCGGCTATTTTATGAAGCGATTTGCAACAACAATTGTTTTTGCGATTTTACTTGGTACAGGACTTGGAGTGTTTGCGTTGAACCTCTCAACAACTAAAGAAGCAGTTCCAGCAACCGGTAGCTTTGATACAGACGAAAGCAAACCAGTTAAAGCAGGTGACAGTAGCGGGAATAGTGAAGCTGCTAAAGGAAACCACCATTTTAAAACTTTTGTCGTTCAAGTTGGGAAATTCTCTGCAAAAGAAGGAGCGGAATCCTTAGTTTCTCAAATCATCAGTAATGGTTATGCTGCAATCTCATTGACAAGAGATGATGGCCATTATGTCATTGGGGGCCTTTCTGGCGAAAAACAAATCACATTACAGCTCGAACAAATCTTAAAAGAGAGCGATTTTGATGCTTGGGGCGGAAAGGAACTATCATTTTCGCTAGATTCAAACGTGTCCCAAGCATTTGAAAAGGCTGTAGAACTATCATCAAAAGCGATTCTTGGAGCTGAAGTAAGTGCGGGAAATATCGCTGAACTCAAAGCGGAAACGGACAAAGTCCAAACCTCAGGAGACAATCAAAGTTTGAAAAACAGCCTACATAAAGTAGAACATTTACTAAAAAAACCGACTGCAGAGAATGGCTGGAAAAGCCAGCAATTGTTATTAAATCAACTCAAATAAGTTAAGATTAGTAGCACAGACCGAGACCATGGTTTGTGCTCTATTTTTTTGATAGATCACTGAAAGTTGTCAAGTGTTGTGAAGTTTACAACATGGAACCGCAAACAGTAAAGCTCTGATTTTTAGATTTTGTCATCAAATCATCATTTTTCTGAAATTGTAGCACCCGATTTCTTTTGGTAGGATAGACAGGTATCCATTTTCTAACTCAAAAACCCATGAAAGGATTGCTTTATATATGAGAAAACCGTTTATTTTGGCCTCACAATCCCCACGTAGAAAAGAACTTCTCGATCTTCTGCAAATTCCATACAACATTGTTGTCAGTGAGACGGAGGAAAAAATAAATCGAAACTTTTCACCTGAAGAAAACGTCAAATGGTTGGCGGAACAAAAGGTACAGGAAATAGCCGAACGTTATCCGGAAGCTGTTGTTCTTGGTGCAGACACTATTGTTTGTTTTGATGATGTTTATTTGGGAAAGCCTAAAGATACTGAAGATGCTAAAAGGATGCTGAGGATGCTTTCCGGAAAAACACATTCTGTGTTTACAGGTGTTTGCATCAAGTCAACCGACAAGTCCGTCACTTTTTATAATGAAACCGAAGTCACTTTTTGGCCCCTTGAAGAAGAAGATATCTGTGCCTATATCAAAACAGGAGAACCGTTTGATAAAGCAGGTTCTTATGGTATACAAGGAAAAGGCGCGCTTTTTGTGAAACAAATAAAAGGAGACTATTATTCAGTTGTTGGACTGCCAATTTCTAAAACGATGAGAATGCTGAAAAATTTTGCGCTTCACTCCAATTGATGAACCCAAACGAGAAGGGACATCAGGGAGGATTTAACATGAGTGATCAGACATTAAAGCTAAAAGATTACCCAGAAGATGAAAGGCCAAGAGAACGGCTTTTAAACATAGGAGCAGAAAGTTTATCGAATCATGAACTATTGGCGATTCTTCTACGCACCGGAACTAAAAAAGAGTCGGTTTTACAGCTTTCAACCCGGCTTCTCCAGTCGTTTGACGGGTTGCGTTTGTTAAAAGAAGCCTCGGTAGAAGAACTTTCTAGTATATCTGGAATTGGTCGTGCAAAAGCTGTTCAAATATTGGCGGCACTTGAGCTTGGACGGCGTATTCATAAACTGGTTTATGAAGAGCGTTATGTCATCCGCTTTCCTGAAGATGCGGCAAATTTTTTAATGGAAGATATGCGCTTTTTACAACAGGAACACTTCGTTTGCCTTTATCTGAATTCTAAAAACCAAGTCATTCATAAACGCACGGTTTTTATCGGAAGTTTAAATTCTTCGATCGTCCATCCTCGGGAAGTGTTTAAAGAAGCTTTAAAGCGGTCGGCTGCTTCGTTTATCTGTGTCCATAATCATCCATCAGGAGATCCGTCACCGAGCAAGGAAGATATAGATGTAACAAGGCGTCTTAATGAAAGTGGACAGCTGCTTGGCATTGAATTACTCGATCATATTATAATTGGTGATCAAAAATTTGTGAGCTTAAAAGAAAAAGGCTATTTGTAACACTGTATTTTTCACAAAATTAAGCTATAATAGTGTTTATGGGTTTTTGTGTTAGGAATTTTGTTTGAAGAAGGGAAGATACATAAAAATGTTTGGAATTGGTACTAGAGACCTTGGAATAGATTTAGGAACAGCGAACACGCTGGTTTTTGTGAAAGGGAAAGGAATTGTTGTCAGGGAGCCATCTGTTGTTGCGCTTCAAACAGACACAAAACAAATTGTGGCTGTCGGAAACGATGCGAAAAACATGATCGGCAGAACGCCAGGAAATGTTGTGGCACTTCGCCCTATGAAAGACGGGGTTATCGCTGATTATGAAACAACAGCAACGATGATGAAACATTATATTAGTAAGGCCATTAAAAACAAAGGATTGTTTGCCAGAAAACCTTATGTTATGGTTTGTGTACCTTCAGGGATCACAGCGGTAGAACAACGGGCAGTTATTGATGCCACACGTCAGGCTGGAGCAAGGGATGCATATCCGATTGAAGAACCGTTTGCCGCAGCTATCGGCGCAAATCTTCCGGTTTGGGAACCAACTGGAAGTATGGTGGTTGATATTGGTGGTGGAACAACTGAAGTAGCTATTATTTCCCTCGGTGGAATTGTAACATCCCAGTCTATTCGAGTCGCTGGTGATGAAATGGATGAAGCGATCATTACTTATATTAGAAAAACTTATAATTTAATGATCGGGGATCGTACAGCTGAAGCTGTCAAACTTGATATTGGTTCTGCTGAAGTCACTGAAGAACCTGAAACTATGGAAATTCGCGGTCGTGATTTATTAACAGGATTACCGAAAACGATTGAAATCACTGCAAAAGAAATTACTGGAGCACTTCATGATACTGTATTTGCCATTGTAGAAGCAGTAAAAAACACCCTTGAAAAAACGCCGCCTGAACTTGCGGCTGATATTATGGACCGTGGTATTGTATTAACAGGTGGTGGCGCACTGCTTCGCAGTTTGGACAAAGTCATTAGTGAAGAAACGAAAATGCCGGTTATAGTTGCTGAAGATCCTCTTGACTGTGTAGCAATCGGTACAGGTAAAGCTCTTGAACAAATTCATTTATTTAAAGGGAAAAATTAATTACACAGGGAATAGAAGAGGTGTATAAATCATGCCGCAGTTTTTTACTAATAAACGGTTGATGCTTTTACTCCTTTGTATCATTATTTTGGTGGCAATGATTGGGTTTTCGTTAAAAAATGACCGTAATGCAACTTGGCCTGAAAAATTTATTGGCGATACAACTGGTGTATTTCAGACCATTTTTCATACGCCCGCTCAGTTTGTTGCGGGCTTCTTTGAAAATATAGAAGATTTAAAAAACACCTATGATGAGAATGAACGCTTGCGGAAAAAACTCGACGGACAAACACAATATGAAGCAAAGTTGCAGGAGCTTGAAAATGAAAATAAGTCATTAAGAGAACAACTAGGACACTTAAAATCAATTCGAGATTACAATCCGATATTAGCGACTGTTATTGCCAGAAATCCAGATAAATACGAGTGGTGGAACATGATCACGATTAATAAGGGAGCCAAGCACGGAGTCGAAAAAGATATGGCTGTTACAGATGAAAAAGGAAATCTACTTGGCAAAATTAAAAGTACGAAAGTGAATAATTTCACTTCGACTGTTCAGCTTTTAAGTGCAACAGACAGAAATAATAGAATTTCTACTATTATTGCAGCAGACAAAGGCAAAAAAACAGTCAATGGTATCATTAATGGATATGATTCTGACAAAAAGGCGCTGTCAATGGAAATTATCGAACCTGATGAAGAAAGAAAAGTGAAAAAAGGGGATCTCGTTGAAACTTCTGGGGCTGGTGGAGTCTTTCCGAAAGGCTTAGTCATCGGAAAAGTGATAGATGTTGAACCAGATTCTTACGGTTTAACGAAAATCGCCTATGTGGAGCCTGCTGCTGATTTTTACAATATTGATAATGTCATTGTCATTGACCGGACTTTGGATACGGCTGACATCGATCAGATGAAAGAGAAGAAGGAGAAAGGTTCGTGAAGCGATTCCTTCTCCCGGTCGTGATGATGTTTGTTTTGGCGTCTGACAGCATATATGCTGACTTTATCAGATTTCCTTTTGTAAACGAAGATCAGCAGTTGATCCCGCGCTTTCTCTTGCTTGTTTTAGTTTTCATGACAGCATATGTAAAACAAAATTTTGCTATTACATATGGATTTATCTTCGGATTGTTATATGATATTAATTATACAGATCTTTTAGGGGTCTATATGTTTGGCTTTGCTGGTATATGTTATTTATTATCAAAAGCATTTAAAGTATTACAAACAAATGCGATTGTCGTTGTTTTTCTTGCAACACTAGCTGTCTGCGTCATCGAGTTTTATCAATATGGTGTGCAAATGTTGCTGCGTCCAGAAATGATGTCATTTCATCAATTTGTGATTAATAGGTTATTGCCGACTTTAGCTTTAAATGCTGTTGTAGGAAGTTTACTTGTTTATCCGTTTAAATTGTTTTTTACCAGCCTTAAGAAAGAGCTTCGGGAAGAGTAAAAAAGGATATTGATCTACCGATGTCGAAATGAGTATGATGTTGAGGTGAGCACTGTGAAGGCCCAAAAACACCAATACGTAACAATTAAAGGAACAAAAAATGGACTAACACTTCATCTTGATGACAATTGCTCTTTTGAAGAATTACTACACGGTCTTCAGGATGTGCTGTCACTCAAACATGATATGGGTGGAAAAAATCAGAAAATCAGTGTACTTGTTAAACTTGGCTACCGTTATATAACAAAGGAACAAGAAGCAAAACTGACCGAAGTCATCACTGACAAACAGAATCTGTTTATCCATTCCATTGAAAGTGAAGTTATGACCAAAAAAGAAGCAATTCGCTTAAAAAAAGAAAGTGAAGTGATATCTGTCGCTAAAATTGTCCGTTCGGGACAAGTGTTGGAAACAGATGGTGATTTGCTTTTAATAGGGGATGTGAACCCTGGAGGAATGGTGATAGCTGGAGGGAATATTTTTATCCTCGGCTCATTAAGAGGGATTGCCCACGCTGGTTTTAATGGAAATACACGAGCTGTTATTGCGGCTTCTGACATGAGACCAACTCAATTGCGAATCAATCATGTGCTCAATCGCTCCCCAGACCACATCCAAGAAAAGAACACCATGGAATGTGCTTATTTAGATGAAAATGAGAATATGGTCATTGACCGTCTTCAAAAATTAGCTCATTTAAGACCTGGTTTAACAAGGCTTGAGGGAGGAATGTAAAATTGGGTGAAGCTATCGTAATAACCTCGGGAAAAGGCGGAGTAGGTAAAACGACAACTTCCGCAAATCTCGGCACCGCCTTAGCAATTTTAGGGAAACGGGTTTGCCTTGTGGATACAGATATCGGTTTGCGTAACTTAGATGTTGTCATGGGTCTTGAAAATAGAATTATCTATGATCTGGTGGATGTTGTTGAAGAAAGGTGTAAAATCCATCAGGCACTTGTAAAAGATAAACGTTTTGATGATCTCCTTTATTTGCTTCCGGCAGCCCAGACAAGTGACAAATCAGCTGTTTTACCGGAACAAATGGTCAAACTAATTCAGCAGTTAAAACAGGATTTTGATTATATTGTGATCGACTGCCCAGCAGGCATTGAGCAAGGCTACAAAAATGCTGTATCAGGGGCAGATAAAGCAATTGTTGTGACCACACCAGAAGTTTCGGCTGTCAGAGATGCCGATCGGATTATCGGTCTTCTTGAGACAGAAGAACATATTGAATCACCTCGTTTGATTATTAATCGGATTCGCAATCATTTAATGAAAAACGGTGATACACTTGATGTTGATGAAGTGATTCAACATTTATCAATCGAACTCATTGGGATTGTCATTGATGATGATGATGTGATAAAAGCATCTAACAATGGAGAACCTATTGTAATGGATCCGAATAACAAAGCATCAATTGCATACCGTAATATTGCACGTCGTGTTCTTGGGGAGTCTGTGCCATTACAATCTTTCGAAGAAGTCAACAAAGGTGTTTTTGCTAAAATTAAATCATTTTTTGGTGTACGTGCTTAAACGATCAGCTTGTCAGGTAAGGCTAAAATTAGCTTTAATGACAAGCTTTTTTACTTTCCAAACAAACTAGGATATTTTAAGCAAATAAAAAAGCCATGCTAAATCACGGCTTTTTTAACTATTAAGATTATTTTTTTCGTATTTTTCCATATAAGAAGGTTAATGCAGCTCCGGCTGTCAATGCGATTAAATGAGCGATGAGATAGTGAAGATGCCCATTGTTCTCTGCTGCAGCTATCGCAAGACCTGGAAGAGCTGTTGTTCCGAATCCTATTGCTGTCAGGTTGCTTAAATAAACATATCCTCCAGCAAGTGCTCCACCAATACAGCCGGCAATGAGCGGGAATTTGTATTTTAATGTAACTCCGAATATCGCCGGTTCTGAGACACCAAAAAGTGTTGATCCAAATGCTGATATACCAATTTGTTTCACTTTGTTATCTTTTCTTTTTAAATAAACATATCCTAATACTGCTCCGCCTTGACCCGTTAAAGCTACTGACATTAATGGGTTGATGAAGTTTTTTCCTGTGTCTGTAAGGAGTTGTGCTTCAACTGCACCAATAACATGATGCAACCCTGTAATCACGATAATTTGTTGAATTCCAGCAAAGAACATAAAGCCGAAAATACCTAAGTTTTGTGTAATCCACAACAGTGTTGAAGTGATTCCTTCAGCTAATTCGCGTCCTAATGGGCCGACGATTGTAAATAGTAGAGCTGATGAAATAAAGACTGTCAACATTGGTGCTAAAAATAATTTGATCATGTTTGGTATTTTTTTATCGTTTTCCGACAGAAGACTCCCTCCTCAGTCGTGTGAAGGGCGAAACCAAACGATAGGTGGGAGATGAATGTCCTAAAGGCTATTTTATTGTCTACTTCATACCTTAAGGATACAGTCTTATATAAGATAAAGGCTGTTGTTGTAATGAAATTAGACAGTAATAATCATTCAGTATTCTCAATGTATTATCAATATCGTAGAGAAGTCTTTGATGATAAAGTATCTGACTATGCTAAGGATATGTTTGTAAAGCTAGGTGAGAAATACAATATCTCTCTAGTTGAGTGGAATCATGATAAAGACCATGTTCACATTCTGTTCAAAGCACATCCTAACACTGAATTATCAAAGTTCATTAGTGCTTATAAAAGTGCTAGTTCACGATTAATCAAAAAAGGTTTTCCGTAGGTTAGAAAAAAGCTGTGGAAAGAAATGTTTTGGTCAAGAAGTTTAGGCTTAAATATAGAACCGTAGGAATCTACGGGGATAGCTTGGTCAATAAGAGAAACCTCTGTTGGCAAAGAAATACGTCAACAAGTACGCTCTGTTCCCAAGAATCTCCCACTTCAATCAAACTGCAAGGTCGATAAGTGGGGGTAGTTCATGGAGTACAAGTCATATTTTCAAATTCCTTTTCAACAAGATGAATACCGTTATCATCTCTGTTACCTCCATTTCACTCCACGGTTTCACACACGAAGGTATTTCTTCTATGACGATTCTTGCCTGCATAAATGGATTGGACAAGACATACGATGGTACAAACAACCTGAATGTAAAGGATGGGGGTTATGAGTCATAGAAGAGCACATGAGGTTCGTAAAAGAATCGCTAAAAAAAGGAAGCAGAGGCCGCTAGGAACGAAACAGGCGGACAGCAAAAAACACGAACACCCGCCAGTTTGGACTGCCTTTTCAGAGGAAGATGGAAAACCTGTATATGAAGGGCATTCCCATTTAATAAATGGTAAACATCCGCTTATAAAGGCTGATGCACTCATCATCAAATCACTTTTGTCCGCTTGTCTTGTTCTTGTTTCTGCAATAGCTTATAAAGGTCACTTTGAACCTATTAAGCAAATAAAGCCGGTCGTCAGTCAAATTTTCACTAAGGAATTTCAATTTGCTTCTCTCAGTAATTGGTATGAATCTACATTTGGACACCCGCTGGCTATATTTCAGCCGAAGAATAGTAAACAACCAAATCAAGTTGAAGTCAACCAAGGACTCGTTACACCTGCAATGGGAAAGGTCCAAGAGAAATTTTCTGGGCAAGGAATTAAAGTGGAAACAGAGAGTGAAGCAATTGAGAGTATGAAAGAAGGCTATGTCATTGAGATGAATAAAAATCCTAAGACAGGTTTAACCATTGTCATTCAGCATGCGGATAATAGCTATAGTTACTACGGGCAATTGAAAAAAACAAATGTTGCTTTATATGACTTTGTTGATAAAGGAAGCAAACTAGGAACGATACAGCAAAATAAAGATCATAAGGGTGTTTATTATTTTGCGATTAAACAGGGGGAAGAATTTGTTGATCCGATACAGGTGATATCATTTGGTGACTAAATGGACAGAGCTTATGACAAAGCTCCATATTCATCCTCTGCTATGGTTTGTAATGGCGCTTGGTTTAATGACGGGGCATATTAAACCATTATTATGTTTAATGATCATTATTTTTATTCACGAACTTGGCCATGCTACTGCTGCTATTTATTTTTCATGGAGGATCAGGCGGATTTTCTTGCTGCCTTTCGGGGGTACACTTGAGGTTGATGAACATGGTAATAGACCGTTAAATGAAGAAGTTGTTGTCATTCTGGCCGGGCCGCTGCAGCATATATGGCTTCAGTCTGCGGCTTGGTTTTTGTCAGTCAATGCAATTATCGGACATCAATTATTTGAAATGTTTACATTTTACAATCTGACCATTTTGGTGATTAATTTATTCCCGGTCTGGCCGCTTGATGGAGGAAAACTCATGTTTCTTCTTTTTTCAAAATACTATCCATATCAAAAAGCACAACGAATGATGTTGATCTTTTCATGTTTTACCTGCGCTTTATTTATTGGGGGAGTGTTGCTGGTTTCCCCTTCTCAACTAAGTGCCTGGGTGTTGCTGACATTTCTGTCTGTCTCTTTATACAAGGAATACCGTGATCGTCATTATAGCCATATTCGCTTTTTGCTGGAGCGTTATTATGGAAAGGATAGAGAGGTTTTTCAGTTGAAACCGATCATCGTTTGTGCCAGTGATCAAATATATGATGTGATGCTTAGATTTAAGAGAGGCTGCAAGCATCCGATTGTAATAGAAAAAGACGGAAAAAAAATGAGTCAGCTTGATGAAAACGAAGTTCTTCACGCTTACTTTGCTAACAAGCATACAACATCTTCAATGGAAGAGCTTATGATGGCTTTATGAACGACCCCGATTTACATTTCGCTCGCTTCTTGGGGTTCAGCGCTTCCTGTAGGTTTAGTGATACGAGGAATTGAATATATAACGGTTTCTTGTGATCTTGCTGTATTCACAAATATTTGTGGTTATATTCAGCTACTTCATTATATTGATAACTGGGAAAAAGCATTGACATTCACTATTGATTTTGGTATAGTTTTTTATGTTATGGATGTAGCACCATTGCTACAACCGCTCAGCGCAGGTGTTAAGTGCTACTATAGCCCCCTGCTGACTGGCGAGTCTTAGTCTATTAGGAGGTGCAGAGATGTACGCAATTATTCAAACAGGCGGAAAACAAATTAAAGTTGAAGAAGGTCAAACTGTATATGTTGAAAAGCTTGCTGCTGAAGCTGGCGAAACAGTTACATTTGACAACGTATTGTTTATCGGCGGTGAAAACGTGAAAGTTGGTAGCCCAATGGTTGAAGGCGCTACGGTAACAGGCAAAGTTGAAAAACAAGGCCGTGCTAAAAAGATTACCGTATTTAAGTACAAACCAAAGAAAAACCAACATAAAAAACAAGGTCATCGTCAGCCTTACACTAAAGTTGTAATCGAAAAAATTAACGCTTAAAGGCGTGAAAAATATGATTCACGTAAAAATTACAAGGTCCCAATCGAACGAAGCGATTTTATCCTTTGAAATGTCGGGTCATGCGAATTTTGCTAAACGTGGACAGGATCTCGTTTGTGCGGGAGCATCAGCTGTTACCATTGGAGCCATCAATGCGGTCGAGAAGTTGACAGGTATTGACCCGCTTCTTGATCTCGGGGAAGACGGTGGTTTTATACATTTTAAATTCCCGGATGAAACGGATCAGGAGGCTCATCATAAAGCTCAGTTACTTCTCGAAGGTATGCTGGTTTCTCTACAAACCATTGAACGAGATTATGAACGTTACTTAAAAGTAACAACAAATAGAATATAGGAGGTGAGTTACATGTTAAGATTAGATCTTCAATTTTTCGCATCTAAAAAAGGAGTAGGTTCAACTAAAAACGGACGTGACTCTGAAGCGAAACGCCTCGGTGCTAAACGGGCAGATGGTCAATTCGTATCTGGCGGTTCTATCCTTTATCGTCAGCGCGGAACGAAAATTTACCCAGGTGAAAACGTAGGTCGCGGTGGAGATGATACACTATTTGCTAAAATCGACGGAACTGTTAAGTTTGAACGTTTTGGTCGTAACCGCAAAAAAGTGAGCGTATATCCTGTAGCCTAACCTAGACAAACTCCGGTCGTTTGAGACTGGAGTTTTTTACATATTTATTAATATAACCACTACCCCAAGAATGGGATTTCATCTCATCTGCTTCATAAACGTGTTTCAATTACATGACCTTCTCTGTTATAATTCAAAGTGCAAACAAAAATCAGACTCCTAAAAAAGAGACCTAATGATTGGGAGTGCTAAAATGGAAGAAATGTCAAAAAATAAATTGGATCATAAAGTATTGACAACTGAGCTTGTTCACTTACTTAGCCATTCAAGACATGATTGGATGAATAAACTGCAGTTGATTAAAGGAAACTTAACATTAAAAAAGTATGACCGTGTGTTTGAAATTATCGAAGAAGCGGTCATTGAAGCTCAGCATGAATCAAAGCTTTCAAATCTGAAAATACCGCGTTTTGCTTATGAATTACTTACATTTAATTGGAAGGCTCGTTCACTGACACTTGAATATGAAGTACTTGGAGAAGTCAGAGATTTATCGTCTTATGATGATAAGCTTGTATGTCTAATCGGACAACTATTGCGTATTTTTGATGAGTCCGTTTTAAAAGGCACTGATAACCATCTGACCATCACACTGCAGATTGACAGATCTGATGTGAATTTCGTGATTTTTTTGGATTTTCACGGTGTCTTTACAAGCCTGACAAAATTAAAAGAATTTCAACGGTCACAAGAAGATTTTTATGACATTAAACAGTTCGATGTGTCAGATCACGAATGTCTGGTAGAAATCGATATGAAGTAAAACGGGTTTTTAGGAATAGAACGGAGGACAATATGTTTGTTGATCAGGTAAGAGTATATGTTAAAGGTGGAGACGGCGGGAATGGCATGGTTGCTTTTCGCCGTGAAAAATATGTACCAAAAGGAGGTCCGGCAGGCGGAGATGGAGGAAACGGTGGAGACGTCATCTTTAAAGTGGATGAAGGTCTCAGTACATTGATGGACTTTAGATATCAAAGACACTTTAAAGCGATTCGTGGAGAACATGGCATGTCAAAAAATCAGCATGGTAGAAATGCTGAAAATATGGTCATTAAAGTTCCGCCTGGTACAGTTGTTATTGATGATGATACAAAACAAGTGATCGCCGATTTGACTGAACATGGCAAAGAAGCAGTGATTGCAAAAGGCGGACGCGGCGGACGCGGCAACACTAGGTTTGCAACACCTGCAAATCCAGCACCTCAACTTTCAGAGAATGGTGAACCAGGAAAAGAACGTTATGTGGTGCTTGAACTAAAGGTTTTAGCTGATGTCGGCCTTGTCGGTTTCCCAAGTGTTGGGAAATCAACACTGCTATCGGTTGTTTCCTCAGCAAAGCCCAAGATTGCAGATTATCATTTTACAACACTTGCTCCAAATCTTGGAATGGTTGAAACGGAAGATGGCCGAAGTTTTGTGATGGCCGATCTGCCCGGGTTAATTGAAGGGGCTCATGAAGGTGTTGGTCTCGGACATCAATTTCTTAGACATATTGAAAGAACGCGAGTGATTGTTCATGTGATTGATATGTCAGGTCTAGAAGGTCGCGATCCATATGAAGATTATCAGACCATCAACCAAGAGCTTGAACAATATAATTTAAGACTTACTGAACGACCGCAAATTATTGTTGCAAATAAAATGGATATGCCTGAAGCAGAAGAAAATCTTCGCATATTTAAGGGGAAATTAACAGATGACCATCCTGTTTTTCCAATCAGTGCGATTACGAAACAAGGGTTAAGGGATCTGTTGTTTGAGATTGCTAATCGTTTGGAAACAACACCGGAATTTCCGCTTTATGATGAAGAAGAATTGGCTGAAAACAGGGTTATGTACAAACTTGAGGATGAAGAGGAGTCATTTGTTATTACCCGTGATCCGGACGGTACCTTTGTTTTGAGCGGCGCCAAACTTGAGCGCTTATTCAAAATGACGGATTTCTCAAGAGATGAGTCTGTCAAACGGTTTGCCAGACAGTTACGCGGAATGGGCGTTGATGACGCATTAAGAAAACGTGGAGCAAAAGATGGGGATATCATCCGATTGCTGAAGTTTGAATTCGAATTTATTGACTGATCATCAGGAGAGTTTGCCCATGCAGGCTCTCCGTATTTTAAGGAGAGAGAGAAATTGGCGAAAGAGGAGATCTTTTATCTAGTCAGAGAAGACGTATTGCCAGAGGCGATGAAGAAAACACTTGAAGTTAAAAAGCTAATTGAACGGAAGAAAGCCGAATCTGTAGCAGAAGCAGTACAAAAAGTCGATTTGAGCCGCAGTGCTTTTTATAAGTATAGGGATGCAGTATTTCCTTTTTACACAATGGTTAAGGAGCAAATTATCACTCTTTTTTTTCATTTGGAGGACCGTTCAGGAACACTGTCCCATTTACTTCAGGTTGTGGCTGAATCGGGTTGCAATGTCCTATCAATCCATCAATCGATACCGCTTCAAGGAAGAGCTAATGTCACCTTATCTGTCAGCACAAGAGGAATGAATAAAAATATTGATTTGCTGATGAACACATTAAGAAAACTAGAATTTGTCGAAAAAGTCGAAATATTAGGTTCGGGTGCATAAGTGATGATGAAAGTTGGTTATTTAGGTCCAGAAGCTACGTTTACCCATTTAGCTGTGCGTTCTTCGATTTTGCATGCCAAACACCAACCATATCATACAATCCCAGCCTGTATGGATGCTGCTATGAAGAGGGAAATTGATTTGGCTGTCGTTCCGCTGGAAAATGCACTTGAAGGATCAGTCAATTTAACGATTGATTATTTAATTCATGGACAGCCACTTTATATTGTTGGTGAAATCACGGCTCCGATTCGCCAGCATCTACTTGTTCATCCTTCTAAAAAAGCAGATTGGAAAGAGATTCAAACGATTTATTCTCATTCACATGCGATTGCACAATGTCATAAATTTTTACACAGTCATTTTCAATCGGTCTCATTTGAATATGCCACTTCGACAGGAGCAGCGGCAAAATATGTGAGCGAACATCCGGAAAAAAACATTGCTGTGATCGCCAACGAAATAGCAGCTGAAACCTACCAATTAGAGATTGTGAAACGCGACATCCATGATTATCAGGATAACCATACAAGGTTTGTGATTCTTCACCCTGATCAACATATTTCATTTCAAGTCGATCCGTTATTAACATCGAGACCGAAGACGACATTGATGGTCACTCTTCCTCTAGATAGGTCAGGAGCACTTCATCAAGTGTTGTCCGCTTTTGCTTGGAGAAATTTGAATCTTTCTAAAATTGAATCCCGTCCGACAAAAACTGGATTAGGAAATTATTTTTTTATCATCGATATTGAGAAGAGCTTAGATGAAGTTTTGCTTCCTGGGGCGATCGCTGAACTTGAAGCCTTAGGTTGTAAAGTAAAGATGCTGGGGACGTACCATACTTATCGTTTATAAAATGATGAAAAAACTCCTCCGCAGTGCTGAACAATCGGAAGAGATTCATAATAAAAGCTGGCGGGGAGATGTCCGCCAGTTTTTTTATCGTTTCTCTGTCAAGTACTACTCTATTCTAAATTCATTCAGGTATAAGAATATTAGCTGTTTTTAGAGCTTCGCAAGCTTGGTCAATTTTTTCGTCAGTAGCCGCTTCCAGTGTATGAAGGTGGGTCCCGTTTGTAAGCTGAGATAAGTATGCGGCATTTGTTGAAGAAATTTTTTTAATAAAGTCGCTCACTTCTTTTCTTGTGCTCACTCTGATAGAAGCTGTCAAATCTCCATATACAGGATGTTCAATAATGACATCTTTAACTGTTACCCCAAAATCGACAATTAGATTCAGTTCTTCTTCGGCTCTTTCTGGCCCATGTTCACATGCGATGATGCGTGTAACAGGTTGTTTTTCATTAGCTTGGGAGTGTAAATACATATATCCTTGACTTGTAGCGATAATCGGTTCATTTTTGGCTTTTAATAAAGAGATATCCTGGACGATCACCTGTCTTGAAACAGCAGATTTTTTTGCCAATTCACTGCCTGTTAAAGGTGTTTGTGACTCTTTTAGCCAAATGAGTAGTTGTTTTCGCCGCTCAGCTCCCGTAAGTTTCATTTCCTCTGCCAATCCGATAGTCTCCTTTCTCATCATTCATAGCTGAAAAAACATCTAGCAATTGATCGACATGCTCTTTGGATGTGTCATAACCAAAGGAAATTCGAATAAATTGAAGCGCTTGTTCTGTTGATATATTCAGAGCCTTCATCGTGTTTGAAGGTTCATGGTAGCCGGCTGAACATGCGCTTCCTGTTGAGATACAGATATTGTGTCGATTACATTCCAACATAACATATTGTCCTTCAAAAGCATCAAAAAAACAACCTAAAATGTGGGGAAGCACTTCACTATTTGCCGACGCAGAAACGGCGAGCGAAACTGGGAGTTTCCGATTCACAAGCCCTTGTAAAAAGTGGTTTCGCAGCTTCTGATGTTTTTCATATACTTCATTCATTTGATTGTTCGTCCACTCAGCTGCCGCAATAAAAGCGCCGATACCGGGAACATTGACAGTGCCACTGCGAAAGCCTTTTTCATGCAGGGTTCCAGGATAGACCGGTTTCCAGTTGACACCGGGTTTCATGTAGACCGCTCCTGTTCCTTTTGGACCGTATACTTTATGGCTTGAAATTGATAAAGCATCAACTCCAAGATCTGAAACGTTGACTGGAATTTTCGCAAATGTTTGAACAGCATCACTGTGCAGGAGCACTCCTTGCCGATGCAGATAAGAGGAAAGTTCGCGCAGAGGCTGAATAACACCTGTTTCCGAATTTGCATGCTGAATCGATACAAGACCTGTTTCTGGACGAAGGTGCCGTTTCAATATATCAGTTGTCATCACTCCGTCAGCATTTGGTTTCATTGTACTGACTTCAAATCCTTGCATGGTCAACTGCTGCTTTAAGATATGGATTGACTGATGTTCCATTTCTGTCATTAAAAAATGACGTTTCTCCGAAGGAAGACCATTTAAAATCGAATGAATCGCTAAAAAGTTGGCTTCCGTTCCACCGCTTGTAAAATAAATTCCTTCAGGATCACCGTTGATCAGTTTTGCCAATGTCTTACGACAGTATTTCAGAATATTGTCTGCTTTGCCTCCAGCATCATGGAGGCTGCTAGAATTACCATAAATATCTGTGCTTAGTTTTTCAAATGTTTGTAAGGCACTACTTGAGATCGGTGTTGTCGCTGCATAATCAAGATAAATCACATCCAGAGTCTCCCATTCTATAAAAAGTACTTGAGTTTATTTTATCGATATGTAAATATAGGTGTCAAGACAGATGTAAATTTACAGGAGGAGTCAACATGTCTGGTCAGACAATTATTGTTGTCGGTGCTGGTGCGGCTGCTTTATCTTTGGCTGCGGCTATGCCGCCTTCATATCAAGTCATTGTCATTACAAAAAAATCAGCCAATGACAGCAATTCAACACTTGCACAAGGGGGCATTGCCACATCGATATTAGCAGAAGATACAAGCTATTCACATATAGAAGATACACTGTATGCAGGCTGTGGCCACAATCATTTTGATATTGTCAAAGGTGCAATTACAGATGGAAAACGGCTTGTTCACGAATTGATCAAGCAACATTTCCCTTTTGATGTGGATCATGACGGAAATCTAGAGCTTGGCAAAGAAGGAGCGCACTCTATGAACCGGATTTTACATGCTGGAGGAGATGCGACAGGACGGATGTTAATCCAGTACTTATTGAAACAGCTCGGTGAACATGTCATGTTGAAGGAGTATGAAACTGTAGCTGACTTATCGGTTGAAAATGGACGGTGTACTGGTGTTTGGACCAAAGATAGTGTTGGAAAAACCCACCTTAGAAAAGCGGATCATGTGGTCATTGCGGCAGGAGGCTGCGGTCATCTATTTCAAATTAATACCAATAACCGTTCTGTCACAAGTGACGGGCTTTCTTTGGCCTATCGGGCTGGAGCAGAGCTGACCGATTTGGAGTTCGTTCAGTTTCACCCAACACTCCTGATCAGTGATGGCGTTTCATATGGGCTTGTTTCTGAAGCTGTTCGCGGGGAAGGAGCTGTGTTAATCGATCAAAATGGCCAATCTGTGATGGATGGTGTTCACCCACTAAAAGATTTGGCACCCCGGGACATTGTGGCAAGAGTTTTACATCAAAAACAGACAGAAGGAGCTCGCCTGTTTTTAGATATTAGAAACATATCAAATTTTGAAAGTCGCTTTCCAACCATTTCTTCTCTTTGTGAAAAAGCTGGTATCCCAATAGAAGAAGGTCAAATTCCTGTATCACCAGGAATGCATTTTTTAATGGGAGGAGTTTCTGTCAACAAGTGGGGAGAAACAACGATTCCCAACCTCTATGTAATTGGAGAATCAGCCTGTACCGGTTTTCATGGTGCTAATCGGCTGGCAAGCAACTCTCTACTAGAATGTCTTGTGTTCGGTAGAAGAGCTGCGGAGCGTATACAAAGCAAAAAAAATCTCCCTGTCGTGAATAAAAAACGGCACAACCCTGAAGAGATCGTATTTGCTGTCCCAGAATCGACTTTGGAAGACATACAGAAAAAGATGACAAAATGTGTATCAATTGTGCGTACAGCTCCTGAATTATTAAAGATGAAAAATTGGCTTGAACAATTGCCAGTTCAAATTATAAATGTGAAAGAAATCACAAATGAACAACTTGAGCTGTCACATGTTTGGCAAACAGCCAAACTGATGACACAATCTGCATTACTTCGTACAGAAAGCAGAGGCGGGCATTATCGCTCAGATTTTCCGGTGAAAGACGATGCGATTTGGAAAGGAAAACAAATCATTCATTCAGTTGACGGTATAAAGATTAGAAAAAATGAAGGGATTGGAGACCATGCAATTGCTCAAGCTTAGACAAATGCTTGTCGAATTTTTTAAGGAAGACATTGGCTGGGGAGATCTCACTTCTCAGGCTGTTTTTGAAGGGGATCATCAATGTGATGCCGTTATCATTGCAAAGGAAAATGGCTTTTTTGCCGGAGAGATGGTGATCAAAGAAGGTTTTAGCCTGATGGATGAAACGATTTTGGTGACGATGCATAAAAAGGATGGAGAATCGCTTACAAAAGGCGACATCATCGCTCGGCTTAAAGGACCGGCCGCTTCACTTCTGACAGGGGAACGGGTCATTTTAAATCTTATTCAAAGAATGTCGGGTATTACAACGTTAACAAAACAATCTGTAAACCATTTAAATGATCCACATATTAAAATTTGTGATACAAGAAAAACCACCCCTGGGTTACGAATGCTTGAAAAATATGCTGTCAAAACAGGTGGAGGTTACAATCACCGCTTCGGATTGGATGGCGGGATCATGATAAAAGATAATCATATTGCAGCGTGTGGCTCGATTTTACAAGCGGTTGAAAAAGCCCGTGCGACATGTGGACATATGATAAAGATTGAAGTGGAGATCGAGTCTGAAACAGAGCTTGTTGAAGCAATTGAAGCAAAAGCAGATATTATCATGTTTGACAATTGTTTTCCCGAAACTGTAAAAAAATTTGCGAGTATGACACCTAGTCATATAATAACGGAAGCTTCAGGCGGTATAACATATGAAAACCTCCCTACTTACAGGGGGACAGGTGTGTCCTATATCTCACTCGGCTATTTGACACATTCTGTGAAAAGTCTTGATATTAGCATGAATATCGATCTTTAAAAAATGAGAATGGAGAGGAAATAAATGTCTATTTTAAACTTAATCAATCAAGCAAACAGCGGCATGATTCCCCACTATTACAAGGAAATGTCAGAAGGGGAAATGGTGACAAGAATTTTGCGGATTAAACAAAAATTTGGTGAAAAGTTGTTTATTCCTGGTCACCATTATCAAAAAGATGAAGTGATTCAATTTGCTGATGCAACAGGGGATTCACTGCAACTAGCACAAATAGCCCAAGCCAATAAAAGGGCGCAATACATTGTGTTTTGTGGTGTTCATTTTATGGCCGAAACTGCCGATATGCTGACAAACAAAGAACAGGTTGTCGTTTTGCCTGATATGAGAGCTGGCTGTTCGATGGCTGATATGGCAAATATGCAGCAGACAAACAGAGCGTGGGATAAGTTAACTAAAATTTATGGTGACACGATGATACCGTTAACATATGTGAATTCTACTGCTGAAATTAAAGCTTTTACCGGGAGAAATGGCGGTGCAACAGTGACATCATCAAATGCTAGCCGTATCTTAACATGGGCACTGACGAAAAAAGAGCGGATTTTATTTCTACCTGATCAGCACCTTGGACGTAACACAGCCTATGATCTAGGTATTCCGCTCAGCCAGATGGCAGTATGGGATCCTATTGCGGAAGAACTGATCTATGAAGGCGATATTCAAGATGTGAAAATAATACTCTGGAAAGGACATTGCTCAGTTCACGAAAAATTTACGGTTGATAATGTCAGAAATATAAAAGAGCGTGACCCGGAAATCAATGTGATCGTTCATCCCGAATGTTCTCATGAAGTCGTGATGCTCAGCGATTACAACGGTTCAACCAAAAAAATCGTTGATACGATTAACAAAGCAGAACCAAACAGTAAATGGGCGATCGGAACAGAAATGAATCTTGTCAAGCGAATTATCAAGGATCATCCTGACAAACAAATTGAATCACTGAATCCCGATATGTGTCCATGCTTGACAATGAACAGAATCGACCTTCCTCATTTATTATGGTCTTTAGAAGAAATCGAGAAAGGTCAACCGACTGGTATGATTCGAGTAGACAAAGAGATCACATTAGATGCTGTAAGTGCATTAAACCGGATGTTAAATATTAGTTAAAAACAAGTTTTTAGCATAACCCCTTCTGACTGTGCATAAATTTGTGAGGAAACATATTAGTTAATCTTATGTGTACGTTCACGTTTTTGCATAGGAGGGGAAAACGTTGAAAATTCATATTGTCCAAAAAGGCGACACTCTGGAAAACATTGCACAAAAATATGAAGTGGATTTCAAGGAGCTAAAGTCATTAAATTCACAACTTAGCAATCCCGATTTGATCATGCCTGGCATGAAAATAAAGGTGCCGTCAGCAGCAGTGCCAGTTAAGAAAGAGGAACAAGTCAATATGAGAAAGGAGTTTCCAAAACCACCACAACATCCATTTGCAGATGAAAAACCGACATCAACGGTTGACATCGAAGATACGAAACCGAAGGAAAAGCCTTCTGTTCCATATGTCCCACCTGTTCCTAAGTTTGGAGGGAGCGATTTGCCGGAAGGGGATATTTCTGGTGTTTATCAAAATGTAAGCCAGTTACATCAATCTTCTGTACCTCCAAGGCCGTATGAACCTCAAAAGCAATCATCCATCAAGAATGATCAATGGAGAAATGAGGAGGAGAATAATATGGAAAATGTCAACTATCCGAATCCGAATATGTCTCAGCAACCCCAAGGAGGAATGGAAAGTCAAATGCCTTCAGGAATGCCATATCCTACTGGTTATTATCCTCAGCCATATCCGTTTTATCCTGGGTGTTGGATACCTGTATCACCAATCCTTCCTGGCTCAGGTTTTGGTCCGTGGTATCCTTACCCTGCTCAAATGCCCTACATGCCTCAGGCTGGTTATATGAATCCAGGAGGATTTGAAAGAGATGACAATTTGGATTATGACAACGATAGTCGCCAAACATATTATCAACAACCGCCAACAGCTCCAGGCTATATGGGACAATATCCATATCAGGGACAGTATCCCGCCTACCCGGGATTCACCCCACAAGGTTACGGTTACACAGGTCAGCCGAACATTAACGGTGATCCAGACTGCGGATGTGGAGGTCCTAGCCAATTTCAGGGAGGTTACCCAGGAGGCGTACCATACGGACAGATGCCGCAAATGGGAACTCCTTATATGGGAGGCTACACTCAGCAACCACAAACAAGTCAAATGTTTAACAGACCTGAAGAGGATGAGGACTAATCTAAAACGGGACGATGAACCATCGTTCCTTTTTTCATGCTTTTAAAAAAAGCTTTTTGGATTGTCTATAACTAACAAGGTTAGTCTTCCTCGTTAAAGCACATTTTAAAGAAGAGCAGAATATGCTCAAAATTAATGGTTTAACGGGGGGCTTACTTTGGATAACAAGTTAAAGGTGTTTTCAGGGATTTTAATTTTGACTGCAGGTCTTTCTGCATGTGGAACTAACAATGCGATGGATACGAGAAATCAAGACAATACCCGTCCAGTCGGTTATTATACAAATGACAGAGATCGGAATGACAGAGTGGATAATGACGGTCCTGTCACAGATATGCTTGAAAACATGGATGGGCGAAACGGCACAACAAATGTAACAGACCGTAATCGTCGGGATGTTCAAGTTCCAACACGCGGTGGAACGTATAGCAGAGGGGATATGAATTATCACAACCATTTAACAGATACGACTGGCACACCAAATATGAGGTATGACAGACCGGAAAATCTAAGAATATCCAGGAATATCACCGGACGGATCAACAACATGAATCAAATTGATGATTGTCAAGTCGTTGTAACAGACGAAACCGCCATCATTGCAGTGCGTGCTGACGAACGACTAACAGATGCTGAAAGAAATCAAATCAGAAAAACAGCCAAAAAGTATGCTGGAAAGAGAACGGTTCAAGTCGTCAAAGATAATACCCTATTTACAAGGTTTCGGGAAATGAATGACAATCCTCAAAACTTACGGGATCGTGGCGACATTCGAAATGGTCGTTTAGGAAACCGCTAACAAAATGCCGGGGCTACCCCGGCATTTTCTTTACAAAAACAGAGTAAAACAGATAAAGTAGTACATAAAAGACTGGATGGGAGGCAAAAGAATATGGCTGGTCATTCCAAATGGAAGAATATCCAGAAGAGGAAGAATGCACAGGATGCTAAACGCGGAAAGATATTTATGAAGCTTGCCAAAGAAATTTATGTGGCTGCTAAAACGGGTGGACCTGATCCAGAATCAAATCCAAGCCTTCGTCTTGCGATTGATAAAGCCAAAAATGCCAACATGCCGAACGATAACATTGACCGTGCGATAAAAAAAGCTGCTGGAAATCAAGACGGAAACCAATACGAGGAAATTACTTATGAAGGTTATGGACCAGCTGGTGTTGCAATTATGGTTAAATGTTTAACAGATAATAAAAACCGGACAGCAACAAATGTCAGAACCGCTTTTAGCAAAAATGGCGGAAATCTTGGGGAAACAGGCTGTGTGTCATATATGTTTAACAGACAAGGATACATTGCGATTGAGCGAGAGGAACTTGACTCAGATGAAGATGAATTCATGCTTGAACTTATTGAAATTGGTGCCGAAGAACTTGAAACAAGTGATGAGCTGTTTGAAATTTATACAGAACCTGAGCAATTTGAAGAAATTAGACACGGATTGAATCAACGCGGTTACAAGCTCGCTATCGCTGAAATCACTATGATTCCTAATTTGTATGCTGAAATCGCTGAACAAGATCAGGAGAAGATTGAAAAACTCGTTGACGTGCTTGAAGAGGATGATGATGTTCAAGAAGTCTATACAAATGTTCATGAATGACGCTGATGAAGCGTCATTTTTCTTTCGTTTTCAAACGAAAGCGGAAACAAGTTATGTTCTCAAGTCATATATTAAAAAGGACATTTTAGAAGAAAGGAGGGATTAAAGTGGCTGATAACAACCAACAACCGGATGTCGAAACAGCAGAACTGATTGAGAGAATGAACAACCAGATTAGCGGTCTTGGCCAAGCGATCTTAGAATTAGTTCAAAAGAATAGCAATCTGGATATAAAACAAATGGACTGGACAAAAATGGAGAACACAGAATTAAATCAATCAATTCAAAACAACATTAACGAATATATTCAAAATATTAACAACTTGAATGCTAATTTACTGGGGCAAATAAATGACTCAACTTCTGGAGCGATCAATAAAAACGAAGGAGAACAATAACATAGTTGGCTAATGGAGCTGCCTAAAAAGTCCTTTATCAACATGAACAGGGGGAATTGCGAGACTCCTGCGGGAACAGCGAACCAGGCGAAATCCCATAGGAGCAAGGAATGGCTGCTCGCGGATCGCCCGCGTAAAGCAGGAAAATTCCCCCCCATTTTTTATGTTAGGAAATAGAGCTAATGGAAATTTTATGTTAGATGATGAAGAAAATGAATATTAAACAGATGAGGAAAATTATGTTACGATTGCTATCATGAAATATTTGGAAATGAATAAACAATAGAACGGAAAAACCGTATCCTTCAAAAATTTCGATCACACCGCAATGTTACAGAAGAGCTGATTCGAAAAATTGATGAACAACATATTGACTACAAACCGACTGAAACTGTTTTCGTTCTATCAATTTACATTGAACGCTAAAGAAGGGAACTCGGAAGCTTTTTAAAAAAACCTAGAAGAGACCGAGACAAGCCTTGATGAGTTAGCCACATCTTATACGGAAAAAACGAAAAAGTTGCTCGAATCTTTTACAGATGAAGAATTAGACCGTGAAATTGACTTGACGAATATATTCGGACAAAAGGAATTTGCTCAAGCGGCTCTTTCAGTTGGCGATTGACCGTGAGATTCATCATAAAGGCAATCTTTTTGTGTATGTGCGTGAAATCGGGCACGCTGATCTGCCGTTATACGTTAAACCTCGCTAATGTGTATGAGATCAGCCTGAAAGAATCCCAAAAAATGAATATGAAAGTAGGAATCGTGCACATTATAAGTAAAATGGTTAAGGAGGATTTTAGGTTGAATACACAACGTGCCCAAGAAATCGTCGAATCTCCAGTGATGGTGGATGTTACGTATAATGGTAAACAAATTTATATCCAGCATGTTGATCAGCAAAACGAAACAGCCAGAATTTATCCACTCGATCAACCTGAGAAAGAACAGGATGTACCGGTGGGAAAATTAGAAGAACATTAAAAAGTTGAAAAGCTTCCTTAAGGTAGACAGATGAAGTACTAAAAATTTGTTTGCCTAAGGAATTTTTTTAATGCCTTGGTTTCATGTATTGGACTAGATGATCTAGAATTGAGCTTAACCAATCGAATAGCTGAAAACATAGGGGCAAATAAGAACTAGTTTTTTATAAATAAATGTAATGTTCTGATTTATTGAATTATGGGATTTTTCGTTCATCTTTTCGGTTTAAAAAGTTGCGCTTCTATGTTATTTTAAAAATGGAAGATATGAAAATATATGTCATTTTATTTAGAGGTGTCTTGATGAATACAGTTTTATGTATCGAAGATGATCGGGAGATTGGTCAATTTTTGAAGGAAGACCTTGAAAAAAAGGGATATAAAATCATTTGGCTGACATCTTCACATGGTTATGAAGCTTATATCAATAAAATAGATCTAGTTGTACTTGATATTATGATACCAGGCTTAGACGGGTTTACGATCGGACATAGAATGAAGGAGATTCATCCGGAAGTTCCGATTTTGCTTTTAACTGCGAGAACTGCTTTAGAGGATAAACTGAAAGGGCTGGGTTTTGCAGACGATTATGTCACAAAGCCATTTCATCCTGATGAATTACAAGCACGAATAGAAGTGCTTCTGAGAAGGTTTGATAAAGTTGAAATGAAAAAGATTGAAATTCAACATTTGAAAATTGATCTACAAGAAAAAAGAATTATAGACAATCGAACTAAAGAGGAAGTGTTATTAACTGATAAACAGTTTAAGATTTTCTTCCTTTTGATTCAGCATCCAAATCAAATTTTGACAAAGGAGCAAATATATGAAAATGTTTGGAAACAACCATATATAGAAGGTGATAAAACATTAATGGTACATATTAGGCATCTGCGTCAAAAAATTGAAAACAGCCCAAATGACCCTGAAATCTTAGAAACCATCAGGGGCATCGGTTATAGAATCAAACAATGAAATTATCGACCAAGTATTTGCTGAATATTATTTTATCTGTTTTTTTCTTTCCAATCGTATTTTTGGGCGTCAATTTTATTTATTTTTTTACGCTAAATTATATGATTGATGATAGGAGTGTAACGCATTATCTACCAAGCCAAATTGAAAGCCAATTAAAAAGAGATGTTGCAATTTTAAAAGGAAAAACAAATCAGAAAATCTTCTCATATTTTAATAGAATAGAACGATACAAGGATTCTGAAATGATATGGATGAATCGTGAAGGAAAAGTAATATACTCCACATCACCACGTTATCCTGAAGGCAAAACTGATTTGACAGTAAGTGGTGCACTTAAGATGCTCCATGATGATGAAAAAAAATACCTAGTGTTACAAGCTTATTTAGAAGGAAAAGATGATTATGGTTATGTGATATTAGAGACGCCTAAATCGCTTGTGGGAACAAAGTGGGAAGTATTAAGAGATAAGTATACATATCTATGGTATATTGTCTTGTTTAGCATGATTGGATTTTTTATATTAAATTCATGGCTGTTTTTTGCTAAACTTCGTAAACGGTTAATTGAACTGCAAAAGTATATGAAAAAGCAGGATCATGACGGAATACCAAAAACAATTGAGATCAAGCAGCATGATGAATTAGGGGAAGTCGAGCTTTCATATAATCAAATGGTTGAAGAATTGAGAATTAGCAGGAAAAAAGAGCGAAAGGAAGCAGAGATCCGCAGAAATTTAATTGCCGATTTATCGCATGATTTAAGGACACCGCTTACAATTATTAGAGGGCATACGTTTTCAATACATAATGAACGTCTAGGTGAAAAAGGTAAGCATTCATTACAGGTGATTAACGATAAGATTGATTTTATGGATCATTTAATCGACAACTTGTCTTCTTATGCACTACTGACAGCTGGGAAACTGCCACTTACAAAAAAGCGCAACGATATATTAAAGATTATCCGCTCTTCTTTAAGTGCATGGTACCCGATTTTTGAAAAAGAGCAATTCACAATCGACATTGATTTAGACGAACCAATTATATGGGATGTTGACGAGATCTGGCTTAAACGAATTCTTGATAATTTGTTTCAAAATATTTTACGTCATGCTCATTCGGGAAAATATGTAGCTGTTCAAACTAAAATATTGGACGGTTATCCAGTTCTAATTGTTAAAGACAAAGGACCTGGCTTTAAATCCATGTCTGAGAAAAAAGGTGTCGGTATTGGTCTATCGATTATCGAGATGATGCTGAAACAAATGGATCTTCAAAGTGAAGTGAAAAGCAGGTCGAACGGATCATTGTTTATTATATCTAAAGTGAGGAACCATTGAGATTTCTTGCTTTTTTGTTTTGAAATTTAAACGAAATTTAAACTTGAGATCGCGCTTTTTTAACCGCGGGGTTTTATAGTTAAAGACAGATGAATGAAAGGTTTTGTCAGGAAGATCTCAAACTTTGCGGATAAAAAATTTTGAATTATTGTTAAACAAAAAACAAATTTTAAACGATAGTGCTCTTTCTATAGAAAAAGGCGGACTTTTAGGATCGAATGGGACCGGAAAAACAACTTTGCTGAAGATGCTGCTTGACATTTTCCCTCCCGCTTCGGGCGTCGAGTTAGAGCGAATTGGCTTAATATTTCAGCAGCAGGACTTTATATTTATTCTCGGAAATCTTGAAGATAAACAGGGAGGACCTAAGATGGATATTGTTTTCTTTTTGATTGCAGTGCTAGCACTTGGATTAACTTTTACAACATTTATAGCCATCATCTTGAATGATGGGTTGGGTTCGAGCTCGTTTAGTTTGAAAAAAAAATCCGTTAAATTTATGATCTCATCGTTTGCTATGTACATTATTTTTTATGCTTTTTTCATTCTGATGCAAATCTAGGTGAGGTTTATCTGGTAAGATGGTTTCTATCTATCTTAGCATCATTATTTTTACCTCAATCGAAAAAGGGGGTGTCCTGAAAGAAGTGTGGATGAATAAAAATGGGGGGGTTTCGTTTTCTGCGGGCGATCCGTGAGCCTCCCGGAGCCCGTTCTTTGCTCCTATGCGGTCTCACCTGGCTCGCGGTTCCCGCTAGAAGTCTCGCGATTCCCCCTGAATTATGTTGAAAAAGGACTTTTTAGACAGCTTCTTTTTTAAATTTTGACCAGCATATCAACTGCAAGCTCAGGGCAAATCTAATTATCATAACCAGAGTTGCAGACTGATGGCGTTTGTTGCTGTTCTGCAACTCTGATTTTTTATTTCATGAGTAAAAATTGTTTTTCTTTGCAGCCCATTGTTTTTGCAGCCAGTTTCTTTTATAAAGAAAAGCGATGATTTCCATCAACAATTTCGGGACTTTTTGCGGGAATCTCTTATTTTTATAAAGGTTTTGATAAGCGGTTTTTAAGTCTTCCCATTGTGTGCATTGTTTAGTTTGCGAAAACCTTGCGACATCGATTACTTTCACCGCTCCGGACGGTGTCAATATGAGATTGCGAAGATGAATGTCAGAAGGATTTAGCCCTTTTAACTTTGCATCCTGTAAGGCACTGTCCACTTCCTGAATCATTTCTTCTTCAATCTGAATTCCTTTTGTTAAACATTCATAAAAGGTATGTCCTTTAATATATTCCATTAAAATATATGAAGGTCCTGTTTCATAAATATCCGGATAATAAGGGGAATCAGCGAGATTTTTGTATATGTCTGCCTCCCTTTCTGCCACTTCTTTGAACTCAGGAAAAAAGATTTTCAATGCCATGTCTTTTCCTTGTTCTCTCAGCTTGAAAACATAGGCACTTCGTCCCTTTCCAATTAATTCGAGTTCGGCAGGTTTTTGAACAAGCTTGTTAAATTTCTTTTTCGTATTATATATAACGGCTTCTGAATATTTTTGTACTTTAGTCATGTCTCCGAGTTCACCTTCTTTTTAAATGAAAACTCTATAATGTTGTTATACACGACAATTGCAGACTTTTCATCTTAAAAGTATTGTACCATGGGTTTAGATGTAAAGTATGAGGGGAAGTTTGACAAATCCCCAAAGACAAACAACATAAACGATTAATTTTTGAAAGCATTGGTCAAACTATGAATGATACTTTGAAGGTAAAAAAGAAGGTGATGTTTGTGAACCGACGAAAAATTTTGATAGGAATGAGTTCTTTACTGTTTTTTAGTTTATTATTTGGTTTGGAAGAAAAGGCTGCTGTGGCAAATGATAGAGAACAGGCGAAAGTTCAGGTTCAACTGGAAAAAGTGTACTTGGATGGGGATGTAGGTATTGAGAAAAAACAAGAGACCTTTGATCAAATAGAGAACTTTAAAACGATTTATAAAGAATGGCGTCTTGTCGATCAAAAAGAGGGATTTATGTTGTTTCGCAAACAGATCGACGACATTTCTCCGCTAAGCAAGACAAACGGTTATATTGGTGTGACAGAGGATGGGGTCATTTCAACGTTTCATGGACGCCCAGGGCTTTTATCTGAACCGATTCAGTCTTTTTTTCAGATTGATATAAAACGGCTTGAAAGCCGGCTGGCAGATGACCTGAAGAAAGGAATTCGCTACAGAACCAAAAAAGAATTTCAGCATGTCATTGAATCTGTAAAATCATTTGGTCATCAACAACATGTGAAAGATCTGAAGACATGACACTGTTATGTCTTTTTTAGAGCGAACATATGTTAACTTTTTCATTCTAGCTTTGCCTGTTTTATGTTACAATGAAGAGCAGTCAAAGAGGTGAATGAATATTGATCGAATTTGTGAAGGGGACCATTGATTATGTGTCACCCCAATATATTGTCATTGAGAACGGCGGAATCGGATATCAGATTTATACGCCTAACCCATTTATTTATAAAGAAAACAGCAAAGAAACAATTTATACATACCATTACATAAGAGAAGATACTTTTTCTCTGTACGGTTTTTCCAAGAGAGAAGAAAAAATGCTGTTTACAAAATTGCTGAATGTGACGGGAATCGGACCGAAAGGAGCGCTGGCGATCCTTGCTTCCGGAGATCCTAGTGCGGTAATTGAGGCGATTGAGTGTGAGGATGAAGCATTTTTGATTAAATTCCCTGGTGTAGGGAAAAAAACGGCTAGGCAGATCATTCTTGATTTAAAAGGAAAATTGACAGATTTCATTCCATCAACTGAAGCCAACCTGTTTCATCATGAGGAACGAGAACAAGTTCATCAAGCTGAAGCAGCTCTTCAAGAGGCACTTGAAGCACTGGGTGCGCTTGGTTATTCTGAACGTGAGATTAAAAAAGTGTTGCCGCATTTGAAAAAAGAAGGTGCTCTTTCAACAGATCAATATGTTAAAAAAGCTTTGCAAAAATTATTAAAGTAAGGTGATGGTCAATGGATGAGCGGCTTTTATCAAGTGAATTAGACAATGATGAGTCAGTGATAGAGCAAAGTTTGCGGCCGCAAAAACTATCACAGTACATCGGTCAGAACAAGGTGAAGGACAATCTTAAGGTTTTCATCAAAGCTGCCAAAATGAGGGGAGAGACGTTAGATCATGTCTTATTATATGGACCTCCGGGGCTTGGAAAAACAACGCTTGCTGCAATTATCGCAAATGAAATGGGTGTTAGTCTTCGGACAACATCAGGACCAGCAATCGAACGTCCAGGTGATTTGGCAGCGATTTTAACTGCCCTTGAACCGGGAGATGTATTATTTATTGATGAAATCCATCGCCTCCATCGATCAATTGAAGAAGTTCTCTATCCGGCAATGGAAGATTTTTGCCTTGATATTGTAATTGGTAAAGGACCTTCGGCACGTTCTGTTCGGCTTGATTTGCCCCCTTTTACACTCGTCGGTGCCACGACTAGAGTGGGGCTTTTGACGGCTCCGCTAAGGGACAGGTTCGGTGTTTTGTCAAGGCTTGAGTATTATACCCAAGATGAACTTTCAGAAATTGTAGTCAGAACGGCGGAATTGTTTGAAATTGAAATCGACCGCCTCTCAGCCCTTGAGATCGCAAGAAGATCTAGGGGAACACCGCGGATTGCCAACAGGCTGTTAAGGAGGGTCCGGGATTTTGCACAAGTTTTGGGGAACAATCTGATCACTGAGGAAGTGGCGATCGATGCACTGGAACGTCTTCAAGTTGATCGGCTCGGTCTTGATCATATTGACCGCAAACTATTAATGGGAATGATTGAGAAATTTAATGGCGGTCCTGTTGGTCTTGATACGATTTCAGCAACGATCGGAGAGGAGTCACATACAATCGAAGATGTCTATGAACCGTATCTTTTACAGATCGGTTTCATTCAAAGGACACCGCGGGGACGAATCGTAACACCAGATGTTTATCTTCATTTTAAGATGGAGGTTCCGCATCATGACTGAGTTTCCAAAACTATTAATGATTTTAGGGGCTGTCTTATTTGCCGCTGGTTTCATCATGCAAGTCATTGGTAAACTGCCAGGCGATATTTTTGTCAAAAGAGGCAATATAACATTTTTCTTTCCAGTTGTAACATGTATTGTCATTAGTGTGATCTTGTCTTTGTTATTTTCGATCTTTGGACGGATGAAATAGTTTTTCAAATCAGTATATAGACAGAATAAGGTGAAAAAAATGAAAGTAGATTTGTTTGATTTTGATTTGCCGGAACGTTTGATTGCTCAAATTCCTTTAAAAGAGCGGGATGCATCAAGACTGATGGTGTTGGATAAAAAAACAGGCGAGATGACGCATAGTACATTTAAACACATCATCGAGTTTTTAAATGCTGGTGATTGCATTGTGTTGAATGATACGAGGGTGTTGCCAGCTCGCTTATTCGGCATAAAAGAAGAGACGGGTGCAAAAGTTGAAGTGCTCCTGTTAAAACAAGAGGAAGGGGACGAGTGGGAAACCCTTGTCAAACCTGCAAAACGGGTCAAACGCGGAACCGTTCTGACGTTTGGAGATGGGCGCTTAACAGCAATCTGTACAGAGGAGCTTGATCATGGCGGCAGAAAAATAAAATTTCAGTATGAAGGAATTTTTTACGAAGTTCTGGACTCCCTTGGTGAAATGCCATTACCCCCATATATTAAAGAGCAGCTTGATGACAAGGAACGCTATCAGACAGTGTACTCGAAAAAGCAAGGGTCTGCAGCCGCGCCGACAGCAGGTTTGCACTTTACAGAAGAGATTCTAGATACTCTTAAGAAAAAAGGTGTCCATATCGCGTTTATAACCCTTCATGTCGGTTTAGGAACCTTTCGGCCTGTAAGTGCTGAAAATGTAGAAGAGCACGATATGCACGCTGAATTTTATGAAATGACAGCGGAAACCGCAGCACTCCTTAATAATGTTAAAAAAAGCGGAGGGCGAATTATTTCTGTTGGGACAACCTCGACAAGAACGCTTGAAACGATTTGCTCAGAACATGACGGTCAGCTGAAAGAAGCGAGAGGATGGACATCAATTTTTATTTATCCCGGATATTCATTTAGAGCGATTGATGGGATGATTACAAATTTTCATCTACCAAAATCTTCGCTTATTATGCTTGTCAGTGCACTTGCGGGTCGAGAGCATGTGCTGAAAGCTTACCGGACGGCAGTCGAACACGAATACCGCTTCTTCAGTTTTGGAGATGCCATGTTCATCAAATAAATTTTCAGAAAGATGGGAGGGCTCATTTTTGTCGCAGCAACCAATACGCTATGAGTTCATTAAAACATGTAAACAAACAGGAGCACGGCTGGGGAAAGTCCATACCCCCCATGGCACATTTGAAACACCTGCCTTCATGCCAGTAGGAACGCTTGCCACTGTTAAAACAATGGCACCAGAAGACCTGAAAGAAATGGGTGCCGGTATTATTTTAAGCAATACATATCATCTCTGGTTGAGACCCGGCCATGAGATTGTTAAAGAAGCTGGAGGCCTTCATCAATTTATGAATTGGGATCGTGCCATCTTAACTGATTCAGGCGGTTTTCAAGTTTTCTCGTTAAGCGACTTTCGGAAAATCGAAGAAGAAGGGGTTCATTTCCGCAATCATTTGAACGGGGATAAACTGTTTTTGTCCCCTGAAAAGGCAATGGACATCCAAAATGCGCTCGGCTCTGACATTATGATGGCGTTTGACGAGTGTCCACCATATCCGGCTGAGTATGATTATATGAAAAAGTCTGTCGAACGGACGAGCCGCTGGGCGGAAAGATGTCTCACCGCTCACAAACGACCTAATGAACAAGGTCTTTTTGGAATAGTTCAAGGTGGCGAATATGAAGATTTGCGAAAACAGAGTGCGAAAGACTTGATTTCGCTTGATTTCCCAGGCTATGCTATAGGGGGATTGTCCGTCGGAGAACCAAAGGATGTCATGAACCGAGTGCTTGAGTTCACAACACCTATGTTGCCAGCCGATAAGCCTCGCTATTTGATGGGAGTCGGCTCACCAGATTCTCTAATTGATGGAGCGATCCGCGGTGTTGATATGTTTGATTGTGTGCTCCCGACTAGGATTGCGCGCAATGGAACATTGATGACAAGTGAAGGACGTCTAGTTGTAAAAAACGCCAAATATGAAAGGGATTTTCGTCCAGTTGATGAACACTGTGACTGTTATACATGCCGTCATTATTCTCGGGCATACATCAGACATTTGATTCGTTGCAATGAGACATTTGGAATTCGTCTAACTTCTTATCATAATCTTTATTTTCTGTTAAAATTAATGGGGCAAGTAAGAGACGCCATTCGTGAAGATCGTTTAGGTGATTTCCGAGAGGAGTTTTTTGAACGCTACGGTTTTAACCAGCCAAATGCGAAAAATTTCTAAAACGCATAACATATCATTTGAAAGGGGTGAAACATAATGGAGATGTTAGCTACATTGCTTCCGATCATTTTAATCTTTGCCGTTTTTTATTTCTTGATTATCCGTCCACAACAAAAGCAGCAGAAAGCTGTTCGTCAAATGCAGCAGGAAATGAAAAAAGGTGATAAAGTCATCACGATCGGTGGTCTACATGGTGTCGTTGATGCTATTGATGAGAACAAAGTTGTCATCAAAGCAGGCGATCATACACTTTTGACATTCGACCGACGCGCAGTTCGAGAGGTGTCAGCTGAATAGTACGAAAACGGCTTATACATAAGCAATTTTAGGGGGCAGATCAAACTGCTCCCTAATTTTTTACCCTTTATGTGCGACTCCCCTGCAAATTCACTCCGAATATACCGCCAAGCGCACTAATCCCTAGAAAGCCAGCATGGTACAAAATCTGTTCAAGATTAAACGTTTCTCCGAAACCAAGATATTGAAACAAGAGGACTGTAAGTGAGAAGCAAAGAGCAGTCAAAGCCCCAATTAACCAGCCTTTTTCCTGGGTTTTTCTCCCTGAAATAAAGCCGCCAATAAATAATGTGATAAAAGAAACTAAGGTAATAAGCCAGCTGAATGAGCTTTCAGATAATGATGTAAAGGATAGTAATAGTGAAATGAGAAGGCTTCCCACAAACATTAATGCAAACACGACAACTAAGCTATAAAGAATCCCTTTGCCAACTTGTTTTGGTTCGTTCATTACGTACCTCCTTTCTGAATGGCTCGTCTTTTAAAATGTATTCTGAACAGTAAGAAAATAGACTATGCCAAGAAGAGCTTTTGTACATAAAAGCGGATTTTTGACAAAAGCTAGTGAGAGATATATTGCGGTGGAAGGAGGCGGTTGTTTGGCAGAAATCTATGCTCTGGCGTTTCGGACAGTTATTTTATATAGTGTTATTTTTATCTTATTTCGTTTAATGGGAAAGAGAGAGATTGGGGAGTTAAGTATATTGGATCTCGTCGTTTTTATCATGATGGCAGAAATTGCCGTTTTGGCAATTGAGAATGTTCATGACGATCTTTTAAAAACAATTGTCCCCATTCTTGTGTTAACATTAATTCAAATTGTATTTGCGTATATCTCAATGAAAAGCGAAAAAATTCGCCATCTTCTTGATGGAAAACCGACAATTATTATTGATAGAGGGAAAATTGATGAACGGGCGATGAGAAGCCAACGCTATAACTTTGATGATTTGATGACTCAACTTCGCGACAAAAATATAGAGCGAGTCTCAGATGTGTCATATGCCATTCTAGAGCCAACTGGAAAGCTTTCAGTGTTTACAAAAACAGATCCCCCGCTTGAATTTCCGTTAATAATTGATGGAATCGTTCAAAAAGAACATTTAGCACGGATTGGCAAAGATCAAAAATGGTTAGAACAAAGGCTTGCCGAAAAAGGTCATCATCATTTTTCTCATATTTCTTACTGTTCATATCACAAAGGTGCTATTTTTATTGATATGAAGAATTAAGAAGACTTTAAGAGATCCAGCGACCTATCAAAGGAAAGCGCTGAAGTTCTTCTTTTTTAATGAGCCCGAAGATGATCAAAAGGGACATGTACGCGCAACTTGAAAGCAGGATGCAAAATAGGAGGCGTACAGGTTCAGGTTGATCTAGGAACAAATGTTGTTTAAATAAGATGCTCATCCAGCCGCAAAGGAAGATGACTGCAAATGACATGCTATACTCTTTTAAGTTGATGCTGATTGGCAGCACTTTGCTGACCGTTGCACCATGCAGCAAGGTGACAAGGACGATACCGGTCAAAATGGCAAGTGCTGCACCCATAATGCCTAATGAAGGTCTTGAAGCAAGAATAAAAATGAGTCCTGTTTTGACGAGAGCACCTATTAAGCTGTTCATCATCGCTGCGCCTGCTAAATTTAAAGCTTGTAAAACCGCCTGAAGGGGTCCTTGAAAATAGTACAGCAAAAAGAACGGCGCCATCACTTTGACATAGATTGACGCGTTAGAAGCGCCATACATAACAGTGACAAGTTCATCTGCATAAGAAAACAAAATGACAGCTGAAATCCCCCCGCTTAATAAACAGAGCCGCATCGCTTGTTCAAGCCGGTATTCTACGACCTGCATTTTTCTTTGTTCAATTCCTTCACTGATGGCTGGAACAAGCGCTGTTGACAATGAATAAGTAATAAAACTGGGGAGTGTGAGCAAAGTCATCGCAAATCCGGTCAGCTCACCATACTGTCTTGTAGCTGCTGAAGTTGCAATACCAGCAATTGCCAAGCTTTGGGCGACAACAATAGGTTCGAAAAACCAGGAAAGATTGCCAATAAATCGGCTTCCTGTTGTTGGTAAAGACACACTCATTAGTTCGAAAAACGTCTGTCGCCCAGATTTTAATGACTGAAAAAAGCGTCTTCTGATTCGGATTTTCTTTTTATGTTTAAAAGCAATCAATAAATAGAGCAGTGAGATTAGTTCACCAAACACCGAAGAAAGCATGGCTCCGGCTGCGGCAAATTCGATTCCAAACGGTAAACATGCTGTTGTACAGACAGCGACAAGTGATATTCGAACCATTTGTTCAATCACTTGAGAAATGGCTAATGGGCGCATATTTTGTTTTCCTTGAAAGTAACCTCGCAGTACACTTGAGACCGCGATGATCGGAACGACTGGTGCTACAGCCAATAGCGGATAGAGTGTTCGCGCATCTGTGAATAGCGTCTCAGCCATCAGCGGTGCATAAATGAGAAACACCGGGGTGAAAAGGGCGCTGAGTGTACCAGTAATGGCAAGAGACATCACTAAAATTTGTTTTGTTTTCTTATGGTCGTTGCGTGCTTCTGCTTCTGCTACAAGCTTGCTGATGGCAACTGGGAGACCGAACTGTGTGAGAGTTACCGCTAGAAAAAAAGTGGGTGCAGCCATCATATAAAGACCCACACCTTCTTCCCCGATAAAACGGGCAATGACGATCCGGTTGATAAAACCGAGTATTCTTGTGATAAATCCTGCTGCTATTAAGATGAGTGTTCCTTTTAAAAAATTCTGCTTGGTCATTTCTTTGTCCCCTGCCTTCTCAAACAAGCATTAATCATATACAATAGGATATGCGCATACATCGTCCAAGCATGACAAGTCTCTCTTAAAAAATTTGAAAGGAGTGTGGCTTATCATGGACAAACATCCTGCTGACTTGTATAAGGATCACTTAAAACCGTTTCTTCTCAGTAAGTTAGAAGAGTTTAGAATACTTGGTTATGGTGATGTGAGAATAGAGGATTTGTGGTCATTCTTATTGAATAAGAAATGGAGAAATCTTAAAGATGTTCAAATTTACAAATTGGCAGATGCTATATTAGCAGTTAAAATTGGCGAATTTATGAATTTTGCAACCGTAGAATCGTTTAAAACGTCTAATTTACTCGACAGTAAAGAAGGGCAGAACCTGCTTGATGAACTGCTGAAGTAATCATCGATTTATCGGTTTGATTTAAGGAGGATATACATAATGAAAAAAGGACGCTTGATTGCGTTTTTCCTTACCGTTTTATTAATCGGTACAGGATTGGGAATGTTTACGAAGCCGGCAGCTGATCATATTAGCCTGGGGCTTGATCTTCAAGGCGGTTTTGAAGTTTTGTATGATGTGAAACCTGCAAAAAAAGGGGATAAAATCGACAAAGATGCATTGATCAGTACTGTTGAAGCGCTGAACCGTCGAGCTAACGTCTTGGGAGTTAGTGAACCCAATATTCAAATCGAAGGGAACAACAGAATTAGAGTTCAGTTAGCAGGTGTTGATAACCAGAACAGAGCGCGCGAGATTTTATCAACACAGGCTGAGCTTTCTTTCCGAGACACGAATGACAAAGAGCTTTTAAATGGCGCTGATCTCGTTGAAAACGGAGCAAAACAGGCATTCAAACCAGATACAAATGAACCGATCGTTTCGATCAAACTGAAAGATGCCGATAAATTTGGTAAAGTAACGAAAAAAGTGCTTGGAATGAAGCCGAATAATCAACTTGTCATCTGGCTTGATTACAAAAAAGGTGATTCTTATAAAAAAGAGTCGCGCAAAGAAAAACATAAATATATTTCAGCACCTAATGTCAGCCAAGTACTCAATACATCTGATGTCATGATCGAAGGGCATTTCACTGTTCAAGAAGCAAAAGATATGGCAAGCATATTGAATGCAGGTGCTCTTCCGGTTAAATTGGTTGAAGAGTATTCAACATCTGTCGGTGCCCAGTTTGGTGAACAGGCATTGAATGATACCGTATTTGCAGGAGTCATAGGAGTTGCTATTATTTTCTTATTTATGCTGCTTTACTATCGGCTGCCAGGAGTTGTCGCGGTCATTACGCTGTCTGTTTACATTTACATTACGCTTCAAGTTTTTGACTGGATGAATGCTGTCCTGACACTTCCGGGAATAGCTGCACTTATACTCGGTGTAGGTATGGCAGTGGATGCGAACATTATTACCTATGAGCGGATAAAAGAGGAACTAAAGCTTGGTAAGTCAGTGCGATCAGCTTTTAGAGCTGGGAATAAAAGATCTTTTTCAACTATTTTTGATGCGAACATTACAACAATGCTTGCAGCGATCGTTCTGTTCATTTTTGGTACAAGCTCTGTTAAAGGGTTTGCAACCATGTTGATTCTTTCGATTTTGACAAGCTTTATTACAGCAGTCTTTCTATCAAGATTTTTGCTTTCTTTATTGGTGGAAAGCCGCTGGCTTGATCGTAAAAAAGGCTGGTTTGGTGTCCATAAAAAAGATATTTTAGATATTAGTAAAACAGATGAACATACAGAACCACCGACACCATTTGATAAATGGGATTTCGTTGGGAAACGAAAATGGTTTTTCGCGTTCTCAAGTATTGTTTTAATAGCAGGTATTGTCATCTTGTTTGTTTTCCGGTTAAATCTTGGCATTGACTTTTCAAGTGGCGCACGAATTGAAGTTCATGGCAACAAAAGCCTTGCTGTTGAAGAGCTAAATAAAGACTTTAAGGAGCTCGGTCTAAAGGCGGATTCGATCATTCTTTCCGGCGATCAAAAAGATCGTGGTGTTGCAAGATTTGTCGGTGTTCCAAGTCAGAAAAAAATTGCTGATGTAAAAGACTACTTCAAAGATAAGTATGGCATGGAACCAAATGTAAGTACCGTATCGCCGACTGTCGGAAAAGAGCTTGCTGAAAATGCCTTGAAAGCAGTTATCATTGCTTCTATCGGCATCATTTTGTACGTGTCGATTCGCTTCGAATACAAGATGGCGATTGCAGCAATAGCCTCACTACTGTATGACGCATTTTTCATTATTGCAATCTTTAGTATTACAAGGCTTGAAGTTGATATTACCTTCATTGCTGCCGTGCTAACGATTATTGGTTATTCGATTAATGATACGATTGTTACATTTGATAGAATTAGGGAACAAATGAAAAAACGCAAACCGAAAAGCTTTAAGGACCTATCCTATATTGTCAACTTAAGCTTACAGCAAACGTTCGCACGTTCAATCAATACTGTGTTAACAGTTGTCATTGCGGTCATTTCCCTTTTTGTATTCGGTGCAGCATCGATTACAAACTTCTCTGTAGCCCTGCTCATCGGTTTGTTAAGCGGAGTCTATTCTTCACTTTATATTGCTGCTCAATTATGGCTTGTATGGAAAGGGCGAGAACTCAAAAAAGCCAAACAAAGCTAAATTTAAAAAAGACTGTCCATGTTGGGCAGTCTTTTTATCATGGATTGAAGTGAACATAAGTTGCCGGCATTCTTGAGAGTTGGAAGAAACTCCAGATTAGTGGCAACAAGAATTTTGATTAAGCCATTGAGTACAATTGTGCAGTAAGTTGGCTAGAAGAAAGAATTGTCCCATGTCATTTTGTCGTGAAATCAAGTTTAAAGATACACATCTGTGTTTGCCTGCAAATCTAGTAGGGAAATAAAAAAATATCAACGAACGATTACTTCACCTACGTTTGTTTTAAAACGGAGTGCGGCGGGCAAAACTATTCGAAAAACGATGTGGATTGGGGGACTTGCGATGTATAAACAATGGACAATCATCACAGCTCTTTTTTTTACAATGGTTGTTGCCATTTTTGCGGTCATGAATGTAGAGCCTGTAAAAGTTGATTTTCTGTTTGGGACGGCTGAATGGCCTTTAATTCTTATTATTTTGGCTTGCGTTTTGATGGGGGCGCTCATTACCGGCTTGACCGGTGCCTTTCAGATCATCAGGCTAAAGAAAGAACTTAAGACACTTAAAACAAAAAAAACGGAAGAGGATCAATCCCTTATATCAGAACAACGAGAATAGAGAGATTTAAATTGAATCCCCTCAAGTCATTCGAGTATAATAGGGTGGTTGAGGGGTGAAATTATGTTAGCGTCAAAAATGCGTTGGGATGTGAAAACAACTGACACAAAAAAGGCGAAGTCACTTTCCGAGCAATTGGAGATTACTCCGCTAGCCGCCTCATTGCTTGTTATGAGAGGCTATGATACAGCTGATAAAGCTGCTTCATTTTTGTATGGTAAGGATATTCAGTTTTACGACCCGTATCTGCTGAAAGATATGGAAAAAGCTGTACAGCGAATTAAACAGGCGATTGCAAAGCGTGAAAAGATGATGATTTATGGAGATTATGATGCCGACGGTGTGACAAGCACGACTGTTCTATTACAGACTTTGAAAAAATATTCGGCAGAAGTCGATTTTTATATACCTGACCGTTTTAAAGAAGGATACGGTCCTAATGAAGCTGCTTTCCGCCAAATCAAAGAACAAGGGTACTCTTTGATTATTACCGTAGATACAGGTATTGCTGCTGTACATGAAGCGGAAGTTGCCGATGAGCTCGGAATCGATCTGATTATCACAGATCACCATGAGCCTGGTCCTGTTTTGCCTCATGCTTATGCGATCATTCATCCGAAACAACCTGGTTGTCGTTACCCTTTTAAAGATTTGGCTGGTGTTGGCGTGGCATTTAAACTTGCTCATGCGCTCTGTGGTGAGGTGCCAGATGAGCTTCTTGATCTTTGTGCAATTGGAACAATTGCAGACCTTGTGCCGCTTCATGATGAAAATAGACAAATTGCCAAGCTGGGAATCATGCAATTCAGGAAAACGAATCGGCTTGGCTTAAAAGCATTGACAAAAATTGCAGGAGCAAATATTCACGATGCAGATGAAGAAACAATCGGCTTTCAGATTGCGCCGCGTCTTAATGCAGTAGGCAGAATTGAGCAGGCAGACCCGGCTGTTCATCTATTAAATACAGAAGATGAAGCAGAAGCACAGGAACTAGCAGAAGCTATTCATGATCTAAATAAGGAGCGACAAAGAATCGTCGCTCAGATGACAGAAGAAGCTATTCAAATGATAGAAGAACAGGGCCTGGAGCAACATGTAATCGTTGTGGCTCGTTCAGGCTGGAATCCCGGGGTCGTGGGAATCGTCGCTTCAAAGCTTGTTGAGCGCTATTATCGGCCTGCGATTGTTCTTGGTATCGACGAAGAAAAAGGAATTGCCAAAGGTTCAGCCCGGAGTATTAAAGGGTTCGATTTGTTTCAAAACCTTTCAGAATGCCGGGATATCCTTCCGCATTTTGGTGGACATCCGATGGCTGCAGGTATGACATTAAGTCTTGATCATGTGAGTGCATTAAGAGAAAGAATAAATAGACAAGCTGCAGCTGTTTTGACAACAGCTGACTTCATTCCTGTTCAAGATATTGATCTTTCCTGCCGTCTAGAAGATATTACACTTGACAGTATTGCAGAAATGAATCTGCTTGCCCCATTCGGAACAGGGAATCCAAAGCCGTTTGTTCTACTCAATGGTGCTAAGGTTGATGAAGCAAGAAAAATTGGTGCTAATCAGAATCATTTAAAACTCGTGTTAACTGATGGACAAATGAAGTTAGACTGTATCGGTTTTCATAAAGGTGAAATTGAAGAAGAAATTGTGACAGGCACAAACATTTCCCTTGTTGGTGGGTTATCGATCAATGAATGGAACAATAGAAAAAAACCGCAGCTTATGTTAAAAGATGTAGCTGTTCAAGAGTGGCAGCTGTTCGATCTGCGGGGAAAGCGGTCATGGGAAGAAAAAATTTTAAAACTAGACCCGGAAAAACGGACAATCGTTTGTTTTCGAGAGGAAACAGAGTCAACCTTAACAAGGCTCGGTTTTAAAAATGAGTTGGTTTTGATCAAAGGTGAAATAGATGCAACTCAGCTTCATTTACATGGTCGTTACGCGGTTTTCATTGATATGCCACCATCGATTGAGCTGTTTTATCAAACGATTAAAGGTCAACAGCTAGAGCGAATCTATCTGATTTTTTATCAATCTGATGAACATTTTTTTTCGACCGTACCGACAAGAGAATATTTTAGATGGTATTATGGGTTTCTTCTTAAAAGACGCACGTTTGATTTGGCAAAACATGGCGGGGAATTGGCGAAATTTAAAGGTTGGACAAAAGACACAATAGATTTTATGACAAAGGTGTTTTTTGAGCTCGGTTTTGTTACAATAGAGAATGGTGTTTTAACTGTTACTTATCAACCCGAAAAACGGGATTTAACAGATTCAACAACCTATCAGGAAAAACAGCGCTTAATTGAAGTGGATCAAAAGCTCGGATATTCTTCAGTAGACGAGCTTAAACAGTGGCTGGATCAGCAGATAATGCTTATGAAAGTATGAGGAGGACATGAAAACAGATGGATTTAAAGAAGTATGTAACAATTGTACCGGATTATCCAAGGGAAGGCGTACAATTTAAAGATATTACAACACTGATGGATAAAGGGGAAGTCTATCGCTATGCGACAGATCAAATTGTAAACTATGCAAAAGAAAAGCAAATAGATCTTGTCGTCGGCCCTGAAGCAAGAGGGTTTATTATTGGCTGTCCGGTTGCGTACGCACTTGGTGTGGGGTTTGCGCCAGTTCGTAAAGAAGGCAAACTGCCTCGCGAAGTCATAAAAGTTGACTATGGCTTAGAATATGGAAAGGATGTCCTCACGATCCACAAAGATGCGATATTGCCAGGGCAACGTATCCTTATTACAGATGACCTTCTTGCAACCGGAGGAACGATTGAAGCAACGATTAAGCTAGTTGAAGAGCTTGGCGGTGTTGTTGCCGGAATCGCTTTCCTCATCGAATTGACATATCTTGAAGGAAGAAAAAAACTGAACGGATATGATATGTTAACCTTGATGCAATATTAAACACACTTTATACTATAAAAAGCACTCATGACATGCGAGTGCTTTTTTCCTATTCTCTAAAAAATGTGATAGAACGGTTTTTTTTGTCCTTTTCAATTTCTTCTCTTTACATCTGTGACATTTTTCTTGATAATAATTACAATACAGTTTTCAATATAAAAAAGGTGATTCCATGGCGAACGAACAAGTATTAACTGCTGAGCAAGTCATTGAAAGGGCAAAAGCTTACCTTTCCGATGAACATATTGCTTTTATAAGAGACGCTTATCAATACGCGGAAGACGCGCATCGCGAACAGTACCGCAAATCAGGTGAGCCCTACATTATCCATCCGATCCAGGTAGCAGGAATTCTAGTTGATCTAGAAATGGATCCAGCAACGATTGCGGGGGGCTTTCTTCACGATGTTGTGGAAGATACGAGTGTAACACTTGATGATTTAAAAAATGTATTTAACGAAGAAGTTGCGATGCTTGTCGATGGTGTTACAAAGCTTGGAAAAATTAAATATAAATCGCAAGAAGAGCAGCAGGCGGAAAATCATCGCAAAATGTTTGTGGCAATGGCTCAAGATATCCGCGTTATTTTGATTAAGTTGGCAGACCGTCTTCATAATATGCGAACACTGAAGCATTTACCACAGGAAAAGCAGCGGAGAATTTCCAATGAAACACTGGAAATATTCGCCCCGCTCGCGCATCGCCTTGGGATTTCAAAAATTAAGTGGGAGCTTGAGGACACCGCTTTACGATATTTAAATCCACAGCAGTACTACCGGATTGTCAATCTAATGAAGAAAAAACGGGCAGAGAGAGAATTGTACGTTGAAAAAGTTGTCAATGAAGTGAGGAATCGCGTTGAAGAGGTTAACATCAAAGCAGATTTCTCTGGACGTCCTAAACATATATATAGCATTTATCGAAAAATGGCGATGCAGAACAAACAGTTTAACGAAATCTATGATTTGCTTGCAGTACGAATTTTAGTCAATAGTATTAAGGATTGTTATGCAGTGCTGGGGATTATCCATACATGCTGGAAACCGATGCCTGGTCGATTTAAAGATTATATTGCAATGCCAAAGCCGAACATGTATCAGTCGCTTCATACGACAGTTATTGGACCAAAAGGAGACCCGCTCGAGGTGCAGATCAGAACGTTTGAAATGCATGAAATTGCCGAGTACGGGATTGCAGCTCACTGGGCCTATAAAGAAGGTAAAAATGTTAATGATGGGGCAAGCTTCGAGAAAAAATTATCATGGTTCCGCGAGATTTTAGAATTTCAAAATGAATCAAATGATGCGGAAGAGTTTATGGAATCACTTAAAATCGATTTGTTTTCAGACATGGTGTTCGTCTTTACACCAAAAGGAGACGTGATTGAGCTCCCATCCGGTTCAGTACCTATCGATTTCTCTTATCGGATCCATTCAGAAATCGGTAATAAAACAATCGGGGCGAAAGTGAACGGCAAAATGGTTACACTCGACTATAAGCTGCGTACCGGAGATATTGTCGAAATTATGACTTCCAAGCATTCATACGGTCCCAGTCAAGACTGGGTCAATCTTGCACAGACATCTCAGGCAAAGCACAAAATTCGTCAGTTTTTCAAAAAACAGCGCAGGGAAGAAAATGTTGAAAAAGGTAAAGAATTGATCGAAAAAGAGATTAAAAACTTGGACTTTGAAGTAAAAAATGTATTGACAGCTGAAAACCTGCAAAAAGTAGCTGACAAATTTAACTTCACAAATGAAGAAGATATGTATGCTGCTGTTGGTTATAACGGAATTACAGCGCTGCAAGTCGCAAACCGTCTGACAGAAAAAGAACGGAAAATGCGGGATCAGGAAGAACAAGTAAAGAACGTTCAGGAAGTGACCGCTGAAACAAAGCCGTACCAAGGAAAAAAACGTGAAGCTGGTGTACGTGTTAAAGGTGTGGACAACCTATTAATCCGTCTGTCTAAGTGTTGTAACCCTGTTCCTGGTGATCCGATCGTCGGCTTTATTACGAAGGGGAGAGGTGTATCTGTACACCGCGAAGATTGCACGAATGTTTTGACAAATGAAGCGCTTGACCGTCTTATTCCAGTAGAATGGGAACATGAGCCACAAACACAGCGGAGAAAAGAATACAATGTTGAAATTGAAATATTAGGCTATGACAGACGAGGCCTGTTAAATGAAGTACTCCAAGCCGTCAATGAAACGAAAACGAATATTTCATCTGTTTCGGGCAAGTCTGACCGCAATAAAGTGGCAACGATTCATATGGCGATTTTTATACAAAATATCAATCATTTGCATAAAGTTGTCGAACGGATTAAACAGATCAGAGATATTTATTCAGTACGCAGGGTGATGAACTAGGAGGGAGCCGTCATGAAATTAGTTGTTCAGCGAGTCACAGATGCAAGTGTATCAGTAAGCGGTGAGATCGTTGGTAAAATCGGTCTCGGTCTGATGGTGCTTGTTGGGGTGACTCATGAAGATACGAGTGAGGATGCCGTCTATTTAGCAGAGAAGCTCGTCAATCTGCGTATCTTTGAGGACGAAGCTGCGAAAATGAATCTTTCCCTGTTGGATGTGAGCGGTTCGGTATTATCAGTATCACAATTTACATTATACGGTGAAACGAAAAAGGGGAGGCGGCCTAACTTTACAAAAGCCGCCAAACCCGATGTGGCGTTGCAATTATATGAGGAATGGAACAGACTTCTCCGTGAAAAAGGAGTGTCTGTTGAGACAGGCAGATTTGGAGAAATGATGGAAGTCAAATTAACAAACTCCGGACCCGTTACATTGATTATGGATTCAAAAGTTTAGGGGGATTTCTCTACGCAATAGTAACTATGTGATTGCTGAAGTTTTCTAATGTTATCTATGGAAACTTTGCCTTAGATAAATGATTGGGAGCTGTAGCAATTTTTTTCATGTATAATAATTTTTTAAATGATTTTTTGATAATCTTTGAGGAGGAATTTTGTGAAAAAGAAACAATGGATTTATATTGGCGGTTTTATTCTAGCATTAAGTGTCATTTTATTTTTAATTTTTGGGCGTTCAGCTTCGCCATCTAATTTAGCAAAGGAATTTCAGGAAAAAGTTCAAAGCAATGATGCTCAAGGTCTCGTGGAGCTAGTTGAGCTTGAAAACGATGATATACATTGGGATGAAAAGGATGCTCAAAGTATCATTACATACTTAAAAAAGGACAATCATCATTTTGACGATTTGCTGAAACTTTTGAATGCACAAGCCAGTTATTATGAGTCAGATGGCAAAGCATCAAATATGTTTTCGCAAATGTATCCAGGTGACAGCATTTCTAATGTCGGTCCATTTTACATTGCAAAAGAAAAAGGTCTTTTTGGAGATAAATATGCGATTAAAGCTAGGGGATTTAAAGTAGAAGTTCATGCCGAAAAAGGGGCTTCTGTTATTTTTAATGGTAAAAAAATTGATATGAACAATAAAAGTTCCAAAGTATTAGGTTTATATGGTCCTGGTGTCTATAAAGCAGAAGGAAAAAAGAAATTTGAATATACCTCAGTAAGTGATGAAAGTGAAGTGACTTTATTCGATCTTGACGATTTTGAGGACACAGTTAGTCTGAATTTTTCTGGTCATACTGTAAACGTTTCATCTTCAATTCCTAACACCGAGTTATTAGTGAATGGGAAAAAAACAGGAACACAGATAAAAGAAACGACTTCTTTCGGACCTGTAAAAGATGGTATAACTTTACAAGGTGCGGTAGAGTTCCCTTGGGGGGAAGGGAAAAGTGAATTGGTTAAAATTGGTTCAACCGAAAGTTATAAAGGCTATGATTTAACGCCTGACCCAATAGTGAATCATGATGTAAAGGATAACATAAAAACAGCAATAAATGATTTTGCCAAAAATAGAATCTCTGCCAAGTCATCAAAAGACATAAAAAAATTGAAAAACGTATCTGAAAACTTAAAAAAATCGTATACTGAAACGATAAATGACTATGACTCAAAAAAATATTTTGAAGGGAAAGCACTTGGGACAAGGATAGACTTTTCAGCTGCAAAATATGAAAATGGAAGCGGTGGAAGTCAGTTGATTCATATTCCAGTTGAATTTCATGAAAAAAGTAGGGAAGTTTATGAGTATATCGATACAGAAATGGAGGAAAAGTTCTCCGAAGAAAGTATTACATTAGAATATGATCAAAACAAAAAAACGTGGATGATTCAAAATGAAGAGATTGATTATTCCAATGGTGATGATTATATGACAAGTAAGGAAGTAGAAAAAACAAACTTTTGATCAACTAGCAGGGAAACTATACAATGGTTTCCCTGCTTTATTTAATTAAAATAATCTTCGAGTCCACTTAAGATCCCCTCTGTCACTCTTTCCTGATAATCATTCGTACTGACGATCGCTTCTTCTTGGGGATGACTTAAATAGCCGAGTTCAAACAAAGCAGCTGGTTGTTTATTTTCTCTTAAAACAAAATAATCGCCAAACAGAACGCCACGGCTTGGCAGTGACGATTGTTTCTCGATCTCAGATTGAATATCCGCTGCAAGTTTCTGATCTTTAACTGTGCTGTAATAATAGGCTGTATTTCCTCGAACGGAAGAATGAGTGAAACTATCGAAATGAATGCTGATAAAAGCATCTGCATTCCATTGATGAGAGATCTCTACCCGCGACTGAAGGCTCACAAAAAAATTGTCATCACGGGTCATGTACACATTGGCTCCAGCGTCTTTCAATTTTTTCTCCAAAAGCTTGGCTGTATTAAGTGTCAAGTTTTTTTCAAGAGTGCCTTGCGTTCCAATGGTCCCGCTGTCATATCCTCCGTGTCCTGCATCGATAACAATCGTTTTATGTTGAACAGAACCGCTATCTATATTTATACGATCTTGATTAGACGTCTGGACAACCCAATTTGCCACATATGCTGTTGTTCCGTTTGCCAAGGTGATTTCATACCAATCACCTTTTGTAGCGGAAATAGGATATACTTCACCATTTTTAGCGTGCTTGACAATGAGAGAGGTGGTTGTTGGCTCACTTCTGATATTGGTATCACCATGAATAATAATGGTCTTTTGTGTTGATTCTGGACCACTGTTTTTGAAGATGATGTATTGGCTTCCAACCCAGCCTGTTTGTCCATTAAAATCAATTTCATACCAACCGTTTCTTTCGTTTGTAATGGTTATGTTGTGATGTCGTTTTAAGGTTGCAATAATGGGGGCCCGCTGGGAAGCAGAGCTTCTGACATTAAGGGTGGAAACGCCGACTGTACCTACTCGTTTGTCTTTTAAAACTGAATCAGATGTTGTCATCCTGTTATCATCAGAATCAGCTTCTTCTGATTTCTCCATTAGCTTTGACATCACCCAGCCTGTTTGTCCATCGTTTAATTTGACTTGAATCCAGTTGCTTTTTTGCTCCAATATCGGATAGCTGTCATTTTCACTGATAACACTTATGATTTCGCTATCTAGTTTTGGTGCACTTCTGACATTGACTTTATTATGAGCCATGACTGCTTCCTCAGTTTTTGCCGAAGCTGTTTCAAGTTGAGTGAAAAATGAAACTTGAGTGATTAACACTAGCGATAATATGAAGCTTGAGCTTTTTTCAAAACGAATTTTTTATCACTCCTTTCAGGTGGATTACATACTTCTTGTCCAGGATCTTTTTTTCCTTGCCTTTTTTTAAATAAAATGAAAATGGTTTGTTCATACTATAGAAAAAAAGGGGTAGTTACATTGAGATATAATCATCAGATGGGTAAAGCGATCCATGAACAAGAAGGGAATTTACAGATGAAAGATCATAATGATCCTGAAAGTGCTGGCTTTTTAGAAGAGACTGCGCCAGAATTGGGAATGACATTAAAAGAGGTGATGAAAAATAAAAAGAAACGCTAACAGGGTTGACATCAATATGGTAACCTCGTATTATTATATAAATTAGTATACATATTTAAATGAACTGTTGATGGAGCATAGTAGGTAAGAGTACGTGGGAAGAGAGGAACCGCCTTAGGCTGAAAGCGGTCTGCACGGTATTTTACGCGAATGAACACTCCGAAGGTTTCCCGCTGAAAGCTGTCCATGAGCACAGTACATAGGCGGAGGACGTGAACCTGCGTTAAAGGATTGAAAGTGGGAACTGTTAAGTTCCAACTAGGGTGGCACCACGGGTATACTCTCGTCCCTACTATTTATTTTATAGTAGGATCGAGGGTTTTTTTATTATATAGATATGTAACTGATGAGGAGGCTATAAAATGGAGTTTATAATACCAAGGGGAACGCAGGATATTCTTCCTGGAGAGTCAGAGCGTTGGCAGTATATTGAAGAAATTGTAAGAGGAATTTGCCATACGCACCAATATAAAGAAATGAGGACACCGATTTTTGAACATACAGAATTATTCTCGCGAGGTGTAGGAGAATCGACTGATATCGTCCAAAAAGAGATGTATACATTTGCGGATAAAAAGAACAGAAGCCTAACCCTTCGTCCTGAGGGTACAGCTCCTGCAGTCCGTTCGTTTGTTGAAAATAAACTGTTTGCAAATCCAATTCAGCCGACAAAGCTCTACTATATCGGTCCAATGTTCCGTTATGAACGGCCGCAGAACGGACGCTACCGTCAGTTTTATCAATTCGGGATTGAAGCGATCGGCTCTAGTGATCCGGCAATTGATGCGGAAGTGATGGCACTAGCCATGAGCGTCTACCGGAAAGCCGGGTTGAAGAATTTGAAACTTGTCATAAATAGTCTTGGTGATAAAACAAGTCGGCATGCTCACAGAGAGGCATTAATCAATCACTTTGAAGGGCGAATTGGTGAGTTTTGTGGTGACTGTCAAAAACGTCTAAAGCAAAACCCGCTAAGGATTTTGGACTGTAAACAGGACCGAGATCATGAGTTGCTGAAGTCCGCCCCATCTATTCTTGATTATTTAAATGATGAGTCTAAAGCGTACTTTGCAAAAGTTCAGCAATATTTAACAGATATTGGAATACCGTTTGAAATCGATCCGAATCTTGTAAGAGGACTTGATTATTACAACCATACCGCTTTTGAAATCATGAGTAATGCGAAAGGTTTTGGTGCGATCACAACACTTGCCGGAGGAGGACGCTATGACGGATTAACTGAAGAATTTGGCGGACCGAAAGCACCTGGTATCGGCTTTGCGATGAGTATTGAACGTCTGCTAGCTGCACTTGATGCTGAAGATATCAAGATTGCTGCCGATCAAGGAATCGATTGCTATATTGTCACATTAGGAGAACAGGCAAAAGACTATTCAGTATCCCTTCTCTATAAGTTGCGAGAAGCAGGGATCTCTGCTGAAATGGATTACGAGCAGAAAAAAATGAAAGGTCAGTTTAAATCGGCTGATCGTATGAATGCAAAGTATATTGCCATTTTAGGTGAGGATGAATTAAATCAGCAAAAAATCAAACTTAAAGATGCCAAAACAGGGGAACAGCAAGAAATCTTGCTTGATGAGTTGATTGCTTTTATAAAAGAAAATAGTTAAAAGGAGAGAATCGATTTGTTTGGACGAACTTATTATTGTGGCGAAATTACAGAGACAGCGATCGGAGAAACGATAGTCCTAAAAGGTTGGGTTCAAAAAAGACGAGATCTCGGAGGTCTGATTTTTATCGATTTAAGAGACCGTTCTGGTATTGTACAGGTTGTCTTTAACCCAGATGTTTCTAAAGATGCACTGGCTATTGCTGAAACGATTAGAAGCGAATATGTCCTTGATATTACAGGTAAAGTCATTGCGCGGGCAGAAGCAACGATTAACCCGAACTTAAAAACCGGAAAAATTGAGATTCAGGCAGAATCAGTCACGGTACTGAATACGGCAAAAACACCACCTTTTTCTATTGATCATCAGGCTGCTGAAGTCTCAGAAGATATTCGCTTAAAACACCGTTATCTCGATTTACGTCGCCCGGCAATGTTTAATACTTTGCGCATGCGTCATAATGTAACAAAATCTGTGCGCCGGTTTTTGGATGATCATGGATTTCTTGATATTGAAACACCTGTATTGACAAAAAGTACACCTGAAGGAGCACGCGAATATCTTGTACCAAGCCGCGTTCATAAAGGGGAATTTTATGCACTTCCACAATCTCCGCAACTTTTTAAACAGCTTTTAATGGTATCTGGGTTTGACCGCTATTACCAAATTGCTCGCTGTTTTAGGGACGAAGATTTACGGGCTGACCGTCAACCGGAATTTACACAAATTGATATTGAAGCATCATTTATGAGTCAGGAGGACATTATGAAGCTGTCCGAAGAAATGATGGCGGAAGTGATGCGTGAGACTTGCGGGATGGAGATCTCTCTCCCTCTTCCAAGAATGTCCTATGATGTGGCGATGAACCTTTATGGATCTGATAAACCTGATACGCGCTTTGGCATGCTTTTGACCGATATTTCTGAAGTTGTTCAGGATTCTGATTTTAAAGTGTTCTCATCAGCTGTTGCTAATGGTGGGGCAGTTAAAGCGATTAATGTAAAAGGAGCGGCTGCAAACTTCTCGCGCAAAGATATTGATGCGCTTGGGGAATTCGTCGCAAACTATGGAGCAAAAGGACTGGCTTGGCTAAAATCTGAAGCGGACGGTCTTAAGGGACCAATTGCAAAATTCTTTGCTGATGAAAAACAAGAAAGTCTTAAAGAAGCACTTAAGGCCGAAGAAGGAGACTTGCTATTGTTTGTTGCTGATCGGCTGAAAGTGGTCAACCAAGCACTTGGTGAGTTACGCCTAAAGCTCGGCAAACAATTGCAGCTCATTGATGAAAGTATGTATAACTTCTTATGGGTAGTCGATTGGCCGCTGCTTGAGTATGATGCTGAGGATGGACGTTTCTATGCAGCACACCATCCATTTACAATGCCTGTCCGAGAAGATCTTCATTTGATTGAAACACATCCCGAAAAGATAAAAGCGCAAGCCTATGACCTTGTCTTAAATGGCTATGAACTTGGCGGTGGTTCAATCCGTATTTTTGAAAAAGATGTTCAAGATCAAATGTTTGCACTTCTAGGGTTTACGGAAGAAGAGGCGCAAGAACAATTTGGTTTCTTACTAGAGGCATTTGAATATGGTGCACCGCCACACGGTGGAATTGCCCTTGGTCTTGATCGGTTGGTGATGTTGTTAAGCGGCCGCTCCAACCTCAGAGATACGATTGCATTCCCAAAAACGGCGAGTGCAAGCTGCTTAATGACTGAAGTTCCAAGTGAAGTGGACAGCGCTCAACTTGATGAGCTAGACCTTTTAATTAAAAGTAAAGATCGGCAATAAAGGTAAAATCTACAGCTGATCATTCCATTGAAAATCACTGGAACATATGATATGATTTTTACAAATAAGTCCTGATGTGTTTGTTGTAAACCTAGTTTTGACCGAACATTTTTTACTTGGGAGTTCGCCGTTTTCAATCTGAGTAAATGCCTCAGCCTATCTTAGGAGTTAGAGGACTTGCAACACGTTTGAAACAGAACACCCACCTGCTGAGAGCGGGATCAAAACGATGGAATACGACAACGGCACAATTGGGACTTTTTGTGTTTAAATTTTTAGATGTTGTGATATATTGAATACACAATAAGTGCTGATATCATACTATCGGTAATTGTACATAAAGGTGAGTGAGTTTCTTGTTACATCAGTTTTCTCGAAATGAATTAGCAATAGGTAAAGAAGGATTAAATATTTTAAAAAACAGCACGGTCGCCGTCTTGGGAATCGGCGGGGTTGGATCTTTCGCAGCAGAAGCTCTTGCTCGCTCTGGTGTCGGTAAAATTGTGTTGGTTGATAAAGATGATGTTGACATTACAAATGTAAACCGTCAGCTGCCGGCTCTGCTTTCAACTGTTGGTCAACCGAAAGTCGACTTAATGAAAGCAAGAATCGCTGATATTAACCCACAATGTGATTGTATTGCTTTAAAAATGTTTTATACAGAAGAAACATATGAGCAGTTTTTCTCTTACGAATTGGATTATGTCATTGATGCTTCAGATACGATTCATTATAAAATTCACTTAATGAAAGAATGTCTCAAGCGAAATATTCAGATCATTTCAAGTATGGGAGCGGCTAATAAAACAGATCCAACGAGATTTCAAGTAGCCGATATTTCAAAAACACATACTGATCCAATTGCAAAAGTGGTTCGGACAAGGCTTCGAAAAGAAGGCATTAAAAAGGGTGTTACTGTTGTTTTTTCAGATGAAAGTCCGATTGTTATCCGTGAAGATGTCCGAAAAGAGGTTGGAAATGATCAGGCTAAAATTCGAAAAGCACAAATGCCGCCGTCTTCAAATGCATTTGTTCCATCTGTCTCTGGATTAATCATGGGTGGTCATGTTGTTATGGAACTTGTGAAAGATATTCCGATTAAACGAGTCAAAGATAAATGATACAAAAATGGAGCAAACAGAAAAAACAATTAACTAACTTCATGTGTGAAAGTTTGAAAAACCGCGTCGTTTTTCAAATAACAAGCTACTGAAAAGCTCACGATCAAATGGGTAGAGTTTATGTGATGATCGATAAAAAAGATGCTTTTAGCATGTGTTCCTTGAAGACGATGTCTGAAATGTATATTCGCCAAAAAAATTTATGGACTTCTGGAAAGGAACAGAATATTGAACAAATTCAGGAACTAGCGATTGCGCAGGCAAATGATGCCGGATATTTTTCAAAATATCACTTTTGGTATGCCCTTGACGAATATTTTTCAAACAGTATTGATCAAACACTATCTTCTCCGGATCCTATTGTGAGAATGCTTGGTATGCTTGATAAAAGAACGGGAAAACGCAGGCTGCTAAAAATGAAACAGCTGATTCATGATGAACACGACATCGTCCAATTCTTTTATCAACTCAGAATAAAAGCGGAAGCAGTTAACTAAAAAACCGGTCTGTCTCCCTCTTTTAAAAAGAGGGAAGAGAGATCGGTTTATTTTTTCTTCATTAGCTTTTCATATACTTGCTTTAATGCAAGTTCAAATTTTCCTGTTTGTTTTGGCTGATAATACACTTTATTTTTCAGTGGATCAGGCAAATATTGCTGTTCTACCCAGCCGTTGTGATAATCATGTGGATATTTGTACTCAAGCCCTCTTCCAAGTTCATGAGCCCCTTTATAATGGGCATCCTTCAAATGACTTGGTACATCACCGATTTTCCCTGAACGAACATCAGCTAACGCATGATCGATTGCAAGGATTGCTGAGTTAGACTTCGGGGATAAAGATAGTTCAATTACCGCATTTGCTAAAGGAATACGCCCTTCGGGAAAACCGATTCTTTCTGCTGTTTGAATAGCTTGAAGTGTTCTTCCACCAGCTTGAGGGTTTGCAAGTCCGATATCTTCATAAGCGATGACCAGAAGTCTTCTTGCAAGGCTTTCTAAATCTCCTCCTTCAATTAGTCTTGCTAAATAATGGAGTGCAGCATGAACGTCAGATCCTCTGATTGATTTTTGAAAGGCTGAGATCACATCATAATGAGCATCACCATCTTTATCATAGCTAAAGCTTTTTTTCTGAAGGCATTCCTCTGCTGTTTCAAGGGAGATCTGAATATGGCCATGTTCATCCGCTTTTGTCGATAAGACAGCAAGCTCGACAGCGTTTAGGGCGGAGCGGACATCTCCGCCACAGCCTGTCGAGAAATGTTCAAGTGCTTTTTCATCGATCGTGATGTGATAAGAACCAAGTCCTCGATACTCGTCATCGAGTGCCCGTTTAATAGCTATTTTAATTTCATCTACCTGTAAAGGATGCAGTTCAAAAATTTGTGTTCTACTTCTAATTGCTGGATTGATCGCATGATATGGATTAGCCGTTGTTGCCCCGATCATTGTGATCATTCCGTTTTCTAAATAAGGTAGAAGAAAATCTTGCTTGCCTTTATCAAGCCGATGGACCTCATCTAATATTAAAATGACCTGTCCTGACATTTTCGCCTCAGCCGCAACCGCTTCCATATCTTTTTTATTATGTATGACCGCATTCAGTTTTCGGAATGCAATACTTGTGCTTCCAGCGATTGCTGTTGCGATCGATGTTTTTCCTATACCGGGAGGACCGTATAATATCATGGAAGATAAATGTTTTGCTTTTACCATTCGCTGAATGATTTTGCCTTCTCCCACCAAGTGATCTTGCCCGAGAATCTCTTCAATTTTCGTTGGTCGCATTCGATATGCTAATGGTTTCATCATCATCTCTCCTGAATCTTTTCTTTTTATAGAGTACCGAAAAAAAAGCGATTAGAAAAGAAATGAATATGGTAAGCTGAATAATAACTGTAAAATGAAAGTTCATACAAAGTGTGCTATAATAACCTGTAATCTATTAGACGGATAAGGCAAACGGCCTTTGTATATGACATATGAAACGAATAAAGCGAAGGTGGACGGTAACTTTAAGATGGTTCCATAAGGGTGTCGAGTCCTTTCATCCAGGTGGAAACTCGGCTAGAAGTTCTCTCGTCTTGCGGGAAACGCCGAGTACCTTCGTCCTGAAGGCATTTTTTTGTAGAGGTGTTTAATTTGAAAATTTCAACTAAAGGTAGATATGGGTTAACGATTATGATTGAGCTTGCGAAAAAGTATGGGGAAGGTCCGACTTCTTTGAAAAGCATTGCCAAGACAAACGACTTATCTGAACACTATTTAGAGCAGCTTGTCTCCCCATTACGAAATGCAGGACTTGTCAAAAGTATTCGTGGAGCATATGGCGGTTATATTCTTGGCGGGGAACCTTCAACGATTACGGCAGGAGATGTGATTCGTGTTTTAGAAGGACCTATCAGTCCAGTGGAAGTTCTAGAAAATGAAGAGCCAGCAAAACGTCAATTGTGGATTAAGATCCGTGATGCCGTCAAGGAAGTGCTTGATAATACAACATTAGAGGACTTAGCAAGTTATACGGAAGGCGAGCAAGAAGCTTATATGTTTTATATTTAAGATAGAGGTGTAATTTAGGATGGAACGGATTTATTTAGATCATGCAGCGACTTCTCCGACTGATCCTCGTGTTGTCGAAAAAATGCTGCCTTATTTAACGGAAAATTTTGGGAATCCTTCAAGTATTCATTCTTTTGGCAGGGAGAGCCGCAAATGGCTTGATGAAGCAAGATCATTGATTGCTGAAGAGATCGGCGCACTTCATCATGAAATTGTATTTACAAGCGGTGGTACTGAAGCTGATAATATGGCTATTTTTGGAAGTTCACTAGCGAGAAAGTCACTAGGGCGTCATATTATTACAACAAAGGTTGAGCATCATGCTGTTCTTCATACTTGTCAAAAGCTCGAACAAATGGGTTTTGCTATTACATACCTTGATGTGGATCGAAATGGCCGGGTAACTAGCAAACAGGTCGAAGAGGCATTGCAAGATGATACGATCCTTGTCACAGTCATGTATGGAAATAATGAAGTGGGAACCCTTCAGCCGATTGCCGAAATCGGTGAACTGTTAAAAGACCATCAGGCATTGTTTCATACAGATGCTGTCCAAGCATTTGGATTTTTGCCGATTGATGTGAAAGACAGCCATATTGATATGATGTCTGTCTCCGGGCATAAATTAAGTGGACCGAAGGGGACAGGCTTTTTATATGTCAATGAAAAAGTAAAACTTACTCAGATTCTTTTCGGTGGTGAACAAGAGCGAAAACGCCGTGCTGGTACTGAAAATGTTCCAGGTATTGTTGGATTGAGAGAAGCTGTTTTGCTTTTAAAACAAGAAAGACAGGAAAAAACAGCACTTTACTGCCGCTTCAAAGAAATCATCATCAAAACACTCCAATCTGAAGGGGTCACTTTTGAAGTGAATGGGAGTATGAAGGACAGTCTTCCGCATATTTTAAATCTGTATTTTCCAGGAGTGTCTGTTGAAGCACTTCTCGTCAATTTGGATATGGCAGGGATTGCTGTGTCAAGTGGTTCTGCCTGCACTGCCGGTTCAGTGCTTCCTTCTCATGTTCTTTCTGCAATGTTTGGTGAACAGGCAAGTCAATTGACTTCTTCAATCCGCATCAGTTTCGGTCTTGGAAATACTGAAGAACAAATCAAGCAGGCAGCTGAAGAGCTTGCGAAGATTGTCAACCGTTTAGTTTAGGTTTAAAAGATTTGGAGTTGATAAAAATGACGAAACGGCCTGAAGATACCAGGGTAGTCGTCGGGATGTCCGGTGGTGTTGATTCATCTGTAGCAGCCCTTTTGTTAAAACAGCAAGGGTATGATGTAATTGGAATCTTTATGAAAAACTGGGATGACACAGATGAAAATGGTTATTGTACTGCAACTGAAGACTATGATGATGTGATAAAAGTTTGCAATCAAATTGGAATTCCTTATTATGCTGTGAACTTTGAAAAACAATATTGGGAAAAAGTTTTTCAATATTTTCTTGACGAATATAAAGCGGGTAGAACACCGAATCCTGATGTCATGTGTAATAAAGAAATTAAATTCAAAGCTTTTTTAGAGCACGCTCTATCACTTGGAGCCGATTATTTAGCGACAGGTCATTATGCGAGGGTCGCTCGTACGTCTGACCATGTGAAAATGCTAAGAGGGCTTGATGAAAATAAAGATCAAACTTATTTCTTAAATCAGCTAACCCAAGAGCAGCTAAGTAAAGTGCTGTTTCCAATTGGTGAACTGGAAAAAAGCCGTGTCCGTGAAATTGCAAAACATGCTGGACTGGCAACAGCTGCGAAAAAAGACAGCACAGGAATATGTTTTATCGGGGAACGAAATTTCAAAACGTTCCTTAGCCAATATCTTCCCGCACAACCAGGAGAAATGCAAACAATGGCCGGTGAGATCAAAGGTACACATGACGGTTTGATGTACTATACGATCGGTCAAAGGCATGGGCTCGGTATCGGTGGAAGCGGCGATCCATGGTTTGTTGTTGGAAAAGATTTAGAAAAAAACATTTTGTTTGTTGACCAAGGGTTTGACAACCCATTGCTTTACTCAGATAAAATCACGGCGACAAATGTTAGCTTTGTCCGTGATGGTATCAATGATCAAGGTGAATTTTCCTGTACAGCTAAATTCCGTTATCGTCAGGCTGATCATGAAGTGTCGGTCAAAATGACAGGAAGTGATGAGGCGGAAGTCGTCTTTAAAGAACCAGTCAGAGCTGTCACACCTGGACAAGCAGTTGTGTTTTACAAAGGCGAAGAATGTCTTGGCGGAGGGACAATTGATGATGTATATAAAGACGGAAAAAAACTGTGGTATGTATAAACATAAATAACCTCGGGCGATGAGCAGCTCGAGGTTGCTTGCTGTCGAGATCATGTCGATAGCTTTTTTTTCAAATAGAAACAGGAAAGGAAGAAAGCTGTTGGATTACAACAAAATCGGAATAGAGGCCATGCAAAAAGGAGATTTTGAAAAAGCTGCAGAAGCATTTACAAAAGCAATCGATGAAAATAGCAGTGATGCTGTTCCATATATTAACTTTGCTAATCTATTATCGGCGGTCGGTGAATTGGAAAGGGCGCTCGCATTTTATGATAAGGCGATTAGCCTCAATCAAAACGCAGGAGCGGCTTTCTATGGAGCTGGAAATGTTTATGTGATAAAAGAAGATTATCTTAAGGCAAAGGACATGTTCGAAAAGGCGTATCGAACAGGTCTGGAAAACAGTGATTTGTTTTTTATGCTTGGCACTTCACTTATGAAGCTTGATCAGCCCAAACTAGCCATGCCATATTTACAAAGGGCAACCGAACTGAATGAAGCCGACGCTGAGGCAAGGTTTCAATATGGGTTGTGTCTTGCCAATGAAGGCATACTTGATGAGGCAATTGCCCAGTTTTCCAAGGTAACGGAATCTAACCCCTCACATGCAGATGCATATTACAATTTAGGTGTTGCGTATGCATATCAAGAAAAACGTGAACAAGCGCTCGCTATGCTCAATCAGGCACTCGAGCTTCAACCTGATCATCTGCTAAGTATCCGTGCAAAACAACTGTTGGAACAAGCTTGATCAAGGGCTAAAAGAAAGGAGGGCGGAAGATTGTGAAACAGCAAAACCCGCAACAAATTCAAATGGATGAAGCTTCTTTTTTAAAAGGAATGGTAACGGCTGTTATTTACCGTAATGAAACAAATTTTTATACGGTATTGAAGGTGAAAGTTCAGGAAACATCAGAGATTTTCGAAGATAAGAGCGTGTCTGTCACAGGCTGTTTTCCAATCGTTTTAGAAGAAGAAATTTACACATTTTATGGAAAAACCGCCTCCCACCCGAAGTTTGGCTTGCAATTTCAAGCAGATCATTTTAAAAAAGAAGTTCCAGCGACAAAGGAAAGTGTAATTCAGTATTTATCTAGTGATTTATTTGAAGGGATCGGTAAAAAGACTGCTCAGGAAATCGTCAACAAACTTGGTGAAGGAGCAATTAACAAGATTTTAGGAGATGCTACAGTGCTCTATGAAGTGCCAAAGCTTTCAAAGAAAAAGGCAGATAAGCTAGCATCTCTCCTTCAAAAGCACCAAGGACTTGAGCAAATCATGATGTCCTTAAATGAATTTGGTTTTGGGCCTCAGCTTTCCATGAAGATTTATCAGGTGTATGAAGCAGAAACACTTGAGAAAATCCGTGAAAACCCATACCAGCTTGTCAAGGATGTAGAAGGAATCGGTTTTATTAAAGCTGATGAACTCGGCAACAGAATCGGTATTTCGGGGAAACATAAAGAACGAATTAAAGCGGCTGTTTTATATACGATTGAAGTGACCTGCCTTCAAGAAGGTCACACTTACATCATGACAAAACAGCTGATCATAGAGACGATGAAACTTTTAAACCAGTCAGCAAGTGAAGAAAAAGTATTAGAAATGGATGTAGCAGATCAGATCATTTTACTTGGTGAACAAAAAGAGCTATTCATTGAAGAAGACAGATGTTATAATCCGTCACTTTATTATGCGGAACGAACCTTTGCCAAAAAGGTGCAGAAAATTATAGAGCAAACTGAGTATGATGAACAATTTCCTGAATCAGAATTTTTGCTTGCTTTAGGTCAACTTGAAGAACGAATGCAGGTCCAATATGCACCAACTCAAAAAGAAGCCATTCAAAAAGCGATCATGTCACCTTTACTTCTTTTAACCGGTGGTCCTGGTACAGGAAAAACGACCGTCATCAGAGGAATTGTCGAATTGTATAGTGAGCTTCACGGTTTAAGTTTAAATCCGGCTGATTATAAAAAAGATGAAACTTTTCCTTTTGTTCTCGCTGCTCCCACAGGACGAGCGGCCAAACGGATGAGTGAGTCAACAGGGCTGCCCGCCGTAACGATTCACAGGCTTCTCGGCTGGAATGGTGCTGATGGATTTACATATCATGAGGATCATCCAATTGAAGGCAGGCTTGTGATTATCGATGAAACAAGCATGCTTGATATATGGCTTGCAAATCAATTATTCAAAGCGATTCCTGACCGAATTCAGGTCATTATGGTAGGGGATGAAGATCAGCTCCCATCTGTAGGTCCCGGGCAAGTTCTAAAAGATTTGTTAGCATCAGATATTGTCCCATCAATTCGATTAACTAATATTTACCGTCAAGCTGAAGGTTCTTCCATTATCGAAATGGCGCATGAGATGAAACAAGGCAGACTTCCTAAAAATTTAATAGCCTCTACAAAAGATCGTTCATTTATCCGTTGCCGTCAACACCAAATGAAAGATGTTATCGAAAAAATCGTGAAAAATGCTTTGCAAAAAGGATATTCAGCACGAGACATTCAAGTACTTGCACCAATGTACAAAGGACCAGCTGGCATAAATGAATTAAATGTAGCTTTACAGCATATTTTAAACCCGCCGAAACCGAAGGGAAGAGAACTGAAGTTCGGAGATGTCGTTTATCGGACGGGTGATAAAGTCCTTCAGCTAGTCAATCAACCGGAAAACAATGTTTTCAATGGTGATATGGGTGAAATCGTTTCAATCTTTTATGCAAAAGAAAATACAGAAAAAGAAGACATGGCTGTCATTTCGTTTGATGGAAATGAAATGACTTTTACAAAAAAGGATTTTAATCAGTTTACCCATGCTTATTGTTGTTCAATTCATAAATCGCAGGGCAGTGAATTCCCGATCGTTATTCTTCCTGTTGTGAGAAGCTATTATCGAATGCTGAGAAGAAACTTACTTTACACGGCAATTACAAGAAGTAAACAATTTCTTATTTTATGTGGAGAAGAAGAAGCCCTGGAATGGGGTGTGAAAAATAAAGATTCATCACTGAGGCAAACATCTCTTCAAAGAAGGCTTTATCAGGCAGTGGAAAAAGAGGATGAGGAACTTGTCGCACTTCAAAAACAGCTGCCTTTCAGCGTGTATGACGCCAATATCGGTATGGAAGGTATTACACCTTTTGATTTTATGGAAGAAGAGGTGAAATAATTTGTTTAAGTGGAATCCTTTTCATCGTATGAGTCTTTACCTTTCAGCAGAACATAAGACTGTTCAATAAAAGGTGGTTGATCACACTTTGAGAACATGCAATGAATTGGAAGGACTCAATGTTTACGACAGACAGTCAACTCTTTTACTTGGGCTCATTACAGATATTTGTTTTTCACATGAAGGGACATGTCTCGGTTTTATTATGGAGGAGAAACGACGATTTTATCATCATCGTTCTCTGCTTCCGCTTCCCTCTGTTACTGACATTAACAGTAATGGTGTCTATGTTGATTTCACGCAATTTAAACCGATGCCAATCCCTAAGAACAGCTATTCTTATGACCAACTCAAACAAAAAATGGTCAAAACAAAAGAGGGAAGTTCTTTGGGGATTTTGGAAGATGTATACTTTGCATCTGACTCGGGCATAATCGTAGCATATGAACTCTCAGACGGTTTTTTTGCTGATCTTTCGGGTGAAAAAAAACAAGTTCACTCATCAGGTGAACCGCTTGAAGTAGGCAAAAACTCAATTGTCTTGAATGAACAAGAGGTGTGTTCTAATGCTAATATGTCCGAATTGTAAAAGTAAAAACATCGGAAAAATCGGTGTGAATCAATATTATTGTTGGGGATGCTTTATCGAGCTGACCCTTTCGAAAGGAATAATCTCGACTCATCAAGTAGAAGAGGATGGAACATTAAGCAGTCTGGACGATTTATTTTCTGAAGATGAACGCAGCATCAATTTTTAATGATGAAAGGAGATGCGCAGATTGAATATGAATCGGACAGTGACTTCTCTTTTAGCACTGGGAGCCGGAGCTCTTATGACGACAATGTTCAATAAAAGAGGTATGAGACGGACGAGAAGACGAATGATGAGAATGTTTTAATTGATAACAGCTTGCAGGATTTTCTGCAAGCTGTTTTTTACACGTCATTTGACAAACAGTTCTGTGGACAATAAACTAAAGTTATCGATAAACAACAATTCGTTTGGTGAGGAGAAATGAGCTTGAAAACAAATATAACAATGCGTGATATCGCTGAAAAACTTGGTGTTAGCAGTGTGACGGTATCAAAAGCGTTGAATGATAAAGAAGGAGTCAGTGCCGAACTAAAAGTGAAGATAAAACAGGCTGCCGAAGAGATGGGGTATCGCTTTAATACTTTGGCACGTTCCATGAAAGATGGTCGTTCCTATAATATTGGTGTGGTGATCCCTGAACGATTCACCGGGATGGTTCAGTCATTTTATTTGAATGTTTACCAATCACTTTCAAAATCATTAGAAAAAAAGGGTTACTATGGGATTCTACAGATATTAAGTTTACACGATGAAAAAGCAGTAACCCCGCCGCGTATATATTTGGAACACAAAGTAGACGGACTGATTATTTTAGGACAAATTTCAAAAGAGTATATTGATATGTTAAACTCGGTTCATATTCCTGTCGTATTTATGGATTTTTACGATGAACATGCCAATATGGATGCTGTGATTACAGATAACTTTTATGGCGCATATGATATAACAAACTATTTGATTAGCAAAGGTCACAGGCAGATAGGCTATGTTGGCAATTTGTATGCCACAAGCAGTATTCAAGATCGGTATTTAGGTTATTATAAATCACTTCTTGAACATAGAATTCAATTAAATCAAGCTTTTGTATTAAATGATCGTGATGAAGAAGGGAAACTAATAGACATCAATCTTCCTGAACAGATGCCAAGTGCATTTGTCTGTAATAATGACCAAGTTGCAAGGCTTTTAATTAACAAACTGAACTCTCTTGGATATCTGGTGCCTGAGGATGTGTCTGTTGTTGGATTTGACAATGATGTATATGCTACAATCGGCTCCCCCGGCTTGACGACAGTTGCTGTCAATGTTGAAGAAATGGCAATAACGGCTGCGCAGTTTATGTATGAAAAGCTGAATGATTCCACAATAAAATTTGGCCGTGTTCTTGTAAAAGGAAAAGTGATTTATCGGGAGTCTGTCAGCGAAGTAAAAAATTAAATATGAAAGAAGGACAAGAACTTGCAGAAACTGCAAGTTTTTTGTGTTGTTTGAAATTAATCGGTTAACTAAAAAAATAAGTAACAGATTAAAATTAGGTTGACAGGAAAGCGGTACCATTCTAAAATTATAATTAAGTTTATCGATAACTTAATAAAACTGTGGAGGGGTATTAAAATGAAAAGTAAAATGAAGTGGTTGATTTCGCTTATGATAGGACTGCTCATTACTGGGACTCTGTCAGCCTGCGGTTCTGAAAAGAAACAATCCGGTACAGGTGAAAAAGACATCAGCGGTAATATAACAGTGATTACACAACGAACTGATATTGTTGATACTGTATTTCAAAAATATGCAGAAAAGTTTCAAGAGAAATACCCGAATGTCAAAGTATCTTTTGAAGCACTTGCAGATTACGGAGGGCAAATTACACCGCGGATGAACACAAAGGATTATGGAGATGTTTTATTAATTCCGACACAAGTGCCAATTGCTGATATTCCTGATTACTTTGAGCCTCTCGGCAGTTTAAAGGATATGGAGAAAAAATATATGGGTGTTGAGGAACGTGCTGTAGACGGGAAAGTTTATGGTATTCCAATTGCTGTCACTTACACTGGTATTGTGTACAACAAAAAAGTATTTGAAAAAGCTGGTATCAAAAAATTGCCCCGTACTTTTAATGATTTAATGGAAGCGCTTAAAAAGGTAAAAAATAGCACAGATGCCGTTCCGCTTTATACAAACTATGCTAGCGGTTGGCCGCTTACACAATGGGAAGGTGTCATCACGACTGTCGCTGGGGACCCGGATTATTATAATGTGAAAATGGTAAATGAAAATGATCCATTCGCAAAAGGAAAACCTCATTATCAAACATATAAATTGATGTATGATTTAGCGAAGCAAGGTCTTATTGAGAAAGATCCGCTGACAACGGATTGGGAGTCTTCTAAAGCGATGCTGGGTCGAGGTGAAATAGCAACGATGGTCATGGGTTCATGGGCAGTTGATCAAATTAAAGGAGTGGCAGAAAACCCAGATGACATCGGTTTTATGCCGTTTCCAACAAATGCAGACAAGGTGATTTTTCCGCTTGGTGCAGACTTCCAAATAGCCATTAACAAAAATAGTGAGAATAAAGAAGCTGCAAGAGCTTGGGTAGACTGGTTTATCCATGAATCTGATTACTCTGTTAAACAGGCGGGTGGAATTAGTGCTGCAAAAGATAAACCTTTACCAGATGAACTTCAGCATTATAAAAAAGAGGGTGTGGAATTTAAATTGCTTACACCAGCTAAAGAAGGTCAAAAAGGTCTAATGGATAAAATCGATAAAGAAGCGGAAATTGGTTTTTGGCTTGAGAAAAATAAGAAGACGATAGTAGAAGCTGGAATTGGAAATCGAAGTGAATCTTTTGACCAACTAGCAGAGCAATATAATAAAGCTTGGAATAAAGCAAGAACAAAAATCATGAAAAAGTAGGAGCTGTCTAAAAAGTCCTTTTTCAACATAAATCAGGGGGAATTGCGAGACTCCTGCGGAAACAGCGAGCCAGGCGAGACCCAAGAGGAGCAAGGAACGAGCTCCGAGGAGGCTCGCGGATCGCCCGCGGAAAGCGAGCAAATTCCCCAATTTTTATTCATCCACACGACTTTAAGGACAGCCTCTTATACAATGATAAGGGGGTGCTGCATCTAATGTTTAAATTTTCCAATCTATCATATCACAAACAACGTAAAATCATCATTATTTCCTTTTCGATATTGCCTGTAGTCTTACTGATTACTTTTGCTTATTTGCCTGTTTTTAATATGATTTATTATAGTTTTACGGATTGGAATGGCTTCAGTAAAGAGAAGCATTGGGTCGGACTTGAAAACTATATAAGTATTTTTACAAATCCAGAATACTTTAAAGTTTTTAAAGTTAGTTTATATTATTTTGTGGCGACATTTGTCCAGTTAGGACTAGCCTTGTATTTTGCGACCATATTAAGTTTTAAAGTCAGAATGAAGAACTTCTTTAAAGGTATATTGTTTTTCCCTTATTTGCTGAACGGTGTTGCGATCGGGTTTATGTTTATGATCTTTTTCCGTCCTGAAGGGACACTTGACACAGTTTTACAGATGATAGGTCTTGGAAGTATTGTTACTCATTGGTTGGGGGATCCTGATATGATTAACATTTCCCTTGCTGGAACATCTATTTGGCGCTATATGGGATTTAACTTTATTATCTTTCTTGGTGCGATTTCTTCCATCCCGAATGAGATTTATGAAGCTGCGGAAATGGATGGGGCAAATCGGTGGCATCAATTCCGCTATATCATTTTGCCAAGTATTAGCCGAATTATTCAATTGAATATTATTCTTGCCATCAGCGGGGCAATCAGTGTATTTGAAATTCCTTTTATTATGACAGGCGGAGCAAATGGCAGTGAAACGTTTGTCATTAAAACAGTAGATTTGGCATTTAAATATGGAAAAGTCGGCTTAGCTTCAGCGATGGCTGTCATTTTGCTTCTGATCGTCATCATTGTGACTGTTATACAGCGTGCGGCTTTTAAGGAGGATCGTTCGTCATGAGTCAGATGCCAACACCAAAAAAAGATCATGGACCCGATTACAAAATGGTTGCCAAACTTAGGGTGTTTTCTAGTACAGGTTCCATTTTTAAATATTTGTCACTGCTTGTAGGCGGATTGTTGGCTTTGCTGCCGATCCTTGTCGTCTTTTTTGCATCTTTTAAAACAAGCAGTGAGTACGCATCCACAGGACCATTGACACCCCCGAGCAATTGGCTTAACTTTGATAACTATGCTCGTGCATTTGTAGAAGGGAAAATGCTGTTGGGGTTTATGAATACAATCATTATTTTGGTTGTGTCGATTGTAGGGGCGACATTGCTTGGATCAATGATTGCGTTTGTCCTGCACCGTTTCCAGTTTAAAGGTCAAAAGTTGCTTATGGGTGCATTTTTACTGGCGGCTTTAATTCCCGGTGTTACGACACAAGTAGCCACTTTTCAAATTATTAATGAACTAGGCTTGTTTAATACACGTCTAGCAGCCATTATCTTATACTTAGGAACGGATATTATTGCAGTCTATATCTTTCTGCAAATTTTAGATTCGATTCCGGTTTCACTAGATGAATCAGCTATGCTTGATGGTGCATCATATTGGCAGATTTATTGGAAAATCGTCTTGCCGCTATTAAAACCAGCAATTGTTACTGTTATTATTGTAAAAGGTGTTGCTGTTTACAATGATTTTTATACTCCGTTTTTATATATGCCGAAAACAGATCTTCAAGTCATTTCAACCGCCCTTTTTAAGTTTAAAGGGCCGTATGGAGCTCAGTGGGAAGTCATCTCTGCTGGCGTCATGATTGCCATCATCCCTACAGCCATTGCTTTTACCGCCTTGCAAAAATATATTTATAATGGCTTTTCTCAAGGATCTGTTAAATAGAGTAAAAGACCACTTAACATATACTAGACGGCTTTAGCCCTGTATTTCACCGGGCTAAAGCCGTTTTGCATTAAATCTGTTGAAGGTGCTCGGACTTATCATGTTTTAGCCCTTTCACGTCTCGGCTGTGCGATTTAAACGAAGCTCGGATTTATAGAACATGTCTTTCCATAAAAAACCCCCTAAGGCAAACAACCTACCTTAGGGGGTTTTAAAAAAATTTATGATAAAAAGAAGGATGCACTCACGAAATCACCATGTAATGATGGTAATGGAAGCCCTGCTTCGTGGAGATTATTCCCGCTAAAAGATTCTCCAGTCTGTTCAATTTTGTATTGTTTATCTGGTCGAAGACCTTTTAAACGAAGCCGTTTAGGCACATAATGGTTTTTTGCTAAAGTTCGAAAATAAAAAACGGCAGCTTGTTGTTGATCTTGGGAAACAAACATCCATGCCGTTTCATTGCCTGCAAAAGGGCTTTTTAAGCGGTAAAAATCGCCCTTTTGTATGAGTGGTCTTATTTTCTTATAGCGAAGAATTTGTTTCTTTACTATGTCTTTTTCTTCATCATTAAATTGACGCACATCCATCTCATACCCGAACGTTCCCATCATAGCGACATCTCCCCTAGTTTTAAGCGGGGTGGATCTGCCTACTTGATGGTTTGGGACAGTTGAAACATGTGCACCGATTGAATTTGGTGGATAGACTAGGCTTAGCCCATACTGGATTTTTTGACGGCAAACAGCATCTGTGTTGTCGCTTGCCCATGTTTGAGGCATATAGTAGAGCATCCCCGGATCAAACCGTCCTCCACCGCTTGCGCAGCTTTCAAACAAAATATGGGGGAACTCGAGTGTTAACGTTTCCAATAGCTCATAAAGACCGAGCATATATCTATGACTGATTTCTTTCTGTTGATCAGCTGGCCATGCGGGTGAGCCGATTTCGGTCATGTTTCGGTTCATGTCCCATTTCACATATGAAATGGGTGCTTTTCTGAACAAGGTGCTTAACTGTTCATATAAATATGTTCTAACATCTTGGCGTGATAGATCAAGAACGAGCTGTGTTCGCACCAGTGTGCGTCGGCGCCCTTTTACATGCAGACACCAGTCGGGGTGGTTTCGGTATAGATTGCTATCATGTGACACCATTTCAGGTTCAACCCAAAGACCAAACTGCATACCTAAGCGTTGAACGCGATCTGCTAAGTCTTTCAGGCCTTTTGGGAGCTTTGTTGGATTTTCAACCCAATCACCGAGCGATGTTTTATCATCATTTCGTTCTCCAAACCAACCATCATCGAGCACAAATAGTTCTATACCAAGTTCTGCACCTGCTTTGGCAATCAATTCAATTATTTCAGCATTAAAGTCGAAATAAGTTGCTTCCCAATTATTAACAAGCACAGACCGCTTTTTCTCCCGAAACATACCTCGTACAAGCCTTGTTCGATACAAGTGATGAAAAGTTCTGGACATCCCGCCAAGCCCGTCAGGTGAATAAACGAGTACTGCTTCTGGGGTTTGAAAGGTATGGTTTGGCTTGAGCTTCCATTCAAAGTCAAATGAATTGAGTCCGATGTTAACACGTGTTTGATCAAATTGATCCACTTCTGCCTCCGCCTGAAAATTTCCGCTGTAGACAAGGTTCAATCCATAGACATCACCATAATCTTCTGTTGCCTCAGGTTTGAGTAAAGTGATAAACGGATTATGTTGATGACTGCTAGCACCGCGGCGGCTATCTACTGAAATGGTTCCGTGTGCAAGGTTTCTGCGCTCAATATTGCCTTCCCGCGTCCATGTGCCAAAAAGATGGATAAGATCATACTGGTCATCATGAAAGTCAATACTTGCGCTTAAGGCACGTTCTAAGTATACCGTACTTTGACCATGGTGAATAAAATGGGCTGAGCGGGTAATCACGTTTAGATCGGTAAAGGCCGTATATGACAGTACAACGGACACTCCAGAATATGTATCAGCCAATTCGATTTCAAGTGTATCGGCTTCATCGCTATTTTCGACATAGACGGCGGGGAGGCCTTGTAATTTTTCTTTTCCTTTTACTAAACGATAGGATTTGTAGACAAGTTCTGTGATGCGGCTCCCATCGGCTAGACGTATTTGGTAAGCAGGTGAGCGAAAATCACCTGAGCCATACTGCGGATACTCTAAAGGGAGTCTGTCAATTCCATCTGACTGGCGAGGACTGAAAAGTGAAGTGAGAGAAGAGGTATCATCTAGTTTTCTCCCCCAGTAAACATGGGCTGGGAAACCGCTTACAATTTGCAGGATATAACTTGACTCGCCAGCCTGAAGATGAAACAGTTTTTCGGCATCATGAGTATAAATAGGCAATTCGATCATTCCTTTCCACATGAATTCATTTTCATTATAAAAGAATTAGAAAACTGTGTATATAAAATTACTTAATTTTATTTTATGAAAAATTATTGAATTAAGTTATCGATTAGTTTAAGATAAAATAAACATTTGTTTGGGGGTGTTGGGATGTCGATCACTTTATTGATCGCGGCAGCATCACTAAACTAAGTAGGGACGGCATGAGCTAGATTCGACCGGAACAAGTATGTCCGAATGATAGCGGAAAAATGAAAGGGATAGCGTGAAATACAGTTGGGAACCGATTGTTGGAAAACTCACATTGATCATGTTCTGCAAAATAAGAGAAGGTCTATTGGGCAAGGCAATTATTAATTGTACGATCTTTTCATGCGGCAGACCGGTAAGGCTCACATGGAGAGAGTATAAATGGAGATGGGTACTATCAATGATGAAAGGGTGAGCGGATTGGATACTATTAAAGGGTTTACATACGGATGGTTAAGTGGAAGAGGAAAATTGCTCACAGAAAAAGCTAAGATATCACTTCGTTTAATGAAAGAACGTACATATAGCACGCATGTTGTGATTGCACTTGCTGCACAACAAGATACAGCTCAATCAACAAAAATAGATTTTACAGGATATCACTTCCCATCTGATGACGAATTAATAGAATGGATTTCTTATGCACAGTCCCTAGGGCTTCGTGTCATCATGAAACCGACTGTCAATGTGAGAGATGGAACTTGGCGTGCTCATATCAATTTTTTTGACATCGATGTCCCCTGTGAACCGAAGTGGGGGGATTGGTTTGCATCTTATACAGACTATCAGCTTCATTATGCACGTATTGCTGAGAAAACAGGCTGTGATATGCATATCGTTGGCTGTGAAATGGTACAGTCAGAGCGACGTGAACATGATTGGCGGCGGCTGATTTCAAGCATTAAGCAAGTTTACAGTGGTTTGGTTTCTTATAACACAGATAAGTATCAAGAAGGAAATGTGAAATGGTGGGATGCGGTCGATGTTATTTCATCCAGTGGCTATTACCCCATTCATGACTGGGAGCGTCAGCTGAATCGGATTGAAAAGATCATAACCCCTTTTAAAAAACCATTTTTCTTTGCTGAAGCTGGTTGTCCGTCAAGATCTGGTTCATCTCTTATACCGAATGACTGGTTACATCAAGGACAGACCAATACTAAGGAACAGGCTGAATTTTATCAAGAAATGTTTAAAACAACTCACAAACGCCCATGGGTTAAAGGCTTCGGTCTTTGGGACTGGAGAACAGAACTTTATCAAGAAGACGAAGCCCATCTTGATGATGGCTATGACGTATATGGAAAACCGGCTGAAAAGGTGATTGCCGAATTTTATCAAGCAGGAGGGAACTAGTTGTGCATATTGATATGCCGCTTGAACAATTAAAAAAATACATGGGGAAAAGCATAAAGCCAGATAACTTTGATATATATTGGGAAAAGGGAATTCGCGAGGTGCGAAATTTATCGACAGAATATGAATTGATACCTGCTTCAATAACATCTGATGTTGCCGATTGTTATCATCTTTATTTTACCGGAACAGGTAATGCAACAATTCATGCTAAATTCGTTCGCCCCAAACAAGTAACACCGGACTCTCCAGGGCTTGTCATGTTTCACGGGTATTCCGTTGACAGCGGTGACTGGCTTGATAAGCTTCCATATGCGGCACAAGGAATTACGGTACTTGCGATGGATTGCCGTGGCCAAGGGGGAGATTCAGAAGATACGCTTACCATTAAAGGACCGACTTTGCGCGGTCATGTGATTCGAGGTATTGAAGACCCGAATCCAAATCAGCTCTATTATCGACACGTCTTTCTCGATACAGTGCAGTCTGTCAGGGTGTTACAGTCAATGGAGCATATCCATGCAAGCCGAATTGGTGCCTGTGGAGCATCTCAGGGCGGGGGGCTTGCACTAGCATGCGCAGCTCTTGTCCCGGAAATAAAGGAAGTTGCAGCTGTGTACCCGTTTTTAAGTGATTACAGACGTGTGTGGGAAGATATGGACATTCAACAATCAGCTTATGAAGAAATAGCTGCTTATTTTAGAACGCGTGATCCAAATCATGATCATGAAGAAGAAGTATTTCAGAGACTTGGATTTATTGATATTCAACATCTCACACCACGTATTAAAGGACATGTTTGGTGGGCGTTAGCAATGAAAGATATGATTTGTCCACCTTCTACACAATTTGCAGCTTACAATAAAATATCTGCATCAAAAGAAATGCTTCTGTTTCATGAATATGGACATGAGCACTTACCAGGTGCAGCGGACCTGATGTTTCAACAGATGAGCCGCTTATAATACTGGCAAGAAAAATGAATCTAATGGGGGTAACACACAATGACTTATGCAGTAATTGATCTTGGCGGTACATCGATTAAATATTCAATAATGGATGATAACGGAACGATGCTTCATTCTGGCTCAACACCAACCCCAGTTCAAGGGAGTGGCGAGACATTTTCTGCTTTAAGAACAATTGTTCAAACGTATCAAACAGAATATGATATTCAAGGGATCGCACTTAGCATTCCAGGGGCAGTTGACTGCGAAACTGGCTATGTCTATTTCGCTGGAGCAGTTAAGGATATTGAACATCACTCCGTTAAAGAAGAACTTTCAGATCTCAAGCTTCCTATAGAGCTTGATAATGATGCTAATTGTGCCGCTGCTGCTGAAAAATGGAAAGGGAATGCACGTGGATGCCAGAACTTTGTTTGCTTAACAGTTGGAACCGGTATTGGAGGCGGTATTTTTATAAATGGTGAAATGGTTCGTGGACGAAATGGATTAGCCGGTGAATTTGGGTTAATGACACTTCAGTTCGATGATCGGCTTCATACGGTCGTTGATCGTTACTCATTTAGCAATCTCGCTTCAGCGCGCTCTTTGACAGAAAACTTTTACGATCAAACAAAGCAAAGAGTGAACGGAATTGAATTGTTTGAGTTGGCGGCTCAAGGGGATGCTGATGCGCAAACGGCAATCGAGTCTTTTTACAATGCTCTTGCAGTGGGGGCAGTCAATATCATTCATGCATTGGCACCAGAAAAGATCCTGATCGGTGGGGGGATTAGTGCTCAGACCAGTGTTATAGATGAAGTGGTACAGCGGGTCAGGCAGATTTGGCCAGAAGCCGTACAAACGACAGAGATTGATAGATGTTTTTTTGAAAACGAAGCGGGAAAAGTTGGTGCATTGTGTCACTATATGAAACAGCAACAAACAGAGGATGATCAAGATTAATCGGTTAAAAAGAAAAAAATAGAGCAAAATAATACCTCATATTCCTCAAAACATATAGAGGAGGTGAGGGTGATGCTTCAAAAGCCGGTTCAGCTATTATTATGGGTGGCGATTTGTTTACTGGTTCTTTTAACAGTATACGTATTTATGATGCTTGATCTATTATGGTCACCGTTCTGGCTTATCATTAAATCAATTTTTATCCCTTTGATCATCTCTATTTTTATATCTTATTTATTGCTTCCGATTACGGAGTGGTTGCATGGAAAAGGTCTCCCCAGAACATTGAGTATTCTCATTATCTATATTCTTTTTTTCGGGGGAGTGGGCTGGGCTTTATATAAAGGAATACCGATTATCATGAAACAGTTAACAGACCTGTCTGAAGGTATTCCGATTTTTGCAGCATCATATGAAAGAATGTTGGACGGGCTTCATCATCACACAGATGGCTGGCCTGATGGGATGCATAACAGAGTTGATAAGTTTGTCAATCAAATGGAAGAATTCATCGCAAATTGGGTAGAGCACGCAATTAAAAGTATCCGTTATGTTTTGGATTATCTATTGATTGCCATCGTCATCCCATTCTTGGTTTTTTACATGGTAAAGGATATTGAAACAATGAAAAAAGCGGTCTGGTATTTGACACCCCCTTCATGGAGGAAAAAAGGCGGTGAATTCATTCGGGATGTAGATGATTCTCTCGGTGATTACATAAGAGGACAACTGTTTGTGTGTATGGCTATTGGTCTTGGAGCGAGCCTGTCTTTCTGGTTTTTTGACATTCCATATCCGCTTATTTTAGGTCTTATTATAGGCGCAACAAATGTCATCCCGTATTTTGGACCTGTTATTGGGGCAATCCCAGCTGTGATGATTGCCGCAGCCTTATCAACAAAACTGGTCTTGATCGTCGTGATAACCATTTTAATTTTGCAATTTATTGAAGGCAATATTCTCGGTCCGTTTGTTGTTGGAAAAAGTCTTCACATGCATCCTATCGTGATCATGCTGGGGCTGATTGCAGGCAGTGAACTGGCTGGTATTAGCGGGATGATTCTCGCAGTCCCGGTAATGGCGGTATTAAAAGTAACAGTCATCCATTTTTTAGTTGCAAGAAAAAAGCTTAATTGTGTTGAAGATTGACATTACTGTATTCGTTGTCTATAATTTCTGAGAATAGACATATACGTATCTCGATTGATGGATCCGAGTATACTGAAGCCCTGCTTTTAGAGAAAAGCTCCATTAGCGCTGAAAGAGCTTAAGCAGACGGTCAGTAGAAGCTAATCCTGAGTGCAGGCGAAATCCTGCCGTTTTTATCCGGCGTTATTCGGATTTTAAGGTGATGGGCAACGTGTCTTTTGTCCATAATCAGGGTGGTACCGCGAGAGAAGCTCTCGTCCCTGTGTAAACGCATGTTTGCATAGGGCGGGAGCTTTTTTATATTGCTGTGATCATATAAAGGAGGAAAAACAAGTGAAGACATTAACATCCGCAGAAGTGCGTCAAATGTTTTTAGATTTTTTTACAGAGAAAGGACATGCTGTAGAACCGAGTGCTTCACTCATCCCGCATGAAGATCCGTCTCTGCTTTGGATTAACAGCGGGGTCGCAACATTAAAAAAATATTTTGATGGCCGCATCGTCCCGGAAAATCCACGGATTTGTAATGCGCAAAAATCGATTCGAACAAATGATATCGAAAATGTTGGAAAAACAGCGCGCCATCATACGTTTTTTGAGATGCTTGGAAATTTTTCAATCGGCGATTATTTTAAAGAAGAAGCGATTGAGTGGGCATGGGAGTTTTTAACAGATGAAAAATGGATTGGTTTTGATCCAGAACGCCTATCTGTGACAGTCCATCCCGAAGATGATGAAGCTTACGAAATGTGGGCGAAGAAAATCGGTATTCCAGAAGAACGTATTATTAGGCTGGAAGGGAATTTTTGGGATATCGGCGAAGGTCCAAGCGGTCCGAATACAGAAATCTTCTATGACCGTGGTGAGGCTTATGGAAATGATCTTGCTGATCCTGAACTTTATCCTGGTGGAGAAAATGAAAGATATCTTGAAGTTTGGAATCTCGTTTTTTCTGAATTTAATCACAATCCTGATGGATCATACACTCCACTACCAAAGAAAAACATTGATACCGGGATGGGTCTTGAACGAATGGTTTCTGTTATTCAAGATGCCCAAACCAATTATGATACCGATTTGTTTATGCCGATTATTGAAGCAACTGAATCGATTTCTGGAGAAAAATACGGAATATCCAAAGAAAAGGATACCGCTTTTAAAGTTGTCGCCGACCATATTCGCACGGTTGCTTTTGCAGTAGGTGATGGAGCCCTTCCGTCTAATGAGGGTCGCGGATATGTGATCAGAAGACTCCTGCGCCGGGCTGTCCGCTATGCTAAAACAATCAATATTCATCGCCCGTTTATGTATGAGCTTGTTCCAGTTGTGGCTGAGATTATGGCGGCATTCTACTCTGAGGTGAAAGGAAAAGCTGAATTTATTGCTAAAGTCATTAAAACAGAAGAAGAACGTTTCCATGAGACCCTTAATGAGGGGTTGGCGATTCTCTCTGAAGTCATTCAAAAAGAGCGAGCTAAAGGAAGCAGCATCATTTCTGGTGCTGATATTTTTAAACTTTATGATACGTATGGATTCCCTGTCGAATTGACTGAAGAATATGCTGAAGATGAAGGCATGCAAGTCGATCATGCCGGTTTTGAACATGAAATGACAAAGCAGCGTGATCGAGCTCGTCAAGCTCGTCAAGATATTAGAAGCATGCAAATTCAAGGCGGTGTTCTCCGTGATCTAACGATTGAAAGTGAATTTGTCGGTTATGCAACACTTCAATCTGACACGAAAGTTGCTGCAGTTCTTCAAAATGGAGAACTTGTTGAAGATGTTCACGAAGGGAACACAGTTCAACTTATTTTAGAAAAGACTCCGTTTTATGCTGAAAGCGGCGGTCAAATTGGTGATAAAGGTTGGATAAAAAGCGAAGAAGTCATGGTTCGCATCACAGATGTTAAAAAAGCACCGAACGGACAACATCTCCATGAAGGGATTGTTGAAAGTGGAACCATTGCAAAAGGGATGCAAGTAGCAGCAGAAGTGACAGAACGTCTTAGACAGGATATTGTCAAAAACCATACAGCGACACACCTGTTGCACCAAGCTTTAAAAGATGTGTTAGGCACACATGTGAACCAAGCGGGGTCACTTGTGTCAGACAGCCGTCTTCGTTTTGATTTCTCTCATTTCGGGCAGGTAACAAAAGAAGAATTGGAACTCATTGAAACAAAAGTCAACGAAAAAATTTGGGAATCAATTCCAGTCGAAATTGATTTGAAACCGATTGATGAAGCAAAGGCACTCGGTGCAATGGCTTTGTTCGGAGAAAAATATGGAGACATCGTTCGTGTTGTCAAAGCAGGAGATTACAGTATTGAACTATGTGGAGGATGCCATGTGAAAAACACGGCTGAAATCGGACTGTTCAAAATGATTTCTGAATCAGGTATAGGTGCAGGTACCCGTCGGATTGAGGCTGTTACTGGCAAAGGAGCTTATCAGGAAATGAGTTCCAAACTTGAACTGCTTGAGGATGCAGCAAACATGTTGAAAACGAATCTGAAAGAAGTTCCCAAACGGATTGAAGCATTACAAGCTGATTTGAAAAATGTGCAAAGAGAAAACGAATCCTTGCTAAGTAAGCTCGGCAATAAAGAAGCTGGTGAAATCTTGGCAAAGGTAAAAGATATAAATGGTATTCACTTGCTTGCAGAAAAAGTAAATGCGAAGGATATGAATCATCTTCGTACAATGGTTGATGAACTGAAGGTCAAGTTAGGTTCTGGTATTATTGTCCTTGGAGCTGTTCATAATGAAAAAGTGAATATTTCTGCAGGAGTTACAAAAGATTTAATAGAAAGAGGTTTTCATGCAGGAAAACTTGTTAAACAAGTTGCCGAAGCTTGCGGCGGCGGTGGTGGCGGTCGTCCTGATATGGCGCAGGCAGGAGGGAAACAGCCTGAAAAGCTGGAAGAAGCTTTATCTTCTGCTGAAGAATGGGTGAAATCCGTTTTATAATCAGTCAAACTAGTGTAGAATGGTGATAGGAAGAATCCAGGCTAAAAGTTTGCCTGTGAATTTGGGAAAGAGGTGCAAAACGGTGAGCTCATTTGATAAGACAATGAAATTTAACTTTTCCGATGATTCAATGGAAACAAATGTGAATGAAGTGCTAATTATCGTTCATGATGCACTTCAGGAAAAAGGCTACAACCCGATTAACCAAATTGTCGGATACTTACTATCAGGTGATCCCGCTTATATTCCAAGGCATCGAGATGCACGTAATTTAATACGGAAAATTGAAAGAGACGAAATAATCGAGGAATTGGTTAAATCGTATTTAGAACAGCATAAAGAGGCGTAAACATGCGAATATTAGGTCTTGATTTAGGTTCAAAAACGCTCGGTGTGGCAATGAGCGATGAAATGGGTTGGACAGCACAGGGAATCGAAACCGTTAAAATCGATGAAGCCAGTGGCGACTACGGGCTGAACCGTCTTACTCAATTAACGGAAGACTATACAATTGACAAAATTGTACTCGGGTTTCCTAAAAATATGAACGGTTCAATCGGTCCGCGGGGTGAAGCCAGCCAAAAATTTGCGGAGCTCTTGGAAAACACGTTTCACATTCCTGTTGTCCTTTGGGACGAGCGCCTGTCAACAATGGCAGCTGAAAAGATGCTGATCTCAGCTGATGTAAGCAGACAAAAACGAAAAAAAGTGATTGACAAAATGGCAGCTGTCATGATCCTTCAAGGGTATCTTGACAGCCTAAACTAACGAGGTGAAGAAATGGAACACGGAGAAAAAAATATTACGATTGTAGATGATAAAGGGAATGAACAGCTTTGTGAGGTGCTGTTTACGTTTGACAGTGATCAGTTTGATAAATCATATGTCTTATATTATCCGGTTGAGGCACAAGAAGACGAAGAAATTGAGATCCATGCTTCAAGCTTTGTTCCGAACGAAGACGGTGAAGACGGTGAATTAATGCCGGTTGAAACAGATGAAGAATGGGAATTAATCGAAGAGACGCTCAATACGTTTTTAGCCGATGAGGAAGACGAATAAAATAAAAACTGCACCCCAACAATTTGGTGGTGCATTTTTTTTTATGAGAAAAAAAGTGATTGTCTATATTCCAAAAAACCCATATTAAAAGAAAAGAGCTTTAAGAAATCTTTTGTAAATAATTGCAGAATCATGTAGTATATAGCTTGGAAGGAGAGGAAAAACTACATGTTTGCAGATCAATCTAAAAAAAAGCCACGAAAAAATAAACTGAAGCTTTGGATAGCTGTGGTGGCACTGCTCTTCATTGTTATCGCAGGTGGCTTATCCTTTTACGTGAAATCGGCACTTGAACCTGTCGATCAAAATAATAAAAAAGCTATAAATGTTTATATTAAAGAGGGTTCATCGCTTTCAAAAATTGCTGCCAAATTAAAGGAGCAACATTTAATTAAAAATGAAAAAGTATTTATTTTTTATGCAAAGTATAAACATGCATCAAGGTTTCAAGCTGGAAACTTTCAGCTCAACCAAGCGATGGAACCAACTGAAATCATTGACAAACTGACAAACGCTTCAAATGTACCTGCTTTTAAACTTGTGATTCCAGAGGGGAAACAGCTTAGTCAAATTGCTGAAATTATCGCCAAACAGACCCATTACTCCGAACAAGAAGTGATGAAAAAGCTTGATAATAAACAATTTATCAGCAAATTAAAGCATAAGTATCCGAATCTGATCACAGGAGAAATTTTAGCTAAAAAAGTGAAACATCCTTTAGAGGGATATCTCTATCCAGCAACATACCCGTTTCATGATCCAAATACGACATTAGAAACGATAATTGAAACGATGATTAAACCAACTGCTCATCTGGCAGACAAATATAAATCACAAATGAAACACAAAAAACTGTCTGTGCATAAAACACTAACAATGGCTTCACTGATTGAAGAAGAAGCAACTGAAAAAGTGGACAGGCACAAGATTGCGAGTGTGTTTTATAATCGTTTGCGTAAAAAAATGCCACTGCAAACCGATCCGACAGTTTTATATGCAATGGGAAAACATAAAAGCCGTGTCGTTTATAAGGATCTTAAAGTAGATTCCCCTTATAATACGTACAAAAACGCAGGAATTCCACCGGGACCGATTTCTAATGCTGGAGAAACAGCCTGGGAAGCCGCTTTAAATCCTGATAAAACGGATTATATCTATTTCCTTGCTAAGAAAGATGGAGAAGTTGTTTTTACAAAAACATTTAAAGAGCATAGTAAAGCTAAAAGAAAATATATCACCAACAATAAAAATCATTAGCTGCTAAGGAGAGTAAAAAATACTCTCCTTTTGTTAGCATATTTAAACGTTTTGTGGTAGAATATATCGGGTTGTTTATTGAGGAAAAGACATTCACTGCTTTAGGTAGTTCTAAAACATCTGACCTAAAGCTCTTTTTATGAAAGGGAGGCCATCTGCCCGTGAAAATCGAATATCAAGAGCTGACCGGCTATTTGGAACAACTCATAAAGCCGCGGCCGGCAGAAGTGATGAAACTTGAGGCTTATGCGAAAGAGCACAATGTACCGATTATGGAACCGGCAGGCATTGAAGTATTGCTGCAGCTATTATCACTAAAAAGTCCGAAAAAAATTCTTGAGATTGGTACGGCGATTGGATATTCAGCCATTAGAATGGCACTAAAACTCCCGCAAACGGAAATTTTCACAATCGAGCGTGATCAAGAGAGATACCAGGAAGCGATCAAAAATATTCAGGCATTTCAGCTGGAAGACAGAATTCATGTGTTTTTTGGAGATGCACTCAGCGATTCCGCTGCCGTTCAATCGATGGCTCCATATGATGCACTGTTTATTGATGCTGCAAAAGGACAGTATCAGAAATTTTTCAATTTATATGAGCAGATGCTGTCAGAAGATGCGATTATTTTTACTGATAATGTTTTGTTCAAAGGGCTTGTCCCGGGAGATCATAGTCAAATTGAAAACAAACGAATTAAAAAGCTTGTTGAGAAAATAGATCTTTTTAATCATTGGCTAATGGAACATCCCGATTATGAAACAACGATCTTACCGATCGGAGATGGCTTAGCCGTTAGTAAAAAAGAGGTGAACAAATATGAAAAAGCCTGAACTGCTTGTGACACCGACAGCTGTTCGTGATATCAAACCTTTGGCCGAAGCCGGGGCTGACGCTTTTATCATCGGTGAACAAAAATATGGCTTACGCTTAGCGGGTGAATTTTCTAGAAATGATGTAAAAGAGGCAATTCATTTGGCCCATAAAATGGGTGTAAAAGTCTATGTTGCAATGAATGCCATTTTTCATAATGATAAAGTTTCGGAATTAAATGATTATCTGTCTTTCTTGGAGGAAGCAGGTGCTGATGCAGTTGTATTCGGTGATCCAGCCGTTTTAATGGCTGCAAGGGAATCAGCACCAAACATGAAACTCCACTGGAACACTGAAACAACAGCAACCAACCACCATTCCTGCAATTACTGGGGAAGAAAAGGTGCAAAACGTGCAGTATTAGCAAGGGAACTCAATATGGACAGCATCATTGACATTAAAGCTAATGCTGAAGTTGAAATTGAAATTCATGTGCATGGCATGACATGTATGTTTCAGTCAAAACGGTCATTGATCGGAAACTATTTTGAATATCAAGGGAAAGCTATGGATATAGAAGGCAAGAAAAAAGAAACAGGCATGTATCTCCATGATAAAGAACGCGGCAATAAATATCCGATTTTCGAAGATGAAAACGGCACCCACATTATGAGTCCGAATGATGTATGTATCATTGATGAGCTTGAGGAATTAATTGATGCCGGAATCGATTCGTTTAAAATAGACGGCATATTGAAATCTGTAGACTATTTAACGAAAGTTACAGCAATGTATCGTGAAGCCATCGACCTATACATCTCAAACAGAGATGCATATGAAGAGAAAAAAGACGAATGGATTGAGCAGATCGAAAGCTTGCAACCCGTTAACCGCAATCTTGATACCGGGTTCTTTTTCAAAGAAACAGTATATTAAAAGGAGGGATAACCATGTCTGCAGTTCAAGATAAAATTTCCAACATTGTGAATGGGAAACGCGTCATTACAAAAAAGCCTGAACTACTTGCTCCAGCAGGCAATTTAGAAAAGTTGAAAATTGCCGTTCATTATGGTGCAGACGCTGTGTTTATCGGCGGACGTGAATATGGACTCCGTTCAAATGCAGATAATTTTTCAATCGAAGAAATGGCTGAAGGTGTTGAATTTGCAAAACAGTATGGCGCTAGAATTTATGTCACAACAAATATTTTCGCACATCAAGAAAACATCGATGGTCTTGAGGACTATTTGAAAGATTTACAAGGCGCGGGCATTTCAGGGATTATCGTTGCTGACCCGCTGATCATTGAAACATGTCGGAGAGTCGCACCAAAGTTAGAGGTTCACTTAAGCACCCAGCAATCCCTTTCAAACTGGAAGGCTGTCCAGTTCTGGAAAGAGGAAGGCTTAGAGCGTGTCGTACTGGCACGGGAAACAAGTGCACTTGAAATTAGAGAAATGAAAGAAAAAGTAGATATTGAAATTGAAACTTTTATTCATGGTGCTATGTGTATTGCCTACTCAGGACGCTGTGTACTAAGCAACCATATGACAGCTAGAGACTCAAACCGCGGCGGATGCTGTCAATCATGCCGTTGGGATTATGATTTATATCAAGAGGAAGGCGAAAAATCGCTTCCGCTTTATGAAGAGGAAGACGCTCCGTTTGCGATGAGTCCTAAAGATTTGAAACTGATTGAATCAATTCCGCAAATGATTGAAATGGGAATTGACAGCCTGAAAATCGAAGGACGAATGAAATCGATTCACTACATTGCAACAGTTGTTAGTGTGTACAGAAAAGTAATTGACAGCTACTGTGCAGATCCTGAAGGATTTGTGATTAAAGAAGAGTGGCTGAAAGAACTTGATAAATGTGCAAACAGAGACACAGCACCGGCTTTCTTTGAAGGAACACCTGGCTATGAAGAGCAGATGTTCGGCATTCACGGCAAAAAAACAACGTACGATTTTGTTGGACTTGTTCTTGATTATGATGAAGAAACGAAAATGGTGACACTCCAACAGCGGAATTTCTTTAAAACTGGAGACGAAGTTGAATTTTTCGGTCCGGAAATCGAGAATTACACAAGTAAAATTGAAACGATATGGGACGAAGAAGGCAATGTAATCGATGCAGCCCGCCATCCCCTGCAAATCGTCAAATTTAAAATGAACCAAAAGATTTATCCGAGCAACATGATGAGAAAGGGGCAATAACTGGCAATGGGGAAGAAACCGATAGTCATTGGTATAGCGGGAGGTTCAGGCTCTGGTAAGACGAGTGTCACAAGAGCCATATATGAACAGTTTAAAGGTCACTCGATTTTAATGCTTGAACAAGATTTATATTATAAAGATCAAAGTCATCTGCCATTTGAAGAAAGACTGAATACAAACTATGATCACCCGCTTGCATTTGATAATGACTTTTTGATTGAGCATTTAAAAGAATTGCTGGAATATCGCCCGATTGAAAAGCCGATTTATGATTATAAATTGCATACTCGTTCAGAAGAAGTCGTGCATGTTGAGCCGAAAGATGTTATTATCTTGGAAGGAATCCTTGTGCTTGAGGATGAGAGGCTTCGCGAGTTAATGGACATCAAACTTTACGTCGACACGGACGCAGACCTTCGCATCATCAGAAGGATGCTCAGGGATATTAAAGAAAGAGGCCGTTCAATTGAATCTGTTATCGAACAATACATTTCTGTCGTTCGGCCGATGCATAACCAATTTGTTGAACCGACAAAACGTTATGCTGATATTATTATTCCGGAAGGTGGCCAAAATCGGGTTGCCATCGACTTGATGGTCACAAAAATACAAACAATTCTTGAACAAAATGCGATTTTATAATAACATAGCATAGACAAACACAACTCTGACCATATTATGTATAGAAATTGAAGGGATCTCGTGCGCCCTTCTTTAACTGTATATGCACGATTTATCGGAACCCTTCCATCCGGTACACAATTCTTTACAAATATGGGGGAGAAGAAGGGGACATAGGTTGTCCTCATTCTTGTATATTTCAGTCTATACTCTTCACATACAAGTGATGAGGGACCAACTAGAAGGAGTGAAGGAACATGGCACAAGAGAAAGTTTTTCCGATGACAGAAAAAGGGAAACAAAAACTTGAAGAAGAACTAGAGTATTTGAAAACGGTTAAACGTAAAGAGGTAGTTGAACGAATCAAAGTCGCAAGAAGTTTCGGCGATCTTTCCGAAAACTCTGAGTATGATTCAGCAAAAGAAGAGCAGGCCTTTGTTGAAGGGCGTATCACAACACTTGATAATATGATTCGTAACGCAAAGATCATTGAAGATGATGGAGAGAACTCAAACATCGTTACACTTGGTAAAACCGTTACTTTTACAGAACTTCCTGATGGAGAGGAAGAATCCTACACGATTGTAGGGAGTGCAGAGGCAGATCCTTTTGAAGGGAAAATTTCCAACGATTCTCCGATTGCCAAAAGCCTTCTCGGTAAACAGGCTGGAGATAAAGTGACTGTTCAGACGCCTGGTGGAGATTTGCTTGTAAAAATTGTGAAAATTTCATAAAATCCGTTTAGTAACGAAAACCCTCGTCCACAATGTGGATGAGGTGTTTTTATATGAAATTGCGAAAGCGAATGATATGGATATCGATTTTGATCACGTCCGCACTTTTTCTTTTACTTGTCAGACTTGCTGAAATTCAATTGTTTTTCACGGAGTCATTTTCTAAATGGAATGTCAACTTAATTCAGGAAAGTGTTAAACAGCGTACAGAAGAGGTTCAAATATCTGATGGGCGAGGTGCTTTTCTAGATCGTAACGGAAAGCCCCTAACGATTAGCCAAAAACCTGCAATTGTACTATTTCCTTTTTTGAAAAAGCAACCATGGCCGATTAAGGATGCTGCCGATATTTTAAATATGTCAGAAGTGGAGATCAACCATAAATTAGAACAAGCAAAAAAACCGATCATCCTTACCAAAAATGAAAAAGGCTCAATATCGAAGATGATGCTTGAAAAAATTAATAAATTGAAATATCCCGGAATATATGGCGTATACATAGAAAAAACCAAAAAAAGCAGATTGGCTTCCCATACGATTGGGATGACAAACCAAGACCCGCAACTCCTTCGCAACAAGTATCCGCACAAAAAAGATTTATCGATCTCAACGAAAATTGGCACCTTTGGTTTGGAACGGACATTTGACGAATTATTACTTCCTGAACAAGACACAAAACTGTTGTATCATGTTGATGGATTGGGTAACCCTTTGTTTGGCATGGACGTCAAATATACTGCAGATGCAAATCCATTTTATCCATTACAAATTAAAACAACATTAGATAAGGAAATGCAAAAGTCGCTGGAACAAACTTTGGATGACCATCATTTAAAAAAGGGAGGGGCGATTCTTCTTGATATCGAAAAAAGCAGTCTGCTTGGGATAGCTAGTAAACCTGATTTAAACATGGCATCGCAAAAAACGAGACAAAACTACATGTTGACCCCAATGTATCCAGGTTCTGTTTTTAAAACTGTCATTGCTGCAGCAACGATCGAAACAGGATTAGATCATCCTTCAAAAACGTTCAACTGCAATTTGAATCTTTACGGCAAACCTGGAGAAGACAAAGGGAAACTGAATTTGGAAGAAGGTTTTGCCCAAAGCTGCAATTATACATTTACAAGCCTAGCACAGCAGTTAATGAAAAAAAAAGACTCTATTATTGAGGATACCTCTCGTAAACTCGGACTAACTGAGCAAGTCGGCTGGGAAGGGTCTCTTTTTCATCAAGATGACTTTAAGCAACTTTATCATGAAGGAACAGGGGCAATCTGGGGTGATCAACATGATAAGAAAGTGAAGAAAGCGATTGCGCAAACCGCCATTGGACAAAAAAATGTTAAGCTAACGCCTTTAGAAATTGCCAATATGATGGCAACCATTGCAAGAGGTGGTGAGAAAAAACAAGTTAAAGTCGCTGATCAGATCGAATATAAAAATGGTACATTGATGACCTCATTTAAAGATCAAGACTTGTCTGGAGACACAATCGATCATTATACAGCACAAAGGCTGCAAAAACTACTTAGAAAAGTTGTGACATCTCGTAAAGGGACAGGCAGACGTTTCCGTGACTTACCTTTTGATGTATCTGGGAAATCAGGAACAGCGGAAACAGGTAAGCTCACAGAAGATAAAAAAAGGCTTTACCATAAGTGGTTTGCTGGTTATTTTCCGGCTGACAAACCAAAATATGCACTTGTAGTTGTTGATATGGACACACCAGAGGGCAAGGCTGCGACAAACGCTATATTTTATGATATTGTTAAAATAGTATATAAAATTGAAAAGAACAAGACATAGAAGAATGCCTCAGGTGATGGTAAAATAAAAAGTGAGGCGTAAGGGAAAAAGGAGTGCAAAGAATTTGAGCAAAACTAGGGAATCTCGATTTGAAAATCGTGATAAGCGCAGAAAAGCGAATCTTGTGCTTAACATTTTAATAGGTGTTGTATTGGTTTTAATTGTCGTCATTGCCACCAACCTGTTGATGAACAGCCCGAAAGAGCAAGCGCAACAGGAAGACGGTTCCAAAAACGATACGAAACAAACAACAGAAGCACCTGCTTCAGATAAGAAAAATCAAACATCTGATGAAGATGTAAAAGACAAAGAAAAAACGGATTCCAACGATAAAGAAAAAAATGACTCTGCTTCAGATGAGAAAGAAAAAAGTGATTCAGATTCAAAAAAAGATAAAGAGACAGCCTCAGATGATGAAAAAGACAAAGCAAAAGATCCGTTTGAAGGAGCAAAAATAACAGAAGGAGGCTCTAGCCCTAACGTTGAAAAAACGATTATTAATCCAGATTGGAAGCCGATTGGTACAAAACAGAGTGGGGCACATACTGCAACATATGATTCATCATCCCAAGACTGGGCGGAAATGTTAGAAGCAATCTCATATGCAACAGGCGTTTCCAAAGACAATATGACAGTGCTTTGGGTTGGAAATAATGGTACTCCTCAAGATGCAAAAGGAACGATTCAAGCGACTGACAGCGGCGAGAAATATCAGGTAGCCATTACATGGGTTGATGGTAAAGGGTGGAAACCAACAAAGGTTGAAAAGTTGAAATGATAAAAAAGCGGCGGTTTACGAACCGGCCGCTTTTTAACTATTCAGCTTTAAAATGAACGACTGCACTGTACAAAACATGGCTATCCATCACTGCTGTTTGGTGAGAAACCGAATGGACCTTTAGTAAAAGTGCTTGGTTATTTTCAATCTGTTGATTCACTTTCTTTTCAAGCTCTTCCAAAGTCAGTGCTTCAAAAAACTCGATTTTATCTTTGATTAGGTCTAGTTCAAACGGCATCATCTCATCCTCCAATACTTCAAGTCAATCCTTATTAAAGCAAAGAAGTTTGTCTCTGACAAGAAGTAAACACATTTTACTACCAAAATAAAAGTCCGATATGTTATGATAAGAACTAATTCATGATTAAATTCATACTATACTTATAGGTATTATAAAGATTGGAGAGTGAAACCAGTGGGAAGAGAGTTCATTCCATTATTTGAAAATTGGGCAGAATCCTATGATGATACAGTGGCAGGCCATGATATTCAATATCGAGAGGTATTCCGCAACTATGAAAAGATTCTGAGTGATGTTGTCAAACATTCGGGCTCTAAGGTTCTCGAATTTGGTGTCGGAACTGGAAATTTGACAGCAAAATTAGCCGCTGCTGAAAAACAAGTATTAGGGATTGAACCATCAAAAACAATGAGGGAAATTGCCAAACAAAAGCTACCTGAACATGTAGTTATTACAGATGGTGATTTCATTGATTTTCCATCACTTTCGTTTTCTCCTGATACAATTGTCAGCTCATATGCTTTTCACCATTTGACAAATCAAGAAAAACGAGAAGCGATAAGGCGATATAGAAATATCCTTAACGAGCATGGTAAAATAGTGTTTGCTGATACTGTCTTCAGCGATCACAAAGCCTTCATAGCTGCCATCGAAAATGCGAAAAAGAATGGCTTTTATCAACTGGCAGAAGATCTTGAAACAGAACATTATCCAACGATTTCTGAAATGGAAGCGATTTTCACTTCAGAACATTTCAGGACCACCTTTCAACAATATAATGATTTTGTCTGGGTAATGGAAGCAGTAAAAATGAAAACTTGAAGGGATGTTAACATATGAAGATTGCCATTATCGGAGCAATGGAAGAAGAAGTGACAATTCTACGAAGCCAATTAAAACAATCAAAAACAGAAGTGATTGCAAACTGTGAATTTACAAGCGGAAGCTATGAAGAAAAAGAGATTGTCTTATTGAAATCAGGCATTGGTAAAGTAAATGCTGCCATGAGTACAACGATTTTACTTGACCGCTTTAAACCGGATTATGTCATCAATACTGGATCAGCCGGAGGATTTCATCAGGCATTAAATGTCGGTGATATTGTGATTTCCACTGAAGTTCGCCACCACGATGTTGATGTGACAGCTTTTGATTATGAATATGGACAGGTCCCTCAATTACCAGCCGCTTTTCAGGCTGACAGCCAATTAATCAAAATAGCTGAGGAAGAAGCTAGAGAGCTTTCGCATATTCAAATTGTGAAAGGAACGATTGCTACTGGTGACTCCTTTATGAGTGATCCAGAACGGGTAGCATTCATCCGCAGTAAATTTGAAAATCTGTATGCTGTTGAAATGGAAGCAGCAGCTGTCGCACAAGTTTGCCATCAATTCACTGTTCCGTTTGTTGTGATTAGAGCACTTTCAGATATTGCTGGAAAAGAGTCGGAAGTGTCGTTTGATCAATTCCTGGAACAGGCTGCAAAACATTCAACAGAACTTGTACTTCGGATGGTAAAAAAAATCAATGAATAGAGAGGGAGCTCTTCCCTTTCTTTTGAAAAGGAGGAGAAAACGTTGAATGTCATCACAGATGTCACACAATTAATAGGGCAAACACCACTTTTACAACTGTTGCATTTTCAAACGCCTCAAGGTGTTAATGTCTATGCAAAACTTGAAATGATGAATCCGGGCGGGAGCATTAAAGATCGGTTGGGAGACATGTTGATTACAGATGCACTCACTTCTGGAAAGTTAACACCAGGCGGTACTGTAATTGAAGCTACGGCTGGTAATACAGGAATCGGCTTAGCGTTAACTGCCAGAAAGTACGGTCTCCACTCGATTTTTTGTGTTCCTGAACATTTTAGTATGGAAAAACAAGCGATCATGAAAGCACTAGGTGCGGAAATTGTTCATACACCAAGAAGTGAAGGGATGAAAGGGGCGATCGCAAAGGCACTTGAACTTGAGAAACAGATTGACAATTCCCATTGTTTTTTGCAGTTTAAAAACCAAGTAAATCCATTGGCTTACTATAAAACGCTTGCTCCTGAAATTTGGAATGATCTTGATGGCAAGGTTGATATATTTGTTGCGGGTGCCGGATCAGGTGGTACATTTGCCGGGACTGCACGGTTTTTAAAAGAAAAAAGATCGTCCATTAAAACGGTGATTGTTGAACCGGAGGGTTCAATATTAAACGGAGGAGAGCCGCATGGGCATAAAACCGAAGGGATCGGAATGGAATTCATACCTGAATATATGGATCAAAGCCATTTTGATGAGATTTATACCGTTTCCGATCAAGATGCTTTCCGTCTTGTGAAAGAGGCAGCGGAAAAAGAGGGGCTTCTGATTGGAAGTTCATCAGGTGCCGCTTTATTTGCCGCATTAAAAGAAGCTGAACATGCGACAGAAGGCACAAATATTGTGACGATATTTCCTGATAGTAGTGACCGTTATGTAAGCAAAAAAATATATGAAGGAGGCATTTAGTATGAAACAAAAAACGAAAATGATTCACGGTGGAATCACAGGTGATGAAATAACCGGTGCTGTCTCAGTTCCCATTTATCAGGTCAGCACCTATAAACAACCGCGAGCAGGGATGCACACAGGATATGAATATTCAAGAACAGGAAACCCAACAAGAGCGGCACTGGAATCTTTAATCGCCGAGCTTGAAGGGGGAGCGGCAGGTTATGCGTTTAGTTCCGGAATGGCTGCGATAAGTGCGGTCATGATGCTATTTAACCATGGTGATCATATCATTTTAACAGATGACGTATATGGTGGAACATATCGAGTCATGGCGAAAGTCTTTAACCGCATGGGCATTGAAACAACATTTTGCGACACAAGCAGTATCGATCATATTGAAAATGCGATCAAACCAAACACAAAAGCCATTTACATTGAGACACCAACAAATCCGCTTTTAAAAATTACAGATTTGCAAAAAGTCTCTGAAATAACCAAAAACCATCGGCTCTTCTTCATTGTTGATAATACGTTTAATACACCATATTTTCAAAACCCGATTTCATTTGGTGCTGACATCGTTCTTCACAGTGCAACTAAATATTTGGGGGGACACAGTGATGTCGTTGGCGGACTAGTCGTGACTGCTACTAAAGAATTAGGGGAACAGCTTCATTTTATTCAAAACTCTACAGGAGGCATTCTCGGACCTCAGGACGCATGGCTGCTTATGAGAGGCATGAAAACATTAGCCTTAAGAATGGAAGCTCATGAGCACAATGCTCGGAAAATCGGCCGATATTTAGAAAGTCATAAAGCTGTGCAAAAGGTGTATGATCCAGGTTCTCCGTCCCATTCCGGTCACAACGTTGCCAAACGACAAAGCAGAGGATTTGGTGGAATGCTTTCATTTGACATCGGGAAGGAACAACATGTCGACCTTGTTTTAGAAAGACTAAAACTGTTTACGATCGCCGAAAGTTTAGGCGCTGTTGAAAGTTTGATCTCGGTGCCTGCACGAATGACTCATGCATCAATTCCGCAAGATCGTCGTCTTGAGCTGGGCATTACTGATGGCTTGATTCGCGTTTCCGTTGGGATTGAAGATATTGATGATCTCTTAGAAGACTTAGAACAAGGATTAGCTCCGCTTGCTTGATTACCTGAATTTACATGTCCTGCAAACTGTTATGCTATGTTATTCTAAATCATATCTTATATGAATCTAAACAGGTGATCATATGCATAAGAAAAAAGTAAAAGCCTTGATGGAAGATTACAAGCAGTTTGCCTTTACACTACTCAGTGTCAGTACTTTTTTGTATATCGGCACCATCATCCCTAATCAAGGGCTAACATTATTCCAACAATCGGTGATGATGTTTGCGACATGCAGTTTTTTAGCGGGTGCTTTCTTTTGTGTTAAGCGTTCACTCAAATATAAAAGACAATTAGATGAAATGGAAGAATCATAAACAGAGAGTCTTAAGACTTTCTGTATTTTTTTATGTCCATTTTTTGAAAAAAAGGTTTACAAATAGGAAGTTGATGGATATACTTACAAAGTAATCAAAAAAGTAAGGAGGTTGATGAACATGAAATCGGAATTAACTACATACACTAGACCTTGTGAATATATGTTTCATTCAACCTGTGGGAGAGATTGTGCCCTTCCTTAACCATTGCTTTTTACAAAATACGTTAGGAAGTTAGAACAATACGCTTTCCTTCTCGCAAGATAAAGACATCGTTTTGTTTTTGTCTGGCGGTTTTTGTTTGCACCCGCAGGTTTGTCAAATGATCTGCGGGTTGTTTTATGTTTTGTAGCAAACTTTAAAGGAGGTGAGTGATATGACGATTAATTTATTCTTCTTAACACTGACGATTCAAAAAAAATTTAAAAGTCCAGAAGAGTATGAACGAGAACATCAGATCGAACAGCTGTACAATGAAATGAAAGATCGGCAGTTAAAGTATCTTTATTTGAATAGCCAACGCTAATCAAAACGAGAATGAAAGGAGAGATTGCTATGATGTATAGAAGGGAACTGCTGGCACATTATACACAGGAGAAAGATCAAGTTTAGCTATTTCTTTAAGTAGGTCCATCCTTCAATGATCTGCATATGAATATTAAAAACATAAGAGAGGGATGCAGATTCATGATGAAAGATCACAGAATGTCTTTTATCGGTCATGGTTATTCATCTATGCCACATTCTTTTAAGCATGGTTATGGTAATCCATATCGCCGACGAAGAATTGAAAGAACTCGACGAGCCGGTTTTTGGTTGCCTTATCGGTAATCCAGCAGGTAGGGGGAATTCTTCCTGACCGCTTTCTACGAAAAAGGAACAGAAAACGTCGTTCTCTGTTCCTTTTCGGATTAGATGCGAGCAAGTCCTCAGCAAAGTGCTGTTAAAGACAAGATTTAGTCTCTACGGAAAAAGAGAAATCAATCTCATTATGCGCAAGCAATGACAGGGTAAGATCTCCTAATTAGTACGCCCAGCATGCGCCTACAATGATCAAGAGAATGAAAAGAACGACGATGAGCGCGAATCCACCGCCATAGCCAACTCCGCCGCCATAACCGTATCCGCCGCCATAACCGCAGCAGCGACCTGGATATCCAAAACCGAAGCCCATAAAAATAGCACCACCTTTTTAAAGTTAAATTTCCATACATCCTATGCATTTATAAGAAAAATTGATAGGGCGGATAGATCACTTCGCGAAAAAAGATCCTCCAGTTTGCCGCGCCCTGCCCATTCACTTTCTGTTATACATACACAAGACATAGGTACAAATGACCGTCTGGCACTATGAATTCTAACACCTCTATTAGTACATAGGTTGGCTTTTAACAGAAAACTATTCCAATAAGTTGATAATCATGGTTTAATATTAGCAAAGTGAATATGTTTAACTAAATTTGGCGGAGGTGTGCCATATGGAAAAAAGAAAGGTTTGCGTTTTCTTTGTTTTCATGCTCATGTTTACACTTGTATTTGGACAGTTTCCTGCTGTAAAGACCATGGCGGCAGAAAACCAATCATCTTTCAAAGAAACGACATTAACTAACAGTTCATCAGTGAATACAGTATTTAAAAATCAAGAAAAAGAACATTGGTATAAAATAGAGCCTCAACAAAAGGAAATCGCAAATTACACACACTTTCGCATCAAACTCCAATCAGAAAAAGAGCTGACCATCTCGATTTATTCCAGCTTAGAGAATGCTATTAAAGGTCATACATTTGCTCGGTATATCGGTTATTCCTATCCAAAGATTCCCGCAGTCATCGACTTTCCAATCGCTTGGAAAGGTCCCTACTATATCAAGATCGAAAATAATCAAGAAGAAACTTTACAACATCAAGACATCCCTTACACCATCAATTATCAAGGTGTCACCCTTTCCCCATTAGACCAACAGAAAGAAGAATTAAGCACACCAGAAAAGACAAGCTACAAACATTTGAGCATGATTAGAGATCATCTGTTTGAAAAAACCGATAAAGGAAAAAAATGGTCTTCTTTATATGATAAAGCTGCTCCCTTCATAGGTTCAAAAATGCTGTCTAAACAATCAATTCAGAATACGGTGTCTAGCGATTTAGTTCAATTGAAATCGCTGTTTGCCGATATCGCAAAAAACGGACAGGCGAGTCAATATACGATAACAAAAGAGGACCAAAAAGCGATCTATCGCCTTCACAAAACAGTACGTGATGCCGTTCCTGAAGCACTCAAAAAACAAATGGATCAAATCATAAAAGATATTAAAATTGAAGATTTGGCAGGCAGTAAAGTGTCAACAGTACTAGAAAAAGCAGGTCTTACAAATTCAAGTTTAAAAATCGCAACAAAAAATCGCTATATTGTGAAATTAAAAGATCACAAAAGATTGCGTTCTTTCAAAGCGAAAGTGAAATCTTTCGGGGCTGGCACTGTCGACTCCGTCTCAAAAAATAAAATGTTTCAAAATATGTATGTGGTGGAAATGGATCAACACCATACAAACGGCTATCACGCAGCCGCTACTGGTAAAATATCGAGGTTGCCTGAGGTGGAATTTATCGAACCAGTTCAGCAGTATCATGCGTTATCAGCTGATGTTCAGTATCCTTATCAATGGTCACTTAAAAACAGCAGCAAGCATGTAGATATTCAATTTGAAAAACTTCAGAAACTTCTGGTCAACAAACCGCTTCAAAATACAGTGATTGCTGTTGTTGACACAGGTGTTGACCATACACTTCAAGATTTAAGTGCCAGTGTTGAACAAGAATCCGGATTTAATTATATTAGCCGTAATGGGGATGCAATGGATGATAACGGACATGGCACACATGTTTCCGGGATTATCGCAGCAGCTGCTGATAATCATTATTCAATGGCTGGAATTAATCCGCATGCGAAAATTCTCCCAGTGAAAGTTTTGGATCGTTCAGGGGAGGGAGATACTGAAAAAATTGCCTATGGGATTATCTATGCTGTCGATCACGGGGCAAAAGTCATTAATCTAAGCCTTGGCGGACCGTACAGCAGGGTGATTGAATATGCTTTGAAATACGCACAAAGCAAAAATGTGACGGTGATTGCTGCAAGTGGAAATGAGGGCGCTTCAGAACTCTCCTATCCCGCATCTTCAAAATATACGATTTCAGTTGGAGCAACCAATCAACTAGCCCTTGTCTCAGACTATTCCAACTATGGTAAAGGGCTTGACCTGGTCGCGCCGGGAAGTGATATTCCGAGCCTTGTTCCTGATGGCAATGTCACTTATATGAGTGGAACATCGATGGCAGCACCGCACGTATCTGCTGTCGCTGGGCTTCTCATTTCACAAAATCCGTCATTAAAACCGAACCAGGTGGCAAAGTTTTTGAAGGAAACAACTGCTGATGTCACATTTAATGAAGAGGATAATCCTTATCGTGATGACATTGATTTTGATGGAGAACCTGACGTGCAAGTACCTGGATATCATATCATTTCTGGCTGGGGTAAGCTCAATGCATTTTATGCGTTTAGTGTCTTTGAACTCAACTTGAAAGTCAACCCTGTGTTAAATCGCCATTCAGCCGTTACGGGTACAGCTAAAAGCGGTTCAACTGTGAAAGTAGTCAGCGGAAATAAAACATTAGGTGTGGGTAAAGCAGGGAACTCTGGAACATTTAAAGTGAACATCCCGGTACAGCAAACAAATCAAGTTCTCCATGTGCTGGCTTCAGGCGGTCAGGCGGAAGCTTCAGTCAGAGTCATTGTTGAAAAAGCACCACAAAAACCAACGGTAAAACGCGTCACCAACAAAGATATTGATGTGACAGGGAAAACGTTACCTGGTTATACAGTTCAGGTGAAGGATCAATCCAAAAAAATCATTGCGACCGGAAAAGCTGATTCTTCAGGTATTTTTAAAGTAAAAGTCAAGAAACAAACAGAATATACGGTTTTATATGTGTCTGCTTCTGCAGATACTTACAGGGAAAGCGGCGATGTCAAAGTCATAGTGGCTGACGCTATTCCGCCAAGTACACCAAAAATTCATTCAGTCACTGATAAAAGCAAGGTCATCACAGGTAAAACGGAAGCCAATGCGTTAGTTATCGCAAAAGTGAAAGGGAAAACGATTGGTACTGGCAAAGCAAATGGCAAAGGTGAATTTCGTCTGAAAGTCAGCAAACAAAAAGCAGGAACAACAATCACTGTGACAGCAAAAGATAAAGCCGGAAATATTAGCAAAGCGACGAAAACGACCGTAAAAGACAAAACACCGCCTACTGCACCAAAGGTTAATAGCGTGACAAATAAAAGCACCACTGTAAAAGGAAAAGCTGAAGCAAATGCCAATATAAGGATCAAAGTTGGCAAAAAAACAATTGGCACTGGCAGAGTGAATAAAAAAGGCCAATATGTTGTAAAAATTAAAAAGCAAAAGCCAAAAACGATTTTGACAGTTATCGCAATTGACAAAGCTGGAAATGCGAGCAAAGCGAGCCAAGTCAAGGTCAAAAAAGCAAAATAGGTTTAGCAGAGGGAGCTGTGTTAAAGCAGCTCTTTTTTTGATGGCTGATTTAAATATGCAAAAATACCTATGGACCACATAATATAAACTTCCTGATTTTACTTTTTTGCTTTGTTAAAAAAGGTTTTTTTGAGTGGCTGTCAAATGTAACAAGCGGAATGAACGTTCATTCCGTTCGAAGGAGGTTACTTTTAATGGAACCAGAAAGCAAATATGACAGAATCATTGATGCTTCACTCGCCCTGTTCGCAGAGCGCGGTTTTGATGCAACAACGATTCCGATGATCGCGGAGAAGGCAAATGTCGGGACCGGGACGATTTACCGTTATTTTGACAGCAAAGAAGATCTTGTCAATGTGTTATTTCAACAAAGTGTCAAGCGCTTTATGAAAAAATTGAAAAAAGGGTATCCGGCATATTCAGGATGTGTTTACGAGCAATTTCAGCACATTTTTCGCAGTCTGTTCAAGTTTTCTCAAGAAAATGTTGATGCGCTCTATTTTTTAGAAATTGATAAGACTGCGCACTATTTAACAGAAAAAAGCCGCGAAGTTCTTAATGAACTATTGGATTTTATCTATTTATTTTTTGAAAAAGGAAAACGGGCAAACATGATTCGTTCACTGCCTTCCGATATTTTGAGTGCGATTGTTTTCGGTATCTTTGTGAATATTCAAAAGCTAGTAAGAGCTGGGGAAATCCAAATACCCTGTGAATTAATTGAAAAAATTGAAGACAGTTCTTGGAATGCGATTAAGTGTCATGGATGACATGGTAATTTTTAAAAGAAAGGATGATGTGAAGTGAATCAACTAAGCGAAATTCCTATGCCAAAAACATATGGGCCGCTTGGGAATCTGCCATTACTTGACAAAGGGAAACCAACTCAGTCTTTATGGAAAATTGCTGCTGAGATGGGACCGATCTATCGATTTAAGTTTTCTGGCACTGATGTCGTGTTTATTTCTAACTGTGAATTGGCTAGTGAGGTTTGTGATGAATCTCGATTTGCCAAAAACTTGTCTAAAGGACTTCAGAAAGTTCGGGCTTTTGCAGGTGACGGTTTATTCACAAGCTGGACAGAAGAACCAAATTGGCAGAAAGCACACAACATTCTGTTGCCAAGCTTTAGCCAAAGAGCGATGAAAGGCTATCATTCGATGATGCTTGATATTGCCATGCAGCTCATCCAAAAATGGTCTCGGTTACATGAGAACGATAATATTGATGTGCCTGAAGACATGACCCGACTTACATTGGACACGATCGGTTTATGCGGTTTCAATTACCGTTTTAATAGTTTTTATCGAGAAAAGATGCATCCTTTCATCATCAGTATGGTGCGTGGTTTAAATGAATCGATGCGGCAAATGAAACGTCTGGCTGTGCAAGATCAGCTGATGTTCAAAACAAGGCGGAATTTTAACCGTGATATTGAGCTGATGTTTTCTTATGTTGATCAGATTATTGCTAAGCGAAAACAAAATGCCGACAAAACCGGGAATGATTTGCTTTCTCTGATGCTGCATGCAAAAGATCCTGAATCAGGAGAAAAACTTGATGACAAAAACATCCGCTATCAAATGATTACTTTCTTAATTGCAGGGCATGAAACAACGAGCGGTTTGTTATCCTTTGCACTCTATCTTCTGCTGAAGCATCCCGATATTTTAACAAAAGCGTATGATGAAGCCGATCGCGTCCTGACAGATCCTCAACCTTCTTATCAACAGGTGAAGCAGTTGAAATATATTCGAATGATTTTAAATGAATCATTAAGACTGTGGCCGACAGCTCCCGGTTTTTCACTCTATGCCAAAGAAGAAACCGTGATCGGTGGAAAATATTTGATTCCTAAAGGACAAAACGTGACGGTTTTAGCTCCGGTTTTACATCGGGATCAACGTGTTTGGGGAAAAGATGTCGAAGCATTCCGGCCTGAGCGGTTTGAACAGATGGAAAACATTCCGCCGCATGCCTACAAACCGTTTGGGAACGGTCAGAGGGCCTGTATTGGTATGCAATTTGCTCTTCATGAAGCAACAATGGTGCTCGGTCTGATTCTTCAACACTTTGAGCTTGACGATTATTCAAATTACCAACTCACAATCAAAGAGTCATTAACGATCAAGCCAGAAGGATTTACGATGCGTGTGAAACAGAGAAACAGGAAGGTACAAAGTAAGCAAACAGAAAAACGCAGGTCACAACAGATGGAAAAACATGCCCATGGAACACCACTTCTCGTTCTCTATGGATCAAACCTTGGAACCGCTGAAAGCCTTGCGGGAGAGATTGCCGACCAAGCGAGTGTTCAAGGATATAAATGCAAGGTGGAAGTCCTTGACAAATATAAGGGAAAGATGCCGCAAGAGGGGGCGATGATTGTGATTACCTCTTCTTATAATGGAAATCCACCTGACAATGCACGTGAATTTGTCAATTGGCTTGAACAGGACCAAGAAGTAGATTTGAACGGTATTAAATATGCTGTATTTGGATGTGGAAATCGTAACTGGGCAAGTACTTATCAGCGGATTCCCCGTCTGATAGACAGCCTCTTTGAAAAAAAAGGAGCGACAAGGCTGCAGATGCTCGGAGAAGGTGATGTAAACGCTCACTTTGAACATCAGTTTGAAACTTGGCGAAACAGTTTATGGACAAATTTACGGAAGACATTCTCATTACATGAAGATGATCAACGAGAATTAGACAGACACTCCCTGTCGATTGAGTGGATCAATGCAACACCAGCCTCACCGCTTGCCCAAACTTACAATGCTTTTACAGCCCAAGTATTAACAAACCGTGAACTTCAGCAAGAAAAGAGCGGAAGAAGTACCCGTCATATTGAAGTATCTTTGCCTGAAGGAATCAAATTTTCTGAAGGTGATCATCTCGGTGTATTGCCAAAAAATCGTCCTAAGTTGATGAACCGAGTGCTTAAGCGTTTTGAACTAAGCGGAAATGAACAAATCCAGATTAACAGTCGCCGTGATGTTGCTCATTTACCTTTAAACCAACCGGTCGATCTGATTAATCTATTTGAAAACTGTGTTGAATTGCAAGAACCTGCAACAAGAGCACAAATACGAGAATTAGCTGTTCATACAACATGTCCACCCCATAAACGAGAATTGGAAGAACTGTTAAACGATCAAACATATCAAAAGGTTGTCTTGACCAAGCGCTTATCATTGCTTGATTTGCTGGAACAATACCCGGCTTGTGAACTACCATTTGCCCGTTTTCTCTCACTTTTACCACCACTTAAGCCAAGATATTATTCTATTTCAAGCTCACCGCGGCAAAATCAGCGAAAAACAAGCATTACTGTTGCCGTTGTCAGCGGTCCAGCATTGAGTGGGCACGGTCATTATGATGGAGTTGCCTCAAACTATCTGGCGATGCTTTCTCCTGGAGACGGTGTTACTTGCTTTATTCACAAGTCACAGTTTGGTTTTCAACTGCCTAAAGATCCTGAAACACCGATTATTATGGTTGGACCGGGAACAGGGATTGCTCCATTTCGTGGCTTTCTGCAGGCACGGCTTAATCAAAAACAAGCGGGGGCAGGTCTTGGTGAAGCTCACCTTTATTTTGGTTGTCGACATCCTAAACAGGACTATCTCTATCAAGATGAATTGGAAAAGGCGGTAGAAGACGGGATTGTCTATCTGCACACAGCTTTTTCTCGGTGTGAAGATCGTCCGAAAACATATGTGCAAGATCTGATGAAGGAAGATGAAGAAAAACTTATCGATTTGCTTTGTAATGGTGCATATCTCTACGTTTGCGGTGATGCCAATCGCATGGCGCCTGACGTTGAGAAAGTGCTTCGAGATGCTTATCAAACAATCTTTAAAACAAATGAGGTTGAAGCAGAAAACTGGTTGAATAAACTGCAAACAGACATGCGTTATGTGAAAGATGTATGGAGCTAAAAAGTACAAAGAGACATTCTTATATCAAGATGTCTCTTTGTCTAAATTCTCCAGCTTGTTATTTATGTAAGATATCGGTATGGATATTAAGATCAACACGAATAAAATATAAACGATTTTAGCTATGGTTTCCCAACCATTGAGAAATGCAAGACTTGAAATGAATTTCTGGCCTTTCATGATCACAAACACCAGTAAAAACGTTGAAATAATGACCATAATCCCTTTTAAGACAATTACTTTTATAGTGTCTTTTTTAATCAAATCCCACATGTACATTAAAATAAAAACAAAACTTGCGATGGACATGACATCACTTACAAAGTTGTCTGTTAAAAATATGTTCAATAAGACAGACGACAAAAATCCATAAAAACCAATTTTTTTCATCAACAGTATCCCCCCCTCATGATTATAGGCAGGTATAAGGGAAAAAGCCAGCATGGTATACTGCATGTGTTACTTGGAAAAAGAAAGATTATCGAGGGGGAACAACCATACTGGCTTTGATTTATGTATCGGCATTCTGTAAAGAAAGTTTAGCTCAGCAACAATCCATTTTTTATTCAAACATTTACGATTTTTGACCGAAATGTAACTCGAATATCAGCTCTTGTTAAAAATCGCTCAACAGTCGTCTATCATATTGGATATCTTCAAAATCGTTGTAGTGGCCTAGCCACGGAAAGCTTGATCAAAAATCGCTTGATGCAGTTAAGCACAAGCTGGAAATAATGATATGCCATTTAGGTAAAAAAATAGCAGGAAGACAGGTTAATCTGTTCGAACTTCCTGCAAAACTGTTTGACTACTTTTCTTCATAATGTTGAAATTGAATATCCAATGTGCGTAAATATGTGTGCAGACCGGCATCTTGAATGGGAATAATATAAGCTGGTTCATCTGATTCATTATGATGAGAGTGCCATAGCCCAGGTGGTGTAATAAAGGCTTTACCAGTTACCCAGTCTATTTTTTGCGGATTGATGATCTCTTTTGTAATCGGATCAATGTGATTTCCAACAAGTGTGTACGTTCCGGGTGCCGCATGTGCGACAAAGTCGAGAGCTACTGATTTATGGCTATGAGGGGCTTGCTTGGATCCTGGTGGAACGATGCCAAACATAGCCCAAAGCACATGTGTGATTGTTAACGTTTGGTCAAAGATCTCATTGTTTAATAGAACGGAAATACGATTACGAAAACGGGCATTAGGGGATTCAGCTACTTCAGTCAATTTGGCTTTTGCTTTTTCAGCAGTGTAAAGGGTCGGTTTGAAGCGTGCTTTAGCAGGTTTCACGCCTAGATAATGAAGGAGTGGCGAATCTGTAATATAATAGATTGCGGCATCTTTTTCTGCGGTATGACAGCTGTTTGAACCAGCAGGCAATGTTAAAAAATCACCTTTTTTCCAATGAATTGTTTCCCCATCTACTTCAGTCACACCATTACCTTCGATCATGTAATATAATTCACTTGTTGCTTGGGCTTCAGTTTTGATCGTATCACCAGAACGAATCTTAATAAAGTGAGCAAGTAATGATGGGCTTGTTGCAGGATAGTCTGTTTTAAGTTCTTTAGAGATGTCTAATGGAATGATACGTGTATGGCCTGATTGATATAATTCGGGACCAAACTCTTTCATTGGCACGGGATTGATCACACCGCTACCAATCGGATCACTAGCAGTGGTATACTCGAGAAAACGAGCATGTTTTAGCAAGTGTGCTGCTGGAGTTTCAACATGTGAGTGACTTGTCATTAAAGAAAACCTCCTGTCATATTTTGATAACTTTATCGTATCTCATATGGAATATGTTAGCAATATTCAAATTGAATGAAAGAGGGGCTGTTTATGAGAAAAGGATTAAACGGTAAACGGATTGTCATCGGTGCATCACGAAAACTTGAGGATATGTGTACACTTATTAAAAAACAAGGGGGAACCCCGATTGTTCGCTCATTACAAGGAACAGTATTTTTAGCAGAAAAACAAGTCGGTCCTGATTTACAGGCTTTTGTTGAAAAAGGTGCAGACTGGGTGGTGTTTACGACTGGAGTTGGCACAGAAGCACTTGTTAGTCTTGCTGAGAAACTCGGAATGAGAAACCGCTTTATACAAATAGTCAGCGAGGCAAAAGCGGCAGTAAGAGGTTACAAAACAATCGCTGCTCTAAAGAAGCTTGGCATCACTCCGGAAGCAATAGATGAAGATGGGACGACAAAAGGGCTGATAAAGTCACTCGAGCCTTATGATTTAACAGGGAAACGGGTCATGGTACAGCTTCACGGTGAAAATGCCCCGGATTTGCTAACTTTTTTAAAAGCGAAAGGTGCAACTGTAGTCCCGCTTCTCCCATATCAGCATGTCGCTCCAAATCAAGAAACCGTTGCTTTATTGTGTCAAGAATTACAAAATCATGAAGTGGATGCGGTTTGTTTCACAACAGCTATTCAAGTTCGCTCACTTTTCAATTTTGCCCGCGAAAAAGGAATTGCTCCGAACCTTGTTCAATCTTTTCATGAACAAGTTTTACCTGTCGCAGTCGGAAAGGTGACGGCAGAAGCATTAAAAGAGGTAGGCATAAACGAGATTGTCACACCTCAGCTTGAACGGATGGGCGCAATGATTGTTGAACTGAGCCGGTATTATGAAAAAGAGAGGAACACAATCAGATAATCTTCTGATATCAAAGTTAATCATGTTGATAAAGGACTTTTTAGACAGCCCCATTCCTAAGAACACCAGCCTAACGGTCAGCTATTGATTAGGCTATTCTCGCAGTTCCTTCAGTTAGAAGTCTTATTGCTTTATTTTTTATATTAACTGTGCGTTAATATCTGAATTTTTTGCATGATGGACAATCTCATTCTCTAAGCTTTAGATTCTTAACGTCTTCATTTTTATAATCACAACAAGAACATAGCTGACTACTTGCAAATGTTTTACCTGCTGTCACTAATTGCTTTCCACACCACTTGAATTTGTATTCTAACATTGTTCTTAATTATGCCCATAATACTTCACTAATCGTTTTAGCAAGATTATGATTCTTTAACATATTTTTAATAGAATTTTTGAATGGGTAGACATTTTATGTAAGTAATCATTTCTAGAGAATACGTGCAACTTTAATACGTTGCTTTTTTGCTAACTTAAGGTATAAAAATTTATATATCGTTTTATCGTTTAAGCTCTCGTGCCAGTTAAGATATATGGGTTCATATCCACTTTTTTATCAAAGGAAAATTCCTATGTTTATCCCTATTTCTTGAAAATATGTTTAACCTTATTTATTGATATGTTAACCTTATAACGACAGTGAAGGAAACAAAAAAAGGGGGATGGGAAATGCTCGTATTATTAAGATTTTTAAGTCTTTTCTTGTTAACCTGTGTGATTTTAATCGTTGTATCTCAATTTGCACCTTTTTTAGCTGAGCCTCTTTTGGTTGTATCTATTATAGCTCTAATGATTTGTTTTTACTTTGTTATAAGGCTTGAAATAAAAAATTTTAAAAAAAGGAAGGGTTGACAATTTTTATAGATAAAAGGTATATAGTAAATATGATTATAAAGGAGTATAAAATGAAAAGGTATATTTCTTGTGTTAATAATTGGTATTTTCAGACTTAATGCGCCAGATGTTTCATCAAGTGAGAAAAATCAAAAGGACATTAATAAAATAAGATACTATGTAGAGAATCATGTCCCTATTTTGAAAAAGGAACTGGAAGAACTTCCAAAAACTCTTCTTTAGATGCTGTTGAAGCATGTGTTGGGTGGTCAACAGTTGATGGAAGTATTTACGGAGGATTTAAATAAATCAAATTTAAATTGAGGCACCTCACTAATAAGTCTGCTAAACAGGCTTATTTTTGTATGGAGACTTTTACGGAAGTCTCTTTTTCGAGTAGATTTCTTTGGCGGGTTTTACTACTAAAGAAATAATATTTGAACTTTTGGTAATGAGTTGTCAATATTTTTATGAGCCTTCTTCTATTATATTATTAAATTCAGAAAGTAAGGAACATTAGTCCTTATCTTTAATTTTCAAATGCTCATGTACTGCTCCAAATACTTTGCTTTGAAAAGTGAAAATCAGATCCAAATAAGTAGTTGTGGGCATCTTTTTAGTTTGTTGTGTTATATTTCTTTTTAAAAAGCACTTATGCATTTTGGATTTATGTCGGTTTCTTTATGTTTTGCAGTAATATTTACCCGCATTTCTTATAGTGAAGAAATGACTACTGAAATATCAAATGTGGCAGTATCAGGAATTCCTCAATTTGAAGAATTGATTTATTTAAAACTTCATTATCAAAAGGTACTGTCACGATAACATGTAAAACGAATATACAAGATCGAACAAAAATAGAATTCGGTTTATATAAAAAGTCAAAAGAGAAGAAGTTTCTAGGGCGAGCTGCTGTTAAGGACGGGAAAGTTAGTCTCGAAGTAAGAGATAGTGATTTTATTAAAAATGGGAAATTTGAAATTGGAGCATCTATTAAAGTCAATGAGGAAAACAATGTAACATTTAAAAAGAGATATGGTGATGAGCAAGAAATCAAAAATAACATTGAAATTGAAGGTGGCTGGGTCTCTTCAGTTGAAGATGGAGGATATGTTATCCATTTTGACCATCTTGGAAAAACGAAATAATAAACGGCTAAAGATAGAAGTGCTTAAAATTGTGTTTTGCGGAATTAAACAATCATCGCTGCAGTCAATCTAAGTTATAAAATTGCTGGTTAATGAGCAGTCATGATGTCCTGCTCATTTGTTGATAAAGTCCCCGTCTATGATCATAACGGAGTTTTTGTCTCTTTTATAAACATAGGCGGGCTTATCGCCAATCATATGCAAACGCTGACCGCACATCAACACACCTGTTTCTTCAGGTAAAGCCATAACTGGGGTTTTATGTACTTCCAAATACTTTTGAATGAATGGATCCTGCTCATGTTGATAATGACACCATATCGAATATTCTCCAACAAGCCCTAAGCCTTTAAAATATTTCAATCCTACAGTATTGTGGTCCATGTGTGAACATGTCATGATATCTTTCCCAAAAATAATCGCACCAGCGCTCCCGCCATAAACGACACCGCCATGTTCAATATACCTGTCCAAAATCCCGATAAAACCTGTGTTAATCAGCTGGTCTAATAATTGAAAAGTATTCCCTCCGCCAATGTATATGGATGAAAACCCTTCTAAATCTTGAATGTTTCGATCTTTCAAATTCGTCCACATCGTGATGTTCTAGATGCCTAATGGATGAAAAAGGCTGCTGATCCACTCGTAACAATCATCAAATCGTGATGCATGTATTGCAACTGGTATGTATAATAAAGGCTTGTTTCTGTCAATTTCTTCTGTAAAACGTTGATCTAGTTTTTGTGTTTGCTCCGCATCTCCGCCGCCAGAAAGAAACAACTTTTTCATAATACCTCCAAACGATCCTGTTACGTTTTCACTATGACATGATATTCGCATCATACCACCTTCTTGTAACATTTGCTAGTCAAAAATTTTTATAATCAAATATCGATTTTATCCGACGTTATTCATCATAACAAATGTGTAATGACGTGAGAAAAAGTAAGATATTTAAAGATAATAGAAGTAAATAACAAATAAAGTTCACTAAAACAACAATAAGAGGTTAATATCATAAAATCCGATCATTTTTCGAACTTTACATGATTATTTAACGAGCGTATTATAGTTCTCATCATCAAAACTGAATGAATTTTCCATTTGAATCGCTGAATTCCATTTAGGAAACGGGGGAACCATTTTTTGTGGCCTGAGCCACTAGGGGTGAATCCTTTTTTAGGTAAGGTGACTCTTCCCACCTGAATCCGACAGCTAACCTCGTAAGCGTTTGAAGAGAACCCAAATACGTGCAAAAAGCATGGTTTCTTCACTATGCCAAAAAAAGCCGTAAGAGGTTTGTTCTCTTACGGCTTTTTTTCGTGCTCAAAAACAAAGGAGGTGAACACAATGTTGGATATTGTCATGCTATCAATCATCTTATTTTTAACGGCAATGCTGCTTCTATTGGTGAAATGGTCGGGAAAAGCGACCCGTTAATTAAAATTGTTTTTGAAAGGATGAATGCCATGATTCTACTTGGAGTAGTCGTCATCGTGATGTTTATTTACTTAACCTATGCTCTATTAAATCCGGAAAAATTTTAACTTTATAGATTGGGGGGTTAGAACATGATAGCACTTCTGTCTATCTGTATGATTTTGTTCATCGTGTTGTTAGTAGCTAAACCAATGGGGCTTTACATAGCTAAAGTATTTGATTATGCCCCATCTAAACTTGATCGGGTCTATCTACCGATTGAACGGTTTTTTTATCGAATTGGCGGTGTAAAAGGAGAAAATCAATCATGGAAAAAGTACGCTACAATTTTAGTTTTAACAAACATGGTGATGATCTGTATCGTTTATTTCGTCTTCCGTTTACAAGGAGTATTACCTTTGAATCCAACAAATGTTCCGGGGATGGAGCCGACTTTAGCCTTTAATACAGCAATCAGTTTTATGACGAATACGAACTTACAGCATTACAGTGGTGAAAGTGGTCTTTCACTTTTATCACAAATGATTGCCATTATCTTCTTAATGTTTGCAGCACCTGGAACAGCACTAGCTGCAGCTATTGCGATGATTCGAGGACTTGCTGGAAAACCGCTTGGCAACTTTTTTGTTGATCTGATTCGTGGGATCACTCGAATTTTAATGCCGGTAGCAATGATTGCGGCTCTTGTGTTTGTCGGCTTAGGTGTCCCGCAAACAATTGATGCCACTGTTACGGCACACACGATAAGCGGTCAAGACCAATCGATTTTACGGGGACCTGTTGCATCTTTTTTATCTATAAAAGAGCTAGGAAATAATGGTGGGGGATATTTTGGGGTTAACTCTTCCCATCCTTATGAAAACCCAAACATCTGGAGCAATGCCGTACAAATATTATTAATGTTGCTTGTTACGATTTCTCTGCCGTTTACATATGGAAAAATGGTCGGTAATCGAAAACAAGGTCGCATTCTGTTTGTTTCGGCCGGTTTATTGTTTGTTCTGATTGCAGGTGCAGCCTTTATGACAGAATCAAATGGCAACCCTGTGATCCATCAACTGGGAATTCACCAGGATACAGGCAGTATGGAAGGTAAAGAAGTGCGTTTTGGAACCTTGCATTCCGCATTATATGCAATGGTTACTACCGCAAGTGAGACAGGCGCTGTTAATACAATGCATGATACCCTTTCACCTTTAACAGGCTTGCTGACCTTGCTTAATATGATGCTGAACACAGTATTTGGCGGGATTGGTGCCGGGTTTATGAACATGCTTCTATATGCGATGGTAGCCGTCTTTCTTTCTGGATTAATGGTTGGAAGAACACCAGAGTTTTTAGGAAAGAAAATAGAAGGAAAAGAAATGAAGTTAATTGCGCTCACTTTGTTGATTCATCCTTTATTGATTTTAGGAGCATCAGCACTTGCCATGTTTACGCAAGTTGGTCGTGAAGCGATCTCAAACCCAGGTTTTCATGGGATCAGCCAAGTTTTATATGAATATACATCATCCGCAGCAAATAATGGTTCTGGATTTGAAGGTTTGGGAGATGCCACACCGTTCTGGAATATTTCAACAGGTATTGTGATGATGATCGGTCGATATTTCTCAATTGTTACACTGATGGCTGTCGCAGGGTCCTTACTTAAGAAACAAACTGTGCCAGAAACGATTGGAACTTTCCGAACAGATTCAAGTCTGTTTGGTGGGATATTTATTACCGCGATCTTGATTGTTGGGGCTCTAACGTTTTTCCCTGTTCTTGTTTTAGGACCGGCCGCAGAGTACTTAACATTATAACCTTGCAGAAAAGGAGGCTTTAGCAATGAATGACTTACATGCTAATCCGCAAGTTACTCCGAATTCAGGAGCGAAATCAACTCAAACACTTAATGAAACGATCATAAAAGATGCGATGAAGAATGCTTTTTTAAAACTAGATCCGCGAATGATGGTTAAAAATCCGATTATGTTTGTCGTAGAAGTCGGATTTATCATTACGGTATTGCTTTCCATTTTTCCGCAATTTTTCGGAAGTACAACGGTCCCATGGTTTAACCCAACGGTCTCGGTTATTTTACTGTTTACTGTTTTATTTGCCAACTTTGCCGAAGCGCTAGCTGAGGGAAGAGGAAAAGCGCAAGCCGGTGCATTAAAGCAAACGAAAAAGGGTGTATGGGCAAATAAACTCGTCAATGGAAAAACAGAAAAAGTCTCAGCTGAAGACTTACGAAAAGGTGACATTGTCATTGTCTCTCAAGGAGAAATGGTTCCTGGTGATGGTGAAGTGATCGGGGGTCTTGCATCAGTTGACGAGTCGGCGATTACGGGTGAATCAGCACCAGTCATTAAAGAAGCTGGAGGTGACTTTAGCTCGGTCACAGGCGGAACTCGAGTTGTCAGTGATTCCATCAAGGTGAAAATTACAAGTGATCCGGGCGAAACTTTTCTCGACCAAATGATCGCTTTAGTTGAAGGAGCAGAAAGACAAAAAACACCGAACGAAATTGCTTTGAATACGGTTCTAACAAGTTTAACGATCATTTTTCTTATCGTTGTTGTGACACTTCCAGCTTTTACTGGATACCTTGGGTTTCAAATTGACCCGGCTGTGTTAATTGCCCTTTTGGTTTGTCTGATTCCAACAACTATTGGCGGTCTTTTGTCAGCTATTGGGATTGCGGGAATGGATCGTGTGACCCGTTTTAATGTGTTGGCGATGTCAGGTAAAGCCGTAGAAGCTGCTGGTGATATTAACACAATTATTCTTGATAAAACAGGAACCATTACTTTTGGAAACCGGATGGCCAGCGAATTTGTACCAGTCGGTCAAGAAACACTTCAATCTGTTGGTGAATATGCAGCACTTAGTTCAGTTCGTGATGAAACACCAGAAGGAAGATCTGTCATTGAATTTGCAGGAAAAAAAGCGATCCAGTATCATTCATCAGCCGCTGAAGAGGGAGAGTTTATTGAGTTCAAAGCGGAAACAAGAATGAGTGGAGTTGATCTGCCAGATGGAAGGAAAGTTCGAAAAGGTGCTGTCGATGCGGTGAAAAAATGGGTCAAACAAAATGGCGGAACGATTCCGGCAGATCTTGATCAACAAAGTGAACGAATTTCAAAAGAGGGCGGGACCCCGCTGGCTGTTGCAGCTGACAAGCAAATTTTCGGTTTGATTTATTTGAAAGATACTGTTAAACCAGGGATGAGAGAACGGTTTGAAGAGCTTCGGAAAATGGGGATTAAAACAATCATGTGTACTGGGGATAACCCTTTAACAGCAGCGACCATTGCCAAAGAAGCTGGTGTCGATGACTTTATTGCAGAAAGTAAGCCGGAAGATAAAATCAATGTGATCAAACGTGAGCAAGCAGCAGGCAAGCTTGTCGCCATGACGGGGGATGGTACGAATGATGCACCAGCATTGGCACAAGCGGACGTAGGGCTTGCCATGAATAGTGGGACAACAGCTGCCAAAGAAGCGGCAAATATGGTAGATCTCGACTCTAACCCAACGAAAATCATTGAAGTGGTCTCAATCGGCAAACAGTTGTTAATGACCCGCGGTGCTCTAACAACGTTTAGTATTGCAAATGATATCGCTAAATACTTTGCGATTATTCCTGCAATGTTTATGCTGGCGATCCCTGAAATGAAATTGTTGAACATTATGGGACTGGCATCACCTGTTTCAGCCATTTTGTCGGCATTAATTTTTAATGCGATCATTATCCCGTTACTTGTTCCATTAGCGATGAAAGGTGTCACATATAAACCGATGAGTTCCAACGCTTTGCTTTTTCGAAATGTTCTCATTTATGGTGTTGGCGGGATGATCATTCCATTTGTTGGAATAAAACTAATTGATATGATCGTTCAAATCATTGTTTAAGGAGGGTATATATTATAATGAAAGAACTAGGTACAATCATTAGAGTTAGTCTGCTTTTAATGATCGTTTGCGGTCTTGCTTATCCATTGGCACTAACTGGTATCTCTCAAGCGGTCATGCCTGATCATTCCAATGGGAGCCTTGTCTATAACAAAAAAGGAGAGGTTATCGGTTCTAAATTAATCGGTCAGTCGTTTACCGAGCCACGCTTTTTTCATGGCAGGGAATCAAGTATCAACTATGATGCTTCTGGATCTGGTTCGCCAAATGAGGCACCATCAAACCCCAATCTTCAAAAAAGGGTTAAAACAGCAATGCAAAAATGGGAAAAAGACAACCCTGGTGTTTCTGCAAAGCAATTGCCAGATGATGTCCTGACGAACTCTGCTTCTGGATTGGATCCTGATATTACACCTGACAGTGCACTAGTACAAATTCCAAGAATCAGCAGATTGACAGGAATTACACAAAAAGAACTTAAACATTTAGTCGAACAACATACTGAAAAAGCTTCTCTTTTCAATGAAGCACATGTTAATGTATTGCTCCTCAATATAGGTTTGCAAGAAAAGTTAAAGTAAAACACCGCCCCAATGTTTGCTTATGCAGATATGGGGGCGATTAGATGGAGATGTTCGCCATGCGCAAAAATAACTATCGACGAAAAAAACCCGAAGAGATTTTGGCAGAAATCGAACAGTTAAAAAGAGGACACTGGACCATTTATATCGGTTCAGCTCCAGGTGTAGGGAAGACATATCGAATGCTGCAAGAAGCCCATGATTTAAAACGCGAGGGCATTGATGTTGTCATCGGCTTAATTGAAACCCACAATCGGAAAGACACGGCTGCATTAATAAAGGATTTAGAGATCATTCCGATGAAGAAAATTGACTATAAAGGAAAACAACTTGAAGAAATGGATGTCAATGCGATCAAGACACGGAAACCCGATCTTGTCATTGTTGATGAACTTGCACATACGAACATTCCTGGATCAAAAAATGAAAAACGTTACATGGATGTTGAGGATATTTTGAAAGAAGGTATTCATGTTTTGTCAGCGGTTAATATTCAACATGTTGAAAGTGTCCGTGATATCGTTCAACATGTCACCGGTGTTAAAGTGCGGGAACGAATCCCTGACCGTATTTTAGATCTTGCCAATGAAGTCATCCTTATCGATGTGACACCAGAAACACTGCAAAAGCGCTTAAAGGACGGAAAAGTGTATGAAAAACATAAAATACAACAGGCATTATCTCACTTTTTCACTAAAAATAATTTAGCTGCACTAAGAGAACTTGCCTTACGTGAAGTTGCCGATGATGTTGACGATAGGTTGGAACGCATAAATGGAAATTCGCGGCCAAGGGGGACAAACGAGAAAATCCTCGTTTGTGTCCAGCACGGTAAAAATGCTGAAAAATTGATTCGTCGCGGATGGAGAATTGCTAGTCGGCTGAAGGCTGACTTGTTTGTCTTAAACGTATCACGTAAACCAAAAGAAAAAATGACAGCGGCTGAAAGAAATAAAATCAAACAATGGAAACGTCTTTGTGCCCAATTTGAAGCCGAATTTATTTTCAAACTCGCCAGAAGCCGCTATATTTCAGATACAATTACTGCCATAGCCAAACAAAAAAACATTACACAGATCGTCCTAGGACAGTCTGCTCGTTCAAGATGGGAAGAAATTAGAAAAGGGTCAATTGTCAATACGATTATGCGTCAGACAGATGGTATTGATATTCACATTGTTGCTGATGACAAAATATAGATTAGTGGAGGAGGTTGGCTTTGAAGGTTGAAACGTCAGTCAGAATAGAAGCTGAAAGTTTTGTAACGAACAGCTTTATTCTGATAACTAACGTTTCATTTGTGAATAGCAAAAGCTCTTACTACCCTATCATTGCACTGCTAGTTGGATCTAAGTCACGCCTTAGTAGACGCCGCCACCATAACCCCAAGAAGCACCAACAATGATTAATAGGATAAACAGAACAACAATTAAGGCAAATCCTGTTCCATAACCTCCGCTCATCGTGTTCACCTCCTCTTAGTCAGAACTGATTTATACTATGTTTAAAGAAAAGGTTTGGTTTACACATTTGCGGATGAAGAAATTGAATCGATGAAATGGACATTTTTTGAATAGATTAAATGTTTAACAAATATTGAAACTGCTGATAGGTGTTGCTTTCTTGATAGAAAGATGCATGCGGAACAAAATCCCACCCCATATTCTTGATCCATTCGTTGTTGAAACAATGCTTGTGTAGTGCCATTCGAAGGTGTGCGTAGCAAACATTCAAATTTTCATCATGAGGACAGAAAAGAATCAGTGGTCATGCTTTTTGCAGTAGCTCGTTCGCTTTGTCGTTAACTGTTTAACAGCTTTATCTCGGTTGAAGAGGTGGAACTTCAACAAATCGTTAATGGGTTGGATCGATCAATCAATTTCAACATCACCCGGATATGCATCTGCATCACATGAAATTGCTGAGAATGATTTCTTTTAATTGAATAGTTGTGACTTGTTAATGATTCCTTCATGAGTTAATAAATGCTCAGCCATCAAGCCAAGATCAATAGCCGGTGATTGATAACTAAAAAAAGGCAGCCGCTGCTGCCGCTCAACATGTGAAAATAGATGTTTATCCAGGGACATTAGTAGGGTATGGCCAGTTATTCATAGGGCTTTGCATCGGCATGTTCATATTCATATTCATATTCATATCATTGTCCAGATGTTTTTTATGCATCCCCATATACAATGCTTCTACTTGTTGCACTTGTTCAAAATACTTCTGATAAAAATGGATATGTTTGGCCGGATCGACATACTCATATTTTTTGGCTAGTAATCCGTAAAGATTGGCTTGCATTAAATGATGCTCAAGCTGGCTTGACATTTTGTGTGGCATTAGATGACCTCCTATATACATTAGTCAATATCAGCGTATGTCAGTCAGTCATTCGCCGTGTCGTCAAAACAGCCCATTTTTTGGACTTTACTTAGGGGAGCAACGTTAGAGTGTGTGCTCTATTTTTTTACTTTTTTGTCAATTGAATCTACTTTTTCATTTAAATCTTCTAGCATTTTGATGATCTTATCAAGTTTTTCTGTTCCCATTTCTTTATAAATGATATCGCGATTATGATAGGGAAAGTAATAAGAAGGATAATAATAATACAATTGATACACCTCCTAACTAAGCTGTTTGCCACTCCTTCTTAGCATATTCTAATTTCATATACTAACGGAATGTAGGTAGATAGCATTGAAGGACAATTCGGGAATTTTTATAGGAAAGAATCAAGTTTGTGGTGCTAAAGTATTGCAGGAATTTCATCTGTAAGTGGGGGAAATACATTTACAAACAACATGTTTCTTATATTTGATGACAATGCTAACAAGCAAATAAAAAATAAAGTTGAAAGACCATTAAATTCACACAAAAAAATGAACAGAAGAGCCAGAAAAGGTACTATACTTCTTGCAAAAAGTCACCCTTTGATCTATGCATATTGTGAGGTGAAGACAATATGCCTGTTTTTGTGACGACTTTTTTTGAAGTCTTACCATTCTGGCTCAATTAAACAATAGCTGTTGAGCTTTAGGCTATGTAAAAATCCCTTTTGGAAAATATATTTTTCAATGCTTGAATTTAATGGATAGGCTCCATTGACACTTTTCGTTATAACGTGCTACAGTCCCTATATAGGTAAAAATATGAAAAAAATCCAACTAAATCAAAAAAACTTAGAGTTATAGAAGGTGGCGTTTGTAATTTCAGGGTATGAAAAGCCATAGATGATATTACCTCTATGGTGTTCCTTTTGATTTAGGGGGTGTTAATATATATTGGATAATATTTAGAAAATATTCTAAATGTCTAAATAATGTTGGTATAAGCTGGTGATTAAAAGTGAACGATTTATTTAAAGCCTTGTCAGACCCTACTCGTAGAAAGATACTTGATTTCCTTAAAGATAAAGACATGACTGCTGGAGAAATATCTCACCACTTTAATATTAGTAAACCCAGTATTTCTTATCATTTGACAATTTTAAGGAATGCTAAATTGATTGAAGGAGAAAGAAAGGGACAACATATTTACTACTCATTAAATACAACAGTATTTCAGGATGCGATTCTTTGGTTACTAAAGCTCCAAAATTAACAGTTATCAAGGAGTGAATCGGAATGAAAAAAGATTTCTTACCAACTGGTGTTATTTTAGTAAGTATTATAGTAGGGATTGTTGCGTTTCCGAGCTTACCACATGAATTACCCATTCACTGGTCAAACGGTGAACCTGATAAATATGCTAATAAAACATTGGCTATTTTATTAATACCCATTCTAATGTTGATATCGAATTTTTTGTCGCTATTTTTTTTAAAAACAAAACAAGTAAATGGGAATTATAATAATATGACTATATTGAATAAAATCAATATGGTGATGCTGAGTTTATTGTTTGTGATACACTTGGTCATCATTGCTTTTGGATTAGGTTTCGAGTTTAATATTCACTTTCTTATTGGAGCTTTACTTGGACTATTTATCATCATTGTGGCTAATTCCATGCAAAAAACAAAACCTAATCATGCGTATGGATTGAGGACACCATGGACATTAAAAGATGAAAAAGTGTGGAAACAGGCAAACCGTTTTGGAGCAAAACTGTTTGTTGTCATTGGCTTTCTAATAATAGGATTATCTTTTGTGATACCTGAGTATATAACAATAGTTATAATTGGTTTGTTATTGGGAGGCGTATTAATAGCGGTTTATGCTTCATATTTGATCTATAAAAAACTAAATATTGTTGACCAGTGAGTGTGAGATAAGTTGGATTTTTCTCGCATTTGGAAAAGAGGCTGTCCAGTAAGTCAATTTTTGGCTATTGGACGCTCTTTTCACGTTTAACAATCGATGATATATCAGCAATTTTGAATCATATGTTTTAATAATTTTGCGTTTTTCAGACAGCACAGTTCCAGAGAGTTTACAGCGTGGTAATAAAAAAACTCCTTCTTGGTAGGATAAAGTTGGTTTTCCGACCACTTCATCTCACAGTAGATGGATGTATGCCCTTGTGAAGGTAAAGAAAGCCTGAAACGAATGTAGGAGAAAGTCAAACATGACTTATAGGAAGACGCCATTTCCAATAGAATATCGGATTGAAAAACTGAACCAGTATTTAATCGAAGTGTGGCTATTTTGCATTAGCAAATACGAAATCAATCTTTAGAGAGAGAGGGCTGGATCCGAAGAATATAGAAGAACTGAAAAAACTCAGAGACTAAATTGCGAAATTTCATCAGGCTAGAAGTGCCCAAAGGCGTACTTACGAACGGGGTATAGAAGGAAAGCCTACTGACGTATCTAGAAAAGTCCAAAATTAAAGAAAACCCTCGAAAACTCTTATTGGAGTAATCAAGGATTGAAAAGTCTACAAGATCGTTATGGAACTTTGCGTCATTTATCTTATTTGAACCGTTTTCGTTTCTAATATACCGGGTTTTTTATACTTTTTTTGGGCTTAGCTAGGAGTTTGAGATAGTGCTATTCTTTCGTCAGTTCAACAGCCGCCTGATAAATTGTATCAAATAACGTTTTGATTTCCGACTCCTCAATGCATGAAAAAGCAATACGTAAATCGGTGTCATTGATCGCGATTGTCCCAATCCCATATTGAGCTAACAGATGATTTCTCAGCTCTTCTGCATGAATATGATGGAGCTTTAAACACATAAAATAACCTGAATTAAAGGGATAGTCATCCCATTGGTCATGATATTTTGTTTCCTTAGTGAGCACGTCTTTTACTTTTTTTGCTCTATTTAATAAAATATTGAACTTTTCTGTTTTTTCCTTTTGGAAAGATGTATGTTTTAACGCGTTCAGCACGATCGTTTGAGAGGGGTGTGCTCCGCTTGAAATCGTTGATCTGATGATTCCCAATACTTTTTTCTCAAGAGCCTCATTCACATCTCGGTCTAGGTTTGGGAAAGTTAAAAAGCCTACTCGTAAACCCCAAACAAATTCTTCTTTTGTAGCGCCATCCAGCTTGACTGCAAATACATTTGGATGAATATGAACGATTTTAGAAAAAATTGATTCTTTCATCGAATCTTCATAGAATAGACCAAAATAAGCATCGTCAACAATCACAAGCAATTTTTTACCTGCATCAGCTTGTGTTCGTAAAACATCGGCAAGTTGAGTAGCCTCTTCCTCAGTAGGTGTATAACCGGTTGGATTGTTAGGGAAGTTGAGCAAGATGATTAATTTTTCTTCAGCTGATTTTTCAATGGTTTCAGCTAATCCATTCACATTAAATTGATTATTTTCGTTGAAAAACGGGAAGTAAGCAAATTGAGCATCTCTTCTAGTCTCAAACGTTAATTTATAGTTTCCCCACAGTTTATCAGGGACGATGATTTTATCATGACTATCACAAAATAGATCAGCTACAATACTCAATCCATGGGTAATCGCATGAGTAACAATGGGAAGATGGAAATCTTGTTCCTCTAATGAACGGTTATCTTCGATTAATTTATTTTTCCACTCCTGTCTAAGCTCCATTTTTCCGCCGGGAGGTGCATATGGAAAGACATCAGCCGGTTTTAGATGAAGCTGTTCACTTACCCCTTTCAGATGCATCGGTTCCCCATGTTCTGTCGCGATACCGATCGTAGCGTTCATTTTGTAAGCCTTCTCTTTGGCTTCTGCCGCTTGCGTTAGAATTCCTTTCGGGAAAAAAATTTTTTTACCTAGATTTGATAATAAACTGAATACAAATGGATTTTTCTGTTGAATGGTTGCATTTAATTCTGCAGCTAATTTGTTCATTTGGACCTCCTTTTGTTATTTGCATTTATCGTCTAAAATGGTATATTTTCAATATAGTTAAATATTTTAGCATAAAAAGGATGGTTTTGCTATACACATTTTGTGTGACATAAGGGCTAGTTTGCTGGTTTGATTTGTTTGAAAATAGGAAGAAAAGGAGTTTGTTTGTTATGAAGTATGAAACAAAAACGATTTTATACATGAACTTGAGATCTCATCCTGTCGAAAGGGTCGAACCACTTAAACAAGCAAGAAAATTAGGTTTGAGAGTTGTGTTGTTGGCTGATAAAAAACCTGATATAGACCTTTCTTTAATCGATGATTTCATCTTATCCAATACCTACTGTCAAGAAACAGTCTTAAAGGATGTGCTAAAATACCATGAAAAACAGCCGATCTCAGGTGTATTGACATGGTCTGACAAGGATGTGGAGCTAGCTTCCTATATAACCAATCAATTAGGATTACCAGGTCCATGTGCCAGTGCTGCAAAAAATGCAAGAAATAAATATCTCATGCGAAAGTCATGGGAACATGTGCCAGGTCTCTCACCGAAATTTATGAGTGTGACATCCTTTGAAGAATTAAAACTCGCTGCAAAAAAACTAACGTTTCCGTTTATTTTTAAACCGGTTGGAGCTTCTGGCAGTAAATCTATATTAAAAATTGAATCTATCGATCAACTTGAAGAAGCTTATCAACAAATGCTGCACTCAACATCACCAGACAAAGATAAAATATATTCATATTTTCCAAACGAATACATTGCAGAGGAATATTTGGACGGCCCAGAAGTTACAGTAGACGGTCTTGTTCAACATGGAAAAGTGTATATTGCAGGAGTGACGGATAAACATATAACACCAGACTACTCATTGGAATATTTCGCACAGTTTCCTTCTGCAAAACCGCAAGAAGTAATTCATGAAATTGAAAAGAAGGCTGAGCAAGCCGTCAAGGCTCTTGGGCTTAATGATAGCGCATTTCATCTAGAGTGTAGAGTCACAACAAACGGAGTCAGAATGATAGAATGTGCCGCAAGACCTGGAGGCGGTTATATTTCATCAAATTTAATTAAAATGGCTACAGATCACTCTTTTCAAGCAGAAGTGATTAAAATGGCAGTCGGTGAAACAGTCTGTTTCGATCAGTTAAGAGACTATAAAAGATTTGCAGGAATGATCATTCTTTTACCCGAAAAAGAAGGTTTGATTACATCTATTCAAGGTGTCATTCAGGCTTTAGAAACCGATTGTGTTACTACATATATTCCTGTCAAACAGGTTGGCGATCAAGTAAAACGGCCACCTGAAGATTTTTCAAGTTATTATGGGGTCATCCTTGGGGAATCCAATGATGCTGAAAAGTTGGAGAATGCTTTATTTAAAGCTAAAAATACGATTTGTTTTACAGTGAACAAGGACCATGTTTAAAAGAGTTCGATTTTTTATCGTTTTCTTTCATGAAAGGATTTGTTAAAATTTATATTGAAGAAGAATGAAAAAACACAATCCGGTTGGTAGTCCGGATGCATTTTTAAATGTCAGTAACCTTCCCCTCCTCGGGATGTCCATCATTCTTTAGTTATTTTAGAGGAGGGAATTGTTATGAAATTAACAATTTACTATGATGGTCAGTTTTGGATAGGAATTATTGAAGTTGTCAAAAACGGGAAATTAAAGGCATATCGTCATATGTTTGGTCATGAGCCCAATGATGAGCAAGTCATCGATTTTATTCATCATCAACTGTTACAGATCATCTCGCAGTCTGAACAAGAAGGAATGACGATAAAACCAAGATCTAAAAAGAAAATCAACCCAAAAAGATTACAGCGAAAAATTTCTAAAGAAATGAAGAACATCGGTGTATCAACAAAGGCTCAAATTGCTATAAAACAGGAATTTGAGGCCAAAAAAGAACAGAAAAAGAAACATAATAAACAAATGCGAGAAAAAATCAAGGAACAAAAATACTTATTGAGAAAACAAAAAGCTAAAGCAAAGCATAGAGGAAAATAGCAACAATCAGCGCTTTTAAAGGAGTGATTTGATGAGTGTTTTTCAATGTTTTTCTCATTTTACACAAATAGTGGAGAAGAACGTTTGCTGAAGGTTTAAATCCTCTATTTGTCATTAGAAAGCATTGGAGGATATCAACTTGAATATATCCATTAGATTAGAACATAAAAATGATTTCAAAAAAGTAGAGCATCTCATAAGAGAAGCGTTTTGGGACGTATATAAACCTAGATGTGATGAACACTTTATTGTTCATCGTCTAAGAAAGGTTAAAGCGTTTATAAAAGAACTAGATACTCGAAAGCAAAAGTGATTCATGATGATGATGAATTTGATATATTGTGTATGGGGTCGTTGGCTGTCTTGCCTTCTTATCAAGGAAACGGAATAGGGACTTTGCTTATGAATGCTTCGATTGAAACTGCAAAAATTTTAGGTTATCGAGGAATTGTTATTTTTGGAAAACCTAACTACTACCATCGCTTTGGTTTTGAAAATGCCAAGACATACAATATTCAAACAGCTTGGGGAACCAACCTTGAAGAATTCATGGTATTGGAGTTATATGAAGGTTCTCTTACAGGAATTCATCGAAAATTTTATGCGGATCCCGTTTTTTCAGTAGATCAAGAGGAATTGGCGAATTTTGAAAAGCAATTTTCTAATCTCTAAATTGGATAATGTGGGGAGCCTACATGGCTTCTCTTTTTTATTTACGACTATGACTTGAACTCAAAATAACACGTTCGGTTTTAGTTTAGACTCTTTACAATTTATCATGAGAACATTACGATTAAAGAAACATTACAAATTTAAGATGATACATAAAGATTGAACGGAGTGATAAAATGACAATTGTAATGGTTCTAGGTTTGTTGTTAAAGTATGGTCCAATGTCTGGTTATGAAATTCAGCAGAAAATGCAATCTGCTCAAACAGATAAGTGGGCATATGTTCAGCCAGCCTCGATTTATCATGCTCTAAAAAAACTTGATAAAGATGAATTGGTAACCCTGCAGACATTAGAGCAGACGGGGAATCGTACGAGAGCCATTTACTCCATCACTTCAAAAGGAAAAGAAGAATTTCATAGAATGTTGATTCATTCATTTAAAAAAGCATCTGTTGTTTTTCCAACCCCATTATATACAGTCCTAACATTTATGGATGAAGCACCTCTTGAAGAAATCATCGAAGCCTTAACTGTTCAGCAGCAGGCAATTCAAAGTATTTACGATGAAATGATGGAAGGACAAAGAAAAAAAGAGGAAGTTGGTGAAGTTCCGAAAAACGTCATGTTTATCTTCAAAAACATGTATGATCAATGTGATTTACAATTAAAATTTTTAGAGGAATTGAAACAGGACTTATTAAAAGATCAATCAAAACATTAAACAATACTTCCACCACCGTCTGATTATGACGGTGTTTTTTTAGTTAAAAACTTTACTTTACTCTATATTCAATATAGAATACTTATATATAAATACTAAACATTTAGTATTAAATATTAACTAAATAGGAGAGGAAACAGCTTATGAAATCAATGTATTCATTCAAAAAACGAGTACTTAGTGTTGTGATGATTGCCATTTTTACAGATATGTTGATGTATGGCTTAGTGGTGCCATTTTTGCCTATTTATGCAGAAGTATTGGGGGCGAGCCAATCAAAGATCGGACTTTTATTTGCCAGCTATGCTATTGCTTTATTGATATCAACACCAATTTTTGGGGCTTTAGCAGATCGGGTTGGCAGAAAGAAACTGTTGGTTGTTGGGCTTTTAAGTCTTGCTATGACAACAATGGTATATGCACTTGCAATGAATTTTTGGGTTTTGGTTCTTGCTCGTTTTCTCCAAGGGGTAGCAGCATCCATTCCTTGGACAGCTGGTCTATCACTATTGGCTGAGAATTTTCCTAGAGAAGAGCGTGGGAAAGCAATGGGAACTGCAATGTCAAGTCAAGCAGGTGGAGTATTACTAGGACCACTGATTGGTGGCTGGCTATACGAATGGGGAGGATATCGAGCGCCATTTTTCGTAGCTATCGGAATTGCCCTTATTGCTGCCATACTAAGTATCGTTTTTTTGAGGAATGTAAATGATTCTAGGGCTGAAAACTTTTCTTCACCTTTTCATGTTTTGCGTAGAAAACAGGTACTGATGATAGTCGGTGTTGCAATCATTGGGTCAGCAGTGTTTGCAAGTATTGAGCCAACACTACCTATCCACTTATATGAACATTTGAATCTAAGTCCTGGAGTGATAGGTACGATGTTTATTGTTGTCACTTTAGCTTATGGTTTGTCGGCACCTTTAATTGGGGCGTTCTCAACAAGATTTGGGTATGTGAAAACGATGATGGCAGGTGTTATTTTAGTAGCAGTTACTTTACCATTGAATGCACTCCCAACTCAATTATGGTTACAAATCGTTACGCTTGCCATGTTAGGTATCAGTCTAGGAGTTGTGTTAACACCTGCGCTTCCGAAACTAGCTGAAATTTCCGATCAAGCAGGTGTTGTTTCCCAAGGTGTCACATTTGCTGTTTACAACACCGGTTACTCATTTGGCATGATGATGGGGCCGCTTTTGGCAAGTGGGATAGCCGGGAGTTTCGGTTTGAAAATGGCTTATCTGACATTGAGCGTTATATTCCTTATCTATTTAATCCCCTTAAATAGACTAAAGTCCTAATCATTTAGCAGGTCAACCGGAGTTCACTGGTTGGCTTTTTTACGCTTAGAAGTTAACTTGAAAAGCTTACAACTGGAATGTATGATTAAACAAACTATTATTTTAAAAGTTTCTGAAAAAAGGGGTCTTAGGAGTGATATTTTAAAGAAAATGGAGTTTTAAATTTTTAAGCATCATGATCACTGACAAAGGGTGACAAATATGAAAAGAATCGAAAAAATTTATCAGCAATTATTTTATAATTTTAATGAAATGAGCTTAGATCAACTTCTAAAGGTACAAGGAAATACAGCACAGGAAATCGCAGATCAATTGGAAATGGAGCGCTCAAATGTCAGCTTTGAATTAAACAATCTTGTTCGTTCCCAAAAAGTAGTTAAGATTAAAATGTTCCCGGTTCGTTACATCCCTGTAGAGATAGTGGAAAGCGCGTTTAACCAAAAATGGAATAACGAATTGATGGAAGTAAATGAACTGCAAGAGCTGCTTGGTCAACAAAAAAGAGTGAGTCAAACCATTTCTACAAATCCGCTGGAATTAATGATCGGAGCAAAAGACAGCTTAAAGAAAGCGGTTTCTCAAGCGAAAGCAGCTGTTTTTTATCCTCCGCATGGTTTACATATGCTTCTTTTAGGACCAACAGGTTCAGGTAAGTCCCTTTTTGCAAACCGCATTTATCAGTTTGCCATTTATTCGAAAATATTAAAGCCAGGTGCCCCATTTATCACATTTAATTGTGCGGATTACTATAACAATCCTCAGCTCTTGCTATCCCAATTATTTGGACATAAAAAAGGGACATTCACAGGTGCCAATGATGATAAAGCTGGTTTAGTTGAGCATGCCAATGAAGGTATTCTTTTTATGGATGAAATACACCGTCTTCCCCCTGAAGGACAAGAAATGCTATTTTACTTTATTGATAGCGGTATGTACCATCGATTAGGTGAAACAGAACATAAAAGAACAGCAAAAGTATTATTTATTTGTGCGACAACAGAAAACCCAAGCTCTGTCTTACTTAAAACATTTTTGCGAAGGATTCCGATGACAATCCATATTCCTTCACTTGAAGAAAGATCTCTCAAAGAAAAAGTTCAGTTAACCACTTTTTTATTAGGAAAAGAAGCCGAGCGATTACAAAAAAATTTAAATGTGCATATTGATGTCTATAATGCTTTAATCCATTCTGCCAAACTTGGGAATGTAGGACAGTTGAAATCAAATGTACAATTAGTTTGTGCACATGGATTTTTGAATAACCTCGATAGAGAGGATGTTGTAGAATTAACGGTTCGAGATCTTCCTGATGAAATGAAGCAAGAATGGATCTCAAGTAGCAAAAATATTGAAAGAAGCAAAATGATTTCTGAATATGTAAATATTACAACCATTATTTCGCCAATTATAGAAGATGAAACAACAAAAATCGATGATGAGCTTTCATTTAATTTGTACAATTTAATAGAGGAAAAAGTAGACATATTGAACAAAGAAGGCTTAACAAAAAAGGAAATCAACCAATATATTTTAACTGATATTCATTTGCATGTAAGAAGTTTTTTCAATCAGAAAGCTTACCATAACTATCATTTATTAAAATTTGTTGAAGATGATGTCATCCAGCTGACAAAACAATTAAAAGAAGTGGCTGAGCAAGAATTAAATTGTAAATTTGACCGTAGATTTATCTATTTTTTAAGTATGCATATTGATGCTTTTTTAAAGCGCGGAAAGCATATTGATGTTTTAAATACGCAAGAGACTGATGAGATCCGTAACACTCATGTGAAAGAATATCAGGTAGCTATGATATTCAAAGATCAAATTCAACATGAATTTAAATTGATTGTCCCAGAAGTCGAAGTGATCTATTTCACGATGTTAATTCATTCAATCAAATCGTTAGAAGAGACCAAGAGAGTTGGCATTGTTGTTGCTGCACATGGAAATAGCACGGCAAATTCAATGGTTGAAGTAGCAACTGAACTTTTAGGACATACACCGATTGTAGCAGTTGATATGCCTCTTACTGTTTCTCCATCAGAAATCATCGAATGTTTAACAACAAAGATTAAACAGGTAGATGAAGGAGAAGGTGTTTTAATGCTTGTTGATATGGGATCACTTGCTATGCTTGAAAGTAAGCTTCAACAAAAAACAGGTATCAATATAAAGACAATTAGTCATGTTACAACTTCAATGGTACTGGATGCCGTCAGAAAAGTGAATTACCTTAATTTAAATTTACATGCCATATATGATTCGGTGAAAAAAGATTTTCTTGAATTATTAGTCAGGCAGCCGATATCGACCGGCAAAAAGAAGGCGTTGGTGTCAATTTGTACGACTGGAAGCGGCACTGCAAAGAAACTGGAAGAGATCTTAACAACAATCACTCAGAAAGCGACCGATGATTCAATAAAAATCATTACTGTATCTTCTATTAAACTAGCAAATCGGATAAAAGAAATTGAAAAAGAATATGAAATCCTTGCCACAGTAGGGACGAAAAATCCAAAGATCAGTGCACCGCACATATCTTTAGAAGTGTTAATTGAAGGTGAAGGCGAAAAAGTGATTCAACAAGCCATCACAACAGGTGATACCTCTAAGCTTAACGGATTAAATAGTCAACATATCATTGTTCGGGAGCTTTGCGAGGATAATTTGAAGAAGTATTTAGTGTTCTTAAATCCTTATCATATTATAGAGATTTTATTGGAGTGGTTGGAAGTAGTGCAAGATGAATTAGAGATCAGTTTAAATAATTCAACGAAGATCAAAGTCATTATGCATACGGCTTTTGCTTTTGAAAGAGTGATTAAGCAAAACCCGATCGCTTTTACCGAAGAAGAAGAAATAAATGATAAATTTTTAAAAGCCTATAAGATCACAGAGAAAACACTAAAACCTTATGAGGAAAAGCTTGGACTGAATATTAGCAGTGATGAAAAACGCTTTATCGCAACAATATTCGCTGAAGAATGATGATGACCTGTTTTTAAAAACAATATATGAAAAAGAACCTGTATTAAAATAGACACTCTTTTAATACAGGTTCTTTTTTTTATTTGAAAGTGTTTCAAGAAAAAACAAATCAGCACCTGCAAACCGTCAAAACAATTTGTTGGCACGAAACTTGCATTATAAATGGATGAATAAAAAGAAAGGAGCAAACAGGAGATGATTTCAGTCATTATTAGTGGTCATGGACAATTTCCCACAGCATTAAAAGAGTCTTCTGGAATGATATTCGGTGAAGAAGACAGCCTGTTGGCAGTACCGTTTTTTAAAGGAGAAGGGGTTCAAACATTACAAGAAAAATTTGAGGAGACACTAAAGTTAATTCCAAAAGAAAGTGAAGTGCTTTTTTTAGTCGACATTTATGGAGGAACACCATATAATGCGGCTGCCCCATATATTTTGAAAGGGCAAAAAATGGATATGGCTACTGGAGTTAACTTGCCAATTTTACTTGAAGTATTAAGTTTAAGAGAACATTTGTCACTGAAAGAATTGCTGAATAAATTAAAAAAAGTGAGTCAAGAAAGCTTCCAAATTTGCAGTGAACACTTAAAGAAAGTAACAACAATAGAAAGAAAGGATGAATTACTATGAAAATTGTGTTAGCAAGAATAGATGATCGTTTTATTCATGGCCAAGTATTAACAAGGTGGATTAAAATCCATCAAGCTGATCGCATCATCATCGTTTCTGATGATGTTGCTCAAGATGAAATGAGGAAAACGTTGATTCTCTCTGTTGCACCTTCAAATGTGAAAGCCAGCGCAGTCTCTATTTCGAAAATGGCAAAAGCATTTCACAGTCCGCGGTATCAAGACACAACAGCGATGCTGCTCTTTGAAAATCCACAAGATATTGTGTCTCTTATTGAAGCAGGTGTCCCTATTGAAATCGTTAATGTTGGGGGAATGCGCTTTGAGAATAACCGTAAGCAAATTACAAAATCAGTCAGTGTGACAGAAAAAGATAGGACTGCGTTTGAAAAATTAGCTGAATTAGGTGTGAAATTGGAATTGCGGCAGCTACCTTCGGATTCCAGTGAAGACTTTATTCAAATTTTAAGAAATGTAACAAAATAATAAGGAGGAGCCAAAATGTCTTCAATACAAATTATTTTGTTGTTAATCATTGCAGCAATTACAGGGATAGGAAGTGTGTTGGATGAAGGGCAAACACACCGTCCATTGATTGCTTGTACGTTAGTAGGTTTGGTATTAGGAGATTTAAAGACAGGTATTATTCTAGGAGGAACATTGGAACTGATGGCATTGGGCTGGATGAATGTTGGGCTAGCGATGGCACCCGATACAGCGATTGCCTCTGTTATTTCCACAATTTTGGTGATTACCGCTGACCAAGGAATTGGTGAAGGAATTGCTGTTGCTGTTGCTTTGGCAGCTGCAGGCCAAGCATTAACTATTTTTGTTCGTACCATCACTGTATTTTTAATTCACCGGGCTGATAAATATGCCAAGGATGGAAATCTGAGAGGAATTGAAATCATGCATATAACAGCGATGGTTTTTCAGGCTTTGCGGGTGATGATCCCAACATTAATTGTAGCCTTAATTAGTGTTCATGCCGTTCAAGCCTTCTTAGGAAATATTCCTGAAGTCATTACAAAAGGTTTGCAAGTAGGTGGAGGAATCATTGTAGTTGTAGGGTATGCTATGGTCATTAATATGATGAATATCCCATATTTAAAGCCATTTTTCTATATTGGTTTTCTGTTAGCTGCATTTACCGATTTCAATTTAGTAGGTTTTGGTGCACTTGGTCTCTGTCTTGCCCTTTTATATCAACAGGTGATGCAAAAAAATCAAGGACAACAAGCCGTACCAGCAACTGCAGGTCACAATACACTTGATGACGACGATGATCTTGATGCCTAAATCATAAGGAGGGTTGATGAGAATGGAACCAGAAAAAAGATTAACAAAAAAAGAGATTTTTAGTATGTTTATTCGTTCGAACTTTTTACTTGGATCATTTAACTTTGAACGTGTACAGGCTCTAGGCTATTGTTATGTCATGATCCCGGCAATTAAAAAATTGTATGGTCCAGGAGCACAAAGAAACGAAGCACTGCAACGCCATCTCGAATGGTTCAACACTCATCCGTGGTTAACAGCACCGATTTTTGGTGTTACAGCTGCCATGGAAGAACAGATGGCAAATAAGAAAAAAATTGACGGCAAAGCGATTAGCGGGATGAAAATTGGTTTAATGGGGCCATTGGCAGGTGTTGGAGATCCTATTTTCTGGGGAACGCTTCGCCCTGTATTAGCAGCTTTAGGAGCGTCTCTTGCTTTAGGAGGAAATATCGCTGGACCTTTGCTCTTCTTTTTCCTTATTAATGCGATCAGATTAAGTACAAAATATTTCGGTTTAAAGTATGGTTATGTTAAAGGAATGGAAATTTTGCAAGATTTAGTCGGCAATAAAATCCAAAAGTTAACAGAAGGTGCATCTATACTAGGATTATTTGTGATGGGAGCTCTTGTTTCAAAATGGACAACCATTAACATTCCGATTGTTGTTTCCAGGATTAAAAATGATGCTGGAAAAGTTGATGTGCAAACATTGCAAAATGTCTTAGATAGCATCATGCCGGGCATATTACCATTAGGGTTGACATTATTGGTTGCATGGATGTTGCGTAAAGGAGTTAACCCTCTCCTCATTATTTTAGGTATCTTTATAATGGGTATTCTAGGTTACTGGAGCGGGTTTTTAGCATAAGAAAGCTGATGATAAGCGGCGTGAATTCACATAAGAATTCACGCTTTTTCTAATACTGCTTAAAGAATTAAAAAACTGATAGGATAGAAATTGAGGTGAAAATATAAATATGTTTGCTCTTGTTGTAGCAGAATGATGGAAGCGCAAAATACCCCTTTACGTTGGTCCGTGTGAAGAAGAATGGATTCAGTTTGTTAGTAAGTCCAATAATTATGATATAAAAGACCATTATTGTTAAACGATTAAAAACCAGTGTTGATAGTGGTTTCTTTGGAATGTAGACAACCTTTTTCCTATTTACTGTAAAGTAATTATATGGTAAGTTATAGTCGTAATCAGGGTGCTACCCTGCTTCGTCAGTCCAACTCTTTTACAGTCATTTATGCGTTTCTAGAGGAGGTATTAAGATGAAGAGACATTATAAAGTATTAATTGTTGGAGGAGGTACGGCTGGAATTACAGTAGGTGCGCGGCTTTTACGAAAATTAAAAGTTTTACGCGGAGAGATTGCTATTATCGATCCTAGCGATCACCATGATTATCAACCTCTTTGGACTTTAGCCGGAGCAGGAGTTGTAGAAAAAACAAAAGCACGGCGAGATATGAGCTCAGTCATGCCAACTGGGGCAGATTGGATTAAAAAAACCGTCCAATCGTTTGACCCTGAAAAAAACAGTCTTATAACATCAGATCAGAATCGACTTACATATGATTACTTAGTCGTAGCTCCTGGTATTCAACTGAATTGGGAGGGTGTTAAAGGTTTAACAGAAACATTGGGCAAACACCATGTTTGCAGCAATTATTCATACGAACACGTTGATTATACATGGGAAACAATTCAAAATTTTAAAGGCGGAAATGCTATTTTTACTCATCCTAACACACCCGTTAAGTGCGGGGGAGCTCCGCAAAAAATTATGTATTTAGCAGAAGAAGCATTTGAGAGCGCGGGGATTCGAAGTCAAACAAATGTCATTTTTGAATCAGCCAATCAAGCGATTTTTGATGTACCTAAATATCGGAAGGTTTTAGAAAAAGTTCTGCAACGAAAAAACATTCAGGCGTACTTCCGCAGACATCTTATGGAAGTCGATGGTGAGAAAAAAGAGGCCGTTTTTGAAGATTTAGAAACTGGTAAACTGATTTCGCGTTCATTTGATATGCTTCATGTTTGTCCACCTATGGAGGCACCAACATTTATTAAAAATAGTTTGCTTGCTGATCATTCAGGCTATATCAATGTTGATAAACATACACTTCAACATGTTCACTATTCAAATATCTTTGGGCTTGGTGATGCAAGTCATTTACCAACTTCTAAAACAGGTGCAGCGATTCGAAAACAAGCTCCTGTAGTAGCAGAAAACATCATCTCTTTAATGAGGGGAAATCCTTTAAGTGCAAAATATGATGGATATACTTCATGTCCTGTTGTGACAGGCTACAACAAGGTCGTACTGGCTGAGTTTGATTATGATAAACGGCCGAGAGAAACGATGCCATTTAATCAAGCGGTTGAACGCCGAAGCATGTATTTTTTGAAAAAAGACCTACTTCCGATTATCTATTGGAAAGGTATGTTAAAAGGAATCATGTAAAAACCACGAAAGAAGGATCATGATATGCTACTAAAATATTTTTATGATGAGAAACTTGCTCAAGCTTCTTATATGGTAGGATGTCAAGTAACAAAAGAGGCTGTAGTCATAGATCCAGCTCGAAATATCACACCCTATATAGAAGAAGCTAAAAGAAATGGGATGGAAATTGTTGGCGCTTTAGAAACGCATATCCATGCTGATTTTGTATCAGGAGCCAGGGAACTTGCGGTTACGCAAAAATCTTGTCTATATGTATCAGATGAAGGAAATAAACATTGGAAGTATGAAAATATTGATCACCTTCGACACAATCTATTAAAAGACGGTGATGAATTTCAGATCGGTCGGTTGACTTTTCAGGTATTGCATACGCCTGGTCATACCCCGGAGAGTATTTCATTTCTGTTAACAGATGGCGGTGGTCAAGCAGATCAGCCAATTGGGATCTTTACAGGAGACTTTGTGTTTGTAGGGGATGTTGGGCGTCCAGATTTATTAGAGAAAGTGGCAGGGGCACAAGGCACAGCTGAAAAAGGTGCCTATCAGATGTTTGAATCTTTGAAAAGGTTCAGAGAACTTCCCGATTATTTGCAAGTATGGCCGGCGCATGGAGCTGGAAGTGCCTGTGGAAAATCTCTTGGAGCGATTCCCTCTTCCACCGTTGGATATGAGAAAAGGTTTAATTGGGCTTTACAGCACACAAACTGCGATGGATTTGTAACCGCTTTACTAGATGGTCAGCCTGAACCGCCTAAATACTTTGCGATCATGAAACGTGTTAATAAAGTCGGAACACATTTGTTAGGTGATTTACCTGATATAAAAAAAATGACCGAAATCGCGCTGTTAGAAGAAAGAATTCGAAACGGTGTACAAGTCATTGATACTCGAGAGTCTGCACAGTTTGCCCAAGAACATATTGAGGGTACAATCAATATACCGTTTGGCAGCTCATTTGTGAACTGGACAGGTTGGCTTGTCGACTATGAACAGCCTCTGGATTTACTCGCAAAATCGGAAGAGATTGATGAGATAAAAGAAATGCTTCATTCTATTGGGATTGATCACATTAATTCTTATATGAATGTTGATGAGGCAATTGCAGCGGCATCAAGATGTGAATCATATCAAAACATTTCTCCTCAAGAAATAGATGCGATCATGAAAGAAAAAAATGCCCAGCTTCTTGATGTTCGGAACTTAAGCGAATGGAATAAAGGGCATATTGAAGGGGCAAAGCATATGATGCTTGGCACGATTGCTGATCGCATTGATGAAATAACTCTTCAATGTCCAGTGATTGTTCAATGTGGATCTGGTATTCGTTCGGCTATAGGAGCAAGCTTGCTCCAAGCAAACGGAATAAAAGATGTTTATAATATGTTAGGCGGGTATGTGCAGTGGAAAAAAGACGTTCAACATGAAAATGTAACTTCGGGAGGCTAGAGGTTTTACCTCGGCCTTTTTATATTCAATTTAACAATTTCCTCTTAAACTTTGACTATGGATTGCCGATGATATATATGTTTAAGAAAATGAGGGGGAAATGCATTGAAAAAGAATTTACGTTGGTTAAAATTTATCATAATGCTAATCATCATCGGCATTATCGTTAAAATAATTAATCATTATTTTGACTATTTAAATGTCATACTACATAACATTTTTCTTTATTTACTGTTAGCATCTCTATTAAGTATCTTTCTAGGTGTCATCAATCCAAAGCGTTTTGTCTTATTCAAAAAGAAAAGTAGAGTAACCGGCGGCTTAGGATATGCTCTCATCGCAATTGTTTGTTTTATTTTGTTTGGTATGACAATTTAAGATCGCATTCTTTAGAAAAAGAACTGTCTAAAAAGTCCTTTATCAAGATGAATCAGAGGGGATCGCGGGAACAGCGAAACAGGCTCGCGGATCGTCCGTGGAAAGCGAGCAAGAAAAAAGGCGTCCAATAGTCAAAAATCGACTTACTGGACAGCCCCTTTTTTAGGAAAGTCATGCATGTTTTTTTATTTTGATCTTGTAAATGATAACTAATAATATAAACCATACAGGAGTTATAAATAAAGAAACACGAGTATCTTCCGCCAGTGCCAATACAACAAGAATAAATGCAAGGAAAGCAAGAATCAAATAGTTGGAAAATGGATAAAACGGTAACTTAAATTTATTCACTTTCGCTAAATCTGGTCTTGTTTTCCGATATTTCAAATGGCAGATCACAGTAATTCCCCATATATAAATGAAACAAACGGTAGAAATACTTGTAATAAGCGTAAAGACTGCTTCTGGCATAATATAGTTTAGACAAACACCGATTAAAATAACGATAGTTGAAAAGAACAAAGCATTGCTCGGCACTTTATGCGAAGTCAGTTTCGCCATTGCCGCAGGTGCATTTTGATCTTTGGCAAGCGAGTAGACCATTCGGCTCGTACTAAAAACAGCACTGTTACAGGCTGAAGCGGCTGATGTTAACACAACAAAATTAATAATACTTGCTGCGGCAATAATCCCCACTGCAGCAAAAACTTGAACGAACGGGCTTTCACTCGGATTGATCGCATCCCACGGATAGATACTCATAATGACAACTAGAGCACCGATATAAAAAAGCAAAACCCGAACAGGAATATTGTTGATCGCTTTTGGAATGACCCTTTCCGGATCTTCAGTTTCACCTGCTGTAAGTCCAACGAGTTCGATGCCAACAAAGGCAAAGACAACCATCTGGAAAGAGAGAATAAAGCCATGTAAACCATTTGGAAACATGCCGCCATGATTCCAAAGATTTGTGAAACTGGATGTACCAGAATCAGTAGAAAAGCCTTTTATAATCATAAAAATCCCGATAATAATTAGCGCCAATATTGCAATAACTTTAATTAAAGCAAACCAAAATTCCATTTCTCCAAACAGTTTTACAGTTGCCAAGTTCATTAATAACAAAATAACCAAGGCAATTAAACCAGGTATCCATTGCGGTACATGAGGAAACCAATACTGAGTATAAAGACCAACTGCTGTCAAGTCAGCCATCGCAATCGAAATCCAGCAAAACCAATATGTCCATCCTGTGATAAACCCAGCCATACCACCTAAATAATCGCTGACAAAGTCAACGAAAGAGTGGTATTCCAAATTAGTTAAGAGCAATTCACCTAATGAGCGCATAATTAAAAAGCAAATAACCCCAGTAATCATGTAAGCAAATAAAATAGATGGTCCTGCTAAATGGATCGATTTTCCCGATCCGAGAAATAATCCTGTCCCAATAGCACCACCAATAGCAATTAACTGTACGTGTCTGTTTTTAAGACCTCGCTGTAATTTTTGTTCTTGATTTTGAGTATGATCGTCTGTCACTTCGAATATGCCTCCATAGAAAATTTGTTAGTTTTTTAGCTCATTTTAGACACTAGGCTCTCACTAATTTTATGTATAAAATTGATTATAACACCAAATAGGAAATAGAGGCTAGATTTATTTAATCACACCAAGCCTCTTGTTTAACCAATATATCTTAGCTTTGGTCTATTTTCCCCTCTCTATTCAGCGCTTTTTTCTCATTTTGTATGATTGACGCATTTGTGACTTTTTTGAAAACTTTCGTGTTTTATATGTCTTTCTTGCTTCTTGTGCTATTTTAGAATCATTCTCTATATCATTCTTATGTTTAGCAATAATTGCTTTTCATTCTTTGGTATTATAAAGGTACTTCCCGTAATGATGCCCGATTAACACATACATATTAGTTTACTTTCTCTTAAAAAGAGTAGATTGTTTCATTAGCTCATCATTTTCTAATGAATAATAGGATTGTTTTCCATTAATAGCTCTTTCAATTGTTGCTGGCTCTTTCATCATTAATGAGTTTCCTTCCATGATATTAAAGGATTTTTTGTTCATATGTATCTTTTTTATTTTTACCTTAGATTCTGTATAAAAATCACTGGGCAGTCCTTCAACCTGTTTGTCTTCATTAGCTATCGGTTCAATTATAGATTTTTCATCCAATTTTAATGAATTCAGATCGATTTTCTAGCTCTGTTAAGTCTTTAACACCAATATATTTTGGTAGGAGAAGAAAAGTAGTGAAAAGAATAATAGGCAACAAATATTTCATTTGCCTTTCCACCTTGATCTATTATCGTTTAAGAATCTTTTCGATTGCATAATTGATTTATTTTTATTTTCGTGATCTAAACCGATTGAATGACCAACTTCATGGACAGCGGTTTCATTTTTTTGTTGTGTCGTGCTGGAATTAACATTTTTTTCTTATGAAAAAACTACAAATCAGCTATTTCTTTTCGCATGACTCAATGTCCATTATTAACGTAAGGGGATTTATTCCACCCTGTTGCTCGCATACGTCCATTTGATTTTCTTTAATAAGATGGAAATTTGCTTATAATTTAAAGTAGAGTGAGAAAAACAAACAAATTTTAGGTATTTGTGTGCATATAGGGCATGTAACACTTTTATGATATTCAGACAATGTATGCCAGATTGGTTCATTTCAGTTTTATAGACACACTGTCAAGAGTATGTAATATTGAGAGCTGGTCTGTGTTCAAGTCTCTTTTGTTGGTTTTATTTTGTACAGTAATTTGAAAACGTTTTTGCACAGGCAGATAAAAAGATTCCAGCCCATTTTTAGATTGTTAATGATCCAAAAAGGGCTTTTGTGTTTTGGGTCTACTAAGTTTATTTCTCTATATTTAAAAATTCCTGAACAGTCTTAACTTGTTTATCTGTTGGATAGGAGTCATATAGTCGGCTTGCCAAACGAATGGGATCTCCAAAGAAATACCGTTCATATTGAGTTTGCCTTGTACCGAAAGAGCTCATTGTGAGATCCCATGCTAAGCGGAAAATTTTCACTCGATCTACGCCACTTGTCTTGGTTCCTTGGAGATAATGGTTAAGATCCTCCTTAAGATCGGAATGAAAAGCGTTTTCGGTTGGTAATGTAACAATTCCACTAGCACCGATTAATTGGATGATCTCTGTAAAACGGGGATATATTTTGGGAAAGACTGTACTTATCACTTTAAGAGGAATCAAACTTGGCCGCATATAGCCCCATTCATCTAGAGTTGCATCATTTTCTGCCTTTTCCAAAAGTGCTTTAATTGTTTCAAGGCCGATGATAATTTCTGACAGTTTCTCTTGGATATGTTGGTATTCAGACACATTAATCGTATCAACAAGAAGTTGAGCAATTCCTAAAAGAAATTCGGTTTTGACAATTTGTCTTGTGACAACTTGATGAATTGTGAATGCATGAAAAGAACTTTGGACGACAAAGTCATTGGCAGCCTCTACATGATCATAAAAAAATACCCTTTCCCATGGAACTAATACATGATCAAAGACAACAATGGAATCCATTTCTTCATACCTTGAAGCAAGGGGGTGATTAAAGGTAGATTCACTTGAAACAAACGATTCCCTACAAATGAATTTTACACCTTTCGTATTAGAGGGGATTGAAAAAGCAAAAGCTTCATCCTGATTCAGATAAAATCTTGGGGCTGAAAAAATTAAAATTTCATCTGTTAAGCCGCCTTGAGTAGCAAGAAGACGGGCTCCTTGAATAACGATGCCTTGTTTATTTTTCTCAATAACTTTTGCAGATATTGGCTGTTCCGTTTGCATCAAATTGATTTGTGATCGATTTAACTGTGGTGTAATAAATGTATGGGTAAATGAAAGGTCTTCCTTCATCGCTTGATCGTACAGTGCACGAATGTGTTCTGGAAAGCAATTTTCCCGATTATTTAAAAGTGAGGTCGAAGATGCAAAGCTCATAATGGCTGTATTCATGTAATCTGGGCTTCTTCCCATCAATCCATGTGTATGTCTTGCCCAATGTTCAATCATTGTTCTTCGTTTTATTAAATCTTCCTTTGTTTTTGGCTGTAAGTAAGATAAGCCAATCGGCTCGGTTTTTCCCGAGGGAAGAAAAGTCATTTCATTCATCAAGTTTTCGTTCATTTGTAAATCATAAAGAGAACTCTTTGTTTTAAGCAGACCCTTAAATGCATAGTGTTCAGAAATATTGCCTTCGATTTGTTTTCCATCAAACCAAATGTCATTTTGAAGCTGATTTATTCGGTTAATAAATTCTTTTCCACTGATAATTCCCATTGATTTCGCTCCTTCTGCGGTAACGGTTGGCACTAATAATATATTAGTCATGCTTCATACCTGTTCAAAAAGTTTGTTTTGGATGAGCCTGTTTTCATGATACTTCTAAAACTAAGTTGAAATTGTTCGTCAATCGCTGCTTCTATCTTCATGATCTGAATCATATCTTAAACTTAAAGAATCCAAATGGAGAGATACTATTTTAAATGGTATAGACAACTAGTGGTATAATATTCTATACTGGTGTTAGCGCTTTCAATGAAGGCCCATTTGACTATAAAGTCTATTAAATTTTAGGGTATATCGATTGAAAGAAGCCGTTCATTTTAAAAAATAAGGGTGATGATGATGTTTGAGAATTTAACAACAGAAACTCGTAATGAAAAAACGCTAAATGTAGACGAAATGTCAACAATCGAAGTATTAACAGTTATGAATGAAGAGGATGAAAAAGTTGCAAAAGCAGTGAAACAACAGTTGCAACAAATTGCAAAAGCGGTTGAAGCCATTATAGCCGCGAAAAAAAAAGGGGGGCGTTTAATTTATATAGGTGCTGGAACGAGTGGTCGTATTGGTTTATTAGATGCTGTTGAGTGTCCTCCAACGTTCGGGACAAACCCGGAAGAAGTCATCGGATTAATTGCTGGCGGAGAAAAAGCGTTTATTAAAGCAGTAGAAGGTGCTGAAGATCGTCAAGAATTAGGTGTTGATGATTTGAAAAACATTCATTTATCTGATCGGGATATTGTCGTCGGTCTTGCAGCAAGTGGGCGAACACCATATGTAATCGGTGGCTTAGAATATGCTAATTCAATAGGAGCGTCAACAGTGGGTGTCTGTTGCAACAAAGATACAGTCATCGGAAAAATCGCGAACATTTCAATTGAGGTTGTAAATGGACCGGAAGTATTAACAGGCTCAACACGTTTAAAATCAGGGACATCACAAAAATTAATATGTAACATGCTTTCAACAGCTTCAATGATAGGCATTGGAAAAGTGTATGGGAATTTAATGGTAGATTTGAAGTTAACAAATATAAAACTAGTAGAACGGGCAAAACGGATTGTGATGGAAGCGACATCTTGTGATGCTGAAACAGCAGAGTGTTACTTATTAAAAGCTGACAACAAACCAAAAATTGCAATTGTGATGATTTTAGCAGGTCTTACGAAAGAAGAAGCGATTCAAAAATTAACAGAAACACAAGGATTTGTTCGCCGAGCCATAAAATAAAGAAACACTATTTAGGAGGAGAGGTTATGAGTAAATATAAAAACTTAGCTCATCAAATATTGGAAGCGGTTGGTGGCGCGGAAAATATTGCGTCATACACAAACTGCATGACACGTCTTCGCTTAACTCCGGTAAATCGTCATTTAATAAATGAAGAAACTTTAAAAAAAATCGATGGAGTTCTTGGGGTAGTTGATCATGAAACATATCAAATCATCCTTGGACCGGGTGTTGTGACAAAGGTAGCTGAGCAAGTAGGTCTTATATTGGCAGAAGGGAAAGGGACAACTAGTCAATCCGTAACTCTTTCTGCAGAAAAGTTGCAAGAAAAAGGGGCTGATATGAAAGCAGAATTAAAGAAAAAGAACAACACACCACTAAAAAATATCTTAAGAAAAATTGGAAACATTTTCATTCCGCTTATTCCCGCATTTGTTGGGGCAGGATTGATCGCTGGTATCGGGTCTATTTTATCAAATAATATTACTGCAGGTCATTTAGACGGAGATACTTGGAATCAGTACGTAACCATATTATCTGTTATTAAAAATGCAATTTTCTTCTATTTGGTTATTTATGTAGGGATTTATGCAGCAAAAGAGTTTGGTGCGACACCAGCACTCGGTGGAGTCATTGGTGGAACAACACTTTTAACAGGGATGACGCCAGAGGCTCCTATTCAAAATATCTTTACTGGACAACCATTAATGAACGGGCAAGGGGGAGTAATCGGGGTATTATTAGCGGTCTGGATTTTAGCACTGTTAGAAAAACAATTACGTAAAGTGATTCCTGACGCAATTGATATTATTGTGACACCTACTATTGTATTACTTATTGCAGGTTTAATCACCATTTTCTTGATTATGCCTTTTGCCGGATTTGTTTCACATCATTTAATTGGTTCAATTGAATGGGTGCTAGCGCGCGGCGGTGTCTTTGCCGGATTTGTACTTGGCGCAACATTTTTACCGCTTGTAATGTTAGGATTACACCAAGTATTAATCCCCATCCACATGGAGATGATTCATACATCAGGAATGACACAATTGCTTCCAATCCTTGCAATGGCAGGTGCAGGACAAGTTGGAGCGGCTATTGCCTTATGGATACGCTGCCGAAAAAATAAATCTTTAACAAATATGATCAAAGGTGCACTTCCTGTAGGTATTCTTGGAATTGGTGAACCATTGATTTATGGGGTCACTTTGCCTTTAGGTCGTCCATTTATAACAGCCTGTATCGGTGGCGGTATTGGCGGAGCAGCAATTGGATTATTTGGCCAAGTTGGGGCAATGGCAATCGGACCGTCTGGTGTGGCTTTAATTCCACTTATTCAAGGTGGAATCTGGAAATATATCATGGGTCTAATTGTAGGTTATTTTGGTGGATTTTTCACAACATACTTTTTCGGTGTACCAAAAGAAGCAATGATGAAACAAGAATAATTTAAACTCTCTTACAAGTGTTGAGTTTAGTACAGAACCTTTCATTATACTTGTCATTTAGTTGTCGGCTGACTTTAGCTTTCCAGACATATAATGATGGCAAAAAGGGGGCGGTATCTCATTCTCGTCTCGCCCCTTTTAAAACGTTTGTTTGCGAGTTTCCAAGGCAGGCTATTCTTCTTCCTCACTATACTCTAAAATATCTCTAGGCTGACAATTTAAGGCTTTGCAAATGGCGGACAGAGTTTTGAATCTTACACCTTTCGCCTTTCCTGTTTTTAACATCGATATTTTATTACCCCAACTTTTTTCGATCTTTCATGTAATGACATCTTCCGTTCGGCCATTACCTTGTCTAATCGAACGATTATTTTCATGAGAATCTCCTTTTAAACAAACATATCATTTTCTGATTTAATTGAGATCCCAAGCTTTAAAATATAGGCTACTCCCATCATAATAAGTGAACCAAGTAGATAATCGGCTGGAAAAAATAAGATAACCACTTCCTCTGTATAAAGATTCTCTGGGTATAGGTTAAATAATCCGCCAATTATACTGATAACAAGCTTTAGAAAGCCGAAATATAAAATCATTTTGCTGAATTTTCTAAATATAGAAACGACTTCACTATGAAATGGAGTTTTCTTTGCCAGCATCGTTTCTAATATAGAGATGAATCGTCCTATGCCAATTAGAGTGAGTAAAAATAGTGGAATGGTTAGAATAATAGTAAATTGGAAAGTCGATAAATGAGGTATGTATATTTTTGTGTGCCCAAAAACTTGGATTTTAGTCCATGTAAAAGAGTGCCCTGGCAACAAAAGGTTGCCACAATACATCCATATCCCTGTTAACATTAACAAAAATTTCGAAATCTTTAATGTTGAAATCAATCGATTCATTTGCTTACAGAATATTTTTACTACCATTCAATTTAAAATATAAATTTAAAAACTTAATGCTTACTTTCTATTTTTAAAGTTTCATAGAAAAAATAACAGAAAGATAATAAGGAACATTTTGTTATGGTGTGTTTGGAGTGATCACGAATACATAATATTTTAATCGTTCTCTCTTATTGACTTATTTTCCTGTTCTCAAGCATTTTCAAAATGAATAGATGTAGTTGTATAATGAAAGATATAGCTTTAAGGTTAAGAGAAAGGGGAGTGAATGTTGTTGAAACTGCCAAAATCCATTTAAGGACATTATCAAAATCTCTTTTAATGGTGCTGGGGAGCACAAACATGTCGTGTTTTTTAATATAGATGACGGGACTCTAATACAACATTGCTAAAGAAGAAAGGTGTTTTAAATTGAGACGAATGATTAAATGGGCAGCATTAGTTACAATATTGCTAGGTTTATTCGGATGTACTGCAGATAACGAAAAGGAAAAAGAAAAGGATAAGGATAAGGAAAATATTCATTATGCAAAAGATGACAAACAAGTATTAGATATTTATACACCGCAGACGGCTAACAAAGAAAAACATCCTGTTCTCATCTACATTCATGGAGGGGGATGGACAGGCGGAGATAAGAGCAATGTTGCATCAAAGCCGGCGTTTTTTACAGAAAACGGTTATGTTTTCGTGTCTGTAAATTATCGACTTCATCCAGATGCTCAGTATAATGATATGGCCTATGATGTTGCTAAGGCAATTAAATGGGTGATGGACCATGCAGATGACTATCAAATGGATCAAACAAAAATAAATGTCATGGGGCATTCTGCCGGAGGGCATCTGACAGGCTTAATTGCCACAGATCCAAGATATTTAGATCGTGTTGGTCTTGCACCCGCATCACTACATTCGATTGTTGTATTAGATGGACCTATGAATGTGAAACAATTCATTGAAGCGATTCCGTCTTACAAAAAGGTGTTTGGCACCAATCAAAAGGTGTGGACAGAAGCATCACCGCTTACCTATATGAACAACTCAAATTTGCCTCCGGCTTTTATGGTTACGCGCTGGGAAAATCCTTCTGTCTATCAATTCGCCAGAACTTTAAACAAGGTGAAAGGATCTGATTTTGTTTATCAAGTGAAAAACTTATCTCACAGTGATTTAAATAAGATGTTCGGTTCTCCAGATGCACCAAAAGAAGCGCGGGATATGACAAAAGCGGTGATGGCATTTCTAAAAAAACAAAACAAATGAGCATGAAAGGGCTGGTAACACCGGTCTTCTAAGTTGTTGTTGACTATTGTTACACTTAAATGATGCCCTAACCCTATAATAATGTAGGATGTACAAGTTTTGATTTACATATGGACCGATTGGATATGGACACAGTTGAAAAGGCTGTGTCTATCCTAATTTAATGATTTGGGAAACCCGTGGCTACCTACTCCCCTAAAGGTAGACAGAATATTTCGTGCTTTTGACCACCAATCTTTTACCTTCATCCCAAAAAAAGAACCCTTCGCTTAACATTCAATAACAATGAGTTTGGTATCCACAACAAAACATGATAAACAGATATCGCGAACAAACATTCCTATCCATATTGAAACAGAACGAGTGTTCCTGTAAAATAGAGTAAGAAGGAGGAGGAGCACATGAATTTGATGTTAAATCTTTCAATTAAAGAGAAAACAGCTATAGATATGATCTATATGAGAAGAGATGGCCAACTTTCAAAAAGATTAATCATTGTTCGTCAAATTAATAAAGGCTATATTCGGGCTTATTGTTTAAAGAGCAGGCAAACAAAGACGTTTACGATTGAGAATATCCTTGCTGTTTCTCTAATGGAGCATGATAAAAGAACCGAGAATTATGCATTACACTAAAGAACTCCACCTCTTAAACTTTGCAACTCCATATCGTCACCATTCTTAATTAAGCGATCTTCACAAAAGAAAGGCCTAAGGGTCTATTCAGATCTTTTCTTAACTGTTCTAAAATTGAAGAGATATACAATCATTCGGTGGATAAATCTGTATAATTCTTATCGTTGAGGTGAAATCGGCCATGGGATTATGAAGTTTGCTCGTGGTAGTGGTGCGAGAGATGTTAAATTTTCATCTAATTTAGAAAACCACATAAAAAATGTTGATCCCTCTGTTCCAAGGAGACGGGCACATAACAAGGATGAATTTTATAAGAATGAAGTCAATGTATTAAATAATAAACGACACCCGTCCATGCCAGGAGTTGAAAAGATAAGTTATCAAGTGCCATCTATTGATGGAAAAACTGGAGAAATAACAGGATGGAAAGCGACTGAGTTTAACAAAACAGTTTATGACCCTACAGTCGTCTCCGATAAACAGTATATTAAATTAGGAAAGGAGGCGGCACATGATGCTTCTGCTAATGGTGCACTTGGCAGGGAAGCTGTGGTTGCTTTATTATACAAAAGAATACAAGATATAATACCGTTCTTACAATATTTGTTATTGTCAGTAATATCGTTGCCAATTAATACAGGCTTTTTATATGATATTATACCTTTATATTCTATGGTATCATTTCTGAATTACTTTTATCTTTTTATTTTGTCTGGGTGTTTTATTTTTTATGATATTTCGAAAAGAATGTCAGAAAGAAAGGGAGACTTAACAAAGTATGAGTTGTGAAATGGGAAAATGTATATTTTGTGAAATAGTTAATCAAAAAATTTCGTGTTTTGAAGTATATAAAAATGACTATATAACAGCATTTCTTGATATAAATCCTATTGCATATGGGCATACATTAATTATACCAAATAAACATATTGAAAGACTTGATCATCTAAACGATCCTTCTCTATCTTATGCTATAATGGATTCTTTAATAAAGGTTCCTCAAATACTAATTAACTCAGGTCTCTGTGAAGATTACACTATACTATCGGATAATGGGCATTTTGCTCAACAAGGCATTAGACACCTGCACTTTCATGTAATACCAAGACACGCGAATGAAAAGTGTGTATTTCAATTAGACACTGACTATACAGCAGCTGAGAAAAATAACTTACTTTCAGTTTGGGAAAAAATTGTAAGGGGATGATCGTTTATTTTTTGTTTAACCTGTTAAATCAAAGTTGGATTTGTTATGTCTTTGGTTGTAAGCGTCAAAACTTGAGTTATGATTTGGATAGCTTTTTAAAAGAAATACAACATGCTGGTATTGGTATTTCTCCAGCTCTGGTTTCCAGATCATCATAAAGAATGATTGGAGGTCTCTCGATTCCGGTTCGACACAGCTATAGATAGGATTAGTTGAAGCCGAACTATCATATAGTTTGCTCACTTTTTTTGGATTTAACTGGATGGAAAATTAAATAGGTCTTTATTTAACAAGACGAAGATACATGAATTCCTAACGATTCAAAGTATTAGATGATATTTTAGAGCTTCGCAAGCCTTTTTTATGCAGATGTACTCTGCACGAATTTCCTGCAGAACTCTGTACTTTTATCTACAAAAAATATAAAATACTAATTCATTTAACCTATCAATATTTTACATAGTTAAACAAATTAGTATCAACTCGGTTTTTCATTTATTTCTGATCGAGTCTTTAACCAATCAGCATCTCTTGACAATCTTACCAGTTAGAATTAACATACCAATTATATACAACATGATGTATCCCCCGAGTTGATCATTCATAAATTTTCATCTACCACATATAAATTATTTTAACGATTATTATAGTTTTGTCATTTTTAAATTTTAGAAATTCGAAAAACTCTTTTATAGGAAGAATGAGAATAATAATATGAAGGGAAGAAAACAATACAATGCCGAAACAGGCTCTAACAAAAATTTTGGCACAAACTATTAAAATCGGGATTATAAAATCAAATTTAATTCCTATGTTTGCTGGATTGACTTTAGCTTTATATACATATCATTTTAGCTTGTTTGAAAAAACTTCGGAAATAATATATGCATTAATCGGTTCGGTATTAGTAATGGGTGCTGCAGGAGCTTTTAACAACTTGTATGATCGTGATATTGATTCTATTATGGAGAGAACTAAAAACAGACCTACAGTGACAGGAGAAATAAAGCCCCGAACAGTATTATGGCTTGGTATCTTTATGTCTACCTTTGGAATAATAATTCTTGCATTTGCATCATCTTTAGCAGCATTCCTAGGGTTCCTAGGATTATTTTTTTATATTGTCCCGTATACAATGTTGAGTAAGAGAAAAACGGTTTACAATACAGAAATCGGTAGTATTTCTGGAGCAATGCCACCTCTTCTAGGATGGGCTGCTATTTTTCCAGACATCACCCATCCTGCTATTATTGGACTTTTTGTGATTGCAGTCATTTGGCAAATGCCACATTTTTATGCGATAGCTATTCGAAAACATGAGGAATACAAAGCTGCAAAAGTTCCTATGCTTCCTGTTGTCAAAGGGATAAAGAGAACATACATACAAACAAATATTTATTTAGTTGTATTGGTTGCTATAAGCGTTCTATTTGGTTCATTAAGTATTGGTCTTATGTTAGTAGCACTTTTATTAGGGGTTTTATGGCTTATGTTAAGTCTTTTGGGTTACAAAAAAATGAATGCTGAAAAATGGGCAAAATCAATGTTTATTTTTTCCTTGTTCCATATGACGATTCTCTTTTCAACTGTAATTATCTATTCTCTTATGGGGATAATTTTTAAGTTATAGGATTAGAAGACTTCTATTTAAAAATAATGAGTCAAATTTTTGTTTTAAGCAGGATAAAGGGGAACCAGTAATAGGATAGATTGGCCTGATCATGTAAATCCCCATGTTCATGATGCTGAACTTAAAGATAGTTCTTGGAGTTTTAAAAAGAAAGGAAAAGCATTAGAATAGCCAGGAGGTGGTTGCATGACTGAAAATATTCACCATAGAAAACCAAAGTATATAGTTAGATTGGACGACAAGCATTTTCACGAATCAAGTGAAATAATTTGTCTAGGGAAACAAATGGCTGAACTTCTTTTGTGTCTAAAAGAAGTTGAAGAAAAATTGGATTGGTATGTATTTGATGTTTTCGGCTCCACGGAAGTAGGATTATCAGTATTATTTCCTAAGAATCAATCAGAACCCTATAGTTTTTTTTCAGCAACAGAAGATTTAATTAACGCAGTAAGACAAGTGCACCAATTTGAAAAAGGAGTTTTTATTGGAATTCCAAAAGGTCATGTGGTTAAATGGAATCAAGAATTTCTACCTGAAACTGAAGAAGGTTTATTTATTCAACATTGCTTAGCTCAAATAGAATTAAGAGCATTTGACTTCTCATATTTTGAAATCTATATTGATACGGATTCTGTATTGACTCAATTAAAAACTCATTACAACATTAAAGAAAGCGATTTTATAGACTGAATAGTCGTAAGTATTATTAATTAAATTAACTAACCTTGATTGCTAATACATACTTTTCAAGATTCCTTTAAATCCGCAATACACTCCCGCCCATCCCAGGATAGGGGAGCAACCTATGCTCATGTTCAATCTTTGGATATGGTCGAGGCTTCTTTCAGTTTGCTGCTAATTTAAGTGAAAAAATTTAGTCAATTAGATGAGGTATAATCCAAATAACCAATATCAGTTACCTTGGTTGGCTAAATGCTTTTCAAACGACCACAGGTTTAGAAACTATCATGTGCATGTTAAGAAAAAGACTTTAGGTAAAATGGGACATGGAATTGTGAAGATGCTTGTGGTAGTGGTTCTGCCAAGAGTGTGCTGAAGTTTCTGAAGGGAAGTCTCATAAATTCCGAAGCTGTTGTCTTGGTTTTGTATGTATCCAACGAACATCCTAAAGAAAGTTTCTGGTCTTGTTTTCTGAATTTTCATTTAATATACTTTGGTTATATTCAGGGATCTTCGCACTTTAGTCTCATGTTAGTACGGGTAGAAAACAATTTTGCAATAAACAGAGAAAGAATGCTAGTTGTTTAGATGAGCGATTAAAAAGTGTGTAAGTACATACATAAAGGAGAAGAGGGCAATGAAAGAAGGTAAACTGGTTAAGATGACAATAGCATGTCTAAAAAAAACAGTTTCAAAGTACGGAACCTTCCCTATGCTTATACAAGGTGGAGATGTCTTGGAAGATCCATACTTCTATTTTAATGATCCAGCCACTGATAAACAAATTGATGATTTAGAAAAGGCTTTAAATGTGAAGCTTCCGAAAGACTATAAAGTGTTTCTTGGTTTACACAATGGAATAGAATTTATAGATGGCATTGAAGTCCTGAGCATAAAAGATGTTTTAACATATAATGAAATTCAAGATCTCCCAAAAGGTTATATATTGATTGGGTATCATGATGCTGGGCATTATATCATTGACACCAATAAATATCATAAAGGTTTAGATTATATGTATTATAAAGATGGGCTAGACGATATGAACGAAGCTGAAGCTTTAGGGTCTAGTTTTGAAATCTGGCTTGATCGGATATTGTCCGCAAATGGAAACAAGTACTGGGAATCAAATCAATGTATGAAGAAATATTATGAGAGCATTGTTGAGGAATGAAGTACCCATAGACATTCACGTCACTTCCGTGGAAAAATAAGCTCTAAGATCAACCCAGCTATCGGACTTGTCCAGTAAACAAAAGGTGATAGACTTGTATATGATAACTAAAATAGATTTGATGATAAATGGTGAAAAGGGTGACCTAATGTAAAATTAGGAACAATTTCAACATCGCTTAGTTGAAACAACCGACCTGATCACTTTGAATCGAATTTATGATTCAATAAAGGAAAATGGACTTGGGTTTTTGAAGTAGGCTATGACGATAATACGATTTGAATACGCTTAAAGTGAGTGAGACATAGCGTGTTTTCATATTCCTTCGGCTACATTTATTATTAGACTGCCGCTTCTTTGATGTAAGTTAAACTATCCTCACATTCACTTTAACAGGACATTAAAAATGATTTTGACAAAGGTCGTAATAGTTTTCCGCTGTATAAATAGGCCATTCCCAAAAGTTCTGACCCTGAGATAAGATATATCTGTCCATAAAAAGTTCGAAATTCAAGTTTAAAGGTTCATAATCTATTCCGCTGAATAAGACAAGATAGTTTCTTCGTTCCTTTTTTAAAATACGTTGGTCAATGAGTAGGTGGCTTCCTTCGAGTAAATGGGCAATAGGAATATATTCCTCTTCAAGATGTGTTAACTCGTGTAGATCATGATTTACTTGATTCAGATTAAATAAGTGAAGACCTCCACCAATATTAGAACCCTCAGACAGCAAATCAAATATATCGGCTCCATTGTGCAGCTTTAAAAACGCTTTATAGTCTGACGGTAATTTGACTGAAGCTATTTCTTCAAAATCTCGTATTTCTTTATCTGAAGCAGGTTCATGAAAACTGCATACGGTCTCACATGAATCTCCCTCAGTGCAGAAAAGAGTGATTTCATTCTTTTCATTCAATCGTTTTTTCAACCCATTTAATGTAGCACCAATAAAATGTTTCATATTTCACCTCTTATTAGCCAAATTGTGGACGAAGGTAGCATACTTTCTAGTTTTTCGACACGAAAAGAAATTTTCCTTTCTTAGTTTTACATTTTCCGTTATTGTTTGAGACAGAGTCGTCTTGAAAATGTATCGAGGTTTTACGGCTGGCTTGATACAGATGATACACTATCAGAAATGCAGCAGCTGCGAAATAAGATGCTGATCATTGACAACTAATGATCTTAGAAAAGTTCAACAGGCGGACAGGTCTAAAGTCATGACTCGCGCAATTGTTAGGTGTTGTCATTTTATTCTTGAACTCGTGATTGATTGTTCCAATGTTGATTCAGTATTGAATAGATTTTAAATATGACACAAAAATATGAAAAGACAGACTACTAAAGTAGTCTGCCTTTAACCAATTAGTAGAAACCACCACCAAAACCACCGACGTAAGAAGTACCAACGATGATTAAAAGGATAAACAGGACAACAATTAGTGCAAAACCTGCGCCATATCCTCCACTCATTCAATCCACCTCCTCTTTTTAGGAGCTTATATAGTTTATGATAATTCCATAAAAATGGTTGGACAGTTTCTCCCCAATTTTTTAATAGGGCACCCAAATTTGAGTGCCCTTGGAGGTAAAAACATGGTAACAGAGGAGATAATTTAGTTTATGTTTTAAATATCAAATTGAAATGGACAACAGTGGATGTTTGAGGTAACAATGACAAAAATGGTAATGAAATTAATGTTAATGGATGAAGAGACTGATAGAAAGCTATTTGTGAAAAAAAAAAATAATGAAATTTTGAGAAATCCTCCTTATCAATCACAATGTTCATAACGTTTTCCAAGACAGATCATACCGGTTACCGCCTGATTATATTGTGATTTCAGTGTTCCCAGACTGTTTATCTCTGACAAGCAAACTTACCGAAAGATAATTTCTAAAATTGATTGTAAAAGAGAAGAAATCAAAGTACACTAAATGATAATGATAATCATTTACAACGATGTTTTTGATCATGATATATATGAGGAGTGAAGAGATATGGGTAGGAATGAAGTGTATGATGTGACTGTTATCGGCGGAGGACCGGCGGGATTATATTCCGCTTTCTACAGCGGGCTGAGGGGTATGAAAACAAAGATTATTGAATATCAGCCGATGTTGGGAGGAAAGGTTCATGTTTATCCGGAAAAAATGATTTGGGATATCGGGGGGCAAACGCCGATTCCGGGAGCCAAGCTAATTGAACAGATGGTAGAGCAAGGATTAACATTTCATCCTGAAGTGCTGCTAAATGAGAAAGTAGAGTCGATCGCTCGCAATCAAGAAGGGCTGTTCGAATTACATACGACTACCTCGGGCGTGCATCTGTCTAGGACGGTTATCGCTGCTGTGGGCGGCGGTATCCTCAATCCACAAAAGCTTCAGATTGAAGGGGCAGAGCGTTTTGAAGTGTCAAATCTGAATTATACGGTGAAGTCACTGCAGTATTTTAAAGATAAAACGGTGATCATCTCAGGTGGAGGAAATTCGGCTGTTGATTGGGCAAACGAGCTCGAACCTGTAGCGAAGAAGGTCTACCTCGCTTACCGCAAAGAAGAACTCAGCGGACATGAATCTCAGGTGAAACAGCTTTTGAATAGTTCGGTAAGCTGCTTCTTCCATACTGAGATTACCAAGCTGATCGCATCGGATAATCATGAGATGATTGAATGTGTGGAGCTGACAAACTCTCAAACCGGTGAAGTTACGGTGCTACATGTGGATGAGGTCATGATTAACCACGGATATGAACGGGACAAATCATTGCTGGAGAACAGTCGACTGGATATTAACCGAGTTGATGACTATTTTATCGCGGGTACTGCCAACTCCCAAACTTCTGTGCCCGGGCTGTATGCGGCAGGAGATATCCTGCATTACGAAGGGAAACTGCACCTGATCGCCGGAGCGTTTCAAGATGCAGCAAATGCAGTCAACAGTGCCAAGCGCTTTATTGAGCCCGAAGCCAGAAAGAGCGCGATCGTGTCATCACATAACGAGGTTTTCAAAGAGCGCAACCGCGGGCTTATAGAAAAGTTGTGCAAATAAAAAACGTAAATTAAACAGTCTGGATAGGATTTCTTAAAGCATTCTAATCTGAAGGGGGAGAAGAGGGATCGAGTTTTCTCACCCCTTCTTTTAGCTTTTTGTTAATAAATGAGCTTGTACTATCACCAAGTAATCCATTATTACCGCCATCAGAAAATGTTTCTCTTTTGCATGTTTATTACATAAGGTTAACAATACATAATTGCAGAGGCGGATGTTTAAGAAAGACTTCCTGAAATTGAATGACAACAAAATGAGCTAATTTTTGAGGCATCTTTTAACACCTGGTCAAAGCGGAAAAACTTATATGCTAGACTTTCACTAAGTATAAGATTTTGAATGAAATTGCTTTAAAACAAGGAGAAGATGAATAGTAAAAGGATGTTGCTGAAACCAGAAGAAGTACAGAGATCAATAGAATTTTGGCAGATGTCTTTTTGAATATGGAAATTCGGGATTTTATTAGTGATGGAGGAATAAATAATATAAAATGACTCTCTAAAACTTCTAATTCCATATATTGGTTATCTAACTACATACAAACTATTGATAAAACAAGAAAACGTCCATGTAGTCAATATGGAAGCTTAACGATCCTTTCATCAAGCGCAAACTTAGTGAAGTTATGTGAGAAAATGCCGAACTTTTAGCCCTCTTCCTACATATGCATACTTCTTAATTCGGGACATAAAGCTCCTATGCGATTTCACGGTCAAGTAAAATCTGAATATTCCCTTTTCTTCCATCGAGAATACCTTTTTTAGCTCTGTACCGGAGCTGGACCTTTGCCGATTTAACAACATCGATACAGCTAAATTTCCCCATCCCTTTCATAAAGTTGTCCGGACTTCTCCGTCATGTAAATCCAATCTTTAAAATCGATTAACACTAGCTTAACACTTTAAAAATATAATGAGGATGTCACTTGAGATTCATATATTTTGAGGAGGTTATCTAGTTGAAGAAATTTTCAAAGAAGCTATTACCTATCGCAGTTTTATCATCGATTGTGTTCAGCAGCTTAGCCAGTGCTAGTGTGCCTGAAGCCAGCGCCAAAGAAAAGAAAAAGGGGAACCAACACGAAATTAAAAATGTCATCGTTTTGATTGGTGATGGTATGGGTGTGTCATATACGTCTGCTTATCGATACTTCAAGAACAATAAAAAGACAAAGGTGAAACCTACGGCTTTTGATCGATATCTTGTCGGTCAGCAAACGACTTACCCAGACGATCCTGAGCAAAATGTGACGGATTCTGCAGCTGCTGCAACGGCCATGTCTGCAGGAATTAAAACATACAATAATGCAATTGCGGTAGATAATGACGGATCAGAGGCTAAAACAGTCCTGGAAGCTGCCAAAGAAAAAGGGAAATCAACTGGACTTGTGGCCACTTCAGAAATTACCCACGCCACTCCGGCCTCTTTCGGTTCACATGACCACAGCCGAAAAAATATGAACTCGATTGCCGATGATTATTTTGATGAAATGGTAAAAGGCAAGCATAAAATTGATGTCCTTCTAGGCGGAGGAAAAAGTAATTTTGACCGTAAGGATCGCAATTTGATCAAGGAATTCAAAAAAGCGGGATACAGCTATGTAGATAACCGTAAGGACATGCTGAAAAACAAAAAAGGCAAAATGCTCGGCCTATTTGCAGACGGCGGCCTGCCTAAAAAAATAGACCGTACAAAAGATACGCCTTCTTTAAAAGATATGACAAACACAGCCATTAAAAAATTAAGCAAGGATAAAGACGGATTCTTCCTCATGGTTGAAGGAAGCCAAATTGATTGGGCTGGACATGATAATGATATTGTCGGCGCAATGAGTGAAATGGATGACTTCGAACAAGCCTTTAAGGCAGCGATTAAGTTTGCAAAAAAAGACAAGCATACGCTAGTTGTCGCAACCGCTGACCATTCAACTGGCGGATTCTCTATTGGTTCAGACGGCATTTACAACTGGTTTGGTGAACCGATTAAAGCAGCAAAGCGTACGCCTGACTTTATGGCAGAAAAAATCGCCGGTGGTGCAGATGTTAAAAAAACATTAAAGAAATATATTAACCAAAAGAAGTTAGCCTTAACAGCAGCAGAAATTCACTCAGTTGAAGAAGCAGCCAAATCGAAGAAAGTAAAAGACATCGACAATGCAATTGAAGATATTTTTAATAAACGCTCTCACACAGGTTGGACAACGGGCGGACATACAGGGGAAGATGTTCCTGTATATGCATACGGACCGTCAAGTGAGCCATTTGCCGGACAAATCGATAATACTGAAATCGCAAAAAATGTTTTCAAGGCCTTACATTACAAAATTAAGATTAAAGATAAGTAAGAGAATACAAGGTATCCCGTTGCTTGTATGAAGTAACGGGCTCTCTTTTTGGAATGGAGGGGATCAAGATGAGAAAGACTTTCTTCATCTTATTTTCAATCATGATAATGACCGGCTGCTCATCAAACACTAGCAATAACAATACAGGAGGCGGCCAGACAGCAGAAACCAAAACGCAGAATGCTTCAACTCAAGTAAACAGTAAACAAAATCAATACCAGCCTAATCCACAGGTGACAGATGATAGGTCATTACAAGAGGTCAATCAAACATTTGCCGATGACAAAGGGGAAGCCGTTTTAAAAGATATAAAAAACGTTAACAAAACATATGATATAGGACCAATTGAATTAACCGTCAGAAAAATGAAGTTGATTCACCTACGCCCGGACTACAGCATGATTGATTATTTTCATGTGTTAACACATGATGAAGAGTTTGATTTTGTTAAGGTTTTCGTTGAAATTAAAAACAAGTCTTCTGAGAAAGTAAGTTTTGCACCAATTGCATTGCTGAAAACAAACACTGGTGAAACCTTTGATTGGAAAAAAGATATTTACCTTGAAGAGTTAAATGGAGAATTAAAAGGAAGTGCTGCAAAAGCCGGAAATCTTGGCTTTATTGTGAACGCAGCAACCGGACATGCGCATCACAAAGAAACAGAGGGCAGCAAGAAAACGAAGGATATAAAGTGGATTGAGATCACAACGAGCGACGTTTTTAACAAAAACCATAAAAAAATCAGTGCTCATCAAAAAATTAAAATTGAGTTTTAAAGATGGCCTGGAGCTGTCTAAAAAGTCCTTTTTCAACATAAATCAGGGGGGAATTGCGAGACTCCTGCGGAAACAGCGAGCTAGGCGAGACCCCGCAGGAGCAAGGAACGAGCTCCGAGGAGGCTCGCGGATCGCCCGCGGAAAGCGAGCAAATTCCCCAATTTTTATTCATCCACACGACTTTCAGGACAGCCCCTTTTTTAGAGGCTTGAGGGGAGAGGTCAATACATAAGAGCTTCTTCGCGGTTTCTGCTGAATTTCTATTCCTTTAAATCAAGGTCAAAAACGATGACTTTTTCGTTTGCCGATTTGAGGATATCGTGAGTCTGATTCTACTAGAGGTTTTCTATCTATAATGTTACCTCAATACAGTGTGATATTTTTAAAATTCACGTTACATCTCTTTAACTTGGAGGAGGATTTTGGTTATCTGATTTTCTGATCTATCGACCATCACCTCATCAAGCATATATTCCTCATATGCATACTCACCTATCTGCATCCCAGTCTGTTTAATAAATTGAATCAGTCTATTGTAGGTAGCTTCAACATCTTCATCCTTTTGGTATCCGACGGCATACAAACCTTTTGGTCGCACATGATAGTTTATCTTATTTATTCCTTCTTTTACTTTTATATAAAAGTGATTGTAATTGTAGAAGTCTTTTTTAAGCATTTGTTCCCGTGCGAAGATCCCGCCGACAGGATATCCTTCATCTAATTCATGAGACTCTGCATAGTGAATGAGTTCTGAAATGGCTGCAATGTATTTTCGTTCCGGTAAATCTAATGTATTTTTGCTTATCATGAATTTTTCTTCATTTAATAAATACTGAAAGGAAACTGATGAGAAATCAGTTTCTAACGCTTGTTCAGTTAAGGCTACTTTCGTCTGGATGATCTTTTGCAAGTGCTTGAGTTTTTTAATTTTGTTGTCAATTTCAGCTGACTTTTCTTTGAGAAGCGGAACGATCCTGTCCGGTGTTTGGTCTTTTAAGAGGGACTTGATTTCTTTTAATGGTACACCAACCTCTTTAAACAAATTGATCACCTGAAAAAGTTCAAACTGATTATAGGAATAATATCGATAACCATTCTGTTGTTTTATTTCTGGAGAAAATAGACCAATCTCGTCATAGTGAAACAGAGTTTGTTTTTTTATGCGGCATAGTTTGGCAAACTCACCTGTAGTGAAATACTTTTTTAAATCTTCGCTCATAATAATCTCCTTGACTGTACGGTAACCATATACTTTATGATTTTATTGTACTTGAAAAAACCTCGATCTACAAAGAAAACGATAGATAAAATGGTTCCAACTCGGTTAAGGAGGACTTTTTAGATGAAAAAATCAATTAAAGAACAAAAAACAGTATTCATCATATTGTTAAGCAACATTTTCATAGCATTTCTTGGCATCGGTTTAATTATTCCGGTTATGCCTACTTTTATAAATACTATGAATTTATCCGGCAGCACTATGGGTTATCTTGTTGCCGTTTTTGCAATTTCCCAGTTAATGATATCACCTTTTGCAGGAAGATGGGTTGACCTTTTCGGGAGAAAAAAAATGATTGTCCTCGGATTACTGATCTTTAGTATTTCAGAGTTAATTTTCGGCTTAGGAACCCATGTTCAATTTTTTTATTTATCAAGGATATTAGGCGGTATAAGCGCTGCTTTTATCATGCCGGCCGTAACGGCGTACGTAGCTGATATGACAACTCTAGAGGAAAGGTCAAAGGCTATGGGGTATGTTTCTGCAGCAATTAGCACCGGCTTTATCATTGGGCCTGGGGCTGGAGGGTTTATTTCCAGCTATGGCATTCGCATGCCGTTCTTTTTCGCTGCTGCTTTAGCATTCTTGGCTGCTATCTCTTCCGTTTTTATATTAAAAGAGTCATTGCCAAAAAAAGAACGCGAACAACTGTTGTCAAATACAAAGGAACTTCATTTCTTCAAAGACTTAAAAAAATCAATTCATCCAGTCTATTTCATTGCATTTATGATCGTCTTTGTACTGGCTTTTGGCTTATCAGCCTATGAAACGGTATTCAGCTTGTTTTCTGATCATAAATTCGGCTTCACGCCAAAAGATATCGCTACCATTATTACGATTAGTTCGAGCGTTGCCGTCATTATTCAAGTTTTATTATTCGGGAAATTGGTCAACAAACTTGGAGAGAAAAGGGTGATTCAGCTTTGCTTAATCACCGGTGCGGTCTTAGCTTTCGTGTCTACTGTTATGTCAGGGTTTTTAGCCGTTTTGATTGTGACTTGTTTTATTTTTCTGGCGTTTGATTTGCTGCGCCCGGCCTTAACAACGTTTTTATCCAAAGTTGCCGGCAATCAACAGGGTTTCGTAGCAGGCATGAACTCCACTTACACCAGCTTAGGGAATATTTTTGGTCCGGCTCTGGGAGGTATTCTGTTTGATCTTAACATTCATTACCCTTTCCTCTTTGCAGGTATCATTATGATTGTCGGCTTGAGTCTAACAATGGTTTGGAAAGAAAAAACGAATGAGGTTTCAATCTTGAATGAACAGCTTTAACATTAGAAGGGGGAGGAAACATGGTCTTAATAAGAAAAGCCAAGGCATCAGACGCTGTTTCAATTGCCAATGTTCATGTGGAAAGTTAGATATATCGAGGAATATTGCCTGATGACATGTTATCTAGGCCCTCTGTCAAACATCAGGCAGAACTTTGGAGAACTTCATTAAGAGATTCTCAACACCAAGATATTGTCTATGTTGCAGAAGAAACCGACGGCAAAATGATAGGCTTTGCTTCCGGAGGTCCAAACCGCGATCATCTAAGCAAATATAAGGGTGAAGTTTCGGCACTTTATCTGTTGTTACAGTATCAGAGAAAAGGAATCGGCTCTCGACTAATGAAGGCGATTGTAGAGGAGCTTGTAAAGAAAAACATAAAATCATTAATGGTATGGGTTTTAGCCGGTAATCCATCGATAAATTTTTATGAAAAATTAGGTGGAAGACAAAGCACAACAAAACAAATACAAATCGGTGAAGATGATTTCAAAGCCATTGCTATCGGCTGGACGGATATAAATAATTTTTTGTTATAAAATGATCTCCGCGTTATGATATGCTCCCCTAAAGGTAGACAGATGAAATAGAGGGGAGTTTTTCATGGTTGGAAAATGGTTTTCGATTAATAAGCTAGGGGCTTTTGCTGAAATCAAGAGCATTGATACAGGTAACTATAGGGCTATAGGTTAATACAGAACCAAGGCAAAATTAATGGAATTGTTCATAGTGCAGTGCTTGTGTAGCAGGAGAGGGTTACCTAGTAACATTATTCGATGAAGTCAAAAAGCAACAGTTCATTTGAATATGGATTTTAGACAAATGAACAGATAAAGAGCACTTACAGCTTTTTATTCTTTGTTTATGTATGTATACCATGCCTTAGATTCCCAGAAAACTCGAAAAGAACAATGGATAGACTTCTCACATGAGGTATGTCATGACCTTAGACATATTAATGATGAAAAAATCATGCCTCTTTCTTGGTATCAATATTTAGAGAACCAAGCAAAGTATTTCTAGTACCATTTTTGCATGCCTATTTTCATGCTCAATAAAATCAAAATTCTCAATTTAAATCAGAAGCAATCAAACTTATTGGAGACATTAATGTGACATATCCTTTCGCATCATGTAGACTTGAAATGTATTAAAGAAAACAATTCGAATATGCTTTTTTTAAGAAAATAAATAACCAAGTACGCACTCCCGTTACGAAATGAATAATGAGATTTTAATGCACCTGCGAGCCTTGAAAAAAACGAAAAAAGATGTTTCCCTTCATGATCCAATCGGGCAAGATAAAGAAGGAAACGAAATCAGCCTCATCGATGTCCTCAAATCGGAAAACGAAGACGTCATCGATACCATCCAGCTCAATATGGAGCTTGAAAAAGTCAAAAAATACATCGACATCCTGGACGGTAGAGAAAAAGAAGTCATCGTCGGCCGCTTCGGCCTTGATTTGAAGAAAGAGAAAACGCAGCGCGAAATCGCGAAGGAGCTCGGGATCTCGCGGAGCTATGTGTCGCGGATTGAGAAGCGGGCATTGATGAAGATGTTTCATGAATTTTACCGGGCGGAGAAGGAGAAAAGGAAGAAGGCGAAGGGGAAGTGATTTTAAGAGGCCAGGAGAAGAAATTTCTGGCCTCTATTTTTAAATAGATAATTTAATCCATAATGTTTATAAAATTATTGATTACTTGTTCTTTCTCCAAGTCTATCTGTCCTTAATTTGTAATGAATCAGCATACTTTCTCCATTTTTTATAATTTTCGTTAGTTATTAGGTACAAATCCCCTCTGAATGAGTCAATGCTACATATAAAGCATTCCTCGTTTTAACTGATGTACTCCTCCAATGGTCTTTTCGGCTAGTCTTATCTGTTAAAATTACACATGATTGACTATAGGTATCACCTTTAGAGTAAGTCCAATTAATGTAATTATTCCCCAACGCATGTTTTAAACGACTATTCCAGATCAGGTTAGGAATGTGAGAGTCTATCATGATTTGATGGATGCTCTCAACTTCAGTTAGTGTTATTATAGCAGCATTTACATTTGAAGCTGAATCGATTTTTATTCCTAAATTGGACTTAATAAACTCACAAACAGAAGGTGGGACTCTTCGATTTTTTATTAACTCAGACTCATTAACCATGATTTTGTTTGAGAGTTTCTTTTTCAGATCAGCCGCTGAATTAATTTTATTAAAGGGTGATGACGCACCACGAGCTCGTGGAGTTAGACAACTTTGGAATATATCACCAACTGCTGTTACTCTTATTTTTGTTTTCTCAAGTAAATATTTCATTGTCTTGAAATCAGCACCATTATAATCCTGAAATTCATCAAAATACATTGCATCACAATATTTACCAAGACGAGCACTCTGGAGAGGACAACAGAACGACACGACCAACAGATTATATCTATTAATGAAAAACTCAACAAAATTGAAGAAAACACCACTTGGATTAAGCGCAGCATCGGCGCCATCATTACAGCAATCAGCACAGGTGTGATCGGTGGAACGATTGCATTATTTTATAATCTCTTGCAGAAATAAAGAAGGAGGAAAACATAATATGAAAAACGTTGACAAAGGCACAGTCATTCGGACGGTGCTTCTTTTTATTGCACTTATTAACCAGACTTTGATGATGTTTGGAAAGGGTGCTCTGCCAATTAGTGAAGATCAAGTCAATACGGTGGCGGATGCTTTGTATTTGGTCGGTTCTACAGTGTTTACGATCGTTACGGCAGTTGTGGCTTGGTATAAAAATAACTATGTCACAGAGAAGGGTAAGCAGCAAAAAGAAGTGTTAAAACAAAACGGATTAACAAAATGATGGGCTGCCAAGAGGCAGTCTTTTTTTATTGTCAAAAATAAAAAATAGAGGTGTTTTACAATGACGGTATCACTAGAAAACTTGATTGATTGTTCTGTTCGAAATATGGGTTCTGGAATCCATCCGGTAGTAAAAGAAACAGCAATCGAAGTCATCAAAAGAGCATATAAAGAGAAAATTTATGTACAGATGACATCTGGCTATCGTTCTTTTGCGGAACAAAATAAGCTGTATGCGAAAGGACGTACTGCATCAGGGAAGATTGTGACTCATGCTAGAGCTGGACAGTCTAACCACAATTACGGTTTAGCCGTAGATTATGTTCTATTATCCTCAGATGGCAAAACAGCGATCTGGACTGTTAATTCCAAATGGAAAAGAGTCGCTCAAATCGCAAAGGCTTTAGGATTTGCGTGGGGAGGAGATTGGAAAAGCTTTAAAGATTACCCACATTTAGAGATGATGGGCGGTTTAAGTTTGGCGCAGCTGCAAGCTGGTAAACGTCCGGTTCTCGTATCAAAAGTAAACAACGCAACACCAGCGGTTCCTAAACCAACTAAAAAGCAATCGTCAACAAAGAAATCATCTTCCAGTGGCGGTCGTGCGATTGTTAGAACGATTCAGAGTACGTTAAATAAACGCTATAAGTTAAATATTAAGGTAGACGGTTATCAAGGTCCTGAAACATACAAAGCTCTGCTTAAGGGCTTCCAGACCGAATTAAATAAGCAATTTCATGCAGGTCTTGTCGTAGATGGGGAATGGGGACCGAAAACTCGTGCGGCAGTCGTAAATGTTCGTAAGGGAGCGAAAGGAAATATCACTTGGATTCTTCAAGCGTTGTTGATCTGTAAGGGATATGATGTGAATGGGCTTGATTCTATCTTTGGTCATGGACTTGAGAAGGCTGTGAGAGATTTTCAAAAGGCGAATGGTCTGGATGTGGATGGGATTGCTGGGCGGGGTACTTGGACAAGGTTGTTTGCATGAAAAAAGGCCCTTTAATGGGCCCTTTTTATATCAAGAACCTTGAAAGGTATTTAGCGCCAATCAAGGTCCAAGGTTACAGGATGAAGCTTACTCTTGTTAGATTTTGCAACAACAATTTTATAATAATTCTTTATTTAATTTTTCAGCTTTATGCATTTCTCCCAATAATGGATTTTGATAGTCACTATAACTATCCATATAAGCCTTTACACCACCAATAATATTGATTCCTTTAATATCTTTATTACTCTCCAATATTTCTAATGCATTCTTATATCTTTTATATATAAGTTGTAAAACACCACTATTTATTTCATTACTATAATCTTTTTCAAGATTATTTATCACAACTTTTATTTGTTCGATTAACTGCTTTTTCTTATCCATTATATCCTATATCCTCCTATCTACTTGGAACTTGTTTTATCTCCTTTATCCATTCCGATGGCCATCCTTGAGGTAATAATATTTGATCTCCATCACCTTCTAGTAATGCCCCTGTTTTTGTATATTGCTTTTCAACTTTACCTATATTTAAAACTTGCCCTTTTGGCACTTCTATAACAGCTTCATATTGTCTAGAGTTTTTCCAATCTGGAACTAAAGCAGTACTTATTTTTGCATTTATTCTATTTCCAGCTGGGATAGTAGTGACAAATGCCCCGTTAACTTTTGCACCACCACCATAAGTTCTATAGAATGTAATGTTTTCTTCTGTAATTACAGTTCTATAATACCCATCAGTAAATGATTCACTTATCCAATCTGGTAAATCTATTTTTTCAATTACTTTTACTTTATCATCGATAGTAGTTGAATACTTTCTCGTACCCTTACTTCCATTGTCAACATCTTTCTCTGGTTCATGCTTCTTCGGCTTAGAAGACTCATGAGGATGCTTACCAGGAACGGTTCCAGCATCTTTATTAGACTCGTGAGGCTTATCCACCTTGTGAACTGACTCATGTGGTTTTGATTTTGATTGATGCGGAGTTTTGGGATCTCCGTCACCATGCTTGCCTTTTTGAACATTTTTGTCTTCGTGTTTTTCGGTAACTTTTCCAGTGCTTTTCGTTGCTTCTTTTTTCCTTTTAACCTTAAGAAACGGCTCGTTTGACTTTGGTTGTGAAGATCCATTAGGACGCTTAACAGAAACATTGCCAACGCCTTTTTTCTTTTCTGCAAAGAATTGTAAATCTAACTTTAGAGTCCCTTTATTACGAGAAAACTTCTTCTTGATAAATTGAATAAAATCATGTCCAAGTTTTTTTAAATTAAGAGCATTTATTGGGAGACGCCCTAAAGCTCCTAATCTAAGTTTTTCGGCTAAAGGATTTGTCAAAACTTTCTTCAAAGCTTTCTTCGGTACTCTAATCGTTTTTTCTCTAATTTTTTTAGAAATCTTATAAGCTTTAGACCCGGCCTTTCCAAGTTTCCCAAGCTTTGCAGCTTTCCCCAGCTTGTCTACACCTTTTGTTCCAACAACAGATGTTGCAACTGTTCCTGTAGCATACATGAACCATTTCGCTCTACTTTTTGCATCCCCGTTTATGACATCTCTCTCAAAAGAATCTGCAATTCCTTTTTTCATGATATTCAATGTGTCTACAGGATGAGATACCACATGTGAGACCCCTGCTATAGTTTCAAATGGATGATTGACAGTGTAAAGAACTCCATCAACTGTATCACTAGCAACGTTTTTAATTCCCTCACCAATCCCTTCTAATGTTTCCATTGGATGGGTTATATTGTCCCACGTTGCATTAAGTATTTCCTTTGGATGAGATACTTTGTCCCAAACTGCAGAAGCCGCATTATCTATCTCTTCACCAATCGCATGTAAGCCATCTCTGACATTTTCCATCGTTTCTATCGGATGGGCTATCGTGTGTAACCCATTCTCCAATGATTCGCCAACATCGCTAGCAATGCTTTTACCAGCCTCAAATGCTTCGCTAGCTGAACCGACTACCATATCTCCTGCTTTATTTAAAGTGCCTAAAAACGGATTATCCCAAAATTCCTTATCTTCTTTAATTTCTGTTAAACGTTCCTGTTGTTCTGGTGAAAGGTTGTTATAACCAATTTCTTTAGCCATTTTAACATATTCATCAGGGTCAGATACATTTGCAAGCTTCTCTTGTAACTCTGCAATTCTGCGGGCTTCTGCTTGCTCTTTTTTCGCATTAATATATGTAGTCGCTTGTTTGTCGGTTTTGATTGCTTCTTTATATAACTTATTCGAGTGAAAAGCCTTCTTATCAAAATACATAGGAGAAGCGCTTTTTCCATTACTTGTGGCTTCCATCAATGCTGATAATTTTTTGGAGACACTTTCGGCTTCAGCCAATGCTTGTGTGTATTCGCCTGTCAAAGATTTATCCAGATCGTCTACAGCATCAATTGCATTTTTCCGAGTTGTTTGTGCTTTTGACATCTCTACTGTGTAATTGTGGTCAGTCCACTTATCCAGATCAACGATATCATTCACTCGGTTTATGATCCGATCCATGTTATTTTTGAGGGTATCGACTATTTGATCGGACTTTTTATCTGCATTTTTTAATTCAGTTTTTAAAAAAGACATTTCAATGTACGAATCGGGCAGTTTTTTCGCTTCGATATCACCAGAAACCCCATTAAAAAACGAGATCTGCATATCGGCAAGTGTGATCCAACTGTCGACAACCTCAGCCTGTCCTCTAAAAAACTCTTTAATGTTATCTGCGCCTTTTCCTGTGAAATCATCACCTAAATCTGCCACTCCAAGACACGCTGTTTTTAATGTTTGAAGTTTCTCTTTCAGGTTTTCATAATCTTTTTTACGTTGATCGGCTCTTTCAACTAAAGTACTGGCTTCAAAAACTTTAGCTGAACTATCTAACTCATTATTTTGTTTTTTCTTGTCCGCCATCACATTTTCCTTTCAGATAGTTATTTTTTTAAACAACATCATAAAAATACAATCAGTTAAAATTTTATCATGTTAATGAAAAGGGTGGCGGTGAAATATTGCTATTCTAAGAAAATGAATCTTTAGGATTAGGATATTATTCCTATTATCATCGGTTGGAATTTTTAGAGATTTCTAACGTATTATCTTCAAATAGACGGTCATATTTCCAAAAGACCAATGATTGTTCATCAAATCAATGGGGGTTATATACGAGCGTATTGTTTTAAGAGCCGACAACCAAAGACGTTTACAATTGAAAATATCCTCGCTGTTTTTCCTGCGGATCATAAAAAAGTTGTTTGGAAAGTTTCTTAGGAACAGGGGATCACTAACTTGAAAAGCTGGTTTTGGCGCTATCTCATTGCAAAAAAACGTTTTTTTCATTATCATAAAGACAGAATAAGGATTAATTATCTTCTAAAGAAATTGCATAAAATAAAAAAGAAGACCCGACTGATGGTATAGTCAAGTCTTTCATATAAAGGGGGTCCAGCGAAGGGCTGACTCATATACGAAAATGTAAATATAATTCTCTCTCAAACTTTCACAGAGATCAAAGGCAAAAATTAAATCTTTATTGAATTAATAAAAATGATCTCAAAACGAAGGGGCATTACTTCTAATTATCCATTTCCCCATCCATCTTCTCTAATTACTTTCCTGCTAATGATGGCTGTTTTTCCATTTCGACGAATATATTCAGTTGTGCGGATATCGTAAATGTATTTTTTCTTATTAACCCATTTCATTTCTTTTTTAAAGCGTAGTTTTTCTCCTGGAAGAGCGTTTGGAACTGCGGTGACAGCAACACCAAGAACACCAGCAAGTATGCTTGTTAAAGTTCTACCCCATCCAAGAATTGAAGTAATCATGAAAATATAGGCTCCATGTGCATAAAAATCAGCTCTTGTTAAAGTTTTAGAACCAGTTAGTATTGTTTTCCATTTTGCTTGTGTGTTAGCATTATCAGGAAAAAGAACGCTTTCGTCTTTATCCTCAAAGCCTGTAACAATACTAAATTCGTTAATGCCAGCATTACGTAGCTTGTCTATCTCTTTTTCTACAACCTTTTTATCTAAATCAACATCTGATAATTGCTCTTGTTGTTTATAGTCTTTTTCAGAGGCTAATGCGTCTGAAAAAGGTGTTAAAACTGTTAGGTTCAAAAAAATCACTAATGTAAGCAACAAGGATTTTTTAACCAAAACATCACTCCTTTTGACTCTTTGGAAAATATTATAAATCATATATTATAGGAAGTAAAGAATTAAATGGAGGTTATGGTAAAATGAGTAAAATTTTAAGCCGTATTAATTCATTTTTTTTATTGGGAACAATCTTTTTTTGTGGTGTTTATTTCGCTTATAAATTTAAGGGGATGGAGCTAATTGGTTTTCTTTACGTTGGTATTGTCTTTTTGATAGCCCTTATTACAACCTCTGTTATGTTAATAATGAAAAAAAGAAAAAGTACTGATGAAAATAAGCAGGCGTAGTGTCCATTTTTTTACAAAAATATATAATTGTTTATTGGTGTGTGTAGTTCATTAAAATGATTATAAAGAAACGAATGTTCTGTCTTGAAATAGAATAATTTATCTAGAGCATCTGTACAACCTGCTAATTCATAAACATTTAGCAGGAGGGATGACACCATGAAAATCAAGATCATAGAGGGGCCTCATGCAGACAAATGCATTAATGATTGCTATCATTATTTAATAAGTCTCTATAGAAAGGAGATACAGCGTGATAGCGATATATGTAAGGGTATCGACCGAGGAACAAGCAATCAAAGGGTCGAGTATCGACAGTCAAATAGAAGCTTGTCTGAAGAAGGCTGGGACGACTGACGTATTAAAATACGCTGATGAAGGATATTCAGGTGAGTTGTTAGAACGTCCTGCGTTAAGTCGTTTACGTGAAGATGCTCGAAAAGGGTTAATAAATGAAGTGATTTGTTACGACCCAGACCGACTTTCACGAAAATTAATGAACCAACTCATAATAGATGATGAATTAAGAAAGCAAAAAATTACTTTAATATTTGTGAATGGTGAATATGCAGATTCACCAGAAGGTCAGCTGTTTTTTTCTATGCGAGGAGCTATTTCAGAATTTGAGAAAGCGAAAATAAAAGAAAGAACATCAGCCGGTCGCCTTCAAAAAATAAAAAAAGGTATGATCATAAAAGATTCAGGTCTATTTGGATTGAAATTTATAAAAGAAAAAAGAACCCTTAAAATAATCGATGAAGAAGCAAAGATCATAAGAATGATTTTTGATTATTTTACGGATCATACTAGCCCCTTTTTCTCCCGAGTAAATGGAATAGCTTTACACCTAACCGAATTAGGAATAAAAACCAAAAAAGGCGGAAAGGTCTGGCATAGGCAAGTGGTGCGCCAAATCCTTATGAACCCTGCTTACAAAGGTGAATATGAACAGTACAAATATGATACTGTTGGCAGTTATGTTTCGAAGCAAGCAGGAGGGAAAAGTCTTTTAAAGTTAAGACCGAAAGAAGAACGGTATGTCATCAACATTCCGCAAATCATTCCATCAGAACAATGGGATTATGCTCAAGAACTGTTAGGGAAGAGTAAAAGAAAGCATTTAAGCTATAGCCCACACCAATATTTATTATCTGGTTTAGTGAGATGTGGTATATGTGGAAATACAATGACTGGTCGAAAAAGAAAGTCACATGGAAAAGACTACTACATTTACGATTGCCGGAAAAATTACGCTGGATCTAAAAACCGCGGGTGCGGCAAACAAATGTCTGAAAATAAACTGAACAATTATGTATGGAAAGAAGTTTATAGATTCATAACAAATCCTGAAAAATATTCAGCTTTTAAAGAAGTAAGTAAAACAAATCATCTTGCTGAAGAACTCGAATTTGTAAAAAAAGAACTCGAAAAAACTAAAAGAGGCCGACAACGTTTATTTACACTAATCAGCCTGAGTGAAGATGACGAAATAAATATAGAAGAAATTAAGGGTCAAATCGTTGAACTTCAAAAAAAGCAAAATCATCTTACAAAGCAACTGAACGAAATAGAGTCCAAAATGAAAGAAGCTCAACATTCAAAGTTAAGTGATAATGCTTTGAAAAGGGCAATTGATTATTTTAATCATATTGGAGCCGACAACTTAACTTCCGAAGACAAAAAAGCGATCATCAACTTTCTGGTCAAAGAGATCGTTATCGTTGATTCTGACAAAGTGGATATTGAGACATATTAAAGGGGATGTGCGGTATTTCGCACTCCCCTTACGTCATTAATATCTCATTTTCAATACACCGTGCCGCATATGTGGCGAGCTTTGTTCCTTTGCCCGCAGAGTAGCTCTCGATCGCTTTGATCAGCCCGATTGTTCCGATGGAAATCAAGTCTTCCGAATCCTCGCCTGTGTTTTCAAATTTTTTGACGATGTGGGCGACTAAGCGAAGATTGTGCTCAATTAGCATATTTCTCGCATGCTCATTCCCTTCAGCCATTAATTCTAAATACTTTTTTTCTTCACTGCTTGAGAGCGGTTGTGGAAAGGCATTGTTTTTCACATATGATACTAAAAAAACAAGTTCCTTGATGACGTACCCGAGCGCTGCAAAAACACCTGTCATTATCGGCACCTCCACAAAATGTATGTAGGCAGAAGCCTATATGTAAATGTATGTAGGAGGGGGGGCTGTTTGTGTCTGTACACATTTAAATTACCGAGAGATGTGAATTGTTGCTTTTTTCAATAAAAGAAGACAAGCCTTGATTATAATTGAAGGGGATGTCGTAAAGTAGTGATAGTGACATTTTAACTCAACAAAATAAACTTATTATCGCGAATTGCATTGACCTCCACAAAAAGTATATATGTAGAAGGACGGCTGTTTGTGTCTTACGTAATGTGAGAAACGAAAATAATGTCTTCTTTTTGAGTGAGGAACGGTCAATGGCCTAGCCATATTCTTTGTTGATTTCATAGGTTGTTATTACAACTGTCTAAAGGAGGGGGACGCTATGACTTGGGGTTATCCATATTATTCTGGGAGAGCATACGGTTATGCATTTATTGTTGTTTTGGTGGTTGTCCTGCTTGTTGTCGGCGGGTTTTACTGGTTGGGACCTTACGGGTTCCTAAAATAAGCACCTCTTTAAAAGGAGGTGTTTTTCATGAAAACAGTAGTAAGCGTATGGTTCAAGTGATATAATATCAACCTAAGTGAAAAAAGTTCAAGGAACGCCCGGAAGTCTTTGACTATGAAGAGATGGAAAGTAGATGACCGAGCGACCTTCTTTTAATTTCGACTTCAATCAGCTCAATGAATTCGCGATTTAGATTCATCTCGTTTGCTTTAATGTATGATTCTATTAAAAGTTCATCAGACAGCTTTTTCATACTAGATACCCAATTAATGGGAAGGCACCTCCTCATATAAAGTTGGAATGACTTGTTTAGAATCGTCATAAAATGTTAAGTTATGTGGTCTTTGTTTGGAGTATCTATAATCTATCATGAATGCCGGGTAAGAACAATCGTTCTGTTATCCACATCTAAAAGTGGATAAGTTGTGGGTATCATGTTTATAATTTAATAAAAGGTAGATGAAATAAGAGTGGATAATGTGTGTAATTTTATCCACACCTGTTGAACGATCCTATTATATGTCGAAAACTTTTCAAATAGGTGATGTATTAAGACACTTTTAGATTTAATTCGACACGATCAAAAAGAAACAGATTAGAGAAAGGGTGCGACTTGTGTTAAAAAAGTTTTTTTTACCCGATGAATTTGTAAAAAACATTTTTCATATTACTCCTGAAAAACTGAAGAAGCGAAATGTAAAGGGGATTATTACAGATCTGGACAATACACTGGTCGAATGGGACAGGCCAAGTGCGACTCCCCGACTTATTGAATGGTTTGAGGAGATGAAGGAAAACGATATTAAAGTAACGATTGTCTCCAATAACAACGAAAAACGTGTCAAAATTTTTTCTGAACCACTACATATTCCGTTTATCTATAAAGCGAAAAAACCGATGGGTAGGGCTTTTAGAAAAGCTGTAAAAGATATGAATTTAAATAAAGAAGATGTTGTTGTAATAGGTGATCAGCTAATGACCGATGTACTCGGAGGAAATCGTAATGGTTTTCACACCATTTTGGTTGTACCTGTTGCATCATCAGATGGCTTCTTTACCCGTTTTAACCGCCAGGTTGAGCGCAGAATTTTGAACGCCTTAAAACGGCAAGGCCATATTCAGTGGGAGGATTAAAGAATGGAAAAGGTCGTTTGTATCGGATGTGGTATCACAATCCAAACGGAAAACAAACATGAACTGGGTTATGCCCCTGAAAGCTCTCTGCTAAAAGATGATGTTATCTGCCAGCGTTGCTTTAGATTGAAAAATTATAACGAGATCCAGGATGTCACCTTAACAGATGATGATTTCTTGAAGATTCTTCATGGTATAGGGGAAACTGATTCACTCATTGTGAAAATTGTCGATATCTTTGATTTTAACGGAAGCTGGATTAACGGCCTCAATCGCTTTGTAGGAGGCAATCCGATTTTATTAATAGGAAATAAAGCAGACATCCTTCCTAAATCATTAAAACGGGAGCGGCTTATTCAGTGGATGAAACGTGAGGCAAAAGAGCTCGGTTTAAAACCGGTTGATGTCTTGCTTGTCAGTGCTGGACGTGGGCAGGGAATGAAAGAAGCGATTGAAGCAATTGAGAATTACAGACAAGGCAAAGATGTTTATGTCGTTGGCTGTACAAATGTAGGGAAATCAACCTTTATTAACCGGATTATTAAAGAAGTGTCTGGAGAAGAAGATATTATTACAACATCTCAATATCCAGGAACAACACTAGATGCGATTGAAATTCCGCTTGATGATGGTTCGTCAATGTTTGATACACCAGGTATCATTAACCATCATCAGATGGCACATTATGTTGCTAATCACGATTTGAAAATCTTGACGCCTAAAAAAGAACTAAAGCCCCGCATATTTCAATTAAATGAACAGCAAACCTTATTTTTCGGGGGGCTATCCCGGTTTGATTATTTATCTGGAGGCAGATCATCGTTTGTCTGTTATATACCGAATGCATTAAACATTCACCGAACAAAACTTGAAAATGCGGACCAACTTTATGAAAAACACGCGGGAGAATTATTGGCTCCTCCTGCAAAAGAAGAGCTTGAAACATTTCCAGAACTGGTTAAACACACCTTTTCTATAAAGGAGCCAAAAACAGATGTTGTGTTTTCAGGTTTAGGTTGGGTTACTGTTCAAGAAGCAAATCAACGAGTTGCTGCTTATGCACCTAAAGGTGTTCACGTGTTTTTGCGCCGATCGTTAATTTAAGCGGGGGGAGAGTCATGAAACCGATATATGGACTAATTGGAAACCCAGTAGCGCATTCCATGTCTCCTGACATTCATAACGCAGCCTTCAAGGATCTATCTTTAGACGGATACTATCATGCTTTCTGTGTTAAAAATGAAAGCCTTGAAGATGCAGTCAACGGGATGCGAGCACTGGGTATTCAAGGGTTTAATGTAACCATACCGCATAAGGTGTCAATTATAAAATACCTTGATCGAATTGACCAAAGTGCCAAAATCCTTGGAGCGGTAAACACTGTTAGAAGAGAAAAAGACCAGTTAGTCGGATATAATACAGATGGAGAAGGCTTTTTAAAATCACTGAAGCAGTCACTAACAAAACCAATTGATGAGTTGAAGATTCTCATGATAGGGGCCGGCGGGGCAGCGCGGGCGATTTTCACAACGCTTGCATTACAGCATCCGAAACAGCTCGATGTAGCAAACAGGACACCTCAAAAAGCTGAAGCATTTATTTCGCTTTATGAGGGGAAAACGAGAGCTTTATCATTGGCTGAGGCAGAAAAAAATCTAGCATCATATGATATTTTGATTCAAACGACTTCAGTTGGAATGCACCCGAATCTAGAGGCATGTCCGTTAAACGTAACAAAAGCCAAAAAAACCTGTCTTGTCTGCGATATTATCTACAATCCATTGAAAACGGCTTTTCTCAAACAAGCTGAAGCAAAAGGCTTAAAGACACTGAATGGAATCGGGATGTTTATCGGTCAGGCCGCACTGTCTTTTGAGTTGTGGACCGGACATGAGCCAGACATGGAAAAAATGAAATCAATCGTTTTACGAAAATTAGGAGGAAAATAATGTTAACCGGAAAACAAAAACGCTATTTACGGCGAGAAGCACATCATCTGACACCGATTTTTCAAGTTGGAAAAGGTGGAGTCAATGATAATATGATCAAACAAATTAGTGAAGCACTTGAAGCCAGAGAGTTGCTTAAAGTAAGTGTGCTTCAAAATTGTGAACAACCAAAAGAAGAAGTAAGAGATGCTCTGGTAAGTGGAACGCGTGCCGAGCTCGTTCAAACCATTGGAAATATAATTGTGCTCTACAAAGAATCAAAAGAAAATAAACAAATTGAGCTTCCTTAACATTTAAAGGTGGTAAATATGAGGAAAATCGGAGTTTTTGGGGGGACATTTGATCCACCTCATAATGGGCACTTGTTAATGGCAAATGAAGTGCTTTACAAATTGGAACTTGATGAAATATGGTTTATGCCCAATCAAATTCCGCCACACAAACAGGAAAATGCTTTTTCATTAAGCCAACATCGGGTTGAGATGCTCAAACTTGCGATATCGGAGAGAAAGCAATTTAAACTGGAGACCATTGAACTGGAACGGGAAGGTCCTTCCTATACATTTGATACAGTATCCTTGTTAAAACAACGATATCCAAAAGATCAATTTTATTTTATTATCGGTGCAGATATGGTAGAGTACTTGCCAAAGTGGTCAAATATTGATGAACTTGTCAGCATGATTAAATTTGTCGGCGTTAAGCGGCCAGGTTATCAAATAGAAACACCTTATCCGCTTGTTTTCGTGGATGTACCAGCATTTGAAGTATCATCATCTTTACTGAGAGATCGTTTCAAAGATTGTCAGCCGACTGATTATTTAATTCCTGACAAAGTGAAGCTTTATGTAAAGGAGAATCATTTATATGAAACGTGATGAAGCTCTTGCTTGTGTGAAAAAACAACTGACCGAAGCACGCTATACCCATACAATTCGTGTGATGGAAACAGCGATTGAGCTTGCTAACCGTTTTGGTGCAGATGTGAACAAAGCAGAAACCGCTGCAATTTTTCATGATTATGCTAAATTTCGACCAAAAGAAGAAATGAAACAAATGATTGTCTCTGAAGGTGAATCTCTAGAAGTGCTTGATTTTCACCCTGAACTTTGGCATGCACCAGCTGGGGCGATATTAGTGAAAAAAGAAGTCGGAATTACAGATGAAGATGTTCTTTCAGCTATTAAATACCATACGTACGGACGATCTAATATGACATTGTTGGAAAAGGTGATCTATGTTGCGGATTATATCGAGCCTGGTCGTTCTTTTTCAGGTATTGAGGATGTACGTACATTAGCTGAAACCGATTTAGATCTTGCATTAATTCAGGCTTTAAAAAATACGATTATCTTTTTGTTAACGAAAAATCAAGCCGTTTTTCCGAAGACGATAGCGACATATAATGCATTAATAAAAAAATGACAATAGGAGGAATTAGTGAATGGATCAAGCTTCAATTTTAAAAATTGCCGCAGAAGCCTGTGATGATAAACGTGCAGAGGATATTATCGCCATGAATATGGAAGGGATTTCGCTTGTGGCTGACTATTTTCTCATTTGTCACGGAAACTCAGATAAACAGGTACAGGCGATTTCCCGGGAAATTAAGGATCGCGCTGAAGAAAATGGTATCAATGTTAAGAGAATGGAAGGTTTTGATGAAGCTAAATGGGTACTGATTGATTTAGGTGATGTCATTGCCCATGTATTTCATAAAGAGGAAAGACATTATTATAATCTTGAGAAGTTATGGGGAGATGCCCCATTTGAAGATCCTTTTGGAGATCAAAAATGATTTATGAAGGTTTTTCTAGTGTTTATGACAATCTCATGTCTGATGCCCCGTATGATCAGTGGGTAAAATGGATTGAGAGAACATTATCCATACAGCACAATGAAAAGCTGCGGATTCTTGATTTGGCTTGTGGTACAGGTGAAATTTCCGTTCGTTTAGCTGAAAAAGGCTATCATGTAACAGGTATTGATATAAGTGAAGATATGCTCACTCAGGCTCAGCAAAAAGCAGCTACTCGACAGTTGTCCATTCAATTTTTTCAGCAGGATATGCGCAATTTAATAGGTCATTCTGAAAAATTTGATGCTGTTGTGATTTGTTGTGATTCATTAAATTATTTAAAAGCTGAAAAAGATGTTTTAGTTACCTTCAAAAATGTTTTTTCTTTATTAGAGGATCAAGGCCTTCTACTATTTGATGTTCATTCCATCTATAAAATGGACGATGTTTTTCCCGACAGCACTTATGCTGACCAGAATGAAGACATTAGTGTGATCTGGCAAAGCTATCGAGGTGATGTACCTCATTCGATTGTTCATGATTTGACATTTTTTGTGGAGAATGAAGGTTTCTACAATCGCTTTGATGAAACCCATGAACAGCGCACCTTTGCTACCCAAGAATATAGCCGTCTTTTGAAAGTTGCTGGTTTTGAAGTGCTACAGATAACAGCCGATTTTTCAGATCAAGAACCTGAGGCAACCTCAGAACGTCTTTTTTATATAGCTAAAAAACCTAAAACCATCGTTTGAAATGACGATGGTTTTAAAAATGCCTTTTTCCTTTGTTGAACAATGAGAGCGTGTGTGAAATAATGAGTCAAACTTGAAATTGCTTTTTGATAGCAGCTATGTCTTCCTCATACTTCGAATGAGTGTTTCGGAACATTTGATTGAACATATCTTGAACACCGTTTTCCAGTGCTTTGAGCCCTTCACCGGTCACCCCGCCTTTTACGCAGACTTTTTCTTGGAGAGTTGGGAGAGTATAAACTCCGTTTTCAAGGAGTCTCCCTAAACCGATGAGCATTTCAGTTGACATCAAAATGGCATTTTCTTTTGACACCGTTGTTTCTTCTTGTGCTGCTTGAATCAATTTTTGAAGCAAAAAGCTAATGAAAGCAGGACCGCAACTGACAATATCTGAAGCGACCCGTGTGATTTTTGGATTGATTTCTAAAGGAATGGAAATATTCTTCAACAACTTAGTAATGGCTTCTTTTGTAGTTGTATGACAACTTTCCCCAAAAGTTAAAAGTGAAACACCTGTCAAAGCCCGGTTCGTAATACTCGGAATCACTCTTGCCGCTTGACAGGAGACGACGGATTCTACCTGTTCGACTTGCACCGGACTCGTGATTGTAATGACAACCTGATCCTTAGTGAAAAGAGGTGCTAACTGTTTAAGTAGTGGGTATATGTCAAGCGGCTTAACACAAATAAACACGACCTCACTTTCCGAAACCGCTTCTTCTGGTCGCTCTGCAACATGAATGTCTGGAAATCGTTTTTTTATTGATAATGCTTTGGCAATCGTACGATTTGTAATTGTTAATGATGAAGGATCTACTGCTTTAGATTCAATTAGCGCCTCAATTAATATCGTACCCATATTGCCAGTTCCGATAAAGCCGATATTCAATCGGTCTCCCCTCCTTTAAACCTGTATCTTTTAAACATTATGACAGCGGTAGCCAAAATATGTATGAAAGCAGGTGGTAACGATTGGCTAGACTTTTAAAACCTTACAAATGGATCGTGGTAGGAGGTTTTATTCTGGTTTTGATCATTGCAGGAGTTATTATCATAAAAAATCAAGGACATCAATCATCAAAACATACTATTTTGCCAAAAGAGGCTGCAGCTGTTTCAGCTAAGCATGTGAAAAAAACAAAACCCAAAAAAGTCAAAGAAGTTGTGATCGATTTAAAAGGAGCTGTGAAACACCCTGGGGTATATCATATGAAGACGGGAGACAGGGTGCATCAATTGCTGAAACAAGCTGGTGGGACCGTTAAAAAGGCAGATGAAAAGCAAATCAATTTAGCTGCAGTTCTGCACGATGGAATGGTAGTGTATATCCCTAGTAAAGGTGAAAAGGCGCTTCAAGCTCAAACAGAGGCTACGATTTCGGTGAAAGAGAGAGGGGGAGAACAGCCCGAAGTGGTTAATATAAACAATGCATCATCAAAAGAGCTTCAATCAATACCAGGAGTCGGTCCCTCAAAAGCAGATGCGATTGTCGCCTATCGGGAGGAAAATGGACTATTTCAGAAAATTGAAGACATAACAAATGTAGCAGGCATTGGAGAAAAATCGTTTGAAAAAATGAAAGCATCATTATCTGTAAACTAAATTGACGTAAGGATACAAACCTATGTAAACTTAGGAAAGATGATTTCATACTCTGGAGGGAAAACAATTGGAACGGATTTCGTGGGATCAATATTTTATGGCGCAAAGTCATTTATTGGCGCTTCGCAGTACATGTACTAGACTTGCTGTGGGAGCGACGATTGTCAGAGATAAACGTATTATAGCGGGGGGATACAACGGATCAATCGCCGGTGGAGTCCACTGTACAGATGAAGGCTGTTATATTGTGGACAATCACTGTATCAGAACGATCCATGCAGAGATGAATGCGATCCTTCAATGTGCTAAATTTGGTGTTCCAACAGAAGGAGCTGAAATTTATGTTACTCATTTCCCCTGTATGCAATGCTCTAAATCAATTATTCAAGCAGGCATTCAAACAATATATTACGCCAAGGATTATAAAAATCACCCATATGCCATTGAACTTTTTGAACAGGCTTCAGTCAGAGTCGAGCAGGTAGAATTAAATGAGATGATGATCGATCTTCATCACCAAGAAAAATTATCTTTTGTAGCTGATATGATGAAACGGCTTTCTGACGCAGGACTGGAAGAAGCAGAGATGGAAAAAATTCAGAAGCAGGCAAATCAATTGTTTGCAAGTCATGTGTAGTCTGTAATGGACATGTACCGCCTCATCCCGTGCGGAGCAATTTCAGCAGTTGCCGGAATTGCTTCTGCACAATCTTCTTCTTTTCTCCCCGTAGCCATCTTTTTATGTCTGCTCTCAATCTTCTGTCTTCCAAGAAAGCAGTTTATTCTTTTCGTGATCTGTATATTTGTTTTCGGATTGTATTTGATTTATTTTTTAATCATTGACCATTCAAATACGACATATTACCAAGAAGGGACTGTTCATACTAAAGCCTCTGTACTGGATATTCCTAAAATTGATGGAGACCGTTTCACTTTCATTGCAGAAACGGCTGATAAGGAAAGGTTGAAAGTTAATTACACCATTCGATCCCCTGAGGAAAAAACAGTGCTTTCAATGTTTAAACCTGGCAGTTCATGTTTTTTTACAGGTGAATTAAGGAAACCGAAAAAAGCGACGGTTCCCGGGACGTTTAATGCTTATGAGTATCTTTACCAGCAAGGTATACATTGGAATTATAAGCTCAAATCGATGACCAATTGTAAATTTGACGAATCCTCATTTTTATTAAACATTCGTCAAAAAGGGCTTGCTTTTATTGAAAAAAATATGCCTGAACAAGCAGCCGGTATTGTTCAAGCACTGATCTTTGGCGAGCGGTTTTTGATTGAAAAGGAAGTGCTGGCTAGCTATCAAACACTTGGCATCATCCACCTTTTAGCTATTTCCGGTCTTCATGTCGCGATTTTTTCAACAGCCATTTTTTACACTCTTCTTCGAGTAGGTATAACGAGAGAAACTGCCAAGGTATTTTTAATCATATTTCTCCCTGTCCTTACAGTTTTAACAGGTTGTGCTCCATCAGTTCTAAGAGCTGTTCTCATGTCAGAAATATATTTACTTTCTTCATTGTTAAAAAAACGGCTTAAAACAGCCGATGTTCTCGGTCTTGCTTGTCTTGGACTATTGTTATATCACCCATATCTATTATTTCAAGTCGGCTTTCAGCTTTCTTTTTCGATATGTTTTGTTTTCATTCTCTCAAAAGAGATATTCGTCAAGTTGAAATATCGAATTTCACAATTGTTAGTGGCATCTTTTCTCGCTCAACTCGGTTCCCTTCCAATCCTCCTTTATCATTTCCAAACCTTTTCACTTCTGAGCATCTTCATGAATCTCATGTTTGTACCGTTTTATTTATACATCATTATACCGTTAGCATTTGGTAGTATACTAGCTTTATTGATTGTACATCCTCTGGGCGAAATGATCGTAAATGTACTTGACACATTGATCCGATGGAGCCATCAAGTTGCAACAGCTGCTTCCTCTGTTGATGTTTTTACATTTGCTGCTGTCAAGCCAGGACACCTCCAATTGCTTATTTATTCGGTTTCTATATGCTTTCTCCTTGTGTGTATGGAAAAGGCATTGTCTCTTCGAAAACTTATTGCTCCGTTTTGTTGTGTTTTTGTTGTGCTTTTGTTTCATATCGCAACACCATTTTTAAAACAAGAAGGTGAAGTCACAATGATCGATGTCGGACAAGGAGACAGCATGTATGTTAGTGCTCCTGGACAGAACGGAACCGTTTTAATAGATACAGGGGGAATTGTTTCATTTGTCAATGAGGACTGGCGGAAAAGGAAAAAGAAGTTTTCTTTAGGTGATAGTGTGTTAATACCATTTTTGTCCTCAAAAGGTATTAAAAAACTCGATGCCTTAATACTTACCCATGCCGATCAAGATCATATCGGTGAAGCGGAGACTCTGATTAAAAAAAATAAGATCAACAAATTAATTGTTCCAAAAGGTTATGCGGTTCAGTTGGCCGACGAGAATCTCCTCCACCTTGCTTTAAAAAAAGGTGTAGAAGTAAAAGTTGTCAAAAGAGGTGACAGATTGGAGATCGGGGATCTCACATTTTATGTTTTGTCACCAGAAAAGATTGATAGGCATAGTAGAAATAACAGCTCACTCGTTTTATGGATGATGGTAGGCGGTTTTAGTTGGCTCTTAACAGGTGATTTAGAAAAAGAAGGGGAGAGGCAATTAATAGAGACGTATCCACATTTAAAAGCTGATGTTCTGAAAGTTGGTCATCATGGTAGCAAAGGGTCAACGGGAGAGGAATTGGTCGAACAAATTAAGCCCAAAATAGCTCTTATATCAGCGGGTGAAAATAATCGCTATCACCATCCACATGTCAAAGTGTTGAAGATTTTAAAACGATATCATGTTAAGGTCCTGAGAATAGATCGAGATGGAACCATTCAGTACCTATTTGGAAAGAGAGGCGGAACGTTTTTTCTTCATCCTCCATATGATAAAATATCTTCCTCATAGAGAAAAAGACTGCAGTTAAGCAGTCGGGATGAAGCAGCCTAGCCTTAAAATGAAGAGAGTAGACCTGTTATGATGAATTGATTTAACTGGCTAGATGGATCACAGTAGCAATAATGAACATCGTAGCAAAAAAGCCAAAGGTTACGACAAAACCGACACCAGAGTCAATAAGATCGTTGCGTTTGCTTTGTACGTTTTTTTCAAATTCGTTCATCATTTACCCCTCCTATTGATATTCAGTATAATTCAATTCTTTAGAAAAATCTAGAAGTGTTCTGTAGCCGTTTTCAAAATTTATGAATATCGTCTTTTATAAGCTGACCCGGGGGTTTGTAAAAGGCGTTTATTATAAATGAGAGAGCGGATCTTCCGCATCTCTCTTTACTATTTATCAATCACGCTTTAGGATAGAAGGGAGAAGAAAGAGAGGTAAAATTTAAGATGGTATTTGACGTTTGGAAAGGCTTAACAAAAGGGGATATTCATTCTGTTTACTGTTTATATGGGAAAGAGACATTCCTGTTGCAGGAAACGGTTCAAAGGATTAGACAAGCTGTTGTTGATGAGGAGACGAAAGACTTTAATCTTTCCGTATTTGATTTGGAAGAGGATTCTTTGGAGCTTGCCGTAGAGGATGCTGAAACATTTCCGTTTATGGGCGAGCGTCGACTCGTTATAGTCAAAAATCCATCCTTTTTAACTGCTGAAAAAAAGAAAGAAAAGCATGAGCACAATTTGGGAATGTTGGAAGCTTATATCACACAGCCTGCTCCGTATTCTGTTTTCGTTTTGCTTGCCCCGTATGAAAAGCTTGATGAACGAAAAAAGCTGACCAAACTGTTGAAAAAACACGCTTACATGGTTGAAGCAAAAGAATTAAATGGAAAAGAAACGGCTGACTTTATTAAAAGTCTTGCAAAATCAGAAGGAAAACAAGTCGAAACAGAGGCGGCAGAAGAGCTTGTTATTTTGTGTAATGCCAGTTTATCAGCAATTGACCAAGAGATTAAAAAGCTTAGTACATATATTGGAGAACGCGAGCTCATTGCGCTTGCTGATGTTAAAAAGCTTGTTGCAAGAGGACTTGAGCAAAATATTTTTGAATTGATTAACAAAATTGTGAATCGAAACCGAACTGAAGCACTGCAAATTTTCTATGATTTATTAAAACAAAATGAAGAACCAATTAAAATGATGGCGTTGATTGTTAATCAATTTCGTCTGATTTTACAGACTAAATACTTTTCGCAACAAGGATATGGTCAAAAGCAAATTGCTTCAAACTTAAAAGTTCATCCATTCAGGATAAAGCTGGCGATCGATCAGGCAAAGCTTTTTTCGGAAGAGGAACTAAAAAATATTATTGAACAGCTTGCAGTTATGGATTATGAGATGAAAACAGGAAAAAAAGACAAGCAATTACTGCTTGAACTGTTTCTGCTCAAATTGCTACAACCATCTGGGAAAAACGATTCTCTTTAATCGTTGCAAGTAAAAAAGCTTGGCGCTCGCCAAGCTTTTTTTTATGCGGAAAGTCCGTTCACTTTTTTCGCTAAGTTTGATTTGTAACGAGCGGCAGTATTTTTGTGGACAAGACCTTTTTTCGCTGCTTTATCAATTTTTTTCGCTGCTGCAGATAAAGCCGTTTTTGCTTTGTCTGCTTCATTATTGCTTACAAGTGTTTCAACTTGCTTGATAGCAGTGCGCATTGCAGATTTGATTGTTGCGTTATGTGCGCGGCGCTCAGTATTTGTTTTTGTACGTTTGATCGCTGACTTAATATTTGGCAATGTATTTCACCTCCTAAGATATAACCTCTGTCCTTTCTCTAAAAGGTTAAATCTCAACAATAGAACAAATTGTATTCTATCAAACACACCCAGAGATTGCAATATAAATGTAAAGTATTTTTGTTTGAAAGTCGTACCGAAAGGAATGATTAAATTGGGGTCGGGCAATACTAACAACAGTGACGTTTTTTGGAGGGAATGAACCATGGAGAAGAAAAAGCTTGATTTAAGTCAATACAGTGTTCGCACAGATCTAGCTGTTGAAGCAAAAGATTTAGCGCATGCCAATCAAACGGTTGCTCCTAAAAAAGATCCAAAAGGTTTTACAGTTAAAGAATATGAGCATGATGGAATAAAAGTACAGACGATAGATATTAATAAAGAAGGCGAAAAGTTGTCCGGTAAAAAAGCAGGACGTTATTTAACGATTGAAACACAAGGAATCAGACAGCAGGATTCTGACTTGCAAGAAAACGTTGTCAACGTTTTTGCAAAAGAGTTTTCCGATTTCCTTGATTATTTAAATATTTCAAAAAATGCCAGCTGTTTGATCGTGGGGTTGGGAAATTGGAATGTCACACCAGACTCGCTTGGACCGCTTGTTACGGAAAACCTTTTAGTGACAAGGCACTTATTTAAACTGCAGCCTGAACATGTTGAAGAAGGATATCGACCGGTTAGTGCACTTTCGCCAGGAGTGATGGGGCTGACTGGAATTGAGACAAGCGATATTATTCAAGGAGTGATTGACCGTTCAAAGCCCGATTTTGTCATTGCTGTCGATGCCTTGGCTTCTAGAGGTATTGAGCGGGTCAATTCTACTATTCAAATCTCTGATAGTGGAATTCATCCCGGCTCAGGGGTAGGGAATAAGCGAAAAGAACTGAGTAAGGAAACACTGGGGGTCCCTGTTATTGCAATTGGTGTTCCGACTGTTGTAGATGCGGTAACGATTACAAGTGATACGATCGATTATATTTTAAAACATTTTGGAAGAGAAATGAAAGATGATAGTCCGTCTCGCTCACTTGTCCCTGCAGGAATGAGTTTCGGAAAAAGGAAAGTCCTGACTGAGGAAGATCTTCCAGAAGAGGAACAGCGGAAATCATTTCTCGGTATCGTCGGTGTTCTTGAAGAAGATGAAAAAAGACAGCTGATACATGAAGTGCTATCACCGCTTGGTCATAATTTAATGGTAACACCTAAAGAAGTTGATACGTTTATTGATGATATGGCAAATGTGATTGCTAATGGGCTAAATACAGCTTTACACGAGCAAATCTCTCAAGACAATAAAGGAATGTATAATCACTAGGGCGGCTGCTATAGTCGCCTTTTTTAGGTTGTATTGATGAACTTGTTCTACTTCCTCTAGCTTGTTCATAGTCTATTTACTAGACAAGCTATGGAGGGATTTCCGATGAGAAAAAAAGGAAGAAACGTTGAATTGATGTTAACGGTCAATGGGAGAACTGCGGCAAAAACCGTTTTCTTATTCATCGTCGGTTTGCTGCTGACATTTATTTTATCTGGAGTTCTTACATCTCTTCGTCCGGAACTAAGGCCGTCTTCACCATTTTATCGGGTGGCCAATGAGCTAGCAGGCGAAACCTATGGACTTATTTTAGGAATGGAAAACCACTATTTTGTATCTGAAATTCCCAATTCGAAAGAAGGTTTTCAGTTATCCCCTCTTATTTTAAAACTAGCAACAAGCATTAATTTAAAAGATCCGCGAAGTTTTCTCGGACGAGAACTCCCTGGCTTTGCTCAATTTGACTCAGATATTCTTGTGGCCGGCAAAGGAACGAATTATACAAATATGCCCTCTGAATCTTCACCGCCGGCTGAAGTGTTAAAAGAAGAAAGAGAGGCGAATCTTGCTGAACTTGAAGGAGAAGACAAACAGAAAAAAGATGAAAATTCACCTAAACAATCAACAGGTGACCGAAAAGTAGTGTTTATTTATAACACTCATAATACAGAATCCTATCTCCCTTTTTTAAAGGGTGAGACAGATCCTGATCTGGCCCTTCATTCAAAAGCGAATATCACACTTGTCAGTGATATGCTTGGTCAAGCACTCGAGTCACAAGGGGTGGGTGTTTCAATTGATAAAACGGATTTTCAAGCAAACCTGAAGAAAAAAGGCTGGAATTATGCGCGTTCATATGATGAATCAAGACCAGCTATTAAGGAGGCAATGGCTAAAAACAAAAATTTGCAGTATTTTATCGATATTCACCGGGATGCACAACGAAAAAAAGCAACGACTACAAAGATTGGCGGGAAAAAGTATGCGCGGATTGCATTTGTGATTGGTAAGAAAAGCTCTAATTTTGAAGCTAACTTTAAGCTGGCAAAAGAGCTGCATGAACGGCTGGAAAAAAAATATCCGGGCTTAAGTCGGGGTGTTATATCAAAAGGGGCTGCTGGGGATAATGGAGTATATAATCAAGATTTAAATGAACGATCGATATTAATAGAATTTGGTGGTGTAGATAATAACCGAAAAGAGCTTGAGAGAGCTGCTGACGCAACAGCTGATGTGTTCAGTGAGATGTTTTGGGAAGCGGAGAAAGTTGATGCTGGTTCAGATGAAAAAAATAAGAAAAAACAGTAGAAGCAGGTGATAAAATGGCATCTTTTATCGGAAAATCGATATTGGTTTCTGTCATCATGTTGTTTGGCGTTCTTCTCGGTATGCAACAGGCAAATCAAGGAATGTTGGAAATGAAGGGTTACAGTGATCCTGACTTAAAAGGAGCATTCAGTATTTCTAAAGGGAAAATAAAAGAGGCTTCTGTTCTAGGACATGAAATTGATTTGGAGGAAAAGCAGAAAGAACTTGAACAGTTGGAAGCATTTAACTTGTTTTCTTCAGCAGGTCGGGTATTGGCTGACTCGATCACAAACTCAGCTAAGTTTGTTTTTAACTGGATAAAGGAAAAAATAGAGTGAAAACGGGAGACCTTCGCCCGTTTTTTTGTGTTTTATGGTCTCAAAGATCGTATCCATTCACTATATGTTTTCTAGAGATTGAATCTTAACACCCCTATTGATATAATCTAACCTAGCGCAACTTGCGTTTAATAGTAGGAGTGATTAGTGTGACAGATAAAGAAAAACGATTACAAAGACAGTCGAGAATTCGCAATTTCTCTATTATCGCCCATATAGACCACGGAAAATCAACACTTGCAGACCGAATATTGGAAAAGACGGCGGCTATCACTCAAAGAGAAATGAAAGAACAATTGCTCGACTCAATGGATTTGGAACGTGAAAGAGGCATTACGATTAAATTAAACTCCGTTCAGCTCAAATATAAAGCACAAGATGGAGAAGAATATATTTTTCACCTCATCGATACCCCAGGACATGTAGACTTCACCTATGAAGTTTCAAGGAGCTTGGCTGCGTGTGAAGGTGCAATTCTTGTTGTCGATGCTGCTCAAGGGATTGAAGCGCAAACACTTGCAAACGTTTATCTTGCCCTTGATAATGACCTTGAAATTCTTCCGGTTATCAACAAGATTGACCTTCCGAGCGCAGAGCCTGAACGAGTTCGCCAGGAAGTTGAAGATGTCATTGGACTTGATGCTTCTGAGGCTGTACTTGCATCTGCCAAAGCCGGTATCGGGATTGAAGATATATTGGAACAAATTGTTGAGAAAGTTCCTGCTCCAAATGGTGATCCTGAGGCGCCTTTACAAGCTTTAATCTTCGATTCTCTGTATGACGCATACAGAGGTGTTGTTGCTTATATTAGAGTTGTTCAAGGGACAGTTAAGGCAGGTCAAAAAATTAAGATGATGGCGACAGGCAAAGAATTTGAAGTAACTGAAGTTGGTGTATTTACACCGAAAGCGGTTCCTGTCGACGAATTAACTGTGGGGGATGTCGGGTTTCTGACGGCAGCTATCAAAAACGTCGGAGATACCCGGGTAGGAGACACGATTACAGGTGCAGAAAATCCAGCTCCTGAAGCTTTACCAGGTTACAGAAAACTAAACCCCATGGTGTATTGCGGAATGTATCCAATTGATACGGCGAAGTATAATGATTTACGAGAAGCCTTGGAAAAACTCGAGCTGAATGACTCGTCACTTCAATATGAAGCGGAAACTTCGCAAGCGCTTGGTTTCGGTTTTCGCTGCGGATTTTTAGGAATGCTGCATATGGAAATCATTCAAGAGCGGATTGAGCGGGAGTTTAAAATCGATCTGATTACAACGGCACCAAGTGTTATTTATGAGGTGTATATGACAGATGATGAAAAGCTTGTGGTCGACAACCCAGCCAATATGCCTGATCCGCAGAAGATTGAACGAGTTGAGGAGCCGTTTGTAAAAGCGACCATGATGGTACCTAATGATTTTGTCGGAGCTGTCATGGAATTGTGTCAAGGAAAACGCGGACAGTTCATCGACATGCAATATCTTGATGCCAACCGAGTCAGCATTGTTTATGAAATTCCGCTTGCAGAGATTGTTTATGAATTTTTTGATCAATTAAAATCAAATACAAAGGGTTATGCGTCATTTGATTATGAATTGATCGGATATAGACCATCTAAGCTTGTGAAAATGGATATCATGCTGAACGCCGAAAAAATCGATGCTCTATCCTTTATTGTTCATCGTGACTATGCTTATGAACGTGGAAAAGTCATTGTTGAAAAGTTAAAAGAACTCATTCCGCGTCAACAGTTTGAAGTGCCAGTTCAGGCTGCCATCGGACAGAAAATTATTGCCCGTTCTACAATTAAGGCCATGCGTAAAAACGTGCTGGCAAAATGTTATGGCGGTGATATTTCCAGAAAACGAAAACTTCTTGAAAAGCAAAAAGAAGGTAAGCGAAGAATGAAACAGGTTGGCTCTGTCGAAGTTCCACAGGAAGCCTTTATGGCTGTTCTGAAAATGGATGATAGCGGTCAAAAATCATAAGCAGACTAGCCGCAGCTTAAAACACTGCGGCTTCTTCCTGTAAAGAAGGTGAAAACAATGAAATCAGCCTATATCCATATTCCATTTTGCGAACACATTTGCCATTATTGCGATTTTAATAAATTCTTTTATCATAGCCAGCCCGTTGATGAGTATTTAAATGCATTGGAAAAAGAAATGGTGAATTCAATGGAAGCCTCTGGTTACCCTGAGTTGACAACGATTTTTATCGGTGGTGGCACACCGACTTCATTATCCGCCAAACAGCTTGAACGGTTGCTTGATGGGATTATAACTATTTTAAAACCATCTGAACAATTGCTTGAATTTACTGTTGAAGCTAATCCAGATGATCTTGAAGCTGAAAAGCTTACCATTTTAAAAAATGCGGGTGTAGACAGGCTGAGCTTTGGTGTTCAGACTTTTGAAGACGATCTGTTAAAAAAAATTGGCAGAGTTCACAAACAGAAAGATGTGCTAAGCTCTTTTGATAGAGCGAGAGCGATTGGGTTTGATAATATTAGCTTGGATCTTATGTTTGGACTGCCTGAGCAAACCATTGATCAGCTCGCTGCTTCACTTGATACAGCACTTTCGCTTGATGCTGAACATTATTCCGTTTATTCGCTAATTGTTGAGCCTAAAACTGTTTTTTATAACCTGGCAAAAAAAGGCCGCCTCCGTCTGCCGCCACAGGATCGTGAAGCAGAAATGTACGAATTGGTCATGAAAAAGATGAGTGAGGCAGATATTCATCAATATGAAATCAGTAACTTTGCCAAAAAAGGGTTTGAAAGTAAGCATAACCTCACATATTGGAGTAATGAAGAGTATTTTGGGTTTGGAGCAGGCGCACACGGATATATGAATGGGATCAGGACTGTAAACGCAGGGCCTGTTAAACAGTATATTGACCGAATTGACAGCAGTGGCTTTCCTTATAAGGAAACTCATCGTGTCACAAAAAATGAGCAGATTGAAGAAGAACTGTTTCTCGGTCTTCGAAAGATAACAGGTGTTTGTAAAACTCGATTCTTCAACAAGTACGGTCAGTCCCTTGATGAGCTTTTTCCAGATGTTTTACATTCTCTTGAACAAAAAGGTCTGATCAAGAACACAAATACAAATGTATGTTTAACACATACTGGAAAATTGTTGGGGAATGAAGTATTTCAATCATTCTTAGGTGAGTTATAATTGACATTTTGATTTCAGTTTGGTAATTTTGAAATACAATTAGCACTCATTTACTGAGAGTGCTAACAGAGGTGATATGGATGTTAACAAATCGTCAGCTGCTAATCTTACAGGTTATCGTCAACGATTTCATTCGTTCAGCTCAGCCGGTGGGGTCAAGAACACTTTCTAAGAAGGAAGATATTACATTTAGTTCAGCTACAATCAGAAACGAAATGGCTGATTTAGAAGAACTTGGCTTTATTGAAAAAACCCACTCATCTTCGGGACGAATTCCTTCGGAAAAAGGTTATCGTTATTATGTTGATCATTTGCTGTCGCCAGGAAAGCTGACAAACACGGATCTGTCATTGATCCATTCTATATTTAAAGAAAAAATCTTTGAACTTGAAAAAACCGTGCAGAGATCAGCTCAGATTTTATCAGACCTGACGAATTACACATCGATTGTCCTTGGGCCTAAGCTGAGCGAGAACTTTTTGAAACAGATTCAAATTGTGCCAATCCAGCCAGATAAGGCCGTTGCCATATTGGTAACCAACACCGGTCATGTAGAGAATAAAATGATCAATTTCCCAGCTAGAGTGGATCTGTCTGATCTTGAAAAGCTGGTGAATATATTAAATGAACGCCTTAGAGGCGTACCAATATCAGATCTTAAAGACAAGATTTTCAAAGAAGTTACCACCTTTTTAAGATCTCATATACAAAGTTATGACCAAATCTTAGCCGGTCTTGGTGCTACTTTTGATTCCTCATCTCAAACGGAACGACTCTTTTTCGGCGGTAAGATTAATATGCTGAATCAGCCTGAGTTTCATGACATTGATAGGGTAAAATCCCTCTTGTCATTAATTGAGAAAAAACAGGAAATCTTGCGGTTATTTCAGTCGACAGATACCGGAATCACGATTAAAATCGGTAAAGAAAATGATTATGAAGAAATGGAGAACTGCAGTTTTATTACCGCAACATATACGGTCGGTTCAAAACAAATCGGTTCAATAGCGGTCATCGGTCCGACTCGTATGGATTATTCTCGTGTCGTTAGCTTACTTCAGTATGTCTCATCTGACTTGTCAAAAGCACTGACGAGTTTGTATGATGGGTAAGGCGGGATTGACAGGAAGCAGAAGGGATGTTCCCTTCTCTTCATCATCAACATAAACCTTTAAGGGAGGTGAACACAGATGGCAGAAGAAAACCACACGAAAGAGCAAGATCAACTAAAGGAAACAGAAGTGACTGAAGTAGAGCAAGTAAATTTGGAGGCCGATGGACAGGCTGAAGAATCTCAAACAGTACAACTCGAAAAACAAATAAAAGAACTTCAAGAAAAGCTTGATGAACAAGAAAATAAATACTTGCGTGTTCAGGCAGATTTTGAAAATTACAAAAGACGTGCGCGCCTTGACCTTGAGGTAGCTGAAAAATATCGTTCACAACGAATGATCAGTGAGCTGCTACCGGCACTTGACAATTTTGAACGGGCTCTAGAAGTCGAACCTGACAATGAGCAAACGAAAAGTTTGCTGCAAGGAATGGAAATGGTTCGGCGTCAAATTTTAGAAGCGTTTAAAAACGAAGGTGTTGAACAGATACCTTCAGTCGGAGAACAATTTGATCCGAATCTACATCAAGCGGTCATGCAGGTTGAGGATGAAGCATACGTATCAAATGCGATCGTAGAAGAATTGCAAAAAGGCTACAAATTAAAGGACCGGGTGATCCGTCCTTCTATGGTAAAAGTAAATCAATAGCTACATAGCAGGAGGTTATATTATGAGTAAAGTAATCGGAATTGACTTAGGAACAACGAACTCATGTGTCGCAGTACTTGAAGGCGGTGAGCCTAAAGTCATTCCTAACGCAGAGGGAAGCCGCACAACTCCGTCAGTTGTTGCTTTTAAAAACGGAGAACGCCAGGTAGGTGAAGTGGCAAAACGTCAATCTATTACAAACCCAAATACGATTATGTCAATTAAACGTCATATGGGGACAGACTATACAGTCGAAATTGACGGCAAAAAGTACACACCTCAAGAAGTGTCAGCCATTATCCTTCAACATTTAAAATCTTATGCGGAAAGCTATCTTGGGGAAACTGTTACAAAAGCTGTTATTACTGTTCCTGCATACTTCAATGATGCAGAACGTCAAGCGACAAAAGATGCCGGTAAAATTGCAGGTCTTGAAGTTGAGCGGATTATTAACGAACCGACTGCAGCTGCACTTGCTTATGGTTTGGATAAAACTGATGAAGATCAAACGATCCTAGTATATGATCTTGGTGGCGGTACATTTGACGTATCTATCCTTGAACTTGGTGATGGTGTATTCGAAGTTCGCTCTACAGCGGGTGATAACCGTTTAGGTGGAGATGACTTTGACCAAGTGATCATCGATCATCTCGTTTCAGAATTCAAGAAAGAAAACGGCATTGATCTTTCTAAAGATAAGATGGCGCTTCAACGTCTAAAAGATGCAGCTGAAAAAGCGAAAAAAGACTTGTCAGGTGTTTCTTCTGTACAAATTTCTCTGCCGTTTATCACAGCTGGTGATGCAGGTCCGCTGCACCTTGAGCTCACATTGACGCGCGCAAAATTCGAGGAGCTTTCTTCTCATTTAGTAGAGCGGACAATGGGTCCTGTTCGCCAGGCTTTACAAGATGCAGATCTTTCTGCAAGCGAAATTGACAAAGTCATCCTTGTTGGTGGCTCAACACGGATTCCTGCTGTACAGGAAGCTATCAAAAAAGAAACTGGCAAAGAAGCGCATAAAGGTGTAAACCCTGATGAGGTAGTAGCGCTTGGTGCTGCAATTCAAGGTGGTGTCATTACCGGTGACGTTAAAGACGTTGTTCTTCTTGATGTAACACCTTTATCACTTGGTATCGAAACGATGGGTGGCGTGTTCACGAAACTGATCGATCGGAATACAACAATCCCAACAAGTAAATCACAAGTGTTCTCAACAGCGGCTGATAACCAAACAGCAGTTGATATCCATGTTCTCCAAGGTGAGCGTCCGATGGCTGCTGACAACAAAACATTGGGCCGCTTCCAGCTTACAGATATTCCACCTGCACCACGAGGTGTTCCGCAAATTGAAGTATCTTTTGATATTGATAAAAACGGGATTGTCAATGTAAGTGCAAAAGACTTAGGAACTGGAAAACAACAAAACATTACCATCAAGTCTTCTTCAGGTCTTTCTGATGATGAGATCGAACGCATGGTGAAAGAGGCTGAAGAAAACGCTGATGCCGATGCTAAGAAAAAAGAAGAGATCGAAATTCGCAATGAAGCAGACCAGCTTGTCTTCTCAACTGAAAAAACGTTGAAAGATCTTGAAGGCAAAGTGGACGAAGCGCAAGTGAAAAAAGCAAATGAAGCTAAAGATGCGCTGAAAGCAGCAATTGAAAAAAATGACCTTGATGAAATGAAGGCGAAAAAAGAAGAATTGCAGGCAATCGTTCAAGAACTTTCAATGAAGCTATATGAAGAAGCTGCTAAAAAAGCTCAAGCCGAACAAGGTGAAGAAGGAGCTAAAAAAGCGGATGACAACGTCGTAGACGCTGAATTTGAAGAAGTCAACGATGATCAAGACAAAAAATAAAACATGAAATCACTTTGATCACAAGTAATGAAAGTCAAAGTCAGGATCTCTTGACTTTGACTTTTTTATCATTTAAGACAAAAGGAATTGAAAAAACATATTTTAAAATGATACAATCTAATTTATGTGAGAAAATCGGGAGTGTGAAGAGATGAGTAAGCGTGATTACTATGAGGTGCTTGGGGTAAGTAAGAGCGCTTCTAAAGACGAAATAAAAAAAGCGTACCGCAAGCTGTCAAAAAAGTATCACCCTGACATTAATAAGGAAGCTGGATCAGATGAAAAGTTTAAAGAAGTGAAAGAGGCCTATGAGACACTTTCTGATGAACAAAAACGGGCTCATTATGACCAGTTTGGCCACACTGATCCAAATCAAGGATTTGGCGGCGGTGGTTTCGGGGGAAGCGGTGACTTCGGTGGTTTTGGATTTGATGATATTTTCTCAAGCATTTTTGGAGGCGGCACAAGACGAAGAGATCCGAATGCCCCTCGCCAAGGAGCAGATCTACAATATACAATGACATTGTCATTTGAAGAAGCAGCTTTTGGAAAAGAGACGACGATCGAAATCCCCCGGGAAGAAACGTGTGATACATGTCACGGCTCAGGAGCAAAACCAGGTACGACCCCTGATACATGTACACATTGCGGGGGTTCAGGCCAGCTGAACATGGAACAGTCTACACCGTTTGGTAAAGTTGTCAATCGAAGAGTTTGCCATTACTGTAATGGAACCGGGAAGCACATCAAGGATAAATGTTCAACATGCGGTGGAACAGGGAAAGTGAAAAACCGCAAAAAAATTAATGTCACTATCCCTGCAGGTGTTGATGATGGTCAACAACTTCGGGTATCAGGACATGGCGAACCTGGTGCAAACGGCGGTCCATCAGGAGACTTATTCGTTGTGTTCCATGTGCGTGAACATGAGTTTTTCGAGCGTGATGGAGATGATATTTACTGTGAAATGCCTCTGACTTTTGCACAGGCAGCGCTTGGAGACGAAATAGAAGTTCCCACTCTTTATGGAAAAGTGAAATTAAAGATTCCGGCAGGTACTCAAACGGGTACGAAGTTCCGTCTAAAAGGAAAAGGGGTTAAAAATGTTCGGGGATATGGGCAAGGCGATCAACATATTGTCGTCCGAGTCATTACACCGACGAATTTAACCGAAAAACAAAAAAATATTCTCCGTGACTTTGCAGAAGTAAGCGGGAATATGCCAGATGAACAAGAAATGAGTTTTTTTGATAAAGTAAAACGTGCCTTTAAAGGTGAATAATGATTGGATGAGGAGTTGGTAGTATGAAATGGTCCGAAATTTGCATTCACACGACACATGAAGCGGTAGAGCCCATCTCAAATATTTTGCATGAAGCTGGTGCAAGTGGTGTGGTGATAGAAGATCCGCTTGATTTAAGTAAAGAACGTGAGAATGTTTACGGAGAAATCTACCAGCTCGATCCCAATGATTACCCTGAAGAAGGTGTAATTATTAAAGCGTACCTGCCGATCAACAGTTTTTTAGGAGAAACTGTTGACGGCATCAAAAAAACGATTAATAATTTGTTGTTATATGACATTGATCTTGGTAGAAATAAAATTACCATCAGTGAGGTAAATGAAGAAGAATGGGCAACAGCCTGGAAAAAATATTACCATCCGGTAAAAATTTCTGAGAAGTTTACGATTGTTCCAACTTGGGAAGATTATACGCCCGTTCATACAGATGAACTGATCATTGAAATGGATCCCGGGATGGCATTCGGAACAGGCACGCATCCAACCACAGTTCTCTGCATACAAGCACTGGAGCGTTATGTGAAACCAAGCGATTCAGTTGTTGATGTTGGAACGGGAACAGGTATTTTGAGCATCGCTTCCGCAATGCTTGGTGCTGACCGGGTAGAAGCATATGACCTTGATCCAGTTGCTGTTGAAAGCGCCCGTTTGAATTCCAAACTGAATAAGGTTGCCGAACAGATTCAAATTAAACAAAATAATTTGCTTGACGGGATTAGCGGAGAAAAAGATGTAATTGTGGCAAACATTTTGGCAGAAGTGATTCTTCGTTTTACTAACCAAGCCTACAGCTTGCTAAAACAAGATGGTTATTTCATCACATCAGGCATTATTCAGCACAAAAAACAGGAAGTCAAGGATGCGCTAATAAAAGAGGGATTCACAATCATTGAAGTTCTGTCGATGGAAGATTGGGTCAGCATCATTGCCCAAAAATAATTGTTTAGTAGGTGGCACTAGCGTATGCAACGATATTTTATTGAACAAACGAAACAAGAAGTAACAACGTCGGGTGTGCTTGTCATCAAAGGAGAAGACGTCCACCATATCGTAAATGTGATGAGAATGGCTGAGGGCGATCAGATCATTTGCTGTACAAAAGATGGTCGTGAAGCATACTGTACGGTTGACTCTTTATCAAAGCATGAGGTTGAGTTAACAATCGTTGAATGGACTGGGAAAAGTCGTGAACTTCCGCTTCAAGTTCATATTGCCAGTGGACTTCCAAAAGGTGATAAACTGGAATGGATCATTCAAAAAGGGACAGAACTTGGAGCCGGTTCTTTTATTCCCTTTGAAGCATCGCGATCTGTTGTGAAATTTGATGATAAAAAGGCGAAGAAAAAACGAGAAAGATGGGCGAAAATCGCCAAGGAAGCTGCAGAACAGTCCCAAAGAAACAAGATCCCAAAGGTAGAAGACATCCATACATTTCACAGTTTACTGAAGAGCCTTCACAATTTCGATAAATGTGTCGTTGCATATGAAGAGTCATCAAAACAAGGAGAGAACATCCTGTTTCAATCTGTCATCAAAGACTTGCCGGAAGGTTCCTCAATCCTTTTGATGTTTGGTCCTGAGGGAGGTTTTTCAGACAGTGAAATTCAGGCACTCCAAGAAGAAGGGGCAATTGCTTGCGGGCTTGGTCCGCGGATATTAAGGGCAGAAACAGCGCCGCTTTATGCTTTGGCGGCTGTTTCTTATCAAACAGAGTTATTAAGAGGTGAATAATCATGGCAACCGTTGCTTTTCATACCCTTGGCTGCAAAGTCAATCATTATGAGACAGAGGCAATTTGGCAGCTCTTTAAAGAAAATGGCTTTGAAAGAAAAGAATTTGAAAGTGTAGCAGACGTATACGTCATTAATACGTGCACTGTTACAAATACAGGCGATAAGAAAAGTCGTCAGGTCATTAGAAGGGCGATTCGTCAAAATCCCGATGCTGTCATTTGTGTTACTGGGTGTTATGCGCAAACTTCTCCAGCGGAAATTATGGCGATTCCTGGAGTAGATATCGTTGTTGGTACACAGGATCGTGAAAAAATGCTCGACTATATTAAGCAATACCAAAAAGAAAGACAACCGATTAACGGTGTTGGCAACATTATGAAAGCCAAAGTGTTTGAAGAGCTTGATGTTCCTGCATTCACTGATCGGACGCGGGCTTCTTTGAAAATCCAGGAAGGTTGCAACAACTTCTGCACGTTTTGTATTATTCCATGGGCACGAGGCTTGTTGCGCTCCCGTGATCCAGAAGCGGTCATTCGTCAGGCACAGCAGCTAGTTGATGCTGGTTATAAAGAAATCGTTCTTACAGGGATTCATACAGGCGGCTATGGAGAAGATATGAAAGATTATAATTTCGCACAGTTATTGAGAGAGTTGGATAGCCGTGTCAAAGGTTTGAAAAGGATTCGGATATCTTCGATTGAAGCAAGTCAAATTACAGATGAAGTGATCGAAGTGCTTGACCGCTCTGATAAAATCGTCAGACATCTTCATATCCCTCTTCAGTCCGGCTCAAACAGTGTTTTAAAACGGATGAGAAGAAAATATACAATGGAATTTTTCGCTGACAGGTTAACAAAACTCAAAAAAGCTCTTCCTGGCCTTGCTGTCACTTCTGATGTGATTGTCGGTTTTCCGGGAGAAACTGATGAAGAATTCATGGAGACCTATCGTTTTATTAAAGAACACAAATTTTCTGAACTGCATGTTTTTCCATACAGTAAACGGACCGGAACTCCTGCCGCAAGAATGGAAAACCAAGTTGATGAAAACCTGAAAAATGAACGCGTTCACCAACTCATTGCCCTCTCAAATCAGCTGGCAAAAGAGTATGCGTCAAATTATGAAGGTGATGTTCTGGAAATTATTCCTGAAGAGCCATTTACAGAAACCGGTGAAGACAACTTATTTGTCGGCTACACTGATAATTATATGAAGGTGGTTTTTGAAGGTTCTGAAAACCTTATCGGAAAACTTGTCAAAGTGAAAATCGTAAAAGCAGGATATCCGTATAATCAAGGACAATTCCTTAAAGTTTCTGGTGAAGATCATCACGAAAATATTCGCCTCACGTCTTGATTTTAAAAAGCCGAGTCACATTAAGATTGTGATTTGGCTTTTTTATTAATTGCGCTTTGGGAAGAGGAACAAGATAAACGAATGAAACAGATTGGTCAGCGGCAAAAAAAGAACGGCAGTTACGATGTTAAACACCAGGCTAAAATGTGCAATTTGTTGAGCTGGACTTGTGGAAAGGCTAGAAATAAATTCAGTTAATGATGAAAGAATAGGGTAAATGGCTAACACACCAATAACATTAAAGATCACATGGGCATAAGCTGTTTGTTTAGCGGCTGTACCGCCTTTGACAGCAGCCATTACTGCTGTGATGCATGTCCCGATATTGGAACCGAGCACAACACTCATAGCTTGCGTCAATCCAATGACCCCTTGATCCATAAAACTCATCAAAATCCCAACACAGGCAGAACTGGAATGGATCAGAGCCGTCAACAATGTCCCGACGATTAAAGCATAAAATGATGAATGTTCAACAAGGTGAACAATATATGCGCCTGAATCAAGATTTGATAATGGAATGGCAAGATGGCTAAAACCATGAATACAGAAAAAAATAATGCTTAACCCGATCAAACTTACACCTAAGTGGTGATAAGGGTGTTTTCTTGCCATCCACAAGACAATCCCAACTGTAAAAAGAGCGAAAATGAGAAATTCTAGTTTGATAGCTAAAAATTCTGTTGTAAATGTAGAGCCAATGTTTGTCCCCAAAATCAGCGGAATGGAACGTTTAAACGATAATGCCCCAACACTGACAAATCCGATAACAATAACCATAAATGCTGAACTGCTTTGTAAAATTCCAGTAAAAATAATGCTAACAAGAAAAGCTTTTAATGGATGATCAGTAAAAAAAAGTAGCCGTTTTTCAATCGTTTCAAATGTTAAAGAAAACAAACCTTTTCGTAACATGCCCATACCCGTAAGAAAAAAAATAATAAAAAATAAAAATAATGTAAAAATGAACATCAGATGTTGAGACACCCCCCTAATAAATTTATATAGACAAGCTTGCGTGCTGATGACAAAAACATAAAACAACCTTGTTCGGTTGACCTTACCGAAAGCTTATATTATAATGTCAAAGTACATGTATTAATGTATGTCTTTTTTAAAAGCAGTCGATTGGTGTATTCGGAGGGAGGGAAAGAGAATGTCAAAAACGGTCGTTAGAAAAAACGAATCGCTTGAAGATGCTCTTCGTCGCTTCAAACGCAGTGTATCAAAGACAGGTACTTTGCAAGAAGCAAGAAAGCGTGAATTTTATGAAAAACCTAGTGTAAGACGTAAGAAAAAGTCTGAAGCTGCAAGAAAGCGCAAATTTTAAAAGAGGGTGGATTTATGAGTCTTCTTGAGCGACTAAACCAAGATATGAAGCTCTATATGAAAAGCCGGGAGAAAGACAAACTGACTGTCGTTCGAATGGTGAAGGCTTCGCTTCAAAACGAAGCAATCAAGCTTAAGAAAGACAGGCTGACCGATGATGAGGAACTGACTGTTCTTTCTCGTGAATTAAAGCAGCGTAAAGACTCCCTCCATGAATTTTCAAACGCTAATCGTTCAGATTTAGTAGATAAAGTTCAAAAAGAGTTAGACATTTTGGAAGCTTATATGCCTGAACAACTGACAGAAGAAGAGCTGTCTGAAATTGTTAATGAAACGATTGCCGAAATCGGTGCCGCTTCAAAAGCGGATATGGGCAAAGTGATGACAGCTATCATGCCAAAGGTTAAAGGCAAGGCGGATGGATCTCTCGTCAATAAGCTTGTCAGCAAACAACTGTCTTAAAGAAAAAGACATCTTTCAAAACGAAAGGTGTCTTTTTTATATTTAATATGTCAGCAAGAATCGTAAGTTGAAACCTTTGATACATTTGTTACGTATATATGGTTAATGATAATGTGGAAGGAGGGTGTTAAGTCCTTGTTACTGAAAAAAATAAAATTGTCAGTTGCCCTCATATGTGGTTTTGGATTATTCTTATTATTAGGAGTTCATTTGACCGTAAAGGCAGAAGAAAATACGGTATATGTGATTCCGGTTGAAGAAACGGTGGAAAAGGGACTTTCTAAATTTCTTGAGCGTTCTTTTCAGGAAGCCAAAGAAATGAAGGCAAAACACATTATACTCGATATCAATACTCCTGGCGGAGCCGTCGATGCAGCATTGAAGATTGCTGACACGATACATAACTCCGACATTCCTGTGACGGCTTATGTCAATCGGAGGGCTCTTTCTGCCGGTGCATACCTTGCATTAAATGCCGATGATATCTATATGGCACCAGGTGGAAAAATGGGAGCTGCTGCAATCATCGATACACAAGGAAATGCGGCGGACAAAAAGGCAGAATCATTGTGGCTAGCAGAAATGGAAGACGCTGCTAAAAAGAATGGTCGTGATCCTAAGTATGCACTTGCGATGGCTGATGCTAATGTCGATGCCAAAGAGGTCGGTGCTCCTAAGGGTGAACTATTAACGTTAAGTCCTGATAAGGCACTTAAAGTTGGTTATTCAGAAGGTACTGCTTCAAATCTTGATGATCTTTTGAAAAAATTGAAACTTCAAGATGCCAAAGTAGAGCACACAGAGGTTAGCTTTGCTGAAAAAGTAGCACGTTTTATTACACACCCTGTTGTAATCCCGATTTTGCTTTCTATCGGAAGTCTCGGCCTAGTTGTCGAACTTTATTCACCGGGTTTTGGAATACCGGGTTTCATGGGTCTTTCAGCGCTGATGTTGTTTTTTTATGGTCATCTCGTAGCAGGACTTGCGGGAATGGAAACGCTCCTTCTATTTATCACAGGGATCATTCTGATTATTTTAGAATTTTTTGTACCGGGTGGAATTGTCGGGATTATCGGTATCATTGCTGTTATTGCGAGTCTCTTTCTAGCTTCAGGTAGTTTCACGGATATGGCCATCTCCATTTTAATTGCAATTGCTGTCTCTGTTGCAGCATCCATACTATTGACAAGGGTGTTGGGGAAGCGAATGAACTTTTTTAAAAAATTGATCTTAACCGATTCTACAAATTCAGAAAGCGGCTATATTTCTAATGAAACCCGTCATGATTTAATCGGTCAAATTGGAATTACTTTTACACCGCTTAGACCGTCAGGAACGGTCATCATTGGGGACGAACGGCTCGACGTCGTTTCCGAAGGCTCTTTCACCGCAAAAGACAAAAAAGTGAAAGTGGTGAAAGTAGAAGGTTCACGTATTGTTGTAAGAGAAATTTAAATCAACTATTTAGGAGGAATCAGACTATGGATTCGTCAACTTTGCTACTTTTAATGATGATAGCAGCAGGAATCATTGTATTGGCCGTCTTTTTCACTTTCGTTCCTGTTATGCTCTGGATCTCAGCATTAGCAGCAGGAGTCAAGATTAGCATTTTTACACTGATTGGAATGAGGCTTCGCCGAGTTATTCCAAATCGTGTTGTCAATCCGCTTATCAAATCCCATAAAGCGGGATTAGATGTTTCCATTAACCAGCTTGAAAGCCACTACCTTGCTGGAGGAAATGTTGACAGAGTTGTTAATGCACTAATTGCAGCCCATCGTGCCAACATTGAATTAACATTTGCCAGATGTGCAGCCATTGATTTAGCAGGCCGCGATGTTCTTGAAGCTGTGCAAATGAGCGTTAATCCAAAAGTAATTGAAACACCGTTTATTGCTGGTGTAGCTATGGATGGTATTGAGGTAAAAGCAAAAGCAAGAATTACAGTACGTGCCAACATTGACAGACTTGTCGGGGGAGCTGGAGAGGAAACGATTATTGCCCGTGTAGGTGAAGGGATCGTATCAACAATTGGTTCATCTACTAACCATAAAAAAGTCCTTGAAAACCCAGATATGATTTCACAAACCGTGTTGAGCAAAGGCTTAGATTCAGGTACAGCATTTGAAATTCTGTCGATTGATATCGCTGATGTGGACATCGGCAAAAACATCGGAGCCATTCTTCAGACTGACCAAGCTGAAGCGGACAAAAATATCGCACAAGCCAAAGCGGAAGAGCGCCGTGCGATGGCAGTTGCACAAGAGCAAGAAATGCGTGCCCGTGTTGAAGAAATGCGCGCTAAAGTAGTAGAAGCCGAGGCTGAAGTACCACTTGCTATGTCTGAAGCACTCCGCGGCGGAAATATCGGTGTCATGGATTACCTCAATTTTAAAAATATTGATGCCGACACAGATATGCGCGATTCGTTCGGAAAACTGACAAAAGATCAGTCTGAAGACGATCATAAATAAACAAGCCCCTAATTAAAAGGAGGGAGCTAAATTGTTAGACTTCATTTTAGACAACCCGATCATGATGGCCATTATTGTCGGGGCTATTTCTCTCATTTTCAACCGTATAGGAAAAAATGATGAAGAAGAAGAACAAAACAAGAAGACTCCTGCGCGTTCTAAAACACAAACGCAAAAGCAAAAACCAAAACGTCAGCATAAACAAGATGACAAACCATCGTTACAAACAGTAACGAAACAGCAAACAGTAGACGTGATGGCTGAGCTGAATAGAATCAAGACAGATGCAGAACGGTCTCTACCTGCTGTTAAACGAGCGATCAAAAAACAAAGCAGTTCTTTGCAAGTAAAAGAAAATAAAAAATTGCTCAACATGAATAAAAGCACTGTTGTTCAAGGCATTGTTCTTGGAGAGGTATTCGGTCCTCCTCGTTCTAAAAAACCGCATTATACGATGAGGCGCCGTTCTAAAAATTAACAGAAAGTCGGGCTCAGGTTCCACAGTTACAAGGGGAATCTGAGCCCAATGTTTTGTAAGAACTCTTTATTCTTTGCAACCACTCGTAAACAGTCAAACTACAGAATCGTTTTCTTGAGACAACTCCAATTAGATCTTTGACGTTATGTCGAACTGCTGTTCAATATTGGCATGGCAATCCTTCTATAACGTAGTACAAACACCCCCAACGCATAAACGGGTAATGAAATTGTCCCGTCTACACTCACGTTAAAACTGGAATAAGATCGGCCTAAACCCGCCACAACCCCTTCTCAGTCAGACTTCTTCACAACATATTCTAGTTACTCAGCCACACTTTTAATCCGCGATTGGTCTCCTTTTTTACATAGCATTCATTCAAAGAAAACTGATTGGATTTAGAGAGTGTTTGAATTAGCATGATATGAACTCCAACAGAATAAGAATATGATAGATGAATTAAACCTAATGAAAGGGGGTTCTTTTGTGAAAAGAAAAAACCGCTTGAGAGCGTGGCTGACAAGAACATTGGAAGTTCCCCCTGACGTTATGATGGATCTTCCGAGAATAACAATGATTGGGAGGCTTCATATATATATTGAAAATCACAGAGGGCTCCTGATGTTCAGTGACCGTGAAGTAAGGCTGATGCTAAAACAGGGACAATGTATTATTCAAGGAAAAGACTTTGTGATTAAGACGATTTTGCCTGAAGAAATTTTACTTGAAGGAACAATTGAGCTTGTTCGCTATATCGAGTCATAGTTGGGGGGAAGTAGCGTGAAAAATAAATGGCTTTCTTTTTTTTCAGGAAAGATACGGCTTCAAGTCATGGGAACGGGAATTGAACGTTTTTTAAACGAATGCATCAGGCAGGGCATCCCGCTGTTTGATGTAGAAAGAAAAGATCAGATCGTTTTTCTTCATATTCTGCTTTCAGATGTACATGCTTTCCGTAAGACCATCAGGGATTTCGACTGCAAATGCCGCTTTTTGAAAAGAAAAGGGCTCCCTTTCTTGTTGCGAAAATCAAAACGAAACAGCGGTTTTACTTTAGGAATTGCTGCTTTTTTCGTCATCATGTTTCTTCTTTCAAATATGATATGGAAAATCGATATTTCCGGGGCAAATCCGGAAACAGAGCATCAAATCAGGCAGGAACTGAATCGAATTGGGGTTAAAAAGGGGCGGTTACAGTTTTTAATGATGACACCGCAAAAAATCCAGCAATCACTTACAAAAAAAGTTGAGAATATTACATGGGTGGGTATCGAATTAAATGGGACAGCCCTTCATATGAAAGTGGTTGAAAAGAACGAACCGGAAAAAGAAAAGGCGATTGGTCCGAGGCATATTATCGCAAAAAAAGATGCAACAATTTCTAGCATGTTTGTCGAAAAAGGTGAACCACTTGTCACTGTTAACGAACATGTTAAGAAAGGTCAAAAGCTTGTTTCTGGGTTGCTTGGCAATGAAGAAGAGGAAGAAGAGGAAGAGGAGGAAGAGGAGGATAAGCAAAAAGTTGGAGCCAAGGGGGAAATTTTTGGTGAAACATGGTACCGATCAACGGTAACGGTCCCTCTTGAGACATCATTTGATGTTTTTACGGGTAAAGTAAAGACAAGGCACAAGCTCTCTAGCAGTTTTTTATCTGTGCCTTTTTGGGGTTTTTCCTTCAAAGAAGAAAAGCTCTCTGATCCAAAAACAGAAACGGAAGAACATTCGCTTCATTTCTTTAAATTTACACTTCCCTTCACATATGTAAAGGAAACAACAAGGGAAAGCGAAAAAGTTAAGAGAGTTTACACAAAAAAAGAAGCAGCACAGGAAGCGATCAGAATGGGAAAACAAGATGTGCGAAAAAAAATTGGTGAGGACGGAAAGATTATCAGTGAAAAAGTTTTGCACGAAACGAGTGAGAATGGTAAAGTTAAATTGATCATCCTTTACCAAGTTATTGAAGACATTGTTCAAACAACACCAATTGTTCAGGAGACTAAAGAATGACAGAACATTTACTTGCGATTAATCAACAGTTGGAAGGTCCGAATGAAGCTCAAGCATTATTTGGAAATCAGGATTCGCATTTGAAGATGATGGAAGAAGAGCTGAATATTTCGATTATCACTAGGGGAGAAACTGTATATGTAACCGGTGATGAGGAAACTTTTCAAATTGTGGACAGCCTGCTTGCTGCCCTTTTACGTCTGATTCGCAAAGGAATTGAACTCTCAGAACGAGATGTCTTATATGCGATGAAGATGGCGAAGAGGCAAAAACTTGAATTTTTTGAAAGTATGTATGAAGACGAAATTACCAAAAACGCCAAAGGTAAATCGATCCGTGTCAAAACTATGGGTCAAAGAGAATATATAGCTGCAATGAAAAGACACGACTTAATCTTTGGCATCGGCCCAGCCGGAACGGGGAAAACTTATTTAGCTGTTGTAAAAGCCGTTCATGAACTGAAAAATGGGCACGTTAAAAAGATCATTTTAACAAGACCAGCAGTTGAAGCTGGTGAAAGTCTCGGCTTTTTACCCGGTGATTTGAAAGAAAAAGTTGACCCCTATTTACGCCCTTTGTATGATGCTCTCTATGATGTGCTAGGAGCAGATCATACAGCACGGTTGCTTGAAAGGGGAACGATTGAAGTCGCACCGCTCGCATATATGAGAGGTCGGACACTCGATGATGCCTTCGTCATTTTGGATGAAGCACAAAATACGACACCGGCACAAATGAAAATGTTTTTGACGAGACTAGGTTTTGGTTCTAAAATGGTTATTACAGGCGACATTACACAAATTGATCTGCCAAAGGGAGTTGCATCTGGACTTGCTGTTGCAAAAAATATGCTCCTTAATATCGATGGAATCTCAATTGTTGAATTGGATCAGACAGATGTAGTCAGACATCCCCTTGTCGCCCGAATCATTGAAGCATATGAGAAGACAAAATAATTGGAATGACCCGATTGTTGCCCGCTATCGGGTCGTTTTTTAGTTTGTTGCCGGAAAAGAGGTGTTTGTTTTGAAAAAGAAACGAAAAATTGAGAAAAAACGGATCAAGCTAATAAAAAAAGAACGTTTTCTTCCGGTTATTCTTTATACAGTGATTTCGATTTTAATGTTTATTCTGCTTTTTGTTCATGTAAGACCTGAATCACTTGACCTTGACTTATTTTCTATCAGTGAAAATACAATTTATGCACCGGCAACAGTGGAAGATCAACAGGCAACAGCCAAGAAAAAGCAAGAAGCAAGTGAAGAGGTCCCCGATCAATATACGCTTAAGAAAGAGTACTCTGATAACAGAGTTGATCTAGTCTCATCGATATTTGATATCATTAAAGAAGTCAAAAAAGAAAGTTCTGATGGATCTGAAAAAGAACAAGTGAAATCTGTGGAAGATAAACTGACTTCAGATGTGACAGATTCTTTATCAGAAAAATCAGTGCAAAAACTGTTAAATGCAAGTGATGGTGAACTTTCAATGACTCAGGACTCTGTCATTACAGCCGTTAATGATGTCATGAGCAAGGAAATACCGGCGGGAAAACTTGAAAGTGCCAGAGAACAAGTCACGAAAGAATTAAAAAGCAATTCTATTCCTAGCAAACTAAAGAGTGCTGCAAATGAAATTGCTCGCTTTGCGATCATTCCCAACTATGTATATGATCCTAATAAAACGGAACAAAAACGACAAGAGGCAGAAGATAGCGTTCAACAGATTCAAATTAAACAAGGACAAATTCTTGTTGAGGAAAATGAGCTAATTGATAGAGAAGTATACAGAAAGTTGGAATTAACAGGATTATTAAGCGGTGCTAATATGTATAAACCGATTGGCGGACTGTTATTATTAATTGGGTTGTTTATCGCTGTGTTGGTTTACTATTTTGAAAAACAGCATGATCCTAAAAGATTATCGAAAACGAAATCATTGATGTTATTTTCACTCGTAACTGCGATTGTTTTAATTGTCATGGAAGTCATCAGCCTGTTTCAGGAACTTGAGTTCAGCCATATCGGTTACTTAGTTCCAATCGCAATGGGCGCCATGTTGATTAAGCTTTTAATTCATGAACGGTTGGCAATCCTTGCTAGTATGATTCTGTCGATTTGTGGTAGCATGATGTTTAATCAAGGTGTTACAGGAACATTTAATTATGGAATTGGAACGTATTTTCTGATTAGTTCTATAGCAGGCATACTGTTATTAGGGAAGCATAATGCAAGGGCTAAAATTCTCCAAGCTGGTCTGTTTGTATCTTTTATTAATATTGTCGTGATGTTTACCCTGCAATTGATTCAAAATGCGGCGCAATCAGGCTTGGAAATTGGTACAAATATTGTGATGGGTGTGGTATCAGGTATCGGATCTTCTGTCCTTGTTCTTGGCTTTATGCCGTTTTTTGAAAGTGGATTTGGTATTTTATCAACCATGAGACTGCTTGAACTTTCAAATCCAAATCACCCGCTGCTCCGTAAAATATTAACGGAAACACCTGGTACGTATCATCACAGTGTAATGGTTGCTAATTTGGCGGAAGCGGCATGTGAAGCAGTTGGTGCAAAGGGGCTGTTAGCAAGGGTTGGTGCTTATTATCATGATATTGGTAAAACGAAACGACCCCAATATTTTATTGAGAACCAAATGAATATTGATAATCCGCATGACAAGCTGTCACCTCAGTTAAGCAAAAATATTATTATCGCACATACAATTGATGGGGCGGAAATGTTACGGGCGCATAATATGCCAAAAGAACTAATTGATATCGCTGAACAGCATCACGGCACATCGTTGCTTAAGTTCTTTTTCCATAAAGCAAAAGAAAAAGGAGATCAGATGACAGAAGAAGAGTTTCGTTATCCCGGTCCAAAACCACAATCAAAAGAAGCGGCGATTATCTCTGTAGCTGACAGTGTGGAAGCGGCGGTCAGATCGATGCATAATCCGAATCTGGAGAGAATTGAAAAGCTTGTACGCGGTATTATTTCCGATAAGCTTCAAGATGGACAGTTTGACGAATGTGACCTGACATTAAAAGAACTTCATACAGTCGCGACGACGATTTGTGAAACGTTAAAAGGCATTTTTCATTCGCGGATTGAGTATCCAGAGGTTAATTCAAAACAGAAGGTGAAAAACACATGAGTTTAATCATTGATATTTCAGATGAAACAAGTTGTCTCTCTGATGAACATTTGCAAGAGATTGAAAAGCTTCTCCAATTTACGGCTCGTGAAGAAGGAGTTGCTGATCAAGCGGAAGTATCCGTTACGATTGTTACGAATGAAGAAATTCAAAAAATAAATAAAGAATACCGTGGAAAAGACTGTCCGACTGATGTCATTTCATTTGCACTTGAAGAAGAAGGGGAGGGAGAGATTGAAATCATCGGTACTGACCTAGCGCCCGTTCTTGGTGATATCATCATCAGTGTGGATAAGGCGAAAGAGCAAGCAACAGAGTATGGGCATCCACTTATGCGGGAACTGGGATTTCTTACTGTGCATGGTTTCTTGCATCTACTCGGATATGATCATATGACAAAGGAAGATGAAGAAGAAATGTTTACTAAACAGAAGGATCTTTTAAATAAATATGGGCTTTCAAGATCCTCCTAAACAAAAAGAATGGCAGCGGTTGCGAAAAAGCTTTGCAAATGCCTTCAACGGAATTTTCCTGACGTTCATTTCCGAGCGCAATTTTCAAATACACACTGGAGCCGCAATATTGGTCATATTTTGCGGCTTCATCTTTAGATTGACAGCTTTAGAGTGGGTCGTTATTTTAATGCTTATCGGTGGAATGTTTGCTTTGGAGTTAATCAACACAGCAATTGAACATGCTGTTGATTTAATCACAAACGAGAACCATCCACTTGCAAAAGCTGCTAAAGATGCAGCAGCAGGAGCCGTTTGCGTCTTTGCTGCTATTTCGTGTATGATTGGATTAATCATCTTTATACCAAAATTATTTTGACACAAAAATGCCTTTTATTTCTATCAGGTAAAAGATTCTTACAAAGATTTTACATTTTCGATTTGGGCGTGAAAAACTGGTCATGATTATGTAAAATAAAAGTGTTAGCGGTACCAAAAACCGTATGAAGGAAGGAACTTTCAAATGACTAAACAAGAGTTAATTGCAGAAGCGTTAGAAGCAAGAGAATTCGCATATGTTCCATATTCAAAGTTTAAAGTCGGTGCAGCACTCATAACAGAGGATGGCAAATTGTATAGAGGCTGCAATATTGAAAATGCTGCATACAGCCTATGCAACTGTGCTGAACGAACAGCGCTGTTTAAAGCTTACTCTGAAGGAGATACAGCCATTAAAATGCTTGTTGTTGTTGCAGATACGCCAGGACCTGTATCACCATGTGGGGCGTGTAGACAGGTGATTTCTGAACTTTGTTCAAAGGATATGCCTGTTATTCTGACTAATCTAAAAGGCCAAGTAGTCGAAATGACCGCTCAAGAATTATTGCCAGGAGCATTTTCATCGGAGGATTTACATGACACTGGAAAACTTTAAATCAGGATTTGTGTCCATTATTGGGCGACCTAATGTAGGAAAATCAACTTTTTTAAATCACGTGATCGGCCAAAAAATTGCCATCATGAGCGATAAGCCACAAACAACGAGAAACAAGGTTCAGGGTGTATTAACAACTTCGACATCGCAAACGATTTTTATCGATACACCCGGAATTCACAAACCAAAGCATAAACTTGGCGATTTTATGATGAAGGTTGCCCAGAATACTTTAAAAGAAGTCGACATTATTTTATTCATGATCAATGCAGCCGAAGGGTATGGAAAAGGTGATGAATTTATAATCGAACGCTTAAATCAATTGACAACACCGGTTTTTTTGATTGTCAATAAAATCGATCAGATTCATCCAGACCAATTACTGATGCTAATTGATGAATACAGAACCAGATATCCGTTCAAAGAAATTATTCCAATATCTGCTCTTGAGGGAAATAATATCGATACGCTTTTAAAGCAAATTGAAGATTATTTGCCAGAAGGTCCGCAGTTTTACCCGAGTGACCAAGTAACCGATCACCCAGAGCGCTTTATCATTTCTGAGCTGATTCGGGAAAAAGTGCTGCATCTGACAAGAGAAGAGATTCCTCACAGCATTGCTGTCAGCATCGATTCAATTCAAGAACGAGATAATGGTTCTGTTTATGTAGGTGCAACTATTGTTGTCGAGCGCGACTCCCAAAAAGGAATAGTCATTGGAAAAAAGGGCAGTCTGCTCAAAGAAGTTGGTAAACGTGCCAGGACTGATATTGAAGCTCTTCTTGGCTCACGCGTCTTTTTGGAACTGTGGGTCAAAGTGCAAAAAGACTGGCGGAATAAGATGTCACAGCTTCGTGATTTTGGATTTAAGGAAGACGAGTATTAACGACGAACCCAACTTGACCGTGGTGTCGTAATATAACCTCTCAAAATTAAAGTAATATTAGAAAAAAATGTTTAACATGAAATTAGGATTACGGGGTCAAGATAATCTTATGAATTTGGAGTTGAAAAGCTAGTTATAAACAGAAAGGTGGGGTTTTTATGTTGAATTTTACTTGGAATGTATTTTCACAAACAGGAAGCGTTGATACGTATCTTCTTTTCAAAGAATTGGAAAAGGAGAACCTGGAAAGACCCGATGTACTTGAAGAAGAGCTAGCGCAAGTTGATTATCCAATTTTGTGATCATGCTTGATTCCCCTCGAATTTTTTGGATGGTGCACATATGCTGACAAAATGTGAAGGTATAGTCCTTCGTACAAATGATTATGGTGAATCAAATAAAATCATTACAATCTTAACGAGGGAACATGGCAAAATCGGTCTGCTGGCAAGGGGTGCAAAAAAACCGAACAGTCGCTTGTCAGCGATTTCCCAGCCGTTTCTCTATGCTTCCTTTTTGTTTCGGAAATCATCAGGTCTTGGAACATTGGAACAGGGCGAGATGATAGAAAGCATGCGTCATATCCGGGAGGATCTTTTTTTAACAGCGCATGCGGCATATATTGCCGAATTAATCGATAAGGGAACTGAAGAAAAGAAACCGAACCCATTTTTATTTGAACTTTTTCTTCAATCATTACAAAGGCTGAATGAAGGAACTGATCCTGACATCATTACAAACTTGATTGAAGTTAAAATGCTTGGTGTTATCGGTTTGTATCCGGAATTTGACGAATGTGTTTATTGCAAAAGCAAAGAAGGGACATTTCATTTTTCCATTCGGGAAAATGGTTTTATTTGCCACCGTTGTTTTGCAAAAGATCCATACAGAGTCCCGCTTTCTCCGCCTGCTGTAAGACTGTTGAGGCTGTTTTACTATTTTGATCTAGCAAGGCTTGGGAATGTGTCAGTCAAAAAGGAAACGAAAGAAGAACTCAAAAGGGTGATCCGTCTTTATTATGACGAATACTCTGGTATTTTTCTGAAATCGCGGCGTTTTATCGAGCAAATGGACAATATGAAAGATATGCTCAGGTGAAAACAAAAAGTTGACATCTTCTTCAATGTCTTATAAGATCATTTCATAAACAATAATGATGCTGTGGTGACGGAAAACAGTAATTGCGCATATACCTCATATTTAGCGATCTTGGGACGGTGGGAGCCAGGGATGAGAGCGTAATGAAAGGCATTACCTGAACAGCTTTAAAAAAGAGGCTGAGATTTCTCAGCAATTAGGGTGGAACCGCGGGAGAACTCTCGTCCCTATGTTTGTAGAAAACAAGCATAGAGACGGGAGTTTTTTACTGTAATACAGATATTGTGGAGGTGCTTCATTTGAATATTCAAGAGATGATATTGACATTGCAAAAGCATTGGTCAAAGGAAGGCTGTGTCCTTTTGCAATCCTATGATGTGGAAAAAGGAGCAGGAACAATGAGTCCATATACATTTTTACGGAGTCTTGGACCTGAACCGTGGAAGGTCGCCTATGTTGAACCATCAAGACGACCTGCTGATGGAAGGTATGGTGAAAATCCAAACAGGCTTTATCAGCATCATCAATTCCAAGTGATTATTAAACCATCCCCTGACAATATTCAGGAGCTATATTTAGATTCTTTAAAAGCACTCGGAATTGATCCTTTAGAACATGATATTCGATTTGTTGAAGATAACTGGGAAAATCCGTCTCTTGGCTGTGCTGGCCTTGGCTGGGAAGTCTGGCTTGACGGGATGGAGATTACCCAATTCACCTATTTTCAACAAGTCGGCGGACTTGAATGTCATCCGGTATCTGTCGAAATCACTTACGGGATTGAACGTTTGGCTTCATACATTCAAGATAAAGAAAACGTGTTTGATTTAGAATGGACAAGCGGTTATACAATAAAAGATTTATTTATGATGGCGGAGTACGAACACTCTGTTTATACATTTGAAACGTCTGATGTGGATATGCTGTTTGAATTGTTTGCTACTTATGAAAAAGAAGCGAACCGTCAAATGGATCAAGGACTTGTGCATCCCGCGTACGATTATGTTTTAAAATGCTCTCATACGTTTAATTTGCTTGATGCTAAAGGAGCGATTTCTGTTACGGAACGAACCGGCTATATTGCGAGAGTCAGAAATCTCGCCAGAAAAGTAGCCAAAACATATTATAATGAACGTGAAAAGTTAGGCTTTCCAATGTTGGAGAAGGGAGAGGCGGCTCATGGATAAAAAAGATTTACTTTTAGAAATCGGATTAGAAGAAGTGCCAGCACGATTTTTAGATGACAGCATGAATCAATTAGGTGAAAAAATCGAAAGCTGGCTAAAAGATAAAAAGATTGCCTATGGTGAAGTCAGACTTTTTAACTCGCCAAGAAGACTTGCCGTTTTGATCGAAAATATTGCTGAAAAACAGGATGATGTAAAAGAAGAAGCAAAAGGACCTGCCAAGAAAATTGCGCTTACTGAAAACGGTGAGTGGACGAAAGCTGCTATTGGCTTTTCACGGGGACAAGGTGCAAGTCCGGAAGATTTATATTTTAAAGATGTTAAAGGGACAGAATATGTTTTTGTCGAAAAGTTTCAGAAGGGTCAAGATACAATTGCGCTTCTTCCAGAAATTAGCGATCTGGTGAAACATCTTCACTTTCCGAAAAACATGCGCTGGGGTAGCCAAGATCTCAAATATATTCGTCCAATTAAATGGATCGTCGCTTTATTTGGCAGTGAGGTTATTCCACTTTCTGTCGCTGGGGTTGAAAGCGGTCGTATCACACAGGGACATCGTTTCCTTGGCAAATCAGTTACTTTAGCTTCACCTTTTGAGTATGAAGAAAAATTAGAAAGTCAATTTGTCATTGCAGATCCTAAGAAACGAAAACAGCTGATTACAGATCAGCTCAATCAATTGGCAACAGAAAAATCATGGTCAATTCCGAGAGATGAAGAATTATTGGATGAAGTCAGCCATTTAGTAGAATATCCGACTGTACTATCCGGTTCTTATGAAGAGGAGTTTTTGACGATTCCTGAAGAGGTTCTCGTAACGACAATGAAAGAGCATCAGCGTTATTTTCCGGTTAAAGACAAAAACGGTACACTGCTTCCTTTCTTTGTAGCCGTTCGAAATGGAGACAAACACGCGCTCGAAAAGGTTGTGAAAGGGAATGAAAAAGTCTTGCGTGCAAGGCTTTCAGATGCTGCCTTTTTCTATAAAGAAGATCAGAAATTAAATATTGATGAAAATGTGAAAAAACTTGAAAAAATCGTTTTTCACGAGGAGCTTGGGTCGCTCGGAGACAAGGTGAGACGCTCAGCAGCAATCGCTGAACGAATAGCCCAAGAAATAGATACTGATCTTGAAACCGTTAAGTTAATCAAACGTGCTTCTCACATTTCCAAGTTCGATTTGGTGACAAATATGGTATACGAGTTTCCTGAACTTCAAGGTATTATGGGAGAAAAGTATGCGCGTATGCATGGTGAACATGAAGAGGTTGCCTTAGCTGTCAATGAACATTATATGCCGCGGCAAGCAGGTGGAAAGACTCCAACAACAGTTGTTGGTTCCATTGTTGCCTTAGCTGATAAGCTTGATACCGTTGTATCCTTTTTCAAAATTGGAGTTACTCCAACTGGTTCTCAAGACCCGTATGGATTAAGACGTCAAGCGAGTGGAATCGTTCAAATCCTGCTTGATCGAAATTGGGACCTTTCCTTTGAAAAGCTGATTTCTTTTACAGGACAGGGAGAACACAGTGGACTTCTTGATTTCTTTAAACAACGGCTTAAATATGTGTTAACAGAAGAACATATTAGATATGATGTGATAGACGCTGTGCTGGAAAGTACAGATCTTGAACCATATTCAGCGTTGAAAAAAGCTGCTGTATTAGAATTAGAGGCAAAAAAACAAGAGTTTAAAGAAAAAGCTGAAGCACTTGCCAGGGTGATTTCAATCAGTAAGAAAAGCGAAACAACAAACATTGATACGTCTTTGTTTGAAACCTCTCAAGAGACTGAACTGTTTACAGCTTATCAAGAATGTAAGCAGAACATTGTTGAACTTTACAAAGAAAAAAATTATCAAGGTGCTTTTACAGAGCTTTCTAAACTAAAACAACCGATTGAAGCATATTTTGATCATACAATGGTTCATGCTGAAGATGAAAGACTGAAGAAGAACCGTCTTGCACAAATGGCAAGTTTAGCTGCGCTGATTGAAAGTTTTGCAAATATTGATGTCATTATTGTAAAATAATATTGAAAGACGGTTGCAACCAAGCAATCGTCTTTTGTTAATATTTTCACAGCCTTGTCAAAATACGCTTGCCTTTTCGATAGTTATGCTGTTAAATGAACCTACACATACGTTATAATAAATAATATTTTAATTACATATTCCGTGTTAGTTTTTAACAAAAGGTGGTGAGTACGATCGAATTAAATAAACGTCAGGAGCATATTTTGCAGATTGTGAAAGAGAACGGACCAATCACTGGAGAACATATTGCGGAAAGACTGAATTTAACTAGAGCCACTCTTCGCCCAGACTTGGCGATCTTGACGATGTCGGGCTTTTTGGAAGCAAGACCGAGAGTCGGCTATTTTTATACGGGAAAGACAGGGACACAGCTATTGGCCGATAAACTAAGAAAACTTCAGGTCAAAGATTTCCAGTCGATTCCCGTGGTGATACATGAAAATGTTTCTGTTTATGATGCGATTTGCACGATGTTCTTAGAAGACGTAGGGACACTGTTTGTTGTAGATGATAACGCCATCTTAGTCGGTGTACTTTCACGAAAAGATTTGCTAAGAGCGAGTATTGGCAAACAGGAGCTCCCATCTATACCTGTTCATATTATTATGACAAGAATGCCGAATATTACGTTATGCAAACGTGATGATTTTGTTTTGGACATTGCAAAAATGTTGATTGATAAGCAGATAGATGCACTGCCCGTTGTAAAAGATACAGTAAAAGGGTATGAAGTAGTTGGAAGAATTACGAAAACAAATATGACAAAAATCCTTGTCGGTTTATCGGAAAATGAAATTATGTAATGGGGGGATATCATGAATCAGCAAACAATATATGTTGTTTCCGATTCTGTTGGCGAGACGGCCGAATTAGTGGTCAAGGCGGCAGTTAGCCAGTTTAATGGCTCATCTGAACATACAAATATAAGAAGAATTCCTTATGTAGAAGACCGTGGAACAATTAAAGAAGTGATTTCACAGGCTGAATCAGACGGTGGAATTATCTGTTTTACACTTGTTGTCCCTGAAATTCGTGAATTTTTAATTGCTGAAGCTGAAAAGGCAAATGTTGTCTATTACGATATTATTGGCCCTTTAATCGATAAAATGGAGTCGGTTTTTGGACATAGTTCAAAATGTGAGCCGGGTCGGGTTCGCCAACTTGATGAAGACTATTTCAAAAAAGTAGAAGCGATTGAATTCGCTGTAAAATACGATGACGGCAGAGATCCTCGCGGAATATTAAAAGCTGATATCGTTTTAATAGGTGTCTCAAGAACGTCAAAAACCCCTTTGTCTCAATATTTGGCACATAAACGTTTAAAGGTTGCAAACGTTCCGATCGTTCCGGAAGTTGATCCTCCTGAAGAGCTTTATAAGGTAGATCCGAAAAAATGTATTGGTTTAAAAATCAGCCCTGATAAATTGAATCATATCCGTAAAGAACGGTTAAAATCCCTGGGGCTAAATGATAAAGCGATTTATGCAAATATCAATCGTATCAAAGACGAACTTTTATATTTCGAGAAGGTTGTGGGCCGTATCGGTTGTAAAGTGGTAGATGTTTCAAATAAAGCTGTGGAGGAGACGGCAAACATTATTCACAACATGATGACAAAAGGTGATCAATCATAAAACTCAGGAACTTAATATCCTGGGTTTTTCCATTGGCAGTGGAGAGAGTGAAAATATTAGCATCTTTTTAGCATTTGTATTATAATAAAAAATTGTGATAAAATGATTAATTTTTAGGTTTAATCTATGGATAGAACGAATAAACTATTAGGGGAAACTGTGTCAGGAGTCGACGTAAAAAGTTTTTGACAAATTTTATAAATCAATTAATTTGAAACATGTGTGATTTTGCCTGTATTTTAGCAGGAAATCGGTGGAGGGATGTAGAAATAATTCTTCAAGAAAAAGAAAGGACGATTTTTGTCGATGCAGACGCATGTCCGGTCAAAGATGAAGTTCTAAAAGTGGCAGCGGATTATCAAGTAAAGGTGAAGTTCGTGGCCTCATTCGAACATTTTCAAATCACTAGAAACGAACAAGAGGATTGGACATATGTTGATCGGCATAAAGAAGCTGCTGATCTGTACATTGCTAACCATGTCCAAGCTGGTGATTTGGTGATTACTCAGGATATTGGTCTTGCCTCTTTACTGCTTGGGAAAAAGGTTATCGTGATATCGGAGAGAGGATTTTTGTTTGAAGAAAAGTCCATAGATATCGCTCTTTACCGCCGTCATATTTCTCAAAAACTGAGAAAGAGCGGACACTATACGAAAGGCCCGAAAAAACTGGTCAAAGAAGACAAGGAGCGATTTGTCAAACAGCTGCAAAAAATCTTGTCGAAAAATGAAGGATTTAAATGTTAAGCAGCGAATTATGTACGGGCGGAGTGTTAAACATGGGCAATCGTATACCGGATGAAATTGTGGAACAGATACAAAAATCAGCTGATATTGTTGAAGTTATTGGAGAATACGTCCAGTTAAGAAAACAGGGGCGTAATTATTTTGGGCTTTGTCCATTTCATGGTGAAAATACACCATCTTTTTCTGTTTCAGGCGAGAAACAAATTTTTCATTGTTTTGGATGTGGAGCCGGTGGAAATGTCTTCTCATTTTTAAGACAGATGGAAGGTTACTCGTTTACTGAAGCAGTTTTCCACTTGGCAGATAAATATCAGATTGATCTTCCGGATCATGCTACAGCTGTTTCATCAGACAATGCAAACGATTCAGAAGAAAAGAAAATGATGGAAGCGCACGAGCTCTTAAAGAAATTTTATCATCATCTGCTGGTCAATACAAAAGAAGGTCAGGCAGCGTTGGACTATTTGCTTAAAAGAGGTTTCAAAATGGAAGAGATTGAGCATTTTGAAATAGGTTACGCGCTTGACTCATGGGACTTTATCACAAAATTTCTTAAACGGAGAGGCTTTGAAGCCGAGCTAATGGAAAGAGCGGGGCTCATTATCAGCCGGGAGAATGGGGAAGGCTATTTTGACCGTTTTAGAAATAGGATTATTTTTCCGATCCATAATCATCATGGAACAACCGTTGCTTTTTCTGGTCGAACATTTACCGGAGAACATCCAAAATATATGAACAGTCCAGAAACACCGATTTTTCATAAAAGCAGATTGCTCTACCATTTTCATAAGGCTCGGCTTCATATCAGGAAAGAGGAAAGAGCAGTTCTTTTTGAAGGGTTTGCAGATGTTATGTCAGCCGTCAAGTCGGGAGTTAAAGAATCGATCGCGACGATGGGAACTGCACTTACCGAAGAACATGCAAAGGTGATCAGGCGCAATGTGGAGGAAATTATTCTTTGCTACGATTCTGATCTGGCTGGGTATGAAGCGACACTGAAAGCTTCGAATCTGCTCCAAAAAAAAGGTTGTAAAGTCAAAGTTGCCATGATACCTGATGGACTTGACCCCGATGACTACATCAAAAAAATTGGTAGCGAAAAATTTAAACAGGATGTAATAGGGGCCAGCGTGACCGTAATGACGTTTAAGATGCACTATTTTAAAAAAGGGAAAAATCTGTCTGATGAAGGGGACCGTATTACCTATATAAACGATTGTTTAAGGGAAATTAGTTCCCTTAGTGGTCCCTTGGAACAAGAGATATATGTTAAACAGCTAGCAAATGAATTCTCAATCTCCAGTGATTCATTAAAAGAGCAGCTCTCAGTTTTTGAAAAACAAACAGCAGCTCGCAGCAAACAAAACAGCCGTCAGGAATCAAAGGAGCGGCGCGCTTATATCTCAAGAACACCAAGAAAACGCACTGGACTTCGCCCAGCGTATGAAAATGCTGAACGAATGCTGATAGCTCACATGGTTCATGATCGTGATGTCATTCGAAAGGTTTTAGACAAAATCGGTTTCGAATTTAACATTGATCAGCATCGTGCACTAGCCGCTTTTCTGTATGGTATGTATGAGGAAGAAACCGAAATATCGATCCAGCATCTCTATAAAAGAATCGAGGATGAGGAGTTAAGTCAACTCCTTACAGATATTTTAATGCTCCAGATTAATGACGAACTTAGTGAAACAGAATTTTCTGATTATGTAAAAAAAGTGTTGAATTATCGAAAATGGTCAATGATAAAAGAAAAAGAAGCTGAAAGGGCAGAAGCTGAAAGGCAAAAGGATTTCATCAGGGCAGCAACTTTGGCTCAAGAAATCGTGAAGTTAAACCGTTCGCTAAAATAAACCGTTATATAATAGGAAAGGCTCTTGGCAATGAATCCTAATGGAGGAGCAAAAACGGGCTTATCCTAATCATATATTGTCAATTATGATTTGTTAAAAAACAGGGAAATTGAAGCGGAGCATTTTTTATAATCCGTCTGTAAGTTTTGGAAGGAGGGATCCATGAATGGCTGATAAACAAGCACACGAAACCGAAACTGAATTCACATTTGAACAGGTAAGGGATCAATTGACAGAGGCCGGTAAAAAACGCGGCGTGCTCACATATGAAGAAATAGCTGAGCGTATGTCCAGTTTCGAAATCGAATCAGACCAAATGGATGAGTATTATGAATTTTTAGGAGAGCAAGGTGTTGAATTAATTAGTGAGACTGAGGAAAATGAGGATCCTAATATTCAACAACTGGAAAAGGCTGAAGAAGAATTTGATCTAAACGATTTAAGTGTCCCGCCGGGCGTTAAGATAAACGACCCTGTCCGGATGTATTTAAAGGAGATCGGACGGGTAAACCTTTTGTCTGCCAAAGAAGAAATCGAATTTGCCAAAAAGATAGAAGAAGGCGATGAAGCATCTAAACGCCGACTGGCAGAAGCGAACTTAAGGCTTGTAGTCAGCATCGCAAAACGGTATGTTGGTCGCGGCATGCTTTTCTTAGACCTCATTCAGGAAGGAAACATGGGTCTAATGAAGGCAGTTGAAAAATTTGATTATCGAAAAGGCTACAAGTTTAGTACTTATGCTACATGGTGGATCAGACAGGCGATTACAAGAGCCATTGCTGATCAGGCAAGAACCATCAGAATTCCTGTTCATATGGTGGAAACGATTAATAAGCTGATTCGTGTTCAAAGACAGCTTCTTCAAGATCTAGGACGCGAACCAACACCTGAAGAAATTGCCGAAGACATGGATTTGACTCCGGAAAAAGTTCGTGAAATCTTAAAGATTGCCCAAGAGCCGGTCTCACTAGAGACTCCAATCGGAGAAGAGGATGACTCCCACTTAGGCGATTTTATTGAAGATCAGGAAGCAACTTCACCTTCAGATCATGCCGCATATGAGCTGTTAAAAGAACAGCTTGAAGATGTTCTAGATACACTGACTGATCGAGAAGAAAATGTGTTGCGTCTTCGATTCGGTCTTGATGACGGTCGAACAAGAACACTAGAAGAAGTCGGTAAAGTATTCGGAGTAACAAGGGAACGAATCCGCCAAATCGAAGCTAAAGCGCTTCGTAAATTAAGACATCCTAGTAGAAGCAAACGGTTAAAAGATTTTCTAGAATAAATGTTGAACGGGTCAAATAGATCCGTTCTTTTTTTGTTCAATTTGAAAACGCTGTTATTGGTAAACATGATTATATTTTACTTAATTTTTTTCGATAATGCAAATAGTCAAAAACGGAAATTCAGGCATTATGCCTTGAGATCGTAGGGAAAGGCCTTTATAATGATGTTGAAACCGTATTCAAAAATGAGACGCTTAATTTGTCTAAAATGTGAACTTCAACAGCTATTCTTACATAATGGGTTTATTTTTTGTAAAATTAAAGTAGAATTAGAATTGTTTTCATAAGGGACTGGGGTAAATGAAAAAGGGGGATATAAAATGAAGCGAAATCCGTTAATTCCATTTTTATTGATTGCAATTATGGGTATAGGTCTAGTATTTTTCTTATCGATGAAAGGTCTGCACGATCAAAAAGAAATTGCCGGCAAGGATAATAAAACAGCTGAAGAAAATAAAGCTGCCGCCTCACCTGAAGAAATTTATAAACAGAACTGTGTTTCCTGTCATGGCGAAAACTATGAAGGTGTATCAGGTCCAAAATTAAAAGGAGTTGGAGAACGGTTGGATACCGCTAAGATTAAAGAAAAGATTCAAAAAGGAGGTAATGGCATGCCAGCCGGACTGGTGCCAGCGGAAAAACTGGATGAGATGGCAAAATGGCTATCTAAAATTAAATAGCCGTTATGGAAGGGTGTTTTAAATTAGTAGCACCAAAAGGGAGTGAAGATCCTCTAGGCATGGAGGAAACACCTATACCTGCAAATCTTGCAAAAAGAGGCGGTGCTTGGGTTAAATGTGAACCACAAGAACCATTTTCTCCTGCTATTCTTGTTGACGATTTAAATATGATCAGGAAACGCTAACGAAAGAAGGTTATGCTCAATTTGGAAACAAGATAGAGATTCCGCAGAAATTATAGTACTTTCACCTGAATATCGAATTTTTGAAGGGGCTGTCTCATGGAATAACTATGGGCAGCCCTTTTTAAATTCAAATTATACGCAGGCACCTTTTATCGTTTTAAAAAGGGAATTTTTTTAAATTGATTGCAATTGTCACTAAAGATCATCATGTATATCGATGTATCAATTTTTTAAAAAACTGGTGTTGGGGTGCCGATATAACAGCCATTGGTTTGCCAAATAACAACTACAAAACTAATGAAAAAAAGTTGATCTAAGTAATAGAGTTGATTGGGAACTTATTATTCGTTCCTTTGTTGTATAATGGAATCAGTAAAACAGGAAGTTGGCGCTAATCTTAGGCTACCGTAATAACGATTATTTTAATGACTTCCGGTTTTATGTTGGCACTATGGGTATTCTTAATGACGACTCAAACCGCTAGAATCAGAAAATAATCTCAACAGGTGAGTTTGATTTTATATTGTCTACTTCCTATCTTGAAACAAAATGCAGGACTTGAGTAGATTTATGCTTGAAGTAGCCCAAGCTTCTAAAACAAAAAATCAATTTAGAACGAATACAGGAGTTATTTAAACATGCAATTAAACTATATTCATGATTTCACTTTGAATACTAAACAAGATTTTTTGGCTGTGCAGCAGGAGCTCAAATATCTGATTCACTTATCAAATGCCATCGATACGGATTCCTTACAAACTTGCGCAGGTGTTGATTTAGCTTATTGGGAAGAAAACGGAGAGTCATTTGGTGTCTGCAGTATCATTGTGCTGGATGTTCATACGAAGAAAGTCGTTGAAAAAGTTCATCATTTTGGAAACATCAATGTACCATATGTTTCCGGGTTTCTTGCATTTAGAGAGTTACCTCTTATCGTGGAGGCTGCAAAAAAGTTAACGATTGAACCGGATGTTTTTTTGTTTGATGGTAACGGCTATTTGCATCCTCATCATCTGGGGATTGCAACGCACGCATCGTTTTTTCTTAACAAACCGACAATAGGGATTGCAAAAACTTACCTCAAAATTAAAAACCATGACTTTAAGATGCCTGACAACCAAATCGGTGCTTATACCGATATTGTGATAGAAGGTGAAGTATATGGACGCACATTGCGGACGAGGCAAGATGTGAAGCCTATTTTTTTGTCATGCGGAAATTTTATTGATCTTGAAAGCAGTTATCAAATAACCATGACCTTGATTAATCAAGAAAGTAGACTGCCGATCCCTGTTCGCCTAGCTGACCTTGAGACACATGCTTTAAGAAAATATTATCGCGGTAAGTAGCGCCCTTCAGCTTGGAAATCAACCTGTTTTTTAATATGATAGTAATGGAAAAATGAATGAGAAAAGTTGTGATGATTAGTGAATGAAATGAAATTATCAAAAAGATTGCTGACTGTTGTCAAATACATACCGAAAGAGGGAGTTGTGGCAGATATCGGGTCTGATCATGCGTATCTGCCTTGCTATTGTATACTGAACGATATCGCAAACGGTGCGATTGCTGGAGAGATCACAGATGGTCCCTTTCTCTCTGCAAAACAACAGGTTGAGAAGTTATCATTAAGTTCGCTCATTTCAGTGAGAAAAGGGGATGGGCTTGAAGTTATTCAAAAAGGTGAAGTAGATGCAATCACGATTGCCGGTATGGGAGGCTCCCTTATTGCCCAAATTCTTGAGTCTGGCAAGACCAAACTAGCTGGCAAGGAACGTTTGATTTTACAACCGAATATTCATGCCTATCATATAAGAGAATGGTTGTATAAGGAAGGATATACGTTGATCAACGAAGAAATCCTTGAAGAAGATGGGAAATATTATGAAGTTCTTGTGGCTGAAAAAGGAGATAAAGATGCTGCATACCGAGAAATTCCTATTGCGACTGGTTTATTTGTCGGTCCGTTTCTAGCTAAAGAAAAAAACGCTGTTTTTATCAAAAAGTGGAGCCGGGAACTTGAACATATGCAACATATCTATCAACAAATAACGGCTGGTGCTTCGAAAACGGAAAATCACCAAAAGCTCATTGAGCTTTCAGAACGAATTGAGATGTTGAAGGAGGTTCTTAAACTTGGCTAAACAAATTAATGGTAATGAAATTATTCAACTGTTTGAACAATTTGCACCAAAGTCATTGGCTGTTGAAGGGGATAAAATCGGACTGCAAATTGGTACATTGCGCAAAAAAATAAACAATGTCATGATCACACTAGATGTGCTTGAAGAAACGATTGATGAAGCGATTTCGAAAAATGTCGATTTAATCATTGCCCATCATCCGCCGATTTTCCGGCCGCTTAAACATCTAATCACTGATCAGCCAAGCGGAAGACTGCTTGAAAAATGTATCAAACACGATATTACAGTTTATGCGGCACATACAAATCTTGATATTACCGATGGTGGTGTCAATGATATGCTTGCAGACGCATTAGGTCTTGAAAAAACAAAGGTGCTTGTTCCTACTTATGAAGAACCGCTTCGAAAGCTTGTTGTTTATGTTCCGAAAGATTATGAAGAGCAGGTTCGTTTAGCACTTGGTGATGCGGGAGCTGGACATATTGGGGCATACAGTCACTGTGCATTCTCTACAGAAGGTACGGGTAGCTTCCGTCCACTCCAACATGCTCAACCATTTATTGGCCAATCAGGTCAGCTTGAGCGTGTTAAGGAAGTAAGAATTGAAACGGTTTATCCTGCAGGGATTGAAAAAACTGTATTGACAGCCATGAAAAAGGCTCATCCATATGAAGAAATTGCCTATGATATTTATCCTATTGAACAAAGCCCGCTTCAAAAAGGGCTCGGTCGAATCGGTGAACTGAAAGAAGAGATGGAGCTTGGGGATTTTGCTCAATTTGTAAAGAAAAAGCTTCAAGCGAACGGAGCGCGAATGGTCGGAAAACCAAATGCTAAAGTAAAAAAAGTGGCGGTGCTTGGAGGGGATGGAAACAAATATATTCATCAAGCGAAACGAATGGGTGCCGATGTGTACATCACAGGTGATTTGTATTTTCATACAGCACACGATGCGATGATGATCGGACTTGCTGTTATTGATCCTGGTCATTATGTTGAACAAATTATGAAAGATGGTGTCACAAAGAAACTGTTATCACTATGCGAAGAGAAAAACTATGCTATTCATATTTTTCCTTCTGAAACAAATACCAATCCGTTTACTTTTCTGTAAGAAAAAAAGGGTTGAATCTTGTATCATACAAGATTCGACCCTTTCGCTTTTACTTTAGGTAAGATTTTATGAAGCGGGACCTCATGACTAATATTCCATGTGGACGGATCTTCGTGTTGATATTGTTCTAGAAAACGGATAACTTCTTTTGTAATTGGTGTTGGTGTTGAAGCTCCAGCTGTCACCGCCACTGTATCAACACCTTCGAGCCATTCTAGTTTTAATTCGCTTAAATCGCCAACTCTATATGCCTTTGTACCGGCAATTTCTTCAGATACTTGTGCAAGGCGATTGGAGTTATTGCTTTTCGGATCACCGACAACGATTGTAAGGTCAGCTTTTTTTGCTTGTTCAGAGACAGCTTCTTGACGAACTTGGGTCGCCAGACAAATTTCCTGATGGAATTCGACATGCGGATACTTCTCTTTTACTTTCTCCATAATGTCATGAACATCCCATTGGGACATGGTGGTTTGGTTGGTGACAATCAGTTTTTCAGAATCAACTGTGAGACGCTCGACATCTTCTTCTGTTTCAACAAGATGAACGATATCAGGCGCTACTCCGACAGCACCTTCAGGTTCTGGATGCCCTTTTTTTCCGATATAAATGACATGATAACCTTCTGCTTCTACTTTTCGAATTAAATCATGTGTCTTTGTTACGTCCGGACATGTAGCATCAATTGTTACAAGCCCTTTTTTTTCCGCTACTTTCCGGACTTCCGGTGAGACGCCATGAGCGGTAAAAATGACAGTCCCTTTATCGACCTTGTTCAATATGTCCAGCCTGTTCGGACCATCAAGGGTATAAATGCCGTCTTTTTCAAAAGCGTCTGTGACATGTTTGTTATGAACAATCATGCCTAAAATGTATATGGGTCTTGGTAGACTTTTATCAAGAGCCGCGTTTTTGGCGATGACCATCGCGTCAACAACGCCATAGCAATAGCCTCTTGGCGATATTTTAAGAACATTCATTATGAGTCCTCCTATGAAGAAGTGAGAACTGAACATGATAAAAAGCCGTAATTAAACGGCTTAATATACTAACAGTCTCTTTAGACCTCATTATAAATGATCGCGAATGAGATATCAAAGAATGTTATATATATAGTTTAGGCTTTGATCCGCCACTTTTTCTTTTCTTTGGAGCAGACACAGAACGATTTGATTTTTCCTGTGCATTCTTCTTAGATTTTTCAGAAGAGGTAAGGTTTTGATCTGTTTCTGTTTTTGTACTTGTTTCTTTACTGGATTGATTTTTTGTACTTGACTCTTTTGTTTTCTCTTTTTCTTCTTCCTGATCATGATCTTCACTGTTGCTGTCATCTGAGTTGATCTGCTTGAACATTTTGATCATTCCTGGTAGATTACGGACGAGCGGACCATATTGCTGAATCATTGGTGTTACTTGTTGGGCAACACCAAGTGCTTTTTGAACATTGCCCAGCATGTTTGATATAGACGTCGGGTTTGTGAGTCCTTTCATCCCGCCAAGACCGGCCCCTGTTCCACCAATGCCGTTGCCTGCTCCGCCAAAACCGCCAAAACCGACTCCGGGTCCACTAGGTGGTGCTCCGCCACCGCCAGGGAGAAATTTAGAAATTAATCCTTTCAAGCCACCTCCACGAGTTCCCGCTTGTTGGGTTGCGTTCATCGGATTAAAAAACTGTTGGAATCCTTGCTGTTGTCCAGGATTCATTCCCATCCCTTGGTTTCTTGGCAGCAATGTCTGACTCGGTCTCTGTGCCATTGGAACTCTCGGATTTCTCATGGGCTGTTGAGGGAACATACTAATACCTCCTTTCAAACCTTTCTCTTTAAATAAGATATGCAGATCACACACAAAGTGCTTTTGTCTCATGGGTGCCTGCCATCATTGTGATGGTTTTTTTATGCTGGATCAGTTATAATCTAATGATGGACAGGCTGTTGCCTTTTTTAATTGCTTCAGCATAAAAAAGGGTACATAAGTGCACAATTTTAGCCATATAGGATAAAGCTTGGAATTCGTTTTCCAAGAAGGAGTTGGAAAAATGAAGCAGACGAAATTTGAAATGTACGATTTAAAGCCCTTTATTATAGAGGCTGTTAGCCAGTTAGGTTTTTATGAACCGACAGATATTCAAAAAAGATTAATTCCGTCCACACTCAAAGGAGAAAGTGCAATCGGTCAGTCTCAGACTGGGACAGGAAAAACCCATGCATACCTTCTTCCAATCTTAAGCCGAATTGATCCTGAAAAAGAGTTTGTTCAGGCTGTGATTACAGCTCCAACAAGAGAGCTAGCCAACCAGATTCATCAGGAAGTGTTGAAAATCACTAAATTTTTAGATCCTGATCAAGCGATCCGTTCTAAAATTTTTATTGGCGGAACTGACAAACAAAAATCAATTGATAAATTAAAAACCCAACCTCACCTTGCAGTCGGGACACCGGGGAGAATAGCCGACTTGATCAAGGAACAGGCACTAAATGTTCATAAGGCGGATTCATTGGTGATTGATGAGGCAGACTTAATGCTTGAGATGGGCTTTTTAGAAGATGTTGATTTTATCGGCTCTAACATGCCAGAGGATTTGCAGATGCTTGTTTTTTCTGCAACAATTCCAGAGAAATTAAAACCTTTTTTAAAGAAATATATGGCGAATCCGAAATATGCTCATGTAGAACCAAGACACATTACAGCCGAAAAAATAGAACATGTGCTGATTCCGTCAAAGCACGGGGATAAAAATAAACTTTTACTAGAGGTCATGACACATTTAAACCCGTACTTAGCAATTGTATTTGCCAATACAAAAACAATGGCTGATGATATAGCCGCGTTTCTAACTGATCAGGGCATGAAAGTCGGGCTTCTTCATGGAGGGCTGACACCGCGCGAGCGCAAAAAAGTGATGAAACAAATCGGTGATCTTGAGTTCACTTATATCATTGCGACAGATTTGGCAGCGAGGGGCATCGATATTAAAGGTGTGAGTCATGTCATTAATTATGAGCTGCCTGAAGACCTTGATTTTTATGTTCACCGAGTTGGTCGGACGGCGCGTGCAGGTTCATCTGGAACAGCGATGACTTTTTATGACACTTCTGATGAAGATGCTCTTGTTCGCCTTGAACAAATGGGAATTGTGTTCGAAAATATGAAGCTTGAAAAAGGTGAATGGAAAAAAATTGATGATCGCAAACGCCGTGAAAACCGGAAAAGAACACCTGATGAAACAGATGAGTTGGCAAAACGGCTTGTGAAACGACCGAAAAAAGTCAAGCCAGGCTATAAGAAAAAAATGCAAACAGAAATAAATAAAATTAAAAGACAACAAAAACGGAAACAATTTAAAAAAGGAAAGTAGGGGAAACAGCTTTGTTGAAAATTGGTTCACATGTTTCAATGAGCGGCAAGCACATGTTGCTTGCGGCCAGCCAAGAAGCGAGTTCTTATGGTGCCAACACTTTTATGATTTATACAGGTGCACCGCAAAATACCCGCAGGAAAAAAATCGAGGATTTGAATATTGAAGCTGGACATGCTCATATGAAAGAACATCAGATCACGGATATTGTTGTTCATGCACCATATATCATTAATATTGCCAACACAACGAACCCAGCAACATTTCAGCTTGGCGTTGATTTTCTGCGCTCAGAGATCGAAAGAACGGCGGCAATCGGTGCGAAACAAATTGTCCTTCATCCTGGGGCACATGTCGGAGCAGGAGCTGAGACAGGGATTAAAAAGATCATTGAGGGGCTAAATGAAGTGATTGATCCAGAACAAAATGTACAGATTGCTCTGGAAACAATGGCTGGAAAAGGTTCAGAATGCGGTCGGACATTTGATGAACTTGCTCAGATCATCGACGGTGTTACACATAATCAACACCTGTCTGTTTGTTTTGATACATGTCATACTCATGATGCAGGTTATGATCTGGTTTCTGACTTTGATGGAGTTTTAAACGAATTTGATCAAATCATTGGAATCGAGCGTTTGAAAGTTCTTCATATTAATGATAGTAAAAATGTCAGAGGAGCGAGAAAGGACCGGCATGAAAACATTGGTTTTGGGGAAATCGGTTTTGATGCCCTTCAATATATCGTTCACCACAATCAGCTGACTGATATACCGAAGATCCTTGAGACGCCATATGTTGGGGAAGATAAGAAGAATAAAAAGCCACCATATCGCTTTGAAATTGACATGATTAGAAATAAACAGTTTGATGCAGAGATTTTAGAAAAAATTAAAAACCAATAAGAATAAGGGGCTGTCTAAAAAGCCCTTTTTCAACATAAATCAGGGGGAATTGCGAGACTCCTGCGGAAACAGCGAGCCAGGCGAGACCCAAGAGGAGCAAGGAACAAGCTCCGAGGAGGCTCGCGGATCGCCCGCGGAAAGCGAGCAAATTCCCCAATTTTTATTCATCCGCACGACTTTCAGGACAGCCCCTTTTATGTTGATACATATTGTTCAAACAGCTGGTTCAGCAGTTGAACGGCTTCTTTTGATGTGACTGCTTCTACTTGACGGAGAAGTTTGATCCGTTCTGTTTCATTGAAAATATTAATATTTTTCCCGTTAACGAGCTTTTCCACCTCAAGAGCCTGTTTTTTTGTGACATGAATTCCGTATTTCTTTGCATATTTGAGCACTTCATCAGCAGTAACCTGATTTAAGCGCTGCAGTACGATTTTCTGAAATAATATCACGTCCGTTCCCCCCTCTGAACTAATGTATGGGAGAAATTAAAAAATGTGTCACTTTTTTATTGCTGACTATAAAATGCTATAATAGCGATAAAGTCAGTTCAGGAAGGGAGAGAGGCATGGTAGCAAAAAAACAGCATAAAAAAGAATCCACTATCCATTTGATGTTCCGAATCATTATGATTTTGATCGGTGCCGCCTGTGCCGCCGCCAGTATTGAACTGTTTTTAGTCCCAAACAAAATCATTGATGGAGGAATTATCGGTATTTCTTTAATATTGGATTACCTTTTTAAAGATAGTCCGATAATCAATTTTGCACTGCTTGTTGTTGTCCTCAATATCCCGTTTATGTTTTCCGGTTACAAGCATATAGGTAAAACATTTGTGATTTCAACGCTTATTGGAATTGTCAGCTTGTCTATTATTGAAACTTTGTTGCATCATGTAGAAGGGGTTACGACTCAACCTGTTTTAGCTGCTGTGTTCGGCGGTCTCCTGCTTGGGTTTGGTGTAGGACTTGTGATTCGTAACGGCGGTTCTATGGATGGAACAGAGATTCTCGGGATATTGCTTACTAAGAAACTGCCATTTTCAGTTGGGGAATTTGTCATGTTTATAAACGTCTTTATTTTTACATGGGCAGGGTTTGTATTTGGACTTGAACAAGCGATGTTTTCCGTTATGACGTATTATATTGCAATGAAGACAATTGATGCTGTGATTCAAGGACTAGAGGAAACAAAAGCTGTCATGATCGTATCTGATCAATATGAAGAAATATCTGATGCCCTATTGCACCGCCTTGGTCGGGGGACAACAAAGCTAAAAGGAAAAGGCGGGTATTCAAACGAAGACACTGAGGTGATATATGTGGTTGTGACAAGGCTTGAAGTCACAAAACTCAAATCAATTGTTTTCGAAATTGATGGTAATGCCTTTATTACAATTGTTGATACGCATGAAACCCGAGGCGGCAAGTTTAAAAATCCGATCCATTAAGTCTTGATTTACTTTTTTGCAAATTTGATGTATAATTTCATATTGAACTGGTTACATAAGCAAAATGGCTTGCTGAATTTTCGGATGCCATTTTCTTTTTGTGTATTAAATCGGAATGATTCTGATAATATTTGAAGGTGAACGGATTGAAACAACCTATTATTGAAATGAAACAAATATCTTATTCATATGATCAACGAAATGTGATAGAAGATATTAATTTAACAGTTGAAGAAGGGAATTTTCTCGGTTTAGTTGGTCCAAATGGTTCGGGAAAAACAACGTTGTTAAAATGCATACTCGGCCTTATTAAACCACAACAAGGTGAACTGCTTTTGTTTGGTGTCCCTGTTAAGAAATTTAAAGAATGGAACAAGATTGGATTTGTCTCACAAAAGGCAAACAGCTTTAATACTGGGTTTCCTGCCTCAGTTTATGAAGTGGTCGCAAGCGGTTTAACAGCAAAGCTTGGGTTGTTTAAGCGGATGTCAAAAACGGATAAACAAAAAGTATTGGACGCGATCGAGGCAGTTGGAATTACCTCTTTAAAAGACAGAAATATAGGTGAACTTTCTGGAGGACAGCAGCAAAGAACGTTTATTGCCAGAGCACTTGTGAGTGAGCCGAAGCTACTTATTCTGGATGAACCGACAGTCGGTGTTGATCAAAAGACAGTTGAAGGTTTTTATCAGCTTTTAGAAAAATTAAATCGCAAAAAAGGTATCACATTAATTCTTGTTACCCATGATGTGGGAACGGTTTCTGATAAAGTGACACATGTTGCTTGTTTGAATAAGCATCTTCATTTTCATGGCGATACAGAGGAGTTTGAAACAATGACAGACCAAGATCTTTCGCATCTTTACGGGCATGATGTTCAAGCAATCAGCCACAACCACCATGAGCATGGAGGTCAACAATAATGTTAACACCTTTTTTTCATTATGAATTTTTACAAAATGCTTTTTTTTCAGGATTATTAATCGGTTTTATTGCACCTTTGCTCGGAGTCTTCATCGTTGTTAGACGGTTATCATTGATTGCTGATGCACTAAGCCACGTTTCTTTGGCAGGAATTGCGGCAGGTCTTTACTTAAGTAAACAATTTACCGCTCTGATTGGAATCAGTCCGATCTATTTTGGTATGATTTTTTCAGTTACCGGGTCTTTAATGATTGAAAAACTGAGATCTGTTTATAAACATTACCAGGAGCTTGCAATCCCCATCATCATGTCTGGTGGTATCGGCATTTCAGTTATTTTCATTTCGCTTGCCGACGGATTTAACACTGACTTGTTCAGTTATTTGTTCGGCAGTGTCAGCGCAGTCTCCCGTGAGGATTTGCTGGTCATTCTCGGGATTTCTGCTGCTGTTTTAATTGTCGTTTTCTCGTTGTTTAAAGAGTTATTTTTGCTTTCATTTGATGAAGAACATGCGAAAGCTTCTGGGATTTCTGCGAAGTGGATTCATTTTATTTTTATTTTAATTGTTGCGCTAGTCATTGCTGCATCAATGAGAATCGTTGGGACATTACTTGTTTCTGCATTGATGACACTACCAGTTGCTGCAAGTATGCGGATTGCCAAAGGATTTAAGCAAGCGATTTTCTTTTCTGTCTTGTTTGGAGAACTGTCTGTTGTCATCGGGTTGGTACTTGCCTATCATCTAGATCTTGCTCCAGGCGGGACGATTGTGATGCTCTCGATTTTCATTCTCATATTGTGTATCAGTTTTAACAAAATCAAAAGGAGGATTCCCCATGAACGTACAGGAAGCGCTTGATTTGTTAAAAGAAAAAGGATATAAGTATACAAGTAAACGAGAGGATATGCTTCAGCTTTTTAGAGATTCTGATAAGTATTTAACAGCGAAAGATGTATTATCTGCCTTAAATGATCATTACCCGGGATTGAGTTTTGATACGATATACAGAAACCTGTCTTTATTTGAGGAACTCGGTATTCTGGAAACGACTGAGCTTTCTGGTGAAAAACTGTTTCGTTTTAAATGTTCTTCCATACATCACCACCATCATTTTATCTGTATGGTTTGTGGAAAAACGAAAGAAATTGAATCATGCCCTATGGAAAAATTAAATGCTGATCTTGAAGGTTATCAGATCAGCGGACATAAATTTGAAATTTACGGAACATGTCCATTATGTGAAGAAAAAAGCATAAATGCATAACAAAAAAACCGGTTATACGCCGGTTTTTTTTGGTTCGATCACTTTTAAGTCTTTTTCATGTTTTCTGAGCCATTCTGCTGCTTCAAGCCAACTATTGACTCTTATAATGTTTGAATCGGTCGGGAGCTGGTTATAGGGTGTATTGAACAGTATAACCGGAATATTCGCTTCTTTGGCAATCGTGGTCGCATTTCCGTGATGGTCTTCAAAAAAAACATCGACTTTGTGTTTAGATACAGCTTCTAGCTTATCATGACCACCGACAAGTTCAATATGATCGTAATGGATTTTATTTCTGTGAAACCAAGTATGTGTTGTATCTTTTAAGTGATGTCTTCTTGCCGTAATATAAAAAAGTTTGTGCTTGTTCTTCAATTCGTCAATTGTTTGTTTGGCATATTGGGCGACCATTGCTTCTTTATAAATGAGAGGTTCATTCTCGTCCATCCATTTCCAAAAAGCTTGCTCAGATATATTCAATAGCTTTGTCAAATCATAGTCCGTAATGTCTTCAAATGTAATCGAGAGGTCGAATGCCTCGTTTAAGTAAGGGACTAATGTATCTTGTGCTGTAATCGTACCATCAATATCAATTCCTAAGTGTAACATGTCCACACTCCTTATTTTCCATTCCTATAGTGTATCATAAACTTTTAACAATGCCAGTAAAGTTTAGCAAACATGAATTAGACTAAAATGTTTACACTATAAATGCTCCTTTATGATGGACTCAAAGGGGGGACCACGAATGGAAAGAGAGCAAAACCAAGAGCGTCATCGCAGCGGTTATAATGCCGATATAGTTGACGCAACTTTAAATGATGATAATTATTTAGAGGAAACAGCGGCAGAAGTTGCTCCGGGATATGGTATGGAAAACGACCGGAATGGCGGAACTGCAGAAAATGAGACAGGTGCTGCTGGTGGTCGGGTGACCGGATATATTGCGCTGGCACTGTCAATTATCTCATTGTTTATGCTTCCTGTATTATTGGGAATCGCAGGGATCATCGTTGGTTTTATAGCCAGAAGACAAGGAGCAACTGGCATAGGAGCTTGGGCGATGGGTATTGGTGTTGTTTCTGTAGTGCTTGGCATATTTTTGGCACCGTTTTTCTAAAGCACAAAAGCTTGACGGATTTCCGTCAAGCTTTTGCTTTTTCGGCAGCTTGCTTGGCATAATGTTCTTCTGCCAGTTTATCGATTTCTTTTTTCAGTTCTTCAACCATAGTTTCCTCAGGTACTTTTCGAACGATTTCTCCTTTGCGGAAAAGAAGACCTTCCCCACGTGCGCCAGCGATGCCAATATCCGCTTCGCGAGCTTCACCTGGACCATTGACTGCACAGCCGAGAACAGCTACTTTAATCGGTGCTTTAATTTTTGAAATATATTCCTCGACTTCATTGGCAATTTTAATTAAATCGATTTCGATCCGCCCGCAGGTCGGACAAGAGATCAATGTTGCTGCATTAGCCGCGAGTCCAAACGATTTTAACAATTCCCTTGCGACTTTTACTTCTTCAACAGGATCTGCACTTAATGAAATGCGGAGCGTGTTGCCGATACCTTTGCTTAAAATGGCACCAAGTCCAGCGGCACTTTTCACTGTTCCTGCAAACAATGTTCCACTTTCAGTAATTCCTAAATGAAGTGGATAATCAAAGGCTTTTGCTGCTTTTTCATATGCTTCGATTGCCAGGTTAACATCCGATGCTTTCATGCTCACAATAATATTGTGGAAATCCAGTTCTTCTAGGATTTGAATATGGTGTAACGCACTTTCAACCATACCGTCTGCTGTCGGATAGCCATACTTTTCAAGAATTCGTTTTTCAAGAGAGCCTGCATTGACTCCGATACGGATCGGAATGCCTTTTTCTTTTGCTGCATTAACGACAGCTTCGACTTTTTCACGGCGGCCGATATTCCCTGGGTTGATCCGAATTTTATCAGCTCCGCCTTCGATTGCTTTTAATGCTAATTTATAGTCAAAATGAATATCAACGACAAGGGGGATGGAGATCCGTTTTTTGATCTCTGGAATAGCCTCTGCTGCTCTCTGATCAGGACAAGCTACACGTACGACTTGACAGCCCGCTTCAGCAAGCCTGTTGATCTCAGAAACGGTTGCTTCAACATCATGTGTTTTCGTTGTTGTCATACTTTGAATGACGACTTCATTATTACCGCCTATTGTTAAAGGTCCCACTTTAACGGGACGCGTTTTTGTACGATGTGTGATTTCACTCACTCTGATTCTCTCCTTAAATTTATGATACAGCTCGCGGGTATCACCGTTTTTATAACAAGTCTTATTGTAACAGTATGTTGATTAAGCTGACAAGAATTAACGCTTTTTCTCAGGGTAAACCGGGAATTTATAGGTAACTCCCGCTTGAATATGCCTCGCCTTTACATTCGGATTTAATCTTTCAAAATCATTGATAATTCGGCTCGTAGACATATCATCTCCAGTTATTGAAATGACGGTCTCACCAGGTTGAACAGTGACGGTCTTATATTCAATCATGTCAGTAGCGATCGTTTCTTTCGTCCTAGCAGAAACAGGGATTGCCTGTTCTGGAATGGTGCCGGTTTTTAAATCATAATATATAATGAACAGCGTCAGTAAAATAGATAGGAACATCACTAACCGCTTCATTTGACTTGTCCCCACTTCATTCATTTTTTACTATTTTATGCTTGTCCATTATCTGACATGACAATTAAATGCGGATTAGTCTTGTTTTTTATGTTGTGGAATTTCTTTAATAGCTAGAAACAACATCACAATATTAACAAGCCAATACAGTAAAAACCCTTTAAAGACAGCCACTTGGAGAGTGTCCATCAGAAAAAAGAAGACAGTTGTGAGTGTAATGGAATAAGCAGACATCACCCATAAATTTTTGTACCTTAGATTTTTTTTCAGTCTGTACCGTATAAATAAACCGATTAGGGCAAGACATGTAACAGCAATAAATTTTCCAGCGGTAGAAGCTAAGAGAATAAGAACAGATAATACAGGGAAAATAATTGTTTTCATTTGATCAATAAGAGATAATATGTCTTGTTGTGAGATTTTTTCATTAAATTCTGTATAAGATACTTCTATGTCCTGTCCATTGATGACAATGACAAGTTTTTCTTTCAAAAAGCCGACTGCATTTTGTTTGTCTGTTATCTGTTTCATATCATAAGAGTTTTCAGGATCTAAAACAACCGTATATCCATTTGTGTGTAATTCGGTTGCTTTTTTTGTATTTGTATGTAATGAACCGCCTTCAATTGAAAATTCAGGTAAATCTTTAAGATCCGATTGAAGGCTGTTCATTGCCTCGGTGAAATGATTGTTAGTATGGTACACATTTGGTAAAGCAGCGATGATACTGAGTAAAAAAACATATAAAATGGTTTTGCCTATGCCTTGAAAACGTGCTTTTGCTATTGCCTGAGGAGAATACGTACTTTTTAACGATAACCTCAACATATTCATTTCATTTTCACTTCCTATCATAATCTAAGGTATTTGCTTGCATTATTGTATCGCTAGGTAAGAAGGAATTCAAGGGAACTTATTAGACAATAGAAGAGATTGGGGGGAGGATATTGGATATCTTATATTGGTTGTTGATTTCTGCCATGTTTATCATTGCGTTTATCGGTCTAGTCTATCCAATTATTCCAAGTGTCGTTTTCATCATCGCCGGATTTATTTTGTACGGTTTTTTATTTTCATTTGAACCATTTACATACCTGTTTTGGATTGTCCAGGGGATATTTATTGTTGCTTTACTAGTTGCAGATCACCTTGCAAATCTTTTTGGGGTTAAGCGCTTCGGTGGAAGCCGGGCTGCTATATGGGGAAGTACAATCGGTCTTCTTGTTGGACCTTTTGTCATCCCTATAGCCGGGATTATTATCGGACCTTTTATCGGTGCGATGTTTGGGGAATTGCTCATTCATAAAAAGGATATAAAAACTGCCGTGAAAATAGGTGCAGGTTCATTGCTTGGATTTATTTCAAGCGTATTGGCGAAAAGTGTAATTCAGATGATAATGATCGGGTATTTTTTATTTGCGGTCTTATAAATGTTTAAAAAGAAGCACAAACGGTTAATGTGTAATGTGCAATTGAAATACACAATAATGTGATCATTTTGTGAGCATTTCAATTGAAAGAGGCTTTTTCTTTTGTTACATTGAAAATGAAAGCTGGTAAGTACATATAAAATAAGGAGGAATTGATGATGGCTTACAAACTTCCAGAATTACCATATGCTTATGATGCGTTAGAACCGCACATCGACAAAGAAACAATGAATATTCACCATACGAAACACCATAACACATATGTAACAAAATTAAACGATGCGGTGGCAGGAATTCAAGAACTAGAAAACAAATCAGTGGAAAAACTTGTCGCTAATCTTGATGCTGTTCCAGAAGACATTCGCACTGCTGTTCGTAACAATGGTGGAGGACATGCTAACCATTCGCTTTTCTGGAAACTGCTCTCTCCAAATGGAGGTGGAGCTCCATCAGGTGAATTGCAAGAGGCGATCACAAATAAATTTGGCAGCTTTGATCAATTCAAAGAAGAATTTGCAAATGCAGCAGCAGGCCGCTTTGGTTCCGGATGGGCATGGCTTGTTGTCAACAATGGTGAGCTTGAAATCACAAGTACACCAAACCAAGATTCTCCGCTTTCCGAAGGCAAAACTCCGATCCTAGGTCTTGATGTATGGGAGCATGCTTATTACTTGAATTATCAAAATCGCCGTCCAGATTATATTAAAGCATTTTGGAATGTCGTGAATTGGGATGAAGTTTCCCGACTTTATAGCGAAGCAAAATAAATAAGCTTTATGAAAACAAGCAAGGTCCGTTATGAGTGGACCTTGCTTGTTTTCTTTTTTCAGTACATAACTGACTTTTGATTAGACAAACTAAAGAGTATCAGTAAAGGGGAGTCAGTTATGAGCAAAATCAAAAACATAATAGGCGATGTTGAGGTAAACAGGGACTTGTTGCTTCTACTGACTGTTGGCGGCCTTTATTCACTGAGCATTGCTCTTTCCAATACATTTGTAAATGTATATTTGTGGAAACAATCAGGGCAATTTATTGATTTGGCTATTTACAATCTGTCAATTGTTGTGATGCAACCTTTAACCTTTATGATTGCTGGGAGGCTGGCAAAAAAAATCGATCGGGTATTTATTTTAAGATTTGGTGTCTCATTTTTGGCGATCTTTTATTTAACGGTTCTTTTGGTAGGGGAAAATGCTGGATCACAATTGGTACTGCTCGGCAGTGTTCTTGGAGTGGGCTATGGTTTTTATTGGCTTGCTTTTAATGTATTGACATTTGAAATCACAGAACCAGAGACAAGGGATTTTTTTAATGGATTTCTTGGTGTATTAACCTCAGGTGCTGGAATGATCGGACCGATTGTTGCCGGTTATGTCATTTCACGGCTCACAGACAATACAGGCTATACACTGATCTTTAGTTTTTCTTTAGGATTGTTTACGATCGCCGTTATTACAAGCTTTTTTCTTAAACGCAGAGAAGCTCGAGGTCAGTATATTTTAAAGAAAATTTGGAAAGAACGACATTCAGATGAAAACTGGAAAAATGTCACCAATGCTCATTTTTTTCAAGGGCTAAGAGAGGGTATTTTTGTTTTCTTAATTAATGTTTTTGTGTTTATCACAACAAAAAGTGAGCTTGCGTTAGGAAAATTCGGGCTTGTTAATTCGGCAGTTTCTTTTTTTGCTTATTATTTTGCCACAAGGTTTATAAAAAAAGGAGCACGTAAAAAAGCAATTTTTCTAGGAGGGCTCGTCTTATTCGGTTCCCTGTTTCTCATTCTGTTTCATATGACATATGTGACTTTACTTTTTTACGCTGTAGCGATTGCGATCGGCTATCCGATGCTGCTAGTTCCGTACTCATCATTGACCTATGATGTAATTGGAAAGGCAAGATATGCCAGAAAAGCGCGAATTGAATATATTGTTGTGAGAGAAGTTTATTTAAATAGCGGTCGTATTGCCTCCATTTTAGTGTTTCTGCTCCTGGTCCTTCTGTTTAAAGAAGATTTAGGTATTCCAATTTCATTAGTTTTACTAGGGGCTGGACACACGCTCATTTACTATTTCATTAAAGATGTAAGCTTGACAGAGCCTGCTCAGGAAACAGTCGGACAAGATACCCGCAAACAGACAGCAGAGCCAAATTATTTAGAAGGGAAACGATAATCGATTTGGCACCTTTTCTAAGGTGTCTTTTCTTTAGGTTAAGAATAGGTGATGATAAATGATAAAAAACAAAACGAAGACAGAAAAAAAACGAAAACTAATCCCGATTCGGCTCCATATCTTGTTTTTTTTAGCTTTTCTTACTTTTACAGCTATGATTATCCGTCTTGGAATGGTACAGATTGTCTATGGTGAAGACTATATTCATCAAATTCAAAAACAGGGAGAAGTCGATGTGACAACATCAACTCCTAGAGGAAAAATATTTGACCGAAACTTGAATACCCTTGTCCAAAATAAACCTTTAAATGCGATTACATACACTCGTTCATCATCGGTTTCACAGAAGGATCAGCTAAAGATTGCAAAAAAACTGGCGGATATGCTTACGATTGACACCAGTAAAATAACAGAGCGAGATAAAAAAGATTACTGGATCTTAACAAGACCCAAACAAGCTAAAAAATTAGTGAATCGCAGTGATCGTCAAAAGGTCAAGCAAGGTAAAATTTCTGAGGATGATTTATATCAACTTCAGCTTAACCGGATCTCAAAACATCAGCTCTCTCAATTAACCAAAACGGATTTAGAGGTATTGGCGATTAAACGAAGGATGGATTCAGGTTATCCGAAAATACCCCAATACATTAAAAACAAGCATGTAACCGTAAAAGAAATGGCTTATGTCAGCGAACATCTTGACGATCTTCCGGGAGTTGATGTGACATCTGATTGGGAACGAGATTATCCGTATCATGAACTTCTGAGAACAGTAATTGGTCGTGTTTCTAATTCAAATGAAGGGCTTCCTAGACATCTACTTGATCATTATTTATCACTTGGCTATAACCGCAATGATCGGGTCGGTAAAAGTTATCTTGAAGCTGAGTATGAGGAAGTACTCAAGGGGCAAAAAGAAAGAGTGAAAAACATTACTGATAAATCAGGGAATTTAATTAATAAAAAGATGATTTCAAAAGGGGAAAGCGGTAAAGATATCGTGCTAACAATTGATGTTGACATGCAAAAAGCAGTTGAGCGTATCATTGAGGCAGAGATGAAAAAAGCAAAAACTCAACAATATGCACCACTCCTTGATCGTGCATTTGTTGTGATGATGGGCCCAAGAAACGGGGAAGTCTTAACACTTGCTGGAAAACAAATGAAAAATAAAGATGGGAAATTGAAGTTTGATAGTTATGCCTTAGGTACAATGACATCTTCATATGCTATGGGTTCAGCTGTTAAAGGAGCGACTGTTTTAACAGGTTTACAGACTGGCGCCATTCAATTAAACACCCATTTTTTTGATGAACCTCTTTATATTGCAGGATCTCCTGTCAAAAAATCATGGTCAAAATATCTTGGGAGAGTTGGTATTAAAAAAGCGCTTGAACAATCTTCAAACGTCTTTATGTTTAAAACAGCCATTGGAGTCGGCAAAGGGTATTACAGACCGCATCAGCCACTTAACATTAATCCGAAAGCATTTGATACATTTAGATATTATTTCAATCAATTCGGACTCGGTGTTAAAACGGGAATCGATCTACCGAATGAGGCGACCGGCTTCAAGGGCTCACAAAAGCTTCCCGGTTTCCTGCTTGACTTTTCCATCGGGCAGTTTGATACGTATACACCGCTTCAAATGGCCCAGTATGTTTCAACAATTGCAAATGGTGGCTATAGGATGAAGCCTCAGATCATAAAGGAAATAAGAAGACCTGATTCTCAAAAAGGCATCGGAGCTATTACGAAATATATACCACCTCAAGTATTAAATAGATTAGATATGAGTCAGAAAGACATAGAGACTGTTCAAAAAGGATTTAGACGGGTGATGATACGAGGAACAGCAAAAAAACAATTTGCAGCAGCACCATATCAACCTGCAGGTAAAACAGGAACGGTAGAGTCATTCTATGAAGGGCCTGTTCAGGCAAAAACAGGGACACCGGTTTATAATACAACCCTTGTTGCATATGCTCCTTACGAACAACCAGAGGTCGCAATTTCTGTTGTGGTTCCATGGGCTTATATTGATTATAAGAAAAGATATTCAATCACGAATAATATCGGCCGAAAAGTACTTGATAAGTATTTTGAACTGAAATCTAAACAAGCACGAGATGATACAAAAGAGAAAAATAAACTCAACATTGAAGAAAAAGCTTATGAATAGTGACCACTCGAAACGTCCGCATAAATTCCCGCGGACGTTTTTTTTCAGTAATAAAACAAGTTTCCTTTACAAAACCTTAATAATTTATTCAAACAAGATTAATACTGAAAAGGTACGCTAATTATGCAGGACAAATTACACACTATTCTATTCGGGAGGATTATGAAGTGAAACCATTTAAAAAAGTCACATTGATGTTGATGATGTCCGTTTTAGTTGTCTTCGCAGCGGCTTGTGCAGGCGGTAATGCAGATGAAGGCAAGAAAAACGATAATAATGAAGGTGAGGCTTCAGGAACATTAACCATTTCCGGCTCTTCTGCAATGCAACCACTTGTTTCGGCTGCGGCTGAGAAATTCATGAATGAGAATGAAGGTGCTGATATTCAAGTGCAAGCGGGAGGATCTGGTACAGGTCTTTCACAGGTGGCTGAAGGAAATGTTCAAATTGGAAACTCCGATGTCTTTGCTGAAGAAAAAGAAGGCATTCCTGCTGATCAGCTGGTCGATCACCAAGTAGCCGTTGTCGGCATGGCAGCAGCTATCAATCCTGATGTGGGCATCAAAGATATTTCGATGAAAGATCTGAAAAAGGTATTCACAGGAAAAATCAAAAACTGGAAGGAACTTGGTGGGAAAGACCAAAAGATCACCCTTGTCAATCGCCCTGATTCCTCAGGAACTCGTGCGACATTTGTAAAATACGCCCTGGACGGAGAAGCTCCTGCTGAAGGAATTACTGAGGATTCTTCCAATACAGTTAAAAAACTAATTGCTGATACACCTGGAGCAATCGGATATCTAGCTTTTTCATACCTAACTGATAACTCTATTACGGCTCTGTCACTTGATGGTGTAAAACCGACTGCGGAAAATGTCCAAAAAGGCAAATTTCCAGTTTGGGCATATCAGCACTCTTATACGAAAGGCGAACCTAAAGGTTTAGCTAAAAAATTCTTGGATTATTTGAAGAGTGAAGAAATCCAAAAATCGATTGTGACAGACCAAGGTTATATTCCAGTAACAGACATGGAAGTAAAACGTGATGCAAAGGGAAAACAAACTGCTAAATAATGAAAATAATTCTGGGAAAGTGAGTACTTTTGCTTTCCCTCTTATGACTTGTTTTTATATGGGAGTGTAAAAAATGTATCAAAAAATAGAGAAACCGTCCGCGCAAGAGCGGCTGATCAGCTCCAAGAAAAACCGTAAAATGGATGAAATCCGGGGGAAAATACTGGTTGCAGCGTGCGCATTTATCATGATCGTTGCGGCGATTTCAATCACAATCTTCCTTGGGAATAAGGGGTTACAATCTTTTCTGGCTAACAATGTAAGTCCAATTGAGTTCTTAACCAGTTTAGATTGGAATCCAACAAAAGAAGATCCTCAATATGGAGCATTGCCGTTTATACTCGGCTCATTCGCAGTGACACTGCTCGCGTCTCTAATCGCAGCCCCACTTGGTATCGGTGGCGCGATATTTATGACGGAAATTGCACCTTCATGGGGAAGAAAACTATTACAGCCGGTTGTAGAATTGCTTGTTGGAATTCCTTCTGTCGTTTATGGATTCATAGGTCTTACAGTATTAGTGCCGTTTATATCTCAATTTAAAACAAGTGGCTCAGGACACAGCCTACTAGCAGGAACGATTGTTCTAGCTGTGATGATTTTACCGACCGTTACTTCGATTTCAACAGATGCACTCATCTCTCTGCCGAAAAGCTTGCGAGAAGGCTCATATGCATTGGGTGCGACCCGGTGGCAGACGATCAGAAAAGTCTTGATTCCAGCAGCGCTCCCTTCACTCCTAACAGCTGTTGTATTGGGAATGGCAAGAGCGTTTGGAGAAGCGCTTGCTGTGCAGATGGTAATTGGAAATTCACGTGATGTTTTTAATGGTCTCTTAGATCCAGCAGCTACATTAACAACGATTATCACACTTAATATGGGTCATACAACATATGGAAGTGTAGAAAACAATACGCTCTGGTCAATGGGACTTGTACTATTGGTCATGTCGTTCTGTTTCATTCTGCTGATCCGGTATCTGTCATCTAGGAGGAAATTGTAATGAATAGCAAAGTAGCCAATCGAATTGCAACAGGTATTTTTGGACTTATTGCCGCAATCATTACGGCGATTCTTGTCAGTTTGTTCACATATATCATTGTCGGTGGTGTTTCACATATTAGTCTTGACTTTCTGACGTCCCGTTCAAGTGCACTTTTAAGTGGTGGTGGGATTCGTGATCAGCTGTTTAACTCTTTTTATATTTTGATTTTAACCATGTTGTTCACCATTCCCATTGGAGTTGGTGGCGGGATTTATATGGCTGAATATGCACCTGCCAATAAACTGACGGATTTTATCCGAATCTGTATTGAAGTGTTATCATCCCTTCCATCGATTGTCATGGGGATGTTTGGAATGCTTGTGTTTGTCAATCTTACTGGCTGGGGCTATAGTATCATCGGTGGAGCACTCATATTAACGATCTTTAATCTCCCTGTAATGGTCAGGGTGACAGAAGATGCCATTCGTTCTGTACCGAAAGATCAAAAAGAAGCTTCACTTGCTTTAGGGGTGTCCAAATGGCATACGATCAAAACTGTTTTGGTCCCGGGGGCTGTTCCATCTATCATCACCGGAGCAATTCTTGCGTCAGGGCGTGTATTTGGTGAGGCAGCTGCATTGTTATTTACAGCCGGTTTGACAACACCGAGATTGAATTTTGGTAATTGGAATCCATTTTCAGAAACGTCTCCACTTAATATTTTCAGACCGGCAGAGACGCTGGCCGTTCATATTTGGAATGTCAATACACAAGGCATCATCCCAGATGCAGAAGCCATTGCAAACGGAGCTTCAGCAGTACTTGTGCTGTCCGTTCTGATGTTTAACTTGTTAGCAAGATGGCTAGGCTCTTTTATTCACAGAAAATTAACGGCAAATAAATAAAGAAGGGTGAATGTTTATGGTTCAAATTCCGGCTTTAGAAATTGTAGATAACAGTAGCGGAATTGCGGAGCTTCCAAAAGAACACATTTTAGAAGTGCAAAACTTAAATATTTATTATGGAGAAAAACGGGCTGTTAACAACATTTCTCTTGAAATTGATAAACAGGCTGTTACAGCATTGATCGGTCCGTCAGGTTGTGGAAAATCGACTTTTTTAAGAAGTATTAATCGCATGAATGATTTGATTTCTTCTGCCAGAACTACGGGTCAAATTTTATATGAAGGGCTTAATATTCTTGATTCCCATATAAATGTTATCAATTTGAGAAGAGAAATTGGCATGGTCTTTCAAAAGCCGAATCCTTTTCCAAAATCGATATATCAGAATATCACGCATGCTTTGAAGTATGCAGGAGAACGAAGGAAAACGGTTTTGGATGATATCGTAGAAGAAAGCCTAACGAAAGCAGCGCTTTGGGATGAAGTAAAAGACCGCCTTCATCAATCGGCTTTATCATTGTCAGGAGGTCAACAGCAGCGCCTCTGTATCGCCCGAACGCTTGCGATGAAACCTGAAGTATTACTTTTAGATGAACCGGCTTCAGCACTTGATCCAATTTCAAATGCAAAAATTGAGGAATTAATCGTCAAATTAAAAAAAGAATATTCTATTATCATTGTGACTCATAATATGCAGCAGGCTTCTAGAATTTCCGACAAAACAGCGTTTTTCCTAAATGGTGATTTGATTGAATATAACAGAACAAAAAAAATCTTTACAAATCCCTCTGAAAAACAAACAGAGGATTATATCAACGGTAGATTCGGTTAAGGAGGGATGGTCATGGATGCTGTAACAGCAATAAAGCCAAAAGATGTATATCAAGTACGTGATTTGAATTTATGGTATGGTGAACACCATGCATTAAAAAACATTCATTTATCGATCCCTGAACGTGAGATTACTGCGATCATCGGTCCATCAGGTTGTGGGAAGTCAACTTTTATTAAGACGCTAAATTTGATGAGCAACATGGTGCCAAACGTTAAAATAACAGGTGATATTAGCTATAAGGGCAATAACATTTTGAATAGATCAACTGACCTTGTTGAATTAAGAAAGAATGTCGGTATGGTTTTTCAAAAAGGGAATCCATTCCCACAATCGATTTTTAATAATGTTGCGTACGGTCCTAAAATTCATGGCGTAAAAAACAAACAGGAACTGAATGAAAGAGTTGAAAAAGCATTGATCGATGTAGCGTTGTGGGATGAAGTGAAAGACCGTCTTCATTCACAGGCACTCGGTCTTTCTGGAGGCCAGCAGCAGCGATTATGCATTGCAAGGGCGCTTGCCACAAACCCTGATGTTTTATTAATGGATGAGCCTACATCAGCCCTTGATCCCGTGTCCACCTTGAAAATAGAAGAACTGATGTTGAAACTAAAAGAAAACTATACGATTGCGATTGTCACTCACAATATGCAGCAAGCCTCAAGAATTTCTGATCAAACAGCTTTCTTTCTAATGGGAGAGCTCATTGAATGCAGGGATACGGTGACATTATTTTCAAACCCGAATGATTACCGAACAAGAGATTATATTACCGGTCGTTTTGGATAACATAACTACTTATAAAAACAGGCTGAAGTTCCACAGCCTGTTTTTATTGTGGAAATGAGCGTTTATGCGAAGGTTGTGGTGTTCGCGATGAAAACCTATGATCCACAATCGCCATCCAAATTTAGAGATCATACAATTCGGGCCAGAGGATAGTTTTTGAGTACAGTGAGACTCAAATTATAGGGGTAAAGGATAAAGACCACAAGTGTCTTTTAGGGCTAAATAAAAACCGCCGGTTTGACCGACGGTTATTTTTACTTGGATAGTGTCTCCACGATTTTTTTGAAACTTTCCCCACGTTTTAATTCATACTTACCGGCACGAAGTTTTGATTCATACCCGGATTTTTTTGCGTATTTTTCAAATTTATCTGCAGATGAGACAACTTTTTCTTTTGCAAGAGTATCAGCCACTTCTGATAGGCTCATCCCGCTCTTAATTTCGAGTTTATATTTTGTATCTTTTTTCTTTTTGTCTTTATCTTCCTTTTTATCTTTGTTCTTATCTTTGTCTTTATTATTGTCTTTATTTTTGTCCTCTGCTTTATTGTTATCTTTTTGGGCGACTTTACCATGTTTTAATGCTGTTTCTTTATATTGCAGAAGTTCTTGATAATCATTCTTTTCAACAGCAATTTGTTCATTGTTTTTTAAATACGTTTTAACATCGGCCTTACTTATTTTTTCAGCATCTTTAGATTCGGCACTTCCGTTATCTGTCAGGTAAAATGCTCCTGCAAGAACACCCGTGGCTAAAATCATTCCCCCGGCAAATGCTTGTACACTTTGTCTGTTCATACAAGCACCCTCTTATTGTCACTAATAATCGCCTTAACATCTTCAATAGAGACATGTTCTGCTTTGGCGATAGCTTCTTCAGACATCCCGTTTTGATATTTGGAAAGAATCTGTTTTGCGATATGCTGGTTGATCCCTGAAGCCGTTCTACGGATCACAACGTTTGAATCAAGAAGTTCTTCCTCAAGCACTGTCATCTTCTTTTTCAGTTTATAAATTTCCTGCATTGCTGACAGCTGAAGCGTCTCCAACTCTTGCTCCACTTCCTTAATCGGTTCCCTTTGAAAATATGAGAATGCAATCAGCCCAATGCTGACGACAAGCAGTGCAATTATAGCAAATTCCACGTTCATCACCTTCAATTCTTATTTTCTCCTTCTTTTTTATACCATAAAAATGCTTGTTCCAAAAGGATTTAATAAAAAAATAATAAAATTTGTCGAAAAAAATACTTTCAGGAGAGATTCCTTCGAAAATTCCCTATCTCTATATTACAAATTGCTTAACAAATAATCAAATAAAGCATGTTAATTGTCAAAAGAAGCGTCGATCATCGATTATAATCTCATAACAAAATGATAAACGAAAAAAACGCCTAGCATTCCAGCTTTATTAGTGGTATTATAGATAAGTCTGAACAGAAATGATATATAGTTTGGAGGGAAAATCATGCGCGTAAATATTACTTTAGCTTGCACTGAATGCGGCGAGCGTAACTATATTACTAAAAAGAACAAGCGTAACAATCCAGATCGCGTTGAATTCAAAAAGTATTGCTCACGTGACAAAAAATCAACTTTACACCGTGAAACAAAGTAAGCAGCAGGAACTTCCTGCTGTTTTTTCAATTTTAAGGGAGGAAGCGATGTGAAGCGTTTTTTAAGAAATACGATGAGAAGTAAACTTGAACAGCTTACAGATCAAGAATTTCAAGAAAAAGCAGAAGCGATTCACCAGGCACTTTTTCAATCTAAAGCATGGAAAGAATCATCTGTGATCGCCCTTACCATCTCAAGAAAGCTTGAAATACCTACAAAACCGATTATTAAACGGGCTTGGCAGGAAGGAAAGGTCGTATGTATTCCAAAATGTTTTCCTGAGACGCATGATATGCATTTTCGCTGTTTCAAAAATGAAAACGAACTTGAAGTTGTTTATTTTGGTTTACTAGAACCCATCATGAATAAAACCGAACTGGTCAGTCAAGAAGACATTGATTTTATCCTTGTTCCTGGCATCTGTTTTGATCGGAATGGTTATAGAATTGGCTATGGAGGCGGATATTATGACAGATATTTATCTAGCTATAGAAAAAAGACAGCTTCACTTGCTTTTCAATGTCAAATGATCGATCAAGTTCCCCATGAAAAACACGATATTCCGGTGGATCAAATTTTTACGGAAGGCGTTACATTGATTTGTAAATATAGCTCCTCTGATTTTCGAACCTGAATAAATCATGCAAAATGTGAGACGATAGGTGGTAGGAGGGATGGTATGAGAAGATTTACTTTTTTGATTTTAGGAATGCTTACAATTGTCCTGTTTTTTCAAAACCGTTATCGGGTACTCAATTTTGTTCTTGGTCAGGACCGAATTCGCCATTACTTTATTCACTGGATCATGAGAATTCCTTTTTTTCGAAATAAATTTACCCAACCTGTTTATTAAATCCCGTAAAATGCGGGGTTTTTTTATCTGTTTTAAGCAAAATTGTGAATTTCTTGTTATAATGAACAAAAATGATAATGGAGCGTTGGAATGTATTCATTTGATTATATGTACTGGAATTTAATCAAAACTCTATCGAAAAGGGGGTTCGAGGTTTTAAAAGCGCCTGTTTCTGATGAAGAAACATGGCTTGAAGCGAAGGGGCATGTACCTTATGATTTGATTCGGATTTATCGAAAAGACATTGACTTCCGTCAGGCACTTGTTTTTGATCTGGAATCTCTGGCTGAAAGAGCGGATCGAATCCGCGTTGCCTCTGGTCAACGGAATCTCTCAATATTAACAATATATTTATCACAAGAGGCGCCTGTTGATGAATGGCAAGATGTTGTCAACCATCCTATTCAAGACAAACGAATTAGCATTGTTCCTATTTTTATCGATCAGTCTGGTGTTGAGGAAGAGCTTAATAAAGTGGCCCTTGCCTTAAATTTAAAGTTAAGTGAATTAACTGATCAGATTGTTGAGCGATCTGAAGAGGAAGTAGAGCATATCAAGACCCAAGTGTTGGAAGAAATTAAAAATAAAGAGGAAGAAAGACAGCGACATTCTGCTGTTTTTCAAAGTGGAAAACCAATTTTCACCTGGTTTTTTGCTATTCTTCAAATCATAATGTTCCTTCTCTTAGAAATATCGGGAGGCAGTCAAAATATTGAAACACTGATTCTCTTTGGCGCTAAGGTTAATACTCTGATTTTAGACGGGGAATGGTGGAGGCTATTAACTCCAATTGTCCTTCACATCGGTTTCATTCACCTTTTATTTAACACTTTTGCTTTGCTATCTGTCGGAGCAGCCGCAGAAAGAGTCTTTGGTTCATTTCGATTTTTAGTGATCTACATATTAGCAGGGGTTTTCGGTTCAGTTGGGAGCTTTTTGTTCAGTCCGTATCTTTCAGCAGGGGCATCTGGAGCCATTTTCGGCTGTCTCGGAGCTCTTTTGTATCTCGCTTTTTCAAATAAGCAGGCTTTCTTAAAAACGATTGGGACTAATATTGCTGTGATTATCATCCTAAACCTTGGGCTAGGTTTTACGATTTCTAACATTGATAATGCGGGGCATATCGGCGGATTAGTCGGTGGTTTTTTAACAGCTCTAGCAGTCGGTCTTCCTAAGGAGAAAACCTTAATCAAGCGGATCTTTGGCTGGATTTTAGTCATCATTTTAGGCGGTGGAGCATTGTACTGGGGAGTCCATTCTCAAACTCTCTAAAAACCTAAAACTGCCTCTGTTTAGCGCTTAACGTTTAGAAGCACTTCAGGACATCTCATACGGTCCTTTTCGCAATATATGATTTTAGGTCTTTTGCCGAACATTATAATCGATTGAATAAGAAAAAAAGAATGTCTCTATTATAGAGTATGAAAAGCTCCCAAGATGTAAAAAATGGTCTGATGAAACAGACTCATTGATGGGAGCTTTTATAATGGAAAAAAAGCACAATGTTCAAGAATGTCTAGCCGAAAATGTTGCATATTTAAATGAAAAACTTGGAGTCGGTAAGAGTTTTGATATGATCAGGCTTGATGTCTCCTATGCTGGAAGAGATATGGCGTTATATTTTATTGATGGGTTTGTAAAAGACGACATCATGCACCTTTTACAAAAATATTTGGCGACCCTACCTCCAGAAAGTTTAAAGAATGATCCACTTGAAAAACTGATGAAAACCCACATTCCATATGTTGAAATTAATACTGAGGGAGATTTGGATAAAGCAGCAGATCAGGTACTCGCAGGACCGACGATCCTACTTGTCGACGGGGTTGATCATGCCATTATTATTGATGCCAGAACATATCCTGCCAGAGGTCCTGAAGAACCGGATAATGAACGTGTTGTCAGAGGATCAAGAGATGGGTTTGTCGAGACGATTGTATTTAATACAGCATTGACTAGAAGAAGGGTCCGCGACAGGTCATTAAGAATGGAGTTTCTGCAAGTCGGCAGAAGAAGTAAAACCGATGTTGTGGTCTGTTATTTAGAAGATATTGCTGATTTGGAAAATGTAAAAAAAATAAAACAGTCTCTTAAAGCCATTGACACGGATGCGTTAACAATGGCTGAAAAAACATTGGAAGAGTATATTGGCGGAAGACATTGGAACCCATACCCTACAGTGCGCTATACAGAAAGACCTGACACTGCGGCAGTCCATCTATTAGAAGGTCATATTCTCGTCTTTGTCGACGGATCTCCAAGTGCGATGATTACACCATCAACTTTTTGGCATCATTTACAGCATGCTGAAGAATATAGAAATAAACCTCTTACAGGAGCTTATTTGAGGATGGTACGCTTTTTATCTGTCATGGCATCGCTTTTTTTATTGCCACTATGGTTTTTGTTGGCTATTCATCCAGAATTACTTCCTGAACCACTTCAATATATAGGTCCTGAAAAAAAAGGAGTCATTCCTTTACTCGGTCAGTTTCTCATCATTGAATTAGGTGTCGACATGATGAGAATGGCAGCGATTCACACCCCCTCATCATTGGCCACAGCTCTTGGGCTTGTAGCAGCTTTAATGATTGGTGAAGTAGCCGTTCAAGTCGGGCTTTTCTCACATGAGGTTGTTCTGTACTTGGCGATCGCTGCCATCGGTACATTTGCGACACCAAGTTATGAAATGAGCATGGCAAACCGGATCACTAGAATTGTGTTGCTCATTATTACAGGAGCGTTTGGCCCTTCTGGTTTTATCATTGGAATATTTTGTTGGATTTTGTACTTGGTCAGAATGAAATCCTTTTATGTTCCATATCTATGGCCGTTTATACCTTTTGACTACGAGGCTTTTCGCGATGTTGTTATTCGAACACCTATGCCGCTCAAAACCCGAAGGCCTAGATTTTTAAATCCACAAGATCCAGACCGATAAAGCCTGTTTTCAATTTGAAAACAGGCTTTTTTCTACTTGACGAAAGATAGGTTTATGAATACGCTTAATATTGGTAGATATGAAAGAGAAATGGTGAATGAAATGAAAACAGCATATGATGTTCAGTTATTTTTAAAGCAGTTCGGATGTTATGTCTATTTCGGAGATCGTCAGCTTGAACTCGAGTTTATGATGGACGAACTAAAGGAAATGTATCATTCAAATTTGATTGATAAAGAAAAATGGGTACTTTCGATGTCGATATTGCAGAATGAATTGACCAAAATAAAGAGAAAATAATGGGGGACTTGTTGATGAATGAAAACTGGCTCGTAGGAATCGATCTTGGAGGAACAACCGTTAAACTTGCTTTTGTAAGCGCTTGTGGAGAAGTGAAGCACAAATGGGAAATACCGACGGATAAGTCAGGAGAGACTGTTACGACAAGTATTGCAAAGGCAATTGACAGCAAGCTAAACGAAATTGGCAAACCGAAACAAATCTTAAAATGGATCGGCATGGGGGCCCCAGGACCAGTCGATACCGAAACAGGAATTGTCTATAAAACGACAAATATGGGGTGGGAAAACTATCCTTTGAAAGAGCATCTAGAGGCAGAGACAGGACTTCCCGTTGTCATCGAAAATGATGCAAACCTCGCGGCTTTAGGAGAAATGTGGAAAGGTGCTGGAAATGGAGCAAAGGATTTGATCCTTGTTACTTTAGGGACAGGTGTCGGTGGCGGTATTATTGTCAACGGAGAAGTTGTACACGGGAAAAACGGAGCTGGTGGAGAAATTGGTCACATCTGTTCGGTTGCTGAAGGAGGAGCGACTTGCAACTGCGGAAGATCCGGTTGTATTGAAACAATTGCATCTGCTACAGGCATCGTAAGAATTGCCGAAGAAACCATTGCAGCTAGTGATTGTGAAACATGTTTGGCAAAGAATACTCCCTTAACAGCACGGGATATCTTTAAAGCAGCTGAACAAAACGATCTGGTAGCACTCAAAGTTGTCGAATATGTGACACATTATCTAGGAATAGTTTTAGCAGGTTTAACAAGTTCGTTAAACCCTTCAAAAATTTTAATCGGCGGAGGGGTCTCAAAAGCTGGCGAATTCCTTCGTTCTAAGGTGGAAAAATCTTTTGAGAAACATGTATTTCCGCGAGCAGGAGAGGCAGTTGACATTGTGATCGCCTCCCTTGGGAATGATGCAGGGGTGATCGGTGGAGCATGGATCGCAAAAAACGCATGGCTTAAGAGTAAAAGTGATAAAACGGAACACCTTCACATATAAAAAATGGGAATTTTGAACAGATTTTAAAAAAGATTGATTTTTTTGTGAAGACAGGTTAAGATATGGTGTAGTTATTTTATCATTTTTTGAAAAATAAGAAATATATGGATGTTAATTATAAAAATTTTGTCTTGCTGCATAAGGGAGGTTTGGCATGCGAAAGTCGTTTATTTCAAAAGTTTCGTTTCTGTTCATTGCGACATTGCTTATGTGGCTAAAAACGTATGTCGTCTATAAAACTAGCTTTAACATTAAAATTGAAAACTTTATGCAAGAGTTTATATTATTCATTAATCCATTAAGCTTTTTGCTGTTTATATTCGGAATCGGTCTGTTTTTTAAAGAAAAAAACAGAAATCGATTCATTATTGGAACCAGCGTCCTTTTGACATTTGTACTGTTGGCCAATATGGTCTTCTATCGTTTTTATAACGACTTTTTAACGATCCCTGTATTATTCCAAACAAATAATATGGGCGATTTGGGCAGCAGCATAAACTCACTGTTTATGCCTACTGACTTGCTTTTAATCGTGGATATTGTGATTTTGGTTTGGTTGTATAAACGAAAGCCAATTCATGCTAGTTCTGTAGCGACGAGGAAAGAACGAGCAGCTTATTTTTTGTTTGCAATTTCTGTGTTCTTTTTTAATTTAGGATTATCGGAAACAGAAAGACCCCAATTATTGACGAGATCGTTTGACAGGGAAGTACTAGTGAAGAACATCAGTCTGTACAACTATCATATCTATGATGGCTTGATTCAATCAAAGCAGTCCGCTCAACGCGCCTTGGCTGATAGTAACAGCCTCACTGAAATTGAAAATTATGTGAATGCGAATCAGACTGATACCAATCAAGATTTGGCTGGGATTGCTAAAGGACGCAATGTCATCCTTGTATCTCTTGAATCAACCCAAAACTTTGTTGTCAATCAAAAAATGAATGGTAAAGAGATCACACCTTACTTGAATGACTTGATTAAAGAAAGTTATTATTTTGAAAATTTTTATCATCAAACAGGTCAAGGGAAAACAGCTGACTCGGAATTTATCGTGGATAACTCTCTCTATCCTTTAGGAAGGGGAGCGGTCTTCTTTACAAATGCAGGAAACGAATATACAGCAATGCCTGAAATACTGAAAGGTCATGGCTACTATTCCACTATTTTTCACGCTAACAATAAAAGTTTCTGGAACCGAGATATCATGTACCAGTCTTTAAAATATGATAAATTTTATGATGTCCAATCTTATAACGTAACTGAAGAAAATTCTGTAGGTTGGGGATTGAAAGATAAAGAATTTTTCGAGCAGACATCAGCACTTATGAAAGATCTGCCTCAACCGTTTTATACTCGTTTGATCACACTAACAAATCATTTTCCATTCGAGCTAGATGAAGAAGATAAAATGATTGATGAATATCAGTCAAACAGCCGCACATTAAACAGATATTTCCCAACTGTCCGTTATCAGGATGAGGCACTTAAACGTTTTATTGAGAAGCTAAAAGAAGACGGCCTTTATGAAAACTCAGTGATCGTTTTATATGGGGATCACTACGGAATTTCGGAAAATCATAATGAAGCAATGGGGCAGTTCCTTGGCAAAGAAATTACACCATTTGAAGAGGTTCAGCTTCAAAAAGTACCACTTGTGGTTCATATTCCAGGAGTAACAGATAAAAAACCGAAAACGATTGATACAGTTGGTGGACAGATTGATATTCGCCCAACATTATTAAATCTTCTCGGTATTCATTCAAGTGACCAGGTTCAGTTTGGCAATGATTTGTTTTCAAAAGATAAAAAAGAGTTCACCGTGTTGCGTGACGGTAGCTTTATTACAAAGAATAGAGTGTACACTGATGGTGTATGTTATGATAAAGCAACAGGTCAGCCTGTAAAAGATCAAGCAAGCTGTGAACCATATGTTGAAAAAGCAAAGGAGGAGTTGTCATACTCTGACGAAATCATTTATGGTGATTTGCTGAGGTTTTATGACAATGAACGCCTAAAGAAAAGCAGTAAAAAACAATAATGATTGAAGGCTTCCGTTTACAAAAGGAGGCTTTTTTTGTAGGAGTTAGACAAACTTCCTTCATATGCTATTGTGGGAGGGATCATTAATGGCACTTATCAAACTCAAACCATTTTTGAAACAAAACATGTCAAGGCTGGCTGAAATCCTGAACATACCTGAACAGATACTAATCTCTGGAAACCACTCTGCTGCCCATGATGAGCTTTATTTTCCAGGTACCAATCACCAAGCAGAAAAAGATGTTCCAACAGTAGACACGTATGAACAGCTGCAATTAATGGTCAACAACAAACAGCATTTTGAAGAAGAGTGGCTAACAAAAGAAATCATATATGATTCTGAAACATTGAAAATCGAAATTGAAAAACTTGCGGAATGCTTTCCTTTCGTTACGTATCATATTCTCGGTCATTCAGTATTAGGAAAGCCAATATACGAGTTGAATATAGGAGCGCCAGACGCTGAAAAGTTAACACATATCAATGCCTCTTTTCATGCCAATGAGTGGATTACAACTTCTGTACTCATGAAATGGCTTAAAGAATATTGTTTTTCTCTATGTTATAATCAGCAAGTTTTAGGTTTTTCCCCACTCCAACTCTTTAGTCAGACTAAACTTTCAGTTGTTCCGCTTGTCAATCCTGATGGGGTTGATCTTGTACTGAAGGGACCAGAAGAACTTGGAATAGATCGGGCGAGTTTTGATGAAATGAATCAGCAACAAACTCATTTTCAAGAATGGAAAGCCAATATAAACGGTGTAGATTTGAATAATCAATTTCCGTCTTTTTGGGAAATTGAAAAACAAAGAAAACCGCCCAAAGCACCATCATATCGAGACTACCCAGGAGATGAACCGTTAACCGAGCCAGAAGCAATCGTTATGCGTGATTTGATTGTTCGTCATCCACCAAACCGTCTGATAGCGCTCCATACACAGGGTGAAGAAATTTATTGGGGTTATAAAGGGTTTGAACCAGCTGTTTCAGGTGAAGTGATTCAACTATTTGAACGACTCAGCGGGTATTTAGGGATAAGAGATATTGATAGTTATGCGGGATTTAGGGATTGGTTTATCCATTTTTACCATAGAGAAGGATATACTGTTGAGCTTGGCAAAGGAAAAAATCCTTTATCAATGAAACAATTTCATGATATATATCGTAAAAGTAGAGGGATTCTTTGGGCAGCATGTTACTATAATAGTTGAAACTTTTTACAATTTTATTCGTAAATGTAAATAGATGATCGTGTTACGGAGGGAGGAGGCACTTTTTTGAGAGTTTCATTATGTATTATTGCCGCAGTTTCGGCTAGTTTAGTAACTTCTTGCACACACTCACAGTCAAGCGATCAAGAAGCCGTTCACCAAGAGAAAAAAAATAATCTGACAGCTTCGAACAAGAAAATCATACCTTTAACAGAACAACATTTCAGTGAAGCGGCAGGATGGCTTGATAATGAAACCATTTTATATACAAAAAACGATCCAATTAAAGGAAGTAAAATAAATGCTTATCATATTTTTAAAGGGAAAGGGAAAACGATTTATACATCAGATAATCGGTTGATATCAGCTGAATTAAATCAAAAGCAAAAAATGATTCTCGTTCAAACTTTAGAAAACGGCTCAAAAATTAAATTAACTTTGATCAATTTGAAAGGCGATATACTGTTTACTAAAAGTTTTCATAGTCACGAACTTCAAGTGGATTGGAATCAATTTAATCCTTATCTTTTATATGTTACTAAGTTTACAAAAGATTGGGATTATCATTCATATTTAGTCGATGTAAAAGGCCATAAAGTAGAGAAAAACATTGCTCAGGCAGCATTTGTCCACTGGACATCAGCAGAAACTTTTGAATATATAAAATGGGATGATGGGGACCGGGAAAAACCGGCTCCTGTTTATTCCTACGAGATCGTGAGTAAACATGAAAAAAAAATCGCTGATGATGTTTTGTTTCTTGACGTTTTTCAAAATATTCGACTGATTGTAAAATCGGCACCTGAAGAATCTGCTGAGGGAGTCTATCTATTTTCGGATGTCTCATCAATGAAAAAACAGATTTCTTTAAAGCTTCCGTTGTATTCTGCTTATTCCAGCCTGTCTTCAATGGAATACACTTATGACCAAAAAAACAAAGTGCTTTATACATATGAGCAGAATCAATCGGGGTCTCTCTTTGATCTGATCGCTATTCATCTTCAGTCAGGAAAACGGAAGGTAATCTGTAAACGGATCGAAATGCATCCACTTACATTGTCTCCAGACGGAAATCATATTTTATACGGCTATACAAAAAATCAGATCATTTCAATTTCTTCAAAAAAATTAGAGCCTCTTGTAATCGAGGAATAGAAAGGGAGTATAACAGTGGCAATTGCAGATGTTACAATTATACCGATTGGAACTAAAACTCCAAGTGTGAGCAAGTATGTAGCAGAGATTCAAATGATTTTAGAAAACTTTAAAAAAGAAGGGAAGATTAAATATCAACTGACACCGATGAATACGATAATTGAAGGAGAATTAAGTGAATTGTTTGAAGTCATTCAATCAATTCATGAAGCCCCTTTCAGCAAAGGGATAGACAGAGTTGCGACCAATATCAGGATAGATGATCGACGTGATAAGAGCACAACAATGGAGGGGAAACTTTTAAGTGTTCATAACCATTTGAACCATCCTCAATAGGGGTTATCAAACATGGATCAGGGGGAATTTGTGAGACTCCTCGGAAAGCGAGCAAATTCCCCAAATTTCATCGCACACTAGACACACCTCTGGTATAGCTCAAATTTAGTGTGCTGTTGGATATCCGCTGTTTATAATCGTCATCACTGTAAACCAACCGAAAACTAAAAAAGCAGCTCCTCCAAATAAAATTCCGAGAACATTAATTTGTTTAAATGAACGAACAACCCCAAAAGCGGATAATATTGCGACAAGACCAAAAATGATAACAAGCAACATCAATAAAACCCCCTTCGTTTGGATCCCCTGCAGTTTATTTCCAATTTTATTTTAATGGTTTTCAATCACTTTGTCGAGAACAATCTGATTCATTGAAAAATTTTCATAAAACATTCATAATGAAAAAAGAATAATTATCGAGGTGAGAAAAATGAATTGGGTAAGAATGCCGTTAGGTCCTATACAAACAAATGCATATATTCTCTCAAACGATGAGAAATTTTGTTTAATATTTGATCCAGGTAGCGAAGCGATAAAATTAAACACATACATAAAAGAAAAAAACCTTAAACCACTTGCCATCCTGCTGACACACGCACATTTTGATCATATCGGAGCTGTGGACAAGGTGAGAAAAGAGTGGGACATCCCTGTTTATGTCCATAAAAATGAAGAAAACTGGCTAACTGATCCGTCACTGAACGGTTCAGCTTTACTAACAGGTCAGAATATCACAGCGGAAAAAGCCGATCATCTGCTCGAAAAGGAAGAGGACTTAGAAATAGGTCCGTTTAAACTTCAAGTTTTCTTAACCCCCGGTCATTCTCCAGGAAGTGTCTCTTATTATCTAGATGAGGAAAACCTGATTATCTCTGGAGATGTTTTATTTAAAGGAAGCATTGGCCGTACCGACTTCCCAGGTGGAAATCATGAAGTTTTGCTCAACAGTATTCATAAAAAACTGCTTTCTCTGCCTGAAAATACGCTTGTATTAAGTGGACATGGTCCTGAAACCGATATTATGACAGAACAGGAAGAAAACCCGTTTATCAATGGTTTCACATTATAGTTAAGCACATCATGACGTAGAAATAAACAAGATGACCGCTGTTCAAACAGAGATCATCTTGTTGCACTTGCTTAATATATGAATTTTTAATGGCCTCCTTGACCTGGGACCATAATAAAGACAGAATAGTATGTAAATGCTGCAAAAAAGACCGTTAAATAGGCGCCGAAAATATAAATGTACATCCTTTCGGTCAAGTTAAGATACGATAAGAAAACAAAGAAAATGGTTTGACCAAAAAACAGCAGTGATGCATCTTTCATATTTCCTAGATAAAACATGACCGCAAAAATACCTGTCCAAAAACCTAACACACGGAACATGCGATTCATTAATATCCCTCCCCAAAAACCCCTTTGCTTCTATTATAATCAACACAACTTCAGATGTAAACATTATCATTTAGGGAAAATCAATTCATTTTTTACAAAATTATGATGGGGAAGTTGAAACAATTATAGACGGGAATCTTCACAAATCTCGATAGAGAAATAAATAAACTGGGCTAGCTGGATTCGAACCAGCGCGTCACGGAGTCAAAGTCCGTTGCCTTACCGCTTGGCTATAGCCCATTGCTTTCAGTATTAGTTTTAGCTAGAGTATCTATTTTATACATGAATCACGGGAATCGAACGGGTCTTTAAGAAAAAAGATTAAATAGAGGGGAAGAATAACGTCAAAAGTGATTCTTTGCAACATTAAAAATATTCTTTCGCTGTTTTTGTAGAGCCATTTTACCTTTTTGAGGAGTTGAAGCTTCTGATCTTTTGCATTAAACTGCGGCTAAGAAAGGAGGCGAAAGGTTTGTACACGATTGAAGCGCTGGGCGGGAAGCTTATTGAAGAAGCATGTATGATGAAAGCTTCTGATATTCATATCGTCCCCGGAGAAAAAGAAGCCGTTATCCGATTTAGAATTGATGATCAATTATTTAATAAGGAAAGGATGACAAGAAAAGAGTGTTCAAGGCTCATTTCCCATTTTAAATTCCTTTCTTCAATGGATATTGGTGAACGAAGACAGCCGCAGAGCGGGGCTTTATCACTTATTGTGAAAAATAAGCCAGTTCATTTAAGAATGTCCACTTTGCCAACTATTCATGAAGAAAGCCTTGTTATTCGTATTCTTCCAAAGGAAAGGACTCCTTCACTCACAAGACTTTCATTATTTCCAAATGCAGCAATCACACTGTTGTCATTCCTTAAACATGCTCATGGTCTGATGATTTTAAGTGGTCCGACAGGATCAGGGAAAACAACGACCTTATATTCCTTGATTGATCATGCCAAACAACATTTTAATCGCAATATTATAACATTGGAGGACCCGGTTGAATCTCGAAGTAGCGGTGTTCTTCAAGTTCAGGTTAATGAAAAAGCCGGTATGACATACTCTGTAGGTCTAAAAGCGATCCTGCGTCATGATCCGGACATGATTATTGTGGGGGAAATACGTGATGCAGAAACAGCTAAACTTGCAGTTAGAGCAGCCTTAACAGGACACCTCGTGTTATCCAGTATGCATGCGCAAAATGCAAAAGGTACGATATACAGACTGCTTGAGTTAGGTGTTAATATAACAGAACTTGAGCAGACATTGATTGCGGTAAGTGCACAACGTCTTGTTAATCTCGTTTGTCCATTTTGCGGGGATGATTGTTCTTTATATTGTAAACTATCAAGAACAGTTAGGAGAGCAAGCATCTTTGAACTTTTATATGGGAAGAACCTGAACCTTTGTATAAGAGAAGCAAAAGGCGAATATTTGAACAATTGCTCTGAAAAACTAACACCTCTAATCAGAAAAGGAATAGCCCTTGGCTATTTACCAGCTGAAACTTATGATCGTTGGGTTTATCATGAAGCGGAATAAAAAACACTGGTCTATACGGGATCAGGCTGACCTGCTAAAAAAGCTTGGCGAGATGATGAGAAATGGCTACACGCTTCTGGATGCTTTAAAAATGTTAGAGCTCCAGATGAATGAAAAACAAAGAAAAGATATTTTAATGGGGATGAGAAAACTTACAGAAGGATATCCTGCCTTTCAAGTTTTAAATATGATCTCATTTCATAAAGATGCCGTCAGTATTATATATTTTGCCGAAAAACACGGTAATTTGCCATTTGCTTTTATGCAAAGCGGTGAGTTGCTTCAGCGTAAAATTGATCAGGCAGAAAAAATGAAGAAAGCGGCAAAATATCCTACCTTCCTCATTTTAACAGTTTGTATGATTACCTACATCATGAAATCTGCTATTGTTCCTCAATTTTCTGCGATTTATCACTCCATGAATGTGAAAACATCTTTTCTGACATCTTTCATATTCATATTTTTCGACAGTTTTTCCTTTATATTTTTGCTTATGATTGTTAGTGCTATAGGAATGTTTGTTTTCTACTGGTATGGATTTCGTAAAAAATCATCAGAAAATCAAATGATCTTTCTTATCAGAATGCCGCTGATAGGGAGGAGTGTTAAATTATTCAACAGCTATTTCTTATCTCTTCAACTGAGTAATTTATTAAAATCTGGTATGTCCATATATGACAGTTTAAAAGCGTTTGAAAATCAACCCTTTTTACTTTTTTATCAAAGTGAAGCAAAACACTTTATTAAAAGATTAAAACAAGGTGAGGCCATAGAAGTGATTTTAAATGGTCGACCGTTTTACGAGAAGGACTTATCTAGAGCAGTAGCTCACGGTCAATTGAACGGTTATCTTCATAGAGAGCTTTATTCATATAGTCAATTTATACTCGACCGGCTTGAAAAAAAGGCAGAAAGGTGGACAGGTATGCTCCAACCAGTTATTTATGGGGTTACTGCGGTTATGATTTTAATTCTATACTTGTCCATGCTTTTGCCTATGTACCAAATGATGAATCAATTATAAAGGAGATGTTAATGAATGAAGAATGAACAGGGTTTTACCCTAATTGAAATGTTAGTCGTTATGTTTGTTGTATCCATTTTGCTTTTAATTACAATTCCTAATGTGACAAAGCACAATGAGAGCATTCAAAAGAAAGGTTGTGATGGCTTGAAAAATATGGTTCAAGCTCAAATCACCGCTTATCAGATTGATCATAAAGGTTCTACACCAAGTATAGGGGAACTAAGATCAAAAGGGTATCTCAAGAAAAATACAACCTGTCCTAATGGGAAGAAGATCGTCATCATAAATGGCAAGGCACAAACTAGATAAATGGAAAACATAAAGGCACAAAACGGTTTTACACTTCTTGAGAGTTTAACGGTTTTGCTGATCAGTTCGATTATGTCTATTCTTTTATTTAGTGGGTTGCCTCCCGTTTATAAAAACAGGGTCATTCAACACTTTGTATCCCAGCTTGAGGAAGATTTACACTATGCTCAGCAAGTGGCTATTACTCAAAATAAGAAGATTAAGGTAAAATTTGATTTTGATCATTTTACTTACACAATCCAGTCTGCAGATAAAAATGAGAGTCCTTTTCTTGTCAGAACTTATGACAAGAAGGTGATGATAAAACGAACAACTATTAGCCAAAATCTAACCTACAGCCCTGACGGAGTTCCTAGTCGAGGAGGAAAAATCATGATCAATACAGGTGAAGCCTCCTTTGTTATCACAATTTATTTAGGAAGCGGCAAAATCAATGTTCAAAAACAATAGTGGCTTTACAACGATTGAAACGGTTTCCGCATTTAGCATATGGTTGATGATTACAATTCTATTTGTTCCAATGTTTCACCAGTTTACATTAAAAGAAGAAATAACAAGAAAAGAAGTAGAGGCATATCGCATTCTAGATGAAAAACTCAATCGTTATCTGATAACCGGCCGTTATCAGCCAGCAGAAACTGTTTTTTATCAAGGGACAGCTTATCTTATTAATTGGGAGGAGGATGGAGATCATTATAACGTCTGTGTTTCTATCGAGGTCCGGAAAAATCAACAACACTGTTTTAACATTCTCAGAACAAAGGGGCTTTACCCTTCTTAATGTTTTACTTTCTCTATCAATTTATATGTTCATAACAGGGACGATGGCCACAATATTTCATTTGTTTTTAACCCCAACAGTACAAAATACAGATCTCAATCCGCAAGAGTGGACCATTACGACTGAACAAATGTTAAAAGAATGTAGACAAGCTCATAGCGTTAAAGTGAAAAATAATGGTCAGCTATTGGTAATGACGAATTCTCTCGGTGAAACAGTACGTTATGAACCGTATCAAACAACGATTCGAAAAAGAGTGAATCGAAAAGGACATGTACCCATTTTACAACATATCAAACGGGTCAATTTCACATTTCAACATCATCAGGTGGTTATGGAAGTAATCAGTCTTAACAATAAGAAATATCATGCAACATTTTCAATTTATCAAGTAGGATGAAGGTGATAAACCTGAAAAATTCAAATGGTTTTATTTACCCTGCAACACTGTTTATGGCTGTCATATGTATACTTTGTGCCAGTCAAACAGCTTCTTCATATATGACAAAACAAGCTTTTGTTAAACAAACAAAACAATTTTATATTCAGCAAAATCTCCTGCAAAATGGGGTTCTACATGCGTTACGGCAGATTCAAACAAAGAAAGTTAAAAAGGAGGGGATAGAGAAAAAGGTAAATCAATTAGTGACATATGTTATTTCTCCCTCTGATAAGAAAACAATGCATGTAGAGATTCAGGTGAAAACAGCATCTAAAGCAGTTCACACAGTTGAATTTCATTATGATATAAAAACTAAACATATAACAAAATGGAAGGAGAAGTAGTATATGGATGGAACATAAATGTATAAAACGGAAGGTGCTTGACAAAACTTCATCATATAGAGAAGAGCGGTGAGGTGACTTAATGAAAACAAATGATTATGTAAAATATATGACTGAACAGCTTGTCAAGTATATGGATACACCAAAACAAGAAAGAAAACAATTGAAAGAAAAACGGAAAGAAGCTAGGCCGTCTTCAGGTAGTTATAGATGGTTGGGCATCTTACCAATGGGTTGTATGATGCTTTTTAAGAGACGTAAATAGCAGTAACTCAAACCGGTTTGTTTTTATGCAAACCGGTTTATTTATATTCTTCAACGATTACGATCTTATTAATGTTATGGGTTGTAGGTTCGTATGAAATGGTAACAAATACGCCAAAATTTTTATTTTTTTTGTTTAGGGTCAGATGATACTGCTTGACTGCCTCATCTGTTCTCTTTCTGTCCCATACTTTTTGAATAGAGCGTACTTCGGTTTTTGGATATCTTTTTTGAGCTGCTTCTATTGCTCTCTCTTCCCATTTTGACAAAGTTGATGCGTTATTTACAGCCTGAACCTGAATATGAAGCGGGACATGGCTAATTTGAACTAGTAAAAAACAGATAGCCAGTCTTTTCAGCATGAATCATCACCCTTTCAAACCTATTTTTCCCCTTTTATCTCGTGAATTATACAGAAATTTGTTACAAACGATGTCCACTATAAAGAACTGAAAAAACTCAAAAGATGAGAATTTAAGAGTTTTTTCGAGAAATTAAACGATATTGTTCGTTGAAACGAACTTAATCGACTATTTTGGCAGTTTTCAACCTTTCTCTAGTTCTTTATACTCTAACTATAAGGTTCTTTAAAACGAACGATAGAGTATAGCACTCACTAGGAGGGTAGTCATGATTAGATTATCTAAATCTAGGAGATGTCGAAAAAGGAACAAACAAACAGTCATTGGCTTACAAATCGCTTTAATCATTTATCTCTTAATTGGATTGGGAAGTCAGCTAAATCAAAATACAAATGCGTCGTTTCATGATGTGGAACGATCTAGCTTTTCGATGAAAGCGGGCACAAAATTCAAAGATGTTAATGATAAACAGTGGGATGGAAGTGATCTGACTTTCAAAAAACAGACATCGACCAAAGGAAAAATACCCGAGTCTTTACCTTTATTTGCTGAAGTAAAAAACCATGGAGATAAGATGACCACTTCAAAGTGGAAATGGGAGCTGCACAAAGTTGAAAGTTCCTCTAAACCTCTAAAAGATGGAAAAGTGGTTGATAAAGGTACAGTTTCTAAAGAGATTCACGATGGAGTATACAGAATAGAATCAACCCAGGAACTTAGCGAAGGTAAATATGTTTTCAAATTGATTATACCTAAAGGTCATCCTGATTTTAAAGGAAAAAAATCTTATATTTGGTCAAAAGTAATCGAATTAAAAGAATCTAAAGAAATAAAAGATTCTAAAGAAGAACAGAAAGATACAACTAAGACCAACCAAGAAAAATAGACAGAGACAAAGAGATTCATTAGGAAGCGGGGAAACATCGTCATGAAAAAAGTCATGAAATGGGTCAGCAATATTTTATATGTGATTATTTTCACTTTGATCATTGCTGCAATTATCGTCGTGATTTCTACTAAATCGTCAGGCGGAGAACCGCAACTATTTGGCTATCAGCTGAAAACGGTTTTGTCTGGTTCAATGGAACCGAAATTTATGACAGGTTCTATGATTGCTGTGGAGAAAATTGACAATCCTAAGTCGTTAAAAAAGGGAGACATTATTACCTTTATGCAAGATCAAAACACAATGGTTACTCACCGAATTATCGGTATAACAAAAAATAAATCTAATTTACAGTTTCAAACAAAAGGTGACAATAATAAATCACCTGATTCCGATCCGGTTTTAGCAAAAAATGTAGTAGCTAAATATTCTGGATTTACAATTCCGTATGCCGGATATGTACTGGATTTTGCAAATAAACCGATTGGCACTGCAGTTTTATTAATTGTGCCAGGGCTTTTATTAATCCTTTATGCCGTGATTAATATAACATCGGCTTTAAGAGAAATTGATCGAAAAACAAAAGCGGTTGAAGCCGCCCAAAAAGATTGATCAATTTCAATGTGAATTCGTTGGTAACCTGAAATTCAGGTCTCCATATATAGCAAACTTTTCATTATAAAAGGAGGAGTTATCATGGGAACAAAGAAAAAGATTGGATTAGGAGTTGCATCTGCTGCGTTAGGTCTTGCATTAGTAGGTGGAGGAACATGGGCTGCTTTCAACGATATTGAAACAACTCATGCAACTTACGCAGCTGGAGAGCTTGACTTAAATGCTCAAGATACATCAGCTAGAGTAAACTTGTCTAACTTAAAACCGGGTGATAAATTCAAAAAAGAATTTACATTCAAAAATGATGGCACATTGGCTATCAAAGAAGTTTTAATGAAAATGGGCTACAAAAACTTTGTTGATGGAAAAGCGAAAAACGGCGGTAAAAACTCTGCTGAAGACTTCTTGAAACAATTTAAAGTTAGCGTATTGACAGTAGGTCTTGAAGGTGGAAACGGTTATCCGAAAAACATCATTTTAGATTCTGCTAACCTTTATGATCTATACAATGCGTCTGCTAAAGAAGATAAAGCTGCATATGACAAAGTTAAAAAACATATTGCACCAGGTTTCTTACATGAAAATGGTAAAATCAATGTAGCAACAATTAAAGGAAAAACTGCACCTGAATATGATGGTGTTCCAAAAGATCCATATGATTTCGATAAAGTCGAAATGGTCATTGAATTTGTCAATGATAAAGCAACAGACAGCGAAGGCAGAATGTTACAAAACAAATACCAAGGTGACTCTGTAGAGCTTGACTTCTCATTCGAAGCTACTCAATGGAATGGCTTAACAATCGATGGTAAAAAACATGCTGATGAAAATGGGTATGTTAAAGAGAACGAAAAAGCTCACAGTGAAGACAAATAATATAGTTCTAATAAAAAACGGATCATTCAGATCCGTTTTTTAATATGGTTTTATTTGTAATATACTGACGGTAAAATATAATGATAGAAAAAACCAAAAGGAGTAAGAAAACTCCTTACTCCTTTTCCTGTCTTTTTCTCCATTTTTGATAGTCTAAAAATTCACGGAATTGTTTTTTAGATACCCCTGATGCCATTGCATCGCGAACTAAATTTTCCCATTCACTATCTAATTGACCATCGTATTCGGTTTCATCTTTTTCATCAAGCAGAGTATGAACCGAGACGTCCAGAACAGCGGAGACTTTTTCTAGAAATTGAATGGAGGGGTTTGTTTGTAAATTTCTTTCTATAGAACTTAAATAAGACTTCGCTACCCCAGCCTTTTCAGCTAGTTCAGATAGTGAGTAGCCTTTTTCTTTACGATATTGTTTAATACGCTGGCCAATCAATGTCATCACCTTCCTTTCGATATTATAGCACATTCAGAAAGGATTTATTGAATGACTTGTTTCAATTGACATGGAAGTTTTCGATGACTTCTTTCCTAATTGGAGAAAAGTTCGTATTTCTTCTGGACTAATCCCATCATTAAGTGCGTCATGAATTAATTTCACCCATTCCATATCCAATTCTTCCTTTTGAATTCTCTTCACACATTTCCCCTCCCAAAATACTTTCATCATGTATCTTAGTCGATCGTGTTGTCATCAAGAATCTTTGAGTCTCCATTATCGATTATAACCTTTGCGCCGTGAATAAATTGGAGAATTTTGTCGAATCGTTGAAAATTAACTTAATTGTTTTTTTTGTAAATAAAATAATCCACCATTTTCAATCTTAATTTCAATTTTTGGTTCGTATAATGTCTGAAGTGCTTTTTTTTCAATTTCGTATTCTTGCGGTTTTTCTTCTGCCTCCTCATAAAATTGATTGAGGAGTGAAAGATCATCATTCCATCTTTTAAGGGCAGCTTGTGCCCAATCAAGCGGTTCATCTCGGGCGATTTGTTCGATATAATGTTCAAGTCGTTTGATGCCGCTCTCCGGTTTAATTAAAGGCGATATCGTGTAACAATAATCAGAGATCTGTGTTGTGAGTGAAAAGTCCTTTAGTTCATCTTGAAATCCTTCTTTGAGTTGTCCGTTGATTAAATGAAGACCACAAGACAAAAGCTTATCTTTTTTCAGGTCTGATTGGTAAGAGATTGTCACATTTACACCGAGCCATGGTTCAAGGGAGATTTGCAAGCCATTTGAACGAACTTTTTCATAGAGACGAATAAATCTTCCATTCCTCTTAACAGTCTGAAAAATTTGGAATAGTCTAGGTGAACCAAAATGAATAAACTCTCCTTCTATATTTGCCGGAGCTTGTTTTTCATTTGTAATAAGTGTAATTTTCATTGGATTCGGCTGACCACCTGTTTTTTCAAGCCAGTGCCAGTAAAAGGGTCTGTTCATGATTTGTTTATCGACATCAGCCGTCAGTTGAACAGTTAAATGAGCGCTACTTTTGTCTGTAATCGTGCAACCAGTCGCTTCGAAAAAGTGTTCTAAAAACCGGTAGATGTCCTCCTGTCTCATCTGTTAGCCTCCAGTTTGTTTGTAATCTGAAACTGTTTTATTCCCATAAGAAATGAATGAAGTTAGGTTGTCCATTTTGAGCTTCATTTCCTCATCTGTAGTCGAATAGAAAAGGATATCATGCAAGTGTTCTTCAAAATTGCCGACTTCTACTTTTGTTAAAATATCATCCAAATCACCAACTACTTTTTCAAACAAGTCGATTTTTTCATAAAGAAGCTTTAAAATATGTTCTTCTACCGTATGTTTGGTTGCCATATTGTAAATAAAAACATCTCGTTTTTGACCGAGGCGGTGAATCCGACCGATTCTTTGTTCAAGACGCATTGGATTCCATGGTAAGTCATAGTTAATAATTTTATTGCAAAACTGGAGGTTGATCCCTTCACCACCAGCTTCTGTTGCAATGAGCACTTGAACTTTGTTCTTGAACAGTTCTTTCATCCAGTCTTTCTTGCCTCTTTTAAAACCTCCTCTAAAAGGTACAGAGCTGATTCCGTTTTGTTGAAGAAACCACTGAAGGTATATTTGTGTTGCTCTGTACTCTGTAAAAATAATCACTTTGTCATTGAGCTCTTGGATCAGTTCTACTGTTTTCATTGCTTTGGAGTTTTGGGTGACTTCATTCACTTTTTCAATCAAGTAATGAATCATTGTTTCTCCGATTATCGGAGCTTCTTGGTTTTTTCGGTCAAGCATATTTTTTAAAGTCATATAAACCGCCTCTCGGCTAGAACAGCATTCTCGTTCAAGTGTCATAATGGAAAACATACTTGACGAATGAAGGTGATCCTGTTTCAAATTTTTAATCTCATTATATAAAGCCTGCTCAGTCGGTGAAAACGAGATAGGCACAGTTTCAACATGGCGATTTGTCCAAGCGATTCCAGTATCGTGCCGTCTGTTTCTAATCATCACTTTGTTAATTAATGTTTTTAAATGTTCGTGTGCTTCAGCAGAGCCGTTCTTTTTTGAATAATCTTTATTAAAATTACTTTCATTGCCTAGGTGTCCCGGTTTTAAAAGGGATACAAGGTTGAAAATTTCATCTATCTTATTTTGAATAGGTGTTGCTGTGAGCATCAGACAATATTTCTTCTTTAAATGACGAACAAGTTCATAGTTTTTCGTTTTGCTGTTTTTCAGTTTGTGAGCTTCATCAATAATCACGACATCATATTGAATGGAGAGAACGGTCTCACGATGTGGAGATCTCTTCGCTGTATCAAGAGAAGAGACGACAACATCACATTGCTCCCATACATAATGTTTTTTCTGTTCAACAGCTGGAATTAAAAACCTTTCACGTAGTTCTTTGACCCACTGTGAAACAAGGGAAGCTGGTGCAAGAATTAGAATTTTCTTTGCTAGTCCTCTAATCATGTATTCTTTTAAAATTAATCCGGCTTCAATGGTTTTTCCAAGTCCGACTTCATCAGCTAAAATAGCTTTTCCATTCATTTGTTCAATGACTTTTTGAGCCACTTCAAGCTGATGTGGGAGAGGGGTGAAGTCAGGCAAATGAAATGGAGCCTGCAACCCTTTAAAGGATGGAATCGACAGCCGTTTTTGTACTTCACATGATAATTTGTAGAGCTCCCAATTCGCCCATGGACCGTTCTGATCAAGGTGTTGAGCAAACTGTGCCGGCCACTCATGATCAAAATGGATATCTGGTTTCATCATAAATGCCATCTTCCTCCTCTTTTAAATCTAAAATGTTTTTTCTATTGCCCAATCAGATGAGTGATGGTAGGATAATTGTAGATCATCATGACAATACATAAGCTTTATTTAGTATGTCCAAGAAATGATATGAATATGAGCGAATGATAGCAAGAGGAGAGACCTTTTGTGGGCGCCGAAGGAGCAAACTTTCGAAGATAGTGAATCTCTCAGGCAAAAGAACTCTTGCTTGACGCAACTCTGGAGAGAGTTTGTATAATCATCATGACGAGCAAACCACCAAAGGGGACGCCTTTGCTTTTATGCAAAGTAAACTTTCAGGTGCCAGGACAGAGAACCCAAAACCAATTCAATGGGGGTTCTCTGTCCTTTTTTGTGGTTTATTATTGAAATTTTTTGCGTTTTCTGATGATTAACAAATTTCTATAAAAAGCGAAGGGGGAAACAACATGTTGAAACGAACGCCTTTATTTGATCTTTATCAGAATTATGGCGGGAAAATGATTGATTTTGGCGGTTGGGAGCTGCCGGTTCGTTTTTCTTCAATTAAAGAAGAACATGAAGCGGTAAGAACAAATGCTGGACTATTTGATGTTTCACATATGGGGGAAGTTGAGGTTACTGGTGAAAACAGCCTTCCATTTTTACAGAAGCTGTTGACTAATGATGTTCATGCATTAAAAAAAGGGCGCGTCCAATATACAGTGATGTGTAATGAAAACGGAGGGACGATTGACGACCTTCTAGTTTATCACAAGGGAGACAATCACTATTTACTTGTTTTGAATGCAGCTAATATTCATAAAGATATCGAATGGATGACACGTCATGCTGAAGGGGATGTTGCAATCAAGAACATGTCTGATGACATTTGTTTGCTCGCTTTGCAGGGACCAAAAGCTGAGCGTATTTTACAACAAGTCACAAAGGCAGACATTGCTAAAATAAAACCGTTCACATTTCAAGATTGTACAGATATCGGAAGTGTGCGGGCACTGATCTCGAGAACTGGGTATACGGGAGAGGATGGATTTGAAATCTATTGTCAAAATCAAGACGCTCCTTGCATTTGGAAGCTTCTTCTCGAAACCGGCAAAAATGACGGATTAGTACCGTGCGGTCTTGGCGCAAGAGACACCCTCCGCTTTGAAGCAAATCTACCCTTATACGGACAAGAATTGACGCAAGACATTACACCGATTGAGGCTGGTATTGGCTTTGTCGTAAAAACAAATAAAAAATCTGATTTTTTGGGGAAGTCTGTCTTAGCCACTCAAAGAGAAAAAGGAGTGAACAGAAAGCTGGTCGGACTTGAAATGATTGATAAAGGAATTCCGCGGCACGGATATGCTGTTTTTTATCAAAATGAAAAAATCGGTGAGATCACAACCGGCACACAGTCACCAACTTTGAAAAAAAATGTTGGTCTCGCAATGTTGAATATAGAAGCTACTGAAATTGACACGGTGGTTGAAGTGGAAGTCAGGAAAAAGCGGCTGAAAGCTAAAATTGTAAAAACCCCATTTTATAAACGACAAACGTCTTGAAAGGAGAATGAAGATGAAGCATCGTTACCTGCCAACAACCACTCAAGATAAAAAAGACATGCTTGAGGCGATCGGAGTTAATCAAATCGATGATCTTTTCTCAGATATACCGGAGAGGGTTAGATTCAAAGGTGAATATCAGATAAAACAAGCAAAATCTGAAACAGAACTGATGAAAGAGTTGCAAAAGCTAGCTGCTAAAAATAAACATGCAGACGCATACGCTTCATTTTTGGGAGCGGGTGTCTATGATCATTATCAGCCCGTTATTGTTGATCATGTCATCTCAAGATCTGAGTTTTATACAGCTTATACACCATATCAGCCTGAGATTTCTCAAGGGGAACTCCAAGCCATTTTTGAATTTCAGACCATGATTTGTGAGTTAACAGGTATGGATATTAGCAATTCATCGATGTATGATGGCGGAACAGCATTGGCAGAAGCAGCAATGCTTGCCGCAGGGCATACGAAAAAGAAAAAAATCGTTGTGTCTGAAACCGTCCATCCAGAATCTCGAGAGGTTTTGAAAACATATGCAAAAGGGCAGTACATCGATGTAGTTGAAGTGCGATCAAAAAATGGAATAACAGATCTGGATGCTCTTCATCAAGCTGTTTGTGATGAAACTGCTGCTGTGATCGTCCAATATCCGAACTTTTTTGGTCAGATTGAACCGCTGAAAGAAATTGAACCAATTGCTCACAAAGGAAAAAGCATGTTTGTCGTATCTGTCAATCCGTTAGCTCTAGGGATTCTAACACCGCCGGGAAGATTTGGAGCTGATATTGTTATTGGAGATGCACAGCCATTTGGAATTCCAGCGTCTTTTGGAGGACCACATTGCGGCTTTTTTGCTGTCACAAAAAAACTGATGAGAAAGGTTCCTGGACGTCTAGTCGGTCAGACTGAAGATGAAAATGGCAAGAGAGGCTTTGTCTTAACACTTCAAGCTAGGGAACAACATATCAGGCGTGATAAAGCGACTTCAAATATTTGCTCTAACCAAGCCCTTAATGCACTTGCTGCTTCAGTGGCCATGACAGCACTCGGCAAAAAGGGTATCGGTGAAATCGCTTGGCAAAACATGCAAAAAGCAGCATATGCCAAACAAGCTGCTCAACAGGCAGGTCTTGAAGTTGTTTATCATGGTCAGATGTTTAACGAATTTGTTGTTAAGCTAAACGAACCTATCAGCAAAGCAAATGAACGTCTTCTTAAAAAAGAAATCATTGGTGGATATGACTTAAGTAGGACATTTCCCAATTTAAAAAACCATATGCTGATCGCTGTTACAGAGCTTCGAACGAAAAATGAAATTGATACACTCATCAAGGAATTGGGGGATGATCATGAATAATCAGGAGCAATCGCTTATTTTTGAAGTATCAAAAGAAGGGCGGATCGGTTACAGTCTGCCAAAACTTGATGTCCCTGAAACAGATCTATCAAGCCTTCTTGATGAAACATATCAGAGGGCTGAGCCAGCACAGTTGCCTGAAGTATCTGAGCTTGATATGATGCGGCATTATACAGCACTATCAAACCGCAACCATGGTGTAGACTCGGGTTTTTATCCACTTGGATCATGTACGATGAAATACAATCCTAAACTAAATGAAAAAATTGCAAGAATCCCTGGTTTTTCTGCTATCCATCCCCTTCAGGATGAACATACTGTGCAAGGGGCTTTAGAGCTGTTATATGATTTGAGTGAGCATCTAGAGGAAATCACTGGGATGGATAAGGTTACACTGCAACCGGCTGCAGGTGCACATGGCGAGTGGACAGGTCTGATGATGATCCGTGCTTTTCATGAAGCAAACGGTGATGTGAAAAGAACGAAAGTCATTGTTCCCGATTCTGCTCATGGCACAAATCCGGCATCTGTAACAGTTGCTGGACTTGAAACAGTTACTGTCAAGTCAAATGCTGACGGTCTTGTTGATATAGAAGACTTAAAACGAGTCGTCAATGAAGAAACAGCAGCTCTCATGCTGACAAATCCGAATACACTTGGTCTCTTTGAAATGAATATTTTAGAAATGGCCGAGATTGTCCATGAAGCTGGGGGGAAGCTGTATTATGACGGAGCAAATCTAAACGCTGTTCTCAGTAAAGTACGACCTGGAGATATGGGCTTTGATGTCGTCCATTTAAACCTTCATAAAACATTTACAGGTCCGCATGGAGGCGGAGGACCTGGATCAGGTCCTGTTGGTGTAAAACACGAGCTTATCCCGTTTTTGCCAAAACCTATATTAGTGAAACAAAACGACCATTACACATTTGACAATAATCGCCCTCAATCAATTGGCAGAGTCAAACCTTACTACGGAAATTTCGGTATTAATGTAAGAGCATACACATATATTCGTTCAATGGGTCCTGATGGGCTGAAAGAGGTTACAGAAAATGCTGTTTTACATGCGAATTATATGATGCGAAAATTAGCACCGTATTATGATTTGCCATTTGATTGTCATTGCAAGCATGAATTTGTCTTATCTGGTAAGCGGCAGAAAAAACTTGGGGTGAGAACATTGGATATCGCCAAACGAATCTTGGATTTTGGTTTCCATCCACCTACAATTTATTTCCCCCTTAATATTGAAGAATGTATGATGATTGAACCGACAGAAACTGAATCGAAAGAAACGCTTGATGCCTTTATCGATACAATGATCCAAATTGCAAAGGAAGCGGAAGAAACGCCTGAAATTGTTCAAGAAGCTCCGCACACAACGGTTGTTAAGCGAATGGATGAAACAAAAGCGGCACGCCAACCTATGCTCCGCTTTATTAAAGAAAATTGATGAAAGAAGAATTGTATAGTAGATTTTTTTAAAAAAGGGGTGACCAATTATCAAAAATTCGATTGGTTACCCCTTATTTATGAAGTATCCAGAAAAACAATACTTTTATAATGGGTAAAAATAACCAACATAATTCAAGTTATTTTGACAAAACTAGTTAAAAAGTCGCTATTTATCGTCTGATATATATTGATTATAGAGGATTACAGAGCATTTAGCCGTATAAAGAAGAATAGAAAGCCACAAAGAAAGTATATGAAGATATGAAACAAAATATGAAGTTTGTGTGGTACCACTTATAAATGTTAGGCTATAAAGGATTGCTTAAATATTGGAGGGACAATATGAGTGTAGGTGAACAACCAATTAAGATAAAAGTAGAAAAAGTATCCAAAGTTTTTGGTAAACACACAAAAAAAGCGATACAAATGCTTGCTGACGGAAAAACGAAAAAAGAGATCCTGAAAGAAACCGGATCAACCGTTGGCGTCAATCAAGCAGAATTTAATGTTTACGATGGTGAGATATTTGTCATCATGGGTCTATCTGGGAGCGGTAAGTCAACATTAGTTAGGCTGTTAAATCGATTGATTGAACCGACTGCTGGAAATATCTATATAGATGGTGACATGATAACAAATATGTCCAAAGACCAGCTCCGAGAAGTACGTCGAAAAAAAATCAGTATGGTTTTCCAAAATTTCGCTTTGTTCCCACATAGGACAATCCTTGAAAATACGGAGTATGGGCTAGAACTGCAAGGTGTTAAAAAAAACTTACGGCAAGAAAAGGCACTCGAATCCCTTAAACTCGTTGGTCTTGAAGGGTATGAAAGCCAGTATCCTAATCAGCTAAGCGGTGGCATGCAACAACGTGTTGGACTTGCTCGCGCATTGACAAATGATCCCGATGTTCTGCTCATGGATGAAGCATTCAGTGCTCTTGATCCGCTCATTCGTAAAAACATGCAGGATGAGTTGCTCGACTTACATGAATCTGTTGGGAAAACGATTATTTTTATCACACATGACCTTGATGAAGCTTTACGGATTGGTGATCGTATTGCGTTAATGAAAGACGGTAATATCGTTCAAATCGGTACACCTGAAGAAATTTTAATGAATCCATCAAACGAATATGTTGAAAAATTTGTAGAAGATGTGGACTTATCTAAAGTATTAACAGCTGGTCACATTATGAAACGTGCGGAAACTGTGCGAATTGATAAAGGACCTCGCGTTGCACTAGAATTAATGAAAAACTTAGGTATTTCTTCAATTTATGTTGTTGATAAACATAATCGCTTGATCGGAGCAATTGATGCTGCAACAGCAAAGGAAGCAACTGAGAAAGGTTTACCTCTTGATCAAGTGATCTCAACAGACATCAAAACAGTCGAACAAGAAACGATTCTGACTGATATTTTTGAAATGGTATCAGATGCGAGTATCCCGATTGCTGTTATTGATGAAAAACATCGCATGAAAGGGATTATTGTCAGGGGAGCCCTCATTGGTGCTCTTGCTGGTAATGACGAATATATTAATGCACATCATGAATCAGCTAACAAACAAGAAGCTGTTTTGCAGGAGGTGAAATAAATATGTGGAGTTTTTCTTCACTTCCCAGAATTCCTTTAGCAGAATGGATCGACAAATCTGTTGATTGGATGACCATGTCGTTCGGAAGCATATTTGACAGCATTTCCAAAGGATTGGAAGCATTTTATCAAAAGATTGTTGAAGGACTTGGGGTTGTTGAGCCGTTAATCCTAATTATCCTGTTTGCAGCTTTAGCTTGGTTAATTAGTACAAAAGGAATTGCTCTTTTTACTTTTATTGGGTTTTCTGTTATTGATTATTTAGGATATTGGGATGATATGTTGCAAACATTAGCATTGGTTCTGACATCTGTTCTGATTTCGGTTATCATCGGGATTCCGGTCGGCATTTGGGGCTCGCAAAAGAAGCTGGTTCAAAGAATCGTTACACCAATCCTTGATTTGATGCAAACGATGCCTGCATTTGTCTATTTGATACCGGCGATTTTCTTTTTTAACGTCGGAGTTGTGCCAGGTATTGTTGCATCGGTTATTTTTGCAATGCCTCCAACCATTAGAATGACGATTTTAGGGATTCAGCAAGTACCTAAAGATCTGATTGAAGCAACAGAAGCATTTGGTTCAACAACAAGCCAACGGCTCTTCAAAGTTCAGTTGCCGCTTGCAACAAAAACCATTTTAGCAGGTATAAATCAGAGTATTATGCTTGCATTGTCAATGGTGGTTATCGCTTCAATGGTCGGAGCAGAAGGACTTGGAGAAAAAGTTTATCGTGCTGTGACACAGGTAAAAACAGGAGTCGGTGTAGAAACCGGGTTGGCAATGGTCATTATAGCCATTGTGCTTGACCGGATTACACAAAATATAAAAATGAAGAAAAACAGGAGGAATGCATAATGTGGAAAAAAATAGCAGGAATTGGCGCTGCAACAACACTGATGTTAGGTTTGGTAGCTTGTGGAAACAATACCGATAAAAATGCTTCAGTAGGTGAACAAGTAAACCATAAAATCACAGGTATTGACCCTGGTGCAGGGATTATGACGGCAACTGAGCAGGCGTTAAATGACTATGACCTGAAGAAATGGAAGTTAACCTCAGGATCGAGTGCAGCGATGACGGCTGCTTTAAAAAAGGCTTACGATAAAAAAGAACCAATCATCATTACTGGCTGGACACCGCATTGGATGTTCTCAAAGTACGACTTGAAGTATTTGAAAGATCCAAAAGGTTCATATGGTGATGCAGAAGAAATTCATACAATTACACGTAAAGGATTTAAAGCGGATCATCCAGGTGCCAACAAATTGTTAAGTCAATTCAGTTGGACAGAGGATGATATGGGTGAAGTCATGCTTGCTATTCAGGATGGTAAAAAACCGGAAGAAGCTGCAGCTAACTTTGTAAAAAAACATCAAGACCTTGTTGCAAAATGGACAAAAGGTGTTGATAAAGTAAACGGCGAAGAGATTAAGCTTGGCTATGTTGCATGGGATAGTGAAATTGCCAGTACAAATGTTGTCGGCAAAGTACTTGAAGATTTAGGTTACAAAGTAACACTCAGTCAAGTAGAAGCTGGTCCAATGTGGGCAGGAGTTAAAGACGGAAGTATTGATGCTTCACTTGCAGCATGGTTACCACAAACACACAAAGCATATGCTGAAAAATACAAAGGTGAGTTTGAAGATGTCGGTGTAAGCATGAAAGGTGTAAAAATTGGACTAGTCGTGCCGAAGTATATGAAAGATATCAACTCAATTGAAGATTTGAAAAAATAATGAACAGCAGCCGGTGAATTTAGGATTCACCGGTTTTTTGTATGGGAATTTCCTCGCTTTCCGCGGGCGATCCTCGATTCTTCCTCGGAGCTCGCTCCTTGCTTCTACAGGCTCTCGCCATTCTCCCTGATTCATGTTGATAAGCCTCTTCCGGAGAGAGTATAGTCAAGTGTAAGGACTGTTCCTCTTGATGTTATTTTGCGCTATCTGAAATGCAAAAAGTCACCATTTTTTATGAAGTTTAATATCACATTGTAAATTAACAAAAAATAATCAGCCCCTAAATTTAGGTTTTATCACTTCATGCCGAGGCTGTTATATGACTCATTTAACATAAACACTTTCTAGAGCCATTAAGGCTAGTGTCGCCTCAGATTCCGGCAAAACTTCTGGATATTCCTTCCGCGGATAAATGGGAAAGGAAAAGAGGGCATACCCCTAGACCGCCATCTATTGCAACCTTTTCACATATGTATCTTTTAAAGTTGTATTGACATTTTAATTGACAAAATCCCTTTGAGGTTTTTGTCAAATTCATTTATCGTTAATAATGAACACATTCTAAATGGGTAGGTGGTTAAATGGATATATTACTTCCTATTGGGATAGGCTTTTTATCTAATACTTTGATATTTATTGTTAGTATGTTTATGGTGAAAAATTCAATACGGGCAACAAATATAACTTTAATTTTCGTTGGTTTAAGTTTAGTAATTTCCCTTATAATAGGTGGTTGGTCTGGCATGGGACTAGGTGTGATTGGACTTGGAATGTTATTGGCCACAATTTGTTTATATATAATATTTATGTATAAATTTGTAACGGAAAAATAATAATTAAATTTTTGAATTTAGCAAAATAATGCTTGTGGTCCAAAATATGCTCTTATTCCTGCTGCTGCCCAAGTTGTATGCCCATCAACGCAAGAAACTAACTCTTTATCGCAGCAATTATCTCCGTCGCCAAATACGGAGTAACATCTGTCTGTTGCATTAATTGGCTATCACCACCATGGTCAAGACCGTAACCACAATTTCCACCACAGTGTTGATATCCACTGGGTGAACAACCATTAGCAGTCCACCAAGCTTGTGTGGAAATGCCATCTTGATTTTCCTCAACATCTATATTTTCCATTTGAAATACTAACTCATCCATATCCGTTACGAATAGGCTGACACATACCACTTTGAATGCTTATTCTTTCATCAGATTCCCTTCAATTGTAGGCTTTTTCTCATCCATAGTTTTTTCCTCCTTTTTTTATTATTGAGACGGTGTATTAATCTCTGGATAATTGGACTTGATGTACGCCTTACTATTTAAAGTGAAAAGTAATCATATAAAATCAATGTCATTTAAAATTTTCACATATAAATTTCACTTTTTTATAAATTATAGATATCATTTCATCTTAAAAGTGTGGATGAATAAAAATTAGGGAATTTGTTTGCTTTTTAACGAGTACAGCGTCTTTCCTCGTTCCAACTGTCTGCGATTCAATCATTTCCTTCACACGTTCGTTGTAGCTAATACTCTCGGCATTCACCAAATCATCATTTTGATGTGAGCGTTCTTTATCAATGTCAGGATTCGTTTTACTTTCTCGTTCTCTTTGATTATGAATCCAAATCATGAGACTTCATTTTCTGCATTCGTACAACTGCAAAACTCACAAAAACCACCATTCGAGACGGGGATTGCCGGGACACTTTTAAATAAAAAAGAAATGTACTAAACTGGGACGTCAGAAACGAGGGGTGGAGGGATTTACCAAAAACCAAAGTAAAACGATTTTTAAAGTATAAAAGAAATTCTAAGAGCAAAAGCATCAAAAACAGCCATCTCAATTTGAGATAGCTGTTTTGTTATTTTTTCGTTTTAATTTTTCCGCCCCATTTTTTGAATCCGCCTTTTAAGTTGTAGATTTCTTTACAACCGTACTTTTTTAAAGTTTGTGCGGCACGCCCGCTTCTCATGTTATTTTGACAATAAAGATAAACTGGTTTGTCTGGGCGAATTTCCACTTTCCTTTGTTTCAGTTGAGAAAGGGGGATATTTCTCGCTCCAAGAATATGACCGCCATCGAATTCTTTCGGTTCACGTACATCAATAAGCTGAGCCTTACGATAACCAGCTCGAAATTCTTCTTCTGACAAGGTCTTCATAATTCGTTGTTGGTAAATGTATGAAACCACTGCGTAAATAATCAGTGCAGCGGAAATGCTGAGGACGATAATATTGCTAATAGACAATCTGATCCGACTCCTTTTGAAATCATCCCGGAAGATGGGATAGTTTTATCTTAAGACAAGTACTATTATAGTAAAGGCTCGGAGATATGTCATCTAGTTAGCCGAATTTATTTTCAATTTTAGCAAGGAATGATAGACTAATTTTATACCGAAAAAAAAGAGGGTAGGATATGGAAAAAGAAACATGGCGTTTTATTAACTCAGGAAAACAGTCTCCAGCTTTTAATATGGCACTTGATGAGGCGTTGCTTTACTGGCACAGTCAAAATCAGATTCCACCGACTATTCGATTTTACGGTTGGAACCCGGCGACACTTTCTGTCGGTTATTTTCAAAACATTGAAAAGGAGGTCAACCTAGAAGCTGTCAAAAAATACGGTTTGGGCTTTGTAAGAAGACCAACTGGCGGCAGAGGTGTTCTCCATGATCAAGAACTCACCTATAGTGTAATCGTGTCTGAAGAGCATCCTGAAATGCCTAAGACGGTAACAGAAGCGTATAGAGTGATTTCTGAGGGTGTTCTTGAAGGTTTTCGAAAGCTTGGGCTTGAGGCTTACTTTGCGATTCCGAGAACAGAAAAAGAAAAGCAAAGTGTGAAAAACCCAAGATCATCGGTTTGTTTTGATGCGCCGTCATGGTATGAGCTTGTTGTTGAAGGAAGAAAAGTTGCAGGCAGCGCTCAGACAAGGCAAAAAGGTGTCATTCTCCAACATGGGTCAATTCTGCTTGATTTAGATGAAGATATGCTCTTTGATTTGTTTCTTTATCAAAATGATCGGGTGAGAGAACGCTTGCAGCGAAACTTTAAACAAAAAGCAGTCGCCATTAATCAATTAAGCTCACAAAAAGTCAACATTGAAGAAGCAGTATTAGCATTTAAAAAAGGATTTGAAAAAGGGTTGAACATCAATTTGCAGCCTTATGAACTAACAGAGGAAGAAATGAGGTTTGTCGAGGATTTAGCCCAAAAAAAATATGCGTCAGATGAATGGAATTATAAAAGATAAAGATCTATGTTTGCTTGTTTTTTACATGATCATAGTGTAAACTTGTAGTGATTTGAAAAGGTGTGATTTGGAGGGGTTTCATGACAACGCCGAGTATGGAAGATTACATAGAACAAATTTATATGCTGATAGAAGAAAAAGGATATGCCAGAGTTTCAGATATAGCCGAAGCTTTAGCTGTCCATCCCTCCTCCGTTACAAAAATGGTTCAAAAACTTGATAAAGACGAATATTTGATATATGAGAAGTATCGCGGTCTTGTACTGACGCCGAAAGGGAAAAAAATAGGTAAGCGTTTAGTTTACAGACATGAATTACTCGAACAGTTTTTACGAATCATTGGTGTTGAAGAAGAGAGAATTTACAATGATGTGGAAGGAATTGAACATCATTTAAGCTGGAACAGCATTGATCGGATTGGAGATCTTGTACAATATTTTGAAGATGACCATAAAAGAACCGATGAACTAAGAAGCGTTCAAAAAAGAAATGAACAAGAAAATCGCTAGGAAAAAAGCTGCCGAATGACCAGGCAGCTTTTTTAATGTGGTCTTTTTTTTCTGTCCTTTTCTTAGAATGGTGTTAGATCCAACTTTTTAAGAGGAGGAAACGACACATGTACATAGACGGGGTATTTTCAGGTGGAGGAATGAAAGGGATAGCGCTTGTAGGAGCCTATGAAACACTTGAAGAAAAAGGATTCCGTTTTAAAAGGCTGGCTGGAACGAGCGCTGGTTCGATTATTGCATCATTCATAACAGCTGGATATACGAGTCTGGAGATCCGTCAAATAATAGAAGAATTAAATGAGCTTGAACTCCTTGATCAGCGGTACTCATTTTATCCTTTAAAAATTTTAAAATGGGTTTCAATTTATTGGCGGCTTGGCTTATATAATGGTGATAAGCTGGAGAGTTGGATAGCAGAAAAATTAAAAGCAAAAGGTATTTCGGTGTTTGGTGATTTTGAAAAAGGAAAACTAAAGCTGATTGCTTCTGACATAACAAATGGAAGAATGATTGTCCTTCCTGACGACTTAACGAAATACGGTTTGAATCCAGATCGCTTTTCAGTCGCAAGAGCCGTGCGGATGAGCTGCAGTATTCCTTATTTTTTCCAACCTGTCAAATTGAAATCATCGGCTGGTGTCAGCGTGGTTGTAGATGGCGGAGTGCTCAGTAATTTTCCGATCTGGCTCTTTCCTGATAAAAAGCGGCCGGTATTAGGTGTGACCTTAATGCCGAACATAAAGGAAAAGCCTAAAAATGTCGTCAATAATGCATTTGAACTGTTCGGAGCACTTTTTGAGACGATGAAAGAAGCTCATGATGCCAGACATATCTCCAGTAAACACGAGCGCAACATTATTTTTTTACCTGTTGAAGAAATCGTATCAACAGAATTTACAGTTTCAAAAGAAAAAAAACTAGCTCTTATTGAGCTAGGGAAAAAACGAACAGAAATATTTTTGAAACAGTGGACGTATTAAAAAAGCGCTCTGTTTTTCTTTTTGCTTTTTTTTCCTTCAATCACTGTCAGCTGGGTATGGTTCTTTTTTTTGATTAATCCCGGTTTGGATTTATTGGCTGACGGTACACTCTTGAGATGATTGCCGCGGCTTTTCACAGAGCGTTTTTTATGATCCTGAAAACGCTTGTTTGATTGTTTGGCTGCCTTTCTAAAAGCGGCTCCCTCATTTCCCGTATTTCGACTATTCAGTCGTTTGATCACGAAGTAAATGATTGCACCGACTGCGGCAGTAACGAGAATATACTGGAGCAAAAGACCTGGCTCTGTAATTGCGAAATAAACAAAACCGAAAATACCAAGCGCAATAACTAAGCTTGAGACTGGATGTACGCGTTGCTTCATAACTGTCCACCTCCCAAAAAATTAACCAATTCGTTAAAGTTTATATTACGATATGAGAAGGTTCCTTCTGTTCGTCCTCTGCTTTGGTTTCCATATGAAGAAGTTCATTGAAACTTTCAATTGCAACCTCCACCTGATCATCAGATGGCTCTTTTGTTGTTAAGAGCTGCAGCCAAAGACCGGGATAGCCGAGTGCTTTAAGCACAGGAATATTTCTCACTTTATTGGTGAGCTGCAGTACTTCAAATGAAATCCCAAGAACAACTGGTATTAGAGCAATTCTATTTAAAATGCGGACCCAGAGAGGGTCAGTAGGAACAAGCAAGTAAACAAACATGCCCACGATCACAGTAAACAAAATAAAACTGCTGCCACATCTGTAATGAAGTCTTGACTGACGTTGGACATTTTCAACTGTTATTGGCAAATTTTGTTCATAACAGTTTATGACCTTGTGCTCAGCTCCGTGATACTGAAATACTCTTTTAATAAAAGGTGTACATGAGATCACGTAAATATAGCTTAAAAGCAGAACCAGCTTAAACAAGCTCTCGATCATAATCTGTGCAACATCGGACTGAAATATAGGTCGAGTAAATTCCGCTAAAAAGACGGGAACCAAGGTGAATATAAATTTGCTGAACAGGAATGAAAGCACTCCAATAACAGCAACACCAAAAATCATCGCCAGTTTTGACTGTTTTTCTTCTTGGATCTGACCATCTAACGCAGGATCACGATCATATCTTTCACTTGAAAAGTTCAAATGTTGGGTTCCATTTGCGCTTGCTTCGACAATTGCGATAATTCCTCTAATAAAAGGAATTTTCTTTAACTTTTCAAATGTCGGATTTGATTTGCGCGGCAGTTTGAAAAATTCAATACTTTGATCTTTTCTGCGAATCGCCGTGACATAGTGGCGTTTGCCTCCGAACATAACACCTTCAACAACAGCCTGCCCACCGTATGCTCGCTGTTGGTTTTTTTGATTTGACATAAGCATCAACCTATCTGTATCAATCTTTAAAATCATTAACCATTTCCTTACACCTATTGTACAGGAAAAGTGATGAAACCTCTAGATCGATGGCTTGAAAAAAATTATCAAATTCATTTACAACTGTGTCAAATCTAATAAAAGTATACCCGTTTTCATATTTTTTACACTTATCGAATTGAAAATCTGTTAAAACGTTTATTTTTGACACTACCATTTTTGGACATAATGGAGATGGAGGTGAACAAAATAACATGAGTAGTGAAGACAATAAGAAAAAAGATGAAGAATTAGAACAAAATAAACGGGAAAATCCTACATCTTTTAGTGGGAGAGTCATTACAACTGGGTTTTTCGCTGGTGTATTTTGGAGTGCTTTAGGGGAGCTAGCACATTTTTTGAAGTTTTCAGAAGTCAGTCCTAATATGATTCTCCAGCTGTTTATTCTCGGAGACTGGAAAAGTGAATTTCTTGGAACGGTCATTAGCATATTATTGATCGGGGTTATATCTATTGGGGCTGCACTGCTGTATTACAGCATTTTCAAACAGGTGAAAGGCATGTGGATGGGTGTTGTATACGGAGCCATTTTGTGGGTCATTGTGTTTTATCTGTTTAATCCGATGTTTCCGGATGTTCAGACTGTTCCCGAACTAAAACGGGAAACTGTTATTACAACATTGTGTATCTATTTATTGTACGGATTATTTGTTGGCTACTCTATTTCATTTGAATACAATGAATTAAATGAAGAAAAACTGTCCCGTGTCTTCGGTGAATCAAGAGAATAATGTTGAGATAGGTGTTGTATGATAAAATGTTCACTGTAAGTGGACATTTTTTTATTGAATATTGTAAAAAAGGGAGGTTAGGTACGTTGATTTGATATGATTTGTGGAGATGTACAGTAATATTTGTGTTCTGCCTGAGGTTTTCTGTTATTTCTAAAACCATAAATAGGGGGATTCAACAATGAAATTGAAGAAATTGAGAGAGCTTTTTTACGGGCTCGGAATAGAAGGACTCCTTGTCACAAGTCAAGTTAACCTCCAGTATATGACCGGGTTTACCGGTTCATCCGGTCTTGCGGTTATATCGGAGGACAGAGCTGTCTTTATCACAGATTTCCGTTATACTGAGCAGGCTAAAAGACAAGTCGTCAACGGCTTTGAAATTATCGAACATACTGGAGGTATGAGTGCAACAACAGTTGATGTTATAAAAGAAATGGGATTGAAAAAAATCGGTTTTGAACAGGATAAAATGACATATGGAATGTATGCAAATTATAAGCATGCTCTTGGGGCAGTTGAATTTATTCCGGTTTCAAGATCTGTGGAAAGGTTACGCTTGATTAAGTCAAGTGAAGAGATTAAGATATTAAAGGAAGCTGCAAAGATTGCAGATGCTGCATTCAGCCATATTTTAACGGTTATCAAGCCAGGTATGACAGAAATTTCAGTTGCCAATGAACTTGAGTTTTACATGAGAAGTCAGGGAGCGGATCATTCATCATTTGACATGATTGTGGCATCAGGGCTTCGTTCAAGCTTGCCTCACGGAGTGGCAAGTAGCAAAATTGTTGAAAAGGGTGATTTTGTAACCTTGGATTTCGGGGCTTATTATAAAGGTTACTGCTCAGATATAACCCGAACAATTGCAGTGGGGGAACCAAGTGATGAGCTGAAAAACATTTATCAAATTGTGTTTGAAGCGCAAATGATCGGCATGACGAATATTAAACCAGGTATCAGTGGAAAGCAGGCTGATGCCTATACAAGAGATCATATCACTTCTAAAGGTTATGGTGACTATTTTGGGCATTCTACAGGTCATGGTCTTGGTATGGAAGTTCATGAAAGTCCAGCACTCTCAGTTCGTTCTGACCAAACCCTTGAAAGAGGCATGGTTGTAACCGTTGAACCAGGAATCTACATACCCGGCACGGGTGGTGTTAGAATAGAGGACGATATTGTCCTGACTGACAAAGGGAATGAATCTCTTACCCACTCTGCAAAACACTTAATTATTTTATAATCAGTTTGAATTGGATTTTAGGAGGATAAGCAAATCATGATTTCAGTAAACGATTTTCGTACAGGTTTAACGATAGAGGTAGACGGGGGGATTTGGCGTGTTATGGACTTCCAACATGTCAAACCAGGAAAGGGAGCGGCATTTGTCCGTTCAAAATTAAGAAATCTTCGCACAGGGGCTGTTCAGGAAAAAACATTCCGTGCGGGTGAGAAAGTGGCGCGGGCTCAAATTGAAACAAAAACAATGCAGTATTTATATGCAAATGGTGATCAACACGTTTTTATGGATACGGAGACATATGAGCAGCTTGAACTAAATGCTTCTCAAATTGAAGAAGAATTGAAATTTTTACTAGAAAACATGTCTGTTCATATCGTCATGTATCAGACTGAAACAATTGGAATTGAATTACCGAACACTGTTGAACTGAAAGTTGTTGAAACAGAACCGGGCATTAAAGGTGATACAGCTTCAGGTGGTACAAAACCAGCAAAAACAGAAACAGGTTTAGTTGTTAATGTACCGTTCTTCGTAAACGAAGGAGATACACTCGTTGTCAACACTTCTGACGGATCATATGTATCAAGAGCATAGAAAAAATCGGAAACTGTTCTAAAAGGTCATAGGAATTGACCTTTAGGACAGTTTTTTTTGTAAGCAATCCCGCCTCTCCTTCTACCCCTACCAACAACATGAACATGGTCAGCTGTTATTTGTGATCGTCAAGAAAGAGTCAGATAACATGAGCGAAACTGTCGTAAACAATTTTCCCCTTCCCAATCTATTGATTTTACCTTTTATAAAAAAATGAGAAGACTACTTTTTTTAGATAGAGCATAGATTGTAAAAAAAGCCGAGGTGATACTGGAGGTTTACAAAATGAAGTTTTTATTTGGACAAGCCAACCCAGCTGTTTTAACTATGGCAATGTTAAGAATGTTATCATCCTTAATCGAGTTGACAGCAGCTGTTGTCATGTTGCTGGTGAATGATGTAAAAAAAGCAGTTGTCGTAAACAGTGTTCTTGCTATGGTCGGACCGATCATCTTTATCATCACAATGACGATTGGAATATATCAAATTGCAGGACAGCTTTCATATGCGAAACTTATTCTTATTTTTACGGGTGTTGTTTTCATTATTGCAGGAATCTACAAATAGATTTCTAAAGAGGGCTTGTCATAAAGTCTTTCTTTGGACATACATTTTTATAAAAGACATAGCAAAAAAAGAGGAGGGAGTGTTTTTGCATCGCATCATAGAGATTCTCCCTGACACGATTAAACAAGCGCTTAGTGGGCTTAGTCAACAAGAAGTTGACCAAATAGAAGAAATCCGAATCAGGACAAGTCGTCCGCTGGAATTAATCAACAAAGGGCAACCTCATTTTTTGAATTATAAAGCAACACTAAAAGATACAACAATACTTTTGAACCGATTAGGTAATTACAGTATGTACACACTTGAAGAGGAGCTAAAAAAAGGTTATGTCACAATTAAAGGCGGACATCGAGTTGGGCTTTGCGGCAGGGTCATTTTAGAAAACGGTGTCGTAAAGGGAATCAGAGAGATCTCGTCATTTAATATTCGAATCGCCAAAGAAAAGATTGGTATTGCAAAGCCGTATGTCCCGCATCTATTTAACAAAGTATGGTTAAATACGCTCATTATCGGTCCACCACAAACAGGTAAAACAACCTTGCTTAGAGATCTTGCCAGACTGATGAGCGCCGGAAGCGGACAGATCCAGGCTAAAAAAGTCGCGATTATTGATGAAAGATCAGAAATAGCCGGCTGTGTAGATGGAATACCTCAGTATCAATTTGGTCATCGTATTGACATTCTTGATGCTTGTCCAAAGGCTGAGGGGTTAATGATGATGATCAGGTCGATGAGTCCGGAAGTCATCATTGCAGATGAGATTGGCAAGATGGAAGACGCTGAAGCTTTATTAGAAGCGATCCATGCCGGTGTGTCAGTGATTGTTTCAGCTCATGCGTTCACATATTCCGATTTGCAAAAAAGACCTTCATTGAAAGTTCTTTTAGAAAACGGTGTGTTCCAGCGAGTTGTTGAACTATCTAGAAACAACGGACCTGGAAGCCTAAACAGGATTTATAACGGGGAAGGTAAACCAATGAGAAACACTGAGAAGGTTTTATCATGCTGAAACTTTTAGGGGCGGCATTTATTTTGGTAACGGTCACATGGATGGGTTTTGAAATGGCCAAACCTTTCAGTGAAAGACCGAAGCAAATCCGTCAACTTTTGGCCGCTTTGCAGTCACTAGAAGCTGAAATTATGTATGGACATACACCGCTATGCCTAGCCTCAAAACATGTTGCCAATCAGCTTGCAAAGCCCATTTCCTCCTTGTTTGTAGATTTTGCCGAAAAACTTGAAGAAGGCAGAGCAACAGCAGGTTTAGCTTGGGAGGATAGTTTGCGGAAGGTGTGGCCAGAAACAGCACTCAAAAAAAAAGAAATTGATATCTTAAAACAGTTTGGGGAAACACTTGGCAAGCATGATCTGATTTCTCAACAAAAGCATATTAAATTGGCGATCACTCATTTAAAAACAGAAGAAGCCGAAGCAAATCTTGCTCAGGCAAAAAATGAAAAAATGGTAAAAAGCCTCGGGTTTTTAGCTGGGTTATTACTGATTCTTCTATTGATGTAAAAGAGGGGAGCACACATGAAATGGGAGTAGACGTAAATGTTATTTTTCAAATAGCAGGCGTGGGAATTGTTGTCGCTTTTCTTCACACCATTCTCGATCAAATGGGTAAGAAAGAATACGCTCAATGGGTTACACTGCTGGGGTTTATTTATATTTTATTCATGGTCGCTACCATCGTTGATGATTTGTTTCAAAAGATAAAAGCTGTCTTTCTATTTCAGGGATAGGGGGGGCTTGCTCATTGAGATCGTTCAAATCGTTGGATTAGGAATGATTGCGACCTTCCTCAGCCTGATTGTCAAAGAGCAAAAACCAACATTTGCTTTTATGATCATCGTGTTTACCGGTTGTGCTATTTTTTTATTTTTAGTAGATCAAGTCTACCACATCATTCGCATGATCGAGAAGATCGCCTCCAACGCAAATATCAATATGACATATGTTGAAACCATTCTGAAAATTATTGGAATTGCTTATATTGCTGAGTTTGGCGCCCAGATAACAAAAGATGCTGGACAAGGAGCGATCGCCTCAAAAATTGAGCTGGCAGGCAAAATTCTCATATTAGTTATGGCTATCCCAATCTTAACTGTCATTATTGAAACCATCATTAAGTTGATTCCTTCTATGTCTTAATTAAAGGAGGATTTTTGAATGTGAAGCGTGCTCTAGTCTGGCTGTTTGTCATTGGAATTGCTTGCACCGGGTCCCGACATGTACAAGCTTCGGAAAATCATGGGGAAACGGTAGAACCCGCTAGGAAAACAGCAGAAATGATGGCAGAAAAACAAATGGATTCACTGGAAATCGATCGGGTCTCAGAGTTCTGGAATAAGATCATGACTGAATATGGCGGGCATCTTCCAGAAAGTCAAAAAGGGAGTTTGTTGGAATTTATTAAGGGAGATAAGCATTTTTCGCCAGAAGAATGGGTCAAGGCCCTTTTTTCTTACTTATTTCATGAAGTACTAACGAATGGAAAACTGCTGGGGACGCTCATCCTTTTAACAATATTTTGTACACTATTACAACTTTTACAAAATGCATTTCAACAAAGTACGGTAAGTAAAGTGGCTTATGCAATTGTATACATGGTGTTAATTATTTTGGCTTTAAACAGTTTTCAGGTTGCGATCGCATATGCGAATCAAACCATTCAAACAATGACCAGCTTTATCTTGGCACTTATTCCGATGCTTCTTGCCCTTATGACAACATCTGGAGGTGCTGCTTCAGCCGCTTTCTTCCATCCAGTCATTCTCTTTTTAATGAATACGAGCGGTCTGTTTATCCAGTATGTTGTGCTCCCACTTTTATTTTTATCAGCTATTCTGAGCATTGTCAGTACGATGACAGAACAATATAAAGTCACACAGCTTGCCCAACTGCTAAGGAATGCTGCGATTGGCACACTTGCCGCGTTTCTAACAATATTTCTAGGTGTTATCTCTGTTCAGGGGGCTTCAGCTGCAGTAGCGGACGGAATTGCTTTAAGGACGGCAAAGTTTATTACGGGAAATTTCATTCCCGTATTGGGTCGAATGTTTACTGAAGCAACAGATACAGTCATCAGTGCGTCCCTTTTGCTTAAAAATACTGTCGGGATTTTAGGAGTGGCGATCTTATTATGTATTGCGGCATTTCCGGCTATTAAAGTGCTCTCACTAGCTCTCATTTACAAACTGGCCGCCGCAGTTTTGCAGCCTTTGGGAGGAGGCCCAGTAATCAGCTGTCTTGGTGTCATCAGCAAAAGCGTGATCTATATTTTTGCGGCAATGGCTATCGTTTCGCTCATGTTTTTCCTAAGTTTAACTGTGATCATTACCGCAGGGAATCTGACCATGATGATAAAGTAGGGGGGTCTGTCGTGGGATTTTTGACAGAATGGCTGACAAATATTATCTTGTTTATCTTGCTTGCAACGATTATCGATATGCTCTTGCCAAATTCGAGCATGAAAAAATACGCAAAAATGGTGATCAGCCTACTCTTGATTGTCGTGATCTTAAACCCAATCTTTAAACTGTTCCGCACAGATCCAGATATTATTTTTGAACAATTGACCAAAAATGGACAAGTTCGTCCAGAAAAAATAAAAAGTCAGCTAAATTCAGAAAAAAAAGAAATACAAGCTTCACAACAAGCATATATTTTAGAACAGATGGCAGACCAATTAAAAAACAATGCAGAGGAGCTGTTCAATCATGACAAATATGTAATAGATCAAGTTAAACTCTCAGCCGCTGGTGAGGTCAAGTCAGAGAAGGATGTTCTTGAAAAAATAAAAGTCGCTGTTTTTATGGATTCCGCTTCCCAAAAAACTGTCCAAGCTATTTCTCCTGTTGAAATTGATACAGAGGAAAGTTACCAATCCAAACACGAACAAAACGAAAAAGAGATTGAAAAATTAAAACATCAGCTTGCAGACATTTGGGAAATAAGCCCCGATAAGATTACTGTTCATATAGAAGGGGGGGAACAAAGCGGCAATGAACAAAAGAACATGGATCGACAAGCTGATCGGTAACTTGCTCCCAAAAGAGGGAAAAACGAAACTGACAAAATATCACTATTTTTTACTTCTATTTGTTCTAGGTGTTTCCTTCATGCTCTTAAGCCAAATCTTTTCTTCCGAGCCTTCTCAAGATCAAGCGGCTTTTCCAGCATCATCGAAAACGCAAACTGACAGCTCTAAAGCTGGCCGTGAAAAAGAAGTATTTAAACCTTCAGGAACTGATAAACCAAAGGACTCTATTAAAGATTATGAACAAGAGTATGAGAATCAATTGAAAGAAATATTAGAAACGATCATCGGTGTTGAGGATGTATCAATTGTTGTCAATGTTGATGCAACATCATTGAAAGTGTTTGAAAAAAATCGAAAATCACAAGAAACAACTACAGATGAAACGGATAAACAAGGTGGTAAACGAACCGTCTCAGAACACAATTCCGATGAAGAGATCGTCATCATCAAAAATGGCGAGACGGAAACTCCAGTTATTGTTCAGACGAAAAAGCCTGATATTAGAGGTGTACTCGTTGTCGCTCAAGGAGTGGACAACGTTCAAATAAAAAAGACTATTATTGAAGCGGTGACAAGGGTACTTGATGTTCCAAGCCATCGTGTCGCTGTTGCCCCTAAAAAAATGAAGGAGGATTCATAAATGATGCTGAAAAAACAAACGGTTTGGCTACTTACAATGTTAAGTCTCGTTGTTGTGCTAAGTGTTTACTACATTATGTCCCCTGAAGGTGAAAATGCCGTCTCCATTGATAAAGAACAAGTCGCTTCAGAAAAAGAAAAGCCGATAGAGGAGAAACCTGTTAAAGAAAAAGATATAGAATCAAAAGACAAACCTGAAGGTAAACAAGATAAAGAAACTTCCGCTCACGAACAAAGTGATCAAAATGCTAATGTTGTGACAAAGGAATCTTCTGATAAAGATTTATTTACAACCTATCGGATGGAAATGGAAGATCAGCGCAGCAAAATGAGAGAAGAATTAAACGAAATTGTCAGGAGTGACAAAGCATCCGCAAAAGAAAAAAGTGAAGCTTATGATAAAATGACGGCGTTAAGCGATGCGGAAGGTACAGAAAAAACATTGGAAACCCTTATTAAAACAAAAGGATATGAAGATGCTTTGGTTAATGCCGATGGTGATAAAGTAAATATTACCGTCAAATCAAAGGATCATTCAAAATCAGCAGCTATTGATATCATCGATATCGTCAAAAAAGAAGTGAACAAACTAAATGATGTTGCGATCACATTTGAACCTGCAAAATAAAAAGATTTCCCGCCATGAAAAGGCGGGATTTTTTTAAAATGATTTGGCTATGCCGGGGGTTCGAGAGAGCTTATAGCGTGGTCATAAAAAAACCTCACTTCATGGTAGGATAAAGTTGGTTTCCCGATCACTTCATCCCACCATAGAAGGAGGTATGCCCTCGTGAAGGACATGAACAGTTTATCACACACAATGGAATTGTAAGTATCACGTAGTTTTTGCCCCAAAGTACAGAAGACAGATGATTTATGGAAAATATAAAAAGAGCATTAGGCAAATCATAAGAGATTTATGTGAATGGAAAGGTGTGATCATCCATGAAGCAAATGCTTGTCCAGATCACATCCATATGTTAGTACATATCCCGCCGAAATGAAGTGTATCTCAATTCATGGGTTACTTAAAAGGAAAAAGTAGTCTTATGATATTTGATCGACATGCCAACTTGAAATATCGATATGGGAATCGAAAATTTTGGTGTCGGGGTTTCTATGTAGATACAGTGGGTAGAAATAAGAAACAAATACAAGAATATATTAGAAATCAGCTAAAAGATGACTATATAGCAGATCAAACATTGTTTGAAGAATATGACCCATTTACTAACCTTTTCAGCGGGCCTTTTAGGCCGAGGCCGGTAACAGAGGCTTTCAGCCGCAGAGCAAGGAGCTGTCTAAAAAGTCCTTTTTCAACATAAATCAGCGAGCAAATTCCCCAATTTTTATTCATCCACACGACTTTCAGAACAGCCCCTTTGATTCATGAAATGAATGCCGAGAGAGAGAGCTGTCATCTTGTAGTTGAATTCACTCTCCTACTCCTGTAAGATGAATATAGTATGTACTTTTAGTACTAACTAATAATGAAAAATTTATTCATTAGGAGTGCGATAGCATGTTAAACATTGATGAAATAAGACAACTGATTAAATTAATTGATGAATCGTCAATAGATGAATTTACATATGAAAATGAAGGAACAAAAATAGAGCTTAAAAAGCGAATTAATCAGCCTGTTCAGATGGTTCAAGAAGCGCCAGTTGTCTCTACACAAGCTTCTCCTGTACAAGCTCAAGTACAGCAGTCTCCTGTTCAGGAAAAACCAGTCAACCAGGAAGCGGCAAGTGCACATGAAAACCTACATAAAATCACATCTCCAATGGTTGGAACCTTTTATGCATCATCTTCACCTGATGCTGATCCATATGTAACGATAGGTTCAAAAATAAGTGAATCTACGGTTGTCTGCATTGTGGAAGCGATGAAGCTGTTCAATGAAATTGAAGCTGAAGTGAAAGGCGAAATTGTTGAAGTTCTAGTGGAAAACGGTCAGCTTGTAGAATATGGACAACCTTTATTTTTAGTAAAAGCAGAGTAAGGAGTATTAAGATGATAAAAAAGCTATTAATTGCGAACAGAGGAGAAATCGCCGTTAGAATCATCAGATCTTGTAAAGAGCTAGGCATTGATACGGTAGCGGTCTACTCAGAAGCAGATAAAGACGCACTTCATGTTCAGATGGCGGATGAAGCATTTTGCATCGGTCCGAAGTTCTCAAAAGACAGCTACTTAAATATTACCAATATTGTGAGTGTTGCTAAGATGACTGGAGCAGACGCGATTCACCCTGGTTATGGTTTCTTAGCTGAAAATGCCGATTTTGCTGAGCTTTGCGAACAAGTAAATGTAACTTTCGTCGGTCCGACAGCAGAAGCCATCTCAAAAATGGGAACGAAAGATGTTGCAAGAGAGACGATGAAAGCGGCCGGTGTCCCGATTGTACCAGGATCTAAAGGGATTATCGAAGAAATCGAAGATGCGGTTTCATTGGCACGTGATATTGGGTATCCTGTAATTATAAAGGCAACAGCAGGCGGTGGTGGAAAAGGCATCCGTATCGCCCGTACGGAAGAAGAATTGATCAACGGCATTAAGATCACACAACAAGAGGCTGCCACAGCATTTGGAAATCCAGGTGTGTACATTGAGAAATATATAGAAGATTTCAGACACGTTGAAATTCAAGTGCTTGCTGATACACATGGAAACACAATTCATCTTGGTGAGCGGGATTGTTCAATTCAAAGGAGGCTGCAAAAGCTACTTGAAGAAACCCCTTCACCTGCTTTAGATGAGAAGATCAGAGAACAGATGGGACAAGCAGCTGTTAAAGCGGCAGAAGCTGTTCAATATACAGGTGCTGGAACGGTTGAATTTATTTACGACTATCGTGAGCAAAAATTTTATTTTATGGAAATGAATACTCGGATTCAGGTTGAACATCCAGTTACTGAGATGGTGACTGGTGTAGACTTAATCAAAGAGCAAATCAAAGTTGCTTCAGGGGAAAGCTTAAGCCTTTCCCAAAATGATGTGACCTTTACCGGATGGGCGATGGAATGTCGGATTAATGCGGAAAATCCTGAGAAAAATTTCATGCCTTCAGCAGGGAAGATCGAGATGTACCTTCCCCCAGGGGGTCTAGGTGTTAGAATCGATTCAGCGGTTTATCCAGGTTACACGATTCCACCTTACTATGACAGCATGATTGCCAAAGTGATCACATATGGAAAGACTAGGGATGAAGCAATCTCAAGAATGAAGCGGGCTTTAAGCGAGTTTGTAATTGAGGGAATTCACACAACAATCCCTTTCCATCTAAAATTATTGGAGCATGAAACATTTGTAAGCGGAGAATTTAATACAAAGTTTTTAGAAATATTTGATGTGATGGGGTCGTAATTTTTACGGAGGTGAGTGAATTGAAAAATGACAATCGTTTATTGGAAATGAGCCAGGAAGAAAATCATTTAGGTAAAGTGGAAATTGCGCCTGAAGTGATTGAGGTTATTTCTGGAATTGCTGCATCTGAAGTCGATGGAATTGCCGAAATGAGAGGTAATTTTGCAACTGGTGTTGTAGAACGGTTTGGAAAGAAAAACCATGGTAAAGGTGTTAAGGTTGATTTGTCTGAAGAGGGAATAACAATTGATGTATATTGCGTGGTATCATTTGGTGTTTCAATCCCGAAAATTGCTAAAACGGTTCAAGATAATATTCGTCAGACGCTCCTTAACATGACTTCTCTTTCTATTAATGAAATTAATGTCCATATCGTAGGCATTCAATTTGATCAAAAAGGACAAGAAGTAGCAATTGATCAAGAGATGTAGTACGACGACTATTTTACAGAAGAACCAAGGGGAATGTCGGCCCTTTGGTTTTTTCATGTTCGATTGATCATTTAGAGCAAAACACGAATATTTTTTAGTGTTTTATCTTTATTATTCGGTTGTATTCACATGCGGAAAGCATAAAAATATGATATGATCTCTTTGTGCCTGAAGCAGCAAAGAGGATTAAAGGAGAAATATAAAGAATGAAAAGAAGAGCAGCAAGAGAAAAGGCTTTACAATCTCTATTCCAGATTGATGTCAGTCATATAGAACCGAAGGAAGCGATGGAACATGCCTTAGGTAGCCAAGAAAGTGATGCATTTTTCGAACAGCTTGTTTATGGAGTTTTAGATCATCAAGCAAAAATCGACGAAATGATTTCACGTCATCTTGTCAATTGGAAACTGGAAAGGTTGGCCAATGTAGATCGTGTTATTTTACGGATTGCAGCTTATGAAATGATGTTCTTAAATGAAATACCAGTAAGCGTCTCTATGAATGAAGCGATTGAACTTGCAAAACAATTTGGAGATGACAAATCGGCGAAGTTTATTAACGGTATGCTTTCTAACATTAAATCTGACTTAGAATAATTTAGGAGGAGAGCAAATGACAGCAACCATCATCGATGGAAAAGAAACAGCAAAACAAAAACGTGGGCAGTTGGCCAAGGAAGTTGAACAACTAAAAAAACAAGGAGTGACTCCGGGATTAGCCGTTATTTTAATTGGTGATGATCCTGCTTCTCTTTCATATGTCCGTGGGAAGAAGAAGGCAGCTGAGGATATGGGAATGCGTTTTCAGTTAGACCATTTTGACGAACATTTCACCGAAGAAGAGCTTCTGGCAGTGATTGACCAATACAACGAGAATGACGACTTTCACGGGATTCTTGTCCAGCTGCCTCTCCCAGATCATATTTCTGAACAAGCGGTGATTGAAAGAATCTCTCCTGATAAAGATGTTGACGGTTTTCACCCATTGAATATCGGGAAAATGTTGCTTGGTGAAGAGACATTCCTGCCTTGCACACCTGCAGGTATTATTGAATTGTTAAACAAAACCAATATTGATTTGTCAGGAAAAGAAGTTGTTGTCGTTGGCAGAAGTCATATTGTTGGTAAACCAGTTGGAATGCTGCTTTTGAATGAAAATGCGACCGTTACATATTGTCACTCAAGAACAGCTGATCTCACAGCTCATACGAAAAAAGCCGATATTCTCATTGTTGCAGTGGGTAAAGCGCATTTTATTCAAGCCGATCAAATAAAAGAAGGGGCAGTTGTGATCGATGTCGGTGTCAACCGGCTTGAAAACGGTAAGCTAGCTGGAGATGTGGCGTTTGAAGAGGTGAAAGAAAAAGCTTCTTATATCACACCAGTCCCAGGTGGTGTCGGTCCGATGACGATTACGATGCTCGCCCATAATACGGTTAAATCTGCAAAACGATTTATTTAACCACTAAGACGTTCATTCGTGAGTAATTGCCGAATGAACGTTCAGTCTGTTTGGCGAGAAAGGAGACTGTACATGAGCGAAGTTTCATTTGTCACGGTCACAGCTTTGACAAAGTATATTAAACGTAAATTTGATGTAGACCCCCATCTTGATGACATTTGGATTAAAGGAGAACTATCAAATGTTAAAATACATAGCAGGGGGCATATTTATTTTACACTAAAAGACGATAACGCTCGCATCCAGGCGATAATGTTTGCTAGACAGAATCAAAATCTTGGCTTTACGCCGGAAGATGGAATGAAGGTTTTGGTTAGAGGCGGGATTTCGGTATATGAACCGAGTGGTCATTATCAACTCTATGCCAAAGAAATGCAACCTGATGGAATTGGTGCGTTGTATTTGGCATACGAAGAACTAAAGAAAAAGCTTTCAAAAGAAGGATTATTTGATGAACAATATAAAAAGCCCATTCCTGCTTTTCCATCTACCATTGGTGTAGTGACTTCACCTACGGGAGCGGCTGTACGGGATGTCATCACCACCATTAAAAGAAGATACCCTCTCGTAAAAGTAATTGTCCTCCCAACCCTTGTACAAGGAGACAACGCAAGTCGGTCGATTGTCAAAAGTATCGAGGAGGCCAATCGCAAACAGTTGTGTGATCTATTAATTATCGGACGTGGCGGAGGATCGATTGAAGAACTGTGGGCATTTAATGAAGAGATTGTTGCTAGAGCTATCTTTTCTTCTGATATTCCGATTATTTCTGCTGTCGGTCATGAGACAGACTTTACAATCAGTGATCTAACTGCTGATTTGCGAGCGGCTACTCCGACAGGGGCCGCTGAACTGGCAGTACCCAATATCCTTGACCTAATGGAGCGATTAAAAACATTTGAAGCCAGAATAACGAATATGATGCAACAAGCCTTTAAAAAACAACAGGAGCGCCTCAACACCCTTCAAAGTTCTTACGCTTTCCGGTATCCAAAAAGGCTTTATGCTCAAAAAGAACAAGAATTTGACATTGCATTTGGTCATTTTCAAAGACAGTTAGCATTGACTTTAGACCGGAAAAATCAGAAACTGAATGAACAAACATATAAACTTGAGATGCTTCATCCCCAAGAACAGCTAAGACAGGCGCGAAAACGCCATCATGAGCAAACAAACCGGTTGAAACGAAATATGAATGTTGAGCTTAAGCAAATTCATTCACAGTTTCAAACGATTCTTGGTAAGTTAAATGCATTAAGCCCACTTGAAGTCATGAATAGAGGGTATAGTTTGACATATAAAGAGAACGAACTGATTAAAAGTATTGAACAGGTTCAAGAAAATGATGATATTTTGGTGAAATTAAAGGACGGCACATTAACCTGTAGTGTGCGGCAAAAGAGGGGCGAGAACAATGGCTGAAAAAAATAATGATCAAAACGATATGACATTTGAAGAGGCGATGAAAGGTCTTGAAGAGATTGTATCAAAACTTGAAGAAGGGGACGTGCCTTTGGAAAAAGCGATCGATTATTTCCAGAAAGGCATGGTTTTATCAAAAATGTGCCATGAAAAGCTTCAAAATGTGGAAAAACAAATGGACTACATTTTACGAGAAAATGGTGAGTTAGCTCCTTTTAGTGTTCGGGAGGAGGACAAAGGTGAACAGTAAGCTAGCCGAATTTTTAAAAACGAGAAAAGCCGTCATTGAACAGTGCCTTTTCTCATATATTCAAGAGTTGCAAGCACCTTCAACCCTTAAACAATCTATGCTTTACTCATTGCAAGCGGGTGGGAAAAGGCTGAGACCAATTTTAGTGCTTGCACTTCTGCATGCTTATTGCAAAAAAGAAGAAGATGGTATTCCGGTCGGATGTGCTGTTGAGATGATCCACACCTATTCTCTGATCCATGATGATCTTCCTTGTATGGATGATGATGACCTAAGAAGAGGTAAACCGACAAATCATAAAATCTTTGGTGAAGCAACAGCTGTACTTGCAGGGGATGCGCTCTTGACGGAAAGCTTTAAGATGATCACGACATCCGTTTCTCCTGAAGTATCAGCTGAAAAACGCCTCAAACTAGTCAATGAACTGATTTCAGCAGCAGGTGCAGAAGGTATGGTTGGTGGACAAATTTTAGATATGGAAGCTGAATCAAGACAGATTTCATTAGAAGAATTGCAATCTGTTCATGAAGGGAAAACAGCTAAGTTACTTAGCTTTAGCGTGATAGCAGGGGCTATATTGGCAGATGCGCCTTCAAAAGAAATAGAAAAACTTCGAGAATTCAGCTACCATATTGGGGTTGCTTTCCAAATTAGAGATGATATTTTAGACCTTGAAGGCTCAGAAGCGATAATTGGTAAGCGGACTGGTTCTGATATGACAAATGGAAAATCAACCTATCCATCGCTTCTGTCTTTGGAGGGGGCTAAACAAAAGCTCATTGAACACATTCAAAAAGCCAAGCAAATCATCTCACAACTTTCTTTAGAAAAAGATCTGCTTTGTGAGTTTTGTGATATGATTGCAGATAGAGACCATTAAACGCGTGCTTCGCATTTGAATAAAAAGCTGATTATGATAAAATATAGACAGTTAAATCTTAAAACAACGCGCCGTTATCACGAAGTGTTAGCGGCGGTTTTTTCAGGATTTTATATTTGCGCTCATTGATCTAAAAACAACTTTAGCAAAGCGCATACTTGCAGAAATCATGCTGAAAGTGAGTTGATCCAATTGGATCTATTATCTATAAAAGACCCAACCTTTTTAAAAAACCTTTCAAATCAAGAACTGAGAAGCTTGAGTGCTGAGATTCGCCATTTTCTAGTTGAAACGCTTTCTAAATCAGGAGGGCATATCGGACCTAACCTCGGTGTGGTTGAGCTTACCATTGCACTGCATAAAGAATTTAATAGTCCGAAGGATAAACTTTTGTGGGATGTCGGTCATCAATCATATGTGCACAAGCTCTTGACAGGCCGCGGCAAAGATTTTGAGACACTCCGTCAGCATAAGGGATTGTGCGGATTTCCGAAGCGGAATGAAAGCGAACACGATATTTGGGAAACGGGGCATAGCTCGACTTCGCTTTCCGGAGCAATGGGAATGGCAGTTGCAAGAGATTTAAAAGGGACAAACGAGTATATTATACCAATCATTGGTGATGGCGCACTTACTGGCGGTATGGCACTGGAAGCATTAAATCACATCGGTCATGAACAAAAAGATATGATCGTCATTTTAAATGACAATGAAATGAGTATCGCTCCAAATGTTGGTGCAATTCATACCATGCTTGGAAGATTGCGTACAGCAGGAAAATACCAATGGGTGAAAGACGAGCTCGAATATCTTTTCAAACGAATACCAGCTGTAGGTGGGAAACTTGCAGCCACAGCAGAACGTATTAAAGACAGTTTGAAATATCTTTTAGTATCAGGTATGTTCTTTGAAGAACTCGGCTTCACATATTTAGGGCCTGTAGACGGTCATTCCTATGAAGAGCTGTTTGAAAATATGCAGTACGCCAAAAAAACGAAAGGTCCTGTTCTTCTTCATGTCATTACGAAAAAAGGAAAGGGCTACAAGCCTGCGGAATCCGATAAAATTGGAACATGGCATGGTACAGGTCCTTATAAGATCGATACAGGAGATTTCGTGAAACCAACGGCAGCTGCTCCGTCTTGGAGTGCACTTGTGAGTGAAACCGTTCGTCGGCTGGCTCGTGAAGACAAACGAATCGTGGCAATTACCCCGGCCATGCCTGTCGGTTCAAAACTTGAAGGGTTCGCGAGAGAATTTCCGGATCGAATGATTGATGTCGGGATTGCAGAACAGCATGCTGCTACGATGGCGGCCGGTCTTGCAACACAAAACATGAAACCGTTTCTTGCCATTTATTCAACATTTTTGCAACGTGCATACGATCAAGTTGTTCATGATATTTGCCGGCAAAATTTAAACGTTTTTATCGGGATTGATCGAGCAGGTCTTGTCGGAGCTGATGGTGAAACACATCAAGGTGTATTTGATATTGCTTTTTTGCGACATATTCCGAATTTGGTATTCATGATGCCTAAAGATGAAAATGAAGGTCAACACATGGTCAATACGGCAATACACTATGACGATGGTCCAATCGCTATGCGTTTTCCACGAGGAAACGGACTAGGTGTTAGGCTGGATAAAGATTTAAAAACCATTCCAATTGGAACATGGGAGGTTTTGAAATCTGGTACAGATGCAGTTATCTTGACGTTTGGCACAACCATTCCAATGGCGCTTAGTGCGGCTGAAGAGCTTCAAAAAGAAGGACGCTCGGTCAGGGTAGTAAATGCTCGTTTTATCAAACCATTTGATGAAGAGATGTTGCAAAGTATCCTGAACGAAGGTCTGCCCATTTTAACGATTGAAGAGGCTGTACTACAAGGAGGATTTGGGAGCGCAATTCTTGAGTTTGCTCATGATCACCAGTCCTATAGCCCAATGATTGACCGGATGGGAATCCCTGATCGATTTATTGAACACGGCAGTGTTACATGCCTTCTTGAAGAAATCGGTCTAACAAAAGAGAATGTAATCAAACGCATAAGAATGTTAACACCAGTAAAGACTCATAAAGGAATTGGATCATGACAGTGAAAAAAGAACGGCTCGATGTATTACTAGTAGAAAGAGGATTAATTGAGACAAGAGAAAAAGCAAAAAGAGCCATTATGGCTGGGATTGTTTATACAAATGAAAACCGGTTAGACAAGCCGGGAGAGAAGGTCGACCGCTTAATCCCGTTGACCATTAAAGGAAACCAATTAAAATATGTCAGTAGGGGCGGATTGAAGCTTGAAAAGGCATTAAAAGAGTTTCAGCTTTCACTTCAGGGAAAATTGATGATTGATATTGGCTCATCAACCGGTGGTTTTACAGACTGTGCTCTGCAAAATGGGGCTGCCCGTTCTTATGCGGTTGATGTAGGCTATAATCAGCTTGCTTGGAAGTTGCGCCAAGATGAACGCGTCATCGTCATGGAACGCACTAATTTCCGCTACTGCACCCCCGCTGATTTCACAGAGGGAATGCCAGAGTTTGCAACGATTGATGTATCATTTATTTCGTTAAAAATGATATTGCCAGTGCTTAAAAAGCTCTTAGTACCAGGCAGTGATTGCGTTGTGCTCGTTAAACCTCAATTTGAAGCCGGACGTGAGTTGGTCGGAAAAAAAGGAATTGTTCGCGATCCTATCGTTCATCGTCATGTTTTGAACGATATCAACCAATTTGCCGCAAAACAAGGGTATCATTGTCAAGATGCATCGTTTTCTCCGATTACAGGCGGTGACGGAAATATCGAATTTCTGCTTCATTTAAGATGGAGTGGAAAAGATCAATCTGGTTCACCGATAACAGAGGATAAAATCAGTCAAATTGTTGAAGAAGCCCATAGAACATTAAAAGCAAAGAAATCGGATGAAAAGGAATGATAGCCGGCTATTATTCCTTTTTTACTATATGCGTGTACTTTTTCGTCAAAATCATATAACATAACTGTATAAACATACACGAAATCTGTATAGACAGAGGTGCAAAATGAACAAAGGACAAAGGCATATAAAAATCAGGGAAATTATAACTGCTTATGAAATCGAGACCCAGGATGAACTCGTCGATATTTTAAAAGAAGCCGGCTATAATGTAACACAGGCGACAGTTTCACGTGATATTAAGGAGCTTCATTTAGTAAAAGTTCCGACAAACAGCGGCTCATACAAATATAGTCTTCCTGCAGATCAGCGATTTAACCCGCTTTCCAAACTGAAAAGAGCATTAATGGATGCATTTGTTAAAATTGATTCAGCCAGCCATATGATTATTTTAAAAACAATGCCAGGAAATGCTATGGCAATCGGAGCGTTGATGGACAATTTAGATTGGAAAGAGATCATAGGTACCATCTGTGGCGATGATACCATTTTAATTATTTGCCAAAAGCAAGAAGATACAGCGGTAGTGCAAAAGAAAATTTTGGATCTCTTATAATGTTTAGAAAAAGAGGTGTCATATTGCTTGTTAGCTGAATTATCAATTAAGAACTTTGCCATTATTGAAAAACTAACCGTTTCTTTTGAAAAAGGACTGACCGTATTAACAGGAGAAACCGGTGCTGGAAAATCAATTATCATTGATGCGATCTCTTTGCTTATTGGAGGAAGGGGATCTTCTGAATATGTCAGATATGGTGAAAAAAGAGCTGAATTAGAAGGGCTTTTTTTGCTTGATGGTAATCATCCTGCCTTAGAGCTATGTTCTGAACAAGGAATAGAGGCTTCAGATGAAATGATCATTTTGAGAAGAGACATCAATGCAAATGGCAAAAGCATTTGCCGTGTAAACGGAAAACTTGTCACAATTGCAACATTAAGAGAAATCGGAAGGCTTTTATTGGATATTCACGGTCAACATGATCATCAGCTTTTAATGACAGAAGATCATCATCTTGAGCTCTTGGACCGTTATGCTGGGGAAGAAATTGATAAAGCTTTGAAAGCCTATCAAGAAGTATATGATCGCTACTTGAACGTGCTGAAGAAGGTTCATCAGCTCTCTGAAAGTGAACAAGACATGGCTCATCGTCTTGATTTAATTCAATTCCAGCTTGGTGAGATTGAATCAGCAAACCTTGAGCCAAAAGAGGACGAACGTTTAGAGGAAGAACGACAACAAATCGCGAACTTTGAAAACATATTTGAAGCCTTGCAAAATGCTTATCATGCACTTCGTAATGAGCAGGCAGGACTGGATTGGGTAGGCATGGCAGCAAGTGAATTGGAAAGTGTTTCCGATATTCATGAAGAACTAAAAAAAATTTCTGAGTCTGTCACCAATGCGTACTATATGTTAGAAGACTCCACCTTTCAAATTCGAAACAAGCTAGATGAATTGGAATATGATCCCGAGCGGCTTAACATGATTGAAATGCGTTTGGATGAAATCAAGCAGCTGAAGCGAAAGTACGGTGCTACTGTCGAAGATATTTTTACCTATTCCTCTAAAATAGAAGAAGAAATTGAACGGATTCAAAATCGGGATAGCCACTTGGAAAAGTTGAAGATCGAGTTGGATTCTGTGATAAAAGATCTCTGTATAGAAGCAAAAAATGTCTCAAAAATCCGTAAATCTTGGGCTGAAAAACTTTCTTTTCATGTTCAACAAGAATTAAAAGAACTTTATATGGAAAAGGCGAAATTTGACACTAGCTTTCACATCAAAACAACGGACTCTCGAGACAGTGTACCTGTTATCAACGGTACACCTGTTCAGCTTACAAAAAAAGGGATAGATGTCGCTCGTTTTCTCATTTCAACAAATCCAGGGGAACCGCTCAAATCTTTGGCAAAAGTTGCTTCAGGTGGCGAATTGTCAAGAATTATGCTGGCGATTAAAAGTATTTTCTCCACACAACAAGATGTTACATCCATAATTTTTGATGAAGTTGACACAGGAGTCAGCGGAAGAGTTGCGCAGGCCATTGCCGAAAAGATTCACCGAGTCTCAACAGGTTCTCAAGTTTTATGTATTACCCATTTGCCACAAGTAGCTGCCATGGCTGATACACATCTTTTGATAACAAAGCAATCTAAAAGCGGCAGGACGATGACGAGTATTAATCCTTTGTCAAAACAGGAAAAAATTTCAGAAATCGGTCGGATGATTGCCGGTGTAGAAGTCACTGACTTGACAAAACGCCATGCAAAAGAACTTTTAAGTCAAGCCACTCTTGTTAAAAATAGTGGGTAAGCTGTTTAAAAAGTCCTTTCAACATAAATCAGAGGGAATTGCGCGTCTCCTCCAGGAACAGCGAGTCAGGCGAGCCCTCGCACGAGCAAGGAACAAGCTCAGAAGAGGCTCGCGGATCGCCCGTGGTAAGCAGGCATTACCCATCTTGATTCATCCTACTACTTTCAGGACACCCCCGCTTTTTTATATTCTTTATCTTTTTATCCAATGTTTTTCTCTCGATCAAAGTTATAAATCACTCTCTGAAAGGCAAAAGTAATGATGTAGCGAATCATTATGGTATGGGTTAGGTGCGAGGAGAGTGAAAAGGTGGATGTTGAAAAAATCAGAAAAGCAGTAGGTTTAATTCTCCTTGTTTCTTTAATAAGTGTGGGGTTTTACAAACCTGTTAAAGAATACATTGTAATACCAAAGCATATGAACATTTTTGAAACCGACTCACGGGTCATTAACACCAGTTTACCTGTTAAGACCCAAAAAGAAAAGAATGCATCATCAGAAGCGTTTACGTTAAAAAAGAATCACCATAATGTGAAACTAAATGGGGAAAAGACAGGGTCAGGAGAATTGGTTTATAATGTTGCCGGTTTTCCAGTTAAAAAAACAAAAGTAAACGTTCTCTCTGATTTAAAAGTGATACCAGGCGGGGAGTCAATTGGTGTAAAGTTGCATTCTGTAGGGGTTTTAGTTGTAGGTTTTCATCAGATTAATACGAAAGACGGAAAAAAATCACCTGGTGAAGAAGCCGGAATTATGACTGGTGATATCATTACCAAAATAAATGAGAAGAAAATTGAAAAAATGAACGATATCACCCCGTTTATTCAAAAAGCAGGGAAAACAGGAGAAACGCTTCATCTTTCCGTCAAAAGAGATCGTCAAAAAATTGAAACAAAACTGACCCCAAAAAAGGACCAAACCGAAAAAAAATATCGAATTGGTTTATATATTAGAGACTCTGCTGCAGGAATCGGGACGATGACATTTTTTGAACCCACCTCCAAAAAATATGGGGCACTAGGGCATGTCATTTCAGATATGGACACAAAAAAACCGATTGAAGTGGAGAATGGGGAAATTGTAAAATCCACTGTTACCTCAATTGAAAAAGGAACAGGCGGAAATCCCGGTGAGAAATTAGCTCGTTTTGCATCTGAAAGAAAAGTCATTGGTGACATTAACAGAAACAGCCCATTTGGAATATTTGGAACACTTCATCACCCCATTAAAAACCACATTGAAGATAAAGCTCTTCCAATTGCGTTTTCAAATGAAGTAAAAGAAGGACCAGCAAAGATTTTAACCGTTATCGAAAATGATAAGGTTGAAAAATTTGATATCCAAATTGTCAGCACAACTCCTCAGAAATTTCCGGCTACAAAAGGAATGGTGCTGAAAATCACCGATTCCAGGTTGTTAAATAAAACAGGGGGAATTGTTCAAGGAATGAGCGGCAGTCCTATTATTCAAAATGGAAAGATCATCGGTGCGGTTACACATGTGTTTGTTAATGATCCAACTAGTGGGTATGGTGTTCATATTGAATGGATGTTATCTGAAGCCGGAATTGATATTTACAAAAATAATAAAGCAAGCTAAACTGCCAGGATTCTCTGGCAGTTTTCGCCTTTAATTTTTGATCCATCTCATGTAAAATAAAAGAAGAAAAAGATTTTTCGACAAACTTGTGATTTGTTGATTGTCAAGCTTCATAATTGGTCGAAAAATCAAGAAAAACAGTGAAAATAAGAAGAAAACCGTGGTAAACGACTAATAATTGAAAAAAACATTTTTAAAAAGAGGGAATAAACTGGTGTTGTCGAATTAAACATATTAGAAAAAGATTGATGAAATTTATCAACATCACATTGGGGAGGAAGAAACGTGGAGAAAATTAAAGTGTGTATTGCTGATGATAACAGGGAGCTTGTCGGCCTTTTAAGTGAATATATAGAGGGCCAAATTGACATGGAAGTCCTCGGCGTGGCGTATAATGGTCAGGAATGTCTCTCATTGTTTAAGAATAAGGAACCTGACGTCCTTGTACTTGATATTATCATGCCTCATCTTGATGGATTGGCTGTGCTAGAGCGGCTGAGAAAGTCGGAGTTGAAAAAACAGCCGAACGTGATCATGTTAACAGCATTCGGACAGGAAGATGTCACGAAAAAAGCAGTAGAATTAGGCGCTTCTTACTTTATACTTAAACCTTTCGATATGGAAAACTTAGTCGGTCATATCCGTCAAGTGAGCGGAAATGGTTCACATACGGTTCACCGAGCACCATCTACTCAAAATAGCATTTTGCGTCCGCAACAAGAACCACCAAAGAAAAACTTAGATGCCAGCATCACAAGCATCATTCACGAAATCGGTGTACCTGCACATATTAAGGGATATTTATACTTAAGGGAAGCCATTTCCATGGTGTACAACGATATTGAATTACTCGGCAGCATCACAAAAGTACTTTATCCTGATATTGCAAAAAAATTTAATACAACAGCCAGCCGCGTCGAACGGGCAATCCGCCATGCCATAGAAGTCGCATGGAGCAGAGGAAATATCGATTCGATCTCCTCACTGTTCGGTTATACAGTCAGCATGACAAAAGCAAAACCGACGAATTCCGAATTCATCGCGATGGTTGCTGATAAGCTTCGCTTAGAGCATAAGGCTTCTTGAAAGGAGCAGTGATCGGGGTTTGGCGATGGTTTAAGCGTTGAATTGCCGGTCTGTTTCTAACGAATAGTTTATCGTCACCCCAATGAATTTTTCGTTGTTATTGTGATGAATTTGGTCGCTAGTTCTACGCGATAAGTGGTAAAGAGAAATAGTGCAAGTCTTTATAACCTTGTCTTTATAGGCGGGGTTATTTTTTACAAAACAATGTCTATATTATGGATCAATAAGTGAGGGAAAAATGCCTGTGTGTTTTCAAAAACGTATACCAAGGAAAAACGGAAAACGCTCGATTGACTTCCTACGATCATTGTTCGGTCTGCATCATGAAAGCGGTACTCGAAGACAAGACATTTTTCGATCGATTTGCCATTCGTTCGGATCAGGTGTAAAATCTTTCTTGCTTTTTTTGAGGTTTCCCCATCCCTTTAATATGTACTTCTCACTGAACTTACGCAAATCAAACGCTCCAAGAGCCACCGATGCATAGTTAACGCTTTATTTGCAGCCATATACGGCTTTCGCTCCTTTGGCACTTCGACACCGGAGTTTTGAACACAAGATTAATATGCTAAAACATAACTAATAACTGAACAATCATATAGATCACGAATTGCTTATAAATAAGTCTTCTTTGTTGATCAATAATGCCCCCTTTGTTTTTTTCTTTTTTACCTAAGAAGGAATATCAAATAGTACGTGTAAATCTCTTATGGTATCCATCAATCAAAATATCGATAAAATTTGTCCGAAAGTATTGAAAATAAAAGTATGGACTTCATGAGTTAAAGATCGTGCATACACAAATTGAAAATTAATACTTTATTACTATTTTTTAAAATATAATCAAAAAAGAAACCACATCATTAAATATTTGTTTGAGATTTGAAAGATCAATGTTTATATTGGAGGTGTAAGATGACCTTAAATACAGATTTATCCACAGCTGTGGTTATTTGTATTACTACTGGTTTATTGTTTATTCTTGTTGGTTTGCTTATTTGGAAAAAAAGAAGCTAAACTTAATTGCAGGTTATGATGAAAAACAATATAAAGGAGATAAAAACAAATTAGCAAGAAAGATGGGGATATATTCAATTGTTCTTGGAATTTTTATCATAACACTCCCACTCTTGATGGTGTATATTGGTACATGGTATTCATGGGTATTTGTCATAATTATTGAACTTTTAACATTATTCATTTTAATCAGAGTATTATTAAAATAAATCTAAAATATGATATGAGCTAAATTAACTTTGTTTAAAATTACTGTCTATTATTGTAAGTTAGTATCTCAAAACCTTCCATACTGGAAATGGTCTGCATGCAGTTTTTTATCAATTATTTTTCCAGGTAAAGCAAAATCCTTAGTTCCAATAATATCATCGATATGTTTGTTTACTTCTCTTTGTAATTGAAGATGGTGATGCTCTTCTTGATCTACGATATGTCTCATATGTGATTACCCTTCAGAACCTTTAGGCATACCCGTACTACGAGCAAACTTTACAATCCCATGTTCTCAAAATCGATATGATAGGTTTTAGAACTGCTTAAATCGGTTATTGCAAATTCTCTTGCATACAATCTTGGGTTTTACAGAGACTTTAATACGTCCCTGCATGTTTCCGTTACTTTTTTCATAGTAACAGCTTTTGGTGATATCACAAGTTGTTATTTCTTGGCTGCTGCTTTAATGAGATGGGTGATGCTCTGACTTAGTTTGGCTACGTTTTTTGTCCAGACTGCGGCTCTTGCCCCGCCCATACTTAACATTGTGTCAATAAAGCCTTTTGCTTGTTTTTTCGCTGAGACTTTCTCATTCAAACTTACTTGTGAAGGCTTCGCTAAAGCCGTTTGCAGCGAACAAGACCATAAGCGTGCATTTCCGTCATGTAGGCTTGCAGTGTATAATCAGCTGATATGTTTAATGATTGGTAATTTATCTTGTTAAATTCAGATTGAATTGTAGAGCTAAAATCCTCACCCATTTAAATCTGGAAAAAGGAGCAAACTAGATTATAGTTCGGTTTCACATAAGGTAAGTCCTTTTGAACTGAAAGAAATATACGTACCATTTTTGAACGGATTTCCTTCAGTTTCTAAAAATACAACACCATCCCCAATCTTTACTATACAACAACCGTCTTCACTAGATGATTCTAACCTTCCTACAATATAAGAAGTATCTTCTCCACCCTTAATATTAAAAGAAGTGGACTTTTCTTCTTTAATATCTTTGTTCCAAATTAATAACTCCGGTATTTCAAATTCTACATCATAATACTTGTTACATTCAGGTATAGATCCTTCCCAATAAGCAGAACTTCTCCCGTATTCTAAAGAAAATGCAACTGTATTATTTTCAGCATTAAAATGTTTTATCAAAACTTTCACATATAACACCTCTTTGGTAATGGGACTCTCACAACAGTATGATCTACATTCATAACATTATTTGAGGATCGCAAGTCTATTTTCTTCATGATCATCAGGTTTTGTTGGTTTACTATTCATTTTACGGCTTCCATATTCATGCTTCCCTAAAACTATTCTGTTTGTTCTTGGGTGTTTATTATTGTGTGTATCAGGTCCTAAAAATTCTTCCCATCTCTTTGCATATGCATATGTTTCATTGTGGCACCTTGTTTGCGGAATTTTCCAATTAGCTTGGAATCGTTAATATTCAGTTTCCCGCTAATACTTCGCAAACCAGATGCTCCAAGTGCCGACAAAGCATGGTTATGGCTTTGCTGTTTTTGTTCAACAGAAATTTTATTCGCAAAACATATCTTAGCCGGTGAGTACTTCACTGAATCCATTTGTTGAAGCTATTCCGCATAAACCTTTTTGAGCATTTGAATACTGAAGTAAATAAAGGGGCCAGACCAGGCTGCAAGGCAGAGGAACTGACGAAAATAGTTACGAGATTCCAAGCGTTAGACAATGAGATCTCCCAATGAACTACACCAAGGCATTGAATTGACAAGGCAGACTCCTTTAACTTCCTACTTTTTCTACTACATATACTTTATTAACCGTGTTATCCTCGTTAAAAACATAAATTCTATCACAATGAATACATCTCCACACCTCTTTATTAGGATCAGGAATTGAAAGAGGGTCAAGATAATCTGCCATATTAATAATAACATCCCATTCTTTATCAGTATAAATATGCAGTTGAACATCGTTTGGAGCATCTACAGTTGATAGGTGATTTCCACACTTACATTGCATTCTAGCCATTTTTATTTTCCTCCTCGTTTGTTATCTTTCCATCGTTTGCACATATTTTTTGCTGTTATTGGTATTTTTTTATCATGATAAGCTTTTTAGTAAGATTAAGCACTTGTTGTACCTCTTCCTCAATTATAACTTTGTTTGCCTGTTGTTTGAACTCACTAAGAGATTTGAGTTCTGTCAATACTGTATTGACTTTAATTCCATAATCGTTTGTGATAGGATCTTTTCGACTTTTACCCTATTAACACTACTACTGACTATCTCACTTTTTCAAAATATCCATTTTTAAAAAATACGGGTTAAAGTAGATTGAGAGAGATAAATGGGGGTGTCCTGAAAGTAGTGTGGATTGGGGAATTGGCTTGCTCGCTTTGGCGTGCCTCCTCGGAGTTCGTTCCTTACTCCTGAGGGGTCTTGCAATTCTCCCTGATTCATGTTGATAAGGACTTTTTCGACAGCTCTGTTATCGATTTCAACTAATAACTGTCGATTTAATTATTTTCTCTCATCATCGGTCAGTTTGGATAGGTGAGAGGGAATGCTAGATCGCAATTTTTTAAATCGTAGTCTAATAAAGGTTATTGTTTTCAATTTCAAAAATATCAGGATAATAACTGATTTATATTTAATAAAAGGATCTTTTTTGGACCTATGTCAAGATATTGGACACTTAAAATATTAAATTATTGTCAAGGCTACCGCGCTTCGCTTGCTGTCCTCTTAATAGAAGGAACGGCATTCTCCCATTCCTTCTATTAAGAGGTAACTAAACTTCTACTCTATCAGTTGTATTCACTTTTGCGCATACTTTTTCTCATAAGCTATCGGTGATAAATAACCAATAGATGAATGAATACGTTTGTAGTTGTAAAAAGTCATGATATAGGCAAATATGCTTCTTTTTGCTTCTGCTCGTGTTTGATACTTCTGATGGAATATGAGCTCCTTCTTGATCACACTGTGAAAAGATTCAATACATGCATTATCGTAACAGTTACCTTTTCTGCTCATACTTGTCGTAATCTTATAGTCTCGTAGAACTGCTTGATAGTCATACGCTGCGTATTGACTACCTCGATCGGAATGGTGAATAAGCCCTTTCTGTGGTGGCTGCTGGTTTATCGCCCGTTTCAAAGCGGTAATGGTCAATTCCTTCGTCATACGTCTACTCATTTCCCAACCGATGATTCTCCTTGAAAATAAGTCCATGATCGTAGCTAAATACAACCAACCTTCTCTTGTCCATACATAGGTTATATCACCAACCCAAACAGCTCCAGGCTTGTCTACGTGGAAGTTTTGCTTCAATACATTCGGATAAATAGGATAAGAATGCTTAGAATTTGTCGTCGCCTTGTACTTTTTCACCGTTTTAGACCGCAAGTCATTCTCGCTCATGATACGAGTAACAGTCTTTTGAGATACATCCCAACCCTCTTGTTTTAATTGTTCAGTGATTTTAGGGCTACCATACCTTCTCTTGGACTCCATATAAACACGCTTCACTTCGGCTGTTAGCTTTTCTCTACGCTTTTTCTGCTCACTCTTATCTCGATTCCTCCAGTCATAATAACCACTTTTCCAAACACCTAATACTTCGCACATCTTCGCTACACGGAACTCGTGTCGGTGTTTTTCGATGAAGTCATAAATTACTTCTGGTTTTTTGCGAAGATGCCCATAGCCTTTTTTAAAATGGAAACTTCCTCTTCCAAGTCACGAATACGTTTATCTTTTTCATAATTAGCTTGATCCTTGGGATTAAGATTCCCACTTCCTACAAAGGCATCCTCCTGCTCTTCCTTATACTTATCCACCCACTTATGCAAAGTTTGATGAACTAAATCTAGCTCTCGTGCAACTTCAGCTACCTTTCTTCCATCTTCCACAACCATCTTAACAGCATAGATTTTAAAGTCTTTATCGTATCTTTTTCCGTTCATTTTGGACACTCCTAGAAATTATTAGTTTCAGTATAAAAATCTCTATTCTCTGTGTCCAATTATTAGACTAACATCATTTTTCGTACATTTATTGACTGTTCTTCGTGTGAAGTAGCCTACTCGCTTCGTCACATTAGACATCGTATGATTTAAAGGTTAAACACAAACCAACATGACTTTAGCTTCTTATATGGGGTTTAGCACAAACATTGGTAGTGATTGTCATTATCAATTCAACAATGTAAGTGAGGACTGGTTCCTTTTCAATGTTTGAAGATCTAATAAAATTCCCTAAACTTATTTAGCAAATCGAGGTTTTCAAATATCATGATTTTTTTAACTCAAATACTTCTTCCCTATTGTAATCAATCATTGCTAAAAAATATTCATTAAAATTTTTGAATCTGTCAATTTCCTCGCCAGCAAACCAAATAACTTCACCAGGAGTAGATGAATTCGGTAAACATAATACAAATAAATCTTTGTCAAATTCAGTAATAGCTATCGGAAGCAACTGTGTTCTGGAAACACCACTTTCTTTTAATACGTCATCATCTAGAAAAGTTTTCGCATAATCTTTAATCGCTGATTCCTGTAATTGTTCAGTACCAAATAAATCAACGGTTTGATAAAATCCTTTCCAGCCATTTGCATGTTTAAGAAACCTTCGAAACATAGAATCAAGATTATGTCCTAATTGGTCCTCTATTACACGAATTTGCTCCTCACTGGCCCCGACTTCCGGAAAATGATGAGGCCATATATTTTTTACATCATGTTTCATTAATTCCTGCTTTACAAGCACCATTGTGGCTATATTCTCTTTCCAATTCCTCATTGTCTAATTCCTTCTCCTTCACACATTTCGGCGTAAGTTTCCGGATCAACCCAATCGTCTGAGTCGAGAAACGCTACAAATTCCCCGTTTGCCTGCTTAATCGCGTTATTTCGCGCGGTTGCCGGCCCTTGATTTGATTGGTATATCGGTACGATCCGACTATCGGCGGCTGTGAAATTTCTTATTATATTGTGGGTAGAATCAGTTGATCCATCATCAACAACTAACACTTCGATACTGCTAAGAGTCTGCCTTACAACGCTATTTAAACAGTTGCGCAAATATTTTTCTCCATTATACACTGGTATAATAATACTCACTATCGGCTTCATTTGGTCAACAGCTCTATTCAATTCGGCATTCTGTAAATTGTCTAGATAGGATAATTATACTAACGGAATAGCTTGAATAAAATTGAACATTTAACACTTCGGGTTCGCTTGAGTATCCGAGTATGTTTTTGCGACTATATTTCATTGATTAAACGGAGATACTTTACGCAATGGATATCCTAGAACAGTAGTGGATGAAGCGGGCATTTATAGTGAAAATTTTGCTCAGATTTAGCTTAAGTCCATATAAAACCGCCATACACATATAGCGTGTCTTAAAATATAAAAGCTTGGGGCTGGTGAAGATGATATGGAGATTTCTAAGAAAAGAGAACTGGTTTTATCTGGAATCTCCTTCACCTCTCATATAGAGAATACCTTAGAATTGTACAAAAGTAACAGAATACACGGCTAATCGAACTTTTTGAAAGTGCGAAGCTGCAGAAAGTTTAACATTATATGAACTTATTTGTTTTGGGTTGTTCAGGGTAAAGAATGGGAATATAATGTAATTGTGTAGCGATAGACAGCTACACTTTGAAATTCATATCATTTCAGCTGAGTTGTCTGTTTTGACTGTGATTCACCATGTTGTTGCTTTATATGAGTGAGAGGTGGTGAGTGATGTCGATAACCGCTTAGTGAACGTAGAATGATTATTTATTTGTTCCTTTGAGAAAGCAGGCTTAGAACACTTTTCTAAAACATAGTTAATTCAATATTTTGAAAAGGGTGTTTTATCATGACAAAAAACGATTTATATTCTTCAGCCTTGGACATCGCTTTTTCCGATTCAGAATTTTTATCTGTACTTCAAAAAAAAATGCTGCATAAATACCTTTTTAATGGGTATACGTTTTCTCAAGAAGAAAGTCATCCAGATAAAGGAACAATTTATTTTGGGGTCGATTGTCCTCCAGAAATACGTTGTTTAATTAATCCAAGTTTTGAAGTAGATATTGATTTTAGTTCCAAACGTGTTGTAGAAATTCGTGGTGGGAATACATGATTTACTGAACAGCTTGTCGATAACGCCGTGAAAACGGCCATCGACAAGCTTTTTGTCTTTCAGTATCAGTGCAGTATAAACTAATAAAAAAACCACAACAATTTTTAGTTATACAAACTTAGATCTATTATCGTTTTAAAATCTTATATGAGAAACCGCTTAATTATCAATTGCAGATCTGCATTCTTTCAATTTCAGTATCGCTGACAAAGTGCTGAACAAAACGTAGAAATCATTATTTGGATATTGGCTGTGGAGATGTATCGATTAAACGTATTTGCGGTGACCATAGCGAGTCAGTTCATGAGAGATCTTTTATCATTCTCATCACTTGATTCATGATCATTCAATCATTGTTAAAAGTGAATATCGATATTCATCAGCACAAAAAGAGATCAGAATTCTTTCTGACCTCTTTTTAATGACCTCAATTGTCATCACTGTTGGAATCGAAAAGTTTTGAAATGATCTCAAGAGCAAGTATCATAATAGGTATACCTACAACGAAATAAAGGAAACTCTTTGGCATAACCATGTTACAATAATAAAGAAAAATTGTTCCAAAAATAAACATCGTTATATATTTTAGAAATGTTTTCATGATCACTTATCTATAATATATTTTTATACATCTCAGCATACTTCTAGATAGGTTTCAGTGTTTCCTTCAATCGCTATATGAAAGAACTTCTGAATAATATCAAACTTATTCAAAGTAAACAATTTGTATTTTATTACAATTATGTATGGTGAAGTACGGCATTGTCAATTTACATCAGGACCTATATTTAAAATAACCGCTAAAAAGCATAAAATAGGGTTCAGATATAAAGGTCTTTAGGCTCTCTTTTCTAGAAGGAGTCTCGCAATTCCCACTGATTTATGTTAAAAAAAGACTTTTTAGACAGATCTTTTTTTGTTTTCTAAAATGACGAACCTAACTGTGGAAAAAACAGCATAAGATCTTCATAATGAGGAGAGACCAAATATTCTTCCCAGAGGTGAACGACATGACAAAGGTTTTTGCGCATAGAGGTGCTTCAGGTACTTTTCCTGAAAATACAATGATTGCTTTTAAACACGCTGCAGCAGTAGGGGCTGATGGTATTGAATTGGATGTGCAGATGACAAAAGATGGTCATCTTGTTGTGATCCATGATGAAAAACTTGATCGAACAACATCATTGAAAGGTTTCGTTAAAGATTATACATACGAAGAAATGCAAAGAGGAGACGCGAGTTTTCGCTTTTCTGAAAAGACCGGATTTGTTACAGTACCAACCCTAGAAGAAGTATTTGCTTGGGCAGAAAAAGAAGATTTTCTCCTTAATGTAGAGTTGAAAAATAGCATTGTTCGGTATGATGGGATGGAAGAAAAAGTGTTGTCGCTGATTTCTAAATATGGGCTTCAGGAACGGCTTATCCTTTCTTCCTTTAACCATGAAAGCCTTGTTCACTGTTTTCGGCTGAACTCTGATATCGAGTTGGCTGCATTGTATATGGATGTTCTTTATCAGCCTGAGCGATATATTGAGACAATACCTGCTTCAGGGTTTCATCCTTATCTTCGCTCTATGTCAGAAGATACGATTAAAAATGCTCATCGAAACCAAAAAGCGGTTAGACCGTTTACGGTCAATCGTGAGGAGGATATGAAAAAGCTGATTGAAGCGGGAATTGATGGTTTTTTTACTGATTTTCCTGAGAAAGCACTGATGATGAAGAACTCATAAAAAAATGCCGCATTTGCAAGCGGCGTTTTTTTATTGATCGTCCTCATTTTTTCGGAATCGGGTGCTGACCAGATTTCGTTTCTTGTCCCTGTATAGGATAAAGCCCCCTAAAAGATAAAGCCCGACTCCAAAAAGGATCATTCCTGTAAGACCCTGAATCCATAAAATTTGAAAAGGATTGATTAAAATACCGAAAAAAGTATCTCGCATCAGTTTAATGCCGGCGGCTGCCAAAGCTCCCGGAATGAGCAAAATAAGCAGTGCGATTAGTCTCCCCATATATGAATCCCCTTACAAATCATTTACCTTTATTGTCTGTTTGAAAAAATACTTTGTCAAGAAAGGAAAACATGATAACATAATAGGTGTTGTGCAAATAATTGCAACTGGAATGTTATGGTGTGCAAATTTTTTCATGAAATGGGGTAAATGAATGTTACAAAAAGTACTGATTATAGGTGCTGGAAAAGGGGGAACGGCTCTCTTAGATCTGCTGATGAAAACCAAAACGATGGATATTGAAGCAGTCATCGATAAAAACTCAAAAGCCCCGGGGTTGGCTATCGCTCAGCAAAACAACATAGAGACAGCGCTAGATTGGATACCATACATGACAAAGCCAATCGATATTATCATTGAAACAACCGGTGATCCGGATGTATTGAAACAAATCATCCGTAAAAAACAAAATAAAACGACTGTGGTCCCTGGTTCGCTTGCATATATCATGTCTCAATTAATGAATGAGAAGCAGCAGCTCATTCAAATTTTAAAAGAACAAACATATAAACATGACAGAATCTTTAATTCCATGAATGATGGCATGATCTATATCAATATCAATGGAGAAATTATGTTGTTTAATAAAATGGCAGAAGTCATGACTGGTACAAAACAACATGAAGCGATTGGGCAGCCTATTGAAAAGGTGATTCCCACCACAAAGCTTCCGCGGATACTCAACACAAGAGAACCGGAATACCATCAAAAGCAATTTCTTCATCCAAATCGGCAGATTGTGACAACGAGGATTCCGATTATCGATAACGGCGGGACACTATTAGGGGCACTCAGTATTTTTAAAGATATCACTGATGCTGTTGAGCTGGCTGAAGAGGTAACGAATCTCAAAGAAGTCAGAACGATGCTTGAAGCGATTATTCAATCATCCGATGAAGCGATATCGGTCGTTGACGAGAATGGAATCGGAATGATGATCAATCGGGCATATACGAAAATGACCGGCCTCTCAACAGATCAAGTAATTGGAAAACCGGCAAATACTGATATTTCTGAAGGCGAAAGCATGCATTTAAAAGTGCTGGAAACAAGGCGGCCTGTTAGAGGCGTGAGAATGAAAGTCGGTCCGAATAAAAAAGAAGTTATTGTCAATGTTGCGCCGATTATTGTTGATGGCATTTTAAAAGGGAGTGTCGGTTTAATTCACGACGTTTCTGAAATTCAATCACTGACAAAGGAGTTGGATAGAGCCCGTCAAATTATCCGCACCCTTGAAGCAAAATATACATTTGCTGATATTATCGGCTCAAGTGAACAAATGCTCGTTGCATTGGAACAGGCGAAATTAGGAGCGAAAACCCCTGCGACGATTTTGTTAAGAGGTGAATCGGGGACAGGAAAAGAGTTGTTCGCTCATGCGATACATAACGAAAGTGACCGAAAGTATAATAAGTTTGTCAGAGTAAACTGTGCGGCTATTTCTGAATCCTTACTTGAATCAGAGTTGTTCGGCTATGAAGATGGTGCTTTTTCTGGAGCGAAACGCGGTGGAAAAAAAGGTCTTTTTGAAGAAGCGAATAACGGGAGTATCTTTTTGGATGAAATCGGTGAACTCTCACATAATACGCAAGCAAAATTGCTTCGCGTTCTTCAAGAAAAAGAAATTGTCAGAGTAGGAGGCACAAAACCGATATCCGTTCATGTAAGAGTGATTGCGGCAACGAATGTCAACATTGAAAAAGCACTTGCTGAAGGCAGATTTCGCGAAGATTTGTATTATCGTATTAATCGATATCCGATTTCGATTCCGCCGCTTAGACAGCGGAAAGAGGATATTGATTCCTTAAGTCATCATTTACTCGCAAAGATCAATCAAGAGTATGGGCGGAATGTAAAAGGATTGACAAAAAAAGCGATTAAATCACTGGCAATGCGCAAATGGCCGGGGAATGTCAGGGAGCTTGAAAATGTGCTTGAGCGAGCAATGATCTTTTTGAAGCCGCAACTTGAGTGGATCGATCTTGAACATCTACCTGAAATAGATCATCCGAAGAATAAACTCAAGATAGACCCGCTTTTAACAGAAATCGAAAATGAAAAACTGTCAGACGCTGTTGAGCGGTTTGAGGCTCATGTGATTCAAGAGGCGCTTGAAAAACATCAATATAATAGAACAAAAACTGCCAAAGCACTTGGTGTTAGCATCCGTAATCTCTATTATAAGATTGACAAATACGATCTTGCAAAAGATGGCATGCAATAAAATGCAGGTATTTATGCAAAATCATGCAGGGTGTTCAACAGGTTCACAGTACTTTAGTCGGTTTATGAATGTGGCACAAAACTTGCAATGTAGTAAATGGGAGCGGATGTTTGCTGAGAAAGGTGGGTACTATGAAACTGACACAACTATTGCACAAAGCAACAGAGTTGAAAAATAAAACGGTAGCTGTTGCACATGCAGAAGATGATGAAGTACTTCAGGCTGTCAAACTTGCAATCGAGCAACAATTTGCCCGTTTTTTATTAATCGGAAACAGAGAGAAAATCAGGGAAATCATGTTGGAGATCGATCTTCCCAAACGCCATGTGGACATCATTCATTCGGAGACAGTCGAAGAATCTGCAAATATTGCGGTTCAATCTGTGAGGAATGGTCATGCGGATGTTTTGATGAAAGGGAACCTTCCTACAGCTATCCTGTTGAAAGCTGTTTTGAACAAAGAATATGGTTTGCGTTCTCGTGGTGTTCTATCGCATGTATCGGCATTTGAAATCAGCGGGTTTGATAGGTTGATCTATATCACTGATGCCGCAATGAACATTAAACCAAAGCTAGAGGAACAGAAACAAATTTTAGAAAATGCTGTACGTGTTGCAAGAGCAGTCGGGGTTTCGATGCCGAAAGTCGCTTGTCTTGCAGCTGTTGAAACGGTAAACCCAGCTATGGAAGCGACTTTAAATGGAGCTGTTCTCACACAAATGTACCACAGAGGACAAATTCGAAATTGTATTGTCGATGGTCCTTTGGCTCTGGATAATGCTGTTTCAGAGAGTGCCGCTCGTCATAAAAATATTAGCGGCCTTGTAGCAGGTCAAGCTGATATTTTACTTGTTCCTTCAATTGAAGCTGGCAATCTTCTTTATAAATCCTTAATTCATTTTGCAAATGCAAAGGTAGGAGCTGTTCTAGTTGGAGCAAAAGCTCCAATCGCCTTAACAAGCAGGGCTGATTCCGCTGAGAACAAATTGTATTCAATTGCTCTCGCACTATGTACGTCTGAAAGTCAACACGAGGAGGAATAAAAATGGAATTATTTCAGTATATGGAACGATATGACTATGAACAAATGGTATTTTGTCAAGATAAACTTTCTGGTTTAAAAGCGATCATTGTCATCCACGATACAACACTTGGTCCTGCTTTAGGTGGTACAAGAATGTGGACGTATGAAAATGAAGATGCGGCTATTGAAGATGCCTTGCGTTTGGCTCGGGGAATGACCTATAAAAATGCGGCGGCAGGATTAAATCTTGGTGGAGGTAAAACCGTCATCATCGGTGATCCGCGCAAAGATAAAAATGAGGAAATGTTCCGTGCCTTCGGCCGTTATATTCAAGGTCTAAATGGAAGATACATTACGGCAGAGGATGTTGGCACAACTGTTGAAGATATGGATATTATTCATGATGAAACAGACTTTGTCACTGGTATTTCTCCTGCATTCGGTTCATCAGGAAATCCTTCGCCTGTTACTGCTTACGGTGTATACAAAGGAATGAAAGCAGCCGCAAAAGAGGCTTTTGGTACGGATTCTCTTGCTGGAAAAACGGTTGCCGTCCAAGGTGTCGGTAATGTTGCTTATCATCTTTGTAGTCATCTTTACAAAGAAGGTGCAAACTTAATTGTGACAGATATCAACAAAGAAGCGGTTGAGCGAGTTGTTGCCGAATTTGGTGCTAGGGCTGTCGACCCTGATGATATTTATTCGCAAGATTGTGATATATATGCACCATGTGCACTTGGTGCAACGATTAATGATGAGACAATATCTAAGCTGAAAGCCAAAGTAATTGCCGGAGCTGCTAACAATCAGCTTAAAGAAACAAGACATGGGGATCAGATTCACGAGATGGGGATTGTCTATGCACCAGATTATGTGATTAATGCTGGTGGTGTCATTAATGTAGCAGATGAACTGTATGGCTATAATGCTGAACGAGCTTTGAAAAAGGTCGAAGGAATTTATGGAAATATAGAGCGTGTCCTTGAAATATCAAAACGTGATGGTATTCCGACATATTTAGCAGCAGATCGCCTTGCTGAAGAGCGGATCGAGCGCATGCGTCAGTCAAGAAGCCAATTTTTACAAAACGGGCATCACATTTTAAGCAGACGTTAAAATGTCCCCCATACAGGAGGTTTTAAATAAATGCAGCTACAGGAAAAACGTATTCTCGTCATAAATCCGGGATCAACATCTACAAAGATCGGCGTTTTTCATGATGACCGTTCAATTTTTGAAAAATCTATTCGCCATGACGAGGCGAAGCTCCAACAATTTGAAACGATTATTGATCAATATGCTTTTAGAAAACAGGCTGTTTTAGAGACATTACATGAACAAGGGATTAACATTTCGAAGCTGAATGCCGTCTGTGGCAGAGGGGGTTTGCTTCGCCCGATTGAAGGCGGCACATATAAAGTAAATGATCAAATGGTTGAGGACTTAAAAAACGGCTATGCTGGACAGCACGCTTCAAATCTTGGTGGAATCATCGCTAAAGAAATTGCTGATGGTTTAAATATCCCAGCCTTTATCGTTGACCCTGTTGTTGTTGACGAAATGTCTCCAGTTGCAAAAATTTCCGGCACTCCAAAAATTGAGAGAAGAAGCATTTTCCATGCTCTCAATCAAAAAGCGGTGGCCAGAAAAGTGGCTTTGCAGTTTGGTAGACGCTATGAGGATATGAAAATGATCATCACTCATATGGGAGGCGGTATTACAATCGGTGTCCATTGCAATGGTCGTGTCATCGATGTCAATAATGGTCTCCATGGCGAAGGCCCGCTCGGTCCTGAGCGTGCCGGTACTATTCCGGCTGGTGACCTGATTGATTTATGTTTTTCAGGCGACTATACGCGTGAAGAACTGATGAAAATGCTAATTGGCGGCGGTGGCCTATATGGCTATCTCGGGACAAAAGATGCTGTAAAGGTTGAAACAATGATTAAGGAAGGCGATCAAACCGCAGAGCTTATTTATGAGGCGATGGCTTATCAGATTGCCAAGGAAATCGGGGCTGCCAGTACTGTTTTAAGAGGTGAAGTTGATGTCATCATACTGACTGGCGGACTTGCTTACGGCAAAATGTTTATTGCTTCAATCAAAAAATATATTGATTGGATTTCGGATGTCTTTGTATATCCTGGTGAAAACGAACTTCAAGCCTTGGCAGAGGGGGCTTATCGTGTATTAAACAACGAGGAAGAGGCAAAACAGTATCCGAACCAAAGGAGGGAAACAGATGGCTACCGAGTATGATCTCGTCATTCTTGGAGGAGGAACCGGTGGATATGTGGCAGCGATAAGAGCTTCGCAACTTGGATTAAAAACGGCTGTTGTTGAAAAACGAAAGCTTGGTGGCACATGTCTTCATAAAGGGTGTATTCCATCTAAAGCGCTTCTGAGGAGCGCTGAAGTTTTTCGAATGACAAAAAAGGCAGCTGAATACGGGGTAAACATCTCTGGAGCTGAGCTGCAATTTTCTCAAGTGCAAAACAGAAAACAAAAGATTGTTGATCAGCTTTATCGCGGTGTTAAACAATTAATGAAAAAAGGTAAAATTGATGTTTATGAAGGGATTGGGCGAATTCTCGGACCGTCAATTTTTTCTCCCATTCCAGGAACGGTATCAGTTGAAATGGCAAATGGCGATGAAAATGAAATGCTGGTTCCGAAAAATGTGATCATTGCTACCGGATCAAGACCGCGGTCACTTCCAGGACTGGAGCCTGATGGGGTAAATATTCTTTCCTCTGATGAAGCGCTTGAACTAGAGAGTCTGCCGGCATCGATCCTAATCGTTGGTGGTGGTGTCATCGGAATTGAGTGGGCTTCAATGCTTCATGACTTTGGTGTTGAGGTGACAGTGCTTGAATATGCGGACAGCATTTTACCGACCGAAGACCGCGATATTTCTAAAGAAATGCAAGCGCAACTGGTGAAGAGAGGGATTCGGATCGTCACAGGTGTGAAAGTGATGCCTGACAGCCTTGAAAATGGAGAAACAATTAGGATTCAAGCTGAAAAGGACGGAGAAAAGGAGATGTTTGCTGCTGAAAAAATCTTGATCTCCGTCGGCAGACAGGCAAATGTAGAAGGGATCGGTTTGGAAAACACTGATATTCAAATAGAAAATGGGTATATCGTAACCAACAATATGTATCAGACGAAAGAGTCTCATATTTATGCGGTTGGAGATGTCATCGGTGGTTTGCAGCTGGCTCATATGGCTTCACATGAAGGCATCACTGCTGTTGAACATATTGCTGGTCAAGAGCCTTTTCCTCTAGATGATACTGTTGTTCCAAAATGTATTTACTCAAGTCCTGAAGCGGCGTCTGTTGGTTTAACAGAAGCAGAGGCAAAGTCGGCAGGACGAAATGTGAAAATTGGAAAGTTTCCATTTCAGGCCATCGGAAAAGCGCTTGTGTATGGTGAAACGGCTGGTTTCGTTAAAATTGTTGCTGACCGGGACTCAGATGATATTTTAGGTATCCATATGATCGGTCCTCATGTGACAGAGTTGATTTCTGAAGCTGGGTTGGCAAAGGTGCTTGATGCAACGCCGTGGGAAGTTGGCCAAACGATCCATCCGCACCCAACACTTTCTGAAGCGATCGGCGAAGCGGCGCTTGCCGCTGATGGAAAAGCGATTCATTTTTAAAAGGAGTGGAAAATAATGAGCAAAAATCGTCATGAGGCTGTGGGCTTAACAGATGAGCAAGCGCTTGATATATTGAAAACCATGCTCTTAGCAAGAAAACTTGATGAGCGAATGTGGTTGTTAAATCGCTCTGGAAAAATTCCATTTGTTATTTCCTGTCAAGGTCAGGAGGCGGCTCAGGTTGGTGCAGCCTTCGCGCTTGATCGTGAACACGACTATGTCCTTCCATATTACAGAGATTTGGGGATCGTGCTAGCTTTTGGGATGACGGTAAAAGATTTAATGCTTTCTGCGTTTGCTAAAGCCGAAGACCCAAATTCAGGAGGCAAACAAATGCCGAGTCATTTTAGTCAAAAGAAAAACAGGATTGTGACAGGGTCTTCCCCGGTAACAACACAAGTTCCCCACGCGGTCGGCATCGCGCTTGCAGGAAGGCTTGATAACAAACAGTTGGCTACCTTTGTGACTTTTGGTGAAGGTTCTTCAAATCAAGGGGATTTTCATGAAGGTATAAACTTTGCGGCCGTCCATAAGCTTCCTGTTATTTTCATGTGTGAGAACAATAAATATGCCATTTCAGTTCCTTATGAACAACAGGTGGCATGTGAACATATTTCCGATCGTGCCCTTGGCTATGGTATGCCAGGTGTGACAGTTGACGGTAATGATCCGCTTGAAGTATATAAAGTGGTCAAAGAAGCCAGGGAAAGAGCTGGAAGAGGTGAAGGACCAACATTGATTGAAACCATTTCATACCGGTTAACCCCTCACTCAAGTGATGATGATGACCGTAGCTACAGAGGTCAGGAAGAGGTAGCAGAGGCTAAAAAAAATGATCCGCTTGTGAAATACACAGAGTATGTAAAAGAAGTAGGACTTCTTGATGACAACCGAGAAAAAGAGATCTTAGATGAGATTGCAAAAATCGTCAATGAAGCAACAGAATATGCTGAACATGCACCTTACGCTGAACCAGAAGAAGCATTGCGGCATGTTTATGCAGAGTAAGGGGGAAAAACAATGCCTGTTATGTCATATATAGATGCTGTTACTTTGGCTTTAAAAGAGGAGATGGAAAGAGACTCCCGTGTCTTTATTCTTGGAGAAGACGTCGGAAAAAAAGGCGGGGTATTTAAAGCGACTACCGGTCTTTATGAACAGTTTGGAGCGGATAGAGTGATGGATGCTCCTTTAGCTGAATCTGCGATTGCTGGTGTTGGTATTGGAGCTGCAATGTATGGGATGAGACCGGTTTGTGAAATTCAGTTCGCTGATTTTATTATGCCGGCTGTTAACCAGATCGTGTCTGAAGCAGCAAAAATCCGCTACCGCTCAAATAGTGACTGGACTTGTCCGGTTGTCATCAGGGCTCCATATGGCGGTGGGATTCACGGAGCATTGTACCATTCCCAATCAGTTGAGGCCATATTTGCTAACCAGCCTGGTTTGAAAATTGTCATGCCTTCAACACCAAACGATGTAAAAGGGCTGTTAAAAGCGGCAATTCGTGATGAAGATCCAGTGCTCTTTTTTGAACATAAAAGAGCATATCGTCTAATTAAAGGGGAAGTTTCAACAGATGATGATGTGATCCCGATCGGAAAAGCAGATGTCAAGCGGGAAGGTGAAGACATCACTGTGATCACTTATGGTTTATGTGTCCACTTTGCCCTTCAGGCTGCTGAACGCCTCGCAAAAGATGGAATTTCGGCTCACATTCTTGATTTGAGAACAGTATATCCGCTTGATCAAGAAGCGATCATTGAAGCCGCTGCGAAAACAGGAAAAGTACTTCTGTTGACGGAAGATACAAAAGAAGGCAGTGTCATGGGTGAAGTGGCTGCCATTATTGCTGAACATTGCTTATTTGATTTGGATGCACCAATTAAACGGTTGGCTGGTCCGGATGTTCCGGCAATGCCTTATGCACCGACAATGGAAAAATATTTCTTGATCAATCCAGATAAAACAGAAAAGGCCATGAGAGAACTAGCAGAGTTTTAATAGACGGAAGGAGGACGATTGAATGGCAGTGGAACAGATGACAATGCCGAAACTTGGGGAGAGTGTCACAGAGGGAACAATCAGTAAATGGCTTGTCAATGTCGGAGATCATGTCAATAAATACGATCCGATCGCTGAAGTGATGACAGATAAAGTGAATGCTGAGATACCTTCTTCTTTTACTGGTCAAATTACGAAACTGATTGCAAAAGAAGGAGAAACGTTGGAAGTCGGAGAAATGATATGCACATTTGAAACAGCTGAGAAAGAGAAGCACAATAAGGTAGTGAAAGAAGAAATAAATGAACCAGAAAAATCACCACTTCCGGCAGATCAAACGAATAAAAAACGTTATTCGCCCGCTGTTGTGAGACTTGCCGGGGAACATCAGATTAATTTGGAACATGTGGAAGGTACTGGAGCCGGCGGGAGAATTACTCGCAAAGATATTGAACAAATCATTGCATCAGGCACTGTTTCTAAAGAACATGAAGCAGAGCTGAAACATGCTGAACCACAACCGGAGCCACAGGCAGAAACACCAAAGCCTCGTGGAACAGTCGGTGATATTGAAATCCCGGTTACTGGCGTCCGCAGTGCAATTGCTGCCAATATGGTCAGAAGCAAGCATGAAATTCCTCATGCCTGGATGATGATGGAGGTTGATGTAACCGATCTTGTCAGCTACCGTAATAAAATAAAAGCTGATTTTAAAAAGAAAGAAGGGTTCAATTTAACCTTTTTTGCGTTTTTTATCAAAGCGGTTGCGCAGGCTTTAAAAGAATTCCCGCAAATGAATAGCATGTGGGCTGGTGATAAAATCATTCAGAAAAAAGACATTAATATTTCTATTGCAGTTGCAACAGAAGACGCTTTGTTCGTGCCGGTCATTAAGTATGCTGATGAAAAGACAATTAAAGGTATTGCGAGAGAAATTACTGATTTGGCAAATAAAGTGAGAAGCGGAAAGCTGATGAGTAAAGATATGGAGGACGGAACGTTTACTGTAAACAATACCGGTTCATTTGGTTCTGTTCAATCAATGGGGATCATCAACTATCCGCAAGCGGCAATTTTGCAAGTGGAATCAATTGTTAAACGTCCTGTTGTGATGGAACATGGCATGATCGCTGTCAGAGATATGGTCAATTTATGTGTATCAATTGATCATCGCGTTCTGGACGGTCTAATTTGTGGTAAGTTCTTAACTCGTGTCAAACATATTTTAGAACATATGGATGAACATACATCTGTTTATTAACGATAAAAAACAGCTGATCTTAAGTGAGGTCAGCTGTTTTCGCTATGAGATGGGACAAGCATATTGAGGTGCCTGTTCAGCACTTCGATAGAAGTTGGTGACTGTGTATAGATTTCACCATCGGTATCGACATCCATTTTTTCAGCCGTTTCAATCGTCATCGTTGTTCCCCTATAATACGAAAGTTCCCCTTTGAAAGCTTCCCATTCAGGTTCTTCTAATGTGAGAAGCTCTTTTAATGCAGCTAGATTTGGATTCCGGCAAACTAGTACATCCGCTTTTCCGTCAGAAATACTTAAATTTGAAAGGGGCAGCCGGTTTGTTCCGATATACTGTCCATTTAAAACCAAAACCAGCACGACATGATCAGTAAGTGTTTTTCCATCAATGGTCAGTTTAACAGGGAAAGGTTTAAGGTTTGTCATCATCCGCAATGCGCTTGTGAAATAACTGAGTCTTCCTAAAAAAGCTTTTTCTGTTGGATTGATATGGTTTGAAGCCTCGGTGATGAACCCTACTCCCCAAAAGTTTAAACAATAGTGCTCGTCTGTTTTCAGAATATCAACAGGAATAGAATCTCCGTTTACAAGCGCTTTAGTTGCCTTTGTTATATCCTGTGGAATGTGAAGAGATCTTGAAAAATCATTGCATGTTCCGCCGGGAAGAATACCGATTGTAGGTGGGGACTGAAGCTGGCTAACGCCATTTATGCATTCGTGAACTGTACCATCCCCGCCTAAAATAAACAATTCTTTAATTTCGTTGTCTATGTTTTGACAAAAATGGAGAGCATCATGTTGCTGTTTTGTACCTTTTACGATTAGTTCATCGGTTTCCTCAGAAAGGATTGGAACGGTGATACCAAGCGTTTTATCAATACTTTTCTGTCCTGCATGGCCGTTATAGATCAACATCGCTTTTCGTCGACTCATATGGCCCTCCTTTATCGATAAAAGTGGTCTATTTTTAGTTTCCCCATCAATTCGGATGATAAACAAAACGGCTCATTTGCGGTCTGTGTGGTTTCAAAGTATCATAATGAAGAGATGATCTGTTAACAAAGGAGAGTTTAAAAATGAGTATGGATTTTAATTTGTTTATGAATGATATTGTCCGGCAAGCAAGACAGGAAATAACAGCTGCTGGATACAAAGAATTAAAAACAGCTGATGATGTCGATGAGGCACTTACAAAAAAAGGGACAACGCTTGTTATGGTGAATTCTGTCTGCGGATGTGCCGGTGGGATTGCGAGACCGGCTGCTCATCATGCAATCCACTATGATAAACGACCTGCTCAACTGGTCACGGTTTTTGCAGGTCAGGATAAGGAAGCAACTGCAAGAGCGAGAGAATATTTTGAAGGATACCCGCCATCTTCACCATCATTTGCTTTGTTGAAAGATGGAAAGATTTTAAAAATGGTTGAACGTCATGAAATTGAAGGATTTGAGCAAACAGAAGTCATGAACAAGTTACAAGAGTTATTTGAAACATATTGTGAAGAAGTATAATCAATTTTATTAAACGTGGCTGTCTAATAATAAGTCCAAAAATAAAGCAAGTGAAGAAACTTGAATTGTGTTTCTCCACTTGCTAATTTTTTGTTTCGGCTTTTCCCTGAAAGTAGCTGGCGGATACCTGCTACTTTCAGTAGGTTGTGGGCTAATGCAACAATTCCAAATTCGACATGAACTTTGTCGAGGCTTCGTAAAGAAAACCTGCGGAACGACCGATTGCCCTTGATGTGACCGAACACGCTTTCTGCTTCGACTTTTCGTCGTGTATAGATGGCGGCTTTCTCTTCACATTCAAAGGCTGCTTTTGCCTTCGCTTTCATTTCTTCGAAGATTGGATTCCAGCGAACTTGACGATTTCTTTTTGCTTTCGTACACCTCGCTTTCAATGGACAACCTGTACAATCTTCACATTATATATTTTATAACTTCTCTCATAGCCATATTACTTTTATTCATCCGATATCCTTTAAACATGACTTTTCGTTCGTTACGGCAAATAAGGCAGTCGTCTTGTTCTTGATAGGTCCAGTTTTTTGCGTTTTTGATGTCCTTTTTATATTTGCGTGTTTGTTCTTTTATGTAAGAGAGCCATATGGAATGAGAAAATCAAAACGTGGTTCTTTCTCTTCACCAACTGCATACATGTAATTTTCTTCACTCCCATACCCTGCATCGGCAATCACTGTTTGAGGCATGGGTAAAGAGGTAGATGCTAGTTTTTCTAAGTGCGGTATAAAACAACGTGTGTCCGTTGGCCGTTGATGAATGGAATAAAACAAAATAAATTGATTTTCCGTTCCGATCTGCACATTATATCCAGGTTTTAGTTGACCGTTTTTCATATGATCTTCTTTCATTCGCATAAAGGTGGCATCATGGTCTGTTTTGGAATAGCTGTTCCGATCGCCAAATGTACTGTTTTGTTTCTTGTATTTTGCCAACCGTGGTAAGAAATTTTCTCGAATCAGCTTAAAGATTTTTTCCATACGAAAGACTACTTGTTGGCACTCGCTTCAATTTTAGTACCATCTAAAAAGTAGTTTTCCAGTGTTACGTATTTTTGTTCGATCAATTTTAACATCATCGCTTCAAATAACTCATCCATAAGTGCCTTCATTCGTACACCACGGAACTCATTGATTGTCCGAAAATCGGGTTGTAGCATGGCAGGGATGTTTTCTTTTGTTAATTTCTCAATTCCTCGGCAAGAATAGATTTTTTGGGAATAACCAAACAAGATGATTTTAAGCATCATTTTCGGATGAAAGGCACTTCGACCTCCACCAGTATAATGTGAAAACAGTTGCTCATCTGGAACAGCTTCGACCATTTCATCTACCACACGTGCCACATGATGTTCTGGAATCAGTTGTTCAAGATCATAAATCGCTTGAATTTGATGATTGTCATAAGATTTGAAGGTAGGGGCTAATTGTTTTTTTCGGCTTCTTTTTTTCTTTGTCTCTGGTAGAAGTGTCATTTGCGTGTTACGTCCTTTCGTAAATGTGGTCTGGTAACTTTATTTTACTAAAAGGACGATTTTTTTGTGAAAAAAACTATTAGAATGAGCTGTCTAAAAAGTCCTTTTTCAACATCAATCAGGGGGAATTGCGAGACCCCGCAGGAGCAAGGAACGAGCTCTGAGGAGGCTCGCGGATCGCCCGCGGAAAGCGAGCAAATTCCCCAATTTTTATTCATCCACACGACTTTCAGGACAGCCCCGTATTTTTTCTTTTTTAGAAAACTTCTTTGGGGTATTTATAATCAACTATAATGCATAATTATTTATAATAATGAATAACGAATAAATAGTTATTTTTCATAAACTTATATATTTATTGATAAAAAAGTCTTGAATACTTTCAAGAAAGTGTTTAAAATACATAACAACGAATAAATATTCAAATAGACTAAGAGGGAGAAGAGAACATGAAGAAATTTATTTTACTTTTTTTTGCATTTTGTATAATTTTTGTTTTAACATCTTGTGGAAATTCAAGTGATAGTGATAAAAAAACATTAGTTATGGGAACTTCTGCTGATTATCCGCCATTTGAATCAAAAGATGGTGATAAAATTGTTGGCTTTGACGTTGATCTTGCCAAAGCTTTAGCGAAAAAAACAGGGCATGATCTCGAAATTAAAGATATGGATTTTAATGGTTTGATCACAGCTCTTAAAACAAACAAAGTTGATATCGTGCTGTCAGGGATGACACCGACACCAGATCGTAAAAAGCAAGTTGATTTTTCAGATATTTACTATACAGCTCACAATATGATTGTGACGAAAAAAGCATCCGGCATAAAATCACTTCATGATCTTAAAGGAAAAACAATCGGTGTTCAGCTTGGTTCAATCCAAGAAAAAAAAGCAAAAGAATTGTCAGCTGATTACGATTTGAATGTCGAAAATCGCAACCGTATTTCAGATTTGACAGAAGAAATTAAAGCTGGACGTTTTGATGCCGCTATTATTGAAGATATCGTTGCTCAAAAGTACATTGATAAAAACTCTGAATTGATCGGTTTTAATTTACCAAAAGAACCAGATGACAAAGCAGGTTCTGCGATCGCTTTTAAAAAGGATAGTGAATTGACAAAGAAGTTTAATAAAGCACTTCAAGAAATGGAGAAAAACGGAGAATTAGAGAAATTGAAAAAGAAATGGTTTGGTGGAGAGAAAAAATAAAAGCCTCAAAAAGTTCAACTTTTTGTTGAACTTTTTTTCAATGATAAAGAAGGCGGAGAAGGAGAGACAAAATGAGCTTTCTTGATTTTTCAAGTACGATACCCGAGATGCCTTTTATACTTGAAGGCCTGGGGATTACATTAAAAGTAGTTGCAGCTGCAGCGGTATTTGGATTTTTATTGGGGGTTGTCATCACACTGATGAAAATAAGCCCGATCAAACCTCTTGCTTGGATCGCTGATTTTTACACCTCCATATTTCGCGGGACACCGCTCGTTCTTCAACTCATGATTGTCTATTATGGGTTACCTCAAGTATTAGGATTTGATATAGATGCTTATTGGGCAGCAGTGACTGCATTTGGACTGAATTCAGCTGCCTATGTATCAGAAATTATTAGAGCTGGCATCAATGCAATTGATAAAGGACAGAAAGAGGCGGCAATCGCTCTTGGAGTACCATATGCAAAGATGATGAAGGATCTTCTGCTTCCGCAGGCTTTCAAAAATATTATGCCTGCTCTCATTAATGAATCGATTACCCTAACAAAGGAATCTGCCGTTGTCACAGTGATCGGGCTTGGTGATATTATGAGACGTAGTTATCAAGCCGGAGCGGCGATATACAGCCCATTAGAACCCATGCTGTTTGCCGGTCTCATCTATTATGTACTCGTCCTTATTTTGACGTTTCTCGGTAAAGCAATTGAAAGGAAGCTGAATGTCAATGATTAATGTGAGTCATTTATCAAAATCTTTTGGGAAACATGAGGTGTTGAAAGATATCTCTGTATCCTTTGAAAAAGGTGAAGTAGCCGCAATCATCGGTCCATCTGGTTCAGGTAAGTCGACATTTTTACGATGTCTTAATCTGTTGGAAAAACCAACGCAAGGAAGTATTTTGATTGAGGACCAGGAGATCACAAAGCCAAAAACAAACGTTTTGAAAATCAGAGAAAACATCGGTATGGTCTTTCAACATTTTCATTTATTTCCACACAAAACTGTTCTTGAAAATATTATCTATGCACCAATAAATGTAAAGAAAAAAAGCAAACAAGAAGCTGTTAAAACAGCAGAACAATTACTTGAAAAAGTCGGACTCATTGATAAACAAGAAGCTTATCCAAATCGGTTGTCAGGAGGACAAAAACAGCGTGTCGCCATCGCACGGGCACTGGCTATGAATCCTAAAATGATGTTGTTTGATGAACCAACATCTGCACTTGATCCTGAAATGGTCAAAGAAGTACTTCAAGTCATAAAAGATTTAGTGGAAACCGGAATGACTATGGTGATTGTGACTCATGAAATGGGCTTTGCAAAAGAGGTTGCAGATCGGGTATTGTTCATGGATGAAGGTACTATTGTTGAAGATGACGATCCTAAGACATTTTTTTCTTCACCAAAAACGAAAAGAGCTCAAGACTTTTTGGATAAAATACTATAAAATAGGCTCAGGGGAAGATGATGATCATCTTCTTTTTTGATTAGAGTTTATTATAGTAAAAAAGAATGGGGTTATCATGTTTAAGATAGGTTATCGTACATTGAAAACAGCGTTAGGAACAGGGTTGTCCATATATTTGGCACAGCTTTTTGGACTTCATAATTTTGTTTCAGCAGGAATTATCACGATCCTTTGTATTCAGGTAACGAAAAAGCGCTCTCTGCAAGCATCGTGGTCACGATTTGTTGCTTGCTGTCTGGCCATACTGTTTTCATATAGTTTTTTTGAATTGATTGGCTATCATCCAGTTGTGATCAGTTTGATGTTACTGTTTTTTATTCCGACTACCGTTTTTTTGAAAGTAAATGAAGGGGTTGTCACAAGTTCAGTAATTATTCTTCATCTTTATATGTCAGAAGGCATTACCATCCCGATCATTTGGAATGAATTTCTGATCATCATCACCGGTATTGGTGTTGCACTTCTTATGAATTTATATATGCCGAGTGTAGATAAACAGTTGAAACAGTACCAACAGAAAATTGAAGATCAATTCTCAATCATGTTTAAAGAAATTGAGCGCTATTTGCTGACAGGTGATCAGGATTGGACAGGTAAAGAAATACCGGAGACACACCGATTAATTAATGAAGCAAAGGCAATCGCATATCGTGATGTGCAAAATCATTTTTTGCGTCATGAAAATCAATATTATCGATATTTTAAAATGCGGGAAAAACAGTTTGACATTATTGAAAGGGTTCTTCCTAAAATCACATCGATTTCAATAAAAATTGAACAGGGGCAAATGATTGCTGATTTTATACATGATCTAAGGCTGCATATCCATCCGGGCAATACGGCTCATAAATATCTTAAACGCCTCGTCGAAATGAGAGAAATATTTGAAGAAATGGAGTTGCCAGCGACACGCGAAGAATTTGAAGCGCGTGCAGCCCTCTTCAATTTTCTTGGTGAGATGGAACAGTATTTGGTAATTAAAAGTTATTTTAAAGGAATTAAGTCGCCTGTCTAATGACTCATCAGCTTCTCCTTATGAGCCAATCTAACACTAAAGGAGAAGCGATGTTTTCTTTAACAATTCTCCTCTAAATATCAAAAACCTTCACAAATCAATCTATTGAAAATATTTACTAGCTGATATATCATAGTGATATATATGGTATAGAAAAGAAAGGGAAAAATGGTGTTAATTGTTCATAGTGTGCAAAATTTGAACATACTGTAAGGGAAGTCTAGCTGATACATAAAATGATATGAGAGTTAACAACCCCCAAAGAAAATTCTAGTTTATCAATTTGAGAAATTTGAATGTAATAAAATATGCGGCTGGAGGCAGTGCATCAACCATAATCATAGATGATCCACAAGAATGATAAAAAAACCAAGAGATCAGAAAGGGGGAATCATGAAGAGTTCTTTATTCTCTCCGTTGTCATTTAAAGCTTATAGGCGATTTTATATTGGACAATTATTCTCAGATTTAGGAAATTGGATTGATTTCACGATTTTGACAGTTTTAATTATATATGAGTGGGGATTAAATGAATCATCAATGGCATTATTTGTCATTGTGTATGGTCTGCCATGGATTGTAATCGGTCCTTTTGCGAGCGTTTTCGTAGATCGCTGGTCAAGGAAAAAGGTCCTTATGATGACTTCTTTTTTTCGCATATTTGTGATCATAGGTTACATAGTTGCTCCTCATTTCTATGTTTTATTAATATTGGTATTTTTTAAAGGTCTCCTAGCTTCTTTGTTTGATCCTGCTCGTCAAGCGAGTATTCGTTCACTAGTACATGAATCCAAATTGGCCCAAGGGATAACCTTAACTCAAATTTCATTAAATTCGATGAAAATAGTCGGCCCATCACTTGGAGGTGTTTTAGTAGCCTCATTTAATTCTGACATTGCATTTGTGATAGAAGCTTTCTGCTTTGTTTTAACAACTATAATACTAATATTTGTTGATATACCTGAACAAAGAAATTTAACTAAACTTAATCAATTTCAGAATAATAAAAAGTTTCGAAAAGAACTCCAAGAGGGCATAAAACATATATTCAACAGCCCTATTTTAAGTACTGCAATTATTTCATCTGCTTTATCTTTATTTATCGTATTTCTTTGTGATGGGTTATTCGTTATTTTGTCTAAACAAATTGGATTTAATCAAGCAGGGTATGGTTTAATCATTTCGTTAGTTGGCTTAGGTTCTGTCATCAATTCATTTGTATTTGGACAATTGTCATTGTGGAAAAATAAACCTTTAACAGTGATGGCGGTCAATTTTTTTCTCACCGGTATTACGATTATGATCATGGGATTGGGTGGAGCCCATTACCTTCAACTTCCTTCAATCATTTATTATCTGTGTGCATTTTTGTTGGGAGCTTTGTCATCAGGACAGAACTTACCATATGGTTATGTTTTGCAAATTGAAACACCAAATGAAAAAATGGGGAGAGTCAGCTCAGTAGCTCAAAGTCTTCAGATGATGATGATGCTTCTGGCACCAAGTATTGGTGCTTTAATGGCTAAAGCTTTTGGAGTCGGTCATGTATTTACATTGTCTGGTATTCTATGTATCTTGGCTGCATCTGCTTATCTCATTTTTTTAAGAAAGAACATTCTGGAAGTCCAATATGATCAGAGAGCAAAAAAACAAAGTGTCTAGCTATCGAGTATTAAAGGGAAGGTACTGATATCTTTTTAGAAGCAAGTAATGCTATATAAAAACACTTTATTATTTGTCACAAAATGAGCTGACTGTTAGTCCTGTTTCCTCTGTGGGGTGCAAAGACGTCAAATGCACAGATTATCCAGGCACAACTAGGGGAGATGGATTGGAAAAAAATCTTAATATCAAATGAGAATCGTTCTTTTTCATCAATGGTATTCATGACAAAGGAAGACGACCATTATTATCGTTAAAAAAGCAGGCTGTCTGCCTGCTTCACAGTTGTATTAAAACATCATGCTGATTCCTGCAAGGACGCTCGTCAGCACCATGACACTAATCATTAAAATCACGAGAAACTTGATCGTTTTTTGAGACAAGTTTTTCACCTCTGCTTAATAAATTCGTCTACCTATCATTTTAGCTTGATTTTCTTATGTAGACAAGCTTTTTCCGGCCTGATAGTGTGAGTTTTCAAGTTGTTGTGCTATCATTAATTAAGATCATTATTTTACGGATGTCCTTGTTCTGGGGATTTGATATTTTTACATAATGAATCAGCGAAAAGTTTTTATCGTTCCACATTCGAATCCTATTGCAAGGATATCTCATATTGTGTTTGCTAGCATATATCGCTTTGAAATTGGAGGGAATCAACATGAATGAAAAACGTTTATTGGAAGAATTTTTAGAACTTGTACAAATTGATTCAGAAACAAAATACGAAGCAGAGATCTGCAACGTGCTGAAAGAAAAATTTACGGCTCTCGGACTTGATGTCTATGAGGATGATAGTGCGGCTGTCACTGGTCACGGAGCCGGCAATCTTATTTGTACACTTCCAGGTACAAAGGAAGCTGATACGATTTACTTTACTTCACATATGGATACAGTTGTACCAGGCAAAGGTGTAAAACCAGTGATTGAAGACGGCTATATCAAAACAGATGGCACAACGATTTTAGGAGCAGATGACAAAACAGGTCTGGCAGCGATGTTTGAAGCAATCAGAGTCCTAAAAGAAAAGAAAATTCCACACGGTACGATTCAGTTTATCATTACAGTTGGTGAAGAGTCAGGCCTTGTTGGTGCAAAAGCTTTAGACCGTGCGCTCATTAAAGCGAAATATGGCTATGCCCTTGATTCTGACGGAAAGGTCGGACAAATTATTGTGGCTGCACCAACACAAGCCAAAGTAAAAGCTTCTGTTTACGGAAAAACTGCTCATGCTGGAGTTGAGCCAGAAAAAGGCGTTTCTGCGATTACAATGGCTGCAAAAGCTATCACAAAAATGCCGCTTGGCCGTATTGATAAAGAAACAACGGCAAATATCGGTCGCTTTGAAGGCGGAACTCAAACGAATATCGTCTGTGATCATGTTGAAATATTAGCGGAAGCTCGTTCACTTGATCCTGAAAAAATGGAGAAGCAAACCGAAAAAATGAAGGATGCTTTTGAAGCAGCAGCTGCTGAAATGGGCGGTAAGGCGGAGGTAAGTATAGAGGTTATGTATCCGGGCTATCGCTACCAAGACGGAGATCTTGTGGTAGAGATCGCCAAAAAAGCTGCAGAAAAAATTGGCCGGCCGTCTGAGTTGCTCACTAGTGGCGGTGGTAGTGATGCTAATATTATTGCTGGTCATGGCATTCCGACAGTCAATCTTGCAGTCGGATATGAACAAATTCATACAAAAAATGAAAAAATGCCAATTGAAGAGCTTTCTAAAACAGCAGAAATGGTGATTGCGATTATTGAGGAAGCAGCAAAACGGTCATAACGGCAGTAAGAGAAATCGGGGCGTAACAGCCCCGATATATGAAAAAATTTCATTTATTCTAAAACCTCGAGTATTCTGCGATTACACTTAAATGAAGTTCTCCCTAATTCCCCTTTATTGAGTTAAAATGGTTGGAAACCCATTTTATGTTTGTAAGATTATAAATATCTCAAAATGTTAAAAAAGAAGTTAGCGCTTCCTTTACTACTCCTTTTCAGTCGGTCTCTGCGGAAGTAACTTTTGATGATCACGTTTTTATTATTCATTACTCAAGGCTTGTAGACGCTCACTTTCATGCAGGTGAGCAAAAAGTAGAAACTTAATATAAGAAAGTGTCGTAAGTTTCTTTGTGTAATTATCCTGTTTATGTTCCTTAACTTGTTCAGAAAGTTTTCCAATACTTAATGGTGATACCCATTATCACATGATTGAAATAGTGTATTCTTGTTCATATCAGATATCCTTTACTTTTGAATTTGGACAGGAACCACCTGTACTTCCATTGTAAAGGACTTTTTTTTGTATGAACATAAAAAGAACGAAAATTAATGCATTGCTAGTGATATCTTCTTGATCTATTCATTTTAAAAACCTTGTCATAAGAGCCGATAATCCATAAAGAAAGCTGGCAACAATATAAACCTTCTGTACACCAAAGTAATCCGATATAAATCCCATCATCAAAACAGACAAACCAAATGCTGAATAGTTTAAAATTCCATGAACTGAATATACTTTAGGAAGCTCAGTATATGAAACGCTTGTTTGAAAAAAAGTTTGTTGAGTAATATCTCGAATTTGATAAGGAATTCCCATCAATAAGGAAATGCCGAGCGCGAACCACGGGTTTGTGTTAATAGCAAAAAGCGTTGTTAAAATACAAACGGATAAAGAAGAGGCGAAGATAGTTGCTCGTAATTTATGATCCATTTTTTTAGAAAACAACAAAGCAACCAAACTTCCAAGTATCATCCCACCACAGTTCGTTGCATTAATAAATCCCCACCATGATTCACTTTGATGAAGATTTTCCTTTACAAAAACGAGAATGATAGATCCTATCCAAATTGATCCAGCAAAGGTTTCAATGATGTCCATAGCAACGATTGTTTTTAAGACTTTATTGTTCCAAATTAGTAACCAACCGGAAAGGAACTTTTTTAGTTTTGCTTCTTTTACTTTTTTGTTTTTTTCTAACGTTGATCGAGTCTTTATGACAGATAATAAAAGTGTTGAGATTAAAAATAAACTTACCGTCGCCAATAAGACTTCTACTTCTCCAAAATATACAATGAACAAGCCACCCGTTGACCATCCGATAAGCTGAATCACTTGATCAAAACTGTTGATAAAACTGTTTGCTTTAAAGATTTGACTTTTAGGAACAAGTGATGGAATTAACGAATTTCTACAGGGCTTAATCCAACCATCAAAAAAGGATATGATAAAAGTTAATATCAACAGAAGTGAAACAGAGTTCGTTGCCATTGTTAAAAGTAAAAGAATACTGGTTTGGCATGCTTGAGAGCTTACTAGTAAAGCTTTTAAGGGAAATTGGTCTATTAAAAATGGGGTTAATAATCCACTTAAGACTTGGGCCATAACCCTTAGGACCGGTATGACAGCAGAAATAGTAGCAGAACCAGTTTGATTATAAATGAAAGAGATTAAAGCAATGATATAAAAGGAATCGCCTAATTGAGCTAGAAAGTTTCCAGTAAAGAGGGCATAAAATGATTTATTTTTCATTAACAACTATTCCACCTTTTTAAAAAAATGGTTAAAGTTAGTTGAGCATTCAATAAAATTTTGATATATTATAAATTAACATAAAATAGGAGGTGATTTCAATGAAGGAAAAGATTAAAGACAATATTGAGAATTTTTCAAAAAATCACTTTGCGGATGAAATGGTTGGACCACTTAGAATAATGTATTAACTAAATCAAAATATGAATTATATTTTTTGAATAGAGAGAACATAATCTCAAATATGGATATTGTAATAAATTATGTAAATGACAGAAATGAAGTAATTACAAAAGAGAATCGTAAAAGTAACTTTTTTAAGGTAATGAAAAATTTGCAAAATGTTAACCTCCCAATGGAAAAGGAGAATATTAAAGTTGAATTCCAGGATAATGAGTTGATACAAAAATTAATTAATAGAAGAATGATTGAAGAAAAAGATATTGAGCAAAATAAACATTTATATAATGAAATAGAAAGAGAAGAAATAAGATATAATATAGAAAAAGGACTTCAACTAATAAAAATTCTACACTCAGATCTTCATGATTTAATTCAATTGCTTACTGGATCTTATATATGTTTTAGAAAAAAAGGTTTTGGCGGTGGCTCAGTTTCAAGTATTATTGGACTAACATGGTTAAGCCCGCCAAAGACGTGGTCAGTAGTAGATTACGCTGAAGCCATTTATCATGAGTTTATTCACAATAGTCTATTTTTAGATGACATGGTCAATTCAGTTTTTCCGGATCCAAAGGCATGTGCAGAAGATGAGGCCTTAGTTACTTCTACTATCCTCAAGAGAAAAAGACCACTAGATAGAGCTTATCATTCTGCTTGTGTAGCTGTGGGCATAATGCACTTTTATTATATGTTAAGAGACTTCAAAAAATTAAAATCATTTTATAAACCTTTGTGTAAAACAATTGAAGAACTTAATAATAAAAAACAATACCTTGGAGAACGAGGGATTGAAACTTTAAAAGGGTTAAACAATTTCATAGATAAACAAGATTATAAGTCAATAAGTCAATTTTTGAAGTTTTAAAATTGTTTTATGAGCTAATGTAAAAACTGTAAAAAAAAGTCATATCAATAATCTTTTGAAACAATTCTTCCAACAATCCGATTCCCTCCATTTAAATCATTTGATCTTTTTCGACAACTCATGCGCTTTTTTAAAAATACTCCAACAGCTTCTAAACTGTTATTCATTTTGTTATTTATTTTGCCAATTTTTTATTTTGTAAGCATGGTATCAAGTGAGTGGAATTCGATATTGAAATGGTCTACTGTTTTGATTTGGCTTGTGTTTAGTTTATTCATGATGCAGCCTATCGTATATCGATATGAAAAATCTTAAAATAGAAAAGGCTTCCCACAGCCATTACTGACTGAGAAAAGCCATTATATTACTTAGGAGCTGATTCGGCTGTTTGAAGCGAAGTCTTCTTTTTTTTGTAAACTTGGTGGAACACAACGGATTGGACAGTGAGAAACAATCCGCTGGTCATCCAATAAAGTGGCAGTGCCGCGGGTGCGTTAAGCGAGAAAATTGTCATCATCACCGGGAAAAATATTCCCATAATTTTAGCTGATTGTTGGGCTGCTGGGTTTGATTGTACTGAATTTTGAACATTTAATTTTTGCGAAACATAAAATTGGATTAAATACATCATACCAGCGCATAAAGATACGAACAGATCAGAATGTCCGAGATTAAACCAAAGAAAAGAATGGTCAGTAATTTCTTGAGTCGAACGTATCGCATTATAGAAACCATATAAAATCGGGAGCTGAATGAGCATCGGCAAACAACCGATTGCCAGTGGATTGATGTTATGTTTTTTGTAAAGTATCATCATTTCCTGTTGAATCTCCCGCTGTTTAACAGGATCTTTTGTTTTTTTCAATTTGCTTTGGATCGCATCCATTTCAGGCTTGGCCACTGCCATTTTTTCCTGCATTGCTCGCTGTTTTTTAAACTGGTTCGCAAACAGCGGCAAGACGAGTAGCCGTACGATAATGGTCACAAGGATCACGGCAAGTCCATAATTCCCGTGAAAAAACTCGCCGATTCCTTTAATGAGCTCTGAAAAAGGCATCACAAAATAGTGATGTAAAAACCCATCTTCACTTCCTTGTGTCCCATTGCTAGCAGCAAGTGAGACTTTGCCACCCATAAAAAATGTCACCATAACTAAAAGTATCATTGTCAATCGTTTCTTTAAACTCGTGTTCAACACGTTCTCCTCCTTCTTATCAAGGACCCGGCAAACGGGCGCCTTTTCCGCTTATATTGAAAGAAGAAGGGAACGATGGTCTTCATCATCATTCGATGAAGCCTTCATACGAATGACTTTACTAATCCATAAGGTAATGCGATGATAGAAGATAACAAGGTTATCAATTTTATTATAAAAATGAATCGTTTTGTCGACTTCAAAACGTTTGGTTTTCCAATCTTCGCTTGTATAGCAGTGATCCTTTAAAATCAGTGCGATTCCAATGGCTGTTAACGCAGGAAGGATGATTGTGAAAAACTCAAACAAAAAAAGAGCATCATTTAAAGATTCTAAAAACATGATTTCACATCCGTTTCACATTATATTTTACTATATGAACTTTTCTATGTCTAATGGAGAGAATAGGGAGGGAGCCGTCTTGTCTACTGGAAAAAAGAAGGGGAGAGTCATCTTTCATGTTGATATGAACAGCTTTTACGCATCTGTCGAAATGGCGCATGACCCTTCATTAGTCGGCAAACCGCTTGCCATCGCTGGTAATGCAAAAGAACGTAAAGGAATTGTCGTCACAAGTAGCTATGAAGCAAGAGCACGCGGTGTAAAACCTCCTATGCCACTCTGGGAAGCAAAACAGATCTGCCCCGATCTGCTTGTTAAACCACCGAATTTTGACCGCTATCGAAAGTCTTCAAAAGCAATGTTTCAAATGTTAAGAGAATATACAGACCTTGTTGAGCCAGTATCCATTGATGAAGGCTATATGGATTTAACAAATACACCATACAAAGAAAAAGCTTATGAAGTTGCCTTAAACATTCAAAAGCGTCTTCAAAAAGAACTTTCTTTGCCATCAAGTATTGGGATTGCTCCAAACAAATTTTTAGCGAAGATGGCTTCAAATATGAAAAAACCGCTTGGCGTCACGATACTAAGAAAACGACAAGTCCCTGAAATCCTCTGGCCCCTTGATATCGGGGAAATGCATGGAGTTGGAAATAAAACCGCGCAAAAACTGGCGACCCTAAACATTACAAAAATCGGTGATTTAGCTAGAGCGGATGAACATGTTTTAAAACAGCTTCTTGGTATCAATGGTCCAAGGTTAAAAAATAGAGCAAATGGAATTGATAATGCTGAAGTCGATCCTGAAAGAATCTATGAGTTTAAAAGTGTGGGCAATTCTGCAACTCTTCCTTATGACACGGCAGATGAAACAGAGCTCAATCAGCTGATTGAAAAGCTTTCTTCATCTGTAAGCGAAAGGCTGAAACGAAAAGAAGTGCTGGCAACAAAGATAGCACTTTTGATTCGTTATGCGGACTGGACAAATATAACGAGAAGCAAAACACTTCAAAATCCGACCGATGCAACAAATATCATTGCCCAAACAGCAAAAACGCTGTTTCAAAAACATTGGCAGGAAAAAGAGGTTAGACTTTTAGGTGTCACAGGGACAGAGCTTGTAAAACAAAAAGATGCAGTCAAACAGCTTGATTTGTTTTCATTTCAAGAGGATGTCAAAGAAGAGCCGATTGTCAAATTGATGAATCAGATTAATGAAAAATATGGAACAAATTTACTCAAAAAAGGTGTGAAAATCATTAAAAAAGAAAGCAAGACAAGTGGTACAAGCTTCAATAAAGACTTTTTTCAAGTCGATCAAAAAGATGAATAGCTTGAAAAGATGGGTCAAAGTATGGTAATTTCAATTTAATAAAAAAATTAAACTATATGATAAGTGTTTCTAGAAGGGACGTTAGACATGGCAAAACAGGAAATCGGTGTAGTTGGTTTAGCAGTAATGGGAAAAAATTTAGCCTTAAATATTGAAAGCCGCGGTTTTTCAATATCTGTGTATAACAGATCAAGAGAAAAAACAGATCAGTTTCTAGAAGAAGCAAAAGACAAACAAGTTGTCGGCACATACAGCATTGAAGAGTTCGTAGAATCTCTTGAAAAGCCGCGCAAAATTTTGTTAATGGTAAAGGCTGGAACTCCAACCGATGCAACAATTCAATCACTTCTGCCTCATCTAGAAAAAGGCGATATTTTGATTGACGGTGGAAATACATATTACAAAGATACACAAAGACGCAATAAAGAGCTTGCCGAAAGCGGCATTCATTTTATTGGGACAGGTGTCTCTGGCGGTGAAGAGGGTGCTTTAAAAGGTCCATCTATTATGCCTGGTGGTCAAAAAGAGGCGCATGAGCTTGTCAAACCGATACTTGAAGCGATTTCTGCAAAAGTTGATGGAGAGCCTTGTACAACATATATCGGACCAGACGGTGCAGGCCATTATGTGAAAATGGTTCATAACGGGATCGAATATGGCGACATGCAGCTGATTTCCGAATCTTACTTTATTCTGAAACACCTTGTCGGTTTATCATCTGATGAGCTTCACGAGGTATTTTCTGAGTGGAATAAAGGGGAGCTCGACAGTTACTTGATCGAAATCACAGCAGATATTTTCACGAAAACCGATGACGAAACAGGCAAACCGCTTGTTGATGTGATTTTGGATAAAGCAGGCCAAAAAGGCACAGGGAAATGGACAAGCCAAAGTGCGCTTGATCTTGGTGTGCCGCTGCCAATTATTACAGAATCCGTGTTTGCGCGGTTTATCTCTTCCATGAAAGAAGAACGTGTTAAAGCAAGTAAACTTCTTAAAGGTCCTCAAGCAACAACGGTTGCGGAGAACAAAGAAGAATTGATTGAAGCGGTTAGAAAAGCGCTCTTCATGAGCAAAATTTGTTCTTATGCACAAGGATTCGCACAAATGAGAGCTGCATCAGAAGAATATGGCTGGGACTTAAAATACGGTGATATCGCGATGATTTTCCGTGGAGGTTGTATTATCCGTGCGGCTTTCTTGCAGAAAATCAAAGATGCCTATGACCGCAATCCTGCGCTTGATAATTTGTTGCTTGATCCATACTTCAAAGAGATTGTTGAAGGCTATCAAGGAGCATTGCGTAAAACGATCGCCCTTGCAGTTGAACAAGGAATTCCAGTACCATGCTTCTCAAGTGCGCTTGCATATTTTGACAGTTATCGCACGGCAACACTGCCTGCTAACTTGATTCAGGCACAACGTGATTACTTTGGTGCACACACTTATGAACGTACTGATAAGGAAGGTATTTTCCACACTGAGTGGATGAAATAAACAGATGAAGACCACAGTCATAAACGGCTGTGGTCTTTATATGTGGAGCTGTCTAAAAAGTCCTTTATCAACATGAATCTGGGGGAATTGCGAACTCCTGCGGGAACAGCTAGCAAATTTCCCGATTTTTATTCATCCACACTAGGATATTCATGATAATCCTTTTTTCCTCTCATGTATGGTTTGAGCGTTTTTATGGGAACTTAAGGGTAGTTACCAGATCAATAGAACACTTAAGTCACGACTGTCTTGGAGGGGATGCATCATGGATTTTGTTTGCAGAAAAATGATTGGTCTTACATTAGCAAGTGCAACCGTTTTAGGAGCGGCAGGCACAAATAGTATTGCAAGGGATACAGTAGCCAAAAAGGAAGAGCACAAAGTAAAGAACGTCATCATGATGGTCATGGACGGGACAAGCTCAACTGCAGCAACTTTAGCTCGTTGGTATAAAGGAAAACCTCTAGCCATGGACAACATCATCTCAGGCGGTGTCCGAACTTACTCAGCTGAATCGGCAATTACAGATTCTGCCCCGGCTGCAACAGCAATGGCCAGTGGACACAAATCGAATTCTGGTTATATTGGAGTTTTGCCTTCTTTGGTCGATTCTCCAGGTGTTGATCAGATCCGTAAAAGAGATCAGTTCCGCCCTGTTGCAAATGTATTAGAAGGTGCAAAAAAGGTTGGTAAAGCAACCGGAATCATTGCAACATCGGAAATTCAACACGCCACACCAGCCGCTTTTTCTGCTCACCACTATGATCGAAACCATTTCGATGTCCTTGGTGAACAACAAGTGTACCAAAACATTGACATTGTGCTTGGTGGAGGGAAAGAGTCGCTTCTACCGGGAACGAAACAAAAAAGCCGCCGCGATGGTGAAGATTTACTGAAGGTGATTCAAGACAAAAAATATGATGTTGTGGATACAAAGGCAGACCTCATGAAATCAAAGTCGAAAAAAATCTGGGGCATTTTTTCACAACGAGACTTGGCTTTTGACATGGACCGTCAATCTACACATCCTGAGCAACCAAGACTAGCTGAGATGACTAAAAAATCAATTCAGACGTTGTCAAAAGATCAAGATGGTTTCTTCTTATTTGTGGAAGGCAGCAAGTCAGACTGGGCGGCACACCAAAATGATCCAGTTGGTCTTATTAGTGATGTATTAGCGTTTGATGAGGCTGCTAAAGAAGCATTAGATTTCGCCAAAAAAGATAAGAACACAATGATCATTGCCGTTACTGACCATGGGAACAGCGGCATTTCCATCGGTAACAGTCATACGACAAAAGGGTATAACACTACACCTGTTTCAGCATATATTGACCCGCTTAAAAAAGCAAAAATGACACTGGAAGGTGCTACAAGTCAATTAAAAGATGACTTATTTAATATCGAAGAAGCCGCGCGACTTTATGGTCTTGACCATTTAACAGCGACTGAACAAAAACAGCTTGCTGCTGTGAACAATAAAAAAGAAGCGGCAACTGTTTTTACAACACTGTTGGCAAATCGATCGAACATTGGCTTTACAACAGGTGGTCATACAGGGGAAGATGTTTTCCTATATTCCTACGGACCAAAAAAACCAGTGGGTCTCATTGAAAATATAGACATTGCCAAAATGGTAGCGAAGGCAATGGGTTTCAATTTGAATCGTTTAACTAAAGATTTATTTATTGAAGCACATCAAGCATTTAAAAAAGAGGATACCAAAGTGACCATTGATCGTTCAGATCGAGAAAACCCAGTACTTGTTGTAACACGCAAAAATGTGAAAGCAGAGATGCCTGTCAACAAAAATGTTATTCGTGTGGAAGGAAAGGAATATCAATTGAACAGTATAATAGTTGAAAGTGATGGGAAATTTTATGTACCGAAAGAGGCAGTCCGCAAGTTTCAGAAATACGTCCATTAACAAGCAAGTACCACTTCGACCGCTTCATTTGCGGTCTTCTTTTTTGAAAAGGATGAAACCTTAAAACTTGTTTTAAAAAAACAGAAACAAATGCAGCGAATTCCTTTTGCGCTGAATTCACTGCAGAGCATGAAAAATAGATTAGGAGATCAATAGATGAATTATCCATTGACAACACCACCATTTGAAATGAAAGAATTTGGAAATATGACAAAAAAAGATGCAAAACAATTCTTCGATTGGTACATTGGCGAAATTCCTTCTCGCATTAAAGTTTTGCAGGAACTAACAGACCATAAGATCAAGTTGGATTATTCCAAACAGTCACTTATTGACTTGTTTACTTGGTACTTATCCCAAGTTACAATTTATGAACTGTCTGAAGAAGAAATTCAAGTTGAACTAGATGATTTACGTCAATACCCTGGCTTTGTTTATGAAGATGAAAAAGAACGTTTGTTGGAAAATCCTGTAGATTTAATAAAAGAAGACTATGCGTTAGCGATGGATATCGCAGTATATTATGGTGAAGCTATTATAAAACATTATCCCCAAGTTCAGTGGACATTCTTCACAAAGCCTAAGTCACATGCTGATCTAAATGAACCGATTCTTTATTTTGAAGACGAAGACATTTACTATGAACGAAATCCGAGAAGTTTAATGCATATTCTCTCTCTTAAAGTTAAACGGAATGAAGCGAAGCACACTACGTTATATGAAGTTTTCTTGATGGATTCAGAGAATATACTAGGAGAAGATGAATAACAATATATCAGCTTGTCGAAAAAGTCGTAAAAAAAGGCTTGTTCGACAAGTTTTTTTGTTTAATGTCACACAATCAATTCCTGCAAATTAAAAGCTAGACACCCTACCGGAAAGGTGCTGCTTCTGGAACCTGAGACTTAAAAAGCGTCGAATAAAACACTTAATGTCAAAATTAATACAAACATTTATTTCTAAATGTCTAGACATTTAGAAATAAACAGATATAATAATAATTGTGAAAGCGCTTTTAATATTTCGAGAGGAAAGGGAGATCATCATGAAAAAAATTCTACTTGCTTGCAGTTCAGGAATGTCAACAAGCCTTTTAGTGACTAAAATGGAGGAGCATGTTCAATCAATCGGTGATGAAGCTAAGATTTGGGCAGTGGGGCAAGATCAAGCAAAAAAAGAGATGGAACATGCTGATGTTGTATTAATTGGTCCGCAAATGAGTTTTTTAAAAGATGAGTTGCAAGAAGAAGCTGAAAAATACGGAATTCAGGTTGCTGTCATTGATATGGTAGCGTATGGAATGGCAGATGGAAAAAAAGCATATGAACAGGCATTAAGCTTAATAGGGGACTGATTAAACATGGAAGAGACAAAACTTGATGGACTAACAAACGAACAAATTTGTTTTCAACTGATTCTTCATAGTGGTAATGCACGCAGCAAAGTCATGGAGTCTTTAAAAAAATACCGAAACAACAGTGTAGAGGAAGCAGAAGAACTTCTTGTTCAGGCTGAACAAGATTTACAAGCATCACATGAAATTCATTTCAAAATGGTTCAAAAAGAAGCAGACGGAGAAAAAAGTGAATTTTCCCTACTTCTGATGCATGCGGAAGATCATTTAATGTCGACATTAACGATGAAGGAACTTGTTACAGAGTTATTAAAAATATTCAAAGAGAAAAATTTATGATGTATTAAAGGCTGATCAATAAAAGGGGGTCAATAGGCAATGTTCGATAAACTGAGCAAGTTTTTGGTTCCGATTGCCGGAAAGCTCAACAATAACCGTTATTTAGGTGTCCTTAGAGATGCATTTATGCTTGCTTTTCCGCTAACGATTTTCGGGTCAATTATGGTCGTTATTGCAAATTTACCGTTTCTCGAAAAAATCATGAGCAAGTCGGCACTGGGAACATTTCAATCCGCATTAAATGTTGCACCAAATGCCACGATTAAAATCATGTCATTGTTCGTCGTATTCGGAATTGGTTATTATTTATCAAAAAGTTATAAAGTTGAAGCAATATTTGGAGGAGTTGTCGCTTTAGCTGCATTCTTCATCTTAACACCTTTTCTTTTGAATGGTGAAGGAGGACAAGTGGTTCCAGAAGTTATTCCGCTTGACAGAATCGGAGCAAAAGGAATGTTTCTTGGTATGCTTACCGCCTTTACAGCAGCCGAGATTTACCGATTCTTCGTACAGAAAAACTTTACCATTAAAATGCCTGCGGGTGTTCCACCAGCCGTAGCGAAATCGTTTGCTGCTCTCATTCCTGCTGTACTGACACTGACAGTCTATTTAATGATTAATATTGTGATCACTCAAGGATTCGACAACAATATGCATGATCTCATCTATCATCTTGTACAAGCTCCACTTGTCGGACTTGGAAGCGGTATCATCCCAACCTTGATTGCGATATTTTTTATTCAGATCTTATGGTTCTTCGGGCTACACGGGCAAATTATTGTAAACTCAGTAATGGATCCAATTTGGAATACACTTTCCGTTGAAAACATGGATAGTTATACAGCAACAGGGGAAGTTCCCCATATTATTAGCAAGCAGTTTATGGAAGTATATACGGTCGGAATGGGCGGAACAGGGATGACGCTCGCTGTTATTATTTCCATCTTATTGTTTATGAAAAGTAAACAGATGAAACAAGTGGCAAAACTTGGAGTGGCACCAGGCATTTTCAATGTCAACGAACCGATTATTTTTGGATTGCCAATCGTCATGAACCCGTTGATTCTTGTTCCATGGGTGATATCACCGATGATTGTAACATTGATAACTTACTTTACGATGTCAGCAGGGCTTGTACCGCCACCTACAGGAGTCAATGTTCCTTGGACAGTGCCGATTTTTCTTAGCGGTATGATGGCGACCAATTCAATTGCCGGCGGTATTTTGCAAATTTTCAACTTAGCCGTCGTCTTTATGATCTGGTTCCCATTCCTGAAATTCATTGATCGAATGAATTTGAAAAAAGAACAGGAATCCAGTGCATCTGAACAAAGTAACACGGTTGAAATGTAAAAAAGTAAAAAGGAGAATGATCGTATGCAAAAAACAGAAGTAACGACAAAAGAGACGATCAAATATCGTTTTCCCCAAGATTTCTGGTGGGGTTCAGCAGCCTCTGCAACTCAAACAGAAGGTGCAGCAAGTGAAGGTGGGAAAGGCAAAAATATTTGGGATTATTGGTTCGAACATGAACCAAACCGCTTTTTTAATGGAGTAGGTCCTGAAAAGACTTCGCGATTTTATGAGACCTATCAAGAAGACATTCGTCTTATGAAAGAGCTTGGTCATAACTCATTCCGAATGTCCATATCATGGTCAAGAATGTTTCCGGAAGGAAAAGGGGCATTAAACCAAGAAGGTGCAGATTTTTATAACAAAGTGATCGATGAAATGATCGCTGCTGGAATCGAACCTTTTGTTAATCTTTATCATTTTGATATGCCGCTTGCTATGCAGGAAATCGGTGGTTGGGAAAACCGTGAAGTTGTTGATCATTTTGTTTCATATGCAGAAACATGTTTCCGCTTGTTCGGTGACAGAGTGAAGAAATGGTTTACTCATAATGAACCAATTGTTCCGGTAGAAGGCGGATATTTATACAACTTTCATTATCCTGAAATTGTTGATTTCAGAAAAGCTGTCCAAGTCGCTTATCATGAATTACTATCAAACGCGAAAGCAATCGAAGCTTATCGGAAGCTAGGCGGGGATGGTCAAATTGGTATTGTCTTAAATTTAACACCGTCTTATCCGCGCAGCCAACATCCTCAGGATGTGAAAGCTTCAGAAATTGCTGATGCTTTCTTTAACAAATCGTTTCTTGATCCGGCTGTTAAAGGGGAATTTCCACCGCTTTTAGTTGATATTTTAAGAGAGTATGATTATCTTCCTAAAATGGAACAAGGTGATGTAGAGACGATTAAGAATAACACAGTTGATTTAATTGGTGTTAACTATTATCAACCGAGACGCGTAAAAGCAAAAGAATACCTGCCGCATCCTGATGCACCTTTTATGCCTGAGCGCTTCTTTGACAACTATGAAATGCCCGGTAGAAAAATGAATCGTCACCGTGGATGGGAGATCTATGAAAAGGGTATTTATGATATATTAATCAACCTGAAAGACAACTATGATAATATTGAATGTTTCATTTCTGAAAACGGTATGGGTGTCGAAGGGGAAGAAAAATTCCGGGATGAAAACGGGATGATCCAAGATGATTATCGGATTGAGTTTATTCGTGAACATTTAAAATGGATGCACAAAGCCATTCAGGAAGGATCAAATGTAAAAGGCTATCACTTGTGGACTTTCATGGATAACTGGTCATGGACGAACGCGTATAAAAACCGTTATGGCTTTGTTTCTGTTAACCTTGATCAAAACGCTGAACGGACCATTAAAAAGAGCGGTTATTGGTTTAAACGTGTTACAGAAAACAACGGTTTTTAATACGAACATGTGCTAAGGATTTTAGAACCGAATGAACCTGTAAAAAGATGGTCTTGTTTCGGCCATCTTTTTATTTCCTAAAGGAAACCGATTATAATAATAATAAAGCCGTTTGTAATGAAAGAAGATCCTTAGTATTGGTGGTTAAAATAATGAGAAAATATGAATTTATTTCAAATGAAATAAGAAAAAGGATACGAGAAAAATACTATTCGGCAGATCAACCAATCCCCGATGAACTTTCTCTTGCAAAAGAATTTTCTTGCAGCAGAATGACGATGAAAAGGGCGCTCGATATTCTTGTTTCCGAAGGCATACTGTATCGTAAACGGGGACATGGCACTTTCATTGTGAAGTCTTCTATACAAAATATTCCCGTTAGTGTAACAGACAAGGAAAATCTTGGGCTAACAAAGCTCCTTGTCGGCAAACAGATCGAAAGTAACATCATCCAGTTTGATGTTGAATTTCCGACAGACCAAGTAGCAAAACAATTATCAATCGAAAAACGCGTTCCAGTATATCATATTATCCGACTGCGAAAAGTTGAGAATGAACCATATGTTATTGAAGAAACGTATATGCCTTCAAATCTCATTTCTGAATTGACTGAAGATGTTTTGCTCGATTCGATTTATCGGCATATCACCGAAACCTTAAACCTTAAAATTGCCGGCTCACACCGAAAGATTAGAGCGGCTAAGTCGTCAGATCTGGATCAAAAATATTTGGAGTGTGCAGATGACGATCCAGTGCTTGAAGTTGAGCAGATCGCTTTTTTAAACACTGGTGAACCTTTTGAATATTCGTTTGCCAGACACCGTTATGACAAGTTCGAGTTTTCCAGTGTTCATATTCGAAAGTAGCTATTTGTTTTAAAAATGAAGCCAGTGGAGAACATCGTGTCCACTGGTTTTCATATGACCTTTTTTACGGCTCTTAAAGAAAGCGCATACATATAGAGGGTCTTACATAAAATTGACTAAACAGTTGGAAATAAGAGAATTTATTGACAAATGAGACATATTTTATGGTAGGATAGAATTGTTATTTTGTACAACAATGGGGGGGTAAATGAATGAATAAATGGAAAGGCAAAATGATGATTGTCATGATGCTTGGTCTTGTCATGGGGATGGCGGCCTGCGGAGGCAATCAAGCATCAAAGGATGGTAAAGACGCCAAAGGTTCAGGCAGTTACAGCCTGCTTACAGGTGGAACTGGCGGTACATATTATCCTCTTGGCGGTCAGTTTGCAAAGCTTTGGGATGAAGCGACAGGTGACAAATTTACAACTCAAACAACTGGAGCTTCCGCTGAAAATATGGCGACTTTGCAAAAAGGAGAAGCTGAAGTTGCATTTTCTCAAACCGATATTGCATCTTATGCAATAGAAGGAAAAGAGATGTTTAAAGAAAAAATCGATGGGATTAAAGCGATCGCCGCCTTATATCCTGAAACTGTACAGGTTGTGACAACAGAAAAAAGCGGAATCAATTCGATTGAAGATTTAAAAGGTAAAACCGTTTCTGTCGGTGCAGCTGGATCAGGGGTTAATATTAATGCAAAACAAATTTTGGAGGTTTATGGGCTGTCATTCGAAGATATCAAACCGCAGAATCTTTCGTTTGAAGAATCAACTGATGGTATTCAGTCCGGTGCCATTGATGCTGCCTTTATTACAGCAGGAACCCCAACAGGCGCTGTTGAAGGACTATCTGCCCAAAATGATATTAAAATTTTAAATATTGAAAAAGATAAACAAAAAAAACTGATGGATCAATATCCATTCTATGCGTCTGATACGATAAAAAGCGGCACTTACGGGATCAAAGAGGATGTCAGCACAGTGGCTGTTAAAGCGATGCTTGTTGCATCTGATAAACTTGATGAAAAGACCGTGTATAAAATGACAAAAGCGTTGTTTGAAGCTGGAAAAATCAATCATGCAAAAGGTAAGTTTATTAAAGCTAAAACAGCACTTGAAGGGTTAGGAAGTATTGATATTCATCCTGGAGCAGCCAAATATTTTAAAGAAAAAGGAATTGAAAAATCTTAAAATGACGAATTGATAGACTGTAGCACCGACCTCAGTCTATCGTTTTTCTGTTCGTCAGGGGATACCAATAAATGAACAAATACAGATTGATCATCATGCTGTCTTTTTTAGTTGCGATTTTGACACTGCTTTTCTTATGTCTGATTCCATCTCAAAAAGCCGTTGTATTTACGAAAGAAGATAGCGGTGAGATCGTGGCATATCTTCCTCTTCAGGAGGAGCAATCGTTTGAGATTATTTATACGCATTCGATCCATAATACAAAAGTGATTGAAACGTATGTTTGTAAACAACAGAAGCTAAAACAGATCGCTTTGACCTATCATGATCCTGCTGTCGGAATGCCTGCCAATGCCGGACCTGGAGAAAAACTTGTGATAAAAGATGGTATATATACGATTTCCAATATGAAGCGAACCTTTCCGTTCATTGACATGCGGATCGGAAGGGTGAGGGCAAATCATCGGATCGGATACGCTGGTAAAGTATATCAATTAAAGCGCTTTTTTCGTCCAGGCTCATGGGTAAGGATGTCTGTTCAACATTTGAATAAGGTACAACAGTTGAAAGGAGTGAAAATCAATGGCTGACCAAAAGGAACATGATAGGACGCTTTCTGAAACGGAACAACAGAAACTTTTGGACAAATACGATCCTGAGGCAGGGACGAGAAAACTGGCAGGATTAGCGGGGATTGTTGCCTTTTTCGGTCTCCTCGGCTTTTCATTGTTTCAATTATATACAGCCATTTTTGGCGTTTTTCCAGCGCAAATTCAAAGATCCGTTCATTTAGGATTTGCCCTTGGTCTCATCTTTTTATTATTTCCAGCGAGAAAAAACATGCGTCAGACAGGAAAATTTAAAATCGCTTGGTATGATTGCTTACTAGCTATTTTAGGTGCGGGTGTCGGTGTTTATTGGGTCATCAATTATAAAACAATTGTCACTGGGATTGGTTTGATTACAACAACTGATTTTTATGTCGGGTTGCTGGCGATTTTCTTAGTGCTTGAAGCGACAAGAAGGGCTGTTGGTTTGCCGATTACAATTATCGCCGGTTTGTTTCTTCTCTATGGTCTTTATGGTTCATATTTACCGGGATTTTTGTCGCATAATGGATTAACGCTGGAACGGCTCGTTCAGACCATGTATTTTACAACTGAAGGAATTTTGGGAACTCCGCTTGCTGTTTCTTCGACTTTCATATTTTTATTTATCTTATTTGGCGCTTTCCTCGTGAAAACCGGTGTCGGTCAATATTTTAATGATCTTGCTGTTGCCATTGCCGGGAGAAGTACGGGCGGTCCTGCTAAAGTGGCAATATTCTCGAGCGCGCTTCAGGGAACAATTAGCGGCAGTTCTGTTGCCAATGTTGTCACATCAGGGTCTTTTACAATTCCAATGATGAAGAAGTTGGGATACAAAAAGGAGTTTGCCGGTGCGGTTGAAGCGTCTGCATCGACCGGTGGTCAGCTGATGCCGCCAATTATGGGTGCTGCCGCTTTTTTAATGGTGGAGTTTATCGGTGGCATCACATATTGGGATATCGCAAAAGCGGCAGCGATTCCTGCCATTCTTTATTTCACAGGCGTTTGGATTATGACACATTTTGAAGCGAAACGGGTCGGTTTGCGTGGTTTAACAAAAGAAGAGATGCCAAACCGGATGGAAGTGTTTAAAAAGATTTATCTATTAATTCCTATCGTGTCAGTCGTCATTTTGTTAATGTCCGGGATTACTGTCATGCATGCTGCTCTATATTCGATTGTTCTAGCGGTAATTGTCGGTTTTTTTAACAGAGGCTCAAGAATGGGGCTTAAAGAAATCGTTCTGGCACTGACGGACGGAGCGAGAATGGCGCTTTCAGTTGCGGCTGCAACAGCCGCTGCAGGAATTATCGTTGGAGTAGTCACAAAGACAGGGCTCGGTCTCAAACTGGCCAATGGGCTGTTAGACTTGGCTGGAGGCGCACTATTGCCATCGCTTTTTTTGACAATGATCGCGGCTTTAATTCTTGGCATGGGTTCGCCGACAACAGCAAATTATGTCATCACATCGACGATTGCCGCCCCAGCTCTTATGTTATTGAATGTACCTGATTTGTCAGCTCACTTGTTTGTTTTTTATTTCGGGATCGTTGCCGATATTACACCGCCTGTGGCATTGGCTGCTTTTGCGGCTGCAGGAGTGGCTGGAGGAGAGCCGATCAGAACGGGGATTAACTCTGCTAAGCTTGCTATTGCCGCTTTTATCATCCCATATATTTTCGTTTTATCTCCGGAGTTATTGATGATCAATGCTCATTGGTATGAAATCATCTGGGTCATCTTTACGGCATTATCAGGCATGATTGCCATCGGAGCGGGAATGATCGGATTCTGGATGAGAAAAGTGTTGTGGTTTGAACGAATATTGGCACTTCTTAGTGGATTGTTGCTGATTTATCCTGAGGGATATACGGATCTGATTGGGCTTGGTCTGTTTGTACTTCTCTTTATTCTCCAGTTGATATGGAAACGAGATAAAAACCGTCCCTTAACAACTTTAAATGTTTAAAGAACATCAGCCTTCAAAGAATAGAATCTTTGAAGGCTGATTGCTGTATGTTCATTAGATTGGCCACCAATGAAACCCGTCTCTGCCAAGAAGTTCGTCAGAAGCTTTCGGGCCCATAGATCCAGCTTTATAGTCTGGTGACAATGTTTTATTGTTTTCCCAGTATTGCGAGATCACATCCACAAAGTTCCAAGAAAGGGCAACTTCATCCCAATGGGCAAAGTTTGTTGCATCTCCATGTAAACAGTCGAGAATGAGTTTTTCGTAAGCCTCTGGTGTATTGATACCATCTTCACAGTTATGACAGTAATCAAGTTTGATCGGCTCAGCAAATGTACTGCCTCCAAGTTTTCTTGCGTTTAAATGAAGTGTGATCCCTTCATCAGGTTGGATATGGATCACCAATAAATTAGGATGCATTGTGTCGCCATTTCCGTAATATAAGTTCATTGGAATATCTTTAAATTGAACAACAATTTGTGTTGATTTTTTCTTCATCCGTTTTCCTGTACGGATATAGAATGGAACTCCAGCCCAGCGGAAGTTATCGATTAGCAACTTTCCAGCAACAAATGTTTCAGTATTGGAATCTGCCGCAACATTTTGTTCATCTCGATAAGCTTTCACTTGATGTTCATCGATCATTCCGGCATCATATTGACCGCGAACAAAAAATTGTTCAATCTGATCTGTTTGAATAGGGCGAAGCGCTCTAAGCACCTTTACTTTTTCACTCCGGATTTCCTCAGTGTTCAGTTTAATTGGCGGTTCCATCGCAAGCAATGCTACCATTTGGAGAATATGGTTTTGGACCATATCTCTAAGCGCCCCTGATTTTTCATAGTATCTTGCACGGTCTTCAACACCTAAATCTTCACTTGAAGTGATTTGGATGTTTGAGATGTACCGATTTGTCCAAAGCGGTTCAAAAATCGCATTGGCAAAGCGAATCACCTCAATATTTTGGACCATTTGTTTTCCTAAGTAGTGGTCAATCCGATAAATTTGATCTTCAGTAAAGGCTTCGCGAATCTCTTGGTTCAATGCTTTTGCACTTGCTAAATCATGACCGAACGGTTTTTCAATGACAAGTCTTGACCAGCCATTTGTCGAAGTGACACCTTCTGATTTTAAAAACTGAGCGATTGTTCCAAAAAACTCAGGAGCCATCGCCAAATAAAACATCCGGTTATTCGGAATTTGATATGTACTTTCAAGCTGCTCGATTAGTTGATTTAAATCGCGATACGAATCTGAGCAAGTAACATCAAATGGGTGATAATAAAAGTGAGATGTGAATTCTTTTACATCCTTCTTATATTCAAACTTTGCAATTGAATGTTGTACAGTATCGCGAAGATCCTCATTTGTCCAAGGTCTTCTTCCCACCCCGACAACTGCAAAATCATCACCAATTTGACCATTTTCGTATAGTCTATGGATGGATGGGTAAAGTTTTCGTTTTGCTAAATCACCTGTTGCGCCAAAAATAACAATTACTGCTTTTGGTTCAATTTGTTCTTTTCTCAACTAGACGTACCTCACTTTATTCGAAGCATAAGTATATTTCCTTCATTTTAAAGCTAATAGTTCTTTAAAGCAAACATTTGAGACTAAAAAATAAATGAAGAATCAGGCTTGTATTTCTTTTTTCCCAGACTTCATGTATCTTAATAAAGAGTAGTTTATGTTACAGGAGGGAGATACTTGGAATTATTATTTTTAGGAACGGGGGCAGGCATTCCAGCGAAAACAAGGAATGTCACATCTGTTGCATTAAAGCTTTTAGAAGAAAGACGATCTGTTTGGCTGTTTGATTGCGGAGAAGCTACACAGCATCAAATTTTACATACATCAATTAAGCCGAGAAAAATTGAAAAGATTTTCATTACCCATCTACATGGTGATCATATTTATGGTCTACCGGGATTGGTTAGTAGCCGCTCTTTTCAAGGCGGGGAGAGCTGTTTAACGATTTATGGGCCAAAAGGAATTAAAAAGTATCTTGAAACAGTGCTTGAGACAACAGGAACACATCTTACCTATCCTTTAGTAATTGAAGAGATTGAAGAAGGCACGGTTTTTGAAGATGATCAGTTTATCGTGACAGCCAAAAGTGTTGAACACGGGATTCCAGCCTTTGGTTATAGGGTCAAAGAAAAAGATATACCTGGGGCACTCGAAGCTAATAAATTGAAAGAAATAGGGATTTCTCCTGGACCAGTCTATCAAAAATTAAAGAACGGTGAAGTTGTAACATTGGATGATGGACGTGTCATCAAAGGTTCAGATTTTATTGGGTCTGCCAAAAAAGGGCGGATCATCGCCATTTCCGGAGATACGAAACAGTGCGAGAGTGTAAGAGAGCTGGCGGTGGATGCTGATGTTCTCGTTCATGAAGCAACATTTGCTAAAGGTGATCGGGAGTTTGCAGGTGACTATTTTCACAGTACGACAGAACAAGCAGCTGAAACAGCAAAACAAGCCGGAGTAAAAAACCTCATCTTAACCCATATTAGTGCAAGATATCAAGGTGACATTGCAACTGAATTAGCAAATGAAGCAAAAGAAGTCTTTGCAAACAGTACGGTTGCCTTTGATTTTTATGAATTTGAAGTCAAACGAAGAGCATGATCATGTGACGGGGCTGTCCAGTAAGTCGATTTTTGATTATTTGGACGCCCTGTTCACATTTAACAATGCTGATATGTCAGCATTCTCGAATCAATGGCTTTTAACAATTGACTTTTGTTTAGGAGATTTTGTATAATAAAACGTAATTATTACGTTTTGTAGGAGGGATAGCATGAGAGTAAATATCACACTGGCATGTACTGAAACTGGAGACCGCAACTATATCACGACAAAAAATAAGCGGACAACTCCGGATCGTCTTGAATTGAAAAAGTATTCTCCACGTCTGAAAAAATATACTCTTCATCGTGAAACAAAGTAGAGAAACTAAGAAACCAGCAGTCTTTTTGGACTGCTGGTTTTTAGTTCGCCGTTTGATAAATATAGTGATGCTGCTGTGCCGCATACCAGACATCGTAAATGGCAAGCTGTACAATATGCGGCTCATCAAAGTGAATCATATGTGAGCTGTTTTTCGCTTCTATCCAGCCGCTTTGATGTGAAAGAGACAGCAGTCTATTGTGAAGTTTTAGCCACTCTGAATGAGCTTTTCTCAAGTTCGCTTTTTGATTTCCGGATGAGATGATCAGTAATGGGGTTGAACCCAAGTGTTTTTGTTTCTGTTTTAACGTGTACAGACTTTGTTGAAATAGCTTGTGTGACGTTTCAAGGGCGAACTGTTTGAAATAGTCTTGCTGTGCTTCTTTTGGCAAGTGCGGCAACACTTTTTCTTCCTGTTCTTCACAAGCTGGATCAAGCAGAACGAGACCGATAATCTCATCGCTGTAAAGGCTGGCAAATAGTCTTGCTATAATCGCACCGAAGGAATGGGCAACAAAAATATAGGGAGGTTTTACTTTTGCTACATGGAGAAGTGCTATTAAATCTTTCACCATTTGGTCAGCCGTTCTGATTTTGTTGCTTGTTTGGCTATTTCCAAGACCTGCACGGTCATAAACAAAAAGACCGAGATCTTCATCTATATCATGTAAAATGGGCTCCCATGTTTCTGAGGAAGTAGCATAACCTGCTTCAAAAATAATAGTGGCGTTCTTTTTCCCTTTCCGATGCTTTGTATAAAATGTACAACCATCAACTGTATAGGTCTGCTCTGTTAAACCTTGATTCATGGAGGTCATCCTCTCTCTATAAATGTTATTCTATTACGAATGACGCATGAACAAGGTTGATCGTTTCTAAAGAGTGAAAATTTTTTATCAGTCGTTTAAGACCATGCTCTACTGTATTGACCAGGTCCTTCGATTTCTGTATGCAACTGTTTCGCCGCTGTTTTTGGCCAATACGGGTCTCTTAACAATTCCCTTCCAACAAAGATAAGGTCAGCTCGACCATTTTGAAGGATTTCTTCCGCCTGTAAACCATTTGTAATCAGTCCGACAGCACCTGTTTGAATGCTGGCTTGGGCGCGGATCGTATCGGCAAAATCGACCTGGTATCCTGGGAAGATCTTCATGTCTGCTGGTACGACTGCACCTGAACTGACATCGATCAGATCGACACCTTGTTCTTTCATCCATGTGCTAAAGACGACATAATCGGAAACATTGAGTCCGTTTTTCTTATAATCAGAAGCTGAAACCCTTACAAATAAAGGACCATCCCATACTTGTTTTACAGAATCTATCACTTCTCGAAGCAACCGGTAGCGGTTTTCTGCTGATCCGCCATACTCATCTTCACGCTGATTAGAAAGCGGAGATAAAAATTCGTTGATTAAATATCCGTGCGCTCCATGAATTTCAATGATATCAAATCCGGCTGCTTTCGCTCTTTTAGCACCTGTTTGAAAGGCTTGGACCGTTTCTTTAATATCTTCTTTCGTCATTTCGATAGGGGTTCTGGAGTTTTCATCAAAAGGAATCGCAGAAGGCCCAAAGATCTTACCATCTACTTCAGCTTTTCTCCCGGCATGCGCCAGTTGGATTGCTGTTCGGCTGCCATATGATTGAATTTGTGATGTTAACATAGATAAACCTTTCATATGTTCATCATTCCAGATCCCTAAATCTTGATCAGAAATCCGTCCCTCTGGTGTGACAGCGGTAGCTTCAATCATAATGAGTCCGACTTGACCAATGGCACGTGATAAATAATGTGTGAAATGAAATGGCTGTATCTTGCCATCCTTATCATGGGAAGAATACATACACATCGGTGACATCACAATTCGGTTTTTTAGTGTAACTCCTTTTATGTCCAACGGTGTAAACAGTTTTCGTTCAGTCAATTTATTTCGCCTCCCGTAAGTTTTCTAGTTGATTATATCAATCTTGAAAAACCTCGTCATATAAACTGCTCAAATGATATTCAAATGAAAGAAACTGCAGTACAATAAGGCTGACTATATTAATTATCCTATAATTTTACAGAAAAAGAGGGATTACAAAATGAAATGGCAGACGAAGGAAGAATTGAAACAGTTGTTAATTTCTCTCATTCAACATGAAAGTGTATCAGGTACGACTGACGAAGTAGCGCTTGCGGAATATATGTATCATTTATTAAAAGAGCGTTCGTACTTTCAAAAACACCCTGATCATTTGAAACTCCATCCAATGAAAGATGGTCGCTATTTCTTGACAGCTCTTGTGAAAAAACCGGCGAAAAAAAATACGGTGTTATTGCTCAGCCACTTTGATGTTGTCGATACATCAGACTATGGAGAATTTAAACGAATGGCTTGCAAACCTTTAGAGTTGCTGAATTCGTTGCTGGAAAAAAAGGAGTTGCTACCTGAACGAGCAAAACAAGATTTAGAAAGTGGGGAGTGGTTGTTTGGCAGAGGCAGCATGGATATGAAAGCCGGTCTTACTGTCCAGTTTTCCATGCTTGAGCGAGCAATGAACGGAGAGTTTGATGGGAATCTTCTCTTGATCACTGTACCTGATGAAGAAGTCAATTCACAAGGGATGATTGAAGCGATTCCTGTCTTAAAAGGTTTAGAAGAAGACTATGATCTTACATTTAAGGCTTGTTTGAATGGTGAGCCGATGTTTGAAAAATATCCTGGAGATCCTGGGCAGTATGTTTATTCAGGGAGTATCGGCAAAGTACTTCCCGGCTTTTTTTGCAAAGGGATTGAGACCCATGCAGGTGAGCCTTTTTCTGGTTTGAATGCAAATTTAATGGTATCCGAAATAAACCGACTCCTTGAATTAAATGCCGATTATTGTGAAGCTGTTGATGGAGAAATGACGCCTCCTCCAGTCAATCTTATGCAAAAGGATCTGAAGGAAAAATACTCTGTTCAGACTCCACATATGGCAGTATCATTATTTAATGTGCTGACAATGAAACGATCGGCGGCTGAACTGCATCAGATGCTGTTAAACACCGCAAAACAAGCAGCCATTCATGTTCAAACCATTGTTGAAGAAAAAACTGTTGATTATCAGCGGTTTGGCAACTTTACTCCAATTAAACGGCATATTCGTGTATTGGCTTTTGAAGAACTATGGGACAGAGCACAAGACAAGGTTGGAAAGGCTGAGGTAGAGCGGATTGTCAATTTTGCCATTGCTAACAGAGGAGAGCTTGGCGATCGCGATTTTTCAACGAAGATTGTTGCTGAACTAGTTTCACTTTGCAAAGATGATGCACCAATGATTGTGCTATTTTACAGTCCGCCATTTTATCCAGCTGTTTCTTCAAAAGGAGATCCATTGATTAAGAAGACGATTGATCATTTAGGGGAATTTGCAAGACACCAATATGGAATTGAGTTCAATGAAGTTCAGTACTTCCCTGGTCTTTCTGATTTGAGTTACTTTCAACTTAGTAAACAATCGCTTGATGAATATACAGCTAACATGCCGCTTTTTAGCCGGGGCTATTCTCTTCCAACAGACCAGGAAAACACATTATTTGTTCCAGTTATCAATATCGGACCTTTCGGAAAAGATCCGCATAAATGGACGGAACGTCTTCATTTACCTTATTCTTTTGGAACATTACCTCATTTGCTTGAGTTTGCGATCCACAGATTGTTAGCATAAGAAAAAAAGTTTACGGAGAGCTTCATGTTCACCGTAAACTTTTTGTTATTTAGCAGTTAACTGTTCTCTCATTTCTGCTGAACGCTTTGCCGCTTCCTTCACACAAGTGATGACTGCTTTTTCAAATTGAAGCTCATGTAAGACACGGATTCCGGCTTCTGTTGTACCTCCGGGACTTGTGATTTCTTTTCGCAATAAAGCGGGCTCTTTTCCGCTTTCAAGCATTTGCGCCGCTCCAATGATCATATCGATGATTAACTGTTTGGCTGTTAATTCCTCAAGCCCAAGTTCCCGAGCTGATTTTTCTAGAGCTTCGACAAATCGATAGACAAAAGCCGGGCCGCTTCCAGCAACTGCTGTAACTGCATCAAGAGCTGTTTCTTCAACCATTGTCACACTGCCGATCGTGTGAAAGAGATGGGTGACTTCATCAATTTGCTCTTCTGTGACATAGGGACCAGCCGCAAAGGCTGTCGCAGATTTTTGGATGGAAGCTGATGTATTCGGCATCGCCCTGACAATTGGCAGTTTTTTGCGAGTAAAGTGTTGAATGGCATCAATCGAAATACCAGCAAGAATCGAAATGATCAGCTGATCTTTATGCAAATAAGGCTGGATCTTCTCAATGCTTTCCGCCGCATCTTTCGGTTTTACCGCAAGCACGATTGTATCAAATTGAGCCATTGCTTGACCTATATCTTGTTCCGTATTGATTTCATATGCATCGTGAAGTTCCTTCAAGCGGGCTTTATTGGACTTATTTGTAGCCGTAATCTGCTTAGGTGTTAGTGTGCCGCTTTTGATAAGTCCCTTTATCATCGATTCTGCCATTGAGCCAGCTCCGATAAATACAATTCGTTTCACATCAGTTCCTCCTTCTATCAAACATAAAAAACCTTTCTTCCTGCTTAAAGGACGAAAAGGTTTCGCATTGAGGGAATGTTTAGATTTTTTACTATTCCTCTTCACAGTATTAAATCTCATTATGCTACGGGAGACTAATAAAAGTCAACATCATTCGTTCGTTTAACGGCTGAATATGTAGCTAACGGAAAATTACATTTATCAATTGAACTGGTTAATAATCACTCATTTTATTTGATCGTTTACAATAAATGGCGTACGATTTCTACGAAACTTAATAAACGATTAAAAAGGAAGATATGATGAAAGTAAATCTAATTGGATTAATAGTGACCATTGCTGTATCTTTTGTGTACTTAATCGTGAGAGCCTCCGGACTCTATGTAGTAAGCGGAATAAACCTTGATTTAACTGTTATGATGATCGTTTCGTTACTGATTCCATTTTTTATTTCTCAACTATTAAAACGAAAGTTTCCTTACTTGTTACTAATTGTTTTATATATATGGTGGAATAATTTTGGAGCTGTGGAGGCTAAATCAGATGAAGATGGCAAGTATCTTGTTTATGAAAAACAACTGCTTGGCTGTTGTGATAAAGATTTATTATAAAAAAGTAGGTCATTGTTTCTACAAAAAATATATCGAATTCAATACAGTGCCCTCACTATTTATGGATAGTTCTGGTTCAGAAAAGCCGTCAGTAAAACAAATTGAAGATTATATAACAGAACTACCTTACAGTATTCCATTAAAGGCAGACAGATGATGGGTTTTTTCAAGGCTAGTCTGCGTATTGATATGTTTAATGTTTGCACCATTAAGATCGTTTAACTATCGCACGTAATATATTGTGGGGTATTGGACAAGAGGCTCTTAGGTGGAAATGGCTCGGGAGAAAAAGGTAAAATATGATCAACATCATTTTTCATCAAAAGGAGAAGAAAATGTTCAAACATGAAAAGATCATTCCTATTTCAATACCGACACCATTTGCCATTGGCGATGTCAACATTTACTTAGTGAAAGGAGAGGCACTGACTTTAATAGATGTCGGTCCAAAAACAGAAGCAGCCTCCGCAATGTTAAAGAACAGTCTTGCTGAGTATCGGCTGACTTTAGACGATATTGACCAAGTTGTATTGACACACCATCACGCTGACCATGTTGGATTATTAGACGAATTTCCAGACAGTGTCAAGATTATCGGACATATGTATAATGAACCATATATCAGTCAGAATCCAGACTTTATTAAGAAACAGTCTGCTTTTTTTACATATTTATTTGGGCAGCTTGGAGTACCACACCATATGATATCAAGTCGTACAGTAGAACGGTCTTACCGGCTTTCTTGCCAACGTTCTTTAACGCAAACAATCAAGGAAAATGATCAGATTGACGGTCTTGAAGGATGGACTGTGCTTGAAACACCTGGACATGCTACATCTCATATTGTTCTTTATCACGAGAAAAGTGAAAGGTTGATCGGCGGAGATTTGCTGTTAAAAACATCCTCATCAAATCCTTTATTAGAAGTGCCCCAACAAGGGGAAAAGCGTCCTTTGCCGCTTTTGGATTATCTCGCATCAATCAACCGTCTTTCAGAGCTACCTTTAAAGGTGATTTTTCCAGGTCATGGCGGGCAGATTACGGGTATTCAAGAACTAATCATAAGACGATTAGAAAAACAACAAAACAGAGCTGAAGAGGTCTATGACATACTCTCGGAAAAAACTCATACTGCATTTGCCATCTGTCAGAAATTATTTCCAACAGTCTACGAAAAAGAATTGTTTTTGACCATGTCTGAAACAGTCGGCCAACTCGATTATTTGCAAGCGTGTAACCGCATCATCAGTGAAGAAATCAATGGAATTTATTATTATCATTCAAGGCAGGGATAGAATATGTCCAAAAGACTACAACATAAAAAAATCCTGATTACTGGAGCTTCTGGTGGATTAGGTGAACGAATCGCTTATTTTTCTGCCAAAGAAGGAGCAGATGTTATTCTCACAGGACGTAGAAAAGACCGATTAGAAGCAGTCAAACAAAAAATTTTGGCTGAATGTCATGTGGAGTGTCACATCATTGTTTTCGATATGAGTCAAACAGAAGAAATTGACGCGGTTTTCCAAACAGTCGGTCCAGTTGATATCCTTGTGAACAATGCTGGTTTTGGCCTTTTTGAACTAGCCCTTGAAACGTCTTTAGAAGATATGAAATCGATGTTTGAAGTAAACGTTTTTGGTCTGATCACCTGGACAAGGGCCGTACTGCCGGATATGATAGCGAAAAAGAGCGGGCATATCATCAATATTGCTTCACAAGCTGGCAAAATCTCGACACCGAAGTCAAGCCTTTATGCAGCAACAAAACATGCGGTTCTCGGCTATTCAAACAGTCTAAGAATGGAGCTTGTCGAAACAGGTGTAAAGGTAACGACTGTTAATCCAGGTCCGATTAAAACCGATTTTTTCAAATTGGCTGATCAAAATGGTGAATATGTGAAAAGTGTTGGTAAATGGATGCTAGATCCTGATCAAGTGGCTCAGAAGATTGTTTCTATCATGATGACAAATAAACGCGAAATCAACCTTCCTATCTGGATGAATGGGGTTAGTAAACTTTATCAGGTGTTTCCTTCACTAGTTGAAAGAATTGGGCGAAGTGCTTTTTATAAAAAATAACAAGATTTATGAGGTGAATCAGGTTAATGATTATGTTTTGCCTTCCATATGCAGGGGGATCTGAATCAATATTTTATTCATGGAAAAATCACTTAGATTCCAATATTGATATTTATCCAATCAAGCTAAAAGGAAGAGGGGCAAGATATCATGAAGCATTCTATGAAAACTTAGAAGAAGCGGTTCAAGATATTTTTGAACAAGTCCAGAGCAACATAAAAAATAGGGATTATGCTATTTTTGGACATAGTATGGGCAGCCTTTTAGCATATGAGCTGTATTATAAAATCTGTGAAGCCAACCTGAAAAAACCGTTGCATATCTTTTTTTCTGGCTTTAAGGCCCCTCATCGAATCCAAAGAAAAGAAATACTGCATACTTTGCCAGATCCTCTCTTTAAGAAAAAAATTAAAGATCTTGGCGGAACACCGGAAGAACTGATTGATCATGAAGAGCTGTTTGCACTGTTTCTACCATTGTTGAAAAGCGATTTTAAGATGGTGGAAACATATCTATATAAGGAAAGAGATATCAACATCGACTGTGATATTACCATTTTAAACGGAATAGACGATGAGATAGATTTAAACGATATTCTAGAATGGGAAAATCATACTGCTGGCCATTTTGAATATTATGATTTTCCCGGTAATCATTTTTATATTCATCACCAACAAGAACATATACTTCATATGATCAAGCAAACACTGAAGGGCTAAATATGCTATCTACTATATGATACATTCGGGTGCTCGTCGTCATTCAGAATCTCATGAAAAAGAGGGGGATCGAGCTGTTGGAATTAGAGCTTGTTTATCAGCTGATCATTTGAAATTAGGGATCGAGAACAAAGTGCTGCCTGAGCAGCACTTTAAAGTCCATTTCCCTCAAACCTCCTTCTGCCTCTCGCGAAAAAACGATTTTCTTTCACATTGAATAAGTTCTGATCACCCAAAATCTATTTGTCAGCATCCACAGACAGTGATTCTATTATGTTGGAAAAAATTTAAGGAAAATGATATTTTTGATAAAATAAGTATGTTGAGAGAAAGATAAGGGGGATGAATATGAATGACATCGTAACTGTTTATGATGAACAATGACCCGGTATGTTTGAGGAAGAAGCACGAGCATTGAAGGCTGTTTTTGATGATGAGTGTATTGATATTCATCATATTGATAGCACTTCTGTACCTTGGACTTGTAGCGAAACACCTGTTGTTAAAAATATCGAAAAGGCCGAATCATTCAGGGAGGAAATGATTCAGCTTGGTTATGAATCTCTAGGAGAAGCGGGGATTCCAGAAAGGCGGAAAGAATCGGACCCACCATGTCCATATGTTTCAATTTGATCACGATGGGGAGATTGAGCGCCATATAGCGGTTAGGGATTATTTGCGAGTGCACCCTGAGCAAGCTGAAAAATATGGTTGTTTAAAAGCACGACTTGCAAAGCAGTTTCCTTATGATATCGAAGCTTACATGGATGGAAAAGATAAGTTTGTTAAACAACTTGAACAAGATGCTCTTCTTTGGAAAGCCAATGACTAGACTAGATTAGAGGGAAGGTGTGCCATATGAAGAACCAGGAGATCAATTTGCAAACATTATATACTCATCATACTCGTGTTGCCTGGGCGAGATTAAGCGGGCACCTATCAGTTGCGATAACAGAAGAGGAAACCAAACAGCTTAAAGGATTAAATGATTATTTGTCTTTAGAAGAAGTTCGAACGATTTACATTCCACTGGCACGGCTTCTTCATCTCTACAGGACTTTCCAATATCAGCGGAATCAAGAGGTAAACGGTTTTTTAAACCATTCTCAAACAACCAACATTCCGTTTATCATCGGAATAGCCGGAAGCGTGGCAGTCGGGAAAAGTACGACAGCCCGGATCCTACAGGCAGTGCTTTCTCGGTTAAAGGAGCAGTTGAAAGTCAGTCTTATCACAACTGATGGTTTTCTGTATCCCAATGCAGTTCTTCAAGAAAAACGAATCATGTCGAGAAAAGGGTTTCCAGAAAGTTATGATGTCAAGGCATTGCTTGAGTTTTTAAACGATTTAAAATCAGGTAAGGAAATGGTCAAAGCACCAGTCTATTCTCATTTAACGTATGACAGACTTGAAGGTGTTTATGAAACGATTGAGCAAGCTGATATCGTGTTGATTGAAGGTGTGAATGTCTTGCAAACACCCACGATTGAAGATGACCGGACAAAGCCACGTGTTTTCGTATCCGACTTTTTTGATTTTTCTATTTATGTAGATGCAGATGAAGAGTTGATCATGAAATGGTATCTCGAGCGTTTCCGAATCCTCAGGAAGACGGCCTTTCAAGACCCGACTTCATATTTCCATCAATTTAGGGATCTGACAGATGCTGAAGCTGATGAGATGGCGAGATCAGTTTGGGAGACGGTTAATCGTCCAAACCTGTATGAAAACATTTTGCCTACTAAATTTCGTTCAGATTTAATTTTGAAAAAAGGAGACGGCCACAAAGTTGAAGAGATTCTAGTCAGACGGGTATAGAGGGGAGAAAAAAACAGTGATTCACCATATTGAATTGTATGTTTCAGATTTAGCCAGGTCAAAGCGGTTTTGGGGATGGTTTCTCGGTGAACTTGGCTATGAGGTTTATCAAGATTGGGAAAACGGAATCAGTTGGAAAGCAAATGATGCTTACCTTGTCTTAGTTCAGGCGGAAGAGAGGTTTTTGGAAGCGAGTTACCATCGGTGTCGGGTTGGTTTAAACCACATCGCTTTTTGTGCGTCATCAAGAGCGCAAGTCGATGACATTACAGAGCAACTCCGCAAACAGGGTGACAAGATTTTGTATGAAGACAGACACCCGTTTGCCGGCGGGAGTGAACATTATGCATTGTATGCTGAAGATCCTGACCGTATCAAAGTTGAACTTGTAGCACCATGTGATTGAAATGAAAAGAGCCAAATTGTTTATCAACATGGACAAATGAAAATAGCGAGACTCCTGCGGGAACAGCAAGCTAGGCAAGACCCCGCAAGAGCTCGGGGAAAGCGAGCAAATCCAGCGATTTTATCGTTTTCCGACAGAAGACTCCCTCCTCAGTCGTGTGAAGGGCGAAACCAAACGATAGGTGGGAGATGAATGTCGGTTCGGCGATAGCCTAAAGGCTATTTTGTTTACCTTAAGGATACAGTCTTATATAAGATAAAGCTGATGTTACAATGAAATTAGACAGTAATAATCATTCAGTATTCTCAATGTATTATCAATATCGTAGAGAAGTCTTTGATGATAAAGTATCTGACTATGCTAAGGATATGTTTGTAAAGCTAGGCGAGAAATACAATATCTCTCTAGTTGAGTGGAATCATGATAAAGACCATGTTCACATCCTGTTCAAAGCACATCCTAACACTGAATTATCAAAGTTCATCAATGCTTATAAAAGTGCTAGTTCACGATGAATCAAAAAAGGTTTTCCGCAGGTTAGAAAAAAGCTGTGGAAAGAAATGTTTTGGTCAAGAAGTTTTGGCTTACTAACAACTGGCGGTTCCCCCATCAATGTAGTTAAGAAATATATTGAAAATCAAGGAATGAAATGAGGTGAAAACAATGTTAGTCAACAAGGCATACAAATTCCGCATCTATCCAACTAAAGAACAGGAAATTTTAATTGCTAAAACAATCGGATGTAGTCGTTTCGTATTCAATCGATTTTTAGGGCAATGGAATAATACATACAAAGAAACAGGCAAAGGATTAACTTATCATTCTTGTTCTGCTGAATTAACAAAATTGAAAAAGGAATTCGTATGGCTAAAAGAAGTTGATAGCATTGCCCTTCAATCCTCACTGAAAAACCTTGCTGATTCATATACACGATTCTTCAAGAAACAAAATAAAGCACCACGCTTCAAGTCTAAAAAGAATGACGTACAATCCTACACGACTAAAGAAACAAATCACAACATTGCTATTGTAGACAGCAAAATCAAATTGCCGAAACTTGGTCTTGTTCGCTTTGCCAAAAGTCGTGAAGTACATGGTCGTATCCTTAATGCTACTGTTAGACGAAATCCTAGTGGCAAATACTTTGTATCCATTCTAGCCGAAACAGAAGTACAACCATTGGAGAAAACGGATTCATCTATTGGTATAGACTTAGGTATCACTGACTTTGCCATTCTTTCTGATGGTCGTAAGATTGACAATAATAAGTTCACATTAAAAATGGAAAAGAAACTAAAACGTGAACAGCGAAAGCTTTCAAGACGTGCATTAAATGCTAAAAACCATGGTATTCACCTTCTTGATGCAAAAAACTATCAGAAGCAAAAACGTAAAGTTGCTAGATTACACGAAAGAGTAATGAACCAACGTGACGATTTCCTTAATAAGTTAAGTACAGAAATAATCAAAAACCACGATATTGTCTGTATCGAAGACTTGAATCCTAAAGGAATGTTACGCAATCATAAGTTAGCAAAATCAATCTCTGATGTGTCATGGTCTGCTTTTGTATCGAAATTAGAATACAAAGCGAAATGGCACGGTAAAACAATCGTAAAAATAAGCAGATGGTTTCCGTCTAGTCAAATATGTTCCGATTGTGGACATCAAGATGGCAAGAAAACTCTTGAAATAAGAAATTGGACTTGTCCTGTTTGTTATGAACATCACGATAGAGATATAAATGCCAGCAAAAATATCCTAGCCGAAGGCTTAAGAACCTTAGTTTTGGATTAAATATAGAACCGTAGGAATCTACGGGGATAGCTTGGTCAATAAGAGAAACCTCTGTTGGCAAAGAAATACGTCAACAAGTACGCTCTGTTCCCAAGAATCTCCCACTTCAATCAGACTGCAAGGTCGATAAGTGGGGGTAGTTCAAAATGTTTTTTCTGAATGGGTAGTTACTTTTGCAGTTTCCGCTATTCTAACTTTATGGAAGGCTGTAAATAAGAAAGGCACTCCGCAAATGGTGACAATAGCCAAGACTGAAAAGGTGATAAACGGTTTCTCTGCTCCAAAAGCATCCAGCAGCATTCCACCTATCCATGGACCGATAACATTTCCTAGCTGATTGAAACCTATCGCTCCAAAGTAAGTCCCTTTTAGTTCAGGACGCGCAATTTGGTCAACCAATACATCCATCATCGAAAACAACAACACTTCCCCGATTGTAAACAATACAACAATGATGACAATCGATAATAGATGATGGAAAAATGAGAGGCTAAACAGACTGATACTGATTAAAATATCTCCTATAATTAATGATATAAGGGGAGAAAATCGTTTGGCAATATGGACGATCGGATACTGAATAGTTAACACGACTACCGCATTTAATGTTAGTATGATCCCGAATAGCTTTGTCCCATCCTCAATGAATGGACTTGCCGCCATGTACTGAGCAAGCGTTGAGGAGAAATGGGAATAGCCGAACACACAAAGAGTTGTACCAATCAATGTAATCAAAAAGACACGGTCTGATTTTGTCACTTTGAAGGCATCTTGTACTTGAATACACTTGTTGATTTCAGGCTTCGGTATGTCATGTTTTTTAAATTGAATCACAAGCATGATCCCATACATAAGATAAGTGATAGCTGCAATCAAAAACGGCAATGTCGTTTTTGAAGAACCAAGGTAGAGCCCTAACAGCGGACCAAAGACAACACCAAGATTGATCGCTGTATATCTGAGGTTGTACACAAAAAGTCGTGTCTCAGGTTTGGATACATCTGACAGCAACGCTCTTGAAGTTGGTTCAAAAAGGGCCCGGCACAATCCGTTGAGGGCGTTCATCAAAAAGAAAGTCCAGACATGATCAGCAAGTGCAAAGCCTACAAACACCAGTACCCAGACAAAAATCGACAGCAGCATCATTGCTTTCCGTCCAAATCGGTCTGATAAGTATCCTCCATAAAAACTTGCTGCAAGCCCGATCAGCGAACTTGTCGCAATCACAGCTCCCGCAAAAGCGGCAGAAGCACCTTTGACTTGTGTTAAATAAATCGCTAAAAAAGGAATGCTCATTGTCGTTCCCATCCGCCCGAATACTGTTCCGATAATAATGGTCCAGCTAAGCGGATGTATATCTTTCCAGTTTGGTTTCATGATGAACTCCCCCGACCATTATATATTTACGATATTATCATACAGGAAACAATTGGTCATGAATAGACATTTTTTAATATAAGTAGATAAAGTTGGTCTTTATTTGTTGACACAAAATAGTAAAAATTCCTTATGTTAACGCTTACAAATATAGTTATAGTAGAAATTGTACACAACTATTTTAAGGGAGGGTTTTGATTGAAATCTCGTTGTTTTATGGTGCTAACTGCTCTATTGTTATTAGAAAGCACTTTTTTTAGTCCGTTTATGCAATCGTTTGCATCTGGTCTAGGGGCGACAAAGGTCATCATCCATTATCAGCCTGCTGTAAACGATACAAAGGAGTGGGGATTGTGGGTTTTTCCTGAAGGAGGAGAGGGAAAGGCTTACACTTTTACGGATGAAGATGCTTTTGGAAAAGTAGCAGAAATCGAGTTGCCTGGAAATTATGATAAAGTAGGATTTATCGTCCGTACAGAGTCATGGGAAAAGGATGGAGGAGACCGCTTCATTCAAATTGTGAACGGAGAAGGAGAAGTATGGGTAAAAGGGGGAGATAAACAGACGTATACATCACCACCTGATGGAGAATATCGTGACGTTCCAAAGTATGGGAAAGTCAATGTTACGATCAATTATCATCGCTACAATGGAGATTATCAAGGTTGGAACATTTGGACATGGCCTGAAAAAGGAAGCAAGGGAAAACAAGTTAAATTTACTGAAACAACTGCTTTTGGCAAGCGAGCAACTTATACAATCAGCAACGAAAATGGCGACCTTTTTGAAAAAATCGGTTTTATCGTCCGAAAATCGACTGCTAAAAATGAATGGGCAGAACGAGATGGAGGGGATCGTTTCATCACAAACATTAAGAAAGATGGCGGTGTAGAAATATGGATCGTTCAAGGAAAGCCCCAGGTTTATGATGAAGAAGGTGATGCAGACACGACTCGAAAAATTACAAAAGCATCAATGGATACATTTCAACAAATTACATTAGAAACAAACGTACCTTTTAATTGCGAAAAAGACTTCCGGCACATCAAAATTGACGGGGTTCAAATTGCCAAAGTGATTCCCTACCAACGAAATGAAAGCGCTGTTACGAATAAAGTTAAAGTGATCACAAAACAGCCTCTTGATGTGGCGAAAACGTATAAAGTAAAGAAAACAGGGTATGGATCTGCTATAGTTGCTCACGGTCAGATCGTCCGTACGAAAAAATTTGATCAAAAATTTTATTATAAAGGTCATGATTTAGGAAATACGTACACTAAAGCAAAAACAAAGTTTCGTGTCTGGGCTCCGACAGCAAGCGAGGCGAAACTAGTTCTTTATCGATCATGGAATGGGCCGGCTATGAAAGAAATACCGATGAAAAAAAGTAAAAGAGGGACATGGAAAACTGTATTAAAAGGGAATCATGATGAGCAAATTTACACGTATAAAGTGAAAATTGGAGATCAGTGGAACGAAGCCGTTGATCCATATGTGCGAGCAACAACTGTAAATGGACAGCGGGGGGTTGTTGTTGATTTAGCGAAAACAAATCCTCAAAGATGGACGAAACAAAGGCCGAAGTTAAAGAATCCAGAAGATTCGATTATTTATGAGCTTCACGTTCGAGATTTATCCTCTCAAAAAGAAAGCGGTATTAAACATCAAGGAAAATTCCTAGGTGTAACAGAATGGAATACGAAAGGTCCAAAGGGGGTAAAAACAGGGTTAAGCCATATAAAAGATTTAGGTGTTACCCATGTTCAATTCCTGCCTATCTATGATTACCGTACAGTTGATGAAACCAAACTAAATGAACCACAGTTTAACTGGGGGTATGATCCGCAAAACTATAATGTTCCAGAAGGGTCTTATTCTACAAATCCTTATGAACCGAAAACAAGAATTAAGGAGTTAAAACAAATGGTTCAAACCCTTCACGACCACCAACTTCGGATTGTCATGGATGTTGTCTATAACCATGTGTACGCAGTCAGTGAACACAGTTTTGATCAATTAGTGCCAGGTTACTTTTTCCGTTACAAAGAAGATGGAAGCTTATCAAACGGGACTGGTGTTGGAAATGATACGGCTTCTGAACGAAACATGGTTCGAAAGTTCATTGTTGATTCTGTAACGTATTGGGCAAAAGAGTACCATATCGATGGATTTCGCTTTGACCTGATGGGCATTCACGATACAAAGACGATGAATCAAGTAAGAAAAAAGCTGACTCACATTGACCGTTCCATTCTCACATTAGGAGAAGGCTGGGATTTAGCAACTGAGCTAACACCAGAACAAAAAGCCAATCAGAAAAATGCCCAACATATGAAACGGATTGCTCATTTTAATGACCGAATCCGAGATGGTCTCAAGGGAAGCGTATTTTTTGATGATGACAATGGATTTGTCAACGGAAAGCAGGGACAGGAAAAGCTGATCCAACAAAGTATAGCCGCCGGAATAGATTATGATCGCTCGATTGCAACATATGAAGATCCCGATCAAGTCGTCACATATGTTGAAGCTCATGATAATCATACACTGTGGGATAAGCTTCAATTAACAAATCCAAACGATTCAGAACAAACTAGAAAACAAATGCACAAGCTTGCTTCATCAATTGTTTTAACATCGCAGGGAATTCAATTTATTCATGCGGGGCAAGAGTTTATGAGAACGAAAGGCGGAGATCATAACAGCTATCGATCACCAGATTCAGTTAATCAATTAGATTGGAAGCGCCGAGCTACTTTCAGTCGAGAGGTGGACTATATGAAAGGTTTGATTGCTCTCAGAAAAAAATACTCGTCATTTCGAATGACAAATGCAAAAGCGATTCAGCGAAATCTGCAATTTCTCGATGCACCCGCTAATGTAGTAGCGTATACCTTACATGCAAAAGCAAATCGAGACAAAGCAAACGAAATTGCTGTGATTCACAACGCAAATAAGCAATCTAAGGTCATTCCGTTACCTGTAGATGGAGCATGGAAACTGTTAGTCGATGGTCAACATGCCGGAACGAAGACGATAGGTGTTATAAAAGGAAGTCACATCACTGTTGCACCACTTTCAACATTTGTGTTAGTGAGATAATGTTTCTTCTATTATGAAAATAATCCTTGATTTGTAACATAATCATAGATCACATCTTCAATATGGGCATGCAGATCTTCGGCAGGCTCCTTGAGCCGCTTTTCTGTTAATGCCAGCTTCAGCAGTTGTTTTTCATGGGGGCTGACCGGATCGATTTCAACATGTCGACCGTATTGGCGTAGAGTTTGTCCTAGCATTTTTTCAATTAGTTTCTCGTCCATTTTGTTTGCTCCTTTTAGCTTAAAGAGACTGCATTCTGATTTAGGATATTATACCATGTCACCTTCTTTCAATAGAAGGTGTTTTTTAATCCTTTTAGGGAGATTTTCCATGGATAAATTTACACCTAGAAATAGAACGTATATTCGGAGTATAGTAATCATACACTAGTAAACGAACATCAGTTCTTTTTGTGGAGGAGAAGATGATAGATTACAGTCAATATCCGGTGCGGTCGATTTTATGTGTTGATATGCGAAGTTTTTATGCAAGCTGTGCTGCAGTTTTGCTTGGGCTTGATCCAATGACCTGTTTCTTGGCGGTTGTTGGGAATACAGAGCGGCAGGGAAGCATTGTTTTAGCCGCTTCTCCAGCTCTTAAAAAGGAATTTGGCATTCAGACGGGGACAAGGTTGTTTCAGCTACCCGATGATCCGCGCATCCAGCTCGTTAATCCAAGGATGGCTGTCTTTATCCGTGTATCAAAAGAGCTGACCCGGCTGTTTGGTCGTTATGTACCCCATCATGCGATTCATACGTACAGTGTTGATGAAAGCTTTATTCAAGTTGATGGTGTTGAAAATATGTGGGGAGATGCGCAAATCATTGCCGCCAACATTCAAGATGACATGGAAAGGGAGTTTGGTCTGCCTTGTACTGTTGGGGTTGGTCCCAATATGTTGATGGCGAAGCTGTGTCTTGATCTTGAAGCGAAAAAAGCGGATAGAGGGATTGCAGTTTGGAATTATCAAGATGTAAAGAAGAAACTTTGGCCATTATCTCCGCTCCAAAGAATGTGGGGGATCGGCTCTAGATTGGAAAGAACATTAAACAGGATGGGCATTTTTACAGTTGGTCAGTTGGCGCAATACGATCTCAAACGCCTTGAAAAAAAATTTGGTCTTATGGGGAACCAGCTGTATTACCACGCTTGGGGCATTGACCTCTCAACAATTGGAGCACCGATTATGGCGGGGCAGATCAGCTATGGAAAAAGTCAGATTTTGCTTCGCGATTATCCAGATCCTGCTGAAGTAAAGGCTGTCATTCTTGAAATGTGTGAAGAAGTCGCCAAAAGGGCGCGGGATCACCATCATGCAGGACGGACCATCAGTCTGGGAATAGAATACAGTCGCGATGAATTTGGAGGGGGATTTTATCGTTCCAAAACAATGGAAAACCCTTCAAATATCACACTAGATCTTTATCACACATGCCTTGCCTTGTTTGAACGCTTTTATGAAGGAAAAACGGTTCGGAAAATTTCCCTCTCTCTATCAAATGTTCAGGATGATACGAATAGACAGCTCGATCTTTTCCGGCCAGACCAAGAAAAAAAGCGAACACTCGGGTATGTGATGGATAACATTAGAGACCGGTATGGCTCAACAGCACTATTACACGCGGTTTCTTATACAAATGCCGGGACTGCTCGGCTGCGTTCAAAACTTGTCGGCGGGCATCAGGCATAGAAAGGAGGGAATGAAGGATGCTGAGAGACAGAGGTACGATCAAATGGGTGTCCATGATGTTGCCAGAACATGTGAAATTACTTAGAGAATATCAGGAAAGCCTTGATAAAGTAGAAAAACCGGTATTGGATGAACAAAAATATCAAGAATTTGATGAAGTGATTTGTGAAGCAATGGAAAACAACAGGCCGCTGCAATTTACTTATTTTCAGAAAGGCGAATTGAAAAAATTGACCGGGTGCATTCATTATGTTGATGTGTTGCAACGGGAATTGCGAATCTTAAGTGACACCTCTCAAACCTTCATTTTAAAGTTAGATGATATGGTGGACATTGAATATGATTCAAACCTATTTTATAATGATGATAATGGTTCGGAGGTGATATGACCATGGTAAATGATATTTATTTTCCAGGGATTGCAACGTCTCATGCAAAGCCTATGATCTTAGCAGGCGATACTTTGCATGAGGTCAAGTTTTAAACGAATCGCCTAATGTATGGTATCGTTTCTGATCTCAATATGGCTTTGCACCTTATTTCAAGATCACAAAAATAAGGAGCTGGCAAAAAATATGGACGTTTTTATCAGAAATGATCAATATCAATTTATTAAATTTCAAACACAAACCCTTGTTCTCGGACATGCGAGTGTAAAGGACACAGCAGTTCTCGAGGCTTTAATATCTAGTGCTTTAGCAAAAGTGGTGGATTTATTTCCTGACCTAACAAGCGAACAGAGAGCTTTATTGAGCAGGATGGTTGACATAAAAGAAAGCGTGGAAGCTGAACAATTTTTGTCCCGATTGAAACTTTACGTGATCCCATTTCAACAAGTAACAGAAAAGACTGTTAAAAAATTGTTCCCTAAAGTGAAAAAATTAAAGATGCCGGCGCTTGACAATATCGAGTTGACCGAGTATTCCTATTTAGGCTGGAACGATACAGGCTCAGGGAGAAAATACATGATTGTGGATGTTGACGGAAAGTTGATGGGGATACATGGAACCATTAGACATAGTCATAAAAAAGGCGTCTGTTCGCTATGTCATAAAATTGATGAAGTCGGATTATTCATGTCCAGAGTGAAAAGCGGCAAAGAAACTTACACAGACAGAGGTAATTACATTTGCTATGATAGTGAAAAATGCAACCAAAATATCAGTACTTTAGATCATTTGCATGATTTCATCAACCAATTAAAGAAATGATCATTTGAAACGAGTCTGTCCCAGAAGTCAGTTTTTCTGACGTTTTGGCAGACTCTTTTTTCTATATTGATGAAAAGTGATGCAAAGGAAAAACTTGGTCGTTTTGAAATAGATCAAGACGTGAACCTAGCTTGGACCAAATGGGCTACAATATCAGTGAGGCAAGGGAGCCTAATATTGATGCCTTCACATTCAATACACACGAGTTAAAAAAGACAAGCTTCATCAGGATGAATGTCTTTACCAATTTCCGCCCGTTTAAGCTTACCAATCGTTCAATCCAATTGTACTTATAAAAGGGGGTGTCTATGGATGAACCGCGTACCGCGAGCTTCCTCGGAGCTCGTTCTTTGCTCCTGCGGGGTCTCGCCATTCCCCCTGAATCATGGTAAGTTTTCTAATGTTTCTTGCCCATCATACATATAGTTTTTTCATTGAAAAACCATGCAATATCCCTTCAGTCTCCGTATGAAAAAACCACTTGACTTTGGTGAATGAAGGCTGCGGGTATTCCAAAGAACCCAGTTTTCGTCAGCCGGGTTCTTACTTAGCCGTGAACTTCCCAATTCCATGAACCAGCTCATGCCGTCCGAAAACCTGTTCAGTCAAGCGAGGCATGGCCATCCATAAAAGCACGGAACGACTTAGACTAAATAAAATAAAAGACATCCATAACCCATGGTTTCCGAAAATGGGTACAAGTGTGAAAAAAGCAGCGAAAAAAATAAGAACAGCTAATATCATCGTATTTCTGACAGGAACGATCTCGGTTGCACCAGTAAAGATTCCATAAAGAATCAATCCGAAGCTAGCGGTCAAAGGGAATAAGAGCATCCACACATCATATATTTTTGCAATGTCTATAACGGTTTCAAGTGTTGTAAATAAAGGAATAATTTCCTCTTTGAAGAAAAAATAACAGACGGTCAGAATAGTTGAAGAAATAAACGACCACTGAATAGATAAAGAAAACGTTCGAGAATAGAGCGATTGATCCATTTTCCCAATGGCTTTTCCGGTAAAAATACTTGACGCATTGGCAAATCCGTCAAAGATATAAGCGATGATAAAATGAATCTGAAGCAATATAGCATTAGCGGCCAAAACGTCAGAACCAAAAGCGGCACCTTTTGCTGTAAACAAATTGAAAACCGTTAGTAAACATAATGTTCTGATCAATAAATCCCGGTTAACCGCTATTATTTTTTTAAATGGTTTAGGGTGAAACAACAGGTTGAGAGACGGAAGTTTTATTCCCATAGCAGCATTTGTTTTCACAAGCCAGCAGCCGATAAAACAGCCATATACTTCAGAAATCACGGTAGCCGCTGCGATTCCGGATACTTCCATATGCATCATTTGAACAAAAAGGATATCAAGCACAATATTCAAAATGTTCATCGAAACTTGCAGAAATAAAGTCATTTTGATCAGAGACATCCCCATCAACCACCCAAGAATGCAATAGCTGACTAAAGCGAAAGGGGCACCCCAAATTCGCACGGAAAAATATTGTGACGCAAATTCTGCCGTGTGCTGGTCAGGCTGAATCAGCATCAGTGAAAAATCTTTAAACGGTTTTTGCAGTGTGATGAATAATATCCCGCAAAACAGTGCGATACAAATAGGGCGGGCTAGAGCCAAAACGCTCTCCATTTTGTTTTGTGCACCAAGTGATTGGGCGGCAAACCCCGATGTACTGACACGCAAAAAACCAAACAGCCAATACATCGTGTTAAAAATCATCGTTCCGACTGCAACCCCGCTCATGTAAGCAGAGGAAGAAAGCTGTCCAGCGACCGCTGTATCAACCGCTCCCAATAAAGGTGTCGTAATCGTTGAAATGATCAGCGGAACAGCAATCGCCAGATAGTGTTTGTGAGTCACTAAAAACCCCCCTCAAACACCTGAAGCAGTTTTTTTGTATAAGGCTGTCTTTTTTCAGAAAACAGCTCTTCTTTTCCAAAATGATCTGCAATCCGCCCGTCTTTCATCACCATGATGCGGTGACTCAGAAAATGAACAGCGGCAAGATCATGAGAAATAAATAAGTATGACATCCCCAAGTGATCTTGCAAATCTTTTAAGAAACTCAAAATGTTTGCTTGACTAATTACATCAAGACTTGCCGTTGGTTCATCAAATATGATGACAGCGGGTTGGGTACTAATAGCCCGCGCGATCAGTACACGTTGTTGCTGTCCGCCGCTTAGTTCATGTGGATAGCGATCAAGGAGGTGAGATGAGAGGCCAACCATAACCAAAAGGTGTTCAGCCGTACGGATTCGATTTTGCCCACCATCTTGCACTGCTTTTTTAGAAAAATCTAAAGGTTCCATTAAAGAATCAATGATCTTTAATTTTGGATTTAATGCTGCAGCGGGATTTTGAAAAACTGCTTGAAGCTTCAGCCAGTGCAGCCGAGCTTCTTGTTTGTTTAGCCTGCTGATCTGTTGATGATGAAGCTGAATCTCGCCCTGGTCAATTGTTTCGAGCAATAGAAGGCAGCGGGCCAGTGTGCTTTTTCCGCTGCCGCTCTCTCCAGTAACCCCAAGACATTCACCTTTTCGAATAGAAAAAGAGACATTGTCAACAGCTTTATGACCGCAAGCATAATGTTTTGTAAGGTTGTTGACCATCAGGATGGTCTCCTTTTGTTGATTCATGAAACCACTCCTGTTTCAGCAGGTTTTTTAAGCGATGGAATGGCTGAAAATAAGCGCTTTGTAACATCATGTTTCGGATGCTTGATTAAGCTTTCGGCTGAGCCGCTTTCAACAATTTCTCCATTCAGCATGACCGATGCCCGATCAGCATATCTTTTAACAAGGCGTAAATCATGTGTGATGAAAAAGACAGCACAGTTTGTTTTGCCACGTAACAATTCAAGCTGTTTTAAAACATTGGCTGCAGTTATGCTGTCTAAAGCTGTAGTCGGCTCATCGGCAATAATGAGTTTTGGTTTGAGCACCAATGCCTGAGCGATAGCGGCTCTTTGTAATTGACCGCCGCTCAATTGAAAAGGATAGCTTTCGTACACCCGTGTTTCCGGTAGGTTTATTTCTTTAAAAGAGCGAAGAATTTCATCTTTTCGCTGTTTGTAAGACCAATCCGTGTGGGTTTTTACCATCTCATCAATTTGTTTACCAATCCGCATGAAAGGAGTAAATGTCCCTTGATAGTCTTGGAAAATGCAGGCGATTTCTTTACCGCGAATCATTTGAATTTCTTTGCGGGTGAGTTGTAGCAGATTTTGCTCTCCAAATACAACATTCCCAGAAGAAACAGTGATATGATTAGGGAGCAGCCTGACGATGGCAGAAGCAGTCAGGCTTTTACCGCTCCCGCTTTCACCGAGGCACGCAAACCATTCACCTTTATCAATTGAGAAGGAGACATTTTTAACAATGTCTTTTTGCTGATCGCTGATTGATAAGTGTTGAACAGACAGAATCGGCATTATGAAACTCCTTTCTTGTTCTTGACGTCAAATCGGTCTCTTAAAAGATCGCCATATAAGTTTGAAATGAACACAATGAGCATAATCGCAAGGCCAGGAACGATCATTAGAAGGGGAGCATTTAAGAAATAAGTTCTCCCTTCATTTAGCATCGCTCCCCATTCTGGGTGAGGGGGCTGGGCACCTAATCCGATATAAGAAAGAGCTGCAATCATTAACACCGTTTTCCCGATATCAAGTGTCATAAGAACTGAGACATGTCCAAGTATATGAGGAGTAAGATGTTTTTTTAAAATTGACAGCGGTTTGAGCCCTGCCAACTTGGCTAAAGCGATATAATCCCTTTGTTTTTCAGAAAACACGGTACTTCTGACAAGCCTTGCATAGCTAACCCATTTGACAGTGACGACTGCCAAAATTAAATTCATCAGACCAGGTCCAAGCAACCCGCTTAAGACAATAGCGACAATATAGTCAGGAAAAGCCATAACAGCATCAATCAATCTCATGGTGATTCGATCTAGCTTCCCGCCAAAAAATCCGGAGATCAATCCGATAGGAACACCTAAACAGATGGAGATGAAAATTGCAGCAAAGGCTGTACCAACTGTTGCTCTCGCTCCAGTCAGCAGACGCGAAAAGATATCTCTCCCCAAATGATCGGTACCAAGCAAGTGCTGAAAGCTTACCGGCTGCAACCGATTTGTCATATCTGTATGAAGCGGATCAAATGGGACAAATAATGGGCCTGCTAATAGCGCTAGAAAAAGTATCAACAAAAAACCGATTAGCAGAGGTTTGCTCAACACTTGATTAACAACCGATTTTTTCATTTTCGTTCAGCCTCCTTTAAACGAATCTCAGGATTGAGGAATTGATAAGAAAGGTCGATCAATAAATTAATGATAACGACGGTGACCCCCATCAAAAGAATATAACCTTGAATAATTGGGTAATCCCGCTGAATAATTGCATCAACAACAAGTTTACCGATGCCTGGATAGGCAAAAAGTACTTCTATAATGACCGTTCCTCCAAGTAAACTCCCTAAACTGACACCGAATATCGTAATAACAGGGATAAGGCTGTGTCGAAACGCATGAAACCAAAAGATTTTAAATTCACTAATTCCGCGGGCTCTAGCTGATCTGATAAAATCTTGACCCAAACTCTCAATCAGGCTTGATCGCACAAAGCGGACGTAGACGCCAGACATGGCAATGCCCAGTGTCAGAGAGGGAAGAATCAAATGCCAAACTGTACCTGATCCCATTGAAGGCAACCAATTCAATCTGACAGAAAAGAGATCAATGAAGATCAAACCGAGCCAAAAGCTAGGGATCGAAGCGCCGATTAACGCGAATATTCGGCCGATATGATCGATCCAGCGATCCTGATATAGGGCAGAAAGCGTCCCGATTGGCACAGATATCAAGAGCATGACGATAAGTGATGTCATACTTAACAGCAATGTCTCCGGGAATGTGCGACTAAGCTCATCAATGACGGGCTTGTGGGTAGTATAGGAATGACCGAAATCAAATTGGAAAAATTGCTTTAGCCAGTCCAAATATTGGAGATAAACGGGTTTGTTGAATCCAATTTCTTCTTTAAATCTCTCAATTTGATCATTTGTTACCGCAATATCATCAACACGAAGCATTTGTTTGACTGGATCACCGGGAGCCGCCTTCATAAAAATAAAGCTGATAAAAGAGAGTAAAAATAAGAACAAGACCAGCTCAAACAGTCGCTTCGTTATGTGTTTCATTCTGTTTTCACATCCAAATCTTTAGTCAACATATAATACTCGCTTTTGCTCGTTTCCCAGTTTAAAACATAATCTCTATATGCCGTGATATTTTGCGGAGTAACAATAAAAGAGTTCAATGTCTCTTTTTGAATAAAATCAGCCGCTTTTTTGGCAAGGTGATTTCGTTTGTCTTTATCAATGGTGTGGTTAAATTCCTCAATCCACTTGATCAATGATTGCTGGTGTACCCCGCTGTAGTTTAGAGCACCATCTGGCATATAAGCTGTGTTCAGAAAATAGCCGGCATCCCCTCTAGGTGCGGTCATTGCACTGTATGTAGCCAAATCCCAATCCTTGTTTTCAGTCAAATATTCGTCAATATTCTCCACTTGTTGAATCTTAATAGATATCCCAAGTTGTTTTGCGTTTGACTCAAAGACTTGGGCAATTAAAGGCAGTTCTGGACGTGACTGATAGGTAAGAAGAGTCAAAGATAAAGCTTTGCCGTTTTTAACAGCTTTGCCATCTTTAAATTGATAGCCTGCTTTCTTCAGTTCATCTTTTGCCGCATCTAATCCACTTGGCTTCTGTATGACTTTGGAAGAAAACGGGAATTTCTTAAGAAATGGTCCTTCAGCCGACTGAGCCTGCCCGGCCATTATATTTTCTGCAATTTCTTTCCGATTTAGTAAAGCATCAAGTGCTTGTCGAAGATGAACTTCGGATAAATTGCTCTTCTTCATGTTGTAGAGCAGTTGATGAACACGCAGACTCGGAACTGAGTCAACAACAATTGCCGGGTCTTTTTCCATATGTTCAATGTTTTCAACACTCGGTCTGTAAATGATGTCTGCGTCTTTTGACTGTAAAGCTAACATACGTGCGTTTGCATCTTCATTGAACGAGAAAGTCGCCTGCTTCAGCTTCGGTTTACCATTCCAATAATTTTCATAGCGTTCAAGCTCAATTCTATGGCCTGGTTCAAATGAAGTGACTTGAAAAGGTCCTGTTCCAATAGGTTTTTGTGAGAAATTCGTTTCACTGACATCGATGATGGCTGTGTTTGGATGGACCAGTTCAGAAGGGAATTCTGGAAAAGGTTCTGTTGTCTTAATCGTCAACCTTTGTCCTTGGGCTTTCATTTCTTTCACCTTTAATGCATTTTTTATGGCTTTACTGTCGTGAATTGCTCTTTCTAAAGATGCTTTAACAGCTTTAGCATCTGCTTTTTTGCCGTTTTGAAAGGTCAAATCATCTCTAATTGAAAATACCCATGTTTGTCCGTCTGTACTTTTCCAATCTTTTGCAAGCCAAGGCTCGATGGTGAGATCAGAAGTGATTTTTACAAGTGTTTCACTAATACCTGCACGAACAGACGTGTAATTAACATCTAAATGGGGATCAAGAGTCTGGCTTGGGATATTGAAAAGAAAGTTAAGTTTTTTATCATTTTCTCGCACTGATCCGTTGTTAGAAGCAGAGCAGGCAGAAAGCAACAAAAGAAAAACAATGAGGATGGTGAATCGTTTCGCTATGTATAACATGATCAAAAAACCTCCAAAAAGTAATGATTACGATTTACTTTCACTATCTTATGAAATATTTCCTGTTTTGTAAACAAAAATTTTAAAAAGTGTGATTTGGAAAGTTCTTTTTCATGAGTGCTCTCGGCTTTTCCAATAAATTAGGTCTTTAAAAAAGAAAACTCGAATAATCTGAAACTAAGAGTAAAGACACGATTTAGTACAAAAAGAAATATGCTGTTATTAAGATGTGTTCAAACAGCAAGTGAAAGGAGTTATAAGTGATGCTGATTACCGTAAAAATACGCCATACTGCTGAAACCGAAGGCACCGATATAGGAGACTTCACTCCGGCTGAAATTGAAAATATTGTCCAGACCATCAGAAAATATGGAGCATGGCTTTCACCTGATGCCGAAACAGATGATTATAAATTTTCCTTTCAGGATGCTAAGTATAATCTTGAGCAAAGGGTGTTTGAAATTATAGTGGAATAATGGAGGATATGGACACTGAATGAACGAACACGTTTATTTAGAGTCCTTTTATGATTGTGGAAAAGACAAGCCTTTTAAAAAGAGGCTTGTCTCTTCAAGGTTTGAAAACCTAGTACCCGCTGCCGGTAAGGCCTCCTTTAATGAAGCTGTTCACTTGATTGTTATATAAAAGGCCGATATGACCAATACCCCATAATTTGATGTTCTTGGCACCATTCAAGTGAGATAGAAAGTTGGAAACAATTAAATCGCCCGTACTGTAAATGGAAGTATACAAGATCTTGTGATTTGAATGAGGCACTGTACTTGTGACTAAACGATTGGCGCCTCCAAGCGTTACAACATTTCCTACTTTATCGCTACCATCTAAATATTTAATATAATAAAGGGTGTTGGCTCCGCCTGCGCTGTGAGCGACAATATCTACTTTTTTTGCTCCTGTTTTTCTCAATACACTTTTAATGTATAACGATAATGCAGGTCCATTCGTGAAACTATTCCCCGTCTTATCTAAAAAGTCAATCGCATAAAGCTGATTGCTTGACCATCCTTGAGACTGCAAATACGCTTTAATACTTGCAAAATTATAGCTGGCACCGCCTATCCCATGAACCATGACAACGGGGTTATGCTCAGCAGCTTTAGCTTTTGATGGTTGAAAGGAAAATACGGATACGATAGACATTAAGCAAATGAGTAAAACGGATAAATACTTTTGACGGTTCATGACTCTCCTCCTAAAAATAAAAGAACATGTGAAAGCGAAGTGTAAAATGATCAATTTTTTGCCCGAAAACCAGTATGGAAAGCGAGCCGTTTTAATTAGAGCATTCCTTATCAACCAACGGATGAGGATGCTTTTGACAAAGTAATGGACAAATTATTATCCTATTTTCGTAAGGTTCTCGAACATCATTAAAATACGATGTGATGATATATTTGAGACCGATTTAGAGATCAACCATTGAAAAGGGCTTGTCCTCTTCAAGGGTTTCAATCTTAATGAAGACCATCTTTAATCATGTTGTTCACTTTGCTATTAAACAGAAGACCGACATGACTGACTCCGGAGATTTTGATATTGTTGGCGCCATTCAAGTGGGACAAGCTGTTGAATACTATAAAATCACCTGTACTGTAAATCGAAGTGTACGAGATTTTTTGATTTGGATCAGTACCTGATGGAGCTGTGTTTGTGACCAAACCATTGGCGCCTCCAAGCGTTACAACATTCCCTACTTTATCGCCGCCATCTAAATTTTTAATATAATAAAGAGTGTTCGCACCACCCATACTGTGGGCAACAATATCTACTTTTGTTGCTCCTGTTTCTTTCAATACGTTTTTTACGAATTGTGATAGTTTAGGACCGTTATTGATATTGTTTCCGGTCTTGTCAAAGAAATCGATGGCATAAAGCTGATCACTTGACCATCCTTGAGATTGTAAATATGATTTTATATTCATAAAGTTATAGCTGGCACCACCAATACCGTGTACCATAACAACGGGGTTATGCTCAGCAGCCTCAGCTTTTGAAGGCTGAAAGGAAAATACTGATGTAATTGACATCAGGCAAATCAATAAAACGCCTAAAATTTTCTTCATAACTTTCCTCCTCATCATAAAAATTAACTTACGCGATTATTCTATAAAAGGTATATGTAAAAACGAAGTGTAAATTTATCTATTTTTTTGCCCAAAAAAATAGAATGATCAATGATCTCTTTTTATCCTTTTAGCTTAAAAATCCCTTATATAATATGGGATGATTGGTCTTGAGTGAAAACGTTAACAAAACTAAGTTAGTTACAAAGTGCTGGTCATTTTATCCTATTTTTATATTGATATATTGAAATAATAAGTTGTTTTCACTTTCATTCAGGTGGCGGAAAACGGAAACAATGCATGACCGGTATATCATGTGATACAATGTCCGTAAAAAACAAACGAAGGATGATATGATGCAACTTACGATCACAGAACAAGCAAAACAAGTCATTCGCCAAACAACAGAAACCTATCCCGATAAACAAATCCAGTTGCGTTATGATACCGAAGGTTGCGGGTGCGCTGTCAGCGGTGTTCCAACCATTTGGCTGATGGAGGAATTGTTTGGAGAATGTGAACTGTTGGAGACAAACGGGACCCCCGTTTATATTCAGTCATCACAAAAGGTTTTCTTTGATGAAATGATGACAATCGATTATGATGAGAAGGTTGGGGCTTTAATGTTGAAAAGCCCGGCACAGATACTTTCTTCGCGAATGAGTATTTTAGTAAAATAGGGTGGCGTTATTTTTGAAACAAATGATGAAATCTTTACAACAAACGGCTCAAAACAAAACATGGGTATCGTTTTTACATCAAAATCATCCATACAGTCTCCTTCATTGGTCCATTGGAGGAACAGAATCGCTCCAAAAGGATGTATGGCTTCTTCAGGATGAAATGACTTTTGAAACAAAGGAATTTGATACGATCGAAGCAGCGATTGTTTTTATTAGTGAAAATATGAGTGATATTACAGATATTTTGTAAGAAAAAAGCGAACGATGTTTAAGCTCGTTCGCTTTCTTTATACTGCTCTTTCATCTCCTTGAGAAAGTCCCGCACAGTTTGTTTATAAGTCTCACGGTTTTCTGTATAGCTCATGGCATGCGCGCCTTTTTCAGCGATATACAGTTTTTTCAGCCCGCTTTTTTTCTCATAAAGTTGTTTACTGGATTTGACCGGAATATAGTCGTCAAATTGACTGTGAATGAAAAGGACCGGTTTATGGATTTGTTCCATGACAGCTAAAGGTGAGACATCATGAATCGAGTAACCATCCCGCCACTTCAAAAAGGTATTTGCAAGCGGCAAAAGAAATGTTTTTGGAAGATGAAAATCCTCTTTCAGACGGTGAATGAGCTGATCCTCAAATGTAGCAAACGGACAGTCTGCAATATAAAAATCTGCGACATCACTTGGCATTCCTGCATAAAGAAGGGTTGTCACGGAGCCCATGGATTCACCGTGAATACCGATCAGTGCATGCTCTCCAGTCTTTTTCCTCAACCAATTCACAACGGTTTCTAAATCGTTTTTCTCGTAGTAGCCATAGCTCGTTGTTTTTCCACCGCTTGTTCCATGTCTTCTATGATCATATATGACTGCATTCCAACCAAGTTCTAAAAACAGATTCATATATTTGACTGAATTTAGTAAATTCATTGTGACCCCATGACAAATAATAACCGTGTTTTTCGTTTCGTGTGGATGGACATAATACCCTTTAATATCATAGCCGTAAGGAGACTGGAGGGTAATGTCTTCTTTCGGTAAAGCATCAAATGCCGCTTGATCATAATGCCCGGCTGCCGTTTCCCGTTCAATAATAAATTGATTTGACCTTGTTTTTATGTACATCATTTGATTCGTAAAATAAATTCCTCCTAAAAAGAGAAGGAGTAAAAATGCTCCAAGTATAGCAAGCCCAATAAACATCTCTAATTTTTCTCCCTTTCTGTAAAAGCTTCTATCATTATTTTAGCATATAAACGATGAAAAAGATCAGAAGAGTAATGGTTTGCCTGAATTCAGTTTTTCTTGATAAACTATCATCAATTAAAGAACGGAGGGAATCTAATGAAGAAGAAAAAACAGCCTGAGGAGAAACACCTGCTAAAAGATGCACTCGCAGATGATTTAAAAGATAAACTAAAGCAAATGAAAAGCGAATTAAAAGCGGAAGACGACAAACGAAAAAAACGTGAAAATGAGTGCCTCATCAAGCAAAGAAAAGAACAAGAAAAAAACAAAAGCTTTGAAGAACTGCTCAATGAAAGCGGACTCGACTGGAAGCAATATAAATGAGAAAGCACCGCCTTAAAGAAGACGGTGTTTTCTTTTTTAGCTACGGTGAACGGTGTACACGTTACGTTTTGTATAAAACCGCAATGCTTTCATTTCTTGATCTGTCAATTGGCGTCCGCCGACAGCCATCGTGTTTTCCCGAAGCTGTGTGAGATTGCTTGCTCCTGGAATCACCGCACCGACTCCGGGTTGAGCAAGAATATACTTCAAGGCCATTTCAGTCATGGTTAAATCAGGCGCTGTTTTTTTAATGTCTGTTTTCACTTTGAGGAGTTCTTCATTGGGATAAGCTAAATAACCGCTATTGGAGACAGGTTTCTCTGTGAGAAGTCCTTTTGCTAGCGAGCCCCTTGCGATCAGACTGACTTTGTGTTCTGTCAGAAATGAGAGCCATTCCTCAGGACGTCTATCCAATAAACTGTATTGCATCATCACCGTGATAATACTCGATTTTTTGACAAATTCTTTTATAACATTTGGGCGAATCGAAGAAATACCGTAATAGCGAATGACACCTTCCTGTTTTAATTCTTCAAATGCTTCAATTGTTTCATCGATGTTGTCTGCAATTGTTCCGCCGTGAAGCTGATAAAGGTCAATATAATCGGTTTGCAGACGTTTTAAGCTTTTTTTGACGGCTTCTTTTATGTATGCTTTTGAAGGATCCCAATACCAGCCCGATTTGCCATCCTCCCAGCGATTTCCTACTTTTGTCGCCAAGATAATGTCTTTTCGTCTGGCTTTGATGGCTTCGCCAACCATTTCTTCATTGCGTCCGAAATCGTATAAATCCGCAGTATCCAAATAATTGATACCTAACGCTAGTGCTTCATCTAAAATGGCTAATGCCTGCTGTTTGTCTGTGCCGAGAGACATACAGCCAAGACCAACTTCACTTACTTTCAAATCAGAATGACCAAGCATTCGTTTTTCCATCGTCTCACTCCTCATTTCTCATTATATTGAACGTAATACAAAGGAACGAGGTTTTCAACTAATTGACACCGGTAACAAACAGCAGACTTTCATGTTGTATGATAAAATGGATGGGATAAATAGCAGCAACAGAACTTAGGAGATGATGAAATTGAAACATTTAGAGGAGCAAACCATCCGAAAAGAAAAACTTTTTTCAGGAAAAGTGATCGATCTTTATATTGAAGATGTCAAACTGCCAAACGGCAAAACGAGCAAACGAGAAATTGTGAAGCATCCTGGAGCTGTGGCTGTGTTGGCTTTAACAGATGAAAACAACATCATCTTGGTTAAGCAGTATAGAAAGCCGCTGGAACGGACGATTGTTGAAATTCCTGCGGGTAAGCTTGAAAAAGGAGAAAAACCAGAATATACAGCACTTCGGGAACTTGAAGAAGAAACGGGCTATACGGCTCAAAACCTGAAGAAAATCACGGCTTTCTACACATCTCCAGGGTTTGCTGATGAATTGATACATCTATATTTAGCTGAAGGATTAACCCCGCTTGAAGAAAAACGAGACCTTGATGAAGACGAATTTGTTGAAGTCATGGAGGTGCCGCTTCAGGAAGCGCAGAAACTGGTAGAAAGCCAAGAAATCTATGATGCAAAGACGGCTTATGCCATTTTGTATTTGCAGATGCAAAAAGCACTTGAAGCGAAGTCATGATAGACATATTCGCGGATATGCACATCCATATCGGGCGAACTGAATCAGGCAGACCTGTCAAAATCACTGGAGCTCAATCATTAACGCTCGCTGAGATTTTAATTGAAGCAAGTGAACATAAAGGAATGGGATTAATTGGGATTATTGATTGCCATTCGCCCGAGGTGCTAGCTGAAATTGAAAAAGGGGTTTCCTTGGGACGTTACCGGGAGCTTGAGGACGGCGGAATTCAATACAAAGATACCGTCCTGTTATGCGGATCTGAAATCGAAATCTATGATAACAAGTGCCGTGGTCCTATTCACGTACTGGCGTTTATGCCGACGATCGCCAAAATGAAACAATTCTCTAACTGGCTCTCAAAACGAGTGACAAACATCCATCTCAGCTCACAACGTCTCTATGAGACAGGTATTAACCTTCAGCAGGAAGTGAAGAAGCTTGGCGGTTTATTCATTCCCGCTCATATTTTTACACCACATAAAAGTTTGTACGGAAAAGGCGTTAAGTTATCGTTGACAGAGGTTTTTGATGAGAGGTTGATCGACGCGGTCGAACTTGGTCTCTCAAGTGACACCTCGATGGCATCACATATCTCTGAACTGAATCAGTATCCTTTTCTGACCAATTCGGATGCCCACTCTTTAGGGAAAATCGGCAGAGAATATAATAAACTGCTGCTCAAACATGCAAGTTTTCACGAAATCTCGCTTGCCTTAACAAACAGCCAAGGAAGACGGATTACAGCAAATTACGGAATGAATCCACAATTAGGAAAATATTATCAAACCGCATGTGAAAAATGCGGATACCTTAAAGAGCATGATCAAACCGAATGCAAAGCATGCGGCAGTCAAAAATTCACCAAAGGTGTCAGCATCCGACTGCAAGAACTCAGCGATCAAGATGTAAGTCCAATCAAACGTCCTCCATACGTCCATCAAGTACCACTCCAGATGATTCCTGGTATTGGACCGAAGACGATTGAGAAATTAAAACAAGCCTTCGGAACCGAAATGAATATTCTTCATCATGTGAAGGAAGAGGAACTCCTTCAATTGCTTCGCCCGCAAACCGCGCAACTCGTGATCAAAGCGAGAAACGGAGAGATGCAGTTAAAAGCTGGAGGCGGCGGGACGTATGGGAAGGTTCAGGTATAATAAAAGTTGCATGATATCCCCATTCTTTTAGCATAGAGTGGGGATAGATGCCTTATGAATTGCAAAACTTAAAAGTCTCGTTTGATTCTTAAAATCGTTGTGAATAGCCCACAACTATGGTGAGCCCCCTCATTTGGTGTAATACTGGTGACATCTCTCCTCTATAGCTTTTTAAGCTTAAATCATATTTTCACTCATGATATTAATATTTGGAAATATATTAATCTTTTTTTAAAAAGACAGTTTTAGTCATGATCCGTAATACGTTTCTTCCATTTATCTTAATACCCATCATTTTTTTGACAGTGCCATGTTATTGATGAATTTGTAATATTTTTAGAGAATTCCCCATGCTTTTGTCTTCACTCTTCTTCCAGATTGTTGTCTATCTTCCCATTTAGTACTGTAGATGTTTTTATGAATGACTTCATATTTTACTGATGGTTCATCTTAGCGTTTTTCCTTACTCATACAATGTTAAACAGTTTGTCTTTTTTTTAAAAAAACAGTTAGATATCAGAATAATTTGTTTATATAGGAATATATTGAATTCTCTTTTTCAAAAAAACTCTCATATCTATATTCTTTGTTTCATATCTTGTCGGAGCCTCAGTAATTTCTCTCGTGATGACGTTTGTTGAATTCCGATTACTATAATAAAGGAGGAGCTCCATGCTATTGAAAATCTGTTATAAACCCATCATATGATAACCAAGATTACCAGAGTTTGATACCTTTTTTAAAATAATGTAAATAGACCATGATAATATTGACTAATAAACCATAAATAGGTTATGTTAGATTAAAAAGGAATTCTCACTTTGCCCAACAAAACAAATAAGTAAAATAATTAAAAGATTTATTGTTGCTTTTAATTGACATTTAAACCATATAATTCTATAATAGGGTTGTTTAGTACTAAACAAAAAATAGTAGGAGGTTGTTAAAATGACTAGAGAAGCTATTTTAAAAAAAAGTAATCCATGCGGAGAGAGTCTTAAAAGGCTTTCGGTGAATGAAATGGAAACTATTTATGGAGCATCTGAGGTTAGTCCAAATATTACGCCGATAATAAGTGCAACGTTTAGAAGCTCAAAATTCTGTATATCAGCAGTTGGTAGTGCGATAGGTGGCATTGTATCATACAACAAAGACTGCTTAGGTTAATAGCATTAGTTCTTGATAGAATTTGTTGGATTACCAATTAATAAAATATAGTTTTTTAAATAATTTTTGTAGAGTTTCCATTGACGTGTATATGTATATACTCGGTAATTATTACTGCTACTGTGATTTTATTCTCATATCAATTGACTTGGATATGAGAATAGTTATTTATGATTTGAGGAGGATAGATAGATGAAAAGTACATCTATTTCTGATAAAAAAGTTTATTCAGCAATTGGAAGTAGCTTAAGAGAACTATCTATCAGTGAAATGGAAAAAATATATGGATCTAGTGGTAGTAGGGGACAAGTTGAGCCAAATTCTACACCTATTTGTAGTTTTCTTATTAGTGGGGTAGGATCTTATCTAGGTTCAGCAGCATTTAAATGTGGAAAAGATAATAAATAAAGATTGAATTAAAAATAATAATATAGGTTGATAAAATATTTTATTTTTTATCAACCTATATTTTTAAAGGAGTAAACTAAAATGATTAACATTACAAATCTCTCAAAATCATTGACTATCAAAGAGCGGTATAAAGTACATGAGAAATTAAATGAGTCTATAAATGGTAATTCACTTCAGTTGTGGCGTACAGATATGAGTATTATATCTGAGCAAACATTTGAAAAAATGCTGTCTTATAATTCCTACTCTAAAGATATTTTTTCAAATGCAGTCAATCGATCATATAATAAAGAAATTAATCAACTATATGAAGAAAGCGTTAAAAAGCAAGAATGGTATAAACTTTTTCATAAATCGATTCATCAGTTCACTTATGACAATAGTAATGAAAATGAAGAAAAATCACCCCAATATTTATTAAGACCGTTTATAAATTATAGTAAAAATAAAATTGAATCATTTATAAATGATAATCAGTATGATGTTATATTTAAAAATCATTTTGTTGACAATTTAGTAAAACAATTAGGTTCATTTTTAATAGATATTGCCCATAAATGTATTGTTTTAGAATTGAACTTACAAAGAGAGAATAACGAGTTAAAAGGTGACTCATCTACAGAACGATTTCAATATTTTCTTGAACAATATAGCAACACAGGAAAATTAATTGAATTCTACAACGAATATATTGTGATGACAAGATTACTTTCAACAACAACGTTATTTTTTATAGAAAATACACAAACAATAATAGATAAACTTTATAAGGATAAAAAAAGTATTATAGACAAATATGGAATAAAAAATTACGAAGTTAGTGAAATAATATTCGGAGAAGGTGATACACATCAAAAAGGAAAAACAGTTGCTAAAATAAACTTTTCTTCATCTCAGACAATCTTTTACAAGCCAAAGCCTCTTAGTATTAATATTGCATTTAAACGCTTTATTGATTGGCTTAATTTACAAAAGAATATAAAAGATATGAAAGTGCCAGACTCTTTAATATTCGATAGTTATACTTTTGAAAGTTATATAGAATACAAACCGTGTAATTCAATAGAGGAAGTAAAAGACTACTATGTAAGATTTGGACAGTTAATGGGAGTAATTTTTTTACTGAACGGTACTGATATACATATGGAAAATTTAATTTCACATGGAGAGTACCCGGTTATTATTGATCTTGAAACTCTAATTCAGCAACCACTACAAATAAAAAATAATAAAAATGGTTCTCTAAATGAAATTAATAACACAATTTTTCATCATGTAACTCGAACAATGTTTCTTCCGACAATTGGTCTCAAGACTGATAGTCCTGTTAACATTGATTTAAGTGCACTAAACGGTAAATCTGAAAAAGTTAAAGTGCTGCAACCAGTTAATGTTAATTCAGATGAAATGAGATATGACTATACTGAATATACTACAGATGGAGCTAATAACCTTCCATTTATGGAAAATTGCGAAATTGATTATAAAAAATACAAAGAAGAGATTATTAAGGGTTTTAAAAATGTTTTTGAAATAATTTTAAAAAACAAAAAGAAATTAACCGAAGAAAATGGAATTATAAATGAATTCCATAATATATCAGTCAGATGCTTATTTAGAGATACTAGTCAATATGCTAATATATTATTTCATACATTACATCCAGAGTTCCTGACTGATATGCTAGACAGAGAGAAAGCTCTAGAAAATATGTGGGGTTATCCTTTTGAGGATAAACATTTAATACTTTCAGAAGTCAAGGATATGTTAAACAATGATATTCCTATTTTTTTTAACAATACTTGCAGTACAGATCTTATAGATAGCGAAAATAATAGAATTTCTAAGTTTTTCACTTCAACATCTTTTGATTATTTTAAAAAGTATATTCAAAATATAGATGAACAAGAAATTAAAAAGCAAATATCTATTATATATATGTTTTTTGGTGATTTCACTGACTACAAAAAAAATATTATTAATGAGAAAATGTATAAAACCAATTTGAAAATAAAATATATTCAGCCTTTAAATCTAGACTATCTAAGTGAGGCAAAAAATATAGGTGATGAAATTATAAATCGGGCAGTAATTAAAGAAGATATAAGTTGGATAGTACCTTATAATATAAGCGATAATAATTGGTCGCTCATACCTATTAGACAAGATTTTTACGGTGGATTAGGCGGATTATATTTATTTTTCTATTATCTTTATAAAGAAACAAACGACAAGAAATATTTCGACTTTTCTAATAGATTATTGGATCAATGTTATGTAGAAGATTTATATGATAATAAGCAAGTAGGGCTTACTGGATTCCCGGGCTTTTTATATTCATTTTCTATTATGAAAGATTGTGAAGAAAATGTCTTGGAGATAAATAAGTTGGTAAAAGAATATTGTAAACTACTTGATAATGAAATAGAAAACAATGTACAAGTAGATTATCTTAATGGGGTAACAGGATTAATCAATATTTTGTTAAAATTTTATAATCGTAATAAAAATCTTCATTTTATAGAGTTAGCCATAAAGTATACTGAATATCTTACTCAACGATTAAATGAGGTTAGTAATTTAGGTAATGGATTTTCACACGGAGCTATTGGATATGCATTAGTCTTACTAAAGATGTGGAAAGTGACAAACGTAAATAAATATTTAATAAAAGCTCGAGAGTTATTGTTGTATGAAGATAAAAACTTCGATGATAATATCTTGAAAAACAGGTGGTGTAATGGTATTACTGGTATTGGATTAGCAATGATTGATATTGAAAATATCGGTATTGAATTTCCGAAAAACAAACTAAATATAGACTCTATATATAACAAAATAATATCAAGTCATTTGTTGAATAATGACACTATTTGTCATGGTAACATGGGAATAATAGATTTTCTATTATCGAAATATAAAAAAGATAACGACAATAGTTTGGGAGTTGCTAAAGCTATTGCTGATCAAGTCATTATGGCTAAGAGCAAAAATGGTGAATTTAAATTAATAGATACAGATAACTATAGAGATATTAGCTTATTTACAGGGTTGGCAGGAATTGCTTATCAATTGTTAAGAGTGAATAATCCAGAAAAGGTTCCTTCTGTACTTTCTATTTAAATGAGGTGAGAATTTGAAGAACATTTTTGTGTATGTAGGATCGCGAAATAAAAGTTCACGAATTGTAAGTTATACTAACAATATTTTAAATGTTACTAAACATAAGTTGAAAGGAGAGGTGAATATAGATTTATTAACCCCTTTGGATTTTTATTTACATCCCTCTACGGGATGTAAAAATTGTTTTAACAAAGGGTCTTGTCCAAATGACATACTTGAAAATGATGATGGGGCTTTAATCAAAGAAAAAATTGAAAAAGCAGATTTGATTATTTTAGCAAGCCCTGTTTACTCTCATAATGTTTCATCAGATATGAAACTTCTTATTGATCGCTTATCTTATTGGGCACACTTGTTTAAATTAATAGGAAAACCAAGTATAGTAATAGCTTCTGCTGAAAGTAATGGTGCGGACTTTGTTACAGATTACTTAGGTAAAGTATTGAGTTTTATGGGTTCAAAAGTAGAGCTAAAAACAAGTTTTGTAAATTCTGAAGATAACTTGAGAGAAAATAAATTGGATGAAATTGTTACACATATTTTAAAGATTTGTTCATCAGATTATAAGTTAACACCTAGTGTTAACCAAGAAGTCACCTTTCAAACCTTAAAATTATTGTTACAAAACTATCCTGAAAGTCATTTTGAATACAAATATTGGAAGGAGAATGGATTTTTTGAATGTGACTCATTTGAAAATCTGCTTAAATTATGTACAGACGCTCTAAAATGTTAAAATACATGCTACTTCAACCGTTTAATTTTAGTTTTGTCATAACAGGCATCTTGCTGTTGCTTTATTTCGTCATACAAGACACTATCTTTTTAGTATTAATAATGGTACTATTCCTTGGTTTTTTTAGTATACTTTTACATGAATTAGGACATTTGATTTTTGGTAAAGTAATGGGAATGAAGTTGAATTTTATGTCAGCGTGGTTTGTTTTACTGACAGGTCATCCAAATAAAATAAAAGCTAATCATTCTCTCGAGCTTTCTTTAGGATATACTTGTATGTTCTATGAAGATATCAATTTATCAAAAAATTCCTTAAAGAAAGCTTTAACATTATGTTATGCAGGGGGGCCTATAATTAGTTTTATTTGTACAGCAATTGCCTATTCTATAACATCTAGTATAGACTTTAAAATCGGTATGTTAGATGATGCAATAACCTATTTTGGGATTCTTAATTTTGCAATTGCAATTTGTACAATTGTTCCTTTATCAAGTGAAAATGATGGAGGAGCGATTGTAAACTTATACAAATCACAAAACTTCTTCGAGAATTTTAAAATTCAAAACTTGTATTTGAATAAAGATCTTAATAAAGTTTTTAATGAGCATCATATAGAGTTTTTAAACAAAATTTATCATCAAAAGATTTCAGTTGGTGGAGATTTACTTGTTATCACATTATTGTTAATTAGTTACTATCATTCTAAGAAACAGTATGAAAAAGCTGCAGAATTGTTGAAAAAATCCCTAAGTACACAACAAAAAAACAAAAACTTAAATAATGACCTAAATTTCAAAATCCTTTATTTTTACTATTGTATCATGCAATTGAATTGTCAAAATAGACTTACCCCTCATGATATTTTACAATTAAAAGATATAGATTTTTCATTTATGAAAATTTATGATTTGGTTAGTGAAGGAATCATTTCTTATCATTCTGGCGAGAGTTCAAAGGGGAAACATTTGCTTACATTGGCCGAGAAAAATCTTCATCAGCTGTTAGATGTGCATCAAGAGAGAATTTTAAAGAACTTTATTCAAGGTATAACGAATAAAAATCAAGTAGTGAGTTGAGGGCTATGATGATAAAAAATAGAACATCTTTTGTCCGACAAATGGAGCAAAGTGAATGTGGGTTAGCTTGTATCACTATGATCTTAAATTATTATGGTCATAGAATTCATTTGAATGACTTAAGAGAGGAATATCCTGCTCCTAGAGGCGGATATTCTTTGCTAAACCTCGTAAAAATTGGAGATAAAAAAGGTTTGAGTACAAATGCATTCCAAGCGTCCCCTAATGATCTAAACAAAATAAAACTCCCCTGTATATTACATTGGGAGGGGACGCATTTCGTTGTGTTAGAAAAAATAAAAGGTCAAAAGTATATCATATTAGATCCAGCTCAAGGAAGACTTACTATTAATAAAAAAATAATTAGTAAAAAATTCAGTGGGTTTTTATTGGAAATGAATCCAATAAAAACCCCTGAAAGAAAAATTAAAGAACATCATTTTCTTAGAAAATATTTAATGCAACACAAGCTGTTTTTTACTTGGATTATTTTGATTACAATATTATTACAAGGGGTTATGGTTACAGTACCTTTGTTGAACAAATGGTTTATAGATAATGTATTAACAGTTCAGAATTATGACTTAATCTATTTTTCAGGAGTTATTATTGTAGCATTTTTTCTTTCCTTTATTATTATAAATGCCATAAGAGGAATTGCAATTTCGTTTTTTCAGACAAGACTAGATTGGACTATTATGAGTGATTTTATGTTCACTTTGATGCATCTCCCGTTTTCATTTTTTGACAATAGGAGTAATGGAGATATTCTTTTTAGAGCCAATTCGAATTTATATATAAGAGAGATACTATCCACTACGTTAGTTACATTATTGATAGACGTGATGTTAATTTTTACTTATACATTTCTAATGATGTTTTTATCAATTAAACTAAGTATTATTCTGGTATTGGTAAGTCTCCTCTTAGCACTAATGTTATTTTTTAACGCTAAAATTGTAAAAAAATTAGTTGATCGAAATGTGCAAGATAAGGTCAAAGTTCAATCATTACTTACTGAAATGGTTTATAATTATACTGACGTTAAAGTGTTAGGTTTGGAAAAGCAGCTTTTGAATAAATGGAAATCTCAATACCAGGACCAGTTAGCTAGCACACAAAAATTGAACATCTGGGAGTCTTGTATTCAAACTGTTACTTCCTCTTTACAATATATAATACCTATATTTATTTTATGGTTTGGCAGTTTTTCTTTATTTAATGGAGAGATTACTTTTGGTACTCTCTTAGCATTTAATTCAGTTGCGAGTTCTTTCATCGTTCCCGTTGTTTCTATAAGTGGTAATTATACGCAAATTATATCACTACGTTCTTACTTTGAGCGAATCAAAGATGTCTTGAGAACAAAGAAGGAACAGGATTACAGTAAAGAATATTTGGAACCTAAAAAGTTAAGAGGGAAAATAGAGTTTAGGAATGTCTCATTTCGATATAATCAGTTTAGTCCATATGTTTTAAAAAATATATCATTTACAGTTGAACCTGGAAAGAGTATTGCTATTGTTGGCTATTCAGGGTCAGGAAAAAGCACTATAGCTAAACTGATATTAGGTTTATATAAACCAACATCTGGGGAAATCTTAATTGATGATCACCCTCTTTATGCTTATAATCTCACCCATCTTAGATCTTTGATAGGTTCTGTTCTTCAAGAGGCAAAACTATTTAATGGCACAATAAAAGAAAATATTAAAATGAATTCTCAGGCGTCAGATGAAGAAATAATCCAAGCTAGTAAACGTGCATTTATTTACCAAGATATAATGGATACTCCTTTAGGTTTTGAAACAATCATTTCAGAATCAGGCGGGAATTTTTCTGGCGGACAAAGACAAAGAATATTATTAGCTAGAGCATTAGTATTCTCACCTGTCATTCTAGTGCTAGATGAAGCAACAAGCAGCTTGGATAATCTATCTGAAAAATATATAAAGCAAAGCCTTCAAGCTGAACATTCTACAAAAATAATTGTAGCACATCGACTCGATACTATAAAAAATGCTGATAAAATTTTCTATTTAGATAATTGTGTTATAAAAGAAGTAGGAACACATGATGAATTACTCAAACAAAAAGGAAATTATTATCGACTTTACTCTAATTCTTAATAAAATAAGGGGTACTAATGTGGAAGACTGGACTCAGCTAGTCACACTTCTATAAAATGATACCTGTAGCCTTTCATGTTTCTTAATAATAAATGAATCCAATCCCCCCTATCATCTGTCCCACGAAAATCAGAAGGGGGCTTTCCTAAAAAGTTTGGAATACATGCAAGTATCCCTGTATTCCTTTTGATCATTGGCAAGATCATGCTGCTGTAGTACTGCTTCAAGCTGAAAGCCAAGACGCTCAGCCAGTTTTCTGCTCTTTTGATTTTTGCTATCACACAAGATTTCCAGCCTTTTGGCAGAAAGCTTGTCCTTGGCGAAATCAATTAGACCAAAAAGCGCTTCTGTCATATATCCGTATCCAGTAAATGCTGAGCTGCACCAATAGCCGATTTCAAACCGCCTCACTTTCCAGTCCATGCGGTGCAGTCCGGTACTGCCGATGAATTCTCCGGTTTCTTTATGAAAAATATGCATTCTCAAGTCTGTTCTTAAAATAAAGTCAGCTTGTGCTTTTCTGATATTTAGTTCTGTTTCGTCTTGGTCAGGTAATTCTCTTGCAAATGGCATCCACGGTTTTAGTTCAGGCATAGAGAGTTGAATGGCGTGATGGACGGCTCTACCATCACCAGCAACAGGTGTCCTGATCAATAGACGTTCGGTTTGAAAACTGTCCGGAAAATTGAGCAAAATCGGATTCATCGGTTTACCCTCCACAATTATTTTTGTCTATCATCCTACATAAAAACAATTTAGTAAACCACTAGCAGATAAAAAAAGTCATGTCATTCTCTTTTCTCTCATACAATCTATTAAATCAAAAGTTCGTCTGGGAGGAAGGAAGATCATGCGTAAAACTTCAATAAAAGAAGTCGTATTTCAGCATTTGAAAGATCATCTGTCAATCTATTTATTTGTTTCTGTGCTATTTTTAATGGGTGTGATTTTCGGAGCTATCATTGTCAACAGTATGACAATCGGTCAAAAAGAGGATTTGTTTTATTATTTAAATCAATTTTTTGGACATCTTTCAGAAGGTAAAGCAGCCAGTTCTAAGGAGATGTTTGTGCAAAGTTTACTGCATAATGCGAAGTATTTAGGGTTGATGTGGATTCTTGGAATTTCGATTATCGGGTTGCCCATCATTTTTATTATGGTTTTTTTAAAAGGAATTGTTGTTGGTTTTACAGTCGGTTTTTTAGTCAATCAAATGGGAATCAACGGGTTTTTTCTGTCGATTGTGTCCGTACTGCCACAAAATATCCTGTTAATTCCTGCTTATTTAATAGTAGGCACATGTGCGATCGCATTTTCTCTAAAACTAATCAGACAATTATTTGTTAAACGGGGTATTAATGAAGCCCCTGTTCAATGGTTTGGGCGGTATGTGATAGTGCTTGGTTTGATACTTATCATGGCACTGATCTCTTCATTCTTTGAAGCTTGTCTTTCTCCGTTATTAATCGAAAAATTAATGAGCATGTTCAAATGATTAAAATTATTATTAAAAAATACTCATTGTATTTATCAATTTATAATGGTTATAGTTGTTTCTCCTGCGTTCGTTTTGTTATAATAGGCTAGTAATGGCGTAGGAGGGAAAGTTAATGGAAAACCGGATTGATCGAATAAAAAAACAATTGCATTCCTCCAGTTATAAACTTACTCCTCAGCGTGAGGCTACTGTAAGGGTGCTACTTGAAAATGAGGAAGACCATTTAAGTGCAGAAGATGTATACCTCCTCGTGAAAGAGAAATCTCCTGAGATTGGTCTTGCAACTGTATATCGGACGCTTGAATTATTAACTGAATTAAAAGTAGTGGATAAAATCAATTTTGGTGATGGTGTGTCAAGATATGATCTTCGTAAAGAAGGAGCTGCTCATTTTCATCACCATCTGGTCTGTATGGATTGTGGATCAGTTGTTGAGATTGAAGAAGACTTGCTAGAAGATGTAGAAGCCATCGTTGAAAAAGATTGGAAATTTAAAATTAAAGATCACAGGCTGACCTTTCATGGCATTTGTCACAACTGCCAAGAAAAACAAGCGGAGTAGACCCAGAACCCTTTCACTTTTTGAAGGGTTCTTTCTTATGTATGAAGAATTCAATAGCTTTAAAAACCTAGTATAATTGGGTGTGTCCTGAAAATAGGGAGTCTCCTCAGAACTCGTTCCTTGCTTCTGCGGGCTCTTCCAATTCCCGCTGTCCATGTTGATAAAGACAGCCCTTCTTTTATGAATTGACATTCGCTTTTTCAATAAATAAAGGTATCTGAAAGGTCAACGCGCCATGATCCATCGCCTGTGTAACAATCTGAACTTCGCTTCAAATAGTTCCAATGATCGTCAAGTACAAGTTGACGGTGAACATTGTAAAAAAAGCTTGACGATGAAGCCGATTTTTCACGACTTTTTCGACAAGCTAAGACTGATAAATGTATCTGTTGCAAATATAATAGTGTACTGCCACCTGTAAATCACTTAAAAATGCTATAATTCTCATAACCTCTCACACTTCATATAGAAAGTCGCATTTTTTAATCTTCTGTTGGGCATCCAACATCTGTTCATAAAAAATCATGGAATCATCAAGACGTCTATTTTTTGTATAAAATCTTGCTGCAACTAACGAGATTTCCTCCATATAAGGATAACCTTTACTATTTTTAAGTGGCTCGAAAGTAGTTGATACCTCAGGTCCCTCAGCTCTTTTAATAAACAACGCTTCTACAACATCCAACAAACACAAAAACAAGTCATTTTTGAATAGCTGAGCACTTTCACTAGCTTTTTCAAAGTATTCCTTAGCCTTATCATCTTCATTGTTACTAAAATGGATTAAAGACAAATAGAAGTAAGCCTTCGTAATTTCTTCAGCATTTGTCTTTTTGGCTGCTTTAATACCCTCATGGTAAAAGGACACAGCATGAAAGCTCCCTACATGATTGTAACAATGCCCCATATTCAACAAAGCTTTGGTAATCATAGATAAATTTCCACTTTCTTTAGCAAGAGCTAGTGCTTTATGCAAATGAGGTAAAGCCTTATGATGTGCGTGTAAATCATCATAATTACCTGCAATAACAAAATGACATTGAATCTGGCGAACTTTATACGTAGGGTGTTTTTTATAAATTTCATCTGCCAGAGATATGTAATACATGGATATATGATTTTGTTTCATATAATAAAAGACTTCAGCGAGTTTGTAAAAAAATTCAGCCTTTTCAATTTTATCTGAAACCTTCGTTAATTTTTTTTCTGCTTCTCTGTAGGATTTAATAGCTGTTATGTATTTTCCTTCTGAAAAATAATATCTCCCCGAAAAAAAAGAAAAATAATACGCTAACAATTCCGAAAATTTTCTTCCTTTTCCCTCTATCACTCTAAGATAATCAGCAATTGTCATCTTCTTTTCTTTCGGGAATAAATAGTCTAACATCATCTGATGTCTTAATTCCATCAGTTGAAAATACAATAGAGCGTCCTGATCTTCTTCCATATTCTCTATTTCTTGCCGAACTTCTTCTTTTAGCCGTTCTGCTTCTACCACATTTAATTTTTGTATCTCATTATACCATTCATTAATTTTCATCCCTACAACCGGAGATGGTACAAATTTCAATCTGATCATTCCTTTCTTTATGAAAATATCCTTTTTATGTTAAAATAATAACACAAATATTCCAAAAATAAAGCAGAAAAAATTAATTTCAAGCAATGTTGTGTGGTGTTAAAATCATCCATATGATCTTTTTAGCGGAAAGGACTTGTGGTACTTGCTGTTACCTTTCTTCCTGAAGCTTTGTTGAGACCTATGACAGACTCTAATGAAAAGAAGTAATCTGAAATTTTGGATGTATTTCTCTGACTTACAAGAGCAGTGATTGTTCTCTCGATACCAATTAGTTATTTTGACGGCTTTTCACCTATGTGGTTTATTATCAGCCTCATGTTATTTATTAAGCAACAGGAGCCACATATCATCCTGCATCAATTACCCTCATTCCACAAATTGTTCATCCAATGTTCATGCAAAAAGGTCGGAAATTGTGAAGCTTGCAACTGTTACACTGTGTGGGTTTCTTCTGACTTGTCCAGTATATGATCTCTGGTATTTTTGTTCTTTATATTCAAATAGAACAGCAATCTGTGAACAGTTATTAGGGGGATTCCAAAACGTTAGAACGGTTCTAGCAGAAACCATGGCCATGGTCTGTGCTCTAATGATAGTTTGCTTTTTTCTTTAGACTCATCCGGCAACACGAACTCCATCTGTACCTTTTGTTGCTGCTCATCTTTCCTATGTCCCTTTGTATTGTTGGTGTATCAGTTTTTCTAAGGTTTTTGCCAATGCGATTGAGAGCGTATTTCGCTTTATATGATAGAATAAAAAGATCAATATTATAGAAAAAAAGGTGAGATGATGAATGTTATTGAATTACGCCGTGATTTTCATCGACATCCAGAGGTAGGATTTACTGAATTCCGTACGGCAAGTAAGATTGGTGGAATCCTGCAATCTTTAGGTTATCAAGTATTATATGGTGATGATGCAATGGATGCAGATGTCCGTTTTGGTGTTCCATCAGAACAAGTGTTAAAAGATACATATGAAAACGCTGTGAAGAATCTAGGTAAGCAGACCGGTCTTTCAAAAATGAAAGGGGGGTTAACAGCGATTGTCGGTATTTTGCAGGGGCATGTTGAAGGACCGACAGTTGCTTATCGGTTTGATATCGATGCTCTACCTGTCGCAGAAAGTGATGAGATTGATCATGTTCCTGCACAGTTGCATTTTCGCTCAAACCATCAAGGTGTCATGCATGCTTGTGGACATGATGGACATACTGCAATTGGCTTAGCATTTGCTGAAAACATGGCAGACAAAAATTTTGCTGGGACATTAAAATTGATTTTTCAACCTGCTGAAGAGGGAGGCCGTGGAGCATACGCAATGGTGAAAAAAGGAGTCGTTGATGATGTTGACCATCTCTTCTGTTTTCATCTCGGCATGGGGCTTCCTTCAGGGGAGATCAGTGCCGGTGTTGTTGATTTTCTTGCTTCAACAAAATTGAAGGCGTTTTTTAAAGGTGTACCATCACATGCTGGGTGTGCACCTGAACAAGGTCGTCATGCATTAGTAGGTGCAGCAACAGCACTTTTAAATATCCAAGCATTACCACGCTACAGCACTGCCGCTACACGAATTAATGTAGGGACACTGCATGGGGGGAATTCTGTCAATATTATTCCAGCTTATGCCGAGATGGAACTGGAGACTCGTTCCAACTCTCTTGAGGTGAATGAAGAATTAGAACATCGTGTTCGCAACATCATTAAACATAGTGCCATGATGCACGATTTAGAGTATGGCATTGAAGTGATTGGTCAAACAACGATTGCTCATTGTGATCCAGACATGATGACATTAGTGGAAGAAGAAGCAGAAACAATGGCAGACATTAAACATGTAAGGAAATATCACTCGTTTGGTGCTGGAGAAGATGCTACATTTTTCATGAACCGTGTTCAAAAAATGGGTGGTCAAGCAACTTATATGGTGTTTGGCTCTTCGCTAAAGGCTCCACATCATCATGAAAAATTTGATCTTGATGAAAAGGTTTTGCTTGTTGCTGTTCAGCTTCTCACACGACTGGCAAAAAGAACGCTTCAATAAAGGAAGGAGGGTATTATGCAAGATATTGTTCAAACCATTCAATCATTAGGGTTTAGCCAATATGAAGCAAAGGCTTACCTTTCTTTAGTTCGCCAAGGGACGGCAAGTGCCTATCAAGTTAGTAAAGAATCAGGCATCCCTAGAGCACGAATATATGAAATTTTAAAAGGGCTTGAAGAAAAAGGTATCGTGATGAAAGAAGAAAAAAATGAAGCGATTCACTATTCATCATTACCAGTCGATGTATTTTTAGAATCTTTGCAAACAAGTTGGAATCATACTTATCAATCATTAAGCCATACATTAAAATATTTAGAAAAAACTGAACCTGCAGAGGACAACAGGGTGATGACACTCAAAGGGGAGAACCATATTCTGGCTTTTTGTCGGACGCTATTAAAAAAGGCAGAAAAAAGAGTTGTTGTTTCTTTATGGGACAAGATGTATGAGAATCTCGAACAAGAGTTAAAAGATACTGAGTGTGATTTAAAAGGGATTGTATTTCAAAAGGAAAATCCACTATCAGTGCTGGATACTCACCGAAAAACAAAGTATATAGAAAATGTTGGCGAGAACAAGTGGTTCATTTTGTCCATTGATGCACGGGAAATGATATACGGCCCTGCTCTTGAAGAAAGGGAAACAGCGTTTTACACTGATGATCCTGTCCATATCTATTTGTTGGAGAATTATATTTGGCATGATGTCCTTGTCAATCGGCTTGTTAAAAAAGAAAAAGATGATATTGAAAATTGGATATCAAATGAAAGGGAAATCTTTTTTCAGGACAAATAAGGTTGTGCTGTCTAAAAAGTCCTTTTCAACATCGATCAGGGGGAATTGTGAGACTCTTGCGGGGTCTCGCGATTGCCCGCACCTCGATTTTTGTTCATCCATACTACTTTCATGACACCCCTTGAATAAAAGAGTGTCCACCCTGCTTTTACTGAACGATTTAAACAAATACTTTCTTCTTTTCCCGCTTCTCCACTTACACGATCTCAGGGAATGTGAATCTCAGCACAAATGCGCTCCCGACATTGGTATTTTTTCATAGAATTGATCATTCATCAATTAAAGATGCAAATTTTCAAAAAATACATTTACAGGTGTAGAAACTTTAGTTACTATTTGTGTAGTGACTAAAAAGTTGTGTGAAAAGGGGATTTCCAAATGGAGTACATCGATTTGTCTACACTTTTATTGTTAATATGCTTTGGCTTTCTAGCAGCTTTTATTGATTCTGTCGTAGGGGGAGGCGGGTTGATTTCTATTCCAGCCTTATTATTTGCCGGGCTTCCACCCCAAGTAGCGATCGCTACAAATAAACTAGCTAGTACAATGGGAGCTTTGACAAGTACAATTACTTTTATCAGATCAGGGAAAGTTGATTTCCAAGTGATTTTCAAACTATTTCCTTTAGTATTTGTAAGCTCTTTAGCAGGTGCTCTAACTGTCAATTTCATTTCATCCGAAATATTAAAACCGCTCGTTTTCATCCTGTTAATCGTTGTGACAATCTATACGATATTTAAGAAAAACTGGGGAACTGAATCTACATATCGAAAACTTACAATTAAAAAATATATTTTATTTGCCACAATCATTTGTTTAATTGGTTTTTATGACGGCTTTTTGGGAGCAGGCACTGGATCATTTATGATGTTTGCTTTTCTCATGATCGGGTTTGATTTTTTACAATCTGCAGGAAATGCGAAGTTTTTAAACTTTGGCAGTAATATCGCGGCATTGATCATGTTTATTTTTCTCGGGACCGTTCATTTTTCTTACGGTATTCCAATGGGATTGTCGATGATCTTGGGTGCTTTAGTCGGCTCTAATTTTGCGATCAAAAAGGGAGTCAATTATGTGAAAGTCCTATTTATTTTTGTGACCGTTTTATTAATAGGTAAAAATATTGTCGACTATATTTTTAATGGCTAACAGTTATACATTCCCCAAGTTTTTTAACCTTCTTGCGTATAAAACTTGTCTCATTTGGCATAAGTTTTAATAATCGAATGAAAAGAAGGGGCTAAAATCGTGATGAAAATACTGAAAACAGCTGTTGATATGATCAAGGTGTTTCTGCTGTTTACCGGTTTTACCGTCTTGTTTTATTATGCTATGATATGGATAAATTCAGAGTATGAAAACTATCATCGGTATGACCAACCTGATGGAGCTGCAATTAAGGTTGCTTCGCTAGAAGAGGACGAACAGCGCAGCTGGTTTGACAGGTTAATCTTTTTTTATTTGAACGGGGAGTAGGATAGTGTGAAAGTTCATATTAAAGATTTTATCCACTATGCCGTGGTGGAACGGGGACTTTCCCATAATACGGTGGTAAGTTATGAACGGGATTTGATTAGTTATGTCACTTATTTAGAAGAGATAGAACATCTGACATCTGTAGATCAGGTGACAAGACTGCATATCATTCAATTTTTAAAATATTTGCAAGACGCTGGGAAGTCAGGGAAAACAATCGTTAGACATCTTGCATCCATTCGCGCTTTTCATCAATTTTTGCTGAGGGAAAAAGTGGCGAATCAAGATCCATCCATCCATATTGAATCGCAAAAAACAGAGCGGACGTTGCCCAAGGTATTGTCATTAGAAGAGGTTGAAACCCTTCTTAACACTCCAAAGCTGACGAGTCCGTTCGGCTATCGTGATAAGGCGATGTTGGAATTATTGTATGCAACAGGGGTTCGGGTCAGTGAGATGATCGAATTAAAGCTATCTGATGTCCATTTATCAATGGGCTTTATTCGCTGTTTCGGAAAAGGAAGAAAAGAGCGGATTGTTCCACTTGGTGAAGCGGCATCACATGCTGTCGAAGAATATCTTTCTAAGGCAAGAGGGAAACTCCTCAAGAAAAATACGGAAGATGCCTTGTTTTTAAATCATCATGGCAAACAGATCAGTCGGCAGGGATTTTGGAAGAACTTAAAGAAAATAGCGTTGGAAGCAGGGATTCAAAAAGAATTGACACCGCACACATTGAGACATTCATTTGCTACACATTTGCTTGAAAATGGAGCGGATTTGCGAGCGGTTCAGGAAATGCTTGGACATGCTGATATCTCAACGACACAAATTTATACACATGTAACGAAAACAAGATTAAAAGATGTCTACAAAAAGTATCATCCCCGTGCTTAGGCACGGTTTTTTCAATAGCGGGAAGTTTCTCACTATTTCCCTTCGTATTGCCAAGATCTATGTAAACGGTTTATACTTTTTATAGCGGGATTTTGTTTTTTTATGTCAAACAAGAAAAAAAGGAGGCCATTTAAATGCCTGCATATCAATATCACCGCATTTTTTTAATTGTGATGGATTCTGTTGGAATTGGCGAAGCCCCAGATGCTGAAAAATTTAATGATAAAGGTGCCGATACATTGGGGCACATTGCCGAACATATGGGAGGTCTTAACCTACCAAACATGGCAAAACTCGGACTTAGCCATATTCGTGAGATTAAAGGAGTACAAAAAACTGAAAAACCGCTTGCTTATTATGGAAAAATGCAAGAAGCTTCAAATGGAAAAGATACAATGACAGGACATTGGGAAATTATGGGTCTTTACATAGATAAGCCATTCCAAGTGTTTCCTAACGGGTTTCCTGATGAACTGATCAATGAATTGGAAATGAGATCGGGAAGAAAAGTAATCGGGAATAAACCTGCTTCTGGAACAGCGATTTTAGATGAATTAGGTAAGGAACATATGGAAACAGGGGCGCTTATCGTTTATACATCAGCAGACTCTGTATTGCAAATTGCTGCTCATGAAGAGATTGTGCCACTTGATGAACTTTATAAAATTTGTGAAATTGCGCGCGAGCTCACACTTGATGAAAAGTATATGGTTGGTCGAGTCATTGCAAGACCATTTGTTGGACAACCGGGTCAATTTAAACGGACACCGAACCGCCATGACTATGCTTTAAAACCGTTTGAACGAACTGTGATGAACGAAATGAAAGATGATCACTTTGATGTGATTGCGATCGGTAAAATCTCCGATATTTATGATGGTGAAGGGATTACTGAAGCACTTAGAACGACATCTAATATGGACGGAATGGACAAGCTGATTCAAACGTTTGATCAAGATTTTACCGGCATCAGTTTTGTGAACCTCGTTGATTTTGATGCACTATTTGGACACCGTCGTGATCCTGAAGGATACGGAAAAGCACTCGAAGAATTTGATGCAAGACTTCCGGAAGTTTTCGAAAAAATGCGTGAAGACGATTTATTAATGATTACGGCTGATCATGGGAATGATCCGATTCACCATGGGACAGACCATACAAGAGAATTTGTTCCACTTCTTGTTTACAGCAAAAAACATACACAACCGTCTGAACTTCCGCTTGCTGATACATTTGCCGGTATCGGGGCTACCATTGCCGATAATTTTAAAACGAACATGCCAAAGTACGGAAAAAGCTTTTTAGACCTGCTTAAATAGGAGGAAAACTGGTGAAAGAAATGATTAGAAACGCTGCAGATTATGTGAAAAGTAAGATCAAGCATAAACCTGTAGTCGGTTTGATCTTGGGGTCAGGCCTTGGGGTGCTTGCCGATGAAATAAAAGATGCTGTTCAAATCAAATATGAAGATATTCCTGAATTTCCGGTTTCTACTGTGGAAGGTCATGCCGGGCAACTTGTCATCGGAACACTTGAAAATGTTCAGGTTGTTGCAATGCAAGGACGTTTCCATTATTATGAAGGCTATTCACTCGATAAAGTCACATTTCCTGTTCGAGTCATGAAAGAACTTGGTGTTACGACTTTAATCGTGACCAATGCTGCTGGTGGTGTTAACGAATCTTACCAGCCGGGTGACTTGATGATTATCTCGGATCATATCAACCATATGGGTACAAACCCATTGATTGGTCCAAATGATTCAACGCTCGGTGTTAGATTTCCTGATATGTCTGTAGCTTATGATAAAGAGTTACGAGAATTGGCCCAAACTACAGCTGAAGAATTAAACATTGACATTCAAGTTGGTGTGTATACAGCTGTTTCAGGTCCAACATATGAAACACCGGCTGAAGTTCGTTTTCTGAGAACGATCGGTTCAGATGCAGTTGGTATGTCAACCGTCCCTGAAGTCATTGTTGCTAGACATGCAGGAGTTCGTGTTTTGGGAATTTCTTGTATTTCAAATGCGGCTGCAGGGATCTTAGATCAACCGCTATCACATGATGAAGTGATGGAAGTCACCGAAAAGGTGAAATCGGACTTTTTGCAGCTTGTAACAATGATAGTCGCGAAAATTGGATAAAAGATCTTAAGGTGAAAGCCAATATATCTAGCTCCTATAGTGAGCATGGATATATTGGTTTTTTTGTTGATGAAATTTATACCAATTAAACCGTATAAATCCATTATGATTGGAAAAAATAAAAAGGATTACGAAATGGAGGTCTGGCTGATGAAACATTTTTTACCCAAATTGCTGATTTTTATGATCATCCTACTAACAGCACCGTCAGCGTTTGCTGAAGAAAAAACGAAACAAAACACTTCTGAGCTTGCTCATGAAGCCAAATCTGCTGTTTTGCTTGAACGGGACTCAGGAAAAGTTATGTATGATAAAAACAGTCATGAGAAACTTCCGCCAGCCAGCATGACAAAGGTCATGACCATGCTGCTGATTATGGAAGCCCTTGATGAAGGTAAGATTAAAATGAAAGATAAAGTCAGAACGAGTGAATACGCAGCTTCAATGGGAGGCTCGCAAATTTTTCTTGAACCAGGTGAAGAAATGACTGTTGACGAGATGTTAAAAGGAATTGCAATTGGTTCAGGAAATGATGCTTCTGTCGCAATGGCTGAGCATATTGCCGGATCTGAAGAAGAATTTGTCGAAAGAATGAATGAAAAAGCGGCAGAATTAGGTCTTAAAGATACGTCCTTCCGAAATACGACAGGACTTCCTGAAAAAGGACACTACAGTACAGCCTATGATATGGCTATCATGGCAAAGGAGCTTTTAAAATATGATAAAATCACGAAGTTTACTGGAACATATGAAGGCTATCTAAGAGAAAACACAGACAAGAAGTTTTGGCTGGTCAATACAAACCGTCTTGTTAAATTTTACCCAGGGGTTGACGGGGTAAAAACAGGCTTCACAAATGAAGCAAAGTACTGTTTAACAGCTTCTGCGAAAAAAGGTAACATGCGTGTTATTGCTGTTGTGTTTGGGGCTAGTACACCAAAAGAGCGAAATGGTCAAATTACGAAAATGCTTGATTATGCATTTAGCCAATATCAAACACATCCAATGTATAAGCGGAATCAAATCATCTCATCAGTGAAAGTCAATAAGGGACAAAACAAAAAAATCAATCTTGTCACATCAGAACCGATTTCTCTTTTAACGAAAAAAGGAGAAAATGTGGAATCTGTCAAAAAAGAGATTAAGCAAAAAGGCGATATCCATGCTCCTGTCAAAAAAGGAACTGAACTTGGTACACTTATTCTGAAAAAAGACGGGAAAGTGTTACAGGAAAGCCCGCTTGTTGCTGAAAAGGATATGAATCAGGCAGGCACATGGACATTGTTTAAACGGACAATCTCAGACTGGACAAAGTGGAATGAATAATGCCGAACAATCACTAGTTTTGTCATCGTGAAGGAATTTAGAAAGTCCGAATCGAAACTACTCATAATCCGATATCAATCAAGGAGGAATGAGGATGAGCCTCGGAATCGATTTCAATGTCAAAGAATCTGTGCTTTGTATTCGGCTGACAGGTGAACTTGACCATCATACAGCAGAAGAGTTGCGAAACAAAGTAAATGAACATTTGCGAAAAAACAAAATTTGCCACATTGTTTTAAACCTTGGAGAATTATCATTTATGGATAGTTCAGGGCTGGGCGTTGTCTTGGGAAGATATAAGGAAATTAAACAGCTTGGCGGAGAAATGATCGTCTGTGCGATTTCTCCGTCAGTCAAGCGTTTATTTGATATGTCAGGTCTGTTTAAGATTATCCGCCTTGAACAATCAGAACAGCATGCCTTAGAAACTCTGGGGGTGGCTTCATGAAAAATGAGATGAGTATTCAGTTTTCAGCACTCAGTCAAAATGAATCATTTGCAAGGGTGACAGTTGCTGCTTTTATCGCCCAGCTTGACCCGACGATGGATGAGTTAACGGAAATTAAAACGGTTGTGTCAGAAGCGGTTACCAATGCAATTATACACGGATACGAAAACACAGGCAGAGGAAACGTCCATATTTCTGTTACATTAGAAGACCATCTTGTCCATTTAACCATTCGTGATGAAGGAATCGGTATTACTGATTTGGAAGAAGCCCGCGAACCTTTATTCACAACAAAGCCTGAGCTTGAAAGATCAGGAATGGGCTTTACCATTATGGAAAATTTTATGGATAGCATCTCGATTACCTCGTCACCTGAAATGGGGACTACAATACACTTAACAAAGCACTTATCAAAAAGCAAAGCGCTTTGCAATTAAGGGAGATTTGTTATGGATGTGGAGGTTAAAAAGGAAAATCAGAACACTCAGCTTAAAGACCATGAAGTCAAAGAATTGATTAAAAATAGTCAGAATGGCGATCAAAAAGCAAGAGACCTCCTCATAGAAAAAAACATGCGTCTTGTTTGGTCTGTCGTTCAGCGCTTTTTGAATAGAGGCTATGAACCTGATGACCTCTTTCAAATCGGTTGTATCGGTTTACTGAAATCGGTTGATAAATTTGACTTGTCTTATGATGTACGGTTTTCGACCTATGCTGTGCCAATGATCATCGGTGAAATTCAACGGTTTATTAGAGATGATGGAACAGTCAAAGTGAGTCGATCACTTAAAGAGTTAGGTAATAAAATCAGAAAGGCAAAAGATGAGCTTTCAAAGTCAAATGGTCGAATACCAACTGTTCAGGAAATCGCTGACTATTTGGAAATCAGTTCAGAAGAAGTTGTCATGGCTCAAGAAGCCGTTCGCTCGCCATCATCTATTCATGAAACAGTCTATGAAAACGATGGAGATCCAATTACACTACTTGACCAGATTGCTGATCAATCAGAAGAAAAATGGTTTGATAAAATTGCTTTAAAAGAAGCGATCAAAGATTTGGATGAAAGGGAAAAACTGATTGTTTACTTAAGGTATTACAAAGATAAGACGCAATCAGAAGTAGCCGAGCGTCTTAGTATATCACAGGTACAAGTATCAAGGCTTGAGAAAAAAATCTTACAGCAAATCAAAAGTAAAATGGACCATCATGAACAATAGAAGCTGCCGGTATAGTTTCCGGGAGCTTTTTTTGGTACTCCATGCATATGAACATTGAAAATAAACAGCCAGTGTATATTGCATCCAAAAAATTGAATTTAGGAGATAGCTGGACAAGAATAAAAATAAAATACAGGCAAAAAGGAAGTTACTTTGTATCCGCAGACTAGAAGAGGAATAAACATAAAAATTGATGATGTTAGTCAGAATGATTTGTGGTTTATTAATTTAAATTATATAGAAAGAGGACAGTTCATAATATTAAAATGATACCTTTTGCTTATACAAATGCTGGTGACTATTGGTGTTATTATAATGGAGCAGAAGGTGAATTAAGCTGCCGCTTGAAGAGGAATTTTTTAGGGGGATTTTTTTGCGTATAATGAATTTAATGATAGTGAGACTGTAGGTGAGCATAGTGGAGAGGTTACACTTAGTTGGACAGATTCGATAAAGTCATATAAACTTGATTCCAAAATAAATCTAAGGAGGATCAACCATGTCCAAACGAGTGAGAAGGAGTTTTACTAAAGAATTTAAGGAGCAAATCGTTCAATTACACGCGTCTCGAAAGTAAAGTGCAGAAATTATCAAAGAGTACGAGCTGATGCCATCTGCCTTTGGTAAATGGGTATGTCAATATCAGTTTTGCGGGTCGTTTGAAGAAAAGGATAATCGGACTCCTGAACAAGAAGAGTTAATTTCCGAAAAGAAAAATCAACGACTTATCATGGAGAACGATATTTTTAAAGCAAGCCGCGCTGATCATGGGACAAAAGTAGATGTAATTCGAAATGACCGTCACAAATACTCGGTATCAGCATATCGTGTTTTCCCATTTTCCCAGTTAGATACTCTTGACCCAAAGTTAGATCGTCCAGCTTCTCGTAGACTTTTTTAATTTTTTCCTCAAATTGGTTTTAGCTTCTTTATTTTTCAATCCTCGGACATTTGCCTTGATTTTCTGAAAGAGATCCAAAATTTGGCTTAGTTCCTTTTCGTCACATTGCTTGCTAACATTCACACTGTTTTCCATATGTATACACCTCTTTTGGATCATATTGTTTTTAGATTAACACATAGTCTCAAAGATGGTCACAAAAGTTGGGTTTATTAAGCCTGCTTCTTGTTACTTTGGATTTTGTCTAATACACCCATTAACACTGCAAATATTAGGGACATTACCCCCATGTCTATAATAGTTATATCCGTATCTTTTTTTATTACAAAAAATAGTATCGATTGTAAACCGAACGTTATTATAAACGCTAACAACAATTTTGTGATACTCATTGTAATAACATCCCCTTTAAGCTATTTTATTTCCCTATATACTTGAAGCAGAGTCATGCGAAACTCCCGCTAATCCAAACAGACCCGCCTTTAATGGCGTATTTCTCCACTATTCTAATAATTACTTTCGCTGCCTTTAGCCACAATTTTCTTTCTACTAACTTATTCCCTCAAAAATAAACCCTAGCCCTGTGAAATCAACAATTTTGTCAATTACACATGATTTCATGAGGCAGTAGAAAACTCGCTTGTTTGTGGATTACGTTATTTCTTCACCATTAACCATTTTAACAAATGCTTCTATAGAAGCAACGGACGTTTGACCGAATTTTTCAGCATCTAATTCCTTATTGACAATATATTTACCGTTTTCATCAACCATTGAAGCCTTTTCGAAGATAAATTCCAAGTCGTTTGCCAATTGATCTGCTGCAAGTTTTCCTTAAAAACATACTGGCACAAACCATGCCCTTGGTCTGCGTTACTAATATCAGTATGCTTTTCAGTGAGCAAATTCCTCGATTTTCACTCATGTACACTAGATTTCAGGAAATCCCGTTTGATGGTAAATTACGGTTATTTTTATCTCATGGAATGATAAATGAACTGAACTACATACTACAACTATAACCATCGTATAGGAAGTGACTAGAGATGGAACGCCAAGTTTTTATTAGACTCCGCCACCGTCTTCAGGCTGATCCAAATGAATATATTACGCTAGGGAATATCGCACAGGTAGCAGGTGACCACAAGTACAAAGAAAAGCTTGAACAGTTGTTTGTCTATCAAGTCAGTCCATCAGATCAAAACATGGTGGTGTTAGATGTCATAAAGGTCATCGAAATCATTCATCAATCATTTCCAGATCTTGATGTTCAAACGGTTGGCAGTTCAGAAACAATTGTGGAAGTTCATTATCCGAAAAAAAGATTATCACCTGTTTTTTTCATCGCCGTCTGGCTGTTATTGTTTATTGGTGCTGGCCTAGCAGTTATGAATTTTCATGAAGATGTCAGTATGAGGGAAGTACATATTCGGCTCTATGAAATGATTACGGGTGAAGTAGATCACTACCCTTATCTTTTACAGGTTCCTTATAGCATTGGTTTAGGTCTGGGAATGATTTTATTTTTTAACCACTTATTTAAAAAGCGGTTTAATGAAGAGCCAAGCCCGCTGGAAGTGGAATTATTTAAATACCAGCTCGACTTAGACCAGTACGTGGCAATGAATGAAAATAAAGAAACCACAAAGGATCTGCATGACCATTAAGTTGCTTTTTATCAGCTTTCTCGGTCTAGCAGGAGGGGTAGCTGTCGGGTCTGGTTTTGTCGCTTTCCTGACCGTATTAGGAGTCATCCCTAGGTTGATTCAGTTGACAAAAACAAAAACCTATATCAGGGCATATGAATGGGCTGTTATTTTAGGAGCCGTTTTTGGAGGGTGGGAAACACTAAACACAGACCGATTTTTCCTCTCCAAATGGTTGCTTATTCCCATTGGTCTTTTTTCAGGTGCTTTTATTGGCATGCTTGCCGCTGCATTGACAGAAGTGTTGAATGTCCTGCCGATTTTAGCAAAACGAATCGGTATGGCAGATAGAGTTTTAATTCTTTTAATGGCCATTGTACTTGGGAAAATTCTCGGCTCTTTATTTCAATGGTTCATTTTTGTTCATATTTCTTAGAGGAGGACGCTCATGTCAAGCTTAAAAGATAATTATCAATCAAAGGTGAAAACATATCAACCCACACCGCCTTATTTTATGAATTGTTTAAAAGCTTTTCTTGTGGGAGGGCTTATCTGTACGATAGGTCAAGCATTTCAAAATTTTTATATGAATGTGTTTGACTTTGATAAACAAACAGCTGGAAATCCAACGGTTGCAACATTGATCTTAATTTCAGCTCTTTTAACAGGTTTTGGTGTTTACGATAAGATCGGACAGTTTGCTGGTGCTGGTTCAGCTGTGCCAGTTACAGGATTTGCAAACAGTATGGCGAGCGCTGCTCTTGAGCATAAAAGTGAAGGTTTTGTCCTTGGGGTTGGATCAAATATGTTTAAACTAGCTGGGAGTGTGATCGTCTTTGGTGTTGTTTCGGCTTATATTGTCGGAATGATCCGCTATGCGTTTGATAAGCTTTTTTAGGAGGAAGGCATGATGAAATTAGAAGGAAAACAAACATGGTTGTTCCAAAACCCGCTGTTTGTCAATTCTAGCGGTACAGCAGTTGGACCTAAGGAAAAACAAGGACCATTGGGGCACATGTTTGACAAAACCTATGATGACATGCATTGTGAACAAAATAATTGGGAAATGGCAGAGCGTAAGCTAATGGAAGATGCTATTCAGGTTGCTTTGTCAAAACAAAATTTCACAAAAGAAGATATTGACATCTTTTTGGCAGGTGATTTACTCAACCAAAATGTCACGGCCAACTATGTTGCAAGACACTTAAAAATTCCTTTTCTTTGTTTGTTTGGAGCATGCTCAACATCAATGGAGTCGATAGCTATCGGTTCTGCTCTCATAGATGGCGGATTTGCTAATCGAGTGCTTGCAGCGACAAGCAGCCACAATGCAACGGCTGAAAGACAATTTCGTTATCCAACAGAATACGGTGGGCAAAAACCAGGCACCATGACATCAACTGTTACAGGAAGTGGTGCAGTGGTGCTCAGTCAGCAGGCGAGTGAAATCAAAATCACAAGTGCGACAGTTGGCAAGGTTATCGACTTGGGGCTTACAGATTCACAGGACATGGGGTCAGCAATGGCACCTGCAGCCGCTGATACCATTAAGCAGCACCTCCAAGATCTCGGACGTACTCCTGATGATTATGACTTAATTCTAACTGGAGACCTTTCAGGAGTGGGGAGTCCGATTGTCAAAGACCTCTTAAAAGAAGACGGGATCAATGTTGGAACAAAGCACAATGATTGTGGGCTGCTCATCTATACGCCAGATCAACAGGTATTTGCAGGTGGAAGCGGTTGTGCTTGTGCAGCTGTTGTAACATTTGGTCATATTTTCAAAGAAATAAAAGCCGGAAGATTAAACAGGGTATTGGTTGTTGCTACGGGAGCACTGTTAAACCCGACCGTTATTCAACAAAAAGAATCGATTCCTAGTATTGCACATGGTGTCGTATTCGAACGAGCCGAAGGGGTGAACTCGTAAAATGGAATATGTGATCGCGTTCATTGTAGGCGGTTTGATTTGTGTGATCGGACAACTCCTCTTGGATGTCTTGAAATTAACGCCGGCACATGTCATGTCAACTTTTGTCGTGACAGGGGCAATCTTGGATGGCTTTAACATTTACGATCGTTTCATTGATTTTGCTGGAGCGGGTGCAACCGTACCAATTGTTAGCTTCGGGCATTCTCTTTTACACGGAGCAATGAAGAGATCTGAGGAACACGGTTTAATCGGAATTAGTATGGGGATTTTTGAATTGACGTCTGCCGGTATTTCAGCAGCTATTTTATTTGCCTTTCTGATCGCCTTAATCTTTAAACCGAAAGGATAAAAACGTAATGACAGCAAAACGAAAGGTTATTTTAGTTACGGATGGGGATATTTATGCTGCAAAAACCATTGAATATGCTGCTCGACAAATTGGCGGACGCTGTATCTCTCAATCAATGGGGAATCCGAGTGAAAAAACCGGTCCAGAACTCGTAACAATGATCCTTGAAACACCTTATGATCCTGTTTTTGTGATGTTTGATGATTCTGGCTTACCAGGAGAAGGACCAGGAGAAGCAGCGATGAAATATGTCGCATTACATTCTCAAATTGAAGTTCTCGGCGTGATCGCTGTTGCTTCAAAGACCCATCATGCAGAGTGGACACGAATTGATGTTTCCATTGATGCCAAAGGGGAACTGACTGAATTCGGAGTCGATAAGTATGGTGTACAAGAATTTGATGTCAAACGAATGAGTGGTGACACAGTCTATTGTCTTGATCAGCTTGATGTCCCGATTATCGTCGGAATTGGTGATATCGGAAAAATGGCCAGAAAAGACGATGTGAAAAAGGGTTCTCCGATTACAATGAAAGCGGTTGAGCTGATTTTAGAAAGGAGCGGGTATGATGAGTGATCAAACAACAAGAGGAAAAACAAAAACAAACATATTCCATGATCCTTCTAAGAATGAAGCATATTTTAAAAAGCGGGTCGGTATGGGAGTAAGCTTCGATCTAGGTGTCCGGAAGTTTTTCATCCTTGACCGTGAAATCCAGCTTTATTATGTTAACGGATTATGTGATACACAGTACATCATTCATCTTTTAAGAGAATTGGTTCATCTGAACGATCTGGAAAGACAATCTTCAGAACCAGAAAAAATCGTTGAAAATCGGCTATTAAATCAGCAGGTTTCCAAAGTGGAAACGCTTGATGAAGCAGTTGATCAAGTATTGTCTGGTCTTATCGTTATCATTGTTGAAGAAACCGGATTTGCCTTTGTAGTTGATGTCAGAAGTTACCCAGGAAGAACGCCAGAGGAGCCAGATACAGAAAAAGTCGTTCGTGGAGCAAGGGATGGCTTTGTAGAGAATATAGTGGTCAATACATCTCTTATTAGACGAAGAATCAGGGATGAAAGGCTCCGCTATAAAATGCTTCATATTGGAGAGCGCTCTAAAACAGATATTTGTCTTTGTTATTTAGAAGATGTTGCAGATTCAGACCTTGTTGACATCTTGAAAAAAGAGATTGAAAATGTGAAAATCGATGGTTTGCCAATGTCAGACAAATCGGTTGAAGAATTTATCGTTGGTCAAGGTTTCAACCCTTTCCCACTGGTCAGATTTACAGAAAGAGCCGATGTAGCAGCAAGCCACATTTTGGAAGGGCATGTGATTATTATTGTAGATACATCACCAAGTGTGATTATTACACCGACTACGTTGTTTCATCATGTCCAACATGCGGAAGAATACAGGCAAACTCCGGCCGTTGGAACCTTTTTAAGGTGGGTACGGTTTTTTGGTATTTTTGCTTCAACCTTTTTGTTGCCGCTTTGGCTCCTATTTGTTATTCAGCCGTCACTTTTGCCTGAAGGACTATCATATATCGGTTTAAACGACAAAAATTATCATATTCCAATTATTATGCAGATTTTTTTAGCCGACCTTGGTGTTGAGTTTTTAAGAATGGCAGCGATCCATACCCCAACTGCACTTTCAACTGCTATGGGTCTAATCGCGGCAGTCTTAATTGGGGACATTGCGATCAATGTCGGGCTATTTTCCCCTGAAGTTATATTGTATGTTGCACTCTCAGCGATCGGAGCGTATACGACACCGAGTTATGAGTTGAGCTTGGCAAATAAAATGGTGAAACTTGTCATGCTTATTTTAGTTGCCCTTTTTAAAGTAGAAGGATTTATTATCGGCTTAACTATAACCACTTTGGCAATGGCATCGATCCGTTCATTACGGACACCGTATCTCTGGCCGTTTATACCATTTAACGGTAAAGCATTTTGGAATATTCTTGTGAGGACATCCGTACCTGGAGGGAAAATCAGACCGAGTATTGTTCAACCGAAAAATCGAGAAAGACAACCGTCAAATAGTTAAGATGAGGCTAATTCTTAGTGATTAGCTTCTTTTTTGATCCCATCTGTCGAAATGGTAAATTTGCGGTAATTGAGATGTAAAAATTTGTGTCAAATATGAAATAACTACCTATTTCTATCAATTGTATTTTTCTGTTATTCTATAAGAAAGCATGTGTTTGACTCATCATTTTTTATGACAATTTTGAATAAATAAAGTGTTTTGATTTTGATATGAATGCTATAATACATCATATGAATCCGAAAATTAAGGGCAGGGATCTGGACAGTAGATAGAGAAAGAAGGAATGACAATTGTTTTTACACGGGACTAGTAGACAAAATGAAAGAGGACATCTTGAAATTGGTGGTGTCGATGTTTTAACGTTAGCTGAAAAATATGGTACCCCCCTTTACGTATATGACGTTGCTTTAATACGCGAACGCGCCAGGAAATTTCAAAAAGCTTTTCAGGAAGCCGGGTTAAGAGCACAGGTCGCATATGCGAGCAAGGCGTTTTCATCAGTTGCGATGATTCAGCTTGCTGGAGAAGAAGGACTATCATTGGATGTTGTTTCAGGGGGTGAACTTTTTACAGCCATTCAAGCGGGATTTCCTGTTGAACGTATTCATTTTCATGGGAATAATAAAAGTCCGGCGGAGTTGCAAATGGCACTTCAGCACCAGATTGGCTGTATAGTACTTGATAACTTTCATGAGATTGCGATAACAGAACAGCTTTGTAAGCGAATGGAACAAACGGTAAATGTTTTACTAAGAATTACTCCTGGAGTTGAAGCGCATACACATGATTATATAACGACAGGTCAGGAAGATTCAAAATTCGGTTTTGATTTGCATAATGGTCAGGTAGAACAGGCGATTGAAAAAGTTCTTCAATCCTCTGCTTTTCATTTACTTGGTGTACACTGTCATATCGGTTCGCAAATCTTTGATACAGCAGGGTTTGTTCTGGCGGCCGATAAAATCTTCGAAAAGCTTACAGAGTGGAGAGAGACATATTCATATGTGCCGAAAGTATTAAACTTGGGTGGTGGCTTTGGTATTCGCTATACGGAAGAGGATGAGCCATTACCTGCAGATTTTTATGTAGAAAAAATTATTGAAGCTGTTAAAACGAATGCAGAGCATTTTGGTTTTGAGATCCCTGAAATCTGGATTGAACCTGGCAGGTCTCTCGTCGGAGATGCGGGAACGACACTTTATACAATTGGTTCTCAAAAACAAGTTCCGGGAATTCGCAAATATGTGGCAGTAGATGGGGGAATGAATGATAACCTCAGACCAGCCCTTTATGAAGCGAAATATGAGGCGGCAGTAGCGAATAAATTAAATATAGCTTGCGATCAAACGGTATCCATTGCTGGGAAGTGCTGTGAGAGCGGTGACATGCTCATTTGGGATTTGGAAGTTCCAGAGGTTTCCGATGGTGATCTTTTAGCGGTTTTTTGTACAGGTGCTTACGGTTATAGCATGGCCAATAATTATAACCGCATTCCTCGTCCAGCTGTCGTTTTTGTTGAAAATGGCGAAGCACAGCTTGTCATTCAGAGAGAGACATATGAGGATATTATCAAATTGGATCTTCCGCTAAAATCAAAAGTTAAATAAAAAGACATGAAAAACACCTCTTTTATGATGAAAGAGGTGTTTTTATCATCAGCCGCCTGTGAAAAAGGAGACGATGGCGTTCCATATAGCAACAAAGAATTCAATCAGTTTCTGAAAAAAGTTTTTAGCTTCCTCTGAATGAAGAAAGTTGGAAATTTTATCTTTTGCTTTATCAAGCTGATCACCAACTTGATTCCAGTTAATATCGATATTTTTCATCTTATCAAACAACGATAAGAGAGATTGCATTTGTTTCTCTGTCAAAGTGACATTTAAATCAGATGCAGCCTGATTAATCATGTTTTTCAATTCTTCTTGTGTTTCAGGAACACCGTTTTTCGCAATGTCTTGTTTGACTTTCGCCACTAAAGCTGCTGCATTTTCTTTACCGATGTCTTTTCCAAGTTCAGAAGTGGTTACGAGTTCTTTATTGGCGACTTTTTTGACATCTTCAGGAATAGCCTGATCAGAAGTTGTTTCATATGCTTTCATCAATCCTGTTAAAGCAGCTGTTCCAGACACATTAAACGGAGCTGTAACATGAATTTTCGCATCTTTTACTCCAGCAGTCATCAATGCATTTAAGTACATTTCATCTGTAATGCCTGTAATATGATTTGTTTGTACTTCCAAACCGGTTCCTTGTTCGGCAATTGTAATCGATGAAGATGATAGGGCTCTTGTACCGATTTGTGCTTTTGGTATATAAGATCCTAAATATTTGTGTTCCTCAGCATTTGTCACCTCAATTGTGGTTGCGTTTTGAGGCGGATTCAGTTCATCTAGTATTTTTTGTTTTTGTTGGCTAGATAGGTCTTTACCGAGTGTGATGATAACATCTCCTACTGCGGCATCAGCGTAGCTGATCTGTGGAAAGATGAACAAACACAGTGCTGTCAATATTCCAAATAACGTTTTTTTCAAGCTTTATGCCCTCCTTAAAAATGCAGGCTTCAGGCAGAATTGCTGTTCGATTTGAGAAGCCTGCCGGAACGAAATTCATCGGTTCCGAAATATAGACGATTGAAAAGTACGGGAGGTTTCAAATGGTTTTAATATGAGATATACCTCCTCTTTTTATTGATGATTTTGTCATAGTAGAAAAACAACACAACCATCAACCTCCCATCATAAAAAATTTGCTTATAAAGTGTATTTTATCGAAATCAATAAATTTAGCCAAATACTTGTTTATTTAAAGTAAATGTTTGATATTATATAATGAGGTTTGAAAATGAAAGGAGAGAATGAAGATGGCTAAAAAAGGATACATACAGTTAACCAACGGCAAAAAAATCGAATTTGAATTATATGAAGACGCAGCACCAGGCACTGTGGCAAATTTTGAAAAACTTGCTAATGAAGGATTTTATAATGGTCTGAAATTTCATCGGGTTATTCCGGGCTTTGTCAGCCAAGGAGGATGTCCGAACGGTACCGGTACAGGCGGTCCAGGCTACACAATTAAGTGTGAAACAGAAGGGAATCCTCATCAACATGAGGCTGGTTCACTCTCAATGGCACATGCCGGAAAAGATACGGGTGGCAGCCAATTCTTTATCGTTCATGAACCACAACCACATTTAAACGGTGTTCACACTGTATTTGGAAAAGTGACCTCAGGTCTTGATGCTGTGACGTCAATGGATCAAGGGCAAGGCATGGAAAAGGTTGAAGTGTTTGAAGTTTAACTTCAATATATCCCCACATGCTAAATGAAGAGCAGGACCAGATTGGGCAATTTAAGGGCATGCGTTCGGCATTTTACCGAGCCATGTCTTTTTATTTTCTCTTCATTTTTAAAATAAAACATTTCTAATGTTTGTGGTGTTTTATTTGGACACCGATTTTAGAGGTAGTTTTTAGGGTAATCCTGATTAAGGGACTGCACAATGGTTTAATTTGCATATGTCATGTTAGGTATACGAAACGAGAATACACAACTTGATTTGACCATTCATAAGCAATGTGTGAATCTGTAAGCGGAATTGTTCCAAATAGTGTAGGGCAACCAACAGTGAGGGTAAATCAAATGACTCTTGGGTGTGTTTTTTCATGAATATAAGAAAAACAAGAGAGTACATTTTTAATGCATGTAAATCAAAAAGTATATCTGAATTTTATCAGAAAATTTTGGAATGGCTCTTATGCCGAAAGACAGGCATAATCAGAAAAAGCGGAGATATCAAATTTCACTAAGATGCAAAAAGGTCCCCCTTCAAACGGGATCTTTTTCACTACTCAAAAAGATTTAAAAAAGTGTTTGATTGCAATTTGAAACGATTTGCCTCCCGTTTGCGTTATAATGAAATAAACAAATATTTTTTCCGTCTGAAATTTCATCAAAAATTCGAATAAAACATATGATATTTTAGAATGTGTTCTGGGGGTTATGATCATGGGAAAAATAAAAATGAAACTCACACTGTTGTTAGTGTTAGCGGCGGTCTTGGCAGGTGGTTTTTACTATTTGAAAAATGGGACTATGCAAGACGTTTCAACGGCACTCAGCCAAACCATTTCATCTGAGGAAAAGAACTATACCATTATTCAATATAAAATTACAAAAGTCGATGGTACTGAGTACCATGGTATCTCAGACAACGGAACAAAGATTATTTTTGACGAAAAAAATTTAAATCAAGACCTTTCCGATATTCAAAAAGGGGACAAAGTAAAGGCTTACTTCAGTAAGGAAAATCGAATTGATGGATTAATTAAAGTAGTAAAAGTGGCGAATTAAATCGATTGCAAATTCAGATATTCAAAGCTATAATACCGATAAGGACAAGAAAATATCGATTGTATCCTTCGGGGCTGGGTGAAAATCCCGACCGGCGGTAATAAAGCCGATAGAGCTTTAGAGCCCGTGACCCGCTATGCTTATGCATGCGGTGGATTCAGTGAAAAGCTGAAGCCGACAGTGAAAGTCTGGATGGGAGAAGGATAATAAAACTATGTAAAAAAATATTGAAACATAGTTTTATTTCTAATGCAAAAAAACTAACCCCGGAAAAACTCTGGGGTTTTTTGTGTGATTTTTTGAGAAGAAGGGAGGGAAACAAAAACATGACAGATGAGTATTTTATGAATCTTGCCCTAGAACTAGCAAAGCAGGGCGAGGGTCAAACAGGCTCAAATCCGCTTGTTGGAGCGGTCGTTGTTAAAGATCGTCAGGTTGTCGGTATGGGGGCTCATTTAAAATACGGGGAAGCTCATGCTGAAGTTCATGCGATTCAAATGGCAGACCGCCATGCTGAAGGAGCTGTGATCTACGTCACGCTTGAACCTTGTAGCCACTATGGAAAAACACCACCCTGTGCGGAATTGATCATTCGTTCCGGTTTGAAGAAAGTGGTCATAGCCACAGAGGATCCAAATCCGCTCGTCTCCGGAAAAGGAGTACAAATGCTGAGAAGTGCTGGGATTGAAGTGATAACAGGTGTGCTTAAAGAGCAGGCGGAAGAAGTGAATGAGAAATTCATGCACTTCATGCGGACAGGGCTGCCTTTTGTCACATTAAAAGCTGCAACAAGTCTTGACGGGAAAACGGCTACTATGACAGGTGATAGCAAATGGATTACTTCAGAAGAAGCTAGATTGGATGCTCACACATATCGAAAAAACCATCAGAGTATTTTAGTCGGAGTGGGCACAATAAAAAAAGATGATCCAAGTCTGACTTGCCGCTTGCCTGGTGTTTCGAAACAACCGGTGCGTATTGTGCTTGATACTAAGCTTACGATTCCTTTGCAATCTAAAATCATTCATGATCAAGCAGCACCTACTTGGATATTTACTACTTCTAAAGCCAAAGTTGAGGCGATTCGTTATTTAGAAAGTCACGGTGTAACGGTTACAGTATTTGAGACAGAAACGATTTCTGTCAGAGATGTTTTGCAGGAATTGGCAAAAAACAAGATCACCTCAGTCTTTGTAGAAGGCGGATCAACCGTTCACGCAAGCTTTATGAACGAAGAGCTTTACCAGCAACTCATCATCTATCTTGCCCCAAAACTAATTGGAGGACTGCACTCTCCCACTGCTGTCTCCGGTGAAGGTTTTCAATTGATGAAAGATGTCCCCTTATTACAATTTTCAACTATTACCAAAGTCGGTCCAGATTTAAAGATCATAGCAAAACCAATCGAAGAATAGGGTGGTGCCCATGTTTACAGGCATTATTGAAGAAATCGGCACGATCATTGGTATGAAAAAGACAGATCATGCCATGTCATTACTTATTAAAGCTAGCAAAGTGACAGAGGATGTCAACCTTGGTGATAGTATTGCTGTCAATGGTGTTTGTCTTACTGTCCATGAATGTCAAAAAGACCAGTTTACCGCTGATGTTATGTTGGAAACGCTGAAAGCCACATCTCTCGGTCGTTTGACAATCGGAAGTTCTGTCAATCTAGAAAGAGCGATGGCAACTAACGGTCGTTTTGGCGGACATATGGTATCAGGTCATGTTGATGGGACAGGTTCAATCGTGCGGATAAAAAAAGCGGAAAATTCCATATACTATTGTTTAGATGTTTCACCATCATTGACAAAATTTCTAGTGATGAAAGGTTCAATCGCTGTTGATGGTGTAAGTTTGACGATATTTGGATTAACTGATAACCAAGTGACAGTCTCATTGATTCCTCATACGTTGGACGAGACGATTTTTTCCGAAAAAAAAGTAGGAAGTATTGTTAATATTGAATGTGATTTGATCGGCAAATACATTTACAGATTTCTCCATCAAGCAAATGTGAAAACAGAGAGCAGCACATTGACTGAAGCGTTTTTAAAAGAAAACGGCTTTCATTAAAAAGGGGCGAGAGAAGGATGTTTAATACAATTGACGAAGCCATATCTGATCTGAAACAAGGAAAAGCGATTATTGTAGTTGATGATGAAGATAGGGAAAATGAAGGCGACTTTGTTGCACTTGCAGAGTATGCAACACCTGAAATGATTAATTTTATGGCGGCGCATGGCAGAGGTTTAATTTGTGCGCCCCTTAGTGAAGAAATTGCATTAAAGCTTGATCTTTATCCAATGGTTGACGAAAATACCGATTCCCATCAAACTGCTTTTACAGTATCTGTGGATCATCGGGAGACTAAAACAGGGATCAGCGCACAGGAACGGTCATTGACAGTTAAAGCGCTGATCGATGAAACAGCAGTTCCACATGATTTTAAAAGACCAGGACATATTTTTCCATTGATCGCTAAAAAAGGTGGAGTCTTAAAAAGAGCAGGGCACACAGAAGCCACTGTTGATCTTGCAATGGCAGCTGGTTCGGTACCAGCGGGTGTGATATGTGAAATTATGAATGAAGACGGCACAATGGCAAGGGTGCCGCAGTTAAAAGAGATTGCTAAACAGCACGGTTTGAAAATGATTATGATTAAGGATTTGATCGAATACCGGTACAGTGCAGGAACATTGATCAATCGTGAAGTAAACATTACACTTCCAACTGATTTCGGTACATTTCATTGTGTTGGATATACAAATGAAATCGATCAGAAAGAGCATCTTGCCCTTATTAAAGGAGATATCCCTTTTGATGATGAGCCTGTGCTTGTTCGTGTTCATTCAGAGTGTTTAACTGGTGATGTCTTTAGTTCCCACCGCTGTGACTGCGGTCCGCAGCTTGCCGCTGCACTGTCGCAAATTGAAAAAGCTGGACGCGGTGTGCTCTTGTACTTAAGACAGGAGGGGAGAGGCATCGGTTTAATCAATAAATTAAAAGCCTATAAACTTCAAGAAGAAGGCTATGATACAGTCCAGGCTAATGAAGAACTCGGTTTTCTCCCTGATTTAAGAAATTATGGAATTGGCGCCCAAATCTTAAGGGATCTCGGCGTGAAAAAAATCAAGCTTTTAACAAACAACCCGAGAAAACTTGCCGGACTTGAAGGCTACGGCTTGACAATCACTGAACGAATTCCATTGCAAATGGAAATGAATAAAGATAATGAACACTATTTAAAAACAAAAAAATCAAAGTTAGGGCATTTACTTCACTTTTAAAAATAAAAACTTCACAAAAAAAGGACGGGATTCATATGAATAAAATTGAAGGTCATGTCATAGGAGCAGACTTAAAAATCGGGATTGTTGTTTCAAGATTCAATGATTTTATTACAAGTAAACTGTTAAGTGGAGCAGAAGATACGCTAATGAGACATGGAGTTAAATCAGATGATATCGATGTGGCATGGGTCCCGGGCGCATTTGAAATTCCGCTAATTGCAAAAAAGATGGCTGAGTCTAAAAAGTATGATGCCATCATTACATTAGGGACAGTGATTAGAGGTGCTACAAGCCACTATGATTACGTTTGTAATGAAGCAGCCAAGGGTATCGCTCAAAGCAGCGTGTCGACCGGTATTCCGGTGATCTTTGGAATTGTCACAACAGAAACGATAGAACAAGCTATTGAACGGGCTGGAACGAAAGCCGGGAATAAGGGTGCCGAAGCAGCTGTAGCAGCAATTGAAATGGCAAATCTGACACGAACGCTACATTAAATTCCTCAAAAACAGTTTAAAAAGGATATAAAAATGTTTATAATGTGATGTGAAGCGACTAGCCTTCGTTAGATCCATATTTTGAATATTGAGGGGTATTTATGTTAATTCGTTATAAAAAGTCATTTGAAAAGATTGCGATGGGACTCCTTTCATTCATGCCGAATGAAAAGGATGTCAAGCAGCTTCAACAGACAATTAAAGACTATGAAACGGACACTGAAAGACAGCTCTTCCTATGGAAAGAAGGCGAGGATATTGTCGGCTGTGTAGGGGTTGAAAAAAAAGAGGAAGAAGTGGAAATTAGACATATCAGTGTGAATCCGTCTCACCGTCATCAAGGAATCGGCAAAAAAATGGTTGTTGGGCTTTCAAAAATGTTTGAAACAAAACCGCTTGTTCCGAATGAATTAACGAAGGGATTTTTTGAACGCTGTCTAGATCACGAACATGAAGACATCACATATAACAATTGAGCAGAGACTAACAGTTAGTCTCTGTTCTTTTTTCGAAGCATTTTTGCCTTTTCTCGCGCCTGCAGTACATCAGTACGGTCTCTTAGTCGATGTTTATGAATGAGAAAATCATTTGGTTGACCGCTATTTGATTTGCTCTGTTTTTGACAAGCTTTGATGAGGGCTTGATCAGTGAGAGGAAGCATGATGCTTTCGTATGGAGACTGAGCTGCTATTTTTTGATCAGTTTGTTTTAAGAGGTTGATTAAATCTTCATGATCCAGTCCGAGAGATTCAACAGCAGCCTTTTCTTTTTCTAGAATGCTAAGACTGTTTGCTATTAAACGCTTTGCTCCAATAAAGTTGTTTCTCCTTTGATGATAGAGAGCGACAGCTAACTGAATGAAGCCAACCCAATAACGTTTTCTAGCTTGGGGAGGATCTTTCTTCCAATATTCCTCCAAAATTTCGTGACACTCAAAATAATCTCGTTCTACATGAAATTCGGTCAAATAATGAATATAAGCTGAAGGGTACATTTTACATTCTCCTTTTTCCGTTAAAGTGTACCATAGAAAAGAAATGTCGCAAAACCATTCATTTTTTAAGAGAAACGGTCATTTCTTAAATTATATTGGACTTCATATAGACCGTAATTTATACTAAAGTGTAGCTAAGAAAGACAGGCTAAGAAGTGATTTTGAAAATGGTGAGAATGAATGATCGAATATCAGGTGAAAATCGAGGCGTTTGAAGGACCTTTGGATTTGCTTTTACACTTAATCAACCGGCTCGAGATAGACATTTATGATATACCTGTTGCGAAAATAACTGAGCAATATTTATTATATGTGCATACAATGCAAGAGCTTGAACTGGATGTGGCAAGCGAGTATTTGGTGATGGCTGCAACCCTCCTAAGTATAAAGAGTCGGATGCTTCTCCCGAAACAAGAGGAAGACCTGTTTGACGAGGAGTTTCTTGAAGAAGAAGAGGACCCGCGCGAAGAACTGATTGAAAAACTGATAGAGTATCGAAAATATAAGAAGGCAGCACAAAACTTAAAAGAACGTGAAGAAGAAAGGCAAAAATCGTTTGCCAAACCACCAAGTGATTTAAGTGATTATGCTAAGGAAGTCAATTTGAGCGAACAAAAGCTTTCTGTGACCGTTTATGACATGTTAGGTGCATTTCAAAAAGTGCTGACTCGGAAAAAAATCAATCGCCCTAAGGAAACAAGAATTACTCGGCAAGAAATCCCAATTGAGGAGAGAATGAACCAAATTATGACCAATTTGAAAACGACTAGCGCAAGAATGAACTTTATGGAATTATTTCCAAATGAAGAGAAAGAACATTTAGTCGTGACTTTTTTAGCGATTTTAGAGTTGATGAAAAAACAATTGATTGTGATTGACCAAGAACACAACTTTTCTGATATTTACATAACAGGGAGTGAAACGATTCATGACGCTTGATATCGTGAATTGGCAGGCCATTGTTGAAGCTTTGCTATATACAGCAGGTGATGAAGGTCTCACAAAAAAACAGCTTATGTCTGTCTTAGATATAAACGAAACCGAGCTTCAAGATATTATGAAAGATGTCAAGGAAAACTACCATCAAACAGATAGAGGAATAGAGCTTATCGAATATGCAGATCATTACATGCTCTCAACAAAAAAAGACTATGCCGTTTATTTGAAAAGACTAGTTGAAGTTCCTTCAAAAGGACTTTCTCAAGCAGCGCTTGAAGTGCTAGCCATTGTATCTTATAAACAACCTATTACAAGGGCGGAAATTGAAGATATTAGGGGAGTCAAATCAGAACGGATTCTTCATAGTCTTGTTGCTAAAGCACTTTTATGTGAAGTTGGTCGCGCAGACGGTCCTGGACGAGCCATTTTGTATGGAACAACAGAGACTTTTCTTGAACAATTTGGATTAAAGGCACTGGATGAGCTTCCACCGCTTCCGGAAAATATAGATGAAGGTGTCCAAGAAGAAGCTGATCTATTCTTTGAAAAATTTAATCAAACATTTGAAGATCTAACTTAATCTGCGAGAAGTCATATGATGTTGTAAAACAGAATAGGATCGTTCGAAGGACATAAACACAAGGTGGAGTTTCCAATGCTTGAGAACATCCGTTTCTGTATTAAGTTTGATGAGTAACATCTTGTACAAACAAAGTTGCATTCACATCAAGAAGGCAAAAAAACCCTTTCAATTTTCAAAAAGTCCGGTCTTGCTGCTAGTCAAATTATTATTTAGCCTAGAACCGTAAAGGAACTACGGGGATCGCTTGGTATATGAGATTAGGGAAGTTCCGACTACTTCTATGCGAAGCGTAAGTCGGGGGAGTTTCCAAATGAATATATTGAGAAACAAAGTGATGAGAGGAAGGTTGCCAACACCAATGAAAAAATCAGCGGCAAAAGCCCATACTGAGCAAACGGGCGTATTTTTATCAGAGGCTGTACAAATGTTGAATCATTTTTTAAATGAAACAACATTAACATCCCTCAAAGCGGAAGAACCAGGACGAGAAGCTTATTATAGAGAGGTTCTTAGTAATTTGAGAAAGCTTGCTGTCTGCTGTGAAGAAGGGCTTGACACTTGTCAAATCATTCTTCAGCAAAAGCCATTTCAGGACGCTGCTGCAGAACGAGTGTTATATCAGATTTATCATCGCTGTGTCGAGGAATACTTTTCTCCTAAAAAAGATACATGGTATGAAGACAGCAGGGCACTGTATACAGGAGGAAATGCGATTTGTTTTCATGAATCGATACCAGCCTCATTAGAAAAATTGATGGCTTCACTTGAAACATACTATCAATCAATGAGAGAAAACTTGGAATGCTACGGCACTAATTACCAAATGATGTAGCCTATATAAAAACTCTTCCTTATGTTTAAGGAGGAGTTTTTTTCTTGAAAATGTATAATTGATGTTCATAACCATGAGACAAGCGCATAAACTTGTACAAATACTTACAAGGACGTGAGGAAATGCGCTTTCTAAAAAGAGCTGTACAAGTCACACTCATGATTTCTCTTATCTTTTCCTTTTCCCCAATGACTAAAGCAAATCATCAAATACATGTCAGTGCAAGAAGCGCAATTGTTATAGACGGACATTCTGGCAGAGTGTTATTTGCTAAAAATGAGCATCAAAAACGGCGGATTGCCAGTATTACAAAGATCATGACAGCGATTTTAGCGATAGAATCAGGAAAGCTGGACGAGATGGTAACCATCAGTGATAGGGCAGTAAGAACGGAAGGATCTTCCATCTATTTAAAAAGAGGAAAAAAGGTAAAACTTCAGGATCTTGTGTACGGCTTGATGCTGAGATCCGGCAATGATGCGGCTGTTGCGATTGCTGAACATGTCGGTGGAAGTTTGGAAGGTTTTATTTATATGATGAATCAAAAAGCAACTGAAATTGGTATGGAAAACACTGTTTTTCAAAATCCACATGGTCTGGATGATCATAAGAATCACTATTCTACAGCCTATGACATGGCACTATTAACAAAATATGCGATGGAAGATAAGACTTATCAGAAGATCTCTGGCACAAAACGTTACAAAGCTGAAACAATGCAAGGTGTTTGGAAAAACAAAAATAAACTATTAACCGGCCTTTATCGCTATAGTACAGGAGGAAAGACGGGATACACAAAACTTGCCAAGCGAACGCTTGTGTCAACATCATCTAAGGACAACACAGATTTAATTGCCGTTACAATAAATGCACCTGATGATTGGGATGATCATATTCGGATGTTTGAGTATGTGTACGAACACTACAAAACATATGTACTAGCTAAAAAAGGGGAAATACCGGATTTGAAAGATACTTTTTATGGAAACAAAGCTTTTATTAAAAGGGATGTCACCTATTTATTAAGTGATGATGAAAAAAAACAAGTGAAGATTAAGACAACACTTCTTAAACCAAAACGAAAGTGGAAGAAAGATCAAGAGGCGATTCCAGATATTATCGGTTCAATGAATGTGATATTTAAAGGTAAATCAATTGCTGAATTGCCGATTTTTTATGAAAATGAACGGAATCAAAAACCGAAAAAGTCATTTATAGAGACTTTTCAATCTATATTTCATAAGTTTGCGGGCGGTTCTACATGGTCAATATAATTTGGGTTGGTTTAACGGTGATTGGTCTCGTATTTGCCTTTTTTAATGGAACAGTTCAGGATGTCAATGAAGCGGTTTTTAAAGGCGCAAAAGAAGCGGTTACAATTGCAATTGGACTTATCAGTGTTCTTGTATTTTGGCTGGGGTTGATGAAAATAGCGGAACAGTCCGGACTCTTGGAAAAGCTCAGCAAAATGTGCCGACCGTTTATCGCCAAACTGTTTCCGGAAATCCCCTCAGATCATCCAGCAATGGGTTATATTTTATCTAATCTCATTGCTAATTTTTTCGGATTAGGGAATGCAGCAACACCGCTTGGCATTAAAGCTATGGAACAAATGCAACAGCTCAATCAAAACCGGCCGGAAGCAAGTCGTTCGATGATCACTTTTTTAGCAGTCAATACATCATGTATTACATTGATTCCAACAACAGTGATTGCTGTGAGAATGACATATGACTCAAAAACACCAACAGATATTGTTGGTCCTAGCATATTAGCAACATTCATTTCAGGGATTTTCGCGATTATCATCGATAGGTATTATTACCATAAAAGAAAAAAGAAGGGGTGAGAATTTGGAATTCATTAATGGGCTTTCTTTAGCCCTTATCCCGTTTATCATCGCCTCGATCCTTTTATATGGAACAGTTCGAAAAGTTCCGACTTATGAAGCTTTTGTTGAAGGGGGAAAAGAAGGCATCCAAATTGCTTTTTCAATCATTCCTTACTTGGTCGGTATGCTTGTAGCTGTTACAGTCTTCAGATCCTCTGGAGCACTGGATTTTTTTATGGATTTGTTAAAACCTGTTTTTACAGCAATCGGCATGCCGACAGAAGTCGTTCCACTTGCGATCATCAGGCCAATTTCAGGAACGGCTGCACTTGGTATGACAACAGATTTAATCGCTGTTCACGGTCCAGATTCTTTTATCGGCAGGCTCGCATCTGTAATGCAAGGCTCAACAGACACCACCCTCTACGTTCTCACTGTATATTTTGGAGCGGTTGGAATAAAAAAAATGGGGGACGCTTTAAAAGTAGGGCTGCTTGCCGATTTAACAGGGGTTATTGCCGCTGTTATTATTGTGACACTGTTATTTGGAAGCACCTAAAAAGGTGTTTTTTTTATTAAACAATTTTACTTTTTGCTTCAGAAAAGATACATTTAAGATCAGGTATAAAAGGAATGCTTGTTTGTTCGTTTTGAAAAAAGTAAGATAATACATGAGGTGAAAGATATGGAACGACTTCAAAAAGTAATCGCTCATGCTGGCGTTGCTTCGCGGCGAAAGGCAGAAGAACTAATAAAAGAAGGAAAAGTTACAGTTAATGGGAAAACAATAAAAGAACTCGGGGTTAAAGTATCTAGCGGTGATCGGATTGAGGTGAACGGAATCCAACTTGAAAGTGAAGAACCCGTTTATTTCCTCTTTTATAAACCGAAAGGCGTTATATCGGCAGTGAAAGATGATAAAGGTCGTAAAGTGGTGACCGATTTTTTTCATGGGGTTCAAGAACGAATTTATCCAGTTGGTCGACTTGATTATGATACGAGTGGCTTGCTACTTTTAACAAACGACGGGGATTTCGCTAATAAATTAATGCATCCTAAATATGAAATTAATAAAACATATGTTGCAAAAATAAAAGGTATACCAGCAAAGGAAAACTTAAAAAAACTTGAAAGGGGCTTGCGACTTGAAGAAGGCAAAACTGCTCCCGCTAAGGTTAAACTATTGTCAATAGATAAGAAAAAGCAGACAAGCATCATTCAAATCACCATTCATGAAGGACGCAACCGCCAAGTACGGAGGATGTTTGAAGCGATCGGTCATGAAGTGATCAAACTGAAAAGGGAAGAGTATGCTTTTTTGAATTTGCAAGGGTTAAAAACTGGCGAAAAAAGAGAGCTGACACCGCACGAAGTAAAAAGGCTGAGAGCCCTAGCAGAGCACGGGAAAAACGCTTTATAGGTTTCATATAACTTTTAAAAAAAGAAAATGGTTGGTAATATAGGGATGGTACACTGTTGCTGAATGTCAAAAATAGGGGGCGGATGATGAAAAAAAGACGTTTTTACATCCGGACAGTTATTCTGCTTGTTTTGCTTGCTGCGCTAGGTTATACACTTTACAGCGCTGTGTTTGACAACAAAGAAAAGGTAACAGCTGGGGTACAAGCACCGAATTTTTCACTTGAGAAAGTTGGTGGGAATCGTCTTAAACTAGAAGACTTAAAAGGTAAAGGGGTATTTTTAAACTTCTGGGGTAGCTGGTGTGAGCCTTGTAAAAAAGAATTTCCTCATATGGTAAAACAATATAAGAAGTTCAAAGATCAAGGTGTCGAAATTGTTGCTGTCAATATCGGTGAATCCAAATTGGCCGTTCAAAATTTTATAAAAAATAAAGGGGTCAATTTTCCAGTTGTGCTTGATAAAGACAAGCAAGTGTTAGAAGCGTATGGTGTTATTCCGATACCGACAACGTTTTTAATAAACTCTGATGGTGAAGTTGTCAAGGTTGTTGAAAGTGAAATGACCGAACGGATGATCCATGATTATTTAAATATGATTAAACCTAAGAGGTCATCATCATGACGAAAATAAAATGCGACTGTGGGCATGTGAATCCGCTTGGGACATTCCTTTGTGAATCTTGCGGTAAACCGCTGCAAAAACAGGATGAGAAACTTCTTGATATGCGTTATGACGGAAGTGCAAGACGATCACAAACCTATCAAAAAACAATCATCGATAAAATCTGGAACTTTTTTTCGTCCGTCAAGGTCGGTGTCTGGCTGATCATCATCACATTATCAGCATCTGCATTCGGAACCATTCTTCCGCAAGAAATGTATTTACCACCTGATGCACAAGCAGATACATATTATCAAAAGCAATATGGACTCATTGGTCAAATCTATTATATTCTTGGTTTTCATAATCTTTATGGATCATGGTGGTTTATTATTCTAATCGCCTTACTCGGTGTTTCACTCGTGATATGCAGTCTTGATCGGGTTATCCCTTTACACAGGGCGTTAAAAAATCAGGGAATCACGCGAAATTCAAGTTTTATGAAAAGACAGAGACTATACAGTCTGACAGAAACAGAACTTTCTGAAGAAAAAAGAATACAAATCATTGAAACACTTAAAAAAAAGCGTTATCGAGTAAAAGAAGAAAACAAAAATTTATTTGCTGAAAAAGGTCGCTTCTCAAGATGGGGACCTTATGTTAACCATATCGGATTGATCGTTTTTTTAATCGGTGTTATGCTTCGTTACGTCCCAGGTATGTATGTTGATGAAACGCTTTGGATTAGGGAAGGAGAAACAGTTCCAATTCCGGGAACAGAAGGGCACTATTATTTGAAAAACGATCGGTTTATAAAGGAAATGTATAACAGCAAACAGGAAAAAGATGTGTTTTCTGATGCCATTAATAAAGCCGGTGAGGGAATGGTTGCGAAAAACTATCAAACCGATGTGGCACTTTATGAGAGAAAAAATAAAAGCTTGCCAGGTGAGTCACCAAAATTAAAAAAATTGAGAAATGGTACGATAAAAGTCAATGAGCCCCTGAAATTTAGTTCTTATTCACTTTACCAGACAACCTATAAAGAAGGTGAACTGGACAAAATGGTGTTTAAGCTAATTGCAAAGGACACGGGGAAATCGTTCGGCAGTGTGTCGATAGATCTTTTGGAACCGAAATCAAACTATGATCTTGGCAACGGTTACAAAGTTCATCTTGCAAGCTACTTGCCAGATTTTTATTTTAATAAAGACGGGGAACCAAGTACGAAAACGAAAAACCCAAACAATCCGGCATTTGTTTTCCAAATCATTACGCCGGACAAGCCAAATGGGGAGAAAAGTTTTGTAGCTATTCAAGAGACTATAGAGGGATCTGCAAACAACAAGTACAAAATGAAATTTGACCATGTAGAGACAAAAAATATCTCCGGGCTTACGGTCAGAAAAGATTTGACACTATGGGTACTGATGATCGGCGGGGTGATTTTTATGATCGGAGTTATCCAAGGGATGTACTGGCAGCATAGACGGATTTGGTTACAATCTGAAGACAATCAAGTGCTTGTCGCTGGACATACAAACAAAAACTGGTATGGACTAAAAAAGGATTTGCAAAAAGTACTAATGGATACGGGGATATCCGAACCGACCGATCAAAAAGAACTGCTGAAGGAAAATCGGTCAGCCTAGGGAGGGGTTTTCATGGAGGAGCTTAGCGGTAATTTACTGTATGCGGCATTTCTCTTGTATTTAGTAGCTGTTTTCTTTTTCGGTGGCTCGATCAGAAGCAAAACTTCAACGGATAAGAAAAAGAATCGCTGGGCATCAATTGCTGTCACGATTACGATCATCGGGTTTTTATGTCAGTTTGGATATTTTATCACCAGATGGATTGTTTCAGGACATGCGCCAGTTAGCAATCTGTTTGAATTTACAACAGCTTTCAGCATGATGCTAGTCTTTGCGTTCATCATCATCTTTTTTATGTATCGCTTATCAGCGCTAGGGTTGTTCACACTCCCGGTAGCGCTCTTGTTAATTGGATATGCCAGTATGTTTTCAACTGAGATTACACCGTTGATTCCATCACTCCAAAGTCATTGGCTGTATATTCATGTCACAACAGCAGCACTTGGGCAGGCTATCCTTGCCATCAGTTTTGTAGCTGGCGTTATTTTTCTGCTCAAGCATGTTGATCAATCAAAGCCGGGAAAAAAAACATTTTGGCTCGAGTTTGTCATGTTTATGCTTGTGACAACTCTTGCCTTTATCTTGGTGACAACCGCGTTTCGAATAGCCGGTTATGAAGCAGAGTTTAAATGGATCAATAAAAATCATCAGCAAGAAGTCACGGAATATCAACTACCCGCATTGATTGGTCCGAACAACGGCGAACTTTTGACAGAAGGAAAAATGGAACCGTTTTTCAATGTACCGCCAATCATTGACGGTCGGAAATTAAATACTGTATTTTGGTCATTTGCGGCAGGTATTTTATTGTATGGAGCTATCAGGTTGCTGATGAGGAATCGAGTCAGCGCACTGTTACAGCCGCTAGTGAAAAACGTGAATCTTGATCTTGTCGATGAAATTGGCTATCGCTCTGTTTCAATCGGTTTTCCGGTTTTCACATTAGGGGCACTGATCTTTGCTATGATTTGGGCGCAACTTGCTTGGACCAGGTTCTGGGGCTGGGACCCAAAAGAAGTATGGGCATTGATTACCTTTTTGTTTTATGCTGCATACTTGCATCTCAGGCTGTCAAGGGGTTGGCATGGAGAAAAATCAGCTTGGCTTGCTGTCATCGGTTTTGCGATTATTATGTTTAATCTCATCTTTGTAAACCTTGTGATCGCTGGGCTTCATTCCTATGCATGATTCCTGTCGTGTAAAAGCAACTTATTAGAAGGGTGAATTTGGAAAAAAGAAACGTCGCTTGGATTATAAAAGCTTTTTTAATAAAATGAGTGTAAGAAGATTCAAATCAGGAGGATTACGATGGAACAAACAAAAGAGACCAAAATATTAGTAGTAGATGATGAGGCAAGAATTAGGCGCCTGCTAAAAATGTATTTAGAAAGAGAACATTATACCATTGAAGAAGCTGAAAACGGGGATGAAGCAATCGACAAAGCACTTGGCAGTGATTATGATTTGATTTTGCTCGATTTGATGATGCCGGGAACAGACGGTATTGAAGTGTGCAGACAAATTCGTGAAAAAAAAGCAATTCCGATTATTATGCTAACAGCAAAAGGTGAGGAAGCCAACCGAGTGCAAGGATTTGAGGTCGGAACAGATGACTACATTGTGAAACCTTTTAGTCCACGAGAAGTGGTCCTGAGGGTCAAAGCGCTTCTGAGGAGGTCATCGCAAACCTCTTATCTGAATACGGATACGACTGCAAAAAATGTGCTTGTTTTTTCTCATTTATCAATTGATCATGATGCACATCGCGTGATGGCAGATGGGAGTGAAGTCAGCCTAACACCGAAAGAATATGAACTGCTTTATTTTTTGGCAAAAACTCCTGATAAAGTCTATGATCGTGAAAAGCTACTGAAAGAAGTTTGGCAATATGAATTCTTCGGAGATCTAAGAACGGTTGATACTCATGTTAAACGGTTGCGTGAGAAACTTAACAAAGTCTCACCTAAAGCAGCGAAAAAAATTGTTACAGTCTGGGGAGTCGGTTATAAATTTGAGGTCGGAAACGAATGATGTTTTGGAAGAGTGTGGTTGGTAAACTTTGGTTTACCATTCTTCTTTTAGTTTCATTTGTTTTATTTATTTTAACTATTTTTTTGCTTGAATTTATTGAAAATTATCATGTTGATGAAGCAGAAACAGAACTGACAAAGCTTGCTAACAAAGTGGCTGTTATTATTGAGAATCATCCGGAACAGGAAATCGCTAGATCGATTACCTGGGAGCTTGCAGATGAACTGACAAGCATTCTAATCGTGAAAGATGAGAATCAATACTGGTATTCGCCTGACCAAGATCAAAATCCGTCTTCCATTCATCTAAAGGAAATCAAGCAGGACCCTGATTTAAGTCAAGCGCTGGCTAAGCATAAAAAGGTGCAAAAAAGGGTGCTGTTAAAAAATCGAAAAAATGATCAGCTAATTGTCGGGGTTCCATATGGGAGCGATAAAAATAAAGGGATGGTTTTTCTTTCACAGTCTCTTCTTGCTGTTAAAGATACGACACAGCATACAACAAGGTATATTCTCTTAGCCGCTGCTGTTGCTATCATTTTAACAACAATATTCGCTTTTTTCTTGTCTAGCAGAGTAACATATCCGCTCAGAAAAATGAGAGAAGGGGCACACCGTTTAGCTAAAGGTAAATTTGATACGAAAATTCCAATCTTAACAAGGGATGAAATTGGTGAACTAGCGATTGCATTTAATCAAATGGGTCGTCAACTGAAATTTCATATTACCGCTTTAAATCAGGAAAAAGAACACTTATCAAATATTTTAAGCAGTATGGCTGATGGTGTGATCACCATTAATATTGATGGAACAATACTTGTCACAAACCCTCCGGCTGAGCGTTTTTTACAAAGCTGGTACTATGAGCAGAATATGAATGTCCAGGAAGGAAATGAATTGCCTCCTGAAGCACGTAAGCTTTTTCGAGATACTGTTGATACAGAAAAAGAACAATTGATCGAAATGACGTTACAAGGGAGAACATGGGTGTTGTTAATGAGTCCCCTTTATAACCAATCAGATGTTCGTGGGGCAGTTGCTGTCCTAAGAGACATGACAGAAGAAAGACGGCTTGACAAGTTGAAAAAAGATTTCATTGCTAATGTCAGTCATGAACTGAGAACACCAATTTCAATGCTTCAAGGTTATAGTGAGGCAATCGTCGATGACATTGCTAGCTCCGAAGAAGAGAAAAAAGAAATCGCCCAGGTGATTTATGATGAATCTTTAAGAATGGGCAGGTTAGTCAACGATTTACTTGACCTGGCGAGAATGGAAGCTGGGCACATTTCCTTAAATGTTGAAACAGTTGAACTCCGTGAGTTCTTCGAAAGAATATTTCGTAAGTTCTCGGGTTTGGCAGGTGATAAAGACATCAACCTCACCCATAATCTTGACTTGAATGAGACGGTATTTGTATTTGATCCTGATAAAATGGAACAAGTGCTGACCAATTTAATTGATAACGCAATTCGTCATACTGATCGGGAAGGTCGTGTTCATATTGAAGTTCAGTCTGCAGCAAGCGGCTTGAAAGTTGCTGTCAAAGACTCCGGAAGCGGAATTCCTGAAGAAGATCTACCATTTATTTTTGAACGCTTTTATAAAGCAGATAAAGCAAGAACAAGAGGAAAAGGCGGGACAGGTCTGGGACTTGCCATCGTTAAAAACATCGTCGATGCCCATCACGGTTCAATCACAGTTCATAGCAGACTGAATGAAGGTACATCTTTTACGTTTTACATTCCGAGAAAAAAGAAAGATACTGACCATAATTGACGAACAATCTTGTTCCATACGAAACAAAATTGCGTACCTGACTTACCTTAAAAAATCCACGAAAAGGTTTTATGCCCCGTGGATTTTTTTATATACTGCTGTTTCATTTAGATCGTCTCCAGTAGTCTTGCACCACCTGAATAGTATGTCGGCAAATGATAGTTGCAAGTAACAATCATTAACATAAAAAAGATTACAAACAATGCTCCTGTCACTGGCACAATTTCTTCATACGTAGTATGGAAAGTGATAGGCCGTCTTGTAAAGGAGTTGAAGAAAAGACAACAATAAATGGTGCAAACATCCCGTCCCTCGAAAAGTGAATTCCTCTGGAAAGGCAAGCCATGATCATCTTCAGGAGAAATACATCCAAAATCCAGAAAGAACCATCACATATATTGCTCCCATAATGGCCTTTCGCGACGGCTTCTCGCCATTCAGACAATCCAGTCATGAATACAACTATACCTGACCTAGCTAGCCATTGAACAAAAATAAAGCAAATTCGAACCCGGCTGAACAAGATTGTTACCATTGATGAAGTTGCATTTGAATTTAAAAAATTTACATCTCCCACAATATAGAGAGTACGGAAAAGAGCTCACGTCATATAAAATTAAGACTTGTTTTCAATTAATGTAAGAGATAAGAGTGTGTATGGTTTTAAGTTGATTGATATAACATGGAACATACGATTAAATTGAGCTTAATTTTTTAAAACACCCCTTTCTATTTTCATCTGTTTGTAATATAGTTGTAATAGTTGTAATGTAACTTTTTAAGATTGACAAACGACAATAAATTGAACGGAGGGGTTTCAGATGGAGGAAACCTTTCAGAAAATATATGATCAATATCATCAAGACTTGTTTCAGTTTTTATTCTATATGGTAAAAGACAAAAGTCAGGCAGAAGATTTGGTACAGGAAGTGTACATTCGTGTGTTACATTCCTATCAAACATTTGAGGGAAGAAGCAGTGAAAAAACATGGCTTCTCTCGATTGCTCGTCATGTTGCAATCGACTGGTTCAGAAAGCAACAGACAATCCGACAACGAATTTTAGGAACGTTTGACTGGGAAAAACAAGACGTAAAAGATCACCATGCACTTCCCGAAGAAGTTGTCATGCAACATGAAAATCTTCAGGAGATTTTTACGGCGCTTGATAAGTGCACACTAGACCAAAGATCTGTTATCATCTTGAGGTTTATTCAAGGTTACTCAATTTCTGAAACAGCAAAAGCATTACATTTTTCTGAAAGTAAAGTGAAAACAACACAACATCGTGGCCTAAAAGTGCTTCGTAAACAGATGGAGCTTTTGAAGGAGGAACAAAAACATGAAGAAGTCAGAGTGGGACGAAGAGCGGCTGAAGGTATTACTAAGCCAACTTCCAATGGTTAAGGATGATCGTTCAGCAAACCAGATATATCAAAAGCTTTGGATGGCAAAACCGCAACATAAATTCTCTAAAAAGCGAATAGGGGCATTTACTGCGACAGTTTTAGTTCTCTTCCTTCTCATGCTAATTACTCCTCAATTAGTTGAACAAAATAGTTCTCAAAATGGAGAAGCTCATGACCTATTATCTGAAGGTAAAATCAATGAAGCTAAACATGGTCATTCGAAAGTGAGTTCTGGTCAACCGAAACACGAAGAAAGCTTTGTCGTCTCCAATAACCAAAAAAATAATTATGTTACCCTCGCATTTATTAATCAATCTCAATCAGTGATTGTACCTGTAAGCATTCGAAAAAACGACACGATAACAAATGTCAAAGAAGCTTACAATGCATTTAGGCGGTTTGAAGATGATCATTTTGAATCAATAGATACATATTTCCAACATATTAAATTCACTGAACAAAAACAAGCTAAAAAAATAACGATTCAAGTGAATGACGATGTTCCAGACATTTCAGTTAATGAATTAGAACTGGTAAAGGAAATGATTAATGACGCGTTCAAATGGGGAGAATACGAATCTGTCCAGTTTGTTTCAAACGGTGAACCTGGTATCGAATTTAGTTCTTCTTCAGGAATACTTGTTGAAATCCCGATTGAGCAACATTCTAAAAAAGGTTATTTTCTGTATGAAAGTTCTGAAGGAAGACAGTTTCTTGCACCTTCAAATGAGCCATATCATAATATAGAAGAAGCATTCCAAAAGATGCAAAGCGATGCAAACAGCTCTTATTTAAAATCAATTATATCTGATAACCAGAAAATTCAGGAAATTGACAAAGAAGGCAACAAGCTGATCCTGCAATTTTCTGCAGACCTTCACAATGATGTTCAAACCATTTTAATGATTGAGGGTTTACTTATGACGGCGAAAGATTTCGGGTTTGCAAAAGTGGAATTTATCAATACAAACATTACCCGGATTGGACATTATGACTTATCAAAGTCAGTTCCGGTTCCATATGCTCCAAATCCAATCACGATAAAAGGATAAAGACTCTGCTAAGCGGAGTCTTTTTTTTGGATAAAATGTATAAAATGTTCTTTTTTAGGGATTATACTAAACTGTTATGTAAGATTGACGGGAGCTTAACATAATAGGAGGACATGAACATTGAAAACGTTTAGATATCTCAACTTCCTGTTATTCATCATCAGTATATTCTTATTCACTTTTACTTCCAGCTGTCCAGCCGTGGCTTCTAAAGCTACCTTCAGTACGAACTGGATTGAACCGATTAAAGGAAAAATTACCGATACATTTGGGACAAGAGGCGGAAAACATAAGGGGCTTGATATCGCTGCTCCTAAAGGGGAAAGTATTGTAGCTGCCGCTGATGGAAGAGTCAGTAAATCGTATGTTTCAGCTTCTTACGGCCAGGTCATTTTTATTAGACATTCCAATGGGTATGAAACAGTATATGCTCATTTAAGTAAACGATTTGTAATAGAGAAGGACCTTGTCAAAAAAGGTGATTCAATCGGAATCATTGGTAACACGGGTGTATCAACAGGAACGCATCTTCATTTTGAAGTTCATCATGGAGCATGGACCGAGAATAAACAAAATGCGATAAACCCACTGGAAGTGATTCATGAACAAGCATTCCAGCCAAATTCTGTCCATGTATACAAAGGAAGTGCCTCAATAAATCGATAGGGCGACAAAGCACAGTCTAGATTAAGAATTTCTGCTTGAAAACAAACATTTTAATCAAATAAAAGAAGTTGGTGGACTTCCGACAATTCAAAATTCTGAAAGTATATTAGCACTTGTTAATAAAACATACGTCCTACCAAGAGACTACAAACCGTCTAATTTGACAGTACGTGATGTTGCGTTTTCTTTTAGAGAAGATATTGATAAGCGTTATGTCAGGAAAGAAGCCGCCAAAGCACTTGAAGAGATGTTTAAAGCGGCAAAAGAACAAGGGATTTCACTAGTAGCAGTATCAGGTTACAGATCTTATGACAGACAAAAAACGGTCTATCAGAATGAGGTGAGGCAAAAAGGGGAAGAGAAAGCCAAAGAAGCCGTTGCTTTTCCGGGTCAAAGTGAACATCAGACAGGGTTGGCGATTGACATCTCTAAAAAAGGTGCAGATTCTATTCTTTCTCAGGAGTTCGCTGAAGCAAAAGAAGGAAAATGGGTTCAAGATCATGCTTTTCAATATGGATATGTGATTCGCTATCCGAAAAACAAAGAAAAGCTTACATAATATAAATATGAACCATGGCATTTACGTTATGTCGGCAAAAAAACAGCAAAAATCATCAAAAAACACGGTCTGACACTTGAAGAATACTTCAGGCAAGTGAAAAAAATATAATCTGGAATACGGGAAGGGCCAATGAAGTTTGGCCCTCTCCATTACCACCAAAACAAGCTTCCAATTGCAATGCCAGCTATTAAACCGAGACCAACTCCATAAGCGGGACCCCATCCCCACCAGCCTCCATAAAATCCATAGCCTAAGCCGCCGGGACCTCTTCTTGGCGGAGCAATATAAACGGTGTTAGGTGAGACTCGGACAATTTTGCCGACATGGACACGGCCTCGTCTGTCTCTTATTCTCGCAACTTTTCCTATATTTTGATGACACATTCTATAGTAACGATCCATACGAACACTCCTTCCATCTCATGTATTCCTATTCAGCATATGACGGAATAGAAAGAAAAGGGTGGACGAAAGAAGGAGGTTAAATGATGATTTATGGTTGGCACACAAAAATAATGGGTTTTAAAAAATCTTGATATTTATGATGGAGTTGTTGATGTGTCTCCATTGTTTGATAGTTTTTTTCAGAGATGAAAGGAGATAGCTCCATTTCTGTGAACGTCTCCTCATGATCAGCTGCTTCTTCTATAACTGCTCCAATGATTTCAATCTGTGAAAAACCGCCTTTACGCAGGGTGTGCAGCCAGCCATCTTGATCATCCAAAACTGTGAATCCATAAAAATCAATAATTTCCTTTTTCTCTTCTGCTGTGAGACTGGCCTCTGCAAGAGAAACTTCTATCCCTACCAGTTTGCCGTCCGGCTTTAAAATACGACGAATTTCCGGTAGTGATAAATGAAGATCTGTGAAACTTAACACTGATTCCGATAGTACACAACCAAAGCTTTCAGATTGAAAAGGTGTTTTCTCGATTTGAGAGTGAACGATGGGAATGGTCAATTTTTCTCTTGCAAATCGTTTTTTGGCTTTATCGATCATGACTTCGTCTGAATCAAGAGCTGTTACGGGAAACAGCAGATGCCTTAAATATGTTGCAGTCTGACCCGTTCCACAGCCAGCGTCAAGAATCGGTGCTTCTGGCTCGATATCAGCTTTAGCAAGTACGGCTTTTGTCAATGCTATCCCACCTGGATGAGCACCAGACACACCGAAACAAGCTAACATGTCTAAATAATCGCTCAAAATAAGCCCTCCTTTTTTGTATATATATGCAAAAATAACCAAATCGTTTTGTCAAAACAAGAATTTCAAGGGATTCGAGTTGACGAATAAAGTTTCGTCCATGATAATATGGTAAGAAGAAAAGGTGGTGTTCGTTTGAAACAACAGTTAAAACTCTTATTAATTGTACTCGTCACAGCCATTGCGACATCAGGAATCACTCTTTACATTGCAAGTAAAGGCAATATCATGTCATCATCAGACGATGAAAAATTTGAAAAGCTAATGGCGACATATGACAAAATTAAGAGTGATTATTATCAAAAGGCAGACGATGAAAAATTAACGGATGGGGCAATTAAAGGAATGCTCGAAGCTCTTGATGATCCATATTCTACATACATGGACAAGAAAGAAGCGAAACGTTTTGAAGAAAGTATTACTTCTTCATTTGAAGGAATTGGTGCACAAGTAGAGGAGAAAAATGGACAAATTTTAATTGCGGCACCTATTAAAGGGTCACCTGCGGAAAAAGCTGGTTTAAAACCACATGATGAAATTCAGAAAGTGAACGGTAAAAGTATAAAAGGAAAAACAATTAATGAAACAGTGACAATGATCCGCGGAAAAAAAGGGACCAATGTCAAGCTTGTTTTGCATAGAGCTGGTGTTGGCCAAATTGATGTCACGATTAAGCGGGATACAATTCCTGTTGAAACAGTTTATTCGAAAATGCTGGATGACAACATAGGACAAATCCAAATCACAACTTTTTCTGAAAATACACCGCAAGAATTGGCAAAAGCAATTGACCATTTAAATGAAAAAGGGGCCAAAAGGTTTGTACTAGATCTCAGAGGCAATCCAGGAGGTCTAATGGATCAGGCGATTGTCATGACCAATCTGTTCGTTGATAAAGGCAAAACGATTTTGCAGGTTGAATCCAAAAACGGTGATAAAAAAATATACAAGGCTAAAAATAAACGTCAAGTGAACAAGCCGACCGTTGTTCTGGTCAACGGTGGAACAGCGAGCGCAGCCGAAATTATGGCAGCTGCATTGCACCAAGATTCAGACATTCCGATTGTTGGAGAAAAAACGTTTGGAAAAGGAACTGTTCAAAATGCAGAAAGCTTTGATGACGGTTCCACTGTAAAACTGACAATTGCTAAATGGTTGACACCGAACGGAAACTGGATTCATGAAAAAGGGATTCTTCCTCAATACAAGGCTGAACTTCCAAGCTATGCTAAGCTGCCGTTCCTTAATCCTAAAAAAGAGTATAAGGCAGGCAGCGTAGGAGATGAAGTGAAAGTCGCACAGCAGATGTTGCAAGCGCTTGGTTTCAAACTGAAAGCGACCGGATCATTTGATGAACAGACAGAAACGGCTGTTAAAGCCTTTCAAAAAGCTCAAAAACTTAAAATTACTGGAGTGATAACGGGAGATACAACAGCTTCCATGACGGTAAAACTACAAGAGAAGCTGTCTAAAAATGATACTCAATTAGAGAAAGCGATTGAGGTTCTCAAAAAGGAAAAATAATAAAACACGCGGGGCTGTCCAATAAGTCGACTTTTTGATTATTGGACAGCCCTTTTTCTGTTTAACAAGCCATTTGTTGTTCCTTCTATGTTGCCAATTGGTGGTGTTGTATGCAAATTTGCAGTTGGATCTTTAGCTGAGAAATGAAAAAGTAAGTTTTGACAATCGATAGTTAGTAGCTGTAAATCGTAAAAAGTGCCAAAGAAATTTTAAAGAAAACGTTCAAAGCTGTCTGGGCTTTTTGTTGAGAAACGACTGATCATATGGATCAATAGTGCCGGACTCTCAAGCATTTAGAGCCATGTGGATTATGATTCTGTATAATATACGTCTTTTTGTTTAGCCGTTTGTCTAGGAATGGATATCATGCATATTAGCACTGCGAAAAGACCCGTGAAAACGGGAATGAACAAGGTAAACGTTAGTGAATATGTAAGAGTGAATCCGGCAAGGCTTGAGCCGATGGGTGTTCCAAATCCAAGCATCATGCCTAACATGGAAAAAATCCGTCCATACCAATTAGCATCCGTGCTTCTTTGTCTGAGGGATAAAAGATTAATATCAACAAGACCTTGAACACTACCAATCAAAAGGAGGCCGCATAGTATAATGAAAATATTTCCCGAAAATGCCACGACCGCAAATCCGATTAAACTGATAAACATACCTAAAGCCAAGTTGTTTCGTTCTTTTCCTTCTGTATGAAAACGCCCAAAATAAATATTTGATAATAAAGATGCTGTACCGATGACTGACCAAAATATTCCAACCGCAGCTTTCTCCCATAATAATCTTTCTTCTACAAGAATCGGTAAGCCGACATTTAAGACGCCAAACGTCATAGTGTAAAACGGCATGCAAAGTGCGAGCCCTCGTAAAACTGGGTTTTTCCAGAGGTATTTTAATCCCAGCCATGATTCAGACAATAGATTACGTTGTGATTTTTTTACGCTAGGTTTTTCAAGTGTCTTCACAAAAAACACACTTGCTCCGCCAACAGCCCAGCAAAGTGCTATCCCTATGATCGCTGTATTTGCATCAAAAGTACTGATTAGAATACCGACAACAGCTGGACCAAGTATGACTGAGAGCTCCTGGGTTATTCCATCTAGCGCATTTACTTGATCCCAATTTTTCTCAGGGACGATTTGAGGCAAAAGATAGCGAAAAGCAATATTGGCGAAGGGCCGCATCAGACTGATAAAAGTAATCAATACCAAAAAAAGCTGAAAAGATAAAAGATTGATAGAAAAAAAGAAGGGAATGAACAGCATGATGATGACTGCAAAAAATTGACTCGATACAATCACTTTTTTTATATCATAGCGGTCAATAATTGTCCCTGCGAGAGGGGAAAATAAAATACTGGGAACTGTACCGAAAATCACTGCGGTTCCTGATAATAAAGGCGAGTCAAATACATACAAAACGAACAGAATCAGCCCTGATCCCCACATCCATCCGCCCAGTCTGGAAAACAGCAGACCGCAAAAAACATAAGGAAAACCGTGAATTTTAAAAATTTCTTGATATGTTTTAAACATTTTTATTCACACCCCACTCTTGACATAATTTTCATTGTAAACCAAATTCTAAAATATTTCCAAAGCTAGTCAAAAAACGCATAAAAAAACCTTAGCCTATTCTAGGACTAAGGTTGATGAAATGTTTACAGCCAAGTTGACACATCAGATACAGCAAAACGACTGCTTTTATGAGCCGGTTTCACAGGCTTTCCGATCGCAATCAGCATCACCGGTACATATCGTTTATTCATTTTAAATTCTTTAACAAGCGCTTCATGGTCAAATCCGCCTATTGCACACGTCTCATAACCTTTTGCTTTAGCGGCGATCATGAGCTGCATCGCCGCAAGCGACGCATTGGAAAATGCGGCATCTCTAGCAAATTGACTGTTTTGATAAGCCCTATTGATTTGTTCCAAAAGCGTGTTTTTAATTTCCTCAGTCATATAACCAGCCTCTGCTAAAGGTTCATAAACAGCTTCACCGTTTTTGTTTGCCTCTAAGTCACCTAATACAGCGATAATAGCAGATGCTTGCGAAACCTGTTTTTGGTTGTATGCAATTGGAAGTAGACGTTCCTTTGATTCTTGGCTGTGAAATACGGTAAAATGCCAGTGTTGTAAGTTCCATGCAGATGGAGACTTTGTCGTAATGTGAAGTAACTCTGTTAACTCTTCCTTTGGAATGGATACACTAGTATCATACTCTTTAATTGATGTTCGTTCTTCTAATATCTTCAATGTGCTGTTTGTCATGTAGCTTCCCCCTTGTTGATAAACGTGTTATAATATAGTCAAACAAAAAGTTAGAAACTTACTTTTTGTAACTGTAATGAGTATTGTAATGTCTCTATTTTAATTTGTCAACTGGAAGATGAAGAGGTGAAAGAATGGGATTTACAATGTGTCCTAAAATGGAGGTTGCCTTTTCTTTACTTGGCAAGCGGTGGAATGGACTGATTATTCATGTTTTATTTGACGGGCCTAAACGATTTAAAGAATTGAATGAGATGATTCCAATGATCAGTCAAAAAATGTTAGCTGAACGGTTGAAAGAACTTGAACAGAATGAAATCATTGAACGACAAGTTCTTCCAGAAACACCCGTTAAAGTGATTTATCAATTAACGAAAAAAGGAACGGCTTTACAACCTGTTTTGCGGGAGATACAAAACTGGGCAGAACGGTATTGTGTTGTTGAACATTAAAACAGGTAACCACGGGGTAACTGATCAAGGTTAGCCCAAACGTTTCCCAACTTTATGAATACCTTATTGTAGGCAAACATAAAGGAGGATAAAAGAAATGAACCCTCATTTTTATGGATATTCAAGATCAGCTCCTGCTGGTTATCCAGCAAGATCACCATTTTTTTGGGGTTTTGGAGCGCCATTAGTTGGCGGATTGTTGGGTGGATTTATCGGTAGTGCGCTTTTTAACCCTCGACCATATGCTTACCCTCGGCCTTATGGAGGTTATGGAATGGCACCGTTTTATGGTGGACCAGGACCATATGCAGGTGCCCCATATGGAGGATATGGATACAGATAAAATGATTAATATGCAAAAACGGCGGTTTGAAACCGCCGTGACTTTAATCAGGGAATTGTATGTGTCCCCGAACTGTATACGCTTGAGATGTACCGTATTTAGGAAGTTTTGGGATTGTGTCTTTGACAACTTTTCCACGGATATCTGTGATTCTGACTTTAAGAGAACGAGTCCCTAAATGTGTGCTGACAAAATGGTTGTACCCCGTTTTCTCCATTTTGATCCACTTTCCGTCTAGATTGTATTCCATTTTCATAACCGGGTATTTATGATTTCTGACTTGGATCGCTGCCCACCATCTGCTAGATCCTTCTTTGATTCGATATGTAAGACTCCCAGTAATCGGGGCTTTGACAATCTTCCATTTGATCTTGATTTTCCCATCTTTCATATTGCCAATTTTTCGAAAAGCATTTGGGGAAAGGTCAAGTGCCCCAGCAGCGCCTTCAGGGTAAAGGTCTGTTACATAAACGATCGTCTTTCCGCGGGGACCCTCGACTTGAAGATAAGCCCCTGCTAGAGCTGAGTTAACACCGCCGTAATTCAGATCTCTCGGATTGATAGCCGCAATTTCCTTATTGGAAGGAATAGGATCAAGCAGGAAAGCTCCGCCCGAGTAGCCTGAACCAGTATAAGTCGCATAGCCGTTGTGCCAATCATTATATGCAGCTGAAGTTTGTGGGACACTGCAAAACATCATCAACACTATCAAAATAAAACCAATATTAATCTTTTTTCGCATATAAACCTCCTCAATGACAAGAACATTATAATGACAATCTTATAGCTATTAAAAGAAGAAATAGATCGATAGATTGATAGGGTATATAGAATCAAATTCACTGATAAATGACAAGGGAGGTGATCATATTAAAAAAGAACAGCCCGCTCCTTCCAAGCAAGGCCTTAACTTCAATATGAAATCTCAATTTCAGAAAGGTTAAAGTCTTCATTTTTTAAAAACATGACCTCTAAAATGTCGTCTTTAAAAACGGCTTTTGTACCTTTTCTGCGTACAAGGGAGGGGAGAACAATTTTTTTTTGTTGCTCTTCTTCGGGATAGTTTTCTAATATCAAGGTTTGTGAAGTATGTTTAATTTTTATTAGATCAAGTTGTTCTCTTGTAAGAGGAATTTTAACAAAAATATGACTGACGGTTTCGAATATATCAAATGGATCCGTTTCTTTCACAGGGGTTTCTCTTGTAACAGGTGTTTCTTTTGAAAGGGGATCACGAAAAGGAAATTGATCTTCATACCTCGGTCCAAAGACACTTGTCATTACTTGGTGGATATAATGTTCAACATCTTTCGGATCGGTGTTTCTAAAGCCGTTTTTAGAAAACTGCTGAAACGGAAAAAAACGTTGCCAATCAAACACGATCACACTTCCTTTCACATAGCCAATTTTAGTATATGTTTATTCAAAGGAATGGGTGAAGTCATCAACAAGAAAGGAAAAAATGAACTTATGAATCATGTAGAAATTAAAGGGTTTTTTTGCGCAGCACTAGCGTATTTATTATGGGGATTGTTTCCTCTTTATTGGAAAATGCTCGATCAAATCGCCGCACTTGATATATTGGCTCACCGTATTGTTTGGTCGTGTGTGTTTATGTGTGGAGTATTGTTGTTTTTGAAGCAGTGGCAGGTTGGCATGAAAGCCTTCAAGTCGCTTTTGGAAAACAAAAAAGCACTTGTTTCATTGCTTTTTTCCACTATTTTAATTTCAATCAATTGGTTTGTATACATATGGGCTGTAGGTCATGGTCATATTCTTGAAGCGAGCTTAGGTTATTATATTAATCCACTCATTTCTATCGTGCTTGGGATTGTTTTTTTAAAAGAGCGGTTATCACGAATGCAGGCTGGTGCTGTTTTAATTGCAGCGATCGGTGTGTTGATATCAGCCTTTCAATATGGTTCTGTTCCGTATATTGCGCTCATACTGGCTTTTAGCTTTGGCCTCTATGGATTGGTGAAAAAAAGAACAACATTTACAAGTGCCATTGGGCTTACTCTTGAGACGATCATGATCACACCAGTTGCCCTGATCTTTTTATTGTTTTATAGTCATTCATGGTATTCAGCCGCTTCCTCTGATCCGAAGATTTGGCTACTCCTGTTTTTGGCCGGTGTTTTAACAGCCATTCCGCTGCTTTTATTTTCAGAAGGAGCTAAAAAGCTGCCGCTGTATCAAATTGGAATCTTACAATATATTGCACCGACTATTACTTTATGTTTAGGTGTTTTCGTCTATCATGAACCTTTTAATAGTGGAAAAGCCTTAACTTTTTCCTGCATCTGGGCAGCGCTAATATTGTTTACTTTTTCACAATTCAATTGGAACAAACGAGTGAAGCCGCTGTTAAAAAGGAAAAACGCACATCATTCATAATTAACAAAGATCATGTATAATGAGACTTGGAGGTTGATCAGTTATGGTAGAAGAACCACAGCTTATTCAAGTTTACTTGAGCCTTTGGAAGAACAGAACGATAAATGAAAGATCAGAACGGTCGCTCATCCAGTTGGTTGATGATGAACTGAATGATCTTAGAACCCATCCAAGGCTTAGAAAAACAAGGTTTGAAAAATATTTTCAATCCATTCATCGAATTACGAATTCCAAGCTGGAACAAGATGTAAAACTAAAGCTGATTGAACTACATACAGAGCGTCTACATGTCTTAATCAATGCAGAAAGCAGGGAATAACATGAGAGAAATAAATAAAAAAGATGTGCAGGCATCTTTGGAATCATTTTTGCATCAACCTGTGTATATCCATCTGGAGACAACGACTGGATCATATTCCGCACATAAAAATGAACAGAGTATGACAGTAGTAGCATTTATCCGAAATGCAAAGGTCGTCTGTGCCAGTGCAAAAATCACAGGGGACGGACCTTTCCGTGCCGGTCTAAAAACAGAAGAGGGATGGATTTACGCAGAGGGTCTAACTGACTATACTATTGATCATGAAGGCAGGTTGCTTCTCGCCGGTCATTTGCCAGAGGGTAAATTAGCCATTTCATTTCAAATAAGCAAAGAGCCATTTACAGTCTAAAAAGAAGGTGTTATCAATGAAAAAACATTTACTCGTTATTTTACCGCACCCTGATGATGAATCATTTGGAGCAGGGGGCTTAATGGCTTTAAACCGCAAAGAAGGGATACCTGTTACATATGCATGTCTAACTCTAGGAGAGATGGGCAGAAATATGGGTGATCCGCTTTTTGCTAATCGGGAAACCCTTCCTCTCCTCAGAAAGCAAGAATTGATTAATGCTTGTAGAGAATTGGATATCCAAGATTTACAAATGCTCGGTTTTCGTGATAAAACCCTTGAATTTGAAGATGAAGAACGATTAGCAGACAAGATAGAAGCTGTAATTGATGATGTCAACCCAAGTCTGATCGTCACCTTTTATCCCGGTCATGGAGTTCACCCTGATCATGATGCTTGTGGAGCAGCGGTAATCCGTGCATTAGCTCGTAAACAGAAAGAAGATCGGCCAAGAACATTATGTATGGCGATTACTCATCATAGGGAAGAAGTGTTGGGCAAACCTGATGTTGTTGTTGATGTAAAAGAAGTTGCCAATATTAAAATGAACGCTTTAAAAGCGCATAAATCTCAAACAGAAGCTCTATTGAAAGAAATCGAGAGAAAGAAAGCAAACGGTCATCCCGTTGTACAAAGTTGGTTTGAAAAAGAATTTTTTTGGACCTACAAGTGGGATGATTAGTGATTTCATCAAGAAAAAAGAGCTACCCAAAAAGAGCAAAATTGGAAAAGTTTTGATTCGGAATTGGAGCTGTCCAAAAAGCCCTTTTTCAACATAAATCAGGGGGAATGGCGAGACTTTTGCGGAACCCCGCAGGAGCAAGGAACGAGCTCCGAGGAAGCTTGCGGATTGCCCGTAGAAAGCGAGCAAATTCCCCAATTTTTATTCATCCACACTACCCCCATTTGTAAAACGAGAAAAGGGCATCCAATAGTCAACATTCGACTAGCTGGATCGCCCATTTTTAAATACTATGATTTTGTATAAAATGATTTTGAATGAATTTGAGTCTGAAGAAAAGTCCAATTGCACCAGCGGCAAGTCCTGCAATTAGTCCTATCCAGTAGCCATACGCTCCTAAAGGTGTATACGTCGCAATCAAAATCCCAACAGGGAGCCCGATGATCCAATAAGAAACTAAGGCTGTGACAAGTGTATAATTGACATCTTTATATCCTCTTAGCGCACCTTGAATCGGTGCTGCAATTGCGTCTGAAAGTTGGAAAAACAATGCATACAGTAAAAAGCGCTTTGTTAAAAGTAACACATTGTCGTCCGCAGTATACATTCCGGCAATTTGTTGTCTAAACAATATAATAATAAGAGCAGTCAATAATGAAAATCCAACAGCGCTTGAGATCCCAAGGTAGCTATACGTTTTAGCGTCTTTAAACCGTTTAGCTCCTGCTTCAAAGCCAACAACGATCGTTAATGTCATCGAGATACTAAGTGGAAGCATATACAGCAGTGTAGCGAAGTTCATTGCCGCCTGATGGGAAGCAATCGTCACTGTGTCAAAGTGGCTCATCAGCAAAGTGACTGCCGCAAAGATACTCGTCTCAAAAAAGATCGCAAAGCCGATAGGAAGCCCAAGTTTCAATAGTTTTAGGCTTTCTGAAAATGAGAATGGATGGAGCATCCCAAAGATCCTAAACTCATAAAAGGGAACTTTCTTATGAATAATGAACAATGAGAGCAAACAAATGCACCAATACGTCAAAGCGGATGCTAAACCTGCACCGGCTCCCCCCAATTTAGGAAAACCAAAATATCCAAAGATAAATAAACTATTTAAGACAAAATTAATTGGCAAAGAACATAAGGTAATCATCATTGTCACCCTCGTCTTTCCCAGTGAATCAATAAAGCAGCGCACAACATTATATACAAACAGCGGTAAAATCCCTAATCCTAAATATGATAAATATTGCCTTGAAATGAAATAAACTTGATGTTCAAGCTGGAGTTTATCCAAAATTGGATCAATTAAAAAAAAACCTAAAATCATCACAAACAAGCTGAGAATCGCTGCGACATAAATCGATTGCATCACAGTATAGGGAACAGCTTCTTTCCGCTGTGCACCCATCAGCTGGGCAACAACAGGCGTAACAGCCGTTAATATTCCTGCAAGCCCAGTATAAACAGGTGTCCACAAACTCGCTCCGATTGCAACGCCTGCGAGATCAGCGGCACTGACTTTACCTGACATCACCGTGTCAAGAAACGCAATAAAGGACAATCCCACTTGTGTAATCAATATTGGAATAAGAATCATTAAAAATTGTTTAGTTTTTTCACTTAAATATTTTGTTTCTCTCATTATGCGTTCCCCATTTCTTTTGGATAACGAGAGAAATTATAACACGTTATCTGGAAAATGCAATGACGGCTTGCTCTGATCATCAGGGGTTTTTTCTTGAAGAATTCATCAAAAACAGATAGAATAAACGATTGTGTTGATGGTTAACAAAACCTATCATGTCAATCTATCATATTGTAAATAATCTATATAAGCTTTTAGAACTATAAAAAGGGGCTTTTTTATTATTCTAATATAAAATATAGGATATAGAAACTTATTTATTTAGTAATTTAAATAAAAAGTTTGATCAAAAAAATACTCTAATTTTCAGATGTTGGTGAAAAAAATGTATGGTATTGTCAATTTGTGATCAAGCATTTAGAGAGATACCTTGTGTTGGGGCTGTCCTTAAAGTCGTGTGGATGAATAAAAATTGGGGAATTTGCTCGCTTTCCGCGAGCCTCCTCGGAGCTCGTTCCTTGCTCCTCTTGGGTCTCGCCTGGCTCGCTGTTTCCGCAGGAGTCTCACAATTCCCCCCTGATTTATATTGAAAAAGGACTTTTTAGACAGCTCCATTTTTGAGAGTTTGCTAAAATCCCCATTGATTGACATACCTATCGTAATTGGCTTTGTTTGAATTAAAGAATGTGAGAAAGCCGTTCTTCTGACAACAGTGAAAAGGCACAAAAGTGCTTTTTTCAGTCTGTCACATCTTCCTTTGTTGTTATCTTCTGAAGACCACTCTTGCTCTGAAGCATTTTCCACATAAAAGACGAAGATATCCGGCTTTCAAAACGGAAAAACCTTTACACAGATGGCCGTATCCTGAAAAAACGCAAACTAGTCAATAAGCCTAAAAGTCTGTATTTTTATAAAAATTATTAAAAAACTATTAATAAAACGTAAAAAAGACCGATAGAAACCGTGAATTACATTTTTTTCTTCAATTTCAAGGAGGTATTGATAGGTATAAAGGCTTATTAGGCGTACCTTGATCATGAGTGGAATTGGATACATAGCGAAAAAAGGAAATTTCTAAGGAGGAAGTTATCACATGATGAAGAAGAAGATAGCAGTAAGTTTGGCGGCTTCTGCAGTTGTCGGTACTTCTTTGGCGGCTTCACCTGCTGAGGCTCAGACGATTAAGGTGAAAAGCGGGGACACTTTATGGAAACTGTCTACTGACTTCAACACAAGTGTTTCGGCGTTTAAATCAGTTAATCATCTATCGTCTACGACCATCTTTGTTGGACAATCTTTGCAAATTCCTGATGATGGAGTAGAAGACAAAGACGTGAAAGCGAAAGATGAAAGCTTTAAATCATCTAAATCAGATCAATCCGAGTCAACTATTACGGTTAAATTGGGAGATTCTCTCTGGATGCTTGCCAAAGATTATAAAACAAGTGTCAAGGAGATTAAAGACTTAAACGGTTTAGATAATGATCTAATTTATCCTGGGCAAAAGCTGATTATTAAAGGGGAAATACAAAATAGCAGCCGTAAATCCTCAAGTGTCAAGCAGTCATCAAAGCCCTCTAACCGTTCTAAAAGATCAAGCAGTACATACAAAATTGAGCTCGGGGATTCTTTGTGGAAAATAGCCAATGAAATGAATTTGACTGTTGCTGAGATTAAAGCAATGAACAACTTAAAATCGGATACCATTTACCCTGGTCAAGTCCTTAAAGTGAAAGGAACGGTTTCCAAGCACAAGAAGTCATCTTCAAGTTCTTCTTCAAGCTCAACGAAGCATCATTCAAACAGCTCAAAAAAGGAAACTTATACTGTTAAGTCTGGGGATTCCTTATGGAAAATTGCAAACATGATGAATGTGACGGTGCAGAGCATCAGGGAAAATAACAATTTAAAAACGGATGTTGTATATACTGGACAGAAATTGAAAATTTCCGGCACAGCACACAACTCACATTCAACTCCGTCAAAAAGTTCTTCATCAGGCTCGGTTTCAAGAGGGACGATGGGAAGCGCAAAGGTTGAACGAATGATTGATGAAGCTGAAAAGCATATCGGTGTTCCTTATAGATGGGGAGGCAACAACCCTTCAGGCTTTGATTGCAGCGGGTTTATTTATTATACCTTGAATAAAGTGACATCTGTCTCTAGACTAACCGCAGCCGGATATTGGAACAGTATGGGGGCGGTCAATAAGCTAAAACGAGGGGACTTCGTTTTTTTCTCAACATACAAACCAGGACCGTCTCACATCGGAATTTATTTGGGTAATGGAAAATTTATCAATTCGAATGATTCTGGTGTTACAATTAGCGATATGAACAATTCTTATTGGAAACAACGGTATCTCGGTGCAAAACGTTACGCATTTTAATCATCTTTAAAAGGGCATGGGTTCTGAAATAATAGAACTCATGCCTTATTTGTATTGTATAGACTACTTTTTTTCTGGAAAAACATGAAGTCCTGACACTTGTAAAGACATGTACCGCCAAAAAACGAACTTCACAACTTAGATGTTGAAGATTGCTATTCTTATTTGTTTAATGTCCTTCGCTTTTATCTTTCGAAAATACGATCAAGACAATCGCTTTGCGGCATATGTAATAAACTTTGTGACCTCGTCATTCTCTTATTTGTTTATACCGTGCTCTTTTACTTCATCCTCATTTAACAAATCAAAAAATCCAGCATGTCTCCTATTTTTATGAGAAGGTTTATGAGACTTAGCGCTTGTCTACAATAGAGAGGAAAATGACAAAGGGGGCTTTTCCATTGAATCTATTGTACAAAGCGGTCTTAATTAGCATTCCGATTTATTTAGCAACAGGGTGTACCCAGCAAAATGAATTGGAACAAAAGGCTGTTGAACAAGAGCATACAGAAACATTTAAAACGCAACAACAACCTGTGAAAGTCCCGCTAATTAAACAAGACGGAACAAATACAGGATTTATAGAAGTTTCTAAATCCGCTGAAAAAGGTCTTGATATTAGGGTTTCAGCTCATGATCTTCCACCTGGATTACTAGCTTTTCATATTCATGAAACAGGTGAGTGCAGAAAACCTGACTTTGAAAGTGCAGGTGTCCATTTTAATCCTGAGCAAAAGGAACATGGCTTTAATAATCCGAAGGGACATCACGCCGGTGATTTGCCTAATATTGAAGTCGGTGCGGATGGAAAAGTTGATGTTGTTGTAAATGCACCGGAAGTCACCCTTGACGAAAACAGTAAGTTCAGTCTGCTTGATGAAGATGGAAGTGCTTTTATTATTCATCAGCATCAGGATGATGATTTAACAAATCCATCTGGAAACTCAGGTGATCGGATGGTTTGCGGTGCTCTTTTAAAAGACAGTACAAAATAGAATGAAGCAAACAGATCAATTGAGGTCACGAACAATTCCTTAGTATACTTGTGAATATGACGTGTTTAGAAAGGAATTATCGGAATGAAATATGACCTACATGAACTTGACTTGCCAAATGAAATAAAAGAACGGCTACCTCTCTCTGTCGAGCAAAAGATTGAAGAAGGTGAATTTCAATCATTGATTGGAACTGCCGAATATGAAACTGAGGATCGTGCCATCCTTTCCGACGCTTTAATCGCTCTAGTACTTGGAAAAAACGTATTATTAAAGGGACCTACTGGTTCAGGGAAAACAAAACTTGCCGAAACGCTGTCTGCTTATTTTCAAAAGCCAATGCACAGTGTCAACTGTTCTGTTGACCTTGATGCAGAGGCACTTATTGGCTATAAGACGATTGTAAATACGGATGGACAAGCTACGATTGAATTTGTCGAAGGACCTGTTACAAAAGCGATGACTCGCGGTCACCTTTTATATATTGATGAAATCAATATGGCGAAGCCAGAAACATTACCAATTTTGAACGGTGTGCTTGATTATCGAAAAATGATGACAAATCCGTTTACTGGAGAAGTCGTCAAAGCCAAAAAAGGGTTTGGCGTAATCGCAGCTATTAATGAAGGATATGTCGGAACCGTACCTTTAAATGAAGCATTGAAAAACCGTTTTATTATCATTGATGTGCCATATATTCAAGGTGATCTTTTAAAGAGCGTCCTTGAAAATCAATCTGAATTAAAAAATTCAAAGCTGATCAGCCGTTTCGTGACTTTGGCCTCAGACTTAATGACCCAGGCACAAAATGGACAAGTATCTGAAGATGCTGCATCAATTAGGGCACTTTTAGATACTTGTGACCTTTCAACATACATTCCACCCCTAAGGGCGATAGAATGGGGAATCGTTGAGAAACTAGATGACGAACGCGAAAAAGCGGCTGTTCGTAATATTGCCCAAACTTTATTTGAGTGAGGGGAATGTCATGAAGTTTATTAAATTTAATGACAAGAAGATTGACTCTTTTCTATTTATGGAGTTAACAGATTTAGCAAGGACGCTTGCTAAAAGTGATCAAGTTGAAGTTGAGTACAGTGTTCAATCCTATTACAATCCATTTGAGAAAAAGATATATTTGAGTCATTTTTGGAAGGATCGATCTTATCATGATATGGTCGCTGGGCTAAAAAGCGATGTTTATTTGCGTGCGATCGGAACGACATATAGTTCAATGGGAGAATTTGCTGATCTGTTGGACAATATTAAGGATTTCAAGTGTAAAAGTTTTGCAAAGCAAATCTTTATGCTGTTCGAAGATATTAGAATCGAAGAGTATATTAAACAGGAGCGTCCTGGAACTAAGCGAGCGTTTTTCAGCAGGCAAAAGATGTACAGAAAATTTTTTATGACTCAACTGACATTCAATAAAGAACGGAGCATTTTTACTGACGCATTATTTTGTGCCATCTATCTGAAATTAACAGCCAAGTCGCCGCTTGAGGATATACCTGAGATCCATCAATCGATTGATCCGTTGAAACGATTCATCGAACATCAATTAAGCCGTGTATTTGATGCCCGGACGACTGAAGATATTGTATGGATTGTCATCAATTTAATGGAAAGTTTTGAAGAAGTTCTTGAAAAGGATATGCTGAATACCTATTTTTTCTTTCCCGAGTTGGCCTATGAACAAGTTGATGAAACGTCTCTTTTTAAAGATTTAAAAGCGAAACCCAAGCTTAGCGAGGAACTGAATCTTGATCAGGAAAAGTCAGGTGATGAAGAAGTTCTCGATGAAGAAATGCCGACATGGCACAGGGAAACAGAGGCACCTGCTAAAAGCTTTTTGCAATTTGATTTAGAGCACGGTGCAAAAACAGACCTTTTCGGCGGAGCTTTAAGAGAAGGAGAGGATGGGGATCAGGCACTAGGTGCCGTTCAAGGACGGGCACAACAGTCAAACAGAAAAGACTATAGGAAGCTGGAATCTCTTGAAACAGTTCAAGATCTCCCTCCTTCAGGTGGACAAAGCGGCAAAGAAAATCGTAACGCTTTTCCAATTTTTAAAGCACCTGAAAAACCTTCTCTTGATGAAATATCTGAATATCGTCATCAGGCGAAAACGATTGAACCTTATCAAAAACGACTGAAACGGATGATCCAAAAAACGCTTGAGCATAAAAAAATCCTGCCGCGGACCGATTTGCATGCTGGAAGATTGAATCATAAACTGCTGCGCTATTTTACGGAGCGAAATCCGCGACTGTTTTTAAAAAAACATGATCCATCAACTGAAATTGATGCGGTTTTTACTTTGCTTGTCGATTGTTCTGCTAGTATGTTTGATAAAATGGCTGAAACAAAAAGAGGTATCATCCTCTTTCATGAGGCACTTAAATCAGTGGCAGTTCCCCATCAAATCGTTGGTTTTTGGGAAGACACAAATGATGCAACAAACATAAGTCAACCTAATTACTTCCATACAGTCGTTTCTTTCTTCGATTCTCTAGCAAAAGATGCTGGACCTCACATTATGCAGCTTGAGCCAAAAGAAGATAATCGTGACGGGTTTGCGCTTAGACAAATGACGAATATGCTAATAAAGAGAAATGAGTCGCAAAAATTTCTAATTGTCTTTTCAGATGGGGAGCCTGCGGCTTTTGACTATGAACAAAATGGTATTGTTGATACACATGAAGCGGTGATAACAGCAAGAAAAAGAAAGATTGAAGTGATCAATGTCTTTTTATCAAACAGTGAAATTGAAGAATCGCAAATGAAAACGATACAGGATATGTACGGAAAGTACTGCTTATTTGTTCCTGATGTTGATCAGTTGCCAGATATGCTGTTTCCGCTTTTGAAAAAACTGCTAAATAAAAGTATATTGTAGAAAAGACAGATGGTCAGTGCCTAACTAGGTGCGGCCATTTTTAATACAATTTTTATTATTTTTATTTAGTTTAAATGTTCAGAATTTTCCTTAAATAACAAGTGTAAAAATAGAAGATGAAAAAAGGTTAAAAACATCTGTTTTAAGTCAAAAATGCTAGTATAAAAATTTTAAATTTTCAAGTCGTTTTTTTAATTTTATTTGAACAATCTGTGTAGAAACAAATTTAAATCAGTGGTAAAATGTACTTGGAAGCGATTTATTACATATTTCTGGGCATAGGGTTTTAGGAGATATATCAAAATAGTGATCTTTCACTTGATTATTAAGTTGGGGGTAATGTTCGAATGTTTCAAAATAGTATGAAACAAACCATGCATTGGGGAGAATTTCACGGTCCGAACCTCGGCTACGCGCTGGAGCTTTACGATCAATATGTCAAGGATCCTTCCGCCATCGATCCTGACATAAGGGAGATGTTTGATCAGCTCGGAGCTCCTCCGGGAGAGATAAGGACCGCCTCTGAAAAATATACAGAGGCAAGCTTCACGGCTGAAACCATTGAGAAAATCGCAGCGGCAATAAAACTTGCAGAAGATATTAGAACCTATGGCCATTTGAATGCTTCCGTTAATCCATTAAAAAAAACACAAGAAAAAACTGAGCTTTTTCCACTTGCTGAATACCGGCTAACCGAGCAAGACATGAAAAAAATTCCGGCATCAGTCATATGTAAAAATGCTCCTAAAGAATTATCGAACGGTTTAGAAGCCATTCAATACTTGAAAAACACATACAAAAAAACGATTTCTTTTGAGTTTGATCATGTTCACATTTTCGAAGAGCGTAACTGGCTGATGAAAAAGATTGAATCGGGTGAATTGTTTACTCCAAAACCGAAAGAGAAATTAATCGACGTTCTAAGAAGACTAACAGAAGTTGAAGGACTTGAACAATTTCTGCACAAAACATTTGTCGGACAAAAGCGTTTTTCAATTGAAGGTCTTGATTTGCTAGTTCCTATGCTGGATGACATGATCGCCAAATCGGTTTCTTCAGGAACGACAAATATCAATATTGGCATGGCACACAGAGGGCGCTTGAATGTTCTAGCGCATGTACTTGGAAAACCTTATGAAATTATTTTTTCTGAATTTCAGCATGCACCTAATAAAGATCTTGTTCCGTCAGAAGGATCGACTGGAATTAATTACGGCTGGACAGGAGATGTGAAATACCATCTAGGAGCAGACCGTGAAATTCAGGATAAAGAGACGAAAACAGCGCGGATTCATTTGGCGAATAATCCAAGCCACCTTGAATTTATTGATCCGATTGTTGAAGGTAGTACAAGAGCTGCCCAAGAAACAAGAACGGAAAGCGGCTATCCAGTGCAAGATGTCAGAAAATCACTGGCGATTCTGATCCATGGAGATGCAGCATTTCCTGGTGAAGGGATTGTATCTGAAACGCTGAACTTAAGTCAGTTGAAAGGATATCAGATTGGTGGAGCGATTCATATTATCGCCAATAATATGATCGGCTTCACGACAGAGAGCAATGAATCAAGATCAACAAAATATGCGAGTGATCTTGCAAAAGGATTTGAAATCCCGATTGTTCATGTGAACGCCGACGATCCTGAAGCTTGTCTTTCTGCCGTGCAGCTTGCTATCGAGTACCGCGAGACTTTCAATAAAGACTTCTTAATCGACCTGATCGGTTATCGCCGATTTGGACATAATGAAATGGATGAACCAGCGACAACCCAACCGATGCTATATGATGCGGTAAGAAAACACCCGACAGTCAAAAATATTTTTGCAGAAAAGCTCATTCAAGAGGGAATGATCGAAAAAGAAACCGTCGGAAAACTCCACGACTCCGTCATGAAACGCTTAGATGAAGCATATCGGAAAGTGCCGGCGAAAAAGGAAGATATGACTTGTGAAATCGAACTTCCAGAGCCTGTTTCCAACGGTTTTCCTGACATCGATACATCAGTTGAAACAGATGTTTTGCACAAAATCAATCAAGAGCTGCTTTCATGGCCAGAAAACTTTAATGTTTTCGGTAAACTAAAAAGAATTCTTGAGAAACGTGCGAAAGCCTTTTCTGATGATGATAAGGTCGACTGGTCTTTGGCAGAGTCACTGGCGTTTGCTTCTATTTTAAAAGATGGTACACCTGTAAGAATGACAGGCCAGGATTCAGAACGCGGCACTTTTGCACAAAGGCATCTTGTCCTGCATGACAACAAGACAGGTGACGAATTTATCGCTTTACATCATCTTTCAGATACAAAGGCAGCATTTGCACTACATAACAGTCCGTTGTCAGAAGGGTCTGTGATTGGATTTGAGTACGGTTACAATGTGTCTTCACCGGAAACATTAGTGATTTGGGAAGCTCAATTTGGGGATTTTGCAAATGCCGCACAAGTTTACTTTGATCAGTTTATTTCTGCAGGAAGGGCAAAATGGGGGCAAAAGTCCGGAATTGTTGTCTTGCTTCCACATGGGTATGAAGGACAGGGGCCTGAGCATTCCAGTGGAAGAACGGAACGCTTTCTCCAACTTGCAGCAGAAAATAACTGGACTGTTGCTAATCTGACAAGTGCGGCTCAATATTTTCATATCTTAAGAAGACAGGCAAAAATGCTGGTTCGGGAAGAAATCCGTCCACTCATCTTAATGACGCCAAAAAGCCTGCTCAGAAATCCGAACACAATATCAAAAGTAGAGGAATTCACAAACAGTGGCTTTAAGCCCGTTTACGAAATCGCAGGTCTTTCTCATCAGTATGAAAAGGTGACACGCCTTGTTTTATCAAGCGGAAAAATTTCAATTGATATTAGTGATCGCTTTTATCAGATGGAAGCAGAAAAAGACTGGCTTCATATTGCAAGAGTTGAAGAGCTTTATCCTTTCCCTGCCAAACATTTGAAGGCGATCTTCAGCAAACTTTCACAGTTGGAAGAAATCGTCTGGGTTCAGGAAGAACCACAAAATATGGGGGCGTGGAACTATATTGAGCCTTACTTAAGAGAAATTGCTCCGAAACATGTGACAGTACGTTATATTGGAAGAAGAAGACGTTCCAGTCCAGCAGAAGGGGATCCGACAATTCATAAAAAAGAACAGGAACGTATCGTATCTGATAGCTTGACTCGCAAAAACTAAGGGGGAACTAGAAAAATGGCGGAAATTAAAGTACCTGAATTAGCGGAATCAATTTCAGAAGGAACAATAGCTCAATGGCTAAAACAACCTGGAGATTATGTGGAACAAGGGGAGTTCCTGCTCGAACTGGAAACCGATAAAGTCAATGTTGAATTGACGGCAGAACAGTCGGGGATTCTTCAGGAAGTGCTGAAAGATTCCGGGGATACAGTTCAGGTTGGCGAAATCATTGGAACGATTTCAGAAGGCGAGAAAGAATCTGGCTCGCCTCAAGGGGAAGCTCAACAAAGCAGTACTTCTACAGAAGATGAAAAACCAGCTGAAAACAATGCGGAGACAGCAAAAACAAGAACGATCGCTTCTCCGGCTGCTAGAAAGCTTGCCCGTGAAAAAGGTATTGACTTATCAGAAGTTCCAACTGTTGATCCATTAGGAAGGGTCAGAAAACAAGATGTTGCAGCATATCAAAATGAGCAACCGCCAAAAGCTTCTGAGCCAAAACGTGAAACAGCGGCCCAGACTGCTAAACTTGACGATTCGCAAAAACCAGTTAAACGTGAAAAAATGTCTCGCCGCAGACAAACGATTGCCAAACGTCTTGTTGAAGTTCAACATACCGCTGCTATGCTGACAACTTTCAATGAAGTCGATATGACAGCGGTGATGAATTTGAGAAAACGCCGAAAAGAGCAATTTCTTGAACAGCATGATGTAAAACTTGGTTTTATGTCTTTCTTTACAAAAGCTGTTGTGGCTGCCTTGAAAAAATTTCCGCTTCTTAATGCAGAAATTCAAGGTGATGAACTTGTCATTAAACAATTTTATGATATTGGTATCGCCGTTGCTGCTCCTGAAGGTCTTGTTGTTCCGGTCGTTCGGGATGCAGACCGGAAAACATTTGCAGATATTGAAAAAGATATCGGTGAGCTTGCGAAAAAAGCAAGGAGCAATAAATTATCACTTGGAGAACTTCAAGGTGGATCATTCACAATCACAAATGGTGGAACATTTGGTTCGCTGTTATCAACACCAATCATAAACAGCCCACAGGTCGGAATTTTAGGAATGCATAAAATTCAACTTCGTCCTGTTGCAATTGATGAAGAACGCTTTGAAAACCGTCCGATGATGTATATCGCATTATCGTATGATCACCGAATTGTCGATGGAAAGGAAGCAGTCGGATTTTTAGTGACGATTAAAAACTTACTTGAAGATCCAGAACAGCTTCTTTTAGAAGGATAAACAGCAATCATCTCCTGATAGCAAGTTTTTGCTATCAGGAGATTTTTTTATAGGAGCTGTCAAAAAAATAACTACTGAGGCGGAAAGCGAGCAAATTCCCAGATTTTCATTCATGCCCACTACTTTCAGGACAACTGAGTCCAAGGGCATGAGTTATTAAATTTAAAATACTAGACAAACATCACTAACTAAACCTGAGATAGGTGGAGGTAGAAGTTTTTTTCATCCGGAATCGCCTAACCTTTAAAGTTTTTTATCCATATACTGGGCAGAAGAATGCGCCTCCTTTGTTTTTTTAGACCAATATGTTGCAAGCCATGAGCCTGAAAGATTATGCCAGACACTGAAAATCGCACTCGGTACAGCGGAAAGCGGAGAAAAATGGGCGGTTGCTAGTGCTGCACCAAGACCTGAATTCTGCATCCCGACTTCAATAGCAATGGCTTTTTGTGATGCGTTATCCATTTTAAAACATTTGGCTGAAACCAATCCGAGTAGTAATCCAAGACCATTATGTAGGATGACGACTGCAAAAATTAGCAATCCTGATTGAATGATATTTTCTCGGTTCCCTCCAACAACAGCAGCGACGATGGCAACAATTCCAAGGACAGAGATAAGCGGTAAAACCTGTACCGTTTTTTCAACTTGTTTTTTGAAGAATAATCGGACGAGCAGTCCTGCAATAATCGGAAGAAGAACGGCTTGTAAAATGGAAATGAACAGTGACCCTGGAGATACAGGGAGCCATTCCTTCGCAAAAAATAAAATAAGAAACGGTGTCAAAAAAGGTGCAAGCAAAGTGGATACCGTTGTAATCGCAATAGACAATGCAGTGTTCCCTTTTGCCAAAAATGTCATAACATTTGACGCTGTTCCCCCTGGACAACAGCCAACTAAAATGACACCAACTGCAATTTCTGAGGGCAGTCTTAGTCCGTAGGCTAGTCCAAAAGCGGTTAACGGCATGATCGTGTATTGCAGGATGACTCCGATCAGCACATGAAGTGGGTTTCTCAAAAGTTCTCTAAAATCATTTGCTGTCAGTGTCAGTCCCATGCCAAACATGATTAGACCGAGCAGGATTGAAATGTAAGGGCTAATCCAAACAAAAGAAGCGGGAAATGCAAAGCCGAGCAGAGCGAATATGATGACCCAGACAGCGAAAGTTTTTCCTGCAAATTGACTAAGTTTAATTAAATTACTCATAAGTCCAGCTCCTCATCATTATAAAATTAAACATTCTCCTATTATAATTAATTTTCTGAATAATTCAACACAAAATTATAGTTTAACTGTAATTTTATTATGTAAACTGAAAGAAATGTTTGAAAATCTTGACGAATTCGTTTATGATTTTTAAAATGAGAACTTGTGGGTAATCATTTGCAATATAGTTTTTAGAAGAAGAGGTGCTTTAGTGGAAGACAAACAAAATGTATGGTCATCAAAGCTTGGATTTATTTTAGCATCAGCAGGTTCAGCAATTGGACTTGGCGCAATTTGGAAGTTTCCATATGTTGCAGGGACTAGTGGCGGTGGAGCATTTTTACTTATTTTTATTCTCTTTACTTTATTAGTGGGGCTTCCTTTATTAATAGCAGAATTTATTATCGGAAGAAAGACTCAAAAAGATGCTGTTGAGTCCTATCGAGAGCTTGCTCCCGGCTCACTTTGGCATTGGATCGGTCGACTCGGTATTATTACTTGTTTTATTCTATTATCTTTTTATAGTGTTGTTGGTGGCTGGATTATTATTTATATATTCAAAGGCATAACAGGGGAACTGTTAAGAAGTCCAGATTATGCAGGGCTATTTAATTCAACAATTGCCAATCCTTATCTAGTTCTTGCTAGTCAACTACTGTTTATTATCATTACGATTGTTGTCGTTGCAAAAGGAGTCGAAAGCGGGATTGAAAAAGCAAGCAAAATTATGATGCCTGCACTTTTTATTATTTTTTTGCTGCTGATTATCCGCTCTGTAACACTTGATGGTTCAATGGAAGGACTTGAGTTTTTCCTAAAACCAGACTTTTCACATATCAATACGAGTACGATTTTATTTGCAATGGGACAGGCATTTTTCTCACTTAGTGTTGGGGTTTCGGTGATGGTGACATACAGCTCATATTTATCCAAAAAAGAAAATCTAGTTCAATCAGCTGTTTCGGTTACACTATTAAATGTCTCTGTTGCTATTCTTGCGGGAATTGCGATTTTCCCAGCCGTATTCTCATTTGGCTTAAAACCTGACGCAGGACCGATGCTCTTATTTAATGTTCTGCCATCGGTTTTTCAGAAAATGCCGTTTGGGATTGTCTTCTTATTAGCATTCTTGATTTTGTTTTTATTTGCAACATTGACCTCAGCCTTTTCCATGTTGGAAATTCTCGTTTCTGCTCTTTCTAAAGGAAATACGAGAAAAAGAAAGGTGTTTGCATGGGTAGGGGGAATTGCAATCTTTTTACTTGGCATTCCTTCCGCTTTATCATTTAGTGTCCTACACGATTTAACAATTTTCAAATTATCATTCTTTGATGCGGCAGACTATCTTGTCAGTAATATTTTAATGCCTATTGGTGCCTTATTAATCGCTGTTTTTGTTCCTTTGAAAATACCAAAGGACGAGCTGTTTGCTGAGTTAAAGCAAGGTTCGTCAATCAGCAGAAAGGCGTTTGCCGTTTGGATTTTATTAATTCGTTATGTGGCACCAGTTGTCATCATCATCGTTTTTTTGGATGTAATCGGTGTTTTTAAATAACTAATTCTATCAGCTTGTCGATAAAAGTTGTCAAAACCGCTTATCGACAAGTTTTTTTATGTTTCTGCAAACAATGAAACTTAAATTTTAACTTGTCAATGATCATCCTTTGATTTAAAATTCCTATTAAGGAAGGTGTTTCAAAATGCTTTATATAAAATTTGTAAAACTCGTTAGAAAACTTTGCTCTGTACAAATGTATACGATGAAGCGTTGTACGGAGCTTAATCAAGGAGCATAATGCTTCTTATATTCATCGGTTAAATAGTCCATAAAAAGGATAGTTTTTTACTATGCTTATTAAGTTATGACTATTTGCTGATGAAACAATAGATTAAGGACCATAGACAATGCTTTGTCTATGGTCCTTTGTGTTTGGAGCAAAAACCAACCCGAGTTTTACACCAAATTGGTTTTGTATAAAAACATGACACATTCAAAGCAGAGGGCCAATGTCAAAAAACATGGCGTTCTGCTTTTTTATTTTTAAGGAAAGAAGGAATGATGATGAGCTTACTGAAAGTTGAACATTTATCACACTCTTTTGTAGACAAAACTTTATATAAAAATGCTTTTTTTGATTTGTATAAGGGCGAACATATGGGGATCGTTGGGCAAAACGGCGCTGGGAAAAGTACTTTAATAAAAATATTGCTGGGAGAGATCATTCCAGATGAAGGGGAAATTAAATGGCAACCCAATATTAAAATCGGACATTTAGACCAATATGCTGAAATCAATCTACATGATACGATTGAGGAATACCTCAAAACAGCGTTTGCGGATTTGTTTGAAATTGAGAGCAAAATGAACAGACTATACCAAGATAGTGCTATGACTGGTGATACCGATCAATTGCTACAAGCAGCAACATACCAAGAACAACTGGAATGTAACGACTTTTATTCAATAGATCACAACATGAATAGAATGGCTGCCGGCTTAGGTATAGATGCAATTGGAATCAATCGAAAGATTCAAGAGTTAAGCGGAGGACAACGTGCCAAGGTCATTTTAGCCAAACTGTTATTGGAAAAACCAAATATACTGTTGCTAGACGAGCCTACAAACTTCCTTGATAAGGAACATGTCGAATGGCTAGCACATGATTTAGAGGTGTTTGATGGTGCTTTTATTATCGTTTCACATGACTTTGATTTTTTAGAAAAAGTATCTTCCTGTATATGTGACATAGAATATGGAACAATCAAAAAATATAATGGCAAATATTCAGATTTTCTAAGGCAAAAAGAACATTTACAACGGGATTATATTCGTCGATATCATGTTCAGCAGAAAAAGATTGAAAAAACCGAAGAATATATTCGGAAAAATATCGCAGGGAATAACTCAAAAATAGCAAAAGGACGTAGAAAACAATTAGAAAGGATAGAAAGGATCGCTCCACCTACATTTACTCAAAAGCTGTACATTCAGTTTCATGAATTACCTATTTCATCACATACGGTACTCACAATTCAAGACCTTGAAGTGGGCTATGATTCAGTACTTTTACCAAAACTGAATTTTTCTGTTAGGGGTGGACAAAAAGTGATCATTACAGGGTTTAATGGGGTTGGAAAATCAACTTTATTAAAAACTTTAGTAGGTCAAATTCCAGTCATTTCTGGTTATTTTCAATTTTCAAACCAAATAAAAGTGGGATATTACGAGCAAGATTTAAACTGGAACAACGGATCATTAACGCCTCTCCAAATCCTGTCAGAACAGTTCCCTAAACTGAATGTAAAGGAGATTCGGTACCATCTATCACGAACTGGCGTAAAAGATAAGAATGTTTCACAAAAAATGAGCACTTTAAGTGGTGGAGAACAATCAAAAGTGAAATTGTGTAGTTTAATACTTTCTCCATGTAATTTTCTTCTGTTAGATGAGCCCACAAATCATCTCGATGCAGAAGCGAAAGAATCTTTACAAACTGCTTTAATCCAGTTTCAAGGCAGTGTATTACTTGTTTCTCACGAAGAGAATTTTTACCGAGATTGGGCAGATCAAATTTTCAATATAGAAAATCATAGCATGTGATAATTGATCATCAGTATAGTTGATTCATATGTGCGGAAATCATGAGCCGCGCATATGAATACATCTTTTGGGCATTTTTTAAATTGTGATGTTACTGCTGTATCGCAAGTGTTAGAACCATTGCATGATGTACCTGCAAGTGAACTCATCATATTCTCTCATGAAGTGTTTAAAAGACTAATAGGCTATCAAATTTTCGGTTTACAGCCCGAACGTGAAACGTCATTTATGGGAAGATTTATTGATGCCTGCTGATGATCATGATGATATAGAAGTTGAAAAGTCCATGGATTCTGCTGATATAATCATTGATAGATCAACCAAGCAGTTCGTTTGGGTTTGAAAAAGGCTAAAAATTTGACCAACCCTTAATTGAACTGTCCAATGAGTCGATTTTTTGACGATTGGACGCCCTTTTCATGTATTAAGACAGCTTGATCGGATACACATTAATTAAAAAGGTTCCCATTGAACGCGTTTTGCGATGGCAAAACGTCTTTCCGGTTCCCGCCAATCAACAACGTTCCACCAATTATCAACGTACTTGGCTTTTTCATTCTTATATTGTAGATAGTAAGCGTGTTCCCATACATCAAGTGGAAGCAAAGGAATTACATCCCACTGGCTCATGAGCTGGTGTTTTTCTGCGATCAAAATTTCTAAACGCTGGGAGCGAGGAGCCCAAACGAGAATAGCCCAACCGACCCCTTCTACATGTTTCGCAGCTTCGGAAAAGTGCTTTTTAAAGGCTGCATAACTGCCAAACGAACGATTGATCATGTCTAATAGTTCACCAGTCGGCTTTCTTTTACCTTGCGGGTGCATTGCATACCAAAAAATGGTGTGCAAGTAATGACCTGCGCCATGAAAAGCAAGCTCTCTTTCCCAATGATTGACAAGTTCGAATTGGTTATTTTGCCGCGCTTTTTGAAGTTTTCGTTCAGCCTTATTCAGACCATCGACATAGCCTTGGTGATGTTTTGTATGGTGAAGGTACATAATTTCTTTAGCAATGTAAGGTTCAAGTGCTGAGTAAGAGTAGGGGAGATTTGGCAGGCGATGGCCGCCGATTGGTACCGTTTCATACCGTTTCTGATTTCCTATAGAACTTCGCTCGAGCGTATCATAAACGATCGCTGCCTGTTCATACCATTCGTGTTCTGTTGCAGCTGGATCAGCTAATGATCGAAATAGATCATCTAAACATGCACCATCTTTCACTTGTTCTTTTATGTTTTCTGCCCACGACATGATTTCTTTTTTGTATACATCTCTATTCATTGTTTTTCCCTCTTTTCAATTTGTTTTATAAATGCGCTTGTAGCAAGTAATGAAAATACAAAGGGATAACTGTGATAGCGAATATAAAACTGTTTAGGAAGACCGATTCCAGTCGGGTAATCGACATGCCGAGTATGAATGAGAAAACGAATTGCTTTTTTGAGCAATGGGTCACAGGGATCTTCATATTGAAGCGAAGCTTCCAGTGCCCATGCTGTTTGAACTGTTGTGCCAGAGAGAAGGGGCACAAATTGTTTAATTTCGCAGCTTTTACATGATTCACCCCAACTGCCATCATCAAGCTGAATTGACTTCAGCCAAGCTAAAGCTTTTTTAACGGATGGATGGTGCTTCTCAACTCCGACGGCTTTCATTCCCGTCAGAGCTGCCCATGTTCCGTAAATATAGCAAACTCCCCAACGCCCATACCATGATCCGTTTTTTTCTTGATGTTGATAAAGCCAAGTCAAAGCCCGCTTTACAATGGGATGATCTTTTGTAAAGCCTGCTTTTACCCCGAGAAAATGAAGAACACGTCCAGTCAAATCAGCTGTAGACGGATCAGCCGCTGCCTCGGCAGCTGATTCAAGCGGCAAATGTCTAATCACTGGATGATTGACATTCTTTTCAAATGAAGCAAAGCCGCCGTCATTGTTTTGCATCGATAATAGCCAGACAAGGCCCCGGTTCCAATCAGTCGGCTGATCTTGAATGGGAATCGCTTTTAACGCTGCCGCTGTATCGTCTAAATCAGGATTATTTGTGTTCAGATCGGAAAACCCCCAGCCTCCCGGTTTAACAAATGGATTGGAGACAGTCCAATCAGCTTTTTTCTGATGTTGTCTTTTTGCAAGATATGCTGTAGCAAGTGAGATGGGAGAACTGTTTTGCTTCACCCCTGTTTCCTGAATTGCATAGCTTAATAATGCTGTATCCCAGACTGTTGAAGTTGAATTTTCTAAATAAAGACCGTTACCACTGCATGGAGTCAGCAAACTTTTGATCCCATTAAGTGCTTTCCTGATCAAAGGTGAGTGTCTTGACATTCCGAGTGCAAGCAAACTGTAAATCATAAAAATCGTTGCACTTGCATAGCTGTACAGGGTCCCATTTTCTTCAATTCTATCGATCATATACTTTTTTCCTGTCTCAAAGCCGAGCCGGTGAAGGTGTGCCGGCCACTTAAAAAGTTCATTCCATTGGAAATGAAAAGAGTAAAAACTTCTTTTGTCAAATAAACGAAAACTTAACCAATCTAATGGATTTTTTGACATGTTTTGATCTAAGTGGACAAGCGAACCGATTGCTTCATTTTTTAAAGAGTACTTCAAATTTAAGGTGATTGCCATCGGTATAAAATGAATTCTTGCATAAGCGCTGAAATGATAGAAATGCAATGGGAAATTAGTGGGAATCAGTAAAAAAGACATCGGGATATATAATGTCGGCCATGGATAAAGTCCATTTGCGGCAAGCATCCATTTTGTCATAAAATGGACAGCTTTCAGCCCGCCATTTGATTTAATGAATAATTCTGCTTTTTGCATGTGTGGGTCATTTCTACTATAGATACCTGAAGCGAGCATTCCAATATAGCCCTGTACTGTTGAAGTTAAATTGCCATGCTCTTCATCAGGATAATTTCGAAATGCTCCATCTTCACTTTGTTTTGATTTAATTCGTTTTGCTAGACTGGCAATTAGAGTAGTATCGGGCTCTTTGAGAGAAGTCAACAGAAGAATGAAAAAACTATTCGTCATGACTGAGCCTTCAAAACAAAACGTCCATGATCCGTTTGGATTTTGTTTATTTTGAAGTTCTGTCAATATGTTTTGTTGAAAAGTCTTTACTTCTTCTACTATAGAATGCATTTGCTTCATCTCCTTCATATTACTGTATTCGCCGAATGACTGTGTCATGCAAATGAAGATATTTATAACACGTCATTGAAAAAATAGACTGTTTGGTCTAAAATAATAATATACTATTTAAGGAGAGCGATTTTTATGCAAAAGGTTTTAGTCGCAGGTGCATCAGGATATCTAGGGAGATATTTAGTTCAAGCTTTTAAGCAAAAAGGTTATGAAGTTCGTGTACTTGTCAGGAATAAACAAAAGTTAATGATGTCTGGGCCATTTTTGGAGCCTGCTGTCTCAGACCTGATTGACGAAGTTGTGGTAGGCGATGTGACAGATCCTAATTCAATAAAGGGAGTTTGTAGGGGAGTTGATATTGTTTGCTCAACGATTGGCTTAACACGGCAGAAAGGGAGTCTTACCTTTCATCATGTCGATTATTTAGGAAACCTTCATCTGCTTAAAGAAGCGCAAAAAGCGAATGTTCGTAAGTTTATGTATATTCATGTTTATAAAGGGGACGAAATGAACAATCCGATTGCTGAAGCAAAGCAAAGATTTGTTCAAGAACTTAAACATTCAGGAATGAATTTTATCATTGTAAAACCGACAGGATATTTTTCCGATATGAGTGAGTTTTTGAAAATGGCACAAAAAGGAAGAGTTTTTTTAATAGGAGATGGGATGAAACAAATGAATCCCATCCATGGTGCAGACCTTGCTCAGTTTTGTGTTGATTCCGTTTTGCATCATGATCAGAAAGAACTTGAAGTTGGCGGTCCCAATATTTATCGGCATGTCGAAATTGCAGCGATCGCTTTTCAGGTCAGTCATAAAAAGCAGAAGTTATTGCACATTCCTGTTGCACTCTTAAAGGCTTTACTTCCATTTTTTAAAATACTCAGTCGAAAGCAATATGCATTGGTCAAATTTTTTCTAGACGGAATGACAGAAGAGGCGGTTGCCCCTTTATATGGAAGCCATGACTTAAAAACATACTTTAAGGAGATTGTTGAACATGCCCACAATAAAAGGTGAACAAACAAAAGAACATATTTTGAGTGCGGCGAAAGCCTTTATTGTTAGAGAAGGATTTGAAAAGATAGGTGTCAATAAAATTATTAAAGAAGCAGAAGTTAGTAAAGGTAGTTTTTATCATTACTTCCCTAATATTAATGAGCTGATAAAGGAAGTAGCCATATACGCATTTGATCGGTGTTTGCGTGATATGCCTCTACAGCACGCCACAAGTATGGAAGAAATTGTTGAAGACTTAGGACAGCATATTTTTCATTCAGTTCGAGAACAAAAAGAACACTATTATTTATTGTTTTTATGTATCAGTAAAAGCTTTATTGATGAGGAATTAAAACAAGCATTTCAATCGATTTTTACTCAGTTAGTTAAGCAAAACATCGCAGCAACAGAAATTGTTAAAAAAGGAGAAGACGACATGGCTCGTCAGCTTTACATGCTTGACATGCTGGCGATCGGTTTTATCGTTCACTGTCACTTGCTCCGTGATGAAGAACAACTACTGGAACTTTGGAAACAAATGACGGTCATGATTTTCAAGTAAGTAGGTAAAAGCACCGCTCCAAACAGAGAACGGTGCTTTTTCGGCTGAATTACTCGCCGAGATTCAGCCACACACTTTTAACTTCTGTATAATTATTTAAAGCATATGAGCCCATTTCACGTCCAAGACCAGATTGCTTATAACCGCCAAACGGTGAGGCTGCATCAAAGACATTATAACAATTGACCCAAACTGTCCCTGCTTGAAGTCGGTCGGCAATATGATGAGCGTTTTTGAGGTTTTCTGTCCAAACACCTGCAGCAAGTCCATACTCCGTTCCATTGGCACGTTCAATCACTTCGTCGATTGTGTCATATGGAATAGCTGCTAGGACAGGGCCGAAGATTTCTTCTTTAGCAATTGTCATGTCATCATCAACATGACTAAATACAGTCGGAGAGACGAAATATCCTTGTTCATAAGGGCATGTTCCGCCTGTAGCAATTTTTGCTCCTTCAAGGCTTCCTTTTTCAATATAAGAAAGCACTCGCTCATGCTGTTCTTTACTGACAAGCGGTCCCAGTTGTGTATCTTCGTGAAGACCGGCACCCTGACGCATTGATTTGCTGTAAGAAACCATTTCTTCGACTACTTTGTCATAATGATCTTTTTGAATGAAAACTCGAGAACCAGCACTACATACCTGCCCTTGATTAAACATGACACCTGCTAATGCCCCTGGAATGGCTTTGTTTAAGTCTGCATCAGGAAGGATGATGTTTGGCGATTTTCCGCCAAGCTCTAGGGTGACGCGCTTGAGCGTTTTTGAGGCTTTCTCCATAATTTTCTTACCGATTTCAGTGGAACCTGTAAATGCTAGTTTATCAACAAGATCATGACTGGTAAGCGCTTCCCCGGCAGTTTCACCAAAGCCCGGGATGATGTTAATTACGCCTTTTGGAAAACCGGCTTGATCAATCAGCTCTGCCAAATACAGGGCAGAAAGAGGTGTCTGTTCAGCAGGTTTTAAAACGATCGTACAGCCAGTAGCTAAGGCAGCTCCCATTTTCCACATGGCCATCAAGAGCGGGAAGTTCCAAGGAATGATTTGCCCAACGACACCGACAGGTTCATGGCGTGTATAGTTAAAATAAGATCCATTTACAGGAATGGTTTGCCCAGTTATTTTCGTTACCCAGCCAGCATAATAACGCATGTGTTCAATTGAAAGCGGAAGGTCAGCAATTGTCGTTTCGCTAATCGGTTTTCCATTATCAAGGGTTTCAAGCTGAGCCAATTCGGTTTTATGTTCCTCCATCAGATCGGCGAGTTTGTACATCAGCCGACTTCTCTCAGCCGGGTCCATCGTCCTCCATTCCCCATGGTCAAAAGCTTCTCTTGCGGCCTTCACTGCTTTATCAACATCTTCTACTCCTGCTTCATATAGGGTGGCAAGTGTTTCTCCTGTTGCAGGATTGGGGGTTTCGAATGTTTTGTTTAGAGTACTTGGTACAAATTCTCCATTAATGTAAAGTTTTTTTGTGCCTTCCAAAAATGACTCCAGCTTTTTACTGACCTGCATTGTTAAAGAACTCATGTTTGTAAACAAACCTCCTTTGAAATTTTAGCCTGTCCTGATGTGAGTCTCTTTGTTGCTGGTTTGTTCAGTGTTGGGGTCATTACGCCTGCGGATAGTGGGGTTTATTACTGATTTTGGAACTACATACCATCATTCTATAATAGAGAGGGAAATGAAATCAATATTGATGCCTAGAGACACGACATTGCATTTCTGCGAAAAAACGATAAAATGGAAACGATATCGTTTTTTAAAAAGGAGACATTGGTATGATTCATGAAAAATGGCAGAATAATCAAACTTTAAAAAAAGTGAAATGTGTTCACACAGATGCAAAAAAATACATTGTGAACAGGGCACTGACTGTTGGAAAAATATATGAGGTGAAAAATGAAACCGACGAGTTTCTGTTTATCATCGATAATACAAACAAAATCGCAGGTTTTTATAAGGAATATTTTGAAGAGATATAAGCCCTTGAATGAATCTCATCCTGATCATCAATACTAATTGATAATTCAAAGAATAAAGAGGTGAGATCATGAAAAAAAGTAAAAACCTAGGCGAAGGGACTCAGAAAGAAGAAAGAGAAGGAATGACTGTAACAGAAGAACAGATTTCAGACACATACATGGAAGGTACAATTGAAGACGAAGACCGTCATTAGCCCGTAGAAAGAGAGATCTTTCTGCGGGCTTTTGTGCTAGAAAAAAATACGCTTAAATTAAACGAAAAAACAATTAAAAAGTGAAACTTTAGCTCCCTAATCACCGTACTAATGAATAAGACATAAAACTTAAGATGAAAATGAAACACTAAAACCGGAACTCGTATAAGTTGTATATCATAAAATGTACATATAGAAAGAGGGGTTTTGTATTGGGCGTTTTTTCAGCTAGTAAAACAGCGGATGGAAAAAAGTTTGAGCCGCTGCTTATTGAAGGGGAAAAAATTGAACTTGTTTGTAAACTAAAAATTGATCAAATTTGTTTTACAAACAAGCGGGTAATCTTTTTTGACAATAAACTGTTTTCCAAAAAGAAAGTACGTGTTTGCCTTCCTTATCGTTCAATTGAAAGTTTTGCAATCAGGGAAGTAAGCATGTTTAGTCCTGACACTGCTCTCATATTGATGACAAGCAGCAAGGTCTTTGATCTTGAATTTTCAAAAGATGCCGACATCCTTGAAATTCAAGCGCTTTTAACAAAACACTTATGTGGATAACATGAAAAACTGTTCAACGCTTCGGCGAAAGAACGGTTTTTTTATTTTGTAGAAATAAATAGTTGACATTAAGTATAAAAGAAAGTAACATACTATTAGTAAGTAGATAACAAAAAGTTAGCATAAGGGGGAAAACAATATGTCTACCATTTTATTCGTAAAAGCAAATGATCGAACAGCAGAGGAAGCTGTCTCTGTAAAACTTTACAATGCATTTCTTAACAGCTTTAAAGAAAGTCATCCGGATGAAGAGATTATAGAACTTGATCTATATCAAGAAAAACTACCATATCTCGGACAAAATATGATTAATGGAACATTTAAAAAAGGGAAGGGGATGGAACTGACAAAAGATGAAGCGGAAGCAGTTGCAGTTGCTGATCAGTACTTAAACCAGTTTATCAAAGCAGATAAAATCGTGTTTGCTTTTCCATTGTGGAATTTTACTGTTCCAGCGGTACTTCATACTTATATCGATTATTTGTCACGCGCAGGAGTCACGTTTACTTACACTCCTGAAGGTCCAAAAGGATTAATGAAAGATAAGAAAGTAGCATTATTAAATGCAAGAGGCGGTATTTATTCTGAAGGGCCGATGGCGGCGATGGAAATGTCTTTAAATTACATGAAAACAGTAATGGGTTTCTTCGGTGTTGAAAACTTGCACACAATTGTAATTGAAGGTCACAATGCAGTGCCAGATCAAGCACAAAAAATCATTGAAGCCGGTTTAACAGAAGCGAAAAAAGCAGCAGCCATTTTTTAAGAGTAAGCCTGCCAAAGTGCAGGCTTACTCTTTTACCAAGGTAAGACCGGATAAAGTTCTTATCCTGTCTCAGTTTGGTATTGTAGTGTGCCTCTGTTTTCCCGCTTTTCATTTGAGTGTTCATCTAAAACCATTTGCCGTCATATAAAGATGAAAGGCGGTCACTGACGAGAGACGCTAAAGCTAATGAAGCATATGGAGTTATTGTTCTGCATACCAAGAATAGCCCAGATTAAATGTGATATATTGGTTCTCGGCAGCAAGAAACCAAGTAAGAGATGGCTCCTAATACTAAGTAAGGCAACCATGTCAGTAAATGGAACACTAAAAATTTATAGAGAATGAGTGTTCATCATTTACACCACCCACCTACAACTTTAACGCTTTTTTTGTTGTTTGTTTTTATGCTCTTGTTGGAATGCACTTTCTGTTTCATGATCATTTTTAAGCTGTTCAATACTACCGTTTTTAATACCTTTCTTATGCATGATCTCACCACCTTTGTTCTATATTGTGGATTGATATTGATTTGTTATACATTCATTTTGTTCTTAAACCTGCTGCAAATGCTGGTCCCATACCAGTCATTCTTGACAGGTTCAGTGCCATTTCCTCGGGGGTTTCTTTCATTCCGCTTTCAAGCCATTGCTGTAAGACACTGATATGAGCACCAACAATGTAAGAAATTAAATATTCCTCTGGTACAAGAGTGTCACCCTTGATCGTCTTTCTAATACGCATTAAGTTGGCGGACAATACAGATTTAAACTTGATAGGGAATGAGCCCGTTCCTTTTGGTCCTAAAATCGGCTTCAAAAAAACAGCATTTTTTTTGAAGTATTCAAAGACATTCACGATAAATGGGAGAGGTGTTTCAATTACAGAAACTTTCCAACTCTCTATAAACTTGATCGACTCCATACCTAATGTTTGTATCTCCTTAATGACTTCGTCTTCACTTTGTTCCAATAAATCGTATTTATCTTGATAATGCAGGTAAAATGTCCCCCGATTAATATCAGCCTTTTCTGTTATATCCTTTACGGTAATTTCTTCGAAAGATTTCTCCTCCATCAAGACAGATAATGCATCTCTAATCAGCCTTTTCGTCCGATGAATTCTTCTGTCAGCCTTTTTCTTTTCCATTTTTTTATGAACCTCCATTAAAAAACTTTTTAAAAAATAAACAATATCGATGTTCGTGTCGACTAATTGACATATCCAGGTTTATTGTTCATTGAGTTCTCATACAAATTAATTATAATAAACACAGAGAACATTAATCAACACAATGTTTATTTTTAGTAAAAGGAGTCTTATCAAATGAAATTGTTAAAGAAAAAATTCGTTTTATTAGTACCGATCATTGTATTTGCCGTGACATTGATTTTTTCACTCACATTAATTCCATCGGTCAATCCTGTTCCCAAAAAATTGCCAATTGCCATTGTGAATGAAGATCAGGGAATCAAAATATCGGGTCAGGTAAAAATGAATTTGGGTGAGGACATTGCCCAAAAAATCATTCATTTATCAAAATCGGATAAACAGCCTGTAGCCAAATGGGTGAAAGTCAAAAATCAGAAACTTGTTCATGAAGGGCTGAATGATCGTAAATATTATGCCGCTCTAATCATTCCAAAAGATTTTAGTCAAAAACAGGCTACATTCCAAACGAAAAATCCAGCCGCGCCGAAGATTCACATTGTGATCAATCAAGGTGCTAATACAATGGCAGCGAATGCATCTGGACAAATATTGAATCAAGTCGTCGAACTGATCAATCAAAATAGTCGGAAACAGATTTTGACAAATTTTAAAAAGCAAGGTGCATCACTTACTGTTGAACAGGCTTCTGCCATAGCATCACCGGTCACTAGTAAAGTTGAAAATGTCAATCAAACCGGAAGTCACAGTGCGAATGGAAATGCACCGGTTTCTTTGATTCAACCACTTTGGATGTCTAGTTTAATCGGGGCAGTCCTCATCTTTCTAACAGCAAGAAAAATAAAATGTTCAAGCCGGACTGATGCACTTTTATCGCGAGTGACTCAAGGCTTAATTGGTATAGTTCTTGCCATGATCACCGGATATAGTATTGTTTGGATCGCGAATGATTGGGTGGGTCTCAGCATACCGCAAATGCACGAAACTGCATTATTCATCACTATCTGTTATGGCTGTTTTTACTTAATGGTCTCTGCAGTTATATCATGGATTGGAGCTGGCGGGGCAGGTATTTTCGGTATTCTTTTCTTTTTTGGAACACCATTATTAACGATAGCACCAGAATTTATGTCAACCTTTTATCGCGATTGGTTTTATCCTTGGTTACCAATGCGCTTCGCTGCAGACGGTCTGCGTGATTTACTGTTCTTCCATAAAGATTTAAGTTTGAGTCAACCTGTTTCTGTATTGATATGGATCGGACTTGTTAGCTTCATTTTATTATTAGCATCTGCTTCAAAACGAAGTGTGGTTTGTAAAGAAAAGGGAGAAGCAGTTCATCCTATTGGAATGAATCCGGTAGAAACAAAATAAATAGAAACAAAATAAAAAAGCCAGCTTGTATGAGTCTGACAGCTTCTTTAACACCGGGAACCTGCCTTTTATAGGTAAAAGATCACGGAAAAAAATTCGGCAAAGTTTAAACTTCCGAATGACTAGTGCAGTCTGCCTTGATCTCGTTTCTGTTTAACAATCGTCGAAGTTTTGGCCATTGTGTTCCTCCTTTTATGTTGATTTTTATAATAGAAAGATGTATGGATTTTTGTACAAAATGCACATTATGGTCTAGCTAAACTTAGTCCGATCAATACAAATTCAAAATGAATTTTGTAAATGTGGTCGGACTTTCATTTTGAATCTAGCATGGAGCTGTTTAAAAAGCCCTTTATCAACATGAATCAGGGGGAATGGCGAGCTCTCATCCACACAACTTTCAGGACACCCCCTTTTCTCGAGAAGACTGATTTTTTACATATGCTACTGTCTTTTATGCTAAGGCATATGGTCAGTATGATGGCAGCGATCCACTTCCGTTACTATAAAATAGGTCACAAAAAGACCCCTAAATCAGCCATTTTATTAGTACGAGTTTTTCTTTCTATCATAATTTAATAGTGAAGGAATGAAACCAAAGGGAAAGGAGAATGTATTTATGTATCCTTGCAAACCACATGTGCTGCCGCCAATTGTGTATCCTACTAACTATTGTGAACACCATAGATTCTCTAAAGCAATCGTTCCTCACATCCATCCGCAGCATACAAAAAAGGTTCATCATCATAAATTTGAACACGTTCATTACTATCCGCACACTTATTCAAAATATAAACCAGTTTCACATGATCATTCTTATTGCGGAAAACCTTGCAGATAAACTTCAACATTCGGATAAATGAATGAACATTGACCTTCCCAATGAACGTGAAATTCCTTACAATGATGCATTCTGTAGAGTTGTTTTGCTCTGCAGAGTGCATTTTTCTATTTTCTAAACTGTAATATTTAAAAACAGCTTCTTAAAAAAAGCATATTTAAGCTCAATTCTTTTGGAACTTACATTTGTTTAGTCATCTTTTGGAGAACGTTAGCTAAGGACAATCAAATCAATCGGTTTCTTTTATACATCAGTACCACTTTGCAGTCAAAATGTGAAGATTCCACGAATATAGTTGTACCTGAAGAACTTTATTTTTTTACATCTTTTATTAAAGGATTGAATGGGATAATGTCTAATATTGTATGATACGTTTGGCAAAACCCAATGTAGAAAGGTGAGAATCATAGATGAAAATCGTGTGTCGTTTGTTGTTAACATTATTTGTTACCTTGATCTTGTTTTATAATCCAATAAGTGCCCATTCAACAACTTTTTCTGCTCAGATGATGAACCAAGATAAGTCGATTGTTTTAACGAAATTGAATGACAAAGTATGGGCTCATACATCATACAATGAGTGGAATGGCAAAACGTATGACCATAATGGGTTAGTCGTTTCTACTTCCCATGGAGTCGTTTTGATTGATACAGCATGGGGAAACGACCAAAAAACTGAAGAGTTACTAAAAATGATCAAAAAACATTTGCACAAAAAAGTCGTTCTGGCATTAATTACACATGCGCATGATGATAGTATTTCAGGTATTCAGGCTTTACTTACACAAGGTATCGATGTGCGCAGTACAAAATTAACAGCAAAATTAGCTAAAGAATATGGATATCCTTCGCCTAAACCGACACTTGATGTAAATCCAATCATGCAAGTAGGGGATACTGTTATTGAAGCTTTTTATCCTGGGGAAGGTCATTCGAAGGATAACATTACGGTGTGGTTTCCCAAATCTAAGCTATTATTTGGTGGGTGCTTAATCAAGTCACTAGGTGCAAATGATCTTGGTAACCTTTCAGATGCAAATGTAGAACAATGGGAAGACTCTGTTAAAAAGGTAATTGAAAAATATCCACATGTCAAAACAGTAGTACCTGGACATGGAAACTGGGGAGATAAGAGCTTACTCTTTCACACAATTGATCTCATTCAACAACATAGGAATTTAAAAGGAGAGACAGCTTTGAAAGACTTCATGATAAAGAGGTAATGATTTAAGTAAACTATATATAGATCTTTGTTATTCATATTTTTCTGTTACAATTATGGAGATATAACATGATAGCGGGGGAAAAATATGGCTAAAAAAATGGCAAAAACAAATGCAGTTCGTTTGGTTGAACAACAAAAAATCTCCTATGAGTTATTAAGTTACAAAACAGATGCTGGACAATCGGTAGATGGTATCTCTGTCTCAGAAAAAATCGGTTATCCCGTTGAATATGTTTATAAAACGTTGGTTGCAACGTCTGGAGATCATCATTATTATGTTTTTGTTGTACCTGTTGCAAGCGAATTAGATTTAAAAAAAGCAGCAAAAGTAATCGGCAAAAAGAAAATAGAAATGATTGCAATGAAAGACCTTCTAGGTTTAACTGGATATGTTCGAGGTGGTTGCTCACCGATTGGTATGAAAAAGTTGTTTCCTACTTATATTGATACAACTGCAAAAGCATTAGATTATATGATTGTTAGTGCAGGGAAAATTGGTATGCAACTAAAATTATCACCACTAGATTTAGCAAAAGCATGCAATGGAACATTTGCAGCCATTCTATCATGACAATATGAGGGCTATGTCTAAAGTCGGCATTTTGCAGATGGGGGTGTCCAGAAAGTAGTGTGCAAGATTGAAGATAGGGAATTTGCTCGCTTTCCGCGAGCCTCCTCAGAGCTTGTTCCTTGCTCTTGTGGGTTCTCGCCCAGCTCGCTGTTCCCGCAGGAGTTGTTTTCGCTCACATGAAATTGAGCCCTCGCTGGTCAAATCGTGAGCCGCTCAGTTTACAGTTCTTGATATGAAGTGGGAGGTATGATAGGCTCCTTGTCAGCATATTACGAATTACCAATTTTAAAATTTGAAGTCGTTCACTTTTATGTAATCAGAGTGACTTAAAATTCAATTAGTAAATATATGCTTAAAATGCTAGGAGATTTTCATCGGTAGGGAGAGCCTATGATGGACTCAAAACAACGACGTCTGATGTTAAGCGACAGACAGGTCTGGAACGAAGCCAAAATTAAATACTGTCAATATAAACGTCTGAATTTGTTTTCAACCTTTTTTTAAGAGCACTTTTGCTCTCCATCACTTGTAACGAAATAATGAGGTAGGTCAGTAATCTCCTCACTTATGTTATCTTTCTTCAATTGACATTTAATATCTTCTAATTCTTCAAGCGCTTTGCCAATCTTTTTTCTTTCGAGTTTTCCTTGATAAAGATCATATAGCCAAAGTGGATATTTTGACCCCTAACTGTTTTCTTCTAAATGATAACTCACAGTTGAAAAAAACGAATGTAAGATGTCACCGTGTCCAACCTGATACCAATAATAACCCACCTTAAAACCTACTGCCATATGTCTTCATCCTTATCTAAATGATTTGCTTCAATCTACTTGATTTTTCTCGTTTTCTACAAAGCCCTTTTTAATATTTTTCTGTAGAAGCGGTGTTTCAGAACCATTTTTGTATCCTTGACTATGGATGTATGTGCTTTTAGAGGAAATATGCGGATAATTTGTATGTTTAAGGCTGTTTGCATACTCATGCAATTAAAGTAAAGGAAGAAATTTCATCAAAAAAACCCCTAGGGTATAGACATTCTCTTCTAATCTCATAATTTTAGTATATATGATGAAGCACTTTTAAAAATATCTTATCTAATTGGTTAATTAATTTACTAGGATTGTTACATATAGTATCCTCTAAAGGTTGTTCCCAATTTTCATTTCTTATTAGGACTATTCCATAACCACCTGCTGAATCTCCTTCTGGATACCACCCTATATCCAATAATAAACCTTTGGATTTATGAGTGATTTGTAAGAGATCTTGATTAAAATCGAATAACCATGCATCATCATTAGCATCAATATATCTGGGGTCTGTGTTTTTTAACGAAAGGTAATCTATTGACCAACCTGCTGGAATCTTCATACTTAATACATTTGGAATCTCTTTACCATTTAAATCGCTACCTATATCCCAAATCATTAACTCTAACTTAACGACTAAATGATGAAACTCTAAAAGTAATTCTTCAGAAAGAACTTTGTTTGTTTCCAAATTTATAGTTTTAATCATATAGTTGTTATTCTTCCCGAGAACAATAATACTAGCATTACGTTTTTGATTTTCCAATAATAATAGAGTTTTTTCTTTTTCACTGTCTATATCCAGATATTTTTCTAACATTAACTCATTTAAAACTATAGTCCAGCCATCCAAAAATTTTAGTGGCTGTAAATTTAAAAAACTTTCAGGTTTCAAACAGTTCTCACTTCCTGTTTTTATTTGCTTTTTTCTCTTTAATGATACTGAAAACGACTAAGATTATTACACTCGCACATACAATATAGAATAATACATCAGTTAAAGGATGATGGATATTTTTAAGGAGAAATATTAACCCTATCATTATTATTGGTATTATCCAAGTTAACCACGATACTACTTTAGGACTTGGTTCATGTTCCTCATTTGGTTTCATAAGTACCTCCTAAACATACATATTTATCTTCATTAACAAAGCATAACATAGGATATTTTTGTTAGATACCAACCATAGTCTCAATTAAGGAGCATTCCTGTAATGAAGAAATTTGAGAGTTGAACAAAAAAAGAGCCCCTTGGTATCATACGAGGTGTCCAAAGCTTCGAAGCAAAAATGGACCCTTAATTTAAGTAACCAAGGAGGACTCAATAATGAATTATACACAAAATCATAAAATCTCTCAAATTACACCTTTAACTCTTATTGTTGGCATTGATATTGCCAAGGATAAACATGTAGCACGTGCACAAGATGACCGAGGTATCGAGTTCGGAAAACGCTTGATTTTTGAAAATCGAAAACATGGCTTTCAAAAATTAGTGACTTGGGCGGAAAGTCTTCGAAAAGAAAATGGCAAGAATCACGTCATTCTTGGCGTAGAGCCGACTGGTCATTACTGGTTTAGCCTCGCTTATTTTTTGGTAGAAAAAGGGTACGATTTTGTCATGGTAAATCCAATGCATGTAAAGAAAAGTAAAGAACTAGATGACAATTCCCCTACCAAGAATGATACAAAGGATGCTCGAGTAATAGGGCAGTTGATTAAGGATGGGCGATACTCCGTACCAAACCTCTTAGATGGCGTTTATGCCGAATTAAGAGAAGGCGTCAAATTACGAGATCAGCTCACAAAGCAACTGATGACCACAGAAGGTCGCATCCAAAATCATATACAACGCTACTTCCCTGAATTCTTTGATGTGTTTAGAGATTGGGAAGGAAAAGCAGCTTTTTGTACGTTGCGTATGTTTCCATTTCCGTCTCAAATTAAAGAAATGTCAGCGGAAGAGGTGCTTAAGAAATGGAAACCATTTGTTCAACGAGGAGTGGGAATAAAACGAGCGAGGAAGCTAGTAGAAGCTGCGAAGAAGAGTATTGGTATTCAAATTGGTATTCAGTTTGCCCAGCGTGAACTAGATTATTTACTCGACCAATATGAGCTTTATAAGCAACAGTTAGCACAGTTAGACAAAGAGCTAGAAGCTCTAGTAGAAACACTTCCAGGAGCCAAACAAATGATGGAGATACCAGGATTAGGATCTACGACAATCGCTCTGTTTTTTTCAGAGGTAGGTGACATGACAAAATATAGTCATCCCCAACAGCTAGTAAATTTAGCAGGTCTCTCTTTACGAGAACATAGCTCTGGTAAATTCAAGGGTCAAACACGAATTACGAAAAGAGGACGAAGTCGTTTGCGACGAGCTTTATATTTGGCTATTCGCCCATTAGTCGCTCATAATCCGACGTTTAAAGCATTGCATCAATACTATACAATGCGATCTGAAAAGCCATTGAAAAAGCAACAATCACTCATTGCCTTGTGTTGTAAGTTACTACGTGTATTATTTGTCATTGGGCAAAAACAATGTCAGTTTGATGGTTCTAAACTATTAAGAGGATTGCCTCGAACCCAAGAATTACAGGTTGTTTAAAGTCTTTAGAAATACACTCTAAAGACCAACAATTTCTCATACAAACACCAATAGTGCAGAGTTGGAGCTTATTTTCACCATTCGGGCTTTAGACCCAGCATAGGAGCATTTCCAACCTCCACCTCATGGATACGCAGGACGAAGGAAAGTATGGATACGATCCGGAGAGATATGGGAGGGTTAGCGACCGTGATTTGTGTGGAGAATTCCTAGCACGGTTATACACTTGTTTTCCAAACTAATCCAGTTTGGTAGATAGGATGGCTTATTCCTTGTAAATATTTTATATATATTAAAAAGATATCCAGTAATATTGGTGTGTCAACTATATGGTGGTTATGAAATAGTGAGAATGCATGAGTATTTGGAAGAAAAACGAACTTTATTGAGGGAGGTGACCATGAACGCCATACCAAATGAAAATAACTATGGAAAGCGCGTATTTTGTGCAAAAGGATATAATGCAAGTACAGTAACAATCGCAAAATGTATTGGCAGCCCAAGAAGCTGAAGATCAGTTGCACAAACGACTGTTCCATTAAAGATAAAATGAGCAAACGGTTGGCGGCCATTTAGAGGGAGCTGTCCAATAAGTACAGTTATTAGAAAGGAATCTCTCTCGGGTCAGGGAGAATTGCGAGACTCCTGCGGAAAGTCAGCAAATTCCATTTTCATTCTTGCACACTACTTTCAGGGACACTCCTTCTGCTGTCATTTTAGAAATAAATATAATAGTCTGTTTCATCATCCATTTTCTTTATCAAAATAGTAAACAGGACAAGTACCGTCTTCTTGTTCTTGATCCAAATCTAGAGTGAGATATGTCCCTTTTCCAACTACAAAAAATACTAACATATTTTCAAGCATAAGAATTTTGTATTATTATTAAATATGTAAACAATTTCTTTTGTAGTCCATCTTTGCGGTGAATACCACTTTGGTGCTCAGCTTGTCTTTTTAGTTGGCTGGACATTTGGTCACCTTTTTGAATATATACCAGACTATTTTGAACTATATTCATTCATTTTTTAATGATTGAAAACATCGTCGCGGTTTCTCCTGCGAATAAATTTCTTAAAAGGAAACGGAACAATTGTTTTAAAAAGCCGATTTTGGCGCTATTTCATTGCAAAAAATTGTTTCTTGACTTATCATAAAGGTAAGGATAATATCTAAAGAAATTGCATAAACTAAAAAAGACCCGACTGCTGGTAACAGTCGAGTCCATTGTACAAAGTGGCCCATCAAAGGGCTGGCTCATGCAAAAATTAAGAGTAGACTTCTCTCGAACTTTCGTCGGGCTCAAGGGAAGTCTACTTCTGTTTTATATACGACAACAAGGCAAGAATAAACATGCCAAAAGCAATCATTAAATAGATCGCTTGAAATGTTGTCATGAGCATCACCCCCTTTCCATAGGTTAGGGGATGAGCCGCTTCCCTTGAGTGAGCCAAGACTTTGCACATTGAATATTTTACCACATCACTCCAAATTGCTGAGAGTGTTTTTTTATTATTCATGACAAAAGCAATTCAATCTACTCTGGACAGTTTGTAAAAATATTTTTTAAATGTAATGGTTGTTGTAATAAAATGAATATAGATTTATATTTTACTCAAAAAAAGGTGTTACTATTACGGTTCCAACCCCATCTGGAATCTACTGCAGGGATATGTTTAGGCTTGGTATTGAAACAAAGGTGCAGCTACAAAAATCTAGGAAATGGTGTGGCTATTTTTGGAGGATATAACGGGGTAAGGGTAGGAATTAAAAAAACAAACAGAGCTATAGAGGTTGTTTTCCCAGATACCAAATTGATTTTGGAAGGTTAATATGAATATAGAAAATAAAATAGAAATTATATTAAATAAAAGAAAGAAATTACATTTAAATGATGATTATGGAGTAAAAAAAAGTTGGAATGAAATAATAGAAGTGATGTTAGTCTAATAATTGGACACAGAGAATAGAGATTTTTATACTGAAACTAATAATTTCTAGGAGTGTCCAAAATGAACGGAAAAAGATACGATAAAGACTTTAAAATCTATGCTGTTAAGATGGTTGTGGAAGATGGAAGAAAGGTAGCTGAAGTTGCACGAGAGCTAGATTTAGTTCATCAAACTTTGCATAAGTGGGTGGATAAGTATAAGGAAGAGCAGGAGGATGCCTTTGTAGGAAGTGGGAATCTTAATCCCAAGGATCAAGCTAATTATGAAAAGGATAAACGTATTCGTGACTTGGAAGAGGAAGTTTCCATTTTAAAAAAGGCTATGGGCATCTTCGCAAAAAACCAGAAGTAATTTATGACTTCATCGAAAAACACCGACACGAGTTCCGTGTAGCGAAGATGTGCGAAGTATTAGGTGTTTGGAAAAGTGGTTATTATGACTGGAGGAATCGAGATAAGAGTGAGCAGAAAAAGCGTAGAGAAAAGCTAACAGCCGAAGTGAAGCGTGTTTATATGGAGTCCAAGAGAAGGTATGGTAGCCCTAAAATCACTGAACAATTAAAACAAGAGGGTTGGGATGTATCTCAAAAGACTGTTACTCGTATCATGAGCGAGAATGACTTGCGGTCTAAAACGGTGAAAAAGTACAAGGCGACGACAAATTCTAAGCATTCTTATCCTATTTATCCGAATGTATTGAAGCAAAACTTCCACGTAGACAAGCCTGGAGCTGTTTGGGTTGGTGATATAACCTATGTATGGACAAGAGAAGGTTGGTTGTATTTAGCTACGATCATGGACTTATTTTCAAGGAGAATCATCGGTTGGGAAATGAGTAGACGTATGACGAAGGAATTAACCATTACCGCTTTGAAACGGGCGATAAACCAGCAGCTACCACAGAAAGGGCTTATTCACCATTCCGATCGAGGTAGTCAATACGCAGCGTATGACTATCAAGCAGTTCTACGAGACTATAAGATTACGACAAGTATGAGCAGAAAAGGTAACGGTTACGATAATGCGTGTATTGAATCTTTTCACAGTGTGATCAAGAAGGAGCTCATATTCCATCAGAAGTATCAAACACGAGCAGAAGCAAAAAGAAGCATATTTGCCTATATCATGACCTTTTACAACTACAAACGTATTCATTCATCTATTGGTTATTTATCACCGATAGCTTATGAGAAAAAGTATGCGCAAAAGTGAATGCAACTGATAGAGTAGAAGTTTAGTTACCTCTTAATAGAAGGAATGGGAGAATGCCGTTCCTTCTATTAAGAGGACAGCAAGCGAAGCGCGGTAGCCTTGACAATAATTTAATATTTTAAGTGTCCAATATCTTGACATAGGTCCAAAGTTCTCTCAAAAGATGAAGAAAAAACGATAAGATATTTAGAGAATTGCAGTAAAGAAGATTTAAATTATATAAGTGAGGTTTTTGAAGATATAGTAGAAAGTAAACGACTAATTAATTGCCTAAGAAAATTAGATGACAAATTCCCGGAATTAGAAATGACAAACGATATCGATATAGCAGAAAGTTACATAGAGAATCCTTAAATTATAGAACTAAGGAAATATTATAAAGGTATAACACGATATAGGTAATAAATTAATAAACTTGTGCAAGCTCGCGGCGAGTTGAAAAATGCTAGTCTAAAAAGGTATTGGAAACGTTTTTTCTAAGCCTAAGAAACATGAGCAGAGATTAATAAGGTAGATTGCTTTCAATTATGAATACCTTAAACGACTTGATAAATGTTAAGGCTATTGCAAAAAATATTGTTATCCCTGAACATAGAATATAAAGAATATCTATAATAAGCTTAGAAAAGAACATTGTTTTAAGGCAGACTATGAAATTGCAAGGCACAGGACAGTTGAGGGCGTTTTTAAAACGGACTATAGAACTAGATATGATAAAACCGTAAAATTTGGACGTCCATGGCATTCACATGAGGGGGAATAAAATTGGGTTCTTATGTATTATTATTAAAAGAATATGAAGATAGTGAAAGTGTTATTTACAAATTTGGACCGAATGAAAAATTTATGGGTAAAATTAAACTTAATAAGTTGACTAGAATATTTTCAGAGCTAGAAGTTATCCCAGACCCAGACATACCTTCTAAATTTTATTTTGACAGAGCCGCACAAAGATTGGCAGTATGCTTTATTAGAGAAAGCGGCACATTTCCTGAAAGAACTGCTTTTGAATCATAATTAGATAATGACCATCGAAAAAAATGTATATTAACCAAAAAAATGGCGATATACTTCATTTAGACATGAAAAACCTGTAGATGCAGGAGAAAATAAATATGTTAATGAAAAAAGTTATTTCGGGATGCTTAGTTTTTACGACAGTTTTTTCGGCTTCTCCAATTGCCTCTTTTGCGGCAGAGAAAGAATCTAACAAGTAGCGTATACTCAAATTCAAAAACTGCTTTTCAGACTATTCCTGAATCTAATGTTAAGAAAGTATTAAAACTAAGTGGTGAATATTCTACTCAAGGATTAAGAAAAGAAGCACTTGTTTTCGCTCTACGACATGGAGGCGGTCTAGTAGGGAATCTATTGAGTAATTTGAGTAAGAAAAATGCTAGATATGTTAAAAAACATTCTAAGGAAATTGCAGATTTTCTTGACAGTATTGAGCAAGACTAATTGATTTTATGATTTTTGAATTAGGAATACCATCATCTGCTGCACGCTATTGCATGGGCAATCATGTTGATCATTGGTTAGAACAATAAAGGAGTGACTCGATGAATTTAGAGAGAGAAATAGAACTTCTCAAGTATCAAAATCATTTATTAAAAACAATTATTAATGGGGATGAATTTCCATTCTTTATGTTTGCTTTGGATCATAACTTAAATGAGAAGCAAGTAAATGCAGTTCTTGAAATATTAAGCATCTTTTCTTATCGTTTAAGTGAAGATAAAGACTTCAAAGAGTACAAAGAAGACAAAGCAAAAGAAAAGTTCAAAGAATTTGATATTAGTATTGAAAGAATTTTAAAAGATGAAAGACCAACTAGGGAAGAATTTGAAGGTTATAAGAGTAAAATACTCCCGGCGAGTGCTGAAAGTAAATATTTATTGATGAGTCTTCAAAGACAGCATATACAGCCCGATGTATGTGGATTTTTGCTACAAGATACTTAATTTATAATATGATCTTTCCCCCTTACAGATTTAGGGGGATTTTTTATGCCAAAGGCCTTCTGTGAAAAGAGGGCTAATTATATATTTTGAATCGTCATATCACATTTGTCTTCTTCTGAAGCATCCAATGCTTTATATAAAAAAGAGCCAATCCCTTACATCACACGGGTTTGGCTCTTTACAATGAAACGTCCCAGGAGAGATTCGAACTCCCGACACACAGCTTAGGAGGCTGTTGCTCTATCCACCTGAGCTACTGGGACATGGAAATATATTATAATACAAAAAAACAAAAAAAGAAAGGGATGTTTTTTAAAGTTTCGACAGGAAAGAGACATGCATTCAGCAAAAACTGAATGCATGTCATCTTCTAGGCTTTCAGGTCAATATGATGGCCTGAAACAGGATGGGGTGCTTTAACCATATCGATCAATTGCTCAGCACTTTGCTTTCCAACATCTAAAGCTGTTTTTGTCAAGGAGACTTGAACATTTTGGGCAAGTGCTGCTTGACTCATCGCCATAGATAGAACAGCAATATCCATGTAAATCACCTCCTTAACACGTTATATCGGATAAAAAAATCTTGTGTTTAAATTTTGATTCAAACGGGTATTTTTGATTTAAATAATCAATTAGTGATTCTTGACTTTTCTATTAAAAAATAAGGCTTCTCTCGATCACAGATTATATTCTAATTACTCAAAAAAACATTGCAGCAAAGATAACATATATTTATTTTCTTCTTGCACCTATAAGAATAGAGTCAGCTTACCAAGAAGTCTGAAAAGTTTGATTCTTATATCATTTTTACTTTGATCCAATGATCCTTCCCAATGTTATATAAAGAGTCTATCATTATAACTCATGTAAAAATGGTAAAATTCAAAGAGCAGCAAAACATGTTTTAACCTTTATTATATAGATGTAAAAAGTTTTTACATATTTAAAAAAATGGCAAAACGAATGAAAGAGATACGAAAAAAAAAGAAGTTTTCCACATGGAAAGTCGGCAGAGTTATTATAAGATAAGCAGGCAGACGATTATCGTAATTGAAAAAGAGATTTAGGTATCACTATGGAGGAATTATTTAAACAATCGGGGTTGGAGGAAAACGAAATGGATACATCAAAAAAAATCATCGTTGTTTTATGTTTTGCTGTTTTCTGTGTGCTTGTCGGTTTAACCTTATATAGATGGATACAGTTTAGAACGATAGATGGCAGTTCAATATTCTTTAGTTTTCTTACTCTATCATATTTTTTTAATTCCCTTAATTGGGGCAACCATTGGGGTAACCTTGAAAAAGATGGAGAAAAGGATGAATTATATCAGCATATTGTAACCCGGAGTGCAAAGATAGGGTACTTTGTGTTAATGATATTGTCTGGTTTAATTCTACTTATTTCTGAAGGGCTAGCTAATTTGAATGAAATTGAGAATTATCCATTACTTATTGTTGTCGGTCTTACATTTGTTACACTCCCGATAACAGAGTTTATTTATTCCAGAAAGTATAAATAATATGAACCTGTAGGTGGGATGATTTTAGAGGAAAAGCGCTGTTTACATATTTATAGTAGCAAGAAAACATTTTAGAGATGTGAAGGATATTGTTCCATAAGAAGTTTGATCAACTACTGAAAGACAACGCGGTCGAAAATTCATCAAACTTTAATATTAAAAAAAACGCAAACCGATTTTTCACAGGACTGAAGATTTCTTGATGAAAAGATTCGTTGACGGAAGCCGAATTAATGTCTATCAAAGGGGGAGGGGAACCAAAAAGTAAAAACACGGTATGTTTTAAAGGAACTTAAAGCCTATAAATCTAAAAGTCAAGGAAAATTTATAAGTGAATTAGCCGCTAAATAAAACCTTATTATGATTGGATTTTGACTGTGTAAATCCGATTTTACAAGCAACATAAATCCTCCTTGTAAAATAACTGTAATCAAAATCACACTGTTTTGTTATTGAATTGACATTTTCATATGATACCATTGCTCTTGTTAGCCGGACAATAAAAAGCTAACAAGGGAGGATTTACTTATGAAGAAGACGTTTATGTCCTTTGTTGCAGTTGCCGCATTATCAACAACTGCTTTCGGAGCGAGTGCCTCCGCAAAAGAAGTAACAGTTCAAAAAGGTGAGACACTTTGGGGTATCTCGCAAAAACAAGGTGTAAACTTAGAGGATTTGAAACAATGGAATCAGCTTTCTACTGATCTTATTATTCCAGGTCAAAAGCTGAACGTTTCTGAAAAAAAGATAGAAAAGAAACAATACACAATTAAAAAAGGGGACACTCTCTGGAAAATTGCTGAAAAATTCGGTGTCACCGTGAACGATCTTAAAAATTGGAACAATTTAAAATCTGATCTGATTTATGCAAATACAACCATTTCCGTTGATGGTCAAGCAACGGATCAAGCTGCTTCACAGTCTGTGGAGTCCAATAACCATCAATCAGCTGATGTAAAACAGAAGACACCTGTACAAAAACAGGCGCCTGAAAGAAAGGCTGATTCCGTTCAAAAACAAACACCTGCAAAAAAAGCAGCTCCGCGTTCAAACTCATCTCAAAGCGCAGCGAAAGAGTTGACGGTTACAGCGACAGCATATACTGCTAATGTGGGATCTGGTGTTACAGCAACAGGTATTAATTTACGGGCAAATAAAAATGCGAAAGTAATTGCTGTTGACCCAAGTGTCATTCCACTTGGCTCTAGAGTATATGTTGAAGGATATGGAGAAGCTATAGCAGGAGATACTGGAGGAGCTATTAAAGGCAACAAAATTGATGTATTTGTCCCAAGCAACACAGCTGCAAAAAATTGGGGCGTTAGATCAGTTAAGATTAAAGTCTTACATTAATAGAATGTCGATATTGCTAGGCACTGATCATAAATCATGATCAGTGTTTTTTTAATGCTTTTTAAACCTTAGTCGGGATCTATCATAGCAGGTTAACGCTAATCGACATTTTAAAATTCTCAAATTTTAATGTAATTTTAAACTAATATTTTGATTTTTTATGATAGAATATATGTCGGACATCTTGGATGGTTTTTTGTAAATATATTCATGAAGGAGCGTTTAATTTTGAAGAAAAAATGGACTTTGTTAGTGCTAATTTCAGTTTTTGTACTTGCTTTAACTGCTTGTCAGCAAGGTGGAGATCAGAAAGCTGCAAGTCACAAAACAACTGAACAAAAAGAGACTGAACCAAAAAAAATAACCGATCCAAAACAGTTATTTACAACAGCATACACAAACACACAAAATGCAAAAACATTTGATGTTTCAACAGATATTGACATCAACATAGATCCTTCTAGCGTCAAAGAAAAGTATAAAAAATTTATAGAAGCGATCAATAGTGCAAAATTAAAAGCTGATGTAAAAGGGAACACAGAAACGAAACAGTATGAAGTCGTTTTGAAAGGCAAGTTTTCTTATAAAGGTCTGTCAATGAATATTAATCTTCCCACATACATAGATGAAAATAAACAACTTTGCTATGTAAAAGTGGATGGTATGATCAAAAGTTTTGGGTTTATTCTTGAAGCAAAAGGAATAAATTTAGAGAGTATTAAGGATAAATATATTGAAGCACCAATTGAATATGATAAACAACTAACTTCACAAAAGACAGAAGAATTAAAACAGAAATCGTTAGAGACTTTAGAGAAAATAGATTTACCAAAAGATAATTTCAAGAAGGAAGAGCTGACAGAGAAAGAAAAGCAGCAGGGAGCAGCTCATAAAATCACTCTAAGCTTTAGTGATGAGAACATTAAAGCGTTGTTCATTAATTTCGTCAATGCCTTAGGAGAAGCAATGAACAAACCGCTTCCAGATAACATGATGACTCAGCTAAAAAATGGCTTAAAAAAGATCAATTTCAAAAAATTGGATTTTGCAGCAACAATTGATGACAAAAACACTTTTCAAAATTTTAATGCAAATATTTTAATTAATGTTGGTCAATTAGAAAATAGCAATTTTGCTGGAGATATCGGTTTAAAATTATCAACCACTTATAACAATGTGAATGGTGATATCACATTTAAGTACAAACCAAATGAAAACCAAATTGTAACACAAGCTGAATTGAAGGAACTGCTAATGCAAAGGAATTACAATTAATATTGCGCTTTTAAGGAGCATGTAACATGCAGAAATTTTTGTTAAGACGCATGGACTCCATGTCAGCAGGAATTCGAGGTATTTAAATATTATCCCCTTCGGATTTGATCCGAGGGGACTTTTTAGTTACATAAAACTTGAAAAGCGGCAGCATAAAGTCAAATAGTCAAATCGTGATTTTACAAATGCGACCATATGGACAATTTTACCTTTAGCACTTTTTTGTAGATATAAAGTGATTTTAAGGTAGTACTAAACAATATTTTAGACTTTATATGATAAAATACATAAAAATATTACAATTACTTTTTATACCTTATACTGAAGGAGCGTTCAACTTGAAGAAAAATTGGACTTTATTTTTGCTCAGCGTAGTTCTCATTTTTGCATTAACTGCTTGTCAACCTAATCCTAAGGAATCATTCACATCTGCTTATATGAATCTGTTGCAAGCCAAAACATACGAGTTTTCAACAGATCTTGTTTTAAACTTAAATATTCCTAACCTCCCTGATAGAGATCAGAAAGGGATTGAAGATCTAAACAATTCGAAAATTACAATAACTGGTAAGACAAATACGAAAACAAAAGAGACCGAAATGACTGTTAAAGGTAAGATTAAAATTAAAGGCAAAACAATGGATCTGGATATTCCTGTTTTTATAGACGAAAAAAAACAACTTGGTTACCTTAAATTAGACGGTTTAGCTGATCATTTTGGGATTCTGATCAAACATCCTGATGTGAAATTTGACAACTTCAAAGGGAAATTTCTCGAATTCCCACTTCATCAAGATGAAGCAACATCAGAAGAGAAGAAAGAACAACTATTAAAATCTCTTAACCGTACATTAGATCAGCTGTCTGATCGTCATTTTAAAGAAGAGGACTTGACAGATAAAGAAAAAGAGCAAGGTGCTGCTCAAAAAATCACAGTTAGCCTTAATGATCAACTGATTAAATCAGTAATTCAACAAATTTTCAAAGTCTATGAAGACAATTTAGGAGAGAAGTTTACAAAAAATGATCTTGATGATGTATTTAAACATGCCAATTTTAAAAAATCTAATTGGACAGTATCACTTGATGATCATGAAAAGATTCTGAATCAACAAACAGATTTTGAAATGGGAGTTGACGTTCATAAACGACCAGCGTCTTTTAAAATCAAGGCAATGACTTCTTTCAGTAATATGAATGGAGAAGTAAAGTTTAATATACCAGAAAAGCAAGATATTGTAACACTTTTTGAATTTAAAACAATGGTTGGTGCAGAAATTATCAGATCAAGGCGAGGTTAGTTTAGGAGCTGTCTAAAAAGTCCTTTTTCAACATAAATCAGGGGGAATTGCGAGACTCCCGCGGAAAGCGAGCAAATTCCCCAATTTTTATTCATCCACACGACTTTCAGGACAGCCCCTTTTCTTATAAACAACGGAAAAACATTTGGAGAGGATTGGGCTAATTCATCATGTGTCATCGTAATTGGTACGCAATTGTTGTTACCTACCATGTGATTTCGCGTAGCATCCTCCTGCTCTTCCTTATACTTATCCACCCACTTATGCAAGGTTTGATGAACTAAATCTAGCTCTCGTGCAACTTCAGCTACCTTTCTTCCATCTTCCACAACCATCTTAACAGCATAGATTTTAAAGTCTTTATCGTATCTTTTTCCGTTCATTTTGGACACTCCTAGAAATTATTAGTTTCAGTATAAAAATCTCTATTCTCTGTGTCCAATTATTAGACTAACATCAATCTAGCTATTTAAATCAAAAAGTTTATGATAGAATATTAATGTATCTGGTTCTTTAATACCTTTGTTTACATTAAGAAAATAGTCACCTAAAGGAGCGTTTCATTTGAAGAAAAATTGGATTTTGTTTTTAATGAGTGCAGTTCTCGTTTTTGCATTAGCTGCTTGTCAACAAGATAAACAAGCTGCTTCAAATTCAAAGCCTACACTAAAGGAATCATATACATCGGCTTACAAAAAACTGTTCACAGCTGATACATATGAATTCACCTCAAAAGTGAATTTAAAACTAGATATTCCTGAACAGACAGCTATAGACCAAGAAATACTTGAGAGTCTAAATAACTCTGAATTCACAATTGATGGTAAAATGAATAAGAAAACAAAAGAAGTTGAGTTGTCTTTTAAAGGTAAGATTAAAGTAAAAGGTCAAACATTGGATTTAGATATTCCTGTTTATTTAGACCAAAAGAAACAACTTGGTTATATTAAAGCAGATAGTTTCGCAGAAAATTTTGGCGTTTTTGTTGATATGCCTGGGCTAAAACTCAATAGCTTTAAAGGGAAGTATCTTGAATTCTCATTAAATGATGGTAAAAAAGATACAGGTGAAACAGATACAAATCAAAAACTAGTAATGGATTACTTGAGAGATTCAACTGATAAGTTGCCTGAAAGCAAGCTTAAAAAAGAAGAATTAACAGATACAGAAAAGAAACAAGGTGCTGCACAAAAGATTGTTATAAGCTATAGTGATCAAGAGGCTAAAGCATCGATTGAAAATGCCATAGAATTACTTGGAGAGAATTCAGAAGAAATCATTAAGAAAGATGAGTTGAAAGATGAGTTCAAGAATATGACTTTCAAAAAGTTTGATTTAACAACAACACTTGATAAGAAAGAAAATCTTTTGACAGAAACAGGAGATATTTCATTAGTTACTAAACAAGATAGCAGTAAACGAGCTACAATTGGACTCACATTTCAAACTTTATATAAAAACCTCAATGGTAATGTGACTTTTAGCGCTCCGAAAAAAGAGGATATTGTGAAAGAAGATGAGATAAAAGATATGGTAAAAGCTGATGTAATGAAATCACAAGGCTTTTAATCCAAGTTCCCTCTAGGACAAGGAATCCTAGGGGGGATTTTTAATTTGCATAAAACAAAAGCGAAAACATTGACAAGCTAGGGGATTTTGAATACGATTTTCATAGCTTACACAATAGGAGAGATCATTTATTATGAGTCGAGAAAAAAACAAGAACTATACTGGTATTGTTGTGATGTTAACGATCATCATCAACGGTGTTATCGCATTGCTGTTTTTTATGCCGAAAAGTGATAAGTTCGCTCATTTGGATTTAACATTTTTGCCGTTGCTGAACGCTGTCTGCAATAGTTTCACATTCATTTTTTTAGTTGCAGCACTGATTATGATTAAACAGAAAAATATTCAAGCGCACAAACGGTTTATTTTCGCAGCATTTACGACGACGGCAATCTTTCTTGTTTCATATTTAATTTATCATTCGCTTATGCCTGATACTCATTTTGGTGGTGAAGGTATCATAAGGCCAATCTACTTTTTTGTCTTAATCACTCATATTGTATTATCAGCCATCATTGTTCCGCTTGCCTTGTTTACGTTATTGAGAGGACTAAACATGCAGGTCGAACGACACCGCAAAATCGCTCGGTGGACAATGCCGCTATGGCTATATGTTAGTATTACTGGTGTTATCGTTTATATCATGATTTCTCCATACTATTAAAAAAACTGGCAACTCGGAGTTGCCGGTTTTTTTGTGCCCTCTTTTGAAAATAATCCCGTTTAATTAGATAAACGTCCTACACAAGAACAGGAAGTAGTCAATATAAATAATTAGAGCATTGGATAGAAAAGAAAAGGGAGATGCTTATGAAAATTTTACTTGCCACTTATTGGAATATCCCTCATGTAGGTGGTGTTTGGACATACATGGTCCAGTTGAAAGAAAAACTTGAGTCACTAGGTCATGATGTAGATTTGCTTGGGTTTGGAGAAGATAATCAAGTTGTTCATATTGTTAATGAAAACAGAAAAGTAGAAAAAGATCAGCTTTTTCCTTTAATCGACAAACTATTAGATCACGAGAAATGCCCTGAATTGTATGAGAATGAATTAGTCGAATACACTGAAATCCAACGCTATTTTTTTGAACTGGCGGCTTTATATTTTGGGTTGGAAACATATGATCTTATTCATGCCCAAGATGTCATTTCAAGCGGATGTCTTAAACGGGTGAAACCAGAAAAGACAGCTCTTGTCACTACACTCCATGGTTGTGTCGCATATGAAATCAGGCACCAACTTAAAACAATCCATAGATCTTACACATCAAGTCTGGCGAGAGCATACTTTGACTATCTTGAACAAATTGGGGCAATGAGTGCTGATGTGACAATTGTAGCTAACAATTGGATGAAGACTGTTCTTACCGAAGAGTTTGACGTTTCTAAAGAACAGATTGAGATATTTCATTACGGTTACAATATTGATCAATTTTTAGAACGTACGTCCAAAAAAACAGTTGAAGTGCCTGACACAGATAAAAAAATTATTCTTTTTACTGGAAGGCTGATTGAAAACAAAGGTGTTCATCATTTAATCTCAGCTCTTGAACGATTAAAGGAGGTTCGCAATGATTGGGTATGCTGGATTGTTGGGGAAGGAGAGAAACTGGCAGGGCTTCGCATACAAGCTGATCAGCTCGGTCTAAGTGATGATATCGCATTTCTAAAAAATCGAAATGATGTTCCATATTTAATGACGCTTGCTGACATTTTTGTGCTTCCGAGCCTGTTGGAAAACCAACCTTTATCAGTGATTGAAGCACAGCTTGCCGGACTGCCTGCCATTGTTAGTGATGCCGGCGGAATTCCTGAAATTGTAGAACATGAAATGACCGGTCTTATTACCCCAAAAGGGGATGAAAAAGCGCTATTAAACTGCCTGAATCAATTGCTGGAAGATGAAGCAACAAGAAAAAAGTTAGGTGCAAATGCCCGTGAATTCGCTCTGGAGTATTGGAATATGGATGAAGCGGTCAACCATATTTTGGATGTTTATCAAAAAACAATTAAAAATAAAGGAGATATGTGAAATGAAAAGACAAATTAAGACACATTTACTTGAGTTGTTATCTAAAGATGAGATTGATATAGAGTGGTGGGATAAATATTTAGATTTACTATTTTCTTTTCGAAAAGGCTTGCTTGAAGAAGTAACCGATCAGAACGAAGCAACGGTTTCAAGTGAAACAGATGACAAGAGCAGTCAAGACGATGTCTATAGCGAACTGACAGCTAGCTTTGAAGAGATGAATAAGAAGATTGTTGAGAGTAATCAAAAAGTACTTGAATCAATTAAAGCCTCACTTCCTACCGATTATACATTGCCTAATCAAGACACAATGAATTTCCTCAAATCACAAACCCAACAAAAGGAATCATGATCTTTCTCAAAAACCTTCGGTATTCCGAAGGTTTTTCTTATTTGAATTATTTAAATTGAAGATAGGTCACTGTCTTTTACCAATTAAAAGCTATCAACATACAATACTAAAAACATACTTGATTCAAGAGAGGCCAAATTACTGGAAGTACAGCATTTTCGGTTGTTTTATCCAATGATTTGAAGGAGTGGAAGTATGAATTTGCAACAAATAAAAGGTGAATATGATGCTGTTTTCAGTTTGGGACATCTTTGCCTGACGGCTCTTCAGCTTCGAAAATTGAATATGAGACCTTACTCAGGTCCTTTGGATTGGGTGGGGACACCTTCACTGACAGAACTAAACCGTCTTTTGCGGAACCGGTTTGACGATTTTATGGAGCCACAAAACTTGAGGGTCACCGGATATTCGACCGGAATTACTACGAAAGAAAAGTACATCTCTGTAACTGATGATTTTTATAAAGTTGACTCGGCGCACGATTTTAAAGCAGACCGCAATACACTTGACCACTTAGCAACATATACAGAAGTAATGGAAAAACTAAATAGAAGAATTAACCGATTGTTAGAAAAAGCATCTTCTGCAAAGCGTGTTCTTTTTATTAGAACGAGCGGCACTCACAAAGAAGCGCAAGAACTTGAGGAAGTATTGAACGATTTGGTTCACAATGATTTTAGCGTTCTCCTCATCAACCACACCAATGTAACTGGAATAGTTGAAAAGGACTGGTCATTAGAAAAAATTTGCGCTGTAGAACTTCCTGATCAAGACATCTGGCACTCAAATGATGAGTACTGGAAAGAGATGCTTCAAGATGTGAAGATCATTTAATTTAAGATGATTCCAATAAAGGGGAGAAAATGCGGATGTTTGAAAATAAAGTCATCTTCATTACTGGGGGAACAGGTTCATGGGGGCATGAGCTGATCCTTCAGTTACTAGCTTTAAATCCTAAAAAAATAATTGTCTTTTCTAGAAACGAAGACAGACAAGTTCGAATGAGACGGTTAATTGAAGATCAACGGTTAACTTTTTTAATCGGTGATATTCGTGATCGAACTGCATTAATAGCCGGTTTAAAAGGGGTCGATTACGTATTTCATTTAGCAGCACTGAAGCATGTACCGGTTTGTGAAGAACAGCCACTTGAAGCTTTGAAAACAAATGTAACTGGGACCGAAAATGTCATTGAAGCGGCAATTAAAAACGGCATTAAAAAAGTTATCAATGTGTCAACAGATAAAGCAGCTGATCCTGTTAACTTTTATGGAATGACAAAAGCGATTGGTGAAAAACTGATTATTTATGCTAACCACTTGAATTCAGATACAGCCTTTATTTGTGTAAGGGGAGGAAATGTTCTTGGTAGCAGCGGAAGTGTTCTTCAGCTTTTTAAAGATCAAATAAAGCAGAAGAATCAGGTGTTGATCACAGACAAAAGAATGACACGTTTCTTCATTACCAAAGAAAAAACGATTCAACTGTTATTAAAGGCAGCGGAAATCGGGTATGGTGGAGAAACATTCATTTTGAATTCACCAGCATGCAAGGTGATGGACATAGGAGAAATATTGCTTGAAACGTATGGAAATGACCAGTCTTCCATTATCGAAAGTGGAGCAAGACCGGGAGAAAAACTACATGAAGTGCTGATCTCTGCACATGAGTGCCAACACACTGTTACACATACAGAAGACCTTTTGGTTGTATTACCATCGATCATGATTCCTGAGCTAAATAAACAATACGCTGACTCAAAACCGTTGCAAACGAAAAAGTTAAGCTCAGAAGACTTTTTAATCAGCAAAGCTGAAGTAAGAAAGATGTTAACAAAAGGCGGATTTTTAACAACATGATGCCCGTTCATGTTGCGGACAAAAAAGCATGGCATGCGATTTAGCAGGCGATGCTTATGTTCCGTTCTTGCCAAGAGGGTTCGGGTGCAACTCCTTAATGCTTTCCTTCGGTCCGCTTACCGTTGACAATACCAATTCACCTCAACCAATCGCAAATAGTAAATAAAAATTCTCATAAAAAGTGGCTGTCCTTGCTCGCTTTCCGCGAGCCTCCTTGGAGCTCGTTCCTTACTCCTGCTGGGTCTCGCAATCCCCCTCTGACTTATGTTGAACAATTAGACAGCTCTTCAAAATCTAAATAAGAAATCAATCTTGAGATAAATAAATCCAATTTATATCGTCAAATTCCTTAATAACATAATCTGATCCTATACTACGTAAAATTCTATTAAAGAAAATGATGTCATCTTCATCATCGTCATCATATAAATCCTTTTGAACATATTCTTTAATCATAAAATTCGTTAATTCCGTATTATTAACAAAGTCGGAAAAATAAGATCTTATAAAAATTGAATCATCTTCATTTAATTTTTCATCATGAACAATTGAAATCTTAAAGACATTTAAAATCTCACTCATATCTTCTTCGGCCATATAACATAATGGTACTAATTTTTTGTCTTCTTCTGTAAATGGCTTTCGAGTATCTTCAATGATTACGTAAGATAAAATGTTACCATCTTTCAGCATACGAAAAACTTCTAAATCACGTAATTTTAAAGCTCTATTAAGTGATAGCATCATTTCCACCTGCCCAAATATTAGCCTTGGATTCAATATTAAATGACCTACTGTTATACCTACTAAAGATGCTATTGTTACCCAATATGCAGCAGGGTTCCATCAGTCCAACTATATTGAGAAACTTTTTTTCGTTCTTTATCTCATTTTTTCTGTTTCTTTAATTGTACAGTGAATTCCGAAAAAAGAACTGGACGTACATATACATACGTCCAGTTTTATGAATGGCTTGTTAAACCTTCAATCTGTTGTTCAATTTTCTTTGTTCGTTCCATCACTTTCTCAGCATAAGAAAAATCTCCAAAACAGTAAGGATAGCGGAAGTTATCCTTGTTTCCTCCACAGTTATACAGCTCGGGGTTTTTTTTCGCTTGTTTTTTGGAAAATGTCTTTGCCAGTTTTTCCGTATGCTTTCCTCCATTTTTCGCAACATACTCAATATAGCCAGATCCCATATTATAGCTTTGAATAATTGCTTTTAAATCGACTCCATTTTTCTGCCCTTTTTGATACATATCTACAAAATGACGAACACCTTGTTTAATACTAGTATTCGGATCGTCTATTTCATTTCGTTTTAAACCGAGAGATTCTGACGATTGCATGGGATCACTACCTTTACCTTTTGACTCCTGATACATAATGCCAAGAAGAATGGAGGTATATTGTTTAAGTCCATTTTCTTCTAGTTTATCTTCTACAAGAGGCTTATAGTCTTTCAATCTCTCCATAATAATAGGTTCAGTGTCGAGCGGAAGCCATTTCAATTGTTCAAGACCGAAAAGGATAAAGCAAATAAGGAAGACAAACAAGAAAAAAATTAAACAGCCAGCTTTGGCAACACACCCCATCTTCTTTCTCTTCATCGTTTCACCTCTTGTAAAAGTCTGCACAACTTTTTTATTATGACATATTCTAAGAGTTAACATCAAATGATATATGGTTAAATATTTTATCATTTTCCGACAGAAGACTCCCACTTCAATCAAACCGCAAGGTCGATAAGTGGGGGTAGTTCAATTATCCGTCTATATAACCAGTGCATAAAAACAAATCATTCGGTAAATGATGAGTCTAGTGGGAAAAAGAAAGGAGATTTTTATGATGGATCAATTGAAAAACTATGTTGAAATAGTCAAAAAAAATATCGAAACAATGAATGCTTCTGACTACTATGGAAAAGAAGATGATTTAAAAAGGCAGGAGGAAGAAATCGAAAAATACGAAAGATGGTTAAAACAAGAAAGTGTTTCAGGAGACCAATTTGATCAAATTGTTGATGCAGCCGTAGATTGTGCTGCTGGAGATATTTCTTTTTCTCAGTTGGAAAATGTCTATCGGAAAGGAAAAAGCTAGCATCCCGTGATTTTTGGGATGCTAGTTTGCTATCAAAAAAAGTGAAAGCTTTTCAATACGGCTTCTTTTAGTATATGATATGTATGAACATATCGTACGGAAAAGGTGAAAAACATGAACGAGCAAAATCAAAAACAGAAGCGTATTGAATTAGATGAAGAAACTTTATTTCTTGTCTCACAGACGTTTAAAGCACTCTCAGACCCGACGAGAATCAAAATCCTTCATTTGCTTTCTCAAGGGGAGTATTCAGTAAATGAAATCGCAGAAAAACTTAGTCTTCTTCAGTCAACGGTTTCCCACCAACTGAGGTTTTTAAAAAACTTGAGGCTTGTGAAATCCAGAAGGGAAGGGACGTCTATTTTCTATTCTCCGGAGGATCAGCATGTATTGGATGTCCTTAAGCAGATGATCAATCATACCCAGCATGATTAATTTGCTTTTTAAGAATAAAAAAAGAGAAACCGATGTAATAGACAGCCAGTACAAAAAAACAGATCATTGTTGCAGGATCTTCTGAAAAGAACTCACCCCACGCCAAGGAATGCCCTTCCGTTAATGCTTGGAGAAACTTGAGATTCATGATTCGATTAAAAAGCCGAAATGAAAATATAGACAAAATCGCAAGCTCAACCCACAAATGTGTCCGATAATAAAGAGTGCCATCACGGTATTCAAATGAAATGTGTCTGAGAGCATATACCGTTAATACCAATCCTGCAATAATTCCAACTGTATCATATAGATATGCTAAGGGATTAAAAGCGCTCATCGTCAGCAATAGAGCAGTAAGGATAGAAAAGAGAAACAGTCTGATCACTACTCGAACCTGCTGAATGGGCTGAAAACCGAGCGCTTTTTTTAATTTTAGAAAAACAATAAAGCAGACGGCAACCAGCAAATTTAGGCTGTAAAAACTGAACTGCAACTTTTTTAAACCTCCCTTAATTCAAATATATGTACAACTTCTTCAGATTGGAACCGAAAAAACAAATGGAAAAAAGGGAGGATGATCGGTGTTATGAAGATTGACCGCTTGCTCGCGATTGTTGTCTTGTTAATCAGCCGGCGACAAATTCAGGCAAAAGAACTTGCTGACTTATTCGAGGTCTCAGTCAGGACAATATACCGTGATATTGAAGCGATAAATCAGGCCGGTATCCCAATTATCACGTCTCAAGGATCAGGAGGCGGAATTAGCATGATGGAACAGTATCGCTTGGAAAACAAGCTGCTTTCGGCGGATGAACTGGCTGCAATCACAACTGCCCTTGAAAGCGTATCATCAACTTATAAATCATTTCATGACGGAGCCGCATTGCAAAAGATTCGCTTGCTCGTCTCAAAGGAAGAATGGCCTAAATTCCGTGAAAAAACGGAAAAATGGTTTATTGACATTTCTTCATGGGGAGAAAGTAAGGGAATAAAAGAAAAAATACAGCTGTTCAATCGAGTGATAGATCATGCAAATAGTGTATCGTTTACATACGTTAATAAAGACGGCAAAATAGGAGAGCGCCGTGTCGAACCTCATACTCTTGTCTTAAAGGCAAGACATTGGTACCTGTATGCCTTTTGTCTTGAAAGACAAGCTTTTCGTTTTTTTAAACTCGTTCGAATAAAAGATATTCATATTTTTCAAGATCAGTTTAAAAGAAGAGAAGTTCATTTGAGCGAACTTCCCTGGGAGACAGAATGGCATAAGCCTGAAAATATGACAGATCTCACGCTTTTGATCAAACCGTCAGGGGAATCTTTAGCAAGAGAATGGTTTGGCTATGATTCTCTTACATATAAGAACGGATCTTGTATTGCGTCTGTTTCATATCCGGAAGATGATTGGCTTTACGGCTTTCTATTGCAATTTGGAACCCATATTGAAATTCTCCACCCCGCACATATCCGCCAAAAAGTAAAAGAACTCGCAAAACAAATTAATGATTTATATGAAACCTGACACAATGTTGTCAGGTTTCGTTTTGTATGATGTAGGTAAAGGAGGAATGAAATATGAATCAATTATTTTGTCAAAGCTGTGGTATGCCAATGAATGAAGAATTGTTTGGAACAGAAGCGGTTGGGAGTAAAAATCATGAATATTGTCTTTACTGCTATGAAAAAGGTGCTTTTAAACAGCCTGATGCCACACTAGAAAACATGATCAATCTATGTGTCCCATATGTAAAGGAGGCCGGTAAGTCAGAAACTGAAGCAAGAACTTTATTAGAAAGTACACTACCACATTTAAAGCGTTGGAACTCAGCTGAAAAAACGGAAGGACAAACAAAATGAGCTTTTCCCATTTCGAGATTTTAGATAAAAAAAGATTTGTCGGAAGGTCGACAGTGACGAACAATAAGCTTGAAATATCGGGAGCAGGGAAAATACCTTCACTGTGGACATTATGCAAAGAAAAAAATGAAGGATCACAAATCGCTTTATATTCTAATTATGAATCTGATGAATATGGCACATATACTTTCTCACTCGGCAGTTTTACTGAACTGCAACCCGAACAATCAACCCATAATGTGATCACACTCCCAGCTTCCACATATGCCGTCTTTGTTTCACGACGGGGATTGGTAGAGGAAGTAGTGCTAGAAACATGGCAAGAAATTTGGACATGGGACAAAAAATCATTGCGGACATATACCGGAGATTTTGAAGTATATGATCATATAATGGATCAAAAAGATGCTCAAGTTGCGATTTATGTAGCTGTTAATCACATCATTTGATGCTTAAAGCTGGCTATTAAGTTATCTAACCACTGTGCTTTCGTTGCATGGTGGGCTTTTTTGTCTGTTGCTTGTAGGGGATTCAAAATTCAGTCTTTTTCTTAATACATAATCGATCAAGACAGGATTGAGCGGTACGTCATCATTTAGGATTTGAGCTCTTCATATCTTCTAATACGATTTGTACGAATTGAAGTGCAGGATCTGAAAATACATCTTCTTTTCTAATACACATTGATATCGGATTTTTTAAATTAATTCCCTCTACATCAACCTTTGCTAAATTGCCGTTAAGAATATATTCTTTGACTTCAAGAGCTGAAACAAGTGTTATTCCATACCTTTCCATAACTGCTCTTACCGTTTCGCTTAATCCATTAAATTGTAATCCAACAGTCGGTTGATTTACATTGTTCGAAAAGCTAGTTTGGCAGTTCCCCATTATTTAAAAGTTGAATCGGCTATTGATATCTATCATTTTATTCAAAAACACGGTTATCCTGTCATTATTAAACCAGTCGCTGGAATGGGTTCCATCAGTACAACAATATTGCGCGATCGTAAAGACTTCATAAATTATCTTACGAGCGGGGTAGAAGAAAATATGGAAATAGAGACATACATTGAAGGTGACATGTATCATATTGATGGATTTGTTTTAAATGGAGATGTTGTTCATTGTTGGCCGTCTAAATACATAAATGGATGTCTTGCATTCCAAGAAGACAAAGCACTTGGAAGTTATCAGTTGAGCAGAGATAATCCATTAACACAAAGATTAATCGATTACACAAAAAAGGCGCTTGCGGCACTACCAACACCAGAAAACACTTCATTTCATGCAGAAGTATTTTATAACACCAGTGATGAATTAATATTTTGTGAAATTGCGAGCCGAACAGGAGGGGGATATGTACGTCAAACCATTCAACAAGCATTTGGGTTTGATATGAATTATTTAGTCACACAAGCACAATGTGGATTAGCAGTAAAGCCTGCTTACGATTTTCAAGGTCCAAAGGTACAGAGTGGCTGACTGTTAATTCCTCCAAAGAAAGGTTTACTTAAGGAAATACCATGTCGTCCTTTTGCCAATTGGGTCACAAAACAGGATCTGTCAGCAAAGCTAGGTCAAATGTATAATGGTTCATCATCAAGTGTAGATGCGATAGCCGGTTATTGCATTTCAGGTGATTCGGAAGAACAATTAGTTAACCGGATTCAAGAGTTGGCAACATGGTTTGATCAATCATCTGTTTGGGAGGATAAACAGACATGTTCCCAACACTAAAGAATCATATTATGATCTCAAACATGTGCTAAAACTGGTGTAATCTTTATCATTTCCCGGCACCGATGACCAAGGTTTTTTTATATTTGAAATTAGTACGAAAAAAGCACATGTTCAATTTACAGAAAATATAGATCCGATCAAATCAGAACTTAAGGATGATGGACCCGCCCGAATTCATCCGAAAACGGGCGGGATTTTTTCGTAACATTAGCTTTTGGGGACAGAATGTTCAGCATTGATATAACCAGCACCATAAATGTTTGGATCCCTGTCTTTCCAGAGATCTGTTCCGTTCTTTAAAAGACTTTTTACCTCATCAGGTTTTGCATTAGGGACTTGTTCAAGAATAAGTGCGGCAATGCCTGCACAAATGGGTGTAGCCATTGATGTACCGGACAGTTGTAAATAATCTGTACCAACTCGACTTGACTTTTTCAGTTTATCCAAGAAAGAACCAGGTGAACGTAGTGAGATCACATCAGTGCCCGGTACTAAAAGATCTGGTTTTACTTTCCCATAAATTGTCGGACCTCTGCTTGAGTAAGGGGCTACAGTGTCATCATCCCGGTTTAATGTGTCATGGTCATCCAATGAGCCGACCGTAATGATCTTGTTACTGACCCCGGGACTAGCAATTGTTTTAGCATCGGGACCGGAATTTCCTGCTGCTGCACAGACAACAATTCCAGCGTTCCACGCTGTTTCAACGGCTTTGACGACCGGATCTTCCTGTTCATTTTCATATTGAATCGCCTCTGCTCCAAGGGACAATGAAATGATATCTATCGGATCATCGGGATTTTTTTCATTAAATTGAATACACCAGTCCACTCCTTGAATCACGTTTTCCAGTGTACCTGCTCCGATTTTGTTCATCACTTTTACTCCAATCAAATCTGCTTGAGGTGCAGGTCCACGGTATTTACCAGCAGAAGAAACTCCGTTTCCGGCAACATCACCGGCACAATGGGTTCCATGACCATTATCATCATAGGGCTCAGTTTTTTGATTGACAAAATCTTTAAATGCTCTAATTCTACCCTCAAGGTCTTGATGAGGGTATATTCCGGTATCTACAACCGCTACTGTTACCCCTTTTCCAGTTAATTTTTGCTGATTTCTAATGACTTCTTTTGCATGACTTGCTTCGACTGCAACATTCAATAACGTGTAGACTGTTCGATTTAAATAAACTTTGCGAATATCTTGGCATTGTGAGAGAAGAGATTGTAACACAGCAGGTGTGACTTCAGCACTGCAACAGTTAATATTAGGAAAATGATTTTTTAGTTTGTTTCGTCTCTTTTGTTGAATGACTTGATTTACAAACTGACAGCCTTGGTGATAGCAGTTGCCTTCAAATTCGATAATAACCGATAGTTTTTTATTTTTCATCAGCGCTTTTTCAAATAAACTGTGGAAGAAACAAGGAGTCCATTTAAAAGGTTTATAAAGGCTCAAAACTCTTTCCCTAAGAGGGCGATCTAGTTTATGAGCGTTTGCCCTAACCATTTGAACCATATGCGACCCGAACATTATATCCACCTCTTTATTATTCTTTCTGATAATCTATGAATTAGAGAGGAATCTCGTCAAGTTGGTTGTCCTTATTATTGTAGAAAAGGGGATTTATCCGAAACTCTTTATTAATGTGATTCGGCTAAGATTGTGAAAGAACTTTCCGATAACTGGCTATAACATTTAGGAAAGTACTGGATTTATGAAGATCAAGAATTATACAATCGGTTTATGTTGTTAAGGGAAGGGTTATCTCAAAAGAATTTTATAATAGAGAAAAAAGATAGAAATCGTTGTGACAAATCATGATAAAAGGAGAAAATGCAGTGTTTAATTTAAGTGGGAAAGTTGTACTAGTAACAGGTGCTACTAGAGGAATAGGGAAGGGAACTGCTATAACACTTGCAAAGAATGGAGCGATTGTATATTTTACTGGAAGAACGGAAAAGGAGTTCCAAGGTGCAGTAAATCTTGGAGGTTCTCTGGAAATGACAAAACAGGAAATTGACCGGGCAGGTGGCACTGGATATGGTATTAAATGTGATCACAAAGATGATATGCAAACGAAGATGGTCGTGGATAGGATTATTTCAGAGCAAGGGAAAATAGATATATTGGTTAATAATGTTTGGGGCGGATATGAATATTTTAATGATGGAACTGAATTTCGGAATGAAAACGGATTCTGGACAGTTCCAATTAGTCGCTTTGATAGTATGTATGAATCAGGTGTGAGGGCACACTACGTAACAACTGTCTATACCGTACCAACGATGATAAAACAAAAGAATGGACTTATCATTAATCTATCTTATTGGTCAGCAGAAAGAAACGATATGGGTGTTGCATATGGTATGGCAAAAACCGCAACCAATAAAATGACTGAGACAATGGCACATGAACTTAAAGAACATCATATTAGTGTTGTGACGATTTATCCAGGACTAGTAAGAACTGAGTCAGTCATCAAAGCAGCAGACTTTTTTGACCTATCTCATTCTGAATCAACAGAATTTGTCGGATTAGCAATTTCCGCTTTAGCAACGGATTTAAATGTTTTGAAAAAGAGTGGAACAAAACAAATAGCGGCCCAAATTGCATTAGATTACGGGTATAAAGATATCGATGGGAAACAACCTATTCCACTAAATATAACAAATTGTCAATAGAAAACTCTGGAGATTTGCTCGCTTTCCGCGAGCCTCCCCGGAGCTTGTTGCTTACTCCTGTGGGGTCTGATTCAGTTGATAAAGGACTTTTTAGACAGTTTCTGTGCATTTTATAACTTGAGAAAACTGAATAAAAAGGAAATTCATTATTTATGCACGTCATAGATAATGGAATGTTGAACTACCCCCACTTATCGACCTTGCGTTCTGATTGAAGTGGGAGTCTTCTGTCGGAAAATGATAAACCAAACATTGTGAAAAAGAGGCTCCCTGATCACGATGATCAAAGAGCCTCTCTGTGTTATTCAATTTTAAATTTTTTCGTTAAATCGCGTAGTTCTTCTGCCATTTGTTCAAGTGTTGCAGAAGATGAGCTGATTTCTTCCATGGAAGCCAGTTGTTCTTCTGCTGAAGCCGCAATGTCCTGAATGCTTGCAGTGCTTTCTTTGGAGACATCTGAAATCTCTTCAATCGCTTCTGATATTTCTTGAGATCCGCCAGATAATTGTTCAACAGCGGCATTCATCGTTTGCAGTTTACCCGCAATTTCATTTGTCGTCTCATAAATGTGTTTAAAGCTTGCTTCGGTTTCTTCTGTGATCTTCAGTCCTGACTGCACTTCTTGATTGACTGATTTGAACATATTGAGAGAGTGTTCAATTTCTTTGACAATGTCTTGAATCAAGGTTTCGATTTCTTTGGCGGAATCTGCTGATTGAGCAGCTAATTTCCGTACCTCTTCAGCAACAACTGAAAAACCTCTACCTGATTCTCCGGCACGTGCTGCCTCAATTGCAGCATTTAATGCCAGCAAATTCGTTTGATCAGCAATTCCATTAATAACACGCAAAATAGCTGTGATGTCTTTTGATTTTGATTCAAGCCCAATCACAACACCTTCGGCTTGTTTGACTGATTGATCAATCGAATTCATTTGCCCAACGGTTTTTTGGACAAGCTCTCCACCGCTTTCAGCAATCTTTGTTGATTGAACAGATGATTCTGTGATCGATTCTGAGACATCACTCATTTCCCGTAACATGCCATTCATTTGATTGAGTTGATGTGAGCTTGTTTCAACTTTTTCACTTTGGCTTTCTGCTCCATCTGAGAATTTTTCAATTGCTAATGAAATATGTTCTGTTGCCTTGCTTGTTTGATCTGCGCTTGCTGTCAACTGTTCAGAAGATGACGCCACATTGACCACAGACTCTTGAATTGTACCGATTAATACACGCAACGATTCAGCCATTTCGTTAAAACTTGTGGCAAGCTGACCGATTTCATCTTTGGAACGGACCTCGATTTTTTGGGTGAGATCACCATTGCTAATCTGTTTTGCTGAGGATACTAGCTGATTCATAGGTTTGCTAATCCCTCTAATGATAAAGAAAATTAAAATACTGCCTAGTATAATGGCACCGATTAATATATAGATTGCCATATGGAGCGCAGGTTTTGCAGCGTTTGAAATTTCCTCGGTGAACATCGTTCCACCGATTTTCCAGCCGGTCAATTTGTTTGTGGCAAACTCCATTCGCTTTTCTCTGCCCTCAAAAATATAGTCAAATGCACCATTATCTTTACTGTACATTTGTGTGACCCAGTCGCCTTTTCCTTGAGTTCCGGCTTTAATTGATGGGTGAGCAACATATTTTGTATTGGCACTTGAGATAAAAGCAAATCCTTCTTCACCAATTTTGACTTTATTTGATGCTTCAATCAATTGATCAATATTAACATCAAGACCAACAACACCTGATCCGTCTTCATTTGCTTTGGCAATTGTAATCACCATATGACCATTTGATGCAGACTCATAAGGCTCTGTCACAATGACTTCGCCTTTTTTCTCAACAGCTTGTTGATACCAGACTCTTTTTTGCGGATCATAGTCGCTCGGCATTTTTTGATAAGGCTGGTTAACATATACGCTATCTTTTGACCCTGTAAAAATACCTTCAACATCTTTATTTTGCGCTTTGTATTGCTCAAACTTTGCTCGCAAAGTTTTTTGTCCTTTTTCTTTATAGGTATTTTTATCTATTACATTACTGAAATATGTAATAGTGTCAGCCTTTTTCTCAAGGTTTTGGTCAATTAGTTGATTTAATTGATCAACACTGTTTCTTGCACTTCTCATAATTTCTTCTTCAAGCGATTGGCTTGCTGTATGATATGAGCTAAAAGCAAGTACTAAAATAGGAACTGTTAAAATAAAGAAAAATGAAAACATGAGTTTTCTAGAAATTGACGGACGAATTATCCGGTCCAATACTTTTTTCATAATCATGACTCCTTTTTTTAAACTATGGAATTTATATCGGACGAAGATCATGATTTTATAAGTTTTAATTTACAAAATAATTTAGTAGGTATTTCTTTATTGTCTTAGCCGTTTCCGAATAAAATCAACAACAATTAATAACAGTGGAATGATCAATCCGAACAGGGGAAAGACCGTACGAAGTGCGAGTTTTCCTTGTTCCATATGGGCAATAAAATTTTCCGCGATCGCAAATGAAAGAGCTAAGATGATCAGGCTAATGGGAGTCACTAATTTTCTTGAATTTTTAATATGAAACAAATCTCCTGCACACTTAACGGCTGCAAAGGCAAACACAGCAACTTTGAAAAAGGCCCCAATAACAAGTAAGATCACAGCAAATCCTTGTAAACCTTGAATAAATCCAGCTATATTAATTTTTTCGACAAACTGGAGAAATGGAAATGTGGCAGTAGATAAATTTGCTACCCCTAATGTTGTCAATTCGAAAGTAATTGTCACTGTTAAAATCAAGCCGCTTAAAATCGTCGCAATGAGTCCATATTTCATGCCTGTTTTAGGGGTATTTAAAAACGGAAAAACGGCAATAAAACAAATTAATTCGCCATGTGGAAAAAAAATACGATAGGGAAACACAGTGTTCAAGACTGGTTTCCAACCATTTTCTAAAACTGGTAGCAGATTTTCTGGATGAATCACATCTGAACCAATGATTGAGATAAAGGTCAAGGTAATCATAAAAAAGACTAACACAATGATTAATTCCCCAGTCCTTGCTAAAACTTCTATTCCGTGATATAAAGCATAGCTAACAAGAAGCATTATAATTGCACTAACAGCAAACATGGGTGTTCGATCATATTGCAGTAACAACAGCTCAGAAGCGTCACGTAAATCCCTTGATGCACCATAAATAAAAAAAACGATGTATAAAAGACTAACCAGATAACCGAGATACTGTCCAAAAATTTTTCGGATATATTGAGTTGGCAGTAAATCCGGATATTGATGATAGAGGTAAAAATAATGGAGCAATAACACGATACCGCCTGCTAAACCTAGCAATTCTGCAAGCCAAGCATCTTGTTTGGCTTCTACTCCTAAAGGAACAATTAATGCTGTTCCTAACTCAAATAAGATAATTAAAGTAAATAATTGGTAGGGGCTAATCTTCGCTTTCTCCATGTTGCTTCAACCTCCAGCACACACCTATATATCTTCAGTCATTAACAAAAATGATTGTTTATAAACAGTTTGATGAAAGGGTATGATCTTTATAAATGATGGAATATTAATCATAAAATGATAAAACGGCAGGAGAAATGATGAAATTTTTCAAAAAACGATACAATCAATATTTAGAAAATGTGAAACAGCAAACTGCAAATCAAGCAGGCGGGCTTGAAGAATCTCTTAAAGATAATATTAGAAAAATTGAAGATGCACTTGGCAGAAGCGATGATATTGTCACTAGGGAATTCCGAATCGGAAAGGCTGGAAGTTTAAAGGCAGCGATCATTTATTCAAGTGGCATAACGGATGGACCTTCTATCCAAAACTTTATCTTGGAATCGTTAATGCTCAATTTACGTGGAACGGACATTTCTTTGGAAGACAATCCATTTAATCTGATCGAAGAGTCTGTTTTAACAGTCAGTGATTTAAGAAATCTAACCGATTATAATACGCTATTTGACTCACTTTTAACAGGTCATGTCATATTATTACTAGATGGTTATCGGCGTGCATTTGCCATTAATATGAAAGGCGGAAAAGACCGCGGTGTTCAAGATGCATCAGTTGAAAACACTGTTCGTGGTCCAAAACAAGCGTTTGCCGAAAGTTTACGGACCAACACGGCACTGCTTAGACGAATTATTAGTGATCAAAACCTCTGGTTTGAAACAAGGAAAATTGGTACCGTAACAAAAACAAAAGTTTCAATTGCATATATAAAGGACCTCGCCAATGACAAAATTGTCGAGGAAGTCCGAAGACGTCTAGATCAAATTAAAATCGATAGTATTTTGGAAACGGGCTATATTGAAGAGCTTATTCAAGATGAAACGTTTACACTGTTTCCAACGATCTTTCACACAGAACGCCCTGATGTTGCAGCAGGTGAAATGCTTGAGGGACGGATCGCGATTTTTGTTGATGGAAGTCCACATGCGTTAATAGTCCCGGCATTGTTCGTTCAGTTTTTTCATACAGCTGATGACTATTATCAACGGGCAGATATTACGACACTTCTGAGAATTCTGCGTTATATCGGATTTTTCATAGCACTTTTTGGACCGTCTTTATACATAGCGATCACGACTTTTCATCAGGAAATGCTGCCAACACCATTGCTTGTTAACTTGGCGGCACAGCGTGAAGGGGTTCCTTTTCCTGCTTTTATTGAAGCATTTTTAATGGAAATCACCTTTGAAATTCTCAGAGAAGCTGGTGTTCGTATGCCAAAAACAATTGGACAAGCTGTTTCGATTGTTGGGACACTAGTGATCGGAACCGCGGCGGTTGATGCTGGAATTGTTTCTGCTGCCATGGTCATTGTTGTCGCGGTTACAGCGATATCTAGTTTTATTGTCAGTTCCTTTAATCTATCTATTTCCGTGAGAATTTTGCGTTTTATTTTTATGGGACTGGCCGCTTCATTTGGTTTGTTTGGAATGATTACCGGTTTAATTGCTCTTGCCATTCATTTATGCAGTTTGCGCTCATTCGGTCTGCCTTATATGGCTCCATTTGCTCCATTTATTCTTGTTGATCAAAAAGATGCGATTTTTCGACTGCCACGCTGGTTCTTATTTTCCCGTCCGCGTTTAATCAGCCAAAAAGATGTCAGACGTGAAGAAACACCTTCACCAAAGCCGAGTTCAGAAAAACAGAAAGAATGAAAGCAGAGAAAGGAGCAACAGAGTTGAAAAAAAACAGCATATTATTGTTCATTCTCTTGCTTTCTGTTCAGCTTTTAACAGGATGCTGGAATAGATTAGAATTAAATGAACTGGGAATTGTCGGTGGGATGTCGATCGATAAAAAAAACGGAAAGCAAGTTGTTACAACACAGGTCATTAATCCTGGACAGGTTGCGGCTAAGCAGGGCAAAGGACAGGAAGCACCGGTAATTACGTATCGGGAAAAAGGAGACACCATTTTTGAAGCGATCAGAAGAATGGCAAAGTCGGCAGCCAGACGATTATATTTTTCCCATTTACGAATTCTTGTTATTGGCGAGGACTTGGCGAAAGATGGAATTGGGGATATCCTTGATTTTGTATCGAGAAACCATGAATTTAGACCTGACTTCTTCATTGTCATCGCCAAAAAAACGAAGGCAGAGGACGCATTAAGAGTTTTGACAGCATTAGAAGAAATACCAGCAAATAAACTGTTTTCAGCCCTTGAAACATCTGAAAAGGTCTGGGCGCCTGCCATCACATTAAAACTGGATAAACTCATCTCAGATACTGTAAATGAAGGAATTAACCCTCATGTTACTGGATTGCGCGTGATCGGGAGCACTAAAAAAGGAGAAAGAACAGAAAACATACAACAAAGTGACCCGGATGTCAAACTAAAATATGATGGTATGGCAATTTTTAAAGATAATAAACTGACCGGTTGGATGAATGAAAAAGACAGTAAAGCAGCTAACTATGTATTAGGTGATGTTAAAAGTACAATTCAAGAAGTATTTTGTTCAGGGGGAAGGGGGAAAGCAGCAATTGAGGTGATTCATACGAAAGCTAATGTATCGACGAAACTTAAAAATGGCTCATTAAAAGGAAACGTTCAAATCAATGTGGAAGCCAATGTTGGCGAAGTTCAGTGCAACCTTGATTTAACAAATTCAAAAACGCTCGATTATTTAGAAAAGAGGGCAAGCAAGCGACTGAAAAAGCAGATTGCCAAGGTCATTAAAAAAACTCAGACGGAATATAAATCAGATATTTACGGATTTGGTGAAGCACTTCATCGTTCACATCCAAATTACTGGAAGAAAGTCAAAAAAAACTGGAACGAGAAATTTACAGCTATGCCTATCAATATTCAAACAAACATAGAAATTCACAGAGTCGGTATGATTGGCAAACCACATGTTAAATAATAATTGACAAAGACTTCCTCTATTCGTATACTGTTGTATAACTACATGAAAGGAAAAGGTATAGGGGACATGCATCATTTATCTTATTTTCCAGCGTTTTAATTTAAAAAACGGAAACTTGGAGAATAGGATGAATCTGCCCTTTTATGCCTTTTTTGCGTCTGCCTTAACGTAAGGTCATTCATTCTGTCATCATGTATAAAATTGGCTTATTTTCCTCTTCCAAGTTTTTCGTGAAGAGGTTTTTTGTTTTGTCATTTAATATATAAGAGGTGAGATGATGACAGTTATAATCAAAGTAAGCGGTTTACACAAAAGTTTTGGAGATCAACATATTCTAAAAAATATTCATTTCCAAATCAAACAGGGAGAACGAATTGGTTTAGTCGGATCAAACGGAACAGGGAAAACAACAATCGCAAAGATATTGTCAGGTCATGCAGGAGCTGATGACGGCTCTATCCAAACAGAAAGCAACCTTAAAATTGGTTATTTGGAGCAATCAATAGATTATTCAATCAAAGATTTCCATCACATTTTAACTGAAGATGGCAATGGAAGTTTATTTCAGTTGACAAGTCAGTTAGGTCTTACAAATATTCAGAATTGGCATAACGAGAAAATTCATCATTTGAGCGGCGGGGAAAAATTAAAGCTAGCTCTCGCTTCTGTTTGGACTACAGCTCCTGATCTTCTGATCCTCGATGAACCGACAAATCATCTTGATTTAAAAGGGATCAATTGGCTAATTGAAGAACTGAAAACATTTAAAGGAGCTGTATTGATCATTTCCCATGACCGGTATTTTTTAGATCAATCAGTTTCAACTATTTTCGAACTTGAAAATGGGGAGTTGGATGTTTATCAAGGAAATTACTCTGCATACAACAAAGAGAAAAAACGGCTTTCTGAAGCTTATCTACATCAATATGAAGTTCAGCAAAAACAAACAGAAAAAATCGAATCGCAAATTACAAAGTTTCAAAATTGGTCTGAAAAGGCCCACCGGGAATCAACTAAAAAGGATGGGTTTAAAGAATATTACCGGGTAAAAGCTAAAAAATTAGATCATCAAGCCAAATCGAAAATAAAACGGTTAAAAAAAGAACTTGAAAAACACAAACTAGAAAAACCACAGGAAGAAGCAATCAATTTTCAGTTTGTATCTGGCGAAAAAAGAGGTAAACGGATATTTACGGCTAAAAATGTTACAAAAGCATTTAATGGACGAATGTTGTTTTCAAATAGCAACTTTTATATTCAGCATGGTGAGCGGATTGGCTTAATTGGACATAATGGTTGTGGAAAAACGACTTTGCTCCGGATGATGTTAGGAACGGAACAAGCTACAGCTGGAACACTGTGGAAAAGCCCGTCTGTAAAAGTTGCGTATTTAAGTCAAGACGTCTCTGATCTAAAGGAAGAGCAAACGGTGAGAGAAGTACTGCAATTATCTGATGAGCAAGAAATAAAAAAAGCGCGAACCATTTTGGCGAATATGGGGATTAAAAAAGAACGATTTCATCAAAAAATTGAAGCGTTTAGCTTGGGCGAACGGACAAAAATCAAACTGGCAGCTATGATGTTAAAGGATTATCATGTTCTGATTTTAGATGAACCAACAAACCATCTGGATTTGCCTAGCAGAGAGCAACTTGAAGACACGTTATTAAAATTCGCCGGGTCGATCATCATTGTTTCACATGATGTCTACTTTATAGAAAAATTGTGTGACAAACTTCTTATATTTGAAGAGGGATGTATAAAACGGATTGAAACAGGAATAAAAGCAAGTCAGCAAAGACAAAAGCAACCGATAAAAGAGGTTGAGGAGGAACTTCTCCGAATCGAAAATCGAATCGCTATCATTCTCGGGGAGTTAGCACAACTATCCCCTCAAGATCAAAAATATGCTGAACTGGATGAAGAATTTTTAAGACTGCTGAAGAAAAAACAAATACTTGCTAAATAAACATAAGGAAAGAAGTCATTTTCGTTTTTATAAGGAAGTGGCTTTTTTAGATTTGTGGTTTAAATTACCACATTTATAGAAGTCATCCAAGGTAATAATAGGATAAAGAAAAGTATTGATGAAGGGTGATCAAAATGTGGAAAACGATTTTATCCTATCTTCCAGACTGGGTGATTATCATGCAGGCTTTTTTGACTTTTTTGGTTCCGTACGGCATCTCAAAAGTATTTCATTGGATGCGTGCGCCAGAAGGTGAGTAAATAAATGAGATGGTGGAAGTCAAAAACAAGACGAATTAACCGGCAGTCTGTGAAACAGAATCACCCTAATCATCCGGTACCATCACTTGATACAACTGGCTTTATGAGTGGAAGTTTTGAGCAAGATCTGGACATGGTCAAGGCTGAAATAGGAGACCAAGCAGATGTTAATTTCCGTGAATTTGAGATCGGACGTATAGGTCTCCGGGCTGCAATTGTTTTTATTGATGGTCTCTCAGATAAAGAGCTAATTGATCAACATATTATGAAAGTGCTAATGGCTGATTTCTCTAAAGAATATAAAATAGAGATTTCTAAGATAGAAAATCATCTGTCTGATCTGATCAAAAAACAAATTTTATCGATCAGTACGATCACAGAGGTCAATCATATTAACTCGTTAGTGCAGGAAGTGCTGATGGGTGCGACGGCGTTGTTAATTGAGGGTTCACAAGAAGTATTTATGTTAGGAACAGCAAAAGGAAATGAGAGGAATATTGAAGAGCCTGCATCAGAAGCTTTAGTTAGAGGACCGCGGGTAGGTTTCACAGAATCGCTTAGTACAAACACATCATTATTAAGACAACAAGGACGGAATCAAAATCTGTCGCTGATTCATTCTCAAGTGGGAAAAAGGTCTAAAAAAAGTCTTGTTATCGCTTACATTAAAGAAATTGCAGATCAACAACTAATTGAAGAAGTTCAAAAAAGAATTCAAAAGATGGACATGGATGCTGTTCCTGAATCTGGATATGTTGAGCAGATGATTGAAGATAACTATCTCAGCCCATTTCCACAAGTGCAAAGTACGGAACGTCCAGATAGGGTAATGGCGGCTTTAATGGAAGGTAGAGTTGCGATTCTCCTGGATGGAACACCTTTTGTGTTAATTGTCCCTGTTACTTTCAGTATGCTGTTGCAATCGCCTGAAGATTATTATGAGCGTTGGATCGCTGGGTCGCTTGTCAGAATGTTAAGATTTGGTGCGGCAATGGCTTCACTGCTAGGTCCTGCACTATATATTTCGTTTATTTCGTTTCATCCAGGGCTGATTCCCAGTGAACTGGTCGTTTCCATTACCGGATCAAGAGTAGGGGTACCGTTCCCTTCTCTGATCGAAGCGCTAATTATGGAAATAGCCATTGAAATTATGCGTGAAGCAGGTCTGCGGTTGCCTAAACCAGTAGGTCAAACGATCGGAATTGTCGGTGGTCTTATTATTGGAGAAGCTGCTGTACAAGCGGGCATCGTCAGTCCAATTATGGTCATTGTCGTTGCGGTAACAGCGATTTCTTCATTTGCGATTCCACAATATAGTGCGGGAATTTCTTTGCGAATGCTAAGATTTGTGGCGATGTTCTGTGCCGCAATGTTTGGATTATACGGTGTAATCATGTTTTTCCTCATGCTTGCCAGTCATGCAGTCAAGTTAAAAAGTTTTGGTGTTCCATATGCCGCACCTGCTGTTCCATATCGGTTTAATGATTGGAAAGATTTTGTTGTTCGGATGCCACTTTTAATGATGAAACGCAGACCGAAAATGTTGAGACCGGAAAACACGAAAAGAAAAGAATAAGACAGGGAAGGGAGTGAGCCATTCATCATGAACATGTCAGACGAACGTCTTTCCACTACACAAACAACTGGTCTCATTTTTAATTTCGTGCTAGGAACAGGAATTTTAACACTCCCACGAACATCGGTAACAGAGGTAGGGACACCTGATGTTTGGCTGACTCTTGTTTTCGGGGGAATCATTGCACTAACGGCCGGATTCTTCATGATCAAACTGAACAAACAATATCCAGAAAAAACCTTTTACGAATATACTCAGGATATTACCGGCAAATGGATCGGATATTTGATCGGTTTCGTATTTGCCAGTTATTTATTAGCTCATGCCGGTTTTCAAATCCGTTCGATGTTGGAAATTACCCTTTTCTTTTTATTAGAAGGGACACCTCGTTGGGCACCAGCAATGATTTTTATTTGGGTGGGTCTGTATTTGGCGCTCGGTGGCATAAACGCGATTGCTCGCCTAGTTCAAATTGTTTTTCCGATCACAGTGATCTTGTTTTTATTGGTGATTTTGATGAGCTTCGGCATCTTTGAATTAGACAATTTGCGTCCAGTATTAGGTCAAGGAATTTTACCAGTGATAAAAGGAGTGAAAGTCACCGCTCTCTCCTTTTCAGGACTTGAAATCGTGCTCGTTTTGATGCCGTTTATGGCACAACGGGATAAGTCGATGCAAGTCATTTTAATAGGTACAGTCGTCCCGTTGCTTTTTTATATGATAACGGTTGTGATGGTCATTGGTGCTTTATCAATCGATGGAGTTGTTGCCCGGACGTGGCCAACAATCGATCTGATGCGAAGCTTTGAAGTGGAAGGGTTAATCTTTGAACGTTTCGAGTCGATGCTCTTGGTGATTTGGATTATGCAACTGTTTAATACATTTGTTATTTCCTTTTATGGTGCTGCATTAGGTCTGTCTCAACTTCTTAAAAAAAATCTTGCTCCGGTACTGTTTGGCTTACTGCCTATTATTTATCTGATTGCGATGATGCCAAAAAATATTAATAGCATGTTTGCATTTGGAGACATGATTGGCAATAGCGGTGTCTGGATCGGCGGAGTATTACCCCTAATCTTGCTATTGATCTCAAAGATGAGGAGGAGAAAGCATGAAAACCATCATTAACACGCTTCGTTTTTTATCTATTTGTTTGCTCTTTTTTTTAAGCGGATGCTGGAGCAGCCGTGAAATTGAAGAGCTGGGCTTAACATTTGCTATCGGGATGGATAAAGGGAAGGAAACATCCATTGAAAAAAAATTTAATCAAGTCGGTGGGAACTATCCGAAACATGACGAGATTACATTAACATATCAATATGTCAACCAGCAGACAGCGGGTGCAAAGGTTGCTGGTGGAGGCGGCGGTGGAGATCAAAAATCGTATATTAATGTTTATCAAACAGGTGATGCCACACAGCAAAATGTGAGAGAAATAGCATTGCGAAAAGACAGGCCTGTATTTGGACCCCATTTAAAGGTGATTGTCATTGCCGCTGAACTGCTTCGTACATATTCATTAGAAGAATTACTTGATCAATACCTTCGCGATGATGAAATCAGACCAAGTAGTCTTGTCCTTGTCACAAGAGGGAAGGCAAGAGATACTTTAGAGTTAAAGGACGTAGGTGAAATGCCAGCATTTCGCTTACGGGAAATTATTAATAATCGCTATCGTGCAAAAAAGATTTTGCCTCCCATCACACTTGCCAAATTAACAGGCATGCTTAGGTCTGGGACAAGCTATCTACTGCAAAATGTTGCTGCTGCAGATGGTGAAATTAAATATGCTGGGGCTGTGGCGATAAATGGAAAAACAAATAAACTGCTCGGTTATTTAGATGAACATGATATAGATGGTGTGATGTGGATTAAAGGCAAAGGAACCGGTGGTACTGTGACAAGTTATGAGGACAAAACGAAAAAGTTGACCGTCTATACAATTGAAACTTTAAAAAGTGAAATCAAGCCGATTGTCAAAAAAAACCGTCTTATATCATTTGACGTAAACATAACATCAGATGGTCATCTTGCAGAAAACAGGATCTTAGCAGAAGAAGCTTTTGATAATAAATTTTTAGAAAGAGTTGAAAAAAATTCGGAAAAAACAGCTCGTCAATCAATTAAACACTCAATTGAAGAAATGCAAAAAAAGTACAAAGCAGATCTAGCCGGGTTTGGAAATAGTGTAAGAATTCATCAGCCAAGATTGTGGGAAAAGCTGAAGAAAAATTGGGATGAAATATTCACTGAGATTCCGATTAAATTCCATGTTGACTTGACAATTAAAGATTATGGTACAGTAGGTGATCAGTAACGGACAAGATTCAAACCAAGAAAGGCGGTGAAATTGACGCCATGATTCGTTCTCAAGATAAAATATCAACTTCACAGGCGATCGTTGTTTTTGTCAGCTATACGATGGCAGCAGGGATTCTTAGTTTACCACGAACAGGTGCGGAAGCAACGGGTACACCGGATGTCTGGCTTGCTGTCATTTTTGGCGGTATCATTGCAGCCGTTAGCGGAATCATTTTAACAAAATTAAGTCAAGAATACCCGGAAAAAACGTTTTTTCAATATGGTGAACATATTATTGGGAAATGGCTTTGTATATTGATCAGCCTGTTTTTTATTGAACACTTTGTGACAATTGCTGCTTTTGAAGCACGGATCATGGCGGAAATGATCGGCTTTTATTTACTCCGTAAAACGCCTCAATGGGCGATCATCATGGTGATGATGTGGGTTGGATTTTATTCAATTAAAGATGGGATGGGATCCATTACCCGTCTGTTTGAAATCATTTTTCCAATTACAGTGATTATTTTTATCACGGCTATTTTTATGAGTGTTGGCATATTTGAACTTGACAATTTACGTCCCGTTTTGGGAAAAGGTATCATGCCAGTGCTAAAAGGAACAGAATCAACGACGCTTTCCTTTATCAGCGCAGAAGTCATGGTTTTTTTGATAGCCTTTATGAAAAAACCGGAAAAAGGTGTTAACGTTGTTCTCATAGGAATATTGATTACAATGTTGATTTACCTCGCCACCGTTGTTTTTGTCATCGGTGCCTTATCTTTTGAGGGAGTAACGGGGAGGACATGGCCGACAATTGATTTGATGAGAAGTTTTGAAATTTCCGGATTAGCGTTTGAACGGTTTGAATCGTTGTTTCTAGTCATCTGGATTATGCAGTTATTTGCGACGTTTGCCATATCATATTACACCGCATCACTTGGTTTAAGTCAGCTGTTCAGTAAAAAAATTAGACCGATCATGTATGGGTTGCTGCCGGTCATGTATTTGATTTCAATGTATCCTAAAAATCTAAATAGTGTATTCTCATTAGGTGATTATGTTGGCTATGTAGCAGCTGTTTTATTTGGGGTCATACCGATCCCGTTATTAATCATCGCCAAAATGAGAAAGAACAGAGGGAAAACATCCGAAAAATACTCATAAAAACAAAAGCTGGAGAATTCCCCCAGCTTTTAGTCATTTATTTTTAGCTCTTAATTGAACCCGATCCTTCGGCATCAACAGAACGAATAAAAAGGCTGCTGACGCAGGTACAATCACCCATGTAAAGGTATGTACAATCGAGCTTGATAAGGCTTCCGTAATCTGATTTAAAATTTCAGATGGGATGGAAGATCTTGCACTTGATAAAATCTGACCAGCATCATTTGGAGAAGAAAAACCCGTCATTTCAGTCGTTGACAATTGATCTGAAAAACTGTTTTTTTGGATGATGCCAAATACGCTGGCACCGATTGTCATACCAAGTGAGCGGACAAAGTTGCTCGTTGAAGTTGCTGAGCCGCGCTGCCTTTGATCAAAATGATGAATAGCCGCCATACTCAAGACAGAGAAAGAAAACCCGACACCTAAGCCAACAACAATCATATAAAGTGTTAATAATAAACGGGGAGTTTCCATATTTAATGTACTTAATAAGGAAAAACCGCTGATCAGGATAAGCCCAGAGATCATCATAATATTTCGATAGCTGATTTTTGTTGTTAAAAACCCACCAAGTTGGGCTGATACAACAGAACTGAGCATCATTGGCAAAAGAACGAGTCCAGAGTTCGTCGCAGATTCGCCATAAACACCTTGTACAAAAATGGGAATCTGAATCGTTGCCGAAATAAATGTTCCCCCATAGAAAAAGCCAACAAGTGTACTTGAAGCAAACAGCCGGTTTTTAAACATTTGGAGTGAAACAATCGGTTCGTTCACTTTTCGTTCAATCATAAAGAAACAAGTAAATAATAGAGCAGATCCTCCAAAGAGCATTATAATGACACTTGAACTCCAAGCATATTGTTGACCGCCAAGTTCGAGTGCGAACATGAGACAAACAACTGCTCCCACAAGTGTCACGATACCAAACCAGTCGATTTTATGTTTTTCGTGCTGTTTCGCCTCTTTATAAAATAACAGAATCAAAATAAAAGAAATAAGACCAAGTGGTAGATTAATATAAAAAATCCAATGCCAACTGATGTGATCTGTAATATAGGCACCGATGAGAGGGCCGAAAATACTGGATAACCCAAAAACAGCTCCGAACAATCCTGACACTTTGCCTCGTTTTTCAAGAGGAAAAATATCAAAGATAATCGTAAAAGCAATCGGAATAAGTGCGCCGCCGCCAATGCCCTGAATCGTTCTGTAGATGATCAGTTGTTCAATATTTGTTGCTGTTCCACATAAAGCAGATCCGGCCATAAACATGATACTACCAAAAAGAAAAAAACGTTTGCGGCCATACATATCAGATAATTTCCCGAAAATCGGCATACCAGCCATTTCAGCGACCATAAAAGCGGATACGACCCAGACAAAACTGTCAAGTCCACCAAGATCGCCAACGATTGTGCCCATGGCGGTCACAACAATGGTGTTGTCCATTGAAGCCATAAAAATCGCCAGCAATAAACCCGCTACAATCAATCCTAACCTTTGATGTTTAGTATGTGACAAAGTAACTGCGCTCCTTTAAACAAATTCGACCTTAGCAAGCCGCTAAGATATTATGATTTTAAAGAAGAGCCTTGCATAAGTCAAGAAAAAATAAAACAAATGTTCGATTTTTATTTTTTCAAAAGAAGCAGGAGAGTGACGCTGAAATGTTTCTACTAGACTTTGAAGGAAAGGGGGTAAACAGAACAGTAAAGGGGAAAGAATCAAATTTATTCAGATAGTAAGTTTTATACAGTGATACTATTTCTATTAAAAACCCCACCTTGCTGTTAATGAAATCTCAATTCTTTTGATAGTGACTCCGCCTTGAAGCTTTTAACAGATATCTCAAGACCTTTAATTTGTCCTCTCAATTTTTTTGAGATCGCAAGTCCAACTTCATCATCCCCAACATGGTTGATCTGTGGACCGGAAGATATGTCTTTTGTGTTTTTTCTGCCATGTTCCACTACAATTTCTCGATGAGTGTTGTTCATGACAATGGTATGATTGATTCGCATGTTTTTTGCCTCCACATATTTTGAGAGATTTGTTACAGACCCCTGACATTTATTGTATCGACATCTTTTGATTATTTTTAAAAAGGGATGATCAGGAAAATAAGGATAACCCCCCGACAACAGTCGGAGGATTTGTCAAAGTTAAGGCAAATCAATAGCAGTCGTGGCCTCATTCATGATTTGTTTGCTTAACGGAGTCGCTGTAATGTGGCCGTTCATTTTGCACAAATTATTTTTTTTTGAGTGGGCGGTCTAAAAATAGACGACGTTCTCCACTTCTATCTACCATTTTCCCGAATAATTGACAACTATAAAAGTATACTTGTTCCTACTTATATTTACAATGAGGCTTTTAAACTAATACAAAAGTCCTGTTTGATGGGAGAATTGTTTAAACCTGGTGCAAATGGGCGATTTTCATTGGTTTATCTATCCGTTATTTCACCGGTTCGATCAGTAATGATTTTTAATCCTTTTTGCGGTACGGAAATGAGAATTTCTTTTCCAGAAATACCATCGATGTTTTGAATGTCGGCAATCTTCCAAGCTCCACTTCCGATCTGATAGTCTTTAATCGTTTTGTTGTAATCCCGGATTAAAAAAACAGATCGGCTTGTTTTTAAAATGATTTCCTCACCCGGCTTTCCATTGGTGTCTTGAACATCGTGAAAAGTCCATGAAAAATAGGGAATTTCATAGTTTTTAAATGTTTTCGATCTGTCATTGAAAATATAAAGTTTTTGTCCAACTGTAACGATTAATTCAGCTCCGGCTTTACCGTCCGTGTCTGCTGCTTTGACAAGATTCCAAAAGCCACCGTTTCCCGGTGGAACGATATGCTCTCTAAAAGACGCAGTGCGGTCGTTAATTATCATGATTTTATTACTCGCGATCACAATCACTTCTCCGCCAGGCTGACCGTCTGTATCTGCTACATGAGTAATCGCCCAATTGCCGTATGAAACAGGATATTGCTTTGTTTTCTTCGTTTTATGGTGAATGATAGTCGTTGTTTTGCCGCTTGCAACAACCAATTCATCACCACTCATCCCATCAGTGTCTGCAACTTTAGCAAGGGCCCAGCTGGCACTGGAAATCGGATATGTTGTTTTTTTCCCATTTGCTTCATCTACTTCAATTGAACTGACGACATTATAAACCGCTTCTTTTATACCATCACCGTTTAAATCCCAAGAACCAAGATATACTTTATCTAAAGCAGCAGACGGTGTCTGAAAAATAAACAACGAGCTGATGAATAGGCTTAATAATAAACAAATCTGCTTTTTCATAAGACTTCCTCCCTCAATAAAGTTAAATTTTCTTCAAAATACTCACGTATTCTCAAAATTTCATAACCACCATATAGTTGACACACCAATATTACTGGATATCTTTTTAATTTATATAAAATATTTACAAGGAATAAGCCATCCTCCTTAAGTTATTTTTTAAGATTCTTCATTGTTTCTGTTCGGTCGATCACCATTTTTCCGTTTGAATTCGGAATATCTATCAGGACTTCCGCTCCAGCAATACCGTCAACATCTGTAATCTGGCGAATTGACCAAACCCCGTTTTTTGTGATTTGATATGTTTTTTTCACACCGCTTCGATCTCTAACGATCATAAGATGATCACCGACAGACATGATCACTTCTGCTCCTGATTTGCCATCAGTGTCTACCACACTTGCAATTTTCCAGTACTGTGCGGACGTTGAGATAGGATATGTTTTTATCCTCTTCATCCCGTCATAGATGATTTTTAGATCATTTCCTGCTTTTACGACAATTTCACTGCCTGGTTGCTGATTTGTATCTTCAATGCCCCCGACATACCAGACACCATTTGTTATGTAATATTCATGCGTATTTCTTAAGCTGTCGTTGATGACTTTTAAATTGGCACCGGCAGTCACAATGACTTCATCACCTCCGCGATGATCCGTATTTGAAGTACTAACGACTTCCCACATTCCATTGAACACTTGATATTCAGTCGAGTACCTATCTTTATAATGAATGATTTGAAGATGATCTCCCGCTTTCACTATCAGTTCATCACCTTGGGTACCGTTCGTATTTGCAACAGTTGCAAGGTGCCAAACTGGATTGGAAATGGGGAACTTTGTTGATTGTCCGCGGCTGACAACTTCAATCGCTGTACCGTTGTAATTAAATACTTGTTCAAGTTTTCCATTCCCATTTAAATCCCAAGAACCGAGATAATTTCGTACCGCTGCATACCCGCTAGAAGGGAAGAGGTTATAGAAAAAAAACGTACAGGCAAGCATACTAGAAAACAAAACGGTTTTTTTCATAGCACTAACTCCTTTTTTGTCATTTATAAACAAAAATTAATTTCTATATCATGATTCGTTTAACCTTCTGAATATTTAAATACGGTAGTTTAGATGGTGAATATAATCTTAGAAAATATAATGGAGGCAGTTAAACGTTGCTAGAAATCGACAAGTCAGATTTGTTCTGAATCCGGACACGAGAAAGTAAGAAACTGTTTAACATTGAAGAGACATATTTGATACAAATAGATGCTTTAGCCTAGAAAAATGGTATTGATTTTATGGAGAATTGTTAAACATGGAAAGAAGAGGCTCTTTTCGGTATAGTCGTGAATTGATTTACAGGTGGAGAGAAGTGGTATTGATGAAAAAAATGTTGAGTATCATATTTCCCGCGGCTGTTCTCTTGTTTTGTCATTTATCAAGTGAGAAAAGATCTTGCCGGTTTATCCTTCAAGAAACATTTCTCATTATCAACAATTGTGAAAGAATCGATCTTTTTAGATTGGTTTTCCTTCTCGGTACTTTTCAAGAAGCCTATTTACAAAAAGCACCGATCGCTGTATTAAAGAATGAAGCTGGGAAAATCATCGCATTTATGAGCCTCATGCCGATGTATCGCAAAGGCGAGATTTCCATCGATTTGATGCGGTATGGAAACAAAGCGCCGAAAGGCATCATGGATGCGTTGTTTATCCATTTGTTTCATTTAGCCAAAGAACAGGGCTATACGACAATTAATATGGATCCTATCCAATGTAGGGATATCCTTTTATTTTAAGTCTTTTTGGTCAGAGTGGCTCGCCGCCGTCATTTTCAACAATTTCAGATATATGTACAGCTTCAGCGGTCTGCGCGCTTTCAAAGAAAAATATAAACCGGTTTGACGAGGGGGGGGGAAATATTTGACCCACAGAAAAAACAGATCGCTCCCGGTGACGAGTTTCTCGTGACAAGGCTGATGCCTAAAAAAGTTGTCCTTGAGCGCTGGAAGACGTGGTTTATGCACCAAATCACAAGCTGACAGAGTCGTGATGGTTTAACTATGTCGGGACCGAAAGCGGAAAACCAGAAGTATGCGACAATTTAGATAAGGCATATCGAGAGATTAAGCCCGATTGTTAGAATTGGTTTTGCAATAATAAGATATTTATGGTATCGAAGATAAAAAGAGGCTACAAGCCTTTTTTTCGTAAAAAATTACATTTATGTTGAATGATGTATTTTCGTGTGTTAATTTGAATAAGAAAGGAGGGCTTGAAAAGATAAACACGCTTGACTTTATCTGAAATTTCGATCATTTGTATCAAGACAAATCACCCAGTTTAATATAAACTTGAGAGGGTGGTAAGTATGAAAAAAGTAATTTTGTCATCGATCGCATCTGTGGCATTGATTTTCACACTATTTTTTGTTCCTGCTACAAAATCGTCAGCAAGTGAATTGGATGCAGATATTAATTCTGGATTAGCAGAAGGTGAAGTAGTTGTTGATGTCTACACGGATTTTGTACCTGATGATGAGACAATAGGTGAAGAGGTTTTTTTTGAAGAAGATCATTCATTTACTCCATTAGTAAGAAGCTTAAGGTGGTTTGGGGTTTCTAAAACTTATCAAGGTCATTCATATAGCTCATGGAAATATGCTGGAGCTTCTACGGTAAGTGGGGGAAGATTAACCGCATCTCATACTAAAACTGTTGCTAATAGATATTCTGGTACACTTAAAATTCCGCTAAGAGATTTGGAGAGCGTAGTTGGTTTTGATGTTACGAACACGTGGTCGCAAACAGTAGGTTTTGTGTCTAAGGAATATAAGAGTGGAAGGTATCGTTTAGAGTATAGACATGTATACAAAAAGTATAAGGTTAAACAAGTACAAAAGTATGATCCCCATCCCCGTGCAAAAGTTTACGCTACTAAATATGTGTACCCGCAAAGATGGGTAGAGCGTCAGTATAGAGTGGTTAAATTCTAAAATGAAAAGAGCAATAAATTTATGATTAAAAGTATTTTAGGTTCCGTTTTTTTATTAATATCAGCTATATTTTATTCGACTAGGTATATTTGTGCTTCAATTGGTGTTTCAAATAGTGACACTTGGTCCGTAGAAGAATTTAATGTTCTTCTTGAGAATGTTCCTAATAACTTATTGATATTAAGTATTATATCTTTATTAATAGGGATAGTATTTATTGTATGGAGTATTTTAGATCGGCCTAAAGAATAAAGAGGCTTTAAAAATCAGCATCCATTTGGCATGCTGATTTTTTTATGGGTTCAAGCAAATGATAAATAGATAAATAATAAATAAACAAACCAAAATAAGAGGATTATGTGTACATGAGGGAATGGTCGTGTCTTATGTACTGTGGATAACGCCCTTGTGTTTGACACCTTTCATAAAGCCGCGTGCGTCAGCACCTCCACAGTCCCACAAGCTTAGAAGAATGATGAAAGATGTGAACATGACACAGAGTATGTCCCGAGTCGGCAGATGTATTGATAACGGCCCGGTCGAGTCGTTTTGAGGAAAATTAAAATGCGAGAAGTACAGACGGAATTCGTACGAGACATTCGAAAAGCTTCAACGTGATCTTGATGAATAATATCCACTTTTACAACTACGATCGTTTACAAGAAAAACTAAACGTGCCTCATCCAGGTGGAATACAGGGCTGAAGCCGTCTAGTATGTTTTTGTTATTTCCACTGTCTACTTGGCAGGGGGCAGTTCAAATGAACGGGTTGTCGCGATTTTGCAGATCGGCTATCCGACGAAAATTCCTAAATTGCAAACAAGGACACTTGCAAAGCAGCTTTTGATCGAATTAGCTTAAAAATAAGACCTGGTATTTCCAAGTCTTATTTTTATTGTGGAAAAGAAAACCCCCCGACAACAGTCGGAGGATTTGTTTAAAGTTAAGGCTGGTTACGATCAGGTGAAACGGCTTTTTTGATAAATAAAGTAATCACAAAAGCAATACAGCATAAAGCCAAGGCAAACCAATAGGCATGATGTAAACCGTGAGTCATCGCTTCATTGATGATTTGTTTGCTTAATGGCACTTGTTGTTCGGCAAGAAAACTTTGTTTCCCTTGACTCATGATACTGACAAAAACGGAAACTCCTAGTGCACCAGCGACAGGCTGTAATGTGTTGGCGATTGCCGTTCCATGTGGATATAAATGTTTTGGCAGTTCATTTAAAGCATTGGTTTGTGCAGGCATCATGATCGCAGAAATTGATAGCATTAAGATGATATATATGATCATGAAAGACCATATTGGTACAGTTGGACTTATTTTACTAAAGAAGAACATAACACCGGTCAAAACGATCGCACCAGGTATGATCAGTTTTCGCGGCCCAAATTTATCGAATAAAGTACCCATGACTGGTGACATTAGCCCATTTAATAATGCACCTGGCAACAGTAATAACCCTGCCGTTTTTGCAGAAACACCCATAGGTCCCTGTAAATACATTGGCATTACAATTTCAGAAGCAAACATCGCCATAATGACAATTACAAATAAACAGATGCCTCGCGAATAATTTTTATAAGCAAATACGCGTACATCCAATAATGGTTCGTCTAATTTCAATTGGCGGAGCACGAATATGAATAAACTAATCAGACTTATGATCATAAGTGAAATAACAGTAACAGAACGAAAACCTTCCGAAGTTTCTCCTGCACTGCTAAAGCTATAGACAATTCCTCCAATACCAATTGTTGAAAGAATAATCGATAACATATCAGCTTTGGGACGTGTTACCTCTCCGACATTTTGCAAATATTTAAACGCAAACAGGATGGAAAAGATCACGAAAGGAATCACGCTAATAAACAACCAGCGCCAACCTAAAATGTCAACAATGACTCCTGATAAAGTGGGTCCGATTGCCGGAGCAAACATAATCACCAATCCGAAAGTTCCCATAATTTTCCCGCGAACTTCAGGGGGATAAATTAACAATAACGCATTCATCACGATGGGAATCAGCAACCCAGTGCCCACAGCCTGTATCATCCGTCCAGCTAACAACATTGGAAAATTGATGGCACAAGCAGCAGTGACTGTTCCTAACAAAAAAACTGTCATGACCCCGATAAACATTTGTCTTGTCGTAAATGATTGGATAAGTAAGGCAGATATCGGCATTAAAATACCCATGACTAACATAAAACCTGTTGCTAACCATTGAACAGTTGAAGCATTAACACTAAACACTGCCATAATCTCTGTTAAAGCAATGTTAAGTAAAGTTTCATTTAATATTGAAAAAAACGCACCGATCATAAAGGTGATCAGTATCGCTTTTGAATTAATTTTCTGATCCATACCATTCCTCCTCTGATAACTATTTTACCGATATGTTTAGTGTGTTTATTTCTTATGTGAGGATGGGTTAAAATAAACGACTTTTTCCACCTCCATTTCTCATTTTCCCGCACGATGGGACAACTATAAAAGTATACTAGTTCTTTCTAATATTTACAACAATTGTTCTCAATCTAAGAAACTGAAATTTTCAATCACGGGTAGATTGCTATGCAGAATATTTTTAGATCTAATGTGACTGATGATGGACATACCCATACTAATAACGTGTTTCACCTTATTGCTAATGAAGTTTTCTTTCCAGAAATTGAAATGAACCAGAGGATGACGGGAAATCAAGTGGAATAACCACTTCAGTTGATCGTTGACCAAAGCTGGATAGGGTGCGGAGCTTCAGAAAAACTGCTCTGTATATTGTAACGAGAAACATGTTAAAAGTCATTAACATTTTAAAGAGTTAACCCAATCATTACATTTTTTTAAAAGTAGAACAAATTCGAAAACGAATGTTAAAAAGCTAAAAAGTGGCGTCCCTATATCACGAGTAAACGCCACTTCTTGTCTAGCTAACAGCTTTATCCTGAGAAAATTGACTATGATATAAATCAGCGTAAAAGCCATTTTGGCGGAGAAGTTCTTCATGGTCTCCTTTTTCAATGATGCTCCCGTTGTTCATCACCAAAATTAAATCTGCATCTTTAATAGTAGAGAGACGGTGAGCGATCACAAAACTGGTGCGGTTTTTCATTAGTTCGCTCATTGCTTGTTGAATATTCATTTCTGTTCGGGTATCAACACTGCTTGTCGCTTCATCAAGAATTAAAATTTTCGGGTTTGCTAAAATCGCGCGGGCGATCGTTAATAATTGTCTTTGCCCTTGTGAAATATTTTGCGCATCCTCACTTAATATGGTGTCATAACCATCAGGAAAAGTACGGATAAAGTCATCTGCATAAGCATTTTTTGCTGCTTGAATGATTTCCTCGTTCGTTGCATCTTCACGCCCATAAGCGATATTGTCGCGAATTGTTCCATTAAAAAGCCAAGTATCTTGGAGGACCATTGCAAACATACTTCTCACTTGTTCCCGTGACAGCTCGCTCAGATTCATCCCGCCAATTTTGATTGTCCCACTGCTTACTTCATAAAACCGCATCAGTAAATTAATAATTGTTGTTTTCCCAGCTCCAGTCGGACCGACAATCGCAATCGTTTGGCCTTCTTTGACAGCAAGATTTAAATCATGGATAACAGGTGTGTTGACATCATATCCAAATGTAACATGTTCAAATAAAACATCACCTGTTAATTTCTCAGTGTCGACAGCCGCAGGACTTTCCAGTTTTTCTTCTTCTTCATCTAATAGGTTAAAGACCCTTTCTGCGGAAGCAATAGCCGATTGAATGGTATTGGCAATTCCTGCAACTTGAATGAGAGGCTGTGAAAACTGTTGTGTGTATTGAATAAACGCTTGAACACCACCGATTAACAAACTTCCATTTAAAACAAAAATACCTCCCATAATGCTAACAAAAACATAACCGAGGTTTCCGATAAATGTCATCATCGGCATCATTAACCCAGAAGTAAATTGTGCCTTCCAACCTGAAGCGTATAAACGTTCATTCATTTGATCAAATTGCTTAATTGCTTTATCTTCATGGCCAAATGCTTTGACTTCTTGATGACCTGTAAACATTTCCTCAACATGACCATTCATTGCACCAAGTTGTTTTTGCTGGTCAGCAAAGTGTTTTTGTGAGAATGATGCGATCAGTTTGACGGCAAGCATACTGAGCGGAATAGTGATACATACAACAAGCGTCAAGACCGGGCTGATCAACAACATCATAATGATGATCCCGACAATGGTGATCACCGATGTGATCATTTGTGTCAGTGCCTGCTGAAGTGAAGTATTAATATTATCAATATCATTTACCGCCCGGCTAAGTGTATCTCCATGTGAATGTTGATCAAAATATTTCAAAGGAAGGCGCGTCAGTTTTTCGTTGACTTCTTGACGCAATTCATAAATTGTTTTTTGAGCAACTCCGGCCATGAGATACTGTTGTAAGAAAGTAAAGAAGGCAGAAAGTAAATAAAGCCCCGCTAAGATCAGCATAAGCCTGCCAAGAAAATCGAACTGAACAGCTGTTCCTTTGCTAAAACTTGCAAAGAGAGAGGAGGTTGCATCCCCAAGTAGCTTAGGACTGATCACATTAAATAAAGTAGATAAAACCGCAGCAAGAGCGACAAATACGAGTTGAAATGTCCGCGGCTTTAAATAACCGGCAAGTCTTAGCATGGTTTTCTTAAATTCTTTCGGTTTCCGTGAGAAGGAGGCTTGATGTTCTTGTTTTTGCTTCATGCGCTTTCCTCCTCAGTTTGTTGGGATGCTACAATTTCTTGATAAATTTTGTTTTCAGCCAGCAATTGTTGATGTGTGCCGATTCCGGCAATTTTTCCTTCATTTAAAACAATGATTTGGTCTGCTTCTGTAATAGAGCTGACCCTTTGAGCAACAAGGACCACGGCGGCATGTGCAGTTGTTGCTTTTAATGCTTGTCGAAGTTTTTGATCTGTTTTATAATCAAGCGCCGAAAAACTATCATCAAACAAATAAATATCCGGTTTTCTGACTAATGCTCTCGCAATAGAAAGCCGCTGTTTTTGCCCGCCTGATAGATTGGCTCCTGCTTGCTCAATGTAAGAATCAATCCCATTTTCTTTGCCCTCAACAAAGTCTGAGGCTTGGGCTGTTTTAAGCGCTGTTAATATTTCTGCTTCTGTAGCATCTTCTTTACCAAAACAGATATTTTCTCGAATTGTTCCACTGAATAAAGAAGCCTTCTGTGGGACATAGCCGATTTTTGCACGCAACTCTTGTTGGAGAATCTGTCTCACATCAATGCCATTTACAAGCACTTCACCTTTTTCTATATCGAAAAACCTAGGAATCAATTGAAGAATCGTTGTTTTTCCAGCACCTGTGCTCCCAATAATAGCCGTTGTTTCACCAGGTTTTGCCTGAAATGAAATATCTTCGAGAACTGGTTTTTCTGCTCCTCTGTATCGAAATGTCACATTTTTAAATTCAACAAATCCGCACAAGTCGTCATTTCTTAAGGGCTCTTCTGGATCTGTGATCTGTGGCTCAACAGTCAGCACTTCATTGATCCGGTTTGCGGAAGCTTGTGCGCGTGGAATCATCACAAATGTCACAGCAAGCATAATCAAAGCCATTAAAATCATTGCAGCATATTGGAGAAATGCCATTAAGTTTCCTACTTGCATGTTGCCTTGATCAATCCGAATCCCACCAAACCAAACAATTGCGATGTTTGTAAAATTCATCATAATCATCATCACAGGGAATAAGAAAGCCATGATTCGATTTACCGCGGTTCCTGTATCACGAAATTCTTTGTTTGCGTTTTTAAAGCGGTCTTTTTCTACATCTACACGATTAAAGGCCCGGATCACCCGAATTCCTGTCAGCCCTTCACGAAGGACGAGATTCAGCCGGTCTGTCTTTTTTTGTAACATTCCGAACAAGGGAACAGCCTTTCTGCTAATTAAAAAAATCAATCCCGCCAGTATGGGGAGGGCTGCCAAAAATACGATAGATAGCTGTGCATCTCTAGATACTGCTAATACGATCCCGCCGATCAGCATTAAAGGTGCTCTTGTCATCATCGAAAGCATCATATTTAGAACATCCTGTACTTGTTTGACGTCATTTGTCGTCCGCGTCATAAGTGAACTAGACCCGAACTTGCCAAATTCGTCTATTGAAAAATGTTCAGTCTTAACGAACAGCTTTCGTCTAATATCCCGTCCGAAAGCAAGTGATGACCTTGAAGCAAAAAAAGCCTTGCCTACAGTCATGAATATCGCCAGAACGGAACAAACCACCATCCATACACCCGTTTTCAAGATGTAGGGAATATCCCCATTGACAATACCAACATCAACAACGTCTGCCATTAATGTCGGCAGATACAGTTCAAGCAAAATCGACAGTAGTGTGAAAAGTGTTACAAGAAAAATCTGAAGCTTGTAAGGTTTTAAATATTTTAAAAGGGAAATCATTTTACAACCTTCTTTTCATCTGTTTTTTTCTCAAATTCAATAAAATCAGCTACTTTATGAATCAAATCAGCGAACTGTTTACTGTCTGTCTCGCCGAGATAAGTCACAAGTTGAATAAACGATTGATTGAGTTTGTTTTGCACTTGAAGTGCTAATTTTTTTCCTTCGTCAGTTAAGAAGATGCGGACAATCCGGCGGTCTTCTGGGTCGATTCGGCGATAAATCAATTCTTTTTTTTCAAGCTTGTTTAATAGTTGCGTCACAAATGGGGAAGAGACATTTAACACTTGATGAATATCCGAAACCATTTTTCCTTCACTCTTAGCATTTTCAGTTAAGAACATTAACACTCTTGACTCATTCGATGGAAGCGAATGCTTCATTTCTAAATCACGCAGTCGCTGAAGAGCTTTCATTAATTCCTGTACTGTATGATGTTTCATTTATAGCACCTGCTCTAAAAAAGTTAATTAAGTAAATAAACTAAATAGCTAACATCATATTAATGTCATTGCCAAAAAGAAGTCAATGAATAACCTTTGAACAATCAAAATCAACATGCTTTTCTAAAAAAAGAAGTGATTTATGTAGCAATTGGGAAAAATAATAATGAGAAAGGAGGAGGGCATGATGCGAAAACGTAAATGGTTCTTTATCATCGGGATCATCCCGATCATCGTAGGCATTCTTTTTTTGACAATAAGGCACTTCGAACCCGAATATGCTTATATGCCACCAAAAGAGAAAGTGATTTCAAAAGAAAAACGGTCGACTGGATATGATGTATGGGGAAAATTCATCACCAATGAAAAAGCCAAGCAGATGAATTTATCAAGTGACAAAGGGGCGGTTAAAATCAATGATCAGCTTCTTGATTTGGGCAGGGAAACATTTTATAAAGAAACATTCGGAAACGAGGTTTTTTTAACAGATATTCTCGGAATACTTGATGGACCGATAACCTTAACGAATATGGCAAAAGCAATTATAGCGTTAAATGGAAAAGGAACAACAAATCTACAAGTCGAACTAGCAAAAACAGTCAAGGTTGGCAATAGGACATTTAAGAAAGGGGAGAAGATTGATACAGGAATTGATGTAGTAAAAGGTACTTATGCTCCTCTTGGTATGCCAATTACATATTCGAAAGGGAAAGCAAAAGTCGGGATTAGTTGTGCAGCTTGTCATGCGACAACAGATCCACAGACAATGCAGGTGATGGAAGGTGTCACAAATCCTGATTTGAATACAGGGTTAATGTTGGCACTTGCAACGAATTCTGCCGCTTTTTTTACACATGCTGAAGTGAAGAATATTAAACAATTCGTGAATTCTCAAAGCCCTGTCATCAAAGTTGGAAAGGGGAAAAAGGAACGTTTGCCCAATTCGGAAAAATTAGAAAAAGCAGTTGATCAAGTATTAGTCAAATGGCCAAAAGGATATTTCGATTCATCGATTGATATGAAAAGTAATCCAACGCAGATTCCTGATTGCTTTACATTAGGAGATCATCCATTTAGCTGGAGCGGGATCGCGATGGCTGGTCCATTTAAAGGCTTGAGTGTGTTTAGCAATAATGTTCATGCGCAAAACTCAGACAGTCTCTCACAGGCTCCAGCCAGTAAAGCTTTGTTTGGAATGAGCCAGGACGTTTACATTGGAACCATTCTTCAGCATGCTGCTGATCAAAAATACCGCTACAATCCGAAGAGCGGCAAAACACCATCGGAATTTTTCGCCAAAGCTGATCCTACACCAGATGTTCCCGGTGTCAATCAAATGATCAAACCGCCGAGCTTTCCTAACGTTACATTGATGGCACCAGATGGTGTTATTGTCAGTTCAAAAGGCAAGAAAGTAAATGAACAAAATCATGCTGTTTCTGCTTGGCAAAACACGTTAAAACCACCAAAACCACCACGGAAAGTAAGTAGAAATACGATGAAACAAGGAAGAAACGTGTTTACAAAAGCAGGTTGTATCACTTGTCATGGTGGAAGTTATTTAACAAATAACCAAGTGATTTCAGCAAGAAAAGTCGGGACTGAACCAACAAGAGCACAAGCTTTTAAAAAAACAGAAAAGATATTTGGGGAAAGTAAAATGTACGCGCCAAATACAAATGTGCCTGTTCCGAAAGATGCTAAAGTTTTAAATGTCCCGACATATCACCTTAATCAAGAGCAAATCAAACTGGCATGGGCTAAAAACGGCTCACCAGGCGGTTATAAGGTCCCGAGTCTGATCGGACTTTATTGGAGTGCACCATATTTGCATGATGGTGGTGTAGCGGTCGGCAGTTCGTTAAAAGAGATCGGCATTCCGGGAACGATTGGCAAGGGAAAACCGACCGATCCTTATCATAGCTTGCTAGCGATGATTGACAGAGATTTAAGACAACAGGTGATCAATAGTAATTCCGCTTCAGCGGACTTAAAAACGGTCAGAATCACGGGCAAAGGACATGAATTTTGGGTAGATGCTAAAAGCGGTTTTTCTAAAAAAGAACAACAAGCATTACTTGATTATTTATTGAGTGTTGAGATGCCAAAAAAATAAAGCCAGGCTACATTGGAAAGGTGATTCCTGTATTCTACAGGAGTCATTTTTTAAAATTGTATTGATAATCTGTAGTTGTTATTTTCACGCTTTAGTTGGGTTCATTCTTGCGGGGCGTTGTTCCAACAGTTCCCACTTCTTGACATGGATCGGCATAACGATCTTTTAAAAGAGTGGATTTGTATCGTGAATTCCTTGATCTGAATGGATGAAGGCTTTTACTCTTCTGGATGCGATATCTAAAGGGATACGATACTGCGTCAAGAAAATTTTTTCTGCCTGGGGTGACCTGCTTTACAAATATAGGAAAGAACATCAAAATAAAAGGTAAGACCAAACTAAAAATAGTAGAGAGTGAGACGGTAAGATATGGACGACGTATCCAATCAAGTAGAGTTTAATTATAAATTCACGGAGCTGTCTAAAAAGTCCTTTTTCAAGATAAATCAGGAGGAATTGCGAGACTCCTGCGGAAACAGCGAGCCAGGCGAGACCCAAGAGGAGCAAGGAACGAGCTCCGAGGAGGCTCGCGGATTGCCCGCGGAAAGCGAGCAAATTCCCCAATTTTTATTCATCCACACGACTTTCAGGACACACCCATCCCTAAGAATTTGAGAAAAGACCCTTCAGTCATGTTGAGCGTTGAGGGGGAACTACTAATTAAAATAAACGGGAACATCTATTTCAAAGAAAGTATCGCCCTATTAGAATTTTATGCCTCTTTGAATGAGTGGATTAAAAAAATGAAGAAAAAAAACAAAGTTACAGAGTACAGATATTACACAATGGAGTATGAAGGGGACGAACCCATTATTTCATTGATACCATTTGGTGATAAAGCGCGATTAACGACCATTTGGGAAACCCAACAGATCTATAATATATTTGATCTTCATTACATCATTAAACAATTGGAAATCCTGCAGGAAAAGCTTGGACGGGATATTGAACAACGTTATAAGATTTCATTGAAAAAAATAATTGGAAAGAATCGATTATTTTTCTAGAGATTCTTTTCTGACGATCTTTATAAATTGTGGAAGGGTGACAACGGTATGTGCGGTGATTTTATCCCCGTATGCGGCAATTACATCATATCGGGATTCTTTCGTGAGTATAAGCTGTCCTTTTTAGAAGATTGGATCGGCGAAAACTTTAAAGGTCCTTTTTACTCGATTAGGTATATGATACAACCCCTTGCCGTTTTGACCAACCTTCCAACCCTGTATCAAGATAGGTTTGAAAATTTGCGGCGATTTAACACAGGGGACATATGTAAGCACCTTTTGCTGTCATATAAGAAAAGTGTGTTAAGATAAGTTTAAGTCTCTGTGAAGATTTCACAAGCCTTTGTACAAAAAGAATTAAAGAGGAGAAATTATGTTTTTATTAGGGCTTACTCTTATTTACTTTGCAAACCATCCGATCATAAGTTTTGGAACTATTTTTCTTTTCATCTACGGACTGATCTTTTCATTGAAAGGTATTCGTGCAAAACAATTTTTTTATATAAACTTTTTTAGACTAATATATTGCTTCATCATACCTTTCCTAAATTTTTCAATGTATTTGTCAACTATAGGTGGAGATGCGGGATCTGGATTTACATTTAACCCATTAACGGTCATGCAAAAGCTGTCTTTTTTATTGCAAATCATTTGGATAATTTCCCCTGATATTTATATCATGTTGTCTCGAAAAAATGTCATTTGCTTTCATCGAAAAAAACAAATATTAGTTGACTGTCTATATCTAATTGTACTAGGGTTAACTATTTATTTAGCGATTCATTGAAAGGCATTTCGTAAGATACAATTTAATTTTTTTAGATCAGCCGAGCGTTCAGCTCGGCTGACTGATGTGTTATTGATATCGTTGAAGATGTGAGAAAAACTGTTTAACAAACTGATAAAAATCTTTTGCTGAAGGGGAGAGCTCCCGATTTTTTGGGGTAATGATTCCGACTGTGCGTTTCACTTGAGGATAGTCAATCGGGATTTTCTTCGTAAAGCGGGGAGGTGTTTCATTAAAGGCACTTTCAGGCAAAAGTGTCACGCCCATATCCGCAGAAACCAAGCCTTTGATCGCATCTAAATCTTCACCCTCTGAAGAAATTTTCGGTGTGTAGCCTGCTTGTTTACAGGCATCAACAGCCATCTTGCGAAGAATGTAACCATCAGGGAAAAGCACATAATTATCATTCCTGAGATCGCCTAAGTGAAGGCTTTTTTGCTCTGAGAGCGGATGGTTAACTGGGAGAAGTGCAAAAATGCTTTCCGTGAATAAAATATCTCCTTTAATCTCAGGATCATTCATTGGAACAGGACCGAGAAACGCCAAATCAATATCCCTATTTTTGACCGCTTCAATTAAAAACTTATATGCCCCTTGTCTTAGAAGGAAAGCAACATTTGGATGCTCATGTTTAAACTCGGAAATGACAGTCGGCAGAAACTGGCTGGCAAGGCTTGTCGGAAAGCCGATTCTCACCGTCCCTCTATTGGGATCTAAATACTCATTAATTTGTTCTTTTGCATAATCAATCGCTTTCATAGCCGCTTTAATATGAATTAAAAATTGCTTTCCGATCGGGGTTAATTTGACATTGCGGCCTTCCCGCTCAAATAAAGACACGCCAAGCTCTTCTTCAAGGTTTGCTATTTGTCTGCTGATCGCCGATTGAGCAACATGAAGATGCATGGCAGCTTCTGATACGTGTTCTCTTTCAGCTACTTCCATAAAGTAATGCAGTTGGCGTAATTCCATCCCTTTCACCTGCTTATATCAAAATGAGATTAGTTTAATCTAAATTATATATTGTTTGTATGGATTTGAAAACCTACAATGGAGTTAGAGTTTGTAAGATTTTGTGACCGGGAAAAAACGGTAACCTGAACGGGGGAGAGGAACGATGACGGATCAACAACTACCTAATGCGCAAGGTCTCTACCGTCCTGAATTTGAACATGACGCATGCGGAATTGGTCTCTACGCTCATATTAAAGGCAAGCCAAATCATGATATTGTCAAAAAAGGATTACAAATGCTCTGTCAATTAGATCACCGGGGCGGGCAGGGCAGTGACCCGTACACCGGAGATGGGGCAGGCATCATGATGCAGATACCTGATGCTTTTTTTAAAAAAGTATGCTCTGGTTTTCAATTGCCTGAAAAAGGGCGCTATGGTGTGGGAATGATCTTTTTTTCAAAGGATGACAGTGAGCGCGGAAAAATCGAAGCTCACATGAATCACTTGATTGAAGAAGAAGGACAGTCTGTACTTGGTTGGCGAACTGTCCCTGTAAATGTCGGAAAAATCGGAAAAGTTGCCGCTGAGAGCGCACCTATTGTTCGTCAAGTGTTTATTGGTGTTAATGAAAAAATGAATGACCATTTAGCATTTGAACGAAAATTATATGTGATTCGTAAACAAACTGAACACTGGGCAAAAGACCATGGGAAATCATTTTATGTCGCCAGCCTTTCCAGTAAAACAATTGTTTACAAAGGACTATTAACACCTGAACAAGTGGATGCTTTTTATGAAGATTTGCAAGATGAAGATTTTGTTTCAGCATTTGCACTGGTTCATTCCCGCTTTAGTACAAACACGTTTCCAAGCTGGGAAAGAGCCCACCCGAACCGCTATCTCATTCATAATGGAGAAATCAATACTCTCCGCGGCAATATGAACTGGATGAAAGCGAGAGAACAGCAGTTTGTTTCAGAAGCGTTTGGCGAAGATTTACCGAAAATTTTACCGATCTTAGATGAAAACGGCAGTGATTCTTCTATTTTAGACAATGCTTTTGAATTCTTTGTATTGGCAGGAAGAAAACCGTCACATACTGCCATGATGATGATACCAGAACCATGGAACGAAAATCCTTATATGTCAAAGAACAAGAAAGCATTTTACGAATATCACAGCTCTTTAATGGAGCCTTGGGATGGTCCGACAGCGATCTCGTTTACTGATGGCAGACAAATCGGAGCTATTCTTGACCGGAACGGACTCAGACCGGCTCGTTATTATGTTACAAAAGACGATTATCTGATTTTTTCCTCTGAAGTCGGCGTCATTGATGTTGATCAGGAAAATGTTTTATATAAAGACCGCCTCAACCCAGGAAAAATGTTGTTAGTTGATCTTGAAGAAGGACGAATTATATCTGATGAAGAAGTCAAGTCAGAAATTTCTAACGAGTTTCCTTATCAAGAATGGCTCAGCAAAGAAATTGTTCATGTTGCAAATGATATTCAGGAAAGTGAAGAAAAATCGGTCCCAGATCTTTTCATGCGACAAAAAGCGTTTGGCTACACATATGAAGATATTCAAAAATATTTAATTCCAGTAATTACAGAAGGAAAAGATCCGCTCGGATCGATGGGACACGATGTTCCGCTTGCCGTTTTATCAGATCGCCCGCAATCACTGTTTAATTATTTCAAGCAGCTCTTTGCACAGGTTACAAATCCACCAATTGACGCGATTCGCGAGCAAATTGTAACATCAACTTTAACATGGCTCGGAGCAGAAGGAGATGTGCTTCATCCAAATGAAAGCAGTTGCCGTCGGATTAAACTGTATACACCAGTATTAACAAATGCTCAGTTTAACTCGCTTAGAGGACTTGTCCACCAGCACTTTAAAAATAAAACGATTCATACGCTATTTACAGGAGACTTAAAAAGCGGTCTTGAAGATATGTTTAAAGAAGCGGATAAGGCAATTGCAGAAGGTGTGACACTTCTCATCCTATCAGATCGCAAAATGGATGAACAAAAAACACCGATTCCATCACTCCTTGCAGTAAGTGCATTGCATCAATATTTAGTTCGAACTGGTAAACGGACGAAAGTCAGTATCATTTCCCAATCAGGTGAAGCTAGGGAAGTCCACCATTTTGCAGCATTGATCGGCTATGGAGCTGATGCTATTCATCCGTATCTCACATATGCGACTTTTAAACATATCATCGACGAAGGCATTCTTCCATTTAGCTATGAAGAAGCTGTCACAAAGTACAGCAAGAGTGTCACTGAAGGTGTCGTCAAGGTAATGTCTAAAATGGGAATATCGACTGTGCAGAGTTACCGTGGTGCACAAATTTTTGAAGCGGTTGGCATCAACCAAGATGTGATTGATCAATACTTTACTGGAACGGCATCACAACTTGGCGGCATCGATTTAGACACGATTGCAAAAGAAGCCGTTGTTCGCCATCAAAAAGCTTATGCTGACACTTACAGTACAACTCTTGATTCAGGAAGTGATTTCCAATGGAGAAAAGACGGCGAACATCATGCTTTTAATCCAAAAACGATTCACACGTTACAATGGGCTTGTCGAAATGGCGATTATCATCTATTCAAACAGTATTCACAAGCGGCAGATGAAGAAAGAATCGGTTTTTTACGCAACCTTTTCTCATTTGATGAAACACGAAAACCAGTGCCGCTTGAAGAAGTTGAATCTGTTGAATCCATTGTTCGCCGTTTTAAAACAGGAGCAATGTCATTTGGTTCTCTAAGCAAAGAAGCACATGAGACATTGGCGATTGCGATGAACCGTTTAGGCGGAAAAAGCAACAGTGGGGAAGGCGGGGAAGATCCAGATCGTTTTACCCCTGATGCCAATGGCGATCATCGCCGCAGTGCCATTAAGCAAATTGCCTCAGGTCGTTTCGGTGTAAAAAGCCACTATCTTGTCAATGCCGATGAGTTACAAATTAAAATGGCTCAAGGGGCAAAACCTGGGGAAGGCGGTCAGCTCCCAGGAAACAAAGTTTACCCATGGGTTGCCAATGTCAGGGGATCAACGCCTGGTGTCGGTTTGATTTCACCACCGCCACACCATGATATTTACTCGATTGAAGACTTGGCACAGCTCATCCATGATTTGAAAAATGCCAACCGTGATGCACGGATCAGTGTCAAACTCGTTGCCAAAGCCGGTGTTGGTACAATTGCTGCCGGTGTCGCAAAAGCAACAGCAGATGTGATCGTCATCAGCGGATATGACGGTGGAACCGGAGCGTCTCCAAAGACAAGTATTAAACATACCGGACTTCCGTGGGAACTTGGCTTGGCTGAAGCACACCAAACATTAATGTTAAACGGTTTGCGCGATCGTGTAGTATTAGAAACAGATGGAAAATTAATGACAGGCAGAGATGTTGTCATGGCTGCATTATTAGGAGCAGAAGAATTTGGTTTTGCCACAGCGCCGCTCGTAGTTCTCGGCTGTGTCATGATGAGGGCTTGCCATTTAGATACTTGCCCTGTCGGAGTTGCAACGCAAAACCCGGAACTTCGCAAAAAATTCAAGGGAGATCCAGATCACCTCGTCAATTATATGCGTTTTATCGCTCAAGAAGCGCGCGAATTGATGGCGCGTCTAGGATTCAAAACGATTGATGAAATGGTAGGTCGCACAGATGTCCTTCATATCAGTGAACGTACTAAAGCACATTGGAAAGCGGGGCAATTAGATTTAGCAAACTTGCTCTACCAACCAAAAGGCACGCGTACATTCCGGACACCGCAAAATCATAAAATTTCTGAATCACTTGATATGACAGAAATTTTACCTGCGGTTAAAAGCTCAATAATGGACGGAATTCCGTCAGAAGCATCATTTACAATTCAGAATACAAACCGCGTTACAGGGGCGGTGACCGGAAGCGAAATTTCGAAACGCTATGGGGAAAAAGGTCTACCTGATGATACGATCAAACTGCACTTCACAGGCTCAGCAGGTCAAAGCTTTGGAGCATTTGTACCTAAAGGTATGTCACTTTATTTAACAGGGGATGCCAATGACTATGTTGGAAAAGGTTTATCAGGTGGAAAAATCGCTGTCAAAGCACCGGATCATTTCAATCCTGCTTTCCGTGAAAATGTCATCATCGGAAATGTTGCGTTTTACGGTGCAACAAGTGGTGAAGCTTATATAAACGGACTTGCTGGAGAAAGGTTTGCTGTCCGAAACAGTGGAGTAAATGTTGTGGTTGAGGGCATTGGAGATCATGGATGTGAATACATGACAGGCGGACGTGTTGTTATTTTGGGAGATATCGGAAAAAATTTCGGAGCAGGTATGTCAGGTGGAATCGCCTACATTTTTGCTGAAGACCAAAAAGCTTTTAAACGGAAATGCAATCAGGAAATGATTGAGTTTGAAACGCTTCTGGATTCAGAAGAAATTGCAGAACTGAAAGAAATGATTCAACAACATTATCATTACACACAAAGTGAAAAGGCAGCATCACTGCTAAATGATTGGGAACAAACTGTGACTCAATTTGTGAAAGTGATTCCGAAAGATTTCAAACAAATGATGAAGCGGATAAAAGAACAAAAAGAAGCTGGTTTAACGGATGAAGAAGCGATGATGTATGCTTTTGAAGCTGGTACAAAGCAAAAGATTCCAACTCATGCTGCCTCTGCAAAAGAAGCAGTGGTACAGTAAGAAAGGGGGAGGGGAACATGGGCAAAGCAACAGGATTTATCGAATTCAAGCGGGAAAAGCCGGCTGAACGAGATCCTCTCACACGGATTCAAGACTGGAATGAATATTCATCGCCATTTTCTGAAGAGGCAGCAAAACGGCAAGGTGCACGCTGTATGGATTGCGGGACACCTTTTTGCCAAATCGGAATGGATATAAAGGGCTATACATCAGGTTGTCCGATTTATAACCTGATTCCGGAATGGAATGATCTTGTCTATCGGGGAAGATGGAAAGAAGCACTTGAGCGGCTCCTGAAAACAAACAACTTTCCCGAATTTACCTCACGCGTTTGTCCAGCGCCTTGTGAAGGGTCATGTACAGTGGCGATTTCAGATCCGGCTGTTTCGATTAAAAGCATCGAGCGGACAATTATTGACAAAGGTTTTGAAAATGGCTGGATTAAGCCGCGAATTCCTAAAAAACGGACTGGCAAGAAAATTGCAATTGTCGGCTCTGGTCCAGCCGGCTTGGCAAGTGCAGATCAACTGAATCAGGCAGGACATTCTGTAACTGTATATGAAAGAGCAGACCGCCCGGGTGGTCTGCTGATGTACGGAATTCCAAACATGAAACTTGAAAAAAGCATTGTTGAACGCCGAATCAAATTGTTAACACAAGAAGGCATTGATTTTGTTATCAATACTGAAATCGGTAAAGACATAACTGCCGCTGAATTGAAAGAACAATATGATGCTATCATTTTATGTACAGGTGCGCAAAAACAACGTGACCTCTTAATAGAGGGCCGTGAAGCAAACGGTGTTCACTTTGCGATGGATTATTTAACTGGCACAATCAAGAGTATGCTCGATTCCAATTTTAAAGATAAGAAATTTATGAATACGAGAAACAAAGACGTGATTGTGATCGGGGGCGGAGACACCGGGGCAGACTGTGTTGCAACCGCTTTGCGCCAAAAAGCACGAAGCGTCGTCCAGTTCGGTAAACATCCAAAACTACCTGATACAAGAACTGCTGAAAATATGTGGCCAGAACAGCCGCATATCTATACGCTTGATTATGCTTATGAAGAAGCGAAAGCGAAATTTGGAAGCGATCCAAGGAAGTATTGCATTCAAACAAAAAAACTGGTTTCTGATAACAACGGTAATTTAAGAGAATTACACACTGTTCAAATGGAAAAAGTGAAAAACGAGCAAGGGGAACTTGAATTTCATGAAATTCCAGGAACAGAGAAAATCTGGCCAGCTCAATTCGTGTTTATCGCAATCGGCTTTGAAGGGACAGAACAACCGTTATTAAAACAGTTCGGCATAAACACAGTCAGAAACAAAGTTGACGCAAAATATGGGGATTTCAAAACAAATGTCGAAGGCGTATTTGCTGCAGGTGACGCAAGAAAAGGCCAAAGTTTAATCGTTTGGGCCATCCATGAAGGACGAGAAGTGGCGCGTGAAGTAGACAAATATTTGATGGGGAGTTCTGTATTACCTTAAAAACAGAGGGGTTTAAAATAAATACATCAGTCTGGCTACAAAAGTCAGACTGTTTTTTATTTGATTTGTACGTACTCTTTTTTTGTGAGTTTAGCATAGCCTAAAGTATTCGATAAAGAAAAAGGAGGTACTTATAATGGAGCAAATGTTTGAACATGGCTATGAAGGGATGGAAAACTTTCGGCAGCAACAGCAACCCTATTATTCTTATCCATATCCTTATCCTCGTCCAAGACCACGCCCTAGACCGCGTCCACGACCGCCATTTTATCCTTATCCATACTACTATTCTCCATTTTTTTCTCCATTCTATCCGTTCTATCCGTGGTAAACAAGCAGAGCCTAAGACTGTCGGAAATTGCGACAGTCTTATTTTATCTCAGAACAAAGTAGATTTCTTAACGAATAACACTGTCTAGAACGGACTTGTTTGTTAAGAAACAAGAAAAATATTGAAGTGAGCATGATTACGCATAACACGCCGTATTCCTGCCTATGTTTTCTGCGTGTTGTATGTCAAAACAAATTCACATCAGAAGATTGTCTTTATAAAATAAAAAAACTTGCAGAAAAATCTACAAGTTTAAGGTATTTACATAATAAGAAAAATGATGCTAGCAAAAATATGGGGTAATCCCACAAGTAGTATGTTTATTGAGATGATTGTCCGTGTCTTTCTATGCTCTTTTGTTTCCGAAAAATAATTAGCGCGTTGTTTGTCACCATTGACAAAGGCTCCTAAAAAGATTCCGGAGATGAGAATGGAAATGACGCCAATTGTTCCAGAAACCTTAATGATCAGATTGTAGTTTTGTGCGAAAATTGAAACAATTAAGGTCAGGGCTAACGAAACTAAACCGATGAGGAACCAAACCCATTTTTTCATTTTTATTCACACCTTTGTATTTTTATAAAAACATACCATACTTTTTGTGGTTTAGGAAGCCAAAGCATCATTTAGGAGCTGAAGCCTCCAAGTAGATGATCTTCTACGACCCACATGTCTCCAAAACGAAGATGATTACATAATTCTGAAAAGATACCGAACTCATAGTAATGACATCAATACCACTATCTTTAATCACATACTTGAACCACTTCGATGTTGACATACCACCCTTTGTTCTGCGGTAAGAAACTCTCTTGTTTTCAATTCCACATTACCCTTTGCATATGATGTATTTTGGGGCAAAAATTGTGATGTATTAAGTTACTGTAGCTTCCATAACTAACTTTGAAAGAATTTGTATAATATTTTTTTGACTTTTATATAATACATATTTTCCATCTTTTTTACTGGTAACTAATTTTGCTTTTTTTAGTACTTGAAGATGCCTAGAAACCGAACCCTCACTCAAATGACAAATTTGTGCCAAGGATTGTGTGGTTAGTGAACGTTCCTGTAATATCCTCAAAATTTGCAGTCTAGAAGGCTCCCCTAAAGCTCTGTAAATATCTACCATTTTTTCAATCGGTTGCTCTGGGAATGCCTGTTCTCTTGCTACTGAAGAATCATAAACAATAACAATCCCCTCTTTTATTTCGTCTACAAAAAAATGTGGCCAAACAAAATAACTAAGCATAAAAATAATAGATTCATCACTTTTCATCTGATAAATTGTTTTAAATGGTTTGTGAAGATACAATTTATTTTTATTATCGATCCAAGAAATGCGCTCTGAGGATAAGGAAGCAATAAATGCTGAAAATCCTTTTGTTTTGAGCAAGGTAGTTTGCTCCACAATTTCATTTAATAATTCACACTTCAAATCTTCCCATATTGTTGAAAAAATTTTTTGATAATAGTCTGTTAAGAAATGAAGTAACCTACAGAAAACAAAGTTTGGTCTTCTCTTTAAATCTTCAAGTATGTCACTTTTGTCACTGAAAGCAAAATCTGTCCATTCAATTCCTTTAGCTAAACTAGGTATAAATCGATTTTCCCTATGTTCAGATATAAGTGTTAATTCATGAAGAATTTTACGAGCATTATTAACAGTTAATTTTTGAGCAAGTAATTCTATCTCTTCTTCAATTGAAAACACAGATTTGTAGATTCCAGGAAGAAGTGTGGGTGGAACTCCTAATTCAAAGCATAGGTTAAAATATTGTAGGTCCTTTTGCATATCATTTGTTAAGTTTTTTTTAGCTTCAATAACCCATGGTAAGTGAATCCCATGATGTTTTGGATTGTTTAATACATGCATGCTTCGAAACATTTCATTCAAAGGTGAAAAAGAAAATTGAATGCGTTGTAACAGCGTTTCCTTATTATTTGCTATATACGGAGGAAATATAATTTCAATTCCCATATTAATGCTCTCTCCTTAAACGATTTGATAAAAACGAAATCGATAGATTATTAAGATAATTTTATTTTATCATTACATTGAAAGTAAAAACACTTAAGGGGGAAATTTATTATGTTAAAGCAAAACGAAAGACTTATGTACAAATCAGAAACATTTGATAACGAGATGTATTGGGAACGCGTAAACCGAAGCCTTGGATGGTTAGGCAGCACCGAGGAAGAACAAGTACAAAGACAGAAAAAACTACGTGATGCTGTTGTTGGAATTGCAGGAACTGGTGGTATTGGAGGAGCACTTGCTACACGCCTTGTTAGAATGGGAGTAAGAAATCTAAAACTTGCAGATCCAGATACATTTGATGTTACGAATATGAATAGACAAATGGGTGCTGATCTGGATCATCTAGGAAAAAATAAAGCTGAAGTTGTTGCTGAAATGACTTACAATCTTACGAAAGATGTAAACATAGAGGTATATCCAGAGGGGATTACTCCTGAAAGTGCTGAAGAATTTATGAAGGATTGTGATTACGTTTTAGACCAGATGGATTTTTACGAAATTCGTAATCGATATGCCTTACATCGTGCTTTTCGAAAATCAGACCGTTGTAAATTCATGTTAAAGGTTCCTACAGTTGCTCATGGTACATATATTTATAAATACACAAAAGATTCTATGCCTATCGAAGAGGTATATGATATTCCTGAAGATGCTGCAATGACTTCAGAGGTTATTAAACGACTTATGGAACGCCTTATCCCTGAAATGCCTTCATATCCAAGTAAAGAAATGTTAGACCATTGGTTTGTCGACTTAGAGAGAATGCCCATTTTTGCTGGATGCCCACCGCTTGCAGAAGGTGTTTTAGCAGAACGATTAGCATTAGCTATTACAGAACTTGATCAATTGCCAGGTGCTCAACAATTACCAGTTCAACCGGGATACGCTATGTTTGATACTATGGCTTGGCAATCTAAAATTGTTCATGGTAAGTGGTGGTCTGAATGATTCCACCTGTAACGAAAGTCATTTTATTCTCAGAAGTTAATTCAAAATTTGGTTTACCGTTTCTTCAGGAATTAACACAAGAGCCTTCTATTTCCATAGAAGCTCTTGTAACTAGTCCTGAAGGAAAGTTATGTTCTTATTATATTGGAGAACCTGATCAAGTTGATTTAGAAAAAGAAGCCAAGGACATTGGCATTCCCGTGTTACGACCGCATAAACTGAATGATTCTAACACAGTAGAATTATTAAAAAATTATAATGCTGACTATTTTATTATTGCTAATTACCAAAAAATCTTAAAAGAAGATATTTTATCTATCCCCAAAGAAGATACTATAAATTTTCATCCAAGCCCATTACCTAGGTATGCTGGATTAGCACCTTTTTTCTGGATGGCTAAAAATGGAGAAAAAGAAGGTGGCGTTTCGTGTATCCAAGTCGTACCAGAGATTGATGCTGGCCCTATTTTAGCTCAAATGCCAGTTGTGATGTCAGGGACTGAAACAGCTTTAGAAATTCGAGAGACGCATTTTAAACAATCTATTATTTTACTAAAACAAGTTCTTCAAAAAATTAAAAATAAAGATTTCACTTCAAAATTGCAGTTATTATCTAATCGCACCTATTATAGTCAACCAAAAGAAGAAGATTATTTTGTAAATTGGGAACAGGATATAGAATCCATACTCCGCACTATTCGCGCTGGGTATCCACAAGGAGCTTTGGCATTTAATCAATATAATGAAAAAATCCGAATATTAAGTGCTGAAAGAACAGAATATCCTCAACCAATTCAAAGTATTGGTGTATTTCGTGAACATAACAATAAAATTCTTGTTTCTACAAAAGATGGATGGCTTCATTTACAAATGATTATAAATGATGTTTTATCAACCAGCACACAAATAGATGAACAAGCACATAATGAACAGGTAGTGTCAATTTAATGGATAACACAAATGTGGTTATAAATCGTAAACTCCCTCTTTTTAGGGAAAAGTTAGTCATTCTGATTGCTGGTATCGGGATGTTCTTATCAACTTTAGATACAGGGATTATTAACATTGCTCTACCTTATTTAGAAAAAGAGTTTCATTCAACAGTAACTATAACAGCATGGAGTGTTACCATATATGTTATGGCACTGAGTGCAACTATCCTGTTATTTGGGAAAATTAGTGACCGTGTAGGTCGTTTTCGAATATGTTTATATGGTTTTTTCATATTTTTAATTAGCTCGATACTATGTGGATTAGCTCAAGAGATGTGGCAATTAATTGTATTTCGTGCTATTCAGGGTGTTGGTGCTGCTGCATTACAGGCTACATCTGCTGCACTTATTACAACTCTTGTCAGTCCTGAAAATCGCAATCATGCATTAGGTACCTTAGGGGTAATGATAGGTTTAGGACCAATTTTAGGTCCTACAGCAGGTGGGCTTGTTATTTCTTTAGGAAGTTGGCGATGGATTTTTTGGATTAACATCCCATTATGTTTAATAGGGTTGTGGGCTTGTTATAAAATTTCTCGATTTATAAAAGAGGAAAAACATCCAGCTCCTATTGATGTGTTAGGAAATATATACTTTACTTTAAGTGCTTTGTTGTTTCTTTTTAGCTTATCTCATGGAGCAAACAAAGTAATGGGAAGTATACCTACTTGGGGGTATATAATCGCTTCTATTATTTTATTAGGTATTTTCATATTCCATGAATCCAACACTAAGCATCCTATTATAGATGTACATTTATTTCTTAAGTCAACCTTTATTGTTCCAATACTTGCAACGATAGGATTTGGGGTGGCATCAGCAATTATTTTTATCGTCCCTCCATATTTTTTACAGGATTTCACGTCATTAACTCCTTTACAAACAGGTTTTGTTTTACTATCAGCCCCACTTGGTCTAGTAATTTTCTCAAGAATAGCTGGGAAATTCATGGGACGATTTGGAACAACCTTATTTATGAGCATAGGTTTAGGAATTATGTTTATAGCATTTGTCGGCTTAAGTTTTATTGAAGCACAGTGGTCACCTTATCTATTAGCTAGTGTATTGTTTCTATACGGTATTGGAGGCGGCATTTTTCAACCAGCAAATATTGCTTCAATCATGGCATCTGTTTCAAAAGAAAAACAAGGATCCATTGGAGCCGTACAACGCATGTTACAAAATGTTGCAATTGCCTTTGGTGCTGCAGTTGCCGCAACATTCATGAGTACACAAAGCCATTTAGGAACAGATGGGCTTATTCAAGCCTTTCGATATTCATGGTATATCGCAGGGGGATTATTACTCTTTAATATCTTGTGTTTTTTAGGATACCGCAAATCTTAAGGTGGTAAGAAAGTTTTCAATAACAAAAACCGATTTACCTAAGGATAAATCGGTTTTTGTTTAATTAACTGTGTTATATACCATCCTATTTAACTACAGTTATAAATGCTTACATTAAATATCGCTTAGTTTTATGAAGAAATCCTATCATTTCTTCATATGATATAACTTCATCAAACGTTAACTAAGCGGAGAGTAGTTCACGTCTTTATATATTTTTACACTCATAACATCCCATGCATTTGGTAAAATTAATATGGAAGAATCAAGATGATAATCTTTAAATATCTTTGATTTAATTAGCAGTCTTTCATTTTATCTTCTCCCCAAAATACTGTCTTGTAACAATTTTACCATTTTGAAAATTCGATTATCATAGGAATATGAATATTTTTTAGGAGGGTAAAAAATGAATGTTTCTGAAGTGGCTTTATTCATTCGTTCTAAATCAAGAGCACAAATATTAACCTATTTGTTAGACGGTAAAGCCTATCCTACTAGCGAACTGGCTCATGTTGCCAAAATAAAACCCAAAACAGCTACCTATCATTTATCAAAAATGAAAGAGGAAGGAATTCTTTCTATAGAAAAACATGGAAAGCATAGTTATTATAGACTTTCTAATTCCGAAATATCACAAATTCTCGAATCACTTCTTGTAATTACTCCTCAAGAAAAAATCATGCCCTTTCGTCAACCTTCTCAATCAAGTGAGTTTGGGTGTGCTCGTACCTGCTATGATCATTTAGCTGGAAAGTTAGGTGTTGCTATTACAAATTCCTTACTAGATAAAGGATACTTAATCAAAAATGAGATGCATTTTCATATAACAAAGACTGGTCAATCATTTTTTACCAAATTTGGTATTAATGTCAATGAAATCAAACAAAAGAAAAGGATATTTGCGAAGGCTTGCTTAGATTGGACAGAAAGAGAACATCATCTTGCTGGCAGTTTAGGAAATGCGCTTTTAGAAAAATTATTACAATTAAATTGGATTCAAAGAGTATCAAGATCACGAGCAATCAAAGTCACTCCTAATGGTAAAAAAGAATTGGAACAAATATTTTCTATAGATATAACACAAAATTAGCTTTTTTATTGAAAATATTTCTTAACGTGTTTTTTTCAAAAATACTGGCGGTACAATTACTAATGAACCTTAATCCCATATGTTTTTAATAAACAAATTCATCAAAGATACCATTACCAAAAATAGTTATCAAAAAACATTCCCAAATACCTTACAATAAATGAATCTTTGGTACAATAATTTATATGATTGTACAGGAGGAAACAAATGATTATTGGTTATGCACGTGTATCTACTTTGATCAAAATTTAGATCGTCATTTTTCACCTAATTCTTTCAGTGTAGTTCCAAAAAGTTTTGATAAAAAATACTCAGGCTCGATCTTATCTCTGACAATGTCTTTAGGTCTAATAACTATGCCGTTTGGAAACTATTGTATGACATTTTTTAATCTACCTCAAATGAATCTGCTTTTACTTGCATCCATATCAATGCTTCTATTTGTTTCATTTTTTTATGGCTACGATACCTTGATAATAAAAAATTTTCAATACTTGATGTGAATAATAAAATCTAAGTTTTTATTGGGATCAAATTTTTGAGAACAGTACCTGGCTGATAAGAAAGGTCTATACATTTTGACGCCCTTCTTATATTTCTCTTTTTAAATATCAGTTATCTCTGAAGTTACACTACTATTGATTTTATTTTGTTAATTAAGAGAATGAAAGCTATGGATTAAACATATTATATTCTTTTTGTGTTCATTTCTTTTTTTACTCCTTTTATCTATACTATTTACAACTCTGGTGAAGACCTATCCACCAGAGTTGATGCTTCTAAAAAGAAACTTTCTGAGTTTAGACAGATATCCCAAGCAGTTAGAAGTTAGTATGAATCTGTTCGATTAAACCCACTTTTGTTCTTTATGCTGCAATGCCCAAAGGGGAGACTGTAAGTATTAATCTTCATCCTCAGCCCACAGAAGCCCTATGCTCTCTTTATCAACAATTACAACGCCAGCATCAAATGTAGCATCTGATATAGGTGTCCAACTGCTAATTACGAAGATGTCAGAACCATCTGAGAATTCACAATTGGTAAAAAATGTTTATCGCTCGAAAACAAATCTAAAAAGTACACTGAAAGTTCTCTTGCTATTGGTTTTGTTTCTAAATCAAAGTCATATGCCATGTCAACAGATATAACATGAACAATGATTTCATTAGCAAAACTCTCATTGATTTCGTCCCAACTATCAATGCTTTTAAAGTTATGCTCAGTTACAAAGTTATTAACTTCTTTCACTACATTTGTTTCGGTACGATTTCTTAATGAAACTGTTACTCTACCCGCATCTCTTTTAGCCAATAATAGATCTCTAAACTCATCAAAATTACTAAACAATCATCTTCATCCTCAATAACACCTAAATTGCACTGCTTGTTCACGATTTTATCACACACAAAAAACAGGGGTTTCAAAAAATGTGTGTAAGTTATTCTAAATACTTCAACACACGTTGCTTAATTGGTCATGAATTAAAAGCTGATTCATCACCATAGACCATCACGCCAGTCATTAATCGCCATAGAAAAACAAAAATTTAATCCAAGTTTAGAATTAGCTTTACGTTTATGCAAATTTTTTGATTGTAAAGTAGAAGACCTTTTCAAATTAGTTGAAACGGAGGGGGATCACCGTGAAAAAAGAACTTGAATTAATTACTGCGTTTGCAGCAGTATTTTTAGGCTGTCAATTTTTTGGTTACTTACAGATAAACGGACTGGTTTGGAACACGAGTAGCTTTATCAATCACCTCATCCTCTATTTTGCTGTCTTTGCAGCTTATTCGATTCTTGTCTTGTTATATTACAGATACTTCAAAAAGCCTAGTTCAAAACAAGAAGAGCCACTGATAGACGAAAGAATTGAACAAATGCACTCTAAATTTACGGGATTCATGTTCTTACTTTCTCATCTTATTCTTTCAGGGGTTACCGGATATTTAATGTTAAAGGGTCAAAGTACAGTCCCATCAGAATATGTTTTATACTATTCTTTTGCTACGCTTTTCATTACGATGGTCATTGCGCCTATCATTATTAAGAAATGATAAGCATCTTTGTATCTCACACAGAAAAAAGTGCTGATCGGCAGTGGACCAGCACTTTTTTTTCACTTCAGGAGCTATTAAAAAATGATTTCAAGGCTGTAATGCCTTTTTTTATTTTGATGCATTTTTCAAAACGACTCTAGCAATACTATCTTTAAAATGATTCCAACAATTTCTTCCCGCACACAGAATAGATAATGATGGAGGTGTTGTTTTTATGCCGCTATCGGTTCATAAGATCAGCCGGGAGAACGTTTGGTTTTTTATTGCTTTCAGTGTCATTATCATCTACATGTTGCCAGTTTACATATTAAATGAAGATGCTCATCTCCGGGTTCATGATAATTTGGACTCAAATATCGCTTGGTATAAGGTACTGGCAGAGAGCGGTCAATTACATGGAGGTGTTAAAGCGGTCATTCCCCAGATCATGAATGGACTTCCTCGTGATGCTTTCGGTACAGAATGGAGTGGGATTGTCTGGCTGCATGCTTTATTTCCTTCAATGACTGCTTATGCAATCAGCCAATCCATTACACGTATTTTTGCTTTTATCGGAATGTATTTGCTTCTGAAGCGGCATGTTATTCGTGATGAAAAAGCGTACTTGATTAGAATTGGTGTTTCGCTTGCTTTCGCTTTGACCCCTTTTTGGCCGTCAGGAATGCTGAGTACGATGGGGCATCCTCTCGCATTATGGGCTTTTTTAAATATTCGAATGCGGGACTATTCTTGGAAAGAGTGGCTTACTCTTGCTCTTTTGCCGTTTTACGCCAGTATTGTTCTCGGATTTTTCTTTTTTCTTGTCGCTGTATCATTGCTCTGGCTTTATGATGTTATCACTAAACGCGATGTTAATCTTCCTTTTCTGGGAAGTATCGCATTGATGACAGGGATTTTCCTTGCGATAGAATATCGGCTTGTTTATTCACTCTTTGCTGCTGAGGAAACCATGCACCGTGTTGAATTTGTGTCATCAAGACATGATATTTGGCATTCTTTGCGCTTGTCTGTTAAAAATTTTGTCTTTGGTCATAATCATGTGATGACGGTTCATACCGCAGTGATTCTCCCAGTCATTTTACTGACTTTTATCATCATGATCTTAAGAGGCAGACCAAAACGACGAGAAGAAAAAATGTTTATATTATTAGTTTTCATTAATTATGCACTTTCTTTCTGGTATGCGTTGTGGTTTAACAAACTATGGGCATTACCAAAAGAAACATTCAGTTTCTTAACAGCATTTAACTTTGCACGGTTTCATTTTTTACGACCGCTTGTCATTTATGTCAGCTTTGCAGTGGCATGTTATATTTTATGGAAGATGACGAAGCAGTGGAAACGATTTGTTTATGTCGTAGTTATTGCTCAGATTATGGTTCTCATCCCATTTCATGAAGAACTAACCTATGGTGCTCATTATCATTCACCTACATTTCGAGAGTTTTATGCAACTAAACAATTTCAACAGATTAAGACATTTATCGGACGACCTGAACAGTCATACAGGGTGGTAAGTATTGGTCTTCATCCTGCGATCGCCCAGTACAACGGCTTTTATACACTTGATACCTACGCCAATATTTATCCGCTGAAATACAAATACCAATTTCGAAAAATAATCGCCAAAGAACTGGAGAAAAGCCCAACTTTAAAACGCTATTTTGATGAATGGGGGAGCCGTTGCTATGTTTTTGTCAATGAACTTGGGAAACATTATGCATTCAAGAAAAATTCCAAGAAAAAAATTACTAACCTTGAGTTAAATACAGGGGTATTTAAGCAAATGGGAGGGCGTTATATTTTTTCTTCCGTTCCTATCATAAATGCAAAACAAAACAGATTGACATTTTTAAAGCGCTTTACCCATCCTGCATCAGCCTGGAACATCTATTTATATGAAGCAAAATGACTTCTAGATCAAAAGGAGGAGGCACATTTGAATCCAGCACAACCTTTATTAACAATTGTGATCCCATGTTACAACGAAGAGGACGTTTTTTTAGAGACAGCGAGTCAGTTGACGGCTGTTTTAAACGATTTAACAGAAGAAAAACTGATTTCAGCAGGCAGTAAACTGTTATTTGTTGATGATGGTTCAACAGACCGGACATGGTCATTAATTGTGATGGAAAGTACAAAAAATCAATTTGTTAAAGGGATTAAATTAGCACGCAATTCAGGACATCAAAAAGCACTTTTGGCTGGACTTGACATAGCGAAGCAAAAATCAGATTGCGTGATTTCAATTGACGCTGATCTTCAAGATGATATTTCTGTTATTCGCCAGTTTATTGAAAAATACCGAGAAGGCTATGAAATCGTATATGGTGTTCGCCGCAGCCGACAAACAGATACATTTTTTAAGCGTACGTCAGCCGTTTGTTTTTATCGGTTGATGAATAGACTCGGTATTCCTCTCATTCATAACCATGCCGATTTTCGTCTGATGAACAAACGAGCACTTAAAGAACTGAGCCGTTTTAATGAATCAAATCTCTTTCTCCGCGGTATTATACCGTTAATTGGTTTTCGCTCAACCAAAGTATTTTATGATCGAAAGGAACGGCAAGCTGGAGAAACAAAATATCCGTTGAAAAAAATGCTCTCGTTCGCATTTCACGGATTAACTTCTTTCAGTGTTGCACCGATCCGTTTTTTTACCTTTGTTGGTATTTTCTTATTTCTGTTCAGCGGGATTGCAGGTGTATATGCGCTCATACAAAAGATCTTTGGTACAACAAATGCTGGCTGGGCATCACTGATCATATCCATCTGGTTTTTAGGAGGACTGCAATTGATTGGAATCGGAATCATTGGTGAGTATATCGGCACTATTTTCACAGAAGTAAAAAGTCGCCCGAAGTATGCAATTGATATCGATTTATACTCAAAACCGCTAAGGCGACATCATCAAGAAAAACCTAGGAACAAGAATTTATCGTAGAATAACAACCATTTGATGCGGAAATTCTAATCAAGACATTCAAGTTTACTTTGGACAAAGGAAGGAAGTTTCAAGCTTATGGAAGAAAAACAAACCTCCGGGCTGACCGTAGTTGCGATTGGTTCGATCCCGTTAATCATGACATTGGGGAACTCGATGTTAATTCCGATTTTGCCTAAAATCAAGTCAGAACTGCATCTTTCACAATTTCAAGTAAGTCTTGTGATTACCGTGTTTTCAGTTACCGCTGCTGTTTTTATTCCAATGCTTGGCTATTTAGCAGACCGCTTTTCACGTAAAGTGATTATTATTCCCTGTCTATTTCTTTATGGTGCAGGGGGAATCCTGGCAGGATTTGCATCAACAATCTTTTCAAATGCTTTTTTCTGGGTCCTTCTTGGCAGAGGGCTACAGGGACTGGGAGCCGCAGGAACAGCACCGTTGGCAATGGCTCTGACCGGTGATTTATTTAAAGGTTCTGACGAAAGTAGGGTGCTTGGACTTGTCGAAGCTTCTAATGGTTTCGGAAAAGTTTTATCACCTATTTTAGGCGCTTTAATTGCACTGATCGCTTGGTACTGGGTATTTTTTGCTTTTCCAGCCTTTTGTATTGCTCCGATCGTTCTAACTTGGATCTTTATAAAAGAAAATGCTAAACAGAAAGATCCTCCGCCTTTTGGGAAATATGTGAAAGGTTTAGTTAGCGTATTTAAACATGAAGGAAGATGGCTTTTTACAGCGTATTTGGCAGGAGCTGTTTGCTTATTCACATTATTTGGTATTATGTTTTACCTATCTGATGTATTAGAAAAAACATATCAGACAGATGGTGTAAAAAAAGGACTTATTTTGGCTATTCCACTGCTTGTCATGTGTACGACTTCATATATAACCGGAAGTAAAATTGGACAAAATCAGCGATTGATGAAAAAAATGATCATTATCGGTCTCGGCCTTATTACCGTTTCTTATGGAACACTATCATTTTTTTCTGCTTTAATTCCGTTTATCTCGATCCTTGTCATCAGCAGTATCGGAACAGGTTTTGTTCTGCCATGTGTCAACAGTTTTATTACAGGTGCTGTCGGTAAAGAGAGGCGGGGATTTGTGACATCACTTTACGGGTCAGTTAGGTTTTTAGGTGTCGCCATCGGTCCCCCGATTTTCGGTCGGTTGATGGAATGGTCAAAACTCGGAATGTTTCTAACAGTTAGTGGACTTAGTTTTGTCGTTGGACTCTTAGTTCTCACCATGATCCAAGTCAAAAAAGAAGACACCACCAAAAAAGGACGAAAAGATCCAAAAAAACTCCAGCCTGCTAATGCTAGGTAATGCGGAGGGAAAACGACATGCGAATTGAAAAAGTTGACACATTTCCGTTGTTCTACAAACTTTCAGAACCTTATGGAGACGCAAACGGTTATAAACATTATAGAACGAACTATTTAATTCAGGTGACAACTGCATCAGGAATCACAGGGTGGGGGGAATGTGTGGATTGGCTACCTCTTTTAGATGCGGGTTTTAAAAAGAGGATCATCCCTTTTTTAATCGGAAAACAAGCAGTTAACCACACCCAACTGATCGAGCAAATCAAAAAGTGGCATCAACGTGCAGCAGCAGCTGTCAGTATGGCTTTAACAGAAATTACAGCAAAAAAAGCCGGGCTTTCGATCTGTGATTTATGGGGTGGCAAACTGAGGGAGCAGATTCCGGTCTATGCATCTTTTCAATCTTATACAAACCAGAAAGATTGGGTGAATCGTTCCCTTCGACTCATTGAAAATACTGTCCAAAATGGGTTTTCACAAATCAAGATCAAAACAGGAGGCAGATCATTCACAGAAGATCTTCTGCACATACAGTCCATTCAACATATGTTTGAGAAAAAGCTCGGTCTTTTCATTGATGCCAATCAAAGTTATGATCTTGCGTCTGCACGCAAATGGGAACGCTATTTTTCAGGGTGGTCCAATATACTTTGGTTTGAAGAACCGATGCCATTTGACGATTTAACTGAATATCGCTTGCTTCGCTCAACCCTTTCTGTTCCGATTGCCGGCGGAGAAAATATGAAAGGTGTGACCCAGTTTTTACCGCTTCTTCGTGAACATGCTCTTGATATGATCCAGCCTGATGTAATGCATGGAAATGGAATAGAAGACTTTCGTCATACGCTTAAACTTGCCCGCCATTTTGGCAGACGTGTTTCTCCACATAGTTATGATGGTGCTCTATCACGAGTATATGCAGCCTTTAGCCAAGCATGTTTAACACCATGGACAAAAATGAATCAAGAGAACATTGAACCGCTTGAATGGGATGTGATGGACAATCCATTCACATCACTTGTAAAAATGGAAGTGAATGATGGTTATCTGCAAGTTCCTGAGAAAATAGAGGTCGATACAGATCTGATCCAAGCCTATTTGTGGGACGGGACAAACTATGGATGATTGTTAGAAAAGAGGGTATATTGTAGATCTTCCCTTTATATAGTATACAGAGGACAAGTTATGTAGAGGGGAACATCCTATATGGGGAGAAAAATGAAGGTTATCCAAGCAATTATATGGGGTAGTGTCTTACAAGGAATAGGCATGGCACTGTTTCTATTCCCAAATCATATTCCATCAGGGGGTGCCGCAGGAATTGCCGTTTTACTAAACTTTTGGTTTCAGATTCCGCACGGATTAACTGTCTGGGCTGTCAATTTTTCCTTACTTTTAACAGCCATTAAATGGCTTGAACCCATTACAGTTATTGGTACCATGGGAGCAATCACGATGACATCGGTATCTGTGCAGCTGTTTGAATCTTTTTTTCCTGTGATCATAACAAACAATATTTGGCTGGACTTATTTTATGGCGCTCTTTTTTTAGGATGTGGCATCGGAATCCTGTATAAATATAATATTTCAAACGGCGGATTCGGCGCTTTAGCATTGCTGCTTTCCATCTATCGGGGTGGGAAGCCCGGAACAGCTTTATTTATGATGAACGCTTTTATTTTTCTGTTAACCGCCTCAGTGATTGCTTGGGGCATTGTGATCCAAGCCCTTATTTGCCAATGGATTTCCACGAGGATGATCGATGTGATATACCAAATTCGTCTGCGTCCTTTACTTATGCCCGTTTTTGGTTATCGCAATAAAAAATAAGGTCCGAGGAAAAAACGGACCTATTCAAACAAATAAAAAGTATCTGAGCGTAGACCTAGCCTAAGTGTTTCTAAAGGGATGGCATCCTGAAAAGGAATGTTTGCCAGATTAGCATTCGGACCTATTTTTTCAATAAAATATGTCTGCATTTTTTTTGTCGGCGCTTCAAAAATTAAATCATCTGGCTGTATCCCTGATCTCAAGATTTCCTCGATTAAATGAGAACGCATTTCTCCATCACTTTTACATAAACCGCTCGTTCCGCTTTCTCTCGTTTCTGTCATCACTTTTTTAGAACCAGCTTCAAGATCTTCAATAATATGATCAATCCATTCTGAAGATTCCTGTTGATTGCTGATGGTACTATCTTTGCTTCCTACCTCGCTGAACACGCAAAACTCTTTTGAAAAATCAGTGATAAAACTTGCTTTTTCTTTATTGGATAACGAAATCGTCCCATTTGAAATTTCAACATACTCACAGCCGTATAATTGACAATAACGATAATAGTCTTCAATTTTGTCCTGACTTAAAAATTTCTCAAATAATGTCCCGCCAAAAAAGAATCGCACATCATTTTGTTTTAAGCAAGAGATCTTTTCCTCCAAATATTTCGTGATTAAAGATGTACCCCAGCCAAATTTAACAAAATCGATATAATTGGCTGAACCTTGAATGGTGTCTTTAAACAAATTTAGCGGAACTCCGTTATCAATTAATATGGTCATCCCGTTCGTTCTCGGTTTGAGTTGTCTCTTAGGCAGTTTCAGTTCAGAAGAAATCATGATTACCCCTCACAATCTTTAACTTTCATTTATGAACAAATATTCCTCCCATAGATCCCACAATTAGGTAAGTAGTTATTTTACTTTTCACCTCCATGTAGGTACCATAAAACACTCTGACCTATCTATTCATTTTCGTTTAAATGGGTATTTATCCATACCTGAATTCAAATTAATTATATTCACAGTCTGTTTATTAGGTTCCTCACCATCACCAAAAACTCCGGTTTTAAAAATGGAAAATCAAGGCACATTTGCTTCAGGCTATGAATAATCTGCCTATAAGTTGGGAGGATTTTTCAAGAAAAAACTTTATGGTGGATAAAAGTGAGGGAGTAATGATGAACGATGGTTTAACATATGAAACATGGAATGAGAATATCTCAAATCAACTGAGCAACCGCTTTGACAGTGAAATGGAAGTATTAAAGTGGGCGTACCGCACATATGACAAAATCGTTTATGCCTGTAGTTTTGGAGCAGAGGGAATCGTTTTAGTCGATTTGATTTCTAAGATTAATAAAGATGCGAATATTGTTTTTTTAGATACGGGTCTGCATTTTAAAGAAACTTATGAGCTGATTAAACAAATCGAAGCAAAGTATCCCGACCTTTCAATCCAACACCTGAAGCCGAGCATGACTTTAAAAGAGCAAGAAGAGAAATGCGGTCGTGAGCTTTGGAAACACCACCCTGATCTCTGTTGTCATATTCGTAAAATAGAGCCGCTTCAGGAATATCTTTCAAACATGGATGCATGGATTAGCGGACTGCGACGGGAACAGTCGGAAACAAGAAGAAATGTTCGTTATATCAACAAGGATGATCAGTTTAAACTGATTAAAATTTGTCCTCTTATTCATTGGAGGTGGGATGACATCTGGAATTATATCAAATTAAATCAGCTTCCTTATCATAAACTGCATGATCATCATTATCCAAGTATTGGTTGTGAGGTATGTACACTTCCTGTAGATGATGGAGCAGACTTAAGAGCAGGAAGGTGGGCCCAACACGGAAAAACAGAATGTGGGCTACATCAACTTCGGTAAGGCGGTATAGCAGATGACAATAACCATATTAGCATTTATCATCGCTTTATTTTTTGCCATGAACATTGGAGCAAGCGGAGCCGCAGCAGCAATGGGAGTTGCCTATGGATCAGGCGCAATCAAGAAAAGAAACATTGCCCTTTGGATCAGTGGTATTGGTGTTTTTCTCGGAGCTATCATCGGTGGAAAAGAAGTGGTCAAAACGATTGGTTCAGGCATTATCCCATCATCAATATTAAATGTCAATCTTGTCATCATTATCCTTGGGGCATCAGCGGTTTCACTATTTATCGCAAACATGGCTGGTATTCCCCTTTCCACAAGCGAAGTGACTGTTGGTTCAATTGTCGGGGTTGGTATTGCCTTTCATGCGGTGTTTACCGATAAGTTACTGATCATCGTGATGTTTTGGCTGATTGTCCCAATTGTGGCTTTTGCTTTAGCGTTTTTTGCTAATCTATTGATTAAAGACATCGAACGAAGGTTCATCTGGCTGAAGCAAAAAAAGTGGACACGGATCCTGACAGTGCTGGTGATTTTAACCGGTTTTTTTGAGGCTTTTTCAGCAGGTATGAACAATGTTGCCAACTCTGTAGGACCGCTGGTAGGGGCTGGCTTACTGTCAGTTGACAGCGGAACATGTATTGGCGGATTATTCGTTGCTCTCGGAGCCATCTGCCTTGGTAAGAGAGTAATAGAAACAAACGGAAAAAAAATTACTAATTTCACTCTTTTACAAGGATCAGCCGTCTCCGGACTTGGTGCAATGTTAGTCATCAGTGCATCACTGTTAGGGATTCCGATTCCGCAAACACAAGTGACAACATGCAGCATTATTGGAATTGGTCTATCTGAAAAAGGGTGCGCCATTTTTCGTAAAAGCGTGATTGAAAAATTGCTAAAAGTCTGGCTTGTTTCTCCTGTTTTTTCGCTTGTCATTTCCTACAGCCTCGTCAAAATCTTTCTTGAGGCTGATCCTTATTCGATCTCTATTGTTTTGTGCGTCTTTCTTGCTACTCTTGGGTCTGTCAGTCTTATGAAGCACACAGGCAAAAGGAACTCTCAAAACAATAGAAAAGATAAAATAAAGTATATCATTAGAACAAGAAAACGGGAGAGAGAACCAGCTGCGTGGAGGGATTTCAGTTAACTTTTTTGCAACCTATAGTCAAACCTTTACAATTTGTTTTTTAACTATTCAACTGGTTTAAACTGCCTGCAGATGGTGAACAATGAGTGTGGAGGAGGGCCCCGAAAAATGGACTATTTACATTTAACAGTCGAACTAATAGTTGGATTCGCCGCTTTATTTTTAATGACGAAAATACTGGGCAAAACTCAATTTAATCAAATCACTCCATTTGATTTTATTTCCGCATTAATTTTAGGGGAAATGGTGGGGAATGCGATTTTTGACGAATCAGTCACCATCTGGAAAATTCTTTTTGCGATTATCGTATGGGGTGTTCTTATCTTTTCGATTGAGATATTATCACAAAAAGTTCAAGGACTGAGAGGCTTTCTGGAAGGAAAACCAAGCATCATAATCAATAAAGGAAAAATTGATTACAATGCCCTCAAAAAAAACAAATTGGATCTCAATCAATTACAAACATTAGTCCGCGAAAAAGGCTGTTTTTCCCTTCATGAAATTGAATATGCGCTGTTAGAAACGGACGGAACGATAAGTGTGCTCTTAAAACATCAATATGATGTACCGACAAATCAAGACTTAAATATTACGGATAAACAAGTACGTCTTCCTGTTTCCATTATCCTTGACGGCGAGCTTGAAAAAGACAATTTGCACATGGCTGGTTTTGATGAAGAATGGTTAAAAAAACAATTATCCAACTACAATATTCATCAATACAGTGATGTTCTGTATGCCGAATGGAGAGCAGATGAACATCGGTTCTATGTTTCAACATACTGACAAACAGCGAGTTCGACATCAATCGAGCTCGTTTTTTCAGCTTCCATCCGAAATGATACTTTTATACTAAGTCAATCGACTTAACTCATAAAGGTATTGTCACTAGTTGACATAAAACTGACTTGATGAAAATCTGTTTTTATGACAAATGATCTATTTTTGACTGTTAACAAAGACCATCATTCTGCAAAAATCTTCATTTTCTGCATGGCGTTCTCCGTCCAGTCAAAATCCACACACTTGACATAATTATCTAAAGTGTTAATATACTAACCATGTTCAAAAAACACGAACAGAATGCGAACAAAAAAAGGGAGATGTTAAAGATCTATATTCAAAAAAATGTAGCTTTTATTGGGGCAGGTTCAATGGCAGAAGGAATGATCTCAGGCATCATTCAGTCTAAAAAACTTCCTCCAAGGCAAATCTATGTTACAAACCATACGAATCATCACCGCTTAAAGGAACTTCAACAAAAATATGGAATACAGGGTCTCAAAAAAGAAGAGCTTGATTATGAGCAGATGGATTGCATCATCTTAGCAATGAAACCGAAAGATGCCGAGGCTGCCCTGATGTCCATAAAACCGCATGTTCAACCTCATCAACTCATTTTGTCAGTTTTAGCTGGCATTTCTATTTCATTTATTGAAAACGCCTTGCACACCAACCAGCCTGTTGCAAGAGTGATGCCTAATACTTCGAGTACGATCGGTGCTTCAGCCACTGCAATTTCTGAAGGAAGCGGTGTTACAGCTGAACAGTCACAAGTTGCAAAACAATTACTGCAATGTATGGGGGAAGTCTATATCATCGATGAAAGCAAGATGGATATTTTCACAGGAATAGCTGGAAGCGGCCCCGCATATTTTTATTACTTAATGGAGCACATCGAAAAAGCAGGGTCAGATGCTGGCTTAAGCCGAAAATTAACTCGGGAAATCGGTGCACAGACACTGTTAGGTGCTGCGAAAATGCTTTTGGAAAGCCCGGAAGACACTGCTGTTCTCAAAGACAACATTACCTCTCCTAACGGTACGACTGCCGCCGGTTTAAAAGCATTACAAGAAAGCGGTGGAGGCGAAGCTATTGAGCAGGCGATCAAACACGCCGCTAAACGGTCGAAATCCATCAGCCTAGAACTGAAACAATTAGTTACAGCAAGATAAACACCTAAAAGAGAAGGAAAAATTCTACAGGAGTGATAAGATGACCTCTAATCGAAAGAGGGTTGTTGTCAAAGTGGGAAGTAGTTCATTAACAAGCCTCAATGGTGAAATCAGCAGAAAAAAGCTTGAAAAGTTAGTTGAACAGATTGTCTGCTTGAAGGATACAGGACACGAAGTGCTCCTCGTTTCCTCTGGTGCAGTCGCAGCAGGTTACCGAAAACTCGGATTTATCGACAGACCTGATACATTACCGGAAAAACAGGCATCTGCGGCGATCGGGCAAGGTTTATTAATTGAGTCTTATTCAAAACTGTTTTTATCACATGGTTATATTGCTTCACAAATTTTAATTACAAGAAGCGATTTTTCAGATGAAAAACGGTACAACAATGTCAGAAACACGCTGAATGTCCTTTTGGAGCGGGGAATTATCCCGATTATTAACGAAAATGACACAGTCACTGTCAATCGTCTTAAATTTGGAGATAATGATACGCTTGCTGCAAAAGTTTCCGGTCTAATTGATGCAGATCTTTTAACGATCCTCTCAGATATTGACGGACTGTATGACGCAAATCCTCGGCAAACTCCAGGTGCCCGTCTTGTCAAAGAAGTCAGTGAAATCACGCCAGAAATTGAAGCATCTGCAGGTGATGCCGGAAGCGATATTGGAACCGGTGGCATGAAGTCAAAACTGGACGCTTTTAAAATTACAATGGCTTCAGGTATTAAAGGATTTTTAGGAAAGGCTGATCATCCAGATATTTTGCAAAAAGCAGTGAATGGAATGGCACGTGGAACATATTTTGAATCAAATGCTGATACGCTTACTCTTAACCATAAAAAACAATGGATCGCTTTTAACTCTGGACCAGAAGGAGATATCATTGTCAGTAATGAAAGTAAAGAGTTTATCATCGACCGCAAAAAAAGCCTGTATCCTTCTAGTATTTACGAAATAAACGGACGTTTTAGCAACGGTTCAGTCGTTCGGATTTTAGATCAAGAAGGAGAAGAGATCGGTTTGGGAATTGTCAATTTCTCTTCAGCAGAACTTCGTAAATGGAAGAAGGATGTGAATCAGGAAACAGCCTCTTTCTCACAGGCTGTCGTTGACAGAGAAGCATTTGTTTGTCATTTAGAGCTATCAGCCCCACTCTAAAAATATGAGGAGGAATATATATGGCAACTATTGATGTCAGCATAGCACAAACAATTGAGGAAAAAGCAATCAAGGCAAATCAAGCAGCGAAATCATTGCGGCTTGTCACGGAACAGGAAAAAAACGAAGCGCTGTATGCACTTTCCGAACATCTTGAGAAAAACATTGATTTTATCCTCAAGGAAAATCGAAAAGACATTGAAGCCGCTCGGAAGAAATATGATGCAGCCTATATTGATCGGTTGTCACTAAATGAAAACAGAGTGATTGATTTTGCCAACAGCTTAAAAGAGGTTGCAAAACTGGATGATCCGGTCGGTGAAACGCTATCCAATTGGACGCTTGAGAATGGATTAAAAGTTGAAAAAATCCGTGTTCCACTCGGTGTCATTGGGATGATTTATGAAGCAAGACCAAATGTAACAGTCGATGCGACAGGGCTTGCGCTAAAATCGGGAAATGCAATCATTTTAAAAGGCGGATCATCTGCGATTCATTCTAACAAAGCGATCGTCTCTGTCATGCATAGTGCTCTATCTAATACGCGAGTACCGAAAGATGCTGTTCAATTCATAGAAAGTACGGATCGTAACGCTACAAAAGCATTATTTAAAATGAAACAGCATATAGATGTGTTAATTCCTCGTGGAGGAGGCGCCTTAATTCAACAGGTTGTCGAGAATGCGACGGTTCCTGTTCTTGAAACAGGAGTTGGTAATTGTCATCTTTATATTGACAAGGAAGCTGACACAGAAAAAGCACTCAACATTCTCATCAATGCAAAAACAGACCGCCCAGCCGTCTGCAATGCTCTGGAAACACTGATTGTTCATGAAGAGTGGTTGGAGCAAAATGCGACAGAATTAATCGAAGTCTTGAATAAACATCACATTCAGGTTCATGGGGATGAAAAAGCTGTTCGCTTCATTCCAGGAGCTTCCCTAGCTGATGAAACCGATTGGAAAAATGAATATTTAAGTCTTGAGATTGCCATTAAAGTTGTCGGTCATCTTGATGAAGCATGCGACCATATCGAAACATATGGAACAAAGCATTCAGAAGCAATCGTTACGGAAAATCAAGAAACAGCTAAAGCATTTTTAAGCATGATAGATGCTGCAGCACTTTATCATAATGCCTCAACTCGTTTTACAGACGGGGGGGCCCTCGGCTTCGGTGCAGAAATCGGCATCTCTACCCAAAAACTTCATGCACGTGGACCGATGGGGTTAAAAGAACTTACAACATGTAAATATGTGATGACAGGTAACGGTCATATTAGAGCATAGCATTTTACTTTAGGCTGCCAACATTCCAAATCAAATTGGAATGTTGGCAGCCTTATTTATTTTTTCTCTTCGCTTAAAAGCATGAAGAACATGTTTCCCTAATATGATAATAGAAAGCTCATCCATCAAGACAATAAAAAGGGGGCATTCCATTGAATTATGAATTAAGTAAAGAACAACAAATGATTCGCGAACTTGCTAGAGATTTTGCCAAACATGAAGTTGCACCGTATGCTGAACATCTTGACAAGACAGGAGATTTTCCCATCGAAACCTTTCGGAAAATGGGGAAACTTGGGCTTTTGGGAATTCCGTTTCCTGAAAAATATGGCGGTTCAGGTGGTGATACGATTTCTTATGCTTTTGCCGTTGAAGAGATTGGTAGAGCGTGCGGCAGTACAGGGCTCAGTTATGCTGCGGCTGTTTCACTAGGGGCTTCCCCAATTGCCTATTTTGGTACGGAAGAACAAAAACAAGAGTATCTTGTTCCGCTTGCACAAGGTCTAGGGCTTGGGTCGTTTGGCTTAACTGAACCAAATGCCGGATCTGATGCTGGAGGCACACAAACAAAAGCTGTAGAAGACGGAAATGATTATGTGATCAATGGAGAAAAATGCTGGATCACCAATGCAGGATATGCTCGAACAGTCATTATTACAGCAGTAACCGGCAAAGATGATCAAGGAAAAAATATCATTTCAGCTATCATTGTTCCAACTGATGTCAAAGGATTTACGATTAAGAGTGAATATGACAAAATGGGCGTCCGCGGTTCTAACACCTCACAACTTATATTAGAAAATGTTCGTGTTCCGAAAAAAAACCTATTAGGCAGCCCTGACAAAGGCTTTAAACAATTTTTATATACGCTCGATGGCGGCCGAATTTCGATTGCTGCGCTTTCGGTCGGAATCGCTCAAGCGGCTCTTGACGCTTCATTAAAATATGCAAACGAACGAAAGCAATTTAACAGGCCAATTTCCAGTTTTCAAGCCATTCAATTCAAACTTGCCGATATGGCGATGGAAATTGAACTTTCACGAAATATGGTCCTGAAAGCCGCCTGGTTAAAAGATCATAAACGACCATTCACAAAAGAAGCTGCTTTTGCTAAACTGTATGCTTCAGAGATGGCTGTTAGAGCATCCAATCAAGCGATTCAGATCCATGGTGGATATGGTTATATGAGAGAATATGGGGTTGAACGTTTATTACGTGATGCGAAATTAATGGAAATTGGAGAAGGAACATCAGAGATTCAACGGCTTGTCATTGCTAGACAACTGGGTTTAAAAAAACAAGGATGATAGTGAAAGCGCTTACTAATAAGAAAGGGGGGAAACAAGTGGCAGAACGGATTCATTTGACGATTGGAGAACTGTTAGAACAAACAGCGAACCAGATACCTGATCATGAAGCCGTTGTCTACCCCGACCGCGGCCTCAACATGACATACAAACAATTTGATCAACTGTGCCGTAGAACGGCAAAAGGATTGATGAAATTAGGTATTAAAAAAGGCGAACATGTTGCCATCTGGGCTTCGAATACACCAGAATGGCTCTTAACACAATTTGCTGCAGCGAAAATTGGCGCGGTGCTTGTCACCGTCAATACAAATCATCAATCATCAGAACTTGAATATATCCTTAAACATTCTGATTCAACCACACTCATCTTAATGGAATCTTATAAAACCACTTCTTTTACTAAAATTCTTGATGATGTGGTTCCAGAATTGAAAAACTCCGCAGCTGGTGATCTTCAATCTAGCACACTACCTTTATTAAAAAATGTGATCATGATAGGAAAAAACAAACATTCTGGCATGTATCTGTGGGATGATTTGACTAAGCTTGCTGATGACATAAGTGAACAAGAGCTTGAAGAAAGAATGGAAAGCCTTGATCAACATGATGTGATCAATATCCAGTATACGTCGGGAACAACCGGTTTTCCAAAAGGGGTCATGCTCACCCATTATAACTTGGTTAACAATGCTATCAATATTGCAGAATGTTTGAACTTAACAACAATAGATCGAATGTGTATACCCGTCCCTTTTTTTCATTGTTTTGGCTGTGTACTCGGAAATTTAGTATGTGTAACTGTCGGAGCCACAATGGTACCCGTTCAAGAATTTAATCCGAAAACTGTACTCCAGACGGTTGAAATGGAAAAATGCACTGTGCTTCACGGTGTTCCAACGATGTTTATCACAGAACTGAGTGAAAAAGATTTTGAATTGTTCGATCTATCCTCTTTAAGAACAGGAATCATGGCAGGCTCTATCTGTCCAGTTGAAGTGATGAAGGAAGTGATTGAAAAGATGGGGATGTCTGAAATCACGATTGCTTATGGGCAAACAGAGGCTTCACCAGTGATTACCCAAACAAGATTTGATGATTCTTTTAGAAGAAAAGTTGAAACTGTTGGTCGCGCTCTTCCAAATATCGAAGTGAAAATTACACAACCAGGAACAAACCAAGAAGTTAAAAAGGGAACACAAGGTGAACTGTGTACACGAGGCTATCATGTTATGAAAGGCTACTATAAAAATTCTCAAGCAACGGCTCAAGTTATCGATGAGGATGGGTTTCTTCATACAGGTGACTTAGCTGTCATGGATGAAGATGGCTACTGCAAAATAACTGGAAGATTAAAAGATATGATTATCAGAGGAGGCGAAAATATTTATCCAAGGGAGATTGAAGAATTTTTATATCAGCATCCGAAAATTCTTGATGTCCAGGTTATCGGTGTACCTGATAAAACACTTGGTGAAGAAGTTTCCGCATGGGTAAAAGTGAAAAGCGGGGAATCATTAACGACCCAAGAATTACTAGATTATTGTAAAGGAAAAATCGCCCGCTATAAAATTCCGCGTCATATCGCATTTGTTAACGACTTTCCGATGACAGCATCTGGGAAAATACAAAAATTCAAGTTAAGAGAACAAGCAATAAAATATTTTCAATTGTAATTTTATCTTTCGTCGGTGACTAACATGAAAGGGGGAGACTTTTTGTATAAAAAAATACTGATTGCTAATCGCGGCGAAATTGCTCTTCGTATTATTCGAACTTGCAAAAAGCTTGGTGTTCAAACAGTAGCTGTTTACTCTGAAGCAGATGCTGAGTCATTACATGTCAAAATGGCTGATGAAGCATGGCTGATTGGAAAACCGCATGTCAATGAAAGCTATTTAAGTATTGAAAAGATCATCAAAACAGCAAAACAAGCAGGTGCAGACGCCATCCATCCGGGTTATGGACTGCTTTCAGAAAATCCCCAATTTGCTGAAAGATGCCATCAAGAAAATATTTCATTTATTGGACCATCATCAGATGTGATCGCAAAAATGGGGGACAAAATTGCAGCGAGAAAAGCGATGGAACAAGCCGGAGTTCCAGTTGTTCCAGGCGTAACCGAAAGCTTATCCAATCTAGAGGATGCGATCAAGGTTGCACATATGATTGGCTATCCCGTCATGCTAAAAGCTTCTTTTGGCGGGGGAGGGATCGGTATGCAGCTTGTTCATAATGAAAACGAATTGAAAAAAGCTTATGAAGGGAACCGAAAACGAGCTGCCGATTTTTTTGGTGATGGTTCTATGTATATCGAAAAATATATTGAGCAGGCTCGCCATATCGAAATTCAAATATTAGTAGATCAATATGGAAAAGGAGTTTACCTTTGGGAACGTGACTGTTCAATTCAAAGACGACAGCAAAAAATCATTGAAGAAGCCCCAGCTCCATTATTAGATGAAAACATAAAAATAAAACTTGGAGAAACTGCTGTAAAAGCGGCACAATCGATCGGCTATACCAATGTCGGAACGATCGAGTTTTTAGTCGATTCAAACAACCGTTTTTATTTTCTTGAAATGAACACCCGTTTGCAAGTCGAACACCCAGTCACAGAAGAAATTACAGGTCTTGATCTTGTAGAGGAACAACTTTATGCAGCCTTGGGCAAGCCGCTCACTTTCTCACAAGATGATATTAAGCGAGATGGTCATGCAATTGAAGTCAGAATCTACGCTGAAGATCCAAAGACGTTTTTTCCATCACCAGGAACCATCACTGAACTCAACCTGCCTGAACACCCAAATACCCGCCATGAGTGTGCGATATCCACCGGAATGAAGATCACTCCATATTACGACCCCATGATCTCTAAAATGATTGTCAAAGGAAAAAGCAGACAAGAGACGATTCAAACTTTAACAAAGGCACTCGCGCAATATAAAGTGGCAGGAATTAAAACAAACATTCCTCTGCTTGAAGAGATTGTACGATCACCAGACTTTCAAAAAGGTGGTGTCCACACGAACTTTGTCCAACAGCATCTCTTGAAATAAAAAAGAAAGGAGGCGCTTTATGAATACTGTTGTCATCAATATGGCAGGAAATGTATGGAAAATACTAGTAGATAAGGGTGATCAAGTTGAAAAAGGGCAAGAAGTTGCGATTTTAGAATCTATGAAAATGGAGATTCCCATCATTGCTGAGACAAGTGGGACTGTGATTGAGGTTAAAAAAAAGGAGGGGGAGTTTGCTGATGAAGGTGATGTATTATTAGAGCTTCAATCATGCTAGGAGGCAAACAGATGAATGTTCCAAAAAAAGTCTCCATCAAAGAGGTCGGGCCGCGGGACGGTCTGCAAAATGAACAGGTCCTGCTCAGTACGAGTGATAAGATCTCCTGGATCGATATGCTTTCTGTGACAGGACTTTCCTATATTGAAATCACATCATTTGTTCACCCTAAATGGATTCCACCTCTTCGAGATGCACTTGATGTTGCTAAAGGAATCAAACGCCAGCCCGGTGTGACATATGCTGCACTTGTTCCCAACCGAAAAGGGCTTGAACGAGCGATCTCAGGAAATATTGACGAAGCGGCAGTATTTATGTCAGCGAGTGAAACGCACAATCAAAAAAACATTAATAAACCAATCAGTGAGACACTTCCAATTCTAAAAGAAGTGATCACTGAAGCGACCGGAGCCAAGCTTACAACAAGAGCCTATTTATCCACCGTTTTTGGCTGTCCTTATGAAAAGAACGTGTCACTAGAACAAATCGTTCGCATCTCTGAAACTCTTTTTGAGATGGGAATTGATGAACTTTCCCTCGGGGACACAATCGGTGCCGCTAATCCCGTACAAGTAGAGCTTATCTTGGAAACATTGTTAACTCGCTTTCCGAAAGAAAAAATCGCTCTCCACTTTCATAATACGAGGGGCATGGCACTAGCCAACATCATCACAGCGATGAATATGGGAATCACATCATTTGATGGAGCATGTGGCGGACTAGGTGGTTGTCCATATGCACCTGGCTCTTCAGGCAATGCTGCAACAGATGATCTGATTTATATGTGTGCCCAAATGGGTATTCAAACAGGAGTTGAGCTTGGCAAGCTATTGTTCGCTGCCAAGTGGATCGAAGAAAAGACAGGTAGACAGCTGCCAAGCCATAATTTGCAGGCAGCCAAATCATTAGACTGTTTTTCATAAAGAAACGGAGGTATGATGAGTGGCACCAAACATTCTTTTTTCTATTTATAAATCAATTGCCACCTTAACACTAAACAGACCGCATGCCGCCAATTCTCTATCAACATCTCTTCTTGAAGATCTTCACCGCTATCTCAACAGCATCAAATCCAACTCAGCTATCCGCTGTGTCATCATAACGGGAACAGGAGAAAAAGTGTTTTGTGCAGGTGCTGATTTAAAAGAAAGAGCACACATGAACCATGTGGAAACAAAACAGACGGTCTCCCTCATCCAAGACGTGATGAAGGAGATCGAAGAATTACCTCAGCCTGTTATCGCATCATTAAACGGTAGTGCTATAGGAGGTGGCCTTGAACTGGCATTAGCTTGTGACATTAGAATGGCCGCTAACCATATCGAGCTTGGCCTTCCAGAAACAACATTAGCCATTATTCCGGGGGCAGGCGGGACGCAGCGCTTACCACGTTTAATCGGTAGAGGAAAAGCAAAGGAAATGATTTTTACCGGTAATCGCCTCCGAGCAAAAGAGGCAAAAGATCTTCAGCTTGTCGAATATGTCGTCCCATCACAAGAACTAAAAGAAAAAACAGAAAATATCGCACAAAAAATTGCTGAAAACGGTCCGATTGCGATTAGACAAGCAAAATTCGCCATCAACAAAGGGCTCGAAATAGATCTTGCAACAGGACTTTCCATCGAGCAAAAAGCATACGAACTGACCATTCCAACAGCTGATCGAACAGAAGGACTGAGAGCTTTTTTAGAAAAGCGAAAGCCTCAATATAAAGGAGAATGAGATTGAAAAGGAGAGGAGAAACCGATGTCAGCTGAAAAAGAACTGAACAAACAGATGAGCAAGATATTGAAGGGCGGAGCAGAAAAATATCATGACGCTAATGAAAAAAAAGGAAAAATGTTTGTCAGAGACCGTCTGGAACTGCTCCTTGACAACGATCTTCAACTTGAAGATGCATCCTTTGCCAATTGTCTTTCTGACGGATTACCAGCGGATGGAGTCGTAACAGGAATCGGTCAAATCGGAGGGAAAACAGTTTGTGTTATGGCCAATGATTCAACTGTTAAAGCCGGTTCATGGGGGGCACGGACTGTTGAAAAAATTATTCGTATTCAAGAGACTGCCGAAAAGTTAAATTGCCCAATGTTTTATTTAGTTGATTCAGCCGGTGCCAGAATCACTGATCAAGTCGACATGTTTCCAGGTCGAAGAGGAGCAGGCCGAATTTTTTATAACCAAGTGAAATTATCCGGGCGTGTTCCTCAAGTCTGCTTATTGTTTGGCCCTTCTGCTGCGGGAGGTGCCTATATTCCGGCTTTTTGCGATATTGTTATCATGGTCGAAGGAAACGCCTCGATGTATTTAGGATCTCCACGCATGGCTGAAATGGTGATTGGGGAAAAAGTCTCACTCGAAGAGATGGGTGGTGCAAGAATGCATTGCTCTGTCTCGGGGTGTGGAGACATTCTCGCTAAAACTGAGGAAGAAGCGATTTTTGCGGCACGCCGCTATCTGGCTTATTTTCCAACGAATTATACTGAAAAAGCTCCAGTCTGTGAAACAAAACCTCCAAAAACGTATGAAACACCATTAGAAGACATCATTCCGAAAAATCAAAATGCACCATTTCAAATGATGGATTTTATCTACCGCCTGATTGATGAAGATTCGTTTTTTGAAATAAAAAAAATGTTTGCTCCTGAACTGATTACCGGACTGGCGAGGCTTCAAGGACAGCCAATTGGCATCATCGCAAATCAGCCGATGGTAAAAGGCGGTGTTCTCTTTCATGATTCTGCAGATAAAGCGGCAAAATTTATCAATTTATGTGACGCATATCATATCCCACTGCTTTTTTTAGCAGACATTCCCGGATTTATGATTGGTACAAAAGTGGAACGTGCAGGAATTATCAGGCACGGAGCGAAAATGATTTCAGCAATGGCAGAAGCAACCGTTCCAAAACTGTCTGTCATTATTAGAAAAGCATATGGTGCTGGATTATATGCCATGGCAGGACCAGCCTTTGAACCAGATTGCTGCCTGGCCTTGCCGACAGCGCAGATTGCTGTGATGGGACCTGAGGCCGCAGTTAATGCTGTTTATGCCAATAAGATTAAAGAATTGCCCGAGGAAGAACGAGCCATATTCATTACCGAAAAGCGTGAGGCGTATCAAAAAGACATCGATATTTATAGGCTCGCTTCTGAAATGATTGTCGACGCTATCATTCCTGCCAACTCCTTACGTACAGAACTAAGCAAACGGCTTTCAGCCTATGCCGGAAAATCAATGATCTTTACTGAAAGAAAGCATCCTGTATATCCAGTCTAATGAAAAAACAAAAAAGGAGGAGCATGATGACTGAAAAAGCAGTTTGGCAACCTGACTCAAAATTCATTCAATCAACCAGGCTGTTCCAATGGATGAAATCCCTCGGTTTCTCCGAATATACCGATTTTCTCAAAGCCGCTACAGATGATATCGCCTGGTTTTGGGAAGAAGCTGAAAAAGCGCTAGGCATCAGCTGGTACAAGCGATACAACGAAACGCTAAATATTGATCGCGGCATCAAGTGGCCAAGATGGTTTACGGACGGCCGCTTAAATATTGTATATAATGCAGTCGAAAAATGGGCGTCTCATCAAGAAACCGCCAAACAGACAGCGATCATTTGGGAAAGTGAAGCTGGTCAAACGAAACAGATTTCTTTTTCAGCATTACATGAAGTTATTTCAAGAGTAGCCCAAGGATTTAAAAAACTGGGAATTGTTAAAGGGGATGTCATTGCCATCTATATGCCAATGCTCCCCGAAACCGTGATCGCGATGCTTGCGGCCGCTAAACTTGGAGCGGTTGTATTACCGATTTTTTCTGGCTATGGTGCCCATGCAGCAGCTATCAGATTAAAGGCTGCTAAAGCTAAAATGATTGTTACCGCCAATGGCTTTTTAAGAAGAGGCAACATGGTCAACATGAAAAGCGAAGTAGATAAGACTGTGAAAATGGCGGAATCTATCGAAAAAGTCATTGTTTACAAACTTCATGATATTAAAACACCATGGAATGAACAGCTAGATATCAATTGGGAAGAACTGCTAAAGAACAAACCGCTAGAGAAAACGGAAGTAATGGAAAGCACTGATCCTCTCATGTTACTTTACACATCTGGAACAACAGGCACTCCGAAAGGTACGGTGCATACCCATGCCGGTTTTCCGATTAAAGCTGCATTTGATGCCGGATTTGGTATGAATGTTAAACAAGGTGATACGTTTTTTTGGTTTACAGATATCGGTTGGATGATGGGACCATTTTTAATTTTTGGCGGTTTAATAAATGGTGCATCCATTTTATTGTATGATGGAGCACCAGATTTTCCCGAACATGATCGACTCTGGAAACTTGTTCATCGCCATCATGTTACACACCTTGGTGTCTCACCAACACTGATCCGCTCGTTGATGCAGTATGGTGAAGATTTTCCTGAACTAAACAGTCTCAAAGTGATCGCTTCTACAGGTGAACCATGGAACCTTGAGCCATGGTTGTGGATTTTTGAGCACGTTGGAAAAGGAAAACTGCCCATCGTTAATTATTCAGGGGGAACAGAAATATCAGGTGGTATATTAGGAAATGTTCTGCTTCTACCGATTACGCCAATGACCTTTAATTCGCCCTTGCCGGGAATGGCTGCCAATGTGTTTAATGAAGCTGGAAAAGAAATCATAAACGAAGTTGGTGAGCTTGTGCTGACAAAACCGTGGGTCGGCATGACAGATGGGTTTTGGAATGAACCAGACCGATATGAAAAAACATATTGGAACCGCTTTAAAAATGTTTGGGTGCACGGTGATTGGGTCAAAAGGGATGAAAATGGATACTGGACAATTAACGGACGTTCTGATGATGTGATCAATGTGGCTGGGAAAAGAATCGGTCCAGCAGAAATCGAATCGGTTTTAGTAAGCCATCCGGCTGTGGTCGAAGCCGGTGTGATCGGTATTCCTGATCATATAAAAGGGCAGGCAGTTGTCTGCTTCATTGTTCTTAAACAAACAGAGCTCTCCCAAGAACAATTAAAGAATGACCTGTTAGAACTTGTCTGCAACATGATGGGAAAAGCAATCAAACCTAAAGAATTATATTTCGTCAGCGGTCTTCCTAAAACAAGAAATGCTAAAATCATGAGAAGACTGATTCGTAGTGCATATTTAAATGAGCCTTCAGGCGACTTATCGACATTGGAAAACCCAGATGTGTATGATGAAATGACTCGGCTTTCAACACATTAGCATTTTATCTTTTAATAGCTAAACGTCTACCAAAATGGCATGATCAGCTCGGAACTGATGGCACAAGGTTCAAGGGAGCTAGATACCGTAACCGAAGAGAACTTAGAAGAAGTCAATTTTCTACCTGTAAGACTTCTTCTTTGACATTTGATATGGATACGGGCAGTCATCGACTTTTGACCGATCTATATTTTCCATGTAGGTTTTCATCGTTTAAAGCTGTCTTCTACTCTCTTGTTTTATTCAACACACTCGTACTTATCAAAGTCATTGTCGTTTTAAATTGGGTCATTCGACAAAGTGATCACCAAAGAATGAAATGGGATAGGAATGATCTACTTAGAAAATATCCTTGTTTTTTAGAAAGATAAGGTTTTGTAAATGCTGCTACAGTTGAGTCCAGTCCCCTCAAAGGACCGGCTCAGCTCAAAGGAGATACCTTCCCTACGAATTTCACACACTCAAAGGAAGGTTTATTTCTTTTTAATATAAGACAACAAGGGAAGCATAAACATGCAGCAATCATGAAAAAGGTTGCTAAGACGTTGTGATACCACCACCGTCTTTCTGTAGGGTGAGGGAATCCGATGAATGTAACTGAATTGAATTTGCATGAAATCCAGAGGTTGGTTTCATTGAGCTCCATTTTGAAATAAGTATAATAGAATGTATAATCTGTTTTAGAAATTGAAAATAAATGAGACTATCCAGTCATGTTGAACAGATCCGATTGTTATTTGCTTGTACTCTCAATCAACTGCATCTTTCATTTAAAGATTCTTACTTTCGAGCAGAATGTTTTTTCGAAAAAATAACATACGTTTAAAAGCGAAAGACAACATTAGAACAAAAAGAAAAGATGTATAACAACAAATCCTTCATAAAACATCAGACAGCTGCCGGGATTTGAGCCGACAGCAACTAGAAAGGGAAATCAAACGATGTATTTAACAATTAAAGAAACAGCACAATATTTATCAGCCACAGAAGCCTATATCAAACAGCTCATGAACGAGAAGAAAATCCGCTTCATTCATGATGGAGAGCAGTATTTAATCTACAAAGAGCAGTTTAATACTCACTTAGAACAAATGGAAAAGTATAAAGAGTTAATTGAAGCAATACTTCGCGAACCAATTCCTGAAGATCCAGATGTAAAAGATGAAGATTAACCATCTTATTTATATACCATAAATATATTATGTAAACTAATATATTTATTATATTATGCTAATAATGTTTTCTCCTGCCTTACCGAAAGGAACTAAAAAAAGGGGGAAGTCATTGCAAATGTCACAATTAAGGGAATAAAAGGAATTAAACACCCCTTATAAATCAAGGATTTAATAATTTTATTACATTTTCTAAACAATCGCGTTCATTTTTTGTTCAAAAAATGTTATCATTTAATAGTAAAATAGCTTGCAAGTTTTTAGTGAACTGAAAACAGCAAAAAAATAAGAAGGCGCATGGCATAGTTTGTGCAAAAATTCACAAACTAGCTTACCTTCAAAAGAACAGCATATTTTTTATCGTAAAGGAGAATTTGTTATGCCGGAAACAATTGATCAAACAAAAGAATCTGTCAATCAAAGCCAACGTGATCTCATTGATCAGCTGTTAAAGCCCGAAGTACAAGAATCTTTAACCGTTTTAGTTGATCAGCTACCAAAGCTGACTGAACTGGTAAACATTTTAACAAAATCTTATGATTTTGCACAATCAGTTGCAACTGATGAGGTATTAAAAAATGATACTGTTGGTGCCATTACTGAAATACTTGAGCCGGTAAAAGATAAGGCAAAAGATATCGCACAGACAGCAATTGAAGCAAAAGACCGCGCAGAGCAAAACAATGAGGTGATCGGTCTATTTGGTTTGTTAAGAATGCTAAAAGATCCACAAGCACAAAAAATGTTCCGCTTTGCCCAATCTTATCTGCAAATCTTGTCAGAGCGCGAAAATCAAAAACAACAATAACCTTCAGAATACATTTACAATAAGGACGGAGGATACATGATGTCAAAACATATTGTCATTTTAGGCGCTGGATACGGCGGATTATTATCTGCATTAACAGTTCGTAAATATTACAACAAAGAACAAGCAAAAATTACGGTAGTTAACCAATACCCAACTCACCAAATTATTACAGAATTGCATCGCCTTGCGGCTGGAAATGTGTCCGAAAAAGCGATCGCTATGCCGCTTACAAAACTTTTTAAAGGAAAAGATATCGATCTGAAAATTGCAAAAGTCACTTCTTTTTCAGCTGATCAAAAAGAAGTTTCACTTTCTGATGGCACTTCTTTAACATATGATGCACTTGTTGTCGGACTTGGTTCTGTAACAGCCTACTTTGGTATTCCTGGACTTGAAGAAAACAGTATGGTGCTGAAATCGGCAAATGATGCGAACAAGATCTTTCAACATGTTGAAGAACGAGTGCGCGAGTACTCTAAAACAAAAAATGAAGCTGATGCAACGATTTTAATTGGAGGCGGCGGCTTAACAGGTGTTGAACTTGTCGGTGAACTTGCTGATATCTTACCTAACCTTGCAAAAAGTCATGGTGTAGACCCTAAAGAAATCAAGTTGAAATTGGTTGAAGCAGGTCCTAAAATTCTGCCGGTTCTTCCTGATGAACTGATTGAACGTGCAACAGCGAGCCTTGAAAAACGCGGTGTAGAATTCTTAACAGGTCTGCCTGTTACAAATGTCACAGGAAATACTGTTGAATTGAAAGACGGTCAAACAATTGTTACGAATACGTTTGTCTGGACAGGTGGTGTCCAAGGAAACCCTCTTGTTGGCCAATCAGGACTTGAAGTCAATCGCGGACGTGCGACAGTTAATGATTTTCTTCAATCTACATCTCATGAAAATGTATTTGTTGCAGGAGACAGCGCTGTTGTCTTTGGTCCCAATGATCGTCCATACCCGCCAACAGCACAAATTGCATGGCAAATGGGTGAGTTAATTGGCTATAATCTATATGCATATTTAGAAAATAAATCATTAGAATCATTCAATCCTGTAAACTCCGGGACACTTGCAAGTCTTGGACGTAAAGATGCAGTCGCTCTTATCGGTGCAAACGCAACATCTCTTAAAGGTATGCCTGCTTCTTTAATGAAAGAAGCAAGCAATGTCCGTTATTTATCACATATTAAAGGTCTTTTCAGTTTAGTTTATTAATTAGTTAAATCATGCACCACTTATTATCATTTTAAACGATAAGTGGTGTTTTTTTATGCCTTAAATTTGACGGCTCCATGACATATTTCAAAATGAACTAACATGTTAGTTAGATAGAGAGGATGAGAACAATGAAAATGTTAAAAGTACCGGCAATACTTCACGAGTTTTTTGGCAAAAAAATTTTTTTGTTAGATTTATGTTTAACACTTTTGTTTGGAATTGGAATGTCTGCATTGATTTTAACTGTGACATCTTCGCAATGGCTTCATCTTGATGTTTGGAAAAGTATGCTGCTTGCCATATTAGCGTTTGATATTACAGGAGGGGTGCTTGCAAATTTCACATCATCAACCAATCATTACTATCAACAAAATGCTAAAGTCCGGCTTATTTTTATTTCAATTCATCTTCAACCAATCGTGTTAGGCTTTCTCTTTGTTCCCTATATCTGGATATGCCTTTCTGTTTGGGGATATACCATCACATCTGCACTGCTTGTTAATCATTTGGTAAAACATCCAGGACAAAGAACCATAGCTGCTTTTTTGGTGACTTCCAGTATATGCATTCTTCTCTTATTCCAATTACTTCCCGCTATTCTCTCTTGTTTACTGTGTTTATATATGTTTAAAGTGATATTCGCATTTGCTGTTGACCATGACAACAACAATCCTAATCAAAAACAAGTATACAAATCTCGTTTTTGACATAAATTACGACAACATAGGAAAAAGGATGGGAAATGGGATGACCAAACATTTTAAAGCTAGTTTATGCATCTGCATGTTGTTTGTTTTTGCGCTTGTTTCTGGTATACATAAGGATAAACCCGCCTCAGCAACTAACAATAAAATATCAGATCAAATAGATCCACTTCTAAAACATGATCCTCTTTTACAAGGAACGCTTGTCGGAATCAGCATTAGATCTGCTTCATCCGGTGAAATTTTATACAATCATCTGGGAGATGTCCGTCTTAGACCTGCCTCAAACTTGAAGATTTTAACAGCTGCGGCTGCTCTTTCTGTGTTAGGGGAAGATTATTCATTTCAGACAGAGGTTTTATCTGACGGACGTCAGATCGGTAACAGTCTAAAAGGAGATCTTTACTTAAAAGGAAAAGGTGATCCAACTCTGTTAGCAGCTGATTTCAAACGAATAGCTGAAAAGATTCGCAAAAAAGGAATAACAACCATCTTTGGAAATCTCATTGGGGATGACTCATGGTATGATGATGTCCGCTATTCTGCTGATCTTACCTGGGATGATGAAGACGAATATTATGGAGCCCAAGTCTCTGCTTTAACTGCTTCCCCAAATGAAGATTATGATGCTGGGACTGTTATTTTAGAAATAAGTCCTGGCAGACTGGCAGGTCAAAAACCGAAAGTCACATTTCAGCCGCAAACAGATAAAGTCAAGATCATTAACAATGCTAAAACCGGCACAACTAAAGAAAAGAAAAAAATCAACATAGAAAGATTGCATGGAACTAATATGATTGAAATGAATGGAACGATTCCTAAAGAGACTGCAAAAATAAGAAAATGGGTCGCACTATGGGAACCTTCCCACTATGCACTTGATTTATTTAAACAAGCTCTTCACCAACAAGGTATTCGCCTGATCGGAAAACAAAAGATTGGCATTACACCGAAGAAAGCAAAACAGATTACCGTTCATCAATCGATACCGCTTGCAAAGCTTATGATTCCTTTCATGAAACTGAGCAATAACGGTCATGCCGAAACATTAGTCAAAGAAATGGGAAAGACGGTCAAACATGAAGGCAGCTGGGAAAAAGGTCTTGAAGTGTTAAACACAACACTAGATAGATTAGGGCTTGATACAAAGCAATTACTTTTGAGAGATGGATCTGGAATCTCGCATATTAATTCAGTTTCTGCAGATCAAATCACAAAACTATTGTATATTGCTCAAGGCGAAAAATGGTTTTCCACTTTTATTCATTCATTGCCAGTTGGGGGAAAGAGCGACAGAATGGTGGGCGGAACATTACGAAATCGGTTGAAAAATCCGCTTGTGAAAGGGAAAGTAAGAGCAAAAACAGGCTCTCTTGCAACTGTCAGCTCATTATCAGGCTATGTCGATACGAAAAGCGGTAAAACTCTGATTTTCTCCATCATCTTAAATCAACTAATAGATGAAGACAAAGGCAAAGACATTGAAGACAAACTAGTTGAAATCTTAGCAGCTCAATAAATATCTCTATGACACACAATCCAAGTTAGTGGAATTCTTTTTGAGTCCACTAACTTCATTTATAAAATCCGTTTATTCTGACGTACTATTTTCAATACTGGCCATATAATGATAAGAGATTGGTTTCTAACTGACCGACAGGCAAGGGGGAAATATATGAAACTATTGTTTGTATATTATCGATACTCTCCACATTCAAATGGTCCATCCATTTATATCGATACACTACGGAAAATGTTACAAGACAAAGGGCACACTGTCGATTTGTTATCCCATGACAAGGACTGGCTGAACATCCAGATTGCCAATCAGCAAAAAATCAATAAGTACAAGATCAAAAACACTCTGATTGATCGTTTTCAGACATCTTATTCGACTAAGTATCCGCTCTGGATCTTCTGGCGTGAAATGGAGCGCCTTAGTTTGGAAAAAGCGATTAAACAACTTGACTTAAACGAATATGATCTGATTCACTGTCATGATTTTATGACAGCAAGAGCAATTGCCCTTTCCAAACCTTCCCATACACCATTAATTGTGTCGCTTCATAACTTCAAATATCATGAATCAAAAATAACAAAAGAGTTTTACGCGAAAAGCCGTCAAGAACAACAATACATGAAAACTGAAGAATATGCAGGGGCGATGTCAGGCGATATTGTTGCCGTTCCATGTGACTGGCTCAAAAAGCAGTTAATCAAAATCGGTGTCACACCGTCGATCATTAAGATTATTCCTTATGGAATAAACAAAGAGCCATTTATGATAAGCAAGATCTCGCAAACAGGTGAAGACAAAAAAAGGATTCTTTGTCCTGCAAGACTGGTTCCCATAAAAGGCCACCGTTACTTATTAAAAGCGCTCTGGAAACTAAGTCAAGAAAGGGAAGATTTCCGTTGTCTCCTAGCAGGAGAGGGACCAGATCGTACCGCACTTCAACAATTAGCAAACAATCTCGGAATTAGCTCTATCATTTCTTTTTTTGGAAAACGAAATGATATTCCACATCTCATGAATAAAAGTGATATTATTGTCTTACCTTCATTACATGACACATTTCCACTCGCCATACTGGAAGGACAGTTTTCCGCAAAACCTGTTATCGCCACAAATGTTGGCGGTATTAAAGAAATCATTACAGATGGAGCTGATGGTTTGATCGTTCCGTCAGCTGATAGCGAAGCACTAGCAGAAAAACTACGGTATCTGCTAGATCACAACTCGATCCGCTCACAAATAGGAAAACAGGCATTGAGGAAAGCGATTAAATATTGGGATATCGATCGTCATATTAAATCAATTGAAAAATTGTATCAACAAACAAAAAACCGTCCAGTGCAAGATAAACAACATATAGAACGAGAAATACTCAGCCAGTTCAAAACGATCAAGTCCGTTGAACCAAGTTTTACATTATCAGGGGGAATTCATGAGGAACTGAGAAAACAATTAACAAACCAGCAGCATTATATTCATCTTTATGACCAATCAGGTGTTTTACTTCAAACAAAACCTGTCGATCCAACTGGTTGTTATAAATTTCCGTTGCTTCCCGCAGGACGTTATGTCTTAAAAAGCACCTTGGAGAAATTCGGAAACGAAACAAAGTCAGTCGGACTTAGTTAAAAGTGAAGGAAGCCGGCATTTTTCCGGCTTTTTTATCCACCAAATGACATATATTAGGTGCTTGTTTTTGTATAACAGTTTGGTATGGATTTTAGATTATTATAGTACAGATTTTTGTAATATCCTTATTTTTACACATAAAAACCAACTTTGTAATCGCTTTAATTCATAAAAAGTCCTTAAATTTGTTACGATTTTCACAAATTATGTGATCTTTTTCACATTCAAATCTGTTATATTAATATTATGATGTAAATGCATAATCTGTTATACAAGTTTTTTAACAATAAAAAGAGGTGGATAAAAATGAAACAATGGAATGATTTTAAAACAAACGTATGGCAAAAAGAGGTAAATGTCCGCGATTTTATTTTAAGCAACTTCCATCCATATGAGGGAGACGAATCATTTTTAGAATCTCCAACCGAATCTACCACAAAATTATGGGACCAAGTAATGGATTTAACGAAAAAGGAAAGGGAAAATGGCGGTGTTCTTGATATGGATACTGAAAACGTTTCCACAATTACATCCCACGATCCTGGGTTTTTGAATAAAGAACTTGAAAAAGTAGTCGGTGTCCAAACAGATGAACCATTCAAACGTTCACTTCAACCTTTTGGCGGAATTCGTATGGCAAAGCAATCCTGTGAGTCTTATGGGTATGAGCTTGATCCAGAAGTCGAAAGAATTTTCACAGAATATCGTAAAACACACAACCAAGGGGTTTTTGATGCATATACGGATGAAATGAGACTTGCTAGAAAAGTTGGGATCATCACAGGTTTACCTGATGCTTACGGCCGTGGACGTATCATTGGTGATTACCGCCGCGTCGCTCTTTATGGTGTAGATTTCTTAATTCAAGAAAAGAAAAAAGACTTAGCTGGTACAACACCGATTATGTCTGAAGAAAACATCCGCCTTCGTGAAGAACTTTCTGAACAAATTCGTGCATTGACTGAATTAAAAACATTAGCTGCAAGCTATGGCTTTGATATTTCAGAACCAGCCAATCATGCTGCTGAAGCATTCCAATGGCTCTATTTCGGATATTTGGCAGCCATTAAAGAACAAAATGGTGCAGCAATGAGCTTAGGCAGAGTGTCCACTTTCTTAGATATTTATATTGAAAGAGATTTACAAAATGGTATATTAACAGAAACAGAAGCACAAGAACTAGTTGACCATTTTATTATGAAACTGCGCCTGGTCAAATTCGCCCGTACACCAGATTACAATGAATTATTTAGCGGTGACCCCACTTGGGTTACAGAATCAATTGGTGGAATGGCACATGATGGACGTCCGCTTGTCACTAAGAACTCTTTCCGGTTCCTGCACACGCTTGATAATCTCGGTCCTGCACCAGAACCGAATTTAACTGTTCTTTGGTCTGTCAGACTTCCACAACACTTTAAAAATTATTGTGCAAAGATGTCTATTAAGACAAGCTCCATCCAGTATGAAAATGATGACATTATGCGTCCTGAATATGGTGATGATTACGGAATCGCATGTTGTGTTTCTGCAATGGAAATCGGTAAACAAATGCAGTTTTTCGGGGCTCGTGCCAATTTAGCAAAAGCGCTGCTTTACGCTATTAATGGTGGAAAAGATGAAAAACACAAGCTTCAAGTCGGTCCGGAAATGACACCTATCACTGCCGATGTATTAGACTATGATGAAGTCATGCAAAAGTTTGATCAAACTATGGAATGGCTGGCCGGTCTGTATATTAATACACTAAACGTGATACATTATATGCATGATAAATATAGTTATGAAAGAATTGAAATGGCCTTGCATGACACTGAAATTATGCGGACGATGGCAACAGGTATTGCTGGATTAAGTGTTGTCGCTGATTCATTAAGCGCTATCAAACATGCAAAAGTGAAAGTCATTCGTGATGAAAATGGTCTTGCCGTTGATTTTGAAACAGAAGGCGATTTCCCTAAATACGGAAATAATGATGATAGAGTTGATCGTATAGCTGTTGATCTTGTTAAGTGTTTTATGAAAAAATTGCGTAAACATCAAACATATCGTCAATCCATTCATACGATGTCGATTTTAACGATAACATCAAATGTTGTATACGGTAAGAAAACAGGCAATACACCTGATGGGCGCCGAGCTGGTGAACCATTTGCGCCAGGTGCAAATCCGATGCATGGACGTGATTCAAAAGGTACACTTGCATCCCTTTCTTCAGTCGCAAAATTGCCTTACAGCTATTCAATGGATGGGATTTCTAACACGTTCTCTATCGTACCAAAAGCGCTAGGAAAAGATGAAGCAAGCAGAGCACAAAATTTAGCTAGCATTCTTGACGGCTATGCTCACAAAGAAGGACATCACTTAAATGTAAACGTGTTTAACAGAGAAACATTGCTTGATGCAATGGATCATCCTGAAAAATATCCGCAATTAACGATTCGTGTGTCAGGCTATGCCGTTAACTTTATTAAGTTGACAAAAGAACAGCAGCTAGATGTCATCAACCGTACGTTCCACGAATCTATGTAATAGATAAAACGGAGCGTTTTCCGACGCTCCGTTTTTAAACAAAGAGGTGCTCACGCTCATGAAAGGAAACATTCATTCTATTGAGACATTCGGTACGGTCGATGGACCGGGTATACGTTATATCATTTTTACACAAGGATGCTTATTGCGTTGCCAATTTTGTCATAATGCTGATACTTGGGAAATCGGAACAGGAAAACAAATGTCTGTTTCAGAAATTGTTGATGATATTCAAACATATCTCCCGTTTTTTCAATCCTCTGGCGGAGGAATCACTGTCAGTGGAGGCGAGCCCCTTTTACAGATCCCATTTTTAATAGAGTTATTTAAAAAATGTAAAAAAACAGGGATTCACACAGCGATTGATTCATCAGGGGGATGTTATTCCAATGCTTCAGCGTTTCAAGAACAAATCAAAGAATTGATTCAGTATACGGATCTTGTATTACTTGATTTAAAGCACATTAACCGAAAAAAACACATGAAACTGACAGGAATGCCAAATGACCATATTTTGGATTTCGCTCGGTTTCTGAGCGATCATCAGGTACCTGTCTGGATTCGTCATGTCTTGGTTCCCACGATCTCAGACATTGATGAAGATTTAGCTGAACTCGGCCAGTTTATTGGAACACTTGCAAATGTTGAGAAGGTCGAGGTGCTTCCTTATCATAAGTTAGGTGTCTACAAATGGGAAGCACTTGGACTCGAATATCCTTTAGCAGGAATCGAGCCTCCTAGCGAAGAACGTGTTGAACATGCTCACAAACTGTTAACCGCTCATTTGAACATTTCTCAATGACAGACTTCTCGAAAAGGGAAGCTGTCTTTTTTTAAGACTTGCATAAACTTGCAGTTTTTTTACAATAGTAAAACAGAGGAAAGACAACAAAATTGAGGTGGACAGTGCCATGTACTATGTATATTCACATAATGATTTAGATGGAGTTGGCTGCGGAATTATCGCAAAAATAGCTTTTGGCGAACAGGTGGACGTTCGCTACAATTCTGTAACAAGTTTAGACATCCAAGTGGAAAGGTTTTTGAGTGCTGTTGAAAATAGACGAAAAACCCAAGAAGGTCTATTTATCACAGATTTATCTGTACATCAAGACAACGAAAAACGGTTGAATGACTATGCAGAGTCAGGCGGCAAAATCAAACTGATTGATCACCATAAAACAGCGCTGCATTTTAATCAGTATCCATGGGGACTCGTCAAAGTAGACTACGAAGATGGACGACTTGCATCAGCCACTTCTCTTTTTTACGAATACTTAATTGAGAACGGCCTACTTACAAAAACGAAGGCATTGGATCAATTTGTCGAGCTTGTTCGGAAATATGATACATGGGAATGGGAACGTACAGAAGATCTTCAGGCAAAACGGTTGAATGATTTGTTTTTTATGGTTTCCATTGATGAATTTGAAGAAAAAATGATTCGCCGTCTAAAAGAAAACGAACAGTTTTCATTTAATGAATTCGAAGAAAAAATTCTCGATATGGAAGAAGAAAAAATTGAACGATACATTCGTCGGAAAAGACGGGAAATCGTTCAAACGTTTATTAATGGACACTGCGTTGGAATTGTCTATGCGGAAAACTATCATTCAGAGGTAGGAAATGAACTTGGTAAAGACAACCCCCACCTTGATTATATCGCAATTTTAAATCCGGGTGGAAAAAAGGTCAGCCTTCGCACGATCCATGACCAAATCGATGTCTCAGAAATCGCCGCCACATTTGGCGGAGGTGGCCATGCGAAGGCATCCGGATGCCCATTAACCAATGAAGTGTTCAAACTTTATGTCTCTGAACCATTTCAGCTTGAACCAGTTAGAACCGATGCTTTTAAAAATATTTATAATTTGAAAGCGTCTGACTCTGGTTCTCTTTATGTAAATAGAGAAGAAGACCGCTTTTATCTTTTTTCTTGTGAAGATGGTTGGAACATCCAGTTAAACGGTGTCACACACCCAGAAACCTTCGACTCATTTGAAGAGGCAGAGTATTTTATTAAACGGCATTATGCGGCATGGTTAGTTCGAGATGAGACATTCATCCAATTCTTAATGAAGCAGGTCAAAGAAATTTTTCATCCCAAAGGCTAAGACACTAATATGTCTTGGTCTTTCTTCATATCATAGTAGAAAAAAGGGGATGGTGTAATGAGCAAAAACAGCCAAATCAAAGAAATGCGCGGAGTCTGGATCGCCACTGTCACAAATTTAGACTGGCCTTCGCAAAAAGGTCTCTCACCCGAACAACAAAAAAAAGAGTACATCAAACTGTTGGATGATGTAGTGGAGATGGGAATGAACGCTGTTGTTGTTCAAATTAAACCAACCGCTGATGCATTTTATCCTTCAGTATATGGACCATGGTCAGAATATTTAACAGGTGTTCAAGGAAAAGACCCTGGTTATGACCCGCTTCAGTTTTTACTTGAAGAAACACATCGTAGAGGCCTTGAATTTCATGCATGGTTTAACTCATTCCGTATCACAATGCACCATACAGATTTAGCAAAACTTTCAAACGATCATCCCGCGAAAAAACACCCTGATTGGGTTGTCGCATATGGCAATCAGCTTTATTACAATCCTGGTATTCCAGAAGTCCAACATTTTATTATCGCAGGAATCGAAGAAGTCGTTAAAAATTATCACATTGATGCCGTACACATGGATGATTACTTTTATCCTTATAAAATCGCTGGCAAAGACTTTCCTGACCTTGATACATTTGCACGATATGGTAAAGACCGTTTTTCAAATATTGCTGATTGGCGAAGAGACAATGTCAGTCAGCTCGTCAAACAAATAGGTGAAATGATCAAGAAAGAAAAACCGTTAGTCAAATTTGGAATTAGCCCATTTGGTGTTTGGCGAAACATAGCTAATGATCCAACCGGTTCAAACACAAAGGCTGGAGTAACAAACTATGATGATCTTTATGCTGACACAAGAGACTGGATTCAAAAGCAATACATTGATTATATCGCACCACAAATCTATTGGAGCATCAATTTTGCGCCCGCATCCTATCATATTTTAGTAGATTGGTGGACAAATGAAGTTAAAGGGCACCCCGTTCATTTATATATTGGACAAGCAGCCTATAAGATTAATAATAATTACGATTCTGCTTGGTCTGATCCTGATGAGTATCCGAGACAGATTGCATTAAACCGCTCAGTGAATGGCTTAGGCAGTATTCATTTTAGCTTAAAGGATTTAAACAAAAATCCGCTTGGAATCAAGGACAAATTAAGAGCTAATATTTACAATACTCCCGCTCTCATTCCTGAAATGCCGTGGCTCAAGTGACTAGTGAAGGACAGCCTGAGGACACCGTCCTTCATAAGATCATAACAGACTTGACTGGTAAATGGTCGGAAGCTTGAGGATTCAAGTTGATCACTTCAGTATGTACTACATGAAGACAAGGACTGGCAAAAATGTAATCTAACCGTTTTCTCGGACGCTGTGACGGGTATGTGAAACCTTGACCAGCTCCAGCCTGATTCCAACTATCGCCAAGCTTCTCAGCCATCCTTGTCCAGCCTCGTGAATTCGGATTCATATTCCAATCTCCCAATACAATGACCGGCTCATCAAGCTGTTTCATTCTTTCAATGATAAAGTCTGTTTGTTTACGGTGGAAAAAAGGATTTAAGCTCAAGTGTGTCACAAAAATGAACAGACGCTTTTCCCCAATTTGCATAACAGTTTCAAGAACAGACCTTCCTTCATGAAACTTTGGACCAAAACTTAATAAGTGGTTCTTTACTGTGATAATTGGAAAACGGGTTAGAAGACCATTTCCGTATTGTCTCTCTGTGGGGGCATCTTTAGAGGGCTTTGATAATGACGGACTAAATGCATGATTCATCTTTAATCGTTCTGCAAGGTAATTGATTTGATCCTGATACCCGCTTCTTTTTGAAAAATGTTTATCGACTTCATTCAGACCGATAATATCAGCATCACTTTTTGCAATAATATCAGCAATTCTCTCAAGATCAAGCCGCTTATCGATGCCTTTCCCGTGGTGAATGTTGAATGTCATGATCGTGATCTTCAATTTAATCCCGCCTGCCTTCATATATTTTTTACTATTTTATCTAAAAGATCATCATTTTATTGGGAAGATGATGAAATCAACTAGTAAAAAAACAGTTGTGGTTGATGCCAGCATGTTCAGTTGAAGTAATTGCCTAACATTTCGGATACTCGGGAGTAGAAATATGCTGTAAAAAAAATAAAACATACAGATATACGTAGTGAACGGATAGTTTTTCTCTCTAAAAAAATCCCCATGAAAGAGGTTGCAAAATGGAGTATTGGCATCTAATGAAAAATCCTACAGGTGAGACTTATCGACATTTCATAAAGGTATTGTGTGATCACTCTGATAAGTTTTACTTTGTGACAATGAAAGAATTCGACTACAATCACGAGGTCCTCGAAAAGTTTCAATCTCATGTGATTGAAACATATAAAACAAACCAATGGGCACAGACAATAACAAGAGGTCCAGCTGTTACTGTGTATGTCATTAAGGCAAATCAAGATACTTGTCAATTGCTACAACAATTATCGAACTCCTTATATGACTGGGTAGCACCATTACCAGAAGACTTAACATTTATAAAAAACAATATTGAATGGTTTACCTGTACGACACATGAAGAGATGGGAGGATTTTTACTTTCTTCTGAGAGTGAAAAGGAGTTACTTGGTCAAATTCAGGGATTTGAGGTTGAAAAAGACGAGGAAGAATAGACATTCTTTAAGTGTAGTCCCAAAAAATAGAGGGGTCAGCCTTTGGCTCTGTTAAGCTCCTCTTAAATATTTCCCTAAACCTAGTGATTCTTATTCAGGTTTATTTCTTTTAAATGTATTTTCAACATCCTATATCATGGTACAATGTTAAATATGTGGAAAAAGGGAGGGGGATAGTTGGAAGATCATTTAGTGATTCCTTACGACTGAGTGGCTGTAAAAATGAACTTTTGGTATAAGCGGATGAAAGAGAATGATCCAGCAGGGGCAGAGGGTGCTAAAAAAGAAGTGGAGAAAGAAATAAAGCAGATGGAAGAAAATCAAGATGCTCTACTCTATTATCAATTATTAGAATTTAGGCACAATATGATGATGTCATATTTGTTTCCTAACTCCGTGGAAGATTTACATATGAAGTATGATCATATTGTAGATTCTATGAATAACAAAAAACTGAATGGGATGCTTGAGTACTATTATTATTTCTTTTCAGGAATGTATTATTTCAGACAGATGGAATTTACCCATTCATTAAGATATTATACACAAGCAGAAAAATGCCTTGATAAGTTAGGGGCAGATGCGATGCTTGAGCAAGCTGAGTTTTATTTTAAAATCGCTGAAGTTTATTATCATATGAAGCAAACACATTTTTCAATGAGCTATGCTGAAAGCATATAGATTATTTAAAGATCAATCCGAAGCGGATGGAAAAAATATTTATGGTGTTCAATTAGTGCGTTGTCAATTCGTAATATTCGGAAACTTATTAGACAGTCATAAATATGACAAAGCCCTACAGAAAGCAGAAAAAGCATTTATATCAGCGAACAAGTTAAGTAAAGAAGAAAAAAACCGTGAACATTTAGTTCGTTCTTCACTGTATAATTTTGCCTTGTGTTATCATAAGATGGAAGAACTCGAAAAATCAGTAATTCTCCTTTGTAAATCTCTAGAAATAACCAGTCCTCAAAATTTTGACTATATGGCTAAGGCATTTCACCTCATTGCTTACAATCAAAGGAAAACAAAAAGACTATATAGGGTCAAGGAATTATTTTAACAAAGCAAAGCATATAGCTGAAAAAGATAACAATAAATTAATCCTAGCCAAATTAAAAATCGTTGAGGGGTTGTTTCTTGAAGATAATTTAAATAAAGTGAGGGAAGCATTCGATTTCTTCAATGAAAAAAACTTTTATGCTGAAAAAGAGCATTACGGTGAATCGGTAGGTGACATTCTGTTCAGCCGATCAGATGCTTGGGGAGCAGCTGAGTTTTATCGGCAAGCAAATGAAGCGAAGCGCCAAATTGAAAGGGGAGAATCTTTATGAAAGAAATGTTTATTTGTGCAATTCTTTTAACGGGTATAGCAGTTGGTGCAATAACAACAATAAGTGATACTCAAAGTGATACCTTCAAAGTTGCTGATCGTGCAGAGACTTGATTTTTATCTCCAATATTAATAACAACCATAAGAAACACTTAATGTATAGTTGTTTTTAAAAACTTTAGGGCTGCCCAAATAATCGGCCGCCTTTTTTCGTTTGATCACTTTGATGATAAGTGATGAACCAAACAAGAACCGTATCCTGTTTTCATAGGAAAAAAACATTGACATACCCCTATATGTATATTAATATACCCGTATAGGTATGAAAGAGAGGGTGAAAAGATGCCAGACCAAAAAACCAATATCATCTTGTTTAGCGGTGATTATGATAAAGCGATGGCAGCATTTATCATTGCAAATGGAGCGGCTGCATATGACCATGAAGTAACGATCTTTTTTACATTTTGGGGACTGAACACCTTAAAAAAAGAAAATATTAAAACACCAATTGCAAAACGAGCTATTGAAAAAATGTTTGGTTGGATGATGCCAAAAAGTGCTGATCATCTACCATTATCAAAAATGAATATGCTTGGTTTAGGTCCAAAGATGATTAAACACGTCATAAAGAAGCACCATGCCCTATCATTGCCGCAATTAATCGAACTGGCGAACGAGCAGGGAGTTAAGCTGATGGCATGTACAATGACAATGGATTTATTGGGTATTAAACAAGAAGAGTTGATCGACGGTACTGAATTTGGCGGTGTCGCAGCGTATTTAGGCGAAGCTTCTGAGGGACAGATTAACTTATTTATTTAAGCTATTTTTATACCCTTACACGTATTTGTATTATAAAAAAGGAGGGAGATATTTTGAAACATTTTTTCAGGAAAAATCGAGAAACAACAAAACAAATTACAGATGATGTGCCAGTCATGGCGCTACAAACGTTTGAAGCGAAAGTAGAACAGGGCGAAATATTGAATATTATTGATGTACGCGAGATTGACGAATATGAAGATCGTCATATCCCACATGCAGTAAATATTCCTTTAAGCGAAATAAAGGAGAGATTGGATGAACTGAATAAAGATGATGAAATATATGTGATCTGTCATTCAGGGAAGCGAAGTGGAATGGCAACACAATTATTGGCGAATCACGGATTTACTAAGTTAATGAATGTAGTACCTGGTATGGGGGAATGGACAGGGAAAACAGCATCCAAACAAACCAATGTACCAACAGCATGTCAAGCCATAACATCTACTGAGCTAACGAAAAAAATCATCAATAAAAAATCTCTTTTTATTTTAGATGTACGCAATTCAAACGATTATTCTAAGTGGAAAATTGAAGGAGAAGGCATTGAAATGATCAATGTCCCTTACTATGACATGTTAGATGGTGTCGACTCTATATTAGGAGAACTTCCGAAAGATCAAGAGATTATCGTTGTATGCGCTAAAGAAGGTTCTTCAATTGTTCTCGCAGATATGCTTGCGCAAAAAGGTGTTACTAACCTTTATTACTTAAAAGGCGGGATGATCGCATGGAGTGAACATCTTGAACCGGTTAAAATCGGTGACTTACAAAACGGAGGAGAAATCTTCCAATTCATCCGAATTGGAAAAGGGTGTCTATCATACTATGTCGAATCAGCTAAAGAGTCGGTTGTCATTGATCCAATCAGAACAACCAAAGTTTTTGAACAGTTTGCCAAACAAAGAGGGGCCAAAATCGTCGCAACAATTGATACTCATTTACATGCTGACCATATTTCCGGTGGACGCATGTTGGCGGAACGTACAGGAGCAGCTTATTACATTCCGGAAAGAGATGCTAGTGAGATTACATTTGCCTATCACAAACTAGAGGAAGGCGATGATATCACAATTGGATGTTCAAAAGTTGAACCTATCTCTTCGCCTGGGCATACAAGCGGTAGTACGTCTTTGATCATTGACGGGCAATTTCTTATGACAGGAGATAGCTTATTCATTGAATCAATTGGTCGCCCAGATCTAGCTGGAAAAGCGGAAGAACTAGCTGGTGATCTTAGAACAACTCTATATCAACGTTATCAACAGCTTTCTGGAGAAATGATTGTTCTACCAGCACACTTCGGTACTATTTCAGAACTTGGAAAACGTGGCGAAGTAGCCAAACGTTTAGAAGATTTATTTACATGGAATACCGGTCTCAACATCCAAGATGAACAAGAATTTCAGAAAATAGTTACTGAAAATCTACCACCACAACCTAATCATTATCAAGAGATTCGGCTAATCAACCAAGGAAAAATCACACCTTCTTTTGATGAACAAATAGAGATGGAAATTGGGCCGAATCGCTGCGCTGTTGCAGGCCCAGAAAACATATGACGGAGGGATACACATGAAATCAACAACTCAATTAGATGCCAAAGGTTTAGCATGCCCAATGCCAATCATTAAAACAAAAAAAGCAATGGATGAACTGAATAGCGGGGAGATTCTCGAAATTCACACAACTGATAAAGGCTCAAAAAGTGATTTAACGGCTTGGGCCAAATCAGCTGGGCATGAATTAGTCAAACATACAGAAGAAAACGGGATCTTCAAATTTTGGATTCAAAAACAGTAATTTTCCCCTGATGGGCGGCGTTTTAAACGTCGCCTTTATCTTATTCGTACAATAGACTAGGAATCTTATTAAGAACTACTTAAAGGAGTATGTGTATACGAGATTTCTGTGTATAATAGATAAAATAAGCGAAATATTGTAGTGGGAGTGTTCGTTATGGAATATAATGATCAAATCATCAAACGTTTAAAACGAGTTGAAGGACAAGTTGGCGGAGTCATCAGGATGATGAATGAAGAAAAAAACTGCAAAGATGTCATTTCACAGCTTTCTGCAGTTAGAAGTGCTGTTGATAAAACGATCGCTGTCATCGTAGCGACAAACCTGGAAAAATGTCTGACAGAAGAAATTGCTTCAGGCAAAGACACAAGAAAAATGGTTGAAGAAGCGGTCAACCTTTTAGTAAAAAGCCGTTAGTTGAAGAATTTAGCCCCTTAAAATAGGGGTTTTTTTATTTCTTTTGATACTCGGATTATTTTTATCAATTCAAGGAAAGATAATACAGATGTGATTTTTAATAATCAGTTGATTATATAAGCAACTGATTATATAATGAATTTACTGAACAGACTTCAAATAGGAGGAAGGGAAGGCATGATATGATCATCCAAACGAAACTTGATATAGCATGTACAGTGAATTGTATGAAGCTTTTATGTGATTCAACTAGATTACTTATGTTGAAGTTGCTTCAACAAAAACCTTATTGTGTTTGCCAACTTGTCAACATGTTTGAAACGAGTCAACCTGCGATAAGCCAGCATTTACGGAAATTGAAAAAAGCGAACCTGATCAAGGAAGAACGTAAAGAACAATGGCGGTTTTATTCACTCAACGATGATTTTCCAGAGCGTGAATTAGTGCTCACGATTCTCAATCAAATCGATGACCATGACCACCTTTTTCAAGTCATTAAACAAAAAGAAAAACCAGTTTTATGCAAGTAAGGAGGAATGGCTATGACGATATTAGCCATTAGCATCTTTCTAATGACGCTGACACTTGTCATTTGGCAACCAAAACAATTATCAATTGGCTGGTCAGCCTGTGGCGGAGCTGTTTTAGCATTAATTGTCGGAGTTGTTGATATAGAGGATGTCTTGGATGTAACAGGGATCGTCTGGAATGCAACGTTTGCCTTTATTGCGATTATTATTATTTCCCTGATTCTTGATGCAATTGGCTTTTTCGAATGGGCTGCCTTGCATATGGCCAAGGCGGCCAAAGGAAACGGCACTCTGATGTTTGTCTATGTATCTTTGTTAGGGGCGATCGTTGCGGCATTCTTCGCTAATGACGGAGCTGCTTTAATCTTAACACCGATTGTTCTTGCCATGGTACGTGCCTTAAACTTTAAAGAAAAACTAGTTTTTCCGTTTATTATCGCAAGTGGTTTTATTGCTGACACTACATCACTCCCGCTTGTAGTGAGCAACCTAGTCAATATTGTGTCCGCAGATTTCTTTAAGATTGGCTTTATCGAATATGCAACAAGAATGATGATCCCTAACTTGTTTTCACTATTTGCAAGCATTATCGTTCTTTATCTATATTTCAGAAAAAACATCCCACGGCATTATGACATGACAGATGTCAAACAACCGAGTGAGGCGATCAAAGACAAAAAGATATTTCACTTATCATGGTTGATCTTAGCTATTCTATTAGCAGGTTATTTCATTAGTGAGCTGTTTGCTATCCCAGTCTCAATCATTGCTGGTATAATCGCGATTTTTTTCTTGTTTGCTGCACAAAAAAGTCCGGTTGTTCATACAAAGGCAGTCTTAAAAGGAGCACCTTGGGCGGTCGTCTTCTTTTCGATTGGGATGTATGTCGTTGTATATGGATTGAAAAATGTGGGGTTAACAGATGTATTGGCAAAAGTGATTCAAGCTACAGCTGATCAAGGTCTTTTTGTTGCGACAATTGGTATGGGCTTTATTGCAGCTATTTTGTCATCTGTTATGAATAATATGCCGACTGTGATGATTGATGCGCTTGCCATTCAAAGCACAGATACCGATGGGCTTATCAGGGAGACATTGATTTACGCCAATGTGATCGGTTCTGATCTCGGTCCAAAAATTACACCGATCGGTTCACTGGCAACACTTCTCTGGCTTCACGTTCTTTCCTTGAAAGGTGTGAAGATTTCTTGGGGAACTTATTTTAAAACCGGCATTATCTTGACAATTCCAACACTTTTTATCACACTAATCGGGCTTTATATCTGGCTTCTCATCATTCATTAAAAAAGGAGACGATCACCAATGACGAAAAAAACAATTTACTTTTTATGCACAGGTAACTCTTGCCGCAGCCAAATGGCTGAAGGCTGGGCGAAAAAACATCTAGGGAACAAGTGGAATGTCTACAGCGCAGGAATTGAAGCACACGGCTTAAATCCAAATGCCGTTAAAGCTATGAAAGAGGCAGGTATTGATATTTCTGAACAAACGTCTGATATCATTGATCAAAATATCTTAAACAATGCTGACCTTGTCATTACATTATGCGGAGACGCAGCAGACAAATGTCCTGTAACACCAGCGAGCGTGAAACGCGAACATTGGGGCTTCGATGATCCGGCAAAAGCCGAAGGAACAGAAGCAGAGAAATGGGCATTTTTTCAGCGAGTACGGGATGAAATCGGTGACCGAATTAAGCGTTTTGCAGAAACAAAGGAAATGGCAGAGGGAAAATGAAAAGCGAATACATCAGACGTTGACCAGATTGCCAGTATACATGTGGCTAGCTGGAAATCGACTAATTAATCACTAAGAAAGCAATGTTGCAGGAAGACAATGATAGCAACATTGCCGGCTTTGGCTCAACCTGTTTCGCAATATATCTGCTGTCACACGATCAAATAAAAGGAATCAGTTCACAAACGAAATTGTAAAAAGCTTTCTTAGGCAAAATGGTCTAGGTGTGCTTATCGAGTCTTTGTAACCGACTGGACGAATACGAGGAAAATCCTCCAATAATCGAAAGACCTCCACAACACATGGAGGTCTTTATTATATAGGAATGATTATCCCCTTGTCCTCTAGCAGTTATATCGACAATCCTCCAAGTGTATATTTGTGACGAGTTGAATTTCATAACAACTCGTCATTATAATTTCGTTATCTTGCTGTTACATTTCAAAATGCTTACAATATCTTGTTTTCAGGATTTCGAGGTTTATACTGAAGCTAGAGGTGATTCAAAATGACATACGATTGGAAAACAAACACGAACCAAACTAACCAACAACCAGACTCTGACAAGCCAATTCTATTTGTTCCTGTTACTGATGAACAATGGCAGGCTATTGTCAATAATAATGCTTCTTATGATGGACAATTTTTTTATGCAGTGAAAACAACAGGGATTTTTTGTCGCCCCTCTTGTAAATCAAGAGTACCCAAAAGAGAAAATATTGGCTTTTTTGAAAATGCTGATCAAGCTTTAGCGGCACATTATCGTCCCTGCAAGCGGTGCAAGCCAACCTGGAAAAGATTTCCCGATGAGGAGTGGATTGCTTTCATAACTGAATTTGTGGATAGCCACTACGATGAAAAGTTGACGCTTGAAGTCCTTGCGCTTCTGAGTCATGGAACCCCTTATCACTTACATAGAACGTTTAAAAAAATCAAAGGTATGACCCCGGTGGACTACATCCAGCATGTTCGAATGGAAAAGGCGAAAATGTTATTGACTACTTTTGATGACCCAGTTTCTGAAGTTGGTGAGTCTGTCGGACTTTCTAATACATCATATTTTATCACGCTGTTTAAGAGGAAAACCGGACAAACGCCGGAAGCTTACCGTAAACAGCAAAGACAACATTTGAAGGAGGCGTTTTCAAATGGCAACTAAAAAAAGCAGTGCTCTCTATTGGTCCTTGTTTTCTTATGAAAACTGGAAAATGCACATCGCTGCAACAAAAAATGGCTTATGTTTTGTCGGATCGCAAAATCAGCCATTCGATGAATTGTTGAAATGGAAAAATTATTACTTGCCTGGAAACGACCTGATTCAAGATGACGAAAAATTGCAACCCATTGCAGATGAGCTTGTTCGTTATTTTCAAGGCAAGCTCAATCGGTTCACCATTCCAATCTTTTATCATGGCACACCTTTTCAGGAAGCCGTATGGAAGGCACTATGTGATATTTCATACGGTCAAACTCGATCCTACTCGGATATTGCTCAACAAATTCTAAAACCTACTGCGGTTAGGGCTGTTGGCAGGGCGATTGGAACAAATCCAGTCCTCATTACTGTTCCATGTCATCGTGTTATCGGCAAAAATGGTTCGCTGACGGGCTATCGTGGCGGAATGGAAATGAAAGCACAACTGCTGGAACTTGAACGAGGCTTCACAAACACTGGAAAGGAGTTACAATATGTCTGATCAGCATATAGCATCTTTAAATTAGCGAATATCGGTCTCCCTATACCTTGTGAACACTTTAAGCAAGACGGGTGAATTTAATAAAGTCTTGTTACACCATATTTTACCCTTAGGATGGGAACATATAAATTTGCTGGGTGAGTATCGCTTTGATTCGAAAACAGTTGTACCAGGAAGTTCCCTAAGACCGTTAAAACTTCCTTAACGTTGTTAAGAGTAGGCTAGTTCTCAGGAAAATGCGCTTAACGTTGTAAATCCGCATTTTCCTGACGCTACCCCCTATAGGCGCATTGGTTCTACTTGCTAATACTTGCTTTTAACTACTCACCACTTTAACAAATGCTCCTTTATTGACTTTTTTAATCGCATTTTGATTTAATTTTTTTACAATTGGCGATACTTCGGAAGCTTTTTCTAATTGAATACCATCAAGGCATACGAGCGGGTCAATTATTCTGGGTTTTTTAGTTACATGGATGTCATAAGCTTCTTCATCTTCTTTTACCTTTACATTTGGATGAAGTTTGGCTAGTAGATTTGTTATTTGTTGATTGTTACTTCTAAATAATTTTTTTAGAACTGCTTTGTCATCTAATAAAAAATCGTTTAGAGAAATCACATTTTCATCAATAGCGATTTTTAAGGTGTTTGCTAACGTATTGTACCCGTAAACATTTAATGGATGAAGAAAAAAGTCTATAACCTCCTTATAATATAGATCTGTGAACCACTCTGCCATAGGCAATAGATTTAATGCAGATACAATCCTCAACTATCCCTAATGATGTTAAGAATACATTAATCTCTTCTTTTTTTATATCAGAGTAATGATACATGTCCCTTAATGTATAGTCAATTCTATCAGCACAAAGAAGCGGTAAAGGTTTCTCTAAAATACTCCAGTTATTGATATTCATCACTTTTCAATATTAAGATATTTAGTATATCTGGTATTTCAGAATTATAAATGACATTCTTATAAATGGTTTCATGGAAATCCTCTTCCTTATGATCAACAACAAAGTCAATAACATGTGAAAAAGCGGTGTGAGATACATCGTGTAATAGTCCCGCAATCTGTTCTTCAATTGTTCCACCCAGTTTTTTAATCAAAATCATTATCGAGACGTTGTAACCGACTGGACGAATACGAGGAAAATCCTCCAATAATCGAAAGGAATGTCTAAAAAGTCCTTTTTCAACATAAATCAGGGGGGAATTGCGAGACTCCTGCGGAAACAGCGAGCCAGGCGAGACCCAAGAGGAGCAAGGAACGAGCTCAGAGGAGGCTCGCGGAGAGCGAGCAAAATCCCCTTTCAGGACAGCCCCTTTATGATATGCGAATGATTATCCTCCTTGTCCTCTAGGCTCCCGCTGACCAAGTTCTTGATCAAGTAAGAGAACAGCAGATGCGTTATTGCCAGCAAGCTGAAATCTTTCCAGAATAGTAATAGTCTGTGCTTCTTCTTCCGTTTGTTCTTTCAAGAACTCCAAAAAGATCACGATACTTTGTTGATCTCCTTCCTGTTGGGCAATCGTATATGCTTGTCGATAATTTTCTGTTACATATTGTTCATGTGCTAACACTTTTTGAAAAGCCTCAACCGCATTTCCAAAATTGATCGGTTGCTCAGGGATATTTTTGATTTGCACAACCCCATTACGGTCGGTTAAATAGTCGATTAATTTTAATGCATGACCGCGCTCTTCATCATGCTGGACTCTAAACCAATGCCCGATACCAGTCAAGTTTAAACGATTGAAGTAATTTGACATGGCTAAATATAAGTATGCAGACTGGTATTCAATTTGAATTAACTTATTGATCAGCTGTTGCATTCGATCACTTATCATCATTATCCCCCCAAAAATTTCAACGGTGTTTAACCCATCTCATTATATGAAAAGCATAGTGAAAGTTGACAAACGTGTTATTACTGTTTATATTGTATATATACAGTAATAACGAATAGAGGGATGTTATGCTTTGAAGATTTTCATTTCAAATTCATCTGATGAACCTATTTATGCACAGGTCGTTAGCCAAATTAAAGAACAGATTGTGAAGGGAGAACTATTAGAATCAACGGCACTTCCATCAATCAGAAACTTGGCTAAAGAACTAAAAATCAGTGTCATTACAACGAAAAGAGCCTATGATGAGCTGGAGAAAGACGGCTTCATTGTTACAGTTGCCGGGAAAGGTTCATATGTAGCTGCCATTAATCAAGAGATGTTAAGAGAAACGAAAGTGAGATCGATCGAAGAAAAAATGACAGCAGCCATTACTGAGGCAAAACTTATCGGCTTATCATTTGAAGAACTTCAGAAGATGCTCAAACTGATATATGAGGGGTGGTAAAAGTGAATAACATACTAGAAATCAAAAATCTATCAAAACAATATCAGGATTTTTCATTACAAAATATCAATATTTCCCTTGAAAAAGGCTATATTATGGGTTTTATCGGACCCAATGGGGCGGGAAAAAGCACAACAATTAAACTGATCATGAATTTAATTAAGAAAGATCAAGGTGAAATCAATATTTTTGGGTTGGATCATCAACAACATCAGCTCGATATTAAACAACGAATCGGTTTTGTTTATGATGAAAATCATTTTTATGAAGAACTAACCGTAAACGAAATGAAGGGAATCATCAGTCCGTTTTACACAAACTGGGATGAAGCTGTTTTTCAACAATATGCAAAAGATTTTCAGCTTCCATTGGCAAAACAAATCAAACAGTTATCAAAAGGCATGAAAATGAAGTTTTCATTAGCGATTGCACTTTCCCATCATGCTGATCTCCTGATCATGGACGAACCGACATCTGGATTGGACCCGCTAGTCAGATCTGAACTATTGGATGTATTGCAAGCATTATTAGAAGATGAGAACAAATCGGTTTTCTTTTCAACCCACATTACATCTGATTTAGAAAAAGTCGCCGATTTTATTACACTCATTCATCATGGTGAAATCATTCTTAGTCAAACAAAAGACGAGCTTTTGGAGGAATACTGCATTGTTAAAGGAAGCAAAGACATCTTGAGTCATCAAGACATGTTGATCGGCTTGAAAACAAACAATTTCGGTTTTGAAGCATTATCAAAAAACAAAAAGGAAATTGTGCAACTTTTTGGGGATACAGTGATGGTTGAAAAGCCAACATTAGAAGATATTTTAGTATTTTCGACAAGCAGGAGTGATCGTCGTGTATTATCTTATTAAGAAGGATATTTTAATGCAAAAAAAAGCAGTAAAAATATCTATTTTAATCATGATTTTCTTTACTTTTTTTCTGTCTAAAATCGGCTCGGCAGGACTTACGATCGGCGTCTTGGCAATTTCTTATCAATTGGCATTAGGGGCAAGTTCATTGGAAGAAAAAAACAACAGTGACAAAATCCTAATCAGCTTACCTATTAAGAAAAGCACGATTGTTTTAGCGAAATATTTATCAGTATACGTTTATGCCTTGTATGCGACAATTGGTTACAGTCTTATTTTTTTGGTTGTCAATCAGCTTAATGTTCTACCTGAACTGTCTATTTCTTTTCAAGTACTCGAAGGGGTTGTCATCATTGTCACGTTGTTTGCTTCATTATCGTTTCCATTCATTTTCAAATATGGATTTATAAAATCGAGGATTCCGAATTTTATCATTTTCTTTACTTTTCTATTTGGAGGAACAAAACTATACGAATATTTAAGTGAAAAAGGACAGTTGGTGTCAATATTCAACCAATTATCATCTGCAGGAATATCAACATTCATGATTGGAGTAGTGCTGCTCATTTTTGTCTGTTCTTATTTTTTATCTCTAAACTTTTATAAGAAACGCGAATTTTGATCTCATATTTAAAAATATATAGTAAATAATATCTATTATAGAGCCGCTTTGCTAATCAAAGTGGCTTTATTTTGCTTTTAAAAAACTGTTTTTCCGGAAGTTTCGGTAAAAATCTATTTTTTTCGTTGTTTTATTTCACTGTATAATATAGTGTAAACGATTTCTTATATCATATACTTATACTATAATAAGTATTAGTGAAACGGACAGGGAGGATAGAAGAAACAGGTGAAATTCATGAATGAAAGACAAAAAGACATTTTGTATCTGTTGTTATCTGAACCTGATGATTATTTATTAGTACAGGATTTTGCAGACAAGGTGAAGTGTTCTGAAAAAACGATTCGTAATGATTTAAAAGTAATTGAAGACTATATAACAGAACATTCTGATGCCGAACTGATTCGAAAACCAGGACTAGGTGTTTATTTAAACATTGAAGAACATGAAAAGATGTTTTTTCTACAACAATTATATTCAGAACATCACCAAATAACAGACGAAACCGATGAGAAAAGAGTTTTGCAAATCGCCTATCATTTATTAATGAATGATAAGCCTGTTACGGCAAAAGAAATTGCTGAAAAACATTACTTGAATAAAGCAGCCATCAAAAAAGACTTGACTCAAATTGAAGAATGGCTGAAACAGTATCAGTTAACATTAGTATCAAAGCAAAGACTAGGCTTAATGATTACTGGAAGTGAGAAGAATAAACGCAAAGCGTTGGCACGGATCGCTGATTTAATTGACAATCGGGAATTTGCCAGTCAATTTATTAAAAAGAAATTTTTGTCTCATGAAATTGAATTTGTTAAAAATGAACTCCAATCATTACAGAAACGGCATTCTTTATATTTCACTGACGAAACCTTTGAAAATTTATTATTGCACACTTTATTGATGATTCGACGAATGAAAATGAAACAACCGATCTCTATTTCTGAAAAAGAAATGACACTTGTACGAGAAAAAAAGGAATTTCAATGGACAACAGCTTATTTAAAAAGACTTGAACAAGTTTTCTCTGTCCTTTTTCCTAAAGAAGAAATCGTCTACTTAACATTGCATATTTTGGGTGGGAAAGTTCGTTATCCACTATGGCAAGGTGAGGAAAACCCTCTGCTTGTTGAGGTACTGAATCATTTAATTGATCGTGTTTCAAAACTGAAGATGTTGGATTTTAGTGATGATCAAATGTTGCGGAATGGATTAACCATTCATTTAAATACAACATTAAATCGACTTCATTATGATCTTTCTGTATCTAATCCGATGCTTCAAGACATTAAAAAGATGTATCCTTATCTATTTAATATCGTAATTGATGTTTTGGCAGACATTAATCAATCATTTGCGCTGACAATTCCTGAAGAAGAAGCAGCGTACCTCACTTTGCATTTTCAAGCAGCGATCGAACGTTTAAATCAAAACAGCGAAACACAAAAGAAAGTCATTATCGTTTGTCATATGGGAATTGGCATGTCACAACTATTACGGACAAAGATTGAACGAAAATTCCCGCAAATGCATGTGATTGATTGTATTGCAAAAGCTGATCTAGCAGAATATTTGGGAAAGCATAAGGATGTTGAGTCCGTCATTTCAACCGTCTCTCTTGAAAAATTAAAAATTCCTCATATTGTTGTATCACCACTTTTAGAAGCAGGGGAAGAGAAGAAATTAAAAGAGTTCATCAATCACCTTGATGAAGCACCTGAAAGAAAACAGAAAAAATTTACGATGATCAATAATACAACACCGTTTTTAGTTTTTTTACAGGAAGAACCGCAACATCGCTACAAATTAATTGAAAAATTAGCGCTGTCTTTGTATGAGAAAGGCTATGTAGAAAAAGACTATGCTGCACATGCCGTACAAAGAGAAAAAATGTCAGCAACCACAATCGGTAGCGGAATTGCTATCCCCCATGCAAATGCGAAATTTATTAAGCAATCTGCGATTGCAATTGCGACACTAAAAGAACCGCTTGATTGGGGAACGGAGAAAGTCTCACTCGTTTTTATGCTCGCTGTTAAGCATGAGGATCAACAAATGACAAGACAATTATTTCATGAACTATCTTTTATTAGCGAACAACCAGCATTTATTCAAAAGCTAACGAAAGAAACAGATGTGATAAAATTCTTATCTTATTTGGAATACTAAAAGTGAGGTGGATGCCTTGCTTTTTTTGTTTTCTTCAGAAAAAAAGCAATTTTACCGGAAACTACGGTAAAAAACAAAACTTTTATAATGATTGTTTTGATATATAGTAAATATGGGCCCAGAAAAAACCTAAATCCTAAGGAGGATTGAAACATGAAACTGTTAGCGATTACATCATGTCCAAATGGAATTGCCCATACGTATATGGCAGCAGAAAACCTTCAAAAAGCAGCTGACAAATTGGGCGTACAAATGAAAATAGAAACCCAAGGCGGGATAGGGGTAGAAAATGAACTGACCGAACAAGATATTCGCGAAGCAGACGCCATCATCATTGCGGCAGACCGAACGGTAAGCAAAGATCGATTTGCAGGTAAAAAGGTACTTTCTGTCGGCGTTCAGGAAGGTATCCGCAAACCGGAAGAATTAATTAACAAAGCTATAAAAGGAAATATTCCTGTTTATCAGTCAAATTCAAAAACAGAAAACACCAACCAACAGGAGAAAAAACAAAATCCGATTTATCGGCACTTAATGAATGGTGTTTCGTTTATGGTTCCATTCATTGTAGTTGGTGGATTATTAATTGCCATCGCTCTAACGATTGGGGGAGAAAAAACACCAAAAGGTATCGTTATTCCGGATGCCTCTTTCTGGAAAACGATTGAACAAATCGGTGCTGCTTCATTCTCATTCATGATCCCGATTTTGGCTGGTTATATTGCATATAGTATTGCAGATAAACCAGGTCTTGTTCCCGGTATGATCGGCGGTTACATTGCAGCAACCGGAAGTTTTTATGGAAGTGAAAGCGGCGCTGGTTTCCTCGGTGGTATTATCGCTGGGTTTTTAGCAGGTTATGCAGCATTGGCAATTAAGAAATTAAAAGTTCCAAAAGCCATTCAGCCGATTATGCCGATTATTATTATTCCGGTATTCGCTTCACTAATCGTCGGCTTAGCATTTGTATTCTTTATCGGTGCACCAGTTTCTCAATTATTTGAATCATTAACAGCTTGGTTATCAGGCATGAAAGGATCAAGTTCTATTCTTCTCGCATTAATTTTAGGTGCTATGATTTCATTTGATATGGGCGGTCCTGTTAACAAAGTAGCATTTTTGTTCGGCTCAGCAATGATTGGTGAAGGAAACTATGAAATCATGGGTCCAATTGCTGCAGCTATTTGTATTCCACCTATTGGTATGGGACTTGCTACATTCATAGGTAAAAGAAAATTCCAAGCGACAGAACAAGAAATGGGTAAAGCATCATTTACAATGGGGTTATTCGGTATCACTGAAGGCGCTATCCCATTTGCAGCGCAAGATCCACTTCGTGTCATCCCAAGTATTATGGTTGGTTCAATGACAGGTTCGGTTATCGCTATGATCGGTCATGTTGGAGACAGAGTGGCACACGGTGGTCCGATTGTTGCGGTATTAGGAGCGGTTGATAATGTCTTGATGTTCTTTGTTGCTGTCATTGTCGGATCAATTGTAGCTGCTTTATTAGTCAATGCGTTGAAAAAAAACATCAATGAAGAAGTGAAACCAAATCAAGGTTCAAGAGATGTTCCACAACAATCCGTTCAAACAGCTAGCAAACCGTCAGAAACAACAGATATTCAGAAGTTGACAGATATCACAAGCACAGAGCTGATCGAACCTAAATTATTAGGGGAAACTCGCGACGATATTATTGATGAAATGATTCAAAAGTTAGCACATGCAGGTGCATTACATTCAGAAAGTGAATTTAAACAAGCTATTTTAAAACGTGAAGCAGAGAGTACGACAGCAATCGGCATGAACATTGCAATTCCACATGGAAAATCAGACGCTGTCAAAAAACCAAGTGTTGTATTTGGTATCAAGCCATCTGGCGTTGATTGGAAAAGCCTTGATGGATCAAAAGCAAAATTAATCTTTATGATTGCTGTTCCAAAAGAAAGTGAAGGGAATGCACATTTAAAACTTCTGCAAATGCTGTCTCGAAAATTAATGGATGATCATTATAGAGAACGTTTATTAGCTGTTAAAACAAAAGAAGAGGCATACAAACTTCTGGATGAAATTGTATAAAGTGAGGTAAATTGAATTGATTGAACCACTATTTTTTGAACCTGTATTCAAGGAAAGAATCTGGGGCGGTAAATCTTTAACCTCTTTCGGTTATCACATTCCATCTGAACAGACTGGTGAGTGCTGGGCTTTTGCAGCACATCAAAATGGACAAAGCATTGTTCAAAACGGAACGTATAAAGGACTTTCTCTTGGCGAACTATGGGAAAAACATCCGGAATTATTCGGAAATGTGGAGGGAGATCGTTTCCCTCTCCTTACGAAAATTTTAGATGCGAATCAAGATTTGTCTGTTCAAGTTCACCCGGATGACGATTATGCACATGAACATGAAAACGGTGAACTCGGTAAGACAGAATGCTGGTATGTGATTGACTGCCAAGAAAATGCAGAAATTATTTACGGACATCATGCTAAAACAAAAGAAGAACTTATTTCTATGATAGAAAGTAAACAATGGGATCAACTTTTCCGTCGGGTAAAAGTGAAACCAGGAGATTTCTTCTATGTTCCAAGCGGGACTGTTCACGCGATCGGTGAAGGTATTTTAATTTTAGAAACACAGCAAAATTCTGATACAACTTACAGATTATATGATTATGACAGAACAGATGCACAAGGAAATCTACGAGAACTTCATCTAGAAAAAAGCATTGATGTGATAGACGTTCCTTTTACAGCAATGCAACCCACTATTCAATATGAAAAAATAGATGATTTGCATGTTACCTTATTCATTGAATCTCCTTTTTTCTCTGTGAAAAAGTGGGATTTAACAGGAACTGTTAGCTTGAAACAAGAAAAACCGTTTCTTTTGATCAGTGTCATGAATGGGGAAGGGCACATTATTACAAATGGAAATGAATATGCCCTCAAAAAAGGTGATCATCTCTTACTGCCTGATCAATTTGGTGATTTCCAAGTGTCTGGACGTATTGAATGTATCGTCTCAAACTTATAATTTACTTCTGCCTTCATCCAAAGGGGCTGTCCATAGGTCGATTTTTGACGATTGGACGCCTTTTTTTTACGTTAAACAACATATAAAATTCAAGGAAGTCGCAAGTTATCGTTGGAGACTTCCAAAATCTTCTCAAATAAATGAATGATTCTTCATTCATTATGTGTTAAAATCTAACAAATGGATTTGTGAAAGGAGTCACTGAATGAATCTGACAAAGAATTTCAAACAGCAAACAATGAACGCTGTTCGAATAGGAAAGTCCACAGTAGCATCTCAAGGAATAAAATTAAATGTTTATTGTTTTATGGTGGATGGCGTTTTAGTTGATACTGGCCCAAAATCAGTGGAAAAGGAACTAAAACCATTCTTTAAAGAACAAGATATCGATCAAGTTGTCATTACACATTTTCATGAAGATCATACAGGCTGTGCAGCATTTTTACAAAAAGAACTGAAGCTGCCTATTTATATGAATCATAAGATGTTAGATTATTGTAAACAGGAGCCAGATTATCAAATGTATCGGGAATTTTTTTGGGGGAAGCGCAGTCCTTTTCATGCAAAGCCAATTGGAAACACTTTTTTATCCCGTCATGCCATTTGGGATGTCATTGAAACACCTGGTCATACTAGCGATCATTTGGCATTTTTAAATCGGAAAAGCGGTCAGCTTTTTACTGGGGATTTGTACTGCCAGGAGAAGCCAAAAGTTACTTTACGTGAAGAGAACATCCCAACCGTTATTGAATCCTTAAAAAAAGTGTTAACTTATGATTTTGAAGAAATCTTTTGCTGTCATGCTGGCTATTTAAAGGATGGACGTTCAGCTTTACAGAGAAAGCTAGATTATTTGTTAGACCTCCAAGGAGAAATTATCAGGCTCTACGAAAGTGGGCTGTCGCCAAGGCAGATCAATACGGTTCTATTTCAAAAAGAATATCCCGTTACCTCTTTTTCTTCTGGGGAACTGGATTCTTTACACATCATAAACTCGATTATTCAAGAATATATAAAAAGTTCTGATATGAACTCATCCAAAACCTAGCTCAAGAGCTAATTTTTAATAAAAGTCGGGTCTCATTTGTGAAATACTAAACAAGTTATGAACCACAAGATCATTGGTTTCATTTGATTGACTCCTTTTCTAAATTTTGTTTAAAATGGTGATGAAAGATCAAACAGGGGGAGCAAATAAATGAACAACCAAAAACACTCGCGGTTTCGGATCTTGATCATTTTCGTTTTAGCCTTAGCTGTAGGGTTTGCAATTTATCAAAACTTCGCAAACAAAAAAACAGAAGCAGCAGGGCAACTGAACGAACAAGCTCCAAATTTTAAATGGACAACATTAGCTGGTGAAAAAATAAATTTAAAAGATCTCCATGGAAAGGCTGTGCTTGTGAACTTTTGGGCCTCTTGGTGCGGTCCATGTAAAAAAGAAATGCCCGTGATCGAGCAGGCTTACCAACAATATAAAAATGATCGTTTTGAAGTTGTTGCTGTTAATATTCAAGAACCAGATGCAACTGTGAAAAACTTTTTAAATGATCATCAGCTCACATTTCCGGTCGTATTAGATAAGACCGGTGACATCTATAATTCATGGGGCGTCAACAACCTCCCTGTTTCTTACTTTATCAGCCCTGACGGAACGATTAAACGCAAATTTGAAGGTGAAATGTCTAAAGAGCAATTAGATCAATGGATAAAAGAACTTCTTAAACTTTAGAAAGGAGGACTTCATATGTTCAATTCCATTATTGCCATTTTCTTTGGAGTTATATTGTTCTTTAGTTCGTTTTATTTAGTCAATTATATTGGTCAAAAACTAATTGCCGTGAAAAAATCTGTCAATCATAAAGTAATTGTTTCCGTTTCGTTAGTAGAAGCTCTTGTCGCTTTAGGCTTCACTTATTATGGGCCGTTATTTTTATCATAGAGGTTTCTCAGCAGCATTTGAATAATGCTGTTTTTTGTTAAACATAGGTAAATGTCCATCCATATGATGATATAGAAAATGGTTAATGGAGGGCGTTTTCATGCATCTTAATAAATCGCATTATATGAATCAAAGTCACATGTCATATCATAGAATTGTTAAGACGATCCAAAATTGTGAAGCAATTTGCGAACATACTGGGAATTTGATTTTACAAATAGACGGTTCAAGCCATAGGAAAGAGCAATTAAGGTTACTTCGGGATTGTGCTGATATATGTACATTAACAGCAAAGTATATTGCACGTTCTAGCTATTTTTCAAAATTGATCGCTTCATTATGTGCGCAAATTTGTGAGATTTGTGGAAACCACTGTTTACAACACCCTGATGAACGATCGCAAAGATGTGGTCAAACTTGCTTACATTGTGCACAAGAATGTCGAAATTTTGCAACGTCAGAATATTAGAAACATAACGAAAGGCATGTGTCCGAAAATGTACCGGCACATGCCTTTTCGTTTTTGATAAGTGAGCTAAATTTCTTGAGTTAACAAAAAGGGGTAGAAGGGAGATAGTTGAAAATACAAACAATGAAGCGGGGAAGGGACCAATATCTAAAAACAATCCCATTTCATGTACCATTCCCCATCTACAAGCGATCTAAAAAAATATAGATTTCCATTGTCTCCGACCATAAAGCGCGGCTTCTCTTCTGATGCAATCTGCATTACGAATTGAAAATCCTCCGATAAGTCTGGAGATTGGATGTAGGAAGCATAGCCGCCGATTTTCGTAAACGAGTAGCGCGAAAATTCATCGAAAAATCGGTCAGACATCTCATCATCCTCATTCACTTCCGTTAAGTCTGCATATGTCCAAGCTTCTTCCCAACACGGATAATCAATCGTATTGGACAAATTCCATTTCATCTGAAATTCTCTTAATAGTCTCGCTTCTTCAGGGGTGTCAACTAGCTGCAATCCGTCTATAGACTGGTATTCGATTAATTTCCACCCGTCACCATTTTTAGCAAGATTGAGCGGCAATGTCTTGCGGTTCAGAAAGACTTGAATCATCCCAGATTCACCCACACTTTCGATACCTCCGGGAATTTCCGGCAAATATGCTTGCAATAGCGGAATCATGTACCCATCCTGATCACTTGGCCAACCCTTTTTCGTGTTTATGTAGAAGTGTCCACCAAACCAACTATGTCTACCAACTTCCGGACGGAATCCTCCAATTTGTGCGATTACAGGTGTCTTTCCTATTTCTTTCAATGTCTTAAAGGCTTCAATCTCCATCAATCATGACCTCCGATTCACACGACTTCCGCAAATATTTTCTCTATTTGAGGAAAGCGGAAAGGGGTGTTGTCGCCGTACAAAATGCACCGTCCCGCTTATCCTGCAATCTCTGCTGACTCAAATATACCGTTTCGATGACCGCTAACGATGATCGAGTGTCCCCAAAACATATCACCGTCATCAAAGAATACTTCAAAGTCTCCATCAGAATACACACTGATACTGTTAAATTCCATGAGTTCGATGAACAGTTCCTTAGTGATCGCGTCAAACTCTGCCTCATCGTTATCTTGCAGCCAGTCATTGGCCAATTCAACCAGTTCTTCCGCTGCGTAAGCTCGTATTTTAGCATTCCATTGAACTGGATCTTGGAATAGAGTATGTGCGGTTGCTAGCGACGCCTTCATCTCCTGTTCGTTTTCATTCCAGTCAAAGTAGAGAATTCCTTCTTGTCCAGCCCAAGTTATTTCCTTCTCAAACAGTTTGACCGACTTGTCCAACTTAAAGGTACCCAATTTTTCATCCCTGTAATTAATCGGTTTCAGCGCATTCTGCAAAATGTTTTGCAATTCATCATCCTGATAGGCTTTATCTGCCACTTTTACCAACATCATCGCTTGGTTTCCTTTGCGAACATACAGTCTGACAATGGTATTCGAGAAAATATCTCTCGTTTTTTGCCATTCGTCATCATTGACAAGCCATTCCAACCTCAACTCTTCCTGAATAGCAGGTCTGTTGCTATCCATCTCTTTCCAAGCAATTACTGGAATGGAGGCATTCCACATCACATCACCGCCTGCTCTTCCAGCTCCAATCCCTGATGGACCAGTGACTGCGGCAACCTCAATCACTTCATTTGCAAATCGTTTTTCAAACTGTTCAATTTGACTCGATCTCCCCATGATGTCTACCTCCATATTTTACTTAGCAATCTATTTAGATCAGGTATTTTTAGTGTATATTTTTTGAGCAAAATTACGTCTTGAAGCAACAATTTAATTTTAGCAAATATAACATCGAAAAAGAATTCATTCCCTTATGATAATGGCAAAGTCATTGGTCAAGTTGTTCCAGGAAAGATGGTAGACATGATCAAGAGACGCTTAAAGATCTTTTGTCAAAGGACAATAAAAACAAATAGCAATTGGTGAAATCGAAAAAATGAAGTGGGACTTATTTTAAATATTTTTCTGAAGGTTTACGAGTTTAGCATGAATCGATTTGGTTAGGAAATTGTTTTTTATAGGAATAAAAAAAGTACTTGTATAAATAATATGTTCAAAAAACCTATTTTAAAAATATCATTCTGTCACTAATCAACTTAAAAGTACTCTCGTTTGTTTTTACCGGTTTGTTTTGGATTTGGCGTATAATTTTTCTGTTCCGTGTGTTGAACATAATCTGTTTTATTTAACGTTATGATATTTTCTACTGTGTCACTACTTCTTTCGGATATCAAGGGAGTCCAATTTTCACCACCTTGTCCAAGAGATGATGAGAGTATAAGAGTTAGTACTGGTTTTAACGTTTGATTAATATGTCTCAAGATGTGATCAAACTTGCTTACATTGTGACAAGAAAAATTCTGTATAAAGCTTAAAACTAAAAAATCACGGTTCTCCTTTTAAAAGAGAATCGTGATTTTAAATTTTCTAGCAACTGTTACTTGATTTCAATCGCCGATGCCATGTTGTCCCAATTCATTGCCAGATTAGCAGTTTTACCATACCAATCGGAATGTCTAAACAAGACACCTTTACCATTCCCTTGCTTAGAACCTAGATGGTTTTGAGCGAATTTAGATAGTGGAAAAAATAATTTTTCCCTGTTGTTATTTTAGTTACGCAAACAGAGGTGAAAATTTAAATAAAACTCTCCAGATCCGGAGGGTTCTTTCCTTTATCCAGTGTTTCATAGGGATAATAAGAAAACATCCTTCATATTTTTTTATAATGGACAAAAAAATCAAGCCTACATATACTTAAGACAACGAATCCTAAACTTCCCAATTATTCATAATATTGTTGTGAGAAGGTGGTTAGTCTTTTTATACGAACCATCATAAATCATAATCAAGAAAGGTGTTGTAAACAGTGAAAGCAGACTTCGGAAAAGTGGCAAAAGAGTATGCTCTATATAGAAATGATTTACCGGAGGAATTAATGAAGAGTTAAACGATAAGAGGAATTGACTTTCTGAGAAAATCCATTGTGGACTTGGGATCGGGCACTGGCGTCCTGACTAGGATGCTATTTGATCAAGGAGCGAAAGTGGTCGGTGTTGAGCCTTCTATGGAATTAATACAAGAAGCCCAATTAATCTTGATACAAAAATTGAATATTTAAACAAGTACTCCGAAGATACAGGATTGCCAAACCTTTCATTTGATTTTGTAACGGCTTTAAGATCATGGCATTGGTTTGATCGCGAAGCTTCTTTAAAAGAGATTAGGAGAATCTTAAAACCTGGTGGATTTTTAATTGTAATGGATTCAGGATTTGTCAGTTTTGACCAAGTGGTGAAAGATACAATGAAAATGTTAAAAAAGTTTATACCCGCCGAACAGCTCAAGCCTGCTGGTTCAAAAGCCGATTCAAAACAATCGATAAACAGTTTTCCAATAGAATGGTTCAAAGAATGGGAAAAATACGGTTTCGATATGACAGACACATATAACTTTGATTATAAAGTTTCGTTTACAACTGAAGAGTGGTGTGAGAGAATAGGGACTTTGTCTTGGTTATTACATTTGGGTGAGAAGGAACGAAATGTAATCATAAAAAAGATCCATTCCCATCTGATTGACAAATACAAAGACGGTAAACATAGCATCACCCACAAATTTTATTTAGTTTTATTGAAAAGTTCTTCGTAACCATCAAGTGAAATATCCAATAATTCCCGTTCTATAAAAAATTGAAAGATACTGTAAAATGAAGTGCAAATCGTGTTATTTATGAATAGATTCATAATCAAAATAAAATTATTATACACTTTCCCAATACAAGTTTTTTGTTGAAGAGGATGGGGTATGATTAGATTTCTGATCGGTTTTTTCTCTCAATCTAGAACAGAATTAAAGGGGGAAAGAGGCAGGTAGACATTGATATAGCATTTCAAAAAAAGTATTCCCACATAAAGATTACATAATGAATAAGAATTCCATAGCTTTTCACGCTAACATGGGGTTTGACATCAAGCAATGTTTATGTGAGGGATTCTCTTGATATTTTTGCAGACTTCAACTTGTGTGTAGATGTATGCCCTGAATTGAATCTAATAAGCGAAAGTCTCATTTTGTCAACAGTCGATGAAGCCGGTACAACGGCGCATAAAGCTTTTCTAACTGATTTTGTGAAAAAGTTATAGAATAGATACGATCAGAGTTAGGAAAGGGAGAAGAATATAGTCAAGCATTTCGGAGTAAAATAAACTCACCTGCGAAAATATTTGTCAATTTTTCAAATATTTGATATGCTTGGTTTGGCAACTAAACACTTGCATATGCATGCACGTTCCATAAAAATGAAGAAGCCCCGTTGCCGTCGCTGCTGAATAAAACAATTCAAGAAAGATACCGACCGTTAGAAAAGAAGTCAATGATTCATATCAAAAAAATAATGTAAGCGTTTCCAACATCATTTATTTATGCGTAAAACGAGGAGGTAAGTGATGGGTAAAGCAGAACTTCGATGGAATTGCCCCTTTATTTCTAAATCAGCTGCAGTATTTACTCCAGAAGACTTCAACGAGGAAGAGCAGCTCATTTCAAAAACGACGGAATTATTTGTTGGTAACGAAGTAATCCCTCTACTTGAATCAATTGATCAGCATCAAAATCACAAAAACGTAAAAAAGTTATTTCAGAAAGCGGGAGAGCTTGGCTTGCTTGGTATCGAAGTTCCGGAAGAATACGGCGGCCTATCTCTCAACAAGAAGCTTTCAGGGCTCGTAGCCGAGAAGATGGGAGCGGGCGGATCATTCAGCGTCTCCTTTAATATTCATGCAGGTGTCGGGACATTGCCATTCGTTTATTACGGAACAGAAGAACAAAAACGAAAATACCTTCCGAAACTCGCATCTGGAGAATGGATCGGAGCATATGCCCTGACAGAGCCTAATGCAGGATCGGATGCTTTAAACGCCAAAACAACCGCCGTCCTGAACAAGCAAGGAACAGCTTGGATCTTAAATGGTGAAAAACAATGGATTACAAACGCACAAGTGGCTGATGTTTATGTTGTCTTTGCAAAAACGGATGAAGGCATGACCGCATTTATCGTAGAGCGGTCGTATAAAGGTGTTTCGATTGGACCTGAAGAGAAAAAGATGGGGATCAAAGGATCTTCAACGGCAACCTTGATCTTGGAAGATGTCTGCATACCGACAGAGAATGTTCTGGGAAAAGTCGGAAAAGGGCATCGCGTGGCGTTGAACATTTTAAACATCGCACGATTAAAACTGGCCTTTTCAAACATCGGAACATCGAAACAAGCATTGAACCTTTCCATAAACTACGCAATACATCGTAAACAATTTAATAGACCAATCATTAGCTTTTCCATGATTCAGGAAAAACTTGCGGATATGGCGGTATCTATTTATGGAGCGGAAAGCGCTGCCTACAGAGCGGCAGACAGCTTGGATAATGTGTTTCATTCTGCTGAGTCATTAGACGAAAGATTGAGAGAACTAGCAAACTTTGCATTAGAATGCGCGATCAATAAGGTAAACTGCTCCGAAATACTCGGCCGGATCGTAGACGAGGCTGTACAGATTCACGGCGGCTACGGATACATGCAGGAGTACGAAGTGGAACGATTGTACCGGGATGTGCGGATCAGCCGAATATTTGAAGGTACAAACGAAATAAACCGGTTGACAATTGCCAAGCTTTTGATGAAAAAAGCGCAGCAAAGCGTCACAGCAAAGTTTGAAACTCAATTAAACAAGCCAAAAAAACGCAACTGGCAATATATTTACCTATCCAATTGTCTCCTCAACAAATCTTTGAACACACTAACATACTCCAACATTAACCTTCAGCAGGAACAGGAATACTCGCGGCTCCTTGCCGACATGAAGAAAGAAATTGATATGATGGAATCTGCTGTCATTCGTACGGAAAAAGCATTGCAAAAGAACGGAAAAGAAAAAGACGAACGGTTGAAAGAGATGATGACCAACGTCATTTGTGAAGAAGGCTTCCGAAAAATTAAGGATATGGCAGTTTCCGTCTTATCAGGAATCAAATCAGATGAAACCGAAAGAAAACTCGCATTGGAAGAGATTCATAGCCTTCCTGTCCCCCTCTACAGCAACCTGTTTACTCAAAAACGTGAAATCGCACAAACAATAGCCGCTTGTGAAAAATATACGGTGTGAACGGAGTGAAGTCTTGTGAAAAAAGTCGGCTTTATCGGATTAGGTAACATGGGTCTTCCTATGTCGAAAAATTTGCTTCTGGCTAACTTTACAGTATATGGTATGGACCTCAACAAAGATGCTGAGATGTCCTTCTATCATGCAGGAGGAACGATTGGCATTCCGGTTGAAAAGATGGTTGAATTGAGTGACGTCATGGTTACAACCCTCCCTTCATCAAACGCAGTGGAGGAGGTTTTTCTAGGGGAAAAAGGGCTCGTCAATCTGGCTGAACCCGGTACCCTACTGATCGATACGAGTACGGTCGCTCCTGAACTGAATATTCGCATTGAAGAGGCGGCGAGGAGTAAGGGCGTTGACTTTCTGGCGGCCCCCGTCAGCGGCGGCGTAATAGGTGCGGTGAACCGGACGCTCACTTTTATGGTAGGTGGTTCAAAGTCCGCTTTCGATCAGGCAATGTCTGTTTTTCAGGCAATGGGCAAGAATATTTTCCATGTGAATGAGAAGGTTGACAGCGGGACGAATACGAAGTTGATCAACAATCTTTTGATTGGATTTTATACAGCTGGAGTCAGCGAAGCTCTGCACCTCGCCCAAAAAAGCAATTTAGATCTTGATCAATTGTTTAAGATGCTGAATGTCAGCTATGGGCAGAGCCGTATCTATGAGCGCAACTATAAAAGCTTCATAGCAGATAACAACTATGAACCCGGCTTTGCATTGAAGCTGCTACTGAAAGATCTCGGCTTTGCATTGGATTTAGCCAAAAAGAACAACGTGGAACTGCCAGTGAGCAAAATCCTCTTTGACCTTTATGCAGAAACGGAAAAGAACGGATATGGCGAAAAAGATATGTCTGTCTTATATAAAAAAATAAGCGAGCAGACGACTGCTCATATGTAAGGAAAGGTGATGAGGAGATGATAACAACCAATGCTAAAAAAATGAAAAACAATATTAATGGGGAATGGATTGATTCTGCGGGTGCCGAAGTCGAAGAGGTGATCAATCCGGCAAACGGAAACATCATTGCTTATGTGCCTCTGTCTACGAGAGCGGATGTAGACCGCGCCGTACATGCCGCTCAACAAGCTTATCAAACATGGTCATTGGTTCCTGTTCCCAACAGGACAAGACATTTATACAAATACCTGCAGCTTCTTCAACAGCAAAAAGAACAGTTAGCTGACATCATCACGATGGAAAACGGCAAAACAGTAAAGGATGCTCGCGGAGAGGTGCAGAGGGGAATCGAAGTCGTTGAACTCGCGACCGCAACGCCTACGTTAATGATGGGAGAATCCCTGCCCGCGATAGCAGATGGCATCGATGGGTCGATTTGGCGCTATCCTTTAGGAGTCGTTGCCGGTATTACGCCATTTAACTTTCCCATGATGGTTCCCCTATGGATGTTCCCTCTGGCTATCGCTTGCGGAAACACGTTCGTCTTAAAAGCTTCAGAACGGACACCTATTCTTGCAGAGAAGCTTGTTGAGCTGTTCTATGAATCAGGTTTTCCAAAAGGTGTCCTGAACCTCGTGCATGGCGGGAAAGATGTCGTGAACGGTTTATTAGAGAATGAAGATATCAAAGCCATTTCCTTTGTTGGTTCTGAGCCGATAGCAAGGTACGTGTATCAAACAGGTACAGCTAACGGAAAACGCGTTCAAGCACTTGCCGGCGCTAAAAACCATGCGATTGTCTTAACAGATTGCCATCTTGAAAAATCGGTTCAAGGTATCATCCAAGCGGCGTTTGGCAGTAGCGGGGAACGTTGCATGGCCTGCTCCGTGGTGGCAGTTGTTGATGATATAGCTGATGAATTCATGGCATTGCTCGTTTCTGAAACACGGAAACTAAAAACAGGAGACGGCAGATCAGAGGATCACTTCGTCGGACCACTTATCCGTGAAGTCCACAAAAACCGCGTCCTTGATTATATTGAAAGCGGCATAAAAGAAGGAGCCGTTTTATCGGTAGATGGGCGCGATCCGGATGTTGATGAAGGATACTATGTAGGAGCTACGATTTTTGATCACGTAAAGCCAGACATGAAAATATGGCAAGACGAAATCTTCGCTCCAGTCTTAAGTGTTGTACGTGTAAAGAATCTTGACGAGGGAATCGAGCTCACCAATCAATCTAAATTTGCCAATGGTGCTGTGATCTACACGTCAAGCGGCAAAAGCGTTCAGCGATTCCGCGACAAAATTGATGCCGGCATGATCGGTGTGAATGTCAATGTACCGGCTCCAATGGCGTTCTTCTCCTTCGCAGGGAACAAAGCCTCTTTCTACGGTGATCTTGGGACAAATGGAAAAGACGGCGTCCAATTTTACACACGGAAAAAAGTTGTCACCGAACGCTGGTTCTAGCCTTTAAAGTAAGATCCCTCTAATGGCAGGATTAAAAATGTGTAGAGGGGTTTTTTCTATTGAACAACGGGAGGGATAAACCTTGAACTGCAAATATGCAACACTGGAAAAAGAACATTTTATCACGACTGTCACATTGAACAACCCGCCGGTCAATACACTATCTTCTTCCTGTATCGCTGAGCTCAGATCACTTTTTCAGGAACTGGCCACAGATGATGACACAAGGACCATTATCTTAACAGGAGAAGGGCGCTTCTTTGCGGCAGGAGCGGATATAAAAGAATTCGTTTCAAAATTAGGGGATCATGAGCAAGGATTGGTGCTCGCTGAAGAAGGTCAGGCGCTCTGTGATGAAATCGAAGCTTTAAAAAAACCCGTGATTGCCGCGATAAACGGTCCGGCTCTCGGTGGAGGTTTTGAACTGGCACTGAGCTGCCACTACAGAATGGTATCAGATCAAGCGATAGTTGGTCTGCCCGAATTAAAGCTCGGTCTGATTCCAGCGTTCGGTGGTACACAACGGCTTCGCAAGATAACGGGTACAGCCACGGCGCTTGATCTCATCCTTACGAGCCGATCACTTTCAGCTCATGAAGCAGTAGAGTTTAATATTGCCCAGCAGGCTGTGAAGGAGGAGGAACTGTTGAAAACGGCAGCCGCTCTCGCATTGTCATTTGTAGAGGGAAAAAGCATGACCAGTGTCATGCGTGCAGTGGAATGCATCATACAAGGCAGTAACGAGAGCATGGAACAAGGGCTGGAAAGAGAACGAAAAAGATTCGCTGAACTGTTTTTAACTTCTGATGCCAAAGAAGGTATTCATGCATTCATCGAGAAACGTAAACCAGACTTTTATCATTCATAAAAGGAGTTGATCAAGATGTCCGATGACGTTTTGTGTTCCGTCAATCAACACGGCACTGCAACCATTGTTCTGAACCGCCCGAAAGCACTCAACTCGCTTACTTATGACATGGTCCGTGTGATTGGCGAAAAATTATTGGAATGGAAGACAGATGATCACGTTGCTGTGGTGGTTATTAAAGGTGCAGGTTCAAAAGGGCTTTGTGCCGGCGGTGATATTAAAACCCTCTATGAAGCTCATTCGTCCAAACAAGCTTTGCATGATGCAGAGCGATTTTTCGAAAAAGAATACGAGGTTGACATGGCCGTCTATCGATTTCCAAAGCCGATCATCGCCTGTTTAGATGGGATCGTCATGGGCGGAGGGGTAGGCCTTACATATGGGGCCAGCCACCGGATTGTAACAGAAAGGACGAAATGGGCGATGCCAGAAATGAATATTGGCTTCTTTCCAGATGTCGGCGCAGCCTATTTTTTAAATAAAGCTCCCGGTTACGTAGGACGCTACCTGGCATTAACAGCGTCTATCATCCATGGCGCTGATGTGCTGTATATGAACGGTGCAGATGTCTACATGGAAAGCCGCGCTTTAGAGCAATTGATGAAAAAACTGGAACATACAAACTGGAACCATGAAAAAGTGAAGGAAAAGCTTAAACAAATCATCGAGGAATTTCAAACGGTGCCCTCTCAAGAGAGTAAGCTCTCTTCCTATCAAAAAGACATTGATCATCATTTTAGATTTGATCAATTGGAAGAGATCCTTCAGTCGCTCGAAAGCAGAGGGAGTGACTTTAGCGTGAAAGTGAAGAAACTGTTGCTTTCCAAGTCTCCATTTTCATTAAAAATTGCGTTAAAACAACTAGCCGACGGCAAACAAAAAACGCTGGAAGAATGCTTTGCTAAGGATCTGTTGCTTGCGAAGAACTTTTTGAGACACAGAGATTTCTATGAAGGCGTGCGGTCCGTCCTGATCGACCGCGATCAATCACCGAACTACGAATACCGGCACGTTTCAGATGTAAGCGATGACGCGGTAAATCAGTTCTTTCAGCACAGTATAGGAGCAGACCTTTAGACATCTGCTCTTCTAGGAAAATTAAAATTGATCAAAGGTAGGCGATGGTATGCTAGGACCTAACCCAAATGCTATTTATCCAATATCAAATAATAAACGTGTCCAATTTATCAAACCCTCATTGACAAAACCAAATATTGAAGTTGGAGATTTTTCTTATTATGACAGTAAACAGGGAGAAGCCTTTGAAGAACAAGTACTTTATCAGTATGAATTTTTTGGAGACAAATTAATAATTGGAAAGTTTTGCTCAATTGGGCCAGGTACTACATTTATTATGAACGGTGCTAATCATCGAATGGATGGTTCTACCTATCCTTTTAATATTTTTGGAAACGGATGGGAGAGTCATACGCCAATATTAGAAAATCTGCCCATCAAAGGGGATACAGAGGTTGGGAATGACGTTTGGATTGGCAGAAATGTAACAATCATGCCTGGAGTAAAAATAGGTGATGGTGCAATAGTTGCAGCAGAATCTGTTGTCACCAAAAACATTGAGCCTTACACTGTTGTGGGTGGAAATCCTTTAAGACTAATAAAGAAGAGATTTTCTGATGAAGTCATTAAAAACTGGCTCCAAATTCAGTGGTGGAATCTAGATATAAACTTGATAAATGAAAATCTTGAAGACATTGTAAATGGTGATGTGGTCAATTTAAAAAGAAACTTAAATAAATAATATTTCGACTTAAAAATCCCTATCTTGATGGGTTTTTTAATTTTTTCATCCTGCTTCACTAAACTCATTCCAACGCAACATTATGGTGCAGGTAAATCTATGCCAAATAAAGGTACAGTTGGAGTTGCAGTTTTAACCAAAAATCACTCAACTTATTGATTATTTCATGTCTTGTTGATGCTATTTTCTTTTGTAAATACATGTAGGATGTCAGTGAAATAAGTGTGTTGACTCTTACCCTAAAGGATACTTTTCATGAAGTTGCAAAGCTTGCTTATACAACAGTAAAGACATTGCATCATTATCACAAAGGGGGTTGATGTTGATTTAGATATGGAAACCATGTTTAAAGGCTTTGAAACTGAAAACGATTGGCAAGAAGCCTTACTTAAAAGACCAAAACGAATATTTGAAAAAAGAATATGATTTTGACTTGTTAAATCAAACAATTGATGTAGAATCAATGAACGATTCTGCCATAGAAGTATAGTCATTTAATGAAGATATGATTATGTTTTTACAAGAAGGAACATCACCAAATGATTCAAAAGTTCTGGATCGTGTAAAAGTTCATCCATCAACACCGCAACACTTTCTAAATCAGACAGAGTTTTTCATCGCTTACGAGTTTCATAGAAATATGTTTGAGCAACAGCAAGTGGGTTACATTTATTTTCTAAACAAAGTAGCAGCTAGTTATTTAATTGCACATAGCTCAATTAAAGATTAGTATTTACGAATTTCAACATAAATCAGGGGGAATTGCGAGACTCCTGCGGAAACAGCGAGCCAGGCGAGACCCCGCAGGAGCAAGGAACGAGCTCCGAGGAGGCTCGCGGATCGCCCGCGGAAAGCGAGCAAAATCCCCAATTTTTATTCATCCACATGACTTTCAGGACAACCCCAACAACTTTAGTTGAAGTCAAATCAAAGGGGTATTTTATATAGGAAAATGCGCAAAATATTTTATAAATACAGCAAGACTAGAGATCTTTTATAAAATTGATGATCATCTCCACAATCCCTGCACACTTTCGTAATACAAACGCCTAAGGAGGATTATATTTAAATGAAAAAACGCAAGAAAAGTCTAGTGATTGTATCATTATTCGCATCTCTTTCCTTAATACTAGGAGCTTGTACAAATAATGATAATGCTAATGAAAAAAAACAAAACAACAATGAAGAAATGCAAGGTATGGATCATAGTGAAATGGACATGAGTGGAGAAGTTCCTAAAGGTATGAAAGAAGCAACAAATCCAACCTATAAAGTAGGAAGCAAAGCAATTATCAATGCAAATCATATGAAAGGAATGAATGGGGCCAAAGCTACAATCGTAGGGGTTTATGATACCACTGTGTATGCTGTTTCGTATACACCAACAACTGGTGGTAGTAGAGTCGAAAACCATAAATGGGTAGTTCAAGAGGACATAAAGGATGCTGGTGATAAATCTTTCAAACCGGGATCAGAAGTGACCTTAGAGGCCAATCATATGGAAGGTATGAAAGGAGCAACCGCTAAGATTGATACTGCAGAAAAAACAACGGTATATATGGTTGACTATAAGCCGACAACTGGAGGAAAAGAAGTAAAAAATCATAAGTGGGTAACAGAAAGTGAACTTTCATCTGCTGAGTAAGGTTAGGACATATCAAAGGATTTTCAATAGATCAGCAGATCAGCTTACAAGTGGAAGCATTGATATTTTATTATTTACATCAAAACAGATGGAGACGATTATTTAATCAAACCCTTAACTTCTTATTTGTCTTTTCATTTTAGTTTACATAATATATATTCTAGGAAGTTAAAGAACTTAAAGAAAGTCCTTTAAAATTTTAGAATTTAAATCTCAAAATATAAAGTATACTTTATATTGAGACAAAATATAATAAAAAATGCAGGAATTGATCCTGCATTTAATAAACTTAAAAACTACACGTTAAGGCACCAGTCCAGTGCCGCCATTGCACCATAATATTTACTTTCCGCTTGTTTAAATACAATGCTTTTTGGTCCGTCAATCACTTCGGGCTGCACTTCCTCGCCTCGATGTGCTGGTAAATCGTGCATAAAAATTGCGTTTGGATATTTATTCATTAAGTCCTCTGTCACACTATAAGGTTTGAAGACCTCTTTCCACAAAGGATCTGCTTTGGATGAACCGGTTGTTTCCCAGCGTGTTGTATAGACTACATCTACTTCTGACGGTAAATCTTCAAAGTTAGAAAACTCATAAACTTTTGCTCCACTATTCTTTGTGTACTGTTCACTAAGCGATATAAAACGATTGTCAACTGAATATCCTGGAGGACAAAATAAGAACAGTTCAACACCTTTAAACCTGGACAAAGCTAGAGTTAAAGCAGATGCTGTGTTGTTACCTTCACCAATATAAAGAATACGCAGGTTGGAGAGTGAATTAAATTGTTGTTTTAGCGTTGTGAGATCTGCCAAAGCTTGTGTTGGGTGCTCATCAGCACTCATTGCATTTACAACAGCCATTTGTTGTTGAGATGCATAAGTGCGCATTTCGGCAGGACTTCCTGAAGTTCTAGCCACAAAACAATCTAACATACTTGAAAGTACTTTGACTGTGTCTTCTGTTGCTTCACCCGTATTTTCTTGAAGGTCGTCTGGACCATAAGTGATGATTTTCCCTCCCATTCTAAGCGCTGCAGCAGAAAAACCTGTTCTCGTTCGAGTTGATGTTTTTCGAAAATAAATTCCAATCACTTTATCAGCTAAACGATTTTGATACGAACTGTTGTCTGAGGCAAATTCAACTCCACGATCCATAATTTGCATGATGTCATCATCTGATAAATCCTGCAACGTAATTAAATGGCGACAACTATTCTTCATCAGTTTCACTCCTAACCCGTTTCTTTTTTGCACGCTGTTTATATCATCTATTGACAATAAACATATTTTTACTATAAAACAACATTTGACACATTTCAACCAGAAATTACCTCGAAAGAAAGATATTTTTCGACATTAGACCGATGAAATTAATTCATGATACACGGTTTCTAATTCCTCAATTGAAATATCCCCATATACACACTTGATCACAGCATCAGTAAACTCGTCATAGTCATCATCTGTAGAAAAGCTTTGCTGAAGTTCCCTCTCATAATGCTTGATTTTTTTCTCTATGTCTGGCTCTTGGTCCGCATATTCAGTTTTGTTGATGATCTCATTCCTTTTTTTCACAAGTCTTATGTACTGTTTTAATGTCTCGTTCATTTTAGTCACCTCAAGAATTGTTTTTTCTAATATTCCAGCATTAAACGTTTTATATCCATAAAAAAGAGCCTCCAACTTAGTGGAGAGCCCTATTTCAGTGCTATTTTGGTTCAATCCCCCAAACTAGCTTTCCGTTTTCATGTAATGTAATGTTTTTTGTCTCTTTAAATGTGTTGGTATTTGAAAAAGAATAATCATCACTTTGAGTGTATGGACTCCAATCATCATTGTGAAGACGAGTTTGAATTTCTCCTGTACTTGTTCCAGGTTCCAATGTCCCGTTTTTGAAACTGATTTCTAGATAAGAATCTGCACTTTCTAAAGAATGATTTAGTTTTACAAATTTGTGTGTGATATTTCCGGAGCCGATCTGTGCATAATCACAGTCAAAATGCTGAGTTTTATTTTTTGCTTTATACCAGTAGCGAACTGTTATATCCTTTAAGGATACAGTTTTTTTACTATTATTTATAATATTGAACTGTGGTCTGATTTGGTTTCCGTTTACATTTTGATCCCCTGCCTTGTATTGAACAGATAGGCTACTATTTTGTTGTGTTTCCTTGTTCTGATCAGGCTTTCTCAAATCGGAATCATTAGGATTTAAATGTGTAGACTTACGGATACTTTTTTTGATAAATTGACCAGTCAGAGACAAATTAGATTGGGACCAGCCGCCTGTTCTAGATGCCCCAGGTTTTAAGGCTGCTGATGATTCTCGTTTATCAGAAAGATTCCAGTTTACCCAACTGATCTTATTATGATCTAAAAATTTCAACCATTCTTGTGATTGCTTAAGGAATACCCCTCCATTACCAGAAGCATCACTTGTTCCCCATTCGGTTACAAATAGCGGTGCTCCTTTACGAAGTGCATGATTTGCTTTATCTCGTAAAGACTGACCGTGTGTGCCTGCATAAAAATGAAGCGCATACATGACATTGTCATCTTCTAGTGGATGTTCTGCTGCTATATCAACATCCTGACTCCAGTTGCTTGTTCCAACAATAATGATGTTATCCGGGTCATTTTTTCTGATAACTGAAGTGATTTCTTGAGCATAAGGTCTAATATCACGGTTCCATGTCACATTTCCATTTGGTTCATTGGCAATCTCATAAATGACATTTGGTGTGTTACCATAAAGCTTTGACATTTCTTTAAAAAATTGTTTTGCTTTGTCTTTATGCTGATTTGGATTACCATCATTTAAAATATGCCAGTCAATAATAACATAGATTCCCAGCTCTTTTGCCGCCTCTACAGCTTCTTTTACTTTATTTTTAACAGAAGGATTATCTATATATCCCCCATCAGCCGTATACATTGCGGCACGGAAAACAGTAATTCCCCAATCATCTCTCATCCATCTCAAACTGCTTTTGTTAACAAATTCACCGTACCACTGCAAACCATGGGAACTGATCCCTTTCAACTGCACCGCTTTCCCATGTTGATTGACTAGCTGTGTTCCTTTGATCGTCAGTTGGCCGTTAATTGCTACTGGTGTTTGTGAAGCTGCTACTGCCTTCGGCGATAAAAAACTGCAAATAACTAGTGCTACCATTACCAAGTATGAACTTACAACAGTAACTGGGTGTTTGAATTGTGTCATAATTTCCTCCCATGCTTATTTTATCTGTCCGGTTGATTGTAAATAATCTTGTCATGAATTGTCTATCAACCATATTTCATGTTTTTACAACTCTTAAAAATTGATCTATATCCTCTTTTTTCGTTCGATTCCGGTGGTTAAAGACCTAAAGGTAACACATCTAATTGGTTTTTTAGTGACTTTTTAAGTCTATTTTCCTTTTATTCAGAATGTAAAAAATATTTAAAATAGACCACTCATGTTTGAATGGTCTATTTTTTAAAATCAGATAAAAAACTGATCAGTTTTGTTCCGACACCGACAAATGTTTCAAGGATTGCCTGTGCACCAGCGATTGACAAAATAAAAATCAGGGGAATACTGATTTTCGGAATAAATAGATAGCCCAGACCAATGATAAGTGCACACCAAATCCCCGCACACCAATAACAATTTAATAAATAACCAAATTTCGATTTAGGCACTTTCTCGATATTGGTATGGCCTTGTTGATCTATTGTTTTCTTTTTCTTCATAAATGGTTTGCGAATAAATTCAGTAATTTTATCAAAGACAATTAAATGTGTTAAGCGATAGCTGGCCAGAATGAGTATCGTAAACGTAAGCCATGAAATATGCTCCATTTCGAGCCTCCAAACAAATGAGAGTTATGTTTAGCTATTCCCCTTTCATCCTGACTTATTTGCAATTTTTTCTTTATGTGATCTAGATCACGATCCTTCTCAGGTGAAAAAGATACAGTTAATCTATAAGCAACTAGAGGAGGTTTTTTAAAATGGAAGCCCTATTTGACAGAAATACAAAAACCGGTGACATTGTGACACGTTTTCCGAGAGCAAGTCAGCTTTTAAAGGAGTATCGAATTGATTTTTGTTGTGGAGGAAATCGCCCGATTGCTGAAGCGATTGCAGAACAAAATCTCAATGAAGAAGAAATCTTAACAAAGATCAATACACTATATCAAGAAACAAAAGCTTTGAACGAAAAAGAAACAGATTGGAGCCAAGTTCCATACTCACAGCTGATCAATTATGTCATCGATACGCATCACGCATATTTAAATGAAGTGTTACCTGAATTATCTGGATTTGTCACAAAAGTCTACCGAGTTCATGGCGTTCATCACCCTGAACTTGCTCAAGTCCACCAATTGTTCCACCAACTAAAAGCTGAATTAGAACATCATCTCATTCAAGAAGAAGAGCAGATCTTTCCTAAGATCACAGCCTATGAACAAACCAAATCAGAACAGCATCTAACTGAAGCTGTTCAAGCCATTGATATTTTGGAACAAGAACACGAGGCTGCCGGAAACATCTTGAAAGAATTACGTCAAGTAACAAATGATTATGCCCTACCTGAAGGTGCTTGCACAACATATACACTGACTTATTTGAAACTTGATGAGTTAGAATCAGACCTTTTTCAGCATATTCATTTAGAAAATAATATTTTATTTCCACGTTTAGAGGCTGAAGCAAAACGTTAATATTGATAAAACATATCCCCCTGTAGATACTCCACAGGGGGATACTTGTTTTTTAATCTTCTGAAGCTATGTCTTTCACAGGTAAAGTTTCTCCATCATGATGTGTCGGTTTACGTAGATGGAATAATGCTTTGATGCTAAAAATGAGTAATATCACGATACCTACTAAAAAGATCGTATCTGGTATAGAACGTAGCGTCAACAATGTTTGAACGGTGTTCTGTTGTAAAAATTCTGGTGCTCGTGAGCTCCAGTATCCATCCTCAAACGCTTTTTTCAATTGGATGAAACCGATGGGAAGCAAACTCATAAAGACCATTCCAAACAATCCAATATTTAGACTCCAACAAGCTATTTTTAAGAACTTGTCATTCCAGAATTTCGGTTTGACAATATTACGCAATGAATACAGCCATACGGCAATAGCAAACATTCCGTATACCCCCATCATCGCTCCATGACCGTGGGCAGGTGTTAAAAATTGACCGTGCTCAAAAAAGCTGACAGCAGGTAAATTGATCAAAAATCCTAAAACACCTGCACCGACAAGATTCCAAATTGCTGTCGAAATTAAAAACCAAAATGTTGATTGATATGGAAAATCAACACCGCCGTCTTTCATCATCTTATATTGTTCATAAGCTTCCAGAACGAGTAATGTCAATGGAATCACTTCCAAGCATGAAAAGACAGAACCAAGGCCGATCCAAATTTCTGAAGATCCATTGTAATAATAATGATGACCAATCCCGATTACACCACTTCCAAGCAGAATGGTTAGTTGAAAGTAGAGAGCCCTGACCGTTGATTTTTTTGTCACCAAGTTCATTTGCACTAATAAAAAGCCGATGACAACGACAGCAAACACTTCAAAAATTCCTTCTACCCATAAGTGAATGATCCACCACCGCCAAAAATCGGCCATCGTGATGTTTGTACCGGGATCAAATAAGAAAGCTGCCCCATAAAACAGGGGAATGGCAATTGATGAATAAAACAACAGATGGATTAATCCACCCTTATCTGTCTCTCTTTTTAAACCGCTTTTAATTCCCCTAAAGACGATAACTAGCCAAATCAGCATGCCAACAGCAAGAATGACTTGCCAGAAACGGCCGAGTTCAATATATTCCATTCCTTGATGGCCAAACAAAAACCAATTGTTTCCTAACCATCCTTTGGCTCCAAGCCATTGGCCGATGATACTACCGCCAACAAGAAAGATCAATGCCCAAAAGAGAATATCGACCAATAACCCCTGTTTCTTCGGCTCCCTTCCTCCGACAAGTGGAGCCACAAAAATACCCATACCGAGCCATGATGTGGCAATCCAAAAGATGGCTAACTGCAAATGATAACCTTTTGAAATACTAAACGGAAGCAGTTTTCTAATCCAATCAATCCCAAAAAAGCTGTCCGGTTCAATATAATAATGAGCCAGCAATGCCCCAAGCATCGCTTGAACAAAAAATAACATTGAAACAACCGCAAAATATTTTCCTGTCTTCACTTGTGAAACCGTTAAAGGCTGTTTTTCTAAATGAAAGACTGGAAATTCGCCATCTTTATAGGCTTCTTTCATTCCAAGTTTGTAGCGGTAAAACAAAAACAAGATGATCCCAACAAACAAAATCAGGATCGTCACACTTGCACCGCTCCACCACACTGCAGAAAACGACATAATATTGCCAGCATCTTTATCATAAGGCCAGTTATTTGTATATGTAATGTCATCATTTGGTCTTTCAGTACTGGCCAACCACGCTGTCCAAAAAATAAAATCAGAGATTTGTGTCAGTTGGTCTTTACCCGCAACCCATGCTCTATCATGATCAGGCATATGACTCTCTTTTATAAGTCCACCTTCAATTCCCCAACCGTCTCCATTTGTGAACACATCACGGTAGTGCGAATGAAGTTTTTTCAAGCCGTATACTTGTGCTTCTGTAAGCTGTAATGTATCTTTACTAGCATTATAGCGATTTTTCCGCATTTCTTTTATCACATGGCTGCGGATGATGGACTGATTTTCTTCTGATACGTTTTTAAACCGTTGACCGAATTGTTTTAGAGCCTTATAATCCTGCATCCCTTCTCTATAAATCTTTAAGGCTTCTGCTGTATAATCAGGTCCCATATAAGAACCGTGACCTAAAATTGTTCCATAATCCATCAGAGCATATTTTTGAAAAACAGCTTGTCCCCCTTTGATTGACGACTTTGTCATCAACACTTCCCCATTTGGATTTGTTACTTCAAGAGGTCGCGGCGCCAATCCTTTGAAAATCCAATAGCCTCCCAGCAGGAGCACCGTGAAACTGCCGATAAGTGTAAAGACAAGAATTGACTTCAAAAAGCCGTTTTTCGCTGTCTTCTTTACCGAAACCGTTTCCCTTTGAAGTTTCATCTGATTCACTCCTTTCTTTTTCAAGTCTAAGATACGAGATAGACAGTTTCTCTATTGTGAACCAGATCACTAAAACGATGGCAATTTTGTGAACACTAAAAAACAGGTTTCCTACGAAACCTGTTTATCTAGTATATTTATTCAATTCACTCATATCATGAATGAATATTCCATTTCTGTCGGATGAAATCAGTTTTTTCTTTTTCATTTCATTTAAGGTACGGTTGATCGTTTCTCTTGACGTTCCTACCATATTTGCAAAGTCTTGATTTGTAATTGGAAAATTGATATAAATGCCGTTTCCTTTTTTTACCCCTTGTTCAGCTGCCAGTTTCATTAAAGCATGTGTTAAACGATAGTGTACATCTTTAGAAATAAAGCCTTGAATTCGTTCTTGTAAATCAAGAATTTTTTTTCCCATCACTTTCATCACTTTTATCGTCATTTGCGGGTATTGGATGAGAAGTTTGTCAAAATCGGCAATTCTAATCACCACTAGTTCTGTTTCTTGGACCACTTCAGCTGTTGCTGGATATGGTGACTGATCAAAAAAACCGACATGCGGAAACATATCTCCGCTTTGGAGAAGCGATATCACTTGTTCATTGCCTGTTTCATCAATTTTATATGCTTTGACAAGACCTGTTTTGATAAAAAATACCGCCTCGCGTTCATCGCCTTCCATAAACACAAACATTCTTGGCTGGTAGCTTCGTTTGACCGAAATTCGTTCAATATGTTCAAACTCTTCATCATTCAACCCGCTAAAAATCGGAAACTTTCTCAAAAATTCCACTAACATCAATCCCTTCTTTTATCAACATAAGGGCCTGCTTTTATGAAAGACGTTTTTCAAGTGCAAAAAGCTCCTCTTCAATAGCGGCTGCCTTATCTTCTACTACTTTCCGGCTATCTTTTATCGCCTGGTTGTAAAAATAAGGACCTAGTTTTTCTTTTACAAATTCAAACGTTTGAATCGCGGCAATCTCTCCGACTTCTTCACCTCTTTCTTCAAAATAAAAGCGTTTAATTTCATTCATGATGGTCTGCTTTTCTTCTTCACTAATATGTAGAAACAAAATAACATCACTCCTATTCTAGATTGATTACGTGTGACTAATTTCACACTGTAATTTTTATACTTCTTGTAAAATAAACATGCAAATTCAATATATCTTTTCCTTTGAAAGGAGTAAATCTGTATGGGAAAACACCAAAAAATACAATTGCCACTGCAATCATTTAGTTTAGTGGCAGGATTTATGGTATGGGTTCTGATATCATCTTTAATGCCTCACATTAAACAGGATATCGCCTTAACCGAAGGTGAGATCTCTCTTGTTACTGCGATTCCAGTTATCCTAGGATCCTTGCTTCGAATTCCACTAGGGTACTACACGAACAAATTTGGTGCAAGGATCACATTTTTGATCAGTTTCATTCTGTTGATCTTCCCAATATTCTGGATTAGTATCGCTGATTCATTAACTGATTTGATCATCGGCGGCTTTATTCTTGGAATCAGTGGTGCCGTCTTCTCGATTGGGGTAACGTCTCTCCCTAAATATTACCCTAAAGAAAAACATGGTTTTATTAATGGAGTCTATGGAACAGGAAACGTCGGAACAGCCATTACTACTTTTTCTGCTCCCGTTGTCGCTAAAGCCGTTGGCTGGGAAAACACTGTGCGGATGTTCATCATTTTAGTCGCTGTTTTTGCTTTATTGAATTATGTGTTCGGAGACCGAAATGAAAAAAAAGTCACGGTTCCTGTTTCAGAACAGATGAAAGCTGTATATCGAAATCAGAAATTATGGTTTTTAAGCCTGTTTTATTTTATCACATTCGGTTCATTTGTGGCATTTACCATCTACCTCCCCAACTTTCTTGTTCATAACTTCGGGCTTGATCCCGTTGATTCAGGTCTCAGAACGGCAGGTTTTATCGCAGCAGCAACGTTTCTTAGACCTGTTGGGGGATGGCTTGCAGATCGATTCAATCCACTTAAATTGTTAATGTATGTTTTTGCAGGCTTCACTTTTTCAGGAATTTTATTAGCCTTTTCACCAAACCTTGGATTGTATGGCTTTGGGGTGTTATCTGTTGCGGTGTGTGCAGGGATCGGAAATGGTGTTGTTTTTAAATTAGTACCATTCTATTTTTCAAAACAAGCCGGAATTGTAAACGGTATCGTTTCAGCAATGGGTGGTCTTGGTGGCTTTTTCCCGCCTTTAATTCTAACAACAGTTTTTCAAGCGACCGGTCATTATGCAATTGGGTTTATGGCTCTGTCTGAAGTAGCATTAGCCAGTTTCGTCATTGCAGCATGGATGTATTTTCAGCAAATGAGGCAAACATCGACAAAAACAAATTCTTACGAATCATAAGTCCATTTATAAGACGTTCATCACATGTTCACAATTTTGTAGTAACTATAGATGCGCCCAAACATAATTAACGTTAAAATAGTACTGCTTTGAATACTCTCTTTAAAAGGGGTGGCGCTCAATGAATGTATCTGTTCGAAAATCTGACACAGATTTGCTCTCAGCAGATCTACTTCATTTATTAGAATCGATCAGTACGAAAAAAAAGATACGACAAAATACATACCTTTTTCAAGAAGGTATGGATGCAGAAGAACTGTATCTCATTCATTCAGGACTCGTTCAAATTGGCAAATTAACGTCTGATGGAAAAGAACTGACACTGAGAATGTGTAAGCAAAATGATATTGTTGGAGAGTTGACACTTTTTACTAAGGATGCAAAGTATATGCTGAGTGCAATGGTTCTCTCAGATGGCGAAGTATCGGTGATCAATAAAGGAAGACTGGAGAAAGAATTGATACAAAATGGAGCCTTAACATTTGAGTTTATGAAATGGATCAACACTCATATGCGGAAAATTCAATCGAAGATCCGTGACCTTCTTTTAAATGGTAAAAAAGGTGCACTATACTCTACACTGATTCGCCTAACGAACAGCTATGGTATCAAACGCAGTGACGGTATTTTGATTAATATTGTGCTAACAAATCAGGAACTGGCGAAGTTTTGTGCAGCTGCCCGGGAAAGTATTAATCGCATGTTAAATGATCTTCGGAAGAGCGGTGTCATTTCAATCGAGGAGTCTGGAAAAATCGTTGTCCATCAGCTTGATTTTTTAAAACAGGAAATTGACTGTGAACACTGTCCAATTGAAATATGTAATATTGATTAAACAGGAAAATCTTCTCGAGCTGTCAAGAACATCTTGGCAGTTTTTTCAGCTTGACTATTGTATTTTTGATCTTACACAAATGGAAAGTTGGGGAATTTGCTCGCTTTCCGCGGGCGATCCGCGAGCCTCCTCGGAGCTCGCCTGGCTCGCTGTTCCCACAGGAGTCTCGCAATTCCCCTGATTCATGTTGATAATGGACTTTTTAGACAGCGCCTTTCTTCTATTACCTGCTTAACAAAAAGATACTCATCACGATTAGAAAAATAGAAGAATTCACTAATTCGTAGATCCCGATTTTCATGATAGACAGCTTCTTTCCATAGAAAAACCAGGCTCTTAAACTGCTGGGGATAAAACTGAAAACCGCCCAGCCAGCACCTAGCATCACTGCCAGAAAAGGTAGAATGAGATGATATCCCCATGAACAAAATTTAAACTGTTTATTATTTTTCTCACGAATCATGGATTTCACATAAAAAGCACTGCCCATAAAGAATAAAATCGATTGGATAAAAATGAACCAGGCCCAGCCATCTAGTCTCCCCTCACCAACCCAGTAGCTCGCAAGTCCGCCCACACTGAAAACAATGATCGCCACAATATCATTTACAAAAGCCCTGTCACGATTCTTTTTAGCATAATAAAGGTTGACAAGAAAGAATGGAATGAGTGAAAAACCAAACAGAATGAGCATTGGAACAGCCCATACAACGATCAATAAACATAAAATAGAGATCATCCCATAGATAGCAGCCCATTTTCGATAAAAGGCGATGTTTTTCCTTTTGACCAGCATCATCACAGGAAATGTTGCTAGATAGAGAAACAGCCATCCAAAAAATAACGGAATATGTTTAACATCAGCCTCTCCTCCGATTATGCCAAGAAAAAAAGGAATCACCAACATGGCCCATGCACCATGTTGTTTCGGTATAAAGATTTTCATAAAAAACCTCCCTTCTTGTCTATTACAATATAAAAATTTTACCTTTGTCAGTGTGAAGTATATCACTGCTAAGTCCCATTAGTCATTCTATACTGTAGCTAGACTGCTAGAAAAAGGAGGAAGTTTTCATGGACTATTTACTATTTCTCAAAAGTCTTCCTATGTTTCTTGGGGTCCCCCTCCCCATCATCAAAAAATTATTGAAAAACGGGAAAGTGATTAACTTGACTGCACCTAATGATAGTCGATCATTCCTTCATCCCCAATCTGTCTATATTGTAGTAAAAGGAGCGATCCATTTTTTAGACAGAAGACTTCCTGACCAATTCCGCACCATCGCTGAATGGAAGAAAGGTGATGTTTTTCCGATCGACCAAAAAGGAGAACCTTTTTTATCTCCGTTTATTTCTGTCAAAACTTCCACTGAAACGACCATCCTTGAAATTCCTCTAACCATATGTAAAAAAATGATGACATATAATCACCAATTCCAAGTTAACTTTCTTGTTTTACTCCATCGTAATTATTCCTTTTCCTATCAAATGTTTTCACGTTATCTATATTCTTCTTTAGAGGATATCAATTCATAAGGGAGTTCTCTCCCTTCCTCACCATTCAAACTGTGATCTAGTTAACTTTGCCAATCAGATATTTCCGCTACGATAGATGAAAAAGAGAATGAAAGGACAGATCATTCATGATACAGTGTGATTTTCAGAAAGCTCCGTTTATTGTCATTTGGGAGTTAACAAGGGCTTGTGAACTCAAATGCCTACACTGTCGGGCTTCTGCACAAAACTGGCGCGATCCGAGAGAACTCTCACTAGAAGAAGGGAAAACATTAATCGATCAAATATATGCCATGAACAATCCCCTTTTAGTACTAACAGGCGGAGATCCATTAATGAGAGAAGATGTCTTCGATATCATTCAATATGCGGTTGAAAAAGGCGTTAGAGTTTCGATGACTCCAAGCGCGACCCCTAATGTCACAAAAGAGGCGATTCAAACGGCGAAAAAAATCGGCTTATCTCGCTGGGCCTTTAGTCTGGACGGGCCGAACCGCAAGATTCATGATCACTTCCGAGGTACAGATGGATCTTTTGATCTGACGATGACAGCCATTCGTTATATTCATGAATGCAACTTACCATTACAGATCAATACTGTCATTTCAACCTATAACATTGATCATTTAAATGAGATGGCAAAGTTGATTGAAGAACTAAATTGTGTATTATGGAGCGTGTTTTTCCTTGTTCCAACCGGGCGTGCTAAACGAGAAGATATGATCTCCCCTATTCAACATGAAAAAGTTTTTCAATGGCTCTATTCATTGGCGAAGAAAGTACCTTTTGATATTAAAACAACAGCAGCTCAACACTATAGACGAGTCGTCATTCAGCAAAAAATGCGGGATGCGAAAGACCCACATATGAAAATTCGCTATGAGAATGCCTTACAAAAAGGCAAAATTGATGTTGTTGGCGGCTTGGGACGTGCTCCTAAAGGAGTCAATGATGGAAACGGATTTTTATTCATTTCGCATATCGGTGATGTTTATCCAAGTGGTCTGCTGCCTGTAAAAGCAGGAAACATTCGTGAACAGCCACTATCAGACATTTATTGCGAGTCAGCGATTTTCAAGGATTTGCGAAATCCAGATGGATTTAAAGGAAAATGCGGTGTCTGCGAGTTCAGGCATGTATGTGGAGGTTCACGTTCTCGCGCATATGCACTTACAGGAGATTTTCTAGAAAGCGATCCTAGCTGTGTCTATATTCCAAAAGCTCTGCGAAAAAAAATGTGATCTATCTCACAATTCACGTCATGTCCTTATATTATCTTTATACATGAGAATGATCATCAATTTCAAAAGGATGTGACCCTTTTTGAAAAAAATCCTTTATTTAAATGATACAGTCTATGAACTATGTACTTCTTATCCCGAGTTAAAAACCTTGATGAAAGAACTCGGTTTTGAAAACATTACAAAACCAGGAATGCTTGAAACAGCTGGACGTATCATGACCATTCCAAAGGGAGCACGAATGAAAAAAATCGATCTTGACCATGTCATCAATCAACTAAAAGAACATGGATTTGATCCTGTTTGGAAAGGAGAAACACAATGAGTGAGATTATCAATAACCGAGAAACCTCAAATATGTCTAATGATAGAAAACAGCAATTGAAAGAGATCATCTTGGATCTTCATAAAGGAAAATCTTTTGAAGAAGTTCAAGACCGGTTTCAACAAACTTTTGGAGCTGTTAACGCGGAAGAGATTGCCCAGCTTGAACAAGCATTAATGAAAGAAGAAGGCATCAAATCTGAAGAAATTCAAAAGCTTTGCACCGTACATGCAGCAGTTTTCAAAGGTTCAATTGAGGACATCCACCCTACCGAAGCTGGTAAACAACCCGGTCACCCGGTTCATACGTTTATAAAAGAAAATAAAGAAATCGATCTTCTGTTGAATTTTAAAATCCAGCTTCACATGGATCGCTTTATGAAAGAAGACAACCAAGAAAATATTCTCAAGCTGATCGAAGATTTGAATTTGTTAGCTGATGTTGATAAACATTACAGCCGAAAGGAAAATCTCCTGTTCCCCTATCTTGAAAAGTACGGGATCACTGGACCGAGTCAAGTCATGTGGGCAGTTGACGATTTTATTCGCAAAAGCATCAAAGAAGTGAAACGCTTATTGGAACAATACACCCCACACAATAAAGAGGCTGTCATTCGCGAACTCGACTTTATTATAAATGAAGCAACAGAGATGATCTATAAAGAAGAGAATATTTTGCTGCCAATGGCTCAAAGGACATTAACAGAAGACGAATGGTTAAAAATTGCCGCAGAAAGTGATGAAATCGGCTATTGCCTAACTGCTCCTGAAACTGTTTGGAAGCCTGAGCGTCACCAGCTTAAAACAAACAGTGAAACAGTTGACGGTTATGTCAAACTTCCTACTGGCGTTCTATCTTTAACACAACTTGAACAAATCATGAACCATCTGCCTGTTGATATTACATTTATCGATGAAAACGATGTTGTCCGCTACTTCTCTCATGGTAAAGAACGGATTTTTGCCAGAACAAAAGCTGTCATCGGTCGCACCGTTCAAAACTGTCATCCACCGGCAAGCGTTCATATTGTGAACCAGCTTCTTGATGATTTTAAATCTAACAAAAAAGATGTTGAAGACTTTTGGATCAAATTCAAGGATAAGTATGTTTATATTCGGTACTTTGCTGTTCGTGACGAAAACAACAACTATATTGGAACTTTAGAATTCACACAAAACATTGGACCAATTCAAGAAATCACCGGAGAAAAAAGAATCTTAGACAAAAATGAATAAGTAGCAAAACAGCCTGATTCCTAGTTAGTTTGAATCAGGCTGTTTTTCATGGAAATGAAATTGTGACAAAAATGTGAAACGCATGAATGATGTGACAAAGTTAACAAGGTACTGGTTTTTCTCAGTATATAGTGAGGGTATCATCACCTGAACTAAAGGAGTGAAACAACCATGAGAAAAAAGAAAAATAGTCCGATTTTGAGACGGTTAAATTACTTTTCTCCTATAGAATATCATGCAAATCATCACAGTCAGACTTCTTATGAAGATCGGGATTGGGAAGATGTATACAGAAACAGATGGCAACATGATAAAGTGATTCGTTCCACCCATGGGGTAAATTGTACGGGGTCTTGCAGCTGGAATATTTATGTGAAAAATGGAATTGTTACTTGGGAAGGTCAACGCCTTGACTATCCTTCAACAGGACCTGATATGCCTGATTTTGAACCGCGCGGTTGTCCAAGGGGTGCTAGCTTTTCTTGGTATATATACAGTCCGCTGCGTGTGAAATACCCATATGTCCGTGGAATTCTCATCAAGATGTGGCGCGAGGCTTTGAGCGTCACTAAAAACCCGTTAGATGCTTGGAAATCAATTATCGAAAACCCTGAAAAAGCAAAAGCTTATAAACAAGCACGAGGTAAAGGCGGATTCGTCCGTGCCGAATGGAGCGAAGTATTGAAACTAATCTCTGCCTCCCTTCTCTACACAGTTCTAAAATACGGGCCAGATCGAAATGTTGGTTTTTCACCGATTCCAGCCATGTCAATGGTCAGCCATGCAGCAGGTTCACGATTTATGTCACTGATCGGTGGACCGATGTTAAGCTTCTATGACTGGTATGCCGACCTCCCTCCCGCTTCTCCACAAATTTGGGGCGATCAAACAGATGTACCAGAAAGCAGTGATTGGTACAACTCCGGATATATCATGACATGGGGTTCAAATGTTCCACTCACAAGAACACCTGATGCACACTTTTTGGCTGAAGCTCGTTATAAAGGAACAAAAGTCATTTCTATCAGCCCTGATTTCGCAGAATCCACGAAGTTCTCTGATGATTGGCTGAGCATTCGCCAAGGAACAGATGGCGCACTAGCAATGGCAATGGGTCATGTCATCCTTCAAGAGTATTATGTCAATCAAACAACAGAGCGCTTTATTGATTATGCAAAACAATATACGGATTTTCCATTTTTAGTGACATTAAACAAAGAAGATGGACAATTTACCGCCGGACGATTCCTCCATGCGAAAGATATCGGCCGCAGTACAAAACACGATCAGTGGAAACCTGCTGTCTGGGATGAAACAACAGATCATGTTGCGATTCCTCAAGGTACAATGGGTTCGCGCTGGGACGGTCAAGGTAAATGGAATTTACGTATGATTGATGAAGAAACAGAAGAGCAAATCACACCTCGGCTTTCCATGCTGGGCAATGAAGATATGATTGGTACGGTTAAAATCCCTTATTTCTCACATGAAGGAAATCAAGTGTTTGAAAGACCGCTGCCAATAAAAAAGGTGATCTTGAACGGTGAAGAAGTTTATATTTCAACCGTATTTGACCTGACTTTAGCAAACTACGGTGTCAACCGGGGGATTGGCGGACAGACACCCCAATCTTTTGATGATCCAGAACCATTTACACCTGCTTGGCAAGAACCGATCACAGGCATCAAACGTGAGATGGTGATCAAAATCGCGAAAGAATTTGCGCAAAATGCAATTGACACTGATGGACGCTCGATGATTATTGTTGGTGCTGGTATTAATCATTGGTTTAATTCAGACACAATTTATCGGGCAGTACTAAATCTCGTTTTACTCGTCGGTGCACAAGGAGTCAATGGTGGTGGTTGGGCTCATTATGTCGGACAGGAAAAGCTCCGCCCTGCTGAAGGATGGCAGACCATTGCTACAGCAAAAGACTGGGGAGGTCCAGCTAAATTACAAAACGGCACTTCTTTCTTCTATTTCGCAACTGATCAGTGGCGTTATGAAGACCAACCGCTTGACGGTCTTGCTTCTCCAATTACGAAAACAGCTCGGTATAGTCACCATGCCGATTATAATGTACTTGCAGCAAGACTGGGATGGCTTCCCTCTTATCCGACATTTGAGAAAAACGGTATTGATTTATATAAAGACGCAACCCAAGCAGGTGAAGAAGTTGGCACATATATCGCCAAACAACTGGAAAAAAGAAACCTCAAATTTGCTATTGAAGACCCGGACAATGAACAGAACTTTCCAAGAAACCTGTTCGTTTGGAGAGCCAATTTAATTTCAAGTTCTGGAAAAGGTCATGAATATTTTCTTAAACATCTGCTAGGGACAACAAATGGATTAATGAATGATGACCAAGACAGCATTCGCCCAGAAGAGATTACTTGGCGTAACAAGGCACCAGAGGGCAAACTTGATTTATTAATCAACCTTGACTTTCGGATGGCAGGGACCGCTTTATACTCTGATATCGTGTTGCCTGCGGCTACTTGGTACGAAAAACACGATCTCAGCAGTACAGATATGCATCCATTTATCCATCCGTTTAACCCGGCCATTTCGGCACCATGGGAATCAAAATCTGATTGGGATATATTCAAAGCTTTAGCCAAAGCCGTTTCCGATTTAGCTGAAGAAGTTGACATGGAACCGATTAAGGAAGCAGTCGCAACCCCCCTTCTCCATGATACGCCACAAGAATTGGCACAGCCGCTCGGGAAAATCCGAGATTGGAGCAAAGGAGAATGTGCTGCGATTCCGGGAAAAACAATGCCGCAAATTCATGTTGTTGAACGAGATTATAAGCAGATTTTTAATAAAATGACATCACTTGGACCGAATGTCAGCAAACAGCCTTTTGGAATCAAAGGCATGACATGGTCTGCTGAAAAAGAATACAATACACTCAAAAAAACGCTTGGTGAAGTTACAGAAGATACGATAGCAAAAGGCTGTCCGATGATCAATGATGCCAAACAGGTGTCAGAAGCCATTTTAACTTTATCTTCGACTTCAAATGGTAAAGTAGCAGTTAAAGCATGGGAATCGCTTGAAAAGATAACAAATCTCGAATTGAAAGATTTAGCTGAAGAACGGGAAGAAGAATGTTTTACATTTGAACAAATATCAGCCCAGCCGAAAACAGTGATTACCTCCCCTGCTTTCAGCGGTTCAGAAAAAGGCGGTCGTCGTTATTCTCCATTTACAACAAACGTTGAAAAGCTCATTCCATGGAGAACGTTAACAGGTAGACAATCTTTTTATCTTGATCATGAATTAATGATGGAGTTCGGGGAAAACATGGCAACATTTAAACCCATCTTACAGCATCGTCCCTTCTTAAACAAACGTCCTGACCAAGAAGGAAAAGAAATTGTTTTGAACTATTTAACACCGCATAATAAATGGTCAATCCATAGCATGTACTTTGATTCTTTGCCAATGCTCACACTGTTTAGAGGCGGTCCGACAGTCTGGATGAATAAAGATGATGCAGAAGAAACAGATATCAAAGACAATGATTGGATTGAGTGTTTCAATCGAAATGGAGTCGTTGTTGCTCGTGCCGTTGTCTCACACCGGATCCCGAAAGGAATGGCATTTATGCACCATGCTCAAGACCGGCATATCAATGTTCCGGGTACTAAACTGACGAACAACCGCGGCGGAACACATAACAGCCCTACCCGTATCCATGTAAAACCGACACAAATGATCGGCGGTTATGGACAATTAAGTTATGGATTTAATTATTACGGACCAACAGGAAATCAGCGCGACCTCAATGTCGTGATTAGAAAATTGAAGGAGGTCGATTGGCTTGAAGATTAAGGCACAGATTGGAATGGTCATGAACCTTGATAAATGCATCGGCTGTCATACATGCAGTGTCACATGTAAAAACACTTGGACAAATCGACCTGGTGCAGAATATATGTACTTTAACAATGTTGAAACAAAACCGGGTATCGGTTACCCAAAACAATGGGAAGACCAAGAAAAATATAAAGGCGGCTGGCGGCTTAAAAATGGAAAGTTGCAACTAAAATCAGGTGCAAAAACAACCCGACTGATGAATTTATTTTATAATCCTTACCAGCCGACAATCGATGATTACTATGAACCTTGGAACTATGATTATGAAACATTAACAAACAGTCCAGAAAAAAAACATCAGCCTGTTGCTCGACCGAAGTCTTCTATTACAGGAGACTTCATGAACCTAGAATGGGGTCCAAACTGGGAAGACGATTTAGCCGGTGGTCATGTAACAGGTCTTGAAGACCCGAACGTAAAAAAAATGGAAGAATCAATTAAAACTGAATTTGAAGATGTCTTTATGATGTATTTACCTCGAATTTGCGAGCATTGCATCAATCCACCATGTGTCTCTTCCTGCCCATCTGGAGCTATGTACAAACGCGAAGAAGACGGAATTGTTTTAGTTGATCAAAATGCATGCCGGTCATGGAGACACTGTGTCACATCCTGTCCTTATAAAAAGGTGTACTTCAACTGGCAGACAAACAAAGCAGAAAAATGCACATTATGCTTTCCGCGTTTAGAAGCGGGACTTCCTACGATCTGTTCTGAAACGTGTGTGGGCAGAATCCGCTACCTTGGTGTCATGCTTTATGATGCTGATCAAGTGGAAGCCGCAGCATCAGTCGAAAATGAAAAAGATCTCTATCATTCTCAACTTGATATTTTCCTAGATCCACATGATCCAGATGTTGTAGAACAAGCGAAAGCTCAAGGAATTCCAGCAGAATGGATTGAAGCAGCACAAAAATCACCGATTTATAAAATGATAATCGATTGGAAAATCGCACTGCCTCTGCATCCGGAATACAGAACATTGCCAATGGTATGGTATATTCCACCACTTAGCCCCATTATGAACATGTTTGAGGGAAAAGGCAGTGGGCAATCTGCAGAAGATATTTTTCCAGCTATCGATCAAATGCGAATTCCGATCGAATATTTGGCTCAGTTACTAACAGCTGGTGATACTTCCCATATTAGAAAAACATTAAAGAAAATGTCTGTGATGCGCCATTATATGAGAGCAAACCAAACAAACAAAACGATGGATCCTCAACTGATCACAAAGTTAGGCTTAACAGAAAAACAAATTGAGGAGATGTACCGTTTATTAGCCATCGCAAAATATGAAGACCGTTTTGTGATTCCGAGTGCCCATCGTGAAGATGTAGCCGACTTATATATGGAACAAGGGAGCTGCGGATTATCGTTTACCGGAGGACCCGGTGGCTGTCAAAATCTCTAAAGGGAGTGAACAAAAATGGAAGTAACAGAAAAACAAACCGTTTTCGCCGCCCTTTCCTATCTTCTTTCTTATCCTGATGAAGAATGGAGAAAACAACATTCTGAGTGGCAAGAAATCATCAGTCAAATAGAGCATGAACATGTAAAAAATCACCTGCTTCTATTTTTAAAAGATTCGGCTGATCTTTCTCCAGAACAATTGATCGAAACATATGTATACACATTCGACTTCGGTAAAAAAACAAATTTGTATGTCACCTATTTTAATTCTGGAGAACAAAGAGAACGTGGGATGGAACTATTACAGCTAAAGGATTTATATCAGAAAGCAGGTTTTCAGCCGACAGACAAAGAACTTCCAGATTACCTCCCGCTTATGATCGAATTTGCTGCTATTAGCGATGATAATCATATCAATGCTACTTTTAGTAAATACATCGGGAACTTAGAAGAATTAAGATCACAGCTGTTCACCAATGGAAGCATCTATACCTCGCTATTGGATAGTTTGTTATGCATATTAGCAGAAATCGGTGTTGAAAGGACTGTACAGCCATGATCGAACATTTTCTTTGGGGGGTTCTCCCCTACATTGTCTTGACGATTTTTATTTTAGGTCATATTTATCGCTACCATTATGATCAATTTGGCTGGACGGCTAAGTCGAGTGAACTGCTTGAAAAGAAGAAACTAGCCCTTGGAAGCAGTCTCTTTCACTGGGGCATCATTTTTGTCATTGGCGGACATATTATGGGTATTTTAATACCAGAAAGCTTTTACAAAGCATTGGGTGTCTCAGAACACATCTATCACAAGATCGCGATCGGTTTTGGAATGCCTGCTGGAATTGTTGCTTTGTCAGGACTGATGATTCTCACTTATCGAAGAATAGCAGATAATCGGATTCGAAAAACAAGTTCTGTCAGCGATTTTGTTAGTTTAGCCGGTTTATTGTTCGTCATGATCACAGGATTAATAGCCACCTTTTTAAACATTGATTCAAAAGGCTTTGACTATCGAACAACAATTGGACCATGGTTCCGTCATCTTTTTTTGTTCCAACCGGATGTTTCACTTATGGCAACAGTGCCAATTTGGTTTAAACTCCATATCGTCATGGGATACGTGATTTTCATGGTTTGGCCTTTTACAAGGCTTGTTCATGTCTTCAGCATGCCGATTAAATATTTGACAAGAAGTTATGTTGTATATCGGAAACACTCAAACCGCAAAAATATTTAATCTTGGGGCTGTCCTTAAAGTCATGTGGATGAATAAAAATTGGGGAATTTGCTCGCTTTCCGCGGGCGATCCGCGAGCCTCCTCTTGGGTCTCGCCTGGCTCGCTGTTTCCGCAGGAGTCTCGCAATTCCCCCTGATTGATGTTGAAAAAGGACTTTTTAGACTGCTCCTTTTTAATAGGCAAGCTCCCATTACTCTTCTTCAACATATGATAAAGCAAACGAATTGGAGAGGAGTTTTGATATTGTATCCTTACTATTCATCGATATCTGATCCATATCGGCAACAGATTCAACCTGGTCTACCTCCCACACAGCCGCAATTTCCGCCAGGTCCGCCTTCTGGAGTGGGTGGACCACAACAACAGTTTCCGCCAGGTTCGCCCTCTGGAGTGGGTGGACCACAACAACAGTTTCCACCAGGTCCGCCTTCTGGAGCCGGTGGACCACAACAACAGTTTCCACCAGGTCCGCCGCCAAGCCAATTGCCACAAGACAGCGGTGTCTCCCTTTATGCCGTTGATCCAGAAGGAATTAGAAGATGCTTGTATCGCTATACGTACATCCGGTTGAGAAATGGCAGACGATTCTGGTTCTACCCTATTTTTGTTGGCCGTTATTCCATCGCCGGATACAGATGGATACCAAGCCAGTATCGCTGGATCTACTCTGGCATTGCCCTGAAAGAAATTAATTCTTTCAGCTGCCAAGCGTAACATAAAAAGCTTGTAGAGAAAGCCAAACTTTTCTACAAGCTTTTTTGTGTGTGGCGTCTTTAAAAAAAAGACTGCCGGGAGATGTTTTTTCTCGGGCAGTCTGATGTCATGCAAATTATCATTTATTTTGATTTTAATGTTTCTTTGTCGTCTTCCCATGCTTCGGTATTCTTTAATCCCGGAATTGAACTTGCTTTAAAGACCGGATTCTTTCCGTCTTTAAGCTGAACAGTATAGTCTTTCAAGACTTTGCTAGCGATTCCTGAAAGAAGGACAATTGCAATCAGGTTAATGATGACCAACAATCCCATGAATAAATCCGCCATGTCCCAAACAAGTTTAAAACCAGATACAGAGCCGAAAATAACCATGCCAACGACAGCTACACGATAAAGAGTTAGTGCGCTCTTACTTGTTTTAATAAATTCAATATTCGTTTCCCCATAGTAATAGTTTCCGACAATTGAACTGAAGGCAAACAAGAAAATAGCCACAGCAACAAAAGCAGGTGCCCAGCTTCCGATATGATGTTGCAACGCAGCTTGGGTAATTTGAATACCGTCAAGTTTTTCCCCAGGCGTCAAATTATACAGTAAGATCATAAATGCCGTTGCACTACAAATCATAATCGTATCGAAAAATACACCTAATGTTTGAATAAAACCTTGTTTAGCCGGGTGAGATACATTGGCAGTTGCAGCTGCATTCGGAGCACTTCCCATACCAGCTTCATTTGAAAACAGTCCACGCTGTGCACCGATAATAATAATTTGTCCCAGTGTACCGCCTGCAATCTGCTCAATACCGAAAGCATTTTTAATAATAATCATCATGATATTTGGTAACTCTGATATATTAGTGATCATGACGTAGAATGCAATGGCAAGATAAAGTATCGCCATAATAGGAACAACTAATTGTGTGACAGCTACGACCCGTTTCAAACCGCCAAAAATAATAAAGCCTGTTAATACGGCAAGTACGATCCCTACCGTTATTTTATTCAGATGAAAAGCGCCTTCCACAGAACCGACGATCGTATTGGCTTGCACAGCATTAAAGATTAAACCGAATGAGATTGTAATAAATACGGCAAAAATGATCCCAAACCATCTAGCGCCAAGTGCTCGTTCTATGTAATAGGCAGGCCCACCGCGAAAGTGATCACGATATTTTATCTTGTAGACTTGAGCAAGCGTGCTCTCAACAAAGCTCGTCGCCATTCCGACAAAAGCAACCACCCACATCCAGAAAACCGCTCCAGGTCCTCCTGTAGCAATAGCAATAGCTACACCAGTGAGGTTTGCTGTTCCCACCCGTGAAGCTGCAGAAACAAAAAAAGCTTGTAAAGATGAAACGCCTTCTCCCTTTTCTTCTTTTCTGCCGATAACTCTAAACATCTCAATAAAATAACGAAACTGTACAAATCTAAGTTTAAAAGTAAAATATAGACCTATTCCAATTAAAATATAAACTAAATAAGTCCATATGAATTTGCTGGGAATATTGATAATATTGGTTAAAATTTCTTCCATAAAACCCTCCTGAAAATGAATTTAATGTTAGCATTCTTAACATGATAGGATTATATCATAATAAAGAATCAAGTAAAACAAGATAGAATATTCTGCTTATTGAAAATACCAAACCAGCCTTAACGATTGCCTATTTTGTTATTATAACAAACATATAAGTTTAACAAAACTGGAAATTGTCAATATATATAATGAAACTGTCACAAGAAAATCATTTTTTCGCTCCGAACGAATATACTGATTTGATAAAGGGGATGAGATCTAATGAAAAAGACATTGTTATTGCAATTGTCTATATCCTTTTTAGTCATTGTGACCCTTTATTCGTTCTCAATGCCCCAGATGCCGGCGAATAATCATGTACAAAAAGTCGCAGTTTTACGAGATGGGCTTCATGAGCTGTCAATCGGCAAACATAGTGAAGAAAAGGCTAAATCATTATGGAATTCACTCTTATTTCAAACTGAATTGATACTTCTCTTCATCTTAGCTGCCGTCAGTCAAATTTATATTTTCAACCGGCATAAAGAACATCTAAAGGCATTCATGCTCGCAGTTTTCTATCACTCTTCTTATTTCGATAAAGCGCATGTTTTAAAACGATAATCATATGAAAACAGGAGGTTTTTCAACATGCTATTTATTATAAGAATGGTGATTATCGGACTTTTCTCATTAACAGCTTTAAATTTGTTTATATATCAAGGAATTGAATTTATGCATGCGATTACCGATCTATTTAATCGCCAGAACAACTGAATATCACCCAAAAAGTTTAGCAGTTTGATTGGCATGAGCCCGATATTGTACCGGACTCATGCCTTTTGTCATTGCCATCAACTCAATTACTCTTTTCACGGGATGTTCAAAGCTCTTACACATGTTACCTGTTTTAAACCATGCATATCAATGCACTTTAAAATGCTGTCATCACCCTTTCTATTCATCCCATCTCTCTATGCATCATGGCAACTTTTTCTGCCGAGTAAACGTATTGACCTTGTGGAGTAACCATACATAGTGAACTAGTAATCTCCTCAATACCAATGATCCAACTTATCATGCAAAAGGACATCACTGACAAAATCGAAAATCATATTCGTCATGTGCGTTAGGATCGGCACTTAAGTGCTGATTTTCCTACTTGCACACACATGCTGTCGGAATTAAGTTCATTGCAGCTTCTAAATGGGCATAATCGACAACTTTTTTGCCGTTCCGTCTGTTTGCATCGAACGCTCAGTTTAACCTTGTCAAAAAACGAAATTTTTAAATATTACATCTTTTTTACAAACGTTGTGACTGTAATTCAAATCATCAAATAAAAGGTATAATATTACTGTACCAAATAAATACCAATTTCATATAGAAAGAAGATGTTCATATGAGTAAAGTATCTGGAAAAATTGCATTTGTTACTGGCGGTGGACAAGGAATTGGTGAAGCAATTTGTAAACGCTTAGCAGAGGATGGATTTGCTATTGCAGTTGCAGATTATAATGAAGAAACTGCAACAAAAGTTGCTGAGGAAATTAATGATTGTAATGGTAAAGCCATTGCGGTAAAAGTAAATGTTGCTGATCGTGATGATGTTTTTAAAGCTGTTGATGAAACAGTAAAAAGTCTTGGCGGACTTGATGTGGTTATAAATAATGCAGGTCTTGGACCAACCACTCCGATTGAAAGCATTACATATGAAGAATATCGAAAAGTTTATGATGTTAATGTCGGGGGTACTTATTGGGGAATACAAGCAGCTGTAAAAGCCTTCAAAGAACTTGGACACGGTGGAAAAATTATTAATGCTTCTTCACAAGCCGGTCAAGTCGGTAATCCAGGCTTAGCAGTTTATGGTGGAACAAAGTTCGCTGTTCGTGGTATAACCCAAACTGCAGCAAAAGATCTAGCTGAATTAGGTATTACTGTAAACGCTTTTTGTCCGGGTATCGTAAAAACACCTATGATGATGGGTATTGCAAAGCAAACCGCTGATGAAGCAGGCAAACCATTTGAATGGGGAATGGAGCAATTTTCTAAAAATATTACTTTAAAACGCTTATCTGAGCCTGAAGATGTAGCAGCATGTGTTTCCTACCTTGCAGGACCAGATTCAGATTATATGACTGGTCAAGCTCTTATCATCGATGGTGGAATGGTATTTAATTAATTTTAAAATCATTATTCAAGAAGATCACAGAGAAGGAATTTTTAAGAAAGTTCATTAACTCTTTGTAGATTTACTTAAAAATCAAATGGGTTGCCTCAAATTTTTCTTTTGAGACAACCCATTTCTTTATCTTTATTGTTTATCCAGACTATGTCTACGTTGCTTAAAATGGTGTCTAACAATTAGGGTGCAGTATGATTATACTTCCACTAAGCATGTGTTTTTTATTCTTGATGATGTTTTTTAATCCATACATCCGTTACTTCTCCTGTTTCATCCTCATCCAGGATAAATGATCCGTTGCTGTACCGGTCATGCAGTTTGATTTCCTTGACCGTCATCTCCTCTGTAACGTCCTTTTCAGTTTGAATCATGAACTGGTCATGATATGAGCAGGCAAGCAATCCGACGATGCGGTGTGGTTTTTTCTTGAGCTCCCTCAGCATTAGAACACCGCGTTTGGCCCTTGATGTTTTTTCAAATTCAGTAAGGTTCATTCGTTTAACAGCCCCTCGTTGTGTCACAAGAACAAGTGTATCTGATCCTATTAGGATTTGACCTGAGACAACAGAATCGCCATCCTTTAAGTTCACACCTTTGACACCGGCGGCCCTTGCACCGACAACACTAATTTCTTCTTCAGAAAACCATAAGCCATAACCTAAATGTGTTGCTACAAATATATCTTTTGTTCCATCTGTCACATGAACATCGACCACCTCATCGTCGCCTTTTAAATTAAGTGCGACTAATGCCTTTGAATAACGCTGAGCTTTGTATTGCATAAGTTGGGTTTTTTTCGTCATACCATTTTTTGTGATAAACAAGAGGTATTCAGATTCCGTGAATTCCTTGACAGGGATTGCTTTCACGATTGACTCATCACTGTCAATTGTAATGATATTTGTAATATGTTGACCCAAATCTTTCCATCTAATATCTGGAAGCTGATGAACCGGACAATACACATAACTCCCTTTATTCGTAAACAAGAGGAGCACATCTGTTGTGTTCATTTCAAATTGACAGAGGAGACGATCCGTATCTTTCATCCCGAAGTCTTGCCCGTTTGAAGCAGCGAAAGATCGATGGCTTGTTCGTTTAATATACCCATCTTTTGTAACGGTCACATAAACATCTTCTTGCGCCACCAACACTTCTAGATTGATTTTAATCTCTTCAATTTGTTCTTCAATGACAGACCGTCTCTCACCTGCATAAGTTTTTTTGACCTTTTTCAAATTATCCTTGATGACCTTCAGTAATTTCTTATCATTTGAAAGAATATCTTCAAGGTCTTTTATTTTTTGAGCAAGATCTTTTGCTTCTTGCTGTAATGCCGTAATATCTGTATTTGTTAATCTGTAAAGTTGAAGTGAAACGATCGCTTCAGCCTGCGGCTCTGTAAAAGCAAACTTTTCAATCAAGTTATTCTTGGCATCCCGCTTATCATTTGAAGAGCGAATCGTTGAAATCACATCATCAAGGATAGACAGCGCTTTGATTAAACCTTCGACTATATGATGGCGTTCTTTTGCTTTTTTCAACTCATACCGGGAACGATTAGTGATGACTTCTTTTTGATGCCCAATATATGCATCTAATATTGCAGTAAGGCTCATGAGCGTTGGTCTTCTATTATGAATAGCAACCATATTAAAGTTATATGGAATTTGCAAATCGCTATTTTTATATAGATAATTTAAGATTCCCTGTGCATCCGCCTCTTTTTTGAGTTCAATCACAATTCTAAGGCCTGAACGATCAGTTTCATCTCGCACTTCAGAAATCCCTTCAACCTTCCGCTCAATCCTAAACTCATCCATTTTTTTGACTAAATTTGCTTTATTCACTTCAAAAGGAATTTCTGTAATCACAATTTGTTCGCGGCCGCCTCGGATTGTTTCAATTTCAGCTTTTCCCCTGATGATGACTTTTCCTTTTCCAGTTTCATAGGCTTTTTTGATCCCGTCTTTTCCCTGAATAATTCCGCCTGTTGGAAAGTCTGGACCTTTAATAAGCTTCATCAAATCATCAATACTGCAAGTTGGCGCATCAATCCGCTTAATGACAGCGTCAATCACCTCTCCAAGGTGATGCGGTGGTATATCTGTTGCATAACCAGCAGAAATTCCAGTTGAGCCATTTACAAGAAGGTTCGGGAACATTGCCGGAAGGACAACCGGTTCTTTGCTCGTGTCATCAAAATTCGGGACAAATTCAACCGTCTCCTTATCAATATCACGCAAAAGCTCGGATGCGATCGCTGCAAGTCTTGCTTCTGTGTAACGCATTGCAGCTGGTGGATCTCCGTCAATACTTCCGTTGTTCCCATGCATTTCAATCAAAAGATTGCGGACCTTCCAATCTTGACTCATTCTGACCATCGCTTCATAAACAGAACTATCACCGTGAGGGTGGTAGTTCCCGATGACATTACCGACCGTTTTGGCGGCTTTACGGAAGTTTTTATCATGTGTGTTTCCTTCCGCATGCATCGCGTATAAAATTCTTCTCTGTACTGGCTTAAGTCCGTCCCGGGCATCTGGTAACGCCCGGTCCTGAATAATGTATTTGCTGTATCGGCCAAAACGGTCGCCGATCACATCTTCTAATGGTAAATCATGAAATATCTCAGGCTGCGCCATTTATTAAACCTCCTCAGCGACCGACAAATTTTCGTTTTCTAAAATGTTACTTTCTTCATCATCAAGTCCAAAAGCAACATTTTTTTCAATCCATTTTCTTCTCGGTTCCACTTTGTCTCCCATTAATGTTGTCACACGTCGTTCCGCTCGGGCTGCATCATCAATTTTCACTCTGACAAGCGTTCTTGATTCCGGATTCATTGTCGTCTCCCAAAGCTGGTCTGCATTCATTTCTCCAAGACCTTTATAACGCTGAATGGTGTACCCTTTTCCTACTTTTTTCAAGCAACCATCCAGTTCTTCATCAGACCATGCATATTCAATCATTTCTTTTTTTCCTGAGCCTTTGCTCACTTTATAAAGCGGTGGAAGTGCAATAAATACTTTCCCGTGTTCAATCAGCGGCTTCATATAGCGGTAAAAGAACGTTAGTAGCAACACTTGGATGTGAGCACCATCTGTATCAGCATCAGTCATAATAATCACTTTATCATAATTGATGTCTTCAACATCGAAATCAACACCGACACCTCCACCAATTGCATGAATGATCGTATTAATCTCTTCATTTTTAAAGATGTCGGCAAGTTTTGCTTTTTCTGTGTTGATCACTTTTCCGCGAAGCGGCAGAACCGCCTGGAATTTACGATCTCTTCCTTGCTTGGCAGAACCGCCAGCAGAATCACCTTCAACAAGATATAACTCATTTTTAGCAGGGTTTCTTGATTGTGCAGGTGTAAGTTTTCCGCTTAATGTTGCTTCAGATTTCTTTCTCTTTTTCCCGCTTCTTGCCTCTTCTCTTGCCTTTCGAGCGGCTTCTCTTGCCTGGGAAGCTTTGATTGCCTTTTTAACAAGCAGTGTTGCTGTTTCTCTGTTTTCTTCTAAGAAATAAGCAAGCTGTTCAGAGATGACAGCATCAACAGCTGACCTTGCTTCATTTGTTCCAAGCTTCCCTTTTGTCTGACCTTCAAACTGTAAGAGCTCTTCTGGAATACGTACAGACACAATCGCTGACAACCCTTCCCGAATATCAGTGCCCTCTAAGTTTTTATCCTTTTCTTTTATCAGTGCTACTTTTCTCGCATATTCATTAAAGGCTCTTGTCATGGCTGTCTTTGCACCGGATTCATGAGTTCCACCGTCTTTTGTTCTAACATTGTTGACAAAAGAAAGTATATTCTCGGAGTACCCATCATTGAATTGAAAAGCAAAATCAACTTCAATATCGTTATGAACTCCTTCAAATGAGACAACTTCAGAAAGAGCGTCTTTTTCCTCATTCAAATAAGCAACAAAAGCCTCAATTCCATTTTCATAACAGAACGTTTCTTTAACTTGATGACGTTCATCAATCAAATCAATTTTTAGACCTTTCAACAAAAAAGCAGATTCCCTCAACCTTTCTGAAAGCGTTTCAAAGTTATAAACAATCGTGCTAAACATCTTTTGATCAGGCTTAAAATGAATGAGAGTTCCAGTTTTTTTAGTTGTTCCGGTCTTATCAAGGGATGTTACCGGTTTACCGCCATTTTCGAAGCGTTGTTTGTAAATATTTCCGTCCCGTTCGATCGTGACCGTCAGCCATTCTGATAAGGCGTTGACGACAGAGGCTCCAACACCGTGCAGTCCTCCACTCGTTTTATAACCTCCTTGACCAAATTTTCCACCAGCATGAAGTACAGTTAAAATGATTTCGGGAGTCGGTTTGCCAAGCTTATGCATTCCTGTAGGCATTCCTCGCCCTCTATCTTGTACAGATATACTGTTATCCTTATGTATTTTTACTATAATGTGATCCCCGTATCCCGCAAGAACCTCATCAACGGAATTATCAACAATTTCATATACGAGATGGTGAAGACCGCGGCTGTCTGTAGAACCAATGTACATACCTGGGCGTTTTCTGACAGCTTCAAGCCCTTCTAACACCTGAATAGAATCATCATTATAGTCAACCTGCTGTTTTTTAACCAAAAGCATAAACCCCTTTCAAAAATCAAACATTGCCGAAATAAACACACTCTGAATTGTAATTCAAAGTGATCTCCGGTTTTCCTTCTAAGCTTATAAAAGTTCCAACCGTTTTTTTACAGAATCATTTAAAAAACTGTCCAAAACTTATTGTATCTGTTTTACAACAAATCGCAATCAATTATCAAATAAAAAGGACAAAAAACCTTGAAAAAACAAGGATTTTTGTCTTTTTTAAGACGATTTGGTCAATGCATGAGCTACTTTAATACATAAATCCATAATCACTGTACAGCCTTTTTCATCAAGAATCTGAAAGGCTTCTTCACTGACTAGCCCCTGCTGTGCCCAAAACACATCAGCATCTATCTCCAAAAATTCTTTTGCCACTTCAACGAGATGTTCTGATCTTCTAAAGACATTTACAATATCGACATGCCCTTCAATATCCTTTAGTGAGGCTACTGCTTTAACTCCAAGAACTTCATCAATTTTTGGGTTGACTGGAATGATTTCATAGCCAGCATTTTGCATGGCTTTAGATACCATGTATGAAGTCCTTTGTGAATTGTCTGATAATCCTACTACCGCAATTCGTTTACTATTTTTAAGAATTTTTTTGATGTCTTGATTTGTTGGGTTTTGCATGACATTCCCCCCTTTTAACTTAGTTTACAGAAATCGAACATGATATTCAAAATTATTATATGATTGGCGTGCAGCATTCTGTATGATAGAATACGGTATATTTAAAGAAAAATCGTTAAAAGGACACCTCTCGTGTTAAAATAAAATAAGGGACAATTGAAAAAGGAGAAATGAAATGTTAATTGCTTTATTGTTTGTTTTAGCTTATTTAATCGGTAGCATCCCTTCTGGCTTAATTGTCGGTAAGGTTGCTAAAGGCATCGATATCAGAGAGCATGGGAGCGGGAATCTCGGAGCGACTAATGCCTTCCGGACACTTGGAATTAAAGCAGGATCCATTGTGGTAGTAGGAGACATTTTAAAAGGAACCCTTGCTACATTTCTGCCTGTTATCATACACATTGATGTACATCCTTTATTTGCAGGTGTGGCCGCAGTCATTGGACATATGTTCCCTATTTTCGCAAAGTTTAAAGGTGGAAAAGCGGTTGCTACCTCTGGAGGTGTGTTACTATGCTATCAGCCATTACTATTTCTCACCATGCTCATAGCATTTTTCCTGTTTCTATACATTACAAAGTATGTATCGCTTTCCTCAATTTTAACCGGATTGTATACTACAATTTATAGTCTGTTTACAAAAGATATTTTTTTAGTGGCAGTTGTCGCAGTACTCACAGTATTTGTTATTTACAGACATAGAACAAATATTAAAAGAATCATCAATAAAACAGAACCTAAAATAAAATGGATGTCAAGTAACAAACATTAAAAAGGGAGTGCTTATGAAGTGAATTTGAACATGAATAAAGAAGCGCTTCAATGGTATAAGAAAGAGCTAGATCTGGAACAAGGGGATCACATTCGCTTCTTTGTCCGTTATGGAGGATGCAGCAGTGTTCAAAAGGGGTTTTCTTTAGGAATTTCAAAAGACGAGCCTCAGCGAATTGGAGCAAGTTTAGAAGTAGACGGAATCACATTTTTTGTTGAAGAAAGTGATATTTGGTATTTTGATGGGCATGACTTGCTTGTTACATATCATGAATCAGCTGGAGAACCAATGTTTGAATATCAATGATAAGGCTCTGTGTAAAAAATCCTTTATCAACATGAATCAAGGGGAATTGCAAGAGACTCCTGCGGAAACAGCGAGACGAACCCCCGCAGGAGCATTCCTCGATGATGCTCGCATCCCCCGATTTGCTTACATGCACACGACTTTCATGACACCCTCTTATTTCTTTTTCGCTTCTTCATAAACTTTATGCCACTCTGGATATAACTTACGGAATTGAACCGGCTTAAAGCTGTCCCGATCAACACATATATGAGAGGTCTTTCCTTTTACAGCAATTTCCCCATTAGAATTGAGAATTTCATAACCATAGATCGTCTTAAAACCGTTGTAATCCTCAATCCATGTATGTACAACTGCTTTTTCCCCATAGCGAAGCGGTTTCACATAACGAATGTTGACATCAACAACAGGTGATAGTATATCGTCTTTTTCCATAGCGGCATATGAAAAACCAAGCTCTTGTATGAGAGCCGTCCGGCCTACCTCCATCCAAATCAAATAATTTGCATGATAAACAACACCCATTTGGTCTGTTTCAGCATAGCGAACTTCAATTTCTTTTTTTGTGACGTACAAATTTTCTCTACTCCCTTGAAAATAAAATGTATATTTATTTTAACATAAACACGCTTGACTAATCACAAAAAACCAGGTTGCCCTGGTCTTTACTGATTATACCTATTTTTTTGTTGCGCTTCTGCTTCATCATGAATTTCATTGCGCATCGCATCAACGCTTTCATTTCGCCGTTCATTTTTCGCTCTGATCCGCTGCTTGTCTTCATCATTAGCAAATGACAGTTGTTCTTCTGACTCTTCGATATTTTCAATCGTATTCTGCACCATGTTTTGAAGTTTTTCGACATTGTCGGATCTGTCATCCGGATTGTGTTTATGTCTTTTCACCATTGATCATTCCCTCCTTTTTAAAATTATCTATTCGCCTTTTGTTTGCATAACGATCGGTGTCTCATCTGTTTTGTCTTGCATTTTCTTTCCGTTATTAGCCCGATATTTAACAGGTTTTGTCCCAAGATGGTTGGGGGTAAATTTAGACTGTTTGTCGTGTTCTCTCGGCATTGTTTATCCCTCCTTTTAAGACATTAGGTTTCCCAAAAAGAGTTGGAAACATCAATTATTTTAACTTGAATTTCTGTTCCAGCTTTTCCTCAAGCTGATCAAGAAACTCCTGATTAGTTAAAAGCTCTTTTTTATTCTCCATCACAAGCTCTTCAAAAGTCCGTCTTTTCGAGTTTTTCAATTGAATCACCTCCAACTATATTTTTATTTTCGCCAATTTTTCGACAATATAAGCAAAAAGACTGAATTTTTCTATTTCAGATCAAACAAAAAGACCTATAAAAAAGAGAAAGCCCTTTAAGCTTTCTCTCCATTTTTTTATTTCATTTTTTGACGAAGAACCATTTGCAAAATGCCGCCATGGCGATAATAGTCAATTTCAACCTCACTGTCAAAGCGAACAACAGCTTCAAAAGTTTTCACTGAACCATCTTCAGCAGTCGCTCTTACTGTGACAAGATCACGAGGACGGACTGTTTCATTTACATCCACTTCAATCGTTTCTTTTCCTGTCAATCCGAGAGTTTCAGCATTTTCTCCTGATTTAAATTGTAGCGGAAGAACACCCATTAAAACAAGGTTGCTTCGATGGATTCTTTCGAAGCTTTCGGCAAGAACGGTTTTAATACCGAGCAAATTTGTACCTTTTGCAGCCCAGTCTCGAGAAGAGCCCATTCCGTAATCTTTTCCAGCAATCACGATCAAACCTGTACCATTCGCTTTATACTCCATGCAAGCATCATAAATTGACATCACTTCGCCTGTTGGCCAATAAGTTGTATAACCGCCCTCTGTCCCTGGAGCAATCTGGTTTTTGATACGGATATTAGCGAATGTTCCTCTCATCATCACTTCATGGTTACCACGTCTTGAACCATATGAGTTAAAATCTCTCGGAGAAACACCTTGTTCTTGCAAATATTTTCCTGCTGGTGTATCTTTGCCGATCGCACCTGCTGGGGAAATGTGATCTGTTGTGACAGAGTCTCCAAACTTCCCGACCACACTCAATCCTTTTAGCGGTTCAACTGTCCCAGGCTCAACAGACATATCTTCAAAAAATGGCGGGTTTTGAATATAAGTTGACTGTTCATCCCACTTATAAAGAGCTTCATCTGTTGTTTCAATTGCATTCCAGCGTTCATTATCATCAAAAACGCGCTCATACTCTTTTCTAAACAATTCAGGAGTCACAGTTTGTTTGACAACTGAATTAATTTCATCCATTGTCGGCCAAATATCGTTAAAATAGACGTTCTGTCCGTCTTTGCTGATGCCAATTGGTTCATGTTTCAAATCAATATTAACAGTCCCTGCAAGTGCGTAGGCAACAACAAGCGGTGGTGAAGCCAAGTAATTTCCTTTGACAAGCGGGTGAATCCGCCCTTCAAAATTTCGATTTCCTGATAGAACAGACGTAATTAAGAGATCGTTGTCTGCCACCGCTTTTTCAATCTCTGGAGCTAATGGACCTGAGTTACCGATACAGGTTGTGCAACCATATCCAACAATATTAAAGCCAAGGTCACGCAAATATGGAAGTAAGCCTGAATGTTCTAGATAACCCGTTACAACTTTAGAACCAGGTGCCAACGATGTCTTCACATAGTTCGGAACAGTCAGCCCCAATTCAACCGCTTTTTTGGCGACAAGACCAGCTCCAATTAATACATACGGATTTGAAGTGTTCGTACAGCTAGTAATGGCTGCAATTGCAATTGAACCTGTTTTCATCACCGCTTTTTCACCATTCTCAAGGGTAAACTTGATATCTTTATCCGCTTCTTTTGCCTCTAAACCAAATCCTTGATTTCCCGCAGGGCTAGTTAAGTGCTTATAAAACGTTTCTTTCATAGCTGATAGCGGAATTAAATCCTGTGGACGCTTTGGACCTGATAAATTAGCTTCAATACTTGATAAATCAATTTCAACGATATCCGTAAACGCTGGGTCTTTTTGATCTGGTGTATAGAAGAGTCCATTTTGACGACAATACTCTTCAACAACCGCAATATGCTCGTCATCACGGCCAGTTAATCTCATGTATGCCAATGCCTCTTCATCAACAGGGAAGAATCCGCAAGTCGCTCCGTATTCCGGTGCCATATTTGCGATAGTTGCCCGATCAGCAAGCGGCAGTTCAGCAACACCAGGTCCAAAGAACTCGACAAACTTTCCGACAACACCTTTTTCACGAAGCACTTGTGTGACTTTTAAAGCTAAGTCCGTGGCTGTCGTTCCGTTAGGCAACTTACCGATCAGTTTTGCACCGATTACTTCAGGTACAGGGAAATAGGAAGGCTGTCCCAGCATACCTGCTTCCGCTTCAATACCCCCGACACCCCATCCAAGAACACCTATTCCATTGATCATTGTTGTATGAGAGTCAGTTCCGACTAGTGTATCAGGGTATGTTACTGTTTCTCCATCTTCTTCAACAGCATGAACAACACTCGCTAAATATTCAAGGTTCACTTGGTGAACAATTCCTGTTGCAGGCGGAACGGCTTGATAATTATTAAACGCTTTTTTCGCCCAACTTAAGAATTGATAACGCTCTCTGTTTCTCTCAAATTCGAGATCCATGTTCACGGACAATGCATCTTCAGTTCCAGCTTTATCAACCTGTACGGAATGATCAATGACAAGGTCGACCGGAATTTCAGGATTAATTTTGTCAGGGTCTCCACCAACTGAAGCCATCGCTTTTCTTAATGAAGCAAGATCAACAACAGCAGGAACCCCGGTAAAATCCTGCAAAATCACTCGTGAAGGTTTAAAAGGAACATCAATATTTTTTAATTCAGCAGTGCCCCATCTTGCTAAATTTTCAACATGTTCCTTTGTGATCACTCTTCCGTCAACTTGACGAAGAACAGATTCCAGCAGAACCTTAATGGAATAAGGTAGTTTTGACACTTTCCCAATACCTTGATCCTCTAATGCTTTTAAAGAATAATAACTGTACGTTTTACCATGTACTGTGAACGTTTTTCTAGATTGAAAAGCGTCGTTTTTTGTGATTTGCTGCTGTTTCGCCATTCTCCAAAATCCCCCTTTAAAGATCAAGCTCATATACCAGAAAAATCGGCATATTCACTACACTTTTCTCACAATTCAATCTTAAATCAATTTTAAACATAAGTAAATATCAATGTTTTTATTAAATTCTATAAGAATGGCTTATGTATGTAAAAAGTTATTTTACTGGAAATACATTTTTTTATACGACAGTTTATGCTGGGATATACTACGACATGAGGTGATCACATTGGCAAAACGAAAAGCAAATCATGTCATAAACGGAATGAATAATGCCAAACGACAAGGGAATGGAGCTGGATATATTGAAAATGATCAGCACATCCTAACTGAAGCCGAACGTCAAAACAATAAAACGCGAAAAACCAATCAATAATTGAATAGTCAGGAGGTCTAAAAACATTGACAAACAAAAATGATGGTAAAGACATACGTAAAAATGCACCAAAAGGAGATCAACCAGGTCAACCTGAGCCGCTGAGCGGAAGCAAAAAAGTAAAAAATCGAAACCATACAAGACAAAAGAAAAACGCCCACCATGATTTGTAATCGTTTCATGATCCGAGCTGGTCTTCATCATTTCACAAGTAAATAAGAGCCCGCATAACTTATCAAAAGCATAAGTATGGAGGTATGCCTCGATGAAAAATGCTGACCAGTTTGATTTTACTGAATTTGATGATGAATGGATAAAACAGTTTGTTGATGATCCTTTCATCCTTTATGATGAAACAATTCCAATTGATTTGTACGAAACAAGTACAGAATATATAATTGAAGCAGATTTAGCTAAAATAGATGGACAACAGCTTTCCATGACTTTTTTAGATCATGATTTTACTCTGGCTGTTAAAACTTCAGAACAGCTATATAAAAAAACGCTGTTGCTTCCTTTTTTTCTAAATGATAAGCAAATTGAAACCGAATATCAAAATCAAATACTTGCCATTAAAATCAGCAAAGAAACAAATAATGATGCAAATCATGAAGAACCTTCTTTTTCTTTCAATTTTCTTTTGTAAAAAGAAAACCTTGTCTGAGTTCAAATACCCAGACAAGGTTTTTTTCCGTTCACCCGTCAAATATCCTCTAGCAACTCTCCATGGCCTTGGAATAAGAGTGGCTATTCAATAGATTATGCTCGGGAATATGGTTTTGAACAGGCATCTTCACCAAATTATACTTCTTTTTCTATGTTCTTCTAAAACACGTTCATGTAAAATAAAATATAGACAAAGGAGGATGAGAGATGCTAGAAGGATGGATTTTATGGCTGATGCTTTTGTGGATTGTCATGATGATCGTCTTCTTATCGATCGGTGGATTTTTTATGTTTCGCAAATTTTTGAAACGTCTTCCTAAAGAAGATGGATGGTCAGAACTTGACTGGCAGAATTACTATATTCAACAAACAAGACATTTGTGGAAAGAAGATGATAAAAAACTACTAAATGAACTTGTAATGCCAGTTCCTGAGTTGTTTCGTGATACTGCTAAAGCAAAAATTGCTGGAAAAATTGGTGAGCTTGCTTTAAAAGAGGACAGCCATTCTATTAATGAAGACCTAATCATCAGAGGCTATATTATGGCTACACCAAAAAAAGACCATCGCTTCTTAATGAAACACTTAAAAGAAAAAGATATTGATTACACCCCATATCAAACGCTCTTTAAATGATAAAACCTTTCCAAATCTTCAGGAAAGGTTTTATGTTAATTGATTCTGTATATTGTTCGATGTTTCAAGCTGACTTGACAGCTTTTTAAAAGATAAATACATAGCAATCCGCCAAGGAACAATCATTCCAAAAGCGAGAATCCAAAACATTCCGCTCAAAGCACCATAATCAATCGATGTACTTAAAATGCTTTTCAATCCGATCCGAATGACGAGCAAAGCAATTAAAATAAACACAAAAGCTTTTGAGCGCTTCATGTAAATTTTATCTTCCCTAATTTCAAATTTTGAAGTTTTAATCAGGAAAATTGAAAAAATCATTCCGACAGAGATCGCTTCAAAAAATTCTGCCAAGGTCACATGAAACATTGGAGATAGAAACATAAGAGCTCCTGTGCTCATAAAGATCGGAGGCAGTATAATTTTTCTTGCTGTGGCCGGTTTATCAGACGACTTTATTCTGATTGCCATGACAATGATAGCCATCAACACTGCAAATATCGATGAAACCACAACCATCATACATATCACCCCTATGTTTTAGCAAATTTTCTCTAATTGTTACTATACGCCATCACGGATAAAAAAACCAATTATGAGTTTCCCAAAACAAGACGGATTGCTTCAATCACTTTTTCCCCTTCAAAGGGCTTGACAATAAAGTCCTTCGCTCCCGCTTCAATTGCCTCTACGACAATTCTCTGTTGGCGCATTGCCGTACACATGATCACTTTTGCTTTCGGTTCAATTTGAATCATGTCTTTTAAAGCTTCAATACCGTTTTTGACAGGCATCGTAATATCCATAATCACTAAGTCAGGTTTCAGCTCTTGATATAGCAAAACGGCTTCTTCACCATTTCCGGCTTCCCCTACGATTTGAAAATTTTCTGATTCAAGTATTTCTCTCATTTTATCTCTCAAAAATCTCGCATCATCAACAATTAAAACCCTTGTCATGCTCCCCTCCAAAACAACTGTCAATTTTTACAGTGAATAAACTCTATTGTAACAAAAAATGCAACAAAACGAAAAGGTATTCGTCATATTCAAATTCGTGAAAGAAAACAGAAAATCGAACAATAATATCTTGAAAGGTAAGATCTATATGTAGCATCCGTTTTTTTGATCCAACCTTTCAGGATGAATTGCTGACAACGGTGATTCCTTTTTACAGAATTCGTCTGCTGTGACATTTATATTTCAATTTCCTAACATATCACCAAAAAAGATTTTTTTCCTTCGAATTCCTTTATATAATCTATTTTAACAACCTTTACTATTCACTTGTATAATTGAAAAGAAAACCATATATGGATATAATAGCACTAACTAGTAAGTATCATTAAAAGATTTTTACAGGAGAAAGGATAAATTCCGGTGACGAAAGAAAACCTGCTTCATGAAATTGAAGAAAAAAGAAAAGAACTGGTGAATATTATCATGACAAATGGCATGACTTCTCATATCACCATTCAACATAGCCAGCAGCTAGATAATCTTCTCTTAGAATACCAAAAGTTATCTCTCGGTAGCACGCAATCACCATAAATCAAAATAAAAAACCCAGAAAGCGGGTTTTTTATTTTAACCATGTTTCTTCTATGTCAGAATTTTAATTATTTCGTTTGATTTTCCATGGCTTTCATCATTTGATTAATTTTCTTCTGCGATGGTTTCATACCCATCTGCATCATCATCATTCGTAACATTTGTTCATTAATCGGCGGATTTTTTTTCAAATAATTCATCATATATTTGCGAGCAATAAAAAATCCAAGCGCTACACCTGCGAGCAAAGCGATTATGCCCACTAGGATGACAACCCATAAATCCATTTAATTTCCTCCTTCATGTTGTCTCGTATAAAGTGTACTAAACCAAAAGCTATTATACAACATAAACAGCCCAAATTCTTTCTTTTAGACAAAATTTCTTTCTTTCACGGGGTTTAACCAACCATATCGTTCCATACCAAAATCCATAGCTAGAAAACACGGGCTGACTTTACGCAATATTTCAAAAAATACGGTTTCTGCTTCAAAGGGGCCTTTTGCCAAAATTTCAATATAGCGATCTTTTATAATAAAAGAAACACTGCCTTTCGGAACCATCAATTTGTATATACAATCCACCTGTCGATATTCTTCCCGACTAAGATTCATTTTCAGTCTTTTGTGTATGTCAGAAATCGGAATCGGCTTAGTAATATATTCTATTTGTTTGGCTGCCAACTGAGATTTCTTATGATCAAGGTTTGTCCAATGATAATCATAAAAAAGCTTAAACACCGCGACTTCCCTTCCAAAATAGTGACTGGCAAATTCCTCTTCTATTAGATACGTATAATAATGACGCTCCAACTACTTCTCATCCCCTTCTGTAAACATTTTAGTGAATATATGTCTTCTATTATACAAAAGGGTGAACAAAATAATTGTCTGTTGATGATAAGAGAAGGAACTAATTTTGTCGAAAACAGAGAAAAGAAGGAATGATATCACATCATTCCCTCCTCAATGAAATTACCTTATTGATTTAAGAGATTTTTAACCCGCTCAGTGACATTTGCAGCGGTAAAACCATACTCTTCCATAATCTTTTCACCTGGAGCAGATGCACCGAATTGATCGATTGCAAGAATATCACCATAAGTGCCTGTATATCTGTCCCATCCAAGTGGTGAACCCATCTCAATCGCAAGACGTTTTTTCACATCTGCAGGAAGAACAGCTTCTTTATACTCGGCGGACTGCTTCTCAAAACGGTCCCAAGAAGGAACACTGACCACTGATACATCAATACCTTCTTTGAGCAGCAGACTTTGTGCATCAATTGCAAGCCCTACCTCTGATCCGCTCGCAAGTAAAATTGCCGCCGGCTTATCATTCTGACTCTTGGACACAACATATGCCCCTTTTTCTACACCTTCATATGCAGCAGTGACAGGTTGATCAATCGTTGGTAAATTTTGACGTGTCAATACCAAGGCTGTCGGCTGATTTTTAGATTGTACAGCAAGTTTCCAAGCTGCTGCTGTCTCGTTTCCATCGGCAGGTCTTATGACAGACAGATTTGGAAGTGCGCGAAGTGATGCAAGCTGCTCAATTGGTTCATGTGTCGGTCCGTCTTCTCCAACCGCAATACTGTCATGGGTAAATACATATGTGACAGGAAGCCCCATTAAAGCCGCGAGGCGTATTGCAGGTCTTAAATAATCTGAGAAGACAAAGAATGTACCTGCAAATACTCGAAGACCTCCATGCAGAGCCATTCCATTCAATGCCGCACCCATTGCAAATTCCCGGACACCAAACCAGATATTGCGACCGGTGTAGTCTTTTGCCGAGAAATCACCGCCGTCTTTGATTGTCGTTTTATTAGAACCTGCTAAATCGGCAGATCCACCAAAGAAAAATGGAACTTGTTTAGCAATTCCGTTTAGAACTTCTCCTGAAGAAGCACGGGAAGCAAGACTGCTGCCTGTTTCATAAACCGGAATTTCTTGATCCCAACCAGCCGGAAGCTCTCCTTTTATACCTAACTCCAGTTGTTGTGCCAAATCTGGATAAGCTTGTTTATACGCGGAAAACAACTCATTCCATTCCTGTTCCTTTCGCTTACCCGCTTCCTTAACTGTTTCATTAAAATGTTCATACACTTCAGCAGGAACATAAAAATCTTCTTCATAAGTCCATTCATAAGCTTCTTTTGTCAACTTGGCCTCTTCTTCACCAAGAGGAGCTCCATGAACGCCGGAAGTTCCTGCGCGATTTGGAGAGCCATAACCGATTGTCGTCTTGACTTCAATTAATGTTGGCTGATTCTCATTTTGTTTCGCTTTTTCAATTGCAGCCGTGATTTCATTAATATTATTTCCATCTTCTACATATAAGACTTCCCAGTTCATTGCTTCAAAACGTTTTTGAACATTTTCGGAGAATGAACGGTCTAACTCACCATCAAGAGAGATGTCATTAGAATCATAAAGGACAATAAGACGACCAAGTTTTAAATGTCCGGCAAGTGAAGCAGCTTCAGATGATATCCCTTCCATTAAATCTCCGTCACCGCAAATACTATAAGTATAATGGTCAACAACACGATATTGATCTCGGTTGTAAGTTTCAGCCAGGTGGCGTTCTGCCAGCGCCATTCCGACAGACATTGCAATTCCTTGTCCAAGCGGACCAGTCGTAGCATCTATCCCTGGAGTATGTCCATATTCAGGATGGCCTGGTGTTTGACTTCCCCATTGACGGAAATTCTTCAAGTCATTCATTGACAAGTCGTAACCGCTTAAATGAAGCATGCTATACAAAAGCATAGAACCGTGTCCTGCAGATAATACGAAGCGGTCTCTATTAAACCAATTTGGATTTTCTGGATTGACATTCATCAGTTTTGTCCAAAGCGCATAAGCCATTGGAGCAGCCCCCATCGGCATACCTGGATGACCTGATTTCGCTTTTTCAATAGCGTCTATGGATAGCGTCCTAATTGTTGCGACAGATTTCAACTCAATTGTTTTCATCATAAATCACCTTCCAATATGTACTTTACTACATACTTATCATAAATCTCCCCAACAGTTTTCACAAGCTTTTCAACCTAACAAGCTAGATAAAAAGTGATGAATATTTGACAAACCTTTAACAGTAGTCTATACAAAAAGGAATACAATATTGAGTATTCCTTAAAAATTAATGTAAACCGCGGTTTGTTTTTTCTTTTTTTAGTTTTTCAGGGGTTACATCATTACCTTCAGGATCTACGATTGTCACGTTTTTTAGTGTGTTTTTCATAGATGTACGGACACCCTTTAAATATTCTTGGCGAAGCTTCTGCTGTTCAGCTTTTTCTTGATCTGTCAGAGAACCGGTTTTTGATTTTCTGGCAAGTTCATTAATTCTGGCTATTTTTTCTTTAGAAATCATCATAAACTCCTTTAATTTTGTTTATCACTCATACTACTAAATCCATTTCCGTTTGACAACTCTTGTGTACTCTCTTTAAACTCCTGATAGCGCCGGTGAACAGTCGCTTTCGAGATGCTGTACCCAAATCCTCTTAATACAGCAGCAATTTCTGCAAAAGTTAGTTTATTTTCTCGCAACCTAATGATTTCGGAAAGGGGCGCTTCAATTCTCCCTCTACCTGATCCTTCATGGCGGTTCTTTAAATTCTTTTCCGGCCGATAGCCGTTCTCCACCGCTTTTTTCATTCCTCTTTTTATTTTTAAGTTGTGTATTTTCCGTTGGTATTCTTCAACAATGCTGACGATCTCCAAAACCATTGAATCCGCTTCTGAAAGCTCGAGTTTTCCTCTATGAGACAACGTATAAATTTGGACCCCTTCTTTATATAAACAGTGAAGCAGAGCAATTTTCGCATTTCCTCTACCAAGACGTGTATCATCCTGAATTAAAACCATATCAACAGCAGAGTTCTTAATTTCTGCAAGAAGATCGAAAACACCATCGCGATCCATATCATATCCGCTCGCTTGTTCAGAAATAACTTTAACAATTGTCATTCCATATTCGTTAGCAAGAGATGTAAGTTCAGCTTCCTGCCGCTTCAAGGAGGTTTCCTGCTGTTCCTTCGTTGTACTCACTCTCGTGTATATAATCGCATTCATAGAAATCCCCCATATTCTACTTATTCTACAACTGCCAGCTGGTCTTGATTAAAATGCTGTTTAGTTACTGGAAGGATCAAAACATCACCAGGTTTAATGACAGATGTGGATAAATTGTTGTGATCAGCAACCCACTCCACGAATTTCTCCCTATCTGTCCCTCTCAAACCTTCAATGCAATCTGCCAGTTCCCACAAAGTATCCCCTTCTTGAACTTCTATTTTAACATATTGTTTGCTTTCCTCGATCTTAGTGGCAAATGACAAAAATAGAACAGAAAAACTAATCACAACAGTAAACACAACAACGAAAATTATCGATTCATTTTTCATTTTCATCACCTCAAACAGAATATTTGTTCGCCTTTTGTGTCATCAGTATAAATGCGAACAAACGTTTCTGTCAAACACTTTTTTCGAACCTATGTTTGTACTTTGAGGAAAAACATGCTATAATCTACCTAAAATCGACGTTTTGAGGTGCAGAACATGACGAAACTATCAAAAAGGCAACTTGATATTTTGCGTTTCATAAAAGAAGAAGTCAAGCGCAAAGGTTATCCGCCATCTGTAAGAGAAATTGGTGAAGCGGTCGGCCTTGCCTCAAGTTCAACCGTACACGGCCACTTGGCAAGACTTGAAACAAAGGGATTGATTAGACGAGACCCAACAAAGCCGAGAGCAATCGAAATACTGGATGCAGAAGAAGAGATACATATTCCGAAAAACCATGTGGTCAATGTGCCTGTCATCGGAAAAGTAACGGCTGGAATACCAATTACCGCTGTTGAAAATATCGAAGAATACTTTCCTCTACCTGATCGCTTGGTTCCACCTGATGAACAGATATTTATGCTTGAGATTATGGGAGAAAGCATGATAGATGCGGGGATACTTGATCAAGACTATGTGATCGTCAAACAACAGAATACGGCAAATAACGGAGATATCGTTGTTGCAATGACTGAAGACGATGAAGCGACCGTCAAACGTTTCTTCAAAGAAGCGACGCATATACGACTCCAACCGGAAAATCCAACAATGGACCCTATTATTTTGCAAAACGTGAAAATCCTTGGAAAAGTGATTGGGGTTTTCAGAACTGTTCATTAATCATCTAAGGCTGCCATAAGTGGCGGTCTTTTATTTTTCAAAAAAACAAAAAACAGGTTCATATCCACTCTCATTTAGAGGTATGAACCTGAAAAAAGGAATTGCTGATAAGCTTACAAAACCATTATCTCTTATGTCAGTTTGGTAGTCAACAAAAAAGTTGAATTAAGGAAACTTTTTAATCGTAAAGTTATAATCAAAGCCAACATTACTATGAAAAACATATGACACCATATCATTGGAGGAACAAAAGTGGAATGTTTAAAGATTTTAATTTTAAATTAGTCGTCATCGAATCTTTATTAGATAAAGAGCCGCGATTTCTAGAGGAATTGACAGACTTAATACAAAAGTATTCCAATCATTTTGAGTGGCATACTGGGGCTGGACCCATTCATAAAATCAAGGAATATTTAGAAGCGTTGACTTTGGAAATGAGTGATTTGCAAAAAATTGAATACCTTTGCTTTGATGGAGGGAATGAAATTTATCATATCTTAAAGCCGGATTGGGATGGTGAGGACCGTTTATTTGATGTTGGATCTGTTGAAGGATTTCAGCATCTTAAAAATTTAAAAACAGTTGATTACATTTCAATGTGTGAGCCGCAAGTATTAGAGCCATTTAAACAAGCAGGCATTAACATTCAGTAGTTTTTCGGATCATAAGAAGTGAGACTTTGATAAATGGAGTAATAATCAAAAAACAGGCAGAATCACTGCCTGTTATCTTCTTTCACACTGCCACTTCAAAAGTCAGTTTGTCCCCATGTTTATAATGAATAAGTTTAAAGTCATCAATCGTGAAGTCATAGAAATTTTTAATCTCTGGATTGATCCACAGCTGTGGAGCTTCATATTGCTCTCGCTCAAGCTGAATCTTTAAATTATCGATATGACGGGTGTAAACGTGGCAATCTCCTATATTGAAAATGTAATCACCTAGTTCATAATTTAAAACTTGGGCTATTATACGCTGCAAAACATTATATTGAAACACGTTAAACGGATTGCCCAATGCCATATCATTGCTTCTAGCTCTCACTTCAAGAGATAATTTTCCTTCTTTCACATACCATTGTGTTTCATATACACAAGGTGTCAGTGCCATTTCATCTAATTCATCCGGGTTCCATAACATTGTAATGTGTCTGCGTGATGAAGGATTATGCTTTAATTGATCAAGTAAATAGTCCACCTGATCGACTTTTTGTCCATTTAATGTTCTGTTTTTCTTTCCCAATTGGTAGCCGTACGCTGAACCGATCGTACCATCATTGCGCTTCCATTGGTCCCAAATATGAACTCCCATATCATTAAGTTTTTCAACATTGTTAGACTTAAGTTGCCAAATCCACAGCAATTCTTTTATAGCTGTTTTCCAGGCCACTTTTTTTGTTGTTAAAATCGGGATTTCCGTGTTATCAAATTGCATTTTTTGACTGATGATACTTACGGTATGTGCCGGTGTTCCATCTGACTCCCACCGTGTCCTTACTTGATCTTTTTCGTCTGAAATGCCATGTTGAATAATTTTGTTAATCAGTGTATTGTATTGCTGATCATATTGGCTCATCTTATCCACTCCTCTTACCCTTATTCAAATGATATGAATAAAATGAGATTTTTTCAATAGAAAAAGTTAATGTGCGGGACAGTGCAGGACAAAGCTCTACACCTACTTGTCATCTTTCGGTAACTGTACTAATGAATTGGAACCGGTAGCCTTAGGCATTTTCCCATCCCATTTTTGAATCCATTGATATTGAATCATCTCATCTGACATTGATTTTTTAATAATTTCATTGTATTTGGCAATTCCTTCGGCTTCAATTTTTTTCTTTTTGGCTTCAGCCTTGGCAATTTTAAGCTCTGTTTGTTTTCTTTCTAATTCTTGCGATGATTTGACACGAGTATCAATTGCTTTTTGAGTTGCTTTGTCAGGCTTTGGAACCCCAAGTGTTAAATCATCGATTACAAACCCAAGCCTCTTCATATCATCAGCAAACGTTTTTTGCACTTCTGCTGCAGCCTCGGATGATTTTTGACCGTATGTATCGATAACTGAATATTTCGATATCGATTTTCTCGCTGCATCCCATAACCTTGTTTTTAAATAGCTGTTTTCAATAGAATTAACATCTACCGCACCAAATTTATTAAACAACTCAACAACTTTGTCAGGTTGAACAACATAGTTATAAGCAATATCCATTGAAATATTTTTACCGTCAGATGTTGCCACTTGAATATTTTGATTACTGACTGTCTGCATACGTACAGGATACTTTGTTACTTTATCAAATAGTCCGACAAGATGCCAGCCCTGATCTAGCGTTTCTGATTTAACCCCACCATTTGGTGAGTACACGACACCAACATAGCCATTTGGAATTTTTTCAATAAAAAACGCAGCCAGCAATCCTCCGATAATAAGTGCAACAGCAACAATCATTCCACCAAGAAGCGCTTTGTTTTTTGGTTTTTTTTGTTTTTCATTCATCATCTTGATCATCCTCCAGTGTTTTTTTTATTTTTCGTGCTCCGTTACCGATTCTTTCAAAAAGCGGGCTTAACATCAGCCATACCCCAAAACCTATTATGATGAGCAATATGACTGAACCAATCATCACTTTCACTGATCACCCCTCCTTTACTTTTATTTATTTTACGTTCATATGAACTTGAAAGTTTCATTTTTTGATAAAAAGCATACTAAAAAGACAGATTCAATATCTTACATATCATCTGCCTTGTTCATTGTATTTCATCCCGGTATCATTTTAGTTTTTGATATTCTTGAATAAAATGCTCCGGATCACTGCATATTTCATATGGGTACACCCCTTGATTTGTATGAAGATAAAGCAATCCGGTTGTCGAGAGCGGTCTGTACGATATATCAGTGACATGTTCTAATTGAAATCGATGGGTTGCTGTTATGATGATGTCTTGATATAAGTAAAGGTCGTACTGTTTTTTTTGATATTGTTGCTGGTTCAAATCTATAGTACGCTCAACCTTATAATAACTGATCATGGAAATCGCATGTTTATCATCTTTTTTCACCTTGATACCTCCATACCCCGTTCTGCTGATTACATGTTAACTTTTTCACCAGACAAGGTCAAAGGTATGAAAAAATCTATTTTTTATTTACTTGCAATCTTGGTTTTGCAGGGTTACATGTTGGCATTTCCGTATTTGTTGATTCTGCGATTTTCATTAAATAATAACACTCTTCCCTCATCATATGATCTGCCATCAGTGCTGAAAATGTACTAAGCATTTGATCTGTCAGTTCTAATTCTTCTACTTCATTTAGAAATGTCCTAAACAATTCAATTTCTAACTTAACATCCTTATTCATTTTTCTGAGAGCAGGAAATGATTCTAAATTGGCTCTAAGGTAACCTGTCAGTTCAACCGATTTTAAATAAAACTGTTCAAAATGTTTTGCAAATCCTTTGCTCGTTTTTTTCAATCGCTTTTCAACAGCGTCCAAATTATCGGCAATCGCTCCCGCATGTCCGGCTGCATCCATAAGCCATAACATATGATGATGCAATTCATGGAAAACAGGCGGAACCTCCTGTTTTTTTAAATATTTGATCACGAGCAAATATTCCTCAAGTTCATTGACCATATGATTGATAAAGGTTGGTGAAAGATGAATTGTAATATCACCTACTAAATGTCTTTTAATGAGAGAAAGTTTAAATTTTCTCAAGGCCAGAACGTATTCTTCAACTTCCATTGTTATTGAAAACAATTCATCTGAGGAATTCACTTTTTTAAGTAATGCATCGAAAATCTGTTTAAACTGTTTTGCTTTCTGAATATCTTCCTTCTCTTTTTCGGCTAAAGAATCGAGAATAAAACGCGCATGATCACCCAAAACCTGCAACCAAAATGTATGTTCGAAGATAGCTGTTTCTTTATATGTTTTCAATATGACTCCCCCTAATCAAACATTCTTCCTTCACTATGGCTATTCACCATTCATTCAAATTATGATCAGGGGCAATATTTCTAAAAATGAGGTGGTGGTGCATGCTTTTTTAATCAAAGGCAGTGTATCGTGTATATATGGAGGTGCTGGACTTAATGGCAAAAGGTTGTGGCTGTGCCCTTTCGCCCGTTGCCCTGTGGCATTCTCATTCCCTCTTGAAACCTTTTTTCTCTAAATTCCGTGGGAAGATAGTTAGAACGACAACGTTCAACTCTTCAAATTAGCCAAGACAGACATCTTTGATTTGGTTGTTTCGCGTCCTTAGGATCAGCATTTAAATTAGCTGGAAAAACCAGTGAATTACCCAGTTGCACTGATGTTGTCAGCGGTCCAGCGCTTTCCCGCACTGTCTGCCATATATATCCCGTATGTGGACTTCAGATTCTTTTGCATCCTTATCCACATACGTTGCCTCTTATATGATTTCTGTCCGTCAGACCAGATTTTGCCTTAAGCTTCCTTCCGATTCCACAGTTGCTTTTGGCTATATGCTTCCGCTACCAGGTCGCACTCGGGACTTTCACCCGTTAGAGTTCGCCCATGCCGGGCGAACAAAAAAGGTGTACAGTTTACCTGCACACCTTCAACGATCGCTACTACTTAAGGTTTACGGAATGTAACATGTTTGCCATTTCGGTTAAACCACCCTTTAAAAGCCCAGTTAATCCAGCCGCCATCTCCTTGGTTTGTGAACTCTCCGTCTTCAAACACCCAGATTCCATAAATGACGCCATGATAGTTAGCAGATCCGTAGAATTTGACTCCTTTTAATCTATTTTGATAATTTTGACTTAAGTTAAAAACCATGACATTATATCTTTGTCCTGCAGCATAAAAAGCTGATTCCATGCAATTTTTGACGAAGCCGCTGCGGTTAGCGCTTTGTACGATAGAATCTCTAATTTGATTTCCAATTCCTAGAAGGTCAAGGTTGATATTAAGGTTAATAGCTGACGTTTTGAATTTTTTGCTTTCAAATTTTAGTGGTTGATTAACATGTGATGGCAATGACGTAGATGGCAACGATTTAACAGCAGTGTCCATTTGTTTCGTTTCTTTAGCTTCTGCCAAATATGGAAGACAAGATAAACTAATCACCAAGGCTGTAATGAAAGCTAACATTTTTTTCATTTTATACCCTCCCAATTAAATTGCCATTTTTCGAAAATCAAATGATCTACTAGACAAACATTGACAGCTATTTCACTTAACTCCCTCCCTTCTTGTAAAACAAGCATAACGAATTTTTTTCATAGAAGAATGAGGAAATACAACTATTTTCCAATAAACCAAAGAGATTACATTTCCATACAATGGACACAAAATGAGAACTGATAGGTAGAGAGGATGATTCGGGGATTAGTCTTTTTGAGCTGTTCGGCACTGTTCACTTTTTGAATTATCCATCTATTCAAATTCTTCTAACTTTCTTTTCATATGGAGCTTCAAAGCGGCTTTCCAATACCTAGAGATACCCTGCTTAATTCCTCCTTCTTCCGTTTTAATATAGTAAGGATATTCAACAAACATATCATCACACACCACAACATCTTGGATTTTCACATGTTCTTTTCTAAGGTAATCATTGAGTTGTTTTCTAAGCAAAAAAAGTTTTTTTAGTTTCTCTTCAAAATCATTAATAAGCTGCATGTTTTGACTAGAATCGTCTTTACCCATTTTTGTTTCTAAAGCATGTATGCATAAATCAGTAATGATTTTTTCGTGTATGGCTTTTGTCAGTTGATCAGAAATCATTGGTTTCATATCAAACATCACCTTAAAAATTTTTTAAAGGGGAAAAGTCCTTTATTTAAAGGACTTTTCGGAAATCAGCTCTTGTTCTTTACTTAACATATAGCGACCACGATCAGGTTTTTTCACGTCTGGATGGTGCTTCATCAAGCCTTGCATAAAAGTTGTCATATTCATAATTGGAATGCCTGTTTCTTTTTCAATCTCGACCCGAAGGTCTGTGCCTCTAATCCCCTCCTTGTATGTATTCAATACTTTTAAAGCCGCCTCTCGATGAATAGAAGTTTTTGATCTGTGAATTTGTTTTGTATTTATCATGAAAGAAGGCTTTTCCGTTTCAGGATGTTTATTGACTTCTTTAAATTTTTGCGCAGTTGCACTGGCTAATTCAATCAACGATGACTTTTTGTTTACTGAAGGAAGTTGATTTGCTCCATCTAATTCACGCAGTTTTGCATAAATTTGATTTCGTTCTTTTTGAAATTCTCGTATGACGGTAATCTCAGTATGATTTAGTTGCTCAAGCCTTAAGCGTAATGCATCTCTTTCATTAAACATAATCCCATCTCCTAAAAAATTAGTTTTAATTATAGTTTATAGGACTTTTTTAACTTTCACAATTGATTTTTTAGGACTATTTATAGCGGGATAAAACTTTTTTGATTTACTTCATATGCCGCTCTTATCCCTGACTCTATTGCACCTTGCATCCATCCATGAGTAAGTGAAGTATGTTCTCCTGCAAAATGTATCCTCCCTTCAGGTGTAGGAATATAAGGATATAGTTCTAATTCCTGCCCTGGTTCGAAAACGGTAAAAGCTCCAATTGAATAAGGATTTTGGCTCCAGCTAAAAGGAACTCCTCTGACAAATTCAGAATAAACCTGATTCCCATATATTTCTGACAAATCCTTCAAAGCATAATGAATACGTTCTCCCTCTGAAAGACCATCCCATGTCAACGCATCATCTGCCCATGTATAGCTTGCTAAAATGACAGCAGGTCCTCCTGCCCCTATTCCATAACTAGGATAGTATGTAAAACGGATTGGCAAGTCTGTTATTAGTCGCCCGCCAAACTGCCCCTTCCTTTCCCAAAATCTGCTCTTAAACTCGATACCGATTTTTGTTGCAGCCGTATAGTTGAGTTCACGAATTGCTTTGCGTTTATAGTAAGAAAAAGTATGATATGGTTCAATTTTTACAAATCGCAAAGTTGTAAAAGGGATCGTCACAATCGCAAGATCACCCGTTACTGAACAACGCTGCCCAGTTTGTTGATCCATACAATGGATTGTGACATTGTTTTGAAACTGAGAGATTTTATCCATTTTTTTACACAAACGAATATTTTCATTTAATTGTGGAAGAAATGCATGTGGCAAACGGTCCATGCCGCCTGTTATCTCATAAAAACGGGTTGTTGATGTAAAAAAGATTGATTCTCGCAGTACTTCAATAAGAGACATCCCCATATAAGCCTCCATATCGAGAAGGACACCCATCATATCAATTGCACCGGTTGAAAAATGAGAGTATAAAAACGATCTTAACGATTGATTTCTAAATTGATACTCTACAATCTTCCAATTTGTTTCCGGATTTTGTTTGATAAAATTGAAGATCGGATCAAAGACGGTATTCAACAGTTCTTCAGCCGTTTTTCCTTGTTCATGAGGGGCTACTGGATATTTTAAAATACTCGGATTTCTTTCAAAACTTTCGAGACGTGTTTTAATGCCATTTACATACATGATATCCTGTGGAGTACGATTAATAAATAGATGAATAGGTAACTTAAACTTTTTAATATATGCTAAAGTTAAAAAGTGGTTTTCTGGAATGCGCATTGGTCCAGCATTGAAGTGCAACCCATGACTAAAAGGAAATCGCGGAGTGTAAACACGTCCTCCTATTCTATTATTCCCTTCTAAAATGGTCACTTTGTGACCAGCATCCTTTAACAAGGATCCTGCCGTAAGCCCAGCCAGTCCAGCACCAACGATAACGATATGTTTAGGAAACTGTGATGTTTCTAGGCCATTTCTAATGATATTCAACATATCTCTTTCCATTAATTCAGCATTCATGTGAAGAGGCACCCTCTTTCACTCAGAATTATATTTAGCATTATATTCAGTGAAAAGGGTGCCTAACACTTTTTAATGGTCTAGTCTGTCCATTTCTGAAGTTCGATTTTCATATTGTGATCCAATGACTGTAAACGATTATCGAAATTTTTCTTTACCACTTGATATAGTTGTATATCTAGCTGATTTGCCTGTTCAATTTTTTTAATCGTTTCCTGAGGGATTAATTCTTTTGTTGGTTTTTTCTTGTTTACATTCACTTTTGGACAATTCATATTTTTCCAGCCCATTATTTCTTTTAATAAAAATAAAGATGGTTGAAACACCTCTGTGACACCATAAAAAGTAAAATGATCCAAATTGATGATCGCCTGCTCAAGATTTGCTTCACCACCAGTAACAAAGCGTGTTTGCAAATTGGATCGTTCAGCTGATTGGGCAAATTCTTCTAAGCTCCCTAAATGATTGTAATGTAAAACCTCTTTGAGATAAAAATAATTTGAGATAACGCGGTTAATCGGGTCACGAAACATGGTAATGTAATGACAAGGTCCTAATTCTTGGTGTTGACCGTAAAGATTATGTCCTAGTATACATTTTATGTGCTCATTTATTTGTGGTGTTTCATTTGGGTTACTCACCAAAATGCACTCGTCTCGACTATAATTTTGATAAATAAATAGATTTAATGAAGAACCAGCTGTTTTTGGGATATGGACAAAAACTAACCGTTTATCTTTAGTCAATTAGATCACCTTCTTTTTCTTATTAATCAATATAATATATGCATTGAAATTCAACTCGAAAGTGTGGTTGACGATAGGAATTTTTCAAAGGTGGACAATAGGGCGAACAAAAAAATCCTCAGACCACTTTTTATGGGCCTAGGATTTTTTTACGCGAATTTGAATGAGTTGAAATACATCTTCTAAAACTGACCTGTTTTTAACCTCAATCATCAGCCATTGTCCAAGATGTGAAGAAGGTGTTTTCTTGTATAGTTCCTGAATATATGGTGTACAGGTTTGCACGATCATATCAGCTTCATGCTTTTCTTTTGTACCAATCACAACCAGTACGATGAAATATCCTTTCATTGGATATAATGTACATAGCGATTTTCCACTTTTTTATACTTTACATTCCATCCTTTTTGTAATGAACACTTACTATACTCCAATTTCGGTGAAATTTTATAATGATTGTCAATAAACCGATGACATTCATCCCATAAATCATGATTTACATATGTTGTGATATCTTCAAATGTAGGTTGACAACTTTCATCAAAGACTTGATCCCACACGGTCATTCATCCTTTTGCTGTTTAAACCATAGTTCCATAGAAGATGTTTCAGGTTCATTTTCACAATAAATTTCAACCATAAACGGTTCTACGATTACTTGATTTTTTTGGAGCCAAGTGCCATACATATAATGAACAGCTTTATCGAGAGCATCTCTTGTTAATTGATAGAAGTCTTCGGCTTCAAAATAACAAACAATGTAATTCCCTTCAAATAGTATAAATTCCGAGAAATCTTTCAGTCCTTCTAAATGATCAACTTCAGCACCAACAAAATAGTTTAAATACCCTTCACGATGACCCGGGCGTCCAACTCCAATTTCTTCTTTTTTGAAAACATCAACCTTTTTCTTTTTTAGATGGAAATCGTGCCATAATTCAGCTAAGTGATCAATGCTTGGATGATTTGAAAACGGGGTTTCAATTGATAGTCCAGCAAAAAACCGGCTTTTTTCTAAGTATTTACGATAGACTTCCAATACAACTCCATCAGCGATAAGGGGCACTTTTTCATCAACCAACCGATATTTTAAAGAAAGATCAGGTTTATTAAAGTGTGATAAAGGTCTTGGATGTTTACGATACATTTCAGGTGTAATCGTGTATACATCTTTAAAACTACGTGTAAATGTTTCATGATGTCCAAAACCTACGTTAAATCCAATATCAATCATTTTTTGATCCGTATTCTCTAGCATTGATGCTGCTTTTGCTAAACGTCTGAGCTTTACATATTCCATAACTGGCTTTCCAACTAATCGACTAAAAATCCTTTGATAATAAAATGGTGACAAACACGCGATATTCGCTAATTCTTTAATTTTCAATTCCTCTGACAAATGAGTTTCAATATGTGACAATGTTTTTTGAACCAATTCCCATGTTTCCATGAAGTACACCTCCTATCTTTAAGATAGCGGATGATGATTCACAATTCTTGATCTACAATGCTCTATTCATCACAAAATAGCTTTTTCAAATTCTTCCAAAAGAGCTTGTCCTTTGTCTGTCTTCCTCAGATGAACCAAATCTACAAAATAGCGAATATCAGAGATATCATTCCAACCAAGATCTAGAGCGAGCTGCAGATGCTTTAACGAAAGATTTGACCTGCCAGCCAATGAATATCCACATGAAAGAAGGAAATGATGCCGTTTGTCTAATTCTCCAAGAACTTGGGCTCGCTTTATATATTTGTTTGCTTCAGTTACATTTCCACCGTATCTTAATCGATGATAAGCACTGAAAACAAAATGATCTAACCGATTGTACAAGAATACAAAAGCAGTATAATACTGTCGGTTGGTAAAGCCAACTTTTTCTGCTAATTTAATTGATGGCACCCGAAAATCCTCTGTTCTCCAATGAGGCGTTCGCCCTTGACGGAGGCATTCATCGAGAAACGCTCGCGCAGCTAATCGAGCATAGCCTTTCCCCCGGTCAAAATAGTTGTATGTATCAATCCCTATTTCAACATCAGTATCTGTAGCAAAAACAGATACACAACTTGATCTCACTTTTTCTTCGACAATGACTACATAACCAAATCCTTTTTTAATAAACATGTCAGGTGATTCCCAAAAATCTACAACACTTTCCAAGATTTCTTCAAACCTTTGTTCTGACAGCATGTCTAAAGTGATACGCTTAACTTGCACATGAGAGGGTATCGAAATTTTTGGCGATTTTATGTAAAGTTCAGGATCAAAAGAAAACGTAACCCTTTCATATAGTTTTGGAAGAAACATTTGCAAATGTTCCTGAACTATTTGTCTCCATTTTGACTCTGGCCATAGTTCCACCTGAAAAAAATGATCATTTATTCGCTCAGCCTCAGGGGCGATCACTTCTTTAATAAAAGTTGGAAGCTCAGTAACAAAATCGGGCTGAGGATCACCTAATAGATAAAAAATTTCTTGTTCTGCCCAGACTAGTGCACAATTGGGCTTACTCAAATGATCGACATAAATACGACCATTATGATGTCCTTCGATTATACCGTTAAGAATAGGATGGCGCTTATCGTGAAGAAGTGAACGGATAAGCTTAAAGTTTTTTTTCTGTCTCAATTGATGAATCATCGTAGAATTTGCCTCCCTTATTTCATGATACTCGCTTGGAAGTTGCAATTTTTGATGTCATGTTTGTGATGGTTTTTCAATTCCCAAACCATCTATCTAGACACATTCCCTAAACACAATACATAGAATAATTGGTAAATCATTGTGAAAGGATTGAGAACATGTATTATATGCATCTTCCCTGCCCGTACTATGTTCATATACCAGTTTATTATGAGTCAGGACATGCAACCAGATCTAATGGTACTGCAAATAGAAAAGATTATGGTTCAAGACCATTTGTCATTGATATCAATCGAGCTACAAAACAAAACAATAAATATCGTACTGCTTTATGGACAGGAACTCGTTTGCAAGTTACTTTAATGAATATCAATGCCGGTGAAGATATTGGCTTAGAAATGCACCCAAATGTTGATCAATTTTTACGTATTGAACAAGGTCAAGGATTAGTTCGAATGGGCAAAAACAAACATCAGTTAAATTTTGCAAGAAACGTCTCTGATGATACAGCAATCATCATACCTGCTGGAATGTGGCACAATCTTACAAACACAGGCAGGGTTCCCCTAAAACTTTACTCGATATATGCACCTCCAAACCATCCATTTGGTACTGTTCATGTAACCAAAGCTGATGCATTAGCTGCAGAAAGACAAATGATTTCAACTTTCTAAAACAAAGTAAAAAAGGGGGGCCCTGAAAATGATGTGGATGAATAAAAATCGCGGAATGCTCGCTTTCCGCGGGAGATCCGCGAACCTCCTCTGAGCTATTCCTTACTCCTGCTGGGTCTCGCCTAGCTCGCTGTTCCCGCAGGAGTCTTGCAATTCCCCTTGATTCATGTTGATAAAGGACTTTTAAGACAGCGTATGGACTTTATCAGATCTGTTTGTTGAGCATTTAATTGTGGTCAAGTGAGAATATGGATACTTTGAAACAATCTTTTCAATTAACTTGTTTTGGTTCCTAATGGAACGAGCAGTTGACTTAACCCCAAAAATGGATCATACAGGTGATCAAATAAATCAATACAAAAATTAGAAGATAAACTGGTTTTTAAAGGTTTTCATTATATTTATTTAGTTGGCTTGTCATCTTCTTTGGGATTTATACAAGTTGATCGACCAAGTTCTGAATTTCATTTTGAATTTTAGACCATAAAACAGAATAGGATAAGAGAAAGAACCCCAAAATGCTAAAAGACAGGGTGTTTTTCTTTTGAATAGAGCCTCAAGTTCTACTCTATTGTCATATATATACTAGCCCTCAACTTTGTTCCCTTTACAAACTTTTTCTGAATCTGCCTGTCCGCTAGCAAGAGCGTATTGCCGTTTGAGGAAAGCGTTGTTTTTATTTGGTGATTAAAGAAGCTGACCAACAACCCAAACTGATTAAGGTTTTAACAATGAAGAAGCTCACCCCAGCCAATATCAATCAACTCTCGCATATCAAAGGTGTTGAATGATTGAAGATTAAATTGAATAAGATGGGAACACCCAGGGAATTTATCGAACGGCTAATGTGGTCTTATCTTATACTATTACTATTCTATAAGAAAGAAGGAATCGTTGATGACAAAGCTTTGTCGAGAAGTTTGGATAGAAGTAAACCTTGATGCAATAAAAAAAAATTTGCGAGCATTTCATCATCACATTCCAAATAAGAGCAAAATTATGGCTGTCGTTAAAGCTAACGCTTATGGTCATGGAGCTGTAGAAGTGGCACGCCATGCCCTGGAACACGGAGCTAGTGAGCTTGCTGTTGCTGGATTAGAGGAAGGAATCGTTTTGCGAAAAGCAGGAATTAAAGCCCCTATCCTTGTGCTTGGTTTTACACCCCTTAAATGTGTGAAAGAGGCATCAGCTTGGAATATAGAGTTATCAGCATTTCAGGTAGATTGGATTAAAAAAGCTAACAAGATCTTGGAAAAAGAAATAAATTCTAGCCGGTTGGCAATTCATATTAATGTCGATACTGGTATGGGACGATTAGGTGTACGCAGAGAAGAAGAGCTTTTAGCTATAGTGGAATCACTAACGGCAAGTAAATTCCTTAGATGGAATGGAATTTATACACATTTTTCAACAGCTGATGAACCAGATACGACACTAACCAGACTACAGCACGATAAATTTATCAGTTTTCTTCGCTACCTAAAAAATCAAGGCATTGAACTGCCTACCGTACATATGAATAACACAGCTGCAACGATCGCTTTTCCGGAATATAGTGCAGATATGATTCGTTTAGGCATAGGCATGTATGGATTATATCCTTCAGAATATATAAAGCAACTCAATCTCGTTAAGCTTATACCTGCACTAAGTCTGAAAGCGCGAATTGCTTATGTAAAAACGATGATAACAGAACCAAGGACGATTAGTTATGGCGCTACATACATAGCCGATCTTGGAGAAATCATTGCTACCCTCCCGATCGGCTATGCTGATGGTTATTCTCGTGAGCTCTCTAATCGCGGGTTTGTTCTTCATCGCGGAAAACGAGTGCCTGTGGTAGGAAGAGTGACAATGGATCAAATCATGGTTAGTTTAGATGAAGGTAGTGGGAAACAAGGAGATGAAGTTGTTATTTATGGGCGACAAAAGGGAGCTGAGATTTCCGTTGATGAAGTTGCTGAAATGCTTGACACAATTAACTATGAAGTTGTATCTACACTAAGCCGTCGCATCCCCCGTTTTTATATAAGAGATGGCGAGCTTTTAAAGGTGTCGTCTCCAGTATTATATGTGTAGATTTTTTTGAATGATGTTTAAAAAAAGCATTGATATGAAGAATATTGAACTCGATATAAGCTTTATTGACCTCTTCCCTCTAACACTCGTTAATGCTTTGATGTATGTCCACAGTTATTCGGTTGAACTACAATAGAAAGTTTCGATATTTATTTAGACAGGTAATTGGCTATTGTCTGATGTTAATATAGGGTGAATCGATCAAAATTTTAATGTTTAAAATTAGTTGTTGTGGGTCGTTTAGGTCTTGAGACTTAAGTAGATTGGAAGTGCCTTTTTAATTTATAATGTATAATAGTTGGAAACTTATAAAAAATCTATTAACATCAAATCTATAATCCTATAAAGGAGTCGATAGTAAAATGTCAAAAATCGCACTATTCGAGGCTCTTCCTTTAAGAAATGCTATTTCTAAACGTATTCAAGAACTCTTACAAGAACGCGATAGCGTTGCATATGTTGAGTTTGACAAAGGAGAAGAATACATCAAGCCTACAAAAACTGTAGATCAAATCAAAGCCGAGCTGGATACGGTTAGAAAAGACTATCGAGACCTGGTCGTATTAGTAACTGAAGCCAACCTCAATGCTAAAGTTGTATGGGATGAAACAGAATTGTCTATTATAGAAGCGTTAGAGCTAGCTCAACAACTTAGAGGTGAGGCTAATAAACTGAAAAGTTACGGCCGTTCTAAAGAAACTGAAAGATTATCATCTTATTCTGATATTATTAGCTATCGTAAAGCAATGTTTGATCCTGAGAAAATGCAATCTAAAGGATTAAAACTTGAAAGAATGGCGAATCGCTTATCAAATGCAATTGAAAAAGCAAATCATCATTATGAAATTGAGTTTGAAGCAGCTGATAAGTATCTATAATTGCTGGGCTTTTGCCTTGGCTATGAGGGTGAAAATTGTTTCACCTTGATAGCTGATGTAAAATCATCAGCTTGAAGCATCAGAGAAGTAGAGAACCGCTATGGTTTGGAGCGTACCCGAACTGAAATACTCAAATATAATGAATGGGTTAGTATGGAAAACGGATAACGTTTTTACAACTAACGATTGACGTGCTTCACAATTTGACGGACGTTAGACATTTACTTTGATCATATTTTGATAAATAACTTTAAACTCTGTTCTCTGTTGCTTCATTTTTCTAAGACTCATTTTTGCCAGGTGATATTCGCACAGTGATGACTATGAATGATTTACTGTACCATGTGTGCTAATCATTCAAAAGGCACTGCTAAAGCGACTTTTGTATTTCAGTGTCATTAAAGCATGTCAACTTCAACTTTCATACCCCTCAATACTGATCGCTTCATTCCTCTTTTCAATTTGACCGATGTTGCGGACTTGCAAAGGAATTTATTTCAGATTTCAAATATCAATTAAATCAAAGAATGCTCTTTTTTAAAAAAACGCCCTCCCATTTAGAAGAGCGGCTAAATATTTTTTTCTAGACTCCCCCCTTATATTTACAGTCTTTATTTCGGTAATTTTAATTATTTATCTTTTTCCTTGATTTTTATTGTTTTTTTATCAAAAAAGCCAAATACAACTGCCATAGAAATAATGATCGTAAACCACATTGACCAATTCATTCTATCACCTTTTCTATATAATAAATTTTAATTTCAGCAACCTGCCCAGCTAATAATGATACGTTTTAAATGTACTATAAGTTTCATTAATTGTTAAATGTTCTTTCTAGCTACAAAAAACCGAAATCATAAGCCAGTCTTCCATATGGTGAACTATAGCAATAGGTAAGACTTTGATGCAATCGTCATCTTTTCCCCTGCTCCACACCCAACGTGCGATTTTCACCGCATTAGGCGTTCCATCTTATTCTTTTAGACTAAAGCAACTAAATTACAAACTTTACGAAATTGGTTTAATTTCTTCAATTGTTTACCATCCAGTTGAAGAGAGTTCCTATATCGTTCAATCGTCTTTTCTTCTGTGGCATGAATTAATTTGTGAACATCTTCGTGTACTATTACAAGGTTGCTGAAATCATCTGTTCCTCCCATGTGGCGAGGTAGTTTATGATGACAATGAACTTCTTCTGCTGATAGGAACTCACCTGTTACTGCACACTTACCTAATTGCATAGAATATCTTGAAATCCTGTTATCAGAATATTCTAGGTTATCATTGTTAATGGATGTCTGTAGCATCTTGTTGATTTCTATGGCAATATCGGTCTTAAGATTTTGGTGAGATTTTATCCTTCCTTCTTCTGTATAGTCACATATGATTTGGCTAAAATTCATAGCGTTTTGTGTTTGTATATCTGCTAGAGGAAATAAGTGAATACCTGCAATCTCAAAAGTCTTGTAATTATTCTTGTGAAGTCTCTTGTATGTTTCAGATGGCTTACTAGGTATTCCATATTTTCCGATTGATTTTAGACGATTGTACAGGGTTCGTGAAAGACGATAAGCTATTTTAGTAATATCATTATTTACATGCGTAGCTATTTTGTAGTAGTTTTTGATACCAAGAACATAAGCGTTATAATGATTAACAGTTTTAGGTGAAGGATTCTTTTGGATTTTGTAAATTAATTCTCTAGTTTTACTTAGTATGCTTGTTACTTTTTTATCCATGATGTGTGTATTTGCTACAACCTTATTACGCTTAATTACTGCTTTAAGGGAGAAACCTAGAAATTCAGATTTTCTTCTCCGTAAATTGGTGATTGTTGATTTCTCAGCTGATATATCAAGGCTTAGTTGATTTTTAAGATATCCTTTAACAGCGTGATATATTCTTATAGCTGATTTATGGGAGTTTGTGAAGATTTTAAAGTCATCCGCATATCTAACAATGAACATTTCTTTAAGGTTAGTTCTCTTTAATGCTCTATGTTTGTGGTGTTTATGGTTATATTGATGACTCGTTTTCATATTTTCCCATTGATTGCTAATCCACCAATCTAAGTCATTTAACACAACATTGGATAGTAATGGGGAAAGAATACCGCCTTGCGGTGTTCCTTTTGTTGGTATTCCTATACCCTGTATAGGTGCTTTAAGCATTTTTCCAACGATAGTTAATACACGTTTGTCTGTAATGCCTATCCTATACATTTGTTTTATTAACTTACTATGGTTGACATTATCAAAGAATCCTTGTATATCTATATCTACTACGTGATGATTATCTGTTTTATTTACTAAAAACTGACATCTTGCCATTGCATGATGGGTTGACCTATTCGGTCTAAAACCGTATGAATGATTGTAAAATTTTGCTTCACATATTGGTTCTAATACTTGTTTGAACATCTGTTGAATAAGTCTATCCCTCATAGTTGGTATACCTAATGGGCGTTTCTTTCCATTTGGTTTTGGTATTTCAACTCTTCTAACAGTTTGAGGTTTGTAATTTTCTAAAGTGTTTCTTATATCTTCAACAAATGATTCAACATTTTCTATTTTGTATTGGTCTATAGTTATACCATCTGTTCCTGCTGTTTTAGAACCTATATTAGCTTTAATGTTTCTATATGCTAGTAAAATATTGTCTTTTGATATGATATGTTCATATAATTTCAATCCTTTTGTGGCGTTATTTTTACTTCGCTCATAAAGATTATCGAATATATTTTGCATATCATAATATTCCGCATGTCGTAATGCCGTACTCACCGATGGATTGTTTCTCCTTTCGTATGAAAAGTCCCATCATCTTACTCGACCCTGTGAGTTTCATTGAGTTGATTTAGTTTTCAAAGAACAAGACTTGGGACTATCCCTCCACGTTCATTACACGCTTCATTGGTACTGTGTCCCTACTTTCACAAGAATAAAGTCATTTCGGTTGGACCTTATAGACACCATCCCGATAGTAGTCGTTTGTGTTAGATGTTTCTTGCTTACAACGTTCCGATTAACTTAGCTTTACATATATCCGTAGATGCTTGCTATGAGCCTGTTAAATTATATCCTCATTGTTGGATATCCCGAATTTCATGGGGAGTATTCTTACTCTTCGGTATTTAACCCTATACTTGATAAGATATGTCTTTCAATCATAATGTGGTTTTAGACCCTTACATTCGCAAGTTTGTCAGTCCTATACTGGACATTCTCACCGTAGATATTTTATAGCACCCCGACCTATCATGAGCCATATTCCATGGAAACTTAGGTTCATTTCAGCCGACTTCACCTAGCTTCATACCATTTCAGGCTACTACCATTCATAGCATGTAGGAGTATTAGGCAACTCGTTTCAGCTCAACATGACGGCTTTCATTCCGAGTTTTGGTTAATCAGTTGTAATTGCTTTAGAGCAATCCTCCTATTTCGTGTTTAAGCACTTATAAGGAAACGTTTCACACACTCCCACCACTTACCACCCTAGTTGCTTGAAGTGGGGGCTTCTTGGGTAATCGCCACTTTTGGTAGCTGGCGAAATTGACCAAGCTAACCCTCTTGTTCCAAGAGTTTATATTGTCTTTAGGCAGTTGCTAATAAGCGAATGCCTTCTTTTTTGATATTGAGTAGTCTCTGCTTATATTTAGACCACATTTACATTGGTAGGTGCGTTCTGATAATGTTACTTCTTTTACCGAACCACAACTTGAACAAGTTTTTGTAGATGGAAACCATTTATCTATTTTGATGAGTAATTTCCCTTGTTCTTTTAGTTTGTAATGTAAGAAAGAAGTGAACATTCCCCACCTATTATCAGCCACACTTTTACCAAACTTTAGAGCCTTTGACATCCCTTTCATATCTAAATCTTCAATCACAACCGCATCATAGTTAGTTACTAGTTCTTTTGATTGATGATGAAGAAAGTTTTTGCGTTGATTTGCGACTTTCTCTTGGATTTTAGCTACACGAATCCGTTGTTTATTCCAGTTCGAAGAGTCTTTCTTTTTACGAAAAAGTTTACGTTGTTCTTTCGCTCATTTCTCAAGCATTTGTCGATAAAATTTAGGGTAATTGGCTTTCTCACCCTCGCTATTAACAAACAACCCATCCATCGTAAAATCTAAACCAACAACTTTTTCGATTTTTTTACTTTATGTTAAACACTTATTTCAATTTAACTTTACACATAATCAATGAATATACTTCTGTCCGAAATAAGACTGGTGAAAGCTAGGATTCGTTTGTTTTTCATAACCTGCCATAATAAATTGGCTTCAAATACATATCTCCAAGAACTCAGGAGGACTTCAGCCAAAGAACTTTACATATTGGCACTTGCCTTTTTTTCCTTGATGAGGTCGGATTCCTGAGCCTTGGCAAGCTGCGTGAACAGTAAAATTCCAAGACCTGCGAGTATCTCAATGCCGCCACCAATTGCAATAACCTTGCTTGATCCAAGCGCTTCTGCTGCATATCCGCATATAATTGAACCTAAAGGAAATGCACAGCTTCCAATCATATGGATAACAGCAAACACTTGTGGCTGATCTTCTCCATCTACAGATTTTTGAATAATTGTGTACTCTGGAACATTGATTGAACTTATCGCAACACCAAATGCAAAGGCTGCAAAAAATACAATTGGTAATATTGTAAGTAGACCTGTTGAAACATAAGCTATCCCTTCAATAATTCCAGCTGTTATGAAAAGAAGCCCATATTTATTGATCTTTACTTTAGCAAGAATAAATCCAATTAAAAATGCCCCTGCAGTTGTCGTCGCCTTCAAAAGTGAATGAATAAATGGTGTGCTATTCAAATCTTCTGAAACATAAACGGCAGACAGAGCTTCCCAAGGAGTTGCTGCTAAATTCATAAAAATACAATAGATCGCTAATGGAAATAAAATTCTATGATGTCTAACCAAAGAAAATCCTCTTTTTAATCTTTCCTTATATGTACTTCTTTTTTTCTCAGTTTCATGTTCAGCAAATTGCTTTTCAGTTTGATACTTGATACAAAGAACAAAAATACCGGAGATCATATAAAGTATGAAAGAAACGATCATTGTCGGTGCTGGACCGATTATAGTTAGAAGAATACCACACAGTGTAACAGTTGCAAGCTTTACAATTTCAGAAGAAGACTGGATGATCGCATTTGCTTTTTGCATGAACTCTTCATGTACAATTTGCGGAATGAGGGTAATTGATGCAGGATGATATGTGGCTCCTGTTGCTGAATAGATGACCATGAGGCTCATAATAAACCACATAGGCGAGAAACCGTTGAAATAACAAATTGGTATCGAGAGCACAACCACTGCTCTTGTTAAGTCAGAGAAATACATCCAAAATTTTAGAGTGTTGCTTTTCATTAAAGGTCCTGTTACAGGTCCCAACAAAGCTTCCGGCAGAAAAGTAACAGCGATTAATAAAGATGTGCCGATAGCACCTTTTCCACTAAAAATCAGGAACCATAAAATGGAGTAGAATGCAAAGCTGTCAGCCGAGATCTTGAAGATCCTAGAAAAAAAGAGAAACGTGAAATTCTTGTTCCAAATACTTAATGAATCATCTAATTTTCCCATTAATCAAAGTCCTTTCTCACTTAGATAACAATATTTTAACACAAAATTCATAAATTGGTTATTTTTTATAAAGGTATACCTGAGGTACTTGATACGTTAAAAAACATCATTGTAAGGCTCACCTTTTAAGCTTACAAAGCGTCACCAATAAGGTAGATGAGCAGCACGGCAATATATAAGTTGGTTAAATTTTAAGTGATGGAAAGGCAGTGAAGATTCCGGAGCTGTCCTGAAAGTAGTGTGGATGAATAAAAATTGGGGAGTTTGCTCGCTTTCCGCGAGCTTCCTCGGAGCTCGTTATTGACAATGACAATCAAATCCATACCGCTAACAGCTTCAAAAAGCTTCATGTCTTCATCTGAAAGCGGCTCACTATAATTAAGGACGAGTAAAATCAAATCCGCTTTTTTTAAAACCTCTCTGGAGCGCTCAACTCCAATCCGTTCAACGATATCTTCTGTCTCACGAATACCGGCTGTGTCGACAAGGCGCAACGGCACGCCCCTTATATTAACGTATTCTTCAATCACGTCCCGCGTTGTACCCGGAATATCAGTTACAATCGCTTTCGTTTCATGAACAAGACTATTTAAAAGAGATGATTTACCGATTTTTTCATATTTACTTTTCGTCAATTTGATTCATCAAAAAAACTCTGATCTGATTGACCAAAGCCTTTTTAATGCTCAATTTTCATTTTTATCGACTAAATCCTTTTGAGAGTGTTCAAAACTGAAATGGACTGCGAACGTTTAGTTATTCAAGAATCCCCCGTCACACCGTAAGGTATAGGGCTTGCGGCTTTAGCCAGTAGTTTCAAAATCAATAAATATAGAAGAGACTACACACAAGGTAGCCTCTCCTTTCTGTAAATAGTCTAATTTAAACCACTTTTTATGCTAATTCTGAGTTGGATTCAATAATACTTGAAGTAATCGCTTTTCCAGCAACTTTATTGGAGTCGGATGATACAGTGAAATTCATTAGTAAAGTCAAGATTGCCATACCAGATAAAATTCCTAATACTAACTTACTTTTTTTCATGAACAACATCTCCCCTTCTAATTTGTGTTCTTGCTAGAATACCTTTTTGATAAAGTTTAGCAGATTTTTCTAGCATGCCAATTCCATTATAATATGAAGCGGCATCTATTGCCAGTTCCTCAACATCAGCATACAAGTGTTTAGATTCTAAATAATCAAATCCTTCATCTACAATATTATGATTTGATTCTTCAAGATATACCCCCTTCAATATATTAAGTTGAGCTTCATGTTGTTTGTCTTCTAAGGAATGGGTGTATTCTATTCCTTTCTTATAAAGACTTAATGCTTCTGAATAATTTTTTTGCTTAATGCAAACATACATTAACTGAAAGATCGCTTTAGGTATGTAAGCATACTCTTCTTCCTCAAATATTTTTAATGATCTTTCAATGTATTCGTAAGCTTCTGAAAATTTATTCAAATAAAAATAACAGTTGCCTACATTGAAAAGAGCGGAGGATAACAAATATTTACTTTGAGTTTTTTTAGCTTCACTCAAAGCTTTTTGAAAGGGTTCCAAAGCCTCTTCATGTCTCATACAATCCATTTTATTTCCTGCCATGACAAAGTAACAAAAGATTTTTTTCTCTATGAGTGTTTCATAAGCCTTAAAAGTATCGAAAGCCATAGTTATATAATTCATAGACAGATAATTTTGATTAAGATGATAATAGATCTCTGCCATTTTATAATAAAACTCTGCTCTCTCAATTTCGTCTGTCACTACTGAAAGTGTTTGTTCAGCAATTCGATAGTAGGTTATAGCAATATTGAAGTTCTTCTGTTTGAATTCATACATTCCTTTAAAAAACCAAAAATAATAATTGATCATTTCATCAACTTGACTTCTTTGTTGGATTTTCTCTTTATTCTTTTCAACAATAAACAAACTATCTTTTATGTCTCTAGCCTGATGAGGTTTTAAGTCTTTCAACATAATCTTATGTCGAAAATCGATCAATAAGTAGTATTCAATAACTGTTTGATCTTCCTCCATCTCTTCAATATCTTTCTGTATTTCAGCCTTTAGAAATTCTGCTTCTGTTACATTATTCCTTCGAATCATTGAATACCATTCATTCATCTTAGATGCAACAGATTCCGATGGTATTTTTTGCTTCATATTTGAAATCTCCTTCCAATAATGTACTCAAATATCCTATATGTCCATTTATTGTAATGTTATCACATTTATTCAATTTTAAAAATTATTAATTCAAAATTTTTTATCATACTGCAAAAAAGCACAAAAAATTTGATAATTTTTTTGCAAGACTAAAGTTTCTCACAAAAGACTCTTTCTATTCTTGATAATAAACGCCAATAATAAAGTGTGATATAAACAATATAAACTGATTTACCGAACTATTTTAACTAAAAATAATTTCTCTATATTTTATTTTAATATTTTTAATACTTCAGGTTAATTCTTCAACAATATCCAGAAATCAATTGATCATTTTCTTAATTTAACGAAATTATTTTTCACAATATAAAAAAATCCTACATTTTCACATACACTTTCAAAAACTTATGATTAAATTGTTCCGTGCGAATAACACATATACAGGAAAAATTGCTATAATGTTACTGTTGAACAATCTATATGTGTGGCTCACATCCAAATTTAATTTAAAATGAAGCGTTGTAGATGGAAAAACAGGAACTCCAACAGCAGGATCAGGAAGCAAGAGCGAAACGAATAAAGATCTTGTGGGATCGGCTGAATCGCATAGGAACCTTTCTTCGACTCCTCCTCTACCTGTTTTCATCATTGTTCTCGGATGACCAATGATAGAAACCACGCTCTGGATGTCACTGTATAACATGTACTAAAGGATAATTCAAAATACCGGATACATTTCGAGTCTCCTACTATACCCTTTTATCATCGATCCTTTCTTTATTCGATCTGTTCTCTCACTTATTACATATAATTGACCGTTTCAACGTTTGTCTTCACTCAAAAGTCTTTTTTATATTGACTTGTAAACTGGAAGAAGATAATCTTTAAAAGAGGTGTGTAAAAAAAAGGAATATTTGTAATGAGGGGGTTAAAAATGAATAAAAATAACAGTGTGTGGCAAAGGAATTTCTCTTTTCTTTTTTGCTCTAAGATGGTGAAGATCATCGCTGACAGCTTATCATTTAATACGATTCTATGGTTTCTTATCCTGAGTGGTAAAGGTGCTATAGGAACCGCTTTTTTAATCGCTGTTAGTTTTCTTCCTCAGGCAATTTTGGGGCCGTTCATTACACCATTGATGAAAACAACCACGTTAAAATTTTGGATGTTCTTTTCGGACTTAACTAGAGCATCAATAATGCTGGTTATTCCAATATGCTATTTTAATGGGTTTTCACCTTTGTGGTTTATCATTTTTCTTATGCTAGTACATTCAGCAACAGGAGCTTCTTATGATCCAGCATCTGTTTCTTTAATTCCGAAAATTATGAAAGAAGAGCTTATCCAAAAAGCAAATGCAACAATACAGTCTTCAGGTGAGGTTATAAGACTGATTGCACTAACGCTTGGTGGTGTTATGATTGCTGTTATTGGAGCGGCCTACACAATGTTTATCATCCTGCCGCTTTACATCATATCAGCATGTCTTGTTCTTTTTATTAGATACAAAATGAAAGAGATCGATTCGAAGGTCAAACAAGCTAAACCGCGAGGAGCATATATAAAGAGATTAAGAAGAGGGTTTTCACTTGTACGACAACACACCATTTTGTTTCCGTTAGCATTATTTTGTGTATTCTCAAACTTTGCATCAGCTCCTTGGGAAGCACTTTCAGCGGTATATATATCTGAAGATTTAAATGGAGATTCAATTGTGCATTCATTAATGAAAGTTACAACGGCAATTGGAGCTTTTTTGTTGGGATTTATTTTGGCAAAGGTCAATGTGAATAGATACGGTTTATTGCTAGTTTCTGCTGGGATAGTGGAGGGAGCCGCTTTTTTAATTGCGGGGATGTATTCAATTTTACCGTTAGTATTTTTGGCGGCATTTGCATTAGGCGCTACAGTCAGTGCGGTAAATGTTCCGGAACATACAATCATTCAAATGTCTGTCGATGATGAAGATCAGCCACAGGTGTACGCTATTATTAATATGATATCCTATGTCATGATTCCGCTAGGTGCTTTAATTGGTGGCTATGTATCTACTATTATTGGTTCAGGAAAAGTAATTGCATTTGGAGGGGCTATTGAAGTCATTGCTGGCATTTGTATTCTATTATTTACTCGATTGGGGAAATCAAAGAAGTCAGATTTAATCCTTGAGAAAGAACAGAGTTTAAAGGTGTGAATACCCCACCATACAAAAACCACTGCCTAAAATGTAGTAGGAGCTGAAAAGAGCAAAATTGTTAAAAGTTATGCTTCAATATTATTTATATATCAGTGCTTATGAAATGTGAAAAGGGCATCTAATAGTCAAATATTGACTTACTTGAGAGTCCCATTGGGTTGTCAAGTAAAGTGCGGCTTAAACACCAAATAAAAACATAAGAGTTAGCTTTCTGAGGTTTTCATCATCGGTTAGTCAACCCGACTGCTGGTACAGTCGAGTCTAAAAAACTTGTAGAAGCTGTTGTATATATTGTTAACCAGTGTTTTCTTGGCTAAAAAGATGTTTAATCTAAACTTATCTTTCATCTAAAATCGGCAAGGATACCCACACCTTAATCGTGTGAAGCACTGAATCGGTTACACTTAGTTGGACAAGTTAGTTAAGGTCAGTTAGACTTGGTTCAAATACAAACCGAGGAGCGTTTAAAATGACCAAAAGAGCGAGAAGAACTTTTTCAAAGGAATTCAAAGAGCAAATGGTACAGTTGCATGCGTCCGGTAAACCCCGCGCGGAGATTATTAGAGAATATGAATTGACGCCTTCTTCTTTTGATAAGTGGGTTCGACAGTATCATGATAATGGGTCGTTTCAGGAAAAAGACCATCGCACACCGGAACAAGAAGAATTAATCAAACTTCGGAAAGAAAATCAAAAACTGGCCATGGAAAACGATATTTTAAAGCAAGCCGCAAAAAGAGCGGAGGATAACAAATATTCACTTTGAGTTTTTTTAGCTCATCCACTTATAGAGTCCATTAACTGGAAGAAGTATTCAGATTTATGAGTCTTATTTAGCTTATACCATGAATGCAATGTATCTGGTGCAAATACATCTAATTTTTTCATTACTTCCATCGCAAATTCCAGAGGAGCTACTCCTGATGCAGTAACCAAATTCTCGCCAGATACTACAGGTTCCATCTCATAAAATTTTTCTCCTTTATAATTAGGACAGACACTTTTAATATACTCTAAGTCATTGCTTGTATGCTTTCTAGAATCTAGATATCCAACATTCGCTAATCCCTCAGTTGCACCACAAATTGCAGCAACAATAGTGCCAAGCTTTAAAGCCACGCCAATTTTTTTCAAAATAGGTTGATGTATATCTTCTCCCCAAGTATTCCCTCCAGGTAAAATTATAAGATCCGTACTCTCAAGAGTACACTCATCAAGTGAAATATCTGGTTTTATGCTCAGTCCTCCCATCGTAGTAATAATTTCTTTATTAGCTCCTACTGTAATTACTTTTAAAGGTGCTAAATCTTTTTTGAAATATCTTCCTGAGTTTAGTTCAGCAATTAAATATCCATATTCCCAGTCCGACATTGTATTAAATACATAAAGAAAAACTTTTTTTGTTTGCATCCAATAACACTCCAATCACATTTAATATAGGCAAATATAACATAACTTCCCTGACACCGAGCGTCAGGGAAGTTATCAAATTTGATGAAATTTTATTAATTCCGACAAAACTTCGATCAGTCTTTTCTTAAGACTGATTGGCTCAATAACTCGAATAGATTTTCCGTACGGTAAAAGTAAATTAGGTACATATGTATGTATCATATCTTTCTCAAGGAGAAATACTGCTTGATTAGAAGTACACTCTTGTAAATAATGTCCTAAAAACCAATGTTGGCAAATATCACCCAATGCCCTTTTATCTCCACTAATGACCAAAGAAATAATCCCTTCCTTATCTTCTATAGTTGGAACAAGGTTTTTCATAAAAAAGTCACGCGCTGAAAAATTTTCTGGTCGGTTAAACTTATTTTCTGTTAACATTAGACTTTCCATTCGATCTACTCTAAAACTACGCATATCATTTCTAAGATGACAAAACCCTATCACATACCACTTATTATTCCAATAAATAATTCTGTACGGATCCACCAATCTATACTTTGATTGCCCTTCACCACTTTTATGGTATAGAACTTTTACAGAGTATCCGTCAGCTACGGCCTGCTCCAACTCCTTCAAAAAAGGTTCCATAGCGAGGGAACTTAATCGACTTATTACTTCAAGACTAGTTAAATGTTGATTTATGTTTGTTTCCTGCTCTTGATTCGAATATTTTCTTAGCTTTGAAATAGCCCTATTTAGTGCTTCACCTCCATAATACCCGGCTTCTTCTGCAAAAATAGCAGCGTGCAATAGCGAGGTTTGCTCCTCAAAATCAAAAAAAAGAGGAGCTTCAATAAAATTGTTCAATAAAGTGTATCCACCATTATGTCCTGCGTCTGAAATTATAGGTACACCACTTATTGAAAGTGTATCAATATAACGATACACAGACCTTATATTTATCTCTAACTTTTCTGAAATTTGTTTCGCAGTAATTTTTCCACCTGAACTAAGCATCCATAGAATCGCTAGTACATTGTCAATTTTAGCCACAGAATCCACCTCTATATGGAAATATATTTATTTTAAAATAATACTAAAAACATTACATATTCATTGAATTTCTATTTAAAAGTAAGAAAACCGAAAAAGCTAAAACAACTTGCCATGTAATATCTTTTAATTGTTTGTTCTCTTCTTCTAGTGCCTTTAAACGGTTTTTTAAGGTCCTTATTAATACTTCCTCTGAACGGACACTTTTACTACTGAATTGTCAACACTAAACTAGACAGTTTTCTTAAGGTGTATAAGTTTGTATTCCACTGACTTAAATCATCTAAAGTCCCATGAATGCGTAGGTGGTTGAACCAATGCACGTAGTCTGTAAATTCTCTCTGTAACTCTTCTAAGCTCTCAAAATGGCGTTTCTTTACGAACTCGGGTTTAATAATCTTGTATGTGGCTTCTGCTACAGCGTTATCATACGGACAGCCTTCCATACTTAGTGATCGCTTGATGTTAAACGTTTTTAGCGCTTCATCAATGACATGGTTTTTAAACTCTTTTCCTCTGTCAGTATGGAATAGTTGAATATGATGCTAGTTCCCCTTTATGGACGATAGGGCCCGATAAACGAGTAACGCATCTTTATTCTCACCTGTACTAAATCCAATCATTTCACGATTATACAGATCAACAAATACACACACCCCTTACATACGTTAGATCACTGACCATGCCAATAAAAAATTTCTGGCATAAGACGTCAACCCGCTCCTAACAATTAGGAACATCCCTTTCATGAAGAATCCTATTTCTGTTTATTAAAGAAACTCTTTCTCATTAAACTTACATCTATTGAAAAACTTAGCCGATCCTTTACCTTGTTTCGGTGATGGGCTTACGATTTTATCTGTGAGAATCTCAATAACTATCTAAAATTTGCTTTGATCCCATCTTAGAGCGACCTCTCGTTCTCTTTCCAAAACCTTTTCTAAATAACGTTCAGTTGTCCTTCTATCTTTATGTCTCAGCGCTTGCTGAATTTCCGATATATCCGCTCCCATCTGTCTGCTATAGATAGCAAAAAAGTGCCGGAAGCTATGGGGTGTGATTTTTGACTCTCTATGAACCAGGAATGGCAAATTTGTTTTGTTTACCTCTCTTATAATGAAGTTACTAAGATTTTTATAGCCATATTGCTCTCTCTTTTGAGTAGCGAATAGAGGGCTTTCATCCAAAGGATCAAGGGCTGTGCTCATTCTACGACGTTTTCGAAATGCCATGATACGTTCAAAATTTACGGGATGTATAAGTACATCAAAAGGAGTCCCACCTTTCCCGATTCCACGCAGTCGATAATTCCCGCTTATCGCATCATAATATAAATCCTTCATTTTAGCTTTGGCCACTTCTTGTATACGTAGCCCTGTCATTGAAAGAGTTGTTAAAAGTCCGAGTGTGATTGGATTATTCTGATACAAATCAAGGAGTTGTTTCACTTCATGATAATAAAGGTCACGATTTGGGATTTCATCTTTTGATATAGATGTACTTAGCATTGATTGATGAAGAGGGTCTTGAATATAACCGTTGTCAAATAGGAAAATCAAAAAACCTTTGATTACAGTATTCTTTTGATGAAGTGTAGCTGCTTTATATGGTTTGCCTCCTCGCCCAAGAGAAGCTGTACTTAAGTATTTCTGAAATGCATTCACATGTCTCGGGCGGAGGTTTTTTAAGAGCGAAGATTCATCATAGTCAGACACCTCTTGTTCAAAAAAGCTCCGATTATCTTCTAAGTACTTATAAAACTGCAAAAGTATACGAGTATATTCTTGTTTCGTATTACCTCCTCTGTTTCGGCCATGACGAACGTGCTTTTCCCTGTGAATAAAGTAATACATCATAGCAAGATCACTAAAACCGCTAAATCGATTCAATTCCTGTCTTTCATTCTTAACCGTTAGTTCCTCAACTAAATAGAATGTTTCATCATTAAGCAACATAGACGGTGTTATATTATTGCTATTTAATATATCAATTTGTTTATTATGTATAGTTAGATCATTCAAAACATATATCCCCCAATCTTTCATTATCTTTTAAGTATATTGATGGCGTGCTACATATTTTATAACATCAATATAATTGAGTGAATTAACATTATAACATGTCAAAGCGTTGTTTTGTTTTATCATCAAATCAAAAATAACGATTGTAATTTAACCATCTATAGAAAAATGTCCTATTTGTCTACACTAAGTATAAGTGTTTAATCTTTATATTTATGTATAAGTTTAAATCATTTGATACGGACTTGAAGTTGATAAATTAATCACTATTACGTTTTAACTTTGATTTAATGTGTGTCCGGATAAATAAAAATAAAAAATTAATGTTCAATATGACATAAACACGTTTAATGTGTTTAACCAAACTCTTTATTTTTATATAACAAACTATAAATAATGCTATAATGAAGGAAACCATTTTAGGAATCGGATGATGATATGCCAGAGAACGAAAATAAGAATGAAAAAGACTCAAAAGATTTAGATGATGTTCAATTTGAAAAAATATTGATGAAGAAGCGTTAGCTGTAATTTTCAGATTATATGATAAGACATTTAAGGATCTAAATTCTAAACATATTGTAGGAGTGGATAGTAACTATGAGTACAATGGATGAACAAAATTTAAAGGAAGTTTCTGAAGAGATTGTTAATGTACAAAATGTAATGTCGATACTGGACATAGCGAGTAAACAGACTATTTATTCTTACATAGCAAAAGGAAAGCTCATTCCTATAAATAAAGAAGATTGGAAGATTGATGGAGGATATGAATTTAATCTTTCAGATGTTTTAAAACTAAAGGAAGACATGAAACCAACTGATTTAACAACTTCAGATGTTGCTAAAAGACTTGGGGTGGCTCAAGCTACAGTGGTGAACTATATTAACCGGGGGATGCTCTCAGCCTATAGGGGTTTATTTAAAGGTAAACCATGCAACTTTATTAAAGAAGAAGATGTAGATCAGTTCCTAAAGCAACACAAAGTTGGGAAAAGGTATACAAAAGAGTTCTTCTATAGGCAGGACTTAAATGTGGTATTGCTCCAAAAGTTTATTAAAGGCGATCGGGCAGCACGATTCATGTCTTTAGATGGTGATATGCTTGCTATTACAGACGAGGATGAACACCTTTCCTACAATGAATTGATGGAAGCAGGATATGTTCCAGCTTATGATATTAAAAGAAAGAAACCTATAACAAAAGAAGGTTTTATTCAATTTGAATTCAAGAAGCATTCTGCTGTTCACAATCCGATGTTCACCCTACTAGATATATTCTACCAAGAGATAAGTCCAGTTAACATGAGGATTAATCCTGGAACAGATAACAATCTTCTATTAGAAGTACGCCCTTGTCTTATCAGTAAATTGCCGCAAGATTTGTATGAAATATTACAAAACTATCTGGTTAAAGGCGAGATACATCAAAGGAGAAATGGAACCTATGTTGATAGTGATCTCGAAATCATCAGGTTGAAGGTGACAAAATCTCAAAAAGATTCACTTGAGAAAAAAGCGAACAGGCTAAATAAAACCCTAGAGGAGCTAATATTAGAAACGATATCTAGATCTGAGTTAGAGAATAAGCTGTTTAAAGAAGAAAATTGATGTTCTATCAAAATCTAAAGAGTAATGAGCTGACAAAAAATGGACTCCCATCAATTAAAATTCATACAGTTGGTATTGTTACCAATCAAGTTGATGAGCTCACGTCTTTAGTCGGTTATAGGATGCCCCCAGTATTTTGTAATGTGGAGGGCTTGCGGTTTTAACAATAGAAGAATATGTCTTGAGAAAATTTGCTGAAAAAATGGACCGTGATGAAAAAAGTCATTAAAAGAGAAGTCACGATGAATATCATTAAAAAAATTGATGAGAAAAAATGCTCGATTGAAGACTTAAGAAATTTTCTAGATGAAAAAAATCCTATAGTGTTATATCATGCCATGACTTATATCGGTAAAAAAGGTTATGACACAGGCGATATTAAAGCAAAATTAACTCAATTATCTTCAAAAAGAAAAACTGAAAATAAATTGTTGGGTCTTTATAAAATAGGTGACTTAGCAATTGCAACCTTGAAAAAGCTTGGAGTACAGGAAGATGAGATTTCTAGGTATCAACATTTAGATGATTTTGATAAAGAAACTGTTAAGAGATTATTTGAAGAAATTAACTGGTGAGAAATGTTAGCCCTCTGTAAAAAAGCCTATATGCTTCAAGCTTCGCCTTCGTCTTAGGTCCATAAATACCCTTCGCAACTAGACCATGCATAAGCTGGAACCGTCTTATGGCATCTTTTGTTTTCGGTCCGTAGTAACCAGCAATCCCGCTTTAGTCGTACAACTCATTGGAGTTTGAGCGAAAGGCAACGGATATCCTGATTTCTTATTATTACATGAAGATGAGTCTGATCGTATTATGTCCTAGCAGACGATCAGCTTTTTTCCGAAATGCTGATAGTTGACTTGAGCAATTTTTGCGTGTGACATCGTAATGACGGACAATTCTGCTCGTAGATAATTCGTATCACTTACATAGTTTTGCAACTAGTTCATTCAACAGCCTCACTGTTGATTTCCTCGTCTTTTTTTACACACATTTCCACACTGATTGCTGTTTGATTGGCATTCGGCTTTAAGAAGCTGACATAACAACGGTCCCATCTTTCGTTTTCACGGATAATATACTTCACTTCTTCGTGGTTCACAAAGTGGTATAACGCTTATCTGCAATACATGTTCCATTGAAATAGTTGCGTTCGTTTATTGAAGATCAGCAATAATGTAGAAGTCGGCTAAAATCTTAGGTGGTCAATGTGATTAAAGGTAAAGTGGGAAAACGCATCGCCCGTCGTGCTGCAGGAAAAATTGTTAGGTACATTATTTAAATAAGTCTACGGAAAAAAAGCCCTTCTCATTAGAGTTGGGCCTTCATTCATCATACGGCCTGTATTTTTTCCGACCGGCTTCTAATTCTTTTTTCTGCGCTTCCACATGACTCAAGAGAAATAAAGTCACAGAACCGATCTTCTTTACAGGCTTCAGCTTATCGGAAGTCACTAAAGCACTTAAACGCTGCCTTGTGACTCCGAGTAATTCGCAAACTTCAACCGAAGTCAAAACTTCTTCTTGAATAAACTTAATTTTTTCGTTTTCTGTCATGTCTCTTCTCGCTCCAAATCATAATTAAGCCTTTTAGTAATATGACGATTACAGCCAGATATAAAATGATGCTTGTGATCATACCAAAAGTTCCGGCTTTTTCAGAATCAATTACAACAATGCCTGCTATTAGAATAAGCAGAGTTGTCATATCCAATGTACTGTAATGCTTCAAATATTGTTTCATAATTTGTGGACGTGATATAATGGATTTAAGAAAGGGGTTTCTCCCCTTCTCCTATGTGTTTAGCGCTTCTTGCTTATCTGCGGAGCGCTTTTTATTGTTCTTTTCTCGCTTTTCGGTTTCCTTTTGCCAAATATCATAAATATTTTTGACGATGGTAACAATCCCTGCGAGAGTAAGTACTATATTTCTGATCTCGTCCACTTTAGCCCTCCTTTCTATAATTTAATGATACCAAATCTATTTACAATAGTAAGTAGATTTCTGCAATTAAATTAGTTGAATTGATCTATCATTTTCTTAGATATGTCTACATTTATAAAAAGAGTGTAGAATAAATGCTCTTTAAAGAACATTGACAAGAACCCTAGAAACGTTGATTTTACTCTGCTGTGCAGAAATTTGTATTCTCCCCCATTGATTTCGGGAAGGTTATTTTAACCAATTGGACAGGCGGTTTTCCTTCTCTAGGAAAAAGATATTACAAACGTCTCCTTTTCTATAATAAACATTTTGGGTAAAATAAAGTTGTTGGTAAACGAAACTAAATAAGTGGGAGTGACCAGCAAATGCTTTTGTTTTTTGGTAAGTTTTTTTTGTTCTATTTGTTCGGTTCATTTGCATTTGCCCTATTCAAAGTAACGTACTACCATATAAGTAAAAAATTTGTTACCAAGACTGCTGATGGTACAAAACTGAATTGGGCTTTGAATGTCTTTGTTAAAAACGGTAAGAAAATGGACAGTAATGACTATTTTGTCATAGGTGTTTTTACAGTTCTGTGTACAATATATTTATAAAAATAGCTTCTAGCAATAACCTAGGTGTCGTGCTTATTTAAATCATCTTTTAAGAATGCTTGTGTCGAACCTGCCAATATATGTCAAAATAAGTAGTAAAAAATATACACCAATAGGTATTATTTGGTTGTCCCCTTTATTTGCAACCTTTTTACTTCCTCTAGAAATTTAACTTGTTCTGATGGTAACCCCCCAAAAAACATTGCCATTTTTTGTTTCACCCTCCATAAAGGACTTTTTTCTTCAACAATGCTTCAAGCTTCGCCTTCGTCTTAGGTCCATAAATACCCTTCGCAACTAGACCATGCATAAGCTGGAACCGTCTTATGGTATCTTTTGTTTTCGGTCCGTAGTAACCAGCAATATTTGTGAAATAGAGTTATATATTTGTTATTAGATAGGTTTATTTATCTTCACTGCGATAATAACAATTTTTCTTTTTGATCCTTTAACGATATTCGCGCTTTCTTCATTTAAAGTAGAGACATTAACTCCATCTTTCTTTAAAATATCTTTCGTTGGTTAAGCTCTGTTGTATTAGGGTTTCAGCAATATATTTGAGCTTTCACAAGTAGGACACTTTTCTTAAGCCTGAACAGTTGACTGCTGACCAACCACCAGTGTTATCATAGAAAGCGCCATCAATAAAACAAAAATTTTTTTCATAATAAATCCTCCCATTTTATATAATGGTTTCCGTGCTATTATTATACAATATTGGTATATTATAAAAAGGTGCCTAAACAGGAAGGGGTAATTAGTATGAAAAACAAGCTAGTCCAATTAATTGTAATGGTTTTTGTTGTCACTTTGGTAGGTCAAGTTATAATTTCTGTATTAAATCATGATTTTATTTTTTTTTCTGTTAACTTCATTAAAAATTTTCTAATATCTTTTGTGGTAGTTCTTATTTTGGTTTTTCTTTTGAGAAAAATGATGAAGTGGCGTTCCTAAAAGGCTGGATAAATTTCTGGAATAACATATAGACTAGGTAGTATAAATTAAAAATTATGGTTGAATAGTATCGAACAACTTTCTTGACTTTTTCTTATATCATTTTGAGAGAAAAATGTTTTAGAAGAAGACGAAGATTAATCTGTTAGATTTGTGATTAGCCCTCTTTCACAGAGGGTCTTTTCTATTACCTAAAAAGCTTTATCCGAGTAGCTCTTCCAGCAACCCCGTTCACTGCCCGACCAAAAAACACGAGGGCAAGAAGGTTCAAAAAGGCGAGCATGGTGACGGAGATCCCCAAACTCCTCATCAACCAAAATCAAAATCTCACGAGCCTGTTCATAAGGTGGAAAAGCTTCACGATTCTACTATAGGTACTGAAAACGTTTCTGGTAAGTATCCTCATGAGTCTTCTAAGCCGAAGAAGTATGAGCTAGGGAAAGTTGTTGACAAAGGAACTAAGGGTACGTTAAAGATGGCAATAACCTGACCTGTATGATGAATTTGGAAGCTATACTGGTGGAAGAAATCAAGTAGAGTTAGATGATTTAGCGCGAGATTCTGCAAACGGTAGTGTATTGACGCTTGATAATGGAAACAATAATAAAATGAAAGTGGCGAAAAAAGGTTGCGGCCGATCTGGTCATAAAGTGTACTGGTGGGGGTATAATCTTTATTTTGACTGTAATGAAACAAGAACACTGTATCAATCATTTAAAGCAGGGGGCGGAGCATCCACTGGTCTTGCTGCAATATCAAGGTTTATACCCGTACCACCTACACAATTAGCAAGTGCAATTGCCGGAGTAATTGGAGGCGGACTCGTAGGTTTTGGTCAAATGATTCAAGACGAACATAAAGGGCATGGTGTCAGAATACGTTTTACTGGACTTGGATATGCAGCTATTCCAACTGGGGTTTTTCCACAATAAAAATGAAAGAAGGGAAACTATGACTTTCTTTGTTTTAATGGCAGGGCTATTTCTTATGATTTACATGAAAGAACCATTCAGCAAAAAAGTGTACGGTTATGTTTACTTGGCTTTTTATTTAATGGTTTTAGCCCTATATATAATTAACACTACATTTCTAAATCTGATATCTAGCAAACTCTTATTAATTGTTGCAGTAATTGTCATTTCACCATTGTTCATTGGTTTCCTAAAATCCTCAACTGAATCTCGATAGAAAAAAGATAGAAGGAGCAGGCAGCCCCTGCTCTTTTTATTACTTCAATAACGCCTCAAGTTTCGCCTTCGTCTTCGACCCATAAATACCGTCCGCAACTAACCCATGCATCAATTGGAACCGTCTAACCGCATCTTTTGTTTTTGAACCGTAATAACCGTCAATCCCGTTATTCTTCGCCCCTTTGTCTGGATAGAAATAAAGTGCTGCCAGTGCTTCTTGAATTTTTCGAACTGCCGTTCCCTTCATCATCGGGCTTTTTAGTTTATAAATACCGGAAGGCAATGAATATCTTGACTTACTATTACTTGGGAATGAGTCTGTTTTAGATCCGGTTTTATTCCCCAACAGACGATCAACTAACTTTTTTCCGAAATGCTGATAGTTGACTTGAATCACTCACCCAAGGAGCCGGGCAGTTTTTGCGTGTAACATCATAATGACGAACGATTCTACTTGTAGATAGTCCGTATCGCTTACATAGTTTTGCAACGAGTTCAGCCGCATTTTCAACTATCGCACTGTGGATTTTTCCGTCTTTTTCAACACACATTTCCACACTAATTGCTGTTTGGTTTGCATTTGGTTTTAAAAGCTGACATAACACTGATTTCCATCATGTGCATGGTACGCCATTTCATTTTCAGGGATGATGTACTGTGCTTCTTTGCGGTCCACAAAGTAATGAGCTGAGGCATATCGCTTAGCTGCAACACATGTCCCATTGAAATAGTTACGTTCATTTAATGAAGATGCCCCAGGCGTCGCCGTATAGTGCATAACAATTCCTTTAACTCCTGATAATTTAGCACCTGGACGAGTATAACGATTAACTTTCACAAAATTTTTCACGACTTTTACCATGTAAACCACTCCTCATTTTTTTGAATAAAAAAAGACTGCCTCTTGGCAGCCCGTTATTTTGTTAATCCGTTTTGTTTTAACACTTCTTTTTGTTTCTTACCTTTCTCTGTGACATAGTTATTTTTGTACCAAGCGACGATTGAAGTCACGATCATAAACACTGTGGAACCTACTAAATACAAAGCGTCTGCCAGCGTGTTCACTTGATCTTCACTGATTGGCAAAGCGCCCTTTCCAAACATAATCAAAGTTTGGTTAATAAGTGCAATAAAAAGAAGCACCGTCCGAATGACTGTACCTTTATCAAAATTTTTCATTTTTCTTCACTCCCTCTCCTATTTTAGATTTTTTTGATCTAGCTTATCAATCACAACATCATATTTCTCAATGAATTTGGTTAGCACTTCATTTTGTGTATTTCTCTTTCTTTTGTTGTATTTACCAACAAAAAAGAACCGCAAACGGTCCTTGAGTCATCAGATATTGAGTAAGATCCAATTGTAGGTACAACAAAATCAACAAGCCTAGAGAGCTTAGTTGTAAATGGAGCCGCGTCTCATTTTGTGAAAGGAGTTTTTTGAGCGATGAAAAAACAAAAAATGGTCATTTCATTAGGCGGTAATGCAATTCAGTCTGGTGATGCCACTGCCGAAGCTCACCAATTGGCGCTGGAAAAAACAGCACGGTGGGTTCTTTGATGCGAAGGACATCGCCTTGTTCGTTCTAGTTATCGGAGGATTCCTCGGAGTGGTAATGAAAACGGGTCGATTGACGCTGGAATTACGCGGGTCATTCGGAAACTCAGAGGCCGAGAGCAATCGCTGATACCGATACTGATGATTCTCTTTGCGATTGGCGGTTCTACTTACGGTATTGCAGCTGGTGACGTTTATTGAACAAGGAATGGATATCATTATTTCTCATGGAAATGGTCCACAGGTTGGCAATATACTGTTGCAGCAGGCAGTGGCTGATTCTGTTAAGAATCCTGCTATGCCCCTCGATACCTGTGGAGCGATGAGCCAAGGGATGATTGGCTACTGGATGCAGAATGCGATGGATAAGATGCTAAAAGAACATGGAATAGTGAAAAATGTGGTAACGGTAGTGACGCGGGTAGTGGTGGACCCTGCTGATCCGGCATTTTCGAATCCAACAAAGCCAATTGACCTTTTTATAACGAGGAAGAAGCGCTAGGGAATTTAAAGAGGGTGCTGGCCGCGGCTGGCGACAGGTCGTCCCTTCTCCTAAGCCTGTTAGTATCTTGGAGCATGAAGTGATTAACTCTCTAGTGGAAAGCGGCAATATTGTCATTTCAGTTGGTGGGGGCGGAATTCCTGTTATAGAAACGGAAGAGGGCTTGCAGGGAATTGAAGCAGTGATTGATAAGGACTTCGCCTCTCAGAAGTTAGCAGAACTCGTCGATGCTGATGCTTTAATGATTCTAACAGCGGTTGATGAAGTGTACATCGACTTTAACAAGCCAACTCAGCGGCGGCTAAGTGACGTGAGTATTCAAGAATTGTTATCTTATATGGAGCAGGGGCAGTTTTCACCTGAAGTATGCTGCCCAAGGTGGAGGTAGCGATTAACTTTGTGCAATCAAATCCGGAGCGGCGGACAATTATAACCTCACTGGAAAAAGCGTGTGATGCTCTAGATGGAAAGGCTGGAACGGTGATTACATTAAACGGGTCAGGAGTTTTAGCATAAAAAAGGAAAAACCTCTTCTTGGGTGGAGAGGTTTTTCTACTTTAGTGTGTTTTTACTATTTTTTTGCATGATTTATTATCTCTGTTTGAGTGTGAATTATTTTTTTCAGTGATTTTTTGAAGTTTATCAGCGATTCTATAAAAACAGGAGAACCGTCCCCATGTTTCAACTGCATGAACGCATGAAATACGAGAACAGTCCTTATGTTTCAACTGCAGCTAGTTGGCCGGTTTCTTGTTTGTACACTATATGCTCCCTACTGAATTTGACGGGGGTGTCGATTCCGGCTGTGGCTGCTAGATCGAATAGGCCCTCCCGTAACGAGAGAATGTAGTTGGTGACGCGATAGGTTTTTTCTTCTACTACTAATGCCTTTTGCAGTTTCGGGTCGGTCGTCGCGACTCCTACCGGACAATGATTCGTGTGACAGACCTGGGCTTGAATACAACCGACGGAGAACATCAAGGCTCTTGCGATATTCACAAAATCTGCACCCAAAGCAAGGGCTACCGCAATCTTATCAGGAGTCAGCAACTTACCTGAAGCAAATATCTTCACATGCTGACGAATATTATACTTTTTCAGCATATCATCAACAAACGGCAGGGCAGAGTATATCGGGATCCCCGCTGAATCAGCAAGTTCTTGATATGTTGCACCCGTTCCTCCTTCAGAGCCATCGATCGTAATAAAATCAGGATATTTACCTGACTTAGCCATATAGGCGACAAACTCTTCAAGATCCGACGTACTTCCAAGTACCATTTTCAATCCAACCGGCTTATCTCCGACATCTCGCAAATGCTCAATAAAATCAAGCATTTGCTCATAATTACTGAATTCTCGGAAGCGATTAGGGCTATCGATCGTTTTCCATGGTTCCACATTCCGAATCTCTGCAATCTCTTCTGTTACCTTTGAGCCATCCACGTGACCACCGCGGGTTTTCGCCCCTTGTGCAAGCTTCAACTCAAACGCCTTAATCTCTGGAATATCACTTTTCTTCTTAAATTCCTCCCAAGAAAATGCACCATCCTTGGTTCGAACGCCAAATAAACCTGGGCCAATCTGACAGATGATGTCTACTCCGCCCTTTAAATGGTGCGAAGACAGGCCACCCTCACCCGTGTTCATCCAGGTGCCACCAGCACGGGCAAGACCAGTAGAAAGTGCTGTAATCGCCTTTTCACCTAATGCACCGTAGCTCATCGCCGATTGTCCCACAAGCCCTTTAACCTTAAAAGGTTGACGTGAGGTATGTTCGCCAATAATCGGGGCATCCTCTTCCTTAAGTAAAAATGGATCTGCCTCTTGGTCTTCGCGATGTTCCTTTCTTTTAAACAGGTTATCATCATCAATTTTATAGATTTTCGTCATAACCTTTGGCGTTTGTTCAATACTCAATTCATCCCGTTGCAACGGAAAAAAACGATTACGAATATAATACCCCGGTTTATCAAAGTCACGTTCGGATCCAAAGCCTATCATGCGGCTCTTATATTTTGCGGAAATGACCGTATTCACATAGTCTTTTCTTGAAAAAGGCTTGCCTTCATTGTTATTTAAAAATAAATACTGTCTCAGCTCTGGCCCTATTTTTTCTAAGATGTAACGCAACTTACCTAAAATCGGGTAGTTACGTAAAACTGCATGCTCTTCCTGTTTAGCATCCCTCAACCATAAATAGGTGACGATCACAGCTGGAATTAATAGTAAGATCACTAATATCGCTAATAAAATGGTAAAAAGTATCTGCAAACCGGTTAGCTCCTTTCCCTGCCTTCTCTCTTTCTCATTTTATTGATGGGATGAGGGAACTATAACATCCTTTTCAATGCTGTCTTAATAGGGGGCAACTCAATCTTTTGATCTTCAAAAAATCTTTTTAATAGATATTTAGAATAGTTGGCGGCCTGACCATAAGATATAATTCCTGGTAATGGCGGCTGGTCCTCAATCACCACATCCACGATGACTGGTCCTTTCTCTTTAGAGGTCTTATCAAGAGCCGAGCGTAATTCTTCTTGTTTTTCTACTCTATATCCAGTTCCACCGCAAGCTTCAGCGAACTTTGCAAAATCCATTTCTTGCAGATCGGTTTCGTAGTTCAGATTACCAAGTTCCTGTTGCTCATATTGAATCATTCCAAGTTTTGAATTGTTTAAGATCACGACTAATATCGGCATCTTATACCTTACGGCTGTTAAGAAGTCCTGCATAACCATAGAAAATCCGCCGTCTCCACAAACTGCTACCACTTGTTGGTTAGGATGTGTCAAACTGCCGGCAATGGCACCCGGAAGTCCACAACCCATTGTCGCCATCCAACTAGAAATGACCATTATCTGATTCTTGAAACGGAAGTGTCGTGCCATCCAGACGGTTACGTTTCCGACGTCAACTGATAGAATGGCATCGTCCTCCACAGCCTTCTGAAGCTCTGGAATGACCTGCTGTGGGCGAAGGCTTGAGGTCACTTCCTTTTCTTTTTCCTCTAAAGAACCCCACCACTTCTGCATTTCTTCTTGATATTTTTCTAAAAAGTTTCTCTCTGCCTTAATCGGTGCTTGTTCATTTAATGCGCTCAATGTGACGGCTGCATCACCTGTTAATCCAACAGATACTGGATACCGTTTCCCAATCTCACTGGCATCAATATCAATTTGAATTGCTTTGGCATCTTCCGGTAAAAATTCTTCGTAAGGGAAGGACGTTCCTATCATGATTAAAAGGTCTGTCTCTTCCATCGCTTCGTAAGCGGGCTTTGTTCCAATCTGTCCGAGCTGCCCAAGATTGTGAGGATGTTCGTCTGGAAGTGTTCCTTTAGCTGGAAGACTGAAAATAATCGGTGCCCCAATGTTTTTTGCAAAAGCATCTAATTCATGTCGTGCTTTTTTTGTTCCTGTTCCAGCAAGAATCAACGGCTTTTCTGATTTTTTAATGTATTTAATGGCCTTGTTCAGGTCCACCTCATGCGGTTCAACCTGTGAAAAGGTTCGAACGCTTGTGGTTTGTATGGTTTGCGGGTCAATTTTTTCAAATGGAATATCATCAGGAATCACTAGGACGGACACACCCTTTTTGGCATAGGCTGTTCGAATCGCTTGGTTTAATAGTTCAGGTAAGGATTTAGGTGAATCCACCCTTTGATTAAATACCGCTACGTCTTCAAACATCCGTGTTAAATGAACCTCCTGAAATGAGTCCTTTCCAACTTCAGATGTGCTGACCTGTCCGACAAGAGCAAGTACGGGTGCTCCGTCTGCCTTTGCATCATAAAGTCCATTCATTAAATGAATCGCTCCAGGTCCTGCGATGGACAAGCATACTCCAATGTTTCCTGTAAGCTTTGCGTATGATGAAGCGGCAAGTGCACCTACTTCTTCATGCCGTACTTGTATGAAATCAATGTCTTCTTTCGTTTTGCGTAAATTTTCAACGAAATGATTAATGGTGTCTCCAGGCAGACCGAATAGATGCTTCACTTCCCAGTCCATTAGCACCTCTGCGGCTGCTTCTCCTGCCGTTACTTTTGCCATCTAATCTCCTCCTAGTGGTTTATTTGCTTAGTGGTTGTTACCCGAGCTATTTGGGTTTGAAACGTAAAAGATAGAGTTTTACAGTGATTTGGTGGAGTTTTTATTTTTAGGAAATTTGGTAATAGTTTTTTAGGGGATTTTGGAGGGTGCCTCCTCTTCTATGAAACAAAACATCCCGAACTAATCAGGATGTCATTAACTACTCAGGTTATGCTATGTTAATAGACGAAAGTATCTAAACAAACACCTATAACTAAATATGCGATACAAACCCATGTAATGATGGTCTTTAACTTAGAATCTCCATCCATTTTCATCATATGATGATGTTCAGCATGCTTTTTAAATTTCCTATTTAAATAAATACCCAATGCCGCCAAGAAGGCAAAAACAATATTTAACCAAAATGTATAGTCTAATTGAAACGGGTTTTCCTTCATAATAAGGTTTGCACCATGAGGCAACAATCCTAGAACTTGAAATCCGTATTGCAGTAAAATAGCAGTGACAATAATAGAGATGTAAAAAACTCCTGCAATATAAAGTGCTGTCTTCAAGCCATAATATTTTTTATTGACTAAAACAATTGGCGGAACCACTAGATCGGAAAAAATAAAGGCCATGATGCCTGCAAAGGTTACACCACTTGATGCTAGAATCGTAGAGATTGGTATATTACCCATTGATCCGATAAAGGTTAGCATAGCAGCTATCGGAGCGATAAGGGTATTTTCAACTATTTTAAAGAAATCACCGTTTCCCTGTCCGACTAAAAAGATGGACTTCCATACATGGTCTGGTATGTAGGTCGACATGATTCCTGCAATCGTAAATCCGATTGTGACTTCTTTCCAGACCATTTTCCAATTATGAGCAAACTCATGCCCGACCTGAAACCAACCTTCTTTAGTTTTGATTTTTTCTTTCCAGTCAAAGGACTCCTCATGAGTATGCCCATCTACTTCTTCACGGGCTTCTTTAATTAGTTGTATTGGATTATGTAATTTTACTAAAAGCCAGGTGATTAAAATAAGAAGAACCCCGCCGATAATTTCTGCAACAACATACTGCCACCCAAGGAATAGATAAATGAGAATTCCTAGCTCGATGACGAGGTTCGTAGAGGCAAATAGAAAAGCTAAGGTAGCAACAAAGCTGGCTCCTTTTTTAAAAAGACTTCTTCCAGTAGCAAGTGCTGCAAAGGAACAGGAAGAACTGATGGCCCCGAAAAGGCTGGCCAAGCCGATTGATTTAAAAGATGAATCTCCCATGTATTTCACCATTTTCCCTTTTGGGACAAACGCTTGAATCATGGAGCTGATAAAATAGCCAAGAACAAACGCCCATCCCGCCTTCCAAAAATAACCTAATGACGTGATTGAAGACTGTGCAATTTGTTCCAACATGGTATCCCCCCTAAAGAGACAATACCCTAGTTTTTAAAATTAGAAACGTACTCCATAAGAAACTAATTACTATCCACGACTAACAGCTTGCTTAGGACTATATGCGGCAAAGCTTATGGTTACTGCACAAAATACAAGGATAACCAGAAAAGCTTTTAAGTATAATTATATCTATTACATTTTCTTTCGAACGCTAATTGAAACCGGTATGCGTAAAGGTGAAGCAGCAGCTTTACAATGGACAGATATCAATCTGCGAGAAAATTACATTGATATTAAGAAAACGTTAGATTTCTCCGCCAAGATAGATGCAGAACTATTTGGAGAAACAAAAACATACGATTCAAAAAGAAGAATTTCCATTGGTTCTTCCCTTTCCTTTGCTCTACAAAAACATAAGAAGTGGCAGTTTGAAAATAAACAGGTGCTTCAAGATGATTATAAGCATCATTTGAATTTGGTCTTTTGCAAAGTTGATGGAAACATCTTACCGAAGTCTACCCTCTTCAATGCTTTTAGTCGTATTTTAAAACGAGCAGGTATTAAAAGAATTCCTATCCACGCACTGCGTCACTCACATGCGGTTTTACTTTTGGAGTCAGGGGCAGATATGAAATACATTCAAGAACGCTTAGGTCATAAAAGCATGATCGTAACTGCTGATGTCTATTCTCATATCAGTAAGAAGCTTGACCAAAATAGGATCAAGGATTACGAAGAATATGTCTCATCAATTGTGGAGTTAGATTCATAACTTCAAATTTTTTTGGTCAAATTTTGGTCAAGGACCAAAAAGAATGCTTCCACAATTCTTTGACCAAAATTTAAAAACCCCCTGACACCAGATGTGCCAAGGGATCCAAAGATTAATACTGAGACATATATTGTTCGCGTTCCCAAGGATGGACTTGTGTACGGAACATATCCCATTCAATTTCTTTTGCTTCAACGAAGTGTTCGAATAAGTGTTCACCTAGGGCGTTGACCATAACTTCGTTGGATTTTAATTCGTCCAAAGCTTCAGCAAGTGTTGCTGGCAGGTCAACGATTCCATTTTCAAGGCGCTCTTCTTGACTCATGACGTAGATGTTACGGTCGATTGGAGCTGGTGCTTCAAGTTTGTTTTTAATGCCGTCAAGACCCGCTGCTAACAATACGCTAAGTGCAAGATACGGGTTTGCAGATGGGTCGACACTTCTTACTTCTACACGGGTGCTGATGCCACGAGAAGCCGGGATGCGGATTAATGGGCTTCTGTTTTGGGCACTCCATGCTACATAGCATGGTGCTTCATAGCCTGGTACAAGACGTTTGTATGAGTTAACTGTTGGGTTTGTAACAGCTGTAAAGCTAGTTGCGTGTTTTACAACACCGGCAATAAATTGTTTTGCAGTCTCGCTTAACTGAAGATCACCGTCTTGATCAAAAAATGCGTTAACACCGTTTTTGAATAACGACAGATTGCAGTGCATACCTGATCCATTTACACCGAATAATGGCTTTGGCATAAATGTTGCGTGAAGACCGTGCTTGCGTGCGATTGTTTTCACAACAAGCTTAAATGTTTGAATGTCATCACAAGCGCGAATGGCACCAGCATATTTAAAATCAATTTCATGTTGTCCAGGAGCTACTTCATGGTGAGACGCTTCGATTTCAAAGCCCATTTCTTCGAGCTCAAGCACGATGTCGCGGCGGCAGTTTTCACCAAGGTCTGTCGGAGCAAGGTCGAAATATCCACCTTTATCATTCAATTCTAGAGTTGGCTCACCTTTTTCATCTAGTTTGAACAAGAAGAATTCCGGTTCTGGTCCAAGATTGAAATCTGAGAATCCTATCTCTTCCATTTCTTTCAAGATTCGTTTTAAGTTGTTTCGAGGGTCACCTTCAAACGGAGTACCATCAGGATTGTAAATGTCACAGATGAAACGGGCTACTTTACCTTTTTCAGCAGTCCATGGGAAAATAACGAATGTGTCTAAATCTGGGTATAAGTACATATCTGACTCTTCTATACGTACGAAGCCTTCGATTGAAGAGCCATCAAACATGACTTTATTATCAAGTGCTTTTTCCAATTGACTCACAGGAATCTCAACGTTTTTAATTGTTCCTAGAATGTCAGTAAACTGAAGGCGAACATATTTTACATTCTCCTCATTTACTAATTTCATTATGTCATCTCTTGAATACTTGGCCATTCGTAAAACTCCTCCTCTAAAAAGGTAAATGTATATATAGCAATGCAGTTGCTAACAACTTAATGAAAAAACCTGGACATATCTCCTTGACGGAATGTTGTTCCCTTTTGGAATCGACCCGAATGAATCAGTTCGTTTTTTAGCAGTTTTCGCAATTCTTCATCTGAAAGGTTGTGTTTCATTACTTTTTCTGGTTTATCTTGATATTGATGTTCTGATTTGGCAAAAATTTGTTTAATTCCCGCCATGTTTACACCTTGTTCAATCAAATCTTTAATTTCCAGCAACTTATCTACATCATGAAACGAAAATAATCGTCTGTTCCCTTCACTTCTTGCAGGAAATATCAGTCCATTTTCCTCATAATACCGAATTTGTCTAGCTGATAATTCGGTTAGTTGCATAACAATTCCTATTGGAAATAAGGGCATTGAGCGGCGAATTTTATCACTCATCTCAATTTCCTCCTTTACTTATTAAGTCTATTATATTTGTTGTTAAGTAACATGTCAAGATTATGTCAGGAATCCTTACATGAAATTATGACTCTATGATAACATCAACTGCACTGCAAATCGCATTTTTAACATGAGCATAGGTTAAACCTCCTTGAACGTACGCAACATAAGGCGGCCTGATCGGACCATCTGCTGATAATTCGATGCTTGCCCCTTGTATAAAAGTCCCCGCCGCCATAATGACATCATCTTCGTATCCCGGCATATAGCTTGGATATGGGGTCACATGGGCATTAACAGGCGAAGCGTATTGAATCGCTTGGCAAAATGCGATCATTTGTTCAGCAGTGGAGAATTCAACAGATTGAATCAAGTCGGTTCGTTTATGCTTCCATGAAGGATTTGTTCGGAATCCTAACTTTTCCAGCAAGCACGCTGTAAAAACAGCTCCCTTTAACGCTTGGGAAACAACATGTGGTGCTAGGAAAAAACCTTGGTACATTTCTTGCAATGAGTAAAGTGATGCACCGACTTCCCTTCCAAGACCAGGTGATGACATTCGGAACGAACAAGCTTCAACCCATTCTTGCTTACCAACAAGATAACCTCCCGTTTTCGCTAATCCCCCGCCCGGATTTTTAATCAGTGAACCTGCGATAAGATCTGCACCAACATGGCAGGGTTCACGTTCTTCAACAAATTCTCCATAGCAATTATCTACAAAAACAATCATATTATTATTGATCTCTTTTACGAACTGAATCATTTCTTCAATGTCATCAATTGAAAAAGAAGGACGGTTGGCATAGCCCTTTGATCGCTGAATTCCGACAACCTTTGTCTTTGGTGTGATCGAATCTGCAACACGTTGAAAGTCAACGGTTCCTTCTTCTGTCAACTCGACGACATTATATTGAATGTTGAATTCCTTTAATGACCCTGAATTTTCCCCACCTCTGACACCGACAATTTCTTCGAGTGTGTCATATGGTTTCCCTGTTATATAAAGAAGTTCATCACCTGGACGGAGGACACCGAAAAGAGCAATTGAAATCGCATGAGTCCCCGAAATAATCTGGGGTCTGACAAGACCTGCTTCACCACCGAATACGTCTGCGTAGATAGCTTCAAGTGTATCTCGGCCGATATCATCATAACCATACCCAGTAGAAGGAATAAAGTGCGTATCAGATACTTTATGTTTTCGATAACTTTCAAGTACCCTCCACTCATTTCGCTCACTGATTTCATCAATTGTTTTATGAACGACTGAAATTTCATCTTCGGTTTCGATCGTTATCTTTTTTAGTAAATCCCCATGTTTTAGTGTCTCAAACATTTTGAAAGTGTCCTTTCTTACATAAACTTCTTGAGCTCTCCCATTATATTTTGTTCAGGAAGTATGTAACCTTCCACTTCATATTTTTCACAAACTTCGTGAAAGGTGGTGGCATTTATCATCGTTTCAGATTTAATTTGTGCTAACAGTCTACCTTCTGAAGCGGGAATATTTACTCGATAGGAAACAAGAAGTTCTTTTTTAATAAATTCCTCGATAGCCTGCTTAAACACTTGCAAATCACCATCAATCTTGGCACTTGTCATTATATGGTTTTTCCCAGATGAAGGGATAAAATCAGTTCTTTTTTGATCCCTTTTATTATAGATCGTAAGTACCGGAATATCATCGGCTTCAAGCTCTTCGATAAGACGTTTTACCGTAGCTTCATGTCCTTGATAATCGTCATGTGAAGAATCGACCATATGAAGAATCAAATCAGCTTCTTTTACCTCTTCCAACGTAGATCTAAACGCTGCAATTAAAGTGGTTGGCAAATCCTGAATAAAACCAACTGTATCAGACAAGAGCACATGATATCCACTTGGAAGTGTCATTTTTCTGGTCATTGGATCAAGTGTAGCAAACAGCAGATTCTCTTCAAAACTGTCTGCAGCTGTCAAGCGATTGAACCATGTTGATTTTCCCGCATTTGTATAACCGACAAGCGCGATTTGTAGTACACCATTTTTCTTTCTTCTTTCTCTGTATCTGCTTCTATGACGAATAACAGTAGACAACTGAAGATTGATTTCATGAATCCGATTCCTAATATGACGCCGATCGGTTTCAAGCTTTGTTTCCCCCGGTCCTCTTGTTCCAATTCCACCTCCCAGCCTTGACAAATTAATCCCCTGTCCACTTAATCTTGGCAATGTATATTGGAGCTGAGCAAGTTCGATTTGCAGTTTGCCTTCCCTCGTCTTGGCTCGTTTTGCAAAGATGTCAAGGATTAATTGTGTCCGGTCGATAATTTTTATATCGAGATATGTGGCAAGAGCTTTAAGCTGACTTGGTGACAATTCATCATTAAAAATTAAGACATCGGCTGACAGTTCTTCACAAAGCATCATCAGCTCATCTACTTTCCCTTTACCGATATATGTAGCAGCATCAGCGCGATTTCTTTTTTGAGTAACGGTCGAAATAACTGTACCATCAGCCGTCTTCGTCAATGCACTAAGCTCTGCCATCGAGTATGAAAAACGTTCATCAGAAATATGTGGAAGTTGACAACCAACTAAAATCGCTTTTTCTTTTATGAATTCTTGTTCATTCAAATGATCATGTTCCTTTCTTAACAATAGTGATGTAAAGCAGTATTATCATAACAAACAGTGGGAGCAGTTGCCAGAAATCAAACGAAAAATAAAAAAATACACCCTTCATCGGTGTGAGACGTCTTCTTATATCAAGCTTCAGCATTTTTACTGAAAGGCTAACCGCGCTGTTAGATGACCTTTAACTTCCATTCTCTCACTTTAATCAAACCGAACAGCCCCTGAATATCAATTGTTTCGAGAAAACAGCGAACTTGACCAATATATGAAGACAAATGAAAAGGATCAAGTCCGGTACAATACCAAACTTAATCCTTTCTAGTTTTTTGAGGTACTTGATGCTGTCATGTAATAAACTCATTAATAGATTATAGTTTATGATTATAAATATCATTTGATGACATCCACTCAAGAAATTGTTTATAAGGATAATATGTAGTCCCCTTCAACTCTACCTTTGGTGCGTTCGGAATTTTGTTTAACAGTTCCTTTGTTTCTTCTTTACTAAGTCCAAGGCTATAGTGTAAATCTTTTTCCTTGATTAACATTGGATAATCAGAAGAACTCGCTTTTGGATTCTTGAAATTTTTTAGTCCATCACCGACAAAATAACCCATAGCAGCTAACCCGATCCCGACCCAAATCAACTCCATTTGCAATCTCCTTTCAATTCTCTCTTAATATTTGTTTTTAACAGCTATCACCTAGGCGTTCCTTTAAAAGTAGAAATAGAGAATCCGTTAACCAATAAATTAAGCCACTAAATATACTTAACCCATAAAACAAAGGCAATCCTAATATCGGAATCATTATACCAGCTCCGACTATCGAAACCGCTACTATTGAAACCACGGTAATCCCAGCAACATATAGTCCAAGATAACTCAAATCAAATTTCTTACTCTTTTTCTTCAATTGCAACATAAATTGCAGGGGAAAAGCGGCAACAGAATAGACAATCAGAGCATATATTGATACAAGTTGGGCATATGCTAGTGCAACACTTCTATATGCCTCCATGTTGATCCATAAATAAAAAAATAATCCCAAAAAAAGAACAGCAACAATTAATGTGAGCAAAGGATAGCCTTTTATAATAAAATTTTTAACAGTGATCACTTCCTACTGATTAGAATTACATTTTCATTTTTAAATATGAAGATTTTTATATATTTGCCTCCTTTATTTTACGAATCCTTATTATATCTATTTTTAATTTTTGGTGCAAATTGCAAACGCTACACCATTATGATGGGAATGCTTACAATATCCACAATTATGTTCTCAGTCTATGTTTCATTTTGTAATGTCTCTTTCCCTGAACAAAGATTATTATTTTAACAAAAAAGAAGATACGTCATGATATACATGACGCGTCTTCCTTTATATCAAGATCCTGACTTTTAATTGTTATCAAGTCATTCTTCAAATAACAATCCCCCATTAACAGCCGCATAGCCTGTGAGCGAATTGATTTTTCAATTAAATTCCGGACAAACCGGCCGTTACTGAATTTAGCAGGACTAACCGTGCTTTTCACTGTCATCAGATGATCTTTCAGCTTCCATTCTGCTTCGGGACTAAATTGATATTCCCTTTCAGCCATCATCCGTTTCGCAATATCCATCAGCTGACTGACTGAATAGTCAGGGAAATCGATACCAATTGGAAACCTTGACTGAAGCCCAGGATTCAAAGAAAGAAAATGATCCATTTCTCGTGAATAGCCAGCTAAAATCAAGATAAACTCATTCCGTTTATCTTCCATATGTTTGACTAAAGTATCAATTGCTTCTTTACCAAAATCCTTCTCCCCACCTCGTGCTAGTGAATATGCTTCATCAATAAATAAAATACCACCCATCGCTTTTTTTATTAAATCTCTCGTCTTTTGTGCCGTGTGCCCGATATACTCTCCAACAAGATCAGCACGTTCTGCTTCAATTAAATGACCTTTTGAAAGAACATTCATTTCATAAAACAGCTTGCCGATTAATCTGGCCACCGTTGTTTTTCCTGTACCTGGATTCCCTTTAAACATCATGTGAAGTGCTTGTTTTCCGACTTTAAGTCCTTGCTCTTCCCGTTTTTTATTCACAAAGATCCAAGCATATATTTCTTTAATATTCCGTTTCATTTCCTCCATTCCGACAAGCGTGTTCATTTCTCTTTCAATCTCTTTTAGGATGCTGTGTTTGGCTTCATTTTTTTGCAGAGCTGCTTGATAATCAGCTTCCGCTTCTGAATTGGCCAAAACTTGTTTCTGACCGTTAAGTATAATGTTGATTTGCCCATTGTTTTTATAAGTAACAGCCCTCTCCAACACACTCACCTCACAATTCTCTCTTTATTCCTATTCATCAAGCGCTTGCGCTGTGACAAACGCCCAGCCATCAGCAGATTCTGATAGTGTTTGACAATTTAGAGAACGGCTTTGTTGAAATCTGCGCTTTCCCGAGAAATACTTTACTTCTTATTGTATTCAGGTAATCTGTGTGGACAAACCATTTTTTTATCTCTGTCTGCTTTTCGGTACTAAGCCATCCGATCAAGATAAATTTTTTTGAATGAAAGAAAAACATTCACGGCTACCAGACGAAGAATCCATGGAAATACAACCGATATTATAAAACTATTTTAGCTCGAAAAAGGAATCAACAAAAACTCGCAACTGTTTTTCGGCTTCTAAAGATCCGGCTTTACTGATGAACTGATCCTAAAGTATTTTTATCCGGAAGATTCACTTCACATTCAAATCGAATAACTAAACCAGAATAAGCATCTAAGGCATGCGCTATTTTGTTAAATATTTAATAAAAATATTTTTTCCTAAAAAGGCATCACTAAATAAGCCTTTATAACAGATTAGACTTTTTAACATAGGCTTTCAGCCAAACCCATTTTTCACATAACCCATACTTATGTGAATTTAAACATAAGAAAGAGATTTATAACGATGAATTATTACCCACAATAAGCGTAAAGACAACACCCCCTTGCCATGATATGGACCCCAGAGGAAGATACACAGTATTTAGTATCCAAATCTCTATCGCTGGATTTGGTGTTGTTTATGCTCAACTAACAAATTATAATCCAACAACAGGGACCAGCACTAGGACGTCCCCCATCTTTCATGAGAGCTAATCGACAAGATGTAACGACAATTGTACCTCTGGAATTTCAACCACCAGCTGAAATATTGGCGCAGCCAACACTAACGCCAACTACACTAGCTTTCTGTTCTATGATGCCTTGGCATCCATTGTGTAGGTAAATACATTGATTGAATGTTGTTTTACCTAATAAAATCCCCTTTTATTTAAAATCATATGAAGATGTCTAAAACAACATGATCAGGGGGAATTGCGAGACCACGCAGGAGCAAGGAACGAGCACCGAAGAGGCTCGCGGATCGCCCGCGGAAAGCGAGCAAATTCCACAATTTTCACTTCTTTCATACTACTTTCAGGACACCTTCTTTGCTTTTGAGTGAAAAATAGTTAATTAATATTAGATGTAGTTATTAGTATAGAGGTCACAAGATTATCCTTGACAGCTGTGAAAATTCTAATTATTCTTAAGATTCAAATGTTCTTTATTAAGTTGGAATAAAAGTGAGGATTATCATGTTATTTCAAAATGAAAATTTAATCGTTCGCAGTTTAAATGAAGCTGATAAGTTCTTTTTAGCAAAATGGCTTTCAGACCCATCAATTCTTGAATTTTATGAAGGGAGGGATCATCCGTTTGATATAGACAAGGTTACCGATGTTTTTTATGATTCTGAAGATGATGAAGTTAAATGTATAGTGGAGTACAAAGGTAAAGAAATAGGATACATTCAGTTTTATCAATTGGATGATGTGACAAAAAAAGAATATGGTTATTTTAACGAAAATGTCTACGGAACAGATCAATTTATCGGGGAAAAAGCCAATTGGAATAAAGGACTAGGGACATTACTTGTTTCATCCATGTTAAATTATTTAGTGAAATATGAACAAGCAGAGCGAGTCGTAATGGATCCTCAAGTTAGAAATTCACGGGCTATAAAGTGCTATGAAAAATGTGGTTTTAAAAAAATTCGTATTCTTCCAAAACATGAACTTCATGAAGGTAAGTATCAAGATTGTTGGTTGATGGAATACAAAGAACTAGACTAATTGCTGGTCATCTTAAACGGATCGGAGCCCTTCTATAAAACATACCCCCGATCTATTTAAGATTTTTGTAAACAAACGATTCACAATTAAAATCCTTCAATTCAATAACAACTATATGATGTCTACTGGGTAAAGAATTGCCAACCATATCGTGATCAGAGTACATCATTTAATCTCGAAATAAAATCGCTTCCAAAGACTATTAAGAGTCGCAGGTCTTACATGAATACGTTTATTCTTCTTATTGTCCGGCAGATTCATCTTGTTCCTTGGCGATTTTTTGCGCTTCTGCCTGATCGATTTTAAACTTGATATAGCTTTCCGCATTTGTATGTACTTCATTTTTAAGCCGATATGTTTCACTGCTTCGATAAGCTTTTGAATCATAGCTCACCTGCGAAGCATCTTCCCCTTTACCTGTCGCATCAATCAATGCGGCATAGTCTGCCATGACCATTTGTTGAGTCGTTTCAGAAGCAGCATATTCGTTTATGAGCTTGGTATCTAGATCATTGACTGCCTGAATCGTACTCTCGCGCTCTTTGTTTGCCGCATCTAATTTTTCCTCAAACTCTTGATCTGAAATGGGTTCTAAAGGCAGTAAGTCTTTGATATCAGCTAATATGTTTATTAATTCTTTTTTCTGCTCTGACACTACTGATTTTGAGTTTGTGTAAGCATTCGCAAGCTGATTTTCGAGAAATTCAATATCGATAAACGAATTGGACAGTCCGGCCTCTTCAATCACATTTGATATGCCATCAAGGAACTGAATTTGCGAGTCAATTAGATCGAGCCAGTTATCTATAATACCAGCTTGATCTTTGTAAAATGCCTTTATGTTGTCAGCACCTTTTCCTTGGAAATCGTCTCCTAAGTTAGTAACCCCTAGAAAAGCTTCTTTTAACGCAGTAAATTCTTGTCTTGTTTGTTTATATTCTTTAGACCGAGCTTCCATTGTCAATAATAAGGTTTTAGCTTCATATATTTTCATGAAAACGACCCTTTCTACTATGATACCTTTTTTTGTAAATACCTAATGAAGCATCTCACATTCGTCTCTTTGCCTAACCTGCCGAATTTCTTTCGATCTCCTTTAGACATCAAAAAATCAATCGGAAAGCTATTATTTCATATTTAGAAAATAATAATTTGTTATGTTTGGCAGTGGGTAACGTTTTAAAGTTTTACTTTACATGTATACGGACTTTGCATGATAAATTGGCCCCATTCCATCATGCCATCGATATTCAATCGAAAAGATCATCTATTTCTTGTAGTTGCGTTGCTATTTCTCTGTCCCTCATGATTAAATTTTTTATTACATCTAAACTAATGACTCTACTAGATTGATAAGATTCTTGTCTGATATATAACTGTGCACCATAACTTTGAAGGTTTTTTAGCGTTTGGTACATTTTTGGCATTCCCTCTGAATTTTCAATATAATGACAGATAAAAATGGGCTGTTTGTTTTCAATTCCTTGTTTAATTGTACTTATTGATTCTTTTGTAAAGCTTCTAATGATCGGGATGTATTTCATGGCATTTCCATCATTTTTTATTTTTACAATGATCTTGCTCTTGTTCAAGTTCGGATCACCCCTAGCATATATTATGTCGGCTTGCCAGTAAAGATGGACAGACTTTTAAAGACCGGTCAATAAGCTGAAGCATTTCTAAATCTCTATTGTTTTTAGTGTTATCATATTTTTTTCAATTGGATATCCAATGGCATTCATCCAAAAAAGAGTTCCTGCTTTCTCAAAATCGCCTTGAATATGTTGATGTCCACAAATCCAAGTCTTAGCTGCTAAGAATGATACAGGGCAATCATAACAAGCATTTCGTGCAAAAGGAGAAATCGGTGGATGAACAGGTGGAATATGGCTCACCATTAAGTCTATATTCTTTCCTGACAAAGTATTGTACCAATCCATTGCTTCCTGGTAGAGAAAATGAACCTCTTCTTCTTTTGTTGTAAAGCCATAAGGATACCTATCTATTAAATAAATGTAATTGGAATCATTAGACTCATTGAAAAAGAACAACCACTCATCAGGTGTTTTTGGAATGTACCAAAGGCTGTCACCAGCAAAGGTTTTTCCGTTATAGGAAATGACATCACGATTTAAAGGTTGAACATTAGTGAGATTTGCTGAGGATTCTATTAATGCCTGCTGTCGTGCTTTCGAATCTTTATATTTCCTCTTTCGGTTTTTACTTATCAAATAGTAATCATGATTACCCGTCACGAAAAAAACTTTCTCATAGATTGAGCTAGCCTCTTCTAAAAACCAAAACGCCTGTCGATTCCATTCTGAGAAATCTCCAGCTATAATTAAAACAGACCCATACCCGGTTCTCAGTATATTCTTTGCCCATTCTCTTGTTCGTGCCTCCCATTTTAACTGGTCTTTCATAAATGGGACATGGTGATTCATATGTAAATCGGAAGCATAATCAACTTTCATTTTGGTTTCTCCTTTTATCCAGATGAACATAAAACATGAGTTGTGCAGGAGCTAGGAAAGAGCCCCGGGAGACTCGCGGATTGCCAGAGGAAAGCGAGCGAATTCCCCATTTTTTATTCATCCAGACTACTTTCAGAACAACATATTTCTCTTGTGTTGTCCATAGGTTTAAACACTGCAGTACCGTGAAACACTTCAAGCTTCTTCTTCACTGTCTTTGAAAATAGTCAAAAAGCAGAGAATGGACTCTCTGCTTTTTGACTATTTCGCTACTAGCTCAAGCAATTTTGTCTGGCTCTTTTTCGCTTCGCCTTCTTCATATTTTTGAATTTGCTCCAGCACATCTCCATTCATGATCACAATCGGTGTAATCGTGCTGCTTGCTTTTTCATTGATTAATTGTAAATCACATGTGATTAAAGGGTCACCGACTTTCACTTTGTCGCCTTCTTTAACATGAGCAGTAAAGCCTTCTCCTTCCATACTAACAGTGTCCAATCCAATATGGATCAACATTTCAACTCCTGATAATGAGCGAATACCGATGGCATGTTTTGTATGAAAAAGTTGGATGACTTCCCCGTTAACAGGAGAAACAATCTCGCCGTTCGCCGGCTCAATCGCAATTCCATCCCCCATCATTTTTTGTGAAAAAACAGGGTCCGGCACTTCTGATAGGCTGATCACTTTACCGTCTGCTGGTGAAAAAACGGTTTCTTCTTTAACTGCTTCCTCTTTATGACCCTTACCGAATATTTTTTTAAACAATTCAATTAACTCCTTTCAGCACCCCTAAGGATATCTATTTATAGTTAGGGATTCTCCACTATTTAACCACATTTTTTAACATCCATCAATTTATAACCATATGACCTACCTTTGCATAAACTAAAAGTAAAAAACGAAAAGAGGTGACAAACGATGAATTCCAAGGATAATGAGAAACAGCCGACTAACCAAATGAACGAAGTTCAAGAAGCCTTTGAACAATTGTTTTATGCCTCTCCCTTTCACGAATTATTAAATTCTTTTCAAGAAATAGTTTCAGACCAACTGCAAAGTTTAATAGTTTCCATGAATATAAGAGAGGAAAATGACGAGCTACTAATCGATATTACCGTCCCTGAATCATTTCAAAATGGCGATATTATGATTGAAGCGAAATCAAGGTACTTACATGTTTCACTGAAAGAGAAAACAGAATCCAAAGACTCATCATCATTTACCAATCTGTCCAGAACGATTTTGCTCCCTTATCCTGTATATGAAGAAACAATGAAAACATCATGGAACGGTAATACGTTAACCGTGTCATTTCCGGCACAAAAAAAGCATGAATGACTTTTCATGCTTTTTTTACTTAAAGAATCCTATAAAGCTTTTGGCGAGCGATCCCAGCTGATTGACGGTGCTCATCATTTGACCAGCTGTATCCATCATTTTACTAAAATCGAGCTGTCCATTTTTCTTCTTAAATTGTGACATGAAATTTTGCAATTGAGAAGGTTGGTGAACATCAGGTCTAGCTTGTGGATATGGGTTGGGATAAGAGAATCCCTGCAAAGATGATTGATAAATCGGTGAAGGGTGAAATGCTTGGTTGACAGGATAAGCATATTGCGTGGTTGGATGATCGTAGTAATGTTGAAGCTGATGCTCAAATTGCGGGTATCCAGAATAGTGTAATGCGGCATATGGGTAACTGGTTTCTCTCTCTTCCATCTTTGATCCCTCCTTCTAGAGCCCTTTTTTTATATCTGTATGATCCAGATTGCTTTCCCGTGCCTAATCTCAAAATGTGTCTAAAGTTTGAATTTTTTTAAAAAAGAAAAAAGTCGAATTGTTATGATACGATTAGAATAATCTAATCGAAAGGGGGATGTGCTTTTGAACGTATCATACTTAAGAAATTGTTTTGCTGAGATGAAACAGTATGAGACAGATTGTATGGATAAGCTGATGGATTTTGTCAAGTTCTTGTACATTCAAGGACATTTGACTTTAAACGAGTTTCGGACAGGTATGAAAGTTCTTGAGGCGAATGGAGCTCAGCACCCTACCTACGACAAGTATTCAGACACAGAAAAATGAGAGTTCGCCCCAATTGTGAATGTGAACAATTGGGGTGAAATGATTGCGATCAAATCTATCCTTTTACCTTCAGATCTTCTTCAATACTTTTGAGTGTATAAAGCACAGATTCTGTTAGATCTCTAAACCGTTTTTTGTGGATTTTGCAAAAATAAGATTGCAGAACGATTTCATTCAAATTTTCTTCTACTGCACTTAACTGTTCTTTATAAATATACTTTGGATGATGATCCTCAATATATGCCAAACCGTTTTCAAGCCAGCTTTTAATTGTCTGCTCACAGCGGTCAGCTGCAGGTTTAACGGTTGTAAAAAAATCGTATTCCTCGCCTATTTGATAGCGGTCAGCCGCTTCCTTTGTTACATGGATCAAGTTCTGTGTTTGTTTAAGAAAAGATTGTTTATCCACGACATTCACCTCAGCAACTATCGTATCAAACAAACCCAGCCAAAACAACGAATCAAAATCCATCAATCTGTTCCCAACAAATAAGGCAGGAGTTCTACCAGTTCTTTATCAATAAGATCAAGTTGCTTACTAAAGGCGATTTCTTTTTCAACTTTCATTTTGCTCACAGCCTTAGCCAGCTTTGTTTCTACTAAGACAAGGTCAGTTTCAGTTTCCAATAGCAGTTTCAGAGCTGATGCTTTACTGACAGAAGCACTCATTTACTTCCCTCCTTTTTATGACCTCTACGCATTCTTCTTTTTCCATCGTCTCTCCTTCATGCTTGACAAAACTAGAAGGAAACCGGCAAAGAATAACAACTTCCTACTATTTCAATAAACCTTGCAGAAAAGTGTATGAACAGCGTGAATTATGCAGAAACTATGATGTAAGGAGGTGTCTACTGTGGAAAACAACAAGAAAAAATCCCCTACTCACAAAAAAGCTGATACAAAAACAAAAGATACATTAGATAAAAAATTAGGCGGCCCAAATCGTCCATCTACTTAAAAAGCAAGGGATTCCCTTGCTTTTTTATTTCTTATTCTTTTTAAACCAGTTTTCTAGTGTGAATACAACCTGTAACTGTCTTCTTTTCTGAAAATACCATTCGGTTATTTCAATTGTTCCTGGTAATGTTTCCTCCTTAAGCATATTCTCCCTGTTTTCTCCTTGAAACCAATCTCTTTTTACTCCGTCTAATGAATGATCGATCACAGGATAAGTCGTTCTCAAAAACGGTGAAGTTCTCTTGAAAATTCCTGTCCATTGTTCCATATCAAACCGTGAACCTGTATGAGGAACAAAAGATGTAAAATGAAAAAAAGCTGGGAAAAGCTCGGGCCTAAATAAAAGCTCACTTAATTGTTTACCTAATTTGATTCTTTCATTTACATTTGTAAAACGTTTGACAGATAGACCGTAAAAAACACCTTCAACAGTCGGAAAAATCACAGTATTAAAGTGAAAACATTCACATATATAGAAAGGAATCGAGTGAAAAACATTCTTTTTAAACAAAGGATTTTGTATAATAGGATTTTGGATAGTGTTTTGTTCATTTATGATAAGAGCATACATGAGACGCTTTGTATCCTGGTTATGCCAAAACTGCTCCCATTCCAGTTGCATAAATGAAGAAACACCTAGATCAGGCAGCAAATGAAAAAGCGGCTGTCCAATCACCTTAGACCATTGATACAATAGAAGCTGTGGGTATGCATCAGCAAAGATCAACCAATTCGCTCTTTCATATGTCATAAATAACCACTGCTGCTGGTTAGCTGTGAGGCCAAGTTGAAATAAACTACCTTTTAAATCAGTCATTGACCAGCCAGCATTTCGTGAAACAAATGAAGCTAAAAATGCCCATTTAATCTCCGGGTGATGGTCAAAATAATGTTTATACGCATTGGTTCGTGAAATATTATCTTTGTTTAGTTTGTTGGTTTGTTCTTTGATTTGATGCAGCAACCCTACTCCGGAGATCTTGTTGTGCAAAATAATTCACTTCCGTTTGTTTCTAGATTTTTTTCGAAAAGGAGGTTGAAGAAAGTGTTTCGTTATCCAAACGGCAAAACATATCAGCCGACAAAAGCGGTCCCATCTATAAGGAAGAAGCCGTCATACAGTAATCGCGGAATGACCCTCGAAGATGATCTAAATGAAACGAATTTATATTATCTAACGAACTCGATTGCGGTTATCCATAAAAAACCGACACCTGTTCAAATCGTTCAAGTTGATTACCCGGCAAGAAGTGCGGCTGTCATCAAAGAGGCGTATTTCAAACAGTCTTCAACAACCGATTATAATGGAATATATAAAGGACGCTATATCGATTTTGAAGCCAAGGAAACGAAAAACCAGACATCTTTTCCGCTGAAAAACTTCCATGAACATCAAATCGAACACATGAAGCAAGTTATCTCCCAAGACGGGATTTGCTTTGTTATTATATCCGCATTTGACGAGGTTTATTTTTTAGAAGCGGAAAAATTATTTTATTTTTGGAACCGCCAAAAACAAAATGGTAGAAAATCGATTCGAAAAGATGAATTGCAACAATCCGCTTATTCTATTTCACTTGGATACGCTCCAAGAATAGATTATATTAAAATTATTGATCAGTTGTATTTTTCGCCATCATAATTTATGCTTTTAAAGTCATGTGTAGCGGAAAGGTTTAACTACGAAAGGTTGAGATGTTATGTCAGATCAATTTAACAGCCGCCAGGAACGGCGAAAAGCCCAACAAGGTAAAAGCAGGTCTAATACTCAGTCAAAACCCAAGAAAAAAAAGAAAATGGGGCTTTTCAAGAAAATTCTTTTATCAATTTTAATCATTGGTGTCCTCGGTTTAATTGCTGGAGGGGCCACATTTGCATTTATGATTGCTGATGCTCCGTCTCTTGACGAAGGAAAATTAAAAACCCCTTACTCTTCCACGATTTATGATATAAACGGGAAAAAAATCGGGGAAATTGGATCAGAAAAACGGAAATATGTACCGATTAAAAATATACCCAATGTCGTAAAAAATGCCTTTCTGGCAACAGAGGATGCCCGTTTTTATGATCACCATGGAGTTGATCCAATTCGGATCGGCGGAGCCCTTATTGCTAACTTTCAAGGCGGGTTCGGTTCTGAGGGTGGAAGTACAATCACACAACAGGTTGTCAAAAATTCATTCTTGTCCCATGACAAAACAATGAAACGGAAAGTTCAGGAAGTATGGCTTTCATTCCAGCTTGAGAGAAAGTATTCAAAAGACGAAATACTAGAAATGTACCTAAACAGGATCTTTTTCTCATCCCAAGCTTATGGTGTTGGAAAAGCAGCAGAACTGTTTTATGGAGCAAAAGATTTAAATGACTTGACGATCTCGCAAGCGGCAACACTTGCCGGCATGCCGCAAAGTCCAAATAACTATAACCCTATTAAACATCCAGACAGAGCAGAAAAAAGACGGAATGTTGTACTAAACTTGATGAAACAAAATGGATTTATCTCAGAAGCAGACTATAATAAAGCAAAAAAAGTATCTGTTAAAAAAGGTCTTGTATCACCTGAAAAATACGCAAAATCAGCGGGTAATAAAAAATACAGTGCATTTATTGAACAGGTTGTTGAAGAAGTCCAAGAAAAAACAAATGTCAATCCTTTAACTGATGGATTAAAAATTCATACTACGATTGATACGAAGGCACAGGATTATGTAGATGAGATGATGGATGGAAATTCAGTACCGTACACTGAGAAAATGAAAGCTGGCTTAGTCCTGCTTGATACAAAAACCGGCGAAGTACGTGCGATCGGCGGTGGACGCAATCGACCTGCAGGCGGATTCAACTATGCAACAAACCTTGAAAGACAGCCCGGTTCAACGATCAAGCCAGTCCTTGATTATGGACCTGTTATCGAACATAAAAAATGGTCAACTTATGAGCAAATTAAAGATGAACCATACCATTACTCAACTGGACAGGAAATTAATAACTATGACCATAAACATAAAGGTTGGATAACAATGAGGCAGGCGCTTGCTGACTCGCGAAATATTCCAGCTTTAAAGGCCTTTCAGGCGGCCGAAAAGAAAAACGTTGCACAATTCGCAAAAGGTCTTGGTCTATCTATTCCGGAAGAAAAATTATATGAAGCCTATGCAATCGGTGGATTTGGAAACGGTGTGTCTCCCCTTCAAATGGCTGGAGCGTACAGTGCATTTGGTAACAATGGCTATTATAATGCACCACACTTTGTGACTTCTGTAGAATTCAATGATGGTACAAAACTTGACTTAAAACCAGAAGCAAAAGCGGCAATGAGTGATTATACCGCATTTATGATGACAGATATGCTCAAAACAGCTGTTAATTCTGGAACAGGAACACGAGCGCAAGTTCCTGGTGTTACTGTAGCTGGAAAGACAGGTACAACAAACTTTGATGAGGCTGCCGTTAAGAAATACGGCATCAGTCGTGACGGTGCCAAAGATTCATGGTTTGTCGGCTATACACCGCAATATACAGCAGCGGTTTGGACTGGTAAAGAAGGTAGAAACTCGCTCAATCAAAGTGAACAACAGATCGCTAAAATGTTATTCCAAAAAGTCATTTCAAAGGTTGATGATGGTAGCGGCTCATTTAAGAAACCGGACAGTGTTGTTGAAGCGACCGTCTTAAAAGGATCAAATCCAGCCGCTTTAGCAAGCAGCAATGCTCCTGCCGATAAAAAGCTAACCGAGTATTTTGTTAAAGGAACAGAACCAACAACCGTTTCAAACAAATACGAGGAAAAAGAAGATGATGTGAAAAAACCTTCTGGTTTGAGTGCTCATTATGATAAACAATCAAACAGCATTAAAGTAACATGGTCATATTCGGGTGATGATGATGATGCATCATTTAAAGTCACGCAATCGGTTGATGGAGGCGGGTCTAGCGAGATTCAAAACAGCAGTCAAACAGAAGCTGTCATCTCAAATGTCAAACAAGGATCTACCTACAGATTCGAAGTCACAGCTGTAACGGATGATGGTGAAAGTAGTCCTGCTGCAGTGACACTTAAAGTGACTGCTGGAGATGAAGATCAGGAAGATGACTCAAAAGATGAGCAAGATCAGAAAAAACAAGAAGATGATCAGAAAAAAATCGAGGAAGACAAAAATAAAAAAGATGATCAAAGCACAAAACAACCAGATCAACAACAACAAAATCCTGGAGATAACTCTGATCAACAAAATCCACCTGATAAAAACAAAGACAAAGTGGATGGAAGAAAAGAAGAGCCCGGTAGTGAACCTACTGATGGAAGCCCGAGCGACGACAATAAAAAAGATACTGGAGACAGCTCAGGAGACTGATGAACCCTGGGCTTGACCGAAAAGAGCAAAATTGTAAAAAGCCATGATTCAAGATCGCTGACTTTCAGCAAATAGGGTATCCAATAAGTCAAAAATCGACTTATTGGATACCCCTTTTTTATATCTAAAAAAGCTGTCGGAATCTTCTCCGACAGCCCTGTTACAATTTATTCATCACTGCATATTTATAAAACTGCTTTTTCATTTCTGTAAACAATTCATCAAGCTGAATAAAACAATGGTATTGGGTCGGCTTTAACAAAATAAATTCGAGCCGTTCTGCCCAGTTAATTGGTTTAGCAGGAAAGTTTTCTTGAATCAGCGTTTTCCAAGCCAAAGTTGTGACTGGTTTTCCCATCGTCCAGTAAAGGCTTGCAATAAAACAACAAACACCTGTTAACATTTCATCCTGACTACACCTTGATTTTCTTGTTTGAAAAACAGGAAGAAGCTGTTTTTTTCTTTCCTCCCATGTTTGAAACAACAGCGGTACCCATTCTTGAGGATGTTCCCATGGTTTAACGGCTCCCTCTTCCAGAGTAAAATCGAAATAAAGCGGATTTCCTAACAGAATAGCTCGTGTTTCTTGACTGTCTATGTTTTTCTCTCTTAATGTTTTTGCAAATGTATCTAGTAATAAATCATTTGTCATGGCCGTTTCACCAGCCCTTTTTTGTAACGTTTTTGTCCTTCTCGGCACAAAGAAAACAGCGGACATTCTTCACAGTTTGGTTTTTGTGCTTTACAGTGGTATCTTCCGAAAAAAATCAGTCGGTGATGTGTTAGAGACCATTCAGATTTTGGAACTTTTTTCATCAGTGCTTTTTCTACTTCCATCACTGAATCTTTCCAGCGGCAAAAACCTAGTCTTTTAGAGACCCGTTCCACATGAGTATCTACAGCAATCGCAGGAACACCGAATGCAACAGATACTACAACATTGGCCGTTTTTCTTCCTACCCCTGGCAGCTTTACTAATTCATCTCTGTCTTTAGGGACTTCCCCATCATATTCATCTAGAAGCATTTGACAAAGTTTTTGAATATGCTTTGCTTTATTGCGATATAACCCGATTGACTTGATATCCTGCTGAAGTTCTTCCAGGGAAACAGCCAAATAATCTTCTGGTTTTCTGTATTTTTCAAACAATGTTTTTGTCACTTTATTGACCAATGCATCTGTACATTGTGCAGATAATGCAACAGCAATGACAAGCTCAAACGGATTTCCGTGAACTAGCTCACATTCTGCTTTGGGAAACATATCACCCATTGTTTCTAAACAAAACTCGATTTGTTTTTTCGTTAACATAACTTCACCTTTTCACTTTAATGATCAAGCCAATTGTAAAAAGGAACCTGCCTTGTATACTCCTTTTGTCCGCCCTTCTGAGTTGTCTTGCGCCTGAATTTTTGGCTGTAGTTGGCGGCTTGTTCTACTGTCATGATCCCATTTTTCTTCCATTCAAAAAGAATCCGGTCAATGTAGCGGAAATTCAATTTCCCCGAAATAACTGCCTCTCTTAAAGCTTGTTTAATGAGATGAACATCATGGTGATCCTGGTCAATCCAAATGCTAAGTGTCTCACATTCTAAAGGGGAAAGAGGCCTTGCAAACTCTTCTTCAAAAATAGTATAAATGCTTTTCTGTTCTTCCGCTTGCTGCTTATCATGTTTCTTTTTCTCAACCAACTCAAGATAGTCAAACAGTTTGCTCCAGAGAGGCTCTAATGAGTACTTTTCATACTTAATTCCCTCTTGATCTTCACATTCTTCTATCAAAATCAACCCTTTTTGGATAAAGATCCTCAGCATGTTCATACAATGTTCAGGTGGTATTGTCATCGTCTTGCATAATTCTTCTGGTGTCGGAAAAAAAGCACCTTTTTCAACATGCATTTTAATGTTTAAGAGCAAAATAAACTCTGTTTCATTCAGTCCAAGTTCCCGGTAATTCATGAAGAGTAGATTAGGAATGCTCATAGATCCCATTTCCTGCATCTTAATAAACTCCTGCTTTTTCATTTTGATACACCTCTCTTGTTCAGTATATCATGAATGACTGTGAAAAAGTCTCCTGTCATAACAGGAGACTTTTTCAAGTTAAGGGTATAAGCGATTTAACAATCTAGGGAATGGAATTGTTTCACGGACATGGGGTGCACCGCTAATCCAAGCAACTGTTCTTTCCAAACCGAGTCCAAAACCTGAATGAGGAACTGAACCGTATTGTCGAAGCTCAGCATACCATTGATATGCATCAGATGCTAAACCGTGTTCTTTCAGTCGGGCTTCAAGCAGATCCTGATCATGGATGCGTTCTGATCCACCGATAATTTCTCCATAACCTTCAGGAGCGATTAAATCCGCACAGAGGACAACTTCCTCCCGATCTGATGACGGCTGCATATAAAACGGTTTGATAGAAGTTGGATAATGTGTAATAAACACAGGTTTATCATAGCTTTCAGCAATTGCTGTTTCATGAGGTGCCCCAAAATCGTCTCCCCATTCAATATCATCAAACCCTTTATCTTTTAGAAACTGAATGGCATCATCATAAGTAATACGTGGAAATGGCGCTTTGATTTGCTCAAGTTTTTCCGTATCTCTTCCAAGTGTTTTGAGTTCAATTTTACAGTTTTCAAGTACACTTTGAATGATAAATGAAACATAGTTTTCTTGAACTTCCAAGTTTTCATCAAATTCGACAAATGCCATTTCAGGCTCTATCATCCAAAATTCAATCAAATGGCGCTTTGTTTTTGATTTTTCTGCCCTGAAAGTCGGTCCGAATGAAAATACTTTTCCTAAAGCCATAGCGGCAGCTTCCATATACAGTTGTCCACTTTGTGATAAATAAGCATCCTCATCAAAGTACTTTGTTGCAAAAAGCTCTGTCGTCCCTTCTGGGGCACTCCCCGTCAAGATTGGAGGATCAACTTTCACAAAGCCTTCTTTATTAAAGAATTCATATGTAGCACGGATAATTTCATTACGGATCTTCATAATTGCATGCTGTCGTTTTGAACGAAGCCATAAATGTCTATGATCCATCAAAAATTCTGTTCCATGTTCTTTAGGTGTGATTGGGTATTCTTTTGCTTCGTGAATCACTTCAAGTGAGGTTACAGCAAGTTCATATCCGAGCGGTGAGCGCTCGTCCACTTTGACAATCCCTTTCACATATAAAGAAGTTTCCTGTGTAACTGATTTAGCCATTTGAAACGTATCTTCATCTACTTCAGCTTTAACGACAACTCCTTGTATAAAACCCGTACCGTCCCTTAACTGCAAAAATGCGATTTTGCCGCTTGAACGTTTATTTGCAATCCAGGCACCAATTGTTACTTCTTCACCAACATGATTGTACACTTGGTTTATTGTTGTTTTCACTATCGTTTCCCTCCAAAAAACGAAAGAAATAGGTTCACGACCGATTTCTTTCTAACATCCATAACGTATATTATACCTTCTTTAAACAGATGTGGTCAATGTCTTCTCGCGCGACTATGCTCTGGTGACAAACCGGTGAATTCGTTGAATCGCTTCCTCCAACAATGGAAGAGATGTAGCATATGACAACCGAATATTATCTGGTGCCCCAAAACCAGATCCCGGAACAATCGCGACTTTTTCTTCTTCAAGGAGCGCTTCCGCAAATTGATCTACTTCTGTAAATCCGCATGCTGCTGCTGCTTTTTTCGCATTTGGAAATAAATAAAAGGCACCTTCCGGTTTTACACAAGTTAACCCAGGAATATTGACAAGCAGCTGGTACACTCTATCAAGCCGTTCCTCAAAAGCCTTTCTCATTTCTTCAACTGGTTCAAATGGTCCATTGTACGCAGCAATCGCGCCATATTGAGCAATGGATGTCGGATTTGATGTACTATGGCTGGCGAGGTTTGTCATCGCTTTGATCACCGTTTGGTTTCCGGCTGCATACCCAATACGCCACCCTGTCATACTATGTGATTTCGATACGCCATTAATGATGATTGTTTGTTCTTTTAGCTGTGAAGAAAGCTGAGCGATTGATACATGTTTCTTCTCACCATAGATCAGTTTTTCATAAATTTCATCAGAAATAATCAAGATATTGCGGCGAAGACAAACTTCTCCAAGCGCTTGTAGTTCTTCTTTTGTATACATCATACCGGTAGGGTTGCTTGGAGAATTGATAATCACTGCTTTTGTTTTATCTGTTACTGCACTTTCCAGTTGCTCTGAGGAGATCTTAAAGTTGTTTTTCTCCAGACCTTCCACAAAAACAGGGTGGCCTCCTGCGAGTTTAACCTGTTCAGGATAACTGACCCAATATGGAGTCGGGATAATCACTTCATCCCCTTCATCCAACAACACTTGGAAAAGAGTGTACAGAGCATGTTTTGCACCTGTACAAACAATGATTTCTGACTGGCTATATTCGATTTGTTGATCACGCTTGAATTTTTCGATAATGCTTTCTTTAAGGGCGGCAAGTCCACTTGAAGGTGTATATTTCGTGTGCCCTTCGTTCATAGAGCGGACAGCGGCCTCAATGATATGTTTAGGTGTGTTAAAATCGGGTTCTCCCGCGCCTAAACCGATCACATCATGCCCAGCAGCTTTTAATTCTTTTGCTTTTGCGGTTATAGCCAATGTTGCAGACGGTGTTAATGCTGATACTCTTTTAGCTAGATTCAACTCAATTTCCCCCTGACTTATCTTTAAGGCGTCATGTTTTTATGAACTTTTCCATTTGTAAAGTCGACATAACTTAAGCTATATTGATCATTTTGATTTAAGTAAGTCACTTCCCACAATAAAGTACTTCCTTCTCTGGCCAGATGAACTCCTTTCAGTTCAGACAAATGACCTTGATCTTGAACCGTTTTAATTGCCTGTTTGCTTGTGATGCCATCCTTGGCTCTTTTGAACATCAATTTTTGTTTTTTGTCAGCTGGAACCCAGACATAGACTTTCTCGTCTTTTTGATTTTTACCTTCAACAATATACTGTTTTTCTTTCCCAACATACGTTTCTACATTGTCAACTTGTTTTAAATCAGCTTTTTTCTTTGCGATTTCAACCGCTGATTGATGCCCGCTTTCTTTTTGGGCCATCGCTGTTTGATAAATATTTATACCTACAAGAACAACGGCTATCAACATAATACTACCAAATACAAGTGTGAAAATTAATGTTTTTTTCCCCATTTTCTTCTCCTACGTTCTATAAATCGTAAATGTTGCTTTTTTTTGATCTTCTTCATTAAGGGCAAGACCGAACATTAAATCGTTGCGTTTAAGCGTCCGGTTTAAAAGATCAACGATTTTATAAAGGTCTTCTGAGTGTTGAACACTAACGGTTGACAGAATTTCAATTTTGCTATCCATTTTTCAGTACCTCCGTATCAAACAATAATTGTCATTCATACTTTTGCTGCTGCAAGCCAAACTATTTGTTACAACGGATTAACCCGTTAAGATATAGCCAAAAAATAAAACCTAACCCACACCATTCATTTTTAAGAGCCGCTATTCATGCGGCTTTTTCTCTTCTGAAAACTTCGCTTCCAATTCTGAAAAGGCTGGTTCTAATACAGAAGCTTTAGGCAGTGCTTTCATAAAAACTTTGCCATAAGAAGAGGTTCGAATCCGACGATCAAGAATGACAACTGTGCCACTGTCGTCTGCAGAACGCAAAAGCCTGCCAATCCCCTGTCTAAAAGTTAGAACAGCTTCAGGCAGTGAGACGGTTTGAAACGGACTTTCTCCCTTTAGCTTTGCCCTTTCACATTTAGCTGATTCCACCGGATCATCAGGTGGTCTGAACGGAAGCCTTGCAATGATCAGCATCGTCAGTTCATCGCCGGGAAAATCAACACCTTCCCAAAAATGATTTGTTCCAAGTAAAACAGCATGATGAAGCAGCTTAAATGATTTCATCATCTTGAGCGGACTTCCTCCGGTTATTCCTTGGGCAAGAATTTGGCAGGGCAAGTCTGCGTCGTTTTTCAAAGTCTGATAAACATCGCGCAACATAGCATGGGATGTAAATAATACAAGCATTTTAACATTTTTCTTCATTGAAAATGTTTTGATATAGCGGGAAATATCATCGATATAAGCCCGTTGATCATCGTTTTTAATCAGACTAATTTCTTTGGGAATGATAATTTTCATGCGCTTTTCAAAAGAGAAAGGTGACTCGATTTGTAAAGTTCTTGGGTAAAAATCATGTAATCCGAGCTTTTTAATCATATAGTTGAATGAGTTTTCTACAACAAGTGTCGCTGATGTCAGAACAACGCTTTTTTTACAGGTGAAAAATCGATCGGCTAGTAATTCTCCTGCATCTAAAGGTTGAGCATAAACGGTGACCGCGTTTTTCGCTCCCTTTGCATCAATTTCAATCCAGACCACTTCATCTTCATGATTCTCAAAAAACAAATGACCCAGCTTTTTTTCGTATTCTTCCAGAAAGGTCATACAAGAACGATATTGCTCAATAACAAACAATTGATGACTGGTAAATGAAGTTGTTTTTTCGTCTAATTGTTGTTTTTGTTCGGAAAACAACTGATGGAGCTCAACCAACATTGAGCACAGCCTTCCAGCCCCTTCTTGCAGACGGTGCCAGCTGCTAGATTCACTATATTGATCAACCTTATAAAGCAGACGGTTTAAAGTGTGATGACGTTTCCTGCGCTTCACAAAAGAATGGACAGATGTAAAAAACATATCGCTTTCTTCAAGCAGATATTCAAGCCATTCACTCAGTTTGAAAAAAGATTCGCTTGAAACATCTGCAGCACGATACAAACGCTCGACTTTTTTAAGAAACCCTTGTTGCTTTAGAGTTCCCAGCTGCATCAATTTTTTATGTAATGAAACATAATCCACTTTTATTCCATATTGTTCGCCTGCCACCCGTTCAAAATGATGTGCTTCATCAATAATGTAAGTATCTGCATGTTCTATTTCCAGTCCTTGATTGACCTCTTGGGATAGTAGCAGTGCATGATTAGTAATGATAATGTCGGCAACTTTTGCCTTTCGTTTAGCTCTTTCATAAAAACAGTATTCTTTTAACTGTCCTTTTACAGGATGGGAGCGGGCAATTCGTTCCCAGAGAAACTTTCCTCCTGAAGGCAGGTTTATTTCTGATAAGTCTCCAGTATTTGTATCTGTCAACCACACAAGAATTTGCGCTTTTGCGAGAACTGAATCATAATTATCATCATCTTCTTGTAAAACATGCTGAAATTTATCAATACATAAGTAATGTGATTTCCCTTTTAAAACCGTAGCAGTGATCTTGTATGGAAAGATCTTTTCCAAAAGTTGAATATCTTTATTCAAGATTTGATCTTGCAGCAATGTCGTAAATGTACTAATCACAACCGGCTTTTTGGTTGTTTTGGCATGAATAGTAGCAGGCACAAGATAACCAAGTGTTTTACCGATTCCAGTTGCTGCTTCAATAAGGGCGTGTTCACGATTTGCAAACGCTTGCCAGACCTCTTTCATCATTAATATTTGTCCCTTTCTATTTTCAAGCCCGGACAATATAGAATGAAGCCCATCTTCTGCTTCCCAAATCTGCTGGTCAAACGGTAATTTCTGTTCAACCATCGGTTCTTCTGGCAGTTCGGCAGGTGCTTTGATGACCAATGAGCCTACTTTTATATAACCATCTTCAAGGTGATGATGCTTTTCAAAGATCAGCATATCTAGCAGTGGTTTCATATCGCTAATCAGATGCCAGCATAATCTACTCATCCCTTTAAGAACTGGGAGCGGCAATGCCTTTAATCTGCTCATAATATGTAAAAAAATCATGGCGGTTACTTCCGCATCACTATCTGCTCGATGTGGATTTTCATGCTCAAGCTGAAGTTCTTCACTCAACTCGGTCAACTTATATCCATCAAAACACGGAAATACGATCCGTGCTAATTCTACCGTATCAAGAACATCACATTCAAGATGTGGAAAACCAGCGCGCTTTAACTCATGCTCAACAAATCCAAGATCAAAGTGAATATTGTGAGCGATAAAACAACTTTCATGTAACAGACGATAGATATCTTCAGCAATGGCTGAAAACGGCTCTTCATTTTCAACCATTTCATTTGTGATTCCTGTCAACTGTTCAATAAAAGCAGGAATCGGCTGATTTGGATTTACATATTTAGAGAAACGTTCGGTAATTTGTCCATTTTCAATCACAACCGCTGCAATTTGAATAATGTTGTCACCTTTTTTTGGTGAATTCCCTGTCGTTTCCACATCAATGACTACATAACGTTGATTGTTCATTAAATGGACACCTCAATTTTGATACGCTCGACAAAAGTGTAACACGTTTTCGAGATTTGAGAAATAAAAACCCCCATGTCTGGGGGCTATAAAATAGTACGGGCCGGTTCGCGGCCAAGCATTTGCTCGATTTCGTTCTTTTCGTTCAAAATAGCAACCTTTGGTTTATGGTTTCTTGCTTCTTCTTCTGTCATCATCGCATATGAGACAATAATGACGACATCCCCTTCTTGAACAAGGCGAGCCGCCGCCCCATTCAGACAAATGACACCACTCCCTCTTTCTCCAGGAATAATATATGTTTCAAGACGAGCACCGTTATGATTATTGACAATTTGAACTTTTTCATTAGCCATCATTCCGACAGCATCTAATAAGTCTTCATCAATTGTCACACTGCCGACATAGTTCAAGTTGGCTTCTGTTACTCTTGCTCTGTGCAGCTTCCCGCTCATTAATGTTCTGTACATCATTTGCCCTCCTTTCGACTTGGGATATCGATGATGAGATTATCAATTAAGCGGGCTTTAGAAAATTGAACAGCCAGCGCTATGATACATTTCCCAGTCAAGGTTTCAAGACTCTCTAGGTCAGGATAGGAGTATATTTCAACATAATCAATCAAGCCGGTTGTCTTTTCTAGCATGTTACAAATCTGTTTTTGGATGACTCCAGCATCCCTTTCTCCATCTTGAATCAGTCGGGCACCATGCTGAAGTGATTGGTAGAGAACAGCGGCCTCTTTGCGTTCGGCTTCTGTAAGATAGACATTTCTTGAACTTTTAGCAAGACCATCCTCTTCCCGTACTGTCTCAACAGGGACAAGTTCAATATTCATGAAAAACTCGTTGATTAAACCATCGACAACAGCCACTTGCTGTGCATCCTTCATTCCAAAATAGGCTCTTGTCGGCATGATCAGCTGAAACAGTTTTGTTAGCACAGTTGCCACACCGTCAAAATGTCCGATTCTGGAACGGCCGCAAAGGACATTTGTCCTTTTTTTAACATGGACAATCATTGTCGATTCCTGTTTGTATATGTCTTCAACACTTGGCATAAACAAAATATCAACCCCGGCTTTAGCCGCAAGATTTCGGTCTCTTTCTATGTCCCTTGGATATGTCTCATAATCTTCCCCAGGACCGAATTGTAGAGGGTTGACAAAAATGCTCATCACGACAATATCGTTATCTGTTCGTGCCTGTTTTGCAAGTGACAAATGACCGTCATGAAGGAAACCCATCGTCGGAACAAATCCGATTGTTTTTCCTTCTTTCTGATACTTTTTTATCAGCTTTTGGATATCTTTTGTTGTTTGGATCTCAATCATGCTATCTTCCTCCGTATAAACCTTCAAGCACTTGTTGATCGATATTGAAGGAGTGAACATCTTCAGGGAAAACACCGTTTCTGACATCGATCACATATGACGAAAGAGCTGCTTCAATCATCTGATCAATTTGTGTGTACTGTTTTACAAATTTCGGTGTGCGGCTGACGCCATAGCCAACAACATCATGATAAACTAGAACCTGTCCATCCGTATTGGCACCTGCACCGATCCCGATGACAGGAATGGTCAATTGTGTTGAAATCAACGCTGCAAGTCGGGCTGGAACACATTCAAGAACAAGTGCGATTGCTCCTGCTTCTTCACAATGCTTACTATCTTCGATCAGTTTTTGGGCACTTTCTTGATCTTTCCCCTGTACTTTGTAGCCCCCTAAAACACCAACCGATTGAGGTGTTAAGCCTAAATGACTAACCACCGGAATTCCGCCCCTTGTCAGTGCTGTAATCGTCTCAAATATACCTTCGCCGCCTTCAAGCTTTAAGGCATCTGCCCCACTCTCCTGAATCATTTTCATCGCATTTTGGAGAGTGCTTTCAAGTGAGCAATGATAGGACATAAACGGCATGTCTGTCACAATAAATGTGTCCTTTGCTCCGCGTCGTACAGCTTTTGTATGGTGAATCATATCGGCGACTGTGACAGATACGGTCGAGTCCAAACCGAGTACAACCATGCCAAGTGAATCGCCGACAAGGATCATATCTACCCCAGCTTGTTCAGCAAGCTTTGCTGCCGGATAATCATAGGCTGTCACCATGACAACCGGTTCCCCCTGCTGTTTCATTTTTAAAAAATCAAGTTTTGTTTTCAAAGTTTCTCCTCCTCTTCTTTCAGAGGAGATGAGCTGCCAGCTATTTTTGGACATTAAAAAACCTTCTGCTCAGAAGAAGGATTTTTAAAGCGCCCATAAATCGGCAAGAATCATCCCTCTGTCCCAGTCCTTTTTGGATCAAGGCAGACTTTTTTTAAAAAGAAATCAGTTTCAATCACATTAGGTACAGTTCCATTTGAAAGGATACTGTCCACTCGAAGTATACCAAAAACATGGCATCTGTTCCAACTATCACGAACTAATATCGATATCAGCAGAATAAATTCTTTTTATTCCCTCACTTGTTTCTAAAAGAAGCACGCCTTCATCATCAATCCCCAGTGATTTCCCATGAAATGTTCCATTCAATGTTCTCGCTGTTAATCGGCGGTTTAATGTCAAAGCATAGCTTTCCCATAAAAGTTTAATTGGTTGGAAACCGTGACGAGTATAGTCTTGGTAGCGTTTTTCAAATGTAAGCAGAATCGTTTGAATAAGTGCTGCTCGATCAATTTTTTTACCACTAACAAGGCGCAAGCTTGTGGCTGTCTCTTTCAAGTCATCCGGAAAATCGCAAGCTGCTTGATTGACATTAATTCCGATTCCGGTGATGACCGAATGAACCTGATCTGCTTCAGCCTGTAATTCAGTCAAAATTCCAACCGTTTTTTTGCCATTGACCAAAATATCGTTCGGCCATTTAATTTCCGGACTGATTCCTGTTTGGTCCTCAATTGCTTGGACAATTGCCACTGCCGCCAAAAGTGTCAGCTGTGGTGTTTTTTGAACTGGAATTGTCGGTCTTAAGATAAGGCTCATCCAAATGCCATTACCTGCTGGAGAGTGCCATACTCTAGCCATTCTCCCCCTTCCTTCTGTTTGCTGATCTGCAACAATAATTGTCCCTTCTGGACATCCGTTATTTGCCAGTTCATGAGCGATTTTCTGAGTTGAAGAAACGTTATCTTTGAAATAAATGACTTGTCCCATTTTTTCCGTTTTTAAGCCGAATCTGATTTCATTTTCACTGATTTTGTCAGGCTTTTTTTTCATTTTATAGCCAAGTTTCCTAACCGCTTCAAGTTCATAACCCGCTTTTCTTAGTTCTTCAATGTGTTTCCAAACAGCCGTTCTCGAGCAGCCTAGTTCTTCACTGATTTTTTGACCTGAAAGAAATTCGCCATCAGCTTGTGCAAATAATTGGATGAGTTTTGTCCTTAAATTTGATTGCATTGGTCTAGCCACTCCTCTATGGCTTTTTTTTGATTGTCAAGTTCTCCACACAAAACAGCCTGTTCGATCCGTGTTAAATCGTCAGATACCCATTTACCAGGAGGGTTATTTTTCATCAAGATCAGATCGTTTCCAGTTACAGCTAAATCTTTCAAGCTTTTAATTGGCAGTCTTTGATATCTTTGTCTCACTTCAGCTAATTTACGTCTGTCAATGCTCTGATTCTCCTTTAGCATATGAATCATGACTGCAGAAATAAGTGTCTCTTCACCGGCTTGATACATGGCCAAATGATCCCAGTGTTGATCAATGTACCCGGCAATTTTTATTGCCTCTTGCATCACCTTTCCAGGAAGTTTCCAAGCTTTTAAAAATTTTTGAGCTTGTTGTGGATGAATTGCCAGTCTATCGATGAAAGCTGCCCAAAGTTGCGCTTTGGTTTCCAACTGATGAAACGGAAAACAGCATGCAGTGAGAAGACCTTCCCTTTTTCCTTCCAGTCCGGGAAGTTCTTTGTAAAGACCTGTTTCAACCGCTATTTTAAGAGCTGCGTTTACCGCTTTCCCTTGTAATAGTTTTTCAAATTCAGTTGTTTTGCGCTCTGTTGAAATATGTGCTAATAAGTGGCGGTTCTCACAAATCGCTTGTTTTGTATGTGGGGAAAGCGTAAAATCGAGCTGGCTCATAAAACGGAGCGCCCGCAACATGCGGAGCGCATCTTCATGAAATCGTTCAGCCGGGTTACCGACCGTTTGAATCAGTTTTGTTTGAATATCGTGAAGACCTCCAAAATAATCAATGAGCCGGCATTCCGTATCCAGTGCCATTGCATTGATCGTTAAATCACGCCGCTTTAAATCTTCTTTCAACGAGTGAATGAAATGAACACCGCTTGGTCTTCTATGATCCTCGTATTCAAGTTCTGCTCGAAACGTTGTCACCTCATAGGACTCACCTTCCCACAACACAATGATTGTTCCATGTTTTTTTCCAACATCAATTGTTTTAGGAAAGATTTTTTCTATTTCTTCAGGAGCCGCGTCAGTTGCAATATCGATATCTCCAACAGTGCGGTTCATCTGTGTGTCTCTTACTGCTCCGCCCACAAAATAAGCTTGCCAGCCGTGTTTTTTTAGTTCATGAAGGAGAGGCAGAGCCTTTAAAAACAGATCTTCCATTGTCACACTCCCCGTCTATTAATTGGTGATAAATATCCTCATATTGGTTAATGATTTTGCTTGATGAGAAACGCTCCTTAATATTTTGTAGCGCAGCTTCAGCAAAACGGTGATGCAACTTGTGATCCGTTAATAAATGAAGTGCTTTTTCAGATGCAGCATCAACATCACCCACATTTACCAGATAACCTGATGTACCATCGATAATCACCTCGGGAATACCACCGATATTCGTTCCAATGCACGGAACACCACAAGCCATTGCTTCAAGAAGCACAAGACCAAAGCTTTCCTTCTCAGATAAAAGAAGCTTTAAGTCACTGATGGCATAAAGCTCTTCCACACCGTCCTGTTTACCTAAAAAGCGCACCGCATCTTGTAAACCGAGCTGCCTGACAAGCTGACATATCACAGTCATTTCCGGACCGTCGCCAACAAGAAGGAGTTTTGCTTTGATTCGTTTGACAATACGGTTAAAGACATGAATCACATCTTGAACCCGTTTTACTTTCCTGAAATTTGAAACATGAATGATGACTTTTTCATCAGGGGTTATTCCGTATTGCTCTTTTAATGAATAATGGTCTTTTTTTACATACACACGCTCATCAACAAAATTGTAGATGGTCTCTATTTTTTTTCTTGGTTTGATTAAATCATACGTCTGTGCCGCAAGAGCTGATGAAACGGCAGTTACCCGATCAGAGGATTCAATTGCAAATCGAATCAAATCTTTTAAAGACTGATCAATCCCGAGAACCGTAATATCAGTGCCATGAAGTGTCGTAACGGTTTTGATCGTACCTTCTAACATTTGTTTTGCCAAATATGCAGAAATAGCATGCGGAACAGCGTAATGGGCATGCAAAATATCTAGATTTTCCCGTTTTGCCACTTCGGCCATTTTGCTGGCTAAAGACAGATCATAAGGCGGATATTGGAAAACTGCGTATTGATTAACTTCAACTTCATGAAAATAAATATTGGAATAAACTTTATTCAGCCTATGCGGAACGCTTGATGTAATAAAATGAATGTCATGCCCTTTTTCCGCCAACAATTTACCGAGCTCTGTTGCAATAACTCCCGATCCTCCGACACTCGGATAACATGTAATCCCAATTTTTAATTTTCTCATCATCCACCCCCGAATAAATCATTGTCTAACAAAAGGATGCGCTTAGAAAAAAATCCTTCTGCATATGTGACACCGACTTCTTTTCCAAGAAGCATTTCCCTTGCTTCAACTGTTTCAATATATCCGTTTGTCAAAGGTGTATCTATCGATTGCTCTGTCCGGCTGAACTGGCTTTTGTATGCCCTGAGACTTGCTTTTTTCTGTTCCATTGTATCTGTTATATCGATCACAAATTCAGGTTTATGAAAACCGTTGATCATATAGTAATAGATGTTTTGCACTTTATGTGCTTGCTGTTTTTTTTCATCTTGATATTTATGTATACCGGCGGAAAAAACCGCTTCTTCGACAATTTCTGCCGCATGTCCATGATCTGGGTGTCTGTCTTTTTTGTAGGGAACAAAAACAATCTTCGGCTGATACATTCGAATAACGGCAACAATTTCTCTAATCGCATCTTCTGTCAAAAATAAACCGCGGTCAGGAAGGGCAAGAGAAATTCGCTCTCTAACACCTAACGTTTCCGCCGCCAAAGCCGCTTCACGTTTCCTTATGGCAACTGTTCCATTTGAAGATCGTTCAGCTTCTGTTAAATCGCAAATGCCAACGTAAAACCCCTTGTTAATATATTTGGCAATTGTTCCTCCCATGCCAATTTCTACATCATCACTATGTGCACCAAAAGCCAGTATATCAAGCATCTTTTTCTTCATCATGTACCAGCTTCCTAAATTCGAACGCATCCTCTTCCAAAGAACGGATCAGAATTTCCGCCGTCCCCAGATTGGTTGCAAGTGGAATGGAATAGACGTCAGATAAGCGGATTAATGCAGAAACATCTGGTTCATGCGGCTGAGCTGTTAATGGGTCCCGCAAGAAAATCACTAGATCGATTTCATTTTGGGCGATCATTGCACCAATTTGTTGATCGCCGCCAAGCGGTCCTGATTGAAAACGCCTAATGGAAAGACCGGTTGCTTCAGCTATTTTTAAACCTGTTGTACCGGTGGCAAACAATTCATGTTTTTGCAAAATACCTCGATAAGCGGTTGTCAATTGAATCATATCCTGTTTTTTTCGATCATGGGCAATTAAGGCTATTCTCAATGAGATCCCCTCTTTCTTTTCGTTATTCCATGATATTTTCAAGGCCATAAACAAGCTGATCGATTTTCATAACTTGTTCAACAGCTAGCTTTACTCCTGACATAAAAGATGTACGGTTATACGAATCATGGCGAATTTTCAAAGTTTGTCCATCTCCGCCAAAGATGACTTCTTGATGGGCGATTAACCCCGGTAATCGAACACTGTGCAGGCGAATTCCGTTTTGCTCTGCACCCCTTGCACCAGGTAGAATTTCCTTTTCATCAGGATGTCCTTGTTTTTTCGCATCCCTAACGACGGAAATCATCTCCGCAGTTTTTAAAGCGGTTCCGCTAGGTGCATCAAGCTTTTGATCATGATGCTGTTCAATGATTTCAACATCGGAGAAATATTGAGCTGCCATCTGGGAAAATTTCATCATTAAAACAGCTCCCAAAGCAAAGTTTGGGGCAATAATGGCTCCGATTGCTTTTTCTTCGGTTAATCCCCTTAGATGGTCAAGATCCTTTTCTGAAAATCCAGTTGTTCCAACTACAGGGCGGACACCATGCTCTAAGGCAATTTTCGTATGAACTTTGCCGACTTCTGGTGTCGTCAAATCGATGAGTACATTCGGATTTGTTTCAGCAAAACATTCGTGTATATCCGTATAAATGAGCGCATCAGAATGACAGGGTAATACTTCTGACAGTTTCTTGCGGTCGTATGTAATATCGATGGCCCCTACAAGTTGAAAATGATCTGTGTTTTCAACAAGTTGAACGGCTTCACTTCCCATTCTTCCTCTCGGTCCAGCAATGGCAATCTTGATAGTTTCTTTTGACATGATCAATCTCCTCTACTTTCCTTCTTTTTTTGTCCAGCGGTCTTTGTCTCGTGTGTTGAATTTATCCATGACCATATCATGCGCTTCATCTAATGAAATATGAAGTGAATTAGCTAAACAAACTAACACGAATAAAACATCACCGATTTCCTCTTCAATCTTTTTTTCAGTTTCAGTTTTTTTCTTTGGTTTTTCTCCGAAATGATGATTGATTTCTCTTGCCAATTCGCCGAGCTCTTCTGTTAGTCTAGCCATCATCGCCAGCGGACTAAAATAACCTTCTTTAAATTGCCCGATATATTCATCAACTTCACGCTGTATCTCTTTCATCGTTTTCTGATTCGTCATTCGGCAAAACCTCCTATCATCTCTTACATGTTAGCGAATTCAACTAAGTTTGACAAACGTTTAAGATCGGTTTGCCCATTTTTAAAAGATACACTATAATATTAACGCCAACTAATGGAAGGAGAGGTTTTTTATGCTTAGAGAAATAAAAATTAAAAATGTTTTATTTATATTAATAGGTGCCGCTATTTTTTCTTTTGGACTTGTTCATTTTAATATGCAAAACAACCTATCAGAGGGCGGTTTTACTGGTATTACCTTGTTGCTTTATTTCCTGTTTCAGATCGATCCTTCCATTTCCAATTTAGTTTTAAATATTCCCGTTTTCTTGATCGGTTGGAAGTTTCTCGGCAGAACCGTTTTTTTATATACCATTCTCGGAACAGTCAGTCTGTCTGTTTTTTTGTGGATTTTTCAAGTTTATCAGATCCATATGCCTCTGAAAAATGACCTTGTCCTTGCAGCCCTTTTTGCCGGGATTTTTATTGGAACAGGGCTCGGCATCATTTTCAGATATGGCGGGACAACTGGTGGAGTTGATATTATCGTACGACTCATCAATAAATACTTTCATATCGCGATGGGTAAAGCGATGTTCGTTTTTGATGCCTTTGTTATCACATTATCACTCATATTTTATCTCTCATATAAAGAAGCCATGTATACACTTGTCGCAGTATTTGTTGCTTCTAAAGTGATTGACTTTATGCAGGAAGGTGGCTATGCAGCAAAAGGGGCAACGATTATTTCTGAAAAAAATGCACTAATCCAACGTAAAATCATGGAAGAAATGGATCGTGGGGTTACGATTTTAAAAGGACAGGGATCCTATACTAAAACAGAACGAGACGTTTTATACTGTGTCGTTCCGAAAAATGAAGTTTTTCTTTTGAAAAATGTCATCACTTCTATTGATCCACATGCGTTTGTAGTCGTAAACGATGTTCACGATGTGATGGGGGAAGGTTTTACACTTGATGAAAATAAGAATCCGATTACACGATAAAGGGGCTGTCCTGAAAGTCGTGTGGATGAATAAAAATTGGGGAAATTTGCTCGCTTTCCGCGGGCGATCCGCGAGCCTCCTCGGAGCTCGTTCCTTGCTCCTCTTGGGTCTCGCCTAGCTCGCTGTTTCCGCAGGAGTCTCGCAATTCCCCCTGATTGATGTTGAAAAAGGACTTTTTAGACAGCTTCAGGCTTTTCTTAATCGATTTCAAACAATGTTTCTTATTTAGGCCAATCATTCTCTCTTTTCCTGCGCCTGTCTGCTTCCCCTCTATACTTACGGAATCCAACATAGGTCAGTGTGGAAAGGATGATGCTTCCTGTTGTCAGGATAACCCATAAAAGCGAGGGATCTGCGTCATCTTCTTCGGTTTGATTGAATACGTCTTCCAAATCTTTTTGCAGAGTAGTCAACCGTTCAAGCTTGCTGCTTTCTGACATATTCTGAAAGTCTCCATGTTGGACAACTTCGATATGGTTGGAGACATTTTTTAATTGTTTTTGGGAAACATCGATTGTTAAACTCGGGTAAATCATATCATACAAAGCTAAAAAATGATTCCACTTTTCCTGAAACGTTAAACTGTCTTCTTTTTGAATAATACCGGCTTTAAGCGCTTTAAAAGATTCCATAACCGGCTTTTTTAACGATCCCCAAATCGGATCATGGTCGGAATGTATCGCATCCATCAGCATTCTGAATTGGACGGCTGCCTTGAGTTTATCTTTTTTTCGTGTTTCCGTGCTCCGTAAACTTTTTTGCATTTCATGACAAGCCAAAATGACCCGGCGGATTTGCGAACTGGTCATCGTTTTTAATGTTCCGTTTTTTTCGGCTGTTTTTAACCGATTTTTAAAATATTGAACAATTTGAAGTGCTTCCTCATAATGTGACTGTCTTGTTAACTGAAATACTGTATCAGACAGTTCATTCAATTCTGTTAAAGCGGTTGAATCCTCCGCTTTTAAACCGCCCGCAGGAAAAACAAGCACAATCACTATGCAAAGGATCACCTTACGTATCATTTACGGTCCCTCCCACTCCTTCTACTTTAAGTTATGAGGAGAGGGACAAGGTTAGACCAAGATTGTTTATCACAACTTAAATGCTTTTTTAGAGAGTACAAGATAATAAGCTAAACCGATCGATGCAATACTAAGCCAAAATGTAAAATAACCGATTTGTGGCATAAATTGAGTCAGCATCGAGTAGCTAGGCATCATTTTGAACACATAGTCAATCACGTCATTGTGAAGCGTCCAAATGGCTGCAATCACCAGATGCCACACTTTAAACTTGTAATAAGGTGCATATAGAACACCTTGGAGAGCCATTGCAAAATGGGATGCAATCAGCATATAGCCTGTCCAATGCAGACTTCCCGTCGTTAAAAGAATAAGAAGGTTCATACAAACAGCCCAAAGCCCATATTTAACGAGTGTTACCAATGCAAACGCTTCAAACAAAGCGGCATTTCGCTTAAATAAAAACCCCAACAGCACAAATAAAAAAAACAAAGTAGCAGTTGGGCTGTCCGGCACAAAAATTAGAAATTTAATTGGTGTATGAATCAGTTGCGACTTGTACCAATAATACCCATAAATCGTACCAAAAAAATTAATGATCAAAAGTAAAAAGATGATAGATCTCTGTCCAAGTATGTAAAAAATTAATTTCACCACATTCAACTCACATTCTCCGGAAACGTTATGTTATTGATGTTAGAATTTTAAAAAGACCATCGACAATGTCGATGGTCTTGAGAGACCAGCTTATCATGTGTACCTCTTCTTGACAACTACTTAGCTGTTGTTTTCGATATGAATTTTGACAGTTCTTTCAGTTGTTTATCAGACCCTTTAAAAACGCCAGCAGGCATTTTACCCTTTCCTTCCTTGGCGATCTTTGCAATCTCCTTTGGAGATAAACCGCTATCTACCAGAGACGGCCCGCCAGCCCCTCCTTGCATGTTATCACCATGACAGGAAATGCAACCTTGTTCCTTATACACTTTATAACCTGAGGCTTTTTTATCAATTTTAGCTTCCTCTTTGATTTTCCCTTGTTCTTCCGCAGCTGCCCAATCATGAGTCACAACAGATTGCCAAGTTAAAAAGACAGTGGCTGATAATGCTAACAACATCAATCCAACAGCGACCGGGCGCTTAAACGGTCTTCTTTCAGGACCCCTGTCAAGGAATGGTGCCAGTAAAAGCGCCCCGAAAGCAATCGACGGTACAATAATCGCTCCAACTACAGTATACGGTCCAGCTGCATATTCATATTTAAGCAATTGATATAAAAATAGAAAATACCAGTCTGGTAAAGGTATGTAACCAGTATCTGTCGGATCAGCCATTCGTTCCAGCGGAGGCTTGTGAACGATGGTCAAAACAAGAAACCCAATTAGGAAAACGGCTCCAACAAGCCATTCTTTAAGTAAAAAATTCGGCCAAAATGCTTCCGTTTTACCTGGAAATTCCGAATAATCTTTTGGAATATTCGGTTTTCTTTCCGCGGGTATTCTCGAATCTCCGACAAACTTCATTCCCTTTCCCCTTTTCATGCCATCCCCTCCTTCTTTTTTGAATCACTTGCTTACAACGGCCCTGAAATTCCTTGTTTACGGATCATGATAAAGTGCGCAGCCATAAGACCGAACAGGGCGGCCGGCAAGAAAAAGACATGGATGGCAAAAAACCTTGTCAATGTCTGAGCGCCAACAATATCTGGATGACCGGCAAGCAGTGTTTTAATCTGAGTGCCAATTAAAGGTGTTGCCTCAGCGATCTGCAGACCAACTTTAGTCGCAAACAGAGCTTTCATATCCCAAGGTAAGAGATAGCCTGTAAAGCCTAATCCAAGCATGACAAAGAAAATGAGGACACCAACAATCCAATTTAATTCCCGCGGTTTTTTATAAGCTCCTTGGAAGAAAACCCTTAGTGTGTGAAGAAACATCATGACGATGACCAAACTTGCCCCCCAATGGTGCATCCCTCTGACAATTTGCCCAAATGCTACTTCATTTTGTAGGTAATAAACCGATTCCCAAGCATTTTTAATATCCGGCACATAATACATGGTCAAAAACATGCCTGAAAGCACCTGAATCACTGTCACAAAAAATGTCAACCCGCCAAAACAATAGACAAAAGCGGAAAAGTGATGAGCAGGATTGACATGCTCTGGAACTTCATGGTCAGCAATATCCCTCCAAAGCGGCGTAATATCCAGCCTTTCATCCACCCAATCATAAATTTTGTTTAGCATGATCACCCATCCTTCCTCGGCTTGGCTTTCCCTAAATAAAGGTAGCCGTCTTTAACCTTTTGCTCATAATGGTCCAATGGAGCAAGAGGTGGAGTTCCGGGTACATTTGTACCATCCTTTTCATAAAGTCCGTAATGGCACGGACAAAAAAATCTGTTCGGATTTTTTGGGTCACTATTCCAATTGACCGTACACCCCAAATGTTTACAAACCGGTGATAAAGCGATAATTTCTCCCCCATTTTTGAATACCCACGCTGATCTCGATTCTTCGGATTTGTACCAGGCGTCTACTTGTTTGATTTTAAAGTCAAAACGTTGAGGTTCCTCCGTCAGCTCATCAACACTAACAACCTGAACCAAGTCCTGATCCTCAGTCGGCCTTAAAACCGGATCAAGCGCAAAGCGAGCCATAGGCATGATCATTCCAGCCGCCATAAACCCGCCAACCCCTGTCAGCGTATAGTTTAAAAATTGACGTCTGGATACCTGATGCTTGTTTCCGCTCATCTTCATATCCCCCCTCATGTCCCCAACTACAATATAACTAAACTAGAAAAATATTCATAAAATGAGGACATCCTCATAATATATCAATATTTTAGGAAGGTCAACATTCCCAAAAACATTAAAAATAGTAAATGTAAGTGTTTTTATTAGGAATTCCAGTATTGTAACAAAATGTTCAATATTTGCTCAATTTGATCGTCCAAGAGCTTTTGTTTGAGAGAATCCTTCATATGCTCTAGCGGCAGCGCTGGAATCCACAGCAGTTTTTGTTCATCTTGAAGCACCTCTTTCCAGCGCTCATCCGTTGTCAAAAAAATGACATGCTTAAAATGATTTTGGGTCATGTCTTTCAAATCGGCAATATCCCGGACCGATTGATCACTAACATGCAAATATGTATACGGAGGAAATAAATAGACGCGCCCCTTTAGTTGTCCTTCAAGCTCTTCTGCAAGCCTGATTGTAAATTCTCCTTTTGAAACGGTTGATTTAAACTGGTGGTCTAAATGAACAGAAATAAGCGGAATGACAGCGGTATCAATATATTCTTTTGCATCTAGATAAACATCCGCATCTTGTGCACACCATTTCACGCGGTAATCCCCCTTTATTCAGTTACCCCGAGCTTAACAAGCCTTGCTGAGTGCAAGGCTTGTTAGCGATGGGACTGTTGTAGTTGACTTAATTGTTTCGCCAGTCTTTCGAAACTTTCTTTATCTTGGCGGTCAAGCGCTTCGTCTATTTCCTCCAATAGTTTTCGTCTTTGAAAAGTGGCAATAGAGTGCTCTAAAATTTGTTCAGCAACAATTTTATCTCTTTCATTTTCATAAAGGTCTTTTGGAATATGGGGATTGGTTTCCATTACAGCTGCGTATTCAGGTGAATGATAGGCTGAGCGAAAGTTGAGCTGAATAAATAGATCTTGCTGCTTATTCAGCCTGATATCGTGAAATGATTTTTCTGCGTCTGTTGTCATGACATTTTCTTTATAAAAACGGAAAGGCACTTCTTCGACACAGTGGGTAGACATGATAATGCCTCTCGGACAAAACTCGGCCTGCTCTACAAAATGGACTTTTTCCATTAAGGAGTTATGACTCATTAAATAATTCAAAATCCATACACATTCTCTTCGTTTTAGTTGATAATTGTTTAAAAACCAGCGGATGAAATCTTTTTTTTCATTGACAGAAACAGGGGTCTGCATGTTATTCCCTCCTCTATCTATCATATCTTGTGTATAATTTAATAATACCACACAAACCGATAATATCCTGCTTATTCAAGGTAATTTTCATCTTCGATTCTGAAAATCATTTCCTGGATTTCTTCATATGCAGGATGATGATTCGAAAGTTCTTTCAAATATGACAGCGCTTCTTTCTGCCTTCCTTCTTCAAGCAAAAATGTTGCGTATTCATAGAGAAAATCTTCGTCTTTCTGATAATGCAATAACGCTTTTTCATATTCTTGTCTCGCCTTATCATACGCTTCTGTTTGAGTGTAAGCACCTGCGAGAAACCAGCTGAGTTTAGGGTCATCTTCACCATATTTTCGGACCTCTTGAACCAAATCGATCATACTCTCAAAATCTTCTTCTTCAAGATGAAGAGAAAGCAGAGTGAAAACAGCCTCCAAATATCCGGGATCAAGTGCAAGGGCTTCAGAAAGTAATGTTTTCGCTTCAGAGAGCCTTTGTGTTTTTATTGCTGACTTTGCCGCAGAGAGATAAAGCTCTTTTGTAAATTCATCTAAACGAATACCTTCTTTAGCTGTTTCATATGCTTCTTCATATAGTCCTTCTTCTTCATAGCTTTGTGCCAAAGGCTTATAAAGGGAGGAATAAGATGGATCCATTTCTTTCAGCCCTGTTAATTGTTTGATTGCCGTTTTAGGAGACCCCGCTTTTAAAGCTGTAAGCCCAAAACCAAATAATGTATGAGGTTCAGTGCTTTCTTTGGCCGCTTTTTCATACCACTTTAACGCTTCTTCAAACTCACCTGAAGAACTGAGTGACTCGGCAAGCCTCTGATAAACATTGACACCTCCGATCATTGCTTTTTCACAGGAAGTTTCTTGAAAATAGCGCGTTGCTTTTGCATAAGCACCTTGCGTAAAATACAACTCACCCAACGCGAAATGAATCACCGGTTCATCTGGTAAAATCTTTTTTGCCTTCAACAATTTTTGCTCACTTACTTCATATAACCCCTGCATTTGATACAAATCAGCCAGCAAAAGAAGACTTTCTGGATAGGTCTGATCTGTCTCAGGAATCGTTTCCAATACGCTGATCGCCCGCTCTTCATTGTCGGTCTCGATGAGGAGCTCAGCATAAAAACAGGTCAACTCTGTTTCTTCAGGGTATAATTCATACAAATCACTGATGATATCAATCGCTTTGTCAACCATACCCCATTCATAATATAGTTGAGCTGCAATTGCTTTATCTTCATCATGAAGAACAGGTTCAATATCACTAAGCTTTTTAAGTCCGCTTTCAGTATGGCCTGCTTCTACTAATTTTATGGCTTCTTGGATCGAAGTATTCAAATCAAAACGTCCCTTTCTTTTTTCGAATCATCACACGGCCACCCTAAAGCCGAAAATATACTCTTTAGATATTTATTATCATAATTCACTGGACGGTTTTAAAGCAAATATGTTGCCTTCAAAGACAAGCTATGCCGGAACTGCATTGTTTATGCAAAAGCTATGAAAAAGCCTGAAACGTGTCGGTTTCAGGCTTTTTCGACAAGCTTGTCAATATGTTCAAAAAATGTCGGATAAGATACTTTGACAGCTTCTGGATGAGAAATATCAATAGGCTTCTCACAAATTAAAGCAGCAATTCCTAGCATCATACCAATTCGGTGGTCATGATGACTTGATACACTCGTCCCTCCAATTAAAGGTGTTTTACCATGGATCTTCATTCCGTCTTCTGTCGGTTCAATTCGGGCACCAAGCTTTGTTAACTCTGATGCGACCGTATCGATACGGTTCGTTTCTTTTACTTTAAGTTCAGCAGCATCCTTGATGACAGTCGTCCCTTCTGCCTGTGTAGCAAGAAGTGCGATAATCGGAATTTCATCGATCAGCCGCGGAATTAAATCCCCTGAAATTTCAGTGGCTTTTAGGGCAGCGGTCTTGACTGTTAAATCGCCGTAAGGCTCAGCGCTACCATGATCATTTTTATCGACCTTAAGATCCGCACCCATTTTTCTCAATGCATCTATGATTCCGGTCCTTGTCGGGTTTAAACCGACATTTTTAAGAACAACTTCACTATTTGGGACAAGAGAAGCAGCTGCTAGGAAAAAAGCTGCTGAAGAAATATCTCCTGGCACAAACACATTCGTTCCCTTTAACGTTTGCCCCCCCACAATGGAAACAGACGTTTTGTCTTCCTCCAGTTTTACCCCAAACATTGAAAGCATCCGCTCCGTATGATCTCTTGATTTATGGGGTTCTGTCACTGTTGTTGTACCGTTTGCCCGGAGACCTGCCAACAAGACGGCTGATTTAATTTGTGCACTGGCTACAGGTGATTGAAAATCTATTCCTGTTAAATGTCCACCGCGAACAGCAAGCGGTGTATATTCTCCACCACTGCGTCCATCAATTTTCGCACCCATTTTCCGAAGAGGATCTGTGACACGTTTCATCGGTCTTTTCGCAATGCTCTCGTCACCTGCTGTTATACTATGAAATGGACGGCCGGCCAAAATTCCAAGCATCAGTCTAATCGTTGTTCCAGAATTTCCGACATCTAAAAGCTCTTTAGGCTCTGTTAGATGATCAAGACCTTTTCCATAGACTGTTACATCACTGTTTTCCTGTTTGATTTCAACCCCCATTTTTTTAAAACAGTCAATTGTGCTTAAACAGTCTGCCCCAGGCAAAAAGTTTTGAATAACTGTTGTTCCTTCCGCAATAGAGCCGAACATAACAGAACGATGGGAGATTGATTTATCTCCCGGAATATGAAGTTCTCCTTTTAGTGAACTGATTTTTCCTCTTTTCATGTGCTCCACCTCAATCAGCGTAAAATGTCTCATATTTAGCCCGAGTTTGAATGCATTTTTCTGCACGTTTGCGATCTTGATCAGATTGAAAACTGATTCTGAGAACACCGTTTATCTCTTCTCGCGTTTCGATAATTCTAATGTTCGTTATGCTGATCAGTTCATCAGCGAGAATCGCCGTGATTTCCGAGATGACTCCCGGATGGTCAGGGACATCAACATAAAGGTCGTAAAAGGAGGGAATCGCGCCTTTTTGCCGCAATGGCAACTCATCACGATATTCTTTTGCCTGTTGGAAAAATGCAAACAAACCATCAGCATCTTCCTCTTCAATAATAGACTGAATTCTTCCAATTTCACATTTCCATTCTTCAAACCGCTCTAAAATTTCAACTTTATTGTGCAAAAGAATATCTCGCCACATCGCAGGACTGCTTGAGGCAATCCTTGTAATATCACGGAATCCTCCCGCCGCAAAGCGTTTGATCAGAGGATATTGTTCCTCGAATTTCACAGTTTGGTGAACAAGGCTTGCTGCCACAATATGGGGAAAGTGGCTGATCACACTTGTGATGGCATCATGGTCTTCCGGCGACATTTGAACAAACTTGGCGTTTGTTCCTTTTAAAAGCTGTTTTAACAAGACAACAGCTTCTTTTTTAGTCGAGTGACAAGGCGTCAAAATATAAAACGCATTTTCAAACAGCAACTCTTTAGCTGCCGCAACACCTGATTTATGAGAGCCTGCCATCGGATGTCCGCCGATAAATTGATACTCCTTTGGCAACACTTGTTCAGCATAGTTGACAACCTTTTGTTTCGTGCTTCCTACATCAGTAATGAGCAGTTTCTTCTTAATGCCTGAAGCAGCTAGCTCATCAAGCATATAAAGGGTCTGTTCAACAGGGACAGCTAAAATGACAATTGATGCTTCTTTTAATCCTTCCAAAAAAGAACGGGCTGATGCGTCAATGACACCTAGCTTTTTTGCAGCCTTCATCTGCTCTTCTGATACATCAAATCCAATGATTCGGTAGCTTGGATATTGCTTTTTTATGGCAAGAGCGATCGAACCGCCAATTAAGCCTAATCCAGCCAATAATATCGTTTTATTAGATTGTGTCATCTTTATCACCTAGTTTTAGGTCAATTAGTTATCACTTGTTGTATAACATTCTTATTAGCGTATTCAAAAACCCTTCATTCTGTTCTTTGGAACCAACCGATATCCGTAGTGATGTCGGAAATCCGAGTGCTTTTCCAGACCTTACAATATAACCTTGGCGAAGCAGAGCTGCAAACAGCTCATCTGCATCCCGGTTAAAGTCGATTAAGATAAAATTTGTTTGTGTAGGATAATATTTTAATCCGTGTGCTGAACAAAAATCGTAATATTGCTCAAGCCCTTCCCTGTTTTTTCTAACACAATTCTTTATAAAAGTCTGGTCGTCAAGAGCTCCGAGTGCAGCTGCTTGTGCTAGCCGATTGATATTAAACGGCTGTCTCGCTGGCTCTATCGTTTGAATCAACTGTTCTGAAGCAATACCATAACCAATTCTTAAAGCTGCCAAACCGTATGCTTTTGAAAAAGTTCTCAGAATCATTAAGTTAGGATAGCGAGCTAAAAGCGGAATGGTCTCCGGATAGTCCTCTGCAGTCACATATTCATAATACGCTTCATCTATCACAACAAGCACATGTTTAGGAACCTGATCTAGAAAACGCATCAGTTTTTGTTCTGGTTCATAACTTCCTGTCGGATTATTCGGACTGCATACCCAGACAATTTTTGTTTGTTGATCAATTGCATCAAGCATCAAATCCAGGTCATGGCAGCCATTTTCAAGTAGATTGATTTCTCGTACTTCTGCCCCTTCTATGACCGCATTATGTTTATACTGTGAAAATGTCGGGTTCGCCATCACAGTGTTTGAGTTGCTATCTAGCATTGATCGGGAAATGATTTGGATCACCTCGTCTGCGCCATTTCCAAAGATGATCTTCATCTCATTTACACCAAGATGTTTGGCAAGCTTTGTTCTTAAAGATTGACTGGACCCGTCTGGATAAAGGGGCATTTGTAAAATCTCTGATTGCAGTGCAATTTTTGCCGATTCTGAATAGCCAAACGGATTTTCGTTTGAGGCCAGCTTTACTACAGTCTTTAGATTAAACTCACGTTTCACTTCTTCGATTGGTTTTCCGGGCTGGTATGGTGTTAATTGTCCTAATTGTTTCTTAATTTGCATCATGGTCACCTCTGGTTTGCAATGTACGACGATGGGCTAAATGTTTTAGCATATTCTTCAAACATGTTTAAGGCTTGTTCTCTTGTCTCAGGCGAGATAAGATCATCTTTTAGCTCCTCTATTTTTTTGACTAGAGCGCTTCCGACGACAACACCGTCTGCAAGTTCATTCATCATTTTGACATGTTTGGAGCTTGATACTCCAAAACCGACAACGACAGGTACAGTACTTATTGCTTTGACTGACCGGATAAAGGAAGAAATAGAATCATCGAATTGATTCCGCACGCCTGTCACGCCGAGCGAAGATACACAGTATACAAACCCTTTAGCCTGCTCAATAATTTGCTGAATTCGGCTTTCACTTGTCGGTGCAACAAGGGAAATATAAGTAATGCCTTGTTCTTCGCAATTCCTTCTCAAAATGGCGCTTTCTTCAAACGGCAGATCTGGAACAAGCAGTCCATCTATTTTATTTTGTTGCAGTAAAGCGAAAAAGCGTTCTGTATCTAATTGTAACACAGGATTATAATACGTAAAGAGAATAATCGGAATATTGACACCATTTTTTTTCATTTCACCTGCAAGCTTTATCGTTTCAATGATGTTCATCCCGCTATCAAGCGCTCTTTTTGATGCTCGTTGAATAACAGGACCATCTGCTAAGGGATCAGAATAAGGGACACCTAATTCAAGTACGGTTGCCCCTGCTTTTTGCAGCGATTTCGCCAATTCTATCGAAATTTCATATTGCGGATCACCGGCTGTTATGAACGGCACAAAACATTTCTCAAACGGCTGTTTTTTCAAATTAAACATCTTGACTCACCTCTTTTTCCAACACCTTCATTAAAGTGTGGACATCTTTGTCTCCTCTGCCAGAAAGGCAAACAAGAATACTTTTGTCACTTCCCGTATTTTTCGCGATTTCAAAAGCTTTTGCCAAAGCATGGGCAGATTCAATTGCCGGTAAAATCCCTTCTGTTTCAGCAAGCAGTTTTAAACTTGAAATGGCTTCATCATCTGTCACCGCTTCATATTGGACACGTCCACATTGATGAAGGTGTGCATGTTCTGGTCCAACTCCAGGATAGTCGAGTCCGGCTGATATGGAATATGGTTCAACAATCTGACCGTACTCATCTTGAAGCAAATAAGTTAAAGAACCGTGGATCACCCCTTTAGAGCCTTTCGTAATTGTTGCGGCATGATTTGGTGTGCCAATTCCTTTTCCAGCCGCCTCAACACCGATCAACTGAACAGGTTCATCGATAAATGCACTGAACATGCCAATCGCATTGCTTCCACCTCCAACACAGGCGATCACTTTGTCAGGAAGAGATTGTTCCGTTTTATAAAATTGAGCCTTAGCCTCATCACCAATGATCCGCTGAAACTCCCGGACCATGCATGGATACGGATGTGGACCGACAACAGAGCCAATCATATAAAAATGATCGCGACAATGTTGGACCCAATAACGAATCGCTTCATTTGTTGCATCTTTCAATGTTCCATTTCCACTCGTTACCGAAACAACTTTAGCTCCTAATAGTTTCATGCGAAATACATTGAGTGACTGTCTTGCCACATCTTCCTCACCCATAAAAACAAGGCAAGACATACCAAACTTTGCAGCAACAGTTGCAGCGGCAACACCGTGTTGCCCAGCTCCAGTTTCAGCAATTAATTTTGTCTTACCCATTTTTTTGGCAAGTAGCGCTTGGCCAAGAGCATTATTAATCTTATGTGCACCAGTATGGTTTAAATCTTCTCTTTTTAAATATATTTTCGCTCCACCTAAATGGTTTGTCAGTCGTTCTGCAAAGGTCAATGCCGTCGGCCGTCCCGAATAGTCATATAACAATTGTTGATAATCCTTTTCAAACAATGGATCGCTTTTTAGTTCCATAAACGCTGTTTCAATCTCTTCTAATGGCTGCATTAAAGTTTCCGGGACAAATTTTCCTCCAAATTGGCCAAACCTGCCCTGTTTGTTCGGATATTGATACATTACATAAACACCCTTTCTTCGAAAAGGCTGATCAGCCTTTCACTTTTTTGACCTTTCTCTTCAATTCCGCTTGCCAGATCGATGCCTGGCGGCTGCCATTTTAACAGATTGGTTACGTTTTGGGGATGAACACCCCCGGCGATAAATAATCGTTTTCTTTCTTTTGCTGCTGTTTCTTTATAAACAGGAACGTGCTCCCATGAAAAAGCTATACCAGATCCTCCCCTTACCCCATGCACAGACGAATCAATGATAAATCCGTCTACAGTAGAAATGAGGTTGTTCATGGTGTGGATGGTACCATCTTCATGAGGAAGAGCCTTCCAAATCTCACAATCTGTCAAAACGCCTAGTTGTTTAATATCTTCTATTGTTTCATCCCCATGAAGCTGAATCACATCTAAAGGAACGGTTTTAACAGTCTCAACAATAGTGGCGGTTGACTCATTCACAAAGACACCGACAAGTTTTTTGTCTGCTAAATCTACTTGTTTACACCACCTGTTCACATCAAGGGGGTGCACAGATCGTTTACTCTCTGCAAAAATAAAACCGAGGTAATTAGCTAGAGAACGAGCTGTCACCTTTAAATCGTGTAACGAATGAATCCCACAATATTTCAGACTTGGTCTAATCATCGTTTATTTCACCGAATAATTGATTGACTGCGGTTTGCTGAGATGGTTCTTTCATCAGTGATTCACCTACAAGAACAGCTTGTGCACCGCAGTTTTTCACAAGAATCAAGTCCTCTTTTTTGCCGATCCCGCTTTCACTAATAAGAATTGTACCATCAGGAACGAGTTTGGCGATTCGTTCTGTTTGGCTGATGGAAGTTTCAAAGGTTTTCAGGTTTCGATTGTTCACACCGATAATCTCAGGAATAAACAACTTTAAAATCCCTTCAAGAGTCTTTTCTTCATGAACCTCAACTAAGACATCCATTCCTTTTTGAACAGCTTCTTCATACAGTTCATAAAGCTTACTCGAGTCAAGTGCTTCACCAATCAGCAAAATCGCATCGGCTCCGATTCGATTTGCTTCTTCAATCTGAACTGAATCAATAATAAAATCCTTACGTAATATGGGTAGTGAAACAACACGTTTAACTGCTGTCAAATATTCGTTCTTCCCTTGAAAGAAATGTTCATCTGTTAAGATTGACAAACAATCAGCTTTAGCCTGTTCGTACTGTTTGGCAATTTCCACAGGATCAAATGACTCTTTTATTAATCCTTTTGATGGCGAAGCTTTTTTTACCTCCGCAATGAGAGCGATAAACCGCTTCGGGGAAAGGAGCGCATTTTTAAAAGAACGTTTTGGCAGTTTTACATCCTCAGGTAATTCAATTTTTAACAGCTCTGCTCGTTTTCTCTCAATCATTTGATCCAACATAGCGCTCTTCCTCTCTTTTTAACTGGAACAGCTGGTGAAGAGCTTTTCCTTTTTCAATCGTCTCAAGAGCAACTGCTACGCCCTCTTTTAAACTAGACACCTGGTCTGCTACATATAAAGCGGCTCCTGCATTAAACGCGGCGATATGAAGAGCAGACTCTGAACTGTTTTGTTTGAAAATATCGATGATGACTTGACCGCTTTCTTCTGCTGTATTGACTTGAATGTCTGCAAGGTTACCAAACGACAGACCAACGTCATTTGGTTCAACAGTATACTCGAACCGTTTACCTTCCTTTAATTCAATCACGTTTGTCGGTGATGTAATCGAAAGTTCGTCAAGACCGTCCCTGCTTGAAACAAATAGAACATGCTCTGGGTCGAAAAACGCTAACGCTCCAGCCATCAACTTCGCTTTTTCGATTGAATAAACACCGATCACCTGACGCTTGGCATTCATCGGGTTGCTAAGCGGACCGAGTAGATTAAATACGCTTCTAAAACCGAGGTCTTTCCTTATTCCCGCCACATGCTTCATAGAAGGATAATAGCTTGGTGCGTATAAAAAACCCATATTATACTGTTCTATGCTGCGTTTTGTTTCTTCAGGTGTTGTCTGAATGTTCACTCCAAGATATTCAAGTACATCTGCACTTCCACTTTTCGATGAAACTGAACGATTTCCGTGTTTGGCAATCTTAGCACCAGCGGCAGAAGCAATGATAGCAGCTGCTGTTGAAACATTGAAAGTAGAAAGGCCATCACCTCCTGTTCCACACGTATCAACAAGGCCTTTTGGTCCTTCTATTGTCAATCCCTTCTCCCGCATTGTTCTGACAAAACCGATCACTTCTTCGACTGTTTCTCCCCGGTAAGAAAGAACAGAAAGCAGTCCACCTGTTTCAGCCGGACTCAATGAACCGGCCATCATCATGTCCATGATCTCTTTCGCCTCAGTTTCACTCATTGTACGCCCGTTAACGCAAGATTTCAGCAGTTCGTTCATTTCCGTACCCCTCTTTCCCCAGAAAAATCTTTTCTGCAATTTGGATCGTCTTGAGCAATGCTTTGGCTTTATTGAATGATTCTTCCCATTCCTTTTCAGGGACCGAATCCGCAACAATCCCAGCTCCCGCTTGAATCGTCGCCAACCCGTCTTTGATACTCATCGTCCTGATTGTGATGCAGGAATCGATATTTCCGTCAAAGCCGATATATGCGATACAGCCTCCATATGTCTCTCTTGGCGTTGGCTCAAGCTCGTTCAGAAGCTGCATGGCTCTTATTTTCGGAGCACCTGTTAAAGTGCCGGCAGGAAACGCGCTCATTAAAGCATCAACCGGATGAACACCTGTTTTTAAAGTACCGGTGACGACCGAAATCATGTGCATGACATGGGAAAATGATACAACCTTACCGAAGTCATTCACTTTGACAGACCCGTATTCAGCCACTCTGCCAATATCATTTCTAGCTAAATCAACAAGCATACAATGCTCCGCTTTTTCTTTATCATCAGCTAAAAGTTCTTTTTGCAAACGCTCATCTTCAGCCTGGTTGGTCCCCCGTTTTCTTGTCCCTGCAATCGGATGAATTTCGAGATGTCCATTTTGAACATGAATCAAACGTTCCGGTGAACTCCCAACAAGTTCACGATCAGGCAGCTTGATATAGTACATATATGGTGAAGGATTCACCAATCTCAGCACTCTGTATAATTCAAATGAACTGACTTTCACCGGAATTTTAAACTTTTGAGACAATACCCCTTGAAAGATGTCCCCGGCTTTCATATATTCTTTCAACCGCTCAACACCAACTAGAAATTGTGATTTTTCATGTGTTGATTGAATGTTTTCATCACTCAATGGTAAGTCATGGTGATGAGCAAAAAATAATTCCTTTGCTGTTTTCCGGTCGCTCAAATTCTGTTTAAGCTGTTTCAGTTCCTGCTTTACATTTTTAAAAATCCTGATCTTTTCTGTTTCTGTTTCAGTGCCATTAAGCCTCGCATAATGAATCAAGTGAACCTTTCTCAACTCATGATCATAGGCAACCATCTTTCTACAGACAAATAACAGACATTTCTCAAAATCGGTGTCATCTTTATGTTTCGCAATAGATGGTTCAACAAGGGACATAAAATCACAGCTTAAATATCCTACAGCCCCGCCGACAAACGGAATTTCTAAATCAGGCGTCTTGATTAAGCATGTATGTGACATCCATTCAAGAACCCTTTTTAATTGTGAAGCACTATAAAGCTTCTGCTGATCTTGATCATATACGTGAACTTGACCGTTTTTCTCTTTAATCGTCATAAATGGATCAAGACCGATAAAAGAATATCTCGACCAGACCGAAGAATCATCTCTGCTTTCAAGCAAGTATACGACCTCATTCTCTAGTTTTTCGACGACTTGAATCGGGGTTAGTGTATCCACAACATAACTTTCAACAATAGGAATCGTTCTGAAATGTCGAGTGTCCTCCATAAACGAGGAAAAGTTATTCAAAGTTTCTCTCTCCTTTTTGTAGGTGAAGGAGAATGAGAAGACAGCATGAGAGGGAAAAATATTTGCGTGAAAGTAAACAAACCCAAAAGACGATGTCTTTTGGGTAGAATGAATAAACGTTTTGTACTCAGCTCATCTAAAAACTCATTCTCAAACTACCCTAGTCTCATCTCAAACTAACCTTTATACACACTCCTGTGTATTTCTAAGGTTCTTATCATCGTATTATAATTCAGTCTTTTTTGTCAATGATAAATCAGGTCTTAGGGAAACGGCATTTTCTAAATAAACATGGCAGATTTCATTTTGCCGTTTTTCAGTTTGCACAGTCATCATGACGCGAATGCACTGTTTCAGACCATGAGTTACATCCATTTCCTGCATGCACATGACAGAGACGTACTGCCAACCTTCAAACATTCTTACGACTTTAGCCGGAAAAGCAGCGTGAAGATCAGGTGTGGCCGATATCAAAATGTGGACCACTGTTTCTGGTTTCACTTGATTTTCAATGATCATGTTGTCAATCAGTTGTTTTGTCTTTTTCGTTATGTCTTTTTCTGTATCGTGTTCAACAGTGGTTGCTCCACGAATACCGCGAATCATCATTCAATCTCCTCCATTCTCCAGACATTCAGCCATCGCTCAATCTCTTCAGCTTTAAAAGAGTGCAGACTGACTTTGCCGATCTGGTCAAGCAGGACAAACTGAATGATTCCTCCACGTGTCTTTTTATCACTCATCATTCGATTGACCAACGATTCTGTTGATACTTCCCGTTTTAATTCCACTGGAAACCCAAGTTTTCCCAACCAGTTCTTAATATGTTTCCGGTCAAGTGGACAATTCAAAACCTGTTCACTGACAAACAAAGCAAACTGCATACCTAATGCCACAGCATCACCATGTGTCATTTCGCCATAACCGTACTCAGCTTCAACAGCATGGCCTAATGTATGACCAAAATTTAAGTAGGCTCTGATTCCTTCTTCTCGCTCATCTTTCGAAACGATTGCTGCTTTAATTGAAACGCCTTTATATATCATGTCATTCAGTTGTTCAGTTGAGATTTTTTCAAGTGAAGCAATTGTAAAAAGATCTTTTAAAAATGATTCATCATGAATAAAGGCATGTTTGATAACCTCTGCAAGTCCTGATCTCATTTCTTTGTCGGGTAGAGTTGCAAGACACCCTGTATCATAAATAACAGCTTTTGGCTGATGAAAAGCACCTACTAAATTTTTACCGAGCTGGTGGTTGATTGCGACCTTTCCCCCGACTGCACTATCATGAGCCAGCAATGTTGTTGGAAATTGAAGATAATCGATACCTCTCATAAAAGTTGCTGCGACAAAACCAGCAAGATCACCGATGACACCCCCGCCAAGAGCAATCATACATGATGAACGATCAAGATGAAACTCAATCGCTTCTGTCTGCAGCTTCATGAACATATCAATGGATTTGGCTTGTTCGCCGCTAGGGACAGTCACCTTTTTGACAGACCAATGGCTATGTAGCAGATTAAACAGCTCTTCCCCATAATGTTTATCAACTTCATCATCAGTAATCAAGAGAAGCTTTGTCATCGGCAAATGTAAAGATGACAGAAGTTCAACTGCATTTTTCCTAATGCCTTCACCAATAAAAATCGGATAAGTCAAAGAGGCTGTTTCAATTTGAAGTGATTTCATTAAAACTCCCTCGCCAATTCTCTCATTTTCTCAACATTTTCAGCGATCCGCTCCATTTGATCAACGCCAAATTGATCGACGATTGCACTCGCAATTTCCCATGCTACAACGGCTTCGGCCACAACGCTTGCCGCTGGGACTGCACAAGAATCTGAACGTTCAATGCTGGCACTGAACGGCTCTTTCGTCTCAATATCAACACTTTTTAGCGGTTTATATAGAGTTGGGATTGGCTTCATCACACCTCTGACTACAATTGGCATACCGGTTGTCATACCGCCCTCTAGTCCTCCAAGTCGGTTTGTTGCCCGTGTATATCCTTTTTTATCGTCCCAAATAATCTCGTCGTGAACTTCACTGCCGTTTTTTCTTGCTGCTTCAAAGCCAATTCCGAACTCAACACCTTTAAAAGCATTGATGCTCAAAATCGCAGCGGCAAGCTTGCTGTCGAGTTTGTGATCGTAATGAACATAGCTACCGAGCCCAACAGGCACCCCTTCTACAATGACTTCAACGACTCCACCAATCGAATCACCATGCTCTTTCGCTTTGTCAATTGCAGCCATCATATCTTTCCCAGCTTTACCATCAAAGCATCTGACAGGTGAGTCTTCTGTCACTTTTTTCAAGTCTTCGATTGAAGTGTAATTTGTATGTTCTGCCTTTATTCCGCCAATTTCCAAGACATGCCCTGCCACTTGAATACCAAGCTCAGACAAGATTTTTTTGGCAACCGCACCTGCAGCAACCCGGACAGTTGTTTCTCTGGCTGAAGAACGTTCGAGTACATTTCGCATATCCCTGTGACCATATTTAATCGCACCGTTTAGATCAGCATGCCCTGGTCTCGGTCTTGATATTTGCCGCTTCATTTCTTTTTCTTCTTCTTCTGAAATCGGTTCTGAGCCCATGATTTTAGTCCAGTGGGCCCAGTCTTTATTTTCAACGACAAGCGCAATCGGAGATCCGAGAGAACGACCATGCCTGACACCACTTGTAATATTCACCTGATCTTTTTCAATTTGCATACGCCGGCCGCGGCCATATCCTTTTTGCCGTCTCAAAAGTTCATGGTTTATATCTTCTTTCGTGATCTGCAGTCCTGCAGGGACTCCTTCAATAATCGCTGTAAGCTGAGGACCGTGAGATTCACCAGCTGTTAAATATCTCATGATTCCAATCTCCCTTCATCACATTAACGCTTTTAAGTAAAACTATAACACACCCCTTATACAAAAGTCAGCTAACTTTTTTGATAGAAGAACGTATCTGTTGATTTAAAGCCGAATTTTTCCGGATTAAAAATTTGTTCTGTACTTCCCACAAATAATACTCCATTCTTTTTCAAACTACGGCTAAATTTGTGAAAAATCGCTTCTTTTGCTTCCTCGGTAAAATATATCAATACATTACGGCAAACAATGATATCAAACTCTGTTTCATATCGATCTGCTAATAAATTGTGTTTTTGGAACTGAATATTTTTTCGGATGTCATCTTTAACGGTATAATAACTTCCGTTTTGTGTAAAATATTTTTCTTTCATCGCTTTCGGAACTTCCTGCAAGGATCTTTCCTGGTAGATTCCTTCTTTAGCCTTAGCTAATACTTTATCATCAATATCAGTTGCAATAATTTGATAATCGGTCAGATCTGATTGTTGGCTTAAGATCATTGACAATGTATATGGTTCTTCTCCCGTTGAACATGCCGCACTCCATACTTTGAGTTTTTTGGTTGGTTTTAATAAGGGAAGAATTGTTTTTTCAAGTACATCCCATCTTTTATAGTTTCTATAAAATTCAGAAACATTAATTGTCATTCTATCTAACGTCTCCTGAAGAAGACTGTCATTGTTTTCAAGTGCCACTGCAAATTCCTTAAAATCACGGTAGCCCTTTTTAGCATAAAGAGAAGCTAACCTTCTTTTCATTTGGGTTTCTTTATATAAAGTTAAATCTACACCAGTTATATTTTTCCATTTATCTACAAAGAAGTTATAATTGTCCATGTCTTCTCTCCTCATTCACTCATGATGATATGTGTACAATTATAGCCTGTTTTCATAAAAAATTGTATATTTAACGTAAAAACACTTGCTTCCTTAATATGGGAAACAAGTGTTTTTTATGTTTCAATTTTAATAAATCCATTTATTGATTAATTTTTCTTCCTCAACAAGCTCCTCTTGTTGAAAAAACAAATTAACTTCTCGTTCAGCACTTTCAGAAGAATCTGACCCGTGAATGATGTTCTTTCCAACAATCATCCCAAAATCGCCGCGTATTGTACCAGGTAAAGCCTCTTTAGGATTTGTTTTACCAATGAGCTGTCTGGCAATCGAAATCGCATCTTCACCTTTCCATACCATGGCAAACACTGAACCTGATGTGATAAAGTCAACAAGTTCGCCAAAAAAAGGTTTTTCCTTATGCTCTTGATAGTGTTTTCCAGCTGTTTCCTCGGATATCTTCATTAGTTTTGCTCCGATTAACTGTAAACCCTTTTGTTCAAACCTTGCTAAGACTTCACCGATAAGCTGACGCTGAACACCGTCAGGCTTTATCATCACAAACGTTTTTTCCATCATCAATTCTCCACCCCACTATATGTATAGGCTTTCAAATACTACATCGGAAATATAACATTTTTCGAACAATTAATCAATAAAGGGCATTTAATATTCATGGTATAGATTCATTTGTCTAAATTGAGCACCCCACTTACACATCTATCACCATTCCATTGCATAAAGGTCTTCCAATTTAGTTGAAACAAAAAAGCGAATCATCGCATCACCCTATAAAGGTGCGCAATTTCTCGCTGATTAAGCTAAAATCTTCGTTTACCAATATATTTTGCAATTTGAGAAAGTGTTATTCGCGCTCGGTTCTTCGGCAATGTTTCAAGAAGGCGAAACGCTTTATTCAAATACATTTCACTTACTTTAAACGACTTTTCAATCGAATCGGTTTTTTTCAGTTCTTCAATAATAGGCTTAATTTGCTGTGGAGTTGTTTCACTGTTGACAAGTTTTAATTTCCCTTTAAGCTCAGGGAATTGAAGAGCAAATAACACCGGAAGTGTAACATTTCCTTGCAGTAAGTCGCCTCCCACCGGTTTACCAAGCTCTTTTTCACTTGAAGTAAAATCAAGAATATCGTCAATAATCTGATAAGACATTCCTACATAATAGCCGAACCAGTAAAGGGTTTGATGCACTTTTTCAGTCGTTCCAGAAGCTACCGCACCCAGCTGACAACTGGCTGCAATTAATAGTGCCGTTTTTCGCTTGATCCTTCTTAAATAGGTTCTGAGATTTTGCTCCATATTATATTTATCTTTAATTTGTTCAATTTCTCCAAGACACACGTCAACAAGAGCTTGTGATAAAATTTGATGGGCTTTTGGTTCGTTTATTTTGGTCATCGATTCAAGCGAGCGGGCAAATAAGTAATCTCCTGTATACATCGCAATTCGATTATCCCATTTTGCTTTAATTGTCGGTTGTCCTCTTCTGAGCTCGGCGTCATCTATGACATCATCATGCACGAGTGAAGCCATGTGCATCAACTCTAAAGAAACAGCAACATTTTTTATCTTATGAATATCATAATCTCCAAACATGCCGCAAAGTAGGACAAACACCGGTCTAATCCGTTTACCTCCAGCCTGCAACAAGTGAAGGCTGGCTTCACTTAATAAAGGGTAATCAGAATGCACAGTCTTTTCAAGTTCTTTTTCTATTAAATCAATATCTTCGTTTAAAAAAGAATATAACGTTGTTAATTTCATATTGATTTCACCTAAGTCCTATCAGCATCATCGCTTCCAACCGACATGTGTAGCTGCTACACCGCCTGTGAATGCATGATATTGAACATTTTCTAATCCTGCCTCCTTAAATAAATCGGCAAGTTTCTTCATACCAGGGAATTCCCTTGCTGATTCTTGAAGCCAAGAATATTCTTTAAAACTTTTTGCAAATAGCTTTCCAAATACCGGCATAAGAAAACGGAAATAAATGTAGTACAGCTGCTTAAACCCGAATATTTCCGGTTGAGACGTTTCAAGACATACGACCTGTCCGCCGGGTTTTACCACTCGCGTCATCTCTTTTAAGACGGTTAAATAATCTGGAACATTGCGAAGTCCAAAACCGATGGTGACGCAATCGAACGTATCATCAGGAAATGGCAACTCCATTGCATTTCCGTGAAGCAGTTCAACCTGTCTGTAGTGTTCAGTCTTTTCCTTTGCAACCTTAAGCATATTTTTACTGAAATCTAACCCCTTAATCTCGCCTGTCTCTCCGGTAGCATCAGCAAGCGCAATCGTCCAGTCACCTGTTCCACAACAGACATCAAGCGCTTTAGCTCCTTTTTGAACATTCATCATCTTCATCGTTTTGTCACGCCATTTTTTATGCTGTTTAAAACTGATAACTGAATTCATCCGATCATAATTTTGAGATATTTTTTCGAAAACCCCGTGTACACGCTGTTCTTTAGATTGCTCCATGATATTACCCTTCTTCCACTTTCTGATGATAGGTTCGCTTTTCAGGCTTAATCTCCTGCAAACGATCCAAGAGCCATTTCTGAACGCCAGGTTGTTTCACAAGGTATTGGCTGATCTCAACTTTTGCTTTTTCATAAGCCTCTTCAGCTAATTGCTCACATATAGCCTGATCCGCTGAGAATTCCTCTTGCAAAATCGTCTCGACTAATCGTGAATTTGTTTGTTTCGCTTCAACAACAAGCCGCTTAAACACAAGAAAGTCATTGGCAACAGACTTCCAATGAGGTAAGTGAAAATGGTCAGCAAGATGATGGAAAAGTGAAGCTTCGACTATGCTGATGCTTTTCTTAAGGCTATCTAAGTCTTTTGTTGAATGATCGTAAATTCTTATTTTATGTTCATTTATTTCTTTAATTGCGGCAGCAAGCATCCGGATCATATAAATATCCTTCATACCCGATAACAGAGAGTAGTACATGCCGCTAAAGTAATCCCCTGCTAAAACTGTCAGCTGACGATTTTTATTGTCATCCTGTCTAATTGAAGCTGCTGTTGTCACTTCATCATGGGTATCAAGGGCTGTCTGAACAAGCATCGCCGTTAAAATGTAATTCTCCTTGTCAGCTTCTTTTAAATCTGTTTCATCAAACAGAGCATTAAAAAGAAACAGCTTATCCTCATCTACCTTCGGTGCAGTCAGATGCTTAGCTAGATATGGATGTGACAGTTTTTGATTCAGCTTCATTTTTAAATGTGATAAATGTCTGTAGATGTCTTGCAAAGATATCACCCTTGTCCCAAAATTCGCAGATTTTCTTGTGATTCGACGAAGAAAATTCAAGTATAACATAATATGATGAAATATATCGGCTTATACCTTAAACCATTAAGAAAAGCCTTTATTTTTTTGCTTCACTTTTCATCTCACCGTAGGCTGTTTGAATGAGAGCCTCTCCACGGACTTTTATAGCAGAAGTATGCTCGGTAAACTGGCAGATCATGACCTCACCTTTATCGAGTTTTTCTGAATGGTGAAACCTTGTGTCTGTTCCTCTTGTTAAACCAATCACATTGACACCGTCTTCAACGGCTTTAATGACCACAAAATCATTTAATTGATTATTGTTCATATTCGTTGCACACCTTTTCATTATTTAATCGCGATGTTTAATGAGTGCCAAAACTTCAGAGCGGGCAGCAACATCTTCTTTAAATGTTCCCCTGACTGCAGATGTAACCGTTTTTGCTCCCGGTTTTTTTACACCTCTCATTGTCATACACATATGCTCTGCTTCTACAACCACCATTACCCCATGCGGTGTCAAAGTCTCGACAATACTATCGGCAATTGTTGAGGTAATCCGTTCCTGTAATTGAGGACGTTTTGCCACTGCTTCAACCGCTCTTGCCAACTTGCTAAGACCTGTTACCTTGCCTCCTTGCGGAATATAAGCGACATGTGCTTTTCCGTAAAAAGGGACCAAATGATGTTCACACATTGAATAAAAAGGAATATCTTTAACGAGAACAAGTTCTTCATGATCTTCGCCAAAAATCGTTTTAAAGTGTTCTTTAGGGTCCTCATTTAGTCCGGCAAACACTTCAGTATACATTTTTGCCACCCTTTTCGGTGTATCAAGAAGACCTTCCCTGTTTGGATCTTCGCCAATTGCTTCTAATATAAGCCGAACTGCTTGTTCAATCTGTTCTTTATTCATTTCTCTCATGATTTTATAATCCTCCAAAAAACGCATACATTTAATACAGATTCTAGCATACTTCAGCTTCTAAAAGCAAAATGAAAGACTTTTTGACAGTCAAGTTTTAGCATCACTCTATTAAATATGAAAAGCCCCTTATAAAAGGGGCTTTTTTGTGAAGAAACAACATGGTATGTATAAATTATACATACTACTATTTTCCTGCTACAGCATCTTTAAGTGCCTTACCTGGTTTGAAAGCAGGGACTTTGCTTGCAGGGATTTCGATTTCTTCACCAGTTTGAGGGTTGCGTCCTTTACGAGCTGAGCGCTCACGAACCTCAAAGTTACCAAAACCGATTAATTGAATTTTTTCACCGTTTTTAAGTACTTCTAAAATTGTATCAAAAACAGAATCAACTGCTTTAGTAGCGTCTTTTTTAGAAAGTTCACTTGCTTCTGCAACTGCATTAATTAGTTCTGTCTTGTTCATGCCTTTCACCTCCTCCCAAAAGGGATCAATCAATAGATTATCATCATTTCTTCACAGTTCAACCTTTTTCTATACCTGTTTGAAAAAAAATTCAAATAAATATAGAAAAGGCATTTCACAGCTTTTAAAGAAAATTTCATCTCTAAAGGAGCGTTTGTCCAATAGAGTGAAGATTTTCTGTATGTAGATTAACACATATGAAAAGCCATATCAAGCATTTTAAAGCTTAGATCCCTTATTCGTCAAGGTTTAAACAGAAATGCACGAACAAATATTCCTGTTTTTACTTTTTTACTCAATATTTTTCCGATATTTCCAAATGTGAACTTCATCAAAAACAAAAAAGACCTCCCAATCTTAAGAGGTCTTCCTTTTTATAAGATAATCGCAATTAAGCCACCAGAACCTTCATTGATGATGCGTTCTAATGTTTCTTTCAGTTTATATCTTGCATTTTCTGGCATAAGTGACAATTTTGCTTGAATCCCTTCTCTGACAATCGAGCTAAGACTTCTGCCAAAAATATCGGAATTCCAAATGGACAGCGGGTCGTCTTCAAAATCCTGCATTAAATATCTGACAAGCTCTTCACTTTGCTTTTCAGTTCCGATAATTGGGGCGAATTCACTTTCTACATCAACCTTAACCATATGAATAGATGGTGCGACTGCCTTCAAACGTACACCAAACCTTGAACCTTGTCTGATGATTTCAGGTTCATCAAGACTCATGTCAGTTAGGGCTGGAGCGGCAATTCCATAACCAGTTTGTTTGACCATTTTCAATGCATCTGATACTTGGTCATATTCTGTCTTTGCATAGGCAAAATCCTGCATCAGTTGTAACAAATGATCCTTTCCTCTAATTTCGACACCAACGACTTCTCTTAAGATTTGATCGTATAAATTATCTGGAGCATACAAGTCAATTTCGGCAATTCCTTGCCCCATCTCAATGCCAGCAAGGCTTGCTCGCTCAATAAAATCAAATTCGCTGAAATGGCCGACAACACGATCGACATCTCTTAACCTTTTAATATCTTTGACGGTTTCTTTAACTGAATCCTGATAGTTTTCACGAAGCCAGTGATTTTCTTTTAGAACCATCACCCAGCTAGGCAGGTTAACATTGACTTCAAGAACGGGAAACTCATATAGTGCTTCTCTAAGCACACTGAGGACATCAGTTTCTCTCATGCTCTCAACGCTCATTGCAAGAACAGGTATATCATACTTCTCCATCAATTCATTTCGGAGTGCTTCTGTTTCAGGATGATGCGGTCGAACGGAATTGATCACCATGATGAATGGTTTCCCTACCTCTTTAAGCTCATCGATCACTCTTTCTTCAGCTTCAATGTAATCCTGTCTAGGAATTTCCCCGATGCTGCCATCAGTTGTAATGACAACACCAATTGTTGAATGCTCCTGAATAACCTTTCTCGTACCGATTTCAGCTGCTTCATGAAATGGAATCGGTTCTTCATACCAAGGTGTGTTAATCATTCTCGGACCATTCTCATCTTCATAACCTTTTGCACCAGGAACTGTGTAGCCGACACAGTCGACAAGCCTTATATTCACATCAAGTCCATCACTGACATGAACTGACATCGCCTGGTTTGGAACAAACTTCGGTTCAGTTGTCATAATCGTTTTACCGGCAGCACTCTGAGGAAGCTCATCTTGTGCCCGCGCCCGGTCTGCTTCATTGTTGATATTTGGGAGCACCACCAGCTCCATAAATTTTTTAATAAACGTAGATTTTCCTGTACGTACAGCACCCACGACACCTAAGTATATATCGCCTCCTGTTCGTTCAGCGATATCCTTGAAAATATCGACCTTTTCCAAGTGATCCCCTCCCGGACTTCCAATCCTTGTCAAATTTTTCACTACTTCACCAATCAAAAACAGGACACTACATTGTATGACGTTGTCCTATTTCAATATGACAGCTTTAAGTAAAGTTTCTCTCGCCATGCATGAAAAAACCTTTCTCCTAATTGTATGCAGAGGAGAAAGGTTCATGACAACTTCTTTTCATTGTAAAAAAACAGGTTCCTGTTTGTCATTTACAGTGTATTTGACTGAAAACGCTGGAACAAACGGAGTTTCCTTCCAAATCAAGTCTTGGATTTGTTCACCGGGTTTTATTTTTTTTCGAGATTTTTTAAGTAGTGAGGCTAAATCAAGGCGGTAATCCACTTTGATCTCCCCTTTTTCATCAATGAGAAGCGGCAAGGAGGTGCCTGTTAGCGGACTGGTAACAGATGGTGCCTCTTTTAACCCTAATTTATGATAATCAAGCATAAATAAATGTTTAGAAACCACTTTTTGATATGGCGGATAACGATGCTGTTGTTTATACATATCCACTCGAAGTTTCAGGTCGCTGATCGTTTCAGACATTTTGACATCAATCAGTTTAACTGTCGGTTTTTTTTCTACATCTACTAAAACATATAAATATTCCCCTCCATTTTCATAAGAAGTGCCCGGTGGTTCTTCTAAATAGCGAGGTGTCAATCTATTAAAATCGATAGGATATTTTTGATAGACTGGAACAGACATATCCCTTGTTTTAATTGGCAGAAGCCCTCCTGTCGCTTCTTTAAACTTATCTACCGCTGCTTGTACCACAGCGAGCTGATTTTGGTAGGAAACATTGTTTTGTGACTTTCTTTCTTCAGGGTATAAGCATCCGCTTAAAATAGATGCTGTAAACAGGAATGTAATCAGCACATGAAATTTTTTCATATTCATCTTCCTTTTAAACATTAATCATTGACAGGACCACTGAAGACAACAATAAAGACAATCACTCCAGAGACAACCATACATGAATAAGCCAAACATGATATAAATATTTTGAAAAAACGGTTTTTCAATCTATATCTGCTGATGTAGATGGCGATCACCGCTAAAAACATTAGTCCCATTGATCCCAAGGCAAACCACATTTTTAACAGACCAAGACTCACACAAAAACCCTCCTTCTTTATTTGCGCCTCCCACAGTTAAAGCCGCCTTACGATGCGACGGTTGGGATTCTTGAATGACTACACGTTCGCAGTCCATTTCTGTTTTGAACAGCCTTCTTCAAAATAAGCTGTCTCAAGATGGCTGATTGATGATGACGATTGAATATTTATGGCACCGCCTAAATCCTTATGTTTTACAAATCAGATTTCAAGTTCGAGAAATCTGTAAGCGCTATATTTCATTTTATATAAGAAAAACCAGAACTTCAACAAAATTCCCAATTTTATATCACTATAAAAAAAAGCCTGAAGCAAAGAGGGGGACTTTGCTTCAGGCTGACACTTAAGACTATAAAACCCAATGTTTAGATACAGCTCTTCTAGACTTCGATTGTATTTTATGCAAGTCTTCGGACAAATGTATCCTCTCTTGCCTAAGTCACCAAAATGTTTCAGCTTTTATAACGAACTTTAGGAAAGAGTCTGTACAGTCTCTATTTATTTCATTCGATTTTCAAACGTGTTGACAATATCTTCCATTTCATGAGTTTTCACTCTTGCCATCAATCCTTCGACAGCTGTCTCAACTTTTTTACCATCAAACAATACTTTATGCAACGCTTCAGTGATCGGCATTTTAACATGATATTTCTGTGAAAGCTGGTATGCGGCTTTTGTAGTGCGTACCCCCTCAACAACCATGCCCATTTTTTCAAGCACTTCTTCAAGTTTACAGCCTTTACCTAGCATATTACCGGCACGCCAATTTCGTGAATGGACACTTGTACATGTTACAATAAGGTCTCCAATTCCCGTCAGACCAGAAAATGTTAGCGGGTTTCCGCCCATCTTTGTTCCTAAACGAGCGATTTCTGCCAAACCTCGTGTAATCAACGCAGCTTTTGCATTATCACCATAACCTAAACCGTCTGTAATACCAGCGGCAAGCGCAATGACATTTTTCAAGGAACCTCCTAGCTCGACTCCGATAATATCAGGATTTGTATACACCCGAAAGTTCTGATTCATAAACATATCTTGTATCGCTTGTGCATTTTCAATGTTGTTTTGTGCAGAAACTGTCACTGTTGTTGGATGGCGCAAGCCTACTTCCTCAGCATGACTTGGACCAGAGAGAACAACAATGTCTTTTCTAATATCTGCTGGTATTTCTTCTTCCATCATTTCTGAAATTCTTAGCAGTGAGTCAGGCTCAATCCCTTTAGAAACATGAACAAAAATGATTTTTTTCTTAATGAAAGGCACTGCTTGTCTAAGTACTTCGCGAATTGCTTTTGTTGGTATAGCTATAATCACGGTGTCAATACCGGTTAGTGCCGCCTGCAAATCCATTGTGGCGTTTACTGTTTCAGGTAGCTTGACACCTGGCAAATAATCGCTGTTTTCATGCTGTTCATTGATTTGCTGAATTTGTTCTTCTCGATTTCCCCATACCGTCACATCATAACGGTTATCTGCTAATACGAGTGATAATGCTGTTCCCCAGCTTCCAGCTCCAAGAATGGTTACTTTTTTCATTTCCTTACACCTCTTTTATTTTCTTGCTCTTGCGAAAATTTTGATGGGTGTTCCCTCGAATCCGAACGCATCACGGATCCGATTCTCTAAAAATCGCTCATAAGAAAAATGCATAAGCTCGGGATCATTAACAAACACAACAAAAGTCGGCGGCTTGATAGCCACTTGGGTCGCATAATAGATTTTTAAACGTTGTCCATTATGAGTCGGCGTTGGATTCATCGCTACCGCATCCATGATAATATCATTTAAAATATTGGTTTGAACCCTCATCGAGTGGTTTTCACTCGCGGTAATGATTGCGGGCATCAATGTATGGATCCGCTTTTTCGTTAATGCTGACATAAATAAAACTGGCGCATAATCTAAAAATTGAAAGTGGTCTCTTATATTTTGTTCAAATTCTTTCATCGTACTTTCATCTTTTTCAACCGCATCCCATTTATTCACAATCACCACAACGGCTTTCCCTGCTTCATGTGCATATCCGGCAATTCGCTTATCCTGTTCAATAATACCCTCTTCACCGTCCAACACAACCGCAACAACTTCTGAACGATCAATCGCTTTTAAAGCTCTGAGCACACTATATTTTTCTGTTGACTCATAGACTTTTCCTTTCTTTCTCATCCCAGCAGTGTCAACAATGACAAAATCGCGTTGATTGTATGTAAACCTTGTATCAATGGCATCACGTGTCGTCCCAGCGATATTGCTGACAATCACGCGATCTTCCCCAAGCATGGCGTTCACAAGCGATGATTTTCCCACATTCGGCCGGCCTATCAGACAAAATTGAATCACTTCATCTTCATATTTAGTCTCAGGTATGTTTTTAAAATGTTCACTAACAGCATCAAGTAAATCGCCTAATCCAAGTCCATGTGTACCTGAAATCGGGAAAGGTTCACCAAAGCCGAGTGAATAAAAATCATAGACATTTGCTCTCATTTCAGGATTATCAAGTTTATTAATCGCAAGAACAACAGGTTTTTTTGTTCGATATAATATTTTTGCCACTTCTTCATCTGCACTAGTGACACCTTCGCGTCCATTCGTCATAAAAATAATGACGTCCGCTTCTTCCATAGCGATTTCAGCCTGATGTCGAATTTGTGCTAAAAACGGTTCATCACCAACTTCAATTCCCCCGGTATCAATCAGATTAAAATCATGATTCAGCCATTCGGCAGAACTATATATCCGATCCCGGGTCACACCAGGTGTATCTTCCACAATTGAAATTCTTTCGCCTGCAATCCGGTTAAAAATCGTAGACTTCCCAACATTGGGTCTTCCAACTATGGCTACGACAGGTTTTCCCATAGAACCCTTCCTTTCAATTCTCTTCGAAGCATTTTCTCATCAATGTTCAGAAAGAAGCCCTTCTTTTTCTCAACACAGAAGGGCTTAACTAATATATTATATCAATTTCTAAGAAGATCACAACTGTAATTAAAAATGTTTTACAATCAAGTAGAGGTCATCTCCAATTCCGTGGGCAATTCCATCAAGAATTGCTTCAAGACTTTTAGCATACGTATTCATTTCTTCTTGACTATCACAAAAAAATACTGCTGTACCTCCAATGATCCGATCGCGTTTCGTTGTGACGACTGCTAGTATATATTTCTCAATTGACTGACTCATCGAATCACCTTTTTATGCTTTTCATTGATAAACTCCATCGGCATGCGGATCGCATTTTCAAGCGTCGGTACATTTCCAATGACCTTGATGGCTGTTTCCTTATCCTGTATAGCAGGTAAAACAAAGACCGCAACTCTTCCATCATCTATATCCCTTTTCGCCAAAGGTGTGAGAGCTGGTTCGCCAGTATCCCGGTAAACACCAAGCACATTAGAGACATCAAACAAAATCGCCTGCCTCTGACCAAGGTTTGCGATCGTTACCGCAGCATTAAAGTTTTTCGGCTTCAAAATAAACCCCATACCGTGTTCAAGAATGAGCTTTTGTTTCTCAGGAAGTCCGATGTTCATAATATAAATATCTTCCACATAAAGCCCCTTCCCATCAAAATGTGGTTTTTTATATTCGATATCAACGATGTCTTTTATAAAACTGCCTGACATCAAAACTTTCCCTGCAATTAAACACAACAATGCCATTACTAATCCCGCCCAGATCGATGAGAAGATAATGTAACTTAAAGTAGTCAGAAGCGACGTAAATATTACAATGTAATTCCGACTTTCAAAAGCGATCGCAATCCCTTCAATATAAGTGCTGCCTCTTGAAACAAGTTCATACCCATCTAATTGTGTCAAAGTTTCTCGTTCCATATTGCGGACATCCCTGAATTGACTTGCAGCCAACGTTAAGAATGTGATCGCAGTATAATCCGATTTTAATATAGAAGGTATGATGATCGAACCAATACTTGCAGCAATAAGTGCCAGCGCGATATGTATCGTTTTGCCGTGCAGATAAGTGGGATACTGGCGGTAATCCGTTCTTAACATGTACAATCTAACAACAATTCCAGCAAGAATGCCTAAGATAATCGGATAGGTATACTGACTCATGACATTTTTGTTGCTCCTTTATTGATTCGTTTCCGTTTTTGGTAAATATACTGCATAAGCTGTTCATATTGGGAAATACCCCAAATTAAAACGACACCCCCCGAACACATTGATAGCCAAGTGAATCCCCCGACCATCACATCTGCATAAATCTTCTTGAGTACAAGAGCATATAAAAACTCTCCTTGACACATGCCAAGAGTAAACATCACTAAGCGGTTAACAAACCTTTTTTCAAAAGCCACCGTCAGCATGACAAATAGCATAATGATCAACCACTCAGGTTTTAGGATAAACCAAACTGGATCATATAATGCAAAAAGAAAAACAAAACCATAAGCAAAAACCATTGTTAAGTGAATAAATAATCGTCTTATACTTTTATATAGTGAAAAATACCCCCCCAACACATATCCACCTGTATAAAACAATAAATAAGCAACATTAAAAAACAAAATAATCTTCAACTGATACATACTTAATGTGATGTTGAGCAAAATAAAAGCTGAGGTCAAGAGACGGGTTTTATTTTTCTCAAGAATAAAAGTTGTCAAAACCCACATCATCCACATTGACCAAAAATAGTAGAACTCATCCATTTTTTCAACCTCCATTATGAAGTATTGGATGACAAAAAGGTTTTTAAACGTGAAACAAGGAGTGAACAGAAGTGGGAAAAGATCGGCAGGAAAAAAAATTAAAAAAACAGCGGAGAACTGAATCTGATCGTGATCAGTCAATCGAGCACAATGGTGCTGCTTCTTTAGAAAGTGCTGAAGAAGCCAGAAAACGGAATTCTTAAAAGATGTAGGGGCTGTCCTGAAAGTCGTGTGGATAAATAAAAATTGGGGAATTTGCTAGCTTTCCGCGGGAGTCTCGCAATTCCCCCTGATTTATGTTGAAAAAGGACTTTTTAGACTGCTCCTTTTTTTATTAGGTTATAGCTCCTTCGGTTCGTTTTGAGATTTTAAACAAAATCAAGGGGACCTGCTGAAAGTCGTGTGAATGAATAAAAATTGGGGGGATTTGCTAGCTGATTCATGTTGATAGAGATTTTTTGACAGTACCTTGTTTTGCGGCGGAAAGCCTTTGTTACCAGCCCCGGTCCTAAAAGAGGTTCCTTTCTGCACCACATCCACTTACTCATTTTAAAGAACTACTTTATTTCTTCCGATTTTTCTCTCCCGTAGATGGGGCGTATGCTTCAAACAATCTGCTATGATAGTCATCTTTTAGCTGATTTCTAGGTATCGACGTAGAAACCTCGACACTTGAATTTCCGATTCCCGCATCAATATTTCAAGTTGGTATGTCGATCAAGTATTATCAGATTGCTTTTTCCTTTTAAGTAACCAATGAATTGAGAGATACTTCATTTTGGCGGGATACTTACTAACATATGGATGTGATCTTGCTTTATGGATGATGACACCTTTCCGTTCCGTATAAATATCTTATTTTTTGCCTAATGTTCTTCTATATTTTCCACAAATCATTTGTCTTCTGTACTTTGAGACAAAAACTAAGTGATACTTTGTGCTTCACGAGGGCATACATTCTTAGATAATGTAGCCGGAGGTTTTGCAAGTCATTAAAAAAACGGCATGAGTTCTGGCGTGAACTCATACCGTATAAAATATTTAGCGCCTGCTATACTTAGAAGGATCCATTCCCCTCATTTTTAACCAATGATACGTATCCCCTTTTAAGACAAGAGTGGTCTTTTGAAGGTCTTCGATCGTGTTCGATCCTAATACAGTCATAATTCTCTTCAAATCTTTTATCACATGTCCAATTTCTTCAATTAAAGCGTCTTCACCAGACTCTTTCAGTACTTTTAGAAAATAGCCAGCCATACCAGCTGCAGATGCTCCTAAAGCGATTGATTTCGCCACATCAAGAGCATCATGAATACCTCCTGATGCAATGATCGGATGAACTGAACAGGCAGAACTAACTTCTGCGACACTGCTGGCAGTTGTAATGCCCCAATCATTGAAAAAATCAATTGTTTTTTTTCTGCGTGAATTTTCTATTTCTGAGAAATTTGTCCCGCCAAAGCCACCGACATCTACAGCAGTCACACCTGCACGAAACAGTTTTGTTGCAGTTTCTTTGCTCATTCCAAAGCCGACTTCCTTAACAGAAACAGGCACCCTGACTTTTTGACAAATCTCCTCGATTTTGTGCAAACGACCAGAAAAGCAGCGATCTCCTTCAGGCATGACGATTTCCTGTACAACATTCAGGTGAATCTGAAGCATATCTGCTTCAATCATGTCGATTGCCTGTTTCGCCTGCTCAACCGTCGCTTCACTGCCGAGATTGGCAAAGACAAACCCTTTAGGATTTTCCTTTCTGACAATCTCATATGAGGGGCGCTCATCACGATTTTTTATTGCAGACATTTGCGAGCCTACTGCAATCGGTATATTTGTTATAGCAGCTGCTCTTGCTAAAGCCCTATTAATTTCAAGTGTTTGTTGTCCGCCGCCTCCTGTCATCGCATTGATAAAAATAGGCGAACTTAGAAACAGTTCGCCTATCTTGGTTGATATATCAACTTGTGACAATGCCGTTTCCGGGAGGCTGACATGAACAAATGTAATATCATCAAATCCTGTCAAACGGTTTTGTTTTGTTTGCAGGGCATGTTCAATATGCTCTTTTTTTCTCTCGGCTCGCGTCACATTTATCACCAAATTATTTATATTTATTCAGTTTATCTCCAATCATTTCACCAAGCTGGAATCCGGAAGATTCTTCTTTAGCTTGATATTGGCGATAATCTTCCTGTTCAGATTTATCATTTTCTTCGAGCTCTTTCATGCTTAAAGAAATGCGTTCTTCATCTTCATTCACATCAAGAACTTTCACTTTAACATCCTGACCTTCTTCAAGCACCTCATGAGGTGTACCAATGTGCTTATTGGAGATTTGTGAAATGTGAACAAGTCCTTCAACACCTGGAAGCACTTCAACGAAAGCCCCAAAGCTTACTAAACGCTGAACCTTACCGTCTAAAATATCTCCCGATTTTACTTTTTCACCGATATTAGCCCATGGTCCAGGAAGTGTTTCCTTAATCGATAATGAAATCCGTTCATTGTCACGGTCAACGGACAGAACTTTCACTTTAACATCCTGACCTTCTTCAACAACATCAGATGGTTTTTCAACATGTGCATGTGAAAGTTGTGAAATATGGACTAGTCCATCAATCCCACCGATATCAACAAATGCACCGAAATCTGTCAGACGCTGAACTTTCCCATCAAGAACCTGTCCTGCTTCAAGTGTTTGTAAAAATTCGTGTTTTCTTTCTACCTGCTGTTGCTCAACAACTGCCCGATGAGATAAAATGACACGGTTTTTATCTCTGTCAAGCTCCACTACAATTAATGTCAGTGTTTTTCCTTTGTAGTCAGTAAATTCTTCAACAAAGTGCGCTTCCACAAGTGAAGCAGGAATAAACCCGCGCACACCAATATCAACAACAAGACCGCCTTTAACGACGTCTTTTACTTCAGCTTCAAAAACTTCTTTTGATTCGAATTTTTTCTCTAGGTCTTCCCAAGCGCGGTCTGCATCAACAGCACGTTTAGATAAAATCAAAGCATCTTCTTCAACTTTTGTGACTTTTAGCTCAAGCTCATCATTTACATTTACAACATCTGCTGCTTTTTCAACGTGAAGACTTGATAATTCACTAATTGGAATAATACCGGTTTGTTTACAGTTGGGAACGTCAACATCGACATGTTTATCCTCAACCTTAGTCACAATACCTTTCACTACATCTCCAACCTCTGGTACTTGAACATCAATTTGATTCATTTCATCTGTCATTTCAATAACCTCCTTGGTCCAAACCTACACAGCTTTTTGAAAACGGTATCCGTAAATTCAGATGACCGAATATGTATTAGAGAACCATTCAAAAATAGATATTTGAATGTTCTATAAAATGATTGATTATTACTAACTTCTAATAAAAGCCTGTATTTGTCAAGTCAAAACGTTAAATCAAAAAGGTCTTTTTTCTCGTTTTTTTTATTTTTTAACCTTTTTGTCAACCACTTGCAAAATTTTCTCAGCTACTTCTTCAATGGATAATGATGTCGTATCAATTTCCAGTGCATCATCCGCCTTTTTCAAAGGGGAGATTTCCCGCTCTGAGTCAAGCTTATCCCGTCTTCTAATTTCTTCTGCAAGCGTTTCATAATTTACATTGTACCCTTTTTTAATATTTTCTTCAAAGCGACGCTTTGCCCGCTCTTCCACTGAGGCTAGCAAGAAAATTTTCACTTCCGCACCAGGAAGAACATGGGTTCCGATATCGCGGCCATCCATCACGACTCCGCCTTTTTGGGCAAGTTGCTGTTGTCTCTTTGTCATTTCTTCACGAATGCCTCGATGTTTAGCAACAAGTGACACTTGGTTGCTCACTTCATCTGTGCGAATGGCTTCTGTTACATCTTCACCGGCAATGTAAACCTTCTGTTTTCCATCTGCGGATACTAAAAGATCAATATTTGAGTCTTTTAAAAGTGCCGTCAAACCTTGTTCATTCGCAGGATCAACACCATTTTTCAAGGCTAAATACGTAATCGCTCGATACATGGCACCTGTATCGATATAAACATAAGATTTTTTTTGGGCTACAATTTTCGCCACAGTACTTTTTCCGGCAGCTGCAGGACCGTCAATTGCAATCGATATTTTCTTTTCCATAGTTCCTCTCCTTGCTAGTCTGGTACTCCTTATTGGATTGTATCACGTTCTAAGCAAAAAAGGGGAGATTTTTGATTTACGGTTTAAATGTCTCGATCCATTCTTCAACATTCAATTTATTGACGCCTTCATACTGCACAACCTTTGACAAATAAGGTTCTGCCTGTGAAAAATGAAAAAGAAGTTGTACACCTATTAAAATCACTCCTTGAAGGATGAGAATTTTAAATAATAAGCGTTCAAAGGTTTTCATTTTATGTTCCTCCGATATGTTCACATGATATATATTCAGTATGGAAAGGTTCACTATGAAATATTCCAATATAAAAAGGAAAAGACATATCAGCGCCTTTTCCCTTTTATAGACTTTTTTATAGGTCTTTATAAATTGGTTCGACGTTTTTCATTTTCTCTATTTTCTCTTCACTTCCATCATTCGCATTGATAAACATACGGAAGGTATCGTTTTCAATCGTTCCTAATATCTCATAACATAGAACCTCGTCTGAAAGATCATTCGTAATAAGAGCAAGGCGCGTTTCCTGAACTTTCACATTCGGATTCAGACTTCTCTTTGCTTTCTCAGGAGTCAATTTAGGTTTTGGCAATTTTCTTTGCTTGTGGGAGGTCAAATAATCTTTTGCAGAGAAACCGACAATTTCTCCATCGTCAAGCGCTACCTTGATCCGGGTGCTGTCAGGATAAAGCCACACTCCATTCTGTAAAGGAACAAATGAAAATACACCGACTCCGTCGTATTGAGCACTTTCATCCATTGTTAGATTTTTTGTATCATAACCATTCTTTTTCAAAAATTGCATGGCACGATGTGATGCATCGTTTAAACTGATTTTTTCACGATTAATCTTTTTGTTTTGGATTAAATAGACAGGATACCCACCTTTTTCAGTGATGTCCATATATATATCCGCTTTTTGATCAGAATCGTGCATACTGATGCTAAAAATATCTTTCTTTGCCCTTTTACCGCTTTTCACCACTTTTATATTATAATTTTTGTCAGGAGCAAACTTCTGAGCGATCTTTCGTGCTTCTTTTTCTGTTATCTTTTTGCCTTTTAAATGTTGGAACCCTTGATTTTCTTTTTTTATACTTGTTTGTGCTACACCAAAGCCGGTCTCGGAAAATGCACTAGCACTTTTTTCAACTGTTTTAAACCCATTAATAATCGTATTATCACTTTGCTTTTGACCAGATGCTAGTGCAAGTTCAACATCCATCCATCTTAAATTATTATCAATAATAAGGTGTTGAACTTTACGAAGCTCATTTTGGATGTCATTTGCGTTTTTATACAGACGATTTAAAGAGGCATACTCTTTTTTACTTAACGGCTCTTTTTCAAGATCACGAATAGCTGTTTTATAGCTAAAGTTACCTATATTCGCTAAAAACTCTTCTGTTTTATTAAATGGCATTAATGTAAGTGGAAGCTGGCTTACATCTTGATGTGCTTCAGATGTTGTTTTCCACACTTCAGCTAAGGCAGGAGATAGTGTTTTTTTACTGTTCATTGCAAGTGTGCTGCCAATTTTATCATGTAACTTATCCACTTGATATGTTAAATCGTGAAAAGCCCTTTGATAATTATTTTCTGCATGTAATAACACAGCAGACTTCTCTTGATGTTCTTTATAACCCCAGTAGCTTGTTCCAACAATAGCGACTCCTAAAATGGCAATTAAAATTCCTCTGATCATTCATACCACCTCACTTTTATTCGCAGAAAATGTGTTTGCCAATTCTCTTAATTTGAGACCTCCCCCATATCCATTTGTTTGTGGCTGTGGCAGGGTTAAAATAATATAAAGCATTTTCAGAAGGATCCCACCCATTAATCGCATCCAAAACAGCTTTTTTCGCAGTTTTATTAGGTGTCATATAAATTTGACCGTCTGCCACTGCTGTGAATGCAAGCGGCTCGAAAATAACGCCTGCAACTGAATTAGGGAAAGTCGCGCTGTTGAGCCGGTTTAAGATAACGGCTGCAATAGCGACTTGACCGTTATACGGCTCACCACGTGCCTCACCATATACAGCCTGTGCTAAAAGGTTAATCTCATTGTTGGAAAATCCACCTGGCATGTTAGCCGCGACAGCATCTTGTCTTTTTGGTGTTCGTTTTTTCGCTGCTGTTTTCGGTGTTCGTTTTTTTGCTGTTATTTTCGGCGCTTGTTTTTTCGGCGTTGTTTTTGGCGGTTGTGCAGTCTTTGGTGTTACTTGTTTCTTCGGCTGAGCAGGACCAGCTTGCTTTTGCGTTACACCTTGCTTTGGAAGCGGCTGAGGTATTTGACGCTGCTTGGCTTCTGCTCTTCTTCTTGCTTGCTGCTGTACTCTTTTGGAAGGCTTTGTCTGATATTTTAACGGGAGACCTCCATAGTGCGTAAATTTATTTCCCTTTCTAAGCTGTTTATGCACATAATAACTGTAATATTTTGTGTGATTTATTAGATGTTTTTTAGTTTTCGGACCGACAAGACCATCTCTCTCCTTTAATCCAAACTGATGTTGAAAATTCCGAACTGACCAGTATGTTGTCCATCCATAAACACCATCAATTCTTCCATGATAATAGCCGTTGTATTGAAGTCTTGCTTGTAGTTCAATTACATCATCCCCAGTTGCCCCTCGCTGTATGATTTGTTGAGAAAAGGCAAAGCTCGTTTGACTGAATGAAAGTGATAATCCAACAGCAATGAGGGTGGAAAAAATGATAGTCAAACAGAAAGATCTTTTCGACTTCATGTTTTAAGCCTCCTCCAGCATTTTTGTATGCATATCTTGTGTAACGAGACAAATTTTATACACTCTTTCCTTTCTATTTCATCACAATAAAAAACTGGTTTTAACGTAAAAAAAAGAGGCTACCCACTGATGAGCTGCCGCTTTCATACAATTGACGATATGCAGACGCTTTTTTCGCTAAATGCCTGTAGAGAAGCAAAATAAAACGGATCGGATCAAATTATTAATGGGGAAAAATCGAGCAAACAGGACAAGGTCGCTCTCAAATGTTGGGTAATTTCTTGTAGGATGCTATTTTTCTACTTGGATATATTTGGACGATCTTACCAGTCCGGCGAGTACTGTTTTCGTGTTTAAGTCTTGAGACAGAATGGACAATGTTTGTCCTTTGTATGCCTTAGAGGTTGCCGATCTTTAAAGATGCAGCGAATTTTCATTTTCGTTTAATGAACGAGCTTTTTTAGCTTTTTGTAAACCAAACCACCAGAGAAATATCATAAACGGCAACATAAAATAGATCCAATTGTTCAAAGATAGAAGAATGTAGTCATATAGACCATGTAATATAGCGGGTAAAAAAAGTGAAAATAGCAGCCATTTTATCTGTATTTTACGATTTGAAAATCGTGATTTGCCAATATAAAAACCCATAATAACACCAAATAATGCATGGCTTGATACAGGAAGTAAAGCGCGCCCAAATGCATGCTCAACCCCATTTCCAATTAAGTATAAGACATTTTCCAGTGTGGCAAATCCTAATGATAGACTTGACCCATATACAATGCCATCATAATGTTCATCGAAATAGTCATGGTGATAAATACTGACCATTAGTAAAAACCATTTCAGAAATTCTTCTAATAGTCCAGAAGATAAAAACGACATCACAAACTTGCCAGACGAAATGTGTTCTTTTTCTAACACATATTGAATAAACATCGTCGGAAAAACCAGTAAAACCCCGAGGATAAAAAGACGAATCACCATATGAAATGGCTCTGATTCATATTTTTCTTTTAAGTAAAAATACATCAATAAGGCGATTCCAGGAGCTAAGCCTGCGGAAATAATTCCGAACATGAGGAAACCTCTTTCCTTTTCAACTGATTCTATCCTACCATAATTTGAAATGTTTTGAAATTAAAAAACGGGGGACGCCCTGAAGTAGTATGGATCAATAAAAAATGGGGAATATGCTCGCTTTCCTTGCTCCTGCGAGGTCTCGCCATTCCCCCTAATTCAAGTTGATAAAGGACTTTTTAGACAGTTCCTCATACATCCCATTTTATTATTCATTTTAAACACGTTTTTTTAGTTCTTCTGCAATCATCCCACCATGAAACCGTCCATTTTCAATAAAGATTTCATTGGCATTATTGCCTGCCACAATAACTCCAGAAATAAATATACCTTCTACATTTGTTTCCAATGTATTTGCGTTAAAAAAAGGACGGCCTGATTCAGCATCAATTTCGACCCCCATCTTTTTCAGAAAGCCGTGGTCAGGATGATAACCTGTCATCGCAAAGACAAAGTCATTTTTAATCATGATCTCTTCATTTAAAAGATTTGTATAAATTAACTGATCGTCAGTAATTTCTTTTACAATGGCACCGAACTCCATATGGATTTTTCCGTGTTTTACTAGCGAAACAAATTCGGGCAGGATCCACGGTTTGATACTATCTGAATATTGTTTCCCTCTGTACAAAACTGTGACTCGTGCACCCGCCTTCACAAGTTCCATAGCCGCATCTACACTCGAGTTTTTTCCACCGATCACGACAACATCTTTATCAAAATACGGATGGGCTTCTTTAAAATAATGAAACACCTTTGAAAGATCTTCACCAGGGATATTCATTTTATTTGGATTGTCATAGTATCCGGTTGCGACAATACAAAATGAAGCCAAATAGGTATTCTTTGAAGTTTCCACTAAAAATCGGTTTTGATCCGTTTTCTTGACCGAATGGACTTTTTCAAATGCGTTAATTCTCAAGCTTTTCCGTTTAGCGACTTCTCTATAATAGGTAAGTGCTTCATTTCTGACTGGTTTATGCCGCTCTGTAATAAAAGCCACATCTCCGATTTCCAACTTATTACTGGAACTAAAAAAGGTTTGATGAGTGGGATAATGATAAATGCTGTTTACAATATTCCCTTTTTCGATGATAAGTGCATCGATCCCCATTTGCTGCATCGCAATAGCTGTCGAAAGCCCACAGGGACCAGCCCCAATAATGATGACTTTTTCTTCTTTCATGCTCTGTTCACTCCTGTCATGTCCGGCAAATCAAAAAATCTCCTATTTAATGATAGGAGATTTTTTGCTGTGTTGCAAATGCTTAGGCTTAGATCCAACCCCTGAACCTAGAGGCTTCTGCCATCTTACGGACACCCACCATGTAGGCGGCAAGCCTCATATCAATCCTACGATTATGTGCCATTTCATAAATGTTATTAAACGACTTGATCATCATTTTTTCCAATCTTTCTTCGACTTCCTCTTCAGTCCAGTAAAAACCTTGATTATTTTGAACCCATTCAAAATAAGACACTGTGACACCACCTGCACTGGCCAATACATCAGGTACAAGGAGGATATCACGCTTAGAAAGAATTTTCGTTGCTTCAAGTGTTGTCGGACCATTAGCAGCTTCAACAACGATTTTTGCTTTTATATGATGCGCATTTTGGACAGTAATTTGGTTTTCTATCGCTGCTGGTACTAAAATATCACATTCAAGTTCCAGCAGTTCCTGATTTGTAATCGTATCATTAAAAAGTTTAGTAACGGTTCCGAAGCTGTCACGGCGATCAAGCAAATAATCAATATCAAGACCTTCAGGATCATATAGTCCGCCATACGCATCTGAAATACCAACAATCTTTGCCCCTGCATCATACATAAATTTAGCAAGGTAACTACCCGCATTTCCGAATCCTTGCACAACGACAGAAGCCCCTTCAATATCGATGCCTTTTTTCTTCGCCGCTTCTTTAATGCAGATTGTAACTCCCTTCGCAGTCGCAGATTCTCGACCATGAGAACCTCCCAGAACGAGCGGTTTGCCGGTGATAAATCCCGGAGAATTAAATTCATCGATTCTGGAATACTCATCCATCATCCATGCCATAATCTGTGAATTGGTAAAAACATCAGGAGCAGGCACATCTTTTGTTGGTCCAACAATTTGACTAATCGCTCTAACGTAACCTCTGCTTAACCGTTCTAATTCAGGAAAAGACATATCCCTTGGATCACAAATAATCCCGCCTTTTCCACCTCCATATGGAAGGTCAATGATTCCACACTTCAAACTCATCCAAATCGAAAGCGCTTTAACTTCTTTTTCTGTGACTTGCGGATGAAAGCGAATGCCGCCTTTTGTCGGCCCTACAGCATCATTGTGCTGAGCCCGATAGCCCGTAAAAATTTTTACAGTCCCATCATCCATACGAACCGGAATTTTAACCGTTAAGAAACGGATCGGTTCTTTTAATAACTCATACACTTCTTCTGGATACCCCAATTTTTCAAGCGCCTTATGTATCACCGTTTGTGTTGATTTTAAAACATCGTGTGTATTTTCTTCAGTTTGACCGGTGTTTTGATCGGCTACCATGATAAGTTTACCCCCTAAAGTCTTTCTGGCATGTTGTCCTTTCAGACATAAGTATACACCCTCACACTAAGCATGCAAAGAAAAAAACAATTTTTACATATTCTTTCTTCCACAGAAAAAAACTGCTGTAAACAGCAGCGGAAAATACTAGCACTAAATGCTACTTAAAGTATGTTTGAATCATCTGAACAGCATTTTGATTCATAATAATTTTTCCATATTCTTGAAGTCTGTGAATCGTTAAAGTCGTTGGGGAGCCGTATTCAGCTAAAATCGAAATTACACCATCAACAGAATGTGAGTCAAAATCATCCAAGCTTAAAAAATATCGATCTTCATAATGATAAACTGTTCCGCCATGAATCCCGATCCGATCGAGATTTTTAGCTAGTTCAATTAGATGTTCGAATGTTTGAAATTCATATATAATATCAACACTTTCACCAAGCTTGACTTGCATTTCTATATAATCCTCATCATAATCATGATCATCTTCATCTGAATCTTGATTTTTAGTGACAATGATGACCATTCCTTGTGCCTGAAGAGAATATACTTCCACAGCGATTGAGCCATTCACTTCAAATCCAAGCTCTGTATTCGCTTCATTCATCATATCTTTAAACAACTGCTGAACTTTGAATGAATCTTTCCAAAGGTCCTCTTTCGTCAGCCCACGGTCTGTCAGATCATCAATTGTCAAAAAGATTTTGATCTTATTATAATTTAGACGCTCAAGCCGCATATCGTTCCCTCCTGCTCTTCTTGCACACATCATATATCTTATTATATGGAGATGATGAGTCATAGGTTCTTAATTTTGATACCAGTTTACACTGTGTTTCATCGTAAGACAAGCAGAATGATGTTTTTTTATGTAAACAGTAAAAAACAGAACGATTGCTCAGGTCAGCTACTTTTAGGAACAAGTTGAATAAGATGTGTTTCAGGTCGTGCTCCAAGCCTTAATGGCAGCCTTGTCGTTCCATAGCCATTACTGATCAAATATTTAGACTGATTGATGATTCCAGTTCCACCTTTTTCGTAAAACCCAAATTTGCCAATGCGGATTTGACCGCCATGAGTATGGCCGCTTAAGATGATATCAATCCCGTCTTTATCTTCTATTTGATGATGTATCGCCGGATTGTGTGACAACAAAAGAGACAGCGCTCCCTGACGGATATCCTGTACCGCTTTTGGGTAATCATCCAATTCAAGCCTTATATCATCGACACCGATAATATTGACCACTTGCCCGTCGTGTTCATAAATAACAGATTGATTTCGAAGGGCTGTGACATGATATGTCTTAAAAATATGAGATAACAACTGCTGATCGATTTCATAATCATTGTTTCCCCATACAAAATAGATTCTCCCTAAACTTGCCAACTTTTTAATGTTTTCTTCAATTCTCGTCATTGGAACGCCTTGCTCTGCAAGATCGCCCCCGATCAACACCAAGTCCACTCCGTGGTCTTTCACTTTATCAATGATGTCATCATGAATCTTACGTCTGTGTATATCGGAAATAAAAAAGATGTTTAATGTTTTAGTCCCTGTTAAACGATCAACCGAAAAGACATTTTTTATGATGCGATCTTCCTTGGCGATGATTGACATGTTCCAAATCAATACACTCAACCCTATCAAAACTGCCATACAAAAACAGATTAAATAAATCATCTTCATTCCCCATTTTTGGACTCTAGTTATTTACTTTCAAAATACAAATTGATATCGTATTGTTGTTTCATTAACTTAAAAATAGCTTCCCTTGATTTCCATTCTTCAGGATAAGGCCATAAATCTGTGCTTTTCTGAATGATCTCACACCTTAGTTTGTGGAACTCCCCTTCTGCTTTTTCTTCTTTCTTTTTAAAATAATAAGCAGTGCTGTATGCAAACGCGGATGCCATTATTAACAACAGATAAATAGAGTCGTTTAAGACTTCTGTGACAATGCTGTTATGACCAATCCCTTGTCCGGCTAAAAATAAGCAGAACAAAAGAGCGCAAGCAAGAGCAGACATCTGCCACCTAAAAGATTGCCTCGCATAATTTTCATATTTCTGTTTTTTCTTAATTAAGGCAAGAAGCATTTGTTTTGTTGGTTCGTCCATATATTGATCTGGCTGATCAAATACACTTTTCAAAGTCCTCACACCTTGTCCCATTGATTATTATCATCATATGTTGGTGTAAGCTTAATGATACCGTGTTCCCCCTGGATTTTTGCCATTCTTTAAGCAGTTCTTGTTTTTTTAACTAGGAAGACAATTATTTGATTGTGCCAATCTGTCATTCTTTCATCTATTTCCGATGTTTTTTTTAAGTCATTCTCGTAAAACACATCATCATATTGGTGAGGATCTGATTGATCTTGATTGATCATGTACATGAACACGATAAAGACAATAATTGGAATAAAGAAAAACAAGACAGCAAGAATTGTGAATAACGGGTTTCTATTTTGAGTCTTTTTTTTCCTGTTTTTCTTTTTTTTATGATAAGACCGTCTAGAAGGAAATTCATCTCCAAGGAGCTCTAACTCTGTCTGCTCTTTTTGATCTAGATCAGTCTGAGTTTGGTCCTGTTCCAATTTCTTCCTCTTTATTCTTGACATCTCTGCCATGTAAACTCCTCCTTACGTGTTGAAAACGAATCTGACACGCAAATACAAAATCAATTAGAAAATGTGCTGTTATCGGAACCATTAAATTACCTGTCTGTTCAAAGCTCAGACCGAGCAGAAAACTGATGGATATAACCATTAAAAAAAGCAACCATTTCCCTAAATAACGAAAATGCAAAAGTGCGAAAATAATGCTACCGAGCCAAATGCCAAAATGGGTCTGAATGACCCCCCTAAACAAAACCTCTTCAGTAACTGCGATGAACAGGGTAAGAATCAAAATATGCGGATATGAACGATTTCGAAAAAGTTTCTCATTAATCCCTTCATCATCATACATATGCTTGGGGACCCATTTCATCACTGCTAGATCGATAAGTATGGCAAAAATGGCGATCGGCACACCATAAATTAGAATGTTTTGATCGAATATTTTCCAAAGTGAAAAGAACTCATCTAAATCGTGAAACAAGAACACACCGAATAAGCCTGCGAAGACAAGCATTAGCAGTTGAGAAAAATAGAGCTGTTTCAGCATTTCTCTATCTGATAGCTGATGAATGATATCAGTTTGCTTTTTTAGCATAAACAATCACGACTGGTTGCAAATATCATATCCAATTCTTCCTCCCAGACAGTTAATTGATTGATCAATGGTTGATGAACTTCTCTACTTATGTACGCTTCAAGGTTTAATCCGCAATTCGTACAGCATGCTGCCTCACGATCAAAATCAGGTTCCCAGTTCTCATTAAAATAGGCCAACAGTGCTTTTCGAAAGCAGCCTTGATCGTTTGTAAGGCGGACAAACGCTGACATTCTTTTTAATTTCAACCGGCTTCTCTCGACCATTTCTTGATGAATGTGCGTTCGACCTTCAATTCCTAAACGCTGAAATTTTGTATATAGATGCAGAAAATGACGTGCTTGTGTTTCATTTAAGCCTGTTTGCAGCAGAATCTCTTTTGCGCGTTGTTCATCATTTATATCGGTTAATTTGTCAAATATATAATAAATTTCTTCTTGATTAAGGGTTTCCATTTCAATTAATTGTTTTTGCAGCTCTTCATCACCTGGAGCTTTCAAGAGGATACTGATGCTCTGCTCACCATCTCGACCAGCTCGTCCAATTTCCTGCATGTAAGCTTCCACTGTTTGCGGAAGACTGAAATGAATGACATATCGAATATCAGTATCAACACCCATACCAAAAGCATTTGTACAACAAACGATATCAAGCTGGTGACAAATAAACTGTTGCTGAATCAAGACCCTATCTCCTGTCTCCATCCCACCATGGTAACAGTTCGTCCTCAGGCTTGTCTCCTTACTGATCCTATCAGCAAGATCTTCAGCCCATTTCCTCGTTGGGCAATAAACAAGTCCAGGTCCTTGAAGTTTGCCAACAAGTTCAACCAACCTTGCTATTTTCTGAGTAGTATGCTCCAGCTCTTCAATGTGAAGGGCAATATTCGGACGATTAACAGAATAGATCAGATAGTTTTCCTGTTTTAGCATTAATAGATTGGATATGTCCTTTAAAGTGGATGCTGTTGCTGTCGCTGTCAAGGCGAGTGTAACGGCACCACCAAACTGGGCTTTAATATGACCGAGCTTCGAATAATCAGGCCTGAAATCATGTCCCCATTGAGAAATGCAGTGTGCTTCATCAACGACAAAAAGGCTGACTTTAATCGCTTTCAGCCTATTGATGATCGGTTTAGACTGAAGTGCTTCAGGCGAAATATAAAGAAATTTGAAATGCTGCAGCTGATTTAAAATTGCTGTTTTTTCTTGATAGCTTAACATACTATTGTATGATGCAACTCTTTTTTCACCGCGCATTTTCAATTGCTGCACTTGATCTTCCATTAAAGAGAGCAATGGAGAAACAATGATCACCATTCCGCTAGACAATAAACCCGGAAGTTGGTAGCACAATGATTTTCCACCTCCAGTGGGAAGCATGGCAACGGTATCATGACCATCAAGTACACTTTGTATAATCGCTTTTTGTCCCTTTTTAAAAGAACGATAGCCAAAGTAGTCGTATAAAGTTTGCCGAATTTTATCCATATTATACCACCGCTTTCGACAGGGCCAGACGAATTTTAAAATAGCTATATCTACTGCCGAGTCCTTCTTTAATTAATCTGATTTTTCTGGTTTGATTGATTCTAGCATAATCTGTAATGGTTTTTTGCTCTTCTTCTGAAATATACGGTTCTATAGAAAAAGCAGGATCATGAATAGCGATTTCGACAATATGATCCTCAATCGTCGCTCGTTTTAAATGGCGAATTTGTGCAATTCGATCAATTGTTTTTCCTTGTTTTATAAGAAAAAGAGTCTCCTTTGTCGACTTTGTCAACCCATCTTGCAAAGGTAGACCTTCAATTAATAATTGAAAAAACGGACTTTCACTTTTTTGAACAGATTGAATAAAGTAGTGCAGAACATCCCAAAACAAAACATATATGTACCATTCATCTACACCTAGCCGTTCCGCAAGCTGTTTAAATGTCAAGCCAATTTTAACAGCTGATGTCAGAGAATGTACGAAAATAGTGGCTTGCCTCTCATCATGAAGTGCCATCAATTTTGTCTTTAGTTCGTGATGAAAATGGGCTGAGATCTCTGCAGGATCTCGTTTTTTCAGAAATTTTTTGACCCAGTTTTGAATCTGACCATCTTTTGTTATTGGTAAATAAACCTGTTTGCCATGGAGATGGTTTGAAAGAACTTGAATCAACAAAGACATTCTATCCCACATGATTTTGGCGGTTCGTTGATAATGCGCACCATGAAAATGAGCAGGCCATGGATACAGACGGAAATAAGCGGTAAGTTCCTTTTCACCGCTTTCTGTTGGAATATAGCCTCTCTTTTCAGTAATGAATGATTCTTGGATCAATCTTTGAAAACTGCTATTTAAACGATCTCTTGACAGTGATGAACAAAAACCGAAATATTTCGAAAGTGAGAATAACCTTGTGTCTTGAATCGTCTGTGAGGATTTTTTTCCTTTTAAAAGATGATACACCGCGCTTGGAGATCGCTCTCCTTGCATGCTCGAGAGGATGTCAAGCACAATCGCGTCAATATATTGAATCGCCACAACAGCACCACCTATATTCTTCCAGACATCGATATTTTCTTCTTTTTATTTTAACAGATTTTGCAGAGAAATCGATGTTTAAAGTCAGACAAAAGGGGGATGTTAGCAGTAAACCCTTTGTGAAAAGCGGGCGCTTTTAGATTTTTGAGTTGAAAAGTATGATTAACACCATTACAATAAGTAATGGGAATAGGTTTCATATCGGATAGATAGAGAGTTAAACCATTTGTTCCAACGAAGAACAACCTGGGAGGTTTTTGATTCATGGCAAAATATACAATTGTCGACAAGGATACGTGTATTGCATGCGGAGCTTGCGGTGCAGCTGCTCCTGATATTTATGACTACGATGATGAAGGAATCGCGTTTGTCACTCTTGATGATAACAAAGGTGTTGTCGAAGTACCAGACGTACTAGAAGAAGATATGATGGACGCGTTCGAAGGCTGTCCTACTGATTCGATTAAAGTAGCGGATGAACCGTTCGAAGGCGACCCGCTTAAACATGAATAGAAGGTAGCAATATCCGGTATCCATGTGCCGGATATTTTTATTTTTAGCATGCGGTGATTGGCAGCTTTATATAGGAAGGAGTGTTTGGTTGTCCGAGAAAGTTCTTTACAACAGAATTGCGAGATTCCTGCTCGAAAAGCTCGTGGATCGCCTGCGGAAAACGAGCAAATTCCGCGATTTTCATTCGCGCACACTACTTTCAATCTTAAAACTCATGCTATTATTGCTTTCAAGTGGTGATGCTATCTTAGATGATTTACACGGCGGAGGTTATGATGAACTTTCTAACCAATGACTCTCAAACGCATACTTAAACTAGCTGAGACCTATCTTTTTTCTTTTCGGTTATGTTGATACCATACCGTTTGTCAGCATAGTGTTTCACTCATTCTCATGATCACGATTTTTAATTTCTCTCGTTTTTCATATTACAGTTCCGATCCAGAAAAAACCCCAGCAAGAAAGATATGTAAATTTACTAGGTTTTTCTAGTTTAAAATTTTGTTTATTCACACTCCAATATCCATTTGTATGTTCTATATCAGAAGTGCGAGAGGTCTTTAGTTTTATAAAATAAAAAAGCTTGTAGAAAAGTGTTGGTTCTCTACAAGCTAACACTGCGAGTGTCTAATCCATCTATATATTTATTTGGCGATATGGACATGTTCTTTCAGCCATGGTTTTAACTGAAGAAAAATTGGTGTCAACACCAGTGTTACTACAAGACCTTTTATTAAATTAAACGGCAATATTCCCACAAGGATTGTCGTCTTAAGTGCGTTTGTTGATAAAGCTGGTGCATTTAAAAACCAAGTGTATGCTGGAATAAACAGAAAATAATTTAAAATACTCATGATGGTGGCCATCAATATTGTTCCCACAAAAAGTGCTGTAACAAACAATTTGATTGAGTCCATTTTCTTTACGAAAAAAGCGGTAGGTAATATAAATAAAACGCCGGCGACAAAGTTGGCGGTTTGATCAACCGGGACACCTGATGCACTTCCTGCAATAAAGTAGTTCAGCACAACTTTAATCGCTTCAACTGTAATCCCTGCACTTGGACCGTACAAAATAACAGCAAGCAATGCCGGAATATCACTAAAATCCATTTTTAAGTAAGGATAAGCTCCTAAAATCGGAAAACTCAACATCATTAAAACAAATGCAATACTGCTCAACATACTGATGTACACAAGACGCCTTACTTTTTTGTGATTCATACTGTTACTCTCTCCTTTTCGATCATATCTCACGAAAAGAGAACTGGTTCTTTCCTTGCCCTCAAGCTTAAAAGCCCCGCTTTTTTTACAAAGCGGGGCTTTTATAGCAGGACGAATAAACGTTTTAAAAAAAGTTTTTAAAACGTTTGGAACCTTCATCTTCTCCCATCCAGACTATACTGTCGGCTTCGGAATCGCACCGAATCCTGCCGAAAAACGGCTCGCGGGCTTAGAGCATAACTCATCACCGCCGGTAGGGAATTTCACCCTGCCCCGAAGATTGATCTTATTATTTTTGACATTATTATAATATAGAGATGGAGAGATGTACAGGAAAATACCGCAATTTATCCTCAGCAATTAAAATTTCCCATCATTTAAGTTAACTAAAATCCGCACATTCATAGTTTTTTCACTTTTAATTTTCGTATTTCACTCAAAATCGATTGACACCGTTAATAGAATGTGGTAAATTATCAGATATTTATGACTTTATTAGGAGGAAATCTTACATGTTTCGAGTTTTAGTATCAGATAAAATGTCTGATGATGGTCTAAAACCATTATTGGAAGCAGATTTCATTGAAATTGTTCAGAAAAATGTCGCAGAAATTGAGGATGAATTGCATACGTTTGATGCTTTATTGGTGAGAAGCGCCACCAAAGTAACCGAAGAACTGTTTAAAAAGATGACCTCTTTAAAGATCGTAGCCAGAGCTGGTGTCGGTGTTGATAACATTGATATTGATGAGGCAACAAAACACGGTGTGATTGTTGTGAACGCACCAAATGGAAATACGATCTCAACAGCTGAACATACATTTGCGATGTTTGCTGCTTTAATGAGACATATCCCGCAGGCAAATATCTCTGTAAAATCACGGGAATGGAATCGTACAGCCTATCTCGGTTCAGAGCTTTACGGAAAAACGTTGGGCATCATCGGAATGGGGAGAATCGGAAGTGAGATTGCCAGCCGTGCAAAAGCCTTTGGTATGACGGTCCATGTATTTGATCCTTTTTTGACTGAAGAAAGAGCAAATAAACTGGGAGTCAATGCTACTAGCTTTGAAGAAGTCCTGGTTTGTGCAGATATCATTACAGTCCATACCCCATTGACAAAAGAAACAAAAGGGCTGCTTAACAAAGAAACCATTTCAAAAACAAAAAAAGGTGTAAGGTTGATCAACTGTGCAAGAGGCGGAATCATTGATGAAGCGGCGCTCCTAGAAGCACTTGAAAATGGGCATGTGGCAGGAGCTGCTCTTGACGTCTTTGAAGTAGAACCTCCTGTGGATTCAAAACTGATCGATCACCCGCTTGTCATCGCCACTCCACATTTGGGAGCATCTACAAAAGAAGCACAGCTAAATGTAGCGGCACAAGTTTCTGAAGAAGTTTTGCAATTTGCGCAAGGTCTGCCTGTCATGTCCGCCATCAACCTTCCGGCTATGACAAAAGACTCTTACCAAAAAATTCAGCCTTATCATCAATTTGCAAACACAATTGGAAACCTTGTTTCTCAATGTATGAATGAGCCGGTTAAAGACGTTGCCATCCAATATGAAGGCTCCATTGCGAAGCTTGAAACATCGTTTATTACAAAAAGTCTTTTAGCTGGCTTCCTTAAACCGCGTGTTGCAACAACAGTTAATGAAGTGAACGCCGGAACAGTTGCAAAGGAACGCGGTATCAGCTTTAGTGAAAAGATTTCTTCTAATGAATCTGGATATGAAAACTGCATCTCTATTCAAGTGACAGGAGATTTATCAACTTTTACATTAAGAGCGACATACATCCCCCACTTTGGCGGACGGATTGTCTCTTTAAATGGTTTTAACATTGATTTTTATCCTTCCGGACACCTTGTGTACATTCATCATCAAGATAGACCAGGAGCAATCGGTCATGTTGGACAAATTCTTGGCGATCACCATATCAATATTGCAACAATGCAAGTGGGACGAAAAGAAAAAGGCGGCGAAGCCATCATGATGCTTTCATTTGACCGACACCTGGAAAATGAAGTGATAGATGAACTAAAAAACATCGCTGATATCGTCTCTGCAAAAGTCATCGACCTTCCATAAACCAAAACGGAACTCGAAGATAGATTTCTATCATTAGAGTTCCGTTTTTTATTACCGCTTAAGTTATTCCAAACACTCACAGGCTTTAGCCCAATTATCCACGAGCAAGTCCGTATGTCGCTAAATATAAAGCTAAGGTAATCTTTGTCTGTTTTAAATTGATTATATTTTTTTCACTTGCTTAAAATATTCTTCAAGCGTCAGATCGTGTTTTTTCATGACTTTGGCTGCTTTTTTGCCAACATAACGCAAATGCCATGGTTCATATTTGTAATGTGTAACCTTCTCTTTGTTTTTCGGATAACGGATCACAAAGCCATATTGGTAGGCATGATCTTGAACCCATTTTCCCGCCTTTGTTTTTCCAAACTCCTGAGAAAGGCTATAGCCTGCACTTTTACTAGAAATGTCCATCGCTAGCCCTGTCTGATGTTCACTTTGACCCGGAAAAGCAACGGCTTCTTTGGCTTTCTCTTCCCCTTTTTGGCTCACTTCATTTTGATAGACTGTTTTTTGCCTGTCATAAGATCTGTAACCTGATACTGCTACTAGTGAACTACCTTGTTTTTTTGCGGCTTTAAACATCTCTTCAAGCGCACTAGCCGCTTCTTTCCTGATATAACGCTTATCAATATCCTCTGCAAACGAAAAAGAAACATTAGGCACTGTCAAATCAGACGGTTTGTAGTCTCCCGGAAGTGCGTATTTTTTATTGACAAGCGCTAATATATTATTAGGATTTTGAATAGTCGGAAGTCCATCAACTTCCTTGATTTGATTAAAATATTTGTTTTCTAGCAAAAAATCTTGATCTAAACTATGTTTTTTAGCATCTTCTGTCTTTGATACGTTATTCGTATTCGTTGAATCTTTTTGATCTGTTGTTGAGCATCCTGTACCAAGCAACACGACCACACTTAACAGAGATGCTATTGATGCGTATTTGTACTTCATTAAACTCCATCCTTTTCACAACTATAAAGCGGTATCCAGCGCCAGAAGAATCATATCATTAAATGTTGTCTGCCGTTCTTCAGCAGTTGTTTCTTCTCCTGTTATAACATGATCACTAACTGTTAAAATCGACAAAGCTTTTCGGCCAAATTTGGCGGCTAATGTGTAAAGTGCGGTAGTCTCCATTTCGATTGCCAGCACGCCATGTTTAGCAAGGTTTTCTACTTGACTGTTTTCATTATAAAACTGATCAGCTGTGAACACATTACCAGCTCTTACGGCAATATTTCGCGCTGTTGCTGCATCATATGCTGCCTTTAAAAGTTCAAAATCACAACAAGGGGCAAAATCAATTGATCCAAATGCTACCCTGTTGATTTGTGAATCTGTGGAAGACGTCATCGCCAAAATGACATCTCTTACATTGACATCTTTTCTGATCGCACCGCATGATCCGACACGTATTAAATTTTTCACATCATAGCTTTTTATTAATTCATTGACATAAATAGAGATGGATGGTACACCCATACCTGTGCCTTGAACGGAAACACGCTTTCCTTTATATGTACCGGTAAATCCATACATTCCGCGAACTTCATTATAACATTCGACATCTTCTAAATATGTATCGGCAATATATTTCGCCCGAAGTGGATCTCCAGGTAGTAATACCGTTTCTGCAATTTGACCTTTTTCTGCTCCAATATGAACGCTCATGATCATTCCTCCTCACCTATACTAAATGCAAGAAATCCCTTACATTATGTATTATAAACCAACATGTACAAAAAAGAAAATTAACATCCGTTGACATTGTGTAACATTTTCACTTTCCATTTGTGACTTGCCAATCATTTTTCGAATAATTTCAGCATAGTTTAGTTATGCTATTTTTTAAGAAAGGAGGAAGATAGTTTTGGGTAAAAAACAGCGCAACAGAGTGACGGGACTGAAAAAAAACAACCACATTCCAACTAAAGATGTCCTTGCTACAGAAGAAGCACATGAAAAAGAGTTTAGCGCCAGAAAACGAAAAAACACAACATAAAAAAACTGCGAATAATCTCGCAGGAGCATAAACAGAAAGTGAGGGTTTTGAAACGTATTGTTGAACAAACCCTCCTTTTTTCATCTAGGCAACTTTTCTAGGATGTTTGTAGTAAAACACGGTTGATTTTACTCCACCCCGTTGAAAGTAGTTTATAGTAGGTTTTCCCCTTTCTTCCCTCATCAATTAGAACGATATCGCCAGTTGCAAGAAATCTTGCTTTATAATCATTCGGCACCGTGTCATAGACGTTAAAAGTAGAAAACGTACGTTTTAACACATCCTCATGGGTTCGTCCGTTTACTTCTGTTCGATAAACCAGTTCATACCCTTTGTCTTCACCAAATTGCGGTGTTTGGAAAATGGTCACATCATAAACAGATTGTTTCCTTTTCAACATTTGAAAAATTAACGACAACACGATCCCTCCTTTGTTATTAAATTAGCGTTCTTTTAAATAATCCCTTTCTCTAGTTTTGTCGAACAAATAAGAAGTTTTCGGCAATTTTCTTAAACATAAAAAAGAGCAAAAATCCGAGAGAAAAACCTCCAATAACATCTGTTAAATAATGGACACCCAAGTAAATGCGACTTCCCCCTATCAGGATGACCAGTGCAGCAGTCCAAATATAAACAGCCGTTCTATGCCTTCTAAAATAAGGCACATCCATTAAAAGATAAAAAGCAAAAAAAGCATACATACATGCAGCGTTCATCGAATGACCACTTGGAAAACTAAATGATGATTCATCAACAAGCGAAGCAAATGACGGCCGTTCTCTCGAAATCCAAATTTTTGAAGTTTCATTGAGTACTCTTTCAAGAAAAAAGAACAGGTACATATACCATACAGACACCGTTCTTTTTCGAATTAAACGGACTAGGGTTAGGGTTATGATCAACATGAACAGAAATATGACCGCACTAGATCCTAGGCTTGTCACGAAAAGAAAGAACTTTGTTAGAAGTGGATGTCTAATCGTTATCACAGCTTGGACAATATCTTGATCGATTGTTTGGACAAATGGAATTTGAATGGCCCAGGCGGTGATGATAAAAACAGCTAACAAATAAAACACAATGTTCATAAAACTGTGGCGTCCTCCTTGAGTTTGTGTTTTAAACATAAGAAGGACCGGGGGCAACTCACCTGGTCCTAGCTTAATCCTCTATATGTTCATCTATCATGTTTTTTTCAATTAGATAATCAAAGGTGATATCTGCTATTTCAAATAGCTCCTCTTCACTCGGTATGTAACCTCTTCTTGTCAACTGAAGATAAAAAAAATCAGCGATTTCTTCTGTATCTATCATAAGCTCAATTTCTTTCATTTGATCGCCTCCCTAATTCTGATGTATGAACTGGCTGTCAATTTTATAACCGGTTTGTCATAAAGGTTGTCCTCCATCATATACATGTTGTAACAACATGTGAAGGAGGAGAAGATGATGATACAGAAAACGATAGAGATGCTTGACGGAGATTGTTTTGACCTGTTGATGGATAAAGTCTTAAAAGTGATGTTTAGCTTCATTATATGCGGTTGTTTTCCTTATTTTTTGTTTTTACTCTTGTTTAACTGAAATATTCTTTCAGGCTTCCTAAAACAAACTCCATCATTTCTTTATATTCTTCATCCTGAAACATTTCATACAAAGTCTTGTAATCATTATAAATATCCAATAGCTCATCCACAATAGTCGCTGCTGCCTGATGTGCATTTATTTGCTCAACAGGATCATTTGCCAAGGGAAGAAATGTCAATTCAGCAGTGACAGGTTCATCAAGTTTTTCCTTCACTTCTCCAACATAGTGAACAAAAAGAAGCTGATGAATAAACTGATCTGTTTCATAAGCTCTGAGAACGAGTGTCAAATCATCTTCTTCTTTTTCCAGCCATTCCCCGTCTTTCATCCGGGTCAGTTCATAAATAATATCTTCCCACCCGTTATCTGCATATCTCCAGATTTCCGTTCTATAACCGGTAATTTTGAACAATTCCTTTCCATAGTCTTTAACATAAACAACATCTCCAATTAAAAATTCATATTCAATATCGAGTTTTTCCATATCAATAATGACCCCATCATAGTCTTTGTAATGCTCTAAAGATGTCTCAAAATAAAGAATTTCATTATGATTCACTTCATACAGGAAATGTTGATCAATTTTATGAACTTTTGTAACTGTTCCGACCGTTCCATACATGACAACCACTACTATATCGCCGACTTTATATTTAGGTGCGTTTGACTTCATTTTCATTCCCCCTTGCCTAAGGAATTCCGTCTTATGCTTATCGTATGCAGTAAATGATTATTTCGCATGGGCAAGGGTATTAAGCGATTATGAGTTTTTCAGAAGAAACTTTCAAGATCCTTACCGAACTTTTTCTTTTTTAAGTTCTTCATTTCAATCTTAATCACAAAATAAAGACAAATGATAAGAGCGGCTATTAATAGTACCCAGACCGGCATGAGCAAAAAAGGGGCGTATCAATAATAAGCAAATAGCGATGACAGTCAGGCTGATCAACCTAAGAAAAACAATCGGCTTTTCTCCCTCCTTGTCAAATCAATCTTCCCTTCCTGAATCAAGATTAACACATATATTAGGAATGATTAATAGCAAGGAAAAAGCCGCAGAACGATTGCCTGCAGCTATGAATGCCTTGTTTCTGTTACATATTTCTCCCAAACTTCATCAAATGTCGCCATGGATGATAAATACTCGCCATTAAGTTCAAGATAAGAACTCAACTCATCATAATCCCCAGAATTTTTAGGAAACCCATGGTCATGATAAGCATGATTAGCAAAATCACTGATCTTGTCCTTTGGTTTTGGATGGCGATATTTCATTAAATAGTGATAAAACGATTTCACGCTCCCCCTCCTGTCTTTCTTTTGTTGTTTTATTATACAACCAGTTAAAAAAAATACAAATCAAAACACAAAAGATTTGGAATAGGATTTTTCTATCCTGCGGAAACTTTAACTGTAAGCCAATAGCAAGGAGAACCATTCATGAAATGAAAATTTTTAGGAGGATGTTAATGGGTATTTTAAGTGGAAATCCAACAGAACAACCGATGCATTATGGTGAAGTATTTGGTGCGTGGGCATTTCTAACAACAACGAAGGGATTAATAGCAGGTTTTCAAACGATGTTAAACCACGCTGGTGATGAAGACTTGAAAAAATTGCTTGAGGAAGCAATCCAAGGTGGACATCAAGAGAGCAAACAAATTGAGACTTTATTAAAAGAAAATGGTATCGGTTTACCACCAACACCACCTGAACGTCCTAAAGCATGCTTAGAAGACATTCCAACCGGTGCACGCTTTCTAGATCCAGAAATAGCTGCTTCATTATCAAAAGACATCGCTGCAGGATTAGTTTCATGCAGTGTAATCATCGGTCAGTCCGTTCGAGAAGATATCGCCATGATGTTCGGACAGTTTCATGTTCAAAAAGCAACACTGGGAGCCAAAGTACTCCGCCTTAATAAAGAAAAAGGTTGGCTTATCCCGCCACCATTACACCATAGTAAAGCAGAAGAATGTTAATTCACCATTGGTAAAAAGAGTAAAGAGAAGCTCACACTATCAGTCTGAGCTTCTCTTTCAAAAGAAAGATGTTTAATTCTTTAGTAAACAAATGCCGCACCAACAATGATCAGCAAAATAAACAGCACGACAATTAATACGAAAGTGCTTCGACCTGGATAGCCATAACCATATCCGCCAGATGGACAGCAGTATTGAGGATAATGCACGGGCTTTCATCCTTTCCTATAAAATCTTTACACCACAGCCTATGCAGGCCAAGTTATGATTGGTTTGTGCATTTGCCTACATAGAAGAAATGCTTTTTAAAGAACATTGACAAAAATCCTAGAAACGTTGATCATTTTCACTCTTGCCTTGTAGATATTTGTATGCTCCCCCATTGATTTCGAGGACGTCTTGGGGGAAACATTTCAACTTAATGCGTGAAAAAGTAGGCATCTACAAAATCAGATCAGCAATGAACAAGTCGGCTAAATCTTAGCTTGTTGTAAAGGCAGCGAAAAAAGGCACAGCAGGAAAACGTAGCGTCCGTCGTTCTGCCGGAAAAGCGACAAAGAAATTGTTAGGCAAACGATTCAACCATATAGAAATCTGCCCTTGGTTGTTTTAAAATATAAATTTGCGTTTTGATCAAACAATTCCTTTTCCACACTCTTACAGAACGTTCATTTTTTTCTTTTGAAAACCATTTTTCTAACCATGAAAAAAACTCCCCTGAACAGACTTTTTATTTCATCTGTTCAGGGGAGTACACCACATTAGAGTTAGGTTACATCTTTTTAAATTTGTTTATACGTCAATCCTTTAAGTAGACATTCGATGTGCAACTTCTAGACTTTCACTTTGATTCACAGAAAATCCTGTAATACCTAACGCTAAAACACCTAAAATGATGATTGCCGAGAAGAAACCTTTACCTTTCATCTTGTAATCCTCCCCTTCGAATTTGTTTTTGAGCATCAACCATTTGTTTGAAGAACATCACAGAATCATTTGGTCGCTCACTCTTATTATAAAATTCTGCCGCTATTAATTCTAGTTCTTCCAAATATGGATATCCCTGGTTATCTCGCAGGGGTTCAAAGTACTGTAACACTTTAAAATAACCAAAAAAACTTTTATAAAATGCATCTAAAAAAAGCCCTTCTCATTAGAGTTGGGCTCCGATTTCCTAAAATTCAATTTAAGTACTATTCAATGATTTTTACGTAAAATTTCAAGTAGCCATTCGTACACTTTCTTGCATATTATTACATTGATCCACCTTCGAAAATCCAGTAACACCCATTGCCAACACTCCCAAAATGATGACTGATAAGAAAATGCTTTTACCTTTCATCTTGTAATCCTCCCCTTCGAATTTGTTTTTGAGCATCAACCATTTGTTTGAAGAACATCACAGAATCATTTGGTCGCTCACTCTTATTATAAAATTCTGCGGCGATTAATGCCAGTTCTTCTATATAAGGATAACCTTGACTATTCCTGAGTGGCTCTAGAGATTCTAATACTTCTATCCTATCTGCTTGCTTCATAAACAACGTCTCTAAAACATTTACCAATGCTAAGAATAAATCATCATCAAACATTCGAGCACTCTCTAAAGCCTTATCAAGCCATTTCCGTCCATCGATTTTATTATTATCAATAAGATTTATTAACGCCAAAACATAATAAGCAGTTGTAATCTCTTTTACTTGAACTTTTTCTCCTGCTTTAACAGCCTCAAGAAGAAATGGGATAGCTTGAAAGCTTTCAATATGTTGATAACAGATTCCCATGTTTAATAATGCTTTTGTGATCATAGACCAATTTTCAATTTCTTTAGCAAGAGCCAATGCTTTATGCAAATAAGGCAGAGCTTTGTCTTGTGACTGTAAATCAACATAATTTCCTGCAATGACAAAATGACACTGAATTCGTCTCGCTTTGTATGTTGGGTGTTTTTTGTAAATATCGTCTGCAAGAAAAATATAATACATGGACATATGAGTTTGCTTCATATGATAAAAGACTTCTGCTACTTTGAAATAAAATTCAGCCTTTTCTATTTTATCTGAAACTTTACTCAACTTTTTTTCTGCTATCTTGTAGTATCTAATTGCATCTATGTATTTACCTTCTGAAAAATAATACATTCCCGAAAAAAATGAATAATAATACTGTAATAATCCAGAAAACTTCTTTCCCTTTCCTTCTATCTCTTTGAGGTATTCAGCAAGAGTTAGGTTTCTTTCTTTTGGAAACAGATAATCTAACATCATTTGATGCCTCAAGTCCATCAGCTGAAAATACAATAAAGCATCCTGATCTTCTTCCATATTCTCTATCTCCTGTTGAACTTCTTCTTTAAGTCGTTCTGCTTCTATCACATCTAATTTTTGTATCTCGTTATACCATTCATTGATTTTCATTCCTACAACCGAAGATGGTATAGTCTCCAAGCCCCTCATTCCTTTCTGTTTTAAAATACCTTTTTTGTTAATAATATCACAAATATTCCGAATATAAATAAAAAAATTTCTTCGAAAGAAAATTTTTCGTAGTACCGAATAAACTCCAAAAATTAGTCCTATTTAACTTCTTCTTTTGAGGAACTAATACATAGAAAAGGGAGAAACGATTTATTTCGGACATCTCCCCTCTACCTATTATTTAATTTTGGAAAAACAAGCACAAAATTGAACAATTCAAACAATGTATGTGAAGAAAAACTCTTTCATTGAAACAGCAAACCTTGAAAAGCAGCTTTAGATCTCGTAGTGGAAAATGCAGGTGATGATTTCACAGAAAAAGGTGTAAGACTTTGATTTTTCTGAAACTTTTATCTGTAAGCCAGTCGCTCTAAACACTATATAAATACAGCATTGATCGAATCGTCTGCGACATACTCACACAACAATCTCAAAGCGATTGCAGATCGGTTGGGACCTCAGGAAAACTTTCAAAGACTTAGAAGAAGAATCTGTTCAAATTTTTGAGTCATGACCTCAATTGGGGAGTTTCTTAAAATTGCTTTAAATACTAAGGTTTCAAATGTTATATAGAAGAAAACAAATATTTAAAAATGGTGGTCATGTGGTGGATGTATTGAAACCCTAACTTTTCATAGAAGTTTTTTGCTTGTCTATTGGTAACCAAATAACTTGACTTGATCCCCCATTGCTTTGAAACGGTTAGCATTTGACCGATCAACCCAGTGCCATAACCTTTGCGCTGATAAGGTTCTAATATTGCAACTTCCTCAATTTTTGATATTTTTTCCTTGTGATCCAGATAAAGTTCTGCGCAGCCAATTGGGATTCCTTCTTCAGAGTAGCAAACAAACAGCTCAATGATACCTTGTTCGTAAAGTGGACGCCGACGATTAAGTTTTTCTCTGGCAAATGACTCATCCATAGTTAAAGAATCAAACAGCTGCATGACATAACAACCGTCTTTAAGAGATTTTTTCGTTCCCCAACTGACCCGATCATTGTGATATCCTGACCAACTAGATAAATCAATCCCGTAAAAAAGTTCTTCATCAAGTATATATCCAAGATCAAACAGTGCTTTTTTGCTGGAGATAGAAAAATCTTGTGAAATCGAACCTTTCACATGAACATAATTTCTCTTTAAAATCGCAGGAGTATGGTCTAGTAATGTATGTAGGTCTGTTAGTGAATAGGTGTCCCGAAGTTGTATAAAATGTGAGGCAAACAATTGTGGCAACTTGTCATCTTGATACACATCATAGGATAATTGTGTTTTTTTACTGCATGTTAATAATAGATAGTTTGTTTCAGTTTTTACAACCGATCTCATGAAAATAGCCTCTTTTCTTTCTCTACAAATGAAAAAAATGACCCTGAGTAAAAAGGTCATCTTTTAAGGGTTGAATAATTTGACATAGTCACCGTATCCCGCTTGTTCAAGTTCCTCTTTTGGAATAAAACGAAGCGCAGCTGAATTAATGCAGTAGCGCAGACCATTTGGTGTCGGTCCGTCTGGAAAAACATGACCAAGATGGGAATCAGCCGTTTTGCTTCTGACCTCTGTACGAACCATGCCAAATGACGTATCTTGTTTTTCGATTATTTCCTGATCGTGAATGGGCTTTGTAAAGCTCGGCCACCCGCAATGGGCATCAAATTGATCAAACGAAGAAAACAACGGTTTTCCGGACACAATATCAACATAGATGCCTTCTTTTTGGTTGTTCCAATATTCATTTTGAAATGGAGGTTCTGTTCCATTTTGCTGTGTCACTTCGTACTGTATCCGGTTTAGTTGCTTTAGGCGCTCTTCTTTGTTAAAAGTCATGCCTTATCTCTCCAATGCTCTTCTATAAATCCTGCCCGTCCACTTCCAATTCTGTATTGTTTATAGCGTTCAGGATGTTTTTTATAATAATCCTGATGATATTCTTCAGCCGGATAGAATGGTCCCGCCTCAATAATTTCTGTCACAATCGGATCTTTGAAGATGCCGCTCTCTGCAAGTTTTTTCTTTGATTGTTCCGCCAATAACCGTTGGTTTTCATTATGATAAAAAATCGCCGTTTGGTATGAATCACCTCGGTCTCCAAACTGTCCGGATTGGTCTGTAGGATCGATTTGCTGCCAATAAAGTTCAAGCAGTCTTTCATACGAGAATACATCAGGATTAAATGTGATCTGCACAGCTTCACGATGGCCTGTTGTATTGCTACAGACCTCTTCATATGTCGGGTTTTCTTTATATCCACCCGTATAACCTGATTCAACTTTAAGGATACCAGGCTGTTCATCAAAAGGCTTCACCATACACCAAAAACAACCTCCGGCAAATGTAGCGAGTTCTTGTTTTTCATTCATCTAGAACGCCTCCTGCTCTTTTCACTTAGTGGGAATTATTATAACATAAATGAAGATTTCTTAATCTCTTATGAAACTCAGACCATATTCTTTTCCTCAAGTTGATGGTCATATGAACTAAAAATTATTTGAAAGACTAACTGATGTAAAGGAATTATGATATCATAATGATAGCAGTAATTCTTTAAAAAAGAGCGTAAATGTGCTCGTTATGGAGGGGCAAAATTGAAATCCAGAGAACAAATGATGTTTGAAATTGAAGCTTTGCTTCGCACTGCATTTAAACAGATGCGAGATGAAATAAATGAACTGCTTGCGAAAGAAATGTCTCGAAATGAATTTATGATTTTGCGCTTAATTAGCGAGCAGGGTCCGAAAAAAGTCACAGAGTTCGCAACGATGTTAGGTGTTTCTGCAAGCCACATTACCGCAGTTACTGATGCGTTAGTTCAAAAAAATTGGATTACAAGAGTACGTTCTAAAGAAGACAGACGGATTATCAAAATCCACTTAACGGATGCAGGAAAAGAAATTGTCAGTTATTTTGAACAAAAGAAAAAGGAATACTTTCTTAAACGTTTCACTCATTATAGTGATGAAGAGCTACAAACATTAATCAATTTGTTCAGTAAGCTCGATAAAAATAGACTCTAATATTTTACACATATATCTTTCACTTCTTGTGCACATTAAAAGTAAAAAAAGAGGTGGACCATATATGACAACAGTCCCTTACCTATGTCCAAACTGCAAAACAAACCGGACTCGATTTAATTTAATCGAACAAGCGCCAAGCTCTGTTAAACTTGATCCTGCAACTGGAGAAATTGTGGAAACGTATACAGAAGGAGAACTCTCCCCTTTTCACCTTCCATACAGTGGTCCGCACATGAAAGTGCAATGTGGTGCCTGTGGTTTAATCGAAGATGAAAAGACATTTATCAAGCATGCTGAATACGATAAACGCTAAAGAAGTTTAATACATCCGGTTCATAATTCCACCTGAACCGGATAGTTTTATCGAAATGGAGGATTTGACTTCTGTCAATCGTGATTCACTAAACGCCAACCAGCCACATTGTATTGGAGCGTACCATTAATTTCATCCTTTTCTTTTATACTGTTTCCTGTATTCATACGGAGTCAATCCGGCTACTTTCTTAAACACTTTACTGAAATATTTGACATCTTTAAAACCTGAGGCTTTCGCCACTTCATAAATCCATCTTTCCGTTTCTGTTAAAAGTCTCTTTGCCTCCCCAATCCTCAAATCAATTAAGTAGTCAATAAAATTTCGACCCGTCTGTTTTTTGAAAAAGAGGCTGAAATAGCTTTTGCTAAGATGAACGTATTTTGCAACACACTGAAGCGTTAATTTTTCTCTATAGTTAGAAGATATAAAGTCAAGAGCCTTCATAATTATACGCCCTTCATATTGACTATTTATATTTGGTATAAAAGGGATTGTGATTTTTTCCAAATAACAAATAAGCAGATCTACAAGCTGATCTAAGGTCTCTACTTGTTTAAGTTGATCTTGCTCATCAGAAAGCAGTATATCAGAATGACCAAAAAAACCAGAAACGCTTACAAGAAGATGACACGCTTCATGTTGAACTTGTTCTAGGTTCAAAGTCTCTCCTTTCCAACGTCCATGAATAGATTCAATCGCTTTTGCAACGGGCTTGCCTTGACGAATCATGTCATAGAAAATCATTCTTTGTCGAATGTCAGGATCATGATCCACGATGAGAACTCGGTACATCATTATCCCTCCTTTTTGATTATGGCAGGAACATTTCTTTATTTTCTTTCCCAAACATCCAAAAAACAAATATTCCTCAGGAATATCCCGTCCTAACAAAGTACACCTTCCCGGACAAACTTGAATTCTCCTGCGCTATATTTGTTGTATATTAAAATGTAAGTATTTTGTTAAAAATCACAAAAAACGACACCCTCCAATCTCTTCTCGTCATTTTAAAAATATTTGTGGAATTTCCAAGAGGTGGCTTCTTTCGCTTACAAGAATATGTGCCATGCCTTAACTAAACTGTGATTCTATTATTTTAAATGAAAATAGTGTCTTTTATTTGTTTAAGTCGAGAACATAATACCCCTTTATTTTTTTCTATAAATAGAAAATATAATCCAAATTTTATAATATTAAGTTAAATAAGGAAATAAAGAAGCCGATCTTTGTCATATTCATACAATTCTAATGAAATGAACCGCCGACTCCATTACTTATCTCTGACTTCTGACTAAGTGAGTAGCTCGAGTTTCATCATAATTCGAGTTCATATAAAACATTTGAAAGGTGGCGATGATTCATCCAAGAAGTCGTGATTTGTTGATAGGAAAGATTAATATGTTCTGCTCTGTACTACAAAAAACTCGGAATGAGGTGCTGATGTGCGTAAAGTGATAAAACCGTTCAAAATGTTGATGGCCTTTTCAGTCATAACCGCTGTTGTTTTAACGGCCAACATGACCCTAGTTTTTGCGGTAACTCAGCCTGAGCCTGATACTCGACTAAACAAGGAGAATTTAGAAAAACTATCTGTGAAAAACATTAAAAAATTAAAAAACGGTATCCAATTCGACCTCGGAAGATATGAAGCATACATTCGCATTTACGCTCGTGATCTAGTAAAAGTATCCATATTAAAAGATGGACAAGAGGAAACATTTTCTCCTGGTATTCAAAAAAAAAGTTGGAAGACACCTGCATTTAAAACGGCTGATCATCAAAATGAGTTTACGATTTCAACAAAAGAACTAACGATAAAAATAAGCAAAATGCCATTTGGTGTAAAATTTTTAGACAAGCAAGGTCATGTCATCAATGAAGATGATTTGAAAAATGGCAAGTCTAGTGGTTATGAAGAAGACAAGCCCTATGTATTTAAAAAGACAGATAAAGGTGAGAACTTTTACGGCTTTGGGGAACAAGCCGGATTAAGCTTAAATCAGCGTGGTGAAAGTATAGGCATGTGGAATACTGATGCGTACGCTTATACTAAAAACACAAAATATTTATACACGTCAATCCCCTTTTTTATGGGATTAAAAAATAAAAAGACCTATGGAATTCTTTTCGATAACTCTTATCGTTCTTACTTTGAGATGGCAAGTGAATCTGATGATTACTATTACTTCTACGCAAATGGCGGTCCGCTTACTTATTATTTTATGTATGGTCCAGAAATTGAAAACGTATTGGATATTTATACAGAACTTACTGGAAAAATGGATCTTCCGCCAAAATGGACATTGGGATTTCATCAAAGTAAATGGGGATACACACCAGATGAAATCATAGATGTGGCTAAAACATATCGAAATAAACAAATCCCTTTAGATACGATGCATTTTGACAATGATTACATGAAGGGCTATCGTGTCTTTACATGGGAACAAAAATATAAAATGGCTTTACAGAGATTAAAAAACTTAGCAGGATTTCATGCGATTGCGATTAATAACCCAGCAGTGAAAAAAGAAGAAGATTACCGTATTTATGAAGAAGGAACTTCAAATGATTATTTGGCTAAAAACCCGGATGGCAGCACCTTTATTGGTCCCGTTTGGCCAGGAGATTCAGTATTCCCTGACTTTTCAAAAGAAAAAGTTCGTCATTGGTGGTCTAAAAAACACAAGATTCTTTTCGAAGCGGGCATTGATGGAATTTGGAACGACATGAATGAACCAGCAGTATTTATTGATGGCGGTAAATACAACCATACGATGCCTTTAGATACGTATTTCGGAACAGAAGATAACAAAATACTCCATACAGAATTTCATAATTTATACGGACATCTCGAAGCAGAAGCGACATATAACGCTTTCTCAAAGTATAAACCAAATAGACGTCCGTTTGTATTAACTCGTGATATGTTTGCCGGTTCACAGCGTTATTCAGCACTTTGGACAGGTGATAATGTAAGCAACTGGGAACATTTGCAAATGTCATTGCCAATGAACATGAATATCGGTTTATCAGGGATTTCTTTTGTAGGAAATGACATTGGGGGTTTCGCTTTTCGTCCTGACAGAGAATTGTTTACTCGCTGGATTGAACTAGGCGCATTTCTACCGTTCTCTCGCATTCACTATGATTCTGATACAAAATCATATACTAAAATAGGGCAAGAGCCTTGGGTATTCGGACCAGAAGTCGAAGCTATTGCCAAAAAGTATATTGAAATGCGGTATCAGCTTATGCCTTACCTGTATAATGCATTTAAAGATGCCTCAGAATCTGGTAAACCCGTACAACAACCACTTGTCTATCAATATCAAAAAGATGAAAACACATATAATATCAGTGACCAGTTTATGTTAGGTGATTCTATCATGTTTGCACCTGTTGTTCATGAAGGACAAATGAGCCGCGAAGTTTACTTTCCTGAAGGCGATACATGGATAGACTACTGGACGAAGGAAGAATTCGAAGGTGGGCAAAAGATTACAGTTGCTGCTCCACTTGATCATCTGCCTATATTCATAAAGAATGATTCAATTGTTCCAACACGTGAAAAACAACAATATACGAACGAAAAAAAATTAACAAACCTTGTTTTAGATACGTATATTGATGGTGAAACAACCTATAGATTCTATGAAGACGATGATCAAACATTAAACTATAAAAAAGGCGAATTCAATGTAACGAAGTTCAGTATTAAAAAAACCCGAAACAAAATTAAATTTTTGAAACGTGTGAAAGCCGATCATTTTGACTCTAAAATTAAACAATATACGCTTAAGCTTCATCATGAAAAAGCTCCGAAAAATGTACTGGCAGGAAAAAAGAAGTACGAAAAAGTTAACAGTTTAAAAGACATGGTAAATAGAAAATATTCGTACTTCTATTCTGACAAAACGAAGACTTTATATATTCATATACCTGTCGAGGAAACCAATATTGTCCAAGTGAATTTAAACAAAAAGCTGAAACTCAACTAATCCTACATCTAGGTATAAAACTTGGCTTGAGCTGTAATAGCAAGAGCCAAGTTTTTTATTAACGGTATATGACTAGACCTTAAATCTTTTACCAGGCAAGCAAAGAATCAACCTGCTAACGAACAAAAAAAGCCTTAACAATGTCTTCAAGGCTTTTGAGGCTAGTCACTGCTGTCTATTTTTTTTCGTTTTCGTTTTCAACAACATTAAGCGTATAGATCATAACACTTATAAACAAAGCACAGTAGCCGATATTTAAATACATTTTATCCAAGTTTTCATCAAAAAAGCTGAGAGTTGCTAACCCTCCAAAATATAGTGAGAAAATAAATGCTAATAAACTAAAATATCGATAAATACGTTGCATTACATACACCCCATCATCATGCTTATCAACCGGAATCAAACTGATGCCGGCTGATAATAAATAAATTCAATCTGATCTTTTTTTAAATTAATCCGTTTTGCTTTTAAATACTGCCCGGTTTCTAATGGCATTTCTGACATATGAACGCGGATTTCTTTCTCGTTTGAAAGAATATGCACGAAATTCGGAAGATCATAATACTGATCCATGTACTTTAAAACAGCGGAGATGGGGACATTGAGTTTACCGATAGAAAACCTCGTGACATCTAAGACGACATCTCCGTTTTTTTCCACCGTTGGCTGAAACGAAACTGTTGCATCAACAGTTGAAGAAAATGCACGGATTGTGCCGACAATATGAACTTCCTCATCAATTTCTATTTTATAATCATGATCAGGAGACGATTTGTTTTCTAAATATGAATTAATGAATGCGGACAAAGATTCTCTCGTACTTGTCACATTCAATTCATACTTACTTGGGGGCGGATCTGTCGGCTCTCTTTTATCACTGGGGAGCAACATCAGAATGAAACTCCCGATCAAGATGATCAGATTCACCGCCATCAAAATGAAAAATAAACTCTTCCATTTGTTCATGTTTTTCACCTTATTCTGCTGGGTTTATGATTTGAGCAAAAACTCTTTCTGCTATTAATTTATACCCAATTTGATTAGGGTGAAACTCATCTTTTGAAATCCTTTTTTCATTTGTGCGCTTTTCAAAAATATCAGCGATATCCACCATTCTCATATTGCCAACTTTGTTGAGCTTTATTTCTGCTGCCTGATTCCATTCCTCAACGACTTGATCTACTTCCTTTAATTCAGACAATGTAAATTTAAATGGATTATACAAGCTGACATAAATCACTTCAGCATCACTATTTTGTTTTCTAATTTCGAATAAAATGTTGGCAAACCGTTCGGCAAATAATTTCTGCTCATGTCTAAATGGCTGAATCGTTAAATCGGCAATGTTTTCCCGAACGACCTTCATCAGATCATTGCCACCGATTGTAAATAAAATATAATCTGCTTTCTTAAGTCCTTCTTGTATTTCTTGATCTTGTAACTTGTTTAGGAGATGTTTAGTTCGATAACCTTCCACTGCATAGTTCTTAATCGTAACAGATCTAATATCGCTTTGACGTTCTAGCTGATCAGCTACCATGCCGACATAGCCTTTTCTTTTCTCATCGCCAACTCCAACTGTAAGAGAATCACCGACTGCAGCAATTACAACATCCCGTTTCGGAACTGTCGTTGTTTGTTCAGTGCTCACAACACCTTTTGTACAGGCTGAGAGCAGACAGATGAGAGCTACCATGAATGACACGAACCGAATCTTCAAAATGATCCCCTTCCTTTTTTACCTAAAAAAAGTGTATCATGTTTTTATTCTTTTGAAAATTATTTGCCTGATGTTAAATAAAACCTGTTATCTGATTGGATAACAGGTTTTTCGCATATATTTTAGTTGTTTAACAGCTTGATATCAGCGATAATCTCATCGTATGGCGTATCTGTCACACCATTGTATTCTTTCATGACTTTACCTTCTTGATCAACTAGAAAAAATGAACTTTTGTGAATCACCTGATCGTTATTTTCAGGTTTTTTAACAATTGCATGAAAGCTATTTAACGCAAAACTTTCAATTTCTTTCTGTTTGTAACCCGTTAAGAAATCCCAGTTTTCAAAAGATAAGGGGTAGTTGCTTGCAAACTTTTTTAGCTTCTTTGGTGTATCATTTTCAGGGTCGACACTAAATGAGATGATTCTGACATCAAGATTTTCTTTTTTCAACTGTTTTTGCAGTTCTGTCATATGTGCGGTCATCGGTGGACAGATTGAAGTACAGTTTGTAAAGATAAAATCCGCTATCCAAACTTCCCCTTTTAAGCTTTCAAGAGATACCGTTTTTTTGTCTTGATTTTGAAAAGAAAAAGACTCAACATCATAATTCAAAGGATCTTTTATTTTACTGTTACCGCAGGCACACATGATAATGACAAAGACCCCTGCCAGTAAAATAGTAAACCCGTTTTTCATTCCCCCATCCCCTTTTATTAATCAGTGTAAAAAGAAAAACCAATCGCTCCTCTTCCGGTATGAACCGATATAATCGGTGTTGTGTAAGAAATATCAATATTTACTCCCGGCACATGTTCAAGTAAAGATGCTTTCAATTTATGGGCAAGATCCAATGCATCAGCATGGGCGATTCCGATCGCCTGAACGGTTTTCCCTTTGATGGTGGTTAGAAATTGGCCTGTTAAATAACGGATAAGCTGACCGCTATTCCGAACATTTTTTTCCGGTGTATAAATACCGTCTTCTAGTCTTGCAATTGGTTTTATTTTAAGTAAAGAGCCGATCAGTGCTTTTCCTCTACCAATTCGACCCCCTTTGATCAAATTATCAAGCGTGTCCATTGTCACATAAAGGGAAATCCGGGTTCTTAAATGATCAAGATCATTCACAATATCAACTGCTGACCATCCCTCTTGAGCACGTGTTGCTGCTCTAACAACCTGAAAACCGAGACCTTTTGAAATATACTTGGAGTCAATAACTGTTACTTTACCATCAACCATCTTTGAAGCGCTTACAGCCGTTTGAAATGTCCCGCTTAAATCACTTGATAGATGAATACTGATGACTTCACTTCCATCTTCTGTTAGTTTTTCGTATAATTCAATAAATGCACCCAATGGTGGCTGGGAACTTTTCGGAAGCTCTTTTGCTGATTCCATTTTTTCAATAAATTCATCTGGTTGAATGTCCAATTGATCTCTGTAAGGAACTCCATCAATTGCTATTGAAAGTGGCAATACATGAATATTAAATTTCTCAAGTGTTTCCTTGTTTAAATCTGCCGTTGAATCTGTCACAATTTTAATATTGGTCAATCTTCTTCACTTCCTGTCAGCCTAAGATGTTTTCATGATGTAGGCAAAAACGCATGAAATTCTTTGCCGCCCACATACCTTTTTCCGTAACATAAGCGGCATTTTTCAGACCAGCAAAGAATTTTTTAAAGTGCTATGCATTATGCTTTAACTCTTCTTGGTTATAAATAGCAAGATAAACCCGCCATTTTAAAGCTCTTTTTAAGTACTCTTTAAAGGAGTATACCTTTTTTTGGCGCTTCGAACAATAAAGCTCTTTTATAAATGCCTCAAGCCTCAGCTTTGTCATAAAAAAATGGGGGTCATCCTCCTGTAACAGAGGTATTTCCGTCACCTTCACCTGCTGTCCATCCAAACGTTTGAACTCTAGGCTTTTAAGTAACAAATTATCAATCCTCTTTTTTTGGATATTTTCTTTATTATACATAATATCCGGAGTTATTGTCTGCAAAAATTTTTTTAAATGAGCAAATTGAAAAGTCCTTCATCTTTATTCACTTCAACAAAGTGAAATCCTTTGTGCTTCATTTTGTCGATCAGCGGATCATAATCTTTCCGCTGTTTTAATTCAATACCAACAAGAGCAGGGCCGCTGCTTTTATTATTTTTCTTTGTATATTCAAAGCGGGTGATGTCATCGGTTGGTCCAAGGACCTCGTCCAAAAATTCCCGTAATGCCCCGGCCCTTTGCGGAAAATTAACAATGAAATAATGTTGTAAGCCTTCGTACATCATCGATCTATCTTTAATTTCCTGCATTCTTCCGATGTCATTATTTCCTCCGCTGATCACGCATACGACATTTTTCCCTTTGATTTCGTCTTTATACAGATCTAATGCTGCGATAGGTAAAGCTCCAGCAGGCTCTGCGACAATTGCGCATTGATTGTATAATTCTAAAATAGCGGTGCAAACTTTTCCTTCTGGAACAAGCAAGATGTCATCGACAATCGTTTCAAGTGTTTGAAATGTCTTTTCACCAATCCTTTGAACTGCAGCACCGTCTACAAATTTATCAATTTTTTCAAGAGTGACAACTTCACCCTTTTTATTTGACTCAAATAGAGCAGGCGCCCCTTTTGGTTCAACAGCAATCAGCTTTGTTTGCGGAGATACATTTTTCATGAAAGTTCCTACACCTGACAGAAGTCCGCCGCCTCCAACACTTGCAAATACATAATGCGGCTCAGTTTCAATATCGTTTAAAATTTCAACAGCAACTGTTCCTTGCCCTGCCATCACTTCTGGATCGTCAAATGGATGGATAAAGACGCGGTCTTCTTCTTCAGAACATATAAGTGCACTTTGGTAAGCATCATCAAACGTGTCCCCTACCAAAATAATTTCCACATTATTCTTTCCAAATAATTCAACTTGAGAGATTTTTTGTCTCGGAGTTGTTGAAGGCATAAATATTTTTCCATGAATAGCAAGGTGGCTACAGGAAAATGCTACTCCTTGAGCGTGGTTTCCGGCACTTGCGCAGACAATACCGTTTTTCGTCATTTCTTTTGAGAGCTGTTTCATTTTATGATAAGCGCCTCGTAGTTTGAATGACCGAACGACCTGTAAATCTTCTCTTTTTAAATATACATTGCAATCGTACCTCTCGGACAGTCTCTCATTTTTTTGCAGAGGGGTATGAATCACAATATCTTTCACATTTTGATGAGCTTTTAAAATATCTTTAACTTGGATGAGAGAGTTTTCTTTGAGCAACGGTTTCATGTATAGGATCCTTTCTTTTTAAAGCTTTATTTAATACGCCATTATATCACGAATATTCAAAAAATAAAGGTTTTTTTATTATATGTGATAATGAAAAGTTTTCATGCAGTTTGATCAATTTTTTTAAAAAAAAGGCTTTATTTGTTCCAATTGGGTGTTATAATAGAACCAATTGGAACCAAAAGGAGCTTGAGTGATGGAAAATCCTCTAACATTTGCTGAACTAATTGGAGAAGATGATGCTTTTTTAGAAGCAAAAATTAGAGCAAAACAATTTGCGGAATCTTCTCATCCGGTTCTTATATCCGGAGAAACAGGAACAGGCAAAAATCTTTTTGCAAAAGCGATCCATTTTGAATCTTCATACAAATCTGGACCTTTTTTTCGTATCAGCTGCAGTACGTTGAGTGACAAAGAATTTAGTGAAAAACTTTTACTTGCCCCTTTGAAAGAATCGGGAACTTTATTTCTTGATGAAGTCTGGGGATTGTCTTTACCCCTTCAAGGAAAACTATTAGCTTTAATTGAAAAAGGGATTTCGTGTAGACTGATTTCATCGACAAGTGTATCTTTAAACAAACGGATGGAACGTCATGAATTTCGAAGAGACCTGTTTTACAGGCTCCATGTACTTGATCTACCGCTCCCATCACTTCATGAACGAAAAGGTGATATTCCTTTGCTTGTTCACCACTTTTTAAAAAGCGGAGATCAGGATATTTATGTCGAACCAATGGTTTGGAAGGCGTTCGAACAATATGAGTTTCCTGGAAACGTCAGAGAATTAAAAAATATTACGGATTACATAAAAACGGTATCTGACCAAAAAACCGTTCAACTTTATGACATTCCGCCTATTTTAAGAGAACAGGTCAAAAGTAAAAAAACAAAAGATAAAAAAAGCAAAACAACATCTTTGACATTAATGGAAAAAGAAGAATTTGTGTTTTTGCTAGAAACAATAAAACAATTAAATGAAAAAGGAGAGCCAGCAAGCCGAAGAATGCTGTCAGAGCAAAGCAATGACCAAAAAACTGTGCTCACTCCACAGCAAGTCAGAAGCAGACTGGATTTTTTGGAAAAAAAAGAGTATGTCACCAAAGGCCGTGGAAGAGCCGGAACTAAAATTACCTTAGAAGGTCTGCGCTTTTTAAGCTCTTTAAAAAATCATATCATTCAAGATTAGAGAGGGTGTTTTAAGATGTATACGATCAAAGAAGAAATTGCCAATGCGATTACACACGGAATTGGTGTCTTATTATCCATTCCTGCGATTGTTTTTTTAGTGATATTTGCGGTGCGTTATGGAAGTCCCCTTGATGTTGTCAGTTTCTCAATATTTGGAGCATCCATGTTGTTTTTGTATTTAAGCTCAACACTCTTACACAGCATCCAGCATGCAAAAGCAAAAGATATTCTAGAGATCATTGATCACTCCGCCATCTATGTTTTAATTGCGGGAACTTACACTCCCCTTCTTCTCGGTTCACTCAAAGGACCACTTGGCTTTACAATGCTTGCGATTATTTGGGGGCTTGCTGTTTGCGGTATAGTGTTCAAAATCTTTTTTGTCAAGCGTTTTATTGTCATTAGCACCGTCGTCTACCTTTTAATGGGATGGATGGCGATCATCGCCATTAAACCGCTCTATCAAGCTTTAACAGGTGAAGGCTTTGCATTGCTGCTCTTAGGTGGAATTTTATATTCCGTCGGCACGATATTTTACTTATGGAGAAAAATTCCCTATCACCATGCCATTTGGCATACCTTTGTACTCGGTGGCAGTGCCTCAATGTTCTTCTGTGTCCTTTTTTACGTCACAAAAGTACCGTTTGTCTAAAGTTAAGTTCTTGTTACACTAACAAACCCTGTTAGTGTAACAAGGTACTATTCAATCCAGAAGTAACTCAACCTGCGTCGCGGTTATGGCATCAGTTTTTGTTCAATAGTGAACATTTATCTCCTTCATCGCTATGCCCGAAACTGTTTTTTCTCTTTACTAACATAAGCTGGATGAATCGTCAAATCAAGATCTACTGCTCTCAACCTTTTGAATACGATCCCTTTTATCATCTCTTCTGTACCAGCAGTTTCTACCGGAACAATTGGAACATTAAGCCTTCCTGATAAAGAATGATAATCAATATCGTCATCTTCAGAAAGAATGAAGCTTTGACCTTTACGTATGTATTCTTCAATTTGTTCGAGATTTGTTTTCTGATCTCCCCCCTTTTTAATGACACCCATTTTATTTAGCCATTGTCTGATCAAAGGATAGCGGAACACTCGGGGTTCTGCAAAAAAGGAAGCTGTCTTGTCAAGGTGACCTAAGATGAGTGCTAGATCTAATAGCTTAAGCTTTGGATGGACATAGATCACAGGACCTGCATGAAGTCTTCCATATTGATGAATGGATACAGTCGAACCGGTCAGTCCAATCCATTCCCTCATAAAGGCTTTCGGCTTATCATAGACAATCTCCATTTGTTTCACATAAGAAAGCCGAGGATCAAGAATTTGAAGCTCGCGTAGCAATTTCATATGCTTCACAAGCATATATGTCATATGCATTGTCAAAAAACTTAAACGAAACATGAATATCTCTCCTCTCTATCCTTTTCGCTGATAAACGAGGAATTCATAGTTATAGGGGTTTTTGTCATCCTTCAATCCTTTTTTTCTTGAAACCATTTCCCACTCGTTCTCTGCAAATTCCGGAAAATAGCGGTCACCTTCAAACGCCTCATCAATTTTTGTCATATATAGCTTTTCAGCGAAGGGGAATAACGCTCTGTAAAGTGTTGAACCTCCGATAACAAAGCATTCTTCCTCTTTGTTCGCAAATTTGACAACTTCCTGGACAGAATGCAACATTTCACAGCCAGGAATGGTTATGTTTCGGTTTGAGGTCACCACAATATTCCTTCTGTTTGGCAAAGGTTTTCCAATTGACTCGAATGTTTTCCTTCCCATAATGACAGGATGACCGCTCGTCACTTTTTTGAAATACTTCAAATCCTCGGGAAGATGCCAAGGCAAATCATTGTTTTGACCGATCAAATTGTTTCGGTCCATAGCAAATATGAATGAAATCATGTTATGTTGCCTCCTCTAATTAATTCATCTATGTAAAATGTTTGTGAGCTTATTTTTATTTGAATTGAATACGAACAAATCCATCTACTATCAGACGAGGGAATTCCCGGATTCGTTTCATTTCTTTTTGGTTCACATAAAAAAACCCGCTTAGCGGGTTTAGAATAACATATCAGCCTACAAATCGTCTATCTTTGGACATTTTGATGTTCCGTTTGTTCTTCCTTTACTTCGTCTTCTAGATCCTGATACGTATGAGCGATCCGACTTGCTGCAGCTGCAGCAAGTGCTGCTACAATATCATCAAGGAATGTATGCACTTCATCATCGGAACAACAATCCAATGCTTTAATAATCCCGAATTTTTCTTTGTCAAGATATCCAAAATTGGTTAAACCAATTGAACCATAAACATTTACAATGGAAAGCGGAATAATTTCATCAATTCCATAAAGAGGTTCATCAGTTTCAACCAAATATTGAAGCGGTTCAGGTAATAGTTTTTTCTCTGCGAGCTGATCAAGCGCAATACCTGTTAAAACAGCGTGCACGATTTCCCGTTTATTTAAAACCTTTTCAACATTCTCAACACACACACTAAAAGGCAGATTAGGATGATACTTCTCCTGCAATTTTTGAACGATGTGTGCAATATCTTCTACTGTTACACCCCGCTCATTGAGCATGTTTTTTGTCAAATGAACCATTTCATTCATTGTATATTTCATCTTTTACTCTTCTCCTTTAATGACTCATCCAATTAGGTGGCGTATTACGATCCCAATAAATATTTCCGAGATGATGATGTTTTTGAAATCCATCTTCTACAGTATGATAATGAAAATTAAACCAGTAACCTTTAAGTGGCGGCTGATCTCTGCGAACATGAAATCTTAAGACATCTTCCCCGGTTTTTCGGTTATATACATGGAAAATTTTCTCTGTTTTTCCTGGTGTCGGTTTTTTCGTTATCGCAAGATCTTGATAAGCCTCATTGTCCTTCAATGTCATCAGGTAGCTGGCGATGACCTCTTCAATTTTAGGAAATACTTCTTCCCTGTACTCGTCCTCAATCACAGGAGAAATCCTCTCTCCGAATTTTTCAAGAGACTGATTTTCTGCATCATAGAGTAAGCCATCTTTATATATATCAAAAGAAGATTTAGAGCTCTTCTCCTTATCTGGCTCGGGTTCTTTCCGATTCTGGTATCCGGTGGTATGCCCTGTTTGATGAATCCGTTGATGTTCTGGCGACTTGTCCATCATCAATGCGGCAGGAGGGGATACAAGACCGAATGTCACAATTGTAAATAAGACAACGAGAGCTTTTCTCATCCACACCTTCATGACTGTTGGTTCCCTTCTGTTTTTACATTCTTTATCACTTATTCTATCATATGTTGAATTTTCAGTCATTCAAAAGAGATTAGGAAATTACTAGAAAAAGAAAATACCACCTTTATAGACGAAATAAAATTTTCACTAAACACCACTGGAAACTGCACCATTTCAGCAAATATAGGTTAGATTATACGAAAGGAACAAACTTAAAAGATTCTATGTCTGTTCACATCAAATTTACGTGAATAGGAAATTTATCTTTTCTTTTGGCAATAAAACGTTTACAATCATAGATGAAAATTCCAAAACTGGGAGTGATCCTTTATGGTGGAAGGACTTTTTATTACAGCTTCATTGGTCAGCCTCGCTTATTTTATCATCATGGAAATTGCGGATTAAAAAACCTAAGGGTTTAGTCCTTAGGTTTTGTTTTCATCTTCAGATTCAAGTTCGAGGACACCATAATGAAACAGAGCTGTTTTTCGCCTTTTCACGCGAAAGCCGTATGCCTCAAATCGCGGGCTTTTCCAGTGGTCTTTCAGGACCACTCTCTTTTTGGCTACCCGCAATGCTTCATCTATACATCCCGCAAACGAAAAATCAAACTTGGCTAGTTTCCTTAAAGGAGAGATACCGTCAGATTCTTTGATTCCTTCAGCAAACATCGGATCAAAGTAAACAACATCCACAGAATGATCAGCAAGCTTTTTAAGATGTTCAAAACTGTCGTCTGACAGAACTTGAATCCTTTTCATCGCTTCATTCAATGGTGTGAGATCCGTCTCCCATGTCTTCAGTCCAGTCTCAACAAAAAAGGCGAGAAGCGGACTTTTTTCAATGCCGCAAACTGTTCCTTTTTCACCTGTCACTAGGCTTGCGATGATGGCATCTGAACCGAGGCCGAGCGTACAATCGAGCAACATGTCACCTGGTTTAAGCTGAGAAGCTTCAATAAACGGATCTGTCTCCCCTTTTAATAATCGCTTGGCACGAAACATCGCTGAATTCGGATGAAAAAAGAACTTTTCCCCATCCGTAAAATAAAGCTCAAATCGTTCTTTCCCGACCACAAGAACTTCATCCTGTTCCTTCAGCTGAATGAGATGAATCGGTCGTTTTCTCCGTTCGCAAAACCGCGCGTTGAGCATCCGGCTGATATTTTTTGCTGTAGCTATGGTGGCTTCGGTCGGTCTGTAGCTTGTTGTAATGATCATTTTTTTCTCCAGAAAAAATACCCGTTTCAAGGGGCCATTAACAATATTTTTTAAAAGCGTCTGTCAAGTTTTCCATAATATCCGTCATATCACGACCTTCAATTTCTTCACGCGGAATAAAATGAACAACCTCGCTTCCTTTCAGCACAGCCATAGAAGGTGAAGAAGGCTCTAACCCATTAAAATACTCTCTCATTTTCACCGTAGCTTCACGATCTTGTCCGGCAAAAACCGTTACAGCATGATCAGGTCGATGGTCGCTTGATGCGATGGCTTGGACAGCTGCAGGTCTCGCTAGACCAGCTGCACATCCGCACACTGAATTGACAACAACAAGCGTTGTACCTTCTACAGTATCCATGTAATGTTCCACTTCTTCTTCGGTTGTTAATTCTTTAAAGCCTGCTTGAACCAGTTCTTGGCGCATTGGCACCACAAGCTGGCGCATATATTCTTCATAAGCTGAAGACATAAAAAAAGCCCCCTCTGTTACCTTTATTCATTGATTTAAAGGATACTACAGAGAAAGGCAAATTTCAAACACTAGATTTTCATCCTCCCACCGGTATTTGCAGAAGTAACCAGCTTCGAATATCGTGCCAAATAGCCTGTTTTCACTTTAGGTTCAAAACCGGACCATTCTGCTTTTCTTTTTTCCCAGTCATCTTCAGAAATCTCAATCTTCAGAACTCGCTTTTCAATATCAACTACAATATGATCGCCATTTTTCACAAAAGCAAGCGGTCCGCCTTCAGCAGCTTCTGGTGAAACATGACCAATTGAAAGACCTCGCGATGCACCTGAAAAACGTCCATCTGTAATCAAAGCGACTTTCGGACCTAGTCCCATGCCGACAATTTGCGAAGTAGGAGCTAGCATTTCAGGCATCCCAGGTCCACCCTTAGGTCCTTCATAACGAATGATCACAACATCACCAGCTTTGACTTTTCGATTAATGATACCATCAAGTGCTTCTTCCTGTGAGTCAAACACAACAGCGGGACCTTCATGACGGGTAATGCCATCCTGAACACCTCCCGTTTTAATGATCGCCCCATCAGGCGCGAGGTTGCCAAATAACACGGCAAGTCCGCCCTGTTCTGAATACGGCTGATCAATCGGATGAATAACCTTGAAGTCTTTCACTTCATGACCCGCGATGTTTTCCCCAAGTGTTTTTCCGGATACCGTGATTGTATCTAGATGTAGTGCACCTTCTTTTTTCGATAATTCATTTAATACAGCTGATACACCACCAGCTTCATGCAAATCTTCAATGTACACATCTGATGCAGGTGCTAGTTTTGCTAAGTGCGGCACCCTTGCGGCAACATCATTTATCCGTTCAAGCGAGTATTCAACACCCGCTTCGCCTGCAATTGCTAATGTATGAAGAATCGTATTTGTTGATCCACCTAGTGCCATATCTAATGCAAACGCATTATCAATCGCTTTTTCGGTGACAATGTCGCGCGGTTTTACATCAGAGTGGATGAGTTCCATCAACTGGTGGGCCGATTGTCTGGCAAACTCTTTTCTTTTAGGGGATGTTGCTAGAATGGTTCCATTGCCCGGGAGTGCGATTCCAAGGGCTTCGGAAAGGCAGTTCATTGAATTGGCTGTGAACATTCCTGAACAAGAACCACATGTTGGACAACCGAATTGTTCAAGCTCCTGCAATCCCTTTTCATCCATTTTCCCAGATTGATATGCTCCTACTCCTTCGAATACAGAAGAAAGAGAGATTTTTCGTCCATCACTTGTTCTCCCTGCTTCCATCGGACCCCCGCTGACAAAAATAGTTGGAATATTGATTCGCATGGCTGCCATGATCATTCCCGGCGTGATTTTGTCACAGTTTGGTATACAAATCATTCCGTCAAACCAATGAGCCGATACCACCGTTTCAACCGAATCTGCAATCAGTTCCCGGCTTGGGAGAGAATATCTCATTCCGATATGACCCATCGCAATTCCATCATCAACACCGATCGTATTAAATTCAAAAGGAACTCCGCCAGCTTCCCTGATGGCCTCTTTAACTATTTTCCCAAACTCCTGCAGATGCACATGTCCCGGTACAATATCAATATATGAATTGCAAACAGCAATAAATGGCTTCTCAAAATCCTCTTCTTTTACCCCTGCTGCTCGCAATAAACTACGGTGTGGTGCTCTGTCAATCCCTTTTTTTATCATATCACTGCGTAATCCTGCCATGTTGAACCTCCTGAATTTCACCATTAGTCTTCGTTTCCGTTTTACTGCTAGTTTCAGAATCTCGATATTGTTACTACTATATATATTTTTAAATTATTTTTCAACAATATTCAAAATATTTTTATAAAAAACATTTTTAGAAAGGATCATTTAATCTGTCAAGGTGTAAACCGCTGATATACGTTATATAATTTTTGAAGTAAAAAAAAGGCGATCATCACACCACCTATTTTAGAGGTGGATGACTGCTCGCCAATCTGTTTTATTTTTTGCGACTTTCCGTCATTTGTTTCCACACAGACCCTTTTGCCTGTTCTCCATGTTCAATCCGTTCAATGGCCATTTTTATTTGCAGGCTGACTTCAAATTCCGGATCGCTTTCAGCTTTTTTCAAAGCAGTGAGTGCACTTTCATCTCCAACCTCGTATAAAAACATAGCAGCTCTCCAACGCACCAGCTTACTTGGATCTTTCAAAGCTTTCACCATTGCGGGAACGGCTTCTGGATTTCCGATGTCTGACAAACAGTCTCCCGCTGTCCGTCTTACCGTTATCGTCTTATCTTTTAAGGCTTGATATAAATGTGGAAGAACCTCAGGTGAATCAATCATGCCTAAATAAACAACGGCTTGCCGTCTAATTGATGTTTTTGGATCGTGGAGCGCTTTTTCTAGCACATCGATGTCTTCTTCTTTCGGATCCATCTGTTCCAGATGAGCATAGCGTTTTTGCCAATTTTCTTCATCAAGCATATCGAGTGTTACTTTGTAAGACTTTCTTGGCAGGGTACTGCTTTTGTTCTCTTGAGCAACAGATTCTGCTAGTCTTTGAAGGCGGTTTTCATCATAGGCGGCTTGAAGTTCTTCTGTTACATCACGACCGATTTCAGTAAAATCACCGAACCTGACCCCTTGTTCCTTCCATGAGCGTTCAGACACGACATTAGGAGAGGTCGCTCTAAGTTTGAGAATGGCTTCTTGAAACCGCGCTGGTAACCCAAACCGTTCTTCTCGCTCACCATCAGTCAGTTTGACCTGCATTGGGATACCGTTAAACATTTGCACATAGACCTTGACTTCACCAAATGATTCACTTTCAGCAGACGATTCTCGATTTTCTTCCTGGCTCTCTGTCATTCCAAATGCGGAACGTACCGCGGGGAGGATGTCTTTCCAGTCAAATCTAGCATTGCGCTCAACTGCCAAAAAGTCTGCTACATGGTAAACCCCTTTTACACCATCTATCTTTAATATTCGCTGAATAACCGGAGGGGCATCTTCTGCTTGATCCTTTTTATAATTATTGCTTTTTCCCCTAGGTAGTTCATTCGTTAAAATGACCTTCATGGTATTTGGACTCGGTGTCGGTTCAATAGACTTGATTTTCATGATCTTCTCCCTTTGTTAAAACCCGGGTCTCATTTTACCATACTGCCTATTCTTCATCTAATAATGCGGTTTGGACGGTGCATGAGCACTCTTTTTTTAGTTCTTTTAGAAAACCGACCATCAGATGATGTCTTCTTTCAGCAAGCTTTCTACCGGTTTTTGTATTCATCAAATCTTTTAAGCGGAGAAGCTTTTCATCAAAGTGACCGACAGCTGAAGGAATGTTTTCAAATTCTCCTTCATGATACAGCAAGTGACCTTTCGAACCTGCATACATAAATGTCCGGGCAATCCCAATTGCACCGATCGCATCGAGACGGTCTGCATCCTGTACAACCATTCCTTCTTTTGAAAGTTTGGTACCTTTATATTTGTCTCTGTTTCTGAACGAAATGTTTGTAATGATACCAAGGATTTTGTCGGTCTCGTCTTTTTCTATTTTCCATTCTGAAAACCGTTTGTTTAGTTCATCAACTGAAACCCGGTGCTTTTCTGACAGCTTCTCATCCATCATATCGTGTGTAAGAGCAGCCGCTTCTGTCATAAACAGGTCTGCCCCTTCTTTTTTAGCGATTTCAATACTTAAAGAGCGCACCCTAGTAATATGGAGCCAATCATGTCCTGTCCCTTCATCTACCAGCTTCCCCCTTACCCATTTTGAAATTTGGTTTAGCTGTCTTTCTTTTTCCTGATTCATGAAATGCCTCTCCCTTTCTTTAGGATGGAGAAAGTTGTCGTTTTGACCATTCCTTGCACAAAAATTCGGCCGTTTTGTGACCGGTCCCATCACTTGTTTGAAATGGTGGGCTTCTCACAAAAACTGTTAAAATAATCCTTTTGCCTTGCCGTTTTCATCGACATCCATGTTTAGGGCTGCGGGATGCTTAGGCAATCCCGGCATCGTTAAAATACTGCCGGTTAAAGCGACGATAAAACCAGCACCGGCTGATGGTTTTAATTCACGGACAGTGATGAAAAAGCCTTTTGGCCGACCGATTTTTTCAGGGTCGTCTGATAGAGAATATTGGGTTTTTGCTACACAAACAGGCAAGTTCCCTAATCCGTTCTTTTCTAATTCAATAAGCTGCTTTTTCGCCTTTTCTGTCCATTTCACTCCTTCAGCTCCATAGACAGTACGAGAAATTTTCGTTAATTTCTCCTCGATAGAATCTGATAATTTATATAAATAGGTAAAATGGTTTTCTTTTTTCTCTAGTACGTTAATGACTTTTTCGGCAAGGGCGAGCCCACCTTTTCCTCCCTCTTCCCAGACATTGCACAATGCCGCAGGATGACTGTGCTCCTCGCACCAATCAAGCACCGTTTCCAATTCTTCCTCAGCATCTTGTACAAACCTGTTGAGAGCAACAACATATGGAAGGCCGAATGCAGTAATCGTTTCAATATGTTTTTCAAGGTTCGCCATTCCAATTTTTACAGCTTCAATATTTTGTGTTTTTAAATCGCCAATCTTTACACCACCGTGCATTTTTAGCGCTCTGATTGTTGCGACAATCACAACCGCTCCAGGTGTAAATTGACCTGCTCTTGTTTTAATATGTAAAAATTTTTCCGCACCCAAATCAGCACCAAACCCAGCCTCAGTTACAACGTAGTCTGCCAGTTTTGCAGCTACTTTCGTCGCAATCAAACTGTTTGATCCATGAGCGATATTTGCAAATGGTCCACCGTGAACGAGTGCAGGTGTTCCTTCAACGGTTTGAACAAGATTCGGTTTTAAAGCATCCTTTAAAAGCAATGTAAGTGCTCCGTGAACCCCTAGCATTTTGACAGTTACTGGTTTTTGATCAACAGTAAAGCCGACAATCATAGCCGCAAGCCGTTTTTTTAAATCTTTTAAATCTGAGGCTAAACATAAAACAGCCATGATTTCAGATGCTACCGTAATATCAAAACCGTCCTCTCTCGGAAAACCATTCCCTTTACCACCCAATCCGATGACAGTTTCTCTTAATGCTCTGTCATTCAAATCAAGTGTTCGTTTCCAAACCACTCTTCTGATATCAATGTTTAATTCATTCCCTTGATGAATATGATTGTCAATGAAAGCGGCCAAAGCGTTGTTTGCGCATGTAATAGCATGCATATCCCCGGTAAAGTGGAGATTGATGTCTTCCATTGGGAGGACTTGCGAATAACCTCCGCCAGCTGCACCGCCTTTCATACCCATTGTCGGTCCAAGCGAAGGTTCTCTCAATGCAACAATTGTTTTTTTACCTGCTTTTGCCAGAGCTTGGCTCAATCCAACCGTAACCGTTGATTTTCCTTCTCCTGCAGGTGTCGGATTAATCGATGTCACTAAAATGACCTGTCCGTCAGGCTTGTCCTCCAAACGATTAAGAATGTCTAAAGAAATTTTTGCTTTCGTGTGACCAAAACACTCTAAATCACCGTTATGTATAGAGAGTTGCTGGGCAACTTCAGTGATCGGTTTTAATTTAATTTTTTGAGCAATTTCAATGTCTGATAAGTGGGATTTCATAAACTAGAAGAGCCTCCTTTTCGTTCATCACAAATAGGTTTCCATTTTTTTCACATACTTCTTTTATTGTATCATAATTCACTCATTGAAATATCGTCAAAAAATTCCTATAATGAAGAAAAATCAGCGGAAAAAAACCGGAGGTGGCGTGTTGCCTATCAACATCCCTATCGACTTGCCTGCCAGGCGGATTCTTGAAAGTGAAAATATTTTTGTCATGGATGAAAAACGGGCATTTCATCAAGATATTAGACCATTAAATATTGTCATTCTTAACTTAATGCCACAAAAAATCAGAACGGAAACACAGTTGTTAAGGCTGCTCGGAAATTCTCCTTTACAGGTATACTTCACTTTTTTAATTCCGGCTACACATGCACCCAAAAACACAGCACGGCAGCATTTAGAACAATTTTACACAACTTTTTCGGCAATTAAAGACAGAAAGTTTGACGGTATGATTATTACTGGGGCGCCGATCGAACATTTACCTTATGAAAACATTTCGTATTGGAACGAACTCAAGGAGATTTTCGACTGGAGCAAAACACATGTCACATCAACACTGCACATTTGCTGGGGAGCTCAAGCGGGACTATACCATCATTACGGGATTCGTAAAGCAAAATTGCCGAAAAAACTGTTTGGCGTGTTTGAACACAAACTATTACAGAAAAACGAGCGTCTAGTTAGAGGATTTGAAGAATTCTACTATGTACCACATTCCAGACATACAGATATTAACATAGATGATTTAAAAAAGAGCTCTCAATTAAAAGTACTGAGCGTTTCTGAAGATGCTGGAGTGTGTTTGATTGTTTCAAAAGATGAAAAGCAAATTTTTTTGACTGGACATCCAGAGTATGATACAGATACTCTTAAAGAAGAGTATGAAAGAGATCTAGCAAAAAACATCGAGATTGACCCACCGCTGAATTATTTTAAAGACACAGGTGGTAGAGCTTTACCTATCAACCGTTGGAAAGCACATGCTACGCTTTTGTTTATGAATTGGCTAAATTATTATGTTTACCAAGAGACTCCTTACGAATGGAAATGAATTTTCGTACCCTGGTCTGATGCAAGACGGACAAAATATGATAAAATACTGTTTGGGTCAGTATTTTAAAAAGTTTCTTCACATCATAAAAGTTTTCACGAAGCAGATACCGTTTAGTGTCCTTCTGTTGTAAAAACTTTAAAAATATCTTAAATTTTTTGTTCTTCATTTATAAAAAAATAATATTTTATGGTATGGTATGTGTTGGGATTGACTCTGTTTTTTACTAATTAGCTCTTGTTGTTTGAATTAATTGAGGTGAATATGTTTGAATATCAACAAAAATATATTAATACTGACTGCAAATTATGGAAATGGCCATGTTCAGGTAGCCAAAACTCTTTATAAAGAGTGCGAACGGCTAGGTTTTAAGAATGTCACTGTTTCAAATTTGTATCAAGAATCAAATCCTGTTGTATCTGAGATTACACAATTTCTTTATTTAAAAAGTTTTTCTATCGGAAAACAGTTTTATCGTCTCTTTTATTATGGAGTTGATAAAATATACAATAAAAGAAAGTTTAATATTTATTTTAAGATGGGAAATAAACGGCTTGATCAACTTGTTAAACAACATAAACCAGATATCATCATCAATACGTTCCCAATGATTGTTGTCCCTGAATACAGACGAAGAATGGGAAAAGTGATTCCAACTTTTAACGTAATGACTGATTTCTGCTTGCATAAAATTTGGGTTCACGAGCACATTGATAAATATTATGTCGCAACTGACTACGTCAAAGCAAAGCTTGTGGAAATAGGCACACATCCTAACAATGTAAAAATTACCGGTATCCCAATTCGCCGTCAATTTGAAGAAGACATCGATACAGAGGAGATATACGCAAAATATCAACTTTCGAAAGATAAAAAGGTTTTATTGATTATGGCTGGTGCGCATGGTGTTCTTAAAAATGTAAAGGAACTGTGCGAGTCTCTCGTTAAAAAAGACGATGTCCAAGTTATCGTTGTCTGCGGAAAAAATGTTACATTGAAAAATTCATTGGAAGAACTTGAAGCTGCACACCCACATAAACTCAAAACATTTGGATACGTTGAAAGAATTGACGAGTTATTTAGAGTGACGGACTGTATGATCACAAAACCTGGCGGAATCACACTTACAGAGGCAACTGCCATCGGTGTTCCAGTGATTCTGTATAAACCAGTGCCAGGACAAGAAAAAGAAAATGCCTTATTCTTTGAAGAAAAAGGGGCTGCGATTGTCATAAACCGGCACGAGGAAATCCTTGAATCCGTCTCATCGCTTTTGGCTGATGAACAAAGGTTAAATCAAATGAAACAAAATATCAAAAGCCTTCACCTCTCTCAGTCATCAGAAGTCATTCTTAAGGATATTGTTGAACAGTCTGAATTAATCATGAATAAGAAACAGACTGTTGGAGCCTTCTAACTTAATTGTAAAAAACACACTAACATTAGTAGCACAGACCAAGGCCACGGTTTGTGCTACTATTTTTTTACAGCAGCAGAAGTGAAGAAAGGTCGAAACCATTTAGAGTCCACACTATATATGTCGGCTCCTTCGAGATCGTGTATAAGAGAATGGAATTGATAAGGTCATATGAAGGCTTGTATGATTGGCAAAAAGGGAAAATGGAATAATGAAACATGTTGTAGCTCTAGATGTTAGTATGGGCAAAAAGTACAATGGTTTATTTACAGTCAATATCGCCAATGTAAAGAGATTGACGATAATCGCTCCTCTTTTGAACAACTTCATGAAACACTTCAAGCATTAACTTATTAAGATGGACAAGCACCTTCCAAAACGTTAGAACGGTTCCTAGGCTATGATTATACATATTGCCTTGAAGCGAACTGATGCGTCGCCAAAAAACAGATAAACGAGCTGGCTACATCTTATTTTTGAATAGAGCGTGAACAAACTTATCAAGAAGAGGTTTACTATCAACAGATGTGTGGATTCACACGTTACTATGAGTGAGATCACACACTATATTGCCGTTTACACAAAACTCTGCAATTGAGCTTTTCATTGGACCAACTATTTCAAATCGGTCTTCCTTGTTTTGAATATTGTGCAATTGTATCGGCACTCTGATGAAGTTTTAAATTAAAAACAAATACTCCGAAACGAGCAGAATAGAAAGGAATCGCCTTTCTTAAAGCTGCTCAAACCTCTTATCCAGCAATCACAAAAGAAGACTGCGTTGTAACAAGTCAAAGGTGACGCAAGGCGCATCACAGACTTAAAAGAAAAAAGAAACAGCTTGTAAAAAATTTTCAAATGAACGCGTAGAGTATCAAGTACTTTGATCATTTCCAAGGATAGGGGAAACATCAGCTGTTCAAATCATTGGCGAGTTAGGAGATATAAGGCACTTTACAATTAAATGCCTATATTATGCGTGATTAGTCAGGTAATACTCACTATAAGGACAAGATCTTATTCTTTATAACCATTTAGTGAAGTATGATGACAAATTAAAAACGCAACCTCTGAGAAAATCTCATAAAGTTGCGTCCATTCCGTGTATAATTTCACCTTATTACACACGAAATACACGATGATGACGAAACAGCATCACCAATTCGCCAGCAATCACCTATAATATATGCTATCATTTGGTCGATTTAGCGTGCGCAACACAATTACAAAATACTTGACTCAAAAAGTCGTTTTATCAACATGATCAGTGGGCAAATTCCCCGATTTTTATTCATCCATACTACTTTCAGGGACACCCTCTTTTTATTGTTCATTAAGATTGATTTAAATAGACCTCTTCAACTGGCTGAACAATAACAAATCCGTTTCCTGAAAACTTCATTTGAATCGATTCGCCACTTCCCCTGCCAATCAATGTTTTAAAAGAAACATCTGTGACAAATTCAGGCTGAAGATCTCCTGACCAAGCTACGGTTGCGTTTGGATCAGTATAAACAGGGCTTTCCGGTGTGACGATTAATGTTAGTGGATCATAATGGGTGGTAATAGCCGCCATACCTGTGCCATCAAGCTTGACATTAAACAAACCGCCAGCAATCATTCCAGAGATTTTTTTCATCATTTTAATATCCCAGTTTAATTCAGTCTCAAATGCCAATAAATCATTTCCATTTATAAATATAGAATCATTATTTAGATTTAAAATGGATATCTTCTTACCTTGATCTGCAATATACAGCTTACCGTTTCCCTCAGCTTTCATAAGGGCTGTACCTTCACCGCTGAGAGCTTTTTTCATCATCCGGCCCAATCCGTGTTCAAATACACCTTCACGTTTAAACTTCATTTGCCCTCTATAGGAAATCATTGAGCCGGCCTTGGCCCATATTTTCCCGTTCAAATTGATTTCGAGGAGGCGGGGAGTTTCCAATTCAAACAACCCTTCTCCTTTATCCTGCTGCTGTGTTTTATTCACAAATTCGTTAATTGAATATCGATTCATTTTCTCCACTGCTCCTTATTCATTTTGTTTTACTTTAGATTAACATAAAAACATTTTATTTTTCAGAATTAACGAAAGCGATTACAAAAAAAACACCTTAAAAAGGAAATAAAGTTCATTTTTTTCTCTTGACAACTTGACTCGTCACAACAAATGGTGTATAGTGAAACCATCATTTAGCATACTATGGTTAGATGATGAAAATTTTTTTTAGCACTATGTGCTACAGTACTAGGAGGATTAAGCAATATGCAAAACGGTAAAGTAAAATGGTTTAACAATGAAAAAGGCTTCGGCTTCATCGAAGTTGAAGGCGGAGACGATGTATTCGTTCATTTCACTGCTATTGAAGGTGACGGATACAAATCTTTAGAAGAAGGACAAGAAGTTTCTTTCGAAATTGTTGAAGGTAATCGTGGACCTCAAGCATCTAATGTTGTGAAAATTTAACAAAATGAAGAAAAAATGAGACTTCAAATAGAGGAGAGGCTAATGTAGCCTCTCCTATTTGGTTTTGAGCTGAAATTCGACAGCTAGTATATTCTGTTTTAGCCTCTGTCCCATTTCATCAATACTCTTTTCCAAAGATGGCCGCCCTTTTTTGGCTATTTTAACTAATTGATCTAAATCTCTATATACCTCTTGAAATGTCTTCTGGAGAACAGTTTTCAATTCAGCTTCTTCCAAAATCTTCATACCCCCTTATTGAAGATACCCAAAATAGTAATAAAGACTTATATTTTTCAGGTTCAATAGTTATATCGGATCATTTTTATATATTTTTCTTTTTTTTGCATATTAATTTAAATTGTCATGAAGAAACATTATTGGTGGCGTGTGGAATGATTCATAATTACGGATGATCGTTCTACTTTGCTAAAATCAGCTGACTAAACGATGTTGGAAACTTATTTGAAAGCAATGAATCGCAAATTTTTGCTGAAGATTTTATAAAACAGCAGATGACACAGTTATAAAAAACTAAAAAAACCGCAGTTCGCGGTTTTTAGTTTTTATTCATTAACACTTCACCAAAAGTACGGAGTTTTTCTCCAACTGTACATTTTGTGATACAGAACGCATGAGCATATGTTTTTCCGTGTTCTTTTCGGAACTGTTTCTTAATAAAACACCCTTCACAGTAGTTGTCTTGTAAGTCTGTTAATTCTTTAAAGATCTCCTTCTTATCCAAAAATTTTCATCTCCGTTATTGATCTAATTTAACACTGCTTTCTACCAATTTATGTTCGAAAATTTTTCGAGCAAGTTGATCTGCTTCTTTATTTTCACTACGGCTGATTTGTATATAGGTTGGCGAAAGTTTCAATTGTTGCAGCTGTCGTTCGATTTTATCCAACCAGTTTGTGTGGATGGGATCATAACAAGGCCAGTTTCCCTCCAACTGATTTAATACGACAAGTGAGTCACCTTTAATAATAACTGAGTTCCGGCCTGCTCCAAGATCTCTTAACTCATTTAGGGCTTCATAAAGTGCAGCATATTCAGCTTCATTATTCGTTGTCAGGCGAAAGTTCTTGTTTTTTCTTAAACGATATCGTTCCCCGTTAAGAGAATAATAAATGACAATACCTAAACCTGCAAGTTGACTCTCTTTATCATAGCTTCCGTCAAAAAAGACTGTGATTTCATCTGGTTCGTGTGCTAACTCTTCCTTCAGTTTTTCCAGTTCTTTCAGTGTCCAGATGCTGCCTTTTTCATCCTCAAACTCAAGCTCATCAATATACGGACTACGAGAAAGCTCACGACCCATTATGACTGTTTCATTTGTTTCTAGCCAATCATCGGCTGTAAAATGAACATTTGGCGTTGCTTTTATATTGATTTTCATTCTTATTCTAAGCTTCATAACATCACCTTTATTATGCTATAATCAAATCGGTCTTGACCCAGTTTATTTTAGAAAGGAAGTAGCTTTTTTGTTTAATGAAATACTGTGGATTAGTTTAGCGATTATCGTTTTTATCATTGTTCTTTTCTTTTTCAAGCAGTTTGGCAAAACCGGCTTATTCGTCTGGATTGGGTTTGCAACTGTTGCAGCTAACCTTGAGGTCGGTAAAACAGTCGAGCTTTTCGGCTTAACATCAACGCTTGGTAACATTATGTACGGCAGCGTTTTTTTTGCAACAGATGTCATTAATGAAAGATATGGAAAAAAAGAAGCAAAAAAGGCTGTCTCACTCGGTTTTTTCATTCTCATTAGTTTGACTGCCGTTATGCAGGGTGCCCTTCTTTTTAAACCTCATCCGTCAGATATTGCACAACCGGCTTTGGAAACGATTTTTGGTTTTATGCCGCGCATTGTCCTTGGTAGCCTGCTTGCCTATATCATCAGCCAAACAGTTGATGTTTATGTATATTCTTGGATTAGACGATTATTTCCTTCAGATCGTGCACTTTGGTTACGTAATAATGGGAGTACAGCTGTCAGTCAGATTTTCGATACGCTGATTTTTACAAGTGTTGCATTTTTAGGAACATACCCTTTTGCTATATGGATCGAGATTTTTATTACAACATATGTATTTAAATTTGTTGTGGCCCTTTTTGCAACTCCATATGCATATTTGGCTAAAAGAATGAAACCACTGGATGAAAGGAGTGAAAAGGATGCCGCTTGAAGTCTATATTGACGGAGCGAGCTCTGGTGATCCCGGGCTGAGCGGACTTGGTATTTTCATTAAAAATGGACAAAAATCAGAGTCTTTTTCCATTCCTGCTGGCCGTTTAAGTAACCATGAAGCCGAATTCTCTGCACTGATTCAGGGTATGAAGCTTTGCATTGAAAGGGATTATCCCATTGTTTCATTTCGTACCGATTCCGAAATCGTTGAACGCGCAACAGATTTAGAATTTGTCAAAAATCAAACATTTAAGCCATATCTAGAAGAGATTATCAGCTTAAAGAAAGCTTTTGAATTATTTTTTATTAAATGGATTCCCTCAAAAGAAAACCAAGTAGCCGACAAGTTGGCTAAAAAAGCAATTTTACTAAATCATCCAGAGTAAAGTTACCCTGATTGGTTCATGATAAAGTATGAGGTGATACATGTGGAAAAACAACAACCTACTGGCAAAGGTCGTCTGACCGGCAGTGTGACACCACAGGGAGAAATATACATGAACGAACATAAAGATCCGAAAACTGAGCTTGAAAACCGAGCAAAAAAAGCAATACAAAACGTTAGAGAGATCGATATTAGCCGATCTCTCTTCTTTTCATTTGCAATAGCAGCGGTTCAATTCCTCTGATCTGATGCAGTTTTAACATTTTTCCAGCCCTGTCATGTGATAATTCAAAAAGCGCCTCTTCCAATGAGAAAGATACTGGAACATCACATTTGATTTCAGCGAGGATTCTAGATAGTTTTAAGTCTTCAAGGTTTTCGGTGATTTTCTTTTGTTGAGCTTTTGTTAACTGATCAATATTTTCAAGCAGTTGTTCAATTGTTAAATACTCTTTGATCAGTTTGTATGCTGTTTTTTCACCAATTCCTTTAACACCTGGATAATTATCGCTTGTGTCCCCCATTAATGCTTTCACATCAATTAAGGCTGCTGGCAAGATTCCTGTTTCTTCTGTAAATAGTTCCTTTGTATACAGCTTATAATTGCCGATCCCTTTTTGCATCAGTGCAACTTGAACAGCGTTAGTCAAAAGTTGAAGTAAATCTTTATCACCGGTAACGACTGTAATGTTTGCTTCATCTTTATATAATGATGCAAGCGTACCGATACAGTCATCCGCTTCAAATCCAGCCATCCCGATATTAGTAATACCTAACTCTGATGCAGCTTTTTTCGCAAGGTCAAATTGCGGAATTAATTCAAGTGGCGGTTCGCCACGGTTTGCTTTATAATCCTGATATAAATCATTACGATAGGTCTTTTTACCCATATCCCAACAACAGACAATATGACTCGGTTCAAAAACATTGATGGCAGTCAGCAAATGCTTCATAAAACCGTGAACCCCATTTGTGGGAACCCCTTGATCATTAATCATGAAATTGCGGTGCACTGCTGTCGCATAAAATGAGCGGAACAATAGAGCCATCCCATCAACTAGTAGCAAATTCTTTTTCATCTTAGAAACTTCCTTTCATCTCATCCATACAATGCACCTATTGTATCACAGGTAAAAAATGATGAAAATAGCGGAACAGACACCTGCTTTCCCCGCATGCTCTCCAAGAACAGCTTCTAACGAATCGGGGGCTTAAAAGCGGTGTCGATGAATAAAAATCGGACAATTTGCTTTCCGCAAGCGATCCGCGAGCCTCCTCTGAGCTCGTTGGCGTACTGATCCTTCAAAAACGGTCTGATCTGCTTCTAAAATCAGGATCACATATTTAATTCAGCCTTAAGCGCAGACCTTGAAAATCGATAACGTTATTACACAAATGAATAAAAGCAAACAGCTTGTCGACCAAAGCCGGGTTTATGACTTTGTCAACAAGCTGTTTTTTATTTCTGTTTTTTCTTATTTGAGATCATTTTCGCTGCTTCCATTTGTGCATAGGATTCAGTGGAAAATTCAGTGTTAAAACCATTCTTCTTTTTAGCATTATTATTTCGCTGAGCATTTGCATTACCAAGTTTCGTTCTTCCCATTATCCTTCACCTCCTATGGGGGATCAGGTATATTTTTCACATTAAATCCCGAAATGACTCAAGGAAGGATCAACCAGCTAGACTCGGTTGACATATTCGATCACCATTTCTTTGGTCACAAGCCGCCGCTTTGGAACAATTCCTTTTGCTGCTAGCTCATTCATCTTCTGTGTAATGTGATTGATTCGGTCTGTTGTAAATAATTCATTTCTTTTACACTTTGCTATAACTTGTGCAATTGCAGCTTCTCTTGCCTCTTCCAACTTGAGAAACTCTTGAATATGTCGGTGCTGTTTTTTCGAATGTGCAGTAATCGCTTCATGAACGTTTGTCATCTTCGCTTCTTAAACCCCTTCTTTTTTTATTTAGTCTATCATACCTTTATTAGTTGTTCTTGATATTCTTTTGCTGCTATGAATGCTTTTTCAATTTTTTCTCCTTCATCACTGTTTAATGGCTCAAGAAAATACCTTTCCTTTTGCTGCGTAATTTGTGCCATCGCTGTTTGAGTGACCATCTGTTGTAAGTTCTCAGCTCTTTGTTTGCAGCGATCTAACAGCACCTGTCTTTCAGATTTGAACCAATCGTCAGTCATTTTTTTAAGTCTTGCTGTAAGTGCATCAATCAACACAGCTTTTCCGTTTTGTTGAAAAAATGCTTTTCCTGTTCGGTATTTTTTCAGTTCGTCTGCAAATGTCTCCATTCCGATCGAAACTTCTGCTTGCTCCCCATCTTCTTTATCTTGTAATTCAATTGTAAGATGGAACGAAAAATAACGATTATCGTTTTGTTGTTCTGTGACACTGATCCATTGTTCATCAGCATACTTGATCATCATATGTGCAACTCGGATATCAAGAGCTTTTAATTCCTGAATGAATTCGAATTCGTATTCTTTCAAACAGTTTTTCACAGTATGTTGTAGATTAGCCTGCCAATGACCATTTTGCAGTCCCGGGTGGATCTCAGCTTTAAACAAGTCATGAGCATAAAAGAAAAGGCGTTGCTGAATATAATAACATTGTTCTTTTATATCTTTTTCCGTCATTAAAAAAACAAAATCGTCTAATTTGGCTGCTAGTATAGCTGACCGGGCAGCTTCATAAGCTTTTTCAATTTGCTTTTTTTCTTCGTCTGCCTCCTGAGCAGACCGATGTAAAGAGCGATGCAAATGAAAAATCGTTTCACATAGCTTTTCTCCTTCATAAATAAGCTGATCGAGAGCGGCTTTTGTTAACCCTTTTTCAATAAAACATGCCAGGTCATGACGCAATCGGTTGAAATCGTTACAAGGCACAGTTGTTCCGGCTAGCTCATGTTTGCTTGAGACATGGTATATTTGCGGATGTTGAATGCCCTGTTTTAAAAGTTCGCCCTTTACATATTCTTCAACTGTTGCTAATTCATTAGAACTTTTTGCCAAGTCTGTCGCATTTAAAACAAAAAACATTTTATCCATGCTGAAAGCGTCTTTGATTAAGCCTAGTTTATGTAAAAAGGAGCGATCCGCTTTTGAAAAAGCGTGCTGGTAATATGTTAAATAAAGAAGTGCATCAGCTTCGTTCATATATTGAAAAGCCATTTCCGAATGGCGCTTATTCATACTTCCTGCACCTGGTGTATCAACAACTGTAATCCCTTTGTTTGTAATTGGTGTTTGTAAATAAACAATGACTTCACGAATGGCACAAGCTGTTTCTTCATCAGCAACGTATTGTTGGAGTTGATCGAATGGTATCGTCAGTGTATTCTGATTGATGATATCGTCTTGAAAACGACCGTATGCCTTAAACATATGTTCTGTAAATAGATACTGTTCTCGATCAAGCCCACCTTTTCTTAAAAGGTGTTGAAGCTGTTCAGAAAACGTTCGCCCTTTTGCTTTAACCATTTTTCCATCTAAAAGCTGATTCAATTCTGTCATCAACTCGGCTTCTGTTTTAAAGACAACATCAGCTGTACCATCCCTTTTCATAGCTGATGGTTTGGTGACTTTATTAATTGTTGCAGTCGTCGGTGTTGGTGAAGACGGGAGCACTTTTTTTCCGCAAAGTGCATTGACAAACGAAGATTTGCCCGAACTAAAGGCTCCAAAAACAGCCAATGTAAACTTCCTTGCTTGAAATCGTTCGATTTTTTCAAGAAACTCCTCTCTTTGTTTTTTTAAAATCGGAATGCCTTGTAATTGCTGTGTAAATTCAATAAACAAGCTAATATATTCGGACATACTCTTTAACTCGATAGGTTGTTTTTCTGTATGGATTGGTTCCTGATAGAACGCAGTAGAATCAGTTCGCTTTACTTCAAGCGGTTCTTGTAATCTGTCTTTTTTGAGAATAAACCAGTCGGCAGCAACGTCCTCTCCGCTTACACCGGCTTTCCAAATCTCTTTCAGATGAGCTGCCTTTTCATGCAACTGTAGCTGCTCTTTGAAAACGATTAGCTCTTCTTTTTTTTCTTCATATTCTTTTTTGAGAATAGCCGTTTTTTGTACTTCATTCTCATTCAACAGATGACAAAATCGTTCGATAAAAGCTTGAGCATTGATTTTCACTGTTCTTCTTATGTTGTCTGCCAATTCTTTTGTATAATGTAAGACATACTCTGGAGAAAATGTTGCCCCTTTCTTTAGCGGCCTCACTAAATCGGCTTCAGTCATTTTTGTACTAAAATTCAGCAGATTCGTCAAAAAATCGCCATTTTTCATTTCATACTGTTGTGCAAATGATTTAAATGTCTCAATGATATGCCAGTCGATCTCAGCCTGAACTCTTTTCTGGACATCTTGAAGAAGGGTATCTTGCCGTTTTTGTTTTTCCTCACTTGTTTTTGTTTTAGAAAAGAGAAAGCCCTTTTTAAAGCCTTTTTCATTCGCCTCTAAATAAGCTTTGGCATGTTCTCTCATCTCAAATGGTGTTAAATTTGCATTTTCGATAATGGATTTTATTTCTTTATTGATATGTAATTCTACGCTTTTCTTAATGGCTTGCTTATCTTTTAACTGAACCTCTAAAGACGCTAACTTTTTTGTTAAAGCCGTCATTTTTTCAAGCAGATCATCATCTGTATCACTGACAAGCATTTCTATATGTTCATTCAATATGTGAATCACTTTTTGTTCCGTATTTGTCAAGAGCTGTTGTTCAGTTTGAGTTTGGAGCTGAGTCAATATTTCTTGAAGTTGTGTTAAATCATTCAGCTGGTGATTTATGTCTGTGGCAGAAGTAAAAAAAATCTGACCGGCCTTGATCCCTTCTTTATGCAGCATGTCAACAACTTGTTTTTTGTAGACTTGAAAATCTGTCTCACTTTCATCATGACGGTCAACTTGGTTGATCATGCAGTATATATTCGGGATTTTTCCTTTAATTGACCTTAAAAAATTGATATTTTCTTCAGAGTGAACATGGTTATAGTGCATCACATAAAACAAGGCATCAGCCTGATATAAAATCGATGTTGTCGAAAGAAAATGAGCATCATCAGTTGAATCAATTCCAGGTGTATCGATCAAGACGCTATGCGGAGCAATCCGATGAAAAGCTCCTTCAATTTCAATCATTTCAATTTGACTGCCGTCTTTACAATAGGCTTGCACGGTTTGTTTATCAAATGAACCAGAAATCAACGCTGTTTTGCCATCTTGTGTATGGATGACAGTTTTGGGTTCTCCTTGGCGGATCAGAACAAGATTCGCACTCGTTGGAATCGGACTTGTCGGTAAAACGTCTTCTTGAAGAAGTGTATTTAACAATGAAGATTTTCCCGCTGAATAGTGGCCGGTCAATGCGATGTACACTTCTTTCTGAACCCATTTCCTGATGGTCGCTGCAAGCTGAGCGGCCCGTTTTTCGTCTCCGTTTTTTTTCAACTGTTTGTAAATAGCACCTGCTTTAGTCTTTAAACTGTCTTCTTTGTTTACATACATGATTATTTTCTTCCCCTTTTAATACATTGTTGTCATTCATCCCATACCCCTATTTTACACAACATTTATCATATTTGCTTTAAGAGACACAAAATCAAAGGGGCTGTCCTGAAAGTCGTGTGGATGAATAAAAATTGGGGAATTTGCTCGCTGATTTATGTTGAAAAAGGACTTTTTAGACAGCTTCTTGCTCTGCGGCTGAAAGCCTCTGTTCCTGGCCTCGGCCTAAAAGGCCCGCTGAAAGGGTTTCCCTTCTGCACCACATTCACTCACTCATTCTAAAGAATTTCTTTATTTCTTACGATTTTTCTCTCCCGTAAATGGGTCATATTCTTCAAACAATGTGAACTGATCTGCTATATAGTCATCTTTTAGCTGGTTTCTTATATATTCTTGTATTTGTTTCTTATTTCTACCCACTGTATCTACATAGAAACCCCGACACCAACATTTTCGATTCCCATATCGATATTTCAAGTTGGCATGTCGATCAAATATCATAAGACTACTTTTTTCCTTTTAAGTAACCCATGAATTGAGATACACGATGAAGTGGTCAGGAAACCAACTTTATCCTACCACGAAGTGAGGTTTTTTATGACCACGCTATAAGCTCTCTCCAACCCCCGGCATAGCCAGGGGCATTTAAAAAAGAAAGCTGCCAAACGAGCAGCTTTCTTTGTCATTTATGCGGACCGCTTTGATATTCCTTTTAAGACAAATCCAATCATTAAACTGTATGTACATACAGTTGCAAACAGAAAAAACGCAGTCATCCTTCTCACCATCCTAATGAGAATGTTTTTCACTCTTATTATAAATAAAATGATAATCATTTTCAATGTTAATTAGCAGGTGCTACTCGTTCAAATTCTTTTGTGATTACGTTAAACTCGATTAAATATCATATTCACAATTCTTTTTCTATCACATTTTGTCAATCTAAATCCCTTTTCAATCAGATAGTAAAAAAACCCCACAATCGTGAGGTTTTAAACTGCTGACTTTTCAGGTGCTACACGGTCTGGATGTTCAGACGGCCGCGAAAATGGATGAATATGAAAAATGGCATTCAATATAATGGCGGTTAAGCTCCCGGCAACAATCCCATTTTCCGTTAACAACTTAACGGCATCTGGAAGCTGTTGAAACATTTGAGGGACAACCGTTACACCAAGTCCAATTCCTACTGAACAGGCGACAATTAACAGATTTTCTTGTTCAGCAAAGTCTACCCTACTGAGCATTTTAATTCCATAGGCAATGACCATACCAAACATCGCCACCATTGCACCACCTAAAACCGGCTTGGGAATAACCGTTGTGAGAGCGGCTGCTTTCGGAAATAATCCTAATATAATGAGAAATACCCCAGCCAGAGCAATGACACTATTTTTCTTGACTCCCGTTAATTGGACAAGACCTACGTTTTGTGAATAAGCTGTATATGGAAAAGCGTTGAAAATACCGCCGAATAAAACAGCGATGCCTTCTGCCCGATATCCTTTCGCTAAATCTTTCTCTGTCAATGACCGATCAGCTAAATCACCTAGTGCAAAATACACACCTGTAGATTCCACCAAGCTGACGATCAAAACAAGCGTCATTGTAATAATCGGAGTGACTTCAAACACTGGAGTCCCAAAGTAAAACGGGTGTATCATCTGCATCCACCCGGCGTTTGCTACATCAGTAAAATCGACTTTTCCCATTAGGCTTGCCGCAATAGTTCCAGCCAATAACCCGATTAAAATCGAGATTGATTTCAAGAAACCCTTTGTAAACCGGTTTAGAAGAATAATCATTAAAAGAACAGAAAACGCTAATGCAAGGTTTGAAAGTGATCCGAAATCACGGCTCCCTTGCCCACCTGCCATATTATTCATTGCTGTAGGGATCAGTGTAATTCCAATCACTGTTACAACAGATCCAGTGACAACAGGCGGAAAAAAACGAACAAGTTTTCCGAAGAAAAAAGAAAATAAGATAATGATCAGCCCGCCGGCGATGATACTTCCGTAAATCGCCGGAATTCCGTATTTTGATGCAATTGTAATCATTGGCGATACAGCTGTAAACGTACACCCTAAAACAACAGGTAAACCGATTCCGAAAAACCGATTTTTCCAGACTTGCAGAAGTGTAGCAATTCCGCACATTAGAATATCGGCAGATACAAGATAAGTCAGTTGCTCAGTTGTTAATCCAAGAGCATCTCCAACGATAAGAGGAACCATAACGGCTCCCGCATACATAGCAAGAACATGCTGGATACTTAAAGAAACGGTTTTTCCGGCTGAGAGTTTCATGAGTGAACCTCCTCTAAAAAGGTGACTTGTCCGCCTGTAAGTGATTGAATTCTGGCAAGGGACTCAACTTTGTGTCCTAGTTCGTCAAGCTCATTTCTGCCGTTTTGGAATGATTTTTCAATAACAATTCCAATGCCACTCACGTTTGCACCGGCTTGTTCGATGATAGAAACAAGCCCTTTAGCCGCTTGTCCATTCGCTAAAAAGTCGTCAATGACTAGCACTCTATCATTTTTTGATATGTGAGTGGCTGATACAGCGATTGTACTTTCAGTTTTCTTTGTAAACGAGTAAACAGATGCAGTCAGTAAGTTCTCTGTCAAAGTCAGCGATTGACGTTTTCTGGCAAAAATGACCGGTACACCAAGTTTCAAACCAGTCATCACAGCAGGTGCAATACCCGAAGATTCTATCGTAACAATCTTTGTAATTCCTTCATTCTGAAAAAGAGAAGCGAATTCGTTTCCGATCGCCATCATTAATTCTGGATCGATTTGATGATTTAAAAAGGCATCCACCTTTAAGACTTCATCAGACAAAACGGTTCCTTCTTGAATAATTTTTTGTTTAAGCAGTTCCATATTATATAACCTCCAGTGATGAGATACCCCTTATCAAAAAAAAGCACTGCCCGCTCGTTAAATGAATCGAGCGGGCAGTGCTAAACAGAAAAAAGCGGCTGTTTCCGTACAGACGTTTTTACATCAAGCCCACTCATAGTCGGAACATTTACGGTGCCCGGTAGAAACTTGTGTGCCATATTCACACGATTATATGAGTGATATAATGTATCAAATTATAACAACTTTCTGCTGGAATGGAAAGATAAAATTTAAAAAAGAGTTCACCTGACAAAAAACCCTCCGATATGTGGAGGGTTTTTCAACTATAGATATAATGCTGTATACTTTTCTTCTAAATAATCAATCAAATAAGAGATATTTAACTCTTCACCTGTAGCATTCTTTATGATGTCAAGCGGTTTTTTTCTTTTCCCATGAATATGGACTCGTTCTGTAAGCCACTTTCTAATTGGCTGAAAATTGCCTTTTTCAATGAACTGATCAAATTCAGGAAGTTCTTCAAGCAACTTCGCTCTCAGTTGAGCTGCATACATATAGCCGAGTGCATAGGAAGGGAAATAACCGAAACTACCGTCTGACCAGTGTACATCTTGTAAAATGCCTTGGGCATCATGAGGAGGTGTAATTCCCAAGTATGTTTCATATTTTTCATTCCACAGACTTGGTAATTCTTCCACTGATACTTCATCACTATAAATGGCTTTTTCGATTTCATAGCGAATCATAATATGAAGCGGATAAGTCAGTTCATCTGCTTCAGTTCTAATCAATGAAGGTTTAGACTCATTAACAGCCCTGTAAAATCCGTCAGCTGTCACCTGTTCAAATTGTTGGGGAGAGGCTTCTTTCATTTTATGAAAATATTGTTTCCAAAAGCCGAGATGTCTGGCAATAAAGTTTTCATAAAATAAAGATTGGGATTCATGAATTCCCATTGAAGCACCGTCAAATAAATTTGTTCCGCTTAAAGCTTTATCTATGTTTTGTTCGTAAATTGCATGTCCACACTCATGGATCGTTCCAAAAATAGCCGAACGAAAATCTCCTTCGTTAAACGAAGTGGTAACCCTAGCATCCCCACTGTTGATTGTGACTTGGAAAGGATGAACACTCTCATCAAGACGGCCAGCATCAAAGTCATAACCAAGCTTCTCTAAGAAGAAATGACACAGTTCACGTTGGCGTTCTTTCGGAAAATGTTTATACACAAAACTTGTATCAGGTTTATTGGGACTGTCGGCAATTTTTTGGACGAGCGGAACGATGGACTTCCTTAATTCAGCAAATAATTGATCTAATGTATCAACTGTTACACCTGGTTCATATAGATCTAAAAGCGCATTATAAGGATGCCCGTCATAACCCCAATATGTAATAAAACGCTTGTTATATTCAATTAGCTTTTTTAAGTAAGGGGAAAACAGTGAAAAATCTGATGCTTTTTTTGCCTCTTCCCAAACCGATTCTGCTTTGGATTTCAGGATCATATATTCTTTAAATTCATGTTCAGGAATCGTTTTGTTACGTTCATACTCTTTTTTTGCTTCTTCAAGCGCTCTTAATGTATCCTCTGGTAAACGCTCTTTTTGTTCAAACAAAACCGTTAAAAGTTCATTCATTCGTGCGGATGTCTTCATTTGATAAATATCAGCCGATAATTGTCCAATCGCTTCAAAGCGTTCTTCTCTCGCTTTTTTCGGTGTGCCGGTTCTCATATCCCAATACATTAATTTGTACGCTTGTTCATATTTACTAATTTTCTGCAAGGTTTCTAAAAATTCTTTTTCATAAGCAAGTAAACTCATGTCGCTCCCCCTATCTTTCTGTATACATGCGAATGTAATCAGACTAATGGAAATATTTAAGAAAGTCAACTTTTCTGCAAGATTAAAAAAGCTAGTGAATTGGAGTTATAAAATCCAAATCACTAGCCTCATTATTAATGATCTAAATAAACAGGTTGAACAGGAAGAACTGCTTCTACTTGATCGATGACACTTAATTCTTGATCAGTCCCAACAAAGATATGAATCATGCCCCGATCTTCATTGGTACGAATAAGTCTACCAATTCCTTGCCGAAGTCTTAACAGCATATACGGGAGATCGACCTCATGAAAGGCATCTTTCACACCGCTTCGTTTTGCCTCAAAAACAGGATCTTGCGGCGGAAAAGGCAATGACCAAATGACCACATTTTGCAGAGATTCACCTGGAATATCAAGCCCTTCCCATAGATGAACTGCACAAAGAGCTGATTCTTCAATGTTTTGAAATTTTTCTACGATCGTACTGATTTCTTCATCACCTTCAAAATAGACAGGAAACGGAAGATTCTGGTGTGCAACTTGCTGTTTAAAGACATCAAGTTCTTCAAAAGATGGGAATAGGATGAGTGTTCGTCCATTCAAGGCTTTCATGCTTTTGAACGTCTGTTGTCCTTTATCCGTTGCATTTGCTTCTGTCAGGCGATGGATATATACTTTCATTTGCTCTTCGTAGTCATAAGGAGAGTCAACCGTAAGGGATAAATAATCGCGAATGCCGAGACTTTTTGCCAAATAATCAAAAGAACCGCTTTCCGACAATGTTGCTGACGAAAAAATATATGGCATTTGTTTAGCAAACACTTTTTCTCCAAGCACTTCAGAAACTGTTCTTGGCATAACGACAAAAGTTGCTTCCTGTTCTTTTTGTTCAAGCCAAGAAATCGCTTGTTTTTGATAGAGAGAAAGTGAATATGCCATTTGCTCAAGATATTCTTCGACAACGGCTAAAGCGTACTGATCCATCGTATATAATTCACTTTCCAAAACAAGTGCTTCACCGATTTTTTCTAGCAGATCATATAGAGCGTCAGCTGCTTCTTTTACGCTATGATCGTCCTTGATGCGCAAGCGCTCAGACCCTTTTGTTTTCTCAGCATGGCTTGAAAGCAGCTGGAAAAATTGATCATTGACAAGGAGCGCATTTTCAACAAGTTCGGCAAATTCCTCTCTATTGTTATTACCGAGTAGACGCTCAAGAAACATTTCTAATGTCGTTTGTTTTACTCTGTATGTTAGCGCTTTTTGCGCTGCAAACTCTAAGAGATGCCCTTCATCAAACACAACCGAACTATGCTCAGGCAAAAGTGGAAGTTGACCTTCTCGTTTTCTTGCTTCTTCTGTCCAAACATGCTCCATGTAGAAATCATGGGAACAAATAATAAAATCGGTTGATTTACGGTAATAATCCCTTGATAAAGTGAGTCCACAGCGATGTCTCATATCACAAGTAAGACAATCTTGAAACGAATCATACCCGATCTCATTCCACTCGTCATTTGATAATGACGAATATTCTTTTCTTCCGCCATATGGATAAAATGATTGCATACCTTGAGACTCATGGACAAATGATGGCAAAGCTTCATAAAGGTCAAGCCATTTTTCATCATCTGAACCTTGCATCGTTTTCTCAAGTTTTTTCAAACAAAGATATTGATCATGGGATTTACTAAGCCTTGTATCAATCTTCAAACCAAGGTGCTCGGACATTTTATAAATATCACCTTCTTTTTTGACAAGCTGTTCAATCAATGTTTCATCCGCACAAGCAATGATCGCCGGTTTCCCTGTGTACCTAGCGTAACTGACAGCATAGAGAAGATAAACAAGCGTTTTTCCGGTTCCGACACCAGCTTCTGCAAACATGACCTTTTTTTCTTTAAATGCCCGTTCCAATTGAAAAGCCATAAATATTTGCTCATCCCGCAAATCAAAGCCTTTTTCAGGAAGAATATCGTAAAATACATCACCAATCCAATTATTCAGTTCTTCATAAAAATTTTTTGTTTTTGTTAAAGAAAAAGGCAGACGAGATGCTGTCACCTGTTCCAACCCCTAACTATCAAGATTTCAGAACTTTTATCCTATCACTTTCGATTTAGAAATTCAACAAGAAACCGTTTTACGAGAGGGGCGCTTGAAGCTTATTTCCAATCAATTGCATACGGTAAAAATGGATGATCAGTTGATTGCAGGTGGCTGATTGCATGAGCAAGGTTTTCTTTTGCATATGTAAGCTGCACTTTAGCCGAACCATCCAAACTAGATAATCCCTCTAGCGCTTTTTGAATCATTTGAATATGCTCACTGTTCATAAATTCACCTCATGATTTATTTTCAATAATCCCGAGTATATGCAGCTTTATTTTGTTTTATACAAGTTGATGACTTAAACTATTTTTCTGCTATTAACCATCATGATATCTCGTTTCTGAAACAGTTAACTGCTTTTCCGCCTTCTGCAACCAGTACGGACCAATCAGAATAAAACAAGCCAAAACAAAAAATGGAACGGTATAGCTTTTTAAACAGTCGACCGCAAAACCGAATGCTGCAGGTGCAAACACAATAAACAGCTGATTGATGGTCAAACCTACACTTACTGTTGTCGCAACAGCCTCTGATTTAGCGCTTTCAGATAGGAGAACAATAAATAAACTGAACCAACCCATACCGAGAAAACCAAACGTGAAAGATAAGCTTAAAAGCAGAAGATCGTTTGACTGATAAGGTAATATCGCCAGACTGATCATCACAACAGCAGTTGACCAAATCGTTATTTTTAAAGGTTTGATTCGATTACCATGAAACAACGTATCACTCACCCAAGAAAGTATCATTCTTCCACACATTCCCCCAAATAATGCTGCACTTAACAATATACCTGATTCTGAAAGGGATTTATGGAGACCATGATGTAAATAACTCATGAAATGAGCGACAATAATCAGTTGAACTGAAATCATGCTACACCCAATAAAAAAAATCGGATATAGGAACGTATCGTTTTTTATCAGGTTCAACTTTTCTTTCAATGTCATCTGATCTTTGCTTCTATTTGCACGACCTTTGATATCCCTATAAAAGATTAAAAAGAGGACACCTCCGATCATGGCGACCAATCCTTGTCCTAAAATGGCTCCATTTAACCCATAGTGAAAAAATATCGTTGGAAGTGTGATAGAGGCGATTGCTCCACCTAGTGGAATACCTGTTTGTCTAATCCCCATCGCCATACCTCTATTTTTATGTGGAAACCACTTCAAAATAACACTGCTTCCTCCTGGTTGAGCTGTTCCATACCAAACACCAGTAAATAGTAAAATAATCAGTAAACTAAAAAAACTTTGCGCAAAGTAAGCAAGGGAAATATTTAATCCTAACAAAATAGCTCCCAATCCAATACACCAGCGCTCTCCATAACGATCCATCAAGTCACCTAAACAGATCATTGAGAAAATAGGCCCAATGTTAATAACAGAAACGATGATTCCTGTTTCAAATTGAGATAAATAGAGCGATTGTTGATAAAAAGTCGCTAAAGGACCTGTTCCATAAGTTACAAAAGTAGCGCATCCCTGTGCAAAGGTTGCGATCAATAACACGATCCATTTATATTTACTCTGATCCCGCTTCACTTCATAATCCCCCACTTACATATTTTTTACATATGAAATCGTAACATGTTAAAAATGGGAACACTATAAATTTGCACAATACAATGTGCTAAATAGCTATATCATCTACCCAAACTATTCCATTCTTTTATCATATCTTGTAGAGAATTCAAAATTAATAGACTGAGGTGGAGACTTATGTATGATTACGAGCCATATCAGAAAGATGACTGGGATTATCATGAATATCATGATTATAATCCCTATCAAAAAGAGCATGATATGAAATTTTATGATACACCTTGTATGAAAAATAGCTATGAGCCTTGCGGAAGATATCATCACTATTATGATGAGCATTGTGGAAAATGCCCTGAGTATGGTTATGATAAACCTTGTCACCATTATGAACCTTGCGAGAAGTATCATGAGTATGATGAAAAAGAAGAAGATATCTATTACCATGAGCATTATAATAAAGATTTTTATGAGCCTTGCGGGAATGAGCACTATAAAGAAGATGTCTATTATCATGAACATGACAAGAAAGGTTATGACGAACCTTGCAGAAAATATTACGAGCATGAACCTTGTAGGAAAGACTGTCATAGGCCTTGCAAGAGACACCATAGCCCATGTAAAAAACACTGCTCTAGACATGACAAAAAACGTCATCACTCATTTAAAAAGAAAAATGAATCCTGGATTATGTAAAACTGTTTTAAGAAAACAGCTAAAATAGGGAGGGAAGAGTCCTCCCTTATTTGCTAATAAATTGTTGTGTCCAATAATGTCTCCCTGTACCCCCAGCGGCATAGCCTACACCTATATGGGTATATTGAGCACTTAAAATGTTTGCTCTGTGACCAGAACTGTTCATCCAAGATTGCATAACAGCCTGTGGTGTTGACTGACCTTTTGCAATATTTTCACCAGCAGTCTTATAACTAATACCAAAAGCTTTAATCATTTGAAATGGGCTACCATATGTTGGGCTTTGATGTGAGAAATAGTTTTTATCTCTCATATCCATACTTTTGTATCTTGCCACCCTTGATAACTCCCAATCCTCTGCTAGCGGCTTTAAACCTGCTTTTGCTCTTTCTTGATTGACAAGTTGAATGACTTGCTTTTCTACAGATTTTTCAGTAATGGTTGGGATATTTACTTTTTGATTCGGATAGATTAAATCGGGACGCGGAATTTGCGGGTTGGCCCCAATAAGTTCCTTAATCCCAACCTGATATTTGACGGCTATTTTCCATAAGCTATCCCCCGGTTGGACTGTATATGTTGTGGCTCCATGAGCAACCACCGGAAAAAGGAATAACGCTAATATACTTGTTAAACATATTTTTTTCATGTTCACCTTTCCTTTCCCACATAATTTAACCCATTATGTTTAATTGATACCTAAATGAAAAAACTGCCGACAGTGTCGACAGTTCACATGTGAGTTATTTATTTCTTGGCGGTCTTTTCCCCCAATATTGATAATAGTCTGTTTTAATAAAACCGTTAAAGAGCTTCCGTTTTTTCGTCGCTTTTTTTCCGTAACACTCTTCAAACTGTTCGTTCGAGGTGAGAATATAGATTGACCATGTATCAAGTCCAGCGAAAGTTTTCCCCATATCCCGATACATATTTTCTACAGCTTGCTTTTCACCAAGCCGTTCTCCATACGGCGGATTTCCGATGATCACGCCATACTCCTCTTTTGTCGTGAAGTCTTTTACTTGCATCTGCTTATATTGAATGATATCAGCCAAACCGGCTTCTTCAGTATTCGTCTTCGCAATTTCAATCATGCGATGATCCAAATCATATCCGTAAATTGACAAAGGTTGATCATAATTGGCTTTTTCTTCAACTTCCAGCCGCGCTTTATCCCAGACCTCTTTCCCGATCCATTCCCATTCTTCAGAAACAAATTCTCGGTTAAACCCCGGTGCAATATTTTGTCCAATTAAAGCCGCTTCAATTGGAATCGTTCCTGAGCCGCAAAACGGATCAACAAACGGTTTGTCCGGCGTCCAGTTTGTTAACAGAATAAGGGCAGCAGCAAGCGTTTCTTTTAAAGGTGCTTCTCCCTGACCGACACGATATCCTCTTTTATGAAGTCCTATCCCAGAAGAATCAAGTGTGAGCATCGCCCTATCCTTTAAAAGAGAGATCTCGACTTTATACTCAGGACCTGTTTCTTCAAGCCATTCGCTTCCCTTTTGATATTGTGCTTTCAACTTTTCAGCTATCGCTTTTTTAACTATACGTTGACAATCAGGCACACTGGCCAGTACAGATTTGACCGACTTTCCGATAACAGGGAAGTTCGCATTCTCAGGAATAAAGGACTGCCAATCAATTGCTTTTGTTTGTTCAAATAATTCATCAAATGTTTTCGCAGTAAATTCCGCAACTTGAATTTTGATTCTGTCAGCCGTTCTCAACCACAGATTTGCTCTGCAAATCGCCAGTGCATCACCTTCAAAAATGATCTTTCCATTATCAACAATACAATCGTAGCCTAATTCGCGCACCTCTTTTGCAACAATCGCTTCAATTCCCATCGGTGCAGTTGCAATTATTTTATATTTCATTTATAACACCTTCTTTTATATGTATGTCTTTCATATGAAGAGATGTCCCAAAAGTCAGTCTCTAACCTGGGCACCCCTTTTTTGAATCTTATTGCCTGAGCATTCCCGCAACTCTTATCTATTATATACAAATATATGTTCTCAAATATATCATATTTTGTTTCATTTGCAATGATATCAAACATCTTTTTGTTCCAATCTTGAAACAGACACTCTGCTACTCGGTTGATCTATCGTTAAAACCTCTTTAAATCCCTTTGTTTTAATGGCCATTAACAACCCGGATATCGCAGTCACAGTTACTGCACCAAAAAATGTAGCTAGTACTCCCGAAATTATTAATCCTAATAACAAAACTGTATAAGAAGTCATTTGTAAAATTCCAAGAAATAAGCTGCTCATCGGAATGTTGAACCCAATCATCGAAACCCAAATATATAGAGAAGGAACAACATATATACGAGAAAGCCTATGTAGAGGTACAACCAAAAACATCCATATACCGAGTAAGGTTGTCGAAAAAAGCAGCAAATGACCTGATTTGAAATGACTTAAGAGGAAAAGGCTCATAGCAGCTCCTAAAAAAGCACCTACACCCAGCATAGCCTCAACCATTCCTATAAACAGTAAGACTGTAAAATGATACAGAGAGTAAAACAAAACTCATTTTTTCCAATTATTCAAAAGTAACCTTCCCTTTTACGACAACGATATTTGAGCTTGCAGTTATGTTAACTTTGCCTACATCGTGCATTACTGACCTAAACTTAAAGGGCTTCTGAATGGTTCGCTTTATGTATACTTCTCTGTGAAACGCTATGAATGAGCTGGTGACCAATCTGGCATCCTCATTTAATGCAATGTTCATAACAGCCCGCAATTATGTAAAAACAATAATTCGGAGCCTTGTTGCTGAAAAGGGAAATATGCCACTTCATCAAGTATGATAAGCAAAACTACTCCAATGCTACATGTACGATTGACGAACTTGAGAAAGTTATTATATTCAGCAGTTTTTCCCACAAAAAAAGCCGATAAACCGTCTTTGACAGTTCATCAGCTTTTATGTTTTACCATTCATGATTGTAATCTTAATGACTGATCTATAACGTTCTGTAAGCCATGTTTTGTTCCTTCGTACTGCAAATGGCAATCAGCCTCGTACTCAGGTGGTAATCATCTATCTACAGAGTCATCTCTGTCCTTCCTTCCGTTCATTTCCGTCCAGAAGGTTCCCCTACCAAAATTTGGGTTTCTCGCTCGAGGGGTTTACCTCGTTCCACTCTCATCATTTCTAATGAGACTTCGTCACTGTGGCACTTTCAAGGATACTGAGCCATATCTCAAAGACTTAGGCTTTTCTCCTGCCGTCAGCCTAAAAAAAGACTGCCCTAGCTTATGACTTCGCTAGGCACGAACACTACAGACATCTCAGCCTGTGCGAGCATGGACTTTCCTCTACAGATCTTTACAATCTGCAGCGATTACCCGAACGTTAAGACATATATCATTATATCCTACAACTCTTTAAAAGACAATGGTTTTTCCTCAATCGTATAATTTACTTCCAAATACATGTTTTTCCAAATTAGATAACCGTTTCAAAATATCAAAATTGGTTGTATTTGATTGAGCTGGCTGTCGTTTGCTGGCTTCTTCCAGCTGTTTTTTCAAGTGCAGGTTTTCCTGCTGCAGTTCTTCAATTTCTTGATGGAATGCTTCATAATCTTTAATGACCATATCCAAAAATTTGTCAACATCTTCTTGTTTGTAGCCTCTAACTCCTGTTTTAAACTCTTTTTCCAAAATTTCTTTAGCAGAAAGCTTCACTTTATCAGCAAGCATCTTTTTCACCTCATATCGTGAATCATCATATTATATTTTTTCAGAAATCGTTTCTGATGTCAAATTTTCTCTTCGTCATTTTATTCAGATTCGTCGGAAAAACTGACATCTTCAACTATCATTCGAAGATCATCCATTGTAATGGCGAAAATAGGATAATCGCGTTTTTCCTGAGCTTTTTTTGCTTCATTCAGCATATATAGAGGCGACCCTTCTACTTCTTCATCATAAAGGATTAACAGAGCATCAGACTTGTCAATAAAAAATCGGTTTTTTTGCTTAAACTGTAACGGACTTTCATATGGTCTGTGTGTCAGACTTTCCGTATAATCACTTTGCGCCAATACGGCTTGGTATCGCTCTTGATTTGCCTCATTCCAGTTCTTCTCTTGATCAGTAAAAGGTGTAATCACCGCCACTTTTAGCCCTGGATGTTCTTCTTGAAGAGAGAAAACAGTTTCAGCTGCCCACATTTCCGTTCCTAACTGACCTGAGATGAGAATCCATTCTAGTCCTTCATCAAGCAAAGTGAGAATGCAGTTTTCAAGCGCTTTTTTTATGTAAAACAGAGCTTGATCATCATGTTTAAAAATGCCGATTTCAAATGGTTTGTAGCCAGTGACCGCCAATACTTTCATTTTCATCACCTAATTTGAAAAATGGGGCCCTGAATTCGCCCCATTTTTACAGATTTGTTTGAATTGAATATGCCTTGATTCATCCTGTTTACGTCCTGTTAGAAACCGACTCCAGGTCCCTGACCAGGACTAACAAAATGCTGATGTGTCGTTTGCCCAACCGTTGATTGGGTTTGCGGAAAGTAGTGAACGTGTTGAAAATGTTGATGATTAATATTGGTTGTATGCTGTGGATGGACATGTGGTACGACAGTTTCTCCGTAGCAATGATTGTAACAGCATTGAGTAGGATGACAAATCGGTGGCATCACATTTTTACAGTGCATGTTAAATCCCCTTTCTGTAGCTTCTATATACACTATTAAACTATGAAGCAGGGGGTGAACATGTACTAATATAAAAACCTATTTTAAAAGTAAGCAATAAAGCTTTCCTTGAAATTAGTCAAAATAAAGATCACAAACAGTATTAAAACAAAGAACAAATAAAACAATCCCTTATACATATCGACTCTCCCTCCATCATGTCTAACGTTATTTTACAAGAATTTCTCTTGTTCTACAATTGATAACAAATGTTAAATATTTGAACGATGAACAACGTCGTAATTTGCGCTTACCCAGGAAATATTGCTTCCACCTTCTCCGCTATTTTTCTGAACGAAGTCATCGCAACGGTTACAGTCTGATATTGATATTTGGCAGGTGCAGGTCAGCTGTTTCACACTGATGCATGGTTTCTTCTTTTGCCATCACTCAATCTGTGTGAGAGTTATTATCCGGAACCCCGCAATTACTCGATTTTGCCTTCCCCATCACTCTGCCATATGCGTACTGTTATCGGCTCGTCAAGTAAGTAAATGTTTTTTTGACATTCACCTACTGATCATGTTTTTAAAGTGTGAGCTACTTCTTCGCTCGTTTGACTGACATGTCTAAAACATCTGAAATCGTTTTGTCAGCTAACTTATACTGAAAAACTTCTTTGAAGTGTTTACCATGACATGTTTCACAAGTAGTTCTGACATTCTCCAGAAATGCAAGGTCCGTAAAAATAAAACCACTCCTAGAGCATTCCGGACAAGCCCCTTTTGAATGAAAGCTCATCACTCAGTTATCAAGGCTTAAAATTTGTAACCGTCCTTCAGGCTTGCATCCAAAATAAAAAAGCAGTCATTATAACTGCTTCATAAAAAGTGTGCCCAAAAAACAAACAGTGGTTTGTTTTTTCACCTTATCAAACCATTCATTTAACATAATAAAATTATAGTCAACTAGATGAAACAACATCAAACATGGAAAGCATATGATCAAAGAACAATTTTAGCTTAGCAAACTCTTCTTGATCTCCACGTGTTGTGAAGGTCACTTGGTCATTTTGATGGAATACCACAAACGAAGGGACTGATTTAAATAGTGTGAATGGTTGTTTTTTTTCTTTTATTTTAGCGATTTGGTCAGATGGTATCTGAAATGATATAGGCACTTTTTTGAACATTTCTCCGTAAAACAGCAGTTGTTTATTGCTATATCCGAGAATGCCTTTAATTGGAGTGGGTCCATTCGCAATCCCAACCATTCCAGAAAATCCTACTTCACACTCATAAAAAGTCAATATTGTTTCTTGAAGCTGTTCACTTCCATCCATTTTTGATTTAAATTCTTCAATGGCTTTTTCTTCTAAATTCATTATACTGCCTTCTCTCTATTGTGAATTTTTTGAAAGAAACCAAGAAATCATGAATGTTTTTCCTGTTATGTCATACATTTCATTAAAAATCGTAACACTCAACCCTATTCTTTTCAATTGGTTTTTTTGTTAAAATATATAAATATTAAAACATTGCATTGACAGATCGGGATTGTGACATTTTCTCGACATTGAATCGTTTTTGAGAGGAGTACAATTGATTCATGAATAAAAATGATGTGCCTTTTAAACATTTAAACTTAAAATCTAAATTAACTATCATCATTTCGATCGGCATGATTTTTTTTATCGGTGTCTCGATCTTTTTGTTTGCTGTTTTCTTTGGTGCCATTGGGTTTTTTAGGATTTTTGATGTGTCTTTTGCCTCATATACATCAATTTTACTTTTTATTTTTGTTTGTTTTTTAATTGGGGGAGTTTTTGATGTGATGGGCAAGATTTTAATTACGATCGCCTCCATATCAATAGAACATGTTACTTTATATTTTTGTTTAAAGTTTGTAATCGATCTGATCATGAATTTGCTCACATTTCATATTGCAGATCAATTTGTCGATGATGTTTTTATCCCTTCAAATACCCTTCTGATTGCTGCAATCTTCCTTTCGATTATAGAAGCTGTATTTAATATGAAACATGCTAATCAATTAGACTAATCGCATAAAAGAAAATAGACCTCTCTCTTATAATTATCAGAGGGAATGGTCTATCTATTTTTTGTTAACATAATATTTTTATGTATAATTAAATAAACGCAAATAAAAAAGCCATTTTTCAAAATGACTTATGTGCCGCATTTGCCGTATGCAAGTAAGAAAGTTTTAAACCACACTCCTCAAAGTGGGTGTCTGCAGAAACTTTCTTGCCGTCCTTTTTTGGAAGGCTTGGCATTCCAGTTTCGATATAAAACTCCCTGTTACAGCATAAAGGTTAAAACTTAATTAACATTACGTACAATGCAGCGTATTTAAATTATATTATAGACTAAACAAAAAAGCAAGTTCTTTGTAATATTTTAGAGAGAAATGACAAAAGTACAACCCATGATGATCTGTTTTTCATAAAATAAGTTGAGGTGAATGAAATGGTGAAAATTTTCATTGATCCGGGCCATGGTGGCATTGATCCAGGTGCAGTCGGTAATGGTTTACAGGAAAAAAATTTGGCACTAGACATCGCCTTAGCTCTTGAAAGTCTTTTATTAAAGGAGTATGAAAATGTGTTGGTTCAGTTAAGTAGAAGAAATGACGAGACTGTCAGTCTCATGCAAAGAACAGAGACAGCAAACAACTGGAAGGCTGATTTTTTTCTCTCTATTCATGTGAACGCTGGAGGGGGAAGTGGATTTGAAAGTTATATTTTTCCTGATGTCGGTTCACCGACTACCACTTATCAGGATATCATTCATGAAGAAATTTTAAAAGCAGTTGAGTTCCCAGATCGCGGTCAAAAAACTGCAGATTTTTATGTGTTGCGTGAAACGATTATGCCGGCTTTATTAACAGAAAATGGATTTGTTGACAATGATAATGATGCCAATAAATTGAAATCAGCAGCTTTTATTAATTCCATTGTCAAAGGCCATGCAAATGGACTAGCCAATGCTTTTAGACTAACCAAAAAGAGCCCACTCTATAAAGTGCAGATCGGTGCCTTTAAAGAAAAACGGAATGCAGACTCTCTTGCCAACAAGGCTAAAGCAAAAGGATTTGAAACGGTCGTCATGAATAGAGACCGCTTATTTAAAGTACAGATCGGTGCTTTTTCTAAAAAAGACAATGCTGAAACACTTGCTCAGAAAGCAAAGAATGCCGGTTTTGATGTTTTTATTGATCAGGAATAAAATGAAGGGGTGTCCTGAAAGTAGTGTGTATAAATAAAAATCGGGGAATTTGCTTGCTTTCCACGGGCGATCCGCGAGCCTGGCCTGGATCGCTGTTCCCGCAGAAGTCTCGCAATTCCCCTCTGATTCATGTTGATAAAGGACTTTTTAGACAGCCTTTTTCATAAACCTTTAAGACATCTTAGCAGCTTTAAATTTGTTCATCAGAAGATGTGAACCGTTTAAAAAAACAAGATAATTGTTCGTTTTGGTTTTTATCACTACTCTATCCGGCTGACCATACGGTATACCGATCCGATGGTCAACACGCTCTGCTGTTCCATACTGATCCGATTCTTTAATTTCAACAATGTCACCAAGTGGAATTTCAGTTTTAGATAGACCAAATTTTAAAACTAAACTATTCCCTTTCATAAAATATCTAGTATTTAGGAAGATCGTAAAGAAGAAAAACCCGAAAACAACCAATAGAACTGTTAGAATTAAAGTCATTATTATCCCTCTTTTCTCCTTTGAATATAATTTTAACAAAAAAATCTAAGAAAATCTGCCAAAAAAGCAAATTTTCTTAGATTTTTATTCAAACTAATATATCAACGACAAACTGTGACCATGACTCAAGTCTGTCATATACACTTTTCTCTTTCAAATCAGAAGCCCTCATCCAATGGCCGGCAATCTGGTCTTTTTCTTTTACTTCAACATGTGCACCCGGTTTTAATTCAAGTGCAGAAAGGATGCCGATATGCACTTTACCGACATTGTTTTCATCATCATTAATCAGTCCAAGCGTGCTCATTTTAACTTTGGATTCTTCCTCAATCATTAATTCCTCGTCAAGTTCCCTGTCTGTGTTTAATTTTAAGATATCAGAGAACGCTAAGTCAGCGGCAAAGTTCATATGGCCACCAAAGCCAAGGGAAAGCTTGTTGTGAAGCCGCGCTTCGCCTCCTCCCTCAAGCCGTTCATAAACGAATATCTCATCTTCTCTTTTAATCACGACATATGGAATTGGCTGTTTAAAAGAAGGGTTTTCCTCAGCATCCCCTCTTCTCATTTCCTTAAAGTTGTCTTCAATATGTTTCATGATCTTTTCGATTGTCTCTTGATCGCTATTCACACCTTGAAATGTCAAGGCTTCATTTGCAAATACATGTGCTCGTGGTGCCACGAGAATGATTTCATCCATTTTTCCCATTGTCATCGTTTCCTCCTCAGAATAAAAGAGCAGAGGGGTTCTGCTCTTTTGCCCGGCGATATGAATACCGCCATAAACATCAAATTTTATTGTTCGTCAAAATAAAAATCATCATCTTTTAAAGGTTCAACGGTTGCTTTTTTATAACCGTTTCCTTTCATAGAGAAGAAGTCGTGTGACTTCGTCTTTGTATTTAAACCGTTCAATACGATCGGGTTGATTTCTTCTTCTTCAAAATAAGCTTCAAATCCAAGGTTCATTAGCGCTTTGTTTGCATTATAACGAATGAATTTTTTCACATCATGTGAAAGACCAACTTGATCGTACAGATCTTCTGTATACTCAAGTTCGTTTTCATAAAGCTCTTGGAGGAGATCGATCGCAAACGTATATAATTCTTGTTGCTTGTCAGTAGTCTGCATGTTGTAAATTTCCTGAGCAAGCAATCCGACATATACACCGTGGATTGCTTCATCACGCAGGATCAAATTTATGATTTCACCGCTTTGCATCAGTTTTCCCTGTCCATAAAAATAGAGCGGATAGTAAAAGCCACTGTAAAATAGAAAGCTTTCCAAGTAAACGGATGCGACCATCGCTTTAAATAACGATATTTTGTCGCCATGGCGGATTTTTTCATAAAGTCCGACAATGATTCGAGCTTTTTTTTGCAGATATTTATTTTGTTTCACCCATTCAAACACTTCATTAATTGTCTCTGTTGGTGCAAGCGTCATAAAAATGTTTGAATAGGATTTAGCGTGAACAGCATTTTCCATCATCGCCATGAAATTCAGGACTGCTTTACGCTGATGGCCTTCAACATGTTCTGCGACAAGAGGCATACCGGTGTTTCCTTGCTCTGTATCGAGAAGCGTCAACCCAGCGAGTACTTTCATGTAAGTGTCCTGCTCATTAGAACCCAAATACTTCCACGTAAGAAGATCACCGTTCAACGCGATCTCTTCCGGGAGCCAAAACTGCTTCACGTTTTGGTTATAAAACATTTGGGTAAAATCATCTTCATGCTTTGACCAGTTTGCTGCATCATATATTTTCGTCACTTTTGCATACTCTCCTTTAATCAAACGACACAAGAAAGGCAGCCTTCTTGCCCTGTATCTTTCGTTCTTGCATAGTAAAGTGTTTTAATTCCTTTATGGTGGGCATAAAGGTCGATCCGATTCAGATCGCGTGTCGTCATTGTGTCTTTTAGGAACAATGTAAAACTGATCCCTTGGTCAACATGCTGCTGAATCGTTGCAATCATATCAACAACTCTGAACATATCCATATCGTATGCTTCTTTATAGAAAAACCAATTGCTTGGTGCAAGTCCTGGCATTGGATAGTAGGTTTTCGAATTGCCATATGTCCTCTCTTCAATTCGTTCCATAATCGGCATTACTGACGCAGTACTTGACTGCACATATGAAATTGAACCTGTCGGTGCGATACACAGTCTATAACTGTGATACAAACCATGTTCTCTTACAAATTCTTTCAAGCGTTTCCAGTCTTTTTTAGTCGGAATATGCATACCTTCAAAAAGATGTGCAACCTTGTCCAACTTTGGTGTGAAGTCTTGTGTCACATACTTCTCAAAGTATTCTCCAGTCGCATAAGTAGAACCTTCATACTGATGGAATGTTTCACCTTTTTGCTTGGCAATTTCTGCTGATCGCTCAATCGAATAAAAATTCATCATCATGAAAAAAGTATTTGCAAAATCTCTAGCCTCTTCACTTTCATATGCAATTCCATGCTGTGCCAAATATCCGTGAAGATTCATCGCCCCAAGACCAATTGATTTCATCGCTTTGTTTGCTTTTCTGACAGCAGGTGCGTTCGTAATGTTGGTCGTTTCTGAAACATGTGTCAATGAATCTGTCGCAAGTTTGACCGTTTGTCCAAGTGATTTGTTTTTCATCACATTCAGGATATTTAAAGAACCAAGGTTGCAGGAAATATCCAGACCGATTTCATCTTCTTTACCATAGTCTGTATAGGACGAAACTTGGGAAGCCTGAAGAACTTCTGAACAAAGGTTAGAAAACTTCACCTTTGATACATGATTCAATGCATGGACTTTATTGACATTGTCTTGGAACATGATGTATGGATACCCGGATTCCGATCTTAACATCGCAAGTTTCTCTAACAGTTTACGGGGGTTTGTCTTTTCTTTTTTCACCCTTGGATCTTCAACTAACTGATCGTACATCTCGTCCATATTCATTTCGTCCAAATGCTCGCCGTATGCTTTATAAACAGTGTGGGGATAAAATATATATGCCGCTTTATCTTCTCTTGCAAGTTCAATAAACTTATCAGGTATGACAACACCAATAGACAGTGTTTTTACCCTGACATCTTCATCTGCAGAGATTTTCTTCGTATCTAAGAAATCATTAATGTCACGGTGGAAAATGTTTAAATATGCTGCACCTGAACCTTGTCTTTGCCCCATCTGGTCAGCATAGCGAAACGCGTTATCAAGGAGCTTCATGACGCCGACAACCCCTTTTGTGGCATTTTCAACATCTTTTATAGCTTCACCTTTGGCCCGCAATTTTGAAAGATTCAGAGAAACGCCTCCACCAAGCTTGGATAGCTGCATTGAAATATCCACGGCCCGAGAAATGTCATTTAATGAATCATTCACTTCTAGAAGAAAACAGCTAACAAGTTCACCGCGACGCTTGCGTCCAGCATTTAAAAATGTTGGTGTGCTTGGCTGATATTCCTGATTGATCATCACCTTAACAAATTCCAGTGCCTTTTCTTTATCACCATTCGCAAAAAATAAAGCGACAATTGAGATCCGGTCTTCATAGCGTTCAAGTATTTTTTTCTTGTCATTTGTCTTCAACGCATAATCGTTATAAAACTTAAACGCGCTCATAAATGACGGAAATCTAAATTTTTTAGTGTAAGCTTGTTTAAATACTTCTTTGATTTCTTCAAACGTGTATTTGCTTAAAAATTCTTCTTCATAATATTGATTTTTGATTAAATAATCAATTTTCTCTTTCAGATCATGAAAAAAAACCGTATTTTGGTTGACATAGTCTACAAAATAACTATGTACAGCTTCTTTATCTTTATCAAACTGAAATTTTCCATCTTTTTGGATCATAATCTCATTGTTTAACTGGATCCATTTTGGCACTTGATTTTGTGACAATTCTTTCTACCTCCTGAGTAAATCGTTCAACATCTTTGATCGTCCCACTGAGTTCAAATTGGTGGAGAATCGGAACCTGATACTGTTTCGATACTTTTTCTGCGCTTTTTGCAAAATATTCTCCCCATACTCTGTTCCCGCTTGCAGCAACTCCTCTTAACAGATGAGCATTTTTTTCCAGAAACATCTCAGTTGTTTTCGGAACTTCCCCAAATCCTGTTGTATAGGTGACTAAGATAAACGGTTCATCTAAGTATTCCTCTGTGTTGACTTTCTTTATATTCCGAAATGGTGTTTTATCCACAAAGCGCTGAACATTCCCCGTCTTTGAATCAAATACGATTTGAATCAACATTATCACAACCTATTAAAATTGTTTCTAGACTTGACCTTACACAATATATGGTATACTATCACTCACCAAAACACAACATATTGATTCGAGACGAAAAAAAGTTCACATTTATGTATCAGCATAACAAGCTGCAAAGGCAAAGAAATATGAGTAGAAAAAGAGCTGTTTGCTCACTCTACTCATAAACTGAAATTATCATAACATGAAAAAAAATAAGATAGTAGACTAGACTTTTTCGCTTATTTTTTGTAAGTGTTACAACACTTATTCTCACATACCTCTTTCATATCGGCTTCGATCCCAAGTTCTTTAAGAATTGATTGAACAGCAGTGAAGATCGAGGCTTCCCTAATCAGTTCTTTTCCATTCACAATGATGCTTGTGCCATATTCATAACAAGAATCATTTTCACATGTTTCTTCCCAATGGTTGATGACAATATTCGGTTTCATGATTCTGTTCATTCCTTCCTGCGAAAAAACGATTTAGTTTATAGTTTATCGATTAGAGGACAGTTTGTAAATTTGAAAGCATCGGATTTGATTTTCCCCTTGAAGCTCTGATTTAGAGAATGCAAAGAACCATGCCGTCCGCCGGCATGGTTCTTTATGAAAAGATGGTTATTCGAGCTCAAGCTGAACATTTTTTTGCGGTGCAAAAGTAGAAATCGCATGCTTGTAAATAAGCTGCTGTTTTCCTTCTGTTTCAAGCAATACTGTGAAATTGTCAAACCCTTTTATTTGACCTCGGAGTTGAAATCCATTTAGTAAAAAGACTGTGACAAATGTATTTTCTTTACGAATCTGATTCAAAAACTGGTCTTGAATATTTATCGTTTTCATGTTCTTGATCCTCCTCATTTCTCTATATCATATTGTTTCGCTTAAAATTCGATCTTTCCTGCTATATATGTGAAAATTTCCTGCTTTTTCTGCTCGATTTTAACTGGCGGTGTCATATCAAACCATGTGACATCCATTTTATTTCTAAACCATGTCAGCTGCCGTTTAGCATAGCGTCTTGAATTTCGCTTTAACGTCTCGACAGCCTCTGACAGCGTCTCCCTGCCTTCGAAATATGCAAACAGTTCTTTATAACCGATCGCTTGCACAGATTGCGAGTGTCTCACTTTTTCATCTTCAAAAAATTGCCTTGCTTCTTCTAAAAGTCCTTCATCCATCATTAGATCAACCCGGTTGTTGATTCTGTCGTAAAGCACTTGGCGGTCCATTGTCAAACCGACAAGTGCTGTGTTATATAAAAGTTGTTTTTGTTGATCTTTGATATGTTGGGACATTGTTTTCTTAGAGGTATGTAAAATCTCAAGCGCTCTAATGACCCTGCGAACATTATTTTGATGAATCGCTTCTGCCGCTTTAGTGTCGCGTTCTTTAAGTAAAGAGTGCACATATTCATTCCCTTTTTCAACTGCAAGTCTTTCCATTTCTGCTCGAAACTTAGAATCTCCTGCTTCTTCTGTAAATGAGTAGTCATAAAGAACCGATTGAATGTAAAGCCCTGTTCCCCCGACAATCATCGGCAATTTTCCGCGATCTTCAATCTCAGCAATTTTTTCTCTCACAATCTGCTGATACTCTGCGACTGAGAAAGGTTCTGTTGCGTCTTTTATATCAAGAAGATGATGTCGTATTCCATTCATTTCTTCTTCTTTAATTTTCGCTGTGCCAATGTCCATTTTTCTGTAAATTTGCATTGAATCTCCGCTAATAATCTCTGCGTTTAAACTGGCAGCCAACATCACACTCAATTGTGTCTTGCCAACCGCAGTCGGACCGATCATGACAATGACAGATGGTTTGTTTTTATTCACTAATGATCACTCTCTTTTATACAATCTCCTCCCATTATACCATTTTAGCTTTTAAATTTCATTTTATCCAATTTATACCACATATAAACATTACCATCCGAGCGGTTCATTTCCGACCACTTCTCTCGTCACGCCGCGGTATGAATGCCTATGCCTTTCTTTACGGTCCCCGCTTACATAAACAATCCCCCCATAATGCATAGAGGGAGACTTTGTGTAAGCAAAATAAGTCGTCCCCCCTATCTCATGATAGTGAGTCCCATCCTTTCTCAAAATGGCCGGCCCAGTCATCCCGTAGTATCTATGGTAATGACCATTTTCAAATGAGGTAATTCCTGAATAAAAATGGATATGAGCATCTGTATTACTTCCATTAGCAGGCTGTGAAAATCCCTCAATTAAATGAACATGCCCAGCAAATTCAGATGTTCTCGCCCGGTACGCATGAGCATGTGCAGGCGCCAGATCCCAATCTGACAGATATAATCCCATTTTGCTCTCTCCTTTTAAGGCAGGTGCCATAGAAATTCCGATGACCTATAGCCGTCTGCCCAAGCAAAAACATTTAGGCAGAATACATTATTGTAGTCAAGTATCATTATATTATTGGAGGGATTTTTTATGAACGTAATCGGACATGATCATTTTTCTCACGGTGATTATCGAATTATCGGAAGACCTTTTTATGGAAGACCCTTTTTCGGAAGACCCTTTGGCGGACCATTCTTTTACGGTCCCGGTCCGTTTTTCGGCGGACTTTTAGGAGGCCTTACAGCAGGGGCACTGCTAGGTCCATACGGTGGGTATGGCGGGTACGGCGGGTACGGTTATCCTTTCTTTCCGTACTAGACTTTTGAAACCTAACATAGGAACATGCCTAACACGTAGGACATGAGCGGAGCATAAGCTATAATCGAATTCATCAAGTTAAGAAAGGAAGAAAATAATGGATTACATGAATCATATGTATGCGATGCAAGGTAGACAGTTTCCGCAATATCCCCAATCAGAAACGACAGCCCATACGATGAAAACCCCGTTATATCCACAACTGAAATCCATGACATTAAATACGATCGCTCCTTTTGTTTCTTATGGTTTAAAGGAAGCAAAGGGCACTTCTTATCAACATGCCATGACAGAAGTGGCTGCAATGGCATATTTACTGGGGCGTGGAATGGATCCGCAAACCGCTTATCAAATAGTAGAATCTTGGGAAATTAATGAAATGTTTTAAAAATGATCTTTAGGAAAATCCTAGCTATCCCTAGGGTCTTCCTCTTGTTTTTTTAAAACAGCATGAACAGATCATCTCAAACATATGAATATTTAAGAGTTTCACAAGTCATGAAAGAAGGAAGTGGATTCGTTGTTCATCTATACCGTTCGGCCTGGAGACTCTTTATTTTCCATTGGTGCAAAATTAGGAATTTCGTTGGATTTGATTCGATGGCAAATAAGACATTTTTAAGTGTAGAAAGCTTGAAAAAGGTAAATCCAGCGATAACTCCCAGCCTCTTACGCCCGGGAATGAAATTGACAATTCCCAAGACTTCAAAAAAATACATAACAGGTTTAGGTTACTACACCAACAAGAAATCCCCAGTTAGATCAGGAATTGATCAAAAATTTTGCTCCCTACACCACATACTTGGCACTTTTTGAATATCACTTTTCAAGTGAAGGATCTTTAAGTCAACTCAATGATTTAACAGCGATTAAAACAGGATGGAAAGGCGATGTCTCTCCCATTATGACGGTTACCAATTTAACAAAAACAGGATTTAGTTCAAACCTTATTCATCAAGTATTACAGCAGCCAGCTGTTAGACGAAACTTGGTTGAAAACATTTTTCGCACCATTCAAACAAAGGGTTATGCAGGAGTCAATATTGATTTTGAAAATGTCTCAGCTAAAGATAAGGATTTATTCCCTGCCTTTTTAAACGAACTTCCGGCTATGTTTTGACTGTTGCTGTCCCGCCAAAAACAAGTAATCATATCACATGGTTATGATTATTCAGCTATTGCCTCTTTCAGCGACTACATGTTTATTATGCCTTATGACTGGCATCATGGAACAAGTGAGCCAGGACCGATTGCACAACCATTCAATTTGCCCTCAATCATGTTCCAAAACATAAAATTATTCTTGGTTTCCCGCATTATGGATATAAGGGACACTTCCTTATCAACAAGGTGTTGTCTATCCAGGAATTTCAAACCAACATACCATTCGGCTTGCAATGAAATATCAAGTTCCTGTTCAATATGCAAAAGAATTTGAATCACCATTCTTTCAATATGTCGATAACTAGGTAACAAGCATACAGTTTGGTTTGAAGATGCACAAAGTATTGGCAGGAAACTGGAACTTATGCAAGAGTATGACCTTGATGACGGAGGTGTCTGGCAGTTGACATTAAGTTTCCCACAAGGCACATGGTTATTAACTAAATTTTTCCGTATCCGTAAAGTTTAATGGACAATTTGCTAATTGTTCCAATAAATGAATCGAATAAATCCAGCCTGAAATCATGAAAATATGAACGAAACAGAAGTAAACTATATGAACAGGAGTGTTGATGCTTGAACAATGCGATTCATGAAACACTGGAACTTCATGAGCTGTTAATGTTTAAAAATCTTTGCTTAACAAAGTCTGCAACGATGACCGGTCTTGTCAAAGATCAAGAGCTTAAAGATATTTTACAACGTGATGCATCTCGAACAAAACAACAGATTGAACATTTACAAGGTCTTTTAACGGTTAGGAGTGAAACACTGTGAATGATTTCATCCAAAACATGACAGGGATGGGAGCGTTGACCGAACAAGTAGTCGCAACTGATTTTCTCATCTCTGCCAAATCAGGGGTAAAAAATATCGCTGTTGCCATTACCGAAACTTCCTCTCCAGAAGTACGTGAAACATTAAAACAATATTTAAATGACGCCATTGACACCCATGAACAAATTACCAATTATATGATTTCTAAAGGTTATTATCATCCGACCAACCTCTCGGAACAGATCCGGATGGATCTACAAGCCGCGGAAAAAGCTAAAGATTTACCTCAAATATAGAAGTTTTTGGAAAAACAAAGCCAGTGAAGTATTTTTCTTCACTGGCTTTGTTTTTTAAATTAGCTTAAATTATAGCCCGTTTTATAGTAAACATAAAAAAACTTTTATAAAGTTATGTTGTTATGATTTTATTTAACTTCCTTTTTCATTTGATTCTAGGTAGATTCTGAGAGGACTGGTTCTATTGACATACACAACAGAACAGCTGGATACCTATCTGGAGAAACGGGTATCCACCCATTGTTTTCATGGTAGTATTCTTTTAGCTGATCAAAGTGGCATTATTTTATCCAAAGGCTATGGATACTCTAATTACAAGGATAAAGTCAAAAATAAAGCGGATACTCGCTTTCAAATTGCTTCATTAACAAAACAGTTTACAGCAATGGCTATTATGCAACTTCATGAAAAAGGTCTGATTGACATCTCTGACCCCCTTGAAATATATTTAAATGACTATCCAAATGGGGACAAGATCCTGATCAAACATTTGTTAAGCCACACTTCAGGAATTCCTGATTTCTTAACAGAAGAGTTGCTTGATATCGAGTTAGAGCTTACACCAATTGATCAACTCATCACGCGTTTTATTGACAAACCGCTCGAGTTCAATCCTGGCGAGAAATTTAACTATAGCAATTCGGGCTACATTCTTCTTTCTAAAATATTGGAAATTGTTACAAAAGATTCTTACCAAAACGTCATTCAAAAGCTCATATTTAAACCGTTAGGCATGAATAATTCAGGGTTTTTCACTTCACCGGCAGATATTGCTCCAACTGTTGGGTACATATGTATGAATCAGGCAGTCATTAAAGCACCTACTATATACGGTCATGGAGAAAGCGGGCTCTTCTCAACAGTCGAGGATTTGTATTTATGGGATCGCGCTCTTTATACTGAAAAACTGTTAACGAAAAGCACACTGAGAGACACCCTTTACACCTGTCTCAAAAGGTCAGCTTATCAAAAACAAGGTCCTGTTTTAAACCTTATCCAAAACAATTCGATCGGGTATGGATGGTTTATTAATAAACAAAACACATATAAAATATGGCATGAAGGCGAAATACATGGTTTTTACAGCACGATCAACAGATATATCAATCAAAAAAAGGTGCTCATTATCCTTAGTAATTGCAATTTATCAAAAACTGACGAGATTTTCACCTATTTAGAAAACGTATTGCTAAGTACTTAAAAAAGAAAGGCAGAAACAGCAACTATGACAAAAAAATGGTTAAGTATTCTTTCGGTCATTATGATCATTGTGATCGGTTTTTCTCAAAAAGAGTCATGGCTTGAATTAGTTAGAGCAGGAGGCATTTATTCTATTATATTTAGCTGCCTGATTGTGGCGGTCTGTGTGTTTTTTCCCATTGTTCCGTTTGCCGTGATCGCTGGGTTAAATGGAGCTGTCTTTGGAATCATCAACGGGGCATTGATCACTTTATCAGGATCAATGCTAGGAACAATGATGCTATTTTTTCTTGCTCGTTATGGGTTTAGAGATTGGGCAGAGAAAAAAATGCTGAAATATCCTAAAATGAATCAATATGAAGGTTATTTTAATCAAAATGCTTTCACAGCCGTACTTTTAGGAAGGCTGATCCCTGTCATTCCTTCCGTTGTCATGAACATTGTCTGTGGATTAAGCAAAGTCAAGTGGCTCATCTTTTTTGTTGCTTCAACACTGGGAAAAATTCCGAATGTGTTCGTTATCTCCATTGCTGGTGCTAATTTCAATGAACACAAACTGATATCATTTGCGATCTATGGTGTATACATGCTGATCATTATGGTGATCATCTATAAGAAATACCCCCACTTTATCAATAAAAATAACAAGGCAGAGCAGTCAGAGCCAAAATAAGTTAATAAATTCCTGAAAGTCGTGTCGATGAATAAAATTGGGGGAATTTGCTCGCTTTCCGCGGGCGATCCGCGAGCCTCCTCGGAGCTCGTTCCTTGCTCCTCTTGGGTCTCGCCTGGCTCGCTGTTTCCGCAGGAGTCTCGCAATTCCCCCTGATTTATGTTGAAAAAGGACTTTTTAGATTAATCAACAATGACAGCCGTTCCATATCCGATTAATTCAGAAGTACCTTGGCCGGCTGAAAGCTCGAACCTTAGTCCAACGATGGCATTTGCGCCAGCAGCTTCTGCTTGTTCAATTAAACGTTCCTTCACCATTTTCTTTGAGTCTTCAAGCATACCTGTATAACTTTTTAATTCCCCGCCAATTACCGATTTGAATCCTGAAAGGATATCTTTTCCGATGTTTCGTGACTGTACAATACTTCCTGTAACGAGTCCTTTTACTTCTTGAATGTTTTTTCCTACTATTGCATCTGTTGTAACGATAAGCATACGTTGTTCCTCCTTATTAAGTATATCAGTTACCCTGCCACATGAAAGCATTTCCATACTACAAAATAAATTTATTTTAGCGAATGAATAAAGCTGATCACCTTGTCTGCAACTGAGTTAGCTCCAGTTCCTAGCCAAATCAAATGTCCCCATGCATCTACCTGATAAATCTTAGAATTAGGCAGATATTGATTGGCATGATCAGCATGATCAAGCGGAACCGCTCGATCGTGCGGACAATGCATAATTAAAACGGGGCAAGTAATCGACTGTAAGTGATAAACTGATAGCTCATCAATATTTTTTAAATCAATTATAAAGCCATGACCTGAGCGCTGTCTATTATTCATTTTTCGTAACTCTTCAATATCTTCATTTTTCACTTTAAACATCACTTGTTCAGGAGGCAAGCTGCTAAATGAAGGGATCATTTTTTTAAATATCCATTTTGGATATCGATTACTCAGTGATGAAATCAATTTCCAAACGACCTTTTCAGCAAACGGATGAAACAAGCTTTTTCCGATCTTATATTCAATGTCTTTCTTTGTCAGCCATTTTTTTGTCACAGCACTTTGTAAAATCAACGATTTCACTCTGTCTGGATATACTGAAGTGAAATAAAGAGCGCTTGGTCCTCCTGCTGACATGGCAAGCACATGAACTTTGTCTATTTTTAAATGATCCAGTAATGCCAAATAATAATGACAAGCACTCTCCAAAGTGTCTCCGATTTCTTTAGATGTTCGACCATAGCCAGATCGAGAAGGTGTAATCAATGAAAAACTTTTTTCATACAGGGCTTGATAGCCAAACTCTTCATAGCAATTTGAATGTCCACCATGCATCACAAGTATAGGTTCACCATCGCCTAGCATTGAGTATTCAATTTTCAATCCATCGATACGAAAAATATCAACTATTCTATCCGCGATCATCATCCTCTCACTCTAGTAATTCGCCTCTTTTTAATATACGTAGCAAATACACAAACTGTTTCATTTAAATGACATACTATAAAATTGATTAAAATATGAAGGAGGGAAAGTTTTATGGATTACTATTATGACCACCATAAAAAACATGATGATTACTATTACTTCAAGTGTAAAAAGGTGTATTTCGATCCTTGCAAGAAACACTATGACTATGATTATGATTACGATAAAAAGTATTATGACCATGATCATGACAAGAAGTATTACTATTGTAAGTATTTCGATTTTAAAAAGCATTACTAACACCTTAACTCAATCTATTAGACAATTTTTGTCGCCCCGGTCCCCTAAGACCGGGTTTTTTCCAATCGTTATAATCCCTTTTTACACTACATAGATTTAGAGTTAAAAAAATGCTTTTTTTCAACTTGAAACATGATTTCAGTGACAATAATCATCCCAAAAATGATCAAAATCGGGAGCCAAATAGCTACAAATGGATAAGCGGGTTTAGTAAATGCAGCGATAATAGCGCCAAGACAATACAACACAATTGCAAAAGCCCGTAACAATGCATCTGATTGAAAGTTTTTTTTGTTCTTATTGCTACAAAATCGCTTCATGATATCTTCGAAAAAAGAAGCGAGCGTTCCAGTCAAAACAGTAGTGGAAATACCCGCAATATTGAGCTTTCTTGCAGCGATCGTTTGAAGACCCATTGCAATACTAAGCAACATGATTAAAAGGTGTGGGGAAGGATGGAATAGGGATAGACAGGCAAAGAGCAGCAAAACAAACCCTTCAACAGCAAGTGTTTTGGTTATGACAAAAGGCCACAATGATTTTTCCTGCTTCCAAACAATCATCGATGCGATCACTACACCGATGATAAAGCTCAATAATGCAGTCAGTGAGTACATCACTCTTTTTTGGAGTGAATGACCGATCGCTAATCCTAAAAAAATGATATTCCCAGTCATATTTGCGGTAAATACATGACCTATACTTAAATAGCCAATCACATCTACTATTCCTGCTGTCAAACAGAGAAGTAAAACCATGATGTTTCGATAATAAGCATCTTTCAATGTGATTCAATCCTTTCTTGTGTTCGGCCTCCTTTTTAAGGCATCAATATAACTGCGAGAAAAAATTTCCCGATATGCTTTTTGACAAAGAAAATTATAGCATAATCATTTCGTATTCCGTATTTCTCCAATCTAATTGTTCGATAAGTTTAACAAACAATTAGATTTACAATTCGTATTTGTTCCATTTATTCCATGTTTTATAGAAAAATATAGTGGTTACATTTTAAAGATTTTGTGTTATTGTGAAAAACGGTGATAAATATGATAGTGTTCATAAAAGATTTGATGATTAACTTAGCAATGCTTTGTTCGTGTATTTTTTTGTATACTCAATTTACGAATTCACTGCCGATTCATCGGAATTCCCCATTTAAAACACGGCTTCTTTTAGGGTTGTTAGGAGGATTATTGGGGAATATTTTAATGCAATATAGTATTCATATTGATGAAACGATGGTTGATCTTAGACATATCCCTATCGTTTTACTTGCATTTTATGGCGGTAGTCTTCCCGCATTGATAGCCATGATTTTGATCATGCTAGGTCGCTTGTTATTTAGTATAAATATTGCAGCTGTTATTTATTTATTATTATGTACGCTTGTTTCTATATGGATTGCAAACGTGAACTTTTCAAAAAGAATGAAAATATTGACGACACTGACACTAGCAAACACCATATTATCGGTTATTTTTTCTTTCCTAATAAAAGATATAAGGCTATTAAGTCATTTACTCCCTTCATATTGGGTCATCTCATACCTATCAGGCTTCTTTTCATTTTATATGTTGGAGTATTTAAGAAAAACTCAAAAACTATTTAATCAATATAAATTAGAGTCATTTACAGATGGACTAACCGGATTAAATAATGTTAGGAAATTCCATGAAATTTTAAATTTTCAATGGAAAAACTCGGAAACCGAGAGTAAAAAGCTATGTTTACTCTATATTGATATCGACTTTTTCAAACAAGTAAATGATACTTATGGACATAAACAAGGTGATATCGTTTTAAAAGAACTTGGACATATTCTTAAACATTCCATAAGATCATCTGATCTTGTGAGTCGAAATGGCGGAGAAGAGTTCACAGTGTTGCTCTTAGATTGTCCATTAAACCGAGCCCTTGAAGTTAGTGAACGAATTAGGGCATCCGTTGAAAACCATGTATTTCCGCTTAGTTGTGGAGAAAAAGTTTCGATTACAGTCTCCATCGGTGTTGCTTGCACTGGTGGTACTGCAGATGATTCTTCTACGTTAATTGAAATGGCCGATAAGGCTTTATATCAAGCAAAAAGGACTGGGCGTAATAAAGTTTGTGTTGCACCTCAGTCCAAGTCTGATAAGGAGATCAATCGCTCTGTTGACTCAGAATCAACGACTTGTTAATCTTGAGAGATTAAATGATGGTACAAAAAGAAGCCTTCACATTGGGCTTCTTTTTGTAATCAATATCGACACTTTCATAACTAGAAAAGCAGATCATACACTGATTAGGTCGTGCTGCTCTCCCCATGCTCTGAAACAGTCGGAGGTGTCCTGAAAGTCGTGTGGATTGGGGAATTTGCTCGCTTTCCGCGGGCGATCCGCGAGCCTCCTCGGAGCTCGTTCCTTGCTCCTGCGGGGTCTCGCAATTCCCCCTGATTTATGTTGAAAAAGGGCTTTTTAGACAGCTCCTTGTAAGTAAATCTATTAACTATTTAGTTTCTTATAGATTATATATGAGGCATAAACTGCTATTAATGCGCCCACCAATAGCAAACCAATCAGAACAATTGTTATATACTCAGGTATGACAATAGATAATCCTATTATTAGAAAGCCTATGACAACAAACAATTTTGCTCCAAAACGGTTGACCTGTTTCCACACTCTTTCATCTTTTAATGTCCACGGTGTCCTCAATCCATACGCATGATTAGATTTTGTTTTTTGCATAGGATGAGCCACAATGATGATAAAAAATCCAAGTAAAGCTCCGATGAACAAGCGAATATTAAACTCGAAACCTAAGCCAAAAGCAATGATGACCAAGTGTATGACAAAAAAAACTTAGCATCGTCATATTGACTTTATATAATATGGTCATGTTATTTTTATGACATAACATATGCGAAACTACCATAAGAAAAGGCATTAACAACATAGCCCATGTTTTATCAACATATTGATCAGGTTTACCGTTTGACCAGTGAACAGGTAATTCATGCGGCACATTCGGAAACGCTATAATCATGACGATAAGACTTACTAAAATAATACCAATCGGTAAGAAGCTTTTGTTCATTTCACTTCACTCCTCCATACTGTGAAATTTGGAGTTTAGCAGCCAATGGAAATATGACCCATCAAGGCTTCAAACAAGTTTAATCTTATTTAGATAATTTACAATAATTATAGACCATATATTCTTAAAGTCAAAAAACACCATAGAAGGAATATCTATGGTGTTTCAAAACTTGGACTTATAAACTTAAATTCAAAAATTTTTATTCACTGTACTTGCATTCTCAATTAAAACTTTCTTTTTCAACAATCTAGGAAGACAAATACCTGCTAAAATGAGAAGTATACCTACAAATTGGGAAGCACCTACATGTTCTTTTAGGACAAACAAAGACATTATAACCGCTGTAGGAAGCTCTAATGCTCCCAAAATGGATGCCAAACCAGAACCAACTAGTGGAACACCTTTAGAAAACAGCAATGTTGAAAGAAAGGGACCAAAAAAAGCTAAGTAAATCCCAAATTCTAGAGACAATTCTACTAGTAGTTTTCCGTTAGCAAAGAATGTAGGCGGTAAAATGATTGTACAGACTGTAAAGCCGCCGGAAATCATAAGTGCTGTTTTTGTCATAGGATTTACTTGAACGGCAACCTTTCCACTGAGTAGAATAAAGATCGTATATGACATGGCTGCCAATAGCCCAAATAAAAATCCTAACAAATGGATATGGCTTACTCCTGTTGAAAATATATTGGTAGCACAGAGTGTTCCGATAAATAAAGGAATTAACGAGAGCAACTTCCCTTTCTCTGGAACCCTTCGATTAATAAGCGCCTCAATGAACACGCCCATCCATGTAAATTGAAATAGAAGGACAATTGCTAATGATGCAGAAATGTATTGAAGGGAAAGGTAGTAAAACATTCCTGTTAATCCTGTTGTAGACCCAACCACAGTTAACAGAAAAATTTCTTTTTTGGTTGGCTTTACATACTTATTTGTGTTTGAACGCTTTTTACTGCTAAAAAACACACCTCCCCACAACATGAACGCCCCCAAGAACATTTGAATTCCAACAACATCATTCACGATAAATCCAGCTTTATAAGCTAATTTTACAATCGTAGATAAAACTCCATAGCTACAAGCTCCTAAGATGATATATATAATCCCTTTCATAATCCCACCTGATCTTTCTCCTTGCTACTTCAAGTTTTCAATGACCTATTGTTACTTTCTTCATTTCATTATGGTCATGTTTATATTTAAAACTTACTGCAAAAACAACGGCGAGAATGAGCGTATATGCTCCAAACACTAACCAAATACTTTGCCAATCCTTCACACCGTCTACAGTGAAATAATCCACGACCTTCCCACTCATAATAGCACCTACATAGGCACCAATTCCATTAACCATTGTCATGAATAAACCTTGTGCACTCGCGCGAATTCGATGATCCACTTCTTTTTCTACGAAAATCGCTCCGGAAATATTAAAAAAGTCAAATGCACAACCGTACACAATCATTGATAATAGTAATAAAATAAATCCTCCACTAGATGGGTTTCCATAAGCGAAGAATACAAAACGTAAAGTCCATGCCACCATACTGATCAACATAACCTTTTTTATTCCGAATTTACGCAAGAAAAAAGGGATGGCAAGGATAAAGAATACTTCTGAAATCTGTGATATTGATAATAAAACTGCTGGATATTTAACAACAAGACTATCTTTATAATGAGGATCCAATGCAAAATCATGTAGAAATGGATTCCCAAAAGTATTCGTAATCTGGAGTGCTGCTCCTAACAGCATCGCAAAAAGGAAAAAGATCGCCATTTTCTTTTGTTTAAAAAGTACGAAAGCATCAATGCCTAAAAGACTAACGAGCGACTTATTCTTCTTCGCTTTCGATGTTGGACAATCTTGGAGTGTCAATGAATACAGTGCAAGTAAGAGTGAAGCACCGGAAGCAACGTATAACTGAATGTTGCTCAATTCAAGCTTTAAAAAACTGATCGTCCACATGGCAAGAATAAAACCAACTGTTCCAAAAACACGAACAGGCGGAAAGTCTTTTACTGTATCAAGCCCTGTTTTTTCTAAAGAAACATAAGAAATGACATTAGATAAAGCAATTGTTGGCATGTAAACGATTGCATTAAAAAGCATAACCCAAAACATGATGATAGGATCTGAAATCTGTGCAGCTACCAATAATGCGCCAGCTCCAAAAAAGTGGCAAATCCCGTATAATCTATTTGCTTTTATCCAACGATCTGCAATAATCCCTGTAATACTTGGCATCAGAATTGCAGCAATTCCTTTTGAGCTAAAAACAAGCCCGACTTGAGCTCCAGTAAAATGCAACGTGTTGATCATATAAGATCCAATTGTTACAAGCCAAGATCCCCAAATGAAAAACTGAAGAAAAAACATAATTCGAAGACGTAATTTTGTATTCATTTCTTCCTCCTGATCTTAAGCATAATAGTTGATTTGTCGATCATAAAAATCAGAGACTTAAACAGTTAGAATAATATAATTGAATCATGTAACTGTAACAAATGACGATCGTCAACACGTGTGCTCTCTCTGGAAACCGATTGCACATCTTAGGTTTTCAATAGCCAACAAGGCGTCAATCACCTGAGACCTCATCTTGTCTTACATTCTTGCAATAGATTCTTTAACTAATTTAATAAATTTCTCTCTTACTGTAGCAGCTACTTCAATTACTTCATCATGACTTAATGGTTGATCAAGAATCCCACATGCCATATTAGTTAAACAGGAAATACCAAGTACTTTCATACCTCCATGAACAGCAACAATTGCCTCTGGGACTGTTGACATACCAACAGCATCCGCACCTAATGTGCGAATCATCCGAATCTCAGCTGGGGTTTCGTATGTCGGTCCGCTCCACCAAGCATATACACCTTGTTGTAATGTAATATTTTGTTCTTTCGCTACAGTAGAGGCAATATGTCGTAAACCCTGATGATAAACTTCAGAAACGTCTGGGAAACGGGTTCCCAATTTATCATGATTAGGACCAATCAATGGATTTGTACCAACTAAATTAATGTGATCAGTAATTAGCATTAAATCCCCTGGATTAAAACTTGTATTAATCGCACCGCATGCATTAGTAATCATCAAATTTTCTACACCTAGTGCCTTCATCACACGTACTGGAAAAGTTACTTCATCCAAGCTAAAGCCTTCATAATAATGAAAACGCCCTTTCATCACCACTACCGTTTTTCCCTGCAATTCTCCTATGACTAATTCATTTGCATGTCCAACTGCTTCAGACTTCGCAAAGTGTGGAATTTCATGATAAGGAATTTTGAAAGGGCTTACAATTTCATCAGCAAGAGCTCCTAAACCTGATCCTAAAATCATTCCAATCGTTGGACGATGAGCAGTTTTATTCATAATAAAATCTCTAGCTTCTAAAATTTCTTGGTAATTATGCATTGATAACTCCTCCTTAAATAAATAAGCTATTAGACAAACTGTTAAGGTGACAACATTCATAACAATTTGTTAAGACTAGTTTAGCAGGTAAAACGACTGATTGTAAATAACTAAATTTCATTTTTATAAAAAGTATGTAAAAATAACAAAAGAAAAACAAAATAACACCTTCTAAACGGCGTTCTTTTTATATAAATAAATAAAAGATTAGAATGATTTGGCTTCATCTTTTTAAATAAATTAGATAAAATAAATATAATAAATGAAGAGTCTTCGGAGGAAATATAATGCTAAACCAATTTGTGGGGCTAACATCGCCAAAGACAAAAAAACTAAAACTTTTATATAGCTTGGTTCGCAAGTTTGGGCCTGTAAGGATCAATACACTTACTGAACTAACTGGCTACAAACATGTGACTTGTGCACGTCTACTCGATGAACTTGTTGAAGAAGGACTGATCTATGATAGTGGGATTGGAGAATCAAGTGGCGGAAGAAAACCATTGATGTACGTTATCAATCCTAACACTTATTATTTAGTTGGCGTGGAAATTACCAATTTATACACCACAGTATTGCTTCTGGATCTGAACTTAAATATTTTAGCCATTGAAAAATTAAAGATGGATTCCAAATGTACAGGAGAGTACACATTAAATTTTGTATCCCAATGCATCGATGAACTATTAGCGAAACACAACATTCAAAGGGACAAATTGCTAGGAATTGGTATCGGCGTTTTGGATCCTATTGATCAAGAACGGGAAGTGATCACAAATCCTCATTCTTTTCCTGCAGAAGGATGGGATAATCTAAATATTGTCGACCATTTAAAACAGAAAAATAAAACCCTCGTACTGCTTGATAATGGAACAAATTTGGCAGCATTAGCTGAATACCGCAATAACTATTGGAAAGAAACAGATAATGTCGTTTTTGTCTCTAGTGATATGGGGATTCGTTACAGTACAATTTTACAAGGCAGATTGGTTCATAACAAAAATGACATGAATGATGCGTTTGGACACACCATAGTCGATCTCCACGGCCGACGTTGCTCATGCGGATCATATGGTTGTCTACAAGCATATAGCAGTTTGCCAGCTATTCGTGATGAAGTCGTCCGGCGAATGAAACGTGGTCACATGTCCTTACTTGAGGATAAGATTCATGATGTAGAAGATATCAATTTTCACCATATTTTAAATGCAATAGAGAAAGAAGACCCTCTTTGTCTTGAAGTCGTTAAGGAAGCAGCTTATTTTTTTGGTATCGGTCTTAGTAATTTGATTTTCCTTTTGCGCCCAGATATTGTGATATGTGGAGGAACCTTAGTTCCAAAACCTCTTTTTTATGAAGTAGCCTCTGAAACAGCACAAAAGCGACTCATGCACTTTCCAAATCGTCATGTACAGATTAAGAAGTCAACTGCAGCTTACAATATCGTAGCACAGGGAGCGGGATGTATGATACTTGATTATTTCACTGAAGAGGTCTTACCATAGGAAGTATTTGCGACCGAAACTTTAGAAGAGGTGTATCATTATCCTCGGACATTATAAAAGATGCAGTCTGGTTTAAAGGCAAATAGAAATCGCATGTTTTTTTGTTCAATACCAAGAGGATTCGGTAGCAAGATTGTCAACTCCTTAAATCCCTTCCGCTCTCGCTTCAGTGAGACATTTAGCGTTGACAATTGGCTTCTGCTGCCTTCAGAACTACTATATTATTTTTCATAACAAGTCAGAGGGTTAACAGGAGGATAAAATGGCAAAATTCTCAACAAAATTTCTAAAAGTTTGGCTAGCCATCCCCAGATGGTTCAGAATGTTTATTTTAAGCGCTATTACTATATATATTTTATGGTCTTGTTTTATTAATGGGATAAAGAATATTTTCAAACTAGACACAACATCACTAATCATAAGTTTAATAGCATCAGGGATCATACTGCTAATTTTCAAAAAAAAAACTCAGAAAAGAATATAACATTCCACATCTAATTAGCATCGATCACGTTGATTTCTTGTTTCGCTCCAAGTATAAGCGCAATACCTTCCTCAAATCTCACCTCCCAACGGAGCCCATTACAATCTAGAATGTCTTAGAAATACCACACACAAAGTTGGTTCACTCAGTTAGCTAAAAAAGCCGATTACATAAAAAGAGTTCAAAGTGTTCAAGAAAAAGCCATTGTTTTTTACATTGTCCAACGTGATGCTATCGAAAACTCAACCATTACTAAAATCTAACATGCAAAACAAAATCTTTACTTATTGCTAGTCTTGTACACTTCTAACTGTTTATCTGAGTTCATTATCACTCGATTGTTATTGGTCGTTATAATCTCAAGAGGATATATAGCAGATAATTTATCAGAAAAAAGCCATCTTCTTCCTGGTTGAGTAAGTAAAATGAATATTCCTTTTGAAGCATCTCCCATAAAATGAAGTGAGGTTGGGCTTAAAGGCTCATTTTCTCGTTCATGAATTCCGATATCCATCAGCTTTTTACCTGCATCTATTGCATCATCTACAATCAGACCTATTTCACTAATATTTAGAACAGACTCAATAGAGAAAGGTTCCAACCCTTTTTTAGAGATAGAATGCCTAGAAATGAACTCAACTATATTACCTGCAGGATCATAAAAATAAAGTGAATGTGCATGTGAACCTGAGAAATATACTTCATCATCTCCATCTTCAATATTTAAGCTAACTTTTTCTCTAACCCATGATTTTGCATCAGCAAATTTATTAGCTGGAATGTTAAAAGCAAAATGGTAATATGGCTTACCTTCTATATTTTCTGATGTAAACTTTAACGCACTTGAACCAATTGCAATTTGAATGCTATTTTTATCTTCTTTAAGTAAAGGAAATCCGAATTTTTCTACATAAAACTTTCTCATCTCTTTGATACATTCCGTTTGTAAAGTTACCGACTTAATTTCCATATGTAAACACCCCTTTATCTATCCATCTCATCTTACAATTACAGTATAATACATATCTGCAAATAACTAAAACATTATGAATCGGTACCTTTTCAGTATATTGACAGAAATTTCTGTTTTTTCTAAATGAAAGTTGGACAACAATTCACCAATGAGTTTTTTAAGACTTCTAGTATGCTTGAATGACCAGCCGCTTCGTAAAAGCTGCTCAAAAAGTTGGCGTTCATTTGCCTTAAAATGATTCGTTATCCTAATTTGATATGAGTGATGGAGACATCATAAAAAATACTCTCAACATCGGAGTTATATGGTGAAATATTCATATTCAAAACACTCAAGAAAAGCTGGCTTATCCCCTTCCCTATGTGTCAAGCGATCTATTTAATGATTGCTTTCAGCATGTTGATTGCCGTGTTGTGAAAGAAAAATCCTGAAAAGCTCTTAAGTTTCATTTGAACCAGCCTTTTGATGGGCAATTTTGCATCGAGTAATTCGGCTGTTCAGCAGCCGAGGGTGTCTAAAGAGGAAACGGCTTTGTCTATCGGCTTTTAAAATAATAAGTTCGTAAATAACAGGGTTTTTAAAAAAAGTTCCTTTATCCCCAACAGAGCGTTTTCATTGTGATATAATGGAAATAATAAGTTTTTTTGTGAAATCATAACTGGCTTTGCTAAAGAGGAGAGATATTTTGAATCCACTTTTGAAGATTTTCCTTGCAGTGGCACTTGTATTTGGAGTTCTTATTGCTCTTTTATTTAAGTTTGAAATTGGTATGTTTATTACCTACCTATCAGTTGGGTTCATTCTTATATCAAAAAATTACGATAAGAACTCGCTTCAAAAGTATAATGTTCTGATAGGAATCTTGATTTTTTTATTCAGTTTTGTGTACTTATTCATCAGTGGAATTGTTTAGCGCCTGCTCTTATCGTTTGATATCTTCAGCGATAAAACCGGCTTTGCCGCCTTTTTTAATGGTAACATTACCATTCTGGCTCTTGCCTTGCTACATGCAGAAACATTGAGAAGCATGGCTAAGCCTCTCACACCATCCATCCTGTTTCATTCAGTCACAGACCTTTGCAGTCCAACCATTAATGCGGTCAGTAAATTTTATTTACTTTCAATCTAGAGTTTTGAAAGGTCAAAAAAAATCTGCACTTTCAGTAGTTATGCCTCGTCAACAGTTCTTTATATAAATTCCATAAAAAACCCTCCATTGTAATAAGAGAATCCGTGGCAGATCACCGTCTTCCTCAATTTTTGGAGGGTTAACATTCTCTACCTTGAACAAAGACACCGTAGGCTGTCCCATCTAGACAATAGCAAATAGAACATCTCATTCAGATTCAGATTTAAGTTTTCTTCTTTCTATCAATTGGCATTTTATACAATATTGAACAAATATTTGTTTATCATGCTCATTCATCATGATAAATTCAACTGTCATGATCTGTTTGTTTGTTCTGCGATCAAGGTAAGTGCGTTTGACTTGAGCATGAACGTTAATCACAGCGTCATCATGCTCCTCATTTGGTAGAGAGATACTTAATTTCAAATCTTTTTCTGGTTCGTGTTTTTCTGTGTCTTCAATGATTAAGGCCGCACCTCCAGCACTAATATTTGCTGTATATGTTTTAAATATTGAGCCAGATCCATATGGACGAACAGTGACCGGAAGCGTTGCATTTACTCTAAAAAATTGCCGCCTTTGAATTTTTGTCATTTGATCTTCTTCAGGTAAATACATAGTTAATACATGGATATTGGAATGGATCTCTCGTCCCTGTATGACACTGGTAAACTTATACGGGACTCGTTTTTTATTTACAAAATGAATCGTGACCATTGTATTTGTTGGAATAATAACAGTCCTTCCCGTTTCTTCATTAACAGGATATTGTACTCTTAAAACATTTTCTTCAATAGATGACACTTTGCTTTTCGCAATGACATCTTCTTGATTTTCGTTTTCGAATTCTATTATTATGATATCTCCTAAGGATAACAATTGGCATCACTCTTTCAATTCTACTTAATCATTATATCGGTACTATGACATGTAAATTAAAGAAAAGAAATATCATAGGTTTTTCCAACACATTTTTTCTTCCTACCCAATTTTCCCTATTCTCATGACTTCAATCATCCTGTATTCCCTTTTACATCTCTAAGAGCTTTTATAGCATTTCCACCTCTGCTTCAAGGGGGAATGTTAGATTGAGGATCTTCGAGGAATTCTTGGATTTCCTTGACTGGGTTCTCTATCTTATCTATCCGCTCTACATTAATATGGTTAACCTTCTTCTAACTTTGCTTTTATCAATGCTTTTCTATGGCTTACGTGTTAAAATCCGTCATTTTGTCCCCATAAAAAATCCCCTCCGTAGTAGACAGATTAGTATGCTTTCTTTTTCTTCCAGCGGATAAATCAAATGCAATATCTAAAAGAGCAACCCTTATTTACAGCAAAAACTCAAGTAGTGGGTGGAAAAAGCTGCTCCCTCATCTAAGCCTTTCACACGAATCAGATAGTATAAAGGTTCGCTAGACATCGATAACTAGTGACACATATAATATGAAAAAGACCTCGAAAAAATCGGAACATTTGTCGGTGGAAACCAATGGGTATTATTATAATAATAAGAGAACTTTTGAAGGAGTTTATCTGTTTAAACTGGAGAATGCTTTGCTGCTGTAGCATACCGATAATGGGCTAGTTTGGAAGATATGTTAAAGTAATTTATGGGCATATTAAGTTGGAAAAAAGCCATATCAACCACAAACAAAATACTAACCGCTATAAAACAACAACATTTAGAAAACGGTTCAAAAAGTTCTAATTGGAGTTCCTGCAGCAAAGTTTTAACTATGTTTTGCACTTGAAGCGTCTGAATTGCGTGGTGTTGGCGAGCAGTTACTGCTAAATTTTCAACACCAACAAAAACTATGAAGAAATAAAACCTCTTTGCTTACTCCCTTTAACAGGAAAGGTTGCAAGGAAACTTAAGAAATGAAAAGGTCTAGATGAAGATAGCTTCTAAGAACAAAAATAACCACTCTATACAATCTGGTCTAACAAAACATAATGGTAAAACGATGATTCGGTCACCACACTTAAAGCTATGGCTACAAAAACAGAAAAACAGCAACAGACTACCCCAGAGCGTTAAAACAGAAAAGAATAAAAAATGTGGAAAATTAGTCTGAAAGTTGAAAATGACAATAACTTTTTAAAGTATGGTAAACATTTGAGAAGTTTCACTAAACTCGGATTAAGTGAACTTACATCACGAATTGAAAATGACGAACCTGTTTTTGAGTGTGTTCTATTTGAAAATGAAGAAGAGACTGCTAACCTGGAAAAACTGATTACATCTCTATCAAGTGAAGGCGCAAAAGTTACAATATACCAATCCAATGATTCAAGTAACGAAAAAATTTCATTAACATATTTAAGGAATAGAATAGAGCGCTTTAGACAAATTCAAGAACAGAACCAAAGACTAGATGATTTAATGCATGGTAATGATGAATAAAAATTGGGAAATTGCTCGCTTTCCGTGAGAGTCTTGCAATTCCCCCCTGATTTATGTTGAAAAAGGACTTTTTAGACAGCCCCTTATACAAAAAATCTTGTCCAAGTAACTCTCCCAGCTACCCCATCCACAGCCAGACTATTCGCCTTTTGAAAAACTTTCACAGCCTTCTCAAGACCATTCACATCACCCTTTTAAAAATGATCTTTCTCGAACATTCGTTCCCTTCCAATCTCTAAACCTTATAAGATTTCTTACAAACAACACTTTTTTATGTTTTTTCAGCAAGTTTTGAAAAAATGGTGGGCATTTTAGTGGTCACTCTGAAGTATGTGGTCAAAAAAGAGCTACACAAAAGACATATTTTTTGCCAAATACAATCTTTTAGTTTCCTTTGGTTGTGCCATATTTAAAGATAAACATTTCGAAAAATTATTTTGAAATGCATACTTTTCATCAACATTTTGCCTTCGGAAAATAAAAAACACTCTCAGCCCTTTGGAGTGTGTGGTAAAATATTCAATGTACAAAGTCTTGGCTCACTCAAGGGAATCTGGCTCATCCCCTACCCTATGGAAAGGGGGTGATGCTCATGACAACATTTCAAGCAATCTATTTAATGATTGCTTTTGGCATGTTTATTCTTGCCTTGTTGTCGTATATAAATAAAAAATAGACCTTCCCTTGAGCCTCTAAACTTTAAGGGAAAGGTCTATTTTTAAAACCAACCTTTTGAGTCAGCCCTTTGATGGGCCACTTTGTACAATGGACTCCGACTGCTACCAACAGTCGGGTCTTCTTTTTTTATTTTATGCAATTTCTTTAGAATTTATCCTTATCTTTATGATAAGTCAAGAAACAATTTTTTGCAATGAAATATCGCCAATATTGATTCTTGACACTAATCTTGCGATAAATAATTAAAAGCAGTTTCTTTAAAGTCCGGAAGTTCTTTATCAATTCCCAACAAAGAAAGTATTTCTTGCACATATTTACGAATAGCAAGCATATCGTCAGGAAAATCAAAATCAAACTCTTCTTCAACTGAAACAGTTTTCATAAAATAAGAACAACCATGTTTCATATCTAAAAGATCATCATTAAAACTCAAAACGTCTTGATACGATTCCTCAGATAATTTAAAATCAGAAATCAAATAAATATTAACATGATTACTGTCTCCTGATAACCTTTCATCGTGAAACAATAAAAAAGGTGTTTTTTCCGAATCACTTAATTCCACCATAAAAAATTCAACGTCGCGTAACCTTAACAAACGTTTAAATCTTGAATTCAAAGTTCTCATCTGATATCTTATCCTTTCAAAATTAAAATGCTATTTTTTCCAAACAAGCATAGAGTTGTCTGAAAAGCAACACCCAGTGCAGAAGCCAACAATATAAGTGGAGTCGGATCAAATAATAACTGCCACCAGCTATATTGTTGCACTTTTGTACGGACTTCTTTAAGTTTTTTTCTTTGCTCTTATAATTGTTCCATTTGATTTTAATTTATCACAACAGACTTTGGAGCATCTTTCAAAGTAGATTCATCATCATGCTTAGAGCCATCCATATTTTCAGACGCAATTTTCTATTTCCCTTTATAAACATGAACATGCCACTTACATATGGTCCTTCAAAACGATACTATAATCACCGCTTATACGCATAGATTTACTTGAAGCTACTTGAGCTGATTGACTCATGGTAATTAAAAAAACAGTAAAACAAGCAAAGATCATCATACAATACAAAAATTTTTCTAGCAATTGATTACCCCACTGCTAAAAAACTCTCCAAACAACTTTTTTATGATCCGCAGGAAAAACAGCGAGGATATTTTCAATTGTAAACGTCTTTGTTTGTCGGCTCTTAAAACAATACGCTCGAATAAAACCTTCATTGATTTGATGAACAATGATTGATCTTTTGGAAATACGACCGTCTATTTGAAGATAATACGTTAGAAATCTCTAAAAATTCCAACCAATTATAATAGGAATAATATCCTAATCCTAAAGATTCATTTTCTTAGAATAGCAAGATTTCACCGCCATCCTTTTCATTAACATGATAAAATTTTAACTGATTGTATTTTTATGATGTTGTTTAAAAAAATAACTATCTGAAAGGAAAATGTGATGGCGGACAAGAAAAAGAAAGACAAAGAGTTAGACAGTTCAGCTAAAGTTTTTGAAGCCAGTACTTTAGTTGAAAGAGCCGATCAACGAAAAAAAGATTATAAAAGCCTAAAAGAGAAACTTCAGACGCTAAAAACAGCGTGTCTTGGAGTGGCAGATTTAGGCGATGATTTCACAGGAAAAGGCGCAGATAACATTAAAGAGTTTTTTAGAGGACAGGCTGAGGTTGTCGACAGTTGGATCACTCTTGCCGATATGCAGAGCTCGTTTTTTAATGGGGTTTCTGGTGATATCGAAGCGAAAAAACTGCCCGATTCGTACATTGAAATGTCTTTTTTAAAGACTGAACTGAAAAATGCAGATAAAAAATCCGATCAAATCGTCGACTCCCTAAAGAGTAGCATGGATCGGATCATAGACCGAGTGAGCGACATCGTTGATCTGGATAAGTGGACTGACCACAATTACACAGTAGAGATGTCAAAAGCACAAACAACTCGGGAAAATGCAATTGATGCTGTAGACGATCTGGATAAATCTTTGACAGGCGAATACACACAAGCATTGGCTGAAGCCGAAAGTATCTCCAAAAAATTCTCAGCATTGATGGAAGCCACAAGTAATGGCAAAAGCGCTTCTCCTATGTATTTTGATAAAAAGGCTTTTCACTCGAATAAGTTATATAAAGAAGCAATCAAAACCGACAAACAAGCGACTACATATATTAATGCGAAAAAAGAGCAAGCAGAAGCCCGCAGAATTGCAGAGTTGCAAGAGAAGCTTGCAAACGTATCTGACCCTGATGAATATGTTAAAATGGCTAAAGAAATTGGTTATAACAACCTTTCACCAGAACAACAGGAGTATGTTAAATCCCTTGAAGAAGAAGATGTTAGTTTCTGGGAACATCCTATAGATTATGTATCAGAGAAGTTAGACGATTTTGATGATGGTGTTATAAATCTTATAGAAACAGGAGAGGAGAAACTAAAAGAAGTTTTAGCACCTGTAGATGAGGCAGGTAAAAAATATCTAGGCTCTGCATACGACTATGCAAAAGGAATAACAGTGGCTAGATATGATTTTGTTAAGGAAACTCTTGAAGGCGTTGTAACACTAAATAAATTTGTAAGAAATTCTGCATTACATCCAGTTAGAACTGCAAACTCAATTATAGAATTCGACTATAAAAAAGCTTGGAATTCTGCTTGGGATGAAGTAAAAGAAAAATGGGATAAAAACTTTGTACATGGAGATTTGTATTCAAGGACACATTATGCTGAATATCTTAAATTAAATATCGTCACTACATTTATATCAGGTGGTGCCGGTGCAGCATCAAAGGGTGCATCAATTGCTTCGAAAGCTGGAAGATTTGCAAGCGCTGCGGGTAAATCAATAGTCAAACAAGGAATCAAAGGCGCTGGAAAAACGGCAATCAAACAAGGAATCAAAGGTGCTGGACACGTTGGAATAGTCGTAGGAAACAGAGTCGTTAAAGATCTCAAGGAAGTTGGAGAACTAATCAAAAAAGGACTCATAAAAATAGGAGACTTACCTAACCCAGTTGCACGGGAGATCCTCGTAACAGAAGGAATTCCTATACATGCGCTTACTTTACGGCAGTCTGGACATGAGATGATTCAGTTTATTAAGAAGTCTTTTGATCATCATAGAGGTGCTAAGGGTACGAAATATAGTACTTATAAACACAGTTCATATGATGGTAAGCACATGGCACCAAAGAATGTTCCTTGGAAGAAGATAGTAAATGCTACTAAAAGTAGTCCTGCTAAATACAAACATGGAACAGATATTGTAGAACTTGAAAAAAGCGCTTTAAAGAATGGGATAGATGCCACAAACGGTAAACCGTGGAAACTTTTCAAAGCAGATAAAATTGTTGGAGCTAAATCTGGTGTTGAAACTCCATATATAAGAGTAGAAATAAGTCCTGATGGTACAGTTCATAGTCATCCCATTACAAAACGAGAGTACCAAAAATTAACCAAAAGAAAGTAGGATAGTATATGTTTGAGAATATAGATTTTACGCCTGGTCAAATAACACACAATGATTTTATAATAAACTTAAATCAACCCCTTGACTTTGACGATGATGGATTAAAAGAAGACATGTTTAAAGTAAATTATCCTAATAACTATATATTAGATATTGGGTGGTATTCTGGAGTTAACAAGTTTATAGTTTTTATTATAAGAGATGGTGATTGGGAAAAACCAATAAAAAAAATATTTTGTAGTAACCTTCTAGAATTAAACAGTACCGTTGAAAAATGTGCAGATTATTTAAGATTGGTGTTAAGTGAATAAACATATTACCTATAAATCATATTAATTTTACTTAGAGGCCATATATAGTGGGCCTTTTTGATTTTACTTCAATAATGCCTCAAGTCTTGCCTTCTTATTAGGTTCGTAAAATCCTGAAAAATAGGCTACACCATTCTTGAAAGACAGAATGGACACAATTACATAACCCCTTGAGGAATCCGTAGATGCAGTTTGTGGGAAGTCTTATAAATGTACTTAATTTACGGCAGTCTGGACATGAGATGATTCAGTTCATCAAGAAGTCGTTTGATCATTTTACAAGTCCTAAAGGTGGAAAAGCTCATGGTGGGGACGGCATTAAGAAGACTCCGAAAGGTGACCATGGTGGAGAACCTAAAGTTCCACATAAATCAAAACCACACGAAGCTGGTCACAAGGTTGATAAGCCTCACGAGTCTACTAAAGGTGCTGGAAACATTTCTGGTAAGCATCCTCATGAGTCTTCTAAGCCGACGAAGCATGAGCCAGGGAAAGATGTTAGTAAAGGGACGAGTAATAGCACCCCATTAAAATTAGAAGATTTCACTAAAGAAATTTTGGAAACAAACCGATGAACTCGCGGATACCTAAGATATGATAAGGGTGGAAAAATTTCTATTGATAGTGATGGAACTTGGACTTATACTAACAAGTCTGGAGTATCAGTAAGTTATCCTAATGGTTAACCAGATTTTACACCTTATATGCATCCAAATGTTCAGTCTGTACAAATAGAGGTTCGTTCGCCTAAAAATAATTCGAAAGATTTTAAGAATGCTAATAAAGCAGCTAAACTAAGTAAACACCGATTTTCGATAAAAGGAGACCTCCTATAGGATACACTTGGCAGCATCACCAAGATGGGAAAACAATGCAGCTTGTAGAAAAAAATATTCATGATGAATTTAAGCACATAGGTGGACAATCAAAAACGAATGGGAAAAATAGCAAATAAGGAGTGGGACTAAGATAAAAATTGAAATGATACATGAGCGTTTAACTACAGGTGATTTAGAGGGTTTTGAGCACAATCATAATATTACATTTCCTATAGATTATAGAGAATTTTTACTGGCGTATAATGGAGGTTATCCAACTCCAGGTACTTACAAGATTTCTGATGAATTAAGTGAAAGTATATTAAATATTTTTTATGGAATTGGAAGTATGTATGACAATTTAGAGAAAAAATTTGATATTTTTGATGAAATATTAGAAATTGGCTTTATTCCAATAGCAGATGATCCAAGTGGGAATCAAATATGTATCGGAATAAGCAAAGAGTATTTTGGACAAATTTATCATTGGACACATGATGAAGAACAGGATGGAATGGAAAATATGTATTTTTTATCAAATAATTTCAATGAATTTCTTGATTATGAAAATGAAGAGGAATAAAACTTAACAATGATAGGTGTTGTCTAAAAAGTCCTTTTTCAACATAAATCAGGGGGGAATTGCGAGACTCCTGCGGAAACAGCGAACCAGGTGAGACCCAAGAGGAGCAAGGTACGGGCTCCGAGGAGGCTCGCGGATCGCCCGCGGAAAGCGAGCAAATTCCCCAATTTTTATTCATCCACACGACTTTCAGGACAGCCCCTTATACAAAAAATCTTGTCCAAGTAACTCTCCCAGCTACCCCATCCACAGCCAGACCATTCGCCTTTTGAAAAACTTTCACAGCCTTCTCAAGTCCATGACCAAAGATAGAATCAAGACCATTCACATCACCCGTTTAAAAACGATCTTTCTCGAACATTCGTTCCCTTCTGATCTCTAAACCTTATAAGATTTTTTACAAACAACACTTATTCTTATTTTTATGTTTTTTCAGCAAGTTTTAAAAAAATGGTGATCATTTTAGTGGTCACTCTGAAGTATGTGGTCAGGGCTACACTGCCAGTGTAGATGATGCCTTCAAAACAAGTATATTCGATTCTGATCACCCCTTTTATTTCAAGGGCTATTGAATTAAATATCGGATGATTTCTGAATGAAAATGATGATTGTTGGCAGAGTTGGACAACAATCCGCCAATAATTTACCACTTAATTACAAGTAGTTGATTCTTAGTCATTGAATGTCTCTTTTTAAGGAGCCTTTTAATCATTCACATTGCTTTTAATTAACCATTCTACTTCCGTTAATTCTTGTTTTTGAACGTCTTTTGTGTGTTTTTTCGTGAAATGGGCTTTAACAGCTTTTTCGTTTTCCCAAATCTCCCAAAGCATTATTTTGCGTTCTGATGGTTCAAGCGGATAAGCATGGAATTTAATACACCCTTCTTCTTTGTTAGTTTCTTCCTCAAGTTTTTTGAATTCCTTCATTATTTCATTAAGGTCTTTATCACTGATGATTTTTAAGCATGCAGTTATGTAATGCATCGAAATTCCCCCTCTTCAAATCATTTCATGGCTTTTCATTATAACATTTTCTCGAAAAATGAAAACAACTACGAAATTTGTATAATGGTTGCCCTATGGGTTTCCAAGTACTAGAGAACCTAAGGAGGGCTTCATCTCAAAGACAAGCCCTCTTTTATTTAAATCCCTTCCATTATCCGAAATTTTTTAGAACTAAAGCTTCCAATCGCTTTTCTTTTTTGAATCCTTCGTGCCGCTTTCTAATTTTCTTTTTACAGACGGCACACTAAACTTTTTAATAGGTGTTGAAGATTTAAAGTAACCCGTCGCATTTTCCTCGCTATATAAACCGCTCTGCTTGTCAATTTATAGATATGAGCAGTGTACTAGTTTTCACTGCCCTTCTTTTGAGTTTTCCAGTCAAGCGATAAATCCCTTGAATATAAGTGTTGGCATCCGTATAAACTCCCTGCAGTATATCCATTAATAGCGTGCTAACAAGACCAAGTGACCTCGGCCCTCACCGTTGATATAAAAACTCTTTTTCCGACAATAACCATGACATATAAAAAAGGTGAGACATATCGTGTCTCACGCTCAAAAAACGTATATTCCCTACATCACCCTTTTAAACATCTTCTCCATCTCATATGTCGAATAATGAATGATAATCGGGCGGCCATGCGGGCATGTGAAGGGGTCGGCTGTCCGGCGCAGCTCGTCGAGCAGAGCGCTGATTTCATCATCGCGCAAATGGCGGTTCGCTTTGATTGAGCCTTTACAGCTCATCATTATGGCCGCTTCTTCGCGAAGTTTTTTGATATCGATGTTTCGGTTATCAAGAACCTGTTGGATGATATCTTCAATAATCATCGCTTCCTCACCCTTCGGAAACCATGTCGGATGACTTCGGACGATATAGCTGCCGGCACCGAATGATTCAAGAAAGACGCCAACTTTAGCCAAATCTTCGAAATGGTCTTCAATGATCATGGCTTCATTTTTTGAATAATGGAAAGTCAGCGGTACAAGCAGATCTTGGACTTCTGGTTCGATCTCGCCAACTTTTTCCCGAAAATACTCATATTTAATTCGCTCCTGTGCAGCATGTTGATCAATGATATACAGTCCGTTTTCATTTTGCGCTAGGATGTAGGTGCCGTGCATTTGACCAATCGGGTACATAATCGGGACACGTTCTTTTGCTGTCGCTGTTTCTTCGTCGTGCTTAAACTTATTGTCCGATGGTGCTTTATATTGTTCTTCCACCATGTCTTCAATGACCTCTGATTCAGACCATACATCTTGCCGAGGAAGATCTTCCTCTTTCTCCTCTGATAGTGGTGCCTCCTTTACAATTTCTGAGAAAGAAGGCACTGAAGCTGGTTCTAGTTTAGCTTTTATATCAGGAGCATTGTCAAAACTCATTTTTTGCTGTTCAGGCTTCACAAATGAAGGAGTCGGAGGTTTCGGTGTTTGCACACTTGGGATGAGTTGCTGCTGTTTGAATACGTTTTTGATTGCATCGCGAATTAATTCGTGAAGCTCGGTCTCCTTACTCAACCGTACTTCAAGTTTAGACGGATGTACATTGACATCGACAAGGAGCGGGTCCATATTGATTTCAATAAAAGTGATCGGGTGCCGTCCGATCGGCAACAATGTATGGTAGCCTTCGTGTATGGCTTTTACAAGCGGAAAATTTTTAATGTATCTACCATTCACAACAGATGACATGTAATTTCGTGAAGCTCGGGTGATTTCAGGAAGCGCTATATAGCCCTTCACTTCAAAATCAAGGGAGCTAGCACGAAGCGGAAGCATTTTTTTGGCAACTGCTGTTCCATAAATCGCTGCCAGTACATGGCGAACATCCCCGTTCCCATTTGTTTGCAACAAAGTTTTTCCTTGGTGACGCAGCCTAATCGATACCTCTGGATGGGCCAAAGCAATTCTGTTGACAACATCTGTAATATTACCGAGCTCAGTATGGATCGTTTTCATATATTTTAGTCGTGCCGGTGTATTAAAAAATAAATTGGCTACCGTAATTTCTGTTCCTCTCCGGCTAGACGATTTTTGCTCGGAAATGATTTTTCCTCCTTGAAGTGTGAGATGGGTACCTGCTCCTTCACCAGTGCTTGTTTTGATGGTTAAGTGTGAGACAGATGCAATACTTGGCAAAGCTTCTCCGCGGAATCCGAGTGTTCTGACGCGGAACAGATCGTTTTCATCTTTGATTTTGCTTGTTGCATGACGCAAAAATGCGGTTTTGCAGTCTTCCGCATCCATCCCTTCACCATTGTCAACAACTTGAATAGAGGAAAGTCCTGCCTCTTCAACCTCGATTTCAATAACTGAACTGTTTGCATCGATTGCATTCTCGACAAGTTCTTTAACAACTGATGCCGGTCTTTCCACAACTTCACCCGCGGCGATTTTATTTGATAAATCATCAGGAAGCTGGACTATTTTTGCCAAGTTGGTTCACCTCTCTTTATTTTAGTTTTTTTTGCAGCTTGTACAATTCATTCATCACTTGTAAAGGGGTCATATCCAATAGGTTCATCGCTTTAAATTCCTCTAAAACGCCCTGTTCTTTGTTAGACAGCTTTGCTTTCATTTTTTGAGGCTGATTCGTTTCAAAGAAAGATAACTGGGCAGGCTTTTCCTCGGCTACAGCTGTCGGAGTTTCTTTTGTTGTTGGTGTCGCTTCCTTTGCACCAGCTTCAAGCTCTGCTAAGATTGTTTTGGCTCGACTGATTAAATCGGCAGGCAGTTCAGCAAGTTGAGCGACATGGATTCCATAGCTTTTGTCTGCGGCTCCTTCTTTCATTTGATGGAGAAAAACCACTTTTCCTTCATATTCTTCCGCACGAACGTGAACATTTTTCAGATCTGGGAGCTTTTCCTCAAGTGCTGTCAGTTCGTGATAGTGGGTGGAGAACAGTGTTTTTGCACCAATATGGTGATGAACGTATTCGATGATCGCCTGAGCAAGTGCCATTCCATCATATGTTGATGTACCACGACCGATTTCATCAAATAAAATCAAGCTGTTTTTTGTTGCATGGATAATCGCATTTTTGGCTTCAAGCATCTCCACCATAAAAGTACTTTGACCAGAAATTAAGTCATCGGCTGCCCCTATTCTCGTGAAAATCTGATCAAAGATCGGTAAGTTTGCTTTTTTAGCAGGGACAAAACAGCCGATTTGCGCCAAAATTGCAATTAAAGCCATCTGTCTCATGTATGTGCTTTTCCCCGACATATTTGGCCCTGTAATTAACAGCATTTGTCTGCCTTTCCCCATTTCACAGCTGTTCGGCACATATGACTGGCTATCCATTACTTTTTCAACGACCGGATGACGTCCATCAACAACTTGAACGCTGTCCTCAGAAAATATCGGCTTTACGTAATGGCGATTCTCGCTAATTGTTGCAAAGCACTGCAAAACATCGAGTTCGCTCATCATTTTAGCGAGTGTTTGCAGGCGGGGGATATATTGCTTCACCTGCTCGCGAAGCTCGGAAAACAGCTTATATTCCAGTTCACAAATATTGTTTTCCGCCTCTAGAATCAATGCTTCTTTTTCTTTCAATTCCGGGGTTATATAGCGCTCAGCATTTGTTAGCGTTTGTTTTCGTTCATAACGTCCTTCTTCAAGAAGATGAATGTTTGCTTTTGTGACTTCAATATAGTAGCCAAACACCTTGTTAAATCCGACCTTTAAGGAGCGAATCCCAGTGTATTGCCGCTCCTTTTGCTCAAGTTGGGCAATCCAGTCCTTCCCATTTTTACTTGCATCTCTATATTCATCCAGTTTTGCGTGAAAACCGTCTTTAATTAAGTTTCCTTCTTTTAAAGACAGTGGTGGATCCTCATGAAGAGCTTCTTCTAAAAGTTCTAACAAGTCATCACATGGATCAATTTTTTCTGCACGTTCTTTTGCTTTCGGATGATCAAGAGAAGTGACAAGCTGCTTTATTGCTGGAACTTGTTTTAGTGATTCCTTCAATTGAATCAAATCCCTAGCATTCACATTTCCATAAGCCACCCGGCCAGCAAGCCGCTCAAGATCGTATACTTCTTTCAGCCGTTCGCGCAAATCTTCGCGTTCAAACAGATGTGTGATCAATGTTTCAACGATCTCCTGCCGCTCTTCAATCTGGCTTTTCCGAACCAACGGACGGTCAATCCATTGTTTTAAAAGGCGGCCGCCCATCGCTGTTTTCGTCTCATCCAATAGCCAGAGAAGTGAGCCCTTTTTATTTTTTGAACGGATCGTTTCAGTCAGTTCCAAATTACGCTTAGAATATAGATCGATTTTCATCGCTTCTTCTAATTGATATGGCTGTACGTTCTGAAGATGGTCAAGGCTTCTTTTTTGCGTGCGTTTTAAATATGTGTAAAGTCTGAGAAAGGTTTGCCTCATATCATCATCTGGTACGTCTTTGACAATATCAGCCGATTTTTCTATCTCGTCTTCAAAAGAAATGGTTGCTCCTAAGCGATCTTTTAACATGGCAATGCTTTTATCACTAAAGCTACTGGCAACAACAATTTCCCGTGCTCCGACAGAATATATTTCTGACACGACATCATCAAAATTTTCAATGGTTGTTACTAGATTTTCACCTGTCGTCAAATCTGAAAACGCAAGACCGTATGTGTGCTGATTAACACTGATCGAGGCGATAAAATTATTTTCATTTTCATGGATGCCCCTTCCGTCCATGACGGTTCCCGGTGTAATCAACTGAACAACTTCCCTTTTTACGACTCCTTTTGCAGTCTTAGGGTCTTCCACTTGTTCACAGATCGCTACTTTATAACCTTTTTTGATCAGCTGTTCAATATAGGATGAACAAGCATGATAAGGAACTCCGCACATCGGGATTCGTTCATCTGTACCTCCGTCTCTGCTCGTTAAAGTGATTTCGAGTTCCTGAGATGCTTTTTTTGCATCCTCAAAAAACATCTCGTAAAAATCGCCGAGACGAAAAAATAAAAAGGCATCCTGATAATCTGCCTTAATCTTTAAATATTGCTGTATCATAGGCGTGTAACTTGCCATAAAAATCCCCCACTATGTATTTTACGTTCTATTTATTCCAAAATAGATTATAACACAAAAAAGAAACTAGGGCGGTGTTTCCCTAGCTTCCTCTTATTCTTCTGGATCTCCTACTAAAAACTCGGGATTGATATCCTCCAGTTCTTCATCTAGTTCTTCTTCCCATGCATCTTCTTCATCACTCTCAGTCCAATTAGAGTTTACTTCAACGACAACTTTTGTTTCACCCACCACTTCAGATAAAAACTCTCGTTCTGCCTGAACAACGACTTTGTTTCCATTTGGAGAAATCGTTACTTCCAGACAATTTGGTTGCTGAAGCACCTTCGCGATGACTTCATGTTCATCATCTAAGTAATTTTTGTCACGATATCTCAGTTTGATCACATCAACATATGAAACGCGTTCTGTAACAACCTCTGTTTTTGTGTTGTCAGCATATGAATACCAAACATTGATATCATAGGTCCCTTCAATTTCAACCGTTTTGCCGACTTTTTCAGCGTCATACTTATGATTGATAATCCATCCCCCTAAAATACTGGTTGGCTTTTGTGAAGGGGAGATTGTATGAGTACACTGGGTGAATTTCCGGCCTTTCGCAACCACCGCTTTTGTAATAATTTCCCTGTATTCAGACATTCGGTCATGCCTCCTTGTTTTTGATCATGTTATTTTATGCTGGGCATTTGTCTCATGTGCTAAATCCTAAGAAATGAAAAAGAGAGTCTTATATTATGAATCTGTTTAAGTGTATGCAGAAAAGCGGATAAACTTGACTTAAAATGCGAAAAGAAAAAGACATACCATTTCCACAATCAAAGGGGGTGTCCTGAAAGTCGTGTGGATGAATAAAAATTGGGGAATTTGCTCGCTGATTTATGTTGAAAAAGGACTTTTTAGACAGCTCCTTGCTCTGCGGCTGAAAGCCTCTGTTACTGGCCTCGGCCTAAAAGGCCCGCTGAAAGGGTTTCCCTTCTGCACCACATTCACTCACTCATTCTAAAGAATTTCTTTATTTCTTACGATTTTTCTCTCCCGTAAATGGGTCATATCTTTCAAACAATGTTAACTGATCTGCTATATAGTCATCTTTTAGCTGATTTCTATTATATTCTTGTATTCTTATTTCTACCCACTGTATCTACATAGAAACCCCGACACCAAAATTTTAAATTTCCATATCGATATTTCAAGTTGGCATGTCGATCAAATATCATAAGACTACTTTTTCCTTTTAAGTAACCCATGAATTGAGATACACTTCATTTTGGCGGGATACTTACTAACATATGGATGTGATCTGGGCAAGCATTTGCTTCCATTCACATAAATCTCTTATGATTTGCCCAATGCTCTTTTTATATTTTCCATAATCATCTGTCTTCTGTACTTTGGGGCAAAAACTACGTGATACTTAAAATTCCGATAAACTGTTCATGTCCTTCACGAGGGCATGCCTCCTTCTATGGTGAGATGAAGTGGTCGGGAAACCAACTTTATCCTACCATGAAGGAGGTTTTTTTATGACCACGCTATAAGCTCTCTCGAACCCCCGGTATAGCCAGGGGTTTTCCAAATCATTTTAAAAAAACAGCGCCTTTTAAAAGGCGCTGAATTATAATGAGCAGCTAGGTTGTGAGTTTTTAACTTTTGAGCCGGTCTCTCCTGTTAAAAGATTTCCTCCGGTCGATTGAATGATCTCATTTGTCACTTGGTTTGATATTGTATGAGCAACGAGTTGAAGAAGATCGTTAACTTCCATTTGAGATTGTCTAAACTCTTGGATAATCGGAATCTCATCAAGCTCTTCCTGAAGCGCATCGATTTTTGCTTCTGTTTGTTTTAACGCTTCATGTTTTTCATAATGTTTAAAGTTGACAGCTTGCTTTTGTAAGGCTTTGATTTGACTGATAATATTTGTAATCTTGCTATTTTCATTAATCTGTTCTTCAGCCTTTTTAAAGAAGTCAACTTCTTCTGTTTCTGCCATCATTTTAGCAAGTTCGCGTGCCTTTGTGACAATATCTTTTTTTGTGTAAAGAGTCATTTTATTTCACCTCGGTTGCTTCTCCTACCATTTTTCCGTCAAGCGACCATGTTTTCGCCTGATGAATTTTCACCTGAACAAGCTGACCAATTGCTTCTTTGGGTCCCTTAAAATTGACAAGCTTGTTTTTTCGAGTGTAGCCTGCGAGAATATCGGGGTTGTTCTTACTTTCACCTTCAACTAATACTTCGACAACTTGCCCCTCATATTCCTTCATTTTCTTGGCGGAAATTTCATTGACCAGTTCATTTAAACGTTGAAGACGTTCTTTCTTCACCCTCATTGGAACATTATCTTTCATTTTTGCTGCCGGTGTATCTTCACGAGGTGAATAAATAAACGTATATGCACTGTCAAACTCAACCTCTCGATACAGGGAAAGTGTTTCTTCAAACTGTTCATCTGTTTCATTAGGGAAACCGACAATAATATCGGTTGTTAAAGAAGCGTTTGGCATCGCTTTTTTGATCTTAGCGACTAATTCAAGATAACGTTCACGGTCATATTTACGTGCCATTAGCTTCAATACTGCTGAACTACCAGACTGGACTGGAAGATGGATATGATCCAACAGATTGCCGCCTTTTGCAAGCACCTCGATCAAGTGATCATCAAAATCACGCGGATGGCTTGTTGTAAACCGGATTCTAGGAATATCAATTTGATGGAGCTCATCCATTAAATCGCCGAGACCGTATTCCATATCCTCGAAATCTTTTCCATAAGCATTAACGTTTTGTCCAAGGAGCGTAATTTCTTTATAGCCTTCTGCCGCAAGCCTTCTGACTTCCTGAATGATTTCTTCAGGACGTCTGCTGCGTTCTTTTCCTCTTGTGTATGGTACAATACAATACGTACAAAATTTATCACAGCCGTACATGATGTTCACCCATGCTTTAATTTTACCATGGCGAACTTTTGGTAGGTTTTCAATTACGTCTCCCTCTTTAGACCATACTTCAATAACCATTTCTTTTGAAAGATAAGCTTCTGATAACAGTTCTGGCAGGCGGTGAATGTTATGTGTACCGAAAATCAAGTCAATAAATGGATGTTTTTTCAAAATTCTGTTGACAACTGACTCTTCTTGTGACATACATCCACAAACACCGAGAATCAAATCGGGATTATCTTTTTTTAGAGATTTTAAATGACCGATTTCACCAAACACTTTATTTTCTGCATTTTCTCGGATAGCACATGTGTTTAACAAAATGACATTGGCATCTTCTGTCGAGTCGGTCGGTTCATAGCCAAGAGCCGTAAAAATTCCTGCCATTACTTCTGTATCGTGCTCATTCATCTGGCAGCCGTATGTGCGGATATAAAACTTTCGTCCCTCACCAATGCCTTTGTATTGCTCTGCGATTTTAAAATCGTTATGATATTCAACGGCTTCTTTGCCGCGTTTTTTTGCATCCTTTAATGAAGGCGGAATATAAACAGCTTCAAAATACTTGCTGTAATCCTTCTCGGATTTTTTGTCCGCTGGATTAATCTGTCCGCTTTCAGTTCGCTGTTTCTCATTCATGTTTTTTTGTCTCCTTTCAAACAAACTCACTCTTCAGTATAAAGGTTCCAGGCTGTCAATACAACCTAGAACCCATCATTATATACTAAATGAAAATGATTATCAATGTTTTTTTCTTTGTGCCGCTATTTTCTGTAACCAAAAACAACCCACTTACATCTGTAAGCAGGTTGAAGCATATGGAATAGGAAGTTCTTTGTCTATCAGCGAGGTTCTACAATCAATTTAATCGCTGTTCGTTCTTCACCGTCAATTTGAATGTCGGTAAAGGCCGGGATACAAATCAGATCAACTCCACTTGGTGCGACAAATCCACGGGCAATCGCCACAGCTTTTACAGCCTGATTTAGTGCTCCTGCTCCGATTGCTTGAATTTCTGCAGCTCCTCGTTCTCTTAAAACTCCTGCGAGTGCACCTGCAACTGAATTCGGATTTGATTTTGCTGAAACTTTTAATATTTCCATTCCTGCTCCCCCTCTAAATTTACAATAGATAAGTGAGTGTTCATTAGAACAATCATTATTAGATATTGCTATTTCTAAAGCCATCCCCAATATTGCTTTTCAAAAATAGCAGGGTACCTTCCATTTTTACTATATTCACTAAAAGATCTGGATATTCCTGCTTTCTATTTAATATTTTTCTAAAATGCTATTCAAAAAACATATGATCATCATTAATTAAAACTCGATCAATCTTAACAGCTTTTTTACTTTGTTCATCGATATCTATGACAACTGCACTTAATGTCGTACGACCTTCGGCAACTTCAAAGCGAACAGGAAGGTTTGTTTTAAAGCGTTTGATCACTGCTTCTTTGTCAGTTCCAAGAATTCCGTCATATGGGCCGGTCATCCCCACATCAGAAATATATGCTGTACCTTTTTCAAGTACACGATTATCAGCGGTTTGAACATGTGTATGTGTTCCCACAACGGCTGACACTCTCCCATCTGTATACCAGCCAATCGCCTGTTTTTCGCTAGTTGCTTCAGCATGAAAATCGATGAAAATATACGGCGTTTTTCGAGAGGCTTCTTCAATCAGCTCATCTACTTTTTGAAAAGGACAGTCAAGCGGTGGAAGAAATGTCCGACCTTGCAGATTGATGACAGCCAACTCCTTCCCATTTGCTCTTGTATATGTCATTCCTTTCCCTGGTGTGTTTTTCGGAAAGTTAGCAGGTCTGATCATTTTGGGAACATCATCAATAAAATCGAATATTTCTCTTTTGTCCCATGTATGGTTTCCCATTGTGATCACATCAGCTCCCGCTTCTATGATTTCATGATATATTTTTTCAGTTATGCCTTTCCCATGTGCGGCGTTTTCTCCATTTACGATGGTGGCATGCGGTTTATATTTTAGTTTTAGTTTTGGCAAATAGCTTTTGAGCATATGTCTGCCGGGTGAACCGACAATATCTCCAACAAATAGAATTCTCATGTTTTGATCCTTTCTTTTTTAAAATAGGCTTTTTAATAGTGTTACATAAGAAAACAAAAAAATAAAGCGATGCATTCTGCACCACTTTATTTTGCATATTCAACTGCTCTTGTTTCCCTGATCACAGTTACTTTAATATGTCCAGGATAATCTAGCTCGTCCTCAATTCGTTTTCGAATATCTCGTGCCAGACGATGGGCTTCTAGATCGTTAATTGAATCCGGTTTTACCATGATCCGTACTTCCCGTCCAGCTTGTATCGCAAATGACTTTTCAACACCTTCATATGATTCGGAGATTTCTTCCAATTTTTCAAGGCGGCGAATATAGTTTTCAAGCGTTTCACTTCGTGCACCAGGTCTTGCGGCTGACAGCGCATCGGCTGCTGCCACGAGCACTGCGATGATGGAAGTTGGTTCCTGATCTCCGTGATGTGATGCGATACTATTGATGACGACTGGATGCTCCTTGTACTTGGTGGCAAGTTCTACACCAATTTCAACATGGCTTCCTTCCACCTCGTGATCAATCGCTTTTCCAATATCATGAAGAAGTCCTGCCCGTTTAGCAAGTGTGACATCCTCTCCAAGTTCTGAAGCCATTAGACCGGTCAAAAATGCCACTTCCATTGAATGTTTCAATACATTTTGACCATAGCTTGTTCTGAACTTTAAACGACCGAGAATTTTGATTAAATCCGGATGAAGACCATGAACACCAACTTCAAAAGTCGTTTGTTCGCCCATTTCACGAATATAATCATCCACTTCACGGCGGGATTTTTCAACCATTTCTTCGATTCTGGCAGGATGAATACGGCCATCCTGAACGAGTTTATCAAGAGCGATTCTAGCGGTTTCCCGTCTGATCGGGTCAAATCCCGAAAGAATAACAGCTTCCGGTGTATCGTCGATGATAAGGTCGATACCCGTCAACGTTTCCAATGTACGGATATTGCGCCCCTCCCGTCCGATAATACGCCCTTTCATCTCATCATTTGGAAGATTAACAACTGAAACCGTTGTCTCAGCTACATGATCAGCCGCACAACGCTGTAGGGCCAATGAAAGAATATTTTTTGCTTTTTTATCAGCCTCTTCTTTCGCACGATTTTCAGTTTCTTTCATCATGATCGCGATGTCATGGGAAAGCTCATTTTCAACTCGTTCGAGAATGATTTGTTTCGCTTCATCACGCGTCAGACTAGAAATTCGCTCTAATTCTGACTGCTGCATACGAATCATTTCATCCACTTTGCTTTCCATCTCTTCAATATGTTGTTGTCGTTCATTCAGAGAATGATCTTTCTTCTCCAACATCGCTTCCCGTTTATCTAATGATTCATCTTTTCGGTCAAGGTTCTCTTCCTTTTGAAGTAAACGGTTTTCTTGTTTTTGAAGCTCATTTCGTCTTTCACGAACTTCTTGTTCAGCTTCTATCCGAAGCGTGTGAATCTCGTCCTTTGCTTCAAGAAGGGCTTCTTTCTTCAACGCTTCCGCATCTCGCTTGGCGTCTCCAAGAATTTGTTCGGCTGCATGATGCGCACCTGAAATTTTTGCTTCGGCAATGATTTTACGAACATAGTAGCCAACAACTAAACAGAATAGGCTCAGCAAAATGGAGATGAGAATTGTTAAAGGACTCATACTTTCACCTCCTCTTGCTATGAACTTGTTTCTTGCTAAAAGTAAGTGTCGGCATGTACATTGTACTATCTCTCAACATACAGAACCTTCACAGGGAATGAAAATCGTTTCACTGCCCTTGTCAAGTTTAAATGTTTATCAATCATGTTAAGAAAAACAAGTGATACAATTTCATTGTAATTGTGTGGGAAATACTTGTCAAGCTTGCTGTCTTAACGTTTCCCATCTCACTTAAACATAGAAAAAGGTTGCCGATCTTCGCCGGCAACCTTAGAGGATTAAATTTCGAGTTCTTCCTGAGCTTCTTCTTGTGAAGCAGGACTACCTGTATCCAGTCCGTAATGCTCCCTGATCTGCTCTTGAATGGTAAGAAGGATATCTTTATTTTCTTTAAGGAATTGTTTTGCATTTTCACGCCCTTGTCCAAGACGTTCATCTTGATAAGAATACCATGCTCCACTTTTTTGGACAATGTCAAGCTCTGATCCAAGGTCGATGATTTCCCCTTCTTTTGAAATGCCTTCACCATACATAATATCGACTTCAGCTGTCCGGAAAGGAGGTGCCACTTTGTTTTTCACGACTTTGATTTTCGCCTTATTTCCCATGACATCATTTCCTTGTTTAAGCTGTTCAGCACGGCGCACTTCAAGGCGAACAGATGAGTAGAACTTCAGCGCTCTTCCGCCAGGAGTTGTCTCAGGATTACCAAACATGACACCGACTTTTTCACGAATTTGGTTAATAAAGATTGCGATCGTTTTCGATTTATTAATCGCTCCGGACAGTTTCCGAAGCGCTTGGGACATCAATCTTGCTTGCAGTCCGACATGTGTGTCTCCCATCTCACCTTCGATCTCAGCTTTCGGAACAAGCGCTGCAACAGAGTCAATGACAACGATATCAACAGCTCCGCTTCTGACAAGCGCTTCCGCAATTTCAAGCGCTTGTTCCCCTGTATCAGGTTGTGATAGCAAAAGCTCATCAATATCAACACCTAATTTTTGCGCATAAACTGGATCGAGTGCATGTTCAGCATCGATAAATGCCGCTTGACCACCCTGTTGCTGTACTTCAGCAATCGCATGAAGCGCCACCGTGGTTTTACCGGAACTTTCCGGTCCGTACACTTCAATAATCCGGCCGCGTGGATATCCGCCCACACCAAGGGCTGCATCGAGGGCTAAAGAACCGCTCGGAACAGTTGAAATTCTTGTTTCAGTTTGTTCACCGAGCTTCATAATTGAACCCTTACCAAACTGTTTTTCTATTTGTTTAAGCGCCATATCTAAGGCCGCCTGACGATCACTCATTCTATTTTTCCTCCTTTATCACTTCCGCTATATCTACTATACCTTGTTTATACGAATTTGCCAAGAAAAAAGCGAACGCATATTCGTTTTTTTAACGAATACAAATAATAAAAGAATGATCCCTTATAGAGAAACATTCTTTTTGAAAAGGAAAAAGCTTATTATTACTTACCTTCTAGCATTTTTAATAGCAGATGACAGGCATATTTAACTGAACGTCTTTGAATACTTGATCTAGAACCGGCAAACATGAATTCAAACACTTCTTCAAGTTTTCCATTTATTGAAATGGCAATAAACACTTTCCCTGGAGGATGTCCCTCCTGTGGATTCGGGCCAGCTACTCCTGTAAAGCTAATTCCGATATCACTACCTGTTTTGTCTCTTATGCCTGCAGCAAGTTCTTTCGCACATTGAGCACTGACCGCACCAAAACGATTCAAGGTTTCTTCTGCAACTCCAACACCATCACGTTTCAGTTCGTTCGTATAACAGACAACACCGCCTTTGAAGTATGCAGATGCTCCGCTCAGCTCTGTCAACGAGCTAGAAAACAGACCACCAGTAAAGCTTTCTGCAGCAGAAAGTGTCATTCCTTTCTTGACACAAGCTTTTGCAAGTTCTTCCACAAGCGATGTATGACCATACCCGTAAAAAAACTCACCGACCCGCTCTAAAATACGGTCTTCCATTTCATTTAAAAGCCGGTTCGTCTCAGACATATTGGTGTGTTTTGCCGTTAGGCGGAGTGTGACCTCTCCATCAGCCGCTAAAGGAGCAATTGTCGGATTTGTCTGTGCATCAATGATATCTTCTAAATCCGTTTCTAGCTGAGATTCTCCGATCCCAAAAAATTTGAGAACTCTCGAAACAATTTTTTCTTTTGAGCCGAGTTTTTCTAAAATTAATGGCTTCGCTTCATTTTCAAACATTGGCTCCAATTCTTTCGGTGGACCAGGAAGAAGCATATAAAACTGAGATTCATGCTCGAAAAACATCCCTGGTGCCATGCCAAAACGATTTGGCAAAACCGTCGAACCTTCAAGAATCATCGCCTGTTTCCGATTGTTTGGAGTCATTGTACGGTTTGTCTTTTTAAAATAATCTTCAATCGATTGAAAAGCTGCAGTATCAAGCTGGAGAGACCGTCCAACAGCTTCTGCGATCGTTTCTTTTGTCAAATCGTCTTTCGTCGGTCCAAGTCCGCCTGAAAAGATCAGAAAATCAGATCTTTCATGTGCTGTTTGGATCGCTTGCTTTAAACGATCAGGATTGTCTCCAACAGCCGTATGATAAAAAACATTGATCCCGATTTCAGCCAAGTGTTTGCTAATAAATTGCGCATTAGTGTTCACGATCTGCCCGAGCAGAAGCTCTGAACCGACGGCAATGATTTCAGCTTTTCTTTCCAGTTTCATTGTTTCCACTTCCCCAATATTAGTTCGATGTTTTTAAAGCATCCCAGTTTTTAACGAAATAATCCCAACCAGAGATGATCGTGAAAAAGACTGCTACCCATAAAGCAAGCAAGCCAAATGGGAAAGACACGAGTTCAAAAGGCAGATTATGAAGTAACAAAGCTGAAATCGCAATAATCTGTGCCCATGTTTTTACTTTTCCTAACATATTGGCTGCGACAACTTCTCCTGTGCCAGCAAGTACAAGACGAAGTCCTGTTACAGCAAATTCTCGGCTAATAATGACAATTACCATCCAAGCAGGGGCAAGATCGTACTGAACCAAAATAATCAACGCTGATGAAACGAGTAATTTATCTGCAAGAGGATCAAGGAATTTCCCGAAATTCGTCACCAGGTTGAGCTTTCTCGCGTAGTACCCGTCAATCCAATCGGTAACAGAAGCAAAAATAAACAATAGTGCTCCAACCAAATGAGTAACAGGGATTGATTCGGTTCCAAAAGACAAGGTTCCCCACTGAAATGGAACAAGCATAATGATCATGAAAATAGGAATGAGCGCAATTCTTGAGAGTGTAATTTTGTTCGGTAAATTAAACATTAAGGTTCCTCCATATGTATCGTTTTAGTGTCGATGAACGCAAGAAAAAGTCATCTCGCCTATGGTTAAGATGACTTTTCCTCCTTCTTATTTTGAATCGTTATGTTTTGTGTGATCACACTCTTTGGATCAAGTTCATAAGAAAGAACTTCTCCGTTAAGTTTTATTTCTATACCAGGCGCATTTCCGATCCGTAAATTAATCTGTTTCTGATCGGTTATATTTTTTTCAAAGGTTTCTCCTTTTTCCATCATTCCTTCTTTAAGAGACTGTCCTTCTCCATCCTGAACTCTAACCCAAGATTTTTCTGTTGCTTTCATTTCAAGCTCCAGCTTATCAGCTCCTGATACTTCATAGGTTGTCGAGCTCCCCTTGCTGTCAGTCGCCTTGATGCTCAATTTTTCCTTTTTATCAGCTTTTTGCTGATCTTCTTCTTTTTTGTCCTCGTCTGCGCCACCATTTTCTTTCTTTTCTTTTGTTAATGGTGAATCTTTAGGGACTTCGTACTTGCTCTGTGACTCCTCAGTTTTAGGATTGTCAGCCTTATGTTGGTCTCCTCCGCCATTTACCATTTGGATGACCACATAGATGATTGCGATCACGACAATAATCCCAGCGGTAACAAGCAAAGTGGGCAAAAGCTCAAGCGCTTTGGAAGCTGACTTTGGAAGTTCCTTCTGCGGCTTAATAGAAGAAATCCGCTCAGAAACATCGTCACTATAAGAATTCGGGATATCCTTTTTATACTCTTCAAATAAGAGCTCTGAGTCCAAACCAACAGCTTCTGCGTACTGTTTGATAAAAGCTCTCACATAAAACTTTCCTGGTATAATTTCGTAGTTTCCTTCCTCAAGCGCTGTTAAATATCTCTTTTGGATTTTTGTTACCGCCTGAAGGTCGGCTAACGACATTCCTTTTTCCTCTCTGGCTTCTTTCAGCCGAATTCCTAGTTCAGTCACAACAAAACACCTTCCATTCTAAAAATCAAAACCAGAAAAACCAGAATGGTCGAACATTTGTGGTTCTTCGGCATGTTCATATGTAATAACCTCATCAGGTTTGTTACGCAATTCAATAATATAATCAAAGTCATCCATCGTATATTCAGTATTTTGCACAAAAATATCTGGATGTTCGACAACTTTTGTCGCAGATAGCCGCATAATTTCACTGACGAGCTGTAAGTGGCGTTCAGATCCTCTTCTTGTGGAGACAATGCCATCAAGTATAAATACATTTTCCGTACTATACTCATCAGCAATTAGCTGACTTCTAATCGTTTGTTTTAAAAGAGTGGAAGACAGAAACAGCCACCTTTTACTGGCACAAACACTGGAAGCGACGATCGACTCTGTTTTACCTACCCGCGGCATTCCGCGAATTCCAATCAGCTTATGTCCGTCTTGTTTAAACAGCTCAGCCATAAAATCGACGAGCAGACCGAGCTCCGCACGCTCAAAACGAAATGTTTTTTTATCATCGGCATCCCGTTGAATATAGCGACCATGCCTTACAGCGAGACGATCCCTCAGCCTTGGTTCTCTCAGCTTTGTCACCGTAATCGTCTCCATTGTATTCAAAATCGATTCTAGACGTTTAATCTGATCTATATGACGGCATTTTAACAAAAGTCCTCTTCTTGAAGTATCAACACCGTTAATTGTAATAATGTTAATTGAAAGCATCCCCAACAAAGAGGATATGTCTCCCAGAAGTCCGGGGCGGTTGACTTGGATCTCATATTCTAGATACCATTCGAGTTTTGCCAAATGAGAACCTCCCTACACATCATCTTGACAAAAATTTACCTTCCTTTATCATAAAGCATTTTGCCCTAATTAGAAAGCAGAATGTTATATTAAATAAGAAAAACGTTCGTTTTCCAAAATCGGGGGAGTTTTTTAAGAGAATGGAAGAAAAACAAACCGTGCCGGCTACAAAAAAGGAGGGTGTCCTGAAAGTAGTGTGGATGAATAAAAATTAGATAATTTGCTTGCTTTCCGCGGGCAATCCGCGAGCATCCTCGGATCGCGCTGTTCCCGTAGGAGTCTCGCCATTCCCCCTGATTAGCTCCGGACTGTCTTAGAAAATCCAAGACAGCTTTTTTATATCATAAACATGGAAGTTCATGGTGATATGAAAAAATGAGGGTTATTCAACACTGTGCCCTGAAAACCCTCACTTTTTTCTTATACTCCATTTTAATGTGAGGTGTTGTTTTCGACAAGCTTGACCATCACATTGGCAATGGCACGTTGCTCTTCTTCTGAAGCAACACTCCACAAATCAGCAAGTATTCTTTCTTGATGGTTTTTAGAATCGACTTCAGTCGCTAAATAATCACCTATCTCATAAGCTAGATCTGAGATCGTTTCGTTTGACATTCCTTTTTCATGGGCTTCGTTCAGACGGTCACCCAAAAAGTTTTTCCACTGGTCCCAGTTATCCAGTACTGACATATCAAGCCCCTCCATTCTCTTAAAGTTACAGCTTTATTATTCTCGGAGGGGGAACAAACTATACATGTTTTTAACAGTGCCAACCACCATTTACCGATAAAATCTGGCCGGTAATATATGATGCTTTTTCTGAAAGCAAAAACTCAACCGCATCCGCAATTTCTTCGGGTTTAGCAAGTCTCCCCATCGGAATGTCTTCTGCTAGCATGGTGATTTCCTCTTTTGAGAAACCTCCCATCATGTTTGTTTTAACCGCTCCCGGAGAAACAGCATTTACTCTGATACCACTTGGGGCAAGCTCTTTTGCAAGAGCTTTCACAAACAAATTTTGCGCCCCCTTTGTCATACTGTATAACACTTCACATGATGCCCCGGTTTCGCCCCAAATCGAAGTAATCGCGATGATGACACCGGTTTTCCTTTTGATCATAGCTGGCAGTAAGTTTCTTGTTAACAGAAACGGACTTGAAATGTGAAGCTGTACCATTTCTTGAACATCTTGATCTGACATGTCAGTGACAAGTCCATGATAGCTTTGTCCGCTGTTCAAAACAATAGCTTCAAGCTCTCGCTCTCCAACAAAAGCGGAAATAGCTGCCGCACCTTTTGAATCAGTAAGATCACTATTCATGATCTCTGTCTGAATCCCATAACTATCGGCTAGCCGCTTAGCAAGATGACTGGCCGCTGTTTGATTTGTGTGGTAATGAAGGAGCAGATGATAGTGATTTTGGGCAAGCTTTTCGCTAATACATTGCCCAATTCCGCCACTTGCTCCAGTAATAAGAGCCCATTTTGCCATTGGTTCCACCTTTCTTTTTAGAAAAGAAAAATCCAGCGTGATGGATGTTGCTCACGCTGAATATCTTCTCAATTTTTATTTCGGTACAACTTTGCAAACAGTGATACAATCTTCTCTCACTTCTTCTTCAATGACTCGCTGTACATCTTCCAATGTGATCGACTCAAGCACAGATACAATATCAAATAAACTCGTTTCCAAAAAAGCGTAGCGTGTAAATTGGTTCGCAATATAATCCGGTGAGTTCAATGACCTTAAATACGCGCCGATTTTTTTCTTTCTTGCTAATTCTAGTTTTTCGGCTGTGATCGTTGGTTTTGCTTTGAAAAGTACTTGTTTCAGTTCATCTGCAAGATGATCCGGTTCTGTCGTGTCACCACCTACAGCAACAAAACCAAAGCCGTGTTCTTCCGTGTAATCATAGCTGAATGTTTCATCAATATAACCTTTTTCATAGATCCTTTCATAGTCAGCAGAGCTTTTGCCAAACAAACACTCCAGAATTAGATTCATTGTTAGCTCATGCCGTAAGAGCTGTTCACCAGTATTTGAAGGATTAACGCTTTTTAAACCGACTAAACATTTCGCGTTTTGGACATTCATTTTGATTTCTTTTTCTTTTTGATATACAGCTGCTGGCTCTTCTATATGTTGGCGAACAATTTCCGGCTGATCTTTATAGGATTTAATCTGCTGATTTTCACGAACTTGGCGGATCATCTTTTCTGGATCTACCGGACCGACGATAAACAACAACATATTACTTGGATGATAAAATGTCTCATAGCATTCATACAAAAGATCCTTGGTAATATGGGAGATACTTTCAATTGTTCCGGCAATATCGATCTGTACAGGGTGCTCTTTATACATATTGTCGATTAGACCAAAAAACAGACGCCAATCCGGATTATCAGCATACATGTTGATCTCCTGACCTATGATCCCTTTTTCTTTTTCAACCGTTTGCTCAGTAAAATATGGATCTTGCACAAAATTGATTAGTGTTTCTAAATTTTTTTCAACATTTGCTGTGCTTGAAAAGAGATACGCCGTTCTAGTAAACGATGTAAAGGCGTTTGCTGCTGCACCTTGCTTGCTGAAATCCTGAAAAATATCGCCGTCTTCTTTTTCAAATAACTTATGTTCCAAAAAATGGGCAATCCCATCTGGTACACGCACCATGTTTTCTTTTCCAAGCGGGACGAATTGGTTGTCTATCGAACCATATTTTGTGGTGAACACAGCATATGTTTTGTTAAAGCCTGCTTTCGGAAGGACATAAACATCAAGCCCACCTGGCATTTTTTCATAATATAACGTTTCTTTCAGTTGTTTAAACTCGATTGTTTTTGTCAAGATGCTCCCTCCGTCCCTTTCAAAAAGTATGTGGTATCCAATTCGATTTTTTCTCCCACTTTCATGATATCTTCTTTTGAAACGTTGCCAATGTTGGCAAGCCATTTTTCCAAAGAAAACTCAGTTTGAGCTGCAGTCTGTTGATAAAGGAATTCAACTAAGCCATATGGTGTGTCAAGCGTTTCAAGAATTTGATTTTTAATCACTGCTTTCGTCTGATCGATGACATCTTCTGTGAAATTGCCTTTTTTCATTTCTTGAAACTGCTCATTGATAATCTCAACTGCCTTTTGATAATTGCCCACTTCAATTCCCGACATCACCATTAAGAGCCCCTTAAAACTTTCAATTCGAGATGCGGCATAATAAGCAAGGCTCGCTTTTTCTCGAACATTCATAAACAATTTCGAATGAGAAAAACCACCGAATAGTCCATTGAACAATAGTAAAGCTGGATAATCTTGATCTGTAAAAACCGTATTTGTCCGAAAGCCCATGTTCAGTTTCCCTTGTTTGACATCTGCATCTTCGATCACTTCACGGGGCTCAGGCTTGTGATTGCGTTGTATGTCGGCAGCTTTTTGACCCTGTCTTTCTTCTACATTAAAATATGATGAAATCAATTGTTCAACTTGGTTTTCATCAACATCCCCAACAATGTATAAGTCGAGTTGGTCTTCACGTAGCGCTTTTTGATAAGTTTCATAAAGACTTTCAGGGGTAATATCTTCAACATCTTCAAGCTCTCCATTGACATGTAAAGCATAAGGTTCATCTTTGCACATTTCTTGGATGAGTCTTAAGTTGGAATAACGCATTTTATCGTTATAAACAGCTTGAATTCTTTGCTTTAAAGTCCGCTTTTCTTGTGAAACGTATAATGAATGAAAAACACCGTCTTCAAGAGCAGGTGAAAAAATGACATCTCTCATAAGTTCAAGTCCTTTTTCTAAAAGAGGAGCTTGTTGTTTTAAATATTTTTCGTTGGCAATATCGAGCCGAAACGTCATGACATGCTGTTCGCCCTTTTTGGACAAATCCGCCGATAATGAAGTTCCATAAAGCTCATCCAAGTATGTCCTGAATGCAGATGTGCTAGGATACTTACTTGTTCCCCGCAAAAGCACATGCGGAAATAGCGCTCTTTTTGTCACCTCTTCGTTTGTTAAAGGGGAGAGTAATTTAAAAATGATCGAAATCGTTTTAAATTTTTCTGTTTTGACAATGTGATATGTCAACCCTCGATTTTTTCCTTTTATTTCCCTCAGGTATGTCATAAAGAGCCTCCTTTATTGTTTTTTATTATGTATTATGACCATATATGAGTATTACTCTAAAACTGTTTGGTTGTAATTATATCAACTGGAGGATGATTAAGGAAACCAAAACACTTTTTATCAGCATGCTTCTCTTGAATTGTATATTTCCCAAAAGAGTCACTAGGTGCCACAGACAAGTTTCGTCAGAAAAATTGACGGGAAGAAGCAGAATCCCGGTTCAAATATGGGCTATTGTCTTGTCACCGCAATATCGCAGCCTCATTGATTTACAATCCGTCTTTGATCTTTGAACAAGAGGGATTTATACTGTTTTCACCGCTTCATTTTCATTTTTCTTTGGGTCTATATAAAATAACACAAGACCAAGAGCCACCAAACTGCATAAAAGCGATACGATAAAAATGAGCCGTTCAGCACCTGTCATCATATAAGCAAAAATGGGCGGTCCAAGAGCCACTCCAATAAACCTCATACTGTTATAAAAAGAGGAGATCGTCCCCCGCTCTTCTTTTTCTATCCCTTCTGTAATCAGTGCGTCAAGTGAAGGAAGAGCAAGACCGATTCCAACACCGCCGAGACTCATATATATAAATAACAGATAAAAAGTGTGCTTCCACCACAGTCCTGCAAAAGCTAAAACAAGTAAGACCATCCCGATGATCACATATATTTTCATTCTGATTTTATTGTTGCCAATCAACTTTCCAGCAAAGAATGAACTGACTGACAAAAAAAGCAATGGGATGCTAAGTAACGCTCCCTTGACGATTCCATCGATCTGATATTTTTTTTCAAGATTGTCTGACAGGTAAAAAAGCAGACCGAACAATAGAAACATAATGATGCCACCAATCATAAAAATAGAAACAAGCCAACGTCCTTCCCGTTTTAAAATGCCATGGATAGATTTAGCAAAATCTTTGACTGTTTTCGTATCACCTCTGTTTTCCTTTTCCTTTGGCTTAGGAACAAAAAATAAGACGAGGAAAAAGCTGATCAAACAAACAACGGGAATAAACCAAAATGGCATGAACCAGACCCATGAAGCTAAAAAAGCACCTAGGATAGGGCTTAATACTTTTCCAGCCGTATTGGCTGTTTCAATGTCTCCAAGTCCCGCGCTGATATCTTCATCTTTTTGAAATAAATCACCGATAAATGGCATCACGATTGGAGCTGCCCCTGCTGAGCCCACTCCTTGAAGAACTCGCCCTGCCAAAATCATGATATATGGGGCTTTGAACATCACTGCAGCAATCCCAGCTACCGCCCCTCCTGCGGATGCAATGAGCAAACATGGTAACATGATTTTTTTTCTTCCATAACGATCGGATAAATAGCCGGTGATCGGAATACAGAGAATCGCTACAATCGAGTAAACTGTGATAATGAGCGAAACTTGAAATGAAGAGATATTTAATTTTTTTTCAATAACAGGTAGCACCGGAATCAGCATTGAGTTGCCAAGCGTCATCACGAGCGGGACGGAAGACAACGCGATAATGCTTTTCATACTTTTTTTCTCACTCAACTGTTTCACCCAATTCATTGAATATGTCTATCATCTAATAGTTTGGCTTGGTGAAACCATGTTTATGTACAAACCAAAAAACAGCCGCTCTAATGGCGCCTGTTTATTTATGAAAAACATTTTCTGACAACGTGAAACCTGAATTTATCAGCCCGAAAATAATTTAAAGAAAATAATACAGGTCTGTCATTTTGATCATAGTGGATTTGCTTTAGCAATAAAAGAGCTGTTTCAGGGTCACATTCAAGAATTTGGGAAATTGTATCATGATAGCCGATTGGTACAATATCTGTAACTGCATAATGAATAACGGCCCCCGCTTCTTCTTTTAACCATTCGAACATTGATTCCTGCCCGTGTGAAAATCCTTTTGGCAGAATGGTCATCGGTATTTTATCCAAGCAGTAAACAACAGGTCTCCCATTTGCCGTTCTTATCCGCTCAAGCAAAAATATCTCGCTCTCTGCTTCATTTTGAAAATGAAGCAAGTCTTCTTCGGTTGGGACAGCTACCCGTGATGACAGAAAAATCGTTCCCGGTTCCATGCTCGCCTGTTCAATGGTTTTTGTGACACTGTTTAGCTGCTCAATGCCTGAAAGAAATAAAGGTTTTGAGTTTACAAACCTACCCACACCATACCTTCTGCAAATCACATTTTCCTCTTCCAACATATGAAGCGCTTCACGCAAAGCTGATCTTGTGACACCCAATATTTTTGACAGCTCAAACTCAGACGGGAGCTGTTCATTTTCACGATAGATTCCTTTTTGGATATCATTTTTGATCCGATCAATCACTTTTAAGCATAAATGTTGATTGTCAGCTTTTATAGACATGTTTTCCCTCCGTCTGACAAAATCAGATAAAAAAATCCCTTTATTTGAGAACAACTATATCATGTTTTGTCATATAAATAAAGAGATTTTTGGTTTACATAATATTTTTATGTACAACCATAGATTGGTTAAAACTTATACTTAATGACCTTCTTCAAGATGAGAGCCCTTCATATTGATCTTTTGACATTAAAACCTCCCGAGGTTTTGAACCTTCATAAGGACCAACAATGCCCCGTTCCTCCATGGCATCGATGAGCCTAGCCGCCCTCGTATAGCCGATGCGAAACCGTCTTTGCAGCATCGAAACAGATGCTGTCTGCATACTGACAACAAGTGCAACTGCTTCATCATAAAGATCGTCTGTAACTTCATTGAGCGTTTCAGGTGTGTCCTCTGGAATCATCTCCTCTTGATATTGAGCCTTTTGCTGTTCGATGACATGGTCAACGATTTTTTCTACTTCTTCGTCTGATAAAAAAGCGCCTTGAACACGAAGCGGTTTATTTGCTCCGACTGGTAAAAACAGCATGTCCCCTCTTCCAAGAAGTTTTTCTGCTCCCCCCATATCAAGAATTGTTCTCGAATCAGTCTGTGAAGATACACTGAAAGCAATTCTTGACGGAATATTGGCTTTAATCACCCCTGTAATAACATCAACAGAAGGACGCTGTGTCGCAATAATCAAATGGATTCCAGCCGCTCGTGCCATTTGTGAGAGTCTTGTAATCGAATCTTCGACATCAGAAGATGCAACCATCATCAAATCAGCAAGTTCATCAACAATGACGATGATATATGGAAGTTCGGGTTGTTTTGCTTCTTCAGCTGAATTCGTTCTTCTGATGTGGTCGTTATATCCTTCAATATTTCTTGTTCCAGTATGGGAAAATAACTCATAGCGTCGTTCCATTTCATTGACAACCTTTTTTAAAGCTTGCGATGCTTTTTTCGGATCTGTGACAACAGGAGCAAGCAAATGAGGAATTCCGTTATAAACATTAAGTTCAACCATTTTTGGATCAATCATCATCATCTTGACTTCATGCGGTTTTGCTCTCATTAAAATGCTTGTAATAATACCGTTGACACAGACGCTTTTTCCGCTTCCGGTTGCCCCTGCAACAAGAAGATGCGGCATTTTATTCAATTCAGCTAACACCGCTTCACCGGAAATGTTTCTTCCAAGTCCGATCATTAGTTTTGCATCAGGACGGTCATTGAGTTTGGACTCTAGCACTTCTTTTAAGGAAACCATTGCAACCTCGGCATTCGGTACTTCAATTCCAATCGCTGATTTTCCTGGTATTGGAGCTTCCATACGAATATCTTTAGCAGCAAGTGCAAGCGCTAAATCGTCACTCAAATTGACAATCTTGCTGACTTTAACACCAACATCAGGATAAACCTCATATTTTGTTACTGCAGGACCAAGGTGAACTTGAGTAACTTTTGCTCTCACTCCGAAGCTTTGAAACGTTTTTTCAAGTTTTCTAGCATTGTCATAAATATTTTTTTTGTCAGTCTGCTGCCCCGAATGCTTAGGATCATCAAGTAGCTGAATTGACGGAAGCTGATAATCTTTATTTTCAAGCTCTGTAAAAGTCATCTCAGGAGAGGTTTTGATTGTTTTAATATCCTCTGACTCAACGGTCTTGTCCATTTGTTCAGGGGACTCAACAACTTGATCATCAAGCTGTTCATCACGATCTGCAAAACTTGATATAATCGGCTCTGATTGGATAATTGGATCGGAATCCATTTCCACATCTTGAACCGGAATTTCAGGTGACTTCGATTTTCGCTGTGTCTTCTGTTTTTTTCCTGGTGCCTTTTTTGAAGAATGCGTTCTAAGTTGTTTGAGATCATTGAGAAACGCCCGCCACTGATTTTTAATAAAAGATGCAGTTGGTCCCAGCCACTTCATGATTGTCTCTTGAAGTGAACGGTCAGTCATTAGGATTAGACCAATCAAGATTAAAAAGATCGCAATAATTTTTGAGCCTGTTGAAGCGAAGAGAAAATAGGATGCTGCAAACAGTAAAGCTCCGATCATTCCTCCACCAAGATCTTGAGGGCCTATTTCAGTTTTTATATCCATTAAAAATAGATTCCACGTATTTTGAATCACACTGGGAGACTGAATCATTGACCTGCCTGCTAATTGTTGAAATAGCTGAACATGAGACAGAAGCAAAACACTTGCAACAATACAATAAATTCCGGCTTTTCGTCTCGTTAAAAAGCGGGGCATTTTTTTCTTCCAGAATAGTGATATACCTGTCAAAAAGAGAGGAATGAGACATAAAATAAACCATTCACCTGCGAAAAAGCGGAACATGTAAATAAATGTCCGACCGGCAATACCAAGTTGTAATACCGCAATAATTGAAATGGTGATACAAATTAAACCGTACAATTCAAATTTAAGATTCGTCTTTTTGACTTGTCTTTGTTTCTTTTTCGATTTTCTTTTTCTTTTTGCCATGCCCATCACCTTACCACACATATAAAAAGTAACCGAGAAAAGAGAAAGCAGCCTGTTGCGGCTGCAATCCTTTCTCCCTGATCTCACTATTATAGCATATTTATCATTGATACTTGAGCTATTTGTAAAATGTCAGTTTCAATGTTTGCCCTGGTGCGGTTTCTTGATTTAAAAAGTCCATGGGATTTGTACTAAGCACTTGAATCACTTTAGCTTCTTCTCCATTCATTTCGATGAGAAGCGGTACACCATTTACATGAACCTGCCGCCGGTTTGTTTCTTCCATCTGGCTACCAAAAACGAGTTCATGCGGCATCATCGTATATAAAATCATTGAACCATCCTCTCATCACTGTTGCGGGTTTCTTCGATTAGTTCATTCAACTTTTTAATAGCCTGCCCCACTCCGCCTGTTTCATTGATTAAGCCATACTTCACTGCATCTTTTCCAACGACATTTGTCCCAATATCCCTTGTTAGATTTCCTTTGGAAAACATTAGTTCCTTAAACTTTTCTTCTGAAATATTGGAATGATTCATCACAAAATTGATAACCCTTTCCTGCATTTTATCAAGATACTCAAATGTTTGCGGTACACCGATGACAAGACCTGTCAATCGAACGGGATGGATAGTCATAGTAGCGGTTTCGGCAATATAGCTATAATTACATGAAACCGCAATTGGTACACCTATAGAATGGCCGCCACCAAGCACGATGGAAACCGTTGGTTTAGATAGTGATGCCAGCATTTCAGCAATCGCAAGTCCAGCTTCCACATCACCGCCAACTGTATTTAAAATGATTAACAATCCTTCAATTTTTGGATTTTGCTCAATCGCGACAATTTGCGGAATAACATGCTCATACTTTGTCGTTTTATTTTGCGGTGGAAGCTGCATATGACCTTCAATTTGACCAATGATCGTCAAACAATGAATATTTGAATCTTGTCCCATTTGGGGAAGTGTTGTTTCCCCAAGCTGCTGAATTTTGTTGACAATGTTATCTTTTACATCTTGTTTAGCGGGCTGTTCCTCTTGTTCTCCCCCATTTTCTGTCCGGTCTAAGCGCATATTACTCACCTCTTTCTCGAGTTTCTTTTGTATTATAAACAATGGCGTTTTTTTCATTCAGTGTAAAAAGGAAACCCGAGAAAATGACTAAAAGGGCCCCAAAAAGTCAGAAAAACTAACCTTTTGGAAAGCCCTTTTATACTTCCATGATGATTGGAATAATCATTGGTTTTCGCTTTGTTTTTTCATATAAGAATTGATTTAAAGCATCACGCATTGTTTGTTTTAAGGCGGACCATTCAACAACGGCATTTTCAGTATTTTCTTTGACAATATTTCTGACAAGCTCTGTTGCATCAATGATTAATTGTTCAGATTCTCGAACATAGACAAAACCTCTCGTGATAATTTCGGGTCCTGAAACAAGATTTTTTTTCTTTTTATCGAGTGTAATGACAACGATTAAAATTCCGTCTTGAGAAAGCAGACGCCGATCTCTAAGGACGATGTTACCGATATCACCCACTCCTAGACCGTCAATCAATATGTTACCTGAATGAACTTTATCACCTATTTTCACATTTTGACCGCGAAACTCAACGACATCACCTTTTTCAATTAGAAAAATGTCACTTCGCTTCATGCCGATTTCTTCTGCAACTTTAGAATGAGCTTTTTGCATTCTGAATTCACCATTTACAGGAATTAAATATTTCGGTTTCATCAGATTAAGCATCAGTTTTAATTCTTCTTGACAACCGTGACCGGAAACATGGACACGCTTTTGTGCAAACACCACTTGGGCACCTTCCCTTGTCAACAGATCAACGGCTTTTGAATAGACTAACTCCTGCCCTGGAATTGGGGTTGAGGCGATCAAGACGGTATCCCCTTTTTCAATATCAATCTGTTTATGTCCTTGTTTGGCGATTCTTGTTAAGGCTGCAAGTGGTTCTCCATGGTTGTCTCCCGTCAAAATAGCTACTTCATGTTTAGGATATTTTTTAGCATCTTGAACTGGGATGAACATGTCCTCATCAGCTATAACATAACCGAGTTTCATCGCAAGTTTGATAATTGCTGATATATTTTTTCCTGATATGGCTAATTTCCTACCGTTTTGAAGTGCTGCGTCAATCACTTGTTGAACCCGGTTGAGGTTAGAAGCTAAGACGGTAATGATGACTCGATTTTCAGCGCTGTAGAACACATCAGATATTTCTCCTCCAACAACAGCTTCTGAAGGCGTATAACCCGGCTTTTCTGCATTTGTGCTGTCTGAAAGCAAGCAAAGGACACCGCTGTTGCCAATTTTGGCAATCTCGCCAATATCGCTTTTCTGGTTAAAAACTGGTGTCTGATCAAATTTAAAATCACCAGTGCATACGATTGATCCAAGTGATGTTTTAAAGCTTATGCCAACGGAATCTGGAATACTGTGGTTAGTGCTGAAAAATGAAACTTTTGTTGACTCAAATGAAATAACTGATTTGGAGTGAATTTCTCTTAAATCGGCTTTTTTATTTGAACCGTACTGCTTTAAAGATTCTTTTAAAAGGGCAAGTGTCAGCTTTGTTCCGTACACAGGCACGGAAAGTTTGTTTAGGCAGTAAAAAACACCGCCGATATTTTCTTCATGACCATGTGTTAGGAAAATCGCTTTCACACGGTCAGATCTTTCGATTAAGTAAGAAATGTCAGGGATGACCACATCGATTCCTAGCATCTCATTCTCTGGATGCATGAGCCCGGCATCAACCACAAATATGTCTGAGTCAATTTCGATAACATAAAGGTTTTTTCCAATCTCCCCGACACCGCCTAAGGCGATAATCTTGATATTCTCTGTCTTTTTTTTCAAATTGTAATCCTCCTAATCATAGTTACCCGTCCATCATCACTTGTCCCTATTATACCTGAATCTAATTTTAGAAAACAAGAACCATTATGTATAATATAAACGGCCATACCCCGAAAAGGGGATGACCGTTTCGTCCGTATATGTGTTTACAAATTGTCAATCAAGCTGCTTAAATGGAGACGTTCTTCTTCATTTAGCGGAAGCAAAGGAAGGCGAACAGAACCGACATCAAGACCTTTTAGCTGAAGAGCTGTCTTGACTGGTGTCGGGTTTGGAGCCGCAAACAAACCATTCATGAGAGGCAGCAATTTCTGATGGATCAATGCTGCCTGAGCTGTATCTCCATTCAAATAAAGTGTGATCATCTCTTGCATTTCCGTTCCAATGATATGGGACGCAACAGATACAACGCCTTTACCGCCAACAGCTAGAGCTGGCAGTGTTAGGCCATCATCACCTGAATAAACAGCAAAATCTTCAGGTGTTTCGGCAACAATTTTCGCAATTCCGTCTAAATCACCACTCGCTTCTTTAATCGCCACGATATTCGGGATTTTTGCCAGTCGGATCGTCGTTTCTGGCGCAAGTGAAACAACTGTCCGCCCCGGTACATTGTAAAGCATAACCGGTAGAGAAGTCTCTTCAGCGATTGCTTTGAAATGATGGTACATCCCTTCTTGAGAAGGTTTGTTGTAATAAGGAACCACAAGCATAACAGCGTCCGCTCCAGCTTCCTCTGCTTTTTTAGTCAATCTGATAGACGCGGCTGTATTGTTGCTCCCCGTACCTGCAATAACAGGTATCCGACCGTTAACTTCTTTTACACAATATTTAATCAGCGCCAGTTTCTCTTCTTCAGACAGTGTTGGTGATTCACCGGTTGTTCCAGCAACAACAAGCGAATCTGTACCGTTTTCGATTAAAAAACCAATCAGCTTTTTTAATTTTTGAAAATCAACATTTTCATTTTTGTCAAAAGGAGTCACCATTGCAGTCGCAATATTTCCGAAATTCATTTTTTTCACCTCTAAAGATTCCACTTTTATTTTGATAGTTCAAACACTTCATGTAAAGCATTAACAGCCGATGCCAGATGTTCCTCATGAACAAGCACCCAAATCGTTGTGTGGCTATCAGCGGATTGAAGAATGGCAATACCCTTTTCCGATAAGGCAGTGACGATTTTTGAAGTGACACCTGGGACGCCCATAATCCCTGCTCCTACCGCTGACACTTTTGCACAATTTCTCGTTACAGCGGGGTCATACCCCAATTCTATTAAAATATCTAATGCTCGATCAGTCATGTTTCCAGCTACCGTATATACAATTTCACTTGGTGTAATATTAAAGAAATCTACGCTAATACCAGCGTTTGCCATCGCTTTAAATACTTCTGTCTGTACATTATATTGTCCTTCTTTAGCTGGAACCTTAAACTGAGTGACATTTTTCACATGAGCAATACCTGTGATCAGCCGTTCAAACACATCGCTTCCAGCTTTTGATGAGTGATGACTTGTGACCAGTGTCCCTTTTTCTTTTGAATATGTCGCACGAACCCGAATAGGTACCTTTGCCTGCATGGCGATTTCGACTGCTCTTGGATGAATCACCTTTGCACCCTGGTATGCTAAATTACATATTTCTGTATAAGTGATCACAGGAAGAGGTCTTGCTTTTTCTACGATTCTAGGATCTGCGGTCATGACACCTTCTACATCTGTGAAGATATCAATAAATTCAGCATCTAATGCCGCACCAAGAGCAGCTGCTGATGTATCACTGCCACCGCGGCCGATCGTCGTAATATCTCCTTTTGCTGTCGCTCCCTGAAATCCGGTAACAACAACCGCATCATGGTCGACCAGCATGCTGAGTAGGCGTTCTGGTTTCATTTCGAGAATTCTTGCATTTGTGTGCTGATTATCTGTCAAAAAACCAGCCTGTGCGCCAGTCAATGCCCCGGCTTTAATTCCATTTTCCAACAGCATACTTGAGAAGACAACAGCAGAAATCGTTTCACCGCATGACAATAATAAATCCTGCTCACGTTCGGTGATTGCATCCTGTCTTCCATAAAGCAAATCCAGTAATGAATCGGTCGCATATGGGTCACCTTTTCGGCCCATCGCTGAAACGACAATAACAGCTTTGTATCCTTTATTAATTGCATCTTTAATATGACTAAGGGCGAGTTTTCGGCCGTGATCATCTTTTACAGACGTTCCGCCAAATTTTTGAACGATGATTTTCAATTCATTTCACTCCACATTGATTTCGGACGTAACAGAAGAGAGCAGGCGGGTGTTAGCCTCACTCTCTCCCTAGAAATCTTATCAGTATTTAAACTAAATTTAAAGCTTTTAAACTTTCTGCAATTTGAACAGAATTCCAGGCTGCACCCTTGAGAAGGTTATCAGATACAACCCAAAGATGGAAACCATTTGAGCGATCGAGGTCTTTTCTCACCCTTCCAACAAACACATCTCTTTTCCCTACTGCATCTGCAGGCATTGGATAGAGCTGTTCAGCTGGATTATCCTGAAGGATTACTCCTGGAGCTTCTTTTAACAGGTTTTTGATATCTTCTGCCGTTACATCATCACGGTCAATTTCAATGTAGACAGCCTCGGAATGTCCAGTTGCAATCGGAAGTCTTACACATGTTGCAGAAACTTGAAGTTCAGGCATATGCATTATTTTTTTCGTTTCATTTATCATTTTCATTTCCTCAAACGTAAACCCATTTTCCTGAAATTTATCGATCTGAGGAATCGCATTAAAAGCAATTTGATAGTGTTTTTCATCACTTTTCACTGGCATAATCTGCGCATCAAACGGCTTGTTATTCAGAATCGCTTCCGTTTGGTCATACAGTTCTTTTACAGCTTCATTTCCAGCTCCTGAAACAGCTTGGTATGTTGAAACAATAATTTTATTTAAACCGAAAGCCTTTCTGATTGGCTCAAGTGCAACAACCATTTGAATTGTTGAACAATTCGGGTTTGCAATGATTCCATTATGGTGATGTAAATCTGCTTCATTTACTTCTGGGACGATAAGCGGTGTGTTTTGATCCATGCGAAATGCACTTGTGTTGTCAATCACAATCGCTCCGCGTTTGACAGCCTCGTGAGCAAGTGCCTGTGAGACACTTCCACCCGCACTGAACAAGGCGATATCTACGCCTTCAAAACTTTCCGGAACCGCTTCCTGCACAGTATATTCTTCACCTTTGAATGTGAGTTGCTTACCTGCCGAACGTTTCGAGGATAATAAAGTTAGTTTATCCAGCTCAAAATTTCTTTCTTCTAACGTTTTTAACATTTGCTGTCCTACAGCACCTGTGGCACCAACTACTGCTACATGTAATCCTCTGCCCAAATGTAAAACTCCTTCCACCAATCATGTATAACGATGATTTACTATGATTTTACACTATATTTTAACATAGAAATGAAACAGATGATTGATATTTTTCAAAATCTTATTCATAATTGTTTACAAGAACGGGTTGAATTTGTTTATAGGAAAGGGCTTCCTCAATAGCTGGACATAAAAACTCCATTTTGGCAACGAGTGAATTAGGTTTTTGATATGGATCATCCTGACCAAATGGAATGAAGAAAATATTTTTTGTTGTCATGAGCCTCATCAAATTGACACCGTTAAGACCGAGGGCATCATTTGTAGAAATACCCAAAACGACTGGTTGAGAGTTTCGCATTGTTGCCTTCGCTGCCATTAAGACCGGATTGTCTGTCATTGCATTCGATAGCTTGCTCATTGAGTTGCCTGTCAGTGGAGCAATCACCATACAGTCAAGCGGTGTTTTTGGCCCTAAAGGTTCCGCTTTGGGAATCGTATCAATGACTTCAAATCCTGTTAGTTCTTCGATTTTGCGTACCCATTCTTTTCCTTCACCAAAGCGTGTATTGGACGATTTTACAGTTGATGTCACGATCGGTCTAACTTCCGCCCCACTATTTACAAGATCTTCAATTTGTGGAAATATTGCATCATACGTACAATGTGAACCAGTGAGACCAAATCCGATTCGTTTCCCTTTGAGTGACATAATGACTACTCCTTTCCATCAGTTGTTGCTTGTGATAAAAGATGACACAAAACATTAGCGATGATCTGACCGGCGGTTTTCGGCGCTACAATACCTGGAAGTCCTGGAGCAAGCAGCGCTTTTATACCTTGCTTTTCAGCATAATCAAAATCCGTGCCACCAGGCCGAGTGGCTAGATCGAGAATCAATGTTCTCGGTGTCATTCGTGAAAGAACCGTTCGATTAAGAATAAGACTTGGAATGGTATTAATACAAATATCGGTATTTTCAACATGTTCGCCAAGCTGGCTGATGTGGAAAGGGGTAAGACCCATTTCCGTGATTCTAGCGAGATGGGCTGAGTCTCGCGCACCGACTTTCACATGTGCTCCAAGAGCCGAAAAAGCCCTGCTAATACTCATTCCGGTTCGCCCAAGCCCAAGAACCATAATATTTGAGCCATGGATGGTGTAGTCGGTATGCTGTATTGCCATCATGATGGTTCCTTCAACTGTAGGTATCGAATTATAAATGGCAATATCGTCTCTTTCCATAAGCTTAATAAGACTGCGATTTGCCCCTTTGGCTATTCCATCTAAATAATCATTAGAAATTCCTGAATAAATCGTACAGTTTGGCTTCGTTTTTTCTACATCATGTTGTGTTAATATCACTTTTTCGTTTGAAAACACTGTTGCAACTGAACCATCAGCTGCTGTCCCTGAAACAGGCAGAATGATACTGTCTATTACACCGAAATCCAGTTCATTTAATTTGCATTTTGTTGCACCGGTAAACCCATGATCAAGCTGATCAAAACCGACCAAGAAAACTTTTGCCTCTTGTTCTGTTAGTTTGCGAATGATCTCTAGCTGCCTTGCATCTCCTCCGATGAGTGCAATTGTCAATCCGGTTAACATGGCTCTAACATTCACCTTCTTTTTGACAAAGATCTTAATTCATAAGCTAATTTCATCATATGACAAAAAGGAAATAGCGGTGAATTAAAATTGTTTTATTAACGCAAACAAAAAACCTGGCTTTCCTAAGCTGCCAGGTCAAGGATATGTTATTTATCATCGCTTCCGATTTCTTCAGGGACATCAAGAATAATCATATCCGATCCGATTTTACGAATCTGTGTCCAAGGAACTCTAATTTCATCCCCTTGTTTCCTTAATCCAAACCATTTAAGTGAGGGAATGATAAGTGCGGTAATCCGGCCGTCCTCTTCATTGATCTCAAGATCTGTTTGCCCCAAAACCCCGAGACGTTCAGCACGTTTGACATCGACGATTTCTTTTCCCGAAAGTTCACTAAGCCTCATAAAAAACCCTCCTTTTGTTATGGTGTATGTCTCAATATAAAAAAACATGCCTGCCTAAGCGGCAAGCAGTTTATTTTGGCAATTCACCAGTTGGACTGATAAGTGCCATTGAATAATCATCTGTAAATATTTGTTTCACCAATCGATTGACACGGTCAAGATTGACTGCGTTTAATGTTTCCAACATTTCGTCCAGGGTCCGGTGTTTTCCAAGCAAAAGTTCATTTTTTCCGTTGCGGCTCATTTTGCTATTTGTGCTTTCTAAACCGAGCATCAGACTGCCTTTCATTTGTTCCTTGCTGTTTTCGAGCTCTTTTGGTGTAACGCCTTCGTTTTTTAAAATCCGAAGTGTTTCATGAATCGTTTCTGAAAGAAGCTGAAGCTGGTTAGCGCCTGTTCCACCATAAATGGTCACCATTCCGCTGTCTTCGTATGAGCTGTGGAAGCTAAACACTGAATATGCGAGCCCTTTATCTTCACGGACATCTTGAAAAAGGCGGCTGCTCATGCTTCCTCCCAAAATATTGTTCATGACAATCAAATCATAAATTTCTGAATGTCCGGCTTTTAAGCCTTTGAAACCGAGACAAAGATGGGCTTGTTCTGTCTCCTTTTTACGTGCCAATTTTTCATTGTAAAAATCGGGTTCTGTCATTCCTGTTTTGTTTCCAGTTGCTTCATAAGAACCAAAATGTTTTTCAGCTTCCTTAATAAAACTTTCAGAAACGTTTCCAGCAATCGATATGACGACGCGATCAGGTGTGTAGTGTTCATCTATATATTTTCTCAAAGAGGCTCCATTAAACTTAGCAAGTGTTTCTTCACTGCCGAGAATAGGATAACCAAGCGAGTTGTTTCCAAATGAGGCTTTACTAAGTAAATCATGGACAATATCATCTGGTGTATCTTCATACATTTTGATTTCTTCATAGACAACGTTTTTTTCTTTTTTTAATTCTTCTTCATCAAATGAAGAATGAAAGAACATATCAGCTAGAATATCTAAAGCATAACTCGCGTATTCATCAAGAACTTTCGCATAATAGCATGTATACTCTTTTGAAGTAAATGCATTGACTTGTCCGCCTATTCTATCAAAAGACTCGGCGATATCTCTGGCTGTCCGTGTTTTTGTTCCCTTAAAAAACATGTGTTCCAAAAAGTGTGAAATACCATTAATGTCCGGTGTTTCATGTCTCGATCCAGTTCCGATCCAAACACCGATTGCCACAGATCGGACTGTAGGATTATTTTCAAGTACGATTCGTACTCCATTTTGACAAGTATACCGTTTTATCAAATTTGTTCCTCCTATTCAAAGAACGCATATCACTATTCTTTCATGATCCTTGTTTCGTTCAACAATTGTGAGACGGTTCCAATTTGAAAGCCTTTTCCCCTTAGTTTTTGAATGAGGATAGCGAGGCTTTTTGCAGTGGCATCTGTTGGATGCATTAATATGATCGCTCCATTATGCACTTTGCTTAAAACGCGGTGTTGCAAAACAGCTGGTTGTGGTTTTTGCCAATCGATTGTATCAACTGTCCACATGATCGTTCCCATCCCTAAGTGATGTGCCTGATCAACAACTTCTTTGCGAAAACTTCCACTAGGAGGTGCAAACCATTTTGGTTCCACCTGAAGCGTTTTCTTGATGATTTCATTTGTCAGCTGCAGCTGTTCAGAAATTCGTTCACTCGTCAGTTTGCTCATATCAGGGTGATTGTATGAATGGTTTCCGATTTCATGTCCATCATTGAAAATGGTTTTTGCTAAATCTGGATGTTTTTCTACCCATTTCCCTTCTATAAAAAAAGTCGCTTTCACTTGATATTTTTTCAAAATAGGGAGCATTTTTGTTAAATACTCATTTCCCCAAGCAACATTAATAATGAATGAGACCATCGGTTTATCGGGATGTCCGTGGTAAATCGGCTCAGGTTTTAATGATTGGAGGTGGACTTCCGGTTTGACCTGATCATAAACAAGTAACTTCTCATCAAATAAACCGGCCTTTTTCATTTTCCGATAAGATTTTTCAAGATTCACTTTTAAACCGTTATAGCCAGGGGTCGCTTTCCAAATCTGATCAATTTTCGCATTCTGTGCTTTTATTTCATATTGAGGCGCTTTTTCAATCAGCTCCTGATAAATACTGTCGTGTTGGGTACTGACTGTAGCGGCATCTTTTTTTATAGCATCTATGTAATTTAGCTTATATGGAGTTTTGATCATCTGATATGACATGATGAAAAGAAAGAAAAAGACGAAACATCGAACAGCGGTCCTCTTCAATTGGATTCCTCCCTTCCCCACAAATTATGTGAGAAAAGGACAAGATAGAACTGAGCAAATCAGTCCGCTCAAAATAAAAGAAGCCGGGTCTCCCAGGCTCCTTCTCAAGCTTAACACACCTGACAGAAGCAAGATAGACACCGATTTACGATTTTTGTTCCTCATTTTCCTTCTGTTCACGCAGTACAGCCTTTCTCGATAGATTAACCCGTCCTTGCTTGTCAATTTCCGTTACTTTCACAAGAAGTTCATCACCGATTTTAACAACATCTTCAACTTTACCGACACGTTCAAGTGCAAGCTCTGAAATATGGACTAAACCATCTTTGCCACTAAATAGTTCAACAAAAGCGCCAAATTTCTCAATTCGTTTCACTTTACCTAAGTAAAGCTGTCCAACTTCAACCTCTCTGACAAGGTCTTCAATGATTTTCTTCGCTTTTTGATTCATACTTTCATCTGTCGAAGAAATAAAGATTGTTCCATCTTGTTCAATATCAATTTTAACACCAGTGTCTTCAATAATTTTATTAATTTGCTTTCCGCTTGGACCGATGACATCGCGGATTTTATCCGGATTGATCGCCATTGTCAAGATCTTCGGCGCATATGGAGACAGCTCTTTTCTTGCTTCTCTAATTGTAGAGAGCATACTTTCAAGAATCTCCATTCTGCCTTTTTTCGCCTGGTGTAGAGCTTCTTGCAAAATCTCTCGTGACAAACCTGCAATTTTAATATCCATTTGCAGAGCAGTGACACCTTTCGCTGTTCCTGCTACTTTAAAGTCCATGTCCCCAAGGGCATCTTCCATTCCCTGAATATCTGTTAATACCGTGTAATGATCACCGGATTTGACAAGCCCCATCGCAATCCCGGCAACTGGTGCTTTAATTGGTACCCCAGCATCCATCATCGCAAGTGTGCTTGCACAAATGCTTGCTTGTGAAGTTGAGCCATTTGATTCAAGTACTTCTGAAACAAGACGAACTGTGTATGGAAAATCTTTTTCAGATGGGATAATCGGTTCAAGTGCCCGTTCACCAAGTGCTCCATGACCAATTTCGCGTCGGCCTGGTCCGCGCATCGGTCCTGTTTCCCCAACGCTAAACTGCGGAAAGTTATAATGGTGCATAAATCGTTTAGATTCTTCAACACCGAGACCATCCAAAATTTGAACATCTCCAAGTGCACCAAGTGTACAAATGCTAAGTGCCTGAGTTTGTCCTCTTGTAAATAGTCCTGAACCATGTGTCCTCGGAAGTAGACCTACTTCTGAAGAAAGCGGACGGATTTCAGCAACACCTCTGCCATCAGGACGGATTTTTTCTTCGGTGATCAGACGGCGCACTTCATTTTTCACAAGCTGTCCTAAAATATTTTTCACCTGTTTAAGTGTTTCTTCATCATGTTCTTCTTCTTCAAACTTAGCGACAACTGTATTTTTCACTTCGCTAATCGCTTTTTCGCGTGCATGCTTTTCATGAACCTGAATCGCCTTTAGTAAATCGGTTTCAGCCATGGCTTGAACTTTTGCTTTTAGATCGGAATCGATCTCATACAATGAAATGTCTGATTTTTCTTTTCCGACAACTGCAACAATTTCTTCTTGAAAAGCAATCAGACGCTTAATTTCTTCATGACCGAACATGATCGCTTCAAGCATGGTCTCTTCCGGTACTTCTTCAGCACCTGCTTCAACCATGTTAATCGCATCTTTTGTTCCTGCTACTACTAAATGGATATCGCTTTTCTCAAGCTGTTCAAGTGTCGGATTAATAATAAATTCGTTATCAATCCTTCCCACTGTCACACCAGCAATCGGTCCTTCAAACGGAATATCTGACACTGAAAGTGCAAGTGATGAACCAAACATTGCTGCCATTTCTGAGGAACAATTTTGGTCCACACTCATGACAATGCTAACGACCTGAACTTCATTACGGAATCCATCAGCAAACAGCGGGCGGATTGGCCGATCAATTAAGCGGCTAGCAAGAATCGCTTTTTCGCTCGGTCTTCCCTCTCTTTTAATAAATCCGCCTGGAATTTTCCCAACTGCATAAAGTCTTTCTTCATAGTTAACAGTTAGAGGAAAGAAATCTACAGTTTTCGGTTCTTTTGAAGCTGTTGCAGTACTGAGAACGGCAGTATCTCCATAACGGATCATAACAGCTCCGTTTGCTTGTTTAGCAAGCTGACCTGTTTCAACAATTAATTTTCGGCCGGCCCAATCTATGGAAAAGACGTGTTTCTCTTGTCCCATTTAATATGAACTCCTCTCTTTGGATAGTTTTTAGATTACTCCTATTATGAACGAAATGAATTGAACATATCAATGGCAAAATCCTATGTAAACTTGTTATAAAATGATTTATATGAGCAACATGTTTGGAGTTTCCAGATATTCGTTTTTATACGATAAAAAAGCGGGAATCCTCCCGCTTTTTACGATTATCGACGTAATCCTAGTTTGTTGATCAACTCACGGTAACGAGTGACGTCTTTATTACGAAGATACGTAAGAAGATTACGACGTTTACCTACCATTTTAAGAAGACCGCGACGTGAGTGATGGTCTTTCTTATGAGTGCGTAAATGCTCGTTCAGATTGTTGATTGAATCTGTTAGGATAGCGATCTGAACTTCCGGTGAACCCGTGTCAGATTCGTGTGTTTTGAACTCACTAATGAGTTGATTTTTACGCTCTTGAGTAATTGCCATCCTGTTTCACCTCCAAATAATATTAGCCCCGATGACCTAGCAAACGCCGGTGATTCGATTTGCCAAGTGAGCGGTTTTAAAGCTACAGAAACTATGATACTAGAAAGACAGCTGTTATGCAACTACTTACAATAAACTTTTTCATCAACATGATTGACGATTATTAATATTTGTATACGTATAGCTTCCGTTCTTTAAAAAAGCGAATCGCCGCGTGTTTATCTTTTGTAATTTGTTTAATAAGATCGTTCATATTGTCAAACTTTTTTTCATTTCTCAGCCTTTTATGCCATTCAACCCGAATTTGTTTTCCATATATTTCTTCATCAAAATCAAATAAATTCACTTCAATTGAAGGCTGATCAGGACGTTTTTGATAAAAAGTGGGTCGATATCCAACATTACAGATCCCGTTGAAAGATTGCCCTTCTATCTCGGCTTTGACAGCATATACACCTGTTGGAGGTACAATATACAAGTCTGAAAGTCCAATATTGGCTGTTGGAAAACCCATTCTTCGCCCCCGTTTATCCCCCTCGATGACAATGCCTTTGACATCATACGGTCTTCCTAACAATTGAGCGACATATGCTACATCACCTTCTCGAAGAAGACCTCTTATTCTAGTCGAGCTCACCTTCTCATCCTGCTTGGATAATTTAGCAACTGCTGTACTGTTTACACGTCCTTTTGCATACTCTTGGAAGTTTTCGATTGTACCTTTTCCAAATTTACCAAAAGTAAAGTCAAAGCCTGCTACAATATGACAGACATTAAATTCGATAATATATTGATCAATAAATTCCTCTGGTGAAAGGGAAGCAAACTGAGGACTGAATTCCACGATATATAAAAAGTCGGCTTCTAAACTTTCGATGATTTTCATTTTGTCATCTAAAGGCGTAATCCACTCTTTAGGCTCACAACCTTTGTTGAGAATAGCTGACGGATGAGGGTAGAAGGTCATTACAGACGTTTTGACGCCTGCTTGGTCTGCCGTTTTTTTCGCGGTGCGAATCACTTCCTGGTGCCCCAGATGAATCCCGTCAAAAAAACCTAGTGCCATCACTGATTTTGGGAAGTCCTCACGTTTTAAATTGTGAGGATGAGAAATATGTATCGTCTTCAAAACGGTCACCTTTTCTTCTTGTTCACTTATTTCGCGCGAATACTTTTGCCGGTTTTAACAATCCGGATTTTGTTGGATGCGGGTAATAGATAGCTGTACACAAGCCTTCTTCTGTAAAGACCGCCAAACGGTCTTCGCTCGTTAGATGTAAAAAACAAACGGGCGTTTCAAGCACTGCTCCATTTTCCACTTTCTTAGCTAATGTATCATTAATGTTCCATTTCGGCAAATGATCAAGTGCACGTTCAACGGGTACCATCTGTTCAGCTAAGCTGCCGGTATCAAGAAGTTTTTCTATATCTTCAAAGGTCAAACATTGATCAAGTGTAAAATCACCGGAGGCGGTTCTCCTTAAATGAGACATATGAGCAGGATATCCAAGCTTTTCGCCAATGGTAACTGCCAAGGTTCTGACATACGTACCCTTTGAACATGTCACATGGAACCGAAAGCGTACCGTATCGTGTTCATAGCTGATTGCAGATGCCAAGTCAATCTGATGAATCGTAATTGTTCGACTTGGCCTTTCGACTTCAAGTCCCGCTCTAGCGTATTCATATAATTTTTTCCCATTGACTTTGACTGCCGAATACATTGGAGGTACTTGTTCAAGTGGTCCTTCAAGACTTTTAAGTACACTCTTAACCGTTTTTTCATCAGGCGGGGTCTTAATCGGTTTTTTTTCAATCACCTCTCCCGTCTGATCTTCTGTCGTCGTTGAAAAACCGAGCGTGATTTCAGCATCATATGTCTTTGCTTTTTCTGTTAAATATTCAACGATCTTGGTTGCTCTTCCAATACAAATTGGAAGAACACCTGACACTTCAGGATCGAGTGTCCCTGTGTGACCAACCTTTTTTGTCTTTAGCAGCTTACGAATTTTCATGACACAGTCATGAGAAGTCATTCCAGCCGGTTTATGTAAAAGCAGGACTCCGTTAAACATGTAGGTTGTTTCACTCCTTTCCATTAGTTAAAAAGGACAGGCAGTTGGATTCCGCCTATCCTTTTTGTGTTTTATTCGTCTTTGTTTGAATTCAGCTCATGAATCAATGTTTCGATCCGGTTTCCGTAATCGATGGATTCATCGAATTCAAATTGAATTTCAGGTGTTTTGCGGAGCCTGATTCGATTCCCAAGTTCAGATCGAATAAAGCCTTTTGCTTTTGCTAAGCCTGCTAGTGTCTCTTCTCTTTTCTTGTGATCACCAAGAACGGAAATATACACTTTAGCAATTTGCAGATCACCAGAGACTCTGACATCTGTGACCGTTAGAAATCCGATTCTCGGATCTTTTATCTTTCGTCCGATGATGTCTCCAAGTTCTTTTTTCATCTGCTCACCTACACGGGTCGCTCTCATACTCATGACCATACCACCTCTATATTAAAACCACTCTGTTCTCGTGATCGTCCGTTCAATTTCCGGAAAAGAGTCGATAAAGGCTAGAACGCGCTGCAGCTCTTTTTCCGTATGAACACGGGAAGAAGAAACAGCGGCAATTCCAAAGCTAGTGTGCTGCCATGTATCTTGGTAGGCTATTTCTGCTATAGAGACATTAAACCTTCCCCGGATTCTTGTCAACACCCGCTTTAGAACTGCACGTTTTTCCTTAAGTGATAATGCATCATAAATGATACATTCACATTCAACAAAACCGATCACTGTCTTTCGATTTCCTGCATGACATACGCTTCAATGACATCACCTTCACGTATGTCGTTATATTTCTTAATCGTAATACCACATTCATAACCTTGTGCAACTTCTTTTACATCATCTTTAAAGCGTTTCAGTACATCTACTTCTCCTTCAAAAATGACGACACCATCGCGAATTAAGCGGATTCCGCTATCTCTCGTAATCGTTCCTTCTGTTACATAGCCACCGGCAATCGTACCGATTTTTGAAACTTTGAATGTTTGGCGAACTTCGACCATGCCGATCACTTTTTCTTCATATTCAGGATCAAGCATACCTTTCATAGCCGCTTCAATTTCATCGATGACTTTATAAATGATACGGTGCAGCCTGATATCAACATTTTCGACATCAGCCGTACTCCTAGCATTTCCGTCTGGTCTTACATTAAACCCAATGACAATCGCATTTGAAGCAGATGCTAAAATAATATCTGATTCAGTAATTGCCCCAACACCGGTGTGAATAATCTTCACTCTGACGCCTTCGACTTCAATTTTTTGCAATGCAGCGGCTAAAGCTTCCACAGAACCTTGAACATCAGCTTTAACGACAAGGTTGATTTCTTTAACATCACCTTGTTTAATCTGTTCGAATAGATCATCAAGACTGAGTTTTGCTTTATCACTGCGTTGTTCTTCAAGTTGTTTTGAAGCACGCGATTCACCAACTGAACGGGCTGTTTTCTCATCTTTAAAGACAAGGAACTGATCCCCTGCATGTGGAACTTCGTTCAAACCAGTAATTTCAACCGGTGTAGATGGACCAGCTGATTTGACACGTCTACCGATATCATTGACCATCGCACGTACCCGACCAAATGTGTTGCCGACAACGATTGGATCACCGACATGGAGAGTTCCATTCTGAACAAGTAATGTTGCCACAGAACCTTTTCCTTTATCAAGTTCAGCTTCAATAACTGTACCTTTTGATCGGCGGTTCGGGTTCGCTTTCAATTCTTCAACTTCACTAACGAGCAGAATCATTTCAATCAACTCGTCGATCCCTTCACCTGAAAGAGCAGACAGAGGTACAAAAATCGTTTCGCCTCCCCATGCTTCTGGGACAAGGCCATGCTCTGTCAACTCCTGCATCACACGATCAGGATTGGCCGCTGGTTTATCAATTTTATTGACAGCTACAATAATGGGAACTTCTGCTGCTTTTGCATGGTTAATCGCTTCAATTGTTTGAGGCATTACACCATCATCTGCAGCTACAACAAGAATCGTAATGTCAGTCACTTCAGCCCCGCGCGCGCGCATCGTTGTAAATGCGGCGTGTCCCGGTGTATCAAGAAATGTAATCTTTTTACCGTTTTCTTCAATTTGATAAGCGCCGATATGTTGTGTAATTCCGCCTGCTTCTCCTTCAACAACTTTCGTTTTACGAATGCTGTCGAGAAGGGTTGTTTTTCCATGGTCTACGTGTCCCATGATCGTCACAACAGGAGGACGGATTTCAAGATCTTCTTCTTGATCATGCTCTTCATATTTTTCAAATTCGGTTTCTTCATGGACGATCACTTCTTCTACTTCTACACCATATTCAGAAGCAATAAGTTCAACGGTATCTTTATCAAGATCCTGGTTGATTGTTGCCATGACACCGAGCAGCATCAGCTTTTTAATAATCTCTGATGGTTCTTTTCCAAGTGCCTCTGCTAACGCACCGACTGTAAGAGAATTCGTAAATGTAATTTTTTCTGGAAGTTCTTTTTTCGGTTTGATTTGTCTCTCTTGTTGTGATTGTGTATGTTGATTTTTATTTCGTTTATTTTTTTTGTTGTTTTTCTTCTTATTGTTATTGTTAAATTGAGTATTTTGCACGTTATTCTTCTTTCCATCTCGATTTTTATTTGGTTTTGTTGTAGAATGCTGCTTTTGACCGCTTGAATCAGCAGGTTTTGCCGCTTGCTTTTTCTCAGCAGGCTGTCCGCTGCTTTTTTTGAACTTTTTATCAAGCTGTTTGATCGCATCTTCCCCAATCATTGCCATATGATTATTGACTTCCATATTCAGATCTTTCAATACCGCTAAGATGTCCTTACTTGAAACATTTATGGTTTTTGCATATTCATAAACTCTCATTTTAGCCATTCGTTCACCCCCAAAAAAATTAATCGAGCTTTCGGAGCAACGTATTCGCAAAACCTTGGTCAGTTACGGCTACAACAACACGGGACTCTTTGCCGATTGAACGACCTAAAAGGAGACGATCACCGACTGTTTTGAATGGAACATTGTAGTATTTGCATTTATCTGTGACTTTTTTCTCCGTGTTAAAAGAGACATCTTTTGCCAGTAACACAAGTTTTGCGCGTGAATGTCTGATTTCTTTTACGACCAGGTCTTCACCGGACACGACTTTTCGAGCTCGATTCGCTAGGCCTAGCAAGGAAAACCACTCCGAATCTGACATTTATCTGTTCTCCTTTTCTGCTAGTTCCAACAGTTCATCAAAAATCTGACCATCAATTTGTGCTTGAAGCTGATTAGCTAAACTATTTTTCTTTTTTGCAGTTAAAATAACTTCTTTATCAAGTGTAAGATAAGCTCCCCGCCCGTTCTTTTTTCCAGTCGGATCAACGGAAACCTCTCCTTCTTTAGAACGGACGACACGAATGAGCTCTTTTTTCGGCTTCATTTCCCCTGTTACAACGCATTTTCTAAGCGGGATCTTCTTTCGGCTTTTCACCAAAGGTCACCTCTTATTCATCCGATTCTGGCATTTCGTCTTCTAAGAAAAGCGCTTCCTGCTCTTCTTCGAACTCTCTAGGGTAAATCCCTAGTTCTCTTGCATCTGTTTCACTTTTAATATCTATTTTCCAGTTGGTTAACTTTGCTGCCAAGCGAGCATTTTGTCCTCTTTTGCCAATCGCAAGTGATAGTTGGTAATCTGGAACGATTACCGTTGTCGACTTCTCTTCTTCATTCACGATGACATCTAGCACTTTAGATGGACTTAATGCATTGGCAACAAATTCGACAGGATCATTTGACCAGTGGACAATATCTATTTTCTCGCCTTTCAGTTCATTAACGATTGCCTGAACACGCTGTCCTTTAGGACCTACACAAGCACCGACCGGATCGATATCAGGATCTTCTGTCCGGACGGAAATTTTAGAGCGATCTCCCGCCTCTCTTGCTACAGACTTGAGCTCAACTGTTCCATCATAAATTTCTGGCACTTCAATTTCAAAAAGACGTTTTAGTAAGCCAGGGTGAGTTCTTGAAACGTAAATTTGTGGACCCTTCGTTGTTTTTTCAACTTTTGTGATAAACACCTTAATGCGATCATGAGGTTTATAGACTTCATTCGGCATTTGTTCACCAGTCGGCAGAAGCGCTTCAATTTTCCCTAATGAAACATAGATAAATTTATTGTCAATTCGCTGAACGATACCGGTCATAATATCTTCTTCACGATCAATAAATTCTGAATAGATGACACCTCGCTCCGCCTCACGGACACGCTGTGTAACCACCTGTTTTGCCGTCTGGGCAGCAATACGACCGAAATCTTTCGGAGTCACTTCGATCTCAACAACATCGCCGACAATATAGTTTGGATTGATATTTCTCGCGTTATCAATCGAGATTTCTAGCCGTGGGTCATAGACTTCATCCACGACATCCTTTCTAGCAAATACACGAATTGTACCCGTGTCGCGGTTTAAGTCGACCCTGACATTTTGCGCCTGATTAAAGTTCCGTTTATAAGCGGAGATAAGCGCAGCCTCAATTGCTTCGATAATAATGTCTTTACTGATTCCCTTTTCTCTTTCAAGAACCGTCAGGGCATCTAACAACTCACTACTCATGTTTATGGTTTCCCCCTTAAACAGTCAAAAATTAATTGAACGAAACTGCTAGCCTTGCTTTTCCTATTTTTTCGTAAGGAATATTGATTTTTTTCTGCCTTGTTTTGATTGTCATCGTTACTTCGACGAACTCACCGTCAAACTCAGAAAGAATGCCTTCGAACTCTTTATATCCTTCAATTGGTTCATAGGTCTTAATAAATACGTTTTTTCCGAGCGCTTTCATGAAATCGGCTTCTTTCTTGAGCGGCCGTTCAGCTCCTGGAGATGATACTTCGAGAAAATAGTTCTGCTTGATTGGATCGGACTCATCCAGCTTTTCACTAAGAGCTTCGCTAACTTTGGCACACTCTTCAATATCGACCCCTGAATCCGAATCAACAAACACCCGAAGGAACCAGTTTTGACCTTCCTTGACAAATTCGATGTCGACAAGTTCAAGCTGAAGACTGTCTAAAATAGGCTGGACCATTTCGCTGACGGTATCGATCACTTTGTTACTCAATTCTCTTCCTCCTTGTGCAGGCTCCCATTCATCAGCTCTCTCGTAAAAACCCTGCTTGTTAAGCAGGGATCATAGAAAAAACGATGAACATGTCGAGACAAAATTACCTTGTCAATACAAAAGAGCGGGTTTCCCCACTCTTCGCCTCGGCTATCGTTAGCATTTCCAATAAAACTATACCATAACCATATTTTTAATGCAAATCAGTTTGCTTCAAGTATTTGTATCATCTGGTTATGATGTATGTGTACCTTTTTAGATATCATTTTTCATTCATTCGTTTGGCATGTTCTGAAATAATTGCTGCTGAAGAACTTGGATAAACAATCCGAAATCCATCATAATCAGGATAGAGTGTACCATCATCTTGAATACCAGTCAAAATCCAAAATTGGCTTCCTGCCCCATGATGTTTTTCAATCAAATCAAGCCATGATTTGTACACATGATCTCTCCTTGTTTGATCTTTAAAACCGTACTCTTCCAGCACAACCGGTTTACCGATTTTTTTCCCATCACGGATATGGTCTGTAATCCACTGATTTCCCCATTCCGCTGTCTTCCCCCAATGATCTGGATACAAATGGTATGTTCCGTAATCAATGTTGGGAAGAGCGGTGAGCCTCATCCAGTCAACTCCTTCACCACCGTTAAAAATCCAATCATGATGACCAACTATCCGGTAAAACCCTTCATCACCTACTGCGACAAGATGCTTCTGATCAATTGATTTGATGTATGAGCTCATTTCATCCGCCCATTCAACTAGAATGTTTCCGCTCTTGTCTGACCGGACTCTCGGCTCATTTGCCAGTTCCCATGTCATAATGGCGGGATCGTCTTTATATTTTACACCTGTATATGTGTTCACTCGATTCAACATATATGAAACATAATGTTTATAAGCTTGCTTAATCCGCGGGTCTGTATAAAACGCATCATGCCCGTCTGCTTCAAACCAGCGAACATATTGATTCATTCCGCCAAACTCATCCCAGTTGTTTACAAATGGAATGACCAATTTAACTCCCATTTGACCCGCTTTATAAATCGCATAATCAAGTTTAGAAAAGCCTGATTCATCATAAACACCAGGGGCAGGCTGCATAACAGACTGATCATGTGCTTTTCCATCAAGAAATCCCCAAATGCGAATCACTTTCAAGTTCATCGCTTTCATATCGTGAAAGACATCATCAACCATTTTTTTAGACTTATAATGAAAATAATAGTTATTGGTTCCGGCAAAATAAAAAGGCTTGCCATTTAACATGAATTTTGTTCCAGATGTTGAAACAAAAGGAGATGCAGCATTAGCCGGACGGGAAAAACCAAACAAACTGAAAGAAATCATGACAAAACAAAACGACAGAATTTTCAGTGTTTTCATTTTTTACCTCTCTTTCTCAAGAAATTTTTATATTGTTTACGGTACGACTTTTACTTTGACAACTAGTTCCACTCCTTTGGACCACATTTCAAATGTAAAGGTAGCGGAAAACACGTTCTCGCAAATAGAGATCACCATCTTTTTCATAAAAATCCTCATCACTGTTTAAGTACGGCATCAACGACCATACCTCCTCAAGAACAGGTTTTCCGGTAGAATCAACGACTCCTTTCACCGTTTTTAGTGTTGTGCCGTTTAAAGACTCAGGTATTTGAGGGTCGCCATTAATTCGTGACTTTAGGACTGTAAATTCACTTTTTTCTAGTTTTGGATGATCATAAAGAATCACATCCATAACTTGATTTGCACCTTTATCAAATGTAAAAGTAAGTTGTTCTTTTGTTCGTATCCCAGCTGATTCAGCGATCAACTTTGTGATATAAGTCTCTGTAATTTTAACTGTTTTCCTAGCATGATCAACAGTGTAGTCGCGATCTTCTTTCAATGGTGTTGCTTGACGGAAGATTAATGTAAGCGTACGTCCATTAAGCTGGATATCAACCGGTTGATCGCTCAACTGTTGCCCCTTTTTGATATAAAGATCTACAGGTTTCATGATCCCATCTTTGATACCTCGCCCCGCCTGAACGATGATATCTTTTACAATAGGATCACGCCACTTTCTTTCTATTCTGTCAAACTGGTCATTCCCGTTATCCCACCACATCGCGATCATTTGGTATTTGTGGGCGAGTTGGACAAAAGTATCATGATACAGCCACTTCGAATGTTTCTGGTTGGCCTTGAGTGTACCGTATTCACCAATAATGACTTTTCATTAACCGTTTGCTCAATCTCATAAACCTTGTTTTTTTGTCACGATTCTTTTAAACCGATCTTTATTATCAGCAGGCATGGCATATCATGCTACGAGTCTTGGGCTATGGTTTAAATAAGTAGTTTTGAAGAGAACATTTAAGGGATAGACATGGTGGAGATCAATTGTGTTGAGTCTGTGAAATGTGGATATGGTAGTTGTTCAGTTTTTATCATTCAGATGATTACAAAGGAATTAAAGGGACATGAATAGAAAGCGTTTACATTTTACTCACCTCCTTTATCAATTCAAGGGGGTGTCCTGAAAGTCGTGTGGATGAATAAAAATTGGGGAATTTTCTCGCTTTCCGCAGGAGTCTGGCAATTCCCCCTGATTTATGTTGAAAAAGGACTTTTTAGACAGCTCCTTAAAATCGTTAACATATTTAAACATTTTTTGCCGATGGTTTTTTGAAAGACATCCGACGATGAGTTGTTCAACCAAGATTTATGTTTCAAATCATCGATTAGAAATATGACTGTATTAGAAGAAATAGAGACTTTCCCACCAACATAATCTTCAAAGATATATGCACTCTTTTAAAAGAAATACCTACTTTATCCATAAAAACTTCTGGAAAAGTGGTTATTTAAATATCGATAGGTTCCCTAAAATGAAGTATATCACTGTAAATCGCCATGTTTTTGCAAATAAACAACTGGTCCGGTTCCAGCTCCAATAGGTAATCCCGTAATCACGGCATCAAGCATGGTATTACACAAGGTCTTTTGATCTTTACTTGTCCTACTTGTCCCTAACCATACTGCTTCACTTAACATACCGAGTGCTAGTATTACTTCGTTAATCAAAACCTCTTTAAAACGGGATATCCTGAAAGTAGTGTGCATGAAAATAATGGGGAATAGCTCGCTTCCCGCGGACAATCCGCGAGCCTCCTCGGAGCTTGCTCCTTTGTTCTCCTGGCTCGCTGTTCCCACAGGAGTCGCACAAATCCTCCCTGATAAAGGATTTTTTAGACAGCTCCTAGCGTGGTTTTAGACTCATTATTTCATGTAAAACGGCACTTCTAGTAACAGACAGACTAACCTTTTAAATGACTAAGGCTATCACAATAGATTCGCTTTCATTGAAAACTCATATTTAATTTCAAATATAAAAAACTGCCGGCAATGCCGACAGTTCTAAAATAAAGACAGCTGATTTTGATCAGGAAGAGATTCAAGACAGCCGTGTCCATCCAAATATTCCATAATGGTTTTCGAAACTTTTCCTCGCTTTTGCAAATCTTCTTTAGAAAGAAATTCGCCTTCTTTTCTTGCTTTGACAATATTTAAAGCAACACTTGTACCAAGACCAGGAATCGAGTTAAAAGGCGGAATCAGACTGTTACCGTCAATCATAAATTCAGAGGCACCGGAACGATAAAGATCAATTTTTTGAAAAGAAAATCCTCTTTCACACATTTCTAGTGCAATCTCGAGCACAGTCAACAAACTTTTCTCTTTCGGAGAAGCATCAAGCCCTTTTGTATTGATATCATCCATAACCGCTCTGATCGCTGTCGAGCCCTTAATCATTGTATCGATATCAAAGTCATCAGCACGTACTGTAAAGTATGCTGCATAATAAAGTAATGGATGATGGACTTTAAAGTAGGCAATCCTGACTGCCATTAAAACATATGCGGTAGCGTGGGCTTTCGGGAACATATATTTAATTTTTTTACAAGAATCAATATACCAATCTGGTACTTGATTGTTCTTCATTTCTTCTTCCCACTCAGGTGTTAAGCCTTTCCCTTTACGGACAAATTCCATAATCTTAAAAGCAAGGGACGGTTCAAGTCCTTGATAAATTAAATACACCATTATGTCGTCACGGCAACCGATAACTTCGCTCAGTTCACAAATATTATTATGAATCAATTCTTGAGCATTTCCAAGCCAGACATCTGTTCCGTGTGATAGACCAGAAATTTGAACGAGTTCGGAAAATGTTGTCGGTTTTGTATCCTCAAGCATCTGTCGGACAAAACGGGTTCCGAATTCAGGGATGCCAAGCGTACCTGTTTTACAGCCAATCTGCTCTTCAGTAACCCCTAAAGATTCTGTCCCTTGAAATATTTTCATGACTTCAGGGTCATCTGTCGGAATTGTTTTTGGATCAACTCCACTCAAATCTTGAAGCATGCGGATTACCGTCGGATCATCATGACCAAGGATGTCGAGTTTCAAGAGATTGTCGTGAATGGAGTGAAAGTCAAAATGAGTTGTTTTCCATTCTGAACCGGTGGCATCCGCTGGAAACTGAATCGGTGAAAAATCGTATATATCCATGTAATCGGGAACAACGATGATTCCACCTGGATGCTGACCTGTTGTTCGTTTCACACCAGTACACCCCTGTACTAGCCGATCGATTTCTGCTCCGCGCATATGCAGATTATTGTCATTCGCATACCCTTTCACATATCCATATGCCGTTTTTTCAGCGACAGTACCAATCGTTCCCGCACGGTAGACGTTATCTTCTCCAAATAGTACTTTTGTGTAATTATGGGCATGGGGCTGATATTCTCCTGAAAAGTTTAAGTCAATATCCGGAACCTTGTCCCCTTTAAAACCTAGGAATGTTTCAAACGGAATGTCATGACCATCTTTTTTATAAGCTGCCCCACAGTTCGGACAATCTTTATCAGGTAAATCATAGCCTGAGCCGACAGACCCGTCATTGAAAAATTCCGAATGACGACAATCTGGACAGACATAATGCGGAGGCAATGGATTCACCTCTGTAATTTCTGTCAATGTTGCTACCAATGAAGAGCCAACAGATCCCCTAGATCCAACGAGGTAGCCATCATCAAGCGAGCGTTTCACGAGCTTATGAGAAATGAGGTAGATAACAGCAAATCCATGACCAATAATACTTTTTAGTTCTTTTTCAATCCGCTCTTTAACGATTTCAGGCAGTTCATCGCCATAAATACTCTTCGCTTTCTCATAGCTCATTCGCCTAATTTCTTCATCTGCTCCATCAATTTTCGGTGTATAAAGATCATCTTTGATCGGTTTTATCTCTTCGATCATATTACTGATCTTTTGGGTGTTGGTGATCACAATTTCCCTTGCTTTTTCTTTCTCCAAAAACGAAAAAGCTGCAAGCATTTCATCTGTGGTCCGAAAGTGAACATTTGGCAGTTCATGTCTGTTCAAAGGATTTGCCCCACCTTGTGAAGAAACTAAAATCTTTCTGTAGATTTTATCTTCAGGATTTAAGTAATGGACATTTCCCGTTGCCACCACAGGTATGTTCAATTTGTCACCAAGCTTTGTGATATTTGTAATAATTTCTTTTAATGAATGCTCATCTCTCACGAGTTCAAGCTGAAGGAGGTGGCGATACACTTCCGGCGGCATCACTTCCAAATAGTCATAAAATGCTGCAATCTCTTCTACTTCTTCTGGTGACTTTTGCATCATGCCTTCGAACACTTCACCTTTGTCACAGGCTGAACCAATTAAAATGCCTTCCCTATGCTTTTCAAGCTGGGATCTCGGAATTCGCGGCACTCTATAAAAGTAATGAATATGTGACAATGAAACAAGTTTAAAGAGATTTTTCAAACCTGTTTCATTTACGGCTAAAAGTGTCGCGTGATAAGGTCTAGAACGTTGATATGCATTGGATTGTCCCATATTTTCATTGAGCTCATCATGATACAAAATCTCTTTTTCAGCTGCATCTTTGAGCATTTTCACAAGCAAATAACCTGTTGCTTCTGTATCATATATTGCTCTATGATGCTGAGTAAGTTCAATATCGAACTTTTTACAGAGCGTATTGAGCCTGTGGTTTTTAAACTGCGGATAAAGAAACCGGCCCAGTTCGAGTGTGTCTATCACAGGATTTTGCACTTTCTCGGTTTTCAACAGACGTTTATAGGCAACATTGATGAACCCGATGTCAAAGCTTGCATTGTGAGCAACTAATGTATGGTCACCAGACCATTCCTTAAATTCTCTAATCACTTCTTCAACATCAGGTGCATCTTTAAGCATATCATCGGTAATCCCTGTCAGTTCAATAATTGTTGCTGATAAAGGACGGTGTGGATTAGCAAACCGTTCAAAGCGTTCAATGATCTCACCGCCTTTTATTTTCACTGCGGCCAATTCGATAATCGTATCATAGACAGCCGATAGCCCTGTTGTTTCCACATCAAATACGACATATGTTTCTTCTTCAAGGAGACGGTGAACGGGATTGTAGGCGATTGGCACACCATCATCAACAAGGTTAGCTTCCAACCCATATATCATTTTCACACCATGTTTTTTACTGGCTGAAAATGCCTCTGGAAAGGATTGAACAACAGCATGATCTGTAATGGCAATCGCAGAATGATTCCATTTTTTCGCCTGTTCAACAAGCTTCCCTAAACTTGAAACAGCATCCATTTGACTCATCGGTGAATGGAGGTGCAATTCAACTCGCTTTTCGTCTTTAGGAGCCGTGTCTTCGCGCGTTTTCGCCCTGATTTCATTGACATCATTAGCAATCATCACTAAATCACGGACAAATGTATCGTTTTGAATACTGCCTCTCGCCTTAACCCACATGCCTTTTTTCAAAGTCTTCATCAAGGCTGCATCCTCTTTTTCCCGAGCAAACATCTTGATCAGGATACTGTTCGTATAATCCGTTATTTTAAAGATGCAAAGCGTTCTGCCACTTTTCAATTCTCTTGTTTCGGCATCAAACACATACCCTTGAACTGTAATTCTTCGTTCTTCATCCATAATACTATCAAGCGTTCTAATTTCTTCGGTATCTTTAATGGGGTATCCGATTTGCAACGGTCCTGATGGTACTTCCTCATCTGCTCTTTCTTTATCCTGCTTCTCCATCTCAATTAAAGCTTGTAATGCTTTTTCTTGATCTTCAGCTTGTTTTTGTTCTCTAAATTTCTGAATCTCTTGATCTGAAACAAAAATTTCTGTATCAAGCTGCAGTTCTGGAAAACCGAATGCTCGGTAGCTTGACTGAATAAGCGAACTGTACTTTCTTTTTAATGCAGAAGCTTCTGTATCTGTTTTCGTTTTAAGTAGAATTTTATTTCCAACTAATCTTGGTTTTTGCTCATTCAAAAGCGTCAAAATTGGCGGAGAAATACCGTCTAATTCTTGAATCGAGCGCACCCAATAGTCCTGAACTAACTGTTCATTGACAGACTTATCTTCAGCATCAATAGAACAGGTTACTTGTGCGATATGGGAAAAAGTGCGTGTCAGCTGATGATAAAAGCGCTCGAAAATCTGATAAGGTAGCACAGCTTTAAATATAAAGTGAAAATGCCAAGTTTTCTTCTGTTTATGAACGATAAGTTTAGTGATTTGTCCACCTTCAAAATGGCGGATCATTGAATCATCTGTTAAATTGAGCTGCTGCAGAAGAATTTGAAACTGTCTTCTGTTGACAGAAAGCTGGTCTTCCAAGACAGATTCCTCCCTAAAAAATCATAATTGAAGGCACCTCAAGAGATCATTCTGAGGTACCTTCATATATCCTAGTTTAACATGTTTACGAATGAGTTGATAAGTTCTTCATTTGTTTTTCAATAAAACCTGACAGTTCCTCTGTGGTGATTTCAAAGGATTCCCCTGTTTTCCGGATTTTCACTTCTACTACACCTTCATCCGCTCGCTTACCGGCTGTAATACGAATCGGCAGACCAATTAAATCGGAGTCAGCAAATTTAACACCGGCTCGTTCAGCCCTGTCATCAAATAAAATATCATAGCCTTTTGCTTGTAAATCTTGATATAATGTCTCAGCAAGCTGAACCTGTCCTTCATTTTTCATATTGAGTGCGAGAATGTGAAGATCATACGGACTGACAGAAAGCGGCCAAACCAAGCCCTTATCATCATGATGCTGCTCGACAATAGCGGAAAGCGTTCGTGAAACTCCAATTCCGTAACAGCCCATCAGCATTGGTTTTGCTCGCCCATTTTCATCCAAGTATGTTGCATTCATAGCCTCTGAATAGCGGGTCCCTAACTTAAAGACCTGTCCGACTTCAATCCCTCTTGCAAAACGGATCGTTCCTTTGCCATCAGGTGAAGGATCACCCTCCTTGATAAAACGGAGATCTGCAAATCGGATATGATCGGTATCACGGCTGAGGTTGACATTTTGTAAATGATAATCTGATTTATTGGCTCCGGCAACCGCATTTATCATGACTTTTACAGCGAAATCAGCATATATTTCAATTTCAGGGTTTAAGCCAATAGGTCCAACAAACCCTGGCGTTGTACCGATATTTTCGACAACCTCTTCAGCACTTGCAAATTCAATCGTTTCTGCATCAAGCAGATGTTTCACTTTAATTTCGTTGACTTCATGATCTCCTCTTGTCAACACAAGTACGAAACGGCCATCTGCCTTGAGAAGCATGGATTTCATGCAGTTTGAAGGAGATATATTTAAAAATGCGGCAAGCTCTTCTATCGTTTTCACACCAGGTGTATGAATTTCCTGCATGTCCTTCATTTCGACTGTTTCCGACTCAACTATTTCTGCTACTTCAGCCATTTCAATGTTGGCAGCATATGAAGATTCATCAGAGTAAGCAATCGTATCTTCACCGATAGCAGAAAGTGCCATAAACTCATGGGTGTCTTTTCCACCGATCGCACCCGAATCTGCGATAACCGGTCTGAAATTTAGACCGCAGCGTGTAAAGACATTCGTATAGGCGTGATACATATCTTGATATGTATCATCAAGGCTTTCTGCAGAAGAGTGAAAAGAGTAAGCATCCTTCATAATAAACTCGCGACCTCTCAACAACCCGAAACGCGGACGTTTTTCATCACGGAATTTCGATTGAATTTGATAAAGGGTTAATGGGAGACGCTTGTACGATTTGATTTCGTCTCTAACGATGCTCGTCACAACCTCTTCATGTGTCGGACCAAGAGCAAATTCACGACCATGGCGGTCTTTTAGTCTCATCAGTTCAGGTCCGTACGAATACCATCTTCCAGATTCCTGCCATGTTTCCGCCTGTTGCAGCGCTGGCATCAGCATTTCAACGGCATTGATATTTTCCATTTCATCACGGATAATCGCCTGAATGTTTTGAATCACTTTATTGGCAAGTGGCATATAACTGTATATACCGCTCGTATTTTGTCTAATAAACCCCGCTCTAAGAAGAAGCTGATGACTTTTTGCTTCAGCATCAGCCGGCACTTCCCGAAGTGTCGGGATTAGCGTCCTGCTCTGTCTCATTTCTTTCACACCTCATTTGTTCCAATGGTCATTTAGTTTTATAAAAATAAGCGCTGGATATCATTCCATGTCACGACAAGCATGATAAGCATCAGAAAGGCAACACCGATAAAGACGACCACTGCTTCTTTTTCACGGTTGATCGGCTTTCCACGGATTGCTTCAATAAATAGAAACAAAAGTCTGCCCCCATCCAAAGCAGGTATTGGCAAAAGGTTGACAATTCCCAGATTTATACTTAAAAAGGCAGCCAATTTCATCAGATTAATCAGTCCTGTTTTGGCTATTTGATCTGTCATATCGTAAATTCCAACAGGTCCAGCTAACATGTCAACTGAAAACTGCCCAGTCACCATTTTTCCAAGTGTTGTTATAATGTTCTGAGCCACTGTTACAGTTTCAGTTGCACCATAGGAGATCGCTGAAAAGAGCCCTTTTTCTGCAGGATTATAGGCACCAAATCGACCGACAGTTTCATCGCCCGTTTTAACAGATTCTGGGGTCACATATTTTGTCATCTTATCATTGTCACGCGTCAAAACGATCTTCATTTTCTTTTCAGGGTGTTCTCTGACGGTGCTGACAACATCGGTCCATGATTCCATCTTCTTCCCATTGATGGTTTGGATACGGTCACCCTCATGCAGTCCAGCTTCGGCAGCCCGTCCGTTATCAACCAGCTTTCCAAGCACAGGCTCGTCTGATGGTACACCCTGTACGATACCGAGGAACACGAGGATGACATAAGCCAAAATAAAGTTCATAATCGGTCCGGCTGCAATCGCTTTGATACGCTTCCAAACACTTTTCGAATGAAATTGTCGATTGTAAGGGGCGATCTGGACTTCTTCTCCATCTACAATGAAAAATGATGTCTCACTGACAGAGAAAGAAACGAGTTGATCTTCATTCCCCTGCTCATAACCGCTAATTCTCATCTGATGTTCTAAATCAGCCTGTTCCACTTCGATAACAAGTGCATCTGGATATTTTTCTTTTTGATTTAAAATGATTTTTTCGACTTTCTCTTCTTTGTTAAACAAAAGCCCAACCGTATAGCCAGGCTTGACCTCGATCATTTCAGGGTCTTCTCCAGCCATTCTGACAAAACCACCGATTGGGAGGAGCCTGATTGTATAAACTGTCTCGTTTTTCTTAAATGAGAAAATTTTCGGTCCGAATCCGATAGCAAACTCTCGGCATAATATTCCCGCTCTCTGTGCTAGGATTAAATGACCCAGTTCATGAAAAAAAACGAGTGTTCCAAAAATAATAATAAACGCGATCACAGTATTCACGAACATACCACCTTATGTGAGTAATGTTTGGACAAACGTTCTGACCTCTTTGTCCACTTCACAAATGTCCTGAAGTGAAGGTTTTAAAACGACCTGATGACGCTCTAAAGCTTTCTCAACAATGTTTTCAATCTCTAGAAACGTTATTTGGCCTGATAAAAATGCAGCCACAGCAACTTCATTTGCAGCATTTAAGACCGTCGGCATTGTCCCACCTATTTTGCCCGATTCATAAGCGAATCGCAAACAACGGAACCGTTCAAAATCAGCTTGGGCAAAATGCAATTGCCCGATTTCCCACAGATCGAGAGATTTTTCTTCTGCAAACGATAGGCGTTCTGGATAGCTAAGCGCATACCCAATCGGCACTCTCATATCAGGGATGCCAAGCTGTGCCATTACACTGTTGTCATGAAATTCAACCATTGAATGGATGATGCTTTCTTTATGTACCACCACATCAATCTGTTCATAAGGAATATCAAAAAGCCAGTGTGCTTCAATGACCTCGAGCCCTTTATTCATCAATGTCGCTGAATCGATTGTAATTTTTGCCCCCATCGACCAATTAGGGTGATGAAGAGCCTGCTCGACTGTAACGCCTTCAAGTTCCTGTCTCGTTCTATCTCTAAAACTACCGCCTGAAGCTGTGAGGATAAGCCGTTTGATATATTTTGGGTTCTCTCCCTGAAGACATTGAAAAATGGCGGAATGTTCACTGTCAACAGGTAATAATGGGACATCATATTTTTTTGCATGTTGTTTTACTATATGTCCAGCAGTCACAAGTGTTTCTTTATTTGCTAAAGCAATTGTTTTTTTATGTTCAATTGCTTTTAAAGTTGGGAGAAGACCAACGCTACCTAGGAGAGCATTAACAACAATGTCCGTTTCTTGATAAACGGCTGCTTCAATTAAACCTTCCTCCCCAATCCCCGTTTCAAATGTGTAAGTAAAAGAAAATTGTTTCAATTTTTTATAGGTCTGTTCATTACCGACAGCTACATATCGAGGCTTGAATGTTTCAATAATCCCGACAGCTTTTTCTATATTTTTCCCGAATGTCATGGCTGTCAGCCGGAATTTATCCCCATGTGTTTTGATAACATCAAGCGTTTGCTCCCCGATAGAGCCAGTTGCTCCTAGAAGACATATGTTCTTCAAAATGCTGCACCTCTATTTCTTTTAAATGCATTGATATACCTCTTTATGATAGCCTGAACGACTAAAAAAGAACAAGCAGGAAGTATAAAAATGGCACGACAAATAATAAACTGTCAAAACGGTCCAAAACACCGCCATGTCCGGGAAGAATTCGTCCTGAATCTTTCACATGGTAGTGACGCTTAAATGCAGATTCCGCCAAATCACCGATTTGACCAACGATCGATAGAAGTATTGTAATTATGAACACAAATAGATAGGAATGCAAAAAGTCTGTAGCCATCTGATAGATGAGAGCAAATATCACCGCCATGGATATACCGCCCCAAAAACCTTCAATTGTTTTATTAGGGCTGATTTCAGGCCAGAGCTTTCGCTTTCCAAACGCTTTGCCGATAAAGTAAGCGCCGGAATCTGTTGACCAGACAACTCCGATTGCGAAAAAAACATAGCTAAGACCCATGTCTCTAATTTCAATAAAATAATAAAAGCCAAATCCAATATAAATAGCCGTTAAAACCGCAAAAGCAACTCCATCAAAAGATATGATATTTTTGCTTAGTACTGTATAAGTTAAAAGCAAAAGAACAGCCAAAAATAACACTTCACCTTTTGAAACCCCAAAGGTGACCAATTCACGATACCGGCTTGGGTATAATAAAATTCCCAAAAGCATCAAAGTGATCATACCAGGAACGCTTAAAAGCTGCAGGCCTTTCATTCGCAATAGTTCGAAAAGAGCCAGTATACTCATGGCATAGACCAGTATTGTGAACGGCAACCCTCCAATTATAACAAGCGGCAAAAAAACCGCCGCTGCTATAACAGCTGTCAAAATTCTCTGTTTCATCTGCACCATCCTCTAAATTCCGCCGAACCTTCTTCCCCGACGCTGATACTCACCGATGGCCTGAAGAAAGTGAGCTTCTTTAAAGTCAGGCCATAAAACATCAGTAAATAAAAACTCACTGTATGCAAGTTGCCAAAGCATAAAATTGCTCAGTCTGATTTCGCCGCTTGTTCTTATCAACAAATCGGGATCTTGCAAAGTTTCAGTCATTAAATAATCAGAAAACAGATTTTCATCGATTTCTTCAACTTTGATGACACCTTTTTTTGCATCTTCGGCAATTTTTTTTGCTGCATTGGCGATTTCAGCCCGCCCCCCGTAATTTAAGGCAAAATTAAGAATAAGTCCTTGATTGTTTTTCGTATCGCTGACGGCTTTTTCTACCGCACGAATGGTATGCGGGGGCAGTCCTTCCCTATCACCGGTAATGCGCACCTGAACATCCTCTTCAACGAGTTCTGGAAGGTATGTGTTAAGAAATTCTTCAGGTAGCTTCATCAGAAAATCGACCTCTAATTTTGGTCTTTTCCAATTTTCAGTGGAAAAAGCATACAAAGTTAAGGCTTTTACACCAAGCCCGCTTGCTAGCTTTGTTGTTTCTCTAACCACTTTCATGCCTTCATGATGTCCGGCAATACGAGGCATTGCCCGTTTTCTTGCCCAACGGCCGTTTCCGTCCATAATAATGGCAATATGTTCAGGAATTTCTCCTTTTAAAATATTTTCTTTTGTATACCATTCCATATTGGAAGCCGCTGAATGCTGATTCTTCCAGTTTTTGAGTATATTGAGCATGAGATTCCTCCATCACCCAAAAGGTTGCTTTCCTGTTATATCATCTAGTTAACAACAGTATTAACAAAAAAACCCCCTGTAAACATGAGAGGGTCTTTTCACTATTACCATTGTACAGAGTTTTTGATCAAACTTCCATGATTTCTTTCTCTTTGTCTTTTGTGATCTCGTCAATTTTTGACACATATTCATCTGTCAATTTTTGTACGTCTTCCGTTGAAGAACGCAATTCATCTTCAGTCATCTCACCGTTTTTCTCTATTTTTTTCAGATCATCGTTTGCATCGCGGCGAATGTTGCGGACAGCAACTTTTGCTTCTTCAGAATACTTCTTCACAAGCTTCACAAGCTCTTTTCTACGTTCTTCAGTTAAAGCGGGAATGGTAATCCGGATGATATTGCCGTCATTCGTCGGAGTTACGCCTAAATCAGCTTTTTGAATCGCTTTTTCAATGTCTCCTAGTGCCGTTTTGTCATACGGTGTAATGATCAACATACGCGCTTCAGGCACATTAATAGAAGCAATTTGATTTAAAGGTGTTTGTGCTCCGTAATACTCAACTGTTACTTTATCAAACAATGACGGATTTGCACGGCCTGCGCGGACAGTTGCTAGTTCACGCTGATATGCATGAATGGCTTTTTCCATCCGTTCTTTTGTTTCATTCATTACTTGATCTAACACGTTATTTCCCCCTCACTATAGTTCCGATTGATTCGCCGAGTACAGCTTTTTTAATATTACCTTCTTCCATAATGGAAAAAACGATCAACGGAATATCGTTATCCATACATAATGAAGAAGCAGTTGAATCCATGACAGCCAAGCCGTTTTTTAAGACATCAAGGTATGATAATTCTTCATATTTTACAGCCGTATCATCAGTTCTAGGATCTGCATTATACACACCATCAACATTATTTTTGGCCATTAAAATCACATCTGCCTCAATTTCAGCTGCCCTGAGTGCAGCTGTTGTATCTGTCGAAAAATAGGGATTGCCTGTACCAGCAGCAAAGATGACGACTCGTTTCTTTTCAAGATGACGAATCGCTTTTCTTCTTATGTAAGGTTCTGCGACTTGCCGCATTTCTATTGATGTTTGAACTCTCGATTGGATTCCCAATGTTTCTAGGCTGTCTTGAAGAGCAAGAGAATTCATAACTGTTGCGAGCATTCCCATATAATCTGCTGTGGCACGATCCATTCCAAGATCACTTCCGGTTTTTCCGCGCCATAGATTGCCGCCCCCGACAACAACAGCCACTTCAACATCAAGCTCGGCAATTTCTTTCACTTGTTTGGCGATGGATTGAATCACGGTCGGATTAATGCCGTTTCCATGTTCACCTGCAAGAGCTTCACCGCTAAGCTTTAAAACGATACGATGATATTTTGGTTTTTCCATAATAACCTCCAAGTTGCATGCTTGCCGTTTTTTATTATGCAAGAGAAAAAAAGGTTTGTAAACTATTTTAAAAATAGGGACACAACACTGTGCCCCTTATTTTTTGAAATGTCCTGCCAAAGTTGTTTCGGCAAGCGGATTCCAAGCCTTATTTTTTCACTTGGTTCATCACTTCTTCAGCGAAGTTTTCTTGGCGTTTTTCAATACCTTCTCCAACTTCATAACGGACAAATGTTTTAATTGTTGCATTTTTCGCAGCAACCACTTGTTTCACTTTTTCATCCGGATTTTTAACAAATGCTTGGTCAAGCAAACAGATTTCCTCGAAGTATTTGTTTAGACGGCCTTCAACCATTTTTGCCACGATATTCTCAGGTTTACCTTCTTGAAGAGCCTGTTGTGTTAAAATTTCACGTTCATGGTTTGCTTCTTCTTCAGACACTTGGTCACGAGAAATGTAGCGAGGATTTACAGCAGCAACGTGCATCGCAATGTCTCTTGCTGTTTCTTCATCAGTTGTGCCGCTAAGAACTGTTAGAACTCCAATGCGTCCACCCATATGCAAGTATGAACCAAAAGCATCGTTATCACCCTTTGTCAAAAGGCTGAAGCGACGAAGGGTAATTTTTTCTCCGATTTTAGCAACCGCATTTGTGATATATTCTTCAACAGTTGTACCGTTTGCCATTTTTTGTTCAAGTGCAGCTTCCAAATTTTCCGGTTTTTCTGCAAGAAGGTGGTCAGCAAGGGCATTTAAAAGGTCTTTAAAACCTTCGTTTTTCGCAACGAAATCCGTTTCAGAGTTCACTTCTAAAATAACTCCTGTGTTACCGTTTGTTTTGATTAATGTTAAACCTTCAGCTGCAATGCGATCCGCTTTTTTAGCTGCTTTTGCAATTCCTTTTTCTCTAAGAAGGTCGATTGCTTTGTCCATGTTGCCGTCTGTTTCTGTTAATGCTTTCTTGCAGTCCATCATACCTGCACCGGTTTTTTGGCGAAGTTCTTTTACCATTTGTGCATTAATTGCCATTTTGTTTTCCTCCTTAAATTTCAACAAATTTATGTATTGTTTTTGCTGTAAAAAAAGGTGATAAAAGGCAGTTCCCCCTTATCACCTTTTGAATAGGTTAAGCAGTAGTTGTTTCTGTCGTTTCTGCTACTTTTTCTTCTGTTTCAGCTGTTTCCTCACCTTGTTTAGCTTCTAAAATCGCATCCGCCATTTTAGAAGTTAACAGTTTAACAGCGCGAATTGCATCATCGTTTGCAGGGATGACAACATCGATTTCATCAGGATCACAGTTTGTATCAACAATTCCGATAATTGGAATGTTCAGTTTGCGTGCTTCAGCAACTGCGATGCGCTCTTTGCGAGGGTCGATGATAAACAGCGCGTCAGGAAGTTCCTTCATTTCTTTAATTCCACCGAGGAATTTTTCAAGACGCTCTAATTCTTTTTTCAGCTGGACAACTTCTTTTTTAGGAAGCACTTCAAATGTGCCGTTTTCTTGCATTTTTTCAATATCTTTGAGGCGTTTAATACGCTTTTGAATCGTTTCAAAGTTTGTTAATGTACCGCCTAACCAACGTTGGTTAACAAAATACATTCCAGAACGTTCCGCTTCTTCTTTAACAGAGTCTTGAGCTTGTTTTTTTGTACCGACGAAAAGAATTTTTCCTCCGTCTGCTGCAAGATTTTTTGTAAAGTTGTAAGCTTCTTCAACTTTTTTTACTGTTTTTTGAAGGTCGATAATGTAGATTCCGTTACGCTCCGTGAAGATGTAACGCTTCATTTTTGGGTTCCAACGGCGTGTTTGGTGACCGAAGTGAACACCAGCTTCAAGCAATTGCTTCATAGAAATGACTGACATGAAATTTCCTCCTAATATATTGGTTTTTTTCCTCCGCTTAAGTCATCTTTATGCAGGACTGCACAAATGTACAGCACCGCTTGCATAAATCGATAAGCGTGTGTAATTAACACCAAAATTTAATATACCATAAGCAGACTCGACAATCAAGAATCGTTTTTTAGCTTTCCGCGAAATTTCAAGAGAAGTTCGACCTCTGTTTTTCCGCTTTTTAACTGTTTGGCAACCTCTTCAATGGAAAGACCTTGCTCATATAACAAGACAGCTTTTTCTTCAAACGTGACAGCCTCAGCCTCTTCGTCCTCTTCCTGATTCAGTTCATCTTCTTCCCTTTCAACTTCATGAATCATCGATTCAATATAGAGTGGAAGATCAGCGTCTTTTTCTTTTGATTCAGGGAGAGAAAGGGCAGGTTCTTCTTCGAACTTTTCCGGCTTTTGGTTGATTTCATTTGTCCGGTCTTTTTGAAGCTCTTGAACAAGTTTATCATTCTCATCTTTTAGTTCCATCAAAAATGCAGTTAACGTATTCTCCGTTTCTTCTAACATCTGTTTTTGATTTTTTTCCGCTTCTTTAAACGCACCAAGCCTTGTGTAAAGAATGATGACAAAATAGATCAATGTACCATGAAGCATAAAGCTAATAAGCCATAATATTGTTGACATATTTTTCACTCGCTAACCATGAAATTTTAAACGTGACCGTTTTTTAGTTTTCCTAAAAAACACTGCCGGCAAAGCCGGCAGCTATTGTACCACTTTTTCAAGTAGATGCTTCAATTTATATAGCGCTTTTGAATGAATCTGTGAAATGCGTGATGTTGACAAATCAAGAACTTGTCCGATTTCAGTTAAAGTTAATTCTTCTTTATAGAACAAACTAATGACAATCTGCTCTTTTTCGGAAAGTTCGTTTATTTTTTCCGAAAGTTGGGAGATTAACTCGTCTTTTAACATTTTTTCTTCCGGTGTGATGGTTTTATCATCTCTGATCATCACCTGAACATTTTCTCCGTCCTCATGATCATGCAGCTTTTCATCAATTGAAAGAAGATTTGCAAAAAAACCTTCATTGATTGTTGTCACTACTTCCTGTTCGGTGATTCCCAGTTCCGAAGCAATTTCACTTGGTGATACATTTCTTAAATAGCGCTGTTCAAGCCTTTCAATTGCAGCCTCAACTTTTTTGGTTTTTTCGCGAGACGTTCTTGGGAGCCAGTCTTCTTTTCGAAGTCCATCAATAATCGCTCCTCTAATTCTAAATGATGCATATGTGTCAAACTTTAAATCTCTTCCTGGATCAAATTTTTCAAGGGCATCATACAAACCCAACATTCCCAGACTCACCAAGTCATCTTTATGAACAGATTTTGGCAAACCGACAGCTATCCGACCAACATGATATGTGACTAGCGGCATATAGCGGCGAATTAAATCATCGCCAGCCTGAGGATCTTTCCATTCTTTCCAACGTGACCAAAGCATCTGATCTTCGTAGTTCAAGGATTGCATTTTTTTCCCCCTAAATGACATATTAAATCGTCGTTATACCTTGCTTAACTGTGCGAATCTCAAGTGTTGCTGACTGCGGATCAAACTCGATTGTCCTTCCGCTTGTTCCTCCTGTATCCTCACTTACAATCGGAATGTTCAAGAGAGACAGGTGGTTTTTAATAGCTAAAACATTCCTTGGTCCGACTTTCATTAGATCATTCGTCATTTTAAATTTAAACATTTCGGCTCCACCGGCCATCTTCGCTTTCAATGCAGATTTACGACAACCCGCCTTAAGCAACATATCAACCGTTGCCTTGACACCAGTGTCAGCATATTTTGCTAGGTTAATATCCGTTGTCTTGGATAGGGTGGAATCTGGAAGCATGACATGGACAAGCCCTGCTGTCTTTGCTTCCAAATCATAAAGGACAAGTCCAACACATGAACCAAGACCTGATGTTCGGATTCGTTCGGGTGCACGTGCGATATTCATATCAGCAATACCCACTCTGATCACAATATTTTCTTTGTCCATCATGTTCATAATGCTGCACCTAATGCACTAAACAGCTTTTCAAATGAATCATAATCAGGTAACAGGAATAAATGAGCTTTTACCTTCTTATTGTTTTCTTCATCAAAGATTGAGTTATCAATTACAATGACTTGATCACCAATTTGACTAAGCTCAATCAGTCCTTCACTAATGACAGCCCCGAACATATCAAGGGTCAGCTCAGGAACACTCGGATACATTTGCCTTTGGGTTAAATCAGCAAGAGCGGTCAAATAAGATCCCGCCATAATGTTCCCTAGCTCATGCAAAGCAGATGCTCCAATATCTTCAGAGGTCATATTCTCAATCTCATATTCAGGATTGCCGATCAGCTCCCTAATGAGCTGTTCAGCCTCTGAAATAGGCATAATAACGAACATCGAACCCGGAAAATCGCCATCCATGCGTAAAAAGATACTGGCAACGGGAAGGTCTGCTCCCCCGAAAAGATTCATCAGTTCATCAAACGATAGGAGCTTGACAAATGGCACTTCCATCTCAATTTTTCTGTTCAACAAAAGAGCCAAAGCTGAAGCGGAGTGACCCGCTCCTATATTGCCGACTTCTTTTAAAATATCAAGATGCTCTTCTCTAATTCCTTTAAAAATGCTCATCAGCTTACTCCTTATTTCTTGACATTCTCGGAAGTTCCGACAAGACTGGATTTTCTGTTTAAGACGGCTTCAGAGTCGATGAGATTGAGTAATCTTGAACCTTGTTTGACAATCCCTTTTATCCATTGTTTACCATCTCGTTTAGCTGTTTCAGGAGCAGACTCAAGTTCTTCTTCATTGACAGAGATCACATCATTCGCCTCATCAACGATCCAGCCCACTTCAATGTCTTGATGATTGATGATGATAATTCTCGTTTCATCGGTAATGTTGTCTCCTGGTGCTTCAATTCGCTTTCTTAAATCAATCACAGGTGTGACAACACCTCTTAAATTTATAACACCGCAAATATATGATTCTACTCCAGGAACCCTTGTCGGTTGTTGCCATTTTTCAATTGACATGACTTCTGAAACAGAGATGGCATATTCCTTATGATTTACTTTAAATACAATCATTTTTTCACCGGTGGTAGTCTGTGTGGTCAAGAGGATCGCTCTCCTTTCACTTTCTATTTAATAAGGGCATTGCAATCGATGATTAAAGCGACTTGTCCGTCTCCTAAAATCGTTGCTCCAGAAATCGCAAACACGTTTGTTAAATAATCACCCAAAGATTTTAAGACGACTTCTTGCTGACCGATAAAGGAATCTACAACAAATGCAGTTAGCTTGTCTCCTTTTTTCACAATGATGACATGGAGCTGCTCTAGGCCATCTGAAGAATCTTCAACTTTAAACTGCTCTTTCAGGTAAACGACAGGTACGATATGGCCCCTGAAATCAATAACTTCTCGGTCATGCGTTTGAAGGATATCCTTCTTATCAATGACAGCTGTTTCAATAATAGAAGAAATCGGAATCGCGAACGTCTCTTTTTCCAGTTTGACAAGAAGAACAGAGATGATCGACAGTGTCAGCGGTAACTGAATTGAAAAGAGTGATCCTTCACCTTCACTCGATTTAATACTGACCGATCCTCCCAATGATTCAAGTTTGTTTCTGACAACATCAAGACCGACACCGCGTCCGGAAATGTCCGAAATTTGATCGGCTGTGGAGAAACCTGGTGCAAAGATCAGCGCATCTATTTCTGAATCTTCGATTGTCTCTGCATCACGTTCAGAAATAACACCGCGTTCAATTGCTTTTTCAAGTACCTTTTTGCGGTTAATACCCGCTCCATCATCCTCTACCTCAATAAAGACGTGGTTTCCGCTATGATATGCTTTCAGACGAACTTGACCTGTTTCCGGCTTACCATTTTTCACCCTGACATCAGGCATTTCAACTCCGTGATCGAGGCTGTTTCTTAATAGATGGACAAGCGGGTCACCGATTTCATCAATAACTGTCCGGTCGAGTTCTGTTTCTGCACCGAAAATCGTAAGTTCAATTTTTTTATTCAGTTCTTTCGTTAACTGGCGGACCATTCTTGGAAAACGGTTGAATACTGTTTCCACAGGTACCATTCTCATGTTAAGGATGATTGATTGCAGATCACCGGAAATTCGCGTCATTCTTTCAACTGTTTCCGTTAATTCACCATGTTCAAGTTCTTTGGCAATTTGCTCTAGGCGCCCTCTATCAATGACAAGTTCCTCAAATAGGTTCATTAAAGAATCGAGTCGGTCAATATTCACGCGGATCGTTTTTGTTCCACCATTTTGGCTTGTTTTGGCCGGTTCATTTTTAGCTTTTGTCTCTTTAACAGCTTTCTCCGGTTTTTTGTCCTCTTTTTTAGCAGGGACTGTTTTTTCGGATTCCGGAGCAGTCTCATGTTTCAGTTCGGTCACTTCAATTTTCTCAATTTCTGAAACACCGTTGATTTTATTGTAAATCTCTTCTTTTCCAAGCTTGCTCAAATAGCAAATCATAAACTCAGAATCGAATTCTTCAGCTTCAAGAACTTCTGTTTCAGGAATCGTTTGGACAACCTCACCGACTTCGTTTAGTTGTTCAAATACCATGTATACCCGAACACCTTTTAATAGACAATCTTCTTTAAGAGAAACAACGACCTCATAGCATTTAAAACCTTGTTCTTCAGCTTGTTTGATGACTGTTCTTTGATACTCGTCATAAGACCATTTCGTTTCAGACGCTTTTTCAACGGATGCTTCAGCAGCTGCTGTTTCTTTGTTTGCACCTGTTACATCAAGTTTGGCGCAGACTTCGGAGACGTCTCTTTTTCCATCCCCTCCATCAATGATGGATTGAACAATCGCATCGAGATCATCGAGCGCTTCAAACATGATATCCATCCAATCTGAAGTTATCGTCATTTCCTCATTTCGGATGGCATCTAACACATTCTCTAAGCTATGTGTTAAATGAGCCATATCCTCGTAGCCCATTGTTGCACTCATTCCTTTTAAAGTGTGAGCTGCTCTGAAGATATCATGGACAAGCTGCAAATCTGATGGATTTTTTTCAAGTTCAAGCAATTTTTCGTTACAAGTTTGTAAATGTTCCTTACTTTCTTCAATAAAGACGTCTAAATATTGATTCATATCCATCTAAGTCACGCCCTCTCTTTTTTCATATACGTCATAATAGATGCAGCAATTTCATCAACATGTTTGACCTCATCTGCTAATCCGGTGTTTAAGACTGCCTTTGGCATTCCAAATACGACGGAAGATTCTGCAGATTCAACGATGACTTTCCCACCACCGTTCTTGATCAAGCCTTTGACACCTTCAGTTCCGTCACTCCCCATCCCCGTCATGATCACGGCAACTTTTTCAAATTCATTGACAGATGTGAGGGAATGAAATAAGTAATCGACTGAAGGTTTATGAAGACTGGCAGTGTCACGATCATCAAGTGTGATCACCAGTTCTCCCCGCTCAGGTCTGATCGCCATGTTTTTTCCACCTGGTGCAATGTAAACCCAACCTTCCTTTGCTCTCTCACCGTTTTCAGCCTCCTTTACGGTTACTTCTGAGAGGTGGTTCAACCTGTTTGCTAAAGAAGCCGTAAACCCTGGAGGCATATGCTGAACGACAAAAACAGGCGCCTTTAGATTTTTAGGAAGCTTGGGTAACACTTTTTGCAAAGCTCTAGGTCCTCCGGTTGATGTCCCAATACAGATGAGCTGTTTAACAGTTCCAGTCGGCGGGATAGTAGAACGAGCGTTTTTGAAACCCGGTTTCAACTGGGATGGTGGTTTTGGTGCTGGGTGAGTTTGCTCTTTGTTCTTTGATTGTCCAGCTGCCAATACCTTTTCAATCAACTCTTGTTTTACTTTATATAAATCGATTGAAACTGATCCTGACGGTTTAGCGATAAAGTCGAATGCACCAAGTTCCAAGCATTCAATCGTAATATCTGCTCCTTTACGTGTCTGGCTAGAAACAATGATGACGGGAAGAGGATCGTCAGCCATTATTTTTTCTAGTGTTTCCTTACCATTCATCACAGGCATCTCAATATCCAATGTCACGACATCCGGACGAAGTTCGGTTATTTTTTGGAGTGCTTCCTCTCCATTTCTTGCCGTTCCTACTACAGCAATCTGGTGATTGGATGTTAAAAACTTGGTGATCATTTTTCTCATAAAAGCAGAATCATCAACGACAAGAACACGTATCATGTTGGATTACCCCTTCTCAAGAATGAAGATAATTTTTCGATAAACGTAGGTTTATCTTCTACTTTCTGTTTGTTTGTTTTAAGAAGTGAATCTGCCAAAAGGTAGACCGACCTACTTAGTTTGGAACGAGGGTTCTTCAGCAAGAACGGTTGCTGTTCAACAACTGCTTTTGAAACTGAAGAATCTTCAGGGATTGGGCCGGCATATACCAGCTCTTGCTGTAAAAAGGAATTTACCGTATGAGAAAGACGAGAAAATGTAGATATGCCGTCTTTTTGGTTTGTACAGCGGTTCACAATCACCTTCAGTTTGAGTTCCTGTCCGTTTAATGCTAAGTGCTTAATCGCACTGTAGGCATCCATAATCGATGTCGGCTCAGGGGTAGTAACAATCAGAATTTCATCAGCAGAAAGAGCAAATGGTAGCTGATCTTTAGAAAGTCCTGCTCCCATATCAAGGATCACAAAGTCATAATCTTTGAGTACAGCTGATAATTCTTCCAGAAAGAATCTCCATTTCTCCTTGCTCAGCTCGAACATCGTATTCAGTCCTGTTCCCCCAGAAATATATTGGATACCTTTTGGTCCAGTTGATAAAACTCGATGAAAAGGCATTTTTTGATTCAGCACATCCATCATTGTATAAATCGACTGATGCCCAATCAAAATATCAATATTACCCATTCCGACATCTAGATCTATTAAAAGGACTTTCTTCCCTTTTTCTATAAGCGCAAGTGCCATGTTTAGCGACAAATTCGATTTTCCGACGCCTCCTTTTCCACTCATGACTGCAATTGTTTTTGCTTTTTTATGAGAAAGTGGGAGCGTTTGGGAAAATCGTTGTTCCATTCGTTTTCGTAAAGTTGCCGCTTGATCCATGATCAACACCCCGTCAGCAGTTTAACAAATGATTCATTTGATAAACTGCGAATATCTTCCGGAACATTTTGGCCGTTTGTAATATAACCAAGGCCAATTTTTGATTCAGCTAAAAGATTCATCATACTTCCCATCGAATCGGTTTCATCCAACTTTGTAAAAATGAGCTGATCGATCGGAATGCTAGAAAACTGTTTGAGAAGCTCTTTCATGTCTTCATATTTGCTTGTTGCCGACATAACAAGAAATGCTTGGATATTCCGGTCAAACGGAATGATTCCTTTCAGTTCCTCAACGTACTGACCATCTTTAAAATTGCGGCCAGCTGTATCAATAAAGACATGATCAAAATCAGCGAACTTCTCCTGCGCCGCTTTAAATTCCTCTTTTGAATAACACACTTCAAGAGGAGCATTGAGAAGCTCAGCATATGTTTTTAACTGCTCAACCGCGGCAATTCGATACGTATCTGTCGTGATAAAAGCAATTCTTTTTTGCTTTTCTAGTACAGAAGTTGCAGCAAGTTTGGCTAGTGTTGTCGTTTTGCCGACTCCAGTTGATCCGAATAGCACAACATATTGCGAGTGAATTGTTAAGTTTTCTTCCGAATTTTTCGGAAGGATCTCTCCTAAAACTTCTGTTAAAAGAGAAAGAGCTTTTTTTTCAGTCCATTTCTCTCCGTCTAAAGGGGTATTCACCAGTCGACTTAATGCTTTTGTGCGAATCGCTGTAGAAACCCCATGTTTTTCTAAAAGCCGATCAGCTTTTTTTAACGGTTTTGGCAACACATCAACAGCATGTTCTTGATGCTGATTTACTAACATTTCTTTCAGTTCTTTTACCTGGTGAGCTAAATCAAGTTGCTCCGGTTTTTCAGGTGAAAGTGTCTGTTGAAAAATAGTAGGTGTTTGCTGTTTTGGTTTTTTTATCTCGGGAAAATCTTGATCGAGAACAGCGATGACTTCTACACCTTGTTTTTTGACCAATCCAAGAAACTTACGTGTTTGAATCTTTTTAGAGTTTAAAATGACGGCGTCATTTCCAAGCTCCTGCCTGATTTGCATTGTGGCTTCTTGCATAGAACCAGCTACAAATTTTTTAATTTTCATTGAATATCCACCACTCCGATACTTTGAACTTCCACATTAGCCTCCAGTTCGTTATATGACAGTACTGGAAGATCTGGAAAATAGCGTTCCAAAAGCTGTTTAACATACATTCTGACGGGCGGCGAGCAGAGGAGAATCGGCAATTCTTGTCTTAATGAGAGCTGCTCAATTTCTCTAGCTACAGACTGAATGATATTTTCAGATATTGCTGGTTCAAGAGATAAATAATTGCCGTGTTCGGTTTGCTGAATCCCTTCAGCAATCGATTTTTCAACACGTCCTGAGCAGGTTACCACTTTCAATGTTTCATTTTCTTTTGCATATTGGCTTGTAATCTGCTTAGCAAGTGCCTGCCTCGTATATTCTGTCAGCATATCTGAATCTGTCGTCAGTTTTCCGTAGTCTGCTAAAGTTTCAAAGATGGTCACCAAATTCCGGATTGATACTTTTTCTTTGAGAAGCTTCGCAAGTACTTTTTGAATATCACCAACAGACAACGGATTTGGTGTTACTTCCTCGACCAAGACCGGATACGATTCCTTTAAATGGTCGATCAGTTGTTTTGTTTCCTGTCTACCGATTAATTCGTGAGCATGTCTTTTCACTTGTTCTGTAATATGTGTTGAAACAACCGAAGCTGGATCAACGACTGTATATCCGAGCATTTCAGCTTGATCTTTTTGCGGTTCAGCAATCCATTTTGCCGGAAGACCAAATGACGGCTCGATCGTGTCAATTCCTTCAATCTGATCGTCTTCACCAGTCGGGGCCATCGCTAAAAAGTGATCAAGAAGAAGCTCCCCTTTTGCAGCTTCATTTCCTTTAATTTTTAGCTTGTACTCATTCGGTTGCAGTGCGATGTTATCTCTAATTCTGACCACTGGGATAACAAGACCCAACTCAATCGCAAGCTGGCGTCTGATCATCACAATTCTGTCTAATAGATCTCCGCCTTGGTTAGCATCAGCGAGCGGAATCAATCCGTAGCCGAATTCAAATTCGATCGGATCGATATCAAGCAGATGGACAACACTTTCCGGACTTTTTAACTCATCGACTTCCGCTTCTTCCTCAAGAATCTCTTCGATTTGATCTTTTTCTTCCCCAGCTTTAGAAAGTGTATAAGCTCCTATCGCCAAAAGGGCAGCTACCGGACCGGTCAAAAGAATCCCGATCGGTGTGAAGATTCCGAGTAAAAAAATCGTTCCAGCTGTGACATACAAGAGCTTTGGATAAGCAAATAGCTGACCGGTAATATCTTGACTGAGGTTGCCGTCTGATGCAGCCCTTGTCACAACAATCCCTGTTGCCGTCGATATTAAGAGAGCAGGCAACTGTGAAACAATACCGTCACCTACAGACATTAATGTGAAGTGTGCTGCCGCTTCCTGAATACTCATCTGCTTTTGCAGCATACCGATCACCATTCCAAACAGAACGTTAATGAGAACGATGATAATACCAGCGATTGCATCCCCTTTGACAAATTTACTCGCTCCGTCCATCGCTCCATAGAAATCTGCTTCACGAGCCACTTTTTCACGACGAACTTTCGCATCTTGTTCAGTAATCATTCCGGCGTTTAAATCTGCATCGATACTCATCTGTTTACCGGGCATAGCATCAAGCGTAAATCTTGCTGCAACTTCTGAAACCCGTTCTGCCCCTTTTGTAATGACGACAAATTGGATAATGACCAGGATGATAAAAACAACAAGACCGACCAGCACATTACCGCCGACAACGAAAGATCCAAAAGTTTCAACGACTTTTCCCGCATCACCGTTTGACAGAATGGAACGTGTTGTTGATACATTCAGCCCCAAGCGGAACAGCGTCAGCAACAGCAATAAAGAAGGAAAAATCGAAAACTGCAACGGTTCTTGCATATTCATTGTGGTGAGAAGCACGATCAACGCAAGAGAAATATTAACGATGATAAAGACGCTCAACAACCATGTAGGAAAAGGGATAATGAGCATTGCCACAATCAGGATAACCCCGGATAAAATTGATAAGTCTCTTGCTGACATGCTGTTTCTCTCCTTTTAAAACGAAAAATTCACTAGATTTTTTGCTTTGTTTTATATACATAAGCCAAGATTTCAGCAACGGCCTTAAAAAATTCTTCTGGAACAGCCTGATCAATCTCAACCTGATCATAGAGCGCTCTTGCCAGAGGTCTGTTTTCAACCGTCATCACATTATGCTCTTTGGCAATCTGCCTAATCTTCAAGGCCATCAAATCGACCCCTTTTGCCAGCACAAATGGTGCATCCATCTTGTTTTCATCATATTTCAGGGCGATCGCATAATGCGTCGGGTTTGTTATGATGACATCGGCTTTCGGAACTTCTTGCATCATACGGCGCATCGCCATTTCTTTTTGCTTTTGTTTAATCTTGGATTTAATTAAAGGATCGCCCTCTGTTTTTTTGTATTCATCTTTAATGTCCTGTTTTGACATTCGAATGTTTTTTTCATAATCAAATTTTTGATAAAGGTAATCAAGTGTTGCAAGAAATATCAATGCGACCGCTGCCGATACCCCCATTAAAAAGGTCAGCCAGCCAACAGATGATAAAACCTTACCAGGGTTTAAATGAGAAATTCTCATGATCTTATCAAAGTTCATCCATAAGACTGCAAATGTGACAGTACCGACAAGTGCAATCTTCAAAATGGACTTCAAAAGTTCGACGATCGCTCTCATACTGTAAATTCGTTTAAACCCTTGAATGGGATCCAATTTTTTTAAATCGGCTTTGATCGCTTCAGGTGCAAATAAAAATCCCACTTGCATATAGTTACTTAAAACACCTGAGACAAGGGCTGCTAGCAAAATCGGTGCCATCAGCAATCCGCTTTCCAGAGCCAGGTCACGAAATAACCCGGGAATGTTAGCTACCGTTATTTCCATTGTCAGTGATTCTTTAAAGAACCTTTCGATTAAACCGGTTAAACGGTCTCTCATAAATGGTCCAATGAACAAAAATGATAGAAACACGATGAGAAGTGTAATTGCTGTATTGATATCTGCGCTTTTGGCAACCTGCCCTTTTTTTCTCGTTTCCTGGCGTTTTTTTGGTGTTGCTTTTTCAGTTTTTTCACCTGCAAAAAATTGCAAGTCCAATGTCAGCTTCATCATGCCACCCCAAGTAAACTTAATAAATCTCTCATTGTCCGAATGGCGAATTCAAATACGTTTTGCATCATGCTGAACATAACGGCCATACAGATGACGAGCATGATAAAGGTGACCGCGATTTTCAAAGGAAGTCCGACAACGAACACATTCAGCTGCGGCACGGTTCTCGCGACAATTCCCAATGCTAAATCGACTAAAAATAAGCTTGCGACAACAGGTGCCGACAATTGAAAAGCAGTAATAAACATCGAATTGAAACTTTTGGCAATAAAATCACCAAATTGTTCATTCCCAAATGAAAGCCCCAGATGGTCAATCGGAATGTATTGATAACTGTAATAAATCCCATCAAGTAAAAGATGGTGGGCATTCAAGCTCAACATAAGCAGGAGAGCCATCGTGTGCAAAAACTGACCGACCAGCGGAGTTTGTGCCCCTGTCTGAGGGTCGATGACATTGGCCACAGCAAAACCCATCTGAAAATCGATAAATGATCCGGCAATTTGGATAGCTGAAATCATTATATAAGCAATAAGTCCGAGTAGAAGTCCAACAAGCGCCTCCTTCATGATCAACATCATGTACATACCATCTACATCAAGATGAGGAGGGTTTTTAATTGTACTAAAACTGATAATGGCTAGAAAAAATGCAAAACCTATCTTATGAACGGCAGGAATTGTCCGATAAGAAAATAGAGGCACCGTTACATAAAAAGCTGTGATCCTCACAAACACTAGTAAAAAGGCTGGAAATAGTTCAATAATAGATAGCATTTTTCAACTACCCTGCAAAACGATTTAAATTTGAGAACAGCTCAGTTGCAAAAGATAAAATCGTTGATAGCATCCACGGGCCAAAAATAACCAGCCCGACAAGTACAGCAACAATTTTAGGAATAAATGCAAGCGTCTGTTCCTGGATTTGAGTCGTTGCCTGAAAAACACTAACGATCAGTCCCACTAGTAAAGCGAGTGCCAATAAAGGCCCACTGATAAGCAGTGTGACATATACCGCCTTTTCAGCCATCGATATAACAAATTCTGAATTCATGTTTGACCACCTACTCTAAAAGCTTTGCAGCAATGATTTAACAATTAAATACCAGCCGTCTACAAGGACAAACAGCAAAATCTTAAACGGTAATGAAATCATGACTGGCGGAAGCATCATCATCCCCATCGACATCAGAACACTGGCTACAACCATATCGATGATCAAAAACGGAATAAAGATCATAAATCCCATTTGAAATGCTGTTTTCAATTCTGAGATGACAAACGCTGGAACCATTGTCGTAAGCGGGATATCCTTAATAGACTCAGGCGTTTTCATCTTGGCGTAATTCATAAATAACGCTAAATCTTTCTGTCTCGTATGCTTACTCATAAACTCTTTGATCGGAACTTCAGCCTTTGTGTATGCCTCATCTATACTAATCTTGTTATTCATTAAAGGGGTCAACGCCTCTTTATTAATCTCAGAAAATGTCGGTCCCATAATGAAAAATGTTAAAAATAATGCGAGCCCAATCAGCACCTGGTTTGGCGGCATAGATTGCGTTGCTAATGATGTCCTGACAAAAGACAAGACGATGACAACCCTTGTGAAAGCAGTCATCAAAATTAAAATTCCCGGCGCAACTGAAAATACTGTTAAAAGCAAGAGGAGCCGGACACTGGCACTTACATTTGCCGCATCACTTGAATTAAATAAATCGATAAACTCATTCATGTTGATTTCGGCCTTTCTTTTTGCCTTTTGCATGATTTTGTTTTAGTTCTGAAAGCTGAACTTTTAATGATTCAGCAAAACTCGGTGTTCCGCTTTGCTTTTGTCTTCCCGGAATTTTGACTTGCTCTGCCCATTTTGACCACTCTACCTTACTGCTTACAGCCGTTTCATGCTGAGTGAGGAGCTCTTCACATTCTTGTTGATCTTCAATCTCTTTTAAAAGCTGGATATTGTCACCGACTCCGACAACCAGTACTCTCTTCCCTACTTTAATCAACTGTACAGATTTGTTCTGTCCCAGTGATGTACCGCCAATGTTTTCAACAGATTGAAAAGGTTTCAACAGGCGGTTTCGTTTATTCATAAATTTGACCAAAGCGTAAATGAGAAAAATCACAAATAGCAAAGCGCCGATCATTTTGACAAAATCAAATATAGTAACGGAAGAAGACGGGGTTTCTGTTTCCGTCTCTTCCTTAACAGACTGACTATTTTTTTTCTCCGTTTTCGTTTGTTCTTTTTCTTTTTCTTTGCCAGCATCTTTATTAAACAACTGATCAACTGTCTGGTTCTGATTCCCAGATTCCTCCGCAAAAGCGGAAGAGTCCGGTATCATGAGAAAAAGAAGCGCACAAATGCTGACGATGAAAATGAAAGGTTTCTTAAACAAGTTGAACACCCTTTAACTTAGTGTTTTATTGATTGCTTCCATTACACGATCAGCTTGGAACGGCTTGACGATGAAGTCTTTCGCTCCAGCTTGGATAGCGTCAATAACCATGGACTGCTGACCCATTGCAGAACACATAATGATTTTTGCTTGCGGATCCATCGCTTTGATTTCTTTCAAAGCGGTAATTCCGTCTTTTTCTGGCATTGTAATATCCATTGTCACCAGATCAGGAGAATGCTCTTTATATTTTTCTACTGCCTGTGCTCCATCTTGAGCTTCAGCAACTACTTCAAATCCGTTTTTCACTAAGATGTCTTTAATCATCATTCTCATAAATGCTGCATCATCAACTACTAAAATTCTATAAGCCATTTTAACCTCTCCTTAATCAATCTGTTGTTATCTTAATTTATTAATTCGTTCTGCTTGACTCAAAATATCTGTTACTCTAACACCGAAGTTTTCATCAATAACGACTACTTCTCCTTTTGCAACAACCCGTTGGTTCACAAGAATTTCGACAGGCTCACCCGCTAATTTGTCAAGTTCAATGATACTGCCGGTTGATAACTCAAGAACTTCTTTGACACTGCGGTTTGTTCGACCCAATTCGACTGTCACAGATAAAGGAATATCCATCAACATACCAAGGTTATGATGATGAGACTGAGCTTGTGGCTGATTATCAAATGAGACAAACTCAGCTGGTGCCACTTCAACCGGTGCCGCTTGCTGTTTTGGTGTTGGATTTGGTTTCGGGCTTGCAGCAGGCGCGACAGGTGCAGTAGGTGCAGCAGCCGGTGCCGGTGTTTCCGGAGCGACCGTTGGCTCTTCAGCTTGTGCTGGTGATTCTTCATTTCCATGATCCATTAATTCGTTGATCAAATCTTTCGCAAATGTCAGCGGATAAAGCTGCATAATATGTGAATCAATTAATTCTCCAACTTTTATTCTGAAGGATACTTTAACAAGTGGATCTTCCTTCGGAATTTGGTCTGTTCCCTCTCCTTCACTCATATCAAGCAGATCAACTTCCGGCGGCGAAATATCAACCTTCTTGCTAAAGACGGTTGACATCGATGTTGCTGCTGATCCCATCATTTGGTTCATCGCTTCTTGAACGGCACTTAAATGAATTTCGCTTAAGGATGGATCAGCATTTGTTCCGTCTCCACCCATCATCAAGTCAGCGATGATCGCAGCATCAGTTTGTTCGATGACAAGCAGGTTGTTTCCTAAAAAGCCTTCTGTATAACTCACACCGATTGAAACATATGGGCGAGGAAATTCATTAATCAACTGACTCTTATTAATCACTGAAACAGTTGGTGTTGTAATATCAACTTTTTGATTTAACAAAGTGGACAAAGCTGTCGCAGAGCTCCCAAAGGAAATATTTCCGATTTCCCCGATTGCATCTTGCTCTATCGGGGATAAGCTTGACTCTGGCTGTTCTTGATTATTGTCATCGCCACCTTTAAGTAGCGCATCAATTTCATCCTGTGATAACCTGCTGTTATTCTCCATCTTCTTCACCTCTTATGTCGTGTTCTAGAATTTGAATCGCTGTTTTCCGATTCATTCGGCCGGCTTGTCCTAGAAATTTCGGTTTATCTCCGACCAAAACAGTAAGAGGTTCTGCTACTGATTTGTCCAAAGTGATACAATCGCCAATTTCTAAATGTAAAAACTCTTCAATCGTTAATTCTGATGTTCCGAGTTCTACAACAATGGGAATTCGTGCCGTCATAATCCGCTTTTCTAGCGACTTTGTTTCCTCTGGTTTTGCTTCAATTCTGTCGGACTGCATCCAGTAATGGACAGAAAGTTTAGGGATAATCGGCTCGAGAACGACATGTGGAATACAAAGATTAATGACGCCGCTAATATCTCCTATTTGTGTGTTCAATGAAATGACGACAACTGTCTCATTGGGTGAGACCATTTGCACAAACTGCGGATTGATTTCAAAATCGGTCATTTCCGGCTCAATTTCGGTGATCGATTCCCAAGCTTCTTTGTAATTCGCAAGACAGTTTTCAAATAGATTAGACATGATTTTTGTCTCAATTTCTGTCATGTTCTCGATCTTATTATGACTTGATCCGATTCCACCCATGACCCGGTCCATCATCGTATAGGCAATCGTAGGGTTGATCTCCATCATGATCTTGCCTTCGAGAGGATGAACCTCAAAGAGATTGAGAATGGTCATGTTTGGAATCGATCTAATAAATTCCTCGTACGGGACTTGATCAACTGAGCTGACTGAGATCTGAATATAAGTTCTCAACTGCGCAGAGAAGTAGGTCGTTAAGTGCCGCGCGAAATTGTCATGAATTCTCGTTAAACTGCGGATCTGATCTTTTGAAAAGCGGAGCGCCCGTTTAAAATCATAGACTTTTACCTTTTTCTCGGTCTCCTCTTTTTTCAGTTCATCAGCATCCATTTCTCCGGTCGATATCGCCGAAAGTAATGCATCAATTTCATTTTGGGAGAGTACTTCTCCTGCCATCTATTTTCTCACCTCCGTTATTCTATCGAATCCTTTCCTACTGGCTATTAAAGGAGGTAAGGTAGATTTCTTTTACTTTGCCTTCTTTCATGTAGTTCGAGTTCAGTTTTTCTTTTAATGCTTCTCTGAATTTATCTTTTCCTTCGGTCCCACTAATATCCTCAGCCGTGGTATTGGCTAAAATAGAAATCACTGTATCTTTAATTTGAAAATCACGTTTTTCAAGCTCTTCTTTCGCTTCTGGTGAATCTGTTTCCAGTTTAAGCGATAAACGAACGACATTGTCTGATTTTAAGTTCGTAATGATTTCTTGTATTTCAACAACGGATTCCAAGACTTCATCAATAGATCGTTCCTTGTTTCCATCTTCACTTGCGTTTCCTTTTAACATAAAAACAATAACTGCTCCCAGTACAATGATGAGCAAAACAATAATCAGCATAATACCTAGAAGTTTTTTATTCATTCAGACTCCTCAATTCTCTGGTCACAAGAAATAATTTGAATTTTTTTATAAAATGCCACAATTCGTTCCACAACAGCATCTTCATTCTCCTTGACAACAAACTTTTTACCATTTGACAATGTAATCGTCGTGTCGGGAAAACATTCAATTTGCTCAATGAAAATCGCATTAAGAGTAAATGGCTGTCCGTTTAAACGCGTTACTTTAATCACTGTTTATACCCCTATCGTTTCAGATTGACGAGTTCCTGAAGGATTTCATCAGAGGTTGTAATGATTTTTGCATTAGACTGGAAACCACGCTGTGCGATAATCATGTCAGAAAACTCTTCGGAAAGGTCAACGTTTGACATTTCTAGTGCACCAGTTTGTAATACACCTGATGAACCGCCTCCAGGTGCAACAACTTGCTCTGCTCCTGAACTTAATGACTCGCGGTAAAGGTTGTCACCCTTCTTCTCCAACCCGCCTGTATTGCTGAAAGTTGCAAGCGAAATTTGTCCAGCGGTAACATTGTTGTTCGTTGCATCAACATATGTCACTGTGCCGTCAGGTCCGATTTTCACACTTTGTGCTGTATTAGGAATATTGATTTTACCGTTGGCAGCCGTTAAAACAAACAGTCCGTCTCCATTGACCAAATCGCCATTATCTGACAAATAAAAGCTTCCAGCACGTGTAAAGTAAGTTTCAGCACCTGAGCCAACTCGGAAGTAGCCGTCTCCAGCAATCGCAATGTCTAAGTCTCTGCCCGTTGTTGAAGGTGCTGCATTGGTGTGAATCACATCAATCGTTCCCAGTGTTGAACCAAGTCCGATTTGTTTACCATTTACTGAACCTCTGTCAGGAGTTGTAGCAGCGGCACCTGCAATCTGTTGGCTGACAATATCTTTAAAAGTCACTCTGCTTTTTTTATAACCAGCAGTATTGACGTTTGAAATATTGTTGGCAATGACATCAAGTTTTGTCTGAAAGTTTTTCATTCCGCTAATTCCTGAGTATAGTGAACGTAACATTAATGTATTCCTCCCTAAATTTCTCTTCTTATTTCTGATCAGCTGTGCTTACTGCCGTTACATCCCACGGATTCACTTTTGTTCCGTCATCAAGAACGAGCAAGTATTGACCATCTGAACTTTTTACTGATTTGACAAGTGCGGTTTTTTCGCTATGATCCTCAGCTGAATAGGTGACTTGTTTACCAATCCAACCGACATACATTGACATTGGATCTTGTAGACCAACAAAGGTCGACATCGTTTTATTTAAATTTGTTAATTGTTCCATGCTTGAAAAAGTCGCCATCTGCGCAATGAACTCGCGGTCTTCCATCGGTTTTAAAGGATCTTGATGTTGCAATTGTTTCATGAGCAATTTCAGAAAATCATCTTTTCCCAAATTAGAACCGCTCTTCTCCGTCTTTTGCTTATCTGACAAATAGTAAGACGTTGTTGAACTTGTCTGCGTACTTGGAGTTTGTGTTCTTGCACCGATCGAAGTTTCAGCCATTAACTTTCCTCCTCTGTATCCTGCAGTCGAGTCTCGATCAGTTCATCTAAAAACTCACGAAAATCTTCATTTTCCTGGTGGTGTGGCTGATCGTGTTTTGCCTGCTGTTGATTTTTTTGCTGATCTGCAAACTGACTAAACGGCTGATCACCGTTTTGATGTGAAGCACTAAAACGATCGATTTGCACAGACATATTTGGCAGTGCCTGTTTGAGTTGTGACAAATTATGTTCTAACAACTCCTTTGCCGACTCAGTCGAGGCAATGATTTTACTTGAGAACATCCCGTGCTGTTTGACCAATTTAATCGTGATAAACCCGAGGTTCTCAGGATTCAAACGAATCGTAAAACTGCCTGTTGATTTGCCAAACGGTGTAAACTTCATTTGTTTCCAAGAACCTAGAATTTGATCTGCCAAGTCTTTTTGCGGAGCAGCCGGCACTTCTGACGTCAACTTTAGACCTTGAAGGAGAGTGTCCCCAGTTCGTTGCTGCTGAATCATCCCTAGGGAATGAATCGGCTCTGATTTTCTCTCCACCTGAATCTCTTTGCCTTTAAAAAGAAGTGAAAATGGTGTCTCTGTTACTGAAACATCTGATTTGTTGCTCATCAGGAACGCCTTAAGCTGACTTTCAACCATTTTCCACTCTTTCTGACCTGGCTGAGAGCTGTCTTTCATCATTTGCTCAATTAAGCTTTTCAAGCTTTTCAACTCGGCATTTGACATGGACAGCAACTGTGATTGATTCGGGTCTTTCGTAAAGAGCTGACGTTTTAATTCATTTGCCAATGGTTCTGAACCTGTTTTAACCAACATCGAAAGAAATTCCGGCGCTTGTTCGTATAGTTCAGCAATTTGAGACGATTTTTGAGTCGGTTGATTTTCTTGCATGATGGCAAACAACAGGTGTTGCAGCTGACTGAGAGTCGCAACATCAGGCATTTTCAGATCATCGGTTTCCATGTCTTCATCAGTGAGTACCACTTCAGAATCGGCAATCGCACTGTTCTTGTTCGTTTCAGTGTCAGACTCTAACAACATTTTTATTTTGCTTAACAGCTGGTCAACCAGTGAAAGTGTTTCAGGTGTAGCGGTTAAATCTTCAAGTGATTGAAGAGCATTCAAATTCTCTTCAGTTAAAGGGTTGCTACCTTTACCAGCAAGCCAATTTTCAAGTTCTTTTATCAGCTGATTTATTTGATTGTCTCCACTTGAACCTTCTCCATTTTTTTCACGAAAAGAGACCAAGTTGTTTTCTTTTTGAAGTACATCCTGAAAGACAGTGCCAGGGGTTGTCCCGCTTGTTTTTGCTGAGACTGTTCCCAGCGAAGATTTAGCACCAAAAGAGATCGTGTCAAGAAGTCGCAAGCTATTCCCCCCCTTCAGGTTTTTCTTCAGGCTTCTCCTCAAGTTTTGCAAGCTTTTCTGTAAAGATAGCCGCTTTTTCAGGAGGCATTTTCGAAAGGATCTCTGCCACTTTCTTTTTGTTTAAGGCGTTTAAAATTTTCTCTGCCTCTTGCTCGTTGAGTTCACTTAAAATCTTTGCAGATTTGTTACTTGGCATACTTTGATAAATTTTAACGATTTTACTGCCTTTTTCTGCTTCTTTCGTCTTGCCTTTTTCACTATCTTGATCTTCTGTTTTCTTTAATGAGTTGATTTTTTGTTTGAGTGTTTTAATTTCCTCATTACTCGTTTTCAAGTCACTTGTGAGCGTTTCGATCTCACTTTTTTGTTCATCAATTGTTTTTTGTAGCTTTTCTGCTTTGTTGTCTTGCTGATTAGCTGCGCTATCTTTCCCTTGATTTTGATCACTGTCTTGGACAAACTCTTTAACAACAGGAATTTTAGAAGCAACATCTTGAACCTGAATTCCTAAAAGCCACATTACGACGAATCCTGCCACCCCTATGAATAGAAGTGGAGTGACAATCAAAAACAAAAACTTGAGAAATCTACTAGGTTTTTTTTCTTCAGCCATTTTGTTCTCCTAATTTCCTTGTGCCATGAACTGAGTAATGGAGATATCATCCATTTCTTTCATTTCATTTGCTTTGCTTTCGGTTGTTAATTTTTCAAGCTGTTTTTCCTTCATTTTCTCGAATTTTTTTAGTTCAATATTTTTTTCAGTCAAATCGCTTTGCTTTTCATTCATTTCATTTCTTTTCATGATGACAAGCTTTTGATAATGATGAATTGTGTTTTCAAGATTTGTGACAAATTGCTGGTAATGTCTCATTTCCTGAACGCTCATACCAGTTTGCATCTTCATTTCTTTACTTTTCTCAAGCGTTTCTTTTTGGTTCATGCTTTCATATAACTTTTCTGCAACATTTTCAAATTCTGAAACTGAGTACTGGTATGCAACAAATGATTGGTCTTTTTCATTTTCTTTAAGCTCTAAAAGCTTTTGAAATCTAAATGAATAGGCCATTCTTGCTATTCCCCTCTTCCTATAAGACTCTTTAGTAACGAAATGCTGTCTTCTAGAGATGCTCCTTCATCCACTTCCTGTTTCAGAAAGCGAATCAGTTCCGGATGAATTTGTATCGCCTCATCAATTTCCCGGGAAGACCCTTTTTTGTATGCACCGATATTGATAAGATCTTCTGAATTTTGATAGGTTGACAACAATTCTCTGAATCGGTTTGCGGCTGTTATATGATCCTTCTCAGCAATATTGCTCATGACCCGACTGATACTTTTTAAAATATTCACTGCAGGAAATTGACCTTTATTAGCAAGATTCCGGTCTAGTACAATATGACCATCCAAAATCCCTCGTACTGTATCAGCAATCGGTTCGTTCATATCATCACCATCGACAAGAACTGTATAAAAAGCTGTAATTGAACCATGTTCATTTGTCCCTGTTCGTTCTAGAAGTCTTGGTAAAATAGCGAACACCGAAGGCGTATAACCTTTCGTTGTCGGCGGTTCTCCTGCCGCTAAACCAATTTCACGTTGAGCCATGGCGATTCTTGTCACCGAATCCATCATAAACATCACATTTTGGCCCTTATCACGAAAGTATTCGGCAATTGCTGTTGCTGTATAAGCTGCCTTCAATCTCATTAAAGCTGGTTGATCTGATGTTGCGACAACAACAATCGTGCGCCTTAGTCCCTCTTCACCAAGGTCTTTTTCAATAAATTCTCTCACTTCGCGGCCACGTTCACCAACAAGGGCAATGACATTTAAATCTGCAGCTGTTTCTCTTGCAATCATCCCCATCAGTGTACTTTTTCCAACACCACTTCCGGCGAAGATACCAACGCGTTGCCCTTTTCCGACAGTTAAAAGGCTGTCAATTGATCTGACACCAACTGCCATTTTTTCTCTGATAGGAGGCCTTTGCATCGGATTTGGCGGTGCCTGTTCAGTCGAAACTGGTGCCAAACCTTTCGGTAGTATGCTTCCGTCAAGCGGGTTGCCAAATGCATCAACAACCTGTCCGATTAAACCCGGACCGACTTTAATTCGTAATGACTCTCCCGTCGCTTCGACAATGCTACCAGGTGCGATGTTGGCCGCTTCAAGATAAGGCATCAGTAGAATATTTTGATCTTTAAAGCCGACAACTTCCGCTTTAATTACTTTTCGTGTGTTGCCTTTTGTGTAAATCTTACAAACATCTCCGATTGAACATTCCGGTCCTTTTGACTCAATCATGAGACCGACAGCCTGTTTCACTTTTCCAAATCGTTTATAAGCATCAACTGCCTCAATACATTCAAGTAGCTGCTCAAGCATCATCAACTTTCACCCGCCGTTTCAAGCAAGGCTAACAATTTCTGTTTCAATTGCTCTAATTGAGTGTCAATACTTGCATCAATTCTCCCAAAAGCCGTTTCGATATAACAAGTACCTTTTGCTGCTTTTTCATCAGCATAAATGGCGAGGTGAGTGCCATATTGAAGCAACTGTTGAAGCTCACTTTTCTGACTCCGAACCATTTCGTAGTATTCGGGATCAACATAGATCGAAATATCGTCAAACTCTTTTATTTCAGCTAGTACTTGTTTCACAAGCTCAATGAAAGCTTCTTTGTCATCCGTTTTTTGATGCCACACTTTTTTCGCCAAGGAAACGGCAAGTGTGATGATTTCTTCAGCGGATTGTTCAATTTTTTCTTCATAATCTTGTCTAGCTGAACTGACAATGGCATTTGCATTTTCTATATAAGATTGGTAGGTTTTATGAGCATCAGCTTTTCCATGTTCAAAACCCGCTTCAAAACCTTCCTCTTTCGCTTGTTCAATCAAAGCTTGACGTTCTGTATCCCAATTTGTTTTTTCTTCATCAATTTGACGCCTTGTTTGTTCAAGTTCAAGGTTCGCCTTCTCGAGTAGTTGATTCGCTTCTTGCTTGGCCTGATGTAGAAGCAGTTGCGGATCAGGCTCTCCCAACAATTCTTCCTCTTCTTTGGAAGTCTTCACTTCCTTTATTGAAATTGTCCGCCTTTTTATTTCTGGAATAGATGATAATCGCTGTTTAATGATGTTAGACAATGATATCATCCCCTCCACCTCTGGCGATTACAATTTCACCTGCTTCTTCAAGTCTGCGAATCACGCTAACAATTCTAGATTGAGCTTCTTCAACATCACGCAGTCGCACAGGTCCCATGAATTCCATTTCCTCTTTAAACGATTCAACCATACGCTGTGACATGTTGCCAAAGACAATATCTTTGACTTCTTCGCTTGCCACTTTTAAAGATAGAAGCAGGTCTTCGTTTTCAACATCGCGGATAACTCTTTGAATCGCACGGTTATCAAGTGTAACGATATCTTCAAAGACAAACATCCGTTTCTTAATTTCGTCTGCAAGTTCAGGGTCCTGTATTTCAAGGGCATCGAGAATGGTTTTCTCTGTTCCTCTGTCAACTCCATTTAACACTTCGACAACAGCTTCAATACCGCCGGTCTGCGTGTAATCCTGAGTAAAGGTCGATGAAAGTTTTTGCTCTAATATTTGTTCGACTTTATTGATAATTTCCGGAGAAGTTCTATCCATAACAGCAATCCGTCTTGCCACCTCAGCCTGTACTTCCTGATCAAGTTCGGACAAAATCTGCCCTGATTGCACTGGATCGAGATAGGATAAGATTAAAGCAATTGTCTGTGGATGCTCATGTTGGATAAAGTTCAAAATTTGAGCTGGTTCTGCTTTTCTAGCAAAATCAAACGGTCTAACTTGTAGTGAAGATGTGAGCCGCGTAATAATATTGGCTGCTTTATCCTCACCAAGTGCCTTGTCTAACACTTGCTTAGCATAGTGAATTCCCCCTTGGGAAATATATTCTTGAGCAAGTGCTGTTTCATGAAATTCTTCGATAATGTCATCCTTTTTCTCAGGTGAGACAGCTCTGACATTTGATATTTCAAGTGTGAGCCTTTCAATTTCTTCATCTGTTAAATGTTTGTAAACATTAGCTGACACATCAAGGCCTAAGGAAATCATAAGAATGGCCGCTTTTTGTTTGCCTGTAAGCTTATCTTGTTTTACTTTTGCCATTTCAAACTCCCTCCTATTCCTCAGTCAGCCAGCTGCGCAGTAATTTTGCAAATTCATCAGGCTTATCTTTCGCCATTTTTTCAAGCTGCTTTCTTCTGACAGATTCTTCTGTTTCTTTTTCATTATTAACATCAGATACTCTGATCGGTTCTTGTGGTGCTTCAAACCATTCGTCTTCTTCCTCATCTTCTGTCTTACGTCGTTTGACAAGCCAGATGATCAAACCGGCAAGTGCAACTAGTACCACACCGCCTGTGATATAAACCCAAAGCGGAATACCGCCTGTCTCTGCTTCTTCATCAATAGCCTGTTTGCCATCAAACGGCGAAACTGAGACAACGATTTTACCTTCGACTTCTTCGTCATTTAAAGGTTCTTCCGAATAATTTTTGTCTATCGATGTTTTGACAATGGTTGAGAGGATTTTCTTAATATCATCTACCCTCTCAGCTGGAAGTGATTGCGGGTCATTCGCTTTCGGCGGCTCTACCATAACCTGTACACCTAAATCCCTGATTTTATAAGGACTTTCAGCAATTTCTTTGTGGATTCTGTTGACTTCAGTATTAATTCGTTCTTCACTTTTTTCGTAGTCTCCAGCTCCTCCACCTTCACCTGCTTCCGCATAGTTTGTCACATCATTTTCGCCTGTTCCGTTGACACCTCCAGCTTGTGCGCCTTCACCAGCATATGTTTCATTGACTCGTTCAGCGCTCACTGTGATGCCTTCCATATTTTCTTTATCAACAGGTTCAACGAGATCTTCTGTTCTGTTCTCTTTTGTGAAATCGATATCAGATGTAACAGATACAACGACCTTATTTTGTCCCATCATTGTGCCCAACATCTGTTGAATTTGTCTTTGAAGATCCTTCTCGATTTGAGCTTTGACTTCACGTTGGGAAGAGTAACTGTCTGCATAAGATCCGGACTCTTTGCCAGTTAGATCGTAATAGGTAGAATTTTGATCCATGATTACGATGTTTTTCTCATCAAGATTGGGAATACTTTTGGAAACAAGATGATAAAGACCATTCACTTCACTTTGATCAAGCGTATAGCCAGGCTTTATTTGCAAGACAATCGAAGCTGATGCTTGCGGCTTCTCCTCTCCAATAAAGACGGAATCCTTTGGAAGGTTGATCATGACTTTGGAGTCTTTAATACCTTCCATCCCTTTCATCAGATTTGAAAGTTCAGTTTGTGTTGCTTTTACTTTTAAAACATCAAACTCGTTATCTGTCATACCAAATCCAGCATTCTCACCAAAAAACGAATAATCGATACTTCCGCTTTTCGGAAGACCTTCTGCTGCCAAATCAACCTTCAAGCTATCAACTTGTTCTTCAGGGACTTTAATGACAGATCCATCAGTATCTATTTCTGATGGAATTCCTTTTTCATCAAGAACTTGTTTGATTTGGCCGGTTTCTTCTGCTGTCAAATCTTTATAGAGCGGAACCATCTTTTCAGATGAGGCAAAAACACCAATGACGATAGACAGTATCACCACAGTGACAATACCACTGATCATTAGTATTTTTTGCAGTTTTGATCGATTCTTCCAAAACTCGGTTACCTTAGTTTTTATTTGCGTTAAAATACGATTCATCTTACTCCCCCGGTATATACACTAATTCTCTTCGATTTTCTACTCCTTTCTTACACTTGCATTCTCATGATTTCTTGATAAGCTTCAACTGCTTTGTTACGAAACTCTATTGCAGCAGTTAATGATACATTAGCCTTCTGAGCCGCGATCATGACTTCATCTAGATTGACATCCTGGCCAATAGCCAATGCGTTTGTCAGTTTATCAGATTGGTTTTGAGAATGATTCAAAGCACTGATAGAGTTTTTTAACATATTTGAAAAGCTGACCTGGTTTTCAGAGCCTGCTTGTTTGTTGCTAATTGGTTTTATTAATTCTGTACCTGCTGCTTGTACAGGTTGAGTTTGAAACGGAGAGATTGCACTGATCATCATTTCTCACCTACTTTCCAATTTCTAATGCTTTCATAAGCATTCCTTTTGTTGCATTCATTGCTGTGACATTGGCCTCATAAGATCTTGTGCTACTCATTAAATCGACCATTTCCTTGAGAGGATCGACATTTGGCATTTGCACATAACCTTCTTGATTTGCATCAGGATGTGTCGGATCATAAACGAGTTTAAATGGTGTTTGGTCTTCACTGATTTTTGTCACTTTTACACCTTCTCCAACTCTTGATGATCCATTCATCGATGAATGAAGTACAGATGAAAAGGATTCGCCCTTTGGAGCAGTTGAGACAAGCTTTCTCCGATAAGGTTGCCATTCACCATTTACTTGTTTAGCTCTCGTCGTATCCATGTTCGCAAGGTTAGAGGAGACTGTGTCCATTCGAACCCTTTGCGCAGTCAGAGCTGAAGCTGAAATATTAATGCCGTTAAAGATACCCATTATTTACCTCCTGTAATTGCGGTCCTTAATGAGTTAAATTTCCCGCTAATTCTTTCAACTAACGCTTGATATTGAATTTGATTCTTTGCCATTTCACTCATTTCCCGATCGATATCGACATTGTTTCCATTTTTTTGATAAGACGTATTTTTACTTGATACAACTGAATAATTAGACTGATTACCTTTAAAGTCAATGTGTCTATAGTTTGTTTTTACAGCATTCAGCCGAGAAGATTCTTCATTCAGCACATTTTTAAATGATACTTCTTTCGCCTTGTAGTTCGGTGTATCTACATTGGCAATATTATTGGATATGACTTTTTGCTTAATATTCGCTCGCTGCAAGGATCCTTCCAATGTTTTTATCGTTCCAGCAAATATATCCAACACCAATTACCCCCAATCTTTTTCCAACTCTCTAAGAATCTTGTCGAGATTTGTAAAATCCATAAGACCATTGTATGAAAAAATAGTCATAAAGTCCATGATATTTGAATAAAAAAAACTCGGAATATATATCTATTTTACAAATAGGACTTTAGTCCTAGATTATAAGAACTACGTAGTGTTACAGGTGTTACATTTAGATATTATTATATTTATATAGTATTATTATGGTTGTTTAACCATTATTTAATCATTATTTCACCATTTAAATTATCATCATATAATTTAAATGGTGAAATAAAAAAAGCCGCAATGTTCTGCGGCTTTTTTGCTTTTTCTTTTAATGAGACTTTAGTTTTTCTAATTCAACCAAAAATTTATTATTTAATACTTTAATATATGTGCCTTTCATCCCTAAAGATCTAGATTCTATTACACCTGCACTTTCAAGTTTGCGCAATGCATTCACAATAACCGAACGTGTAATCCCTACTCGATCAGCAATTTTACTTGCAACAAGTAGCCCTTCGTTTCCATCAAGTTCCTCAAAAATATGCTCAATTGCTTCAAGTTCACTGTATGACAATGAACTGATCGCCATTTGAACAACTGCCTTACTGCGGGCTTCTTCTTCTATTTCCTCTGCTTTTTCCCTTAGAATCTCCATTCCAACAACTGTAGCTCCATATTCAGCAAGGATGAGGTCATCATCTTCAAATTTTGCCTGAAGACGGGAAAGGATTAAAGTACCCAGTCTTTCTCCTCCACCAACAATTGGTACAATGGTTGTCAGCCCAGCTTGGAAGAGATCGCTATTTTCAATAGGAAAAGCAGTGTATTCACTGCTAATATCCAAGTTAGATGATGTTTCTCGAATATTGAACAGGTTTTTCGTATAATCTTCAGGAAACTGACGTTCCTCTAACATTTTTTTCATTCGGTCATTTTCGATTTGCTGGTTAATGGAGAAACCGAGAAGTTTTCCTCTCCGACTAACAACGAAAATGTTGGAATCAATCACATCGCGAAGCGTTTCCGCCATTTCTTTAAAATTAACCGGTTTCCCTGCCGCATTTTGCAGCATTGCATTAATCTTTCTTGTTTTTTGTAATAAAGCCATAATTAATGATCCTCCTAAAATTACTCATATTGAATTGTTTATAAAATAAACTGACTTAAGTCTTTATTTTTAGCAATTGAACCTAATTTTTCTTCCACATACTGTGGTGTAATGACAACGTTTTCCATCGTCACATCAGGAGCCTCAAATGATAATTCTTCCAACAGCCGTTCCAAAATGGTGTGAAGCCGTCTTGCTCCAATATTATCTGTGTCTTGATTGACATGATAAGCGACCTCTGCAATCTTACGAATAGCATCGTCAGAAAATTCAAGAGATATACCCTCCGTCTTTAACAAAGCCTCGTATTGCTTGAGAAGTGCATTACTTGGTTCAATTAAGATTTTCACAAAGTCCTCAATGCTCAGTTTCTTCAATTCTACCCGAATCGGAAAACGTCCCTGCAGCTCAGGGATTAAATCGCTTGGTTTTGCCATATGAAAGGCACCAGCTGCAATAAATAGGACATGATCTGTTTTCACAGCCCCGTATTTTGTCATCACGGTTGAGCCTTCAACAATCGGTAAAATATCGCGTTGCACACCCTCTCTAGATACGTCAGCTGAAGAAGATGCCCCGCTTTTTTTGGCGATTTTATCAATTTCATCGATGAAAATAATCCCTGATTGCTCTGCTCTCAAGACGGCTTCCTGTGCTGCTTCATCCATATCGATCAGCTTTGCCGCCTCTTCATTTGTCAGCACTTTTCGCGCTTCTTTCACCATGAGTTTGCGACGCTTTTTCTTTTTCGGCATCAAATTGCTGAGCGCGTCCTGCATATTCATCCCCATCTGTTCCATTCCTGAACCTTGAAGCATATCAAACATCGATGGTTGCTGCTCTTCAACTTCGACTGTGACATAATGGTCTTCAAGTTCACCGAGAGCAAGCTGATGCTCAATCTGCTTCCGTTTCGTTTGGATATCAGATTCTTCTTTTGTATCATGATCGTCTTGCTGTTGATCCTGATTTCCTCCAAACAACATTTCAAAAGGATTTTTGCTCCCTGTCTGCTTTTTTCTTCCCGGAACAAGCAGCTTCACAAGGCGTTTATTCGCAGTTTCTTCGGCAATTACTTTTACTTCACTCATTTTTTCTTCTTTAACGAGACGGACAGATGTTTCTACAAGATCTCGAACCATAGATTCTACATCTCTACCAACATAGCCGACTTCTGTAAATTTTGTCGCTTCGATTTTGACAAACGGCGCACCGACAAGCTTTGCGATTCGTCTGGCAATTTCCGTTTTACCAACGCCTGTCGGTCCCATCATCAATATATTTTTTGGAACGATTTCTTCGCGCAACTTTTCATCAAGAAGACTTCTTCTATAGCGGTTTCTTAAAGCGACGGCAACTGCTTTTTTTGCATCGACCTGGCCGATGATATACTGGTCAAGCCGATCAACAATCTCTCTCGGAGTTAGCGGCTTTTTTTCCATATGCCTCAAATCCTTTCTATTCAAGTTCTTCTACAATGATTTGATCGTTCGTATACACACAAATTTCGCCAGCAGTTGCAAGTGAAGCTCTTGCAATTTCTTTCGCCTCAAGCTGACCACCAGCATATTGTTTGAGAGCCCTTCCAGCAGCAAGGGCATAGTTCCCTCCAGAACCAATTGCCAATATACCGTCATCCGGTTCAATCACTTCACCGGTTCCTGAAACGAGCAAGAGACTATCTGTATTCATGACAATTAGCATCGCTTCAAGTTTTCTAAGAATTTTGTCGCTTCGCCACTCTTTTGCAAGTTCAACAGCCGCTCGCTGCAGATTGCCATTGTACTCTTCAAGCCTCGCTTCAAACATTTCAAAAAGTGTGAAAGCATCTGCAACAGAACCGGCAAAACCAGCGATCACCTTTCCATTAAATAGCTTTCTCACCTTTCTTGCCGTATGCTTCATCACAACAGCCTGCCCGAATGTGACTTGGCCGTCTCCCGCCATCGCACACTTTCCGTTATGCTGAATGGCGAATATTGTTGTCGCGTGAAAAGATGACATAAAAGAGCCTCCTTTATTTCCCTTTATGAGCCCGAGGATGGTGAGACATGTACGTTTTTCTGAGCATGTCTTTAGATACATGTGTATACACTTGAGTTGAAGAAAGATTTGAATGCCCAAGCAATTCCTGAACGCTCCGCAAATCAGCTCCCTTATTTAATAAATGGGTGGCAAATGTATGACGAAGCATATGAGGATGTATATGTAATGTCCCCGAAGCGCTTCTTACAATTTCATCCAAAATATATCGAACTCCCCTTTGAGTTAGGGGTCCTCCTCTTTGATTTAAAAATACAAAAGAACTAGGTTCCTTTGCTCTCGACAGAAGGATACGTCTACCATTTTGAAAATATAGATCCAAAGACTCGTGTGCAAAGGAACCAAATGGAATATATCTTTGCTTCTTTCCTTTTCCATGAACTAACACCGTATCAAAACTTAAATCTACATCAGTTTCGGTTAATCCGCAAAGTTCACTTACCCGCATACCAGTGGCGTAAAGAAGCTCTAAGAGCGCTTGATTTCGTTGTCCCTGCGGGGTATCTAGATCTGAAATTGCAAATAATTCTTCAAGCTCTCTTTCATACAAAAACTTCGGAATTCGTTTATCTTGTTTTGGAAGACTGACGACTGAAAATGGGTTATCTTTTACTAACTTCTCCCTCACTAAAAACTTATAAAAGCTTCGCAGTGCTGAGATTTTTTTGCTGATCGTTCTGCGTGTAAGCCCTTTTTCATGAGCCTCCGTCAAATAAATCCTCACATCCGGATAAGTCACGTCTTGAAAGCCCTTTATTCCTTGAATTTTTAAAAAGCGTTCAAACTCTTCAATAGATGAAATGTAACCCACAATTGTATATTTTGAATAACTCTTTTCTATTTGTAAATATTCAATGAACAAAGTTAAAAAATTCTTAACATTTACCATGACTCCACCTCTTTGAAAAGGGCTTTTAAATATTATCACATAACAAGTTGGTATGGCAATGAATAACTATAATGTTTTCGAAATATTTCGAATAGTATCTAATGCACGTAATGCATATTGTTCATTGCGCTCCTGCTTATTTTTAATTTTAACGTTAAGTTCTTTAAAGAGCCCAAAATTTGCATTCATCGGTTGGAAGTTTTTCTGATTTGTTTCCGTAATATAATGAGCCATGCTGCCAATCGCCGTCTCATTAGAAAAAGTGATGGGTTCCTTTCCTAACATAAGGCGGGAAGCATTAATACCTGCCACAAGTCCTGATGCTGCTGATTCTACATAACCTTCAACACCTGTCATTTGTCCGGCAAAAAAGAGATCATCCCTTTTTTTAAACTGGTAGGTTGCTTTTAAAAGACTTGGCGAGTTAATGAATGTATTTCTATGCATAACACCATAACGAACAATTTCAGCTTGTTCCAAGCCTGGAATAAGTCGAAGCATTTCTTTTTGATCACCCCATTTGAGATGAGTCTGAAAACCGACAATATTATAAAGGGTACCAGCAGCATCATCTTGTCTAAGCTGAACAACTGCATATGGACGTTTCCCTGTTTTTGGGTCTTCAAGCCCAACAGGTTTCATTGGTCCGAAAAGCATCGTTTTTTTGCCCCGTTTGGCCATTACTTCGATCGGCATACAACCTTCAAAGAAAATCTCTTTTTCAAATTCTTTGAGCGGCACGGTCTCCGCAGATATAAGCGCTTCATAGAAACGGTCAAACTCTACTTCTGTCATTGGGCAATTTAAATATGCAGCTTCTCCTTTATCATAACGGGATTTCAAATAGACTTTATCCATGTCAAGACTGTCTTTTTCAACGATCGGTGCAGCAGCATCATAAAAGTATAAATAATCTTCACCTGTTAACTGCTGCAATTGCTCAGAAAGTACCTTAGAGGTAAGCGGTCCAGTGGCAATAATCGTCGGTCCTTCCGGTATTTCTTTCACTTCTTCGTTTATTACTGTGACATTTGGATGTTGTTTCACTTTTTCGGTTACATGTGCAGCAAATTCATGTCGATCAACAGCAAGTGCTCCTCCAGCTGGCACAGAACAGTGATCAGCAGCAGCAATGATGACTGAATCTAGTAATCGCATTTCTTCCTTTAATACACCTACAGCGTTTGTTAAAGTGTTGGCACGAAGTGAGTTGCTGCAAACAAGTTCTGCAAATTTGTCTGTATGGTGTGCCGGTGTTTGTTTAACAGGTCTCATTTCATATAGTCGGACATCGATACCTCGTTTAGCGAGTTGCCATGCCGCTTCACTTCCAGCTAGGCCGGCCCCAATAACATTGATTGTTTGATTCATATTGATATCTCTCCTTATTCATGTTCTTTTCACACAACAAAGAAGGTGAGCAAAGTTCTGCTCACCGCTACTTTTGTTGTTCTTCCTTATAATCACAGTTCACACATTGTACTTGAACGCCTTTTTTCAGCTTTTTCTCAACGAGCATGTCCTCACATTTTGGACATTTTCGCTCAAGAGGTTTATCCCAAGATACGAATTCACACTCAGGATAGCGGTCACAGCCGTAAAAGATGCGGCGTTTTTTCGATTTGCGCTCAACGATATTTCCAGTTTTGCATGATGGACATTTGACACCAATCTCTTTTACAATCGGTTTTGTATTGCGGCAGTCGGGAAAATTGGAGCAAGCCATAAATTTCCCGTATCGTCCCAGCTTATATACCATTGGGTGGCCGCACTCCTCACAATCGACACCCGCATACTCAGGTTCGATTTCAACTTCTTTCATCTCAGCTTCTGCCTTTTCAACACGCTTCTTAAATTCTTTGTAAAAGGAATCAATAATTTGGATCCACTGGATGTTTCCATCTTCAACATCATCAAGTTCTTTTTCCATTTTTGCGGTAAATTCAACATTGATGATTTCAGGGAAAAATTCAATTATCGCTTCAAGTACAATTCCCCCGAGTTCAGTCGGTACAAACCGTTTATTATCAAGCGTCACATACCCGCGCTTTTGAATAGTGTCCAATGTAGGCGCATAAGTAGATGGGCGTCCAATTCCCAACTCTTCAAGCGTTTTGACGAGTCTGGCTTCCGTATAACGTGGAGGCGGCTGTGTAAAATGTTGAGCAGGTTCAATATCTTTTGCAAGAACAGCATCGCCTTCAACTAAATCGGGAAGCATTTTATTTTTTTCTTCTGCTTGGTCATCTTTGCCTTCAACATACACTTTCATAAAACCGGAAAACTTCACTTTACTTCCTGTTGCCCGAAACGTCATGCCGTTATTTTCCAGATCAACACTCATCGTGTCTAATATAGCTGATGCCATTTGACTAGCGACAAACCGTTCCCAAATGAGTTTGTAAAGCCTAAGTTGATCTCTGCCCAATACAGCCTTAAGATCAGAAGGTTTTCTGAGCACAGATGTTGGGCGAATTGCTTCATGGGCGTCCTGTGCATTTTCATTCTTTTTTGCAGGTTTTCGTTTGTTTCCTAAAAACTCTTTACCATATTGCTGTTCGATAAAAGAAGATGCTTCTTCTTGGGCTGTGTTAGAAATTCGGGTTGAATCCGTTCTCATATATGTGATTAACCCAACGGTTCCTTCTTTGCCAAGATCGATTCCTTCATACAATTGCTGGGCGATCATCATCGTTTTCTTTGCTCGGAAATTTAATTTTCGCGCTGCTTCCTGTTGAAGTGTTGAAGTCGTAAACGGAAGAGCCGGATTTCGTTTACGTTCTTTTTTTGTTACCTTTTGAATGTCAAATTGGTTGCCTTTGATCTGTGAAAGGATTTGTTTTACATCATCTTCACTTTTAAGCGGATGCTTTTCACCGCGAATCCCAAAAAAGCTGGCTTCAAAGGTTTCCTTTCCTTTTAGGAAAGAACCTTCAATCGTCCAGTATTCTTCCGGTTTGAATTCGTTTATTTCTTTTTCACGATCAATAATAAGACGCAATGCGACAGATTGAACTCGACCGGCACTTAAGCCCTTTTTCACCTTTTTCCATAAAATTGGACTGATTTTATAGCCGACTAGACGATCAAGAACTCTTCTTGCTTGCTGAGCATCAACAAGATCCATATTAATCATACGCGGGTGCTTAAATGAGTCTTTAATTGCATCTTTTGTAATTTCGTTAAAAACAACACGACAGTCTGAATGTAAGTCCAAATCAAGACTGTGAGCAAGATGCCATGCAATAGCCTCCCCTTCTCTGTCGGGGTCAGCTGCAAGATAAACTTTTTTTGCTTTTTTGGCTGCTGTTTTTAGTTCTTTCAGGACAGGTCCTTTCCCGCGAATCGTAATATATCTCGGTTCAAAGTTCTGCTCGAAGTCAACTCCCATTTGGCTTTTTGGCAGATCTCTGACATGCCCCATTGACGCTTTAACTTTGTATTTTTTTCCTAAGTATCGCTCAATCGTTTTTGCCTTAGCAGGCGATTCCACGATAACTAAGTATTCGGACATCACATTATCCCCCTCAAGAGGTGTTCTCTCTCTTTTCAATTTAGCCTTTTTATGATATTCAACATTATCATTGATTTCATTTAAATTTATCCATTCTTATGATAAACGCCAATTCGCTCGTTTAAACTTGAAATCCTCACTATTATTAAATATTCGAATGCGATTTGTCAAACGATATTTTTAAAGAAGTTCCAAATTTTGAGCATGAAAAGAAGGAAGTTCACTAAGTATATCATCAATATTAGTGACTAGTTTAGCCCCTTCCTGAATAAGCCTCGCTGGTCCAAATGAGTTTTGTTCAAAAATTGAACCTGGTACTGCAAACACTTCTCTTCCTTGTTCAAGTGCTTGATATGCTGTGATAAGTGAACCGCTTTTTTCCTTACCTTGAATAACAACAATTCCTTCAGTTAATCCGCTTATCAGTCGATTTCGCAACGGAAAATGCCATTTTTGAGGTTTTATATGCGGCGGGTGTTCTGACACCAGAAGATGGTTTCTTGCCATCTGTTCGGCAAGCTCGCGGTTTTCACGGGGATAAAAGTGGTTGAATCCTCCTGCAATGACTCCAATTGTGCTACCTTTTGCACGGATGCTTTCTCGATGGGCATGACCATCAATCCCTTTTGCCAATCCGCTAACAATCGACCAATTATTTTTACTAAGTTCCCTCACAAGATAAGTTGTAACCATTTCGCCATATGAAGAAGGATGACGTGTCCCAACAACACCGATCCGTCTTTTTTCATAAAAAAGAGTCTTCTTTCCTTTTATAAATAATACAGGGGGCGGATCGTGAATCATTTTCAGACAATCTGGATAATCAGGGGATGAGATTGCGATCATGTCCACTCCGTTTTCATGATAATTTTGGTAAAGATCTTTTACTGTAGAGAGTCCATTATGGGTCAGTTTTCTGATAGAATATAAGTTTACTTTTTTTTTCGTAAGTTCTGTTAAAGGATGGTTTTTTTCGTCTGTAAGTGATAAAGAAGGATCTTTTTTCCACCATTTATACAAAAGTGAAGGCGACAAGACACCATTTAAGCGAAGAAAGATCAAAAGGTCGCTACTATCATTCATTCAAAAACCTCCATCATTTTTCTAGCACGCAATTCAAAAGAACTAGTTTTGAAGATTTAAAAAGCAGGAATAGATCATTTAGACTATTCCTGCCTTATGTTTATTAATGTGTCTTACATGGTTCGTAAAGGCCTTTTTCCTTCAATACTTGAATCAATGTTTCTCCCATTACTGAAGGAGTTTCTGCAACTTCAATTCCGCAGGCATTCATCGTTTTAATTTTTTCATCAGCTGTGCCTTTTCCTCCAGAAATAATCGCACCGGCATGCCCCATCCGTTTTCCCGGAGGAGCTGTTTTTCCGCCGATAAAACCGACGACAGGTTTAGTCATATGAGCTTTCACCCATTCGGCCGCTTCTTCTTCTGCTGTACCACCAATTTCACCGATCATAATGACAGCATGTGTATCAGGATCTTCTTGAAAGGCTTTTAAGACGTCAATAAAATTCGTCCCGTTTACAGGATCTCCGCCGATACCAACAGCTGTTGATTGACCAACCCCTGCTTCTGAAAGCTGATGTACAGCTTCATATGTAAGGGTACCGGACCGGGAGACAACCCCAACATGACCCTTCTTATGAATATAGCCCGGCATAATCCCGATTTTACATTCGTCAGGTGTAATCACTCCCGGACAGTTCGGTCCAATCAATCTCGTTTTTTTACCTTCCATATATCTTTTTACTTTTACCATGTCAAGCACTGGTATATGCTCAGTAATACAGACGGTAAGATCGAGTTCCGCATCGACAGCTTCCATAATCGCATCAGCCGCGAATGCTGCCGGCACATAAATAACAGAAGCAGTTGCTCCAGTTTCTTTGACAGCTTCTTCAACTGTGTTGAATACAGGTACCCCTTCAACTTCTGTTCCACCTTTTTTAGGTGTTACGCCGCCGACAATCTTTGTGCCGTATTCTAGCATCTGCTTTGTATGAAATAGTGCCGTCGAACCTGTAATCCCTTGAACAATGACTCTTGTATCTTTATTGATAAATACACTCATTTTTTACTCCCCTGCCCTTCTTACTTCACTAAGGATACAATTTTCTGCGCGCCGTCAGCCATTGATTCAGCAGACGTGATATTAAGTCCTGATTCATGAAGGATTTTTTTGCCGAGATCTACATTTGTTCCTTCTAAGCGTACGACAAGAGGTAAGGTTAATCCAACTTGTTTTGTTGCCTCGACAACCCCTAGAGCGATGACATCGCATTTCATGATACCGCCAAAAATGTTGACAAAGATTCCTTTCACATTTTGGTCAGACAAAATAATTTTGAAAGCTTCCGTCACTTTTTCAGCCGTTGCACCGCCACCGACATCAAGAAAGTTTGCCGGTTCTCCACCGTAATGCTTAATAATATCCATCGTCGACATCGCAAGTCCTGCCCCGTTTACCATGCAGCCGATATTACCATCAAGCGAAATGTAACTTAGATCATATTTGGATGCTTCGATCTCCTTCGGATCTTCTTCATCAAGATCCCGGTATGCCAAGATATCTTTTTGTCTATATAATGCATTACTATCAAAGTTGAGCTTGGCATCAAGCGCCATGACTTCCCCATCGCCTGTCACGACAAGCGGGTTTATTTCGGCAATCGAACAATCTTTTTCAACAAATGCCCTGTACAGCCCCATCATGAATTGAACAGCCTGACCGATCAGTTCATTTGGAATATGAATGGCGAAAGCGACTTTTCTCGCTTGATAGCTTTGCAGTCCAACCGCTGGATCAATCACAACTTTAACGATTTTTTCCGGCGTTTTTGCGGCGACTTCTTCAATTTCTGTCCCGCCTTCTTCAGAAGCCATCAGGACGATTCGTGACGCCGCTCTGTCAAGAACGAGCCCAACATAGTATTCCTTTTTAATATCGCAGCCTTCTTCAATAAGTAAGCGTTTTATTGTTTGCCCGTCAGCACCTGTTTGGTGAGTGACAAGCGTTCTCCCCAACAATTCTTCCGCATACGTTCTCACTTCATCTTTTGATTTTGCAATTTTTACCCCTCCTGCTTTACCGCGCCCGCCTGCGTGAATCTGTGCTTTCACGACATAAATCGGGCTTGACAATCCTTCTGCTGCTTTTACCGCTTCATCTGCTGTAAATGCCACTTTACCTTCCGGAACGGTCACCCCATACTGCTTGAGGACCTCTTTCCCTTGGCACTCATGGATATTCATTTCCCATCCTCCTAACTTATGTAGCAAAAATAATAATAGACTGCGCTTTCATTTTATATAATCATAGAAAGATTGTCCAGAATTCGCTACAAAATCGTAAAATCCTTCTAAACATTCAAACTTTTACTTTATTAAAAATATAAAATTAAAAGAGGGAATCGCCTTTTTTAAAGGTTATTCCCCCTTTTTCATTTCATCGTCCAATGAATAGATAAATGAAAAAATTTCTGCTACAATTTCATAGAGTGCTTCTGGAATATGATCATCAAGCTCAAGGTGGCGCATTAATTCGACAAGAGTTGGATCCTCTTGTATGGGAACTCCTGCTTTTTTTGCCTCTAGAATGATTTTTTCAGCCGTGTATCCCGATCCTTTAGCAACTACTTTCGGTGCTTTATCTTTCATTTCATCATAATGTAGAGCAACAGCCTTTCTTAATGGCACCATGTCTTTCATATTTTCACATCCAAAGTGTACTGTGTCATCTGTTCAAACTGACTTTCCATACAGGACGTCATTTGAAGATGTTCCCGCTTTTTTGCCGTAACACTTGACAAGCTATAACCAAGCTCTTTCAATTTTTCTTTTAAAGAGGGGAACAATGGGTCAATGAGCCTCTGCAAATCAAAGCCCGTCTCAACCGTAACTGTCATGACTTTTTGTTGAATAAAACAATCAACAACTGTTTCTTTAAGTGCGTCCAACTGCAGATAAAACATGAGACGACACTGGGAAGGATCAATTTTACCATCTTCTTTTTTTTGACCATTAAAGAAAACCGTTAAATCCTGAACACTGTGCTTAGAGAACAATGGGTATGAAAGAAAAAGCTGGCTTTGTGTTGATTGGTCATGCTGCAAAAACAACTGACCGTTTAATCGATTAAACACTTCGTTTACTTCCTGTTTAACAGAAGGTGAAAGATCCTGAGAATGGCGCATTTCATTAAGGACAAGCTTTAATGACTGCAGGCTTTGCTCTTTAGTCACACCACCGCTTTCGAGCGCTTTTACAAAAGACAGTTCATCTTTTACACCTAACAGGTTTTTCATTTTAAACAAGGCAGTAAGTACATCTGTTTTATTTGTTAAGGAAGGCGCGGACTCCTTGATGATGTGCTGCAACAACTCTGTTTCACTTTCTGTTAACATAGCAAATGTCATCGGTTTATGGGATTGCAGTGATTTCATCCAAGTGATAGCTTCTTCAACTAATGTTGTCCCTTTCTGTTCAGCCAGTGTTGTTAATTTCGCCAAAATTTCTTTTGCCAGTGCAGGTTCATGAAGCTTTGGATGAGTCATTTTATTGTCTTGTTCATTTGCAAGCTCCCCCCCTTGTGCGGTCTGTAACAGTGAAGTCGGCTGTGTTTCTTTGCCTGCTGGTCTCGCTTTGTCAGAAAGAATTTGCAGTAGGTTTTCTGCCTGAATTTCCGTCTCAACGTTCAAAATTGGAAGAAGCGCACTTTTCAGCTTTTCCAAGCCTGCCGTGTGTTGTGGCTCATGGCTAATTGCTTCATACAGCTTACCAATTTGACTGCTCATTGAAACTGGATCTTTCACAGCTAAAATTGAATCAAGGACGCCCGGATGAACAGGAAGTTGCCGTTTCAATGCAAAGATAACAGCGTCCATACCTTTTTGAATTTGTGACTTCGGTAAGTTTTCAAGCCATTTGATTGCTGCTTTCAGATCATTTTCCTTGATCGGTTGCTGCTCTTTCAGCAGTGCTCCGACTAAAAACACGGCCTCCTTTGTGCTTTTCAGTGAGAGGCCATCCAAAAGCTTTACAGCGGCATCCTGTACTGTCTTCGGATTTTTGTCAAATGCTTCAACGACTTGAAGGCGACCTTGTGGTTCATCCGCTTTCTTTTCATAAGAAAACCAATAATACGTATTTGTTGTGAGCGGTGTTTCAAGTCGCCCCTGCCATTTTGTGTTACCAACTTGAATTTCAGCATACTGTTCACTGATAAACTTGAGCACTTTGCCGATTAACAGCTTTTTTTGGTCCGTCTCAGCCCCGCTCATCCGTTGGAGAGAATCGGAATTTTCAAATTGGGTAATCAGGCTTTTATGTAATTCATTTAGCATCATCAAAATCCTTCTCCCTCCGCTATTTGTTTAAGTGGGCTAGTACAGGTGCAAACGATCTGCGATGAATAGGTGACGGTCCATACTTAGCTAAAGCATCCAAATGTTCTTTCGTTCCATAACCTTTGTGCTTTTCAAAACCGTACATTGGATATTTGTCGGCATATTCGTCCATCAACTTATCTCTTGTTACCTTTGCAATGCACGCGCCAGCAGCGATTGATGCGCTTTTGGCATCACCTTTAATCAATGATGTCTGCTTGGTCACTAACGGGAGTGACATGGCATCAATCAGCAGGTGATCGGGAGCAATAGACAGTGACTGAACCGCTTTTGTCATCGCCTGCTTAGACGCTTCATAAATATTGATATCATCAATAACATCTGCAGCAACAATCCCCACTCCAACAGCTCGTGCTTCTTCCATAATGAAAGAATAGTAATCTTCTCGTTTTTGTTTGGAAAGTTTTTTCGAATCAGTCAGACCTAATATTTCACAATCTTTAGTTAAGATGACTGCAGCGGCAACAACAGGTCCTGCTAAAGGACCCCGGCCAGCTTCATCAATTCCAGCGATATATTGATAGCCATGCTCTGTTAGTGACCGTTCATAGGAGGTCATCGTCCACCAATCTTCCTGCATAGCCAATAGTCTTTCATTTTGCTTCAGCCAGGCTGTAACGAGCGCTTGAACGCTTTTGCGCCCATCTTTCAAGCATTGCTTAATAAACGGATCATCCTTTACCTTCACTGACTGAAGACATTCTTTCACTTCTTTTACAGTTAATGTTTTCAACTCGTTTCTCCCCTATTTTTTTTATCGGTAGATCTTAATAAAAAATAAAGACCCGCCTCTTTTTAAAGCGTGCCTTTTTCAATTTCTTCAGGCTTTTCAAATGAGAGTGGCCCAAATTTTTCTGTCCTGATATCTCGAATAATGACCTCTGTTGTTTTATCATAATCAATCGCACCACCAGCCATTAGACACCCGCGTTTTTTACCGATCTCATCAAACAGTTGTGCGATCTCTTCAGGGATCTCTACCAAATCATAGCGGTTCTTTAAACGCTCAGGATAGCGCTCTTCTAAAAAGCGTAAACCGAATACTGCAACATCCTGTAAATTGATAATTGAATCTTTAATGGCTCCTGTCGCCGCAAGCTTTAAGCCAACGAGCTCATCTTCAAACTTCGGCCATAAAATCCCCGGCGTATCGAGAAGCTCTAATTCTTTGCCGACTTTTACCCATTGCTGTGCTGTTGTCACTCCAGGTCTATCACCGGTTTTGGCAATATTTTTTTTGGCAAGCCGATTAATCAAAGTCGATTTTCCCACATTAGGAATACCGACAATTAACGCCCTAATCGCTCGCGGCTTGACACCTTTCGCTTTCATTTTGTCAAATTTTTCTTTTAGCAACTCTTTTGAAGCAGGTAAAATTTGATTTAATCCCTGCCCATTGACAGAATTGATTGCAAGTGAGGGAATACCATCTGCTTCAAAATGCTGTTTCCACTTATTCGTCACCAGTGAATCAGCTTTATCCGCTTTGTTGAGCAGCATGATCCGCGGTTTGTGCTTCAAAATATCTTCGATCATCGGATTTCTTGAGGACATGGGGATTCTCGCATCAACAAGTTCATATACAATATCGATCAACTTTAATTTTTCCGTTACTTCCCGCCTTGCTTTCGCCATATGTCCAGGAAACCATTGAATGACCACAAAGACCACCTTCTTTCTGTTTATGTAGATCATCTATAAAAAAAGAGCCTGTTATGGTTAACAAGCTCTTTTCGTTCATTATCATTATCGTCTAATTTCTTTAATACGAGCCGCTTTTCCACGAAGTTCACGTAAGTAATAAAGTTTCGCACGGCGTACTTTACCATGACGGACAACTTCGATTTTCGCGATTTTTGGTGTGTGCAATGGGAATGTACGCTCAACTCCAACACCGTAAGAAATTTTACGAACTGTGAAAGTTTCGCTGATTCCACCACCACGACGCTTGATCACAACACCTTCAAAAACCTGAATACGTTCACGGTTACCCTCAACAACTTTAACGTGTACACGTAAAGTGTCACCAGGACGGAACGCAGGCAAATCAGTGCGTAGTTGTTCTTTTGTGATTTCTTGAATCAATTTTTGCATCGTCTTCAACTCCTTCCAACAGATGCTCATGGGCGAATAACGACCACAGCGGAACATCGTTTTCAAACTTAAACGAGAGTCCCGTTCAAGTCACAAGTAGTATCATATCATACCTTTCTACAAGACGCAATAGAATCTAGCGGTTTTCCCATTCTGACATCCATTTTCTTTCTTCATCTGATAAAGAATAATGTTCGAGAAGATCAGGTCGTCTTAAAAATGTCCGTTTGAGCGACTCTTTTCGTCTCCATTCGTTAATCTTGGCATGGTTTCCAGAGATGAGAACATCGGGAACTTTTAAGCCTTTATAATCTGCAGGGCGTGTGTAATGCGGATGTTCGAGTAGACCCGTACTAAAAGAATCTTCAAGGTGTGATTCTTCTTTGCCGAGGACCCCCGGTAACAGTCTGACAACACTATCAGCAATCATCATCGCCGGCAGTTCGCCACCTGTCAGCACAAAGTCACCAATAGAAATCTCGTCTGTTGCCAGGTGTTCTCTGATTCGCTCATCATACCCTTCATAATGGCCGCAAATAAACATTAAGTGTTCTTCTTTGGCAAGCTCTTCCGCTTTTTTTTGAGTGTAGCGCTCACCTTGAGGACAAACAATGATAATGCGGGGATCTTTCTCTGCTTCACTACTCAAGTTTTTGACTGCATCAAAGACAGGCTGCGGTTTTAAAACCATACCTGCGCCACCGCCGTATGGATAATCATCAACAGTTTGATGCTTATTATCAGAATAAGCCCGGAAATTAACGACATGAAAATTGACAGCGTGTTTCTCTTGGGCTTTCTGAAGAATTGAAGAACCTAGTACACCTTCAAACATTTCTGGAAAAAGTGTTAAAAAATCAATTCTCATTCGTCAAGTAATCCTTCCATCATATGAATCTTAATCATTTTTTCTTTGACGTTAATGCTTTTTACGACAGATTCGATATAAGGGATCAGCACATCTTTTTGACCAGGGCGTGCTATGACCCAAACATCATTTGCACCGGGAGTTAAAATTTCTTTCACCTTACCGATTTGATCTCCTTCTTCTGAGAAAACATCACAGCCGATAATTTCATGAAAGTAGTATTCATCTGCTGCCAATTGACCTAACTGGTCTTCTGGAACTTTAATCAAAGCATTTTTTAATTTTTCAGCTTCAGTTAATGTTGATATCTCTTTAAATTGCAAAAGATGAAATTGTTTATGAAGCCGATGCGAACTTACCGTTGCTTGAATGGGTTCTTCCTGTTGTTCTGTAAATATGTAAAGCGTGTTTCCAGGTTGATATCGTTCTTCAGGAAAATCAGTTTTTGAAATGACACGTATTTCACCTTTCACTCCATGAGTATTGACAATTTTCCCTACATTAAACCATCGTTTCTGCATGTTTTCACTTCACCTCGGACGAATTTCATTGACGATTCCGTCTTCAATTACGATTGTTTTTCCTGAAGTCATCTCATTCCAATGATCACCGACTTCAATATTTAACAAAGCATCAACTTCTTTTTCTTTCACTTCACTGCCTAATGGGAGCGTATGAATTTGATGAATTTGAAAGTCGATCATTTTCATTTTATCGTGGCGCTTTTCAATTTCTTTTTTGAATGATTCGGCTGCTGCTGCATTGTGATGTTCTTTTTCATGTTTTCTAAGTTGAAAGTAAAGTTGGCTGCATTCACGTTCTAGCATTTCTTTTTTTTCTTCAAAGAAGGCGAGCAGTTTTTTCTTACTATTTTCAGTTAAGATTTGCATGACGGTTACACGCTGAATAATTTGCATGATACATCACCTACTCATCCAAGTGATTTTTTCTCTCATGATAAAAAAGGGGGAGGTTTTAAACCCTCTCCCTTAGTCTGCAATCTCAAGTTGAACTTTCTTAGAAGACTGTGCGCCAGCCGCAAACAACACAGAACGTATCGCTCTTGCAGTCCGTCCTTTTTTCCCGATGATTTTACCGGTGTCTTCTTGATTGACAGAAAGACGGAGAATGATCTGTTGATGTTGTTCCTCTTTGGTTACCCGAATATCATCAGGATGATCCACAAGCGGTTTGACTAGAGATACAATCAGCTCTTCCAAGTGTAGATCACTCATTACTTACTTTGTTTAGCATTGTGGAATTTTTCCATAATACCTTCTTTTGAGAAAAGGTTGCGCACCGTGTCAGACGGTTTAGCTCCTGTTTGAAGCCATTTAAGAGCAAGCTCTTCATCGATTTTTACCTCTGCTGGTTTCGCTACCGGGTTGTAAGTTCCGACTGTTTCAATGAAACGACCGTCACGTGGTGAACGAGAATCTGCTACAACAATACGATAGAAAGGAGATTTTTTTGCTCCCATACGTTTTAAACGAATTTTTACTGCCATTTTACTAGCACCTCCGAAAATATTTCAACAAGATAGTATATTAACAATGATAAAAGTGTTTGTAAAGTATTTTTTCTTAACAACGTTTTGATCATCAGAAAACGAGTTTACATAAAGGGTAATTTAAAACCTTTTTTCTTCCCTTTTGTCATGTTTGTCATTTGCTTCATCATTTTTTTCATGTCTTCAAATTGTTTTAAAAGACGGTTGACTTCCTGAACTGATGTTCCGCTACCTTTCGCAATTCGTTTGCGTCTACTAGCATTTATGATTTCAGGTTGTTCTTTTTCTTTTCCTGTCATCGATTTAATGATCGCTTCAACATGGTTGAGCTGTTTTTCATCAACTTTGACATTTTTTAAGCCTTTCATTTTACCTGCACCAGGCATCATTTGAATAAGCTCATCAAGCGGACCCATATTGCGAACCTGGCCAAGCTGTTCTAAAAAGTCATCAAGCGTAAAGCTCATATTTTTCATTTTTTGCTCAAGCTCTTTTGCTTTTTCTTCATCAACATTTGCTTGGGCTTTTTCGATCAAGGTCAGCACATCACCCATACCAAGAATTCGTGAAGCCATTCGTTCAGGATGAAACGGTTCGAGTGCATCAAGTTTTTCACCGAGTCCGGCAAATTTGATCGGCGTATTTGTGACAGCGCGAATTGATAAAGCCGCACCACCTCTTGTATCACCATCAAGTTTGGTCAGGATAACCCCTGTTACACCAAGCTGGTCGTTAAAACTTTTCGCAACATTAACCGCATCCTGCCCTGTCATCGAATCAACAACAAGGAATATTTCTTCCGGCTGAGCGATTTCTTTTACTTTGTGCAATTCATCCATCAGTTCTTCATCAATATGAAGACGTCCGGCTGTATCGATAAGTACATAATCATGATGGTCTTCTTTCGCCTTTTCAATCGCCTGTTTAGCAATATCGATCGGGCTGACTTGATCACCAAGTGAAAAGACGGGCATACTTAGCTGTTTTCCGAGTGTTTCCAATTGCTTAATTGCTGCTGGTCGGTAAATATCAGCTGCTACTAAGAGCGGATTGCGATTATGCTTTTTACGAAGCAGATTGGCAAGTTTTCCGGTTGTTGTCGTTTTACCGGCTCCTTGTAAACCAACCATCATAATCACAGTTGGTGGACGTTTTGCTGTGGCAATTTTACTTTCTTCTCCGCCCATCAGCACTGTCAGTTCCTCTTTGACAACTTTAATGACTTGTTGTCCTGGTGTCAGACTTTTCATGACGTCCTGACCGACAGCTCGTTCACTTACCTTTTTCACAAAATCTTTAACGACTTTAAAGTTGACATCCGCTTCAAGGAGTGCTAAACGAACTTCACGCATCATTTCTTTAACGTCCTGTTCTGTTACTTTTCCTTTGCCACGGATTTTAGAAATCGTTTTCTGCAGTCGGTCGGCTAATCCTTCGAATGCCATTTTAATTGCCGCCTCCTAATCTAATTCCTCAAGCGCATCAATCAGTCTGACCGTTTCAGTCTGATCAGCAGTCAATTTTCTTAACTGTTCAAATATTTTTTTGCGCTCTTGAAATTTTTTAAACAAAAGTAGCTTTTCTTCATATTGCTCAAGCATGGCTTCAGTCCGTTTAATGTTATCATAGACAGCTTGCCTTGAGACATGATATTCTTCAGCTATTTCGCCAAGGGAGAAATCGTCTAAGTAGTAAAGCGACATGTAGCTTTTTTGTTTAGATGTCAACAACGACTGATAGAAATCAAATAGGTAATTCATTCTCGTTGTTTTTTCAAGCGTCATGAGACTCTCCCCTTTGTTAAGTCAAATCCCTTTACAATACATTAGTTTACTGTGATTTGTTTTAAGTGTCAAGTTTTTACCTTGTCATTTATCAAGAACTAGTTTTCTGTGTCGATCAAATCTGAAAACAAGCCGTAAACATAAGACTCTGCATTAAATGGCTGTAAGTCATCCATTTTTTCTCCAAGTCCGACAAATTTAACGGGAATGTTCAGTTCATGACGAATCGCCAAAACAATTCCGCCTTTTGCCGTTCCATCAAGTTTTGTTAGCACAATTCCTGATACATCTGTCGCTTTTGAGAACTCTTTCGCCTGTGTCATGGCATTTTGACCTGTTGTCGCATCTAAGACAAGCAGCACTTCATGAGGCGCTTCAGGCACTTCACGCTGAATGACGCGTTTCACCTTTTCAAGTTCATTCATCAAGTTCACCTTGTTTTGCAGTCGTCCTGCTGTATCACAAAGAAGGACATCAGCACCTCTTGCTTTCGCCGCCTGAACAGCATCATAGATTACAGCTGCCGGATCTGAACCTTCAGCCTGTTTAACAACATGTGCGCCAACTCGTTCTCCCCACACTTCAAGCTGATCGATCGCTCCTGCACGGAACGTGTCTCCAGCAGCAAGGACGACATTTTTTCCTTCCTTCACAAATTGGTGAGCTAGTTTACCGATCGTTGTTGTTTTTCCAACACCATTAACACCGACAAACAAGATAATGTTTAAACGGTCATCCTCTACGTTAAGCTCTGAGACTTCTTCCTCTCCGCCTTCATAAATCTCAACCAGCTTTTCAGAAATAACAGCCCGCACCTCTTTCGGATCTTGGATGTTTTTTCGTTTGACTTCACTCTTCAGTTCATCAATCAACTCCATCACAGTTGATACGCCAACATCCGCTCCGATCAGTACTTCTTCAAGCTCTTCGAAAAAGTCTTCATCTACTTTTCGGTAGCGGGAAACGAGTTCATTGACTCGCTCCTGAAACGAATGTCTTGTTTTGGTCAAGCCTTCTTTAAACTTTCCCGAGACAGAATCGGTTTGCTTTGTGATCTTCTCTTTCAGTTTCTTAAAAAAACTCATCATCGTAACCTCGCTTTACTTAAACTAATTCTTTTGTATCTTCCAGTTTAACGGAAACAAGCTTAGAAACACCTGATTCCTGCATTGTCACACCATAAAGAACATCGGCTTCTTCCATCGTACCTTTTCGATGAGTAATGACAATAAATTGGGTTTCACAGCTATATTTTTTCAAATATTGTGCAAAGCGGAACACATTTGCTTCATCAAGTGCTGCTTCTACTTCATCCAGCACACAGAATGGAACAGGTCTGACTTTAAGAATCGAGAACAAGAGAGCAATCGCTGTCAGAGCCCGTTCTCCTCCGGAAAGGAGACTTAAATTTTGCAGCTTTTTACCAGGAGGTTGAGCGATAATCTCTACACCTGAATGAAGTAAATCTTCGGGATCTGTCAGCTTTAATTCAGCTCTTCCACCCCCGAATAACGCGCGGAATACTTCTTCGAAATGGGAACGAATCTGGGTAAAGGTTTCCGCAAACCGCTTCGTCATTTCATCATCCATTTCTTCAATCACTTGAAAGAGCGTATTTTTCGCTTCAAGCAGATCATCCTTTTGTTCCGTGAGAAAGACGTAGCGTTCATTCACTCGTTCGTACTCTTCAATGCTTCCAAGATTGACTGTGCCAAGTTCTTCGATCGCTAGTTTGATGAGCTTTACGCGCTTTCTCGCCTCTTCAGCCGCTAGTTCCAAAGAATATTTTTCCTTCGCCGCTTCAAATGATAAACCATACTCTTCACGCAGAAAAGCAATCAAATTATCCAATTCCACTTCCATACGCCCGAGCTTAATTTCTTCATCTTTCAAAAGACCTGCCATTTGTTTATATTGACGTTTCATTTCTTTTAGTTCAAGCTCTTCTGTTTCAAGCCCTTTTTGCAGTTTTGCTCGCTGATCTCTTCTTGAGGCGATAAGTTCCACAGTTTTATTTTTATCATTCAATTTCTTTTTCGCTGCGTCCTCAAGCTTTTCCTCACCATTTGAACTTGATGACATTTCTGTGGTCAGAAATGAGAGGTCTTCTTCGACAACTTTCAAAGCTTGCTCATTTTCAGAAAATTCTTCTTCTAACCTAGTGAGTTTTTCTCGTTCATGTGCACAAGACTGTTCCGTTTTCGCTAGCACAACTTTTAAATCAGTCAACTCGCTTTGTAGTGTTTCTTTTGTTGATGTTTGCGTCTGCTTTCTTTCCGTCAGATGCTCGATTTCTCCATCAAGTTTCTTCAAGCTTTCAGCAACGACTTTAAGTTTTTCTTCAAGTTCTAATGTTCGCTGTTTTTTTGTGCTATCTTCTTCAAGAAGCTCCGCTTTTTCTCTGTCATACAGTTCCAAATGACTGTTGACATTTTTTTCGGCAACTTCTAGTTCATAAAGTCGGCCTTTCAATTGCTGTTGTTCACTTCTTAAACGTTCACCATCTTCACGCAATGTTTGAAGCTGTTTTTCAAGAGCTTGGATCTCTATTTTTAAGGTTTTCACTTCATCTTCAAGCAGTTGGGATTTCCTTTCCATTTCCTGAAGACGTTCTGTCATCGCTTCCAGCTCTCTTGTACGCCCTAAAAGTGAACTGGTTTTTTTCTTCACAGCTCCACCCGTCATGGAGCCGCCTGGATTGACGACATCCCCTTCAAGCGTAACAATCCGGTATCTATGTCCAAGCCGTTTGGCAAGCTCGTTAGCACCTTTTAAATGCTCTGTAATCAGCACATTGCCAAGTAGATATTGGACAACCGTCCTGTATGATGAGTCATATGAAACAAGTTCACTGGCAGTTCCGATAAATGACGGGTTTTCTTTGGCAAGTGCAATGTCATGAGACTGGATATACTTCTCTTTCATCACAGAAAGCGGGAGAAATGTTGCTCGTCCAAATGAATGTTTTTTCAAATACTGAATCGCTTGTCTTGCTGCATCTTCATGTTCTGTCACAACATGCTGTGCTGAAGCACCCAAGGCAATTTCGATTGCTGTTTCATACTTTTGGTCTGTTTGAATGAGCTCAGCAATCGCCCCATGGATACCCGGCAGTTCGTTTCTAGCTTTCAGTACCTCTTTAACACCTTGATAAAATCCAGAAAAGTCTTCTTGCATGGTCTCAAGCATTTCTTTTTTTGAACGAGCTTGCTGGACATACTGATAAGCTTGATAAAGAGCTGACTCTTTCTTTTCATACTGGCTTTTCTTTTGTTCATAGCTTTTTTGTGTGTCCCGATAAGCCTGAATTTGGGTATAAAGCTGTTCATCAAGCAGGGTGAACTCTTGTTCTGTTTTTGTTTTTTGTTCTGTGAGTTCCTGTCGTTCATCCAAATACTTTTCGTTATGATCTGCAAGACGTTTTTGTTGGTGAGTAGATTGAGACATCTGATCTTCAATAAATTGCAACTCATTTCGAATCGAAGCCTGTTCATTTAAAAGTTCAAAATAATCGCTTTTCAGCTGTTCGATTTCTTCTTCGACATTTTCACTGTACATTGAGAGTGCTTGATTTTTATCTTTGACTTGCTTTTTGATCTCTTTCACTTCAGCTTGGAGCTTTTCATAAACCATTTTTTGTTTGGTTATTTTTTCATTTAAGTCTTTTTCTTTTTCTCCACGCTTAACAATCGTTTCTTCGAGTTGTGCTCTGTTTTTGGATGCATTCTTTTTTCGTTCTTTTAAAACTTCTTTTCTGCCTTCTAGTTTTTCAAGTTCTTCACTTGTTAGAAGGAGCACTTGTTGAAGTTCGTCAATCGATTCGTCAAGCGCCTGCATTTTATCTCGCGCTTGTTCGATTTTAGCTTCTTTTCCTTGGATAGAGGCAGATGCCGACATTTCCTCATCTTTTGCCTTCTCGACTTTTTCTCCAAGAGCCTCCCATTTTTTATGAAGTTCTTCTATATCAAATGCTGTCAAAGCAATCTCGATTTTTTCAAGCTCTTCCTTTTTTTCAAGATAATCTTTAGCGATTGATGCTTGTACTTTTAAAGGTTCGACTTGTCCCTCAAGTTCATGAAGAATATCTTCGACACGGTTCAAATTGTCTTGCGTTTCAAACAGTTTGTTTTCAGCTTTTTTCTTTCTTGATTTATATTTTAGTACACCGGCTGCCTCTTCAAAAATGCTTCTTCGTTCCTCTGCTTTGCTGCTTAAAATTTCTTCGACTTTCCCTTGACTGATAATTGAAAACGCTTCTTTACCAAGCCCTGAATCCATAAAAAGATCGATGATATCTTTTAAGCGGCAAGATTGATTGTTGATAAGAAACTCACTTTCGCCTGATCTGTAAACTCTCCTTGTCACACTGACTTCGTGAAAGTCAATCGGGAGAAAATGCTCTTCATTATCAAGCGTCAGCGTCACTTCAGCAAGATTCAGCTTTTTTCGCGAATCACTTCCAGCAAAAATAATGTCTTCCATTTTGCCACCTCTGAGTGATTTGGCGGACTGTTCCCCCAATACCCAGCGAATCGCGTCTGTAATATTGCTTTTTCCGCTGCCATTAGGTCCGACAACAGCTGTTACACCTTTTACAAAATCTACAGAAATTCGTTCTGCAAACGATTTAAATCCAATGACATCTAAACGTTTGAGGAACATCCTGATCCTCCTCTGTATTAAAGTATTACAATTCTATCATACCTTTTCATAAAAGGCGCTAATATACTGAAATCCCCCTGTTTTTGGCAAGGGGGATTCATTGTTCAATATGGTGTTTTTGTAACTTTTCCAACGCTTCTTGGGCAGCATGCTGTTCAGCTTCTTTTTTGGATCGGCCGCTTCCTATTCCCAGTACTTCCCCTTTAAGCGATACATTGGCTTCAAATTCACGGTTATGTGCTGGACCTTTCTCCTGAAGAATCTTGTACTCTAAAGAACCTCGTCCATCACGCTGTACAAATTCCTGAAGTTGACTTTTAAAATCCATCACATGAGAAAAAGCACCTTCATCGATTTTTGGGAAGACATAAGCTTTCAGAAAGGTTACGACAGATTCAAGCCCTTGATCAAGATAAAGCGCACCGATAAAAGCTTCAAACACGTCAGCTAACAGTGCCGGCCGCTTTCTTCCACCTGTCATTTCTTCTCCTTTCCCCAAAAGAACAAGCTCTCCAAAAGAAAGCTCATGGGCCAGAGAAACCAATGAAGGCTCACATACAATCGCCGCTCTCAATTTTGTCAAATCACCCTCGCTCATTGCCGGGTATTTAGCGTATAAAAATTGAGAAATTGTCAGTTCCAAAACAGCATCTCCTAAAAATTCAAGCCTTTCATTATCTTCATAAGGCTTCTTTCGATGCTCATTCACATAAGATGAATGTGTAAACGCTTGGTATAAAAGCTTCTCATTTTGAAATTGAACCGAAATTCGTTCTTGAAACTGTTTAAACTGTTCCACTTTTTTATGAAACACTTTTCTGTCTTTGAAATGAGAATGTTTTGACATAGCAACCTCCATCTAGGTACCTCAAGTATACCTGGCCTCCTATAAAATCAGGTAGGCTTGGTCTTGGTTCGGCTTTTCTAAGCATAATAAAGGGATAAAGCCCCGTCTTTAAACGGGACTTTAAGTTAGAGCTTACTGCTTACTATTTATGTAGTTCACAGCGTCACCGACTGTTGCAATCTTTTCAGCATCTTCGTCAGAAATCTCCATGTCAAACTCGTCTTCAAGTTCCATGACCAGCTCAACTACATCCAGGGAGTCAGCTCCTAAGTCCTCTTTAAATGAGGCTTCAAGAGTGACGTCAGCCTCATCTACACCAAGGCGGTCTACGATGATTTTTGTTACACGCTCTAATGCGTCTGCCATAGCTATTCACCTCCCCTCAAGTATTATAGTTGATTCATTTTTAAAAAACCAGAGAAATTTAAATCATGACCATTCCGCCATCAATATTTAATGTCTGACCGGTCATGTAACGAGATTGTTCAGAGGCAAGGAAAACAACGACATTGCTAATGTCTGAAGGCTCGCCAAAACGGGCAAGCGGAATCTGCTTTAACATCTCATCTTGAAGCTCTTTTGTCAGTTTATCTGTCATTTCTGTTGAGATAAACCCTGGTGCAATCGCGTTCACAGTAATATGTCTTGAAGCGAGCTCTTTTGCCAAGGTTTTTGTTAAACCAATGACACCTGATTTTGCAGCGACATAATTAGCTTGTCCGGCGTTTCCGATCACTCCCACAACTGAGGCGACATTGATAATTCGACCGCTTCTTTGTTTCATCATCTGTCTTGTCACCGCTTTTGAACAGTTGAACACACCTTTTAAGTTTATGTTGATGACATCATCCCATTCATTCTCTTTCATTCTCATCAACAGATTGTCTTTCGTAATACCGGCATTGTTGACAAGAATATCGAGGGAACCAAAACGTTCAATTGTTTGTTTCATCATCGCTTGAACATCATCAGCTTTTGAAACATCAGCTTTGATCGCAACCGCATCTCGGCCGAGCGCTTTAATCTCATCAACAACTTCGTTTGCCTTCGCTTCATTTCCTGCATAATTGACCGTGACATTTGCTCCATGTTTAGCCAAATCCAGTGCGATTGCCCGGCCAATTCCTCTTGAAGCACCGGTGACAACTGCGGTTTTATTCTCCAGCATGTCCATGTTCCTCCTTCAAAGTTTGAACAGCAAGCTCAATTGTATTCGGGTCTGATACAGCAATTGTTTGAACTCTACGATTCACTTTTTTAACAAGTCCAGATAAAACTTTGCCCGGACCGATCTCAATGAAAGTTGTAACACCTTCGTCAATCAATCTGCTAATCGATTCCTCGAAGCGAACAGGTGAATACAACTGTTCAATCAGTTTTTGTTTAATGTCTTCTTTATCTGTCACAACATCAGCCGTTACATTAGAAATAACAGGTGTGGATGCATTTTCGATCTGGCAATGATCAAGGACTTCCTGCAATTTTTCGGCAGCAGGTTTCATGAGCTCAGAATGAAACGGCCCGCTGACTTCAAGTGGAATTGCTCGCTTTGCGCCATGTTCTTTCGCAAGTTCTGAGGCGTGTTCAACCCCTTTTGCAGTTCCTGAAATGACAATTTGTCCGGGACAGTTTAAGTTTGCCAGTTGAACAAGATTCCCTTCTTTGGACACTTGATCTGTTACATTTTTTAGTGCTTCACGATCCATGCCCAGAATCGCGGCCATCGCTCCTTCTCCAGCCGGGACAGCTTCATTCATAAATTCGCCCCGTTTTCTAACAGCATAAACAGCATCCTTAAAGGACATTGCGCCAGAAGCTACTAATGCCGAATATTCACCTAGACTATGTCCAGCCATGAAATCGGCTGTTATACCGAATTCCTTTAGTTTTTCAAGCGCGGCGATGCTTGCCGTTAGCAGGCTAGGTTGGGCATTGTATGTAAGTGTTAATTCTTTTGCATCTCCTTCAAACATAAGAGAGCTTAAGTTTGTTTCCAACGTTTGATCTGCTTCCTCGAATATCTGTCTTGCTTTCGGCTCTTTTTGATACAGTTCAAGTCCCATGCCAATATGCTGGGATCCCTGACCAGGGAATAAAAAAGCAATCTTACCCATTTTCAAAAAACCTCCAGACTATTCATCTGTTTTTTGTTTAATCTTTTGTTCAATACATGACGCAACATTTTGAGTGACCATTCCTCTCGCCTGACGGATGGCATGATAAATAGCTGATTCATCAGAAGAACCATGCGCTTTAATGACAGGCGCTTTCAAGCCAAACAGTCCGGCTCCTCCATATTCAGAGTAGTCCATTTTTGCTTTCATTTCTTTTAGCTTCGGTTTTAGCACAGAAGCAGCCAATTTCGTCGCAAAACTTGAGGTGAGCGTGCTTTTCAGCATTTTAAAAATCGATAGTGCGGCACCTTCGACCGTCTTTAAGGCAATGTTTCCAGTAAAGCCATCTGTCACAATGACATCTGCAACACCATCTAGCATGTCGCGCGCTTCAACATTACCAATAAAGTTAAGGTCTAATTTTTTTAGGTTTTGAAAGGCCTGTTTAGCTAGATCATTTCCTTTTTTTTCCTCTGTCCCTACATTCAATAGACCAATTCTCGGGTTCTTTACACCTAAAACGTGTTCACTGTAAACAGCCCCCATAATCGCATATTGAACAAGGTGTTCAGGTTTAGCATCTACATTTGCACCAACATCAAGGAGGAGAAAACCGTCTCCAGATACCGTTGGTAAAGTCGGTGCTAAGGCAGGTCTTTCGATTCCTTCAATCCTGCCGACGACAAATAATCCAGCTGTCATCAAGGCTCCTGTATTCCCGGCAGAAATACAGGCATCTGCTCTTCCCTCAGCAACTTCTGTAGCCATCAGAACCATTGACGAGTTTTTCTTTCTTCTTACAGCACGAACAGGCTCATCTGTCGCTTCAATCACTTCTTCTGCATGTTTAATATGAATCCGCTCATGGTCTGTTAAATGAGCAGCAATTTTTTCTTGATCACCAACAAGTGTGATGTCTAGATCTTTAAAATCCGCAATGGCTTTCATTACACCATCGATAACGGCTTTAGGAGCATGGTCGCCACCCATAGCATCAACAGCAATTCTCATGACATATGCGCCACCTTCTAAGATTGTTTTGAACGATACATGACAAATTCGCCTGAAAACACAGGGTCCTCTGCAACATAGCTGTTAACATTGACAATCGTTCTACCTTTTTCTTTATCAAGTTTAACGACTTTTGCTTTTGCCACAACCCGTTCACCTTGTTTGACTTGCCGGGTGAAGCGAATATCCGCTTTAGCGGTTAATGCAAGGTCATCATTGATCACTGCAACAGCAAGTGAGTTAGCCTGAGCAAATAAATGATGTCCTCTTGCAATTTGATTGCGACTGAAAACATGTTCCTTTTTAATTTCAAGAATCGAAATCGCTTGATCATCCAGCTCAAGATCAATGATTTCCCCGATTACTTCATCAAGTGGAAGTGATTTCACTTCGTCTTCAAGGGACTTTTCTGCGACACTTTTAATTCTTTCCCTCAGTTCAGGGATAGAAAGTTCCAAACGGTCTAAACGAATCGTCTGAATGCTGACATTAAACTGTTCCGCCAACTCTTCATCAGTTATAAATGGGGTCCTATTAATGGTCTGCTGCAGCAATTCTTGGCGTTCTCTTTTACTTTTTCTCATATTTATAAACACCATCCGCGGGAATTATGACTAGGTACTAATAGTAGTATATAATTTCATAGATTAGAATGCAATATTCTTTGTCTATGATGATCAACTTAATTTTTCCCCATCCATTATTCCACTGTTCTGTAAATACTCTCTTAATCCGGCATACTTGTCTTCTGACCAGAACGCTTTTGATGAAATAAGCTCTGTCGCATCTTGTCTTGCTGTCTCAAGAGCGCGATAGTCATGAACCAAATCTGCAACTTTAAATTCAGGCACTCCACTTTGTTTTTTTCCGAAAAAATCACCCGGTCCTCTTAATTCCAAATCTTTTTCTGAAAGTTCAAAGCCGTCTGTTGTTTCAGACATGATCACCATACGTTCTTTGCCCGTTTCAGATTTTGGATCTGCCATTAGAATGCAATATGATTGGTGATCACCGCGCCCGACCCGACCGCGAAGCTGATGTAGCTGTGAGAGTCCGAAACGGTCAGCATCATAAATGACCATGATCGTTGCGTTTGGAACGTTCACCCCGACTTCAACGACAGTCGTTGAGACAAGAATTTGACATTCATTTTGACTGAACTGTCTCATCACTTGTTCTTTCTCATCATTAGGCAATTTACCGTGCATGAGTCCGATCTGCCACCTTCCTTGAAAAGCATGAGTCAACATGCTGTGTACATCGATCGCATTTTGGACATCAAGCTTGTCTGATTCTTCAATCAGCGGACAGATCACATAGGCCTGCCTACTTTTTTTCAGCTCTTTTTCGATAAAAGCCATAATGCGTTCCAACATATCATGTTTAACCCAGTACGTTTCAATTTGTTTGCGCCCTGCCGGCATTTCATCAATAACAGAGACATCCATTTCACCGAAAACTGTGATTGAAAGTGTCCGGGGAATCGGTGTCGCTGTCATAAAGAGAACATCAGGGTCTTTGCCTTTACTTCTCAACTTTTTTCTCTGCTCTACACCAAAACGATGTTGTTCATCAGTGATGACAAGCCCAAGCTGTTTAAAATGAACATCCTCCTGAATTAAGGCATGTGTCCCCACTAAAATATCGATGTCTCCGTTTATTAATCTTTCTAGAAGCTCCCGCCTTCGCTTGCCTTTGACAGAACTAGTTAAGAGCGCAATACGAACATCCTCCCGGGCAAATAAAGAAACCAATGAATCAGCATGCTGTTCCGCTAAGATTTCGGTAGGAACCATTAATGCTCCCTGATAACCAGAAAGAAGACAAGCGTACAAAGCAATGGCAGCGACAGCCGTTTTACCCGATCCTACATCACCTTGCAGTAAACGATTCATTCTAAAATCAGAAACCATATCTTTTAAAATATCATCTAGGGCTTTAGCCTGGGCATTTGTCAAGGTATAGGGAAGACTGTTAACAAATGCATCGACAGCCTCGATGTTAAAGGTATGTTTGAGCCCGTCAGAATGTTCCCTTTCAAACTTGCGTAACGCTTGCATCTTTAGTTGAAATAGTAAAAATTCTTCATAAACAAAGCGGCGCCGTGCCTGTTTCAATGCTTCCCGTGTCTTTGGTTGATGGATCGCTCTTACCGCGTCTTGATAAGGAAGGAGTTTGTATGTGATCCGAAGTTTTTCAGGCAAGAGGTCCTGAGCAAATTGTAAATGGTTGTTGATCGCTTCCTGAATCAGCTTCCGCATCATCTTAACAGTTAGCTTTTCTTTTACTGAGTAAATAGGCTCAATCGTTTGAGTATTCTGATGTGGTCCATTTTTTAATTCTTGAACCATGATCGATTGCCTATGCTTGTCCCATTTTCCTAAAATGGTCATGACAGAGCCAAGCGTAAGTTTCTTTTTCAAATATGGACGGTTAAAACAAACCGCTGTAATTAAATAATTTCCTACAAGTAGCCGGAATGTAAGGCGGCTCCGTTTTTTTCCGTAATAGGTAAGAGAAGGTTCACTGTGAACCTTCCCTTCTATTGTTACTCTTTCCTCGTGTGCAACGTCTTCCAAATCACGCAACTCATAATCATCATATCTGTACGGAAAATAGTTTAACAGATCGGAAATGTTGTATATCCCGAGCTCATTTAACGTTTTCTCCGTTTCCGCTCCGACTCCTTTGATGGCAGATATACTAGTTTGTAAATGATTTTCCACGTGTCACTGATGCCCCTCCAAATATTTTTTTCTCAAGTTCCTTTCCTGTCGGTGTTGCGGCCAAGCCCCCTCGCCCCGTCTCTCTCAATGCTGTCGGCATCGTTTGCCCGATTTTATACATTGCATCAATCACTTCATCATACGGAATTCGGCTTGTAATACCGGCAAGTGCCATATCTGCTGCAACCATTGCATTTGCAGCACCCATTGCATTTCGTTTCACACATGGAACTTCGACAAGCCCTGCAACAGGATCACAAACAAGACCGAGTACATTTTTCAAGGCGATCGCCATCGCTTCTGCACATTGTTCAGGGTTTCCCCCAGCCATTTCTACAATTGCTGCTGCTGCCATTCCCGAAGCTGAACCAACTTCAGCCTGGCAACCGCCTGCTGCTCCGGAAATGCTAGCGTTATTGGCTACGACAAAGCCAAATGCCCCTGAAGTAAATAGAAAACGGATCATCTGTTCCTTCGTCGGATTAAGCTTATGTTTAACTGCGAATAATGTACCTGGGACAACACCGGCAGATCCTGCAGTCGGTGTCGCACAAATGGTTCCCATTGCCGCATTGACTTCGTTTGTCGCAACCGCTTTACTGACAGCATCTAAAATCACATCTCCTGATATTCCTTTTCCAGCTTGGAGATATGCTTGAAGTTTAACGGCATCTCCACCGGTTAGCCCAGAATGAGACTTAACCCCGGTGATCCCTTTTTCAACAGCAGCTTCCATAACCGCTAAATTTTCTTCCATTTGTTCAAAAATAGTTTCCCGGGTCCGCCCTGAAACTTCGATTTCCTGCCTAATCATCATTTCTGATATGGAGGCATTTTTCTCTTTTGTCAGCTCAATGAGTTCTTTCACATTTCGAAACATGTCATCCCCCTCTTTTCTTACCTGTTAGTCAGCAATTTGTGTAACATCAATGATATTCGGCAGTGCTCTCAGTTCTTCAAAGACAACCGGATCGATGAATTGGTCCACTTCAATCGTCATGAGTGCTTCTTGACCGACATCTTTTCTGGCAACTTCCATATGACCGATGTTAATGGCGAATTTAGCCAGAACATTAGCAACACCAGCAATTGTCCCATACCGGTCATTATGAATCACTAAAATAGCCGGGTGATTTCCTGATAGTCTAAGTTCAAAGCCGTTCAGTTCGATAATTTCGATTTTACCTCCGCCAATTGATATCCCCACAAGTTCAAGAGTTCCTTGATGATCGGAGATAAGAATGCGGGCTGTATTCGGATGTTTTGGCACCGCTTCTTCTTCGCGAAACTCAATCTCAATTCCTTTTTCTTCGGCAAGTCGAATGGCGTCTTTTATTCTTTCATCAAATGTGTCAAAGTCTAAGAGACCGCCAATGACCGCAACATCTGTCCCATGTCCTTTATAGGTTTCCGCAAAAGAGCCGTAAAAAGATACTATAATTTTTTGCGGCTCTCTCGCAAACAGGCTTCTAGCCACTCTCCCGATTCTCGCAGCGCCTGCGGTGTGGGAGCTTGATGGTCCGATCATAACCGGTCCGATAATATCAAACACACTTCTGTACTTCATCAATATCCCCCTTTAATCATACAAATTGTCCGCCATTCTCCAAAAGCCGTTTTTTTTAGACTAATCGATCATATCTCAATTGGCAAGAAAGATGATGCATCTTTATGAAAGCGTTTTTTTATTTGGATGGGACTTTTAGTTAATGATACACTCTGTATACTCCCAGCCTTTGAAATGAACATCCATCGTATTGTTTTTTATCAATATGCAGCTTGATTGACTTTGTGTGATCTGGTTGAAACTATCAAATTACTGCTTGAATTTTTATTTTCACTGATGGGTTATGTCAACAATCAGTCACTGTTACCATATATAAATTCCGAATATTTGTTCCCGCCTTATTATAGCGGGATTTTAGAAAATCATCAATACATTGAAAATGGAAGAAGGAGCGTTTTTTAAATGTGAAAAGGGCGTCCAATAGTCACAAAATTGACTGTTGGGCACCCTTTTAAACATGATTATTCTACAGATAAAATATAAGCGTATAACGGTTGTTTTCCGTTATGAACTTCGACTTCGACTTCATCATGCGTTTCCCTAATAAAGTGAGCAAGGTCTTCGGCATCTTCTTGTGAAGCATCTTCCCCTTTAATAATTGTGACAATTTCACTGTCTTCATCAATCATCTTAGAGACCAGCTTTTTGGCTGCTGACAATTGTTCTGTAGCGGTGTCAACGATTTTTCCATTTAAGATGCTCATAAAATCGCCTTTTTTAATGTCAATCCCATCAATGTTCGTGTCTCTAACCGCATATGTGATCTGACCGCTTTTGACATCTTCGATCGCCTCAAGCATAGTAGCCTCATTTTCTTTTATCTCAAGCTGAGGATTGAAGGCTAGCAATGCAGCCATTCCCTGTGGAACAGTTTTTGTCGGAATCACGATCACATTTTGTTCAACAACAGTTGCTGCTTGGTTTGCCGCCATCACAATATTTGAGTTATTCGGCAATATCACGACGTTGTCTGCATGAGTGTTTTGAATCGCTGCAACGATGTCTTCTGTGCTCGGATTCATCGTCTGGCCGCCTTCTATTACAGCTGTTGCACCAATACTTTGGAAAAGTTCTGCAATTCCTTTGCCCATTGCCACCGTCACAATACCATATGGTTGCTTTTCAGCAGTTACCTTTTGTGTAGCTGTTTCAGTTTGATTTTGATTGATAATCGCACTGTGCTGTTCTCGCATATTTTCAATTTTCATATTGACTAAGCTACCGTATTTTTGCGCATAACTTAAGACTTCTCCCGGATATTCCGCATGAATATGAACTTTCGCAAGGTTTTCATCAGATACGACAAGCAGCGAATCGCCGAAACGACTTAAATCTTGGCGGAAATTCTCTTCATCAAACGCTTGTTGGTCTTGACCGAGCTTGACCATAAATTCTGTGCAATAACCGAATTCAATATCTTCTGTGCTCATTTGACTTTGCGCATTTTTATGATGTTCAGCGCTGACAAGGTCGTCCAATGCTGGAAGTGATGTGACCTGATTTGAAAGTTTTTCTCCTTTCAAAGAGGCCAAAAACCCTTGATAAACACATAAAAGCCCTTTACCTCCACTGTCAACAACACCGACTTCTTTTAACACCGGCAACAATTCAGGTGTCCGTTCTAATGAAGCTGCAGCTTCACTGACTACAGCTTCCATAACCGCGATGATATCGCTTTCGGTCTGAGCAGTAGCAACTGCTTTTTGGGCTGCATCTTTGGCGACAGTCAAAATTGTGCCTTCAATCGGTTTCATAACGGCTTTATAGGCAGTGTCAACACCTGCCTGAAAAGCGGCTGCAAATTCCTTTGCATCGATTTCGCTTTTCTGCTCAATCGATTTTCCAAAACCTCTAAACAACTGTGATAAAATGACGCCTGAGTTTCCCCGGGCTCCCATTAAAAGTCCTTTTGAAAGACCTGCTGCCACTTCCCCTATTTTTTCAGTATGAAGCTGTTTTACTTCTTTTGCACCAGATGTCATCGATAAGTTCATGTTTGTACCCGTATCTCCGTCCGGAACTGGAAATACGTTTAACGCATCAACTACTTTTGCGTTTTGAGACAGATGGTGCGCGCCATACAGAACCATGTCTGCAAATGCTTTCCCATCTAAAATTCGTTTAGACACTCTTGTTTTCCTCCTAACTACGGGTTCGTCACTCGTACTCCTTGAACGTAAATGTTTACGGAATCAACTGCGAGACCTACTGTATGATCCAGCGTGTATTTGACTTTTGTTTGGACATTGTGCGCTACTTCTGAAATTTTTGTTCCATAGCTAACAATGATATACATGTCAATATGTATACGGTCATCTTCCTGACGCACAATCACTCCACGGCTGAAATTTTCTTTTCGAAGGATCTCAGTCAATCCGTCTTTAATTTGGTTCTTAGATGCCATACCTACGATCCCGTAACAGTCAATCGCCGCGCCTCCGGCAACCATGGCAATGACTTCATTTGATATATCAATTTGTCCGTATTTTGTTCGAAATTCAATGGACACATCGGTTCCTCCTTTTTAGGTTATCTTGACCGAGTTAACACCATTTTACTATAAGGATCTTCTTTTTTAAAGAACAGGTACAGACCCAATCCTACTTATACTACAGGCCGCCTATTTTTTCAAGATGTCAAGTGAATATTCTTGAAAGGAGAACAAACAATAGTTGCAAACGATTTTCGGCTGTGGTAAATTATTAAAGTACCTTAAGCATCATAATGTAATCAATTCATAGAGAATGATGATGTTTTTTTGAGAGTTAGGAGGGAAAGAAATGGCACGTAAATGCGTAATTACAGGCAGAAAATCACGTTCTGGAAATTCTCGTTCTCACGCGATGAACGCTTCTAAACGCACATGGGGAGCAAACGTTCAAAAAGTGCGCATCCTTGTGAATGGTAAGCCTAAAAAAGTATATGTATCAGCTCGAGCTTTGAAATCCGGAAAAGTTGAGCGTGTATAAGAAATAAACGCCTGCCTAGAGAGCAGGCGTTTTTACATGTTTTTCAGTTTGGGAACACAAAGCGCACGAGGCGCTTTCTTAATTTTTGCGAAACGAGCCTAACATCGCCCGAACAATTCCCCCTAAAAACTTCGGCAACTTAATGGTATAAAATTTCATTTTGTTCCCTCCTCAAGAGTCCCATAACCGCATGTATCACTAGGTTATTTTTAATCATTGCTTCTTATCATGATTAATATGCCTTCCGTAAAAGAAAACGCACCTTTTGAATGGATGAGTTCATTACTAATACATAGTGTAGATCCAAGTGTAATATGACAATTATTTAAAGAATACTTAAAACCGGTTAGAGACAGGTTTTTGACCAATTCTGTAAACGGTAGAAATGAAACATATGGCTTTGATGGATCATGGCTCACTGTATAGGAACCAGGGGAAAACATGCTAATGGTGTTTTGCCTATCAATCATGACTGTGTCGACCTTCTTTTTCAGTGTTTGATAAAGAAGCTGGATATTCCCAAGAAAATGATCTGCTCTTCCTCCTGATATCCCAAAGAGTTTGATTGAGAGAGGCTCTTGTTCAACAGCCCAACTAAGAGCAAGGTCAAGATCAGTCTGATCTTTTTCAGCTTGATAGATATGAAAATGCGGCGCCACACCTTCCAACGCTATCTTTTGTTCATTTGTGATACTATCAAAATCGCCAAATACTTCATGCGGGATGATCCCTGCCTCGAGAAGTGTCGCCGCCCCTCGGTCAACACCAATCCAATGTGTGCTGCTATCATGATATGCTGACAAATCCGGGATGAGACAACTGGGACCTCCTGCCATAATATTAATTTTTTTCATTGCTCTGTCCTTTCTATCTTAAAAAAGAGCACAGCTGTCAGCTGGCTCTTATTTTAGTGTACATGGAATAGATATTATTCAGTCGCTTTTTTTAGATCAGAAATCGCTTTTTGACGATCTTTTTCATTATAAATTGCCGAACCAGCGACTAGCAAGTTTGCTCCGGCGTTTATACATTGTACTGCCGTCTGTCGATTAACTCCTCCATCAACTTCAATCAATAGTTCAGTAAGCCCTTTTTGATCAGCAAGTTCCTTGACCTGCTTGATTTTCGGAACAACAGAAGAAATAAATGACTGCCCGCCAAAACCTGGATTTACCGTCATTAATAATACAAGGTCAAGATCTTCGATAACATGCTCGATCTGCTGAACAGGAGTATGCGGATTTAAAACGACACCGGCTTTGATTCCTTGCTCCTTGATGAGCTGGATCGTTCTATGCAGGTGTGGGCATGCTTCGGCATGAACGGATAGAATGTCCGCTCCCGCTTTTTTAAATGCAGGAATATATTGATCTGGATTCTCTATCATTAAATGAACATCAAGTGGAAGTTCTGTGATGGGACGGACAGCCTCAACCACAAGCGGACCGATCGTCAGGTTGGGAACAAAATGCCCGTCCATCACATCGATATGAATAAAGTCGGCTCCACCTTGTTCCACATCTTTAATCTCTTCACCAAGACGGGAAAAATCAGCTGACAGAATGGATGGCGCAATATATACCATATTTAATACCTCGGCTTTCTATCTTTTATTTCGGTTAAAAACTCAACATAATGGTCATACCGATAAGATGTAATTTCTCCTGTTTCCACAGATCTTTTAACAGCGCAATTCGGCTCTTTTATATGCAAACATCCGCGAAATTTGCACTCAGCGCTTTTTTCAGCAATTTCCAAAAACGTATCCCCTAGTTCTTCTGCTTCAATACTGGAAAATTCAAGTGAACTGAAACCGGGTGTATCGGCAACAAGTCCATTACTTGTATAAATAAGCTCGACATGCCGGGTTGTATGTTTTCCCCTGCCTAAATGGCTTGAAATTGTATCGGTTTTCAGCTGAAGATCAGGGCTGATTGCATTTAAAAGCGAAGATTTCCCCACACCTGACTGGCCGGCAAATACAGTGATAGTGTCTTTAAAATGCGGAATGAGATCGTTTAAACCACTCTCATTTTTAGTTGAAACTAAACAAACGTGATAACCGATCTTCCGATAGTCTTCTGCATATTGATGAATCTCTTTTAGACCATCCTCTGATAGTAAATCGGTCTTTGTAATGCAAATGATCGGTTTAATCTGATTTGCTTCAACAAGTACTAAAAACCGATCCAATAGTGAAGTGCTAAAATCGGGTTCTTTTGCAGAAAACACAAGAACAGCCTGATCAACATTGCTAATAGGAGGCCTGACAAGCTGATTGTCTCTCTCTTTGATCTCCAACAAATAACCTTCTTTATCATTGTCAGCCTGATAAACAACATGATCGCCAACAAGAGGAGTGACTTTATTTTTCCTGAAATTCCCTCTCCCTCTACATTGAATGATTTGATCTCCATCCAATACATAATAAAAGCCGCTTAACGCTTTTATAATTTTGCCCTCAGGCATAGCGCACCTCCTTAGTCATCCTCTGGATACTCAATGGTTTTTGATTTGACTACTTTATCATTGATCATGACTTGGTAATAACCTTTCTTCTCAGGACTAATTTTAAATTTGATTGTTCGCTTCGTTGCCTCTGTAATCTTGAAGTGTTCATAAGTGTCAGAAATGCTATGATCTTCATCATCTATTGCAATCTTGACGTCTAGTTTTTCTCCCTCTGATTCCGGTTCATAAGGTATGTCAATTTTTTCAGTTACTGATTTAATTGGTTTTTCTTTAGGTCCAAGAGAAAATGTGATCTCAATCTTTTCACCTGGTTTCACAGCTGTCCCTGCTGCAGGTTTCTGCTTCATGACTTGCCCCTTAGGAACATCTTTAGAATGCGCTTCTTTTTCAACAAGGACAAGTTGATGATCATCTAAATAGCCTGAAGCCGCTTGTTTGCTGTAAGTTGTTAAATCCCTTAAGGATGTTGCTTTTGGTCCTATACTAACCGTTAATTTGACTTCATCGTCACTGGGAACAATCTCAGATCCTGCTAAAGGCTGTTGACTAACAATGGTGCCAGCCGCTTCGTCATCATTTATCTCTTCAGTAACTACATGTTTAAAACCATTTTCTTTAAGGATTTTTTTACCTGCATCAATGTTTTGGCCTGTCACATCATTGACTTCTTTTTTCTCTTTGCCAGAACTTTTATAAAGTTTGATTGTTGAACCCTCTTTGACAACATCGCCAGCTTCTGGGTCTGACTTTACAATCAAACCTTTTTTCACCTTTTCATCTGCTATATTTTCAGTATTTGGATCAATATCAAACCCCTGCTTCTCAAGCTTTGTGACAGCCTTTTTATATTCAAGTCCATTCACATTCGGAACTTCGACATCTTTAGGCATAAACAATGATGGAAACACTGTAACGGCTAAAACAGCTGATGTCGCTAAAACAAAAAATAGTGTTAATAAAACGAGCAGCCAAACTTTTCTTTTTTTCTTTCTTTTGCCTTGTTTCGATATATGAGAGGTTTCTTCGGACTGATTTATGTTTGCTGGCTCAGAGGTTTTCTGCTGATCTTTAATAATCGGAATCGCTTTTGTCATTTCATCTGTAGGAATGACAAATTTGTTTTCATTTATTCTATTAGGATCAAAAGCCGTCTTTAGATCTTTTTCCATATCTTCTGCCGTATCATAACGATGAAACGGATCTTTTGTCGTTGCCTTCAAAACAATATTTTCGACGCTTTGCGGCACAGATGCATTCCACCTTTTTACTGAAGGGGTTTCTGCCTGCAGATGTTTAAGTGCTATGCTGACCGCTGATTCTCCTACAAATGGGGTCTGGGCTGTCAAAAGCTCAAACATGACAATACCAAGTGAATAAATGTCGGATTTTTCCGTTGATAATCCGCCTTTTGCCTGTTCAGGTGAAAGATAATGGACAGAACCCAAAACCGAATTGTTGTGAGTAATGGTTGTTGAACTTAATGCCATGGCAATCCCAAAATCGGTTACTTTAATATGTCCCATATGATTGATTAAGATATTGTGGGGTTTGATATCTCTGTGAACGATTTGATTTTCATGGGCATGGGCAATTGCAGAAACAATCTGTTCCATAATACTGACTGTTTCTTTCGGATGAAGAGCACCATTTTGATTTATGTATTCTTTGAGCGTCATCCCCTCAACATACTCCATGACGATATAATAGATGTTATCTTCTTCTCCAACATCATAAATGCTGACGATATTCGGATGATCAAGACTGGCGGCAGACTGTGCTTCCCTTCTGAACCTTCTGATAAAATCGGCATCATGAACGAAGTCAAATCGCAGAACCTTAATGGCAACTTCCCGATCAAGTATGATGTCTTCAGCTAAATAGACATTTGCCATACCTCCTCCGCCAATGACGCGCAGGATTTGGTAACGTCCGCTAATTCTTTTGCCGATCAACACTTGTCTTCACCTACTTTAGTTTGGGGAGGAAGCTCTAATAACACAACAGTGATGTTATCATCACCACCATTATCATTTGCCATCTGGACAAGCTGTTCTGCCGTATTTTCTATAGATATTGAAGATTGTAAAACGTCTTTTAGCTTTAGATCATCTATCTTGTTTGTTAAACCGTCAGAACATAATAGAATTTGATCACCTGGTTCGACTTCAAAAGAACGCGCCTCAACAGTTACTGTTGGTTCTGTACCAAGGGCTTTTGTCAACACGTTTTTTCGCGGATGGTGTTGAGCATCTTCTTTCGAAATGCTTCCCGTCTTCACCAACTCATTAACGAGCGAATGATCCTCTGTAAGCTGCGTAAAACTGTTTTCATGCAACAGATAACAACGGCTATCTCCAATATGGGCCACCGTTAAAGATTTTCCTGTATATAATGCACTGACAACCGTTGTCCCCATTCCTTGGCATTCTTGATATGTTCTCGAATGGTCGTGTAATTTTTGATTAACAGCAGCAATTTGTTCGATCAACCAGGCTTCGCTATCAGCAGGGGTAGACGGAATCATTTCCGCTTGCTCCCAAATGTCTCGAAGGGTTGAAACCGCCATCTTGCTTGCTACATCACCAGCAAGATGACCTCCCATTCCATCACAAACAACTGCCAATACAAGCTCCCCTGTTTTTGTAAAAATGCCGGCATCATCTTCATTATGCTGCCGTATTTTCCCCCTATCCGTTATTAAGGCTGTTTTCAACCTTGATTCACCTCGTCTCTTCTTGACGCTCCTTTGCTCGCAACTGTCCACAAGCAGCGTCAATATCATGGCCTTGCTCTCTTCTGATCGTCACATTCACTCCATGTGTCTTTAATGTTTTTTCAAAGGCAAAAATCTGCTCTTTTGGTGTTCTGACATAGTCTCGTTCAGGTACATAATTGACGGGAATTAAATTAACATGACATTTGATTCCTTTTAATAAGCGGGCCAGTTCTTCAGCATGTTCAACCTGATCATTGACACCGCCAAAAAGCCCGTATTCAAAGGTTACTCTTCTGCCAGTTTTCTCAATATAATAGTCAACCGCCTTCATTAACTCAGGTAATTTGTACGCTCTGTTGATCGGCATTAAGCGGCTTCTGATCTCGGTGTTCGGTGCATGCAGGGAAATCGCAAAGTTAATCTGTAATTTTTCATCTGCGAACTGATAAATTTTCGGAACAATCCCACTTGTCGATACTGTGATGTGACGCGCACCGATGTTCAGCCCTTGATCATGGTTGACAATTTTTAAAAATGCGAGCATTTCTTCAAAATTGTCAAATGGCTCACCAATTCCCATAATAACAATCGAACTGACGCGCTCATCTGTTTCATCAAGCGCTTGCTGAACTTTGACAACCTGTGCCACGATCTCGCCCGCTTCAAGGTTTCTCTTCAGTCCTCCGAGCGTAGAGGCACAAAATGTACAGCCGATTCGGCAGCCAACTTGGGTCGTTACACAAACAGAGTTGCCATATTCGTGTCTCATTAAAACGGTTTCGATTGTATAACCGTCATGAAGTTCAAATAAAAATTTCATCGTTCCATCCTGAGATGTCTGTTTGACAGCTGTTTTTAAAGTTGTCAAGACGAAATGCTCTTCCAGTTTGGCACGAAGTTCTTTTGAAAGGTTTGTCATCTCAGCAAAAGATGCCACCCTTTTTTCATAAAGCCATTCAAAAATTTGTGAAGCGCGGAACGGTTTTTCATTGTACTCTTTTAGCCATTTTTTAAGCTCAGCCATTTCAAAAGAATAAATGGATGGTTTACTAGTTCGTAACTCTTTTCTAACCTTTTGTTTTGATTCAGTCATTTATGATCCCTTCTTTCTCATGCTGCAAATAAAGAAGCCGTCGGTGCCGAAATAGTGGGGCAGAATTTGAATTCTACCGTCTTCTACATAAGGTACCGTCTTTTCTGGAAGCCTCTCTTTCAGTGTAAGATCCGCTTCAAATTCATGATGTTCTCCTAAAAAAGCTTGGACCACCTGGTCATTTTCCGTTTTGTCCATCGTGCATGTACTGTATACAAGTGTACCGCCTTTTTTTAATAAAGGGGCAACTTCCCTTAATATCGCCAGTTGAATTCCAGCAAGCCTTGCGTTGTCAGCAGGTGTCTTACTATATTTCACATCAGGCTTTCTGCGAATGACACCAAAACCTGAACATGGAGCATCAACTAAAATCCGATCAAATTGTTCTATTTTGAAGGCTTCCCCAGCTTTTCTAGCATCCATCGTTGCGGTTTCAATATTAGAAAGCCCGAGCCGTTCGGCTGCCTGTTTTATCAATTTTACTTTATGCTGGTGAAGATCGAGCGAGATCACTTTTCCAGTACTTTTTAGAAGCTCACCGATATGGGTTGATTTTCCTCCCGGTGCAGCACAAGCATCAAGGATTGTTTCTCCAGACTTTACACCTAGTGCTCTGGCAACCAACATGGAGCTTTCATCCTGAATGGTCACAGTGCCTTCTTTAAAAAAGGAGCTTCCCGCAATGGTTCCTTTTAACAGTTTGAGTGCATCCTCAGACAAGTCACCTTTTTCAGCCTTAATTCCCTCTTCTTGCAAAAGGTTTAGTAAAGTGCTCCTGTCATACTTCAGTTTGTTGACACGAATCGTCTGTTTAGGCGGTATCATATGAATCCGACAAATTTGTTCAGCCGCAGCAAATCCATATGTATCAACCCAATTTTTGACAAGCCACTCTGGATGGCTCGTTTCGATGGCTAAACGTTCAATCGGATCGGTGATTTCCGCAAATGAAGGTACACCCTCTCTTTGAATCGAACGCAGGACTCCATTCACAAATGAAGAAATTCCTTTATGACCTCGTTTCTTAGCAATTTCAACAGCTTCAAACAATGCGGCTCGGTCTGGGATTTTCTCAAGATACTCCATTTGATATAGTGACATTCTTAAAAGGTGAACCACCCATAGTTTCACCTTTTCCGGCTTTTTAATAAACGGTTTTAACATATAATCCAGTGCAAGTTGATGTTGAAGGGTTCCATAAACAAGTTCTGTCAATAATCCTTTGTCTTTATCATTTAAGTCGTGTGTTTTCATGACAGATTGGAGTAAAAGGTTACTATATGCCTGATTTTGATCAAGTTTAATCAATGCGTCAAGTGCAACTTCTCTCACATTACTTTTCTTCATTATGATGACCTAATTTCGTTCCGACTTGAAGACTAGCTCCTCTGACAAAATCTTCGCCCTTCATTCTTTTTTTCCCTGCAGGCTGCAGTTCTGTTACTTTTAAATAGGTCCTATTGCCTGTTGCTACAATAATTCCGTCTTTTTCGATGCTGATCACTTCTCCAGGTGAAGCGTTCTTTTCAGCAGATACTTTTTGCGCTTCCCAAATTTTCAATGTTTGACCAGAGAGGAGCGTGTAGGCGACAGGCCAAGGATTTAAGCCGCGGACTTGATTATACAAATCCTCACCAGACCTTGACCAATCCATCCGTTCTTGCTCTCTTTTAATGTTCGGTGCATATGTCGCTCTTTCTTCGTCCTGCTTTTCTGGTGTTACAGAGCCCTCAATGACCTTCGGAACTGTTTGAGAGAGAAGTGCTGCTCCTGCTTTGCTAAGTTTATCATGAAGCGTTCCCACATTATCATCTTCTTCGATATTAACTTCAACTTTGGCAAGCATATCCCCAGCATCTAGTCTTTCCACCATATACATGATCGTAACACCTGTTGTTTGTTTACCTTCAAGAATGGAGTAATGGATAGGTGCTCCCCCGCGAAGTTCAGGCAAAAGTGAGGCATGGACATTGATACAACCATATTTAGGATAATCTAACAGTTTACTCGGTAATATTTGACCGAATGCTGCCGTAACGATTAAATCTGGCTTTAAGTCAAGGATTTTGTCTGTTTCTTGCTCCTCTCTCACTTTCTCAGGTTGAAGCACAGGAATCCCGTGCTTCATTGCTTCTTCCTTTACAGGAGGTGGTGTCATCACCTTTTTTCTGCCTTTCGGACGGTCTGGCTGTGTGACAACTCCTACTACTTCATAGCCGTCGTTAATCAGCGTATTGAGAACTGGAACTGAAAAATCCGGGGTTCCCATAAATACAATCCTTGTCATCCAATCATCCTTCCATTTCCTCAAGTTCTTCCTCATCATAATACCGTATCACTTTGGACGTAAATAAAATCCCATCTAAATGGTCAATCTCATGGAGAAGCGCTCTCGCTAAAAAGCCGTCCGCCTCAATTGTAAATGGTTTTCCGTGGCGGTTTAATGCCCTCACTTTAACATAATTAGATCGTTTGACTTCTCCGTATAAACCAGGAAAGCTTAAACAACCTTCAGGTCCTATTTGCTCACCACGTTGTGCCATCACCTTCGGATTGATCAGCTCAATTTTCCCCGTTTCATCACCAATATCAACAACAGCGACTCTTTTTAAGACACCGATTTGCGGGGCGGCAAGTCCGACTCCATCAAATTCGAGCATCGTATCATACATATCACCCAGTAGTTTTTTTAAAGATTTATCAAATGCCGTTACAGGCTCAGCAGATGTTTCCAGAACATCCGCTGGATACATGACAATCGGTTTTACTGCCAATCTAAAAAGCCCTCCATCACAATATTTTTTCTTACATCATCATATAAGGATTCATATCGATCGAAATGACTAACTGTTTTTCTTCCATATCGCGGTTGTAATGATCCATCATATTTTTTAGTAAAGATGTAAGCTCGTTTTCCTGTTTGTATTTTATCACGCATTGATAGCGATATCTATCTTTGATCTTGACAATAGGCGAAGCGGCAGGTCCAAGAATTTTGGCATCGCCAGAAATATTCTTTTTTAAATATTGGGCGATTTTTTCCGTAACGAGAGCCGCTTTTGTGACTTCTTCGTGGGAAACCGTAATGAGTGCCAAATAATAATATGGCGGATAAGCCTGATATTTTCTGTTGAACATCTCCTGCTGAAAAAATGCCTCATAATCATGTGTTTTTGTTAATTGAATGCTGTAATGTGAAGGTGTATAAGTTTGAATAATGACCCGACCCGGTTTTTGATGACGTCCTGCTCTGCCGCTGACCTGTGTCATCAACTGAAATGTTTTTTCTGCTGCTCTAAAATCAGGGATATGCAGCATTGTATCCGCACTAAGCACACCAACTAGTGTCACATTTTCAAAATCCAAGCCTTTGGCAATCATTTGTGTTCCCAACAAAATATCGGCTTTCCCTTGTCCAAATGAGGATAGCAGTTTTTCATGGGCTCCTTTTCTAGATGTTGTATCTACATCCATTCGAATCACTCTAGCTTGCGGTAGAACTTTGTTTAATTCTTCTTCAACCCGCTGTGTACCTGTTCCAAAATAACGGATATGCTCACTCGTGCACTCTGGACAGGTTGCCGGCATTCCTGTTTCAAAGCCGCAGTAATGGCATTTAAGACGCTGTCCTGCCCGATGATATGTTAAGGAAATTTCACAGTGCGGACATTGGATCACATAACCGCAATCTCTGCACATGACAAACGATGAATAGCCCCTTTTATTTAAAAAAAGGACAGCTTGTTCACCTTTTTCAAGCATTTGTTCAAGATCTTCCATTAATTCCCTTGAAAACATAGACCGATTTCCGTTTCTCAGCTCATTTCTCATATCAATAATCGAAACTTCTGGCATCGCTTGATGATTGACGCGATATTTTAAAGAAAGTAGCTTGTAGACCCCTTTTTTTGCCCTTGCAAATGATTCAAGTGTCGGTGTGGCACTGCCAAGAATGACTGGACATTTATGATACTGAGCTCGTTTGATTGCCGCTTCTTTCGCATGATATCGTGGCATCTCTTCTTGTTTATACGATGTTTCATGTTCTTCATCAATAATCATCATGCCTAGATTTTCAAACGGGGCAAAAATCGCCGAGCGTGCGCCTACAACTAGTCGGACTTCCTTGCGGTGAATTTTTCGCCATTCATCATATTTCTCACCTGTTGAAAGACCGCTGTGCAAAACTGCCACCTGTGATCCGAAACGACCTTTAAAACGTTTGACCATCTGCGGTGTCAGTGAAATTTCAGGAACAAGAACGATGGCTTCTTTACCAGCCTTTAATACTTTCTCAATCGACTGAAGATAAATTTCTGTTTTACCACTTCCTGTGACACCATGTAGGAGAAATACATCATGCCGGCTTTTTTCAAGCGCTTCAGAGATCGCTTGATAAGCTTGAGTTTGCTCTTCTGTTAACGAGAGTGGCTCGGTTTTTTTGAAGCTTTTATCCTGAAAAGGATCTCGATAAACTTCCTCTTCCTTTTCTTGTAAAAGACCTTTTTGCAAAAGTGCTTTTAATGATGTAGACGAGCTCCCTGTTTTTTCGAACAGATCCTTAACAGGGACTGATTGACTTATTTCGTTCTCAAGGAAAAACTTGAGAAGCGCTTTTTGTTTAACAGCTTGCGGCGATAGTTCATCAAGCGCTTTTTGCAACTCCGCTTTTGAACCAAGCAGAGCCACCGTTTTGCGCATCTTTTTGTTTGTTTTTTGAGAAACTTTGTATGCTACTTCAAGATTCCCTGCCTGAACTTGTTGCTGGATAAGCTTTAACACATCATGATCATTAATATCTGTGTAGGAAAGTGTTGTTTTGCCGGAAAATAAGCTTTTCAATGGCTCTGTGAGCGGTTTATTTTTGATCACTTTGATTTCTTTCGCGTATTTGGCTTTCATTGCTGCCGGAAGCATCACTTGTAAAGCCGTCGTTTTATAAGAAAGTGTTTTTTCTGTCAGCCAATCAGATAGTTCAAGCAACTCCTCAGTTAAAACAGGTGTCAAATCAATCATTTCAGCAATATATTTGACTGACTTCTCAGGGAGATGAGAGTCGTCTTTCACATTGATGACAAACCCTTGAACTTTTCGGGGACCAAAGGGTACAATGACCCGCATCCCTTTTTGGATCATCCCTTTCCATTTGTCAGGGATTCGGTAATCAAATGGTCTATCGAGATTTTTTGTGGTGACATCAACGATCACTTCAGCAAAATTCATGTAAGTTTCCCGCTCCGTTCCACTAGCCCGGCGACCTCTCGTAAAATCTCTGCTGCAGCTGCTTGTTTTGACATGAGCGGATATGCATGATGTTTACCATCACGATGATAAACAGTCACAATATTGGTGTCTGTTCCAAAACCAGCACCATCTTCAGCAATATTATTAGCAACAATCATGTCGAGATTTTTCACCGCCAGTTTTTGTTGCGCATAATCTTCGACATGTTGTGTTTCTGCAGCAAAACCGACTATGATTTGGTTTGTTTTCCGCTCTCCTAGTTCTTTTAAAATATCTTTTGTTCGTTCAAGCTCAATCACCAGTGCGCCATCTTTCTTTTTCAGTTTGTGATCATGGACATGTTTTGGTTTGTAATCTGCGACAGCAGCCGTTTTAATGACGATATCGCTCCCTGCAAATCGAGACATGACCGCATCAAACATATCAGCAGCAGAGGTGACTGGAACAACATCAACATCTGTTGGTGCTTGAAGTGAGGTTGGACCGGTAATCAACGTGACATGAGCCCCGAGCTTGTGAGCTTCTTCAGCGAGCGCATAGCCCATTTTCCCTGTTGAATGGTTTGAGAAAAAACGAACTGGATCGATTTGTTCCCTTGTTGGACCTGCTGTAACAACAACATTTTTTCCTTTTAATGGGCTGTCTTGCTTAACAGAAAAATGTTCTTGAATAAGCTGGATGATCTGTTCCGGTTCCTCCATCCTACCTTTCCCCACATAACCGCAGGCAAGATATCCTTCACTAGGTTCAATAAAACGATAGCCATCTTTGTAGAGAGTGCCGATATTACGTTGAACCGCTGGATGGTCATACATATGAACATTCATGGCTGGCGCAATCCAAACAGGAGCACATGTGGCCAAAAGTGTTGTTGTCAGCATATCATCAGCAATTCCTGAAGCAAGTTTACCAATGATATTTGCCGTTGCTGGTGCAATGATGACTAAATCAGCCCAATCAGCCACATCAATGTGGGCAATCACATGGGGATCCCGTTCTTCAAATGTATCTGTGTATACTTCATGACGCGAGAGCGCCTGAAAAGTAAGCGGAGAAACAAATTGACAGGCTGAATTGGTCATCACGACTTTTACATTAGCACCAGCCTGCACAAGTTTACTCGTTAATGCGGCCGCTTTGTAGACCGCAATCCCCCCGCTCACACCTAACAAGATGTTTCGATTTTTCAGCATCGTTTTCTCCCCCTATGCCTTGTTGATAGTTCTTTAAAAAAATAACAACCTACTGGATAGGTTGCTATTTTTACAATTATTAGCGATTTTCCTTTTCAAACGTAAGCAGTCCTGCATCAATTTCTTCAAGCGCTTTGCCGACATACTTGTGGGACTTTGGATTTTGTATTCGCTGATCTTTATTGATCTGCATTTCACGAGCGCGCTTTGCTGATACAGTCACAAGCGTATATTTTGAATCAAGTTTACCCATTAAAGAGTCAATTGACGGATCTAACATATTTTTATTCAACCTCCAACATTTTCTTATACCTAGGAGCAACACGGACACGCTTTAAATGTTCAGCGAGTACGATTGCTTTAATTTTTTCGCATGCATGCTCAATACTGTCATTTTCCACAACATAATCATACGCATCCATCAATTCGATTTCTTCTTTGGCAGCCCTCATCCGGTTTTTGATCAGAGCTTCAGATTCTGTACCTCTCGTCACAATCCGATTTTTCAGTTCTTCTAGACTTGGTGGCGCCAAAAAAATAAACAGACCTTCAGGAAAGGCTTTCTTCACTTGAAGCGCGCCTTGAACCTCAATTTCTAAAAAAACGTCTTTTCCTTCCTGAAGTGTTTTTTCAACATAATCGACTGGTGTTCCGTAATAATTGCCTACATATTCGGCCCATTCAAGTAACTGATTGTTCTCGATCATGTCTTCAAATTGTTCGCGTGTTTTAAAAAAGTAATCAATACCATCTCTTTCGCCTTGTCTTGGTTTACGTGTTGTGACTGAAATCGAATACTCAAATGCTGTGTCCTCTTGAGCAAACAGCGCCTGTCTAACTGTTCCTTTGCCAACACCGGAAGGACCAGAGAGAACGATTAATAATCCTCTTTCTTTCATACGGCTTTTTATCCCTGCCCTTCTTCGATCATTTCTTCTTTGGCTGATAGCCTTTGTGCTACTGTCTCAGGTTGAACAGCCGATAAGATGATATGGTCGCTATCCATAATAACAACCGCACGGGTTCTTCTTCCATATGTAGCATCGATAAGCATACCTCGATCTCTTGCATCTTGGATCATCCGTTTGATAGGCGCTGATTCCGGACTCACAATCGAAATAAGCCGATTTGCGGATATAATATTGCCAAAGCCGATATTAATCAGTTTAATCGTCATCTTATACGTTCCCCCTGTATTTGAACGTCTCTTCTAGTGTAGCCTGTTGAGATCGTCCGTAAACAATAAGCACAATCCACTATTCTATATTCTGCACTTGTTCTTTTATTTTTTCAATAGAGCTTTTCATTTCAACGACATGTTTTGTGATTTGGTGATCATTTGCTTTTGAACCAATCGTATTGGCTTCCCGGTTTAATTCTTGGACAAGAAAATCGAGCTTGCGTCCAATCGCTCCGCCTGTTTCACAAATGTCACGGAATTGGCTAAAGTGACTTTTCAACCTTGTCAATTCTTCTGTAATATCAGAACGGTCAGCAAATAAAGCCACTTCTGTCAAAAGTCGGCTTTCATCCATACTGTCTGATGACCATTCTTCAAGCCGTGCTTTGAGACGTTCTCGGTAATGATCAACCACCCTTGGAGCATGTATTTCGATTTCTTCTGTCAGCTTTTCAAGTTTAGCAATATGGAGAAGGCAATCCTCTTTAAGTCGCAAGCCTTCAGCTTCACGCATCCCGCACAATTCAAGGACAGCCGCTTCAACAGCCTCAAGCAGTACCTGTTCAAGGTGTTGAAGTTGAACAGGCTCCTCTTCGACCTGAACAACGTTTTCAAATTGAAAAACGTCATGAAGTGTAACTTCTCCTGACAGCTGATAACGCTCTTTCATCTCTCCGGCAACCGTGATATATTCTTCGAGCAGCGGCCAATCAACTTTTATTTTTCGGCTGACTAAAGCATCACCATCAACCGACACGAACAGCTCAAGCCGGCCTCTTTGTATATGTTTAAAAATCTTTTGCTTGATTGTCTCTTCTAAATAGAGCAATGGCCTTGGCATACGAGCATTCACTTCTTTAAACCGATAGTTGACAGATTTCAGCTCAACAGCTGCTGTCAAACCATCCTTTGTTTTGCTGGCGCTGCCGAAACCAGTCATACTCCGAATCATATAACACACCCAATTCTGTTTAAGTGAGTAAACTGTTAACTATTTTACTTCCACCCTACCATATGTAACACTCAAAAAGGTAATAGAAACCTCTATTACCTTTAAGATTATATCATACAAGCCTATTTTTTTCTTGTCAAAAGTGAGCCGGCAAGTAAAAAAGTTGGAATAGCTGACATCCCGATAATGAGGAGCCAGTCCGTCATTAAAATTGGCACCGTGTGGAAAATCGGCTGCAGCGGCGGATAATAAATGACTACAAGCATCAATAAAATGGATGACAGAACAGCACCAAGCAAATAGATGTTTTCAAACGGGTTACGGTCAAAAATGGACCGTTCACTGCGACAATCAAAAACATGAATCAACTGGGCAAGCACCAATGTCGCAAAAGCTACAGTCTGCGCATAAGCAAGCGCTTCTGGATTGCGGTGATAAATGAACATAAATGCGGCAAGTGTCGCAATACCAATTAAAAAACCGCGTGAAACAACTTTCCAGCCAAGTCCTCTCGCAAATACGCCTTCTTGCGGATGCCGCGGTTTTCGGCGCATGACATCACCTTCAGGCTGGTCCATCCCAAGCGCCATCGCTGGCAGTCCGTCTGTGACAAGGTTTACCCATAGAATCTGAATCGGAACCAACGGCAATGGCAGTGCAAGTAGCATCGCAAATAGCATCACAAGGATTTCACCGACATTTGAAGCTAATAGATACCTAATGAACTTGCGAATATTCTCGTAAATATTCCGTCCTTCCTTAATTGCCGCTTTAATGGTGGCAAAATTATCATCGACAAGAATAAGTGATGAAGCTTCTTTGGCGACATCTGTACCTGTGATCCCCATTGAGATGCCAATATCAGCCTGCTTTATAGCTGGGGCATCATTCACTCCATCCCCTGTCATGGCGACAATATGGCCATTTTCCTGATATGCGTTGACAATTTTCAATTTGTGTTCAGGTGACACTCTGGCAAACACGTAAACATCTTCAACAATGTTTGTCAGTTCTTCCTGAGAAAGTTCATTCAATTGCTGTCCATCAATGACTTTTCCATGACGCGGTAATAGACTTAGATCTTTTGCAATTGCAGTAGCTGTCATAACATGATCACCTGTAATCATGACGGTTTTAATCCCGGCTTCTCGGCATTCTTTAATTGCTTGTTTCACCTCTGGCCGAGGTGGATCAATCATGCCCAAAAGTCCAACAAATGTCAAATTGGATTCTGCTTTTTCAATAGTGGGATTCTCACCGTTTTTCAAAGGTTTGAAAGCAACCGCAATCGTTCTTAGCGCTTGGGAAGCCAGTTTCTCAAGGACACTGCTTGTTTCTTTGATTCGGTCTTTTGTAAACGGTTCTCGTTTCCCTTGTTTTAATGTGTGCACAGATCGCTTCATTAAAACATCAGGTGCTCCTTTTGTAATGACAAAACGGTTACCGTTTGTATCCTCAACAATGACAGACATCATCTTTCTTGAAGAATCAAATGAAAACTCTTCAACAATCTTAAAATGTCCATCAAGATATCGATCTGTAAACCCGGCTTTTTTAGCTGCGATCAGTAAAGCACCTTCAGTTGGATCTCCATCTAAACGGAACTCACCATCTTCCTCTGTAATTGAGGATGAATTGCATAATGCGCCAAACAATAACACTTGCTGTAAAGACTTATGATTTTTCACTTGAATGTCCCTATCGTTCATGGTGAATGATCCTTCAGGATTATACCCGACACCTGTAACATTCCATGTTTCTCCTGCTGACCAAACATGAGTCACTGTCATTTTGTTTTGTGTCATTGTTCCCGTTTTATCAGAACAAATAATTGAGGCACACCCTAAGGTTTCAACAGCAGGAAGCTTTCTAACGATCGATTTTTGTTTGATCATTCGCTGGACACCAAGAGAAAGAGCAACTGTGACGATAGCTGGCAATCCTTCGGGTATCGCAGCAACAGCAAGTGAAACACCTGCTAAAAACATGTTGTACAGGTCATGTCCTTGAAAAACTCCGGTTCCCACTACTAATATGGTTAAAAATAAGGCGGCGACAATCAGGATTTTACCGAGTTCTTCAAGCCTGCGCTGCAATGGTGTTACTGTCTTTCCCGCTGATTCAAGCATATCGGCAATTTTCCCCATTGCTGTATTCATACCAGTACCTATCACAATTCCGCTGCCGCTTCCCCTTGTGACAAGCGTTCCCGTAAAAGCCATGTTCTCCAAATCACCTAAAGAAACCTCATCAGCTCGAATCGCTTCTGAATGCTTAGAAACCGGCAATGATTCACCAGTAAGTGCAGACTCTTCAATTTCAAGACTTTTTGTTTCCAACAGCCTCAGGTCGGCACCGATCCGATCACCGCTCATAAAACGGACAACATCCCCTGGTACAAGTTCTCTAGAAGCTACTTTGATCCAGCTTCCGTCACGAAGCACCGTCACTTGAGGTGCTGACAGTTCCTTTAATGCTTCAAGTGACCGCTCTGCCCGTCTTTCTTGAAAAAACCCGAGTACCCCATTGACAAAAATGATGGCAATAATCGCAATTGCATCAATGTATTCACCGAGAAAACCAGAAATTAACGTTGCTGCAAGCAACACCAACACCATAAAATCTTTAAATTGTGAAAAAAACAAAGCGAGTGCCGAGGTTCTTTCTCCTTCTGAAAGTTCATTAACACCATATTTTCCGCGCCGTTTATCCGCCTCTTTTTCTGTTAATCCTTCGTTCATGGACGTTTTTGTTATCTTTAACAATTCGCCTTGTCCCATTTCATGCCATTTCATCGAATCGTCCACTCCTCCTACCTTAGGAACTTTTAAGGTTACATCTCTACAAGTCAATTTATTCAGACTCGTCCAAAATCATGCTATAATAATGAGATGAATAAATGAACGAGAAAAGGGTGTATTCGTATGTCGTTTGATGGCATTTTTACATATGGAATGATAGAAGAATTAAACAAAACCATTGAGGGCGGCCGGATTTCAAAAATTCACCAGCCATATAAACATGAACTTGTTTTTCATGTCAGAGCAAATGGGAAAAACCAAAAACTGCTGCTATCTGCGCATCCCAGCTATGCGCGGGTTCATTTGACGGCCGAAACATATGATAATCCCAGTACACCACCCATGTTTTGCATGCTACTCCGCAAACATTTGGAAGGTGGGTTTATAGAGAAGATCGAGCAGATTGGAATTGATCGTCTGATCGTTTTTCATATCAGAACCCGCAATGAAATTGGCGATATGCTCATCAGAAAGCTTTACGTGGAAATCATGGGTAGGCATAGTAATATCGTGGTAACTGACGGAGAAGGAGAAAAAGATGTGATCATTGACAGCTTAAAACACCTGTCACCTTCAATCAACAGTTATCGGACCGTTCTTCCCGGTCACACATACATCCTCCCTCCAGCTCAAAACAAGTTATTACCACTTGAAACAGATGTGGAGCACATCCTTCGCTACTTGAATTTCCAGGAAGGAAAATTGGATAGACAAATTGTTGAAACCTTTTCCGGTGTTTCACCGCTGTTTGCAAAAGAAGCTGTATGTCGTGCGGGGCTTGCAAACCGGACAACACTGCCAAACGCGCTGATGAAGATGTTTAGCGATGTGAAAGAACACAAGTTTACACCTCAATTGGTCAACAACAATGGAAAAGAATATTTCTATCTGCTTGATTTGACTCATGTAAACGGAAATAAGCGAACCTTCACGACTTTAAGTGAACTCCTTGATCGCTATTATTTTGGAAAAGCAGAAAGAGATCGCGTGAAACAACAGGCCCATGATTTAGAACGATTTGTCTTCAATGAAAAGAAAAAAAACGAAAAGAAAATCAGCAAACTTGAAAAAACACTTGAACATTCAGAAAAAGCACAAGTATATCAGCTTTATGGAGAGCTTTTAACAGCAAACCTTTATCAATTGAAAAAAGGTGACAAAACCGCGAACGTCGTCAACTACTATGATGAAAATGGCGCGGAAATGAAGATTCCGCTTAACACGAATCAAACACCATCGGAAAATGCCCAAAGCTATTTTACAAAATATCAGAAGGCCAAAAACTCCGTTGATGTTGTCAAAGAACAAATCAGGCTAGCCGAAGCGGAAATCGCTTATTTCGATCAGCTTACTCAACAGCTGTCAAGTGCTTCTCCAAGGGATTTAGAAGAAATTCGCGAAGAACTTGCAGAAGGAAAATACTTGCGAAGCAAACAACGGCAAGGGCAAAAAAAGCAAAAAAAACAAGCACCGTCACTTGAATTATATGAATCTACAACAGGGGAAAGCATTCTTGTTGGAAAAAATAATAAACAAAATGAGTATTTGACGATGAAGCTTGCCGCGCGTGACCATATTTGGCTTCATACGAAAGATATTCCCGGCTCACATGTTGTGATTAAAACGAGTGAACCCGATGAAAAAACGATACTTGAAGCAGCCCAAATCGCTGCTTATTACAGTAAAGCGAAACAGTCTTCTTCAGTTCCTGTTGATTACACGAAAATACGCCATGTGAAAAAACCAAATGGGGCAAAACCAGGCTTTGTCACATATGACCATCAGCAAACCTTATATGTCACACCTGATGAAGACCTCGTGATTAAACTAAAAAAAGGTGCTAGCAAATAGGTGTTGTTGATGGTAGGGGAACCTTTTGAACTGGCTCCCCTTTTTCATTCTGGCTTCAGTCTGAATATATCTGTGCTGTTAAACATAACCATAGACCTCGTTTTGTTTATATCGTCCTAGCTTTAATTACGAAACGATGTTGCTTCACATCATAAAAGCCCTTAGATTGAATATATTTGTGTATTTTATATAAGTTTTCTTCATATTTTTCAATACTGAAGTCTGGAACTTGCCAAGGAATTGCTTTTAAGTAATATACTAATGCTCCAACATCATAAAATCTTTGAATTGGGAATTCTTCATTGCTATATAATACTTCAACCTTATTCATTTTTAGTTCCTGTAATGCTGTTGTCAGATTCCAATTTTCAAATTTTATTCACTGATTCATTTAACAATTAATTGATTTCAATACAATCTAATCCTCCAACTTGCTGTGTTAATAACGTGCCATTTTCTTGGATGATTCTTCTTACTTCTTTAGGTGAGTAAGATTCATGTTGATTTAAAATCAAGTTAAACTGTTTATCATGAAATGGCAGGTCAGAATCATTCCAAAATATTAATATATTATATATAATGATTAAAAAAGGTATGAAGCTGGAATTTATGGTAATCATTAAAAAGATTGTGTTTGGCTTTATGATTTGTCATATTACTTTTTTGGTCCTTCTCTATTTAAACCTATATCGTATGGGAGACCTTAAATACGCAGGTGAATTATTGAGTTATGCATTCTTTGTTTTCTCATACCTTTCAGCACTTGCGTTAATTGAATACTTATTTTTTGATTTTATTGTTAAAAAATTTTTTCATTTCCGAGCCTCTTTTAATATCATCTTCATCTCTCTATTAACCGTATTTGTGCACACATTCAGTTTGTATTATTTTCAGACTAAAGATTTCTTCTTTCTAAGTATGACTGCTTTCAGTGCTTTTATTATGAGCCGCTCTATTCCATTTGTTGAAAAAGCCTCTGTTAATTTTTAGTATTGATCATTGCGTGAAAAATAGAGGAAACCTAAATGAATAGGGGTTCCTCTATTTGCACTATAAAATAGCTTAGTTGAATAAGAGTTCAACAAGAAATATCTTAAAATTTATAGTACCAAAAAAATCAGTATTTCATTTGCTGTTGGAAAGTTTGAATAAAGCATCGTATCAACTGCACCTATTGGCATAAAGATGACAAGCTGAAACATTAAAAGATTTATGGAGTGAAAAAGATTTTGAAACTGCTAGAATAGCTATAAAACATATAACAAGCTTTAAAGATGCGATTAGTAATTTTAATAAAGTGATTGTAGAAGAAAATGGTACAGGAGAGCTTACTAAGTTTAATGATGAAGTTACAGCCCAATATGAAAAAATTGCTGAGGAACAGGTACAACTTAGAGGGATAACATGTAATTAATTCATGCAGGTTCTTATTCAGCTGCATCAGCTTTGCTAGGTATTACAGGTGGACTTTCTGTGGGTATTCCCCTTTATTATCTCGACAGCTTATTATTTAGGAAGCTTGCTTTGCTAAACTGAAGTAAGGGGTGAGAATAATGTTTTTTATAAAAAAATTCCATTTTTCTTATGTTTTTTTAGGAATAACAATCATACTTTTTTCGGCATCGTTTAGTGATCATGAAAATGGATTGTATATTACATTATTATTCTTATTCCTGTCTAACTTTACTTGTTTTTCAACAGAATATTTAGTTATACGTTATTTTTAAAATAAGAATAAAAATAATTTAAAAACAGGAAAAATCTATGCAATGTTTATTATGAGTCAGGTCGCAATTACGTTGATAATATTTTTTACTTTTAAAAGTGTTTTTTAAACAACATCCTGTTCTTAATCAGTTTGGCGAAGGTCGTTAAAAATTGCCTATCACAATTGATTGTAGAAGAAGCAAACAGGCAGTATAAAGCCTGCATGGATATTCCTCACGTTAACAGTCAGAAATGTTGAGGGCGATGATCTGAAACAGACCATTTCTGATATGATGAAAGGTTTTAATAGATTGATGAAATATAAAAAGGTAAATTCTTCGATACTTGGATATTTCAGAGCTTTAGAGACCACGAAAAATCATGAAGAAAATACATATCATCCACATTTTCATGTTCTTGTTCCTGTAAGGAAAAGCGATTTCACAGGGAAAAGTTATATTAAACAGTCGGAATGGACAAGCCGTTGAAAGCGTGCAATGAAATTGGATTATACACCGATTGTGCACATGCAGAGGGTTAAAGAAAAAAAGAACATTGATGCGAAAGCGATTGAAAAAGAAGTTCGTGAAGCAATGGAAGAACAAAAGGCGATTCTTGAAATCTCGAAGTATCCAGTCAAGGATACGGATGTGATACGTCTCTTCTTCTTCAATATAACTAATGTCAACTTCATCATCTTCGTACTTCTTAAAAATATGGTTCAGAAAACTTTTCCACTGTGTATTTCCAAACGTTGTTTTTAAATATAGGTATGATTCTTCCTGAAACAACGAAACTGTCGTTTGGTTTATTAAAATCCTTCATATTAAATTGATTTATCATATCAATCTCTCCATTAAAACCAAATATATATTATTACCTATATTATGTTATGAGTTTCACTTCATCCTTCTTTAACTACCTGGTTGTTGAAGAACTTTGACCGTCGTAAACTGTCATATGTGTTCTTCATTTCTAATACAAATCATGTTAATAGAAATTCTTTTATATGCTGTTTCGTGCCTTTTTACTGCGATTATCGACAAATAAGAATTAAGATATTTCATAGCCACGCCTTTAAAGTGATATATCCATTTTTTCAAACGAGAAGGGAGACCGTTGACATTTTCGGGATTTGGTATAAGCCCTTAATAACGTGTTTACCATCATTTGATTTAATACGATAATGCAAGCATACATTACAACCACGTTTTCATTGGATAGTTATCGACTTTTGTTTTTACAATACGCTCCATACATACAAACAAACTTTGGAGACGGTAGATTTTGTTCGGTCTTTGGCAATAAGAACACTAACCTGTTGTTGCTTATTCCCCGATGTTTAGACTTTCCGCCACGTTTACGAGGTTTAGTTCTGTAGAATACAGGAAATAGGTCTCGTCCATTTCGAAAATACCTTGTAAAAGGTTGTGTATCCAATAAAAAACTACCATTTCAGCACCATTTTCGGAAAGAGTCCCCTTTGAACTTTCCTTTTCAGACACGGTACACGATGGTGTTTATTGTGTCAGTAAAGGTTTTACCACAACACTTACAGAAATACCGTTGCTGTTCTATTTTTATCATATTCGCTTGTTAAACTAACACACCCTTTAGTTAAAAAAGTTTAAGATTTCTGTGATAAATCAATCTCAATGGTATCTTCTATATAGGTTTCTCCTCTATCATTTTCCCTTATGACTTCTATTTTTACTTGTTCGTTGTTTTTCCAATAAACCACAAAGTTATCAGGGGTATACATATCTTTTGGGATATATTCCTTATATCTTTTTAAAATACTTCCTCGTTCTCCATAAAAAATTTGAACCGTTGAGTATTGAGATGTTCCTTTAGATTTGCTTACCTCTCTGAATTCAATAATATTTATATGATTTGGTGATTCACTTGTCTTAAACGTAAAAGAACCTAGCTCGATTTCCACATTCTCTTCGAAAGGGGTAGAAGAATCTTTAGCGTTAAATTTAATTACTTCTGGTTGTTGTTCCTCTCCATATATGGTAATCGTAGCTTCATTATCATTATTCCAATGGATTGCGAAATTTGTATCCTGAAGTATTTTCCCATCATTACTAACACTTCGGTCAATATGTTTCCAACCGTACTTAATTCTTACTGAGGATGGGCCAAAAAAAGCTGGTTGTCCTTTCTCAACAACTTCAATAGCATTAGTATCGTTTGGAGAGCGACTAATGAAAAGAGTTTTCTCTTTAAAAAACATTTCAAAGGAAAACACACCAACTAATATAATAATTGGTCCGAATAACAATATAACTGCCCAAATAAGACACCCCCATTTTGTTCGTTTTTTAGTCATCTCAATATCTCGATTAAAATCTTTATCAATATCCATCTAGATACTTCCTTTATCTTCTAATAAATTTTATTCCATTAATAAGATACCTATCAAATTTTAATTATTCCTTGTTCTATTACACTGCTCCGTTAGTTGAACAAGCAGTTATGTTTATATCGTGAATCAAGATAACCTAAGTGTATCATATGTTACCGTATTTTGTATTAAATTCCCTTTCATCATCAAGTCATTCATAGTAACAGAATTTCTTTGATGTTGAATGGATTCTAATACTTGAAACCAAGCAAAGTAATTATTCAGATATTTAGTTGCAACCCATAAAATCGTTGTATCCATCCTTTAAGCCTTCGGTGATAATTGTTAACGTTCTGGATATGGTATAGTCCGTTTGTTCGAACCTTACCATCAGACTTGAGTTTTGATAAATATCCGTCCTTTTTTCTGAGTATAGGAAATAGGTCTCGTCCATTTCAACGATACCTTCAAAATGAGATATTTCCATTTGTTTTAATGATAATAAGAGTTTGTGCCTCCAGTAGAACAATGTAACGTGAGTAATGTTACCAACTAATTACGTAGAGAATATCCCTCTATCATACATTCAACGAATTTGAGATGCGTGTTCGTTATAGAGCAGTATTTGTTAGGTCAGTAAAGTCTTTTTATACGCTTTACAGCGATAACGTTGCTTTTCTACTTCATCGTCATCAACAATCGTTGAGGATGTGCCATACCGAACAATATGTTCTGATTCGCAGTCAGGATAATGATAACCGCTCTTATTTTTGCGTTCAGATATTTCTTGGAGAACAGATCCTATCGAAGAGGATGCAGTAAGTGCATCCATTAAATATTTCGTAGTCAGTGTTTTTCTACTAAATTTAGTTTTTGAATGGCTTTAAGAACACGTTCATCACCAATTTTTATATAGTTAAACCCATTACAAAACATATGTTCCCACAAACCAAAATATCAACAACAGACTTTAACAGAGCCAATTAGTAAACTTGGTCTTTTTTTATGTGGTAATTTGTCAGTGCAAAACGTTTTGCTCACCTTGGTAAGACGATGATATTACAGAAAAGATAGCTATCCCCTTGATCCATCGTTCATACGAAAATCTCTTGGATCATTTACTGTTCCCTCTTCTTTTCTGATATAGTCCATCAACTTCTTTAACAAACTGGTCATCAATCAGTCCATCAATTTGATCGGCGAGCTTTATCGTATGGCTTGGGCTTGCCCCATTTGTCGAGACGGAAACTGTGATTTTTCCTTTGTTAATAATTTTAGGGACATAAACATCTCCTAGCTTCGCTTCACTGGCAACATTGACGAGCTGATAAGGATTAGCTGATGCAGCAATTCGTTTGTTTGTCTCAGGATGATCGGTTGCTAAAATGATCAAAAAAGCGCCTTTTACATCTTCTGGTTCAACTTTTTTTCGCTTCCAGTCAATCGAATGTGATGTCATCAGTTCGAGCATGTCCCCTGATATTTCTGGACTTACGACTGTAATCACTGCACCTTGATTAAGCACCGTTTTCAACCGCCTTGTCGCAATTCGTCCTCCTCCTGCAATGACAATCGCTTTTCCGTTCATGTTAATATGTAGCGGTAACATCAGTCTTTCCCCCTAAAATCAAAAATTGTTTCCTCAACCCGCTGTAAAAATGCTTTTTTTACATGGGGATGAAAACCGAGATATTTTGTCAGTACGATATCAGGATTGGTTCCTTGTAATGTTTCAGTTTCCCGCTCAATTTGATTCATCAGTATCCCTGTAAATAACAGATATGGGACGATAAATGTTGTTTTCCCATCACTTTCTTTATACCGTGATAACACTTCTTGATAATGAGGTTCACAAGCAGTCATAAAACAGGGAATCACCTCTTCAACCGGAGCAAGTGTTTGCAGACGGGCAGCGATCTCCTTAACATCTCGTTTGACATCCGGGTCTGAGCTCCCGCGGGCAACCAATATGATCCTCGCATGTTCAGCCTGTCTTCCTGTTTCCTCTATTCGACCCAAAACGGCTTTCATGACTTCCTGATCAACGCCAATCGGCCTGCCGTAAGTGACATGGACTGACGGATAACGTTCAGAAAGATGGGCGATTTCTTCGGGAATATCTTTTTTGGCATGTGCGGCGGTTAACAATAAAAGTGGCACAGCTGCAATATGTGTCGCACCTTTTTCAACACAAGCTGTAAAGCCTGCTTCAATATTAGGTACAGCTAACTCCAAAAAAGCCACTTCCTGAATGGGGGCGGCTAGATCTGCTTGACAACTTTCTAAAAAAGCTGTCGCTTCTTGCTGGGCCTTTTTTAAACGACTGCCATGACCAATATATAAAATCGCTTGTTTCATTATAATAGCGCCTCCCTTAATAGCTTATTTTTGAGCTCTGTTTCAAACCAATTGATGTTTGAGCGGAAATTGACAACATCTCCAATGACAATTAAGCTTGGATTTGTAATCTTTGCGGCTTTGACTGTTTCAGCAAGTGAATCCACGGTACAAACCACGGTTGTTTGTTGCTCTGTCGTTCCCCAGTGGATAAAAGCAGCCGGTGTTTGTGGATCTCTGCCATTTTGAAGGAGAAGTTTTTCAATTTGTTGAATGTTTTTAATCCCCATATAAATCACGAGTGTATCAATCCCAGCAGCCAACGTTTTCCATTTTCCTTCAAGGTTTTCGTCTTGTTTATAATGCCCTGTTACGAAAGCGACACTTGAACTAACTTCCCGATGGGTAACAGGAATACCTGCATATGCAGCGGCCGCTATTCCTGATGTAATACCGGGAATCACTTCAAATGAAATCCCATGTTCGGCAAGGCTTTCCGCTTCTTCGGCCCCTCTACCAAATACAAATGGGTCTCCTCCTTTTAGTCTGACTACGTTTTTCCCTTTTTTCGCATATTTGACAAGGAAATGATTGATTGTTTCCTGCTTCATTGTGTGATGATCGGGGAGCTTTCCGCAATAAATCAGATCTGCTTCTCGTTTTGCATGTTGTAAAATCCGAGGATTAATTAGTCGGTCATATAAAATACAATCCGCTTTTTGGATCGCTTTTAAAGCTTTGATTGTTATTAAGTCAGGGTCTCCAGGACCTGCCCCAACGATATACACTTTTCCCATCTTCGATTTCCCCCATATCATTATATATGAAATGAGGAAAGTACATGAACTGTACTTTCCTATTGATCATCTTTATCTCGCGTTTGCTATTACATATTTGAGCAGCTGATTTTTGCACTCATTCTGGTTATGACTGCTGGTATCAAGGACAAGTTCTGGTGTTTTTGGTTCTTCATATGGTGAACTGATTCCTGTAAAAAACGAAATGTCCCCGTTTCTAGCTTTTTTGTACAAACCTTTTGGATCTCTTTTTTCACATGTTTGCAAATCGCATTTGACATAGACTTCGTGGAATTCTCCTTCTTCCATCAGTTGTCTAACAAGGTCCCGATCTTCTTGAAAGGGAGAAATAAATGCGGTGATCACGATTGTCCCTTGTTCGATAAATAACTTGGCAACTTCACCAATCCGACGGATATTTTCTTTACGGTCTTCATCTGAAAAACCGAGATCTTTGTTTAAGCCATGTCTTATATTATCACCGTCAAGCACGATGACTTGATAATTTTTTTCAAACAATTCACGAGCCACAGCGTTGGCAAGTGTCGACTTGCCAGAACCGCTTAAACCCGTCAGCCAAATCAGCAAGCTTTTATGGTGATTTTTTTCGTGGTATTCTTGTTTTTTAATCGATTGCTGATGCCACACAATATCTTCATTCACCAACAGTTCCCTCCTTAGAAGTAGCTAAACCTTTGATTAAAGTTTGGATGACTTCAGGACGGCTAAATGTATGTGGTGGACATTCACCGTTTCTTAACATGCTTCTCACCTTCGTACCTGACAATATGACATGATGTTCATGATCATGTGGACACGTTTTTATCGTCGCCATTGAATTACATGCCTGACAGTAAAAGCTATGTTCGAATTTCAGCGGTATAATCCCTATGTCTTTCGCTGTAAACTGATCAAATAGCTCTTGTGCTTCAAATGTTCCGTAATAATCACCGACTCCAGCATGATCTCTTCCAACAATAAAATGTGTACAACCATAATTTTTTCTGACTAGTGCATGAAACACGGCTTCTTTCGGACCGGCATAGCGCATAGCTGCTGGGAAAACCCCTAAAATAACACGGTCTTTTGGATAATACTGATCAAGTAGTACACGGTAGCTCTCCATCCGGATATCTGCCGGTATATCATCTGATTTGGTTTCACCAACTAATGGATTCAAAAACAGCCCATCAACGGTTTCCAAAGCGGTTTTTTGAATGTATTCATGCGCTCTGTGTACAGGATTTCTCGTTTGAAAACCAACGATCGTTTTCCATCCGAGAGCAGCAAATTTCTGTCTTGTCTCCTTCGGTTCAAATGTGTATGCTGGAAATTGTTTTTTACTCCGTTTGATCAGTGTAATCAAGCCACCGACATAGATGTTTCCCCGCTCAAACATTTTTTTGACACCCGGGTGGTTCAAGTCACTTGTTTTATATACTTTTTCTGCTTCTATTTTCTTGTCAGGTTGATACATATCTTCTATGTCGATGATGCCGTAAGTTTCTCCTTGATACATGAGACGGACCGTTTCGCCTGTTTGTAATTGAACAGCTTTTGCCTCATCAACCGGAAGTGTGATGGGCAGTGTCCACACTTCACCACTCGCAAGCCTCATATTGTTTAAAACTGACAGATAGTCTTTTTCTGTTAAAAACCCTTGAATAGGACTGTACCCGCCAATACCAATCAGTTCCAAATCAGAAAAAGCAATGGAATCCAATTCGATTTCTTGTGAAATGTTTTGCACATCGTATTCTTCATTGACACGGTTCACTAACACACCGCCATGTGGCTCTAAACTCATGATTTGTTCCCCCTACTTAACCGTTTAAATTCCTCCGCCTTGTTCATGAACGGAGTTTTGCTCATTTCTTACCGCTTTCAGCAAGCTAATCGTTCCGACTGATGATAACAATACACTCGCAATGACAATCAGAGCATAATAATCTCCTTTTAATAAAAGGCTGACCAACAGATAAGATAAGCTTAAAGAAAGGAACGGTGAAACGATCCACACTTTCAGCATCGTTTTCACGACCTGTTTATGAAAGACATGACCACCATTTTTCGCCATACCCATCCCTATAATAGAAGATGATGTGACCTGTGCAAGCGGAACAGGAAGACCTAAAATTGAACTAATTGTCACAAGTCCGGCTCCAGTTCCCGACAGGAGAATTCCTTCACCGATTGAAAATTTGGTGATTTTTTTACCATTTGTTTCAAGAACACGCCGTCCCAATAAAAGGGTACCAAGAGCAACAAATAATCCGCCCAGCAGTGTTCCTTCCTTAATTGACAAAACATGCGCAGCCACTAAAGGACCTACAGCATTTGCCACATTATTCATTCCCGCTGAAAAAGCCTCAAAAAACCCTGTTATTAACAGAAGGACCGTTAAGATCTTGGTCTTCTTCTTTTTGATCATCCGCTTTTTAAACGCTTTGACGATGAAAAAGGTAAAAGAAAAAGCAACGATCGGAACAACCACCCAAAATGAAATAATCACAAATAACGATTTGACAAATAAAACTTGATATGCGACACCGACTCCTATAACAGATCCAACTGTCACTTCACTTGTGGAAAGTGGGATACCGAGAAGATTGGCGATAAATAACGATAATGCAGCGGAACCAATGATAATACAGACAATTTCCAGGGAAATGACTTGTTCGGGAATAATGCCTGAACTAATTGTTTTGACGACTTCCCCGCCACCGCAAACTGCCCCTAGGAGAACACCTAGTGCACAGATCAGTAAAGCATAAAATTTACTTTTCACCGCTCCTGCTCCATAGGCAATCCCTAGAGAAGCCGCTGCACCGCTCGCGCCAATATTCATGGCAAAAAAGATACTGAATAAAATGGCGGCAAGTTCCATGATCAGATCTCCTTACTCATGTAATCCGCATTCTGTTTTGCTTAATCCGTTCCAGCGGCCAGAGCGGAGATCATCCATTGTAAAGGCCGGAGAGGTGCACGGTTTGCAGCCAATACTTGGATAGCCTTGGTCATGAAGGGGATGATATGGCAGATCATGCTTTGTTGCATAACGCCAAATATCCTTCCATGTCCAATGGATAAGCGGACAAACTTTAATTGACTTGAACTTTTCATCTTTATTAATAAATTCCGTGTTGCGCCGCCCTTCTGATTGTTCACGACGAAGTCCTGACAGCCAGGCCGAATAAGCTGAAAGTGTCTCACGAAGCGGAGTCACTTTCCTTAGTTCACAGCAAAAGTTTGGAGCGGTTTTCCAAAGGTTATCTCCGTATTTTTCAGCTTGCTGTTCAACGGTAAGCTCCGGTTTTTTCATCATAATCTGAAAGCCTGGATAACGTTCTTTGACAGCTTCAATTGTTTCATATGTTTCTTTAAAATGAAGCCCTGTATCAAGAAAAACAATGATGGCATCCTTTTTCACCTTATTAATTAAATCCATTAAAACGATTCCTTCAATACCAAAGCTACAAGCATATACAAGTTGATCACCATAATGACCATAGGCCCATTTAAGTACCGATAATGCCCCTTTATAAGAGTCATCATCTTGAAACGTAATGGCTGGTTCCTTCCATGAACGATAAGTAAGAATCGCTATCCCCTCCTTTTTTTCGCCAACAAAAAAACGGCTTCCAGCAGAAAAACTGTGAAAACCGCCTCTAGTTTGTCTAGTCAGCTATTTCAATCTTATTTTTTCGTGTTTTTCAATTTGAATGACTTTCCCATCTTGAACAATGAATGTAATCGATCCGAAGTTCATGTCTTTCAACATATCTTTCATCTTGATGATCACGTTTTCGAATTGCTCATCTCTTCCCACTCTAGCTCCTCCTCTGCCCCATCTTACAAACGAAAAGCAGTACTAGATTAGCCCCTTAATTGTTATTTTAAAATTTTAGCACAATTCAAACAAAAGTCAACCCGACTTTTTCGATAGGATTAATTAAAATTAAAAAATGATTCTTTTTTACTAAAAAAACCGCCTCCCGTTTGAGGGATGACGGCTTCTTATTGTTCCATCCATTTTTTCGACTCTGGATTTACTCTCCATTCTTTTAGTTTGGTGACATCTGCTTCACTGATATAGCCACCGCTGACTGCGGTTTCGATTAAAGTGTCATAATCGGTTAAAGTGTGATACTCAATACCTGCTTTATGAAAAGCAGTGTCTGCCTTTGAAAGCCCATATGTGAAGATGGCGGCAACTCCTAACACATCACAGCCAGCTTCTTTTAAAGCAGTGACAGCATCGAGAACACTTCCACCTGTTGAAATTAAATCTTCAATGACAACGACTTTCTGACCTGCTTTTATTTGTCCTTCTATTTGATTTCCTTTTCCATGGGTCTTCGGTTTACTTCTCACATAACTCATTGGCAGACCGAGCCGATCGGCAGTAAGTGCGGCATGGGGAATACCCGCTGTGGCTGTCCCAGCAATCATTTCTGTTTGAGGGAATTGAGCTTGAATCAGCTCTGCCAGACCTCCCGCAATCTCATTTCTCACTTCAGGATATGAAAGGGTCAGACGGTTATCACAGTAAATGGGTGACAGGATCCCACTCGCCCATGTAAACGGCTGATTCGGCCGCAGAAAAACGGCTTTGATCGTTAAAAGATGATTGGCAATACTTCTACTCATTCCGTATTCCTCCCCACTCACGCGCTATTTTCTGATATGCTTGAACCGGATCGATTGCTTGTGTAATCGAACGACCAACAACAATGGCTGAAACACCTTTTTCCTTGGCATAGCTCGGTGTCGCCACTCTCATTTGATCATTCTTGTCATCATCAGCTAAGCGAATGCCCGGGGTTACAGTTAAAAAATCAGGAGAAACAGCCTGACGGATTTGCTCTGCTTCATGTACTGAACAAACAACACCATCAAGCCCAGCATGCTTTGCCAGTTTGCTATAGTGAAGAACAGTATGAAGCAGTGTTTCTTCGATGAGCAATTCATCTTTAAGCATTTCTGCTGATGTACTTGTCAGCTGTGTGACTGCGATTAAAGATGGGCGTTTTTGCCCAGGGGACGTACCCGCTTCAAGACCTTCAAGTGCGGCTTCCATCATCTGTTTCCCTCCTGCTGCATGGACATTAACTAAGCTGACACCGCATCTTGCCAGCCTTTTCATGGCCTTGTATACAGTTGTTGGAATATCATGACACTTTAAATCTAAGAAAATCTGACAGTCCCGCTCCATTAATTGTTCAAGAATAGCAGGACCTTCTTGATAAAAGAGCTCCATGCCGACTTTTACAAAAAGTTTCTTTCCATGAAACCGATTTAAAAACGAATATGTCTCTTCTCTTGAAGCAAAATCAAGCGCGATGATGGGCGATGTTTGTTTCATCTTTCCAGCTCCTTCCCACACAGTCCGTCAATGACGAATATCCGTACTTTTTTAAGACAGTCGGCAATTGTTCAATGATCTCTGGACAAACGAAAGGATTGACAAAGTTTGCTGTTCCGACAGCAACTGCGCTCGCTCCTGCTAATAAAAATTCAAGTGCGTCCTCCGCAGATTGAACACCGCCCATGCCGATAATTGGTATATCAACTGCTTGGCTGACTTCATAGATCATCCGGATCGCAACCGGCTTAATAGCAGGACCTGATAAACCACCGGTTTTATTGGCTAAAATCGGTTTACCTGTTTTCAAATCAAGCCTCATACCAATTAATGTATTAATCATCGTCAGACCATCTGCCCCGGCTTCTTCAATCGCAACAGCTATATCAACGATATTGGCAACATTTGGAGAAAGCTTCACATAAACAGGAACACTTGAAACCTCTTTCACTGCTTTTGTTAAGTCTGCTGCCGTTTTAGGCGATGTGCCAAACGCAATTCCGCCTGTTTTGACATTAGGACAAGAAATATTGAGCTCAAGTGCAGCAACATTTGGCGCTTTGCTGATTTCTGCGGCAACCTCAACATAATCTTCAAGCAGTGAACCCGCTACATTCGCAATAATCGGTACATCAAATTGCCTAAGCCATGGAAGTTCGTGTTCCATCACAGCCTGTAAGCCGGGATTTTGCAATCCGATTGCATTAAGCATACCCGCATGTGTCTCAGCAACACGCGGAGTTGGGTTTCCAAAACGCGGCTCACTTGTTGTTGCTTTAATCATTATCGCTCCAAGACAGGATAGATCATACAGTTGAGCAAATTCCTTTCCAAACCCAAAACATCCTGATGCTGGAATAATGGGATTTTTTAGCTTAAGACCGGGTAAATTGACATGAAGCATTATAAAAGCACCTCCCGTGCCCGAAAAACAGGACCATCCACACAAACTTTCATATATGATTGATCACTTTCATCTGTATGACATACACAAGCTAAACAAGCTCCAATTCCACAGCCCATCCGTTCTTCCAGTGAAAGGTAAGCTTCTTTATCTGGATAACGATCTTTTAACGCTTTTAACATCGGAGTCGGTCCACAGGCAAACAAATAGTCAAACTGAAGCTTCTCAGCTTCGATCACATCTGTGACAAATCCTTTTGTGCCATGAGTACCATCCACGGTTGCGATGTGTACGGAACCATATTGACTAAATTTCTGCTCATAAAACACATCTTTTACCGATTGAAATCCTAACACTGAAATAATATTGATCTTTTTATTTGTCAGCTGTTTAGCATGTTCATAAAGAGGGGGAACACCAATCCCCCCTCCGACTAAAAGCGCCGTTTTTCCAGAATCAATCGTTTCAACTGGAAATCCATTGCCGAGCGGTCCTAACACATCAAGCAAATCCCCTTTTGTTTTTGCAGCAAGCAGGCTTGTCCCTTCACCATCTTTGCGGAAAATAATCGTCACTTCTTGTTTGTCTTGATCAATATGTGCAATACTGATCGGTCGTCTTAACAATGGAGTCATAGATTCGCTGACTTTCAAATGAAGGAACTGACCCGGGGCGCTGCAAGTTTTGGCAAGCTCCCCTTTCAGGATCATTTGATAAATATCATCAGCAATACGCTCATTAGAACAAACCGTCATATACCCTTTATTCATTCGTGTACCGCCGCCTCTTGTACTAGTTTAATTTCAGCCATATGGTCAGTCAGAAAACTCATACTTTCAAGAACCCGCAAGATCGCTTCAGCTGTATCAAGTGATGTCAGACAGGCCACACCGTTTTCGACAGATTCACGTCTGATTCGGAAACCGTCTCTTTGCGGCTGTTTTCCTTTTGTTAATGTATTTACGACAAATTGAGCTTCTCCATTACGGATCACATCAAGTAAATTTCTGCCTTCCTGACCGATTTTCCCAACGGTTTTAACGGGAATTGCCGCTTGCCGTAAGGAGTCAGCCGTACCTTCTGTCGCTAAAATTTGATAACCGATTGCATGAAACCGCTTGGCGATCGAGAGCCCTTCTTGTTTATCTTTATCTGCAACTGTCAACAGTACTGATCCATCTTTTGGAATTTGTATACCTGAGGCAATTAGTCCTTTGTAAAGCGCCTTTTCCAATGTCAAATCTTTTCCCATGACTTCGCCCGTTGATTTCATTTCTGGACCAAGCGTGATATCCACTCTTCTCAACTTTGCAAAAGAGAAGACAGGAACTTTTACATAAACACCTGCTTGTTCTTGTTGCAGCCCTTCTGTAAATCCGACATCTGAAAGCTTTTGACCAAGAATCACTTTTGTTGCAAGGTTCGCCATTGGGATGCCGGTAATTTTGCTGAGAAATGGCACTGTGCGGCTTGATCGCGGATTCACCTCAAGGACATACACTTCATCTTTTGAAAGGACAAACTGAATGTTTAAGAGTCCGACAATGTTTAAGCCTCTTGCTAGCTTTATCGTGTATTGTTCAATCTTTTTCTTAATCTCTGCTGAAAGCGATTGAGGCGGATAGACAGCAATCGAATCACCAGAGTGGACACCGGCTCGTTCGATATGTTCCATAATCCCTGGGATGACAACTGTTTCCCCGTCAGAAATGGCATCTACCTCAATCTCTTTCCCAATCAAATATTTATCGATTAACACAGGGTGCTGGGGATTGATTTTTACCGCATGTTCCATATAGTGAAGAAGTTCTGATTGATGATAAACGATTTCCATTGCTCTTCCACCAAGTACATATGATGGGCGAACAAGGACCGGATAACCGATGTGATCAGCAATTTTAACAGCTTCTTCTACAGATATTGCTGTCTTTCCTAATGGTTGTGGAACATGGAGCATTTCGAGCGTCTGTTCGAATTTATCTCTGTCTTCAGCACGATCAAGATCTTCAAGAGATGTTCCAAGAATCTTTACTCCTCTGTCTTCTAGGGCATCGGCAAGATTGATCGCGGTCTGTCCTCCAAACTGGACGATTACACCTTCAGGCTGTTCCAAATCGATAATCTGCATGACATCTTCAACAGTCAGCGGTTCAAAATAAAGTTTGTCAGAAATACTAAAGTCTGTCGACACCGTCTCAGGGTTGTTATTAATAATAATCGCTTCATATCCTGCTTCTTTAATCGCCCAAACGGAGTGAACGGTCGCATAATCAAACTCGACCCCTTGACCGATTCGGATCGGTCCTGATCCGAGCACAATGACGCTGTTTTTCTCCGTTCTTTCAGATTCATTCTCATCTTCATACGTACTATAAAAATAAGGTGTTTCAGACTCAAACTCTGCTGCACATGTATCAACCATTTTATAAACAGGTACAATCCCAGCTTCTTTTCTAAGGTCATATACCTTTCGTTCCGGCATTCCCCATAATTGGCTGATTGCGCGATCTGAGAAACCAAGTTCTTTTGCTTTTTTTAATAAACTGAAGTCACCGCGTGCTTTTTCCAATGTCTCTTCAAAGCGAATGATTCCTGCAAGCTTATGGAGAAAGAACAAATCAATTGCAGAAAACTGATGGAGTTCTTGAACTGTGTAGCCTCTTCTCAAGGCTTCAACCAAATAAAAGAGCCGTTCATCTCCCGCTTTTTGAATCCGTTTGACCAAGGTATCATTTGTAATATCTGCTGCATTTTTTAATTCAAGATGATATACATCTGCTTCAAGTGAACGGATAGCTTTGAGCAATGATTCCTCAAAAGTTCGACCAATCGCCATGACCTCACCCGTTGCTTTCATCTGTGTGCCGAGTTTGCGGTTAGCTGATTCAAACTTATCAAATGGCCAACGCGGTATTTTTGAGACGACATAGTCAAGTGCTGGTTCAAACGACGCATATGTTTTCCCAGTTACAGGGTTCATCATTTCGTCAAGAGACAGTCCGACGGCAATTTTAGCAGCCAGCTTGGCAATCGGATAGCCTGTTGCTTTTGAGGCAAGGGCAGATGAACGGCTGACCCTTGGGTTGACCTCAATAATATAATAGTGAAAACTGTTTGGATCAAGCGCAAGCTGCACATTACAGCCACCTTCGATTTCAAGAGCACGAATAATTTTCAAGGACACATTACGAAGCATTTGATATTCACGGTCACTCAACGTCTGGCTTGGAGCAACGACGATGCTATCACCGGTATGGATCCCGACCGGATCGATATTTTCCATATTACAGACGACAATCGCATGATCGTTTGCATCTCTCATCACTTCATATTCTATTTCTTTATATCCGGCAATGCTCTTTTCAAGCAGGCATTGATGAACTGGACTCATCTTCAATCCGCTTTCAACAATTTCTTTCAGTTCCTCTTCATCTGAACAAATGCCTCCACCAGTTCCACCAAGTGTATAAGCAGGTCTAACGATCACTGGAAATCCGATCTTCTGCGTAAACTTACGGGCTTCTTCTAATGAATGGATAATTTCACTCTCAGGGACTGGTTCATGAAGTTCATTCATTAAATTTCTAAACAAATCGCGGTCTTCAGCTTTTTGAATCGCTGACAACTTTGTACCGAGGACTTCGACACCGCACTCTGCCAAAATACCACTCTCTGATAATTCGACTGCCAAATTGAGACCTGTCTGTCCTCCCAAGGTTGGCAAAATCGCGTCTGGACGCTCCTTGCGGATAATTCGCGTTAAAAATTCAAGTGTCAGTGGTTCGATATAGACACGATCAGCCATTTCTGTATCGGTCATGATCGTTGCTGGATTTGAATTGACAAGAATAACTTCATAGCCTTCTTCTTTTAAAGCTAGACACGCTTGGGTCCCTGCATAATCAAATTCAGCAGCCTGTCCAATAATGATCGGACCTGAACCAATGACCAAAATCTTGTTGATATCTAGACGCTTCGGCATACTGCTACCCCTTCTTTCTCAATGCTTTCAATCATTTCTAGAAATTGATCAAATAAATGGTTGGCATCCTCTGGTCCTGGTGAAGCCTCTGGATGATACTGAACAGTAAATGCCGGTTCATATTTGTGTTTTAGACCTTCGATTGTATGATCATTCACTGCCAAGTGTGTCACTTCAAGTGGTGTGTCGTCAACAGATGAAACTGTATAACTATGATTTTGCGATGTAATTGATACTTTACCAGTCTTGAGTTCTTTAACAGGATGGTTTGATCCACGATGACCGAATTTCATTTTCTCTGTCTTTGCGCCGCAAGCAAGCGCAAACAACTGATGTCCGAGACAGATGCCGAAAAGAGGAACCTTCCCAATAATCGTTTGAATCATTTCGATCGCTTCAGGTACATCTTCTGGATCTCCCGGTCCGTTTGAAAGCATGACACCATCAGGTTTCAGCTGCATCACTTCTTCACCTGTTATATGGTGAGGTACAACAATCACATCACAATGACGTTTATTGAGTTCTCGTAAAATACCGTGTTTCATTCCGAAATCTACCAACACAATCCGCTTCCCTCTTCCAGGACTTGGATATGCGGTTTTCGTTGAAACTTGGCTGACTTGATCTTTTGGCAGGGTTGTTTCTTTTAATTTTTGAACAAGAACATCCGTATCCTCATCAGCACCGGCAAATATCCCTTTTAAAGTTCCAGCTGTACGGATCATGCGGGTTAATTTTCTCGTATCAATCCCTGACAAACCAGGGATATTTTTTATTTTTAAGTATTCATCAAGTGTATAAGTAGAACGCCAATTTGAAGGAAGTTGGCATAACTCTTTGACAATAAAGCCCCGTACATAAGGTGTGATAGATTCAAAATCATCTCTGTTGATCCCGTAGTTTCCGATCAATGGATAGGTTAGAGTGACAATCTGTCCACAGTAGGACGGATCTGAAAGAATTTCTTGATAGCCTGTCATTCCAGTGTTAAAGACGACTTCTCCCATACCGTTTTCTATACTACCAAAAGCTTCACCTTGGAAAACTGCCCCATTTTCAAGAACCAGACGTCTGATCATTCTTCAAGCCTCCCCTTTTTGGTAAACCAGTTTTCCCTGGACCATTGTCATGACCGGCCATCCAAAACAGTCGATACCGTTAAATGGTGTATTTTTTCCTTTAGAAAGAAAAGTCTCTTTCGCGATCTTTTCTTGATGGTCAAGGTCAATTAGCGTAAGATCGGCTGATTGGCCTATTTCTAGTTTTCCATAAGGTAATTCAAATGCTTCACAAGGTTTGACAGTTACATAATCGATAAGCTGTTTTAAAGTCCAACTGCCGTTTTTAACAAAGTGTGTATATAGAAGTGGAAAAGCTGTTTCTAAACCAACAATTCCAAATGGTGCAAGGCTCATATTTTGTTGTTTTTCTGCTTCTGTATGTGGAGCATGATCTGTTGCAATAAAGTCAATTGTTCCATCTGCCAATCCTTCCAAAAGTGCTTCCCTGTCTTCTTTACTTCTAAGCGGCGGATTCATTTTATAATTTGTATCCAGTCCGGGTATATCGGAATCAGAAAGTAGCAGATGATGTGGAGTCACTTCTGCAGTAACGCGAATTCCCGCTTTTTTGGCATCGCGGACAACACGGACTGATTCCTTTGTGCTAATATGGCAGACATGATAATGACAGCCTGCTGCTTCAGCTAGGAGCACATCTCTCGCGATATGGACTGATTCACATATAGAAGGAATCCCCTTTAAGCCGTGAATTTTAGCAAAGTCACCGTCGTGGACGCTCCCTCCATAAATTAAGCTATTATCTTCACAATGGGCAACAATTGCTTTGTTGAAAGCCGCTGCTTTTTTCATGGCTTCAAACATCATCCCAGCAGTCTGAACACCCACTCCGTCGTCAGTGAAAGCGAATGCACCCGCTTTTGTGAGTTCTTCAAAATCCGTCATGTCTTGACCAGTTTGTCTGATGGTAATTGCAGCATAAGGAAGGACTCTGACAGACGCTGTTTCATGAATTCGTTTTGTGAGCTGCTCCAGTTGTTCTTTCGTATCTGGAACAGGACGTGTATTCGGCATCGCTGCAACCGTAGTAAATCCCCCTCTAGCCGCTGCTTTTGTCCCTGTTTCAATCGTTTCTTTACTCTCTCCGCCAGGCTCTCTTAAGTGAACATGGAGATCAACAAATCCAGGTGAGATGAAAAGCCCTTCCGCATCAATAACTGTTTCGTCTAGCCCAGCTTCCAGATGTCCCATTTCACTGATCTTGTCTCCAGTCACCCGAATATCACACTGCTTTTGGTTTCCATTTTCATCGAAGGTGATCCCGTTTTTAATGAGATAAGACATATAATCCATCTCCCTTTTTAATAGTATTACTTACTTCAAGCGCTCTTTTTAAAATCGCCATTCTCATATATACGCCATTTTCCATTTGTTTAAAAATTCTTGATTGAGGTGATTCTACTAGGTTGCTATCAATTTCTACATCTCGGTTAATTGGAGCTGGGTGCATAATGATGGCATCCTTTTTCATCTGCTTTGCCCGTTCAATTGATAATCCATATGTTTGCAAATAATCGTCTGCTGTCATTTTTTCTTGATGTCGTTCATGCTGAATCCTCAGCAGCATGACAACATCGGAAATAGCGGCGGCTTCATTTGGTGAAACATAAGTGCCGTATTGATTATCTTGATCCCGCCACTCTTCAGGACCAGCGAAAAGGATAGTTGCACCAAGCCTTGACAAGACTTCAGCATTTGACCTTGCCACCCTGCTGTGTTTAATGTCGCCGTAAATTGATATCGTCAGTCCCTCAAATTTGCCAAACTCTTCATGTATCGTCATTAAATCCAATAATGATTGGGTTGGATGCTGGCCACAACCGTCACCGGCATTGATGACCGGAATACCGACATGACCGACTAGTTCATGATAATAATCATCTTGTGAATGTCTGATGATACAAACATCTGCACCAATGGATTCCAGCGTTCTTACTGTATCGTACAAAGATTCCCCTTTTTGGACACTTGAGCTTACATCATCAAGATTTAAGACGTTCATGCCCAGTTTTCTTTCCGCTACTTCAAAGCTGAAGCGGGTTCTTGTGCTCGGCTCGAAAAACAAATTAGCGGCGAACTTTCCTGCTAGTATGTGTTGAGAACCATTATATTTTAATGTCTTTGCTTCTTTAATGAGCTCGTGAATCTCCTCAAGGCTTAGTTTATTCATTGCAGTTAAATGTTTCATTTTATTTCCCCCTTAAGTTTTAAATTTCCCCAAAAAAATCCTCCAAGACACGGATGGCTTGGAGGATAGAGTGAATCAGAGAATGTGTTTTGCATTCTCTTTCAGCAACCCTTTCAAGCCTCTCTGGACTTTAGTTAAAAGGTTTTTATATATGTTCTTCTATTTCAATCCCATCCTGCTCTTCTTTTGATTCTGGCAGGACAAGGTTCAAAATCACACCAACAATTGCGGCAAGCGCCATACTGGATAATTCAAAATTTCCAACTTTAATAAATGCACCGCCGACTCCAATGACAAGAATGACAGATGAGATAATTAAGTTTCGTTTATTTTCGAGATCAATTTTATTATCAATCAGCATCCTCAGTCCGCTTGAAGCGATGATTCCAAACAAGAGGATGGAAACACCGCCCATCACTGCGGACGGAACTGAGCTAATGAGCGCTGAAATTTTGCCGATGAATCCAAAACATAAGGCGATAACGGCAGCTCCTCCGATCACAAATACGCTGAATACTCTTGTGATCGCCAGAACGCCAATATTTTCACCATAAGTTGTCGTTGGCGGTCCACCTAGACATGCCGCCATCATTGTCGCGATACTGTCGCCCAAAATCGAGCGGTGAAGTCCCGGTTTTTTGATGAAATCTTGACCGACAACTTTGCTTAACACCATCTGGTGCCCAATATGTTCGGACATGGTCACAAAGGCAACAGGCACCATGGCAATTCCGATTCCCATTGCTGCCTGTGATGGCGTGTAATCCACAAATGGGAGAACGAAATCAGGAACTGCGAACCACTTTGCATCAACCACCATTTGATAATCTACTATTCCTTGACTGAGAGCGAACAAATATCCGCCAATGATCCCGATTAAGACAGGAATCAGACTGAAAAACCCTCTTAAAAAAATCGCACAGATGACCGTGAGAGCAAGTGTAAATCCTGCAACACCAAAGTGTTTTGCACTGTATACAAGTTGTGTTGCACCTGAATTTTCATACATCGCCATTTTAACTGCTGTGTTTGCAAGTCCAAGTCCGATGACAATAATCACCGGCCCGACAACAATCGGTGGAAGGACTTTCATCAGCCAACCTGTGCCAAGCTGCTGAATGAAGAGAGCAATCAATCCGTAAGCAATCCCCGCCATAAAAGCACCGATCATAGCTGCTCCAGGACCTCCAGAAGCTTTAGCCGCAATAATCGGGGCAATAAAAGCGAAGGATGAACCTAAGTAAGCCGGGATTTGTCCTTTTGTAATGAATAGATATGCAAGTGTCCCAAGGCCGCTTGTAATCAGCGCCACACCCGGGCTTAATCCTACAAGTTTCGGAACGAGGATGGTTGCTCCAAACATGGCAAACAAATGCTGTAGACTAAAGGAAATCCAATTTAATGGTTTTGGTACATCTCTGACACCTAAATGAAATTTTTTCTGACTCATCTTTTTTCCTCCTGGTGATCAACCTCAACTGTTATGATGTCTTATTATTTAAAAAGAAAACGTCCCATTAAAAAAACCCCTTTGCTGTTTATGCAAAGAGGCAGACAAAGACTGTCACACTACTGGTGACGAGCAGTCGCTTTCTCCCTCTTTGCAAACTCTCTGGAATGCATTTAAAAAAGGATCATGTCATTCATTTTTCATAAATGGCTACGAGGTCAAGGTCATCAACTTCTTCCAACTGTACCATAACTTTTTCAGCCTTTGAAGTTGGAATGTTTTTGCCGATATAATCAGCCCTGATCGGCAGCTCTCTATGACCGCGATCAACCAGTACAGCAAGCTGAATTGAAGAAGGCCGGCCAACATCAACAAGTGCATCCATTGCCGCTCTCACTGTGCGCCCAGTATAAAGAACATCATCGATAACAATTACTTTTTGATCTGTGATGTCAGTCGGGATATCTGCACCTTTGACAAGCGGTTCTTCATTCGGTGTTTTTTTAGTAAGATCGTCTCTGTACAGTGTAATGTCGAGTTCTCCTACAATCACCTGATTTCCTTCAATTTGCTCAATCCGCTCAGCAAGACGTTTAGCTAAATAAATGCCTCTCGTCTTGATTCCGACAAGGATGCAATTGTTCATTCCCTTGTTTCGCTCAATCATCTCATGAGCGATTCGTGTCAGCGCCCTTCTGATCGCCTGTTCGTCGAGTATAACTGCTTTTTCCTTCTCCACCATGGTTTAAAGACCCCCTCATATCTCTATCAGGATCAAACAAAAACCCCTTCTGCAAAAGGCAGAGAGGGGTTCTCTTTAAAGCGAATGAATCATTCACCTGTCCGATATCCTTCCCAGCCTCTCTGGACTGCGTTAAAGAATCTGTTTTAACTTCATTTATTATTTCAAAAAAGAAATCATCTGTCAATGCTTATTTTCGAAGTTTATCAAGCAAAATGTCCATATCTTTTGGCAATGGTGCTTCAAATTCAATATATTCACCTGAGCGTGGATGATCAAAACCTAATATACCCGCATGAAGAGCTTGTCCATTAAAATCAATCGTTTTTTTCGGTCCGTATTTCGGATCGCCAGCAAGCGGGAAACCGATATATTTCATATGTACGCGAATTTGATGGGTTCTCCCTGTTTCAAGCCGGCACTCAACAACTGTAAACTCATCAAATCGCTCTTTCACTTCAAAGTGTGTCACCGCATGCTTTCCATCTCTTGTAACAGTCATACTTTGCCGATCTTTTTTATCTCTTCCGATCGGTGCGTCAATCGTCCCATGATCATGAGAAATCGTGCCATGGACAAGTGCAGTATATTTTCTTGTTACCGTTTTATTGACAAGCTGTGTAACAAGCGATTCATGAGCCAGATCATTTTTCGCCACCATTAAAAGGCCTGACGTGTCTTTATCAATCCGATGCACAATTCCAGGTCGCATGACACCATTAATGCCTGAGAGATCATCACAATGTGCCATCAAACCATTGACAAGCGTTCCTGTCAAATGACCTGGAGCGGGATGGACAACCATTCCGCGCGGTTTATTGACAACGAGAACATCCTGATCCTCATAATAAATATCAAGATTCATCTGTTCTGCCACAACATCGAGCGGTTCTGGTTCGGGAACATCAACAGTCACGACATCCCCCGGCTGTACTTTATAATTAGCTTTTACAACTTTTTTGTTTACATGCACGAGATCTTCTTTAATCCACTGTTGAACCTGTGTTCTTGACCAATTTAATTCTATACTGGTTAAGTATTTATCAATGCGTTCACTTCGATGTTCTTCATGAACCGTCATTTCATAATGCTCCATTTTACAGCTCCTTCTTTTTCTTTCCGTCTAATATCATATGGATAAACAAAAGCAACACGCCGACACATAAAGAAGAATCAGCGATATTAAAGATCGGGTAATGATAATCAACGATCACAACATGGATAAAATCAACAACTTCATGTCTGAAAATCCGGTCGATAAAATTACCAAGAGCTCCGCCGAGCATAAGACCAAGAGCTATTCCAAGAAGAATTTGTCCTTTGACATGCTTTTGGATGTAGTACATGAGACCGATGACCACTGCTGTTGTAATGATATAAAAAAACCACATCTGTCCGGCAAGAATTCCCCATGCAGCACCCGTATTTCGATGGGAAGTAATAAAGAAAAAGTGATCTAAAACCGGAATGCTTTCTCCATATTCCATCTTACTGACAACAAGCCATTTCGTTAATTGATCAATTCCAATGATAAACAGGGCAATTATGTAATAAGGCACAAACCGTTCCTCCAGTATCTGTTTCTCTTCATTAAAGCATTTTAACAAGAAAAAGAAGCAGAGTAAAGGAATATTCGTTGACATCCCTTAAGAAGGCAGGATACTGCCTTCTTAAGGTACATTAATAAAGCGCCTCATGATATGTCTCATCGGTTTCAGCCCAAATAGGCAAAGTCTTTTTTTCGAATTGGGTTGGATATAAAAAATCATCTACTGTTCTTGCGGTCGGCAAAACAGCAAGCTTTGAGATCGGAATGATCTGTCCTGTTTCTTCGCAAATGCCATATGTTCCATTCTCAATTTTAGAAAGAGCTAAAAGTACATCCTGAAGTTCTTTTTTCACATGGTATATTAGAGTCGTCTGCTGATTTGAATTTGTTGCCTGACAATCTTGTTGGAAAAAGGAATACTCAAATAATCTTAATTCCAGTTCTTCCTTCATTTGAAGGAGTTCGATTTGAATGTTTGCCAGTTGTTCATTCATTATTAACATCAACTCCTGCTCTCTGATCTTTTGTCCTTTTAGTGTTACCGACAATTTGATCTCCAAGCACAAAAGATTTTTCCTGACGTTCAAAACGATGTCAGCATATCAAAAAAGCGGTTCGGATATCCGAACCGCTTTCCCTTTCATTTTAATAATATGTTTTTACAATCCCTGCACAGCGAGGACACAAGTCAGGGTGATCTGAATCTTGGCCGACTTCTTTAGAAACCATCCGGCATCTTTCACAAGTCTCTCCTTCAGCCTGAGCAACGATCACTTTGCCCGTTTCAAATGATTGAGCATCTTCCGGAGCTTCTGTGTCAGATCCACCGATTTTCACTTCAGAAACAATGAAAAGCTGTTTGATATCTTCTTTGATGGAAGACAGCAATGTTTTTGATTGCTCGTTTGGATAAAGCGTCAAGCTAGCAACTGAAGATTTTCCGATGATCTTTTCGTTTCGAGCCGTTTCCAGTGCCTTTAAGACATCATCGCGAACCTGCATAAAGCGATCAAATTTTTCTTCTGTTTCTTTTACATTTGGAATGTCTTCAGTTTCTGGCATATCGCTAAGCTGCACGCTTTTTTCTGTAACAAATGTGAAGTGGCTCCACATTTCATCTGCTGTATGCGGCAAGATCGGTGCAACTAACTTAACGAGTGCAAGCAATGTACGGTAAAAAACAGTCTGCATGCTGCGGCGATCTTTATGATCAGCATGTTCAATATAGACAACATCTTTTGCAAAATCCATATAAAATGAGCTGAGTTCGATCGCACAAAAATTATGAATGGTATGATAGACAGTTGAGAAATCATAATCATCATAAGCTTTTTTTACTTTTTCAATGATGTTGTTCAGTTTGATTAAAATATACTGATCAACTTCACGAAGTTCTGTGATTGCGACCGCATCTTTTGTTGGGTTAAAATCAGCAATGTTTCCATGAAGGAAACGGAACGTGTTCCGGATTTTACGATAAACTTCTGCAACTTGCTTTAAAATATCATCTGATACCGGGTGATCAGCTTGATAATTGACTGATGAAACCCATAACCGTAAAATTTCAGCCCCTAGCTGTTGAGCTACTTTCGTCGGATCTATCGTATTCCCAAGAGATTTACTCATTTTACGCCCGTTCGCATCAAGTGTAAAACCATGGCTCAAGACACTTTTATATGGGGCTTTTCCTGTGACAGCTACAGCTGTTGATAACGACGAGTTAAACCAGCCCCGATATTGATCAGATCCTTCAAGATATAAATCTGCCGGTCTTTGCAAATCTTCACGCTCTTCTAAGACTGCTTGATGTGATGAACCTGAATCAAACCATACATCCATAATATCCTGCTCTTTTGTAAAGTGTCCGTTCGGACTTCCATGATGTGTGAAACCTTCAGGAAGTAATTCGTTTGCTTCCTTTTCAAACCAAATGTTTGATCCATGTTCTCTAAATAGTTTTGACACATGTTCAATCGTTCCATCCGTAATGATTGGTTCACCGTTTTCCGCATAAAATACCGGAATTGGCACACCCCAAGCGCGCTGTCTTGAAATACACCAGTCACCGCGGTCGCGAATCATGTTATGAAGACGAGTTTCTCCCCATTCAGGTACCCAATTTGTTTCTGTAACTGCCTTAAGCAAATCTCCTCTAAAGTCTTTAATAGATGCAAACCACTGGGCAGTTGCTCGAAAAATCGTTGGTTTTTTCGTTCTCCAGTCATGTGGATATGAGTGGGTAATGAACTCCAATTTCAGGAGAGTGCCTTTTTGTTCAAGTTTTTCTGTAATCGGTTTGTTGGCCTCATCGTAAAACAGCCCTTCAAAACCAGGTGCTTCACTAGTCATATTTCCTTTTTCATCTACTGGGCAAAGAACATCAAGTCCGTATTGTTGACCGACTCTAAAATCATCTTCACCATGACCAGGAGCTGTATGTACACAGCCTGTACCTGCGTCAGTTGTTACGTGTTCTCCAAGCATAACGAGTGAATCTCGATCATATAACGGATGTGCCGCTAAAATATGTTCTAAATCTTTCCCTTTGACAGTCTGAGCAACTTGCGGATTTTCAAAACCGATTGTTTTTGAAACGGCTTCAACAAGTGCACTGGCGATCACATAGCGTGAACTACCTACAGCAACAATGCTATATTCAAGCTCAGGGTGAACACAAATCCCCAAGTTGGCAGGGATCGTCCATGGTGTTGTTGTCCAAATCACAATTTTATCGCCATTTGTTAAAACGCCTTTTCCGTCTTTAACATCAAACGCTACATAAATAGATGGCGAGCGTTTATCATGGTACTCGATTTCCGCTTCGGCTAAAGCGGACTCACTAGAAGGTGACCAGTAAACTGGTTTTAAACCTTTGTAAATATAGCCTTTTTTCGCCATTTCCCCAAACACTTTAATTTGTTCCGCTTCAAATTCAGGTTTTAAAGTAACATATGGATTTTTCCAGTCTCCTCTTACACCAAGCCGTTTAAACTGCCCTTTTTGACCTTCAATTTGTTCCCATGCATATTTTTCACAAAGCTTGCGGAATTCGGCAACTGTCATTTCTTTGCGTTTTACCTTTTTATTTTTCGTTAAGGCGGTTTCAATTGGTAAGCCATGAGTATCCCAGCCAGGAACATATGGTGCGTGATAGCCGTTCATTGATTTCCAACGGACAATAAAGTCTTTTAAAATTTTGTTCAGCGCATGCCCCATATGAATATCCCCATTTGCATATGGCGGTCCGTCATGCAATACATACATCGGTCTACCTTTTGTCCGTTCCTGAACAAGACGGTAAATGTCCATGTCTTCCCATTTCTGCTGAATTTCAGGTTCTCGCTTCGGCAGGTTACCTCTCATTGGAAAATCAGTTTTCGGCATTAAGAGTGTATCTTTGTAATCCATCTTCATTCCTCCAGAACTTTTTATAAAATAAAAAAACCTTCTCATCCCATAAGGGACGAGAAGGCTTTGCTCTCGCGGTACCACCCTTTTAGATAAGCTATAAGCATGCTTATCCACTCAACCATCGTAACGTGATGTAACGTTCTCTCCTACTGCATGTTTCAGAAAGAAAACTTGAGGGTTGATCGACATGAATTCAACAATCCCGGGCTTACACCATCCCCGGGTCGCTTTCATTGTCTTGGCGAATCAAAGTCTGTCCCTCTCAAACGTTTTTCATCTCAATTTATGAACGTATTATATGCGAACAGATGTAAGATTGTCAACATTGAAAAGAAATGTTAGTCTCTTTCATCAAAAACGGCATCCACTTCATACTCAAGTAAATGATCCCAATCATCGTTTTTCAGCAAATCAAGCTGTGCTTCAATCAACATTTGGAAGCGAGTTCTAAACACTTTAGACTGTTTCTTTAGCTCTTCAATTTCCATGGCAATCTTTCTTGACTTGGAGAGAGCTTCATTGATGATTCGATCGGCATTTTTCTCCGCTTCACGGACAATCAGTTTCGCTTCTTTTTCAGAGTTTCGTTTTACATCTTCTGCCGCTTCCTGCGCGATAAGAATCGACTTATTTAATGTTTCTTCAATTGTTGAAAAATGACCAAGACGCTCGTCCAATTCATTTACTTTCTCTTCAAGCTCACTTTTTTTACGAAGAACAATCTCATAATCCTTCCTGACTTGAGCGAGAAATTCATTTACTTCATCTTCTTCATAGCCGCGAAACGCTTTTGTAAATGTTTTATTATGAATATCATTTGGGGTCAAAGGCATACCAGCCACCTCCATTATTTTCTTTTATGTACAAATGAACAAGAAGAATCGGCAAAACGATTTATTTTTGTTTTGCAATTGTCAATCTCCATCTTCCTTTTTTTGTTTTTCCGTCAATATTTGTCAGTTTAAAGCGACCAAATCCTCGAACAGACAGCATATCCCCTTCAAGCAGTAAGTAAGAAGTGTCTTCGACAACCTTCCAGTTCACTTTTACAAGTCCGTTTTTCACTAAAGCCTGTGCTTTTTGCCGGGATTGTCTAGTTACTTGTGAACAAACTGTATCAAGCCTTAAAGATGAGACCGTGTCTTCCCTTATTTCGACATGTTGTTCAGCGATATGGAGCTCTGAAAGCGGAATTTTTTCAAGTCCGATTTTCATCCTTCCGATATGAGTGAGGTGGGAAGAAACATAATCAGCAATTTCTTCAGAACAAACGAATTGCCGTATATCCCCCGCAAATATAAAATCTCCAAATTTTTTCCGTTTGAGTCCAATTCCCATTAAAGAACCAAGAAGTTCGCGGTGTTCGATCGAAGCAAACTTATGCGGATAAATGACCTGAAAAGCTTGAATTTGATAGTCATTTATCAATGGTTCGGCATATTCAGGATAAAGAATGGCCCGCTTTCTTTCAGATTCTTGAAAACCACCGAACAAGCCGAGCTTCACTTCATCAGAATGACCGATAACAGAAGTTAGTATCACCTGTTCCCGCGGATCCAAAAAATCGGTCAGTTTTATTCTATATTGTTCCGTTACAACTCGTTTCCATTCGAGAGCTTGATCGATAAAGGGCTCTTCATCTTTTCTAAAATGCTGATAAATATCGTTCATCATCTGTCCTTTCTATGTAAAGGATCATTGGGGGGCGATCATGAAAAGCACACAAATGTTCAAAATCGCCGCCAACGAAGATTATCTCCTACTTTACATCGAAGTTAACAAATTGTGCACCATCCATAAACCCTGATCTGCAAATCTTAGCAGGAAAATGGCGACAACCGGGGAGATATCAAACATTCCAAGCGGGGGAATAATCTTTCTGAATGGTTCCAGATATGGCTCACAAACTGCTTCCAGCAACCTTCCGATCGATGATTCTCTCGCATTTGGGACCCAAGACATGAAAATGTAAATGATAAGGGCGAAAAAGTAAATGTTTAACAGCTTGCTTAAAATTAGAAATATTAGATCCATTTGTCATTTACCACCTCTGGTGTTCTTCTTCCATAAGCTCGGATATCGTGCCTGAGACATCAACATTATCAGGTGTGCATAAAAAGATATCAGCGCCGATCCGCTGAATATCTCCGCCGATGGCATAAACCGTACCGCTTAAGAAATCAACGATCCTTTTCGCCTGGTCATGCTGAATTCGCTGCAAATTGACGACAACAGCGCGACGATTTTTCAGGTGATCAGCAATCTCTTGAGCTTCCGCATACACCCGAGGCTCACATAATACTACTTTAGAAGATTTTTGCACACTTTGCAAACTGACGACATTCTGCTTCCCGGAAGCTTTTGACTGGTGGGCGGTGTTGTCTTTATATTCGTGCTCTTCAGGAATGTCTTCCCTGTCTGTTTCAATATATTCGTATTCATATTCCTCATCTTCTAAGGAAAAAAAGTTTTTAAACTTATTTTTAATACTCATCTTTGTCCACCTCCAATTTCATTACCGACTAGGGAAGATCCGATTCTGATAAATGTCGCACCTTCCTCAACCGCGATTGTAAAGTCATTTGACATCCCCATTGACAATTCACGACATGGAGCATTCCATTGTTCCAGTTGTTGAACATCATCACGCAGCTCCCTTAATAAACGAAAACAATTTCTAAGCTCTGTCTCGTTATCTGTAAAAGGAGCCATGGTCATTAATCCAATGATTCGAATATTTTCATGAGCAGTCAGTGCTTTAACAAAAGGAAGAACTTCTTCTTTTGTCATACCGTGTTTTGAAGTTTCTAAAGATGTATTGACCTGTACAAAACAGCTGACCGGTTTTTTGGCTCTTTTTTGTATTTCATCAGCTAATGAGAGTCTGTCTAAAGAATGGATATATGAAACATGATCAATGATCGTTTTTACCTTTCTTGTTTGCAGTGTACCGATAAAATGCCACACAGGTTGTTTATCTTTTAATATCTCCAACTTGTGAAGCAATCCTGTCTCCCGATTTTCTCCTAAATGCTTGATCCCAGCATCGAGCGCTTCCCGCGCTCTTTCAGGTGAGACATACTTTGTCACAGCGATGACAGATACATCCTTAGCAGTTCTGTCCGTTTTTTTACAGGCTTCGGTTATTCTGTCATGTATATATTGTAAATTAGTTTTCACATCCACCTGTAGCTAAACCTCCTTTAGTCCGATGAAAGACATCATTCGTCCCGTTTTCCCCTGGTCTCTGCGGTGGGAGAAAAACAAAGTATGTTCACAGCTCGTACATAATGAACTCACTTGAATCTGCCCATTCGGGATTCCCGTATGTAAAAGAAGCTGTCGATTCACCTCTTTCAGGTTTAAACGGTACTTCCCTTCTTTTATCGGCAAAAAAGCTTTTTTTTCATGCAGAAACGGAAGATTTCTTAGTTTTGATATGACATGATCGTCAACTGTATAACAACATTCACCGATTGCAGGGCCGATGATAACATGAATATCCTGAGGGTTTGAGCCTTCCCTGCTGACCCATGTTTCAACCATTTTGCTGACAATCTCCATGGTTGTTCCTTTCCATCCGGCATGTGCAATCCCTATTAACGAGCGAACAGAGTCGTAAAAATAAACAGGAACACAATCCGCAAAACAGAGGGCCAAAAAAAGATTCTTTTCACTCGTATAAAGCCCATCTGTCGCTTGTAACGCTGTTTCATATCGGAAAGCACCTTTCCCGCGATCCTCTGAAATCACTTTATGAATGTGGTTTTCATGAGTTTGATCGGCAAAAACCCAATCATTTAAATCGGTTTGAAGAATGCCCGCAATCTTTTGTCTGTTATTTGTGACATGCTGCTGATGATCGAGTACGTGCAGCCCTGTATTTAATGATTGAAAAGGCGGTTCGCTTTCACCGCCGTTTTTTGTAGTAAATCCGGCAATAAGTTCTCCGTCCGCTCTTCCGATTTCCTTCCAATCCTCAATAACAAGCATAGACGGAGCCTGAAGACGAAAGGGTTTATATGTACTCATGCTGATCAACCTTTCGACACAATTTTTTTCATGATATCGCTCCTATTTTAACACATCTTCTTGGTTTCGTTTAGTTTCGTCTCAAAAAACTAAACGAAATGTATTTTTTGAAATAATTTTTGTTAATATATGACGTTTAGTCATATTTAAGGCGGAATATTGAGGCTTAACATTGCGATGATTGGTTTTATTTTTCAATTCAAACGTACTAAAATGACATCTTCACCAATTTTAACTATATTTCGCCACGGAATAACAATTTCCTCTTCTTTTCCAAAAAATCCGAAAACTTTTCCTGTTCCCCCGATGACAACTGCCTGAATTTTTCCTGATGTGACATTGATGTCAATATCACCGATAGAGCCGAGTTTTTTTCCATTTGATACATTCACAACATCTTTCAACTGAAAAGTGGAAATGGTCATCATATTTAGTTAGCCCCCTATGTTTCTTATCCTTGTATGATTATATGAATGGCAGTCCCTTATTTAGACTGTTTTTCTAGCGAGTCTTTGCAGGGTTATAATATGTAGAGATATGATGGATTTGGCCATAATTAAAACCGCAGTTGATCTGCGGTTTTAATGGATATTCTTATTCATTTGTTTAATAGCGGCTTTTTCTAGACGTGATACTTGCGCTTGGGAAATACCAATTTCATCAGCCACTTCCATTTGTGTCTTTCCTTGGAAGAAACGTTTGCGTAGAATCATCTTTTCCCGTTCGTTTAATCGTCTCATTCCTTCTTTTAAAGCAAGTTCTTCTATCCATTGTGAATCTTTGTTGCGCTCATCGCTGATTTGGTCCATGACATAGATTGGGTCTCCTCCGTCGTTGTAAATAGGTTCAAACAATGATACAGGATCTTGGATGGCATCAAGAGCAAAGACAATTTCTTCATGGGACACTTCAAGGACTTTGGCAATTTCTTCTGCTGTCGGCTCCCTGCTTGTCTCACTAATAAGACGCTCTCTTACTTGCAACGCTTTGTACGCAGTATCTCGCAATGACCGCGATACCCGGATGGGATTATTATCTCGCAAGTATCGACGAATTTCTCCGATGATCATTGGTACAGCATATGTTGAAAACTTAACATTGTGGCTCAGGTCAAAATTATCAATTGATTTCATTAGTCCGATACAGCCAACTTGGAATAAGTCATCAACATATTCTCCTCTGTTGTTAAATCTTTGAATGACACTTAAGACAAGGCGTAAATTGCCGTTAACAAGCTTTTCTCTTGCTGAGCGGTCTCCTTCATCCTGCATTTGCTTGAATAACTTTCTCATCTCTTCATTCTTGAGTACGGGTAACTTTGATGTATCAACTCCGCAGATTTCCACTTTATTTCTCGACATCTTTTTCCCTCCCTACAGGAGCTGCTGTACAAGGAACAGTATCTCCTTGGGTAGGAAAAATATGCATTGCCGATTTCCAAAAATAAGAAAGCAGATGCTAAAACCCTAGGCTAGCAACGCTTCAATTTCGCTAAAAAAATTACACCATTTTATTGAATTCTTTTCTCAGCCTTTTGATAATTCTTTTTTCAAGCCGGGATATGTATGATTGAGAAATCCCGAGCATATCCGCAACGTCTTTTTGCGTTTTTTCTTCTTCTCCTACGAGCCCGAATCGGAGTTCCATGATTTGTTTTTCTCTAGCATTCAGCTGTTCAAGTGCTTTTTTTAATAGTTTTTTATCAACACTTGCTTCTATATCTTTTGTAATAATGTCATTTTCTGTTCCAAGTACATCTGATAGGAGAAGCTCATTTCCATCCCAATCAATATTAAGCGGCTCATCAAAAGATACTTCTGAGCGGATTTTATTGTTACGTCTTAAATACATCAAAATTTCATTTTCAATACATCTAGATGCATATGTAGCGAGTTTGATTTTTTTCTCAGGATTAAATGTGTTGACTGCCTTAATCAGACCGATCGTCCCAATGCTGATTAAATCTTCGATATTGATGCCTGTATTCTCAAACTTTCTCGCGATATACACAACAAGCCTTAAATTTCTTTCAATTAAAATAGCTCGTGCAGCCTGATCCCCATTTGGAAGTTTGTGAAGAAGTACCTGTTCTTCATCTTTGGATAATGGAGGCGGTAGTGCCTCACTTCCTCCAATATAGTAAATCTCATCACTTTTCAAGCCTAGTTTTGTCAATAGTTTGTACCAGAGATAGGTAAATCTTAGTTTTAGTTTTTTCATCTTCCTCCCCCTATTAAACTGAAAGTATTTTATGACACGTGTTGAACAACAGTTCCCGCTGACACCATCTTTGGATGAACAATCGCATCAAACTCACCATCAACAGATAACGGTGATGGACTAATACCAACCAAACAACTAGGCGATTCAAGCGCCTCCTTTTTCGTAAAAATCTGCACATGATCCGGTTTTAAGCAGATTAAAAATTGGTGTTGATGACCGACCCCCCGATACGGAATTAACCGAACCCGCTTGATATGATCAAGCTGTTCAATTGCATCAAGAGGACTGTTTTCCTTGATAACGGAAATCCCCTCTTCCCCAAGAATATTGTTTAACTTTTCAATATTGACAATCATCACAGGTGTTTTTGTAATCGGATCATAAAGCTGGTTTCCTGAATCAATCAGTCCCGTGAAAAATAGTGTTTGGTCAGCAAACTCCACTTGCAGACGCACCCGTTCTTCATATTGAAGTTTTTTCATCTCAACATCCTCAAAACGCTTTTTTGAAAACAGCCATATTGCGGGGAATCCAACAGCGACAAACAACCAACTGACAGGATCACCAAAACCGGACCAACTTGTCATGATGACACCGTTGTTCATGATTGAGTTTGTTTCAAGCAATGAATGTGCTCCAATGATCCCTCCTCCGATAAGAAAGGTAGCGAAATAGAAAGCAAATAAGTTTTGCAGAAAAAAACGGAACCGTTTAAAGCCAAATGTTACAATCACAATTAAAACAGAAAAAGAAAGCTTACCCACTGGATGAAGGACATATGGTGAGAAAGGGGTAAACATGAACAAAATGATGCTCGATGCGACAAACGCCCCCAGGATAAATCTCGACTTTTTTACCCTTCGTTTCAAAATAAAGGCGGTCATCATTAGTAGAAGCAAATCAAAACAAAAGTTTAATAACCAAATGACATCTAAATATATTTCCACATCCGTCCCCTCTCATGATCTCGCACCTGTAGACTGTTTTTCATAAGTATAAATCAAGCCCAAAGGTAAAGTCTGTCAGTTAGTGTTGCACAAGAGGTACATTTTTTAGGAAATTCATACTGAATTTGTCGATTTAAAAAAACGCTGCCTGAATTCAGACAGCGTTTTCTGTTTAATGAATATACAATTTTCCTTTTGCCGTTTTTCTTGCGATATTACCATAGTTGTCGCGGACAATGACTTCAATTTGCGCACCTTTTGCTTTTGAGCCTTTAGTGGCAGTCCAGTATCCTTCATACTTGCCTTTAGAAACCTCTCTCATTGGCAGTTCAGTCACGTTCTTCGAGGTGATATTAAAGTTTGTCAGCGGCATTCTAATGACAAAAACAGCATCTAAATGCGGATCACTTTCAAACTCTATTTTGACAGTTTCACCTGTTTTTAATCTTTTATTTTTAGTCGGTTTTAAATGTTTAATTTGTGGTGTTTTAAAGTTAACATCAAGCATCACTTTTTTAGTTGTTTGATTACCTGCAGCATCAGCCGCTGTAACACCAATATCATTTTTACCATGATCAAGCAGAATCCGAACTGAATATTTACCATTTTTAACGGTTGCTTTTTTGCCGTTTACTTTAACCGATTTTAAATGTTTATCCGAGACAGTACCTCTTACTGTCACTGCCTCTTTATTGAATTTTGCTCCGTGATGTGGTGAAGTGATGGTAAGCTTTGGTTTTGTTTGATCAAGTACAATCCGAACAGGAGCTGAAGCATCGGTTGTTCCCGAAGCGACAGATGCCTTAGCAGTGATGATGTTTTCTTCTTTATTTAATTGAATCTCTTTTGTAAATTTACCGTCTTTGTCAGTTTCTGTTCTACCAATTTCTTTGTTGCCATTAAATAGATGTACGGTTGTTGTTGGTGATGATGTCCCTTTGATCATCGTTTTCTTCTTGTTTGTGATCAACCCGTCTTTTGGTGATGTAATAACCGGTACAGCAACCTCATAATCAACTAAAGCACGAATCATCATATTCCCTTGTTCTGATGATACTTTTGACCAAGATCCATTAGTATATTCCCAGCTTCGACCAGAATAAACGCCATCTTCATCTGCACCAAGAGCTGGAGAATGATCTGCATCTTGTGTTTGAACACAGACAAGGTAAAAATCTTTTCCAACCATGATTCCTTTATCACTCAAATCAATGTTGGTCCATACTGAACCATCGCGAATCGCTTCCCCAGTAAACGGGCCAGCAATTTTTTTGCCCGGAGCCCCTTTTTCTCCTGAGGCATCATAAACCTCAACTGCAAATTTCGTTCCGCCCGGATTTGGAAATACTTCATCCCAGAATTTAAATAAACCACCTTTTAACATCGCTTTTTCCTTACCTTTATCTAAAGACATTTTTACAGCGGATGCGTTGCCTGTTTGATCAAAAACCCAACCATTTTCACTTGTTCCATCATCATAACCAATTTCTCCAGGATAGCCGATAAATGGTTCAAGCTCAACATTCTTGGTCATATCGCCTTTTAAATTAACTGTAAATTCACTGCTGTAATAGCCTTTTGCGATGACTTTGACTGTATATGAGTTTTGATAGGCAGTCAATGAATATCGTCCATGTTTATCAGTCGCCACTGGTTTTACGGCGGCATCTTCAATCAGATATAGTTTAGCATTTTCTATAGGTTCACCTGTTTTTTTATTTTTAACGATTCCTGACAGTGTCCCTTTCTCAAGTTCTTTCATTACAAAATGAATGTTCGTTGTTTGATCAGCCTCAATTTTGACAGTTTGCTTCTCAGATTCATACCCGTATGTTTCGGCTTGCATTGTATAAGTACCAGCCAAATGAGAGAGGTTATATTTTCCAGTTGCCGCACTTGAATAAGTTGATTTTCCAGTTTCAAGAACGCTGACTTTAGCTTTCAATGGGAGCATTGTTGGTAATGCTTTTTCTGTTTGAACTTTTTGCTGTATCATCTTTGCTGGTTTTGTTTTTTTCGGATCAATCGTTTGTTTTTTTGGTGAATGTTTCCTTTTTACTGAACGTTTTTCTACACCAAGCCGGTTTTTCTTTCCAGTCATTTTTGAATCTTTGACAAGCTCGACATCATCAATATAAAAACCGTCTTCTGGAAGACTGTCATCAGACTGAAGGTTAAACATGACCTTAATTTTTTGACCTTGATAGGCTGACAAATCAATTTTTTCGTCCATCCATTTTGAAGTCAAACCATTGTACTCAGCGGCTTTTACCCACTCTTCTTTATCTTCAGGTTGGATATAAACGAATCCGTAGTCAAAGTCCGCCTCTATTTGATGCCAATATTTAAATTGTAGAAAGAGTTTTTCTTTCTCAGGCACTTTTATAGGAGGCATGATCAAGTTCATATTTGCTCCATCATCATATGGTCCAGTCAGATTTGTCCCATATACTTGTTTTCCAGATGCGGCTGATTTCGGCCCTGATTGTGGAACACCCTGTTCCCATGAATTTTTCACTCCTGAGCTGATCCATCCTTTAACAGGTGTTTCAAAATCTGTTTTATAACCTGTTGTAATTGCCGGAGACACTGAGAGTTCATAAACTTTTGATTCTATTTGATTTCCACCATAATCTGTAACAATCCATTTATAGGAAAGTGCTTTTCCTTTAACAGAAGGAATGGTCGCTTCAAATGTTCCTTTTTTGTAGTCTCCCTCTGTTTGTTTGGCAGCTATTGTTTGCCAATCGGAAGAATCTGTTTTATAGCTCAATTTGACTGATGAAATGCTAATATCATCTTCAACTTCAGCGACAAGCGGTAGATCGGCACCAGAAAATACTTCTTTCACCCCTTCATGGGTTAACGTCGGCGCTTGACGATCTTCACCTTCTTTTCCAACTTTGCCTTCTACTGTCCCCAGTCCTTTTGTGACAGATGATACGGCATCAAATGCATTAACAAGTCCATGTCCAAACCCGTTGTTAGGTATATCACTAAATTTGTGATCAGTAAGAGGTGTTGCTGTATTTATTAGTATTTTTTCGATTTCATCAACTGAAAGCGATGAATTTGCTTGTTTAAGCAGGGCGGCTACTCCGGCAACATGCGGTCCCGCCATTGATGTACCATTCCACCCATCTTGATATCCACCTCCTGGGACAGAAGAGCGAATATTAACACCAGGTGCGGTAATCTCGGGTTTTACTTCATCATATGGTGATGGACCAAGTAAAGAAAAATCAGCCAAATGATTGTTAGTATCTGTCGCACCTGTTGCAAAGCTTTCAGGATAATTTGCTGGAATTGCAATTGAAGCTGGACCACCCGGGGTTGTTTCATCAACATTCCCTGCTGAAAATTCAGGAAAAATACCAGCAGCCCGCCAAGCCTTCACCATATCACGATACCATTCATCAAGACCGGCTTTGCCTGTCCAAGAATTATTGACAACATCCGGCGCCATTTCTGGATGAGGATTTCCTTCTTTGTCTTTAGGCGCTAAGATCCATTCACCTGCTTCCAGTAAGTCAACATCTGTAGCTCCGTCATTTGTAAAAGCTTTGACCGCAATCCATTTTGCGCCCGGTGCAACTCCAATTTGATTTTTCTTATTAGGCTCTGATCCGACCATTGTACCTGTCACATGTGTTCCATGTTCAAGGTCATCATATGGTTCAGGTTGTCCAGCAGTCGCATCAAACCAGTTGAACTCATGATTTGATTGATCAGGATGCTTAGGATTATATCCGCGATATTTTTCTTTGAGTGCAGGATGATCCCACTGCACACCAGTGTCAATTGTGGCTACAACTGTACCAGCACCGTCATACCCTATTTTCCATGCTTCTGGTGCGTTAATTTTGGAGATGTTCCATTCAATCCCTTCTTGAGCCGGGACTGATTTTTGTTTGTTCAATTTTTTGGAGGATTTGATAAGTTGTCTTGTTTCATTTGGTAACACCTTTTCTACTTCAGGAAAGGTAGCTACTTGTTCCATCACTTCTTTTGTCGCATGGACCGCCATACCGTTGACAATATAAAATGAGCGAATTTGATTAGCATTTCCCTTTTTCGCTTGTTTTTTAAGATAGTTTTTTAGATTGCTTTGTGTGTTATCCGCTTGGATTCTTAAAGAAGAAACCACTGCCGAGTGCTTTTGATATTCTAATTTAGCTGGGCTTAAAGATTGCTTTTTTGCTTTCTTTTCTGCTTGTTTTGCAACTTTTTGAGGATTAATCTGATCTTTTAATTTAATCAAAAAAGTGACTTTATCTGCTTTTTTGAATCGTTTCACAAGTGATTTCGAGATTTTTGCTTTGCTTGAAATGTGGTGTTTCACCTGATCTTTGCTAGAAGACAATAGCGGTGTCGACTCTCCAACAGATGCAACAGGCATCATTAACAATCCAATGAGAAGTCCGCTTAAAATGGAGCATAGTGCTTTCGTTTTCAGCATTCGTTTCAAAGAAAGTCCCCCTTTTTCAATTGAGAAAAGCTAGTGTTTTTTCGTCACCTCCTTGTTATTGTTTTTCCTGTCAAACCATGGTGTTATATTAAATATAGTAAAAAAAAGTTTATTTTTTTGTCGTTATTTGTAAATTTTCATTAAATAAATTTTAGGAGTTAAGGTAGATGAAATCATCGGGGGTGTCGTGAAGTAGTATCGATGAATAAAAATTAGGGAATTTGCTTGCTGGTTTATGTTGATAAAGGACTTTTTAAACAGCTCCTTTCCACATCATTTAAAAAAGAGCTGCCGTCTTTGTTAACGGCAGCTCTCTGTGACTTGATTAGCGTTTATTACGGTTTCTTAAGAAAGTTGGAATATCAAGTGTATCTTCAGCAGGTTGTGATAAATTGCGCTGAGACATATTTGGCTGTTCTTCTCGCTTCGGCTCACGTTTTTGCTGAACGTGCTGATGCTGTTTTAAGCCTTGATTTAAAGGTCTTTGCGGTTTTGTCGGATCTTGATCCTGTTCAATAAAACCAGTTGCAATGACTGTCACAACAATTTCGTCTTTTAAACTTTCATTAATAACAGAACCGAAGATCATGTTGACATCTTGATCTGATGCAGCAGCGACAATATCAGCCGCTTCCTGAACTTCATACAAGCTTAAATTTGTACCGCCTGTAATGTTCATAAGAACACCTTGGGCACCATCGATCGCCGTTTCAAGTAGCGGACTTGAGACAGCTTTTTTAGCTGCTTCAGCTGCACGGTTTTCACCTGTTGCAACACCGATTCCCATTAATGCAGATCCTTTATTTGACATAATTGTTTTCACATCAGCAAAATCAAGGTTAATCAGACCAGGTGTAGCAATTAGATCTGAAATTCCTTGAACACCTTGACGGAGAACATTATCCGCTTCACGGAATGCTTCAAGCATTGGGGTGTTTTTATCAACGATTTCAAGAAGACGATCATTTGGAATCACGATTAAAGTATCAACAGAATCCTTCATCGCTGAAATTCCACCGGCTGCTTGAAGCTGTCTTTTTCTGCCTTCAAAGGTAAATGGTCTTGTGACAACACCGACTGTTAATGCTCCTAAGTCTTTGGCAATTTGAGCAATAACAGGTGCAGCCCCCGTACCAGTTCCTCCACCCATTCCTGCCGTAACAAATACCATGTCAGCGCCTCTTAGTGCTTCTTCAATTTGTTCCTTGCTTTCCTCAGCCGCTTTTTTGCCGACTTCTGGATTGGCCCCTGCACCAAGTCCGCGCGTCAACTTTGCACCAATTTGCATCTTCGTTTCTGCTTTTGAAAGATTAAGAGCCTGAGCATCTGTGTTAACGGCAATAAACTCGACACCCTGAACTCCATTTTCAATCATTCGATTGACAGCATTGTTTCCACCGCCACCTACTCCTATTACCTTAATCGATGCTAAGCCATCTATATTTGTTTCAAACTCTAACATGCTAAATCCTCCTAATCGTCGAATGACTAATGTCTATTCCCAAAAGATGTTAAATAGTTTTTTCATTTTGCTTGGTTTTCTCTGCTCAGCTTGTTGCTTAGACTTTGATTTTGAACGATGCTGTATTTGTTTCTGATGGGAAGCTGCGACTTCCTGAACCGCTTCTGCCGGCATTTGAAATCCTATTTTCCTGCCTTGAATTTTGGCGTTTTGATAGGCGAATTGAATGAGACCGACTCCCGTCATGTACTGGGGTTCTCTGACACCGATATAATTCGGGCTAGCCACTCTGACATTATTTCGAAGAACATCTTGTGCAAGGCTGAGGACTCCTGGCATTCCTACCTGTCCTCCGGTGAGTACAAATCCTCCCGGCAATTCTTTAATGTTCATGTTATGGAGTTCCTCCACCACAAACAAAAAGATTTCCTCTAACCTGGCTTCAATGATATTGGCCACTTCCCGCTGAGTGAAAGTTTGTTGTTGATCCGTTCCAATGACGGCAACATCAAATACTTCCTCTTCTGATGCTTCTTCATAGAAGGCATGTCCAAACTGCTTTTTCACTCTTTCAGCTTCCTCTGTAGAAGTGCGAAGACCGATTGATAAATCTTTGGTAATGTTTTCTCCGCCTAAAGGGACGACACTTGTCGAGAGAAGCTGGCCATTTTCAAAGACCGCAACGGTTGTCGAGCCGCCTCCAATATCGATTAAAGCCACACCGAGATTCTTTTCATCTTTAGAAAGAGCGACAGAGCCGGCAGCCAAAGGCTGCAAACATATATCTGTAATCTCAATTCCCGCCCGTTCAACACAGCGAAGCAAATTATGAATAATTGTTTTTGAACCGGTAATAAGCGATCCTTCCACCTCAAGGCGAACCCCGAGCATCTTTTTCGGATCTGTTATATCTCCACGTCCATCAACGATAAATTGCCTCGGAATAACATCAACGATTAGCTGTTCCGGAGGAATCGATACAACTTCAGCTGCCTCCATCACTCGCCGTACATCTTCTACTTGAATTTCTTTATTTTCATTTGAAACTGCGACCACACCGCTCGTATCTTGAATATGGATGTAATTCCCATTCACGCCAACAATAGCATGAGTCAGCGGAAATCCTATCATCCTTTCCGCTTGTTCAAACGCTTTTTTTATAGAATGAACAGTTTCATCTATATCAACGATTGACCCTTTTTTCAGTCCCCTTGAAGGAACATTTCCGACTCCGATAATGTTGAGAGAATCATCTGAGATTTCACCGACGATCACTTTAATATTGGACGTACCGATGTCTAGACTGACGTAAAGTTCATTGTTGTTCATTCTAAAGGCACCTCCTCACATTTCAGTCAATTCTATTCTATTATTTGCCGAACAACAATACAATGAATGAAGGGTTACAAGTGTGTAACAAAAAGACACAGTTATCACGTTTCTTTAGTTTTAGGATTACTGTGAATATTCGTTACATCCTATGTATATCCTCTTTTAAATCTCATTTTTTTTATTTTTTCTACGCAATGCTGTCCATTTGACAAGCAATATTCTTCTAATAACCGCAATGTTTTGAAACAGTCTGATGCCAAATGCAAACATGCCGACTAAATACAAGTCTACACCAAGATGAACGCCCAGAAAAGCCAAACCTATTGCAATGACAATATTGAAAAAAAAACCTGTCACAAAAACCAGTTCATCATACACACTTTGTAAATGGGCCCTTATTCCTCCAATCATCGTATCGAGTGCTGCAAGGATTGCTAAAGACAAGTAACTCGAGTACTCACTTGGTATTGTAAAGTTTGTGCTAAAACCGATTGCAATTCCAAGCAAAAGCCCTAGAACTGGAAGCCACATTAGGAATTTTCTCCTTTTGATTTTTCGAGCGGTTTCAATGGATTGACTTGTATTGAACCATCATATGCTTTGATCTTGATTTGTTTTTTAGGTCTCTCTATATGTAAATCGAGATTTTCTCCAGCAAAGAGGTCTTGCATGTTTGAAGCAATCATCCCACTATATAGTTTATCGGCATTTTCCCCGATAACTTTTACTGTTATCGGATAGTCATCCAAAGGAAATCCGTCTATTTTGGTTATTCCATTAATATCCCTAATCACAGTCGTATGGATCACTCTTCTATCATTAATCGACATTTCCGTTGCTTCATACTTATTTAACTCATTGATTAATTTTTTCAGAAGATCTGGCGGCGGATTTTCAAGTGATTGTCCAGTTAATTCCTCCGAAAACAGCTGTGATATTTTAATCTTTATTCCATGGTCAGTGATATCAGTCAAACCTGCTTGTTTCTTTAAACTCTGAAGTGTTTCATTCAATCCTTTCGTTTTCGAATTCCCTTCTGTTTTCCGGTATGTTACCAGCATCTTTTCATATTTATCGATTTCAGCTAAAAGATGAAGTTGCTTTGTTTGTTCTGCTTTTAAGTCTTCCCTTAACTCCCAAATATCTCTTGTATCGCGAACTTTGGGCTTCTTTAGTGAATTAAACTGCACAGAGAGCATGAAACCGAATATAAGCATCAGCACAGCGATACTAAGAAAACGATTGTTTTTCTTCACGTCTGTCATCAACTCTTTCATTCCCCTTGTTTTAAAAGAGGATTCATCATAACTTTAGCTTGTTCTTCAATATGGACTGAGATGTGATCACGGGTCAATTGGTCAACTAGACCTCCCGCAATATTTAGTGCTGGTAACAGTACATCCACTTTCCCAATAGCGGAAACAACAAATGGGGCTGGATACTGGTTTCCATCAACAGTAATGACAGGTCCATTACAGGAAATATAGGAATGATGTGTTACACGCTGGCCATTGATCGATACAGCGGCAGCACCGGAGATCCATAGTTCGTTCAATAAACGGAAGATGTGGCTTTCATGTATGATATACTGATTAACATTCTCCCCTTCAGGTATATAAGATGCATCTTTTAATGTGACTTGAATTCCTTGACCTTGAACTCCAATTTCACCGACAAACATTCTGTATCTCTCAACATCTTCGAGAATGTTATCATATTCTTCTTTCTCACCTTTGAGAGATTCTTCTGTTTGCTGCACTTCTTTCTGTTTGCTCATTAATTCATTTTTCAGTGCATTGGTTTGTTTTTCTTGTGATATCAGCCGATCTCTCAGTGAATATTCCTCTTCCCAGCTTTTCGAAGTTCCCTTCTTATCTTTCATCTCTTTTGTGAATTGATATGAAAAAGACAAGAGAAACCCTAATACAAGCATGACTAGCGAAAGAATGGCCGTATGTTTTTTCAACGTTTTTCTTCCTTCTTAGACTTTTTTTGCAATGGTTCAAAATAAGTCCCGACTTCCAAATGAACAATTCCTTTTTGATTTTCCGGCAACTCTTTTACAATTTTAGGGTATTTAGACATTTTCTTGGCAAACGTTTTAATTGAAGCTGTCACAATATGTCCATCATTCATATATAACTTGATATTCCAAGATTTCGACTTCTGAGGTGAATAATTAATTTCTGAAATCATTTTTTTGACTGTCTCAGGAAGTGTGTCTAATTGTTTAGCCATTTGAACGAGTTTATCATCTTTCTTCCAGCCATTTAAGATGGGAGCTTGATCAGTCGGTGTCACTTCATTAGAGAGAACCTGCCCATTTTCTAGCACAGAATAATACGCATTATGTTTTTGTAAAAAAGCAATGTTTTTGTATTCTTCAACGGAAATCGACACTTTGTTAGGCAAACTTTTAAAAACTTGCGCTTTTTTTATTAAATTGTGTTTTTCAATTATTTGCTCGGTTTGTCGCTCATTTAGACTCCAGTATTCTGTCTCTCCTGTTTCAATCGAAGACAGTGAAATAATTTTATCCTTAGATACGTTTTGATTACCTGTAATTTCTACTGTTGACACTTTGCTGATCGGTGTCTGTAAGTAAATAATGACAAGCATCATGAAAAAAAACAAAATAATAAATGTAATCAGCCTGCGGTTTGTCTTTTGTTTTCTCTGTTCTTTAATTTTCGGAATCCGTTCTTCTATATCGACGATTTTATCTTGATCGGGTTTCACGGGATGGTTCACCTCAAGGTTAAAGATGACGACAATTGCTTATTTTATTTGAAAAAACGCGCCTCCTAAAATGGAACCACGGTGTTTATTCAAAAGAAAAAACTGCCGTTAGCGAAACAAACGACATACAAAGATGCCGTTTGATTTCTCGTACATTATACCATAAGGTAGTATGATTTCTGAAAAGATTTATCGTTTTTCACCGATCATTTCAACCTCAGTATGCATATCAACACCATACTTTTCTTTAATCGTTTTTTGAATAAATGTGATGAGATCTAAAACATCTTTGGCTGTAGCTCCCCCAGCATTAATAATAAAATTTCCATGCATCTCGGAAACCTTTGCGCCTCCGATTTGATAACCTTTCAATCCAGCCTGTTCAATAAGCTTACCTGCATGGTCTGGCAGAGGATTCCTAAAGATGCTACCTGCACATGGGTTTGAAATCGGCTGCGTTTCTTTGCGATAATCTTTATTTTTTTGCATTTGTTCAATGATGATATCGCGCTCTTTTTGTTCCAGTTGGAAAACAGCTTCAAGACAAATTCCTGGTCGCTTGTTTTGTAAAATAGATGTACGGTAACTAAACATCATTTCTTCATTTGATAGCCACTCAAACGATCCATCTTCAAATAGAATCAAAGCCTTCACTAAAATTCGGCTTATATCAGAGCCATGAGCTCCTGCATTCATATAAACTGCCCCACCGACTGATCCCGGAATACCAGCGGCAAACTCTAAGCCGGAAAGTCCTTTTTTGCTGATACCGGTAGCGAGCCGAACAACAGAGCACCCACCACCTGCTCTTACAGTCTCACCATCGATTTCGATATGGTCAATACCTGTACCTAACTTAATCACGACACCCCTTATCCCTTCATCAAGGACAAGTAAATTTGAGCCTCTGCCAATCGCAGTCCATTTGACATGATGTTTTTTGATGACCTTCATTGTGTCGCGAATCGCCTGAATGTTTTTTGGAATCACCAAAATATCAGCGGGACCGCCAATTTTTATTGTTGTGTGGTTTGCCAACGGTTCTTTCTCAAGCACTTTACCAACTTCAAGTTCTTTTAATTCCTGTATGACTTTATCCATCGAAAACCTCCAAAATCCTTATGTCTTATCTTTTTTTTAGTTGTTGCAATTCACTTAATACATGATACAGCCGCTGGGCTGCATCAGGAACACCAAGAGATTTTGCGCGCTCACTCATCTCATGTAACGTTTTTTCATCTTGTAAAATATGATCGACTGCTTGAACTAAACGACCGCCATCAAGCTCTGATTCTTTTAAAACGACTGCGGCGTTATGCTTGCCAAGCGAATTTGCATTGACTTCCTGATGATTCGCCGTAACGTATGGACTCGGGATCAAAACACTGGGAATGCCAAGTGCGGTGATTTCCGCAATTGTTGTCGCACCTGCCCGTGCGACGATACAATCGAATGCCTTCAAGTATTCAGGCATTTGATGTAAAAATGGAATAACAACCATATTCTCAGCGACACCTTCATGAGTGAGTGCTGCCATTACTTTTTCATAATGAACTTCTCCTGTCACATAAAGAACTTGATAGTCTCTAGTTTTTAAAGATTGTTGCATCGCAATTACAGCCTCATTTATTGGAGCGGCACCGCGGCTTCCTCCGAAAATCAAGACTGTTTTCTTGTTCTCCTGTAGCCCTAGAGCGCTTAAAGATTTCACCTCTTTTATAGATACGACTTCAGATGCCCTTGGGTTTCCGGTAAAAACAACTTTTTCTGCAGGAAAATGTGTTTGAGCTTCTTCAAAACAAATCGCTACTTTGTCAACATATTTGGATAAAAATTTATTTGTGAGTCCAGGAAGGCTGTTTTGTTCGTGGATAATCGTCGGAATTCCTAATTTTGAGGCAGCATAAACTACTGGTCCGCACACATAACCACCCGTTCCAATCACCGCATCCGGTTGAAATTTCTTTAACTCTTTTTTGCATTCGCTGACACCTTTTAAAAATCGGATAACCGTTTTGACATTTTCAAATGATAGTTTTCTTTTAAAACCGGTAATATCAATGGCTTTAAAAGGAATATTTTCTCGTTCGACGATTTTTTTCTCAAGACCTTTATCTGTCCCGATATATAAAAAACTTACATCTGGGTGGTGTTGTTTCACTTCTTTAATAAATGCTAGGGCGGGATAAATATGACCTCCCGTTCCGCCTCCACTTACCACGATCCGCATCTGTTTTCCCCCTTATCTCTTTTGCACATGACGATAACCCTGCTTTTGAACAGGGTTATCTCTGATCACATTAATATCTTGAATACCGACTGACATTGAGAAGTACACCAACTGCCATCAGCATTAATGTTAATGATGAACCTCCATAACTTAAAAACGGTAATGTAATGCCGGTGACTGGAATTAAACCGGTCACAACACCAATATTAATCATCACCTGAATGGCGATCATTGAAATAACACCGACAGCAATAAAACTGCCGTATAAGTCAGGTGCACCTAAGGCTATTCTAACACCTCTCCATAATAAGACACAGAAAAGCAATAAAATCAGTGACCCGCCAATAAATCCAAGCTCTTCTGATAAAATAGCAAAAATAAAATCTGTTTGCGGCTCAGGCAAATAAAAAAACTTCTGTCTGCTCTGACCGAGTCCCAGTCCAAATAGTCCGCCTGGTCCGACTGCATAGAGTGATTGAATGATTTGAAATCCGCTTCCTAAAGGGTCTTCCCAAGGGTTTAAATAAGACGTAATTCTTTTTATTCGATATGGTGCTGACAGGACAAGACCGATAAATCCACTAAGCCCGATCAGACCGAGAAACACAAAGTGTGAAATTCTCGCCCCAGCCACAAATATCATGATAATACATGTTGTGACCATCACCGTCCCAGTCCCAAGGTCGGGCTGCATCATGATGATCAAAAAAGCAGAAAAAACGATACCTAGGGCGGGTATAAACCCTTTTCTAAATGAGGTAATATTTTTTTGTTTTTCAGACAAAAATTTTGCTAAAAATGCAATCATCGCGAGTTTCATAAATTCAGAAGGCTGAATACTAAAAGCTCCTACACCGATCCAGCTTCTTGAGCCGTTCCGTTCCATCCCAATACCGGGAATCAGAACAATGACCAAGAGAAAAAAGCAGATAATCATTAGCATTTTTGCCCAAGTTCTCCATGTCCAATAATCAACATTCATGATGAAAAACATTGCGATAACTCCGACTCCGGCAAATAAGAGCTGCCGTTTAGCAAAGAAAAACGAATCGTCATATTTGTATGTTGCCCATACCGCACTGGCACTGTAGACCATGATCAGTCCGATTGTTAACAATAATAACGTAATGATAACCAATAAAAAGTCTGGTGACGTTTTTTTAGTATGCAAAGGCCGAACACCCCAAGCTTCTTTTCTTAGGGCTTTCTCAAGCAGACAAGCCCCTATTTAAGCATATGCACGGCATTTACAAACATGTCACCACGTTCTTCAAATGTTTTGTACTGATCCCAGCTTGCACAAGCTGGTGACAAGAGAATGACATCTCCCATATCTGACAAGTTGAAAGCCGCAGATGCTGCTTGTTCAACATTATCGACACGTTTGACTTGTTGTATTCCCACCTCTTTGCCCAACTTCTCAAATTTCGGGGCTGTTTCTCCGAAAGTAATGATCGCTTTGACTGAATTCATGTGTGGCTTTAATTCATCAAATCCATTGCCACGGTCAAGTCCTCCGGCAAGTAGAATCACCGGTTTATCGAAGGATGATAGGGCTTTTTTCGTTGCGAGGATATTTGTTGCTTTACTGTCATTGTAGAACATTCTGTCTTTAATCGTTGTTACATATTGCATTCTGTGTCTTACACCTTTAAAACTTGACAGCACCTTTTGGATAGCCTGATTGGCAACCCCAGCGGTTTTCACAATACAAATCGTTGCCAAAATGTTCTCCAAATTATGTTCCCCTGGTAACACAACATCTTTGAGCGGCATGACTGGTTCATTATGAAACAAGATCATCCCGTCTTTTATACATGCTCCATGTTCTAGCTCTTGTTTAACCGAAAAATAAACTTTCTCTGCTTTTGAACATGTCGCGAGCCGAGTGACGACATCATCATCCAAATTGACAACAGCAACGTCTGTTTCCGATTGATTTCGGTAGATTTGTTGTTTTGCTAGCTCATAATTTTCTCGAGTATGGTGATAATCAAGATGGGCATCAAATACGTTTAATAGTAAACCGATTTTCGGTCTAAATGCATATGTCCCCATGAGCTGAAAAGAAGAAAGCTCTGTGACGATCCATTCGTCTTCGGTGGCTTGATATGCTACTTCACTTGCTGCTGTTCCAATATTTCCAGCAACAAGCGCTTTTTTAGCATCTGCTTTCATCATTTCATAAACAAGCGTTGTCGTTGTCGTTTTTCCATTTGAACCTGTAATACCGATAAACGGCGCATCTGTCAGATGATAGGCTAGTTCTACCTCCGTCCAGACAGGAATGCCTCTTTTAAGCGCTTCTTTAACCATTACATTTTCATAGCGAATGCCCGGGTTCTTAATCAAAATATCAATTGAATGAAGATCGAACAGCTCAACCGGATGTGATCCACAGATGACTTCGACCCCTTTTTTGGCTAGAATTTGCGCAGATTCGTTTTTTTCAAAAGGCAATTGATCATTGACCACAACATATACGCCTTTCTCATGTAAAATGGAAGCAGCTGCATATCCGCTTTTTGCCAGTCCTAGTACAAGGACGTTTTGATTTTGTAATAAACCTTCAGTACCCACTATAACCACACCTCGATGTATATTCCTAAGACGGCAAACAGAAGTCCTGCTGTCCAAAATGTAACAACAACTCTCCACTCCGACCAGCCTACAAGCTCATAATGATGATGGAGCGGGCTCATTTTAAAGATTCGCTTACCTGTTGTTTTAAAAGAAATGACTTGCAAAATAACAGAAAGGGTTTCAATCACAAAAACCCCGCCGATTATGACTAGGAGAATTTCTAACTTTGTTAAAATCGCAATCGTCACAATCGCGCCACCAAGAGCGAGCGATCCCGTATCACCCATAAAAACCTTTGCTGGATGAGCATTAAAGACTAAAAACCCTAAAACCGCTCCAACTATGGCTACCGAAAAAATCGCAACATCCTGCTGTGATTGATTCCATGCCAAAATAGCAAATGCACCAAATGCGATCGCGGCTGTCCCAGATAAAAGCCCATCAAGCCCATCAGTCAAATTAACAGCATTAGAACCGCCAACAAGCATAAATATAACAACGATCAAATAAGCCCAACTAAGTTCAAGTGATATCGTTGTCCCTGGGATACTAATATCAGTTGGTTTGCCTTGAATACAATATACGATATAGAATGCCACAGCGATCACAATCTGACCGATCAGCTTTTGCTTTGAGGTAAGTCCAAGGTTCCGCTTCATGACGACTTTGATATAGTCATCTAAAAAGCCGAGCAGACCGTAGCCAACAGTGACAAACAACAGGAGGAACATGTTGGTACTGACTTCGGAAAATTTTATTGTCATCACGATCGTCGTGACAATAATCGATAATATAATCATGACACCACCCATTGTTGGTGTACCCGACTTTTTCTGATGGGATTTTGGACCTTCTTCACGAATGCTTTGCCCAAATTTCAGTTTTCTTAGGAACGGGATAAATACCGGAGATAACAGAACACTGATTAAAAAGCCCATTAAAATCGTAAACAAAATGACTTGTTCAATCATTGTTCTCCCCCCTTCCCGTTTGGTAATTTTTTAGAAAACAGCATACGCATTTATCATATTCACTGTTTTTTTTCATATGTTGATTTATTTTGAACACATCCATTACATTAACAACTCTTTCCTGTATTTCTTTTTCAATTTATTTCAACTCTAGAATGGCTTTTTTCGCTACTTCAGCATCATCAAAATCAAATATTTGATCACCGATTTGCTGATATGTTTCATGGCCTTTGCCAGCGATCAGGACGACATCACCTTTTTTGGCATTGGTAATGGCAAAAAAGATGGCCTGTTCTCGATTGACAATACTGTGATAATAAGCCCCTCTTACACCTTCTTCCATATCTTTTATAATGGCAAGAGGCTCTTCACTTCTTGGGTTATCTGACGTGAAAATCGGCTCATCTGCCAACTCAGTAGCGATCTTCGCCATTTGCGGTCGCTTCGTCTTATCACGGTCCCCTCCACAGCCGATCACTACAAATAGCTTGCCTTCTGTCATCGCTCGAGACGTATTAAGAACATTTTTAAGGCTGTCAGGTGTATGCGCATAATCAATGACCACTGGAAAATTCTGACCGGCATTGACCAATTCAAATCTCCCTTTGACACCACTTAACCCTTCAATTGCTTTTGTGATGGTCTCAAACGGAAGATCCGCCGCAATAGCGATTGCTACCGCTGCTAACACATTATAAACATTAAATTCGCCAACAAGCGGGATTGTCACTTGTTTTGTTCCCTTTGGTGTGACAAGATCAAAGCTTGTTCCTCTTGGTGTGATCTTGATCTGTACCGCCTTGATATCAGCTTCATTTGTGATGCCATATGTGAGAAGATGTGCGGCAGTCACTTGGGCAAAAGATTCAGAAACGGGATCATCCGCATTTAAAACAGCCCACTTCGGTTTTTCATGGTGAAATGCTCCGCCAAGCTGAGAAAAAAGCAGACTTTTGGCATGCTGATATTCCTGCATCGTCTCGTGATAATCAAGATGATCCTGCGTCAGATTAGTAAATACAGCGATATCGTAATCACAACCATGGACTCTGCCCATATGAAGAGCGTGTGAAGAAACTTCCATTATCGCTGTATCTACTTGTTGATCAACCATTTTTCGAAACGTTTTTTGAAGTGTCACACTTTCTGGTGTCGTATTTTTCACATCAAGTATCTGGTCATTGATTTTCATATACATCGTGCCGATTAAACCTGTTCGGCTGCCGGCATGCTTAAAAATCTCCTCCGCTATATGAGAAGTTGAGGTCTTGCCATTTGTGCCGGTAATGCCAATTAGTCTTAATTGTTTTGTGGGCTGACCATAGAAAGCATCTGATAAAACAGCAAGCGCACGCTTGGAATGTTTGACAATGATAACGGGAACGTCTGCATCAACTTGCTTTTCCGCTATAATGGCTACCGCTCCTTGATCAACAGCCTGTCGAGCGTATTTGTGACCATCGACTGTATAACCTTTTATACAAACAAAAAGACTCCCTGTTTTGACTTCCCTGGAGTCCATCTCGATTGAGGTTATATCAGGGTCTTCTTGGCCGGTAAAGGAAGGTTCATTTCTTAAGTATGTAAGAAGCTTAGTTAATTTCATCATATCAAACCTCTCCGAGTTCAAAATCAGTTTCTTTAAATGAATATTAGTAGTTGTTAGACATACAGTTCATATTTTAGCGTAAAAAAGAGGATACTTCCAGCTAATCACCTGAAAAACTTAAAAAAACTAGCAGAAATAAGCTTGCCGATACAATTGGCTGCCGTTATGATCAAGTCAATCTTCCTGATCATCTTCTGGGTCATCAAGATAAATACGAATTGTTGAACCTTCTTTGACCTTTTCTCCTGCTTTTGGGGATTGCTGAACAACGACATTGCCCTCCCCTGAAGCTTTCAGTTTCAAATTGACGAGCAAAGGTTCAAGTTCTGTTACAGACAACCCAATAAGATTCGGGACCTCAATCAATTTTTTGTCCATCCATTTGTATTCACGCTTAATTTGGTTCTTTCTTTTGTCAACCCCGAGCTGTGGAAGACTATCTCTCATAATGTTGCCGACAATTGGTGCAGCAACAGTCCCTCCAAACTGAATCGTTCCCTTTGGATTGTCAATAGCGACATAAACAACAATGCTTGGGTCATCAGAAGGAGCGGTTCCAATAAATGAGACAATATGGTTGTTTTTTAAATATTTTCCGTCTTGCACTTTTTGTGCTGTTCCTGTTTTCCCGCCTACCCGGTACCCATCAACAAATGCATTCCGGCCCGTTCCTTGGGCAACTACACTTTCAAGTGCATAGCGGATCTTTTTCGATGTTTCTTCAGAAATCACTTTCTTCTTGGCGATCGGCCCATTTTTTTTAACGACTTGTTTTGTAACAGGATCTATCCACTCTTTTGCAATATAAGGTGTATATAGTGTTCCGCCATTAACCGCTGCGGAAACAGCTGCTACTTGTTGAATCGGAGTCACTGATACACCCTGTCCAAAAGCGGTTGTCGCTTGCTCTACAGGACCAACTCGATCAAGCGGAAACAAGATACCCGTTCCCTCTCCTTGAAGATCGATTCCTGTTTTCTTTCCAAACCCGAAGTCTTTAATATAACTGAACAACTTCTCTTTCCCGAGTCGCTGACCGAGTTCAACAAAACCAGGGTTACAGGAATTTTGGACAACTTCAAGAAAAGACTGGGAGCCATGTCCGCCACGTTTCCAGCATTTTAGTCGTGCGCCATCAACTTCAACAGATCCTTTATCATGAAACCGGTCTTTTTGTAAATGAACTTGTTTCTCTTCTAATGCAGCTGCAAGTGTAATGATTTTAAATGTTGATCCCGGCTCATACGTACTCCACACCGGTAAATTGCGGTTATAGACTTTTGGATCGATTGATTGGTAGTTTGCCGGATCAAAGTCTGGTCTGCTGACCATCGCAAGGACTTCACCGGTTTTCGGATTCATTGCCACCCCAACCATTCCATCAGGTTGGTATTTCGATTCCGCAATATCAAACTCTCGCTCCATGATCGTTTGCACTCTGGAGTCAATGGTCAGTTTCATATCTAAGCCATCTTTTGGGGGTGTATAATCATCAGCCTCTTCAGGCATTCTCTTCCCTTTTGCATCAGAGTAAAATTTAACATATCCTTTTTCACCTTTGAGCTCTTCATTATAAAAAGCTTCAAGCCCTAGTAGACCTTGATTATCAATTCCAGCAAATCCAAGTACATGAGATAGATAGCTGCCGAACGGATAATGACGAATGCTATCTTCTGCGATATAGACACCTTTCAAATTGAGGTCTCTCACTTCTTTTGCTTTCTGGTGAGAAATTTTTCGACCTTCTGGATTTATTCTTTCAATGGACGTTTTTTTGGTCACGTGTTTGTAGGCTTTTTCTTTCGACATATTGAGCACATTGGCCAATTTTTCGCTCGTTTCAACTGGGTTTTCAATTTGTTTTGGCACGACTAAAACAGATGGTGCGCTTTGATTTGTCGCAAGCTTGACTCCATTTCGGTCAAGGATTTCACCTCTTTCCGGTTCAAAGGGAAGGTTTCTGCTCCATGAATCTTTTGCTAATGATGTCAATTGATCACCCAAGACAAACTGAACATATCCAAGTCTTGTATCAATAATCAAAAAGATCGAAACGCCGAAAAGTAGAACTAAAATTAAACGTTTTCTGACTGTTACATTAGAAACACGCAAGAGACCGTTCACTCCTTATTTAAGCTTGTTTCATTTTATGTCTTAGAATGATTGGGTAGAACGGTTTTCGTTTGTTGCTATTCATTTAAAATAGAAGGTTATCGGATGCACCGACAACCTTCTATCATTTCAAGACCCTTTTAATCTTACTTTAAGAACGGTTTTCGTTTTGAGTTCTGTACCTTTTTGGATCGTTTGGCTTGTTACAAAACCTTGACCGCTTGTCTCAATATGAATACCGACCATTGAACCAAAACGGAAGACATCTCGTTTCGACCAGCCTGTCATATCAGGCATCACGATTTTCCCTTCTGTTTTCAGAAAGACCCGTTCATTTGGCAGTACTTCTTCACCAGCTTTGGGATACTGGTCTTGAATGGTTTCCCCATCACCAGTAGGCACTGCGACAAGATGATTTTCCTCCGCTTCTTTAATGGCATCTTCTGTACGTTTCTCAATAAAGTCAGGCATTTCCATTTGTTTTTCTTCCGTTTTTTCAGCTTCTTTTTGACTTTGACTCGGTTCAATACCCAAATAGTGGAGACTTGTTTTCATGACCGGATTGAAAACTTCCGAAACCGGCATAGCACCAGTCTGACTACCTTCTAATTTCGGTTGTTGAACAGCTACATAGATGAGAAGCTTTGGATCATCTTTCGGCGCCATACCCATGAAAGAAAATACATAGTTCTCTCGACCACTTAAAATTTTTCCATTTTTACCAGTAATTTGAGCCGTTCCGGTTTTTCCGGCAATATCGTATCCTTCGATCTGATATGCACGACCTGTACCTTTTTCTGAAGTCACAACTTCTCCCAAAAGCTCGCGTACTTTCTTTGCTGTGTTTTCTGAAATTGGTTGATCGACAATTTTCGGTTGATTTTGCAAAACGGTTTTTTTGTCATCTGGATCGACGATATGATCGATCACATAAGGTTTCATCATCTTCCCATCATTAGCAATCGCCGTTGCAGCTTGAAGCTGTTGAATCGGGGTAATCGCTGAACTCTGTCCAAACGCTGTTGATACTTTATCACGAAGATATTTAAAGTTCATTTTACTATTTGCCTCATCTGGGAGATCAATACCCGTTTTCTCATAGAAATGAAATTTTCTTAAATACTGATTGAAACGGTCTGTCCCTAGCTTTTCGTTGGCAAGAATCGCAAATGCAACGTTAGATGAACGCACAACACCTTCTCTAAAGGAAATCGGTCCCCAACCGTTTCCATTGTTATGGTCTTTAATCGGTTTATCTCTTTTGGATACAGAATAAGTCCCTGATCGGTAAGCTTCCTCTCCATTGAAGACCCCCTCTTCTATGGCAGCTGACAAGGTAAAGATCTTCATCGTTGAACCCGGTTCAAACCTGTAAGAGATTAAATCATTATAATAGTTTGCAACATTTGTCCGTTTATTTGGATTAAAGCTTGGTCTTTGCGCCATGGCGAGTACTTTCCCTGTTTTCGGATCAACGACCGCAGCCATAATCTTTTTCGGTTTGTATTTCTTTTGGACTGTTGTCATACTGTCTTCCAAAAATGTTTGAATTTTTTGATCGATTGTTAAATAGACGTTATCACCATTATTAGGGGCTTTTATTTGTTCATTGTCATGAAGGAGACGCCATCCTGTTTTATCAGTATCATACGTCATATATCCGTCTGTTTCTTTCAAATATTGATTCATGCTTTGCTCTAGCCCCATTGCACCATGCATTTCACCGGTTTTTTCATTTAACCGGGAATAGCCGATCAAATTAGAGGCAAAGACACCATTAGGATAGAAGCGCTTTGTATCACGAATAAAACCGATACCAGTCAAATTGAGTTGTTCAATTTTTTCTTTTTGATCATAAGTGAGATGACCAACAGCACCGAACTCAACTTGATCTTTGTTTTTATTAAGAATTTCAAGAATTTTCTCTTTTTTCATTCCAATAATTGGTGCAAGTTGTCTTGCAGTAAAATCCTTATTTGAAACATATTTAGGCTTCATTTTTTTATCCAATATGGCGACTAGTTTATAGGTTGAAGTATCCTCTGCAAGCACTTTACCATTTTGATCAAGAATCGCTCCTCTGTGCGCTTTAATGGACCGTTTTTTTTCAAATTGTTCATTTGCTTTAACTGCTAACACTTCTCCACTGGCTCTTCCTGTCACTTGAATAAACAAAAATCTTCCTAAGATCACAAAGAAAAAGAGAGCAAAACAAATACTAAGTATTGCCGCTCCTCTGTTCATAAATTTATTCTTTTTCGGCATTTTCATCATTCCTGTACATTCTTCACTTTTTTGTCACCAAATTTAAGCCCTTTTCCTTTAGCTGTTCTGATAATTCGATCAGGTGCTTTTAGCTCATTCGCCCTCTTTTCAAGATCACTAACTCTATTTTTTTCTGCTTCATACTTGTTGTTCAGCTGTTGAATTTCAATATTTTTCTGATAAGAGACATAAATCTGTGAAATCAGAAAAAGTGAAGCACTGAATAGAGCAACGGCTAAGAGGACGATCAGCACCTTTTCCCCTAATGTAATGGATGCTCTTCTTCTGATGATAACGGAAGGCTCCGTTTTTGCAGTTTGTCTTTGTTGTCTTTCCACTTTATAGGCTAAATTGCTCATAGACTGATGACCTCCTTTTTAATTTGCACAGCTTACTCTCGTGCCTTTTCCGCAATCCGCAGTTTCGCTGAACGCGCTCGGTTATTGTTTTCAAGCTCCTCTTTTGAAGCTGTGATTGGCTTTTTATGAACGAGCTTTAATTTTGGTTCAAATTCCTTAGGGATGACAGGTAATCCGTGAGGTAATTCAGGTAATGAAGCCAACTCTTTAAATGTTGATTTGCAGATTCTGTCTTCCAATGAATGAAAGGTAATAACAGATACTCTTCCCCCCGGCTTCAGCACATCAATCGCCTGTAAGAGCGCTTCTTCAAATACTTTCAATTCATCATTTACTGCAATTCGGATCGCTTGAAAGATCCGTTTAGCAGGATGCCCGCCGCTTCGTCTTGCTGGAGCGGGGATGGCTTCTTTGATGATATCGACAAGTTGACCTGTTGTTTCAATAGCTGCTTTTTCTCGTGCTTCTTCAATTTTTCTGGCGATTTGTTTACTAAACTTCTCTTCGCCATACTTAAAGAAAATACGGACTAGTTCTTCATAACGCCATTCATTGACAATCTCTTTCGCTGAAAGATTTGCCGATTGATCCATCCGCATATCAAGCGGGGCATCATGATGATAACTGAAACCCCGTTCAGGTGTATCAAGCTGAGGAGATGACACACCTAAGTCAAATAAAACACCGTCCACTTTAGAAATTCCAATTTCATTTAGACGATCTTTTAAATAACGAAAATTACTTTTCACCAAAATAACTTGTCCTTCAAAATCTGCTAGTGTTTCTTTTGCATGACGAAGTGCCGTATCATCCTGATCAAATGCAATTAATTTGCCTTCTTTTGAGAGCTGTGTAAGTAAATATGAACTGTGACCTGCACCACCTAATGTGCAGTCTACATATGTACCGTCTTTTTTTACATTTAAACCATCGACTGTTTCTTTTAGCAATACTGTTTGATGTTGAAACATTTCCTTTTTATCCCACCTTATTCCAAATGAACTGATTGCAGAATGCTTGTTTCGCGCAAAGATTCATTAAATATCAAACCCAATCATGTTTTCCGCTATTTCAGCAAATGAATCTTCCTGCTCATCTACATATTGTTCCCAAATCTCTTTACTCCACAATTCAATTCGATTTGAAACTCCAATAACCACACACTCCTTCTCAAGCTTTGCATAACTTAAGAGTGAAGATGCGATGTTAATTCTCCCTTGTTTGTCCAATTCACACTCTGTGGCACCGGAGAAAAAAAAGCGGGTAAATGCGCGTGCATCTTTCTTTGTAAGAGGAAGAGCTTTCAGTTTTTCCTCGATGAGTTTCCATTCGGACATCGGGTATCCAAAAAGGCATTGGTCAAGTCCTCTTGTCAGTACAAACTGTTCACCAAGACCCTCTCTGAACTTTGCCGGAACGATCATGCGGCCTTTTGTATCAATCGTATGCTGGTATTCACCCATAAACATGATCTTGGACCCCACTTTCCTTCCTTAACTCACCACTATCCACCACTTCTCTCCACAATTATATTTTACACTGTTTTAGAATAAAAAAAAACCCTGAACTATCAAGGGTTTTTTAAAAAAATATTTCAAAGTTTGACAACTTGATGCTGATTTCGAAAAGAATATGGCAAATCCTTGTATTTTTCCAAGAAATTTGGACCGTATTTATTTAAATAATACATGATATTCCAAATTCTTTCTTGTGGAGCATGTAAAGGTCTGATACTCGTTTGAATTTTGTCGAAATCATTTAAAATATTGTTTTCTTTGTCTTCAATTCGTTTAATGACTGTTTTTTCCAAAAGTGATAGCTGATCTTGAATAAAGCGAGCGTTTTTTTCCAGAAATGGCATCAGACTTTGATCAACTTCAAGCGCTTCAGCTCGGACGGAAGAATGAATCGTTTCAATCTCTTGTTTTGCCTGTTCGATTACATTTGTGAAAGTGCTTGGCACTTGATTTGCAAAAAACTGCTCCTTCTTGGTCAAACTCCCTTTTTCAAGAGACTCTTTGAGACCCACACCTCGTTCAGCTAGCTTCTTTTCAATATGCCGTTCCAAAAAGGTGATATTGAGTCTCGGCACGACTGGCGGCATGTTGAAACCCATCATATGAAAAGCGCTTTTTAACTCTCCCCAATAATTGATTTCCCCCGGTCCTGCAATAAATGCCAATGTCGGGAGAAGAAATTCCTGCATTAATGGTCTTGTCACAACATTGTTGCTAAAAGCTTGCGGTTTTTCTTGGATCAAGTTATAAAGCTCTGCCTCAGACCATTTCAGACGAAGTTCTTTTACAAAAAAATTCGTATCCTCTTTTTCAATTAAAAAGCGTTCTCCGTCATATTCATAAAAAAGATGTGCATGACGGGTAGTTGTTTCAATAATTGGAGAATAATTCATCTCCTTCATGAACGCCTGCTGACGTGTAACAGATTCGCCGAGTTGATCATTTTTCTTGATGAGCGCTTGTAAAAAGCCAGACTCTAACGCTCTTAATTCAGGATCTCCTGAATTAAGCAGGACAAGCCCATCTTTTTCGAACAATTCAACAATGATATATTCAAAAAAATCAGTGAAAGACTCTGACTGCCGCAAACATCGTTGTACATTAGCCAGAAGCTCATTCGTATATTCTGTTTCTTCGAAAGAAGCAAAAACGCCTTTCAGCCATTTTTCGGCTTTATCAAGTTCAAGAGGCGTTTTAGCAGCCGCACTTTTCTTCCAATAAGACTGGGTCAGCTTATATTTCTTCACTTTCCCGTTATCTGATATATAAAGATGATTAATTTCTTCTATATCATGATCTTCACCTGCCACCCAAAACACTGGAATGACCGGAACATTTAACTCTTGCTGCTTTTGTTTTGCTAGCAGAAGAATTGAGAGGATTTTATGGATCGTATATAGCGGTCCTGTCAAAAGACCGGCCTGTTGTCCGCCAACGACTGCAACACTAGTTGGATCACGCAGAAGCTCAATGACCTCATTGATCTTTTTTGATTTAAACTTACGGTGATACTTAAGTAAATAGTCGGCTAAGGCATCACGATCATATGTCCGGGAGGAAAGGTCGTGCAACCGCGCTTCCCAATCTTCTTTGTTTAAGCCGTAATCAAAAAACAGCTTCAATTCCTTTCTCTCTTCTATGTAGTCTCGTACAAAAGGGTTTTGACTTTCAATGGAAAGTTCATTAAGCTGCATCTTTCGAACTTCCTTTCTCCAGTAAATAGTTAGTTTCCCGAAATGAGTATAGCACGTTCAGCGTGATGGTCAAATGATTTAGCTTGACACCTTTTCTAGCGACTTAATACTGTCGTATAGAAAAGTGAGATGCGGAGTAGAATGCCCCGATTTTTTTGCCTGGTTTAACAAATAACCCATAATCGCATCAGCTTCCGTTGTTCTTTCAGCCTGTATATCCACTAACATTGAAGATGTGTTGCTTCTTGTTTTTCGGCACACGGACAAAACATTTTCCCATGCCTTTTGCGGGTTTTCAATTGCTAAAATTCGGCTCGTTTCTGCAAACACAAACTTCATAAACGCTAAATACATCGGCTCTTCAATAAGCTTTCCGTTTTTCACCTTTAGAAGAGCTGTCAACGGATTGATGCATGCATTAATGATCAATTTGCCAGCTAACATTTGATACCAGTCGTCCTGCCATAAGAAAGGAAAGGACTGATGTACCGCCTCCAGATCTTTTTTCAACCTCTCGGCTCGGTCTGCACGGAATGCGCTCCATTTTACGATGCCTTTCCCTGTGTGCTGAACTGTATAGTCGTTTTCTTTGATAGCACCATGTTCTACAGCTCCGACATATAGATGATGGTTAACATTCCAATCTTCAAGAAGAGAGGTATGTGCCATCCCATTTTGCAAGAACATGATCTGAACAGGTGCCTTATTTTCCAGTTCAGACAGAACTGTGGCTATCTGATGTTGTTTGACTGCAACAAACAGAAGATCAAAATCCGATTCAAGCCCAACACTCACCTCAGGTTTAGCCGAATATTGCTTTCCATCTACTAAAAGAGAAATTCCGTTTTGCCTGATGGACTTTGCCTGTTCTTCTCTTCTGACCACTACAGTTACATGATGATGAAATGAAAAATAGTATGCAAATAAAAGGCCGATTGAGCCTCCACCAATCACTCCGATTCTCAAATTCTCACATCCTGATTTTTTTATATACTGTATATCATAGCAGAAATAACGTCCATTGACTTGTTAACCGTTTTATGAATATTTTTATCATTTGGATTTTTATAAAAAAGCGTTTACAATATAGATATAACACAATCAAAGGGGGTAACAAGATGGTCAAAGTGGAGCGTTTGTTGATCAATTATAAAACACTGGAAGAATTTAAAAAATTCAGGGAATATGGGATTCAAGAACTTTCCATGTTGGAAGATCTTGAGAGTAATATGATTGAAAATGACAGCAACTCACCATTTTACGGTATATATTATGGACATCGGCTAATAGCAAGAATGAGTCTATATAAAGTGGATCGTAAATTTAATCAATATTTTGAGGAAGACAGAGAATATCTTGAGCTGTGGAAGCTCGAAGTGCTACCGGGATATCAGCGCAAAGGTTATGGGACAATGCTTGTTGAGTTTGCTAAATCATTCGGATTGCCGATCCGCACCAGCCCTCGTGTAAAATCATCCGATTTTTGGGGAAAAATGGGGTTTAAGCCAGTTAAATATGATTTGGCCCGTGATAAGGGAGAAAATCCACTCATCTGGCTTCCTGAAAGTGAAGACAATCAAAATTCAGAATCAGCTTAGACAAAAACCGGCCGAAACTGTCAGGCCGGTTAACTATTTTTCCATTCTTTCCAGATTACCATTTGTCTCCATTTGAAATTTTACATTTTTACTTCTTTCATCTTCTTGAAGAACGACCATCTTTCTTGCCCGTTCCATAATCTCAATTAACGCTTTATAATCGCCCTCTGTCAATTTAAGCTGTTTTTTAAGTGATTCATTTTCATTTTGCAATTTTTCAATCTCACTTTTTAATTGATTGACCTCTTCGTATAATCGACTTTTTTCGTCATGATCAACTTTGTGAGACATAGTATCTTTTAAGTTTTCCAAAAAGCAAATAACATCTTCAAGTGTCAAGTTATCATTTCTGTCTTCAGAAAGGGTTTTGACTGAGTTTGGCAAAGCGGCTGCGTGAACACCAATCTTTTTTCGCAATTGTTTACGCTGTTTTTTGGCTAATTCGATTCCTGATTGGTACTGTTTTCTCACACATGAATTCCAACGGAAACCACAAGCTGCCGCTGTCCTGCTTAAAGCTTTACCAACTTCTTCAAACGCTGATAGCTGTGTCCCCCCCTCTCTAATATGCCTTAAAACAACCTCAGCAAGCAACACATCTTCATCCTGTGTCCAGGCATCTTGCCTTGTAATAGTCACATGAATTCGCCTCCATAGCTTTATGAATTTATCTCATACATATGCAGCTAATAGAGTAGATAGACTATTTTCCTGTTTTAAAGAATAAAAAAACACAAGACTGAGTGTCTTGTGTTTTTTTATTAGTTGCTTTTTACGTCTTTTCCTTTGTATGATCCACATGCTTTGCAGACGCGGTGTGAAAGTTTCATCTCACCACAGTTTGGGCATTCTACCATACCAGGCACTTGCAATTTAAAGTGTGTACGACGAAGTCTTTTTTTCATTTTAGAAGTTCTTCTAAAAGGTACAGCCATTATTCCCACCTCCTTAAAGAGTGTTAAGATTCATCTTCTTGTTTTAAGAGCTTCTCAAGACCAGCAAGCCTTGGATCAATTTGATGTTTCCGGTCATCTTCTGTAATGACCTGCCAATCCTTGCCTTCTTGGGGAGCACCTTCTTCTTTTTGAACTGATTCACAAAAGATTTGCATAGGTATTTCGAGAAGGATCTCTTCTTTGACAATCGGAGTCAAGTCGATCAGATCATCCTCAACAATATGGACATCTTCATCTTCGATTTCATCCATCTTATGAAATAAAAACAGTTCTTTTGTTGAAATACTAAATGGATAACGAACATCAACAAGTGTTCTTGAACAAGGCAAGATCATTTCACCTGAAATAGAAATGTCAAATGCAACCTGCTTTGACTCAATCATCGCTTTTCCTTTGACATTGACTGGTGAAATACTACGTATATCTGAGTTTTGAGATAGTTCGTTTAGATCAACTGTTTCATCAAATTCAAAGCTCTTCTTCGCCATTTGATTCAGCTGATGTATCGTCCATTTCATTGTATCACCTCTAAGAGAGCAACAAACATGATTATAGCTTTCATCATGTTTTTTGTCAATATTTTTTCTTTACAGATCAATGTTTGAATCTTTCATTCGTTGACATCTTACATTACAATTCATACACTTAAAACCAACAGATTCCTTGTGTAAATGTATCATAATTATTTCAAGAGATGCAAGAGAGGTGGAAAAATGAAAGCAGTAGGTGTGGTTGTCGAATATAATCCTTTCCATAACGGTCACTTGTTCCATATCAAACAAGCATTGTCACAAACGAGAAGTGATGTGGCGATCGCTGTCATGAGTGGCTTTTTTTTGCAACGTGGTGAACCTGCGATCGTTTCTAAATGGTCAAGAACGAAAATGGCGCTTACATCTCATGTTGATATCATTGTCGAGCTACCATATGTATTCGCCGTGCAAAAAGCCGAAATATTTGCTACAGGTGCTGTGGCGCTTTTGAACGAATTAGGTTGCAGTTCTATATTCTTTGGCAGTGAAAATGGTGATCCTGACGCATTTGTTCAAACAGCCACATATATGCTTGAACATCAACAGGCACTTCATCAGGAAGTGAAAAAACAGGTCTCCTCAGGGATGAGTTATCCGTCCGCTATGACAAAAGCGTTTTCTGTGATCACAAATGGTGAACATACCTTAGACCTTTCTAAACCGAACAACATCCTCGGTTTCCACTATGTCAAAGCCATTTTAGAGAACGATTTTCAGATGAAACCTGTGACTGTTAAACGCTTATCTTCTGAATATCACGATGCTCTTCTGCCAGAAATGTCAGGAAACATCGCAAGTGCGACAAGTATTCGCAAATCGATGATTGAAAAAGGAGTTTTATCGGATAGCAGCTTTTTTCTACCTGAAAGCTCTGTTAAGGAATTAAATGACTATATGAGGACTTTTGGTCTTTGGCATTCTCCAGAACATTATTTCTCTTTTTTAAAGTACAATCTTCAGACGATGGATTTAGAAGAACTTCAGCAAATCTACGAGGTTGAAGAAGGGCTTGAACACCGCGTCAAGAAAGTGATTCAGAAAGCCGGTTCTTTCTTAGAATATATGGAATTGCTAAAAACAAAACGTTATACATGGACAAGGTTACAAAGAATGAATACACACATCTTGACACGAACAAAAAAAGCCGTTGTTCATCAGATTCTTACGGAAACACACCCTCGTTACATCAGGCTTCTCGGAATGACCAAAAAAGGCCAGGCATATTTGGCAAAAAAGAAAAAAGAGTTGGGGATTCCGCTGATCACGAAAATTGGGTCTCTCTCTAATCCGTCTCTTCATCTGGATATAAAAGCTGGACAAGTTTATAGCGCACCACTTCATGAACCTGCACGAACAAGACTGACTGAAGCGGAGTATTCACTTTCACCACTTAGGTATGATGAAGACAACGGCTTATTTTTACGACATTAAAATACCTTTCAGTCAAAAAACCGCACCTCTAAGCCAGAAGTGCGGTTCATATGACCATCTCAAAATCATTTAACTTTTTTTTCCAAGTAATTGATCGCATCATCCATATCATCAACAGGGACAATTTTCATGTTGGTCTTGATATCTTTCGCTGTTTTGACAGCTTCCTCATAATTCGAGCCTTTTTTACCCCCTTCATTTGGAGCGAAAAAGACATCAGCTCCTGCCCTGTCTGCTGCAACAATTTTTTGACTGATTCCCCCAATTGGTCCAACTCTACCTTTTTCATCAATTGTTCCTGTTCCAGCGATATGGTGGCCTTTTGTTTCATCCGCTTTCGTCAATTGATTATAGATTTCCATCGACATCATCAGACCTGCTGATGGACCGCCAATGTCTTCAATATTTACTTTTACAGTTGGCTTCACCTTCACATTCCGGTCTGTTATCAGAGATATGCCTAGCCCTGCTCTGTTCGGTTCTTCCTTAAACGTTTTCAGCTTCAATGTGATGGTCTGTTGTTTTTTATCCCTTTCTATCAACACTTTTACAATATCGTTAGCTTCCTTTGTTTCAATATAACGAACTAAACTTTCCGCTGATTGAAATGTCTTTCCATCCACTTTTTTGACTTTGTCACCAACTTTTAGTTTCCCTTCCGCTGGCATACCGGGAACAACAGACATGACATAAACTCCGTTAAACGTATAGCTGACCTTTTTTCCAGCTTTTTTGTAAGCTGCTATCATGGCATTTTCTTGGGAGTCTCTCATCATTTGCAACTGCCTTTTCATATATTCCTCATCCGTTTCTCCTTCTTGTTTAAAGTTCTCTTCAGGAAGGACTTCATGATAAGGACGAAGCTTTGCCCATATGTATGTATAAGGATTCGCAGGCCCTACCTTAACGGTCATTAAAGAAAAACTGCCTTTTTCCTTGTATCCATCCCTTACCTTAATTAAGGGATTCAGCTCTGTCGCCTCCCCCGGCTCAGTAATATAAACAGGGAGTCTCACAAATGATAGAACGACTCCGATGATGGCGATCAAGAGTGCAATGCGGACAAATCTTCTTTTTTGCATGAAAATATAACCCTCCATCTTTAATTTAACTAGCAGAATGATGTTGATGACAATTGACATTCTATTGGTCTAAAATGTGGACCAAGCTTCGTATAATGATAAAGAAGCATCGGGTGGAAATCAACTCCAATTTATTTTATCATGTTCCAGCTGACAATGTGTATTTACAGTCTTAAGGGGGATTTGGAATCGATATGAAAAAAGTAAATACTTTTATCATAACCGTTTTGCTTCTTCTGTTTACAGCCGCCATTATAACCCACCCACAGGCATCATTTGATGCGTCCAAAAATGGACTAGCGATGTGGTGGGAGGTGGTATTCCCTTCCTTACTGCCTTTTTTTATTTTATCAGAACTATTGATCGGTTTTGGCATCGTCACATTTGTTGGACTACTCCTCGAACCTTTTATGAGACCAGTCTTCCGCGTCCCAGGTGTCGGAGGATTTGTGCTTGCTATGGGCATGGCTTCCGGATTTCCATCAGGGGCCAAACTTACTTCAAGACTTAGACAAGAACGACAAATATCCCGAGTAGAAGCTGAACGGCTTGCATCATTCACCAATTCATCTAACCCGTTGTTTATCTTCGGAGCTGTAGCGGTTGGCTTTTTTCATAATCCTGCTCTCGGTATTGTTCTTGCAGCAGCACATTATTTAGGTAATGTAGCCGTAGGAGTGACGATGCGTTCTTACGGAAAAAAAGAAGAAGTCGATCCAGATCGAAACAAAAGAACGCGTCGCATCCCTTCGATTAAAGAAGCTTTAAAAGCGCTCCATCAGGCAAGACTTGAAGAAAAAAGACCGTTGGGAAAATTGTTAAGTGATGCCGTCATCTCTTCCGTGCAAACACTGCTTATGGTAGGCGGTTTTATCATCCTTTTTTCTGTCTTTAACAATATTCTGTCTGTTGTTCACATAACAGATATTCTCTCACAAGGTATGCGCATGATGTTGAGTGTACTCCATTTCCCTATTCATCTTGATAAACCATTACTATCCGGTGTTTTTGAAATAACACTAGGTAGTCAACTTGTCAGCGCTGCGAATGCTCCTTTATTAGCAAAAGCGATTATCGTAAGTTTTATATTAGGATTTAGCGGTTTCTGTGTCCAAGCTCAGGTCGCCGGAATACTTGCAGAAACAGATATTCGTTTCAAACCATTTTTTATCGCTCGGTTTTTACAAGGTATTTATGCGGCTCTATTTGTACCGATCCTTTGGAAACCTCTTTACACATCTTTCACTCAACTAAATGAACCAGTTTTTTTATTTTTTCGCGATGGAAAAACCGAATCACTTGTTGTACAAGTATGGAATTCTTTAGTGCAAATAGGACCTCTTGTTACGATTGGGACACTTTTTATTTATCTGATCCTTTATACAAAGACATTATCACTAGAAAAAAAATGAGCAGCCATATTCGGGCGCTCATTTTTTTGCAAACTTATGTTGAAGTGCAGCTTCAACTAATTCAGGGACAAGTTCTGCTACAGATCCATTATATTTAGCCACCTCTTTTACAATGCTCGAACTTAAAAATGAGTATTGATTATTCGTCATCATAAAAAATGTCTCAATGTTTTCATCAAGCACTTTATTCATCGAGGTCCCTTGCATCTCATATTCAAAATCAGAGACAGCTCGGAGCCCGCGTAAAATAACGTTCGCTTGTTTGTTTTTAGCATAATGAATCAACAGACCCTGAAAAGATTCAACATGGACATTATCAATCTCTTTCGTTACTTCTTTTAGTAATTCACAGCGCTCCTCAACCGTAAACAACGGTTGTTTTGAAGAATTGTTTAGAACGCATACATATACTTGATCAAATATTTTTGCCCCTCTTTTAATAATATCCAAATGTCCAAATGTCACCGGATCAAAACTTCCGGGACAAACGGCAATGCTAGCCATCCCTATTTCCCCTCTTTCTATAAATGCTTACCCCTGTTAAGCCGTATATTTCTTGTCTCGAAATGCGGAGCTCCCCCGTTTCTTGAGGAAGTACCACTTCTTTCGCATGCTCAGCAAGGATAAATCCATTATCATTCAACAAGTTTGTTTTTTCAATCATAATTAAAAGCGCTTTCAGTTTTTGTTCTTGATATGGAGGATCTAAAAAGATGGCATCAAAACGAAGTCCCCTTTTACTTACCGCATAGAGTGCCCTTTCAGCGTCATTTCTGTAGACTTCTGCACACTTTTCCAAACCTAAAGTTTTCAAATTGGCTTTCACGGTTTGAATGGCTTTAAAATCTCGGTCCACAAAAACGAGGCGGTCAAAGCCTCTGGAAAGTGCTTCAATACCTAATCCCCCACTTCCCGCAAATAAATCAAGACCGATTCCCCCTTCAAAATATGGACCGACCATATTAAAGATCGACTCTTTTACTTTATCTGTTGTTGGTCTTGTCGATGTGCCAGGTACTGCTTTGATGGCGCGCCCTTTGTACACTCCAGATATTACTCTCATATTTCCACCACTTTTTCTTAAACTCAAAAAAATCATCATTATCTTAACATAAAGTGTTTTTTGGCACAAACCACCAACCTAAATTTTTATGTATAGTGACCAACATGCTTGGTGATAATAAGAGTAACAGCATCAATTGATGTTGTTGCCAACCGCGGAGAAGACTTACGTTTCCCCATAAGTTCTTCCTCCGGTTTCTCCTCTCCCTTTGCCTTCTCCTTAATTTAAGGTATAGAAGGACCCCGCAGGGTATTCTTGCGGGGATTTTTTAAGCGATTATATGTCTGTTTTATAATCGTATTCTTTGGCTTTATCAAGCTTTGATTCAAATTCTATTTTTAAAAAAGGCTTATACGAGGGAGCAACCTTTTTGACATAAGAATACGAACGTATTTTGGCCATGATTTTTTCAACCTCATCCATATTACAATAGACAACCGCATATTTTAACCGTTTTGAAACATAGTGAACATTCCCAAATTTTCTCAGTGCTTTTGCATGTTTTAAGGAATGAAGCCAAACGATCAATCCTTGACGTCTTTCTTTCAAGCTTTTCACCTGCCTGTCGTTTATCTGCTTCAATCTATGAAAAAGACGAGACAAAACGTCTCGTCAGGAAACTTTACATCCACAACTACCACCTGATCCGCAGCCACCACTGCATGATGAAAGATGATCAAAGTAAGGGTTTCCAGTCGGAACTTTAATATGTTTTGACACCGCTTGACCGATTTCCACACTGACCTCATCTAGGATGGTTTGAAGATCTGTTTCGGCCTTTCTAAACTCCGCCACAGTCTCATGAAGGTCAAGTTGTCTTTTAATATCCCTCATTTTTTTTGAAATCTCTTTATGATCAGGATGGTACTTTCCAAAACGCTGTACGTCCTCATATTGTTGCTTTATTTTGGTAAACGAAGCGATAATTCGTTCGGCCTCTTTATCTTCTTGGAGACGCTTCCGGGATTGCCGGTAATATTCTGCCGCCTCTGATTGAAGGATCATGTTGGCCAATTGATAAGCTTCATTCTGAAGCTTTACAGATTCTAGTGTGGCATACATAGACATGCACCTCCAACAATAGTGTATCATAAAATAATCTTTTTCAAAATGTCTATGTATTTTAAGTTTTAGGCATAGCTTATTTGCTGGAATTTATCGACAGAATCACTTATTACACCTTTAGGTTTCGGTTTATACGTTGTACACCCCGCTAGTAAAAAACATAAGCAGATGATTAAACAGCTTTTCTTCATCTCGATCAACTCCCTCAAGCAATAGTTTTTACAAATTCTAAGTTTTTATCAATACAAAAAACACCCAGGTTTTAATCCTGAGTGCGCATCGCTTGGAACATTTGCATCATCATCTGGGCCATCTGAATACTGTTTGAAAACTGGTTTACACGGTGAGGAATCGTTTTTTCGTAAAAATTCATCATGTCGAGCTGAAAAGCGGACAAATCACGTGGACTACGTGAAAGCTTACGATACCAGACTGGTTGCTGACGGATGAAACGGCGGCGCTCCTCATCACTAAACACATATTCCTGCACTTCTTGTCGCATGTTAAACTCCTTTATCAATCTTTTCGGAATGAAAATGGTGGCTGCTGACCGTTCTGATGGTTGCCTTGCTTAGTGCCGCCGCTTGAAAACTGGTTGAGTAGGCTTTGTAATGAAGAAATGGACTGGCTCATTTTATTCATTTGTTCATTCATTTGGTCGACGTCCATTTTTCTGAATGCCATGACCATTTTAGAGATAAAATCGTTTTTCCCGTTTTCATCAGATGACGTTTCTTTTGTTTCTACTTGTTCTTTGTAAGGTTTCCATATGGCATCATCTTCTCCAAGCAAAACCCAGTTTTCATACACTTCCTGCCAGCTGTTTTCTCCTTTTCGAACCTCTGATATGAGCTTAGGATGCCGTTTAATAAACCACTTAAACTCATCAATTGATGAGTGTGCATTTTTTTTGGTCGTCAACGTCTACACCCCCTCCGAAAAACCAGTGCCTACTTATAATGTATCCGATGATGTAAAATGTGTTCGCCTAATTATTCATCTCTACAAACCTTAATTCCATTTTTTGATAAAATTTTGTGTATAATATTTCTGATCAACACCAACTCCCAAGTTCGTATAATCTTTGTTAAGCAGAGCTTTTCTGTGCCCTTCACTATTGAGCCAACCTTCAATCGCTGCCGGTCCATCTACATAGTTTAAAGCAATATTTTCTCCAGCTTGTTCATAATTTACTTTCCCTTTTTCAAGACGATCCTTTAATGTTCCCTCATGCTCTGAAACATGCGAGAAATAATCATGATCTTTCATATCGCGGCTGTGCCCTTCAGCTACTTTTGAAACGGTCTCATCCCATTCTAGCTTTGATAGTCCATATCTTTCACGTATGACATTTGTTAAATCGAAAATTTGATTTTCATTTGCTTTTTCAACTTGTTGCCACTCAGCCTCTTTTAATGCTTTTGGTTCGATGAGTTTCCCTCTGTATACAACCTCATAGGGTCTTTGCTTAATCAAAGTTTCCGCATCAATTACTCTAATACTTGATAATTCCCCTTCAAATTTATCAATATACAGCTGCACATAGAAATCGCCAACCTTAACAGTCGGCCTTGTATTCATATCATCCTCTGAAAACTCAAAGCGATATGAATTACCACCGTATTCCACATTAACATGTGGTGCAATTTTTGCTGTTTTAAAAACTTCTCTAGCCGGTTGTCCAATTTTAAATGGTTTCGTGTTAACCTTGTCGCCTGTTGCAAAAAGGGTGACGATTTTATCGTCAAGAACACCGATTTGGACATATTGTTGTTTCCCCTTATTGTAAACCCACCATTTGTAATCATAAGCTGAAGAATCGATTCTATCAGGTTTTCCTAGCTTTTTTACAAGTGTTTCAGGAGATTTTCCGATAAATGAAAGCAATCCTGATGATGGGATATTCAAAGGCTTATTCTGTTTCGTCTCATTGTTAGATACTTGTGGTTTATCATCATTGGCAATTTTCTCAGGTGTTGATCCATATTGAATAAAAAGAGTGTATGATACTGCAACAATCAGAAGGATCATCAATGCTCTTAATATGCTTTTCAAACTTCCACCTCCAGCAAATGGCTTGGTTATCACAAACGCCTTAGTGACATTTAAACAGAACACTCACAAATTTTCAATTACAATACAGCCTATTTGCCTTTATTATCAAATATGTTTTTAATGAAGGAAATCCTCTGATTCATTTTCTGATATAAATGTTAATAGATCCCGCACTCGGCGGTTTGATTGTTCATAAATTGATATATCTTTAAGGGTGATGATTCCCGTTAATATAGGTCCGTTTGTCACCACGATTCTCCTGATTTGATGTTCCCCCATCAGATCAATCGCTTTTTCAAACGGCTCTTCTTCATGCACTGTCACAACATTTGTTGTCATGACATTTGTTACTTTCTGAGAATTTGGTTTTTTGGCGGCTATCCCTCGTAAAACCAAATCACGATCTGTTACGATACCGACAAGCTCAAGACGGTCATCGGTTACAACTGGAATTGCACCGACATTGCCGTCCTTCATTTTTACCGCGGTTTCGTAAACATTATCGAGAACTGTGCAATATAACAAATCTTTTGTCATGATATCTTTCACTCTTGTCAAACGAATACCTCCCTATCATATATTCAAACTTTGTTCATATTGTCGTCAAGCCTTCCTTGATTCATACTTTTCATGAAAACATTCACAAATGGATAAAAGCAGCATTGAAAGTTCAACACTTTCATACTATGATTGTCAGTAAAGGTAATATTTTAAAACAAAGGGGGTTCCTGATAAATGCGATTTGAAGAATCCGGAATTGAAGGACTGAATGCTGAGCTTAATCGGTTAGACTATTGTATGGAAAGTGAAGGTTTTGTCAGAGCTGGACAATGGGACTATGAAAGGGTTACATATGACCGAAAATTCGATATGGTTGAAGGCAGATACTATCTGCGAGTGTTCGGCTATGCAATCGAAGGTGATGTTGGCGCAAGACATGCCGTTATTAAATTGATGACACCACTTTTAGGAAAATATTATTATCCCCACGGGGTGGAATACGGAGAAGATGAGCATTTTCCCACTCAGCTCCTTCAATCATGTGAATCGGTGTTAAAAAAGGTAAAAGAGAAATTAGCAACGCTTGAAGTATAGTCTTTTACATAAAAATGGCACAGTGCAGAGAAGCACTGTACCATTTTTTTATTAATGGACGGTCGAAGGAGAACAATGTTGTTCCAGCTCTGCTTGATCTTTGGCTCTTTCATTTTTCGCCCATTTAAAGAAAATAAACGCTAAACACGTTCCATAGACAATTTCTTGAATGATTTTCATAACAATTGCCCCTAATTGTTGATCTTGTAAGACAGGCATCGAGCTAAACATTTCTGGTCCTGTTAAGGACATACCACTCAGCATATCAAGAGGTACACACAATTTCATGGCATCCACCCATGCGCCCGGATCTGAATATGTTAAATATAAAGTGGCTTTACTGAACATAATTAAAGCACATGCAGGTGTCAAAAGCATTCCGTTAGCCATAATATAGCCCATCTTCAAAAGACTGCTCATTTGCGGGAGCTCGTTAACCGAATGAAGAAGCGGCCACCACATCAAAAACGCAGCGATAAAAATAACAATCGTTGTCATCGCATGGTAAACAGGATCTGTTTTCACAAAATCAAAAATGAGTGGAACATGATACATTGAAAACAAACCATTAAACACAATAATTGCGATTAATGGCTTTGATAAACACCGGAAAAGCGGTTGAATAACAGGACGTAAAAAGATTTTCTTCCAAAGCCAAGCTGGCACCCCTAGGATGAGAAGCGGCGGTACAACCAAGTACAAAATGGCCATCTGTGCCATATGTGCGCTGAAAAAAATATGTCCGGCGAGATCCAACGGGCTTCCTTTTGACACATAAAGCAGAACCATCGCTGTTAAAAACAAACTGATTTGTTTAATAGATGTCTGATCACCCTCAGATCGTAAACGCTTGATCAACAAAAAATACAAGCCAATGATCAAGAGGACACCTCCGAAAAAGTAAGGGCTCCAAAGTGCCCGAAATCCAAAAATGATGAGATTCCCCAAAAAGACCACCTCCTTTTTCGATCATCTAAACTAGAGCCAAACAAGCGTCATTAAAGCTAAGACCGTGATAAATGCTGTGAAAATTCCCGAATACAGGAATAGTGATGGTGCCTCATGGCCTCTTTGGCTCATATGCATAAAATAATACAATTGAAAGACTACCTGTATGATCGCAAGCAAAAGAATAAATGGAATCGTAAACCAAATACCTGCATCTGTAGCAACTGTTACGAATGCAACAATGGTCAATCCGATCATCAAACCGAAAGAAACAAGCTGATGCTTCATTTCTTCCTTATTTTTCTTTCTCCGGTAGACGAGGTCAGTTTTTGGGTTTTTTCCGTTCCCATTATTCACCATGTTATTCCACCATCCCCATCAAATATACGACCGTAAAGATAAACACCCAAACAACATCGATAAAATGCCAATATAGACTAGCTACATAAAATTTCGGAGCATTATAAAGGTTTAATCCACGTCTAGAGTTCCTGATCATCAATGTTAAAATCCAGAATAATCCAAAAGTGACATGGGCACCGTGTGTACCGACAAGTGTATAAAAAGCCGAACCAAGAGCAGAGCTTTTAATTGTAAATCCAAACTCATGAACATAGTGATTAAATTCATAAATTTCGAGCACAAGGAATCCGGCACCGAGCAATACGGTGATCAAGAGCCAAAGCTGCATTTTTTTAAAAGCGAAGTTTCTCATATGGTACATGGCATAAACACTTGTCAAACTGCTTGTCAAAAGGAGCATTGTTGCAAAAAAGACAAGACCCATACCAAATATCTCACTGGTCTTCGGACCTCCGGCAGTTGAATCCCGAAGAGCTAAAAACGTTGCGAAAAGCGATGCAAAAAGAATCGTTTCACCTGCTAAAAACAGCCAAAACCCAAGAAACTTATTTTTCCCTTCCAAAGTTGCCCGTTCAGGAGCAGCCGGAAAAGTTTCTGCTGTTAATTTCTCTTCTGTATGCATTAAGCTTTCACCCCTTTGTCATCGTCATCCGGAAGTTCTTCTTTATGAATATGGTAGCCATGGTCATCGATAACTGACCGTAGAAGCATCGAAAAGAAAGTAATTCCGAAGCCGATAAAAATGACCGGTAATCCCCAAGCAGAATCTGTACGATACATGAGACCGAATGCCGCTACAAACAGACCCAATGAAATGAAGAAAGGTAAAATGGAACTGTTCGGCATGTGAATATCTTGAACTGGTTCTGCAGCAGTCATTTCCCGTTTGCCTGCGCTTTTTTCAATCCATAGAGCATCAAGTCCTCTGACAAGTGGCAGCTGTTTAAAATTATATTCAGGAGGTGGAGATGACACCGCCCATTCCAATGTTCTGCCATCTTGCCAAGGATCACTGCCAACTTTTTTGCCTTTTGCTGTCGTTACAATGACATTAATCAGTAAAATAATAACTCCCGCTCCCATTAAAAACGTGCCAATCGTACTGACCAAATTCGCTGTATCAAGCCCTTGATTAGGCAAATACGTAAACACACGCCGCGGCATCCCCCACAATCCAAGCCAGTGCTGGATAAAAAACGTCAGGTGGAAACCGATAAAAAATAGCACAAAAGAAACTTTTCCTAAAGACTCACTGAGCATTTTTCCAAACATTTTTGGCCACCAATAATGAGCCCCTGCCAATATACCAAATACGACCCCGCCGATAATAACGTAATGGAAATGTGCAACAACAAAATAAGTATCATGGAACTGATAATCCGCCGGAGCAGCTGCAAGCATCACTCCTGTTACCCCACCCAATACAAATGACGGGATAAATGATACAGCATAAAGCATCGGTGTTGTAAATTTGATGCTGCCGCCCCAAATGGTGAACAACCAATTGAAGATTTTAATTCCGGTCGGAACCGCGATCGCCATAGTTGCTACCGCAAAAATAGCGTTTGCCACAGGTCCTAGTCCAGTTGTAAACATATGGTGAGCCCATACCATATAACCTAAGAACCCGATTAATACCGTAGCAAATACCATTGAAGAATAACCAAATAACCTTTTCCGTGAAAAAACAGGAATGATTTCAGAAAAAATTCCGAAAGCAGGCAATATTAAGAGATAAACTTCCGGGTGACCGAAAATCCAAAATAAATGTTCATAAATAATCGTATTTCCACCCAGTTCATTGTTAAAGAAACTAGTACCAAACAGTCGGTCAAACATCAAAAGTGCCAAACCAATTGTTAATGGAGGAAAAGCGAATAATATCAGTGCAGAAGAAACAAATGTCGTCCATGTAAAAAGAGGCATTCTCATATAAGTCATTCCCGGAGCTCTCATGTTGATAATTGTAGCCAGAAAATTAATTCCCGCAATCAATGTACCAAGTCCGGATATTTGCAGACCAAGAACAAAGAAGTCAATTCCATGGCCTTCCGAATTCAGTGAAAGCGAAGCATATGACGTCCAACCAGCATCTGGAGCCCCACCTAAGAACCAACTTAAATTGAGAAACAGTCCACCGAAAAGAAACAACCAAAATCCTAAAGAATTGAGAAATGGAAATGCCACATCCCTTGCTCCGATTTGAAGAGGAACAACGGCATTCATCAGCGCAAACAAAAGCGGCATCGCTGCTAGGAAGATCATTGTTGTCCCATGCATCGTCATGACTTCATTGTAGATTCCTGCACTGACGATATTATTCTCAGGTATTGCCAGCTGAATCCTGACCAGCATCGCTTCAAGCCCGCCAAGTACAAAGAAGATGCCCCCTCCGATCAAATACAGTACGGCAATTTTCTTATGATCAACCGTTGTCAAATAGTCCCATAAAACAGCCCCAAAACTTTGCTTTTTTGTAAGCGTACTCACAATGCAAACCTCCCTCATTGTCCCTTTGAAGCGTTATTTTTTGGTTTTTAACCCCTTTAAATATTCTGTTAATGCATCAATTTCCTGTTCATTTAAAGCTGGATAGGTTCCCGTCATTTTATTACCCGGTTTGATGCTTTCAGGGTCTTTTAACCAATCTTTAATATTTTGATCACTAAAATCCTTTACCCCTGCTACTCTAGTTCGTTCCCCGAAAGTAGCTAAATTTGGCGCTGTCCGTGCCGCTTCTGCCCTCTTATCCTTAGGGTCTGTCGCATGGCAGCTTAAACAGTTCTTTTCTTTAAAAAGCTTTTCTCCTTGCACCGCCAAATCTGTCTTCGGTTTAGATTTATAATGTTTCATATCATTTACCCATTTTTGAAATTGATCTTTAGAAACAGTTTTAACTTTAAAGTCCATTAACGCATGGGAAGGTCCGCAAAGTTCAGCACATTTCCCGTAAAAATAGCCGCCGGCATCCTTGCTCTTCTCATCATCGAATGTTAAATAAAATTTATTTTCGTTTTCTGTATTTGTATCGATTTTTCCACCAACCGCAGGTATCCAGAAGGAGTGTTTAATATCAGAAGCTTTCAACTTAAAATAAACGCGTTTATCGGTAGGAACAATTAATTCTTGACTTGTAACAATACCATAATCAGGGTATTCGAATTCCCACCAATAAAGGCTCGCTCTGACATTGACGACAAGCGTTTTCTCAGGGTCTCTGTTTTTCTTATCCATCGCTTTTGTTTTCCCTAAATCAAACGTATCTGAAACAACAGGAACAGCTAAGATCAGAAGCAAAATAATCGGAATAACAGTCCATAAGATCTCCAATTTATGACTTCCTTCAATCTGTTTCGGCATGTGATCATCACCGAGTCTAGACCTTCTGTATTTCAAAATGACAAAGATAAAAATAAAACTCACGACCAAGACAACAACCACCATGATCAGCGTACTGAGAATCATTAAATAATATTGCTTCTCAGCCACTTCTCCCGCCGGTTTAAGCGTTGACAAAAACGGTTTTCCTCCGCACCCTGTTAGAACGAGCGCCAAAATAGCGAACAATGACATCAGACGCCATTTTTTAAACATTTCATCCCAACCCCTTTTTAATCAATCCTTTTGGAACTTGCACGACAAAAACTATATAAACACCTCTTCACACATCTAACCCTTCGTTAATTAAAGCACTTACATTTCCTTTTTTCTTAAATCATGATGTTTTTTACTCAAAATACCATCTATGTATAAATGTAAAGCCGCCTTTATAAACATGATCGAAAAAAATCGATAAGGCGGCTTTTACATGATTGTTGTCCCTAGTTTAAGTGACAGCCTTCAAGATGTACTTTATCCAATTTTAAAAAGTGTAAAGACAACAACAGCAACAAAGAAAATCGTCAAGTAATTCAATGAATATACAAACATAAGTGTTGCCCACTTCATGATATTGTTGTTTTTGTATCCAACAAGGCCACAAATGAGCCAGCCAATATTCAGCAGTGTACCGAGAATAACGATCGGTAAGCCAAGCTCACTAAGAAAAAAAGGCAGCGGCATTAAACAGACAATCCAGACCATAATCTGTCTTTTCGTAATCTCAAAACCGTGGACAACCGGTAACATTGGGATGTCGGCAGCCCGATATTCCTCCGTTTTTTTAATCGCAAGTGCCAAAAAGTGTGGAATCTGCCAGATAAACATAATCAAAAACAATATCCATGCTTCAACACTAATCGTACTTTGAACAGCAGTCCATCCGATCAGAGGAGGAACGGCTCCTGAGATACTGCCGATAATCGTATTGATGGTGTAACGGCGTTTCGTCCACATTGTATATAGAAAAACATATGTGAAAACACCGACAAAACCGACAGCAACAGCTGTCATTGTTGTCATAAGCAACAGCATAAAGCCGAATGCAATCAACAAAATACCAAACCATAATGCATGTGAAGGTTGAATTTTGCCTGTCACAGTTGGTCTTGTTTTTGTCCGTTGCATCAGCTGGTCAATATCACGATCATAATAATTGTTGATCACACATGATCCCGCTATAATGAGCGAAGATCCGGCTAAAGTATACAAGACAATATCGAGATTTCCTAAAAAGCTCATATTTGATAAATAAAAAGCGAGCCACATCCCTGTAAACGTTGTGATCAGGTTTGAGTATACAATCCCGACTTTAATAAGAGCGAGGAAATCTTTCCATGGTGTTGTTTCTTCTATTTGTGCATTCATTGTTGGATCAGCTGTCATTCTTGATTCAGCCATAACATAAAACCCCCCTTACCCAAACCTCTATGACTTGAAGAGAAATGATATATTCATAAAAACCTACAACTCTATCATACTAGATTACCGAATGGAAAAAAACATCCTATTAAATATTAATCGACAAACCGCTTATTATTTGTGAACTTTTTATGACTTCTGATACAAATGCAGGAAAAGTCGTGAACAACCATAGAGAGCAACGTCATTCTAATATAGTTCTATCAAACGAAACCGGATTTATCAAGTCTCTAAACGAAAGAAAAATGTGAACATATTGTATTGCATTTTTGTGAACACCAATGCTAATGAATTGCACCAGAACCTCAATTTGCTTAAACTTGTAAAGGACTAGTACTTATTTTCTTTCATAAAAAGGGGAATTGAATTTATGAATAAAGCATTAAAAGGTTTGGGTATCATCACAACAATCGCCATGTTATTCGTACTCATCGGCGGGGCACTCGTTACAAAAACAGGGTCTGGGATGGGGTGTGGGAGATCATGGCCGCTTTGTAATGGCAGCATATTTCCGGCATTAACATTGGAATCGATCATCGAATGGAGTCACCGATTTGTAAGCGGCACTTGCGGAATTTTAGTGTTAGCTCTTGCCATTTGGAGCTGGAAAAAAATCGGTCATATAAGGGAAACAAAATTTCTCGCGATTATGTCGGTTGTTTTTCTCATTCTCCAAGCTCTGTTAGGAGCAGCTGCGGTTGTATTTGGATCATCTGCACTAGTGATGGCTCTTCATTTTGGAATTTCTTTAGTCTCATTCGCATCGGTTTTACTTTTAACACTTCTCATTTTTGAAGCTGTTTCTCAAAAGAAAGTGGACTCATTTTCTATAGGAAAAACCATGCGGTTTCATATTGTAGGTCTTATGATATATACCTATATCGTTGTTTATACAGGAGCCTATGTACGCCACACAAATTCAAGTCTAGCTTGTCCAGATTTTCCGCTCTGCAGCAGACTAAATAGCGGAATTCCGGCTCAGTTTCACGAATGGGTCCAGATGGGTCACAGAATCGCTGCCACCTTGCTTTTCTTATGGATTGTGATTGCTACCCTTCATGCCGTGAGACATTACCAACATCAGAAGAGAATGTATTGGGGCTGGATCATTTCCCTAATCTTGATTGTTCTTCAAGCAGTTTCAGGAATTCTCGTTGTCTTGACTAGATTAGATCTGGGCTTCGCACTTGCCCATGCCTTATTTATTTCTTGTCTATTCGGGATTCTCAGTTATTTCTTATTATTGATGGTCCGTTATCGACAATAGATTCTAAATTAGGCAAATCAAAAACCAAACCCACCAGCTTGCACTGGCGGGTTTTATTTTTGGTTGCGGCAACCGGCCATCATATCCCGTATGAATTGGCGGTTTGCTCTGCGGTTGAAAGCCGTTGTTACTAACCAAACCCTAAAAGGCTTCTCAATGGTTCACCTTATGTACTACTTCTTCTGGCCAGCCCTCAAAGGTCTTCTCCTTATTTTCGTTTCTTTTTCTTGACCTCTTCACCTGTGAATGGATCGATATATTCCATCATCGTTAATTGTTCCGCACTGTATCTGATTTCGTATATATTTTCTACTACCTTTTTGTTTCTTCCTACTGTGTCTACGTCATATCCAGTACACCAAAATTTCCGTTTTCCAAATTTGCGTGACAATCAAATGCTGATACACTTATCTTTGGCAGTATGCTCACTAACATATGCATATGATCTTCACACGCTGTTGCTTCGATCATTTCGACGCCTTTCCTTTCACATAATTTCTCAAATATCTTTTTTGATTTTCCCATAAATGTTCTATACTTCGGACATCTCCATGTTGTGTGCTGTCTTTTGACATGTCTGTTGATATTTTGGTTGGCGAATGCACCTCTCTGGGGAGTTCTTTTAATACAACGCTGAAAGCTTATTAAGAGGAGCTGTCTAAAAAGTCCTTTATCAACTTGAATCAGGGGGAATGGCGAGACCCAAGAGGAGCAAGGAACGAGCTCCGAGGAGGCTCGCGGATCGCCCGCGGAAAGCGAGCAAATTCCCCAATTTTTATTCATCCACACCCCTTTCTTTTTCACAAAAAAAGACTGCCGACATCGTCGGCAGGTCTTCATCGTTTATTTTTTCATTTCAATGAGTAAGTCGCCTGTTTCAATTGCTTCCCCGTTTTTAACATAAATGTTTTCAATCGTTCCTGAAAACGGAGCTTGAACTGTTGTTTCCATTTTCATCGCTTCATTGACCATCAAATGATCACCTTTTTTCACTTGATCACCTTTTTCAACCAACAACTTCATGACTGTGCCTGGCATAGAAGCTGCGATATGATTCGGGTTTGAACGATCTGCCTTCATATTTTGGTGAATGGAAGATTTAATGCTTTCATCTCTGATGATCACTTCACGAGGCTGTCCGTTCAATTCAAAATAAACAACTCTTGTCGCATCGGCACGAGGTTCACCAATTGAGACTAGTTTGACGAAAAGCGTTTTTCCTCTTTCAATTTCAACTTCGATTTCTTCCCCAAGTGTCATACCATAGAAAAAGGTCGGTGTGTCTAAAACAGAAATATTTCCATACGTCTCTGCGGTTTTGACATACTCGGTAAACACTTTTGGATAAAGAGCATATGAGACAGCATCCTGATCGGTTAACACCATGTCATGCGCTTCTAAAAATTCGGCTTTGATTTCATCAAAACAGACTTTCTCAAGCAACTCCCCAGGACGGACGGTAATCGGTTTTTCTCCTTTTAAAATCAACTTTTGCAGCTTTTCAGGGAAGCCGCCATGCGGTTGACCAAGGTATCCTTTAAAGAGCTCAACAACCGAATCCGGGAAGTCAAGCGATTCTCCTCTTTCATAAATATCCTCTTCTGTCAATTGATTTTGCACCATATAGAGCGCCATATCTCCAACAACTTTAGAAGATGGTGTTACCTTTACAATATCACCAAACATATCATTGACTCGCCGATACATGTCCTTGACCTCATTCCAGCGGTCACCAAGTCCGACGCCTTTCGCCTGTTGCTGCAAGTTACTGTACTGACCGCCAGGCATCTCATGATTATAAATTTCAGTATGGGGCGCATTCATCCCACTTTCAAATTCACTGTAATATTTTCTCGCAGATTCCCAATATTGCGAAAGCGAGTCAACGGCATCAACATTTAATTGCGGACGGCGTTTATTTCCTTCAAGAGCATGATAAAGCGAGCTGGCACTCGGCTGGGATGTTAACCCCGCCATTGAGCTGACTGCTACATCAACAATATCAACCCCAGCTTCGATTGCTTTGGCATACATAAATATACCATTACCGCTTGTATCATGGGTATGAAGGTGGATCGGGATATCGATTGTCTCTTTCAAAGCAGACACTAATTCATATGCAGCTTGCGGTCTTAACAGCCCTGCCATATCTTTGATCCCAAGAATATGGGCTCCTGCAGCCTCAAGCTCTTTGGCCATTGATGTATAGTAGTCAAGATTATACTTCGTTCTTGCCGGATCAAGAATGTCACCGGTATAGCAAATCGCTGCCTCTGCAATTTTTCCTGAAGAGCGGACCGCATCGATAGCAAGCGTCATCCCCTTGACCCAGTTTAAGCTATCAAAAATGCGGAACACATCAATTCCGGCTGCCGCAGACTCGCTAACAAACTTTTCGATCAAGTTGTCAGGATAGTTTTTATAACCAACAGCATTTGACGATCTTAACAGCATTTGAAACATCGTATTTGGAATCTCTTTCCGCAATTCTTCAAGTCTTTTCCAAGGGTCCTCTTTTAAGAAACGGTATGCTACATCAAAGGTAGCTCCCCCCCACATTTCAAGACTGAACAGTTCAGACCAAACAGCAGCTGTCGGAGCCGCAATCTTCTTCAAATCACGAGTGCGGAATCTTGTTGCAAGCAATGATTGGTGAGCATCGCGAAATGTTGTGTCAGTCAGCAAAACATTTTTTTGATCTTTCACCCACTTGACAAGTCCGTCCGCTCCCCGTTCATCAAGGATCTGTTTCGTTCCGTTCGCAATTGGCTGATCAATATCTGTTTTAATGATCGGCGGATGATCAAATTCCGGTTTTTTCTTTTGTTGTATACCAGGAAAACCATTGACTGTAACATTCCCGATATATGTTAACATTTTTGTGCCGCGGTCTCTTTGTTTCGGAAATACAAACAGCTCTGGTGTTGAATCGATAAAAGATGTGTCATATTGCCCTGTTAAAAATTTCTCATGCTTTGCTACATTCTCGAGAAACGGAATGTTTGTTTTAATCCCTCTTACCCGGAATTCGCGAAGGTTTCGCACCATTTTCGCAGCAGCCTGTTCAAATGTCAGTGCCCATGTTGAAAGTTTGACAAGCAGAGAATCGTAATAAGGTGTAATAACCGCACCTTGAAAACTATTTCCTGTATCGAGACGAACACCAAACCCTCCACCTGATCTATATGCCATAATTTTACCTGTATCAGGCATAAAATTGTTTGCAGGGTCCTCTGTCGTTACCCTTGATTGAATCGCATAGCCATGAAGAATGACGGCTTCCTGATGAGGTATATTGATTTCTTTACTCTTCAGGCTGAGCCCGCCGGCAATCATAATTTGCGTCTGAACTATATCAATACCCGTTACCATTTCTGTAATGGTGTGCTCAACTTGAACGCGAGGATTGACTTCAATAAAGTAAAACTCTTCATCAGCAACTAAAAATTCAACTGTTCCAGCATTTATATAATGAACGTTTTTCGCCAGAGCCACTGCCGCATCACAAATTCTATTTCTAAGCGAATCAGATAGTCCGACACTTGGCGCAATTTCAATCACTTTTTGATGTCTTCTTTGCACAGAGCAATCACGATCAAACAGATGAACCATATTTCCGTCTTTATCTCCGAATATCTGAACTTCAATATGTTTCGGTTTTTCGATCAGCTTTTCAACATATACTTCATCATTTCCAAATGCAGCTTTCGCTTCTGATTTTGCTCGATTATATGCCTCCGCAAGTTCTGAAGCTTCCCTGACGATCCGCATGCCACGGCCTCCCCCGCCAAGGGATGCCTTAATGATAATTGGATAGCCGTGTTGTTTAACAAAGTGTTCAACATCATGCAAACTGTCAACCGAACCATTACTCCCCGGAATAACAGGAATCCCTGCTTTTTCTGCCTGCTCACGCGCTTTTACTTTATCACCGAACATATCTAAATGTTCTGATGTCGGACCGATGAAAATAATCCCTTCCTCTTCACAACGTTTGGCAAATTGGATATTTTCTGATAAAAAACCATAGCCCGGATGAATTGCGTCAACATGATTCCGCTTCGCTATCTCTATGATTCCTTCAATATCAAGGTAAGCATCGATCGGTTTTTTTCCTTCACCTACCAAGTAAGCTTCATCAGCTTTATATCTGTGATAAGATTTGCTGTCTTCTTTTGAGTAAATCGCTACCGTGCGAATATGCAGCTCTGCACAAGCACGAAAAACACGGATTGCGATTTCCCCCCTGTTTGCAACAAGAACTTTTTGGATAGACTGCAGTAACAATGTCGTTCCCCCTAACCAAATCTTAGTATGTATCTATTCTAAATCAATCTAAAACACCTGTACACGCTAAGTTTTTTAATAATTAATACTTTTTTGATATTGATTTTCTTTGAATTTTGTAGTATTAATAGACTGTTTTCGTTTATAACGATTGAAATATTCGTTGAACATACTAATATTCACTAAAATTCCCACGCTCGCTAAAAGGACAACAAGTGAGGATCCCCCATAACTAATAAATGGAAGAGTTACACCTGTTAAAGGAATCAACCCTGAAATACCCCCTAAATTAATAAATGTTTGGAGAGCGATCATACTTGAGATTCCAATAGCAAGCAGACTACCGAATGGATCCTCACATTTTCTTGCAATATAAAAACCTTTTATAACAATAAAGCTGAGTAACAGGATCACAAATAAAACACCGAAAACACCAAGTTCTTCTGCAATAACGGACATAATAAAATCCGTATGGGCTTCAGGAAGATAATTGTATTTTTGAATACTTTCACCAAGGCCAAGACCAAAAATTCCACCTGTACCAATTGCAATCAAGGAGTTTGACACTTGAAAACCTTTACCTGTCTGATCTTCAAATGGGTTTTGATAACTTTCAAAACGACTCAAACGCTCCTTCGTTAAAATATCGTCCGCATTGAAAAGGATAAGTGGACTGATAAGGACAAAAACGATGCCAACCAACGTTAACAACTTTAGCAATGTCTTTCCGCTGAACCCTGAGCAGAGAATGATGCACAAAGCGATCAATCCAATGATGAATGCTGTCCCAAAATCAGGCTGAACAGCAACTAACACACAGATTACCACAGTAAGGAGAGCTGGTGGAGCAATTCCCGTTCCTAGATTATTAATATAACTTTGCTTTTTAGCATAAACAGAAGAAAGATACAAGATGACTGTCAGCTTGACAAATTCACCAGGCTGAATGCTGTAATTCGAAATCTTATACCAGCTTTGAGCGTTTCCAGCTATATGGCCAACACCAAATAAAGCAATTAAAGCAAAGAGCGAGCCGAGCAACAGCAGCTTTTGAAATTTCCGATTGGCAAATGCTTTATACGGAAAAAATGCCGTAAATAAAAATATCAGTAAACCAACCATTAAAGCCGTAGTCTGTTTGTTAAAAAAATAGTCACTGTCTTTTCCATATTTTGTAACCGCTGTGATTACACTTGAACTGTACACCATCACGAGCCCGAACCCGCAGATGAGAAATACAGCAAAGATGAGTGAATAATCATACGATTTGAGCATTCTTTTTATCATATTTATCCTCTTCCTTACTTTGCCCTTGAACATTTTTTATATGAGCTTTTCGTTATTTTACTACACTTTTACCAAAAGAACGAAGAATATCATTAGCCGTCTTGATTGCTCTTTTTATCGGCGGAATTCATCCATCGTTTATTCGTTTTATTCGTCACTCCTACCGTCTGTTCCTTCAATAACAAAAAAGCCTGCCGGCAGTCTGTGTACTTATACACGTCGCCCGACAAGCTGACTCAGACTATAAAGGAGTCCCTGAGTATTCTTTTATTTTTTTGTAAATGCATCATGCAATGCAGACAATTCACATTCGAGCGTATAGAGCAATTCTTTCCCCTCGTGTTCTTCTATTAATCCAAGGCGGACTGCAAAGTCAATTTCCCTAGAAAGTCCGAACATTTGTGTATCTAAAACCTCTTCATAAAGAGGACATTGAGGCATCGTTAAGTTGTCCATTTGCACTTGAATCAGCTTTAAAATTTTATCAGCATCACGTTTTAACAAACTAAGTGCTTTTTCACGATGATCGACTACAGTTTCAGACACCAAAAATATCCCTCCGTTCCCCAAGCGAGTACCTAATTCTTCTATTCATAATAAAGCCTAACCGCTAAAATTGCAAGTTATTTCTACTGATTAAACCGCTAAAAAATACTCAGATTATAGTTTGCAGATAAGAGTTCCAAGAGGCGGATTCCGGCTATACTGTTTCCTTTTTCATTCAGAGCAGGACCGAATATCCCGATACCAAACTGGTTTGGAGATAGCCCCATAATTCCACCTGAAACCCCGCTCTTTGCGGGAATTCCAATTTTAATCGCAAATTCACCACTGGCATTGTACATACCGCAAGTAACCATGAATGTTTTGCATATTCTTGCAATGTCTGTTGGGATGATTTGCTTTCCTGTTTCTGGGTGTTTGCCATTTAGTGCAAAAACTGAGCCGATTTTCGCCAGATCCAGACTATTCATTTGAATAGCACACTGTTTTGTGTAAATATCGATAACTTCTTCCACTTCACCGCGAAAAATTTCGTACTCTTTCATGTAATAGCACATGGACCGATTGATCATAGATGTTTCATATTCAGATTGTGAAACCCTTTGACATATAGAAATACTTTGGTTATTAGCCAGCGTTCTAACGAAATTTAATAAATATTCAATTTTATCAGCTGATGATGTTCCCTTGATCATACTGGTGACGACTAATGCACCGGCATTAATCATTGGATTAAGCGGTTTTCCCGGATTATCGGTTTCAAGTTTGATGATGGAATTGAACGGATCACCGGTCGGTTCTTTTCCTACATATTGAAACACTTTATTTGGTCCATGATCCATGAGTACAAGTGCAAGTGAAAGCACTTTTGATATACTTTGAAGTGTAAAAACCTTCTTAACATCTCCAGCATACAGACATGTCCCATCTCCATAGTAGACTGCAGCTGATAAATCATCTCCTGATGCTTCCGCTAAAGCCGGTATGTAAGAAGCCACTTTTCCCTTTTTGGTGACCTTTTTCGCTTCCTTGACAAAATATTCGAGTTCTTCATTACAGCGGCAATTCACGATGTCCCCTCCATCATAAACGTCATTTCCGTTATCTTCCCCATTGTAACCAATGTTATGAGAAGTGACAACTCGAAAGAAAGCGCTTATAATTTTTGTGAGGGAGTGGATAAAAATGAAGATTATAACCATTACGGGAAATGTAAAACATGTGATTACACTTGATCCAAGCGTGTGGATTTTTGATGATCGAAAATTTGAGTTGGATCATTTCTTTTCAAATATCAGAGATGTGCAAAACAAGCCTAGTGATCTTGAGATAGATCGGGAGCGGCTGATTAGAGAAGGTACAGTATCGCCTCCGACCTTAAGATCAGAAAAACAATATGAAAAACAAAAATTACTTGATGGAACATTCGCTATTAGACTTGAGCCATTTTTAAAAAATGCAGAAGTAGCTGATTCAGCTGTAAAATGCCTTTTTAAAATGAAAGATGAAATATTGACTGTTCCATTTTCAAAAGCTAAAGATGCGATCCTCTGTTTTAGTAAAAACGGAAAACCGCTGACAGAGGATGGACCTGTACATGTTTATTTTACAGACGGCTCCAACCGAAACAATCCGATCAAACACCTTAAAGAGATTGAAGTGATTTAAAAAAGAACGGGGACATTCAACCAGCATCGCTAAAACTTAAGCAGTGACGGCTTGCCCGGTGAGCCGAATAGATTTTCTATAACAAATCGGCAGCAAGTCTGGCAAGCCCTGAACGCTCCCCTTTTAAAAGTTTTACATTTCCGGAAATTTTTTGTTCTTTGAAACGTTCAACAACATATGCTAGGCCATTATTCATGGCATCCAAATATGGATGATCAATCTGTTCGGTATCCCCCATCAAGACGATTTTACTACCTTCTCCTACTCGTGTTAAAAGTGTCTTCACCTCATGCTTGGTCAGATTTTGAGCTTCATCAATAATAATAAATTGATCAGGAATGCTTCTGCCACGTATATATGTGAGTGCTTCTACTTGAATCGATCCCATCCCCGCCAAAATATCATCGAGTTCTCCAGGCTTTTTTGTATTAAACAAATATTCAAGGTTATCAAAAATCGGCTGAATCCACGGCCTTAATTTTTCTTCTTTTTCCCCAGGAAGATAACCAATATCCTTCCCAACCGGAACAATTGGTCTTGTGACAACAAGCTTCTGATAGCATCCCATATCTTCCGTTTGCAATAAACCGGCAGCTAATGCAAGCAGCGTTTTTCCTGTTCCGGCCTTCCCGATCAATGTAACAAGTGGTATATCTTGTCTTAATAAAAGCTCAATCGCCATCGTTTGCTGAACATTTCGCGAGCGAATCCCCCAAACCTGTTCCTGATCAAAAATCAGTTTTTGAATAGCTGTCCCAGTTTGATTGACTATCCCAATCGCTGATGATGAACTATTAAGTGCATCCCTCATCACAACAAACTGATTTGGGTGATATGGTTCACTCATCTTGCCTTCAATCGGTAATTTGTGAACTTCATAAAATGAGTTCATCTGCTCAGTATCAATATACATGTCGGAAAAACCACTATATATATCATGATTGTCAATCACTCGGTCATGCAAAAAATCTTCAGACATTAATCCGATCGCATCCGCTTTGACCCTAACAAGCATATCTTTACTGACAAGTATGACTGGACGACCCCCGTTTTTTGTGTCTTCTTCAAGACTTAAATTTTTTGCAACTGCTAAAATCCGGTTGTCATTTGTTTTTTCCACAAAAATTTCTTGAAGTTGATGAAATGAGCGGTGATTCAGTTCAATTCTGATCTTTCCCCCATTACAGAGAGGAACACTTTCATATAATTTCCCTTTTAAACGTAAATCATCTATTAATTTCGATACCAATCTGGCATTTCTTCCCACCTCATCTAAATTGCGTTTTTTCGAATCAACTTCCTCTAATACAACAGCCGGGATGACAACTTCATTATCCTCGAAAGAAAAGATTGAATTCGGGTCCTGCAACAACACATTGGTATCTAACACATAAATTTTACTCAATCCTTCGCCTCCTGATCAGGATTTTTAGCCTTTGGTAAAAGCTGATGGAGCGCCCGCTAAAATATATGTTTTTCTGAATAAAGATAGAAGGTTAATTCAACAATAAAAAATATCGAATGCATTTTTAAGGAGGTCACATTAAGTGCGAATCATCTCTCTATTTCTCATTTATTCCCTTGTGTTGCTTACAGCTTGCGGTATTGAAAATGAAGCAAACGAATTACCGGGGAACAGACCCATTCATGTGAAAAACGTTGCTCAAGACCCTGTAAACCGAGAAAATGGGCAAACCATTTCAAAACGGCTCGTCAAAATAACCGAAAGAGTCCCTGGTGTAAATGATGCTACGGCAGTTGTGCTTGGAAGACTTGCTGTCGTTGGGATCGATGTAAAGGACAATTTAGAAAGGAGTAAAGTGGAATCAATTAAATATTCCGTTGCAGAAGCGCTTCAAGAAGATCGTTACGGAGCAAATGCCGCCGTTGTAGCCGATCCAGACACATTTAATCGGTTGAGAGGGATGGGCAGACAAATTCAGCAGGGCAGACCTGTAAAAGGTATTCTTGATGAATTGGCTGCGATTGTCGGTCGCGTCATTCCGGAAGTCCCTACTGACATGACAGATAATCAAAACACGACACCATCAAAAACAAACAATGACCAGTTGAATCATAATCGACAAAAAAAGCTTGAAAAACAACAAAATAAACAGTCAAATAAACATATGAAAAACAGACAGCCCTAACTAGAAAAGCTTGTGCGACAGCATAAGCTTTTCTTTTCCCGCTTTTCACTGATATGGTATACTGAAATAATTGAAGCGAGGTGAAAAAAGTGAGGGTCAAGTGTTCATTGTGTGACAAAATTGATCAACTTGATGATGACACACAAATTGCTAAACGTCTTCGTAACCGCCCCATTCACACCTATTTGTGCAATGAATGTCACGAACGGATCAAAATCAAAACGGAGAACAGGATGAAAACCGGCCGTTTTCAATTATATCCACACAGAAAAGAAAAGGAACGGGTAAAATCATAATAGGATGGATTCCGAGAATTTGCGCGCTTCCGCGAGCCAGAGCTCGTTCCTTACTCCTGTGGAGTCTCTCCTGGTTGGCTATTCCCGCAGGAGTCTCCCAATCCGCTCTATTCATGTTGATAAAGGATTTATTAAGAAATAAAAAAGCACAGACTTAGAGTCTATGCTTTTTTGATTTGTTGCGCCTTTTTCGAGCGCCACAGGCGAATTTTATAAATCGCTAAGATGAGGATAGCCACAACCAGCCCTTCTCCAACTGGTAAAAAGACGCCGAAAAACGTTAACAATGTACATCCTAGAGCTAGAAAAAAATAAATGATCACATTTTTCAACAACGGCAGCCGTTTGGCAAACCCTAGTTTATAGACAATGGCTGACAGGATGAAGATCGTCACGTAAAGCTGCCACATGCCTGCTCCAGGATTTTGATCAACTTGATAAAGCGCGGCAAAAAATGACAGCTGTTCACTTACATCATTCAAAAAGAATCCCCCTCCCCTTTGCTAGATGGGTCGTTCTTTTTTCAATTTCTGCAAAGTTTAAGACAATCCTGCTAGCTTTTTCTTCTTCGCAGCTTTTTCGCGTTCATTTTTATCAAGAATTTTCTTTCTTAATCTGATAGACTCAGGTGTTACTTCACAGTATTCATCATCATTCAAATATTCCAGTGATTCTTCAAGAGACATAGTTCGCGGTTTTTTCATGCTTACTGTTTGATCTTTCGTTGCTGAACGTACGTTTGTTTGCTGCTTCATTTTATTAATGTTGACTACTAAATCATTTTCGCGGTTATGCTCACCAACAATCATACCTTCATACACTTCTGTACCCGGCTCAACAAAAATAACACCGCGTTCTTCAACGCCCTGAATTCCATAAGCCGAAGCTTTGCCCGTATCCATCGAAACGAGAACACCTTGTCTGCGGCCACCCACTTGACCTGGCTCGATCGGCTGATAGCTGTCAAAGGTATGGTTTAAAATTCCGAAACCTCTTGTCAACGAAAGGAACTCTGTTGAATAACCAATTAGACCGCGTGAAGGTACATTAAAAATCAAACGAACTTGCGCGTTTCCATTATTAATCATATCGATCATTTCACCTTTACGGGCACCCATTGATTCCATAACAGAACCAGTATGTTCTTCAGGAATATCAATTTGAACACGCTCAACTGGTTCACAGCGAACACCATCAATTTCTTTAATAATGACCTCAGGTTTTGATACTTGTAATTCAAAACCTTCACGGCGCATGTTTTCAATTAAAATTGATAAATGAAGCTCACCGCGTCCTGATACGACCCATGCATCTGGTGATGGTGTCGGATCAACTCGAAGACTGACGTCTGTTTGCAACTGTTGTTCAAGACGTTCTTCAATTTTACGAGCTGTGACATATTTGCCTTCTCGACCAGCAAAAGGACTATTATTGACGACAAATGTCATCTGCAGTGTCGGCTCATCAATCCGAAGAACTGGCAGTGGTTCCTGATGCTCGATCGGACAGACCGTTTCACCAACATTGATGTCTTCCATCCCTGAGACCGCAACAAGATCACCGGCTTTGGCTTCTTCAATTTCAACCCGTTTCAGTCCTTGGAACCCAAAGATTTTTGTAACACGGAACGGTTTAACAGAACCATCCAGTTTCATTAATGCAACCTGTTGGCCAACTTTCATCGTTCCTCTAAAGACACGACCAATCCCAATCCGGCCGACATAATCGTTGTAATCCAAAAGTGCTACCTGAAATTGAAGTGGGTCTTCATGGTTATCAACCGGGCTTGGAATATGACCGACAATCGCCTCAAATAAAGCTTCCATGTTCTCATCCTGGTGTTCTGGATCTGTTGATGCAGTACCATTAATTGCTGAAGCGTAGACAACAGGGAATTCAAGCTGGTCCTCAGAAGCATCAAGCTCAATGAATAAATCAAGTACTTCATCAATAACTTCCTCCGGACGAGCAAAATCACGGTCAATTTTATTGACGACAACAATCGGCGTTAAGTTTTGCTCTAGCGCTTTTTTCAAAACAAAACGAGTTTGCGGCATACAACCTTCATACGCGTCAACGACAAGCAGAACACCATCAACCATTTTCATAATCCGCTCAACTTCACCGCCAAAATCGGCGTGTCCTGGTGTATCCAAAATATTAATACGTGTATCTTTATACTGAATCGCCGTATTTTTCGCCAAAATCGTAATTCCGCGCTCTCTTTCCAAATCATTGGAATCCATGGCACGCTCAGCCACATGTTCATTCGCACGGAATGTACCAGCCTGATGAAGAAGTTGATCAACAAGCGTTGTTTTTCCGTGGTCAACGTGGGCGATAATAGCGATATTGCGAAGATCTTCTCGAAGTTTCACATTTTCATCTCCTAAAAATTTAGATAATCTTTCATATTATAACTGAGAATTGAAGTGATTTCAATTTGACAAAAATATTTAGTGCCGCCTTTCCATTTTGCATGATCTTCTGTAAACTTACAGTAGGATGTGAAAAAGGGGTTGGAAAGACAATGAAACAAATTAAATGGATCTTCTTACTAGTGGCTTTAGCAGCAGCAATCAGCATGATGCTAATTGGAGTTGCCATTGCTGAGAAAAATCTTCCCGGTGTGATCGGAGCCGTGATGATGTTCATCATCATGATGGGGATCGGTTTCAGCTTAAAAAAACGAATGCGTGATAAAGGTTTACTGGATTAGAAAAAAGCTCCTTTACAAATAAAGGGGCTGACCATCTCCATATAGGTTTGTTTCAGATTGACTAATCTTTTAACCAAAAATATAAAACGATAAGTCCCCATATTAGAATCCAAATATATGGCTGATCAATTAATAAGATGGCTAATGCCCCTATAGATATCAATGAAAAATCAAGTTTGTTCTCAATTCTTTTACTCATCATGACAAATATAACGATGTAAATGATAACAGCAATGAAAACAATCTCCACCAACATCCCCCACCAATGCTATTTTAAAGCTATGATATCATAGTTCTTCTTTGGTTAGAAGACTGGAGACATATAATAAAAGACCTCCAACAAAGTCATAAACGAGTGAGTTGGACAGTCTTTTTGACCCTATTTTTCGTTTTTGAGCATTTAAATATTCAATTTCTCGCGAGATTATTGCTCAGATAGGTAATTGCTTAAAATCGTTTGATGACAGTTAGGATTACCCGCCAAAACACTGGTGTTTTCCAAGAAATTTACCGATTTCCCATCTATGGCTGTATATATTCCACCGACTTCATTCAGAAGGATACATCCCGCAGCATAATCCCAGGGAGCAAGTCGCATCGTTACATAAACATCAAGTCTTCCTGCTGCAACATAAGCGAGTTCTAAAGCTGCTGATCCGTAAGAACGCGTCCCCCTGACCCGTTTAACAAGCGGAGACAAAACATTTTGATCAATTCGACTATTTTCTGTTATCCAAGTTGCATTAATCCCAAGAATTGCTTTTTCAAGTGGTACCCTTTTCATTTTCCCCAGCTCTGTATCATTCATATATGCGCCCTCTCCCTGAAACGCGTGATACAATTCATCATGGATGACATCATAAATAAGACCGATTTTACCGATGCCATTTTCAAAAATACCAATTGAAATTGCAAAATTACGTTTTTGATGAACGAAATTCATCGTTCCATCGATTGGATCAATCATCCAGACGATTCCATCTAATGAAGTGAGCTTGTCCCCTTGTCCTTCTTCACCAAGAATGTGATGATCGGGAAAAACCGACTGAATGTTATCAATCAAATATCGCTCGGTTTCCTTATCAATATTTGTGACTAGATCATTAGGATTTGATTTTGTTTCGATCGTCACTTCTTCTCTCATCGCTTCTTTTATTTTTTGCCCAGCTTCTTTCACCCATGTTTTTGCAAGTCGGTCAATTTCCTTCCAGTTTGTCATCATACAACCTCTTTTCTATGTATACTGATTTATTGATAGCATAATGATATTGGCCGAAAAAAAGCAAGAGAAATGAAAAAAGTCTGGCACTTAGATAAAAACGAACCATCAGCCAGGTTCGTTTTTAGTATGGTTTTTCTCTAGAAATCTGATCCATTCTTTTCTGAGTTGTTCCAGTTTGCGTTTACTTAATTCAATTTTGGTTTCATCATTTTGTTTCAAAGCTTCGAAAAGGATTGCTAATTCATAATCAACCTCAAGCCTTAAAACTGCCACACGATTATTTTTTTCTGCCTTTATCCCTTGTTTGACAAGTGGTCTCATTACATCTAGCCCCTTCCAGAGAAATTGATATTTAACAGATCATAATTCCCTCCGGCATATCCTTCATTATTTCTTATTCATATCGTATGAATCATAAAAACATTCGCAACACCATTATAAAAATTGTGTGATTTACCTATTGTTTACCTCAGAAAAGTGAAAAAGAAACATTATTTTTTAATTTGTTATGGTGCTATGATAAAATGATGAAGATTGATGGGACAAGGAGGAAAAAAATGAACAATTTGCGTTTCACCGAAGACGATTTCCATACATTTACAATAGAAGGTCTGGATGCGCGGATGAGTGTTTTAAAAGAAACCGTTCGCCCAAAGCTCCAAGCATTAGGCGAACATTTTGCCCCTGTTCTTTCCGTCCTTACTGGAGACGAAATGTTCGTTCATGTTGCAAAACATGCACGGCGTTCTGTCAACCCGCCTGATGATAGTTGGGTTGCTTTTGCAAACAATAAGAGAGGCTATAAAAAGCTTCCGCATTTTCAAATCGGGCTTTGGAAAACTCATGTGTTTGTTTGGTTTGCACTTATTTATGAAGCTCCACTTAAAGAAGAATATGGGAAACGGTTGCAAGAACATTTACAAGATATTAAAAACTTGATTCCAGATACATTTGTCTGGTCAGCCGACCACACAAAACCGGAAGCACACAAGCAGTCCGATATGAAGCCAGAGGAACTGATACAATTATTTGAACGACTTGAAAAGGTAAAAAAAGCGGAGGTGCTTTGCGGGATTCAGCTTTCAAGAGATCAAGTATTGCAAATGAGTTCAGACGATTTTCTTTCTCAGATCGAGGCAGCTTTCGAAAAACTCTCTTACCTTTATCAATTAATCAAAACGGCTGATATAAAAAAGGGATGAAAAAACCATCCCTTTTTATAATTTAATTTTATCGTCTTCAGTTTGTTCTTTCGCTTTTTTTACTGCTTGATAAGGAGAATATTCACTCGCTTCTTCAAACTGGTTGCAAAGTTTTTTTTCCTCTGCCTTACCAGGAACGATCTCTTTAAAGCGACGGTACGCACTCATCAGCACATCACGTTCTACTCCTTTTTCATAGGCACGTTCAATCGTTTGGAAAAATGCGATAACCTCTATCGCTTCTTCTGTACTCCAATCTTCATTCATCGGATATTGATATTCTTCCATTCAGACAACTCCTTCTGTCATTCGTTTTGTTAGTATTTGTGTTTGACTAAGCATCTATCCGAACCGATTTTCTTTACATTCCTTCTAGAACATAATATAATTCATTTGTTTTATGCCATCAAGAAAAACGTCAAATAACGAGATGATTTTTGATAAACAATAGAGTAAAGAAAAAACCATTTCATGAAGGTGGGAAATCAATTGCAGCAGCACGAAACACCCTTATTTACTGGACTAAAAAAACACGCCGCTAAAAACCCGATTCAATTTCATATCCCTGGTCATAAGAAAGGATCTGGAATGGAAGAAGAATTTAGAACATTTATTGGTGAGAATGCCTTAAGTATTGATTTAATTAACATTGAACCGCTCGATGATTTACATGCACCAAAAGGAATGATTAAAGAAGCACAAGACTTGGCGGCAAAAGCATTTGGAGCCGATCATACATTTTTTTCTGTACAAGGAACAAGCGGCGCCATTATGACGATGGTGATGGCTGTTTGTGGACCTGGAGACAAGATTCTGGTGCCGAGAAATGTACATAAATCAGTCATGACAGCGATTGTTTTTTCTGGAGCTGTTCCCGTTTTTATTCATCCGGAGATCGACAATGAATTGGGAATTTCCCATGGTATTACACCTGAGTCAGTTAAAAAAGCACTGGAAAAACACCCTGATGCAAAAGGGCTGCTCGTCATTAATCCAACTTACTTCGGCATTGCAGCTGACTTAAAAAGTATTGTTGAGCTTGCCCATTCATTTGATGTCCCTGTATTGGTCGATGAGGCGCACGGTGTTCATATTCATTTTCACGAAGAGTTACCTCTTTCAGCTATGCAAGCTGGAGCAGATTTGGCAGCAACGAGTGTACACAAACTTGGCAGCTCGCTAACACAAAGCTCAGTCCTTAATATGAAAGAAGGCCTCGTTTCTAAAGAGAGAGTTCAATCGATTTTTAGTATGCTAACGACAACATCAACTTCATACTTACTGCTCGCTTCCCTTGATGTCGCCAGAAAACACTTGGCAACAAAAGGACATGATTTAATTGAAGGAACGATACGACTCGCCAATCAAACACGGGAACGTATTAACGAAATCAATGGGCTTTCCTGTGCTGGTGTAGATATACTTGGGTCAAAAGCCGCCTTTGATTATGATCCAACTAAATTAATTATTTCTGTGAAAAATCTTGGGTTAACAGGACATGATGTTGAAAAATGGCTTCGTGAGTCTTATCAAATTGAAGTAGAGCTTTCTGACTTATATAACATCCTTTGTATTTTTACACCAGGAGATCGTAAAGAAGATGCCGAGATCTTGGTCGAAGCCTTAGCAGACATCGCCCACCAGGTCGTTTTATCTGATATAGATCAGGACAAAACTGAGGTGTTGCTTCCAAATATACCGGCACTTGCGATGACACCGCGTGATGCATTTTATGCAAATACAGAAATCATTCCATTTAAAAAGGCAGCCGGGCGAATCATTGCTGAATTTGTTATGGTCTATCCACCAGGTATTCCAATCTTTATCCCCGGTGAGATTATTACCGAAGATAACATTCATTACATTGAAAAAAATCTGGAAGCTGGTCTGCCAGTTAAGGGTCCTGAAGATGATACACTTCACATGATCAGGGTCATCAAAGAACAGCAGGCGATTCAGTAAAAAAGCATGCGGTCTGTAAAACGACCGCATGCTTTTTTCACTATTATGCTTCATCCTCGAGCTCACATTGACATTGCCCACATGTACCATAAAGGATTGTCACTTTTTCATCTTCAAAATGATGAATTGGTTCGTTACAATCTTGGCAAACAATCGTTCCCATCTCACATTCCCCTTTTCTTTTCAAAATGGAAGCGTTTTATTTAACTACTATTATAATATGATGTCACATTTGTGTTGTCAACGGCAAATTGTATGACACAATTATTTTTTTATATGAATGATTGACTGAATCATTAAAATAATAAAAGTGATGATGACAAATGTAAAACTGAATATTTCTTGCTTGATTAAGCAGATCAGAAAATTCTCAGGTCTCAAAAAGACAACTTGCCGCTGGAATAGATGACAAGAGTTGGGTTCATTCATTAATCAACAACTATCGTAAAAAATTTTACTGGCATAGTTTTTCCGCTGCTCATCATGTAAACAGTCTCAATTGCAGAGAAAAAACGAGTTGAATCTTTTTTACACATTAGGTCATTTCACTTATCATTTATGGTAATCTATTAATTGTTAAATACATAATTAACGTGAAACTTTAAACCCTGTTTAGGACCTTATGACTCTAAGAATTCTTTTTCTGATATGAGTTTTCGGAATAGAGCAAATGTAAAATGGTTTATGCGATTGAGTTATCATATTATAACAGAGGGGCTGGTGAGGATGTCTTTATTAACAATCATTGAAGTCATCACTTTATTAACTATACTCGGTTTATTTGCATGGACTTTTACTGGCAAAGAACATGAAGGTACAGATTTAAAGTATGGCAGGTATATGATTTATTTACTTATGGCCGAAGTCACTTTACATGTTCTATTTCATTACATTTGATTTACAACAAACTCCCCGCAGGGGGCTTTAATGAGGCTTAGAATGGTGCACCTTTGTATTCAGTACAGAGTTAACCTGTACCATTTGTCCACATCTTTTGGAAGTGTAAAACTAAACTGTGTAAATGAGGGGAGCGTACAGCTCCTACTTTTCAGTTTAGTTTTTTATTTTGTACTAAAGATTTGAACAAATAAGGAGAGCAACTGGGGAACGTTTCTAAAAATACTTACCTATAACCCTATAAAATATTGAGAAATTTGACGAATGTTATCATTTATGTAACAAATGGGTAACAAACGAAAGTTTTTACTTTTCTCATGATAAAATAGGAATAGCTTACTAAATGAAGACACTTTTTATGCCACAGGAGTTGCATTTTTATAGAGAGGTGAAGAGTTTTCATGTTATTCCGTGCTATTTTCACCGTCAGTTGTATCTTTTTTCTAATGAGCGGCTGTTCCATGACAGAACAAAATAGCAAAGATACCAATCAACAGAACATTAGGCTCCTGTTTTTTTCTGATGATGATCATATTGAACGGGAAGTTACTTATTATGATGCTCTTCTAGAATTAAAAAAGAAACATCCCAAACAGGTTGCAAATATGAATATTTTAAATAAAAAAGGAAAATGGAAAAAAGAAGTGAATACATTTCCTTGTTTATTGCTCATTGATAATAAAAAAGTACTGGTTAAAATTGAAGGAAAGATAAGAAATAAAGAAAAGATCTTAAATTCTCTTGAAAAAAAATTGAATAAATGATCCTATAAAAAACCCGCACCTCTGATTGTCATGATCACAATCAGAGTGCGGTTTTTCTTATTTTACAACATGAACCGGCATTCCAATTGCCACTTCAGCTGCTTCCATTGTAATTTCTCCCAATGTTGGGTGAGCGTGAATCGTCATTGCAATATCTTCAGCAGTCATGCCTGCTTCAATGGCCAAGCTAAGTTCTGAAATCATATCAGAAGCACTCGCACCTGCGATTTGCGCCCCGATAACAAGTCCGTCTTCTTTGCGTGTCACAAGTTTAAGGAAACCGTCAGTTTCATTTAATGATAGTGCACGACCGTTTGCAGCAAATGGGAATTTAGCCGCAGTTACTTCAAGACCTTCTTCTTTAGCTTGTGCTTCAGTATAACCGACTGACGCAAGCTCAGGTTCTGAGAACACAACTGCAGGGATTCCAAGATAGTCAATTTCTGCAGGTTCTCCAGAAATGGCTTCCGCAGCGATTTTTCCTTCATAAGATGCTTTGTGCGCAAGCGGAGGACCGTCAATAATATCACCGATTGCATAAATGTTAGAAACACTTGTGCGGCATTGTTTATCGGTTTTAATGATACCCCGATCTGTCATTTCCACACCGACTTGCTCAAGCCCAAGCTCATCAGTATTTGGCACACGTCCGACTGTGACGAGTACATAATCGGCATCAATCGTTTTTTCTTCGCCTTTCACTTCAAACGTAACAGTGACACCGTCTGCTTTTTCTTCCACACCTTTTGCCATCGCTTTTGTATAAATTTCAACATTGCCTTTTTTCTTAAGATTACGTTTGACTAAAGAACTCATTTGTTTTTCAAAACCTGGCAGAATCTCGTCTCCGCCTTCAAGAATCACAATTTCAGTTTCAAAGTTTGCATATGCTGTTCCAAGTTCTGTTCCAATATACCCGCCGCCAATCACAACGAGCTTTTTAGGAATTTCTTTAAGAGCCAGTGCACCTGTTGAATTTAAGACACGCTCACTATATTTAAAGCTCGGTAATTCAATTGGACGGGAACCGGTCGCGATGATTGCGTTTTTGAATGTGTAGGTTTGAGCTGAGTTCTCATCCATCACACGAATAGACTGATTGTCTACAAAATACGCTTCACCTTTGACGATATCGACTTTGTTGCCTTTTAAAAGACCTTCAACACCGCCAGTCAGCTTTTTCACGACAGAAGCTTTCCAGTCCTGAACTTTTGTAAAATCGACTTTTACATTTTCAGCTGTAATTCCCATATCTTCAGAGTGCTTTGCATTTTCATAGCGGTGACCCGCATTGATCAATGCTTTTGAAGGGATACAGCCAACATTCAGACAAACGCCGCCAAGGTTTGCTTTCTCAACTATTGTTACTTTTTGTCCGAGTTGAGCAGCACGAATGGCAGCTACATAGCCGCCTGGTCCTGAACCAATCACAAGAGTATCTGTTTCAATCGGGAAATCTCCTACTACCATTACATTACGCCTCCATTAAAATTAATTGTGGATCGTTTAGTAAACGCTTGATGTGGTTTAAAGCATTTTGTGCTGTGGCTCCGTCGATCATCCGGTGGTCAAAGCTTAAAGAAAGTGCCAGAACAGGTGCAGCGACAATTTCACCGTCACGAACAATCGCTTTTTCAGCAATACGACCAATTCCCAGGATGGCAACCTCAGGATGATTAATGACTGGTGTAAACCATTGCCCGCCTGCAGAACCGATATTTGTGATCGTGCAAGAAGCGCCTTTCATTTCAGCAGGAGCAAGTTTTCCTTCTCTCGCTTTTGTCGCAAGTTCATTAATTTCATTAGAAATTTCAAAAATGGCTTTGCGATCCGCATTTTTAACAACAGGCACAAGCAAGCCTTTTTCAGTGTCAGCAGCGATACCAATGTTGTAATAATGTTTTTGAATAATTTCGTCTGTGTTGTCATCAATTGATGTATTTAAGACAGGATATTTTTTAAGAGCTGATGTTAAAGCTTTCACTACATAAGGCAGATAAGTCAGCTTAATTCCCTGATCAGCCGCAACTTGTTTAAACTGTTTACGGTGAGCAACAAGGTTTGTCACATCGACTTCATCCATTAATGTAACATGTGGAGCCGTATGTTTTGAATTCACCATGGCTTTTGCAATGGCTTTGCGAATTCCGCTCATTTTTTCACGTGTTTCAGGGAATTCTCCTTCTGGTAATTGAACAGGAGCTGCTGGTTGTGCCGCTTCTTCTTTCTCCGCTGTTTGGCTATCAGTTGCTTCAGTTGCTCCACCGTTTACAAAGCTGTCGATATCTTCTTTCAGTACACGTCCATTTTTGCCTGAACCTGTAACTTTAGCAATATCTACTCCTTTTTCACGGGCATATTTACGAACAGAAGGCATTGCAATTACGCGTTTGTTTGAATCTGCATCCTCTTGGTCCTGTTCAGCTACTGGTTCTTTAGCCTCTTCTTTTGCTTGAGCTTGTTCATCGGAATTCGTATTGTCTGATTCTTCGCTTCCTTTAAATTGAAGATCTTCATATCCTGGTGCATCAAATGTAATAATGGTCTGTCCGACGGTTGCGACAGTTCCCTCATCAACTTTTAATTCTAATACTTTTCCTTTAACAGGTGAAGGAATTTCTACAACCGCTTTATCGTTTTGCACCTCTGCCAAAACATCATCCTCGTCAACCTCATCATTTGGTTTAACGAACCATTTAACAATTTCACCTTCGTGGATTCCTTCCCCGATATCGGGAAGTTTAAATTCAAATGCCACAGTTCTCGACCTCCTAAAATCTTTCAATAGTTGATTTAGCCGTTAGCCGGCAATTCATGAAATGAAGGAAAAAGATTGAGATAAACTCTTCCCTTTACAGGATAAGACTAAAAGTTTAATACTTTTTTGGCGGTTTCTAGTACATCTTTATAGTTTGGAAGCCACACGCTTTCCGCTTGTGAGAATGCAAATACTGTATCTGGTGCAGTCACTCGTAACACAGGAGCTTCAAGGCTTAAAATAGCACGGTCATTAATTTCTGCAACGACACTTGCTGCTACACCAGCCTGTTTTTGCGCTTCTTGAACAACGATTGCACGGCCTGTTTTTTCAACTGAAGCAATGATTGTCTCAACATCAAGCGGGCTTACTGTGCGAAGATCGACAACTTCAGCAGATACACCTTCTTTTTCAAGTTCTTCTGCTGCTTTTAGTGATTCATGTACCATTGCGCCATAGGTGATGATGGAAATGTCTGATCCTTCGCGTTTCACATCAGCTTTTCCAATTTCAATTGTATATTCTTCTTCAGGAACCTCCTGACGGAATGAACGATAGAGTTTCATGTGCTCAAGAAAAACAACTGGATCATTATCACGAATAGCGGAAATCAAAAGCCCTTTTGCATCATATGGAGTTGCAGGAATGACCACCTTAAGTCCCGGCTGCTGTGCAACAAGTCCTTCCAAACTGTCCGCATGAAGCTCAGGTGTGTGTACACCGCCACCAAATGGAGAACGAATCGTAACAGGAGAGTTCCAGCGTCCACCTGAACGATAGCGCATCCGTGCCATTTGTCCTGAAATTGAGTCCATCACTTCATAGACAAATCCGAAAAATTGAATTTCCATGACTGGACGAAAATGTTGCAAGCCTAATCCGAGTGCAAGGCCGCCAATACCAGATTCTGCGAGAGGTGTGTCAAAAACACGATCCTCGCCAAACTCTTTTTGCAACCCTTCAGTCGCACGGAACACACCGCCGTTAACACCAACGTCTTCCCCGAACACTAAGACATTTTCGTCGTTTTTTAGTTCTGTGCGTAACGCATCAGTGATTGCTTGAATCATTGTCATTTGCGCCATGGCTTATTTCGACTCCTTCTCTTTATAAATTTCCTTTTGCTCTGCCAGGTTGTAAGGAAGTTCTTCATACATAACGTCGATCAAGTCTGTTACTTTTTGTTTTGGTTCTTCATCAGCTTTTTTGATCGCCTGCTTAATCTCTTCTTTCGCTTCTTCAATAACCTTACTTTCTTCTTCTTCAGACCATAAACCTTTGTTTTCTAAAAACTTGCGGAACCGGACTAATGGATCTTTTTGTTCCCATTCATTCTCAATTTCTTTCGTGCGATATTTTGTTGGATCATCACCGGCCATTGTATGAGGACCATAACGGAAGCAAAGCGTTTCAATGAGTGTAGGTCCTTCACCGCTGACAGCACGTTCACGAGCTTCACGAGTTGCAGCATATACTGCCAAGGCATCCATTCCATCTACCTGAACACCAGCAATCCCGGCAGATGCTGCTTTCTGTGCAATAGTTTCAGCTGCTGATTGTTTTTCCACAGGTGTAGAAATCGCATAACGGTTGTTTTGTACAACAAAGATTGCCGGAGCATGATAAGCGCCAGCAAAGTTGATTCCTTCATAGAAATCCCCCTGAGAAGCACCGCCATCACCCGTATAAGTAATCGCAACAGCATTTTTGCCGCGTTTTTTCAAACCTAGTGCAACACCGGCTGTTTGAACGTATTGCGCACCGATAATAATTTGTGGTGAAAGCGCATTGACATCATCCGGCATTTGATTTCCACGAAAATGTCCACGAGAAAACAAAAATGCTTGGTAAAGTGGAAGACCGTGCCAAATCAACTGCGGAACATCACGGTAGCCAGGAAGTACGAAATCTTCTTTTTCCAGTGCAAAATGGCTAGCGACTTGAGAAGCTTCCTGACCGGCAGTTGGCGCATAAAAACCAAGGCGCCCCTGGCGATTCAAGGAAATTGAACGTTGATCTAAAATACGCGTATATACCATGCGACGCATTAATTCTTTCAATTGATCATCAGTTAAATCAGGCATTGCCGCTTCATTTACGACTTCGCCTTTTTCATTCAAAATTTGAAATGTTTCAAACTGCTTTTTAATGGCATCAAATTGCTTTTTGCTATCAATAATCGTCTTTTTTGTTTTTGCAGCCATCCAGAGTCACCTCTTCCTTTCTTTTGACAGTTATAGATGTACACCCTTATCTCAATAGGGTGTCCTTAAATTAAGGGCATAACTCGCATATTTCTAAGCGCATAATCTGTTCTCATTGTTGTCAAATTCATATGATGAAAAATACGAAAATCACCTAAAACTGTATCAATAAAAAACTTTAAAAAACTAATACAACTAGTTTCTTCAAGGCTAAGTTTACACTAGCAGATGAAACCCGTCAATTAATTTGTTCCTGAATTAAAAGAAATGTATTCGCTTCACTTGATTCAGAAACAATATTTCCCAAATGAACAAAACTGTATTAGTATAGTTATAAAACTGTATTATAATGAATGTGACAGAATCGTGAAAAAGATTGTTTTGAAACAGACAAAGCAATGAACAAAACTGCAATATATATGGGTTGTCTGTACGCTAATTCATCCCTAAAAAAAAGCTGTCGAGATGTCTCGACAGTCTAGAACGATCATTTGCTCTTTTCTTTTATGTTAAAGCCACGATCCTCATAAAAATCTTTTCTTGCCTTATTATATTTTGTTGTGTAATCATTAAATACTGCATTTTGCTTTAGCACTTCATTATATTTTTTATTTATACTTTTTAACTGTTCCTCTAAATCCGGTAATTTAACTTTCTTGTTTTGCATGAGCTTGTACAATTGTTTATCAAGATGGATCGCTTTTTGATAATTTTTATAAAACTGATCATAGGCTCTATACCGTTTTTCCATCGGAGAGATTAATTTTTTTGCTTTCTTTTTAACCTTTTGATCCTCTATTTCTTTAACCATTGATTGAGCTGTTTTAAATTCTTTTTTTGCTTTTTCGATACTTTCTTTTTCTAAGTTTAAGTGTTCTTGACGTTTTTTTGCGTGTTTAAGTGCCTGATTTGAAAGTTTAATGATTTGTCCAAAATCATCCATATTAAGCTTAATCATCTTTTTATACAACTTTCCTTCAGTTTGTTCTAAGGTTCTCAGAGATTTTTGCGCTTTTCGAAAGGGTTTTTCTAACTTAACGATCTTTTCCAGTGACTCATGAAGATTTTGAATAGGATCTTTTGACATACATCCTGTCAACAAAAACGCAACTGTGCATAAAACGGCAATACCGAATAATATATATTTTTCAAAAGATTTCATATAATATATACCTCCAATTCTTAGACAAATACACTTGGGACATGCTATTACAAAATGATTATGCGGCTCTTATTCAATTAGAACAACTTCCTCCTGAAATTTGCAAAAAATAGGCATTTAACTATACAACCTTTTCTTTTTTACATAATTTATATTAGACGCTATGCCTACCAAAGAAAGGCTTTGCGTAAAATAACGGAGGAGGTCTTCATTATGTACGGTTATTGCTGCCCTGGGTATGGGTATGGTGGATACGGATATGGCGGTTATGGATATGGCCGCACCTTTGCATTGATCGTTGTTTTATTTATATTGTTAATTATTGTAGGTGCTGCATATTTGGGCTGCTAGTCCATTTTAATGACCAGCCTAATGACGGCTGGTCATTTCTTCATGATTGCACGGCATGCGTAAAATCCGCTATACTTTACATATTAATGACTGGGAGTGAAGATGTTGATCACAATGGAAAACATTGTCCGCGACGGTCATCCTGCTTTAAGAACCGTCGCTGAAGAGGTTCAATTACCGGCAAATGAAACAGAAATCAAACAGCTGACTGAAATGATTGAGTTTGTTAAAAACAGTCAGAATCCTGAAATGGCACAGGAATATAATCTTCGGCCTGGAGTCGGGCTTGCCGCACCGCAAATTAATGTTAGCAAGCGAATGATTGCTGTTCATGTTGAAAGCAATGGAACGTTGTATAGCTATGCACTTTTTAACCCTAAGATCGTCAGCCATTCTGTCGAAAGAAGCTATTTGTCAAGTGGTGAAGGCTGCCTTTCTGTTGATGAACCGATTCCGGGATATGTCCCAAGGTACGCCAGAATTAGAGTAAAAGGAACGACTCTTGAAGGTGAACAGATTAATATTCGCTTAAGAGGATACCCCGCAATTGTTTTTCAACATGAAATCGATCATTTAAATGGAATCATGTTCTATGATCATATTAATAAAGAAAATCCGCTGAAAGAGCCTGAGAATGCAACTCCGGTAAATGTCTAGCCAATATGCTGTAAAAAAGACGGATCATACTTTTTTGATCCGCTTTTTCTGCTTATTTTAAAAGTCCGGGGGCTTCAACCGCATAAATAGTCCCGTCTTCATCAACAGGCTTCGTAACAAAATGAGCAACATCCTCCGAGTTCTCGTACAGCATTGCCCATATCTTTAGATCGTTTAAACCATCACCAAATACAACAGTACCTGTTATTTCAAACAAAAGTTTTTCAATGACTTTTTTAAGCCGTTCAACTTTTGAACCGCTAACTGGAAGAATATCGGTCAACCACCTATGCCAGCGAACGAAATCGAATTCACGAAAATGCCTATACATCATCTCTTCAGTTTTATCACAAAATAATATTAGAAACGGTCAAGTTTTGGGTGCTTCAATTTTAGGCTACCCACATGTATATAAGGATGATCAGCAACACCTGTACCCATCCCCTCTTCTCTCTTGTATAAAACATAAATGATTCAATACCGAGTTCTTCAGAGATTTCAGTAATCTTGAACAGGGATCATCCAGCTGCATGGTCCTTTTGGTGCTTTCGTGAATGTGTCATGATCATAAATGGTTCCGTCAACTATTCAAAAACTACGAATCCTTCTCCCTTAGCATTATTTTTTTCTCCATTTCATCATACAAAAGTATGTCAAATTAAAAAACCTTTTTACATCCACATACCAATAATATCCATGTAACAATCAACAATTTCATCATATACTATAAGTAAAGATAAAAGATCGAATTGGGACAAGTCAACGAAAGGAGGAACTCACAAATGCTTCGCCGCCTTCGAAAAAAATTAAAAAAACAATTGAATGGCATGATGCGTAGAAAGTCGATTGCTTAAGAAGGGACCTTCAACTGACTGAAGGGTCCTTTTTTTCTCAGATGCTTTTCTTATGAAGCAATTTCGCATATAATAGAAAGATGAGTCTAACAATCGGCAGTTAAGGAGAGATTTGGATGATATATAAGGTATTTTATCAAGCAAGTTCTGACGAAGTACCTGTTCGTGAAAAAACAGATACAATTTTTATGGAAGCCCAATCTGAACGTGAAGTCAGATCTAAATTAAAAAAATACAACTACAACATTGAATTTATACAGGAAGTTGATGATGTGTTTTTAGAATATGAAAAGCAAAGTGAAAATTTTAAAGTATTGGAGTTATGAATGAATGAAATTTGTTAAAAACGATCAAACAGCCGTATTTGCCTTGGGAGGTCTAGGTGAAATTGGCAAAAACACGTATGGTGTGCAATTTCAAGATGAAATGATCCTGATTGATGCAGGAATTAAGTTTCCTGAGGATGAATTGCTTGGCATCGATTATGTGATTCCGGATTACACTTATTTAGTTAAAAATGAAGATAAGATTAAAGGACTATTCATCACTCATGGACACGAAGACCATATCGGCGGTATTCCATACCTGCTTAAACAGGTCAATATTCCTGTCTATGGTGGACAGCTGGCGATCGGTCTTTTACGAAAAAAACTTGAAGAACATGGTCTACTTCGACAAACTAAGCTGCATCTGATCGGAGAAGAAGATATTGTAAAATTCAGAAAAACTTCTGTTTCTTTTTTCAGAACAACCCATAGTATTCCGGATTCTTACGGAATTGTCGTGAAAACGCCACAGGGAAATATCGTACATACCGGCGACTTTAAATTTGATTTTACTCCGGTAGGCGAACCTGCCAACCTAACAAAAATGGCTGAGATCGGAAAAGAAGGTGTGCTTTGTCTCTTATCGGACAGTACGAATAGTGAAATACCCGACTTTACTATGTCAGAGCGCAAAGTTGGCGAAAGCATTGACGATATTTTCCGTAAAGTGGAGGGCAGAATCATTTTTGCCACTTTCGCCTCAAACATCCATCGCCTTCAACAAGTCATTGAGTCGGCTGTTGCAAACGGCCGGAAAGTGGCTGTATTTGGACGAAGCATGGAATCAGCTATTGAAATTGGACAAACACTTGGATATATAAAATGTCCAAAAAATACATTTATCGAAGCCAATGAGATCAACAGACTTCCCGCTGGCAAAGTGACGATTCTTTGTACTGGAAGTCAAGGTGAACCGATGGCTGCCCTTTCTAGAATAGCGAATGGCACACATCGGCAAATTTCTATTAATCCCGGGGATACGGTTGTTTTCTCATCATCGCCGATTCCCGGAAATACGATCAGTGTCAGCCGGACCATTAACCAACTCTATCGTGCCGGTGCAGATGTAATTCACGGTTCCCTAAATAATATTCATACGTCAGGACATGGCGGTCAAGAAGAACAAAAACTGATGCTTCGCCTGATTAAACCAAAATTCTTTATGCCTATTCACGGTGAATACAGAATGCAAAAAATGCATGTCAAATTGGCGACAGATTGCGGAATACCTGAAGAAAACTGTTTTATCATGGACAATGGTGAAGTACTTGCTTTAACAAATGAAGAGGCTTCTATCGCTGGAAAAATTCCATCTGGCAATGTCTATATTGATGGAAGCGGAATTGGCGATATCGGTAATATTGTCTTGCGTGATCGGAGGATTCTTTCTGAAGAAGGACTCGTAATTGTTGTTGTCAGCATAAATATGAAAGAGTTCAAAATTTCCGCGGGACCTGATCTCATCTCTAGAGGATTTGTTTACATGAGAGAATCTGGTGATTTGATTAATGATGCCCAAGAACTGATCTCCGGACACCTTCAAAAGGTGATGGAACGCAAAACAACACAGTGGTCTGAAATCAAAAATGAAATTACAGACACGCTTGCACCTTTCTTATATGAAAAAACAAAACGGCGACCGATGATTCTGCCAATTATTATGGAAGTATAAATAGACAAATGAAAGCCAGTGGACAGCTGTCCACTGGCTATTTGTCTATTTTTGAATTGGAATATGCTTGAACGCTCTGACATCAAACAATCCGTTTGTCGTTATTTTGATTTCAGGAATGACAGGCAATGCTAAAAAAGATAGTGTTAAAAACGGATTAAATGTTTCAGAAAACCCCGTTTGTTTTAAGGCTTCTTCAAGAGTTACTAAGCTTTCGTTCACTTCTTGCAGTGGCTTGTCTGACAAAAGACCAGCAATTGGCAAGGCAACAGAATGGAGCACTCTTCCCCCTTTTGAAACAGTCAGCCCTCCCCCGATTTTACCGAGTCTGTCGACTGCCGCTAATATATCATCGTCATTTGTTCCGATAACGATCAAATGATGAGAATCATGAGAAATTGTTGTAGCGATCGCACCATTTTTTATCCCAAATCCTTTTACAATCCCAAGGCCGATCTCCTTTATCCCTTGATGTCGTTCAATAACTGCGATTTTTAACAGATCTTTTTTAGGGTCTGCCTTGAAAAACACTTGATCTTTTGCCGGCTGTTCCAAAATGAGTTTTGTCACAAGTTGGTTAGGGATAATCTCGATCACATGCAGATCTTTATTTTGACATAGCGGTATTTGAAGATCTTCCTCATTCAAACCCTGAGCCAAACGGACAGATTGCAGCAGCTTTGAGTCTGCTTGGATGCTAGGTAGCACACCTTCATCTTCTTCACGGTAAATCACACCAGAGATCATTGTCTCATTAATTTTCACCTGATGTAAATCACTAATAAAGAGAAGGTCCGCATCATAACCAGGGGCGACCGCTCCCTTTGTTGTTAAACCGTAACACTCAGCCGCATTGAAGCTCCCCATTTGATAAGCCAAAAATGGGTCAAGCCCCTGTTGAATCGCCAGTTTTACTTGATAGTTAATACTTCCTTCCTCAATCAGTTCAAGCAAATGTTTATCATCTGTACAAAAAAAGAAACGCCTGACATTTTTTTCGTTAACAGCAGGTAACACTTTAGAAACATTTTTAGCAGCAGATCCTTCTCTCAGCATGACGTACATCCCTCGACTGATTCTATCAAGGGCTTCTTCTGGTGTTGTGACTTCATGATCGGTTAAAACACCTGCCGCTCGATAAACATTGACAAACTTAGCTGAAAGACCTGCCAAATGACCATCAATCCATTTGCCTGCGGTATGGGCATCCATTATTTTTTGCGTCATTTCTTCATCTGCATTTTCGACTGACACATAGTCCATGACTTCTGCAAGCCCAAGAACTTCTTTATAACGATAAAATGGTTGTAAATCTTTAGCATGTAAAACCGCTCCCGATGTTTCCAATGCTGTTGCTGGCACACTAGACGGGAGCATAAAATAAATGTTCAATGGTGTTAAACGAGCCTGTTCCAACATAAAATGAATCCCTTTAACACCTGCGACATTAGCAATTTCATGAGGATCTGTCATAACGGTCGTCACTCCATGAGGAATGACTGCTTTAGCAAACTGAGGCGGTGTGACCATTGAAGACTCGATATGGACATGACCGTCAATAAAGCCCGGAACAATCATTTGCCCTTTGGCATCAATGGTTTCTTTTCCCTCATAATCACCTAAACCGACAATCACACCATTTGTAATCGCAATATCTGTCTCAATCCATGTTTGATTGAAAACATCCATGACTTTCCCATTTTTGACCACAGTATCAGCTTTCTTACGATGACTGGCAGTGTCAAGCCGGTCGATCAACCTCTTTTTGTCCAAAGCTATTCGATCCTCTCTAGTTAATAGTATTTAGTTCAATATCCTATCGGAATTCCATGATTCAGTCAATTAAAAAACCGTAAGCTAAATAGTAGCTTACGGGTCGGTTTTAATATTAATGCTGTAGGACTTTTTTTTCAAATCTTGTGATATCAGGAATAGAACCAATCACAATTAATACGTCTTCTTTTTGAATTTCTTCTGTAGCAAGCGGGGAAACGATGACATCTTTTCCGCGTTTGATGGCAACAATATTGATTCCATATCGTGCACGAATATCAAGATCAAGCAATGTATTACCTGCTAATTTGCCATTTGCCACAATCTCTACAATGCTGTGTTCATCAGATAATTCGAGATAATCCAGAACATTGTTTGACACAATGTTATGGGCGATGCGTTTCCCCATTTCATGTTCTGGATGAACGATTCGATCAGCTCCAATCTTCGAAAGCACCTTTTCATGATAATCATTTTGAGCTTTAACCGTAATCATTTTAACCCCGAGTTCTTTCAATATAATCGTAGTTAAAATACTTGCTTGAATATTTTCGCCAATGGCTACGATAACATGGTCAAAATTACGCAGTCCAAGATTTTTAAGCACAGATTCATCTGTTGTATCTCCTATCACAGCATGTGAAGCAATTTTTGCATATTCATTCACACGATCCTCGTCTTTATCGATCGCCATGACCTCAAGTCCTTCTTCACTTAGTGCCTTGCAAATGCTTCCGCCAAACCGGCCAAGTCCAATTACTGCAAATTCTCTTTTCATCGGTAATTCCTCCATGGATCAATCTTTAACAAATTCTATCACACGAAAAAATATTTTTCCTCTTTTTTTCATGATATCGTTTGAGGGCAACACTCTGTGTTTTCAAGTGGTAGCAAAATATGAAATGTACTGCCCTTGCCCAATTCACTGTCAATCTTCATTTCACCATGATGAGCACTAATAATATTAAAACAAATGGTCAATCCCAGCCCTGTTCCTTCTTTCTTTCTTTGTTGAAAAGAAAGGCTTGCCAAGTTTGTTTAAATGATCCTGTGCTATTCCAGTTCCTTCATCCTTAAAACTGATTTTCGCATAGTTTCCTTCCTTTTTCGTAGAAACCGTGATTTTCCCGCCATCAGGCATTGCTTCAATCCCATTCTTAATTAAGTTGATAAACACCTGCTTAATTTGGTTTTCGTCACCATTTACTTGCAAACTTTCTTCGGTATGAAACACTTTTTCAAGTTTAATATGAGAAAGAACGGCATTTGTTTCAAGCAAGGTGATGACCTGCTCAAGCACCGAATGAATATTGACTTTTTTAAACTTTACCTGATGAGGTTTTGCTAAAACGAGCAGTTCACCTAATACAGAATCAATCCGTTTAATTTCAGAAAAAATAATATCAAAATAATCGCTTCTGTCAGGGTACTCTGATTTCATTAACTGTAAGAAACCATTAACACTTGTCAGTGGATTTCTGACCTCATGTGCAATTCCAGCTGCAAGTTGCCCTGCCATCGCTAGCTTTTGTGACTGCATAGCCAAACGCTGGTTTGATTTAAACAGTTCCATTTCAGTTTTCTTTCGTTCCGTTACATCTGTCAGTGTCCCTAAACTCCCAATGAATTGACCATTTTTATAATATAATTTATAGTGAACTTCACCCCAAAATTTACTGCCATTTTTACGATGATACATCACTTCAATTCTACCTTCAGACTGTTTGTTTTCCAAATGAGAGACGAGATGATTTGTGACTCGCTCCTCTTGATCAAAATAGTCGTTATACATGGTTCCAAGACTTTCTTCAATACTATAGCCAGTCAAATTGGTCCATGGTTGATTTAAAAAAGTAATGAATCCTTTTTTGTCTGTTTGGAACACAATTTCCTGAAGGTTATCCATAATTCGTTTTGTTTCATCTGAGAGTTCTTTATATTTTTTCTCGCTTTCCTTCAATTTATGGACAAGCTGATTTGATTCATCAATATAAAGAGTGAGCCACCAGACACTGATCAATGTCACCATTGTAAATAGTACATCAACAGGCCAATTAATTTTATTCCCTAGTATCCCATAAAATAAATAATTCCAAAACATGATAAAGGTCATTGCTAACAAGGTCGCAATGATCCGCCCTTGATATCTTTTCATTCCCCCACCTGCCACTCGTGTTTCTCAGTTTATTGTAACATTGTTTACGTTATCTTTTTAGAGGTTGTTTAAATAGATCTTGTTTTCACAAAAAAATTTTTGATGATCATATCTCACATTAGCATACAAATTACAAGTGCCGACAAACCAGATTGCTCATAATGTACGAAATATTCGCAAATTTTTTTATTGATTTTCTCACCTTGGATGCAATTTAGCTCATCTGGAGGGTTTTTTATACATCGCTGAATGCAACCTAGGATTCTATTCTATTAAAAAACCCTGCCGGATGAAAGGCAGGGGAAATGATTATGCTTTCGATTGGTTTAGTGTTGCTTGAATTTCTTCTAGCAACAATTTGGCACCTTCAGGACTCAGTGTTATTTTTCCATTCGTGTATTCGTGGTTTTCTGACATAATTTCTCCTGTCATCAGACAAACTCCATGAGGTTTATACTTCTTCATCACAATTTTATCTTCATCGACAAAGAACTCAATGCTGTCCTTGATCGCTATCCCTAGTGCTCTCCTTAGCTCAATCGGCATCACGATCCGACCGAGTTCATCTACTTTTCTTACAACTCCAATTGCTTTCAAAACATTCGCCTTCTTCCTATATTTATATCTATTCTAAGATATTATTCTTAGCATAACGATAGACGTACAACCATTAAAAAAAGTTTCCCTAAAAATTCACGTCATAAAAAATAAAACATTTTTTATATTGTAAATATGAGTCTATCGTTTTACAAATTTTTTTCAAAACGTCACAAACCCCCAAAAATAGAGTTTTTTTTGAGATAATCTAAATGGAGTTCTTTTTTCAGCATGAAAAAACATTTCGTTTTTCCAAAAAATTTAAAATAGAGATAGGGTGGAAATCATGTTTCAAACAACTGAAATCGGAATTGATTTAGGAACTGCAAACATATTAGTTTACAGTAAAAGCAAAGGTATCGTTTTTAATGAACCATCAGTTGTCGCCATTGATAAGGCAACAAAAACCGTTTTGGCAGTAGGAACTGAAGCGAAAAGCATGATTGGTAAGACACCGAATAAAATTGCGGTGATAAGGCCAATGAAAGACGGCGTTATCGCTGATTATGAAATGACAACAGACCTCTTAAAACAGATCATGAAGAAAGCCGGTAAAAATATTGGACATACCTTTAGAAAACCGAGTGTTGTCGTCTGTACGCCATCAGGATCTACCGCCGTTGAAAGACGAGCGATCAGCGATGCGGTCAAAAACTGTGGAGCCAAACATGTTCATTTAATTGAAGAACCTTTAGCTGCTGCAATTGGAGCAGATCTGCCCGTTGATGAACCAATTGCAAATGTTGTTGTAGATATTGGAGGAGGCACTACAGAAGTAGCGATTATTTCTTTCGGAGGCGTTGTATCCTGCCATTCCATTCGTATTGGCGGTGACCAACTTGATGAAGATATTATCATGTTTGTTAGAAAAAAGTATAATTTATTAATCGGTGATCAAACCGCAGAAGAAATCAAGATGAATATTGGGTATGCTTTAATTAAACATGAAACGAAAGCGATGGAAATTAGAGGCCGTGATCTTGTGACCGGTCTACCTAAAACGATTACACTTCAATCCATTGAAATCCAGGAAGCTATGCGTGAATCGCTTCTTCAGATGCTTGAAGCCATTAGAGCTACGCTGGAAGACTGCCCTCCAGAACTCAGCGGAGATATTGTTGACCGCGGTGTCATTTTGACAGGGGGAGGAGCACTTTTAAACGGTATACAAGAATGGCTCACTCAAGAAATCGTGGTTCCGGTACATATCGCTGCAAATCCATTAGAATCGGTTGTAATTGGTACTGGTCGTTCTCTTGAAGTCATTGATAAATTACGGAAAGTCGCTAAGTAATTTAAAATATACGTCTTTTTTAAACACTTCCTTCATATTGTGAAAAATGGAGTCATGATAAGGAGGAAAAACATGCTGAGAGATCTAGGGAGACGTGTAGCCATCACAATGATTTTGAGCAGTATTATTCTCGGGGGGATCAGCATATCACTGGCTAATATGCCGTCCCCCCCTGCAGATCAAACCAGCAAAATCAATCGCTAAATAAGGCGACAGCTGTCTAAAAGCCCTTTTTCAACATAAATCAGGGGAATTGCGAGACTCCTGCGGAAACAGCGAGCCAGGCGAGACCCAAGAGGAGCAAGGAACGAGCTCCGAGGAGGCTCGCGGATCGCCCGCGGAAAGCGAGCAAATTCCCCAATTTTTATTCATCCACACGACTTTCAGGACAGCCCGTCTTTTTTTCTTTTCCAGCTAATATTTGATATGATGTTTAAGATACTAAAGGAGGTTTTGCAGATGAATACATTTACCAATAATTTAAACAAATATGCACAGCTCGTCACAGAAGTCGGTGTAAATGTTCAAAAAGGACAACAAGTCGTGATCAATGTCTCAACAGAAGTTCGCGATTTCGCCCGTCTCCTTGTGAAAAACGCATATCAAAGAGGTGCAAAACATGTAACAGTCCGTTGGCAGGATGATGTTGTGACAAGGTTGAAATATGAACTCGCCCCTTCTGAAAGCTTTGAGGAGTATCCTGAATGGGAAGCGAAAGGACTTGAAACACTCGCGAAGGAAGGTGCTGCCTTTATTACTGTTGTCTCCTCAAGTCCTGATCTTTTGAAAGGAATCGATTCAAAACGAATTTCTACACAGCAAAAAACAACTGGAAAAGCACTCTATACATATAAACAAGCTATTCTATCTGATAAAGTCAGCTGGACGGTGGTCGCTGCACCTTCACCTAGTTGGGCAAAAAAGGTTTTTCCAGAGTTAAGCGAAACAGAAGCAGTAACAAAACTTTGGGATGAAATTTTCAAATCAACCCGTGTAGATCAGAAAGACCCTGTTCTAGCATGGAAAGAACATGACCAAGCACTTTCTGAAAAAGTCAGTTTGTTAAACGAAAAACATTTTCAAACCCTTCACTATCAAGCAAAAGGAACTGATTTGACCATTGAGCTCCCAGAAAAACACCTGTGGGTCGGAGCCGGCAGCATGAATGATAAAGGTGTTCCTTTCATGGCCAATATGCCGACAGAAGAAGTATTTACCGCTCCTAAAAAAGATGGCGTGAATGGAACGGTTTCAAGCACAAAACCATTGAGCTATGCTGGAAACATCATTGAAAACTTTACATTGACGTTTGAAAACGGAAGGATTACTGATATAAAAGCTAAACATGGTGAGAACATTTTAAAAGAATTGATCGAAACAGATGAAGGATCACATTATTTAGGTGAAGTTGCCTTAGTCGCTCACAATTCACCAATTTCCCAATCCAATATTTTATTTTATCATACATTGTTTGATGAAAATGCTTCAAACCACCTCGCCATTGGAAGTTCATATTCCTTTAATATTGAAGGCGGGAAACAAATGACACATGAAGAACTTGCTCAAAACGGTTTGAATCAAAGTATCACCCATGTTGATTTTATGATTGGTTCTGGAGAGATGGATATTGATGGAATAACGGCTGACGGAAAAAAAGAAGCCATCTTCCGCAACGGTGAATGGGCTTTTTAAAACCTTAAACATTCAAAAAAGCTAGTCGATAAAGCCGGTTTTTCACGACTTTGTCAACTAGCTTTCATTATACTTGCTCAACCATATAATTCAGTCAATTTATCTTGGACTGTCCGATCTTCTAAAAACTGATCATAACTCATTTGTTTATCAACGATACCATTTGGCGTGATCTCAATAATGCGATTGGCAATCGTTTGGACAAACTGATGATCGTGAGAAGTAAATAACATGGCTCCTTTAAAACTGATCAAGCCATTATTTAATGCTGTAATTGATTCAAGATCGAGATGGTTTGTCGGTTCATCCAACATTAAAACATTCGCTCCAGAAAGCATCATTTTCGAAAGCATACAGCGGACTTTTTCTCCTCCTGAAAGGACGCTTGCTTTTTTCAACACTTCTTCTCCTGAAAACAACATTCGCCCTAAAAACCCGCGAAGAAAACTTTCACTTTGGTCATTTGGTGAAAACTGGCGAAGCCAATCAACAAGATTTAGCTCACTGTTCTCAAAAAATTCGCTATTATCTTTCGGGAAAAATGCCTGAGAAGTTGTTACCCCCCATTTAAATGTTCCATTGTCAGGCTCCATTTCTCCTGCCAAAATTTTAAAAAGCGTTGTCGTTGCTAGTTCGTTCCGTCCTGTAAATGCGATCTTATCATCTTTATTCATCATAAAACTCACGGAATCAAGTACTTTTACACCATCAATCGTTTTCGAAAGATCCTGGACGACAAGCACATCATTACCAATCTCACGTTCTGGGGAAAAATTGACATACGGATATTTTCGTGATGATGGCTTTATATCATCCAGCGTAATTTTTTCAAGCAACTTTTTCCTTGAAGTTGCTTGTTTTGACTTTGAAGCATTTGCACTAAATCTGGCGACAAACTCTTGCAACTGTTTAATTTGTTCTTCTTTTTTCTTATTGGCTTCCTGTGCCATTTTTAGTGCGAGCTGGCTTGATTCATACCAAAAATCATAGTTTCCGACATAAACCTGAATTTTATTAAAATCTAAATCAGCAATATGTGTGCACACTTTATTTAAAAAGTGACGATCATGCGAAACAACGATTACGGTATTCTCAAAGTTGATTAAAAACTCTTCAAGCCATTGGATCGCTTGAATATCTAAGTGGTTTGTCGGCTCGTCCAAGAGAAGAACATCCGGTTTTCCAAACAGCGCTTGAGCTAGCAAAACTTTAACTTTTTCAGCTCCGCCCAAATCTGCCATTTTCTTTTCATGAAGATCTTCAGAAATCCCTAGTCCTTTCAGTAAAATTGCGGCTTCTCCTTCGGCTTCCCAGCCGTTCAATTCCGCAAACTCTCCTTCAAGTTCAGCCGCACGAATACCGTCTTCATCAGAAAAATCAGCTTTCATGTAAATCGCGTCTTTTTCTTGCATCACTTCATAGAGACGCTTATGCCCCATGATCACAACTTTTAATACTTCAAATTCCTCATACTCGAAATGGTTTTGTTTCAGGACGGCTAGACGTTCACCAGGACTCATATGAACATCGCCTGTCTGAGGCTCAATTTCACCAGATAAAATTTTCAAAAACGTTGATTTACCTGCTCCATTTGCACCAATTAAACCGTAACAGTTTCCAGGTGTAAATTTAATATTGACATCTTCAAATAGTTTCCGATCCGCAAACCGTAAACTAACATTACTCACAGCTATCATTGAATATCCTCCATCATTATACTTCTTAAAGAAGTATAACACGAATATTCCCGAAGAGAAACGCCTTGCTTTGCATCAATCAAAATCAATTATTGCATTTAAATGATGACAATATGTTACAATTAATGAAGAATGGAGGGTGGGAAAATGAATTTAAAAGATGATCCAGATATTAGAAAATGGGTGAACAACAGACCATGGCAGGCGTTTTTCATTTCATTTGCTATGGTGATATCAACAATGTCGATTGGCCTGTTCAAAGGCTTTTATATGTGGACAATAGAATTCCTTATCTTTTCCTGTCTTTTAATTGGCTTCGGTCTTCTTGTAGGATGGCTCCAAAAGATATATTATAAAAAAGTAATGTTTGGAGAAAAAACGGACCATTAGACGGAGGAAAATATGAAGCTTATCACTTTGACTGAATACTGTATGTTTATTTTTTTTGCTGGAGTTTATGTTGCAGTGACCGGTTTTACCGCCCGAGATCTTGGCCTTTATCTTGGTTTTGCGCTAATTTACACATTTGTGCATATTGCAGCGAAGCGATTCCTGACAAAGCGGGGAAAAGAGGCCTCGGAAATCCGGATTTTGTACAGTGTTTTACTCATTACAGCATCAGTATTTATGACTGTGCTGTGTATCGTCGTCCTGTACTCACTATCATCCTGATGATAAAATGCCTGTTTGTCCAAATGGACATCAGGCATTTTCAGTCTGTTTTACGGATTTCATTTAATGGAAAAAACACAAATTGTGATGTCCCGGCAACTCGATCTTTATCAATCATCCCCAGTCCGTTCCGACTATCCATTGATCTTTGACGATTATCACCCATAACAAAATACTTGCCTTCAGGGACTTTTACAGGTCCAAAATCATCCGTTAGTATACCGCTGACTGCTTTACGCTTCTCTGAAAGATATGGCTCGGCTACTTTTTTTCCGTTAATATAAAGTGTATCATTTTTCACTTGCACTGTATCATGCGGCAGACCGATGAGACGTTTTACATAATGAATATTTTTTTCATCTCCATCAATAATCACGATATCTCCCCGATTAAATTCACCAATGTATTTCACCGTTTTATAAACGAATAACCGTTCACCATCATGTAATGTCGGATCCATCGATGTCCCTTCCACTAAATACGGTTCAAATAAAAAGATACGGATCACAACGGCCAAGACAATGGCAATGATAATGGCTTTAAACCATTCAAAAAGAGAACTCTTTTTTTTGGCGGATTTTTCCTCAGTCAATATTCTTCCTCCTAAAACAGTCTGTCAAATCTAAACAATCGACTTTCTTATACTTTATCATATGTTATAGATGAATACATAATTTTGAAACTGTTCATAAAAAAGAAGTGCCGCAAAAGCGACACTTCACACTGTTTATGCTTCTTTCGGAACCGGTTTTTTCAATATACCCAGGATGAGAGCTGTGACAACCGATCCGATCAAAATACTGAGAATATATAAAAACCAGTGATTCGTTGTAAAGATAACAAACAATCCACCGTGCGGTGCAGGAAGCGTGACATTGAAAAGCTGTGACAAACCACCGCCGACTGCTGAACCGATAATACATGCCGGAAGAACCCGAGCCGGATCAGCTGCCGCAAACGGAATGGCACCTTCGGTAATAAATGATGCGCCCATAAAGTAGCAAGTAATCCCTGCTTCACGGTCACGTTTTGTGAATTTGTTTCTAAAGAATGTTGTTGCCAGTGCGATACCAAGCGGCGGAACCATACCGCCTGCCATAATTGCCGCATGCGGTCCAAAGTTTCCAGCATCAATCATCGCAATCCCAAAAGTAAAGGCCGCTTTGTTGATCGGACCACCCATATCAACTGCCATCATAGCGCCTAGTATAATACCCATTAATACAAGGTTTCCTGTACCAAGTGCTTCTAGCCAATTTGTCATACCAGTCATAATCCTACTGACAGGAGGATTGACAACATAGTGCATAATTGCGCCCGTTAAGAAAATCCCAAATAGCGGATAAATTAAGACCGGTTTTAATCCTTCAAGTGTTTGTGGAAGTCCAGCAAATACCTTTTTCAAAAGAAGGATAATATAACCTGCTAAGAAACCGGCGATTAATCCACCTAAGAAGCCCGCATTTCCTTGCGTCGCCATAAAACCACCGACCATACCAGGTGCAAATCCAGGACGATCCGCAATACTCATCGCAATAAATCCGGCTAAGACGGCAACAATTAATTTCATGGCATTACCGCCACCGATATCCATCAATGTAGCTGCAAATTCATTATAAGTCGGATGATTGGGATCTGCTGATTTAATTCCCCAGAAGAACGAAATCGCAATTAAAATTCCGCCTCCGACAACAAATGGGAGCATGTTGCTGACACCGCTCATCAAATGTTTATAAAAGCCGCCGACGCCTTTTGCAGCTCCATCATCATCGGCTGCTGCTTTGCCGCCTGTTCCTTTATAGATTGGTGCATCCTGTTTTAACGCTTTCTCAATCAGTTCTTTCGGACGTCTAATTCCAGCAGTAACTGGGACTTCAATGACATGCTTTCCTGCAAAACGATCCATTTCTACTTGCTTGTCCGCCGCCACAATGATTGCCACAGCATCCTCAATGTCCTGTGGAGTTAACGCGTTTTTAATTCCTCCTGAACCGTTTGTTTCTACTTTAATGTCCACACCGAGTTCTTTTGCCTTTTCTTTCAAAGCGTCCGCTGCCATAAAGGTGTGGGCAATTCCTGTTGGACATGCTGTAACTGCAAGAACTTTTCCTTTTGCAGATGGAGTCCTAGACTCTTCAGCCTGCTCGTCTTCATCATCTTTATCATGCTGGTTAATAATATCGATGATTTCTTCTTCTGTTCCTGCGTTTAGGAGTTTTTTACGAATTTCTTCTCTCATTAATAAAGTTGACAGTCTTGATAATGCTTCAAGGTGGGTATTATTGGCTCCTTCAGTGGCAGCAATCATGAAAACTAAATGGCTTGGTTGTCCATCCAATGATTCATAATCAACACCTGCTGTTGAGCGACCAAAAGCAATCGCTGGTTCTTTAACACTTGCTGTTTTCGCGTGCGGAATCGCAATCCCTTCACCGATTCCTGTTGAGCTTTGCTTTTCACGATTGATAACAGCTGCTTTATAGCCTGCTTTATCACTCAGTTTTCCAGCCTGATCCAAAACTGTTACAAGTTCATCAATAACATTTTCTTTCTGGCTGCTCTCAAGGTTTAACTTGATGGTTTGCTTCGTTAGTAACTCTGTTATTTTCATAACCTTTCCTCCTTTAGATGGCTCTGATTTGAACTTCAGGAAGTAACTTTTGGACCAGTTCTTCTGTTCCTAATTCTTCCGAAAATGCTGTAGCACTACCTGAGGCGACTCCTAAGCGAAATGCTTCTGTAATATCAAGCTGTTTTTGGATACCGGCAAGAAATCCGGCAACAACTGAATCACCAGCTCCAACAGAATTAACAAGCTTTCCTTTCGGAGTATTTGCATAATAAACTTGATCTTTTGTAAATAGAAGAGCACCTTCACCAGCCATTGATACAATGGCATTTTCCGCCCCTTGTTCAATCAATTTTTTTCCGTATGGGATCGCATCTTCTACAGTGTTGATCGTTGTTTCAAACATTTCACCAAGTTCATGGTGATTTGGCTTCATTAACAGTGGATTCATTTCAGCCGCTTTCAAAAGTGCTTCACCTGAAATATCCACAACAACCCGGACATTTTGCTTGCTGCATGCTTCAGCAATTTTCTGATAGGTGTCTTGCGGTAATGACGCTGGAATGCTTCCCGCCATCACAACAATATCCCCTTCTTTCAGCGCGGAAAATTGCGCTAGAAACTCTCGGAAATCTGCTTCGCTAATGGCAGGTCCTTGGCCGTTTATCTCCGTTTCATCTCCGGTTTTCAACTTGATATTGATCCGGGTATCTCCCTTTACTTCATGAAAAGCTGTTTCAAGCTTCTCTTCTTCGAGAAAGGATCTAATATAGTCCCCGGTAAAACCGCCAACAAAACCAAGAACTTTTGATGGGACATCATGTCTGTTTAATACCCTTGAGACATTAATACCCTTACCACCGGGATATTTCGTATCATAAGCTGAACGATTTAACCCGCCTAATGAAAATGATTCGACATGGACAATATAGTCGACCGATGGATTGAGTGTTACAGTATAAATCATGATTTCACTACCTTTACGACAGTTTTTTCTTGATAGTTATCAAATGAATGTTTGCCAGATCCTGCTGTAATGATAGCTGCGTCGTCTAAACTTGCAAAGGCAGAAAAAGAAATCTCTCCAAACTTTGAAGCATCAGCTAAAATAAAAGCTTGTTTCGCCTGCTGAATCGCCTTCGTTTTCAACAGCGCTTCATCAGGGTCAGGAGTGGTGTAACCCGCTTCCTTATGAATCCCATTGACACCGAGAAAACTTTTATCAAACCGATATTGGCTAATGGACGTTAAAGCAGAACCGCCAAGAATTGCCCCTGTTTTTTGCTTGACATAGCCACCTAATAAATAAAATTTGATTCCTTTTTTCATGAGTGGCTCGATATGCATGATTCCATTAGTGACGACAATAATATCCTTCTCTTGATCTATAAAATCGATCATTTGTAATGTCGTCGTTCCAGCATCAAGGTATATGCAATCACCTTCTTCAAGCAATGCAGCAGCTTCTTGGGCAATTTTTTTCTTGTCATGAAGGTTTTTGGATGATTTCTCAAGCATATCCGGTTCTTTCCGAATATCGGAAATCTTAGATGCTCCTCCATGAACACGCTTTAAGTATCCACGAGCTTCAAGTGTTGATAAATCCCTTCTGATCGTTGATTCAGAGGCATTTGTTAAATTCATTAAAGATTGAATTTTCACGACATCATCCTGCTCTATCTTATCAATGATGAGCTGATGTCGTTCAGGAGTAAGCACATAATCACCCCTTTTTGGAAACGCATTCATTTTGCTTACAATGTCATTGTAAACGCTGTTTCGACAAAAATCAACAAAAATCTTTCAAATTCATTCAATAACCATCAAAATCTTTCACATTTTATCATCTTAACTTGATGTGTTCTATTTGTAAACTAGATAAACAATGACAATTCGCAAAAATATGTGACATTACAATTATTCTCTAATTCGTTTTAATCATTCTCTAAAAAGAAATTTGGGTAAAAAAGGAGAGGGAACTGACCGGAAGTTGTTCATGTACATATACACATGAATGAAAGTGAATCACTCGGCTAAATCTTGTGTTGTGCTTTCTGAAGGCTTAGTAGTACCGATCAAACAAAGAAGAAAGACGTGTAAAATCGATCATGACGAACAGCTTATCATTTCTGACAGAAAACATTTCCCTAATATTGTGGTAGACAATCCATTATATGTAATGGTAACGTTGTCTATAGAAATGGTGAATGAACGAAGTTAAGTTAAATTGATCTATTTCGCATTTAGAATAACTTTAGAAAAGGAGTCAATATGATGGAACAAGTTACTTGGTGGTTAGCTTTTGGCGGCGGTTTGCTATCATTTGTTTCTCCATGTTGCTTACCTCTTTATCCTTCATTTCTTTCTTATATAACTGGTATATCTGTTAACGATTTAAAACATCATAAATCAACCAGTATCACAAGAGCTGTTTGTATTCATGCCTTATCTTTTTTAGTAGGATTCTCCTTCATTTTTTATGTGTTGGGGTTCTCGACAAGTTCAATTGGCAGAATTTTTGCCGAGAATCAAACTTTAATCCGAATGCTTGGTGGAATTTTTGTTACAATCATGGGATTGTTTTTGTTAGGGATTTTCCAACCAAAATTCATGCTGCAAGAACACCGCTTTGCTTTTAGAAAGGGGAAAATCGGAATACTTAATTCAATGTTGATCGGAATTATCTTTGCTGCTGGGTGGACTCCTTGTATCGGACCTATATTTGGAGCAATTATATCGACTAACATCGCATCCCCTGCTAACACACCAGCTGATACATTTATTAATGTGACAGCCTATTCTTTAGGTTTTGGCATTCCATTTTTACTTATGTCATTTTTTATTGGAAAAATAAAGATTTTTCTTAAGTACTCTAATCTTTTTATGAAAATTGGCGGGGGTATTCTTATTATTGTTGGCGTACTTTTGTACACCAACAAAATGATGTGGATTAATATATGGTATTCTAACCTTACTGGTTTTTTATCGTGATCTCCGTAAAAAAAGATGGCAAAATGACGCCATCTTTTTTGATTATCGGTGACTTGCTACTCCTCTTGGTTTTCCTAGCCCGAGGATATCGAATTTTATAGAGTATAAAACGGTTTAAAGAGAGAGTTGATCGATTCAAAGATATCTACAATAGCCATCAATAGCTGGACCACCAAAAACGCAATGGCCAATATGATGAACAAAAAACCAAGCAATATTAAAAATAACACTGCAATACCAACCCATGAAGACGTTTTTGAAGCTTCGGCTGTTTTTTGCAAACCGATCGCTAATAATATAAGCGTCCAGATTAAAAAAATATCAAATATTCCTAAAAATCCCGTTAAATAGTTATTGGCTGGAACGAAGCCTGTAAGAGAAATGTAGGAAAATACGTCTGGTGATGTATTTGAAAAATATTTGATGAGTGCAACGATGAGATCCTTCATTGCTGTTAAAAAGTATACATGAATAAATAAAGAAAACACACAGGCAAAATTAGTTTTACCACGTCCCAATTTAGCGATCATCCATAATATTAATGTAATGATCACAAATAGCAGAATAGGGTTAACAGTACCATGAATAACATAACTTCCAAAAGATCGCTCTCCATTATAAAGCTTTGGATAATTTAATCTGTTAAAATAATCAGCCAGAGAAGATAACACCAACACGATGATGAGCGGCAGCCAAATCGTTGGTCTTTCTTTTATTCTCTCAAACTGCCTGACAGGATGTGTGATGATGCCTAGTAATGATGGCTTCTTTATGTCTGTTTTCTCTACACTCACTTTTTGACCCTCCTAATATTTCTTTGTTTAAGCCAACTTAATATGTTTGCAAATGTAAAACTCGAGATCTACAACTAAGCAGCTGCCTATTACGTCAATTGATCATTAGTAACAAACCATATAAATAACCTAGGAGCAACGATAAAGCAAACAAAATGGCAACACCAATCCATGATGCCACCTTTGAAGCTCCAGCAGTTTTTTGTAAACCAATAGCAGTTAATACTAAATTCCAGATCGTAAAAATATCAATCATCAACAATACCATCACAAATGGCAGATCAACTTCAATGTATCCTGACAAATTAGTTAGCATTAATGGGTCTAGTGAACCTTTAAAGTAGCATGCAATACTGATCATTAAACTTGAAATTGCAGTCACAATGGAAATATAAATAGACAAAGAAAACATTGTGACAAAATTAGTTTTCCCACCGCCAATTTTGGCAATGAGCCATAACACTAAGGCACTGATTACATAAGAAAAAGCATATCGAAAACTGCCGATGACAATCAAAATGCCATAAAGGAAATATTTTCCTGCCCCCTCTAGATTAATATTAACAAACACAGAATGATCATCTGGAAATTTTAAATCCAAGAAGAAATCAGCTGCGGAGCATAATATCGCTACTATAACCAATGGTAGCCAAACCGTTGGTCTTTCTCTGATTCTATTAAACTGTTTGACAGGATTTGTGATGATACCAAACAATGATGGCTTTTTTAGTTTTACTATTTCTTCATTCATTTTCTAGTTTCTCCTTCACTTTTCTTTAGATCAATCTCACAACTTTTTTAAGTTAACATAAAAAACAAGAGTTCAACTTTAAAATTAGCTTAAATTAAGTTTTAAGAGATAAAAAATACACCTCAATTTTTCTAAATTGAGGTGCACTTTATAGCAGTACAGGCAATACTGATCTGCATTTTTTCACAAGTTCTACATATATTTCTACGCACCCTTTACAATACTAAGATTGAAAGGATGAACGAGACAACCGTACTGATCCATGCAGACTTTTTAGAAATTCCACCGACTTTTTCAAAACCGATCGCTAATAAGAAAAAGCCTAAAATTGAAAACAGCTCAATTGAATTTAAAATACCAGTAAGTGGTGGTTTAGACGGTATAAGATGTGCTAGTGTTGTAACATTACCTTCTATATAATGATCAGTAAGATATATATAAATCCCTCTAATAAGTGTAGTAAAACTGAAAACAATACTAACGAACAACGACATTGATAACATTTTTAAATATGTAGTCGTACCACCTGATAATTTGACACAGAGCCAATATATAAATGAAGCAACTAAAACCAATATGATGCAAGCAATAATACTCCCTATGATCTGACTTATAAAATGAGCTTGCTCAGCATCAGGATTTTCTATGTACTCTTTTTGAAAATTTGTTGTTTTCATGAATTTCTCATAATCAATCTTCAAGCTAGCTAATGTAACTCCGACTAGATTAATAACGAGAACAATAATAAACGGTAGCCATATACTTGGCTTTTTACTCATTCGTTCAAAATGCACACCCGGTTTTAAAAACAACCCCAAAATAGAGGGTTTTTTGTCTAAGTGTTTTTCTAACTTCGTTTCCATCGTAAAAAACCTCCAACCTATTTACCTGATGATGTATGTGTAACTGACAAACTATAAGTTTTATTATACTTTAAATCTCGGTTGTATGCTTCCAAAATTTGATTTATTTTTTCAAAATACATCATCTGTTTCTTCACTTTCACTCATTTGAAGTTCCACTAGTCTCTAAATTAACGAACAGCAATCTAATCTATTCCTTCCGCTTATCTGATATTTCAAATACAAAAACTTTGAAAATCTTATAGGAAATTTTTTGATGTTTGAAGTAAAATGATGTAAAATAATAGAAAATGTTATCAAATTAGAGTGACGGAGTTGATTTCAATGTCGAATCGAGAGGCTTTAAAAAAACAGCTTCTCCACTTAGCTGAATTGGAACAAAAAGTCTGGAAGGATTATCGAAAGGAAAGGGAAGCCATTTATGCAAGATTAGAAGAGTTAGATCGAAATATCCGAAAACATAGACGTTCCAATAAAGAGTACTATGCAGCACATTGCGTTGAAATTATTAAACAACAAAAAGGAAACATTGTAACAACAAAAGAACTTAAAAAGAAATTAAAGGAGCGTACCCAATTTAATGTTCACCGTATTAGTGAGCTCTATGATCTGATCCAAAAAATAGAACCTAATATTTCCAAAGAACGGCGCGGATGTTTTCTTTATCTTGAAAATCATCCGAGAAACAATAGCAATCGGTTTTAGCTTTATGCTATACCGATTGCCAAACATTTTTTCATCCACCACTAACTGGAGGAATAAATGCAACAGTGTCACCTGACTTTACTTCACTATTTCCCCTCCGATATTCCTCATTAACAGCAACCATTGCCCGATCTATTCCTTGAAGATGATATGTTTCTTTCAAGTATAAAGTGATATCGTCTGTTGTCGTTTTTTCTTGATCAAAACAAATGCTCTGTGTACCAGCTTGTTCTGCAAGACTGGCAAATAAAAGAATGTTAATCAATTTCATCACCCCTTTTTCTGTCAGGAGAAACAGTTTTCATGCTCGGTTTTCCTTCAGGATAAGCAATTGTTTGGAGCTGATCACCAATCCAGGACTCGCCATCTTCCCAATACTCTTTTTTCCAAATCGGAACCATTTGTTTGATTCTTTCAATTGCGTACTCATTCGCTTCATAAGCCGCTTTTCGGTGAGGAGAAGAAACAGCGATGACAACAGCCGCTTCAGAAATATTAAGCCTCCCGATCCGATGGGTGATCGCCAGTTTTGTCCCCGGCCATTTTGTATTGATCTCATCGCCTATTTTCTTCAACATGTTGACTGCCATTGGAACATAGGCTTCATATTCTAGAAAAAGTGTCTTCTGCTGATTTGTCCATTCCCTCACTGTCCCAATAAATGTGGTAATGGCCCCAGCTTCTCTGCACTCAACTTTTTTAACGACATCTTCGATCACAATTGGTTTCTTGGTTATGTTAAATCGTTCAGGCAAGCGCCTTCCTCCTTCAAATAGTTGAATATATATGAAATTGCACTTGGATCTTTAATATGAAAAACAGGAAAATCTAATTGCGAAAGTTGCGGCTTTTGCTCTTGATATATCACAGCAATGATACCTTTTAATTGTACGAGTAATTGCCTGTCCTTTTCATCTCTGACCATGACGATTTTTGGATAGGCTGCTTGTTTAAATCCTTCGATTAACAGGCAGTCAATTGCTAAAAGCTCATAGATGGGAATGAGTTGTTCAAGCAGCAGATCTCTGTGTGCTGTTAGCTGAAAAACGCCACCACCTTCAACACCGGATATCGCTGAACCAGCCTCTAAATATCGGTTCGTATCCTTCCCTTTTGTTGCAGAGGCGAGCTCACCTCCATGACCATGATGTTTAAGACAACCGACTTTCATGTGCTGATGTGCAAGCCTTTTGATCAGCAATTCCATAAACGTTGTTTTACCGCTGTTTTGATAGCCTACGATCTGCAGGATTGGAAAATCTCGGGACACAATTGTTCACATCCGTTCTCATCTCTGTATAAGAGCACATTGACATGTTCTCCAGCTTGATAGCCCCTCGTGCCGCCTGGCAAAATGATAAGTCCATTTGCGATCGCAAGTGAAGTCACAACACCCGATTTATCCAATCCAACAGGTATAGCATGAAATATGCCATCTTTCACTGAAACATGCGCACGGACAAAACGGGTAAAAGGGTTCGGTTTAGGAAAACTCTTCATTAAAATAGCCTTTGCTGTTAAAGGATATGGTTTTTGATCAAGCAGCCATAGACGAATCAACAGCTTCACAAATAATTCAAACCCTACAAAACAAGCAGATGGGTTTCCTGACAGTCCAAATAACAATTTCCCGTTTACTTGAGCAACCGTTGTCACACTGCCAGGACGCATGCCTACTTTATTAAAAAGAACTTTTGCACCGAGTTTTTCATATATATCTGGCAAAAAATCAAAATCTCCAACAGAAACACCGCCGGTTGTAATTAGAAAATCTACTTGTTTAAGGGCTTTTTCAATGACTTCAAAACTTTCCTTCAATTGATCAGAAATCTTCCCTAAATAGAGAGGTTTACCGCCTGCTTCTTCAACTTGCGCAATTACCATGTTAGCATTGCTGTTGCGAATTTTGCCCGGAACAAGAGGATCGCTAACATTTAATAGTTCTGTACCAGTGGCAATAATACCAATCACCGGTTTTTTCACAACAGGAACAGTCGCATACCCAAATGTAGCAAGTAAGGCGATAACCCCTGGTGTAATTCTCGTTCCTTTCATTAAAAGAACCGATCCTTTTTCCGCATCCTCTCCCTTTTTTGAGATGTTTTCTCCAGACTGTACTGAACGTTTCAGTACCATATAGTTTTTTTCATTTTCTCTATATGTTTTAACAAGCTCCAACATGATAACAGCATCAGCCCCGTCAGGAATTTGTGCTCCCGTCATGATGCGAACTGCTTGAAAAGGACCAAGCTGTTTATGAGAAACAGCCCCAGCTCCGATATGATCAATGACTTCAAATTGAAGCGGATGATCCTTGGTGGCATCTACTGTGTCAGAAGCTCTAATGGCAAATCCGTCATATGGTGAGCGGTCAAAAGCAGGGACATGATGATCAGCTTTGACATCCTTTGCTAAATATCTGTGCAGACTGTCTTCCAATTGGACCCATTCTGTTTCCCCATGTTTCTGATATTGGACAACCGATTCAACAGCTTCAAAAACGGATATTGGCGTTCTTTTTTCAATCATTCCAAAAACCTCCTCACGCTACATACCGATCATTCTAGCTAACACCGAATTCGCTTCCTTTATATCATTCGTACCATGAACAAGTGCTCTTCCATCTTGAAAAATAACAATACGAAACGTTTCATATACGACATGAACAAGATAATCATTTGCATCTACTTTGCCAATTCCGTCCAGTTTTTGCATAAGCTCCTGTTTAGATAGACGTTTTAATCCTTCATTGCGAATCTGAACAGTGTCTCTTCCACAAAGGACCTCAGCTTTCTTTTGCTGTGAGTTTTGAAGACTTGGATACAGCTTTTGTCCGCAAGACGCACACTTTTCGTTCCGGGTTACTTTCATCTCAAAGTGGGTGTTTGTCCATAAATCAAATGTGACAAACGAAGTTTGGAGTGCTTCAGTTTGATTGGTTAAAAGTTTTAGTATTTCGGTCTGCTGAAAAGCCGACACCATTTGGACAGCAGGTGAAATGATGCCGGCAGTATCGCATGTCTCCCCACCAATTGGAATTTCTGCAAACAAACATCGTAGACAAGGTGTTTCCCCTGGAACAATGGTCATATACATTCCTTGGCTGCTAACACATGCGCCATAAACCCAGGGTTTGTTCAACTTTTGTGACAGATCATTAATCATCATACGGGTTTCAAAATTGTCCGTGGCATCAACAACGGCATCAGCTTCTTCTATTAATGGCAGCAATGTTTCGGCATTTCCTTCAGCAACATATGTATACAGTGTAACATCACGATTTATTTTTGAAAGACGGTTCTTAATTGCTATCGCTTTCGGTAAGCGATTTTCTGCATCTTTTTCCGTATAAAGCTGCTGCCTTTGTAAATTGCTCCATTCCACATAATCTCGATCTATAATAGATAAAACACCAACACCGGCACGAGTCAATCCTTCGGCAGCAGCTGTGCCAAGCGCTCCGGCTCCGACAACCAAAACATGACTTTTTTTCATGAGATCCTGCCCAACTTCTCCAATGTTTTGAAATCTGGTTTGTCTTGAATACCGTTCACACACCCAATAGCACCTCCTCTACTTTTTTACTTTTCTATCGTCCCTGCAATCCCTCTAAATCCGCTTTCTCATTAATGTTGAAAAACTCACTAGCCTTCGCTCCTATCGTCTCAGCGTGAATATATGTCACGCGAATGCGGGCAAGGAAGTCGCTTAATTTTAGTTCATTTTGACAAAGCTGTTCATATAAAATAGGTTTGACTCTTTTATGATAAACAGCCACAAGCGGCTGCACCTGTCCATTGGCAACAATCACAACAGCATCTGTTTCTAAAGACATTGATTTTTTTAAGGCTGTAATTGTATGTTGGCGAATAAGTGGCATATCACAGGCTAATACGACATAACAATCTCCATCCTGACGTTCCATCGCCGTATATATTCCAGCCAATGGCCCTTTTCCTTTAAATGGGTCAATATCTTCGATTACTGATATTTCTCCATTATTTTTGAACCGATCTAACAGTTCAGAATGGCTTAAGATTACCACTTTACCTCCCATAGCCTGTTTACACCACTGATAAAGAGATTTATTTCTCCACAAGGCAAAAGCCTTTGGTTCTCCAAAACGGCGGGATAATCCGCCAGCTAATAAAACATGAACGGGTTTCACATTCTCACCCTTTCGCAAAAGCAATCTACATATTGTAGTTGTAACATATTTTTGAGAATAGTGGGTGTGAAAAAAATCCGTTTCTATACTATTTTAAACTCAGGGCAATAATTTACAAATAAATTGAATCACTCTATTATAACTGTAAATAAAAAAAACTGTCTCCTCCAAAACTAAAATATGGAGGAAAGACAGCCGATATAAGCAATAAGCGGAATTGATCCCTAGATGGCGCTACAGCATGTTTATGTATTTTACAAAAAACTGCTTGAGTCGTGTACCTCAAGCAGTTTCTAAGACGCTTAGTTGAAAAAAATGGTTGTTAACGATTACATGCTAACTGAAATAAATCTTAGGATTGTTGGTCAGATTCTGTAGAGATATCTCCCTCTAATATATATTGACCGCGATATGGTTTTTTAACTTCAGGATACATTTTAATTAAACTTTGCATAAAAGTGGTCATATTCGGGATATCAAGTCCGCTTTCTTTTTCTATTTCTTTCTGAAGTTCAGAACTTTTAATTGCTGCATTGTGACGTTTTAACGTTTTAATCGCCGCTTCACGCAATTTTGCCGCCTTAGAACCTGGACGTGCAGTACCCCTTCTACGCCGAGTAGCACCTTCTGGAATTCCAGCAGGCAGTGTAGAAATTGGCTTTTGTGGATTCTGCAAATTTTGGGTTGATTGTGGGTTTTTCTGGTAACTCTTCATTTCCTGTGCAGCCAGTTCAGCTAAAACTGGGAGTTGTTCACTTTTTCGTTCTGGACGGTAATCTTTTCTTGTATCATTGAAGCTGGCTGGCCGATCTAATTCACGCAACTTTGCATATATATTGTCACGCTCAATTTGATACTCCCTAATGACTTTTACCTCAGCTTCATTTAGCTGTTCCAAACGTAAACGCAATGCCTCTCTCTCATTAAACATACTGCTTTACCCCTCCTATCAAAATCAATAAACCTTCTAATAAAAATATTAGATTATCAAACTAATTTTATCAACTATTTTTTCATTTTTCTACTGTTATTTCCCATTAAGAAAATAGAACTAAATTTTAAAAAAGACTGAATCTTACAAGGGTCCCCAAAGTCATTTGACCTATTTTATTATTATTGTCGAAAAATGGTAAGCAATGATGAAAACTCAAAAAATACTTTTGTAACGAAAGTAATTTCAAAGTAATGAAAGTAATGCTTAATGATAAGAAGTATAATTAAACAGGAATGAGTATCATTTAAAAATTGCTAAAAATTTAAATGTTTTGTCGAGTCTACATGAGAAGAGTTGTTTTCTGTCATCATAAAGAGTAAAATGCGTTTCTTAAACAACAGGAAAAAAGACTCATTCTTTTTGAAAAACAGTGCCTTACGATTCATTTGAAGAAACGTACAAAAAAACGAAATTTTTTTTTGAAAAGTGTTAGAAAACGGAGCTGTCCGAATAGAGCAAACTTGTTAACTGCTATCATTTAAGATGAATGATAAATTTGTTAAACGTGAAAAGGGCATCCAATAGTCAATAAATTGACTTATTGGACAGCCCTTTGTGTCATTCTGCTTGTTCAGTTTCTGCAAGAACTCGATTCACACGTTTTTCGAGCATTTTCATACCGCTACCACCGGCCTGATAATGACGAAGTTGACCGCTCTTATCAAATACATAGTAAGCAGGGACATACTGATTTTCAAAAGCTTCTGTTAGTTTATGATCACTATCGACAAAAATGGGCTGTGTCATATCATGCTCTATTGCCAGCTCTTTTATTTTATCGATATTTAAATCATCTTCTGAACGGGGCATATGCACAGCAACGACATTCAGTTTATTACTGTAGCGATCGCGAAATTCATTGACTTGCGGCATAGCTTCTTTGCATAAGTGACAGCTGATTGACCAGAAATGGATTAGCGTTGGTTTTTCACCAATCAGCTGTTCTTTTGTTACTTTTCCATTTAACCATTCTTTCGCACCAACAAGTTCTGGCATAGGCTGACGTAATTTCATTTTTTTCTCTCCTTTTACGATTGTAAAAAGGTCTAACAATTGTTAGACCTTCTTTTAGCATCTTGTAGAATTAAAGTGTTTTTTGACCTGGCTTCCAGTTTGCAGGGCATAGTCCACCTGTTTGGAGAGCTTGGAGAACACGCAGTGTTTCATCTACATCACGACCGATGTTGTTATGGAATACTGTTTGATATTGCAGCTCACCTTCAGGATTGATAATAAATAATCCGCGCAGAGCAATACCTTCTTCTTCAATAAGGACACCATATTCACGAGATACTTCATGATTTGTATCAGCCGCAAGAGGATATTTTAACTGTTCAAGACCGTTATCTTTACGATCTGTGTTAATCCAAGCTAAATGAGTGTGGATTGTATCAGTTGAAACACCGATAACCTCTGCATCAAGATCTTCGAACTCATCATAACGATCAGACATTGCTGTAATTTCTGTCGGACATACGAAAGTAAAATCCATTGGATAGAAGAAAAGAACTGTCCATTTATCATTCTTCATGTTTTCTTCAAGGCTCACTTTTCCGAATTCTTTATTTGCGAGAACTGCTTCCATTTCAAAGCGCGGGGCTTGTTTACCTACCATACGTTCTGCCATTTTATGTATCCCTCCAATAATTTTTTTGTGGATGAAATGAGAATTCAAATCTTAAATTCTCATTTAGTTAACAACATTACACAAATAATTATAAAGGCAATCATTTTTTTAGTCAATATCAGCTGATAATTAATTTAAATAAGAAATCACTATTTTGTAAGGGTTCTCTAAAAAGATTTTAACATGTTGTCCCATTGTGAGACAAATCATCAGCTTGGTTATAAATAAGAAAACCGAAGCACTTCACTTCGGTTTCACCATTACTTAATGAATTTTTTGATCGACTCGTTGACAAATTTCATCTGCGGATAGACCTGACGCCTCAATAACAGGAGCTCCAGTCGTCGTATCCGAAATACCGAGCATATTCGAATCCAGACCGGTTACGACACAGCAATCACAGCCTTTTGCATCATCTTGCGTTTTCATCATCACAACCTCATAACCTTTTTCTTTTAATGCAGCCTCAACATCTGTTAGAGATTGTTCAATTCCGATTTTTTTTGACATGAAGATACACCTCCAGCATTTAAGATGGCGTTTTTGCTGAGATTTTATACCTTCTGATTGGCATGATCTGAAAAATATGCCGTCAACAAACGAACCGCCGTCTCAAGCGCTGCTTCTTTCGGTTGAAGCTTGGCATGATGAAGTCCATAAGGGGAATCGACACCAAGCCAAAACATAAAACCCGGGTATTTTTTTAACATAAACCCAAAGTCTTCCCCTGTCATCGCTTCTTTGGCACAAACCACATCGGCAAGCTTATGCTCTGCAGCAAACTTCATAAAGTCTTCAGCTAAATCAGCTGAATTATAAACTTGATGGTATGCCGATGGATACGTGACAGTTCCTTTGCAATGATAAGCGATCTCCAACCCTTTTACCATCGCTTCTATTCTCGCTCTTACCTGCTCCATTGCTGAAGGTGATAACGTTCTAATCGTTCCTTCCAGCTTGGCATTTTGAGCGATGATATTTTGGGCTGATCCGCCAGTAATTGTTCCAATTGTGATGACAGCACTATCAAGCGGATCTACATTTCGAGCGACAACCGATTGCATTTGCGTCACTAACGAACTGGCCGCCACGACCATATCTTCAGCAAGATGAGGATATGCCGCATGTCCGCCTTTTCCTTCCAACTCAATGACAAGCTCAGAGGTATTGGCAAAGAGAAGACCGCCTTTAGTCGAAATTGTTCCAACAGGAAGCTCAGGTGCAATATGTAAAGCAGTAATCATGCTTGGTTCCCATTTTTTGAAGGCGGCAGACTCAATCATCGCTTCAGCTCCGCCAGGTCCTTCTTCAGCTGGTTGGAAGAGAAAGAGAAGATCATGTTTTACCGGATGATGCACAAAGTAATCAAGCACTCCAAGCGCGATCGTCATATGGAAATCGTGTCCACATGCATGCATTCTATTTTGGTGAACAGAAGAAAAAGGATAACCGGTAGCTTCTTCAATGGATAGTCCATCCATGTCCGCTCTATAAGCTAATATCTTTTTGGACGCCGTTCCTTTCACCTTAACAAATAAACCTGTCTTCCAAGTTTCAATTTCAAGCCTGTTGGCTGGATACCGTTTTAAATGGTTCAAAATATAGCTTTGAGTCTTATATTCTTGATATCCAAGCTCAGGGATCTGATGCAGATCTCTGCGAATAGCTGTTAAGTGCTCCAATTCCATCTTTCAAACCTCCTGGCATATGAAAAGGCGTGGACTTGTTCAGGTCCACGCGCTACTTCTTTGCTTATTTACAGTTGACGCAATTCTTGTTTGATTTCAGTTTTACCTTTTGTTTTTTCATCAATGTCTTTAATTTTTTTAGCTGGTGTCCCCGCTACAACTGTATATGGCTCAACATCTTCAATAACAATCGCTCCAGCGGCAACGACAGCTCCTTTTCCAACTGTCACACCTTCAAGAATAACGGCGTTTGCACCGATGACAACATCGTCTTCAACGATGACAGGTTTTGCTGAAGGCGGCTCAATGACACCAGCAAGGACAGAGCCTGCTCCTATATGACAATTTTTACCCACTGTCGCACGTCCACCAAGCACGACGTTCATATCGATCATCGTACCTTCTCCAATGACAGAACCGATATTGATGGATGCTCCCATCATAATAACAGCCCGATCACCGATTTCTACGTGATCGCGAATAATCGCACCTGGTTCAATTCGAGCCTTCACGTTTTTCATATCAAGAGTTGGGATTGCAGAATTGCGGCGGTCATTTTCGACAACGTAGTCTTCAATTTTGCTTTGGTTTGCTTCAAGTGCAACCTGTACCTCTTCCCATTCGCCAAATACCACACCTGTGCTTCCTGTTAAAAATGTTTTTGCTGAAGCACCGAAATCGATTTCTTCAAGATCACCTTTCACATATACTTTAACAGGTGTTGATTTCTTACTATTTTGAATAAACGAGATAATCTCATTAGCGTCCATCATCTTCATTATGTACATCCTCCTTCTCTTTTCTACCTCATTACTGTATCAAAGGTCAGATTTAAAGACAAGAAAAAAGAAGACGCTGTTTTCAAAGTGACGCCTTGCACTTTTCTGCGAATTTTTCACCAAATTCTATCAGTAGGTTTTCTTCTTCATTTTCAGGATTCATTTCGATTTTAACGGACGGAAGCACAATTTCGCCGCCGAGTTGTTTAATTTTTTCTTCAAGGATATCGACAGCTCCGCAAAAATGTTCATATGAGGTATCTCCTGATCCGAATACAGCAAATTTCTTATCGTTGAAATTTAAATCATCCATATCTTCATAAAGGTCTAACATTTCATCAGGAAGATCTCCATCTCCCCATGTATATGCGCCTAATAAGATCCATTGATATTCATTAAAAAGCTCAGCATCAATATCCATCGCTTCATGACAGTCAACGATAACTTCTTTTTTTAACAGTCCTTTTTCGATTAAATCTGCCATTGCTTCTGTATTTCCTGACATCGTTGCATATACAAGTAAAACTTTTTCCAACATCATTCCTCCTACTTTAGGTGTTAATGAGCGAGGGCGGACTGCTCATAAGGTCTGACAAATTTACATTCATAAAGACCGGCACAAAAGAAATGCTCTTTTTGATTAGCTACCCTAAACCCATGTCCTTTAATGGATTCAAACCATTTCAGTTCTTGTTTATCAAAATCGAACTGATAGATTCTAGAAAATCCTTCAGTGTCTTGAGCAGATGTTACATAAATGACACCGCGATTCTCCGATATATCAAGAAAAGAATCTTCTTTATCTACAATTCCCGATCTAATGATCTTATGCTCATTTGTGTGGATATTGATGACATCGATGGCAGCACACCGACCCTTTTTTGAGCCCATCGCACAAACAAGCCATGTTTGCTTAAAGATGATCATGGAAGCTGTCATACGGTCCGTTTCTTTCTTGATCAAAAAAACTGAATCTTTTTCTAAATCATATACCCAAATACCTCCACATTGATCATGAATTTGTGTTCCAATATAAAGATGGTTTTGATAGAGACATAGAGAACGGATAACAGGTGGTATAGTAAAATCTTTAAACGGTTTAGCGATTTTCCAAGACACTCCAAAATCTTCTGAGATATAAATACAATGTTTCCCGTGAGCACACACAAACCCGTTATCACATCCTGTGATTGACCAAACTGTTGCATTTGTCGGAAAACTGGAAATTGTCCAAGTTAATCCATGATCAGATGATCTAATGATTGTACCTGATTCACCTACTCCAAATAAATAATGGCCAATGTATGTGATCGAACAAATTTTTGTTTTCAATTGTAGAAGTTGTTTCCAGCCGAATTCAAATGAGTAATGAAAAATCCCCTCTTGTTTTACAGCTACAAAATAACCTGAATTTGAAGCTGTAACAGCCGTTGCTCCTTTATGAAACATATGACTCGCTCCGCTTTGCCCATTTGACAAAACTTAGAGCAAACTCTTGGCAGCACTCGATATCTTCATCTGTTTCAGGTGCAAGCTCAACTTTAAGTGTTTCAGGAAAAAGGTCAGCACCTGTTTGTTCAAGCATACTGTAAAACGTGTTTACAGCTTCGCAAAACTTAGGATATGCATAATCACCAGAACCAAAACAGGCTGCTTTTTTCCCTTTTAAATCTAATGAAGCAACCTCTTCGAAAAATGTCTCCGCCTCATAAGGAAGATCACCATCCCCCCATGTATATGTACCGATTAATAGATAATCGTATGTTTGTAATGAATCGATTTCAACGTGATCTAATTCAAGAAACGTGATATCAAGGGAATGTTTTGTCAATGTGTCCCTGATCACTATTGCAATATCTTCAGTATTGCCAGACATACTAGCAAACGCAATCAGCGCTTTAGCCAAGTGAATCACCTCAACGAATGTTTTATATTTATACTTTAAGTGATAATGATTATCATTGTCAATAAGTATAATAAAAAAACAGCTTTCCTTATGGAAAACTGGGTTGTTAAAACATGATTCGTTTTTTTAGTAGAGATTCGACAATTTCTAAAAAAGCCTGTACTTGTTTCAGCTCAAAAGCAGCTTCATACCCTAACAACCATGTATCCCTTCCAATCGCTTTTCCTTCTGTATCAAGCAAAGGAATTTTATGAACATGACTGCCGCTATCGGAAAGTGTGACAGACGGAAGGATCGCATAGCCAATTCCATTAAATGCCATTTGTTTGCATGTCTCAATTTGATCGACGATAATCGTTTGTTTTGGTGACATTTTAAACTTCTGGTGCCACCAATGCTGGATTTGTTGATAATAAGTGCTATCACTTTTAAATTGGATAAACGGCCGTTCCGTTTTCGCAATATCATCAATTGTTCTGATTTCAGTATCGACAAGATACAGTTCATCAGTCATTAAATAATGCTTAGGACCCTTCCATTCCGGATTTCCCCTAATAATTCCGAGATGTATGTGATCATCATATAGACTTTTCAGCATTTCACTACTCCATCCAGTAATAAGTGAAATCTTAACATTCGGATACTGTTTGACATAAGTTTTCAAGATATTAGGAAGCCAGTGCTGACCAATAATTGATGCTGCTGCAAGTTTTAAGGTACCATGGATTTCTCCTTCTAACTCATCTATATTTTCTTTGACCTTTTCCTGCTCTCTTGTGACATCTTTTGCAAACTGAATAATTTTTTCTCCTGCTGATGTTACAGTGAGACCTTTTTGTGATCTTAGAAAAATTTTCGTTCCCCATGATTTTTCAATCGTTTGCAGCCGCTGGGACAGCGCTGGTTGTGAAACAAATAGTCGCTCTGCTGCCTTGCGCATATTTAATTCCTCTGCCAAGATGACAAGCATATGTAGCTCCTGAAGCTGCATGTACACTCCTCTTTTCGATAAGTTTCTCTTATCATTGATTGTAATCGACCTGTCATTTCTTTCGCAAGCTTAAAAGCGGCAGAAATGAAAAATAGGCCGCTTCAGCGCCTATTTATTCAATGTTCGAATATATTTATTGAACTGTTTCAAAACAACACGACGTGTAAAAATCCCTTCAAAAACTCCTTCGTCATTCTCACAACAAATAAACGCATGATTGATGACCATTCCGAACCCTTTTAAAATAGGCTCACTTATGTTAAGACGGGGAATATCAGTTAACATCACTTCTTCGACATGTATATCTTCCAGCTTTTCAAACTCAATTCTTTCTAAACCAAAAATCTTATCCATAATCATGTTGGTTCCGATCAATCCGTGTAAACGAAAAGACGCATCAAGCACAGGAATTGCTGTATAACCGGATTTTGTCAATACTAGAAGTGCATGTTCTAAGTTATTTCCAACCTGGACATGAGCAACTTTATCAGCGTCAATCATATGTTGACCGACTGTTGTTTCAAGAAGTTCATCTGACTGCAAACTAATCATAGATTCTTCGACTCCTTTTTAACTTTAATCTAGCAACAAGTCTTTTCCCTATATTACAATAATATAAACTTTATCAGGTTTTGTCGAAAAATTTCCTCTTATTCAAAGACTGATGATTGATTTAGAGCTGACCATGAAATAAAAAAGATACTCAATTCTCGAGTATCAATAGATATAATGTGAGTTAGTTTTCTGACCGAACACGGTCGTATAAGGTAACCAATTTTTTATAGGTGAGGTTATCCACACGTTTTGAACCCGTTTCTATATCATTGATCTCACTGCTCAGTAACTCTACCGCGTATTCATGATCTAACAGGACATTAAGTAACAGCCTTCTCTCTTCTTCTGAAAAGCGATCCATTCTTAATCAGCTCCCTATTGATTTGCTTAAATCAGAAACTACCATCTCTCTTTAGCCTCTATAGGGTTAGAATAAAAAATTGAGTTTTAAACGTCAACCGCACATTTCGACATATAGACACTTTTCTTTAGAAAAATTATTTTGTATAGCGGTTTGCATAACTCGAAGCTGCATAGGAGTCAGGTTTAATTTTCGCACTGATCCCCATCGATGTAATCCGTCCAGTCATTTCCTGAATCAAATCTTTTGTCAGCCCTTTTTTCCCGATATCCAAATGAACTTCAAGGGTTAAATCTGCTCCCTCATCTGTAAAAGGAAGGAGCAGATCCGTGATTTCAGTCAAATAGTCGTGAAGAAGATATCCTGCAATTTCTTGGCTGTAGGCTGTTTCCAGCGAGATTTTTTCCCTCAGACTGTTTATCGGTCGATTCACAACTGTATGTTTTAAACAACCCCACGCTCCTTTGCCTTTTCGATGCAAATGAACAGCGGTTATAAACTTTGTAGCATGACTGTGAATCTGTGAGTCTGTTCCGACGGACAAAAGATAGCTTGCACGCGGATCTTGACGAATAAACGTTTTCAGTCTCTCAATGACTTCAGAAAATGTCATTTGATCTTCAGAAAGATTGTAAAAAAGAAAGGAATCAGCCATTTGAATGCTCCTTTACATCTAAGATCTATACCGAAGATAAATACTTTAACCGAGAGCTTTCAGGAAAACGACGCTTGGAAAAGCTTTATCATGCCTTTATTACTGAAGTAGTTCAAAGATTTCGATTGAAATCATATCAATGTTATCAAACGGAAATGTTGTAGGCTTATCTCCCTTTTGAAAGACCGTTAATTCAAACGTTTGGTTTTTCTCAAAATATTTCACACTACATACTTTTTCCCCGTTTACTTCAAAGTTGCGTTGTGTCGGTTCGCCCGAGGACTCCGCAGTTTCTTGAAGACTCTGCAGTCTCGTGATGATACCCATTAATTGTGACATTCTAAAAAAGACTCCTTTCAAAAACACTTCAGGATCAACAAGTATTAATTATAATACAAGTTCTACACGCATCATACCACAAAGTATCAGTTGATGACATTTTTCCTTTCGAATCGCGAAAAAGAAAAACTGTTTTTTATAGTGTGAGTTTTCAATGAACAAGTATACACAAAATCATTTTTCCCTAGGACAACTACCAGTATGTGTGCTCATAAGTAAAATTTATTGATCATCTGGCTTGTTTTATTCCTGATTGTTTCTGTAAACAAAAAAACTTGGCGGGGGCAGCGCCAAGTTTTTTTTATACTTGATCTGATAAGGGGTTGGGGAACAGAGAGGATATCTCTCTACAGTTAAATGATAATGATTATCAATTTCATTGTCAACCCCAAAATGACAGAAAATAAAAAAACTGCACTCCAATCGTTAAAATGAAGTGCAGTTTAAAACTTCCTTTAAATCAGACCATCTTGCTCATAAAGATAGGAATACGGCAGATCAATAAAAAGATACCGCTCGTCATCCATCGGATAAGAAAACGTCCGAATCATTTCTCCTGTCTCATTGTCACTGTATAAATCACTGAAAAACCCTTTTCTCATCGTTCTCATTTTGATGATATTTTCCAAAAAATACGGACGCCAGCTCCAATTTTTCCCGATGTATTCCGGCTGAAATATCCATTCCCCGTCCTGTTTATAGACGTTTTTCGTTAGTTGAACACCATCTTCATTGCACATATAGATTCTAAAACTGCAGTCGGTCAGTCCATTTCCGAGACCGAGTAAAAAATCATCCTCACTTTGGTTCCCTTTTTTAAGATCGGTCACCAACTGATGAATCCTTTTATCAAACTGGTCTGACTGCTCAAACAAAATCTCTAGCTTCTTTTTCTCATGTGAAATAAATTGGTGAAACTCAGCCCTTAGACGTTTTTTTAAGACATTCCTCTTAACAAATTGTTGTTGTGGAGATTGTAAATAATGTCCCTGAAAAAAGCGGCCCCCGTTTCTCCAAGCATATTGAAGTTGGAAGTTTGCCTCAATATCTTCGTACAATAATGCCGCACCGATTTTTCTCGCAAGCAATGATATACTATAAAGAACATATTCATAGGATGGTGAAGGAGAAGCCATTTTAAGCGGCTGTAGATCGATCTTCAACAAGTCTGGCGAAAGCAGTGCGATTCTGTCGAGATTGCTGCTATCTTTACCAATATTATCAACAGCCACTTTAATACCATATGTACGGTAATATGTTAGTACATGATGCAGTTGTTCTATATCTCCTTCGAAATTCTGCTCTGTTATTTCGACTACGAAACGATCTAGCTCAATACCTTTTTCCTTATACTCCATCAAAAGATTGAGGAATCCTTCTCCATGATCCATCATCAACACATTTGCGTCTTGATTGATAAAAATTAAAAGGTCACAGTCGGTGTCTAAAAAGGCACCCAGTGCTTGACGAACGACCCTTAATTCAACTTCAGCTTTATATTCTTCTGGGATTGACGGGTCAGAGAAGAACGCCCCTAGACTCTTCACTCCAGATTTCATCTTAATGCGTCCCAATACTTCATAGCCGATCACTTTTTGCTCTTCAGCACTGAAAACAGCTTGATAATAAGGGATAACATCTTCAATATTTGTTAAAATGTCAAGTGGATCCAACATGGTATATCACCAGCTTCTCAAGTCTTTGTCTGATTATACCATAACGCCTCTCGCTTTGATCATTTTAAAATGGATGCGGATTAAGCCATTGACCACCATCCATTGTTACACATTCTCCATTTATATATGCAGCTTGTTCAGACAACAAATATGAGGCTAGTCCTGCAATTTCTTCAGGAGTTCCGAGTCTTTCTAAAGGAACGCTTTTCATTGTACGCTCTGCTGCTTCCTCTGATTCAAACAGTTTTTCGGCCCCGCCTGTCCTTTCAATCGGACCGGGTGCGATAGCATTTGCTCTAATACCATATCTTCTCCCCCATTCAACAGCAAGCGTTCTCGTCAACGACAAAACGCCGGCTTTTGCTGCTGCAGAATGGATAACACCAGCTCCAGCACCCCATGCATAAGTCGCCACCATGTTCACAATCATTCCGTTTTTCTTTTCCTTGATCCAATAACGACCAACAGACTGGCTACAGTAAAATGTTCCATTTAAAACAATATCGATGACGGCTTTCCAACCATTAACAGACAGTTTCTCAGCTGGACAAATAAAATTTCCGGCTGCATTATTTACCAAAGCATCAATTGTCCCAAAACAATCAATCGTTTCCTTCACCATCGCTTCCACTTCTTCAACAGATCTGACATCCATTTGGAAAATCCCAACTTGTCCCGGAAACGTTTCAATTTCTTGTTTCGTAGCCTCAAGCTTTTCTTTCGTTCTCCCCGTAATCATCACATTCCAGCCTTGTTCAGCCTGCTTTTTAGCAATTGCTTTTCCCATACCATTTGACCCTCCGGTCACAATCACAACTTTTCTGTCCATTTTCATTTATCCCCCTTGTCATGAATGAATCATCATTCACTATCTATTTTATCATACTGTTTAAAAAAGTTTAACTTTTCTTAAGGGGTTGTCCTAATTTGCTTTTTAAAAAGATATACTGTATGGATTCTATTAAAGGTTGGTTGATGATGAAAAATTTAACTAGGAGAGATTTTTTAAAAGGTTTGCTCGGTCTTTTTACAACAGGATGGTTTACATTGGGTTATGCCCGTTTTCTTGAACCCCGTATGCTTGAAACAAATGTTATTCCTATTCAACATCGACTTATCCCTAAAGCTTTTCATCAATTTCGAATTGTCCAGTTTAGTGATACTCATTTAAGTCATGACTTTACAGTTCATCAGCTATTAGAAATAGTCGATCAAGTAAACAATTTAAATCCAGATTTGATCGTGTTTAGCGGAGATTTAATTGATGATCCGCCTCACTTCCCACATCATGAACAAGCCGGTCTCGTCTTAAAAAAGCTTCATGCACGATGTGGAAAGTTAGCGATTTACGGAAACCATGATCATGGCGGTTATGGAACAACTATTTATCAAAACCTTATGGCAGCCGCTGGTTTTCACGTTTTACGAAATGATTTGATCAAACTTGAATTAAGCAGTGGCAGTGTGATTGAGATTGCCTCACTAGATGATTTCATGCTTGGAAAACCGAATGTTGAAGGAGTGTTATCAAAACTTAGTAAGGATATTTTTTCGATTTTACTTGTTCATCAGCCAGATGCTGCGTTAGTTGCCACAGATTTCCCTGTCAATTTGCAATTATCAGGTCATACCCATGGGGGACAGGTGAGGCTCCCGCTATTTGGCCCACTCATTACCCCTCCATATGGGAAAATCTATACGGAAGGATTGTATGTACGAGATGGGATGCAAATCTATGTCAATCGCGGCATTGGGACAACAAGACTACCGCTGCGATTTTTGTCAAAACCTGAAATAACTGTTTTTGAACTAAAATGTGAATAAGATAAATGACAAGGCTTTTGTCGCAAAAAGAGGAATACAGGCATATATTTTAAAAAAGGAAACAACTACCTACCCTGATATTAATGAAAAAAGAAACTTCCAAAGCTTTTTTTCGTCTAATAAATGCAACGGAACAAGCTCTTTTTTCGTTTTTAGCAAAAAGGAGATGTCTGTTAAATGGAATTCAGAGAACCATGGAAAAGCAGGACAAATTCAGATGGATTAAGAGACGCCAACACCATCCCTTACAAGATTGTCGTCTCTCTTAGGAATAAAACACTGAAATTGTATCAGTCGGACAGATTGATAAAAACTTATTTAGTAGCCATAGGAAGAACTGTCAAGAAAACTCCCCAAGGTGAGTTTATCATTGTCAATCGACAGGCAAATCCCGGTGGACCGTTCGGTGCATATTGGCTAGGACTATCAAAAGAGGGTTATGGGATTCATGGAACGAATAACCCGTCTTCAATTGGAAAAGCTGTTTCAAAAGGATGTATTCGAATGTATAATCGAGATGTCAGAGAACTGGCTTCGATTGTCCCAAACGGCACCCCAGTGATCATTACACCCTAAATACACTCTGCATATTTGAACAATCACCCCATCTTGTATTAAAATATAATAGGACCTTTAGAGTAAGGAGCATATATATTTATGGATATCTTTCAAAATCGTAATTTTCTTCGGCTCTTTTTTGCAGCATTTACCTCGCAAATGGGAACAACAGTGGGGAATTTGGCTTTCGCTTTTTTCTTGCTCGATAGGTTCAGTAGCCAGCCGGTCTATACGACAATTGCTGAACTGATGTATTCACTCCCTACGATTTTTGTTTTCTTTATTGTTGGTGTGGTCGCTGACCGTTTTGACCGCAAGAAAGTGGCCGAAAACTGTGATTGGATTAGAGCAGGATTGACTGTCGTTCTCTTTTTTGTATTATTTCTCGAATCGATTCCGCTTGTCTTGTTCGTTCTGTTTATCAGAAGTGCGGTGACAAAATTTTTCTTTCCTGCTGAAGCAAGTTTGGTTCAGGCTATCTTGCGAAAAGATCAATATGTAAAAGCCGCTGGACTTAATCAAATGCTTTTCAGTTTATTTATGCTGTTTGGTGTAGGGCTTGGAGCCTTTATGTATAAAACAATCGGACTGCATGGAGCAATCGCTCTCGATTTTATCAGCTTTATCATATCTGGTCTGTTAATCCGTTCCTGTGATATACCGATTGAAGCAAGGCAGCCAAATGGAAAAAACGGCTGGAAAAACTCTGCTGTGAAAGATTCCATGCATGACTTTAAAGAAGGTATCGTTTATATTTTAAAAAGCAAGTTGCTTGCATCTTTAGTATTCGGGTACTTTGTTTTTGGATTTGTCAGCGGCGGATTAGCTGTATTACCCATGTTTAAAATGAAATATATACTTTCTCCTGAATCATATGAATGGCATACATCACTTTTTACTATTGTTCTCGGCAGCGGACTTTTGATAGGAGCTGTAACCGGAGCTCTGCTTGCTAAAAAAGTGAAACCGGAATTCTTGATGTCAGTGCCCATTTTGATTGCAGGAGCATTCATTATTTTACTAGGATTCACAGATCAATTAATTGTTTATTATGCTGCTGCATTTTTGGCTGGAACATGTATTGGGCCTGTTAATACTGCACTTGGAGGCTGGATTCCTAAAATTGTTCATCCTAGATTAATGGGGAGAGTAAGCGGCTGGACAGATCCGCTGATGATGATCGCCCAGTCTTCAGCACTCGGTCTGATTGCTCTGTTATTCCCTGCAATGATTAGTAATATCAATTATATATATTACGGTTTGGCAGCTACTATACTTTTAGCAGGTTTGTATTATTTTATAACCTTGCCAAAATTAAGCATTCAGACTGCAGAAATTGATGTTCATGAAACATTAAAAAGACAAAAAAATACAAAAGCAAAAATGAACTCGATCAACTAAAGAAAAAAATACGCAATTTAACAAAAAAATTGCGTATTTTTTATGAAATATTTGCATTTTCCATTGTATTTCGTATAATTTAGACATAACCCTTACATCTTTAGGAGGTGATGAGGAAAGCATGGATAGGAGACAAAAAATGGACGACTATAATCATACTAAAGAATTAAAACCAACAATTGAAAACCTTTCAAAAGCAATTTATACAGTCAATCGTCACGCTAAAACAGCAACTAATCCCAAATTCCTATATCTCCTGAAAAAAAAGGCATTACAAAAACTGATCAATGAAGGGAAAGGGAAAAAGATTGGGCTCCACTTTTCAAAAAACCCAAAATTTAGTCAGCAGCAATCAGATGTACTTATATCTCTCGGAGACTACGTTTTTCATATGCCTCCAACTAAAGAAGACTTCGAAAATCTCCCACACTTAGGTACACTTAATCATTCATATCGGAATCCTAGAGCGCAAATGTCTCTGTACATTGCGAAACAGCTTCTCCAAAACTATACGGGATTAAAAGAAAAATCACTTGTGACAAGCCGAAAACAAGCGGCAAAACCAGTATTTAAACGCCTCGGTGAGAGTTATTTTTGATGAACAAAAAAAGCCTCTTTCTGAGGCTCTTTTTGTTAATTTTTTTTCATAATATATTTATCCAGTTTTTCAATTAACTCGTTCAGTTCTGGCTTACTAATCTGTTCATCAGCACCGACTTTCTCCCCTTTATGGCGAAGGTCATCTGTGATCAGTGAAGAGAAAATCAAGACCGGTATCCCACCGCTTAACGGATTTTCTTTGATGAGCTTTGTTAAACGGTGTCCATCCATTTGCGGCATTTCAATATCAGTAATCATTAAATCAATTTGTTGATCAAGCGGTGTTCCATCTTCAATCATGTTCATCAGGTGATCATAAGCTTCTTTTCCATTTTCAAATGAGATGATATTGTTGTAGCCCGCTTCATTTAATTTTTCTACTAAAAGACGGAGAAGTAAAGGAGAATCCTCAACAATCACCAGCTTTTTAGATGTTCTTCGCTGATCAAATGTCTCGTCTTTTACTTCATACGGGTTAACACCTGATTCAGATTCCAGATCATAAATAATTTTTTCATAATCAGGTAAGAAAATCATTGTTCCATCAAGTTTTATAATCCCGGTAAGATGCCTTTCCATTCCTTGATTCAATGCAGTCGGCTTTTCAATTTCTTCCCATGAAACCCGGTGGATTTGAGAAACCGGACCTGTATGAAAAACAATTTTGCGTTTATTAAACTCAGTTACGATATATTTCTCCTGCTTTTCTTCTTCTTCTCCATGCTCTACTCCAAAAAACGAGAATAAATCAATTACAGGAAGAATCTCTCCCCTTAGTGTGATCATTCCTTCCACATGTCTTTGGGAATGAGGTACTTTTGTAATTTCGACAGGTTGAATAATTTCTCTCACTTTCATTACATTGATACCAAATATATTGCAGCCAACTTCAAATTTGACAATTTCCAATTCATTGGTTCCAGAACTTAATAAAATCTCCTGTTTATTTAAAGACACGGATATCCCTCTCTATCTATATCTATTTTATTTTTAATATCGGCATCTTTATGTAAAAGTTGATGTTTCTGCTCAATTTGGTTTTACACGTCGAAGAACAATGAGACCAGCCAAAGTCAATAAAATCAAAGAACCAAATGCCATTCGGCTTGCTACATTCCCTAAATCATGGAACAATAATGTAATTGAACCATAAACTAATGGACCAAAGACGGAAGAAATCTTACCAGACAATGCAAACATACCGAAAAATTCACCGCGTTTATGCGGAGGTGTTAGTTCGATAATGAATGTTCTTGAGGTAACCCAACTTCCTCCAAGCGCGACCCCAAATAATCCGCCTGCTATCCAAAACATCGATTCTGATGTGGCAAGGGTACCGATTGTTAAAGCAATAATTAAGATAATACCCACAAGGCTGACCGCTCTTTTTGCGCCAATCCTTTTGGTGACATACCCTAACAAAAAAGATCCGATAATACTGAATATCGTTGAGACTAGATATACCCCAATGAACTGTTTACCTGCAATACCAAATACTGTCGCTGAATAGACTGCCATAATCCCAACGGTTGTCGCAAGCGCGTCATTGAGAAAAAAGTAAGCGATCATAAACAAAAAAACGGAACGATATAAACGAATATCTTTAAAAGTTTTAATGATTTCTTTGTATCCGCTAAAAAACGATTTTTTCTCAATTGCTTCCGTTTTCCGTTTCTCCTTTGCAAACAAAATGTATGGAAGGGAAAAGAATAAAACTAATAGAGCGGACGGAATAAATGCTCGATGGAATTGATGGTCTCCTACGAAAGCATAAACCGTTAATCCTACCAATGTACCGATATAGCCGACAGCAATTCCAAACCCTGATATGAGAGGGATTTGTTCTTTTGTTCCTAAATCAGGCAAAATGTTATCATAAAACACTAAACTGGAGTTATAAAAAAACTTTGCGATCACAAACAGGACGATCACGATTAGTAATTGCAATGGAACACCTGCTATTTTTTGTGAAAATGAAACGCCTGCAAATACTCCCATTAAAATAGTTGACGTCACACAAATGAGTGTAAACGGAGCGATATACCGTTTTTTCCTGCCTGTCCTATCGATCAAAACACCATATAACGGGGTAAACATCACCAATAAGATACTTGATGCAGAATTTGCGTATGAAATAAACGTGCTTGCCAGTTGATCCATATTAGCACTATTTCCGACAGCCTCTTTTAAATAGTAAGGAAAAAAGATTGTGACAATATTTGATGAAAAGATCGTATTCGCAAAATCATATAGTGCCCATGAAAGGATCGGCAAACTCAAAAACAATGCTATACCTTTTTTCTGGGCATCTTTCAATGTTTTCTCTTGTTCTGGCTGAATATTCATTAAAAAAACCCCCTTTATTGTCCTTTTGAAACAACACAGCACTCTTCAGCTAGAATGTGTACTTAGATTTTTTATAACGATTGTCTTAACTAAAAGATCATGAAGTGTTTGCTGTTGCTTAGTAAAAAAGGCAAAAATAAAACCGATATAATACATATGGGATAAACTGAATTTCCCAAAGAACCGACCAACAGCAGTGCCAAAGGAAATTCTTCTTCTCTTTACTTTATCCACGACTTGAATTCTCATTATTTTTTTACCGATGGTTGCTTTCCATTTCGATGACTCCATCAGTGTGTAATAAAGAAAAAAAATAATAAACCCAGGAAAAACCTTGACAGCACCCTCAATCACCAGAGCGCCCAAGTAGATCAAATGCATCAAGACCGTATTCCAAAAGTAGGACTCAGGATCATTTGAATCAGGCAAAAAACCGATTGCCCAATCAAAGATGCTATCATCTTTCAAGAGCTTTTCCGTTGCCATAAATATACTCAGTAACAGAGAAATAGATATTACCAGATCAATACAATAAGCTAAAAAACGTGGTGCAATCCCCGCATATTCACTCCTATCTAAAATAGGCGCTGTTTCATGTTTACTTAATTCCAAATTTCTACCTCCTAACTTTTATATGTTACTAGCAATTTCCGTTTTGAAGCAATATTGATCACATTTTTTTAAACTAAATTTAAAGTTTTGCTCACAATATGGACATTGAATTCCAAAGATTTCATGTTACAATAATGAAGGATTTTTTACAAGGAAGGTGTTTTGATGATGGGAACTATGATTATGATCAAAGATCAGGAAGTCACCGTGATGGAAGAAATCAGTAAAACCATTTATTTAGAAATGGTGAAGACATGTTCAGAAAATGTTGAGCAAACTTATCTCTCTTGGAAAGAAAACCTTGATTCAGAATATGGGTATTGAAAGGCAATCACTTGATTGTCTTCTTTTTTTCTTCTAGCCATGTTGTTTTTTGCATATACATGGCTTAAAAGATGACAATTCAACTAATGATGGTAAAATTAAGATAAAAGATCATATTGTTAAGGTGATGAAAAATGGAACATTTGCTAAATTCAAATGTAAAACAAATTGAAATCTCGGGGATACGTAAGTTTTCAAACCTTGTGTCCCAGTATGAAAATGTCATTTCATTGACAATTGGCCAGCCTGATTTCTTCACCCCCCATCATGTAAAGCAAGCTGCAAAAAAAGCGATAGATGACAATGATACATCATATACGCATAATGCCGGATATCCGGAATTGCGTCAGGCTGTCCAATTATATATGAAAAAGAAAACCGAGTTAAATTATGAAGCAGATAGCGAAATTATTATTACAAACGGAGCGAGCCAAGCGATTGATGCAACACTTCGAACGATTTTATCACCGGGTGATGAAGTCATTCTTCCAGGTCCTGTTTATCCCGGTTATGAACCGATTATTAGGATGTGCGGCGCCACTCCGCTGATCATTGACACCACATCCCACGGCTTTAAATTAACAGCTAAGTTAATCGAAGAAGCTCTAACACCAAAGACGAAATGTGTTCTGCTTTCATATCCGTCAAACCCGACCGGAATGACACTTACAGAAGACGAACTAAAAGACATTGCCGCCCTTTTAAAAGGACGGAATGTGTTTGTTTTGTCAGATGAAATATACAGTGAACTCACTTTTGATAGGCCGCATCACTCGATTGCTTCCGTTTTAAGGGATCAAACCATTGTGATTGGCGGGCTTTCCAAATCCCACAGTATGACCGGCTGGAGAATCGGGTTCTTGTTTGCCCCAAAAGAGGTGGCTAAACACATTTTAAAAGTCCATCAGTACAATGTCTCATGCGCTTCTTCCATTTCTCAAAAAGCAGCCATAGAAGCTGTCACAAATGGCGTTGATGACTCACTGATCATGAAGGAACAATATAAAAAACGGCTTGACTATGTTTATGATCGACTTGTCACAATGGGGCTTGATGTCATTAAACCGTCAGGAGCATTTTATATCTTTCCTTCAATTAAATCGTTTGAAATGCCTTCTTTTGATTTTTGCTTATCACTTCTAAAGGAAGAGGGACTGGCAATTGTACCGGGCAGCTCGTTTTCCAAGTATGGGGAAGGTTATGTGAGGATTTCTTATGCATACTCACCCGATACACTGCGGGAAGGACTTGATCGACTGGAATCATTTGTATTCAAGAAAAGACAGACGATTGAGACTACATAAACAACGGCTTTTTGAGCCGTTGTTTTATTTTGGAAAAGATATGACAAACGTTGTGCCTTTTTCTTCTTGAGTATCGATTTCGATTGTACCATTGTGGTTTTCAATAATATTAAAGGTAACCATTAGTCCAAGCCCTGTTCCCTTTTCTTTCGTTGTCAAAAAAGGTTCACCGATCCGTTTAAGAACATGTTCGGGGATTCCTTTTCCTTCATCTTGAACGATAACGGTCACAGCTTGCTTCGTTTCTGTCACACTTAAATGAACAGTACCGCCATCTGGCATTGATTCAACAGCATTTTTTATCAGGTTGATAAATACTTGCTTTAACTGGTTTTGATCCCCTTTTATACAAACCTTTTCATTTGAGAGATTCGTATTCATGATGATGCCGTTCAAATTAGCTTGTGTTTCTAAGAGAGCCGTTACTTCGCGAATCAGTTTGATCAGATCAAGCTTTTCTTGCAATGCATTTTGCTGAGGTTTTGCTAGCATCAATAGCTCGCTCAAAATCAATTCGATTCTACTTAATTCAGAAAAAATGATATTAAAATAATCCTCGTTTTCTTCCATTGTCGGCTTCATCAATTGTAAAAATCCTTTAATCGCTGTGAGCGGGTTGCGAATTTCATGAGCAATTCCGGCGGCAAGCTGACCGGCAATTGACAATTTTTCAGAACGCACCATTAACTCTTCTGTCTGTTTTCGTTCAGAAATATCTCTTAAGATGACTTGAACAGCTGTTTCACCGAAAAATGTCGTCGGAATACAGACCATTTCTGTATAGATGAGGCGGTTGCCAAAAGTATGCCAAGTTTGTTTAATGATTTCAGATTCAGATTTGCGATCCACGATTCGCTTCAGCCTTGCTTTCACTTCTTCATGGTCACAATGATGAAGCTGTTCATCAATATTTTTGCCAATTAAATCTTCATATGATTTCGCTTCAAACAGACGAATCCCTGATTCGTTCATGAATACCCATTTGCCTTTATGAATAACAGCTATTGTATCAATTGAATTTTGGATCAGCAATTGGTAACGTTCCCTGCTTTTTTGTAATATCGTTTGAAATTTCTTTCTTGATGAAATATCTATCAACAATATCAGTTCCGCTTTTTGGTTTTGATAAACAGTCGGGGCCGCTTTGACTTCAAGATGAATTTTCTGACCGTTCAGCTTTTTCCATGTCTGCTCAATCATTCCGACAGGAAGTCCTTTTTGCATTCTCATGATGCGATTTTTGACAATGTCATGATACTCTTTCTCAATAAAATCGTAGGAATACTTGCCAATAATTTGCTGTTGATGTTCTGCTCCGAGAAGACTGACAAATGCATCATTGACATAGACAATTTTCCCTTGAACACTGATACACAAAGGACTGGGTAACCCTTCAATCATCGCTTGAAATTCTTCTTTGACCGGATTTGCGCCCGGTTTTTCCGGTCCGGTCTCCTCATGAGAATTCTTCTTCTTAGTAGAGGGACGGTCTTCAAACACTTTCATTTTGAGAACAATTTCCCGCTCTTTTTCACCAACATGTGTCGTCACAAAATCAATCGCTGCTTCGATCCAAATCAATGTGTAATCTTTTTTTACAAATCTAAACGTGCATGGCAACAAATGATGCTCATTGTAAAAATAGCTTTCTACCAGAAAAAGATCGTCTTTGTGTAAATAGTCCTTCAAATACGTACCGATCAGTTCGTTTTGCTTGTAGCCCAGCATTTCTTTGCAGTTGGCAGATATGTAGATAAACCGGCCGTTTGCTGACAGGACTGCCTGTAAATTCACATGGGGTTTATATTGCTCAAAACGTTTTGTTTTTTGTTCCATCATATCCCTCCTTTATACCCTTATTCATGACCAGCATTCATTAAAACAATTTTGTTTAAAAAGATTCGCTAAAATACGAAAAATCTCCTTCAAAACTTCTAGGTTTCGTCAAAATTTGCAAACAAAAAAAGAACACAGAAGAAATCCGTGTTCTTTTTTGTCTAATGTTTGTCATGTTTTTTTTGTAGATCGGCATAGGCTTTGATGATTCTCTTAGAAATATTTTTGCTGATCTTCGCTTTATCGTTATTAAGATATGGAACAACAACACTAAAAGCGACCTTTGGATGTTCTGACGGATAATAGCCGGCAAAGGTTAAGTTGTATACCTCTTCTCCCCACATTTGTTTATTGATACCGTAGTAAGATGCCTGTGCTGTTCCGGTTTTACCTGATACATCATGATCGAAGACATTGTGCGCTGTTCCGTTTGCACTTTGTGTCACTTTTTTCAAGCCTATTTTGACTCTTTCAATGTCACTGGCTGAATTATTGATTCGATTTAAAACCTTTGGTGATCGTTCTTCAATAACAGGTCCTATCTTCTCACTTTCAGGCTGATGGATACTTTTGACGATCCGCGGTTGCACCCTGTATCCGCCATTCGCAATTGTTGACATATATTGAGCAAGCTGCAGCGGTGTATACGTATCAAATTGGCCGATCGCTTCATCAAGAAGAAGTCCGCCGACCGACTTTGGTTTTGTTTGCATTCCAGCTGATTCCTGCGGCAAGTCAATACCTGTTTTCACACCAAGCCCAAATTGATTGTAATAATATCTCATTTTCTTTAAATCTTCAAGATCTGCCGGAAAGGGGGCATCCTTTACATATGTGAACCCTGCCATCCTCATTGCGACATTAAACATGTAAACGTTTGAACTTTGTTGAAGTGCACTAACATCATTAACATAGCCAAGATTTTTCCATGATTTTTTTGGTTCACTACCTGCCAGTTTTATAGGTTGATCAAAATAGCCTTGACCATGCGGCATCCCGTCCTGAAAACCGGCAAGCACTGTTGCACCTTTAACAGCCGACCCCATTTCATACTGGGTCGTAAATGTACCGATCGCATAGTCGGTGATTTTGCCGTCCACAATTTGCTTTCCCGCCATTGATAAGACATCACCATTATTCGGATCCATCATCACCACAAAGGCTCTATCAAGCATAGGGTTGGAACCACGGAACCGATTAAGCTCATCTTCAATAATTTTTTCCACTTTCTGTTGCAGTTCGATATCAAAAGATAATTGCAGATCATAGCCGCGTCTGCCTTCATCAATTGTTTCTTGACCGACGACTTTACCTGCTCTGTTTTCATTGTATTGTACTTTTGCTTTTTTTGGATTTAAATATTCTTCATATTGATATTCAAGATAGCTTTTGCCGACTCGGTCGTTTCTTGCATAACCTCTTGTCAAATAAAAGTCCTCTCTATCTTTGAGCAGTCCCTGTTCAGGTGTTGTGACACCGCCAAGAACTGAGTACAACGTTTTTTCATGCGGATATTTGCGCGTCCAGTCCATGATCACATCGACACCTGGCAGTTCTGCTAAATGCTCGGACACGCGTGATACTTCTTCATAAGTTAAATCTTTGGCAGGCAGCTGCTTGGAAGACTTTTCATCCAACAATTTATCGCTATCTTTAGAGGATTTTTTCGGATTCATCGCTTTGACGATTTGCGGTTCATAGGCATATCCGCCGGAAAATCTTCTGAAAAAAGCAACTGTTTCAAGCTCTTGCTTATTTTTTTTCAGAGCGCTGATGTCGCGTTCAGGAACACGCTCCACTTGAAGTGCATATGTTTTCTTAGCGGTAAACTTTTTCTCTTTATCACTCAACAGACCCGCAGCTTTTTCTTCATGTGTGGCAAGCCAGTAGTCTTTTAAATCTCTCTCTTTCAAAAATGAGGTATCAATATCGATCAGCTTTGCCAGTTTTTCTGCTGTCTTCACCTTTTCTTTTGTTTCCGTTCCTTTCATGTTCGTGTATGTGATGGCTGGAACACTTTGATTATCAACGACAACACGCCCGTATTTGTCATACATTTTTCCGCGTGGAGCCGGATATGTGGCAATTTTGGCATCGATTCTTGAAGCTTGTGCCTCATAGTCTTCACCCTTGACAATTTGTACGACGCCTAGCTTAATTATGAGTGCAGCAAACAATGTGAATACAGCAAAGAAATACAGATTAATCCGCCAGAGGCGGGAACGTCTAGATTTTTTTATTTCAACAGGATTAAGTCCAGTTTTTGTCACTCAACATTCTCTCCCCTCATCATGTCGATATTTATATGAAAATTATATTTTAACACTTTTACTGTCATCATTACAGTTTTAAATTTTGCTACTTTAATAGGACGAATAAAAAGATCATTTGGTTTTCTTTTTTTGTAAGCTATTCCAAGTATAGTGAAGGGTGTAAAATGCATATCAAAAAAGAACACGGCGGAAATCCGTGTTCTTTTTTATCTAATGTTTGTCATGTTTTTTCTGCAACTCTGCATAAGCTTTGATGACTTTCCCAGCAATTATTTTATTCATTTTTGTTTGATCATTAATAGATGGAACAACAACACTAAAGGCAACCTTTGGATGTTCTGATGGATAATAGCCGGCAAATGTGATATTGTCTATCGAATCTCCGAAGTATTGTTTTTTGTCACCGTAATAGTTTGTTTCTGCTGTTCCGGTTTTGCCTGATACATCATAATCGAATGCATCGTGCGCTGTTCCCTCCCTAGTTTGCGTCACTTTTTTCAAGCCTATTTTGACTCTTTCAATGTCACTGGCAGAATTATTGATTCGATTCAAAACCTTTGCAGATCGTTCTTCAATAACTGGTCCTAGCTTTTCACTTTCAGGCTGATGGATACTTTTGACGATTCGCGGTTGCACCCTGTATCCGCCATTCGCAATTGTTGACATATATTGTGCAAGTTGCAGCGGTGTATATGTATCAAACTGTCCAATTGCTTCATCAAGAAGAAGTCCGCCGACCACTTTTGGGTTTGTTTGCATCCCTGCTGATTCATGCGGCAAGTCAATACCTGTTTTCACACCAAGCCCAAACTGATTGTAATAATACCTCATCTTCTTTAAATCTTCCAGATCTGCTGGAACAGGACCATTCTCAACATATGTGATCCCTGCCATCCTCATTGCCACAAAAAACATATAAACGTTTGAACTTTTTTGAAGCGCTTCGACTTCATCAGCTGCATGAATGTTATTTCCTCTCCACGAGCCTTTGGTTTTGTTATAACCCTTTAGTTTTAGTGGTCTATCAACATATACTTGCCCATGTGGCATACCGTCCTGATAACCGGCAAGCACTGTTGCACCTTTAACAGCTGATCCCATTTCATATTGTGTTGTAAATGTACCGATCGCATAATCAGTGATTTTGCCGTCAACAACTTGCTTTCCCGCCATTGACAAGACATCACCATTATTCGGATCCATCATCACCACAAAGGCTCTATCAAGCATAGGATTGGAACCACGGAACCGATCAAGTTCATCTTCAATGATTTTTTCTACTTTTTGCTGAAGTTCGATATCAAATGCCAGTTGTAGATCATAACCGCGTCTTCCTTGATCAATTGTTTCTTGACCGATGACTTTGCCTGCTCTGTTTTCATTGTATTGCACTTTTGCTTTTTTCGGATTTAAATATTCTTCATATTGATATTCAAGATAGCTTTTGCCGACTCGATCATTTCTTGCATATCCTCTTGTCAAATAGAAATCTTCTCTATCTTTGAGCAGCCCTTGTTCAGGTGTTGTGACACCGCCAAGAACAGAGTACAGTGTTTTTTCATATGGATATTTGCGCGTCCAGTCCATGATCACATCGACCCCTGGCAGCTCTTCCAAATGCTCTGACACGCGTGATACTTCTTCATAAGTTAAATCTTTGGCAGGCAGCTGCTTGGAAGACTTTTCATCCAACAATTTGTCACTATCTTTAGAGGATTTTTTCGGATTCATCGCTTTGACGATTTGCGGTTCATAGGCATATCCGCCGGAAAATCTTCTGAAAAAAGCAGCCGTTTCAAGCTCTTGCTTATTTTTTTTCAGAGCGCTGATATCGCGTTCAGGAACACGCTCCACTTGAAGTGCATATGTTTTCTTAGCGTCTAACTTTTTCTCTTTATCACTCAACAGTTTAGTTGCATCTTCTTCATGTGTGGCAAGCCAGTAGTCTTTTAAATCTCTCTCTTTCAAAAATGAGGTGTCAATATCGATCAGCTTTGCCAGTTTTTCTGCTGTCTTCACCTTTTCTTTTGTTTCCGTGCCTTTCATGTTCGTGTATGTGATAGCTGGCACACTTTGGTTATCAACGACAACACGCCCGTATCTGTCATACATTTTCCCGCGTGGAGCCGGATATGTGGCAACTTTTGCATCAACTCTTGAAGCTTGTGCCTCATAGTCTTCACCTTTGACAATTTGTACAACGCCTAGCTTGATAATGAGTGCAGCAAACAAGCTGAATACAGCAAAGAAATACAGATTAATCCGCCAGAGGCGGGAACGTCTAGATTTTTTTATTTCAACAGGATCAAGTCCAGGTTTTGTCACTGAGCATTCTCTCCCTTCATGATGTGAATTTTTTTTTAGAATGATATTTTTTGCAATTTTTAATTTTACTACTTTAATAGGACGGATCAAAGACCTATTTAGTTTCTCTTTTTTTGTCACGTACATAAAAACACCACTTGCATTCCACTGGGATGCAAGCGGTGTTCCGTTTATTTTTCACCAATCCAAAGTTTGAATAAACTTTGAGTGCCACTGTTTGCTTCACCTTGATCCGCAAGTTTCTCATAAAGGGTTTTGGCAAGCTCCAGTCCCGGCATTTTCTCGCCCATCACTTCTGCTTCTTCAATGGCAATTTTTAAATCCTTAATGAAATGTTTTACATAGAAGCCAGGCTGAAAGTCCCCTTTAAGCATTCTTGGTGCAAGATTGGAAAGTGACCAGCTTCCCGCAGCACCTGTTGTTATACTCTTTAATACTTGTTCAGGATCAAGTCCCGCCTTTTTCGCATATACCATTGCCTCCACAACACCGACCATCCCTGAGGCAATTGCAATCTGATTACACATTTTTGTATGTTGACCACTGCCTGCCGGTCCTTGATATTGAATGTTTTCACCTATGATCGAAAAAAGCGGAAGACACGCTTCATATGCCTCTTGGTCCCCACCAACCATAATCGCCAATGTTCCATTTTGGGCACCAACATCTCCTCCTGAAACTGGGGCATCCAATGCATGCAGTGATTTTACTTTTGCAGTTCTCGCAATTTGTTTGGCAAGCGCAGGTTTTGAAGTGGTCATATCAATCAAATATGAACCTTCTTTAGCATGATCAAGCAGTCCTTCACCTCCAAAGTAGACCTCTTCAACATCTTGCGGATAGCCAACCATTGTCATGATCACATCTGCTGCTTTTGCTACTTCTTTTACAGAGGATTTCCAAATGGCACCTTTTCGCAAAAGGTTTGCGGCTTTCTGTTTTGTCCTTGTATAAACAACTGTTCGATATCCTTCAGCCATTATATGTGAAGCCATACTATTTCCCATCACACCAAGACCAATAAATCCGACCGTTTTTTCCATGTTGATTCTCCCCTTTTAAATGGCTTTTACCATTCCACCGTCTATTAAAAGCGTTTGCCCTGTCATATATGTATTTCGTTCTGACAAAAGAAAGCTTGCATATTGTGCAAATTGTTCAGGCTTTCCATAAAACCCTAGCGGAATATGTTGCTCAAAGTCTGCTCGCACTTGCTGTTGTGATAAACCGGATTCTTCTGCGATTTTCCGATCAAGCTCTGCCACACGGTCTGTAGCAATTCTTCCCGGAGCAAGCGTATTGATTAAAATGCGCTGCTTTGCCAACTCGTCTGCTAGCGATTTTGTCAGTCCAACGATTCCCATTCGGAAGGTGTTGGAGAGTAAAAGTCCAGGGATTGGCTGTTTAACTGATGATGATGCAATATTAATGATTCGCCCGCCATTTTTCTGCAAATAGGGCAGTGCTTCACGGATCAAGCGAATATAGCTGAGCAAATGCAACTCAAATGATTGAATCCAATCCTCATCTGTCAGATCCAATAGACTCCCGCCTTTTGGTCCGCCGACATTATTGACAAGCATCTCGATCGATCCTGACACCTCAGCTGTTTTTTTGACCAATTCACTAATCTCAGCTGCGTTTGCATGATCACAAACATGATATGTGACAGAGCCTTTACCAAGCTCAGTTAGTTCTTTAGCAGTGTTCTTTAAAGCTGTTTCATGTCTGCCAGTTAACATGACATTTGCGCCTTCTTCAACAAGAGCGGCGGCAATTGCTTTTCCCAGTCCTTTACTGCTTGCCGCCACAAGCGCTGTCTTTCCTTTTAGTTCTAGATCCATCCATCATCAGCTCCCTTCTTTTTATATTGTAACATGTCGTTCAATATCGTAATGATTTGTCCCCTTGTCACATAAAAAAACTCCCTTTCATCTGTCTGTATGAAAGGAAGTTAGAAGGTGGTGGATCATCAACTAAATATTGAATTTGTGAATTGCATCCACTAAATCTTTGTTTGCCGTGTTTAGAGACTCTGTTGATTTCGCAATCGTTTCTAATGCTGTCAGCTGCTCGTTTGCCGACGCGCTGACTTCTTCTGCTGCTGCTGCAGATTGTTGTGAAATGGCTGAAATACTTTGAATAGAGTCAGTCATTTTTTGTTGTTCGCCACTCATAGCAGTAATTTCAGAATAGACATGATCAATTGAATTCACTAGAGATTGCATTTCTACTGTAATCTTGTTAAGTGCTTCACCTGTCTCATGAATCATTTGATTTTGTTCGCCATTCATTTTGCTTGCTTCAGTCATAGCTAAGACAGCTTCTTTTGTTTCTAATTGAATTTGCTTCACTGTTTCTCTGATATGCTGTGAAGAAGTCGCTGATTGTTCCGCTAGTTTTCTGACTTCATCTGCAACGACAGCAAAACCGCGGCCGCTTTCACCGGCACGAGCTGCTTCAATACTTGCATTAAGTGCCAAAAGATTGGTTTGATCAGAAATGGCTGAGATAGCCGTGACAACTTCTTCAATGTTTTTCGTTTTTTCTTCTAATTTCTGAAGCATTTGTTCAACTTTCTTATTTTCAGTATTCGCTTCATTCGATTTCATCAACAACTGTCCAAGAGCATCAATTCCACTATAACTTGCATCTTCTGATGTTTTTGATAGCTTTTGAATGCTGTCAGCATGATGTTCGATTTCTTTCACCTTGACAAACATCTTCTCTGATTTTTCGTTAATCGTCTCAACTTCTGCTGCCTGTTCAGTAGCACCTGTTGCCACTTCTTCGATTGCCTTTGCAATCTGATCACTTGTTGATACTGTTTCATCTGAGATTGCAGTCAGCTGGTTTGTTGATCCAGATACTTGTTCTGAGGAAGACTTGACTTTTATGATCATATCCTTCATATTTTCGACCATTTTATTAAAATCTTCTGCTAACATTCCGATTTCATCTTTTGATTTAACAACTGTTTGAACTGTTAAATCTCCATCAGCAACTGCTTTTGTTTTGGAAATCAACTGTTTAATCGGTCCGGTAATCGTTTTGGCCATGAAGAAACTAAGAACGATTGCTACGATTAAGGCAATGATCGAGATCATCATAACTGTTTTATTCATCTCTTTAGCTATCCAAAGCACTTTTTCAGATTGAAATACTGCCCCTACCTTCCAGCTTGTTCCGTCTATTGACTGATAAGCAATGACATTTTCTTCACCAATATTGATCCCGTCTTTGGCAGAGAGGATTTCTTTATACATGTTATCTTTTGATAAATTTTCTCCTTGTTTTGAAGGATGTGCCACTGCTACCCCAGTTTTATCAATGATAAATGCAGAACCGTCATAAGGAATTTTTTGATTTTTAATGATTTTGTTCATTGAATCTAATGACAGGTCCAAACTGACAACACCTTTTACTTGATTGTTGACAACGATTGCTTTTGCTGCCGTAATGGTCATCTGTTTCGTGGCTGCATCTTCATATGGTTCTGTCCATATGACTTGGTCAGGGGTTTCTGCTGCTGCTTTATACCATGGTCTTGCAGTTGGATCATAGCCCTTGTCAAATGTAACTTTCGGGAATGTAACCATTTCCTTTTGATCTGTACCAATGTATGCTAAATTGACATAGCCATCTTTGTCCTTGATCTGCTTTAACTCATCATTGATCAATTCTGTTGTCTTTTTATCCTTTTTACTTAAAAACGAAGTAGCCATTTTTCCGGAACCGATTCGTTCCAAGGTCATTTCATAACTTTTCAGCTGAAGTTCGATATTCCCTTTAAGTGAACCAAGAATACTTGACGTTGAAGCCTTTGCCTCATCTTGAAGCATCGACTTTAAAATCGATGTTGTTGAGAATTGAAGAATTAGAACCGTTAAAACTAATATGATCGTAACAAAACCAGCAATTTTCATGTGCAGTTTTTTAAACATGCTAAATCCCTCCTCTGCTTACGCCTTCGTACCTTTTTTATCGGCTTTTATTTCTAATATTTAAGACATAAAAAATATGCAGCTAAAGCTGCATGTTATGTGAAGTATTCGATCTTTGCCTCTGGAAAATAGCCATCTACATACGATTCTAATGCTTCACGGAGTTCAGTTTCTTCCTCCTTTTGGTATATATATTTTCCAATTCCATATCTTCCCCATTTATAGCGGCGCTTCTCTTCATCAAGTTCTAGTTTTGTTTTAGGATAATTTTTTTCAATGACTCTTTTTGCCGGCTTCGTAAATCGATGTTGAATCATTTCAAATGTGATATCTTTTCTGAGGTGAAGCGGAATGGCATCATCTAATTTTTCTAATAATATCCTATACCCTTCCCGCCATCCGTCATAAATATAAATGGGCGCGATAATAAAACCAAGCGGATAGCCTGCTTCAGCAATCTTTACCGCTGCTTCAATCCGTTTGTCGAGCGGTGATGTACCTGGTTCAAAATGTTTAATGACATAATCAGCATTCACACTGAATCTGAACCGCGTTTTTCCATGATGTTTAGCATCAAGTAAATGGTCAACATGATGAAATTTTGTTACAAATCGCAATTTACCGAGATTTGATTTTCCAAAGTGTTCAATCGCATGTTTTAACGTGTGTGTTAAATGATCGATTCCCACAATATCAGATGTACAAGAAGCTTCAAAACGAGTTTCTTCAGGGGCACGTTCTTTCATATATTGATCAGCCTGTTCAAGAATCTCTTCAACATTAACATATGTTCTAATATATGGCTTACTTCCCATCGTTGTTTGTAAATAACAATAGTGACAATGACCCATACATCCTGTTGCAAACGGTATGGCAAACTCAGCCGATGGCTTTGAGGAATCAAATTTTAATGTTTTTCTAACACCAATGACTAACGTCGATTTTGCATTTCGGTATTTTTGAAAATGACCTTCCCCCGGTATATTACGGACTTGGTTATGTGATGTCGTTTCCCTTATTTCAACACCCATACTAATAAATTTGTCCCTTAATTCTCTGCCGAGTGAATATTCTAAAGCCCTTGGTTCAATATAAACGAGTTGGGGTACAAACGGTTTAACCATTTGAAATCAGACACATCCTTTTTTGATTTGTTTTTAGGCATCATCAAATAAATGACGATAAAGCTGTTCCGCCTCTTCATAAGAAGAAAACACAGCATCATCAGCAGCTAGCGCATGATATGTATCATACAGAAACAGAGCCAGCTCACCATCATGAAGCGGATGTTCAACAACTTCTGCTTCTTTAATATTGGCAACATTTGCAGCATGGGGATTACGGTAAATAACATAGACTTGATCCCCAGCTTGAATACCATCTTCTTTCATGAGACATTCTCCTTCCTAATAGCTACCTGTATTATCCCCGAGTGTGAAAGACTCATTCCAGAAAAATAAAAAAACCTAGACGGCAGCATGCCGTCTAGGTTTTTAGTTTGTTAGATGATTTAAGATAGATGGAAGTTTTCTTTTACGAATCGGACAACTTCTTCTGTCGTACTCATCGATAAAATTTGTTCTTTAAGAGCTTCTGTCTCTTTTTTAGACAGTTTGCTGATCTGTGTTCTCGCCGGAAGAATCGAAGTTGCACTCATTGAGAATTCATCTAGACCAAGACCTAAAAGAATTGGGATCGCAATTTCGTCACCGGCCATTTCGCCGCACATTCCAACCCATTTTCCTTCTTTATGGGCCGCTTCAATTACAATTGTAATTAAGCGAAGAATGGCAGGGTTATATGGCTGATAAAGATAAGAAACTTGTTCATTCATCCGGTCAGCAGCCATTGTATATTGAATCAAATCGTTCGTTCCAATACTAAAGAAGTCAACTTCTTTCGCAAATTGGTCAGCAATAACCGCTGAAGCTGGAATTTCAACCATCATACCAACTTCAATGTCATCAGCAACTGTTTGACCTTCTGCTTGAAGTTTAGCTTTTTCTTCTAAAAGAATAGCTTTTGCTTCTTTAAACTCGTTGACAGTGGCAATCATTGGGAACATAATTTTCAGGTTTCCATATGTACTTGCCCGTAACAACGCACGTAATTGTGTTCTGAAAATCTCCTGTTCATCAAGGCAAAGACGAATCGCTCTGTACCCTAAGAAAGGATTCATTTCTTTTGGTAGTTCTAAATATGGAAGCTCTTTGTCACCACCGATATCCAATGTACGTACAACAACAGATTTACCTTCCATACGCTCAAGAACGGTTTTGTAAGCATCGAATTGTTCTTCTTCAGTTGGAAGCTGGTCTCTGCCCATGTAAAGGAATTCTGTACGGTAAAGTCCGACTGCTTCGCCTCCATTTTCCAAGACACCTTTTACATCATCAGGTGTTCCAATGTTGGCAGCTAGTTCGACATGATGACCGTCATTTGTAACCGTTGGTTCATTGACAAGCTTGGCCCACTCAGCTTTTTGTGCTAAAAAGCTTTGATGTTTTTCTTCATATTGTTTAATTGTCTCTTGTGAAGGATCAAGGATCACATCGCCATTAATACCATCGACAATGACCAGCACACCGTTTTGAATTTCCTTCGTTGCTGCTTTTGTTCCAACAACTGCAGGAATTTCCAATGAACGTGCCATAATCGCTGAGTGTGAAGTTCGTCCACCGATATCTGTTGTGAATCCTTTCACAAAACGACGGTTTAATTGGGCTGTATCAGACGGTGTTAAGTCTCCAGCTACAATAATAACCTCTTCAGAAATCAGACTCGGATTTGGAATGTCAACACCGAGAAGATGTCCTGTGACCCGTTTTGTGACGTCACGAATATCAGCTGCACGTTCCTGCATATACTCATTGTCCATCGATTCAAACATTGACACAAACATGTCAGCTGTTTCTTTGAGGGCAAACTCTGCATTAACAGAATCAGATTTGATTTTGTCCTTCACAGGGTTTAAAAGTTCTGGATCACTTAATACTAATAAATGTGCTGAAAAAATTTCTGCTTTATCTTCACCAAGCTCTTTTAAAGCATGGCTTTTAATTGTTTCAAGCTCTTTTTTGGACTGTTCAATAGCTTCTTCAAAACGTTTAACTTCTGCCTCAAAATCAGAGATGTTTTTCTTTTCAACTGTTAAATTCGGCTCCTCAAGCCGGTATGCTTTTGCAATTGCAATACCGGCTGAAGCACCAATACCTTTCATTTCAAGCATTATTCGCCAAGTCCTTCGCTTTTCATAGTATCTTCAAGAGCAGAAAGTGCATCGTTTTCATCAGAACCTGAAGCAGAAATCGTAATTTCAGCTCCTTTGGCAATACCAAGTGACATAACACCCATAATTGATTTAAGGTTTACGGTTTTTCCGTTATATTCCAAATTAATATCAGCATCATATTTGCTTGCTGTTTGTACAAGAACTGTCGCTGGACGCGCGTGAATTCCTGAATCTGCGGTTACTTTAAATGTTTTTTGTGCCATTTTTTATCAATCTCCTTTTAATTAAAGCTATAGTACATTCACAATATTATATCATACAGCCGTACGTGTCATCTGACAAGTACGGCTATTTTGTGAAAATTTATATACTGATGATGTCTTCCTGAGCAAGTGTGACAGTTCCTTTTGCCTTAATATTGACACTTTCACCTTCTTTAAGGTTTGTGAATACCACAGGTGTCATCAAAGATGGAACTTTATCTTTCACATTTTCAATGTCGACTTCAAGCAGTTTTTGACCTGGTTCAATCCGATCACCTTCAGAAACGAATGCTGTAAAACCTTCACCTTTCAAGCTTACTGTATCGATTCCAAAGTGAATTAAAATTTCTCTACCGCCATCAGACTGAAGACCAATCGCATGTTTTGTCGGGAAGACATTAATAATTTTCCCTCTGACAGGTGAGACAACAGTGCCTTCTGATGGAAGAATTGCAAATCCATCACCCATCATTTTTCCTGAGAATACTTGGTCAGGAACATCTGTAATTGGGTGAATTTCACCAGCAAGCGGTGAAACAAATACTTCTTCACCCGCCTCATTTTGTAGAGGTTCAACCATAACGTCTTCAATTTGTTGCTCAACTTCATTAGCTGGAGATACTTTCTCAGGTCGTGGTGAACGTCCTGCCATAATATCTAGCATTTGCGACTTTAAGTTTTCAGATCTTGGTCCAAAAATCGCTTGAATATTATTTCCGACTTCAAGGACTCCTGAAGCACCAAGTTTTTTCAAGCGCTCTTTGTCAACTTTCTTCTGATCATTGACCGTTACACGCAACCTTGTAATACAAGCATCAAGGTGTTTGATATTTTCTTTATCACCCATGGCAGTCAAAATTTCATATGGAAGATCTCCTATTGGTTGTCCAGCTTCTGAAGCTGGTTCAGCAGCCGCATCCTCACGTCCTGGTGTCTTTAAGTTGAACGTGCGAATCGCAAATCTGAATCCGAAGTAATAAATAACCGCCAGTGCTAACCCGACAGGAATAACAAGCCACCAAGCTGTCCGGTTCGGCAGAATACCGAATAGGAAGTAATCGATCAAACCGCCTGAGAATGTCATCCCGATTTTGACATGTAATATATCCATTAACATAAATGATAAGCCGGCAAAGATACAGTGAATTCCGAAAAGGACTGGTGCAACAAACAGGAATGAGAATTCAATCGGTTCAGTAATCCCTGTTAAGAAAGATGTTAATGCAGCAGACCCCATGATACCAGCAACAAGCTTTTTACTTTCAGGTTTTGCTTCATGATAAATCGCAAGTGCTGCAGCAGGAAGCCCGAACATCATGAACGGAAATTTACCAGTCATAAATGTACCCGCTGTCAAATCAACACCATCTTTAATTTGTGCCATGAAAATTCTTTGGTCACCGCGGACCAATTCTCCAGCCTTATTGGTATACTCAAAAAATTCATACCAGAACGGAGCATAGAAAATATGGTGCAAACCAAATGGGATCAATGAACGTTCAATGACTCCAAAGACAAAGGCAGCAAACGCTTCATTTGCGGCAAGCAAATTTGTTGAAAAACTATTTAATGCGCCTTGAATTGGCGGCCAGATGAACAGCATAAGTAAACCAAGGAGCAATGCACAGATAGATGTAATAATCGGTACAAAACGTTTCCCAGCAAAGAAGCCTAAATATTGCGGTAGTTCAATTCTGTAAAAGCGATTAAACATCGCAGCTGCGAGAACACCAATGATGATCCCGCCGAATACCCCAGTGGCTAACGTAGGTATTCCAAGCATTGTCGTATATTGAGGATGGCTTTCAGCAAAATATTTTGCTCTTTCAACTGCATCAGCAGGTATTGGACCAATTTTAATTAGCACCGCACTCATCGTTACATTCATGACAAGGTAGCCGATAATAGCAGCAATACCAGCGACACCGTCTCCATTTGCAAGACCGATCGCCACCCCGACAGCAAATAGCAATGCTAAGTTAGAGAATATAACGTCTCCTGAACTTTCCATCACTTTTGCAACCAACTGAACGACATTATTCTTTAAAAACGGTGCGACATTAATCATTCGCTCATTTTGCATCGCATTACCAATCGCTAGCAGAAGCCCTGCAGCTGGTAAAATGGCAACTGGAAGCATGAGCGCTCGCCCGATTTTTTGTAAAACACCAAATAATGATTTAAACATAGTTTTATTACCTCCTCTAAGAGTAGTTTGACCTTGCTGCAAAAATTCATTACTAATATTCAATAGGCATTTTTTTACACTTTAACCGTTTACATTTCATCAACAAAACGCAAAAAAGGCATGAGTGATTATGGGTATAGAGAAATAAAAGACAGCGTCTTCATTTCTTCCCTTTTTCACTCATGCCTGATCGAATCAGTAACACGTTATAAAGGCGTTATGAAATTTTATTAGTCAAACGATACAAATGCAATGTCAGGTAAACGGCTTCTGCCTCATGAACAGGTTTCTTAAGCGCTTGCTGCAAGACCTTGATCATCTTCCAAGCAGTATTATAGCATAACGGATATTCCGTTTTCAACAACAACATTAATTTTTCTGGTTCTTGGATCGGTTCCTCCCGTTTAATTCTGTCAATCGTAAACCGCAAATGGCGGATCAGCCGCAAATAATTAACACTTTCTCGATTCACTTTCATCTCGAAAGCGTCTTCAATCATTTGCACAAGTTTCGAAATCAACTGTGAATGCTGATTCACTTCTGACAGAGGACGGTTCGTCAAAGCGCTGTGAATATGAAGGGCAATAAACCCGATTTCTCCTTCTGGAAGCTTGATGTCTGATTGTTCATTGATCATCTCAACAGCTTCTTTGGCAAGTTCATATTCTTTGGGATAAAGTGATTCTGTCTCAAGCAAAAATGGATTTTTCATATCAAATCCTTTTTCTAGGCGCATAACCGCAAATGCGATATGGTCTGTCAAAGCGACATGAATATGTTCATTTAAAGGCTGACCACTTTTTTGTGCAACATGATAGATCACGTCATTGGCGATATCAACCATTTTTTCATCGACATATGAAAGGAGTTTCTTATACTGGGTTTGCTCTTTATCATCTTCGAGAACAAACATTTTTTCATAATTCTCATGTTCAATAAGATCTCCACGCTTTTTCCCAAACCCGATCCCTTTTCCAATCAAGACAACCTCACGATAATCTTCATGAAGTGCGATTAATACGTTGTTGTTGAGTACCTTTTCAACCGCGAAGGATCTATTCACGATCCTCAACTCCTTTGTCATTCGATCTATCATATCGTACAAGACTCATGAAAGCGCGTCAATTTTTTTTTAGAAATTTTGATGAAAACTGTCGAAACTTCACACCCATTTGATCATAAAACATAACGATTTTCATAGAAAAAAATAAATGCTTGCTATGGTATGCATTTCACACTTTAAGATAAAACCGTACCGGTACTGATTACGCTCTAATGGGAAAGGAGAGGAAAAAATGGCTATCTTTATTTTGATCCTCTTATGTATAATTATTGTTGTATCAGCAAAGGCGGCGATGAAACCGCTTAACGAAAACCATAAAGTCAAACCGTTCCGTTCTTTTGATGATTTTTTTATTTCTAAAGATTGACACACAAAAAGACCCTGTAGAGTTGTCTTACTCTATAGGGTCACACTTTTTAAGAAATCACTGTTAGCTGTTTCGGATAAAGAGTGAGTGTCTCAACTCCGTCTGAAGTGACAAGCACATCATCTTCGATTCGAACACCACCGATTTCCGGTATATAGATACCAGGCTCAATTGTATAGACCATTCCCTCTTTTAATAGCCCGTTATTGTTATGGCTCATCGATGGGTATTCATGGGCTGAAATCCCGAGCCCATGACCAAGACGATGCGGAAAATATTCTCCGAATCCTGCGTTTTCGATGATGCCGCGCGCTTTCAAATCAAGATCTCCTATTCTCACCCCTGGCTTGCTCATTTGAAGTGCAGCCATTTCAGCTTGAAGAACTGTTTCATAAATTTCTTTCTGCTGTTGGTTGACCTGTTGATAGACAAGCGTTCTCGTAATATCTGAACAATATCCATCAATGATGACACCTAAATCAAACAGGACAAAATCACCAGTGTCGAGCGTTCTGCTTCCTGGGTTCCCGTGGGGCTGTCCTGATTTCTCACCGAATAGAACCATGGTCGAAAATGACATCCCTTGAATTCCTTTTTTCTTTAATTCATATTCGATTTTAGCAACAACTTCAATTTCAGAAATACCTGATTTTAAAGCATTAGCTCCAACTTCAACTCCATAATCCGCAAGTTTTGCCGCCTCACGGAGAATGCTAATTTCTTTTTCATCTTTGACAACACGACATTCGTTTAGTTTGTCTTCTACAGAAACAAAATCCGCACCATTTGCTGCAGTTCTCAGCATTTCTGCACGGAAAAGTGATATCGTTTCTTTTTCGACCGCTACTTTTTCAAATTGTAAGTTGCGTTTTTTCAAAGTGGCTGAGATCAGTTCCCACGGATTTTCATGATCTTCATACCCGATGATATCATATGTCCAACCGGCTGTTTTCGCCTGACTTGCCTCCATTTGCGGACAAACAAAAAACGGCTCTTCATCTTGAAAGACAAACACACCCATCAACCGTTCATGAGGTTCTGTATAAAAGTTTGTTAAGTAAAAGACATTCTCTTTCGAATGAATAAAAGCTAATTGATAATCTTTTTCTTTCAGCCAGGAAGAGATGTATTCAATTCTTTCCAATTCGCTTCCTCCTTCTTAGATCAATTGTTCGACATCTATTATTGTATCAGTTTTTCTCTTTGTTTGTTTGGAGATTAAGATTTTAATAGTCTTAATCCGTTTAAAATCACTAGCAGTGTACTCCCTTCATGACCGATAACCCCGAGCGGCAAGTCAAGAATCTGCAGGAAATTAACGCAGATGAGCAGACAGATGATGGTTAAAGAAAAAATAACATTTTGTTTTATAATTCGATTCATTTTTCGTGACAACTTGACCATTTTTATCAAGCCTGTTAAATCATTTTTCATTAAGACAATATCAGCCGTTTCCAAGGCAACATCAGTCCCTCCGCCCATCGCAATGCCAACATCTGCTGTAGCAAGTGCTGGCGCATCATTGATGCCATCACCAACCATCACAATTGTTCCGTATTGTTGTTTCAGCTTTTGCGTTTCCTTCACTTTTCGGTCTGGGAGACATTGGGAAACAACAATACCCAAACCCGTTTCCTCTGCAATTGCTTTAGCCGTTTCAGGCTGGTCCCCGGTCAACATTGCTGTTTGAATCCCAAGTTGATTAAGTTCGCTTATTACCGCTTTGGCTTCAGGTCTGATTTGATCTTTTAAAGCAAAACATCCGACAACACGCTCGCCTTTTTTTACATAGACTAGCGTTTTTCCTTGTGCGGCAATTGATTGAACTGAAGCTTTAAACGACTGATCATTTTGTTTTTCTTCCATGACAAATTCAGCTTTTCCAATTTGCCACATTTCCCCCTTAAATTGCGCTTTGACGCCAAAACCTGATGTTTCTTCGATTGACACAGTGATGTCTGGATTCACCCCTTTAGCTTTTGCATATTTGACAATCGCTTGTGCAAGCGGATGATTGGACTGCTTCTCAATTGAAGCGGCCGCTTCTAAGCATTCCATCTCTGTCATCCCAAAAGTCAATATCAAATCTTCAACTGCGGGTTTACCATTGGTGATTGTTCCTGTTTTGTCCATCGCGACTATTTTTGTTTCACCAAGTTTCTCAAGAAAGACACTTCCTTTGACAAGCAAGCCATGTCTTGCTCCATTTGAAATCAGTGATAATGCAGCCGGCATAATTGAAGCGACAAGTGCGCAAGGTGAGGCGACTACCATAAAGACCATCGCTCTGTAAAACGTCTCTCCCCAACTCCAATCAAGCACGAAATGAGGTAGAAACAAAAGCAATCCGACAGCCAGCAAAACCCCTTTCACATACATATTTTCAAAGCGTTCGATAAAAGCTTGTGAAGGTGAAACACTGTTTTGCGCCGACTCTACCAACTTCATAATCTTTTTAATGAGCGAGTCTTTATTCGCCTTTAGAACGCGTACTGTCAAAGATCCGCTCAAATTAACAGTCCCTGAAAACACTTGATCTCCGATCGTTTTTTCTACTGGGATCGACTCTCCTGTAAGAGCGGATTCATCAACACTTGTTGCACCTGATTCAATTTCTCCATCGGCAGCGATCCGCTCACCTGGTTTAACTGAGATCAAATCACCGGTCTTCAATTCCTCGGCTGCTACTTTTTTTTGACCTCCTGCTTCAAGCAAAATGGCTTCTTCAGGCTCTAATTTCATGAGTGACGTTAAATCTCGTTTACTTTTGTCAAGTGTGTATGTTTCAAGAGCACCGCTAAGTGAAAATATAAAAATTAAAATGGCGCCTTCCGCCCAGTAACCGATCATCGCAGAGCCGATTGCAGCAAAAATCATTAGCAGCTCAACATTTAATGTCTTATTAGTTATGGTTTCCTTGATCCCCTCTTTTGCTTTTGCAAACCCACCGATACAAAAAGCGAATAGGAAAAGGATGATCGATAATGTTTCATGACCAGATACAAACCATCCACCAAGAATCAATGCGCCTGATAAAAGCGCAGCAACCAATTCACCATGTCTTGTCCAATTCTCAATCAGCTTAAATGTATGTTGTAATTTCATCCTCTATGCCTCCTAATTGATAATGCAAATCATCATCAATTTCCTTTTAAAAAACAAATTGCCGCCGTTAGGCAGCATTTTAAAAGCTTTTATAAAACAATTATAGCATACAACTGTTATCTTTAATATCAATAATTATTATAATTTGCTTTTGATAACAATTATCATTAGTAACTATAAAAAAAGCTGAAAAACTTAGCTTTTTTTCTCAGACCATGTTTTCATTTGTTCAACAGTGATCGGTCCAACAATTGATTTTTCCAACTTCCCTTTTTCATTTAGAAAAAAGGTAGAAGGAATCGTGATCACGTTATATTTTTTCATCATTTCACCTGTTCGGTCAAACACGATTGGAAATGATAACTGATTTGCTTTAATAAATCGTTTCACTGCTCGTTCGTTTTGTTCAGCATTCAACAAGTTAATCGTGATTAATTGCACATCTGACTGATGTTGATCATAAAAGGACTGAAAACGTGGTAGTTCCTCTCGACACGGAGGACACCAACTAGTCCAAAAATGGATGATCGTTTTTCGACCTTGTGCCGGAACCTTAATGCTTTGTCCTTCTATTGTTTTCATCTCCACAGCAGAAGCTTCCAGCTGAAATCCTATCAAAAGCAAAAAAATGAGTGAACAGAGAATGATTCCTTGTTTTCGCATCTGATCTTCCTTTCTTTTTTGTTTAGCTTCCCCTCGAAAACAAAAAAGTATGAAGTCAGCGGCTTTCCATTGTTGGTGCACCTGTTTTATTTGTCAAAAACAGAGAAACACCTAATTGTTTGCAAATTGTGATATAGTGAAGGGCTGTCAGCAAAATCATCCCCGTATTCATCGCTAAAATGATACCGACCATTTGTAGACTTTCCATTGATCCAAACAGATACATCATTAAAAACGATACGATACTGGCCCAAACATTATGATAAAATGCATCTTTGACAAGCCCAATTCCAATTAAACAAGCTTGCAAAGGCATGACAAAAAAGTGAAATAAAAAATACGGCCATAACAACTTTAAATAAAGAGCAGCTTTAATTGAATCAAAAAACAAATGGGTCAGCGGTTCTGCAAAATGATACATGACAAGAACAGATGGTATTCCGTAAAGCAATGTGATGAAAATCGCCTGTTTAATCCGCTTGATCACCTTGTCATACTGCTGATATGCATAGCTTTCAGAAATACTTGGAATCATGACAATCATTAATGAATGAGCGATAAAAGCCGGAAAGAAGCCAATCGTCATGGCAACACCTGACAGCATACCAAACTGATCAATAGCTGCCGTGCTCGAAACACCTGCAATGAGCAATGTTCCTTTCACTAAAAAAGGTTCAATTGCATTGGCAATGGCATGAAAAATCCGCAAACCTGTGGTGGGAATGGAAACAGTCAAGAGCCGTTTCAAAACATCGTTTCTCCGTAAATGGACATGTCTCCCCTCAGCAACTGCGCGTCTTGCCAAAAGAAACTGGGAATATAAATAAACAAACACAACCACTTCACTTGCAAACAGAACAAACAATGAAATAAGTACAGATGTATGTAATGAAAAGGAATACCATTGAAAAAACAAAAACAAGCCGACAAGCTGAAAAATTTTTTTCAGTCCATTCGCTATTGCAATTTTCCCCATTTCCTGAACACCCATAAAGTAGCCACGCGCAATCGATGTAAATGCAACAGCGGGGATCATCCCAATCACAATTCCTCTAATCAAGGGATGATAGGAGTCAAAAACAGGAATGAATGGAAGAATGATGGCCGCTATCGCCGTAGAAAAAACGGTACAAACTGCTGTCATCCGAAAAGCATGTTTTAACATACTTTCATGTAACCTCGGATTAGATTCCGCAATAAATTTTGATATCGAAACAGGCAACTCAAGACTTGCGATAACAACAACTAAAAATATTGAGGGCAAAACACTCATATAGAGCCCCATGCCATGCTCTCCAAGTTCTCGAGCGAGAATCATGTTAATAACAAACTCTAGGCATTCCGCAAAAAATGCGGCTAGCGACAGAAGAATAATTCCTTTCACAAAACGGTTCATGAGGTCTCCCCTTGTCTCACTGATTATTACCTCATCATATGAGACAAGTCTAAAAAATATTAAAAAAAGCTTTCTCACCATGTGAGAAAACTTTTCAACTTCTCGGTTCTGTCATATATTGAAAAATGATGTCACCACCTCGTTGGGCAACACCGTGGAAGTGTTTGAAATCTTCCTGTTTTGTCAAAATAGATCTAAAGAACAAAAAATCTTCCTTTTTCACACGAAGTTCGTGAATGTCGCCTTCCCTTAACTGTTTTATAAAATCAATTACATGCTCATCTGTCAATCGTTCTCTCCCCTTCTTTCTCTTATGACGTTACTATATCACTTAGTCATTGCTGATGACAATGGAACGGAACTTGTGTGTCAAATTACTTTACTTCTCAATGAAAATATTGCAAAATACTTTCAATAGGTTATTTTTTTAAAAGGAGAGGAAGTCGTTTTGAAAATTGCAAAAGTCGGAAATGTCATTGAATTTAAAAATGGACTGACCGGAGTTGTCGAAAAAGTTAATGAAAACTCAGTAATTGTCGATGTCACCATTATGGATAATTATAGAGACCTAGAATTGGATTCTTTAACAGTCGTCAATCATAAAAACTATAAAATTATAAAAGACTCCTTACATTAAATCGCCCATTCACAAGAATTCCACTCAGAACCTTAAAATGTACTTCGCAAGTTCTTCCAAAAATTGAAAAACCGCTAGGCTCATTGTCTGGCGGTTTTTCCCGGTTCTCCTACATCGTTGCCCTTGTGACATCGCCTTTGAATAGTCGGAGCGTTTTTACAATCTCTTCTGCTGTATGACATAAGGCGGTAATCGCTTCTGCTTTATGATCTGATAACTGATAAACAATGTCTAAAAAGAGGAATTCTGTTTCTTCTAAAGTTGACACAGCCGCCGTATTATAAATATTGATGTTGCTGAAGCCAAGCGGTTCAAAAATGGCGGTGTCAATATATGGTTTGAATTCTTTTATTAATAAAGGCAAATTATACAAGCATTGAGTGAAAATTTCGATACCTTTACGGTACTTTTCAACGTCAGATTCTACCTGTTCCAAATCTTTAACTACTCCATTAATGCTCTTCTCATTTTTCCATCCCAATCTGTATTTCAATCACTTTTCCCGGAATTCGGTCAGCAATCATCGCACCAGACTCCGCAGATGTCAGCGGATCATACTTACTGAAATAGTTTGTGATATTCGGATAATCTTGATCATGATCGACTTCCCCTTCAGGCAAGACCGACGGATTAAGCGTCACACACTTCAAATCAGAGTGTTTCACAGCCACATCATTCGCCAAACCACCACCAAGCGAATTGCCGCAAACAGATGTTAATTTATCACCATACTTTTTTTTCATTTCATCAAAATAGTCACGTGCTGCTTTAAACTGTTCATGTGTCCTACCTATGGCAAGATCTTTATCGGCGTCAAGGTCTTGGTCTCCATTGGTTAGGTTGGTTCCTTGGTAGACGATGGTGTATTCGCCTGTTTCTAAGTTTTTTACTGTCATTACGTCAAGACCGGTGGAGTCTTTGTAAACTGCATTAACTACTTTATAAATATGTCCGTCAACATTAAGTTTTCGTTTTTCTGTAGGATTTTTATAAGAATGGTATCCTGCTAGTTCTACTAAATTTTTATCTTCACTAATTGGTTTTTTATTTTTTGCATTTTTTGCTTCATCTCTCATTTAATAAATACTCCTACTTCTTGATAATGTCATTCGGATCAGTTCGTTCAAGCGTATTGTCTTTTGAATTTGAACCCGCTTTTTTGTTAATTGTATTATCATGTAAAAACACACTGTATAATCCTGGTGCAAGCCCCTTCATATTTTCTATATCCTTTACAATCTGATTGAAGATTGTTTTGTCTGGTTCTGTGTTTGGGTTTTCCATATACAAATGGATAGTAACATCAAATTCTTCGGGATCTATTTTTTTATGTTTAAGTTCTTTTTTCCAATCTTCTTTGCTTTTATTTGGATCTTTTAAATACTTTAAATAAGCTTTATCAAGGTTATCACCAAAAGCTGTTATATAGTAATAAACCGTACTGTATCCTTCTCCGCCAATATGATTAACTGCTTCTTGTCTAGTACCGACAATCGGTTCTTTTTTCACCGTTTGATCTAAGTAATCATCAAGCTTTTTAAGTTCTTGATCAAAAACCATTGCATAAATACCGGTGTTAATTGCACCTTCAACTTGCCCTTCCTGAGAAAAAACTTTATCTGTTAAAACTTTTTTCGTTTCTAGATCGATCGGGACAACGGCATATGTATGAAAATGCGGTTCACCTTCTGATTCAACAAACACAGTAGCTGCCTGAAGTGCACCGACAATGTTGTGGACTTTCACCTTTGTTTTATATTTGTCTAAGAAAAATTTCTTGACTGCTTTTTCGATTTCAGCGTGATGGGCTTTGGCGATTCCGGCTGTTTGTGTTCCACCATCCAATTCATAGCCTTGTCCTGTATAATCTTGAATACGGAGATAATTTTCCTTTTCGAATTGTTTTTGCCGTTCTTCAGCAGTCATTTTTTTATCATGTTCACCATGCAAATTCATACATCCTCCCAAAAGTAATGGGATTCCAATACATAACGTTAAGAGTTTTTTTAACTTCACCATTTGATACTCTCCAATTATTCAAGTATTTAGTCATTGTCAGTACCCCACAAGAACAATTATTTTTTGCGATTGGTAGATTTTTCAATCTGTTTTTGTTTTATGTGTACTTCATATATACCCGGAGCTATATCATCCTTTTTCTTTAGATCACGAATGATTTTGTTTAAGGTTGAACGATCATCCTTCAACTTTTTTGTTTCCAAATACAATTGAATGTTGATCTTTATTTTTTTATCATTCAATTGATGTGTTGTTAAGATTTTCCGCCATTCCTCTTTGCTTCGTTTGGGATTTTTCATATACATTTTGTTTAGGTCAACACCAAAAGCATCAGAGGAAATTGATATATTGTAATATGGGGTTGTGTAGCCTTTAAGACGAACCTCTTGCTTTAATGCTTTGACATGATATTTCGAAGTCGCTTTTTTTAAATAATTGTCAAGTGTTTTGAATTCTTTATCGCAAGCCATTGCATAAATTCCAGTTCTAATCGCTTCCTCAACATCCTCTTTTTCTGCATGAACCCCAGCTAGAATATCATCTTCATTGAGCATAATAAGGCTGGCTTCTGTATAAAAATGAGGCTGCCCTTCAGATTCGACAAACACTCTAACACTATTGACATTTCGAACAATTTTATTGACCTTCACCTTTGTTTTATATTTATCAAGAAAAAACTTCCTAACCACTTTCTTAATTTTACCGTGATACTTTTTATCGACTTTTTTTTCCTTTGACATTTCATCTCCAAATTTTTTAACACTTTCTAACTCTTTTTGATTAAGTTGCTTTTCTGGTTTTTCTATAGCACGACATCCGCCTAATAATAATAACGCTGACATACTAAGTAAGATTATTTTTTGATTCTTCACTATAAAATTCCTCCAACTTTTTTTCGAACCGTTTTATTATAAACCAACCATATTTCATTCGATATGTATTTTTCGTCCAAAAGAGAAGAATGAGAGTTTAGAACCACATAACAGTTGTGAAAAATAGGTATATTTCATTATTTACTAAACAAGCAAATGATTTAAATTATTTGGCTTAAATCTGGCTTCAATATTGTCGCATGTTTAAACTGGTAAATGGGGATTATGGAGGAAAAACAATGAATATTATCAGAGAAAGCTTAATACCATCAAAATTTGGGTTTTATTTGTAAAAGTTGAATGTGGTCAAGATTTAAGGTATCACGAAAAAACTGTCCACTTAGTTGGAAATGTTGTAAAAGAAGAATATATAGCTAGAGAAAAAAACAACAAGTAATGATTTTGTTGTCACTTTAGCTGCTAATCAAAATAGGATTGGGTTAGCAGAAATATGGTGTAATCATCAATTTAGAAGAACATGCTTATGGATGTGAAGGGCACAGCTTTTATTAAAGACATGTACATAAAGTTTTCGGAATGTGTCATACATAGATTAAGCGATCATGAGCGGTGATAAAACATATTGAGATGACAAAGGAGGCTACTTTTAAAGAAGCATTATTTTGACACGATCAGTCGATTGACCTTAGAAAAAGATCACTTTGAAAGCTCTCGTTAATGGATAACACACGATACAGCCCAGCTCAGGACGAGCGGGCTACTGTTTTGCCCCTTTAACTTTTATAGCGGGGATACCAGCAATTGTAATGTTTTCTTCGGTAAAAGATTTATTCACAACGGCGTTTGCTCCGATCTTAATTCTATTCGCTATCTTAATTTTGCCAAATAACTTCGCACCAGGCCCAATCCAAACATTATCACCAATCGTCGGAACATCATATTGGTCGTGGTTCTGTCCAATATTAACTCCTTGATGAATATCACAATTTGCACCGATTTTCGCATTGCGATTGACGATAAGTAATCCGCAATGGTTGATCCTTAGTCCTGGGCCAAACACATTAATTGGGATATCAAAGCCAAGTTTTAACCCTTTCTTTTTATGTAAATATCTATAAAAATGTTTCAGGAACTTGGAGTTGATATTTGCGTAATATTCATATTTTCTAAGACAGATTTGAAATTTCCAAATATCATCCCCTAGTAATCTTGGTTTTCGGTGTGAGATTCCTAAAGATTTTTTATCTTGTTCTAAATAATCGTGCAATTCTTTTTTTGTTGAGATCAAAAATAACACCTGCTTTTTTTCATAATTTTAGCATACAAACCCTTATTTGTAATCAAACTTTCCTCATTTTAGCATCAGTGTTTATAATAAAAAGATCATACCATCCTGAGGGATAAAGATGATACTAACAGTTAACAGTAGTGCTCAAGTATCTTCTCAAAAGAAAATCAAGTTAACAAATAAGTGATCCTCAGTTCATGATAATCCAAGAAATAAAACATGACTAACTAGAGTGGAGATAAAAATGAAACCTATGATTTTAAATAGCCAGTTAAATAAAGGGAATTTGTGGAACGGTTGTATACTTTCCTCGATAGTGCATGCCATAATGGTTGCTCATTATCCTGAGTTGTCATATGAACATTCATGGGATGGTAATAACTATAGTGTCGTTGATGATTCAGGAGTAAGAGGTACTATTAGTTTCAGAGATCATTATTTTGTTGGAGCATTCCGAAATGAGAACTATATCCGAAACGATATCGGTGTAATTTGGGATTTTTTCACTAGTGCACCAAAGGATGTTCTTGAGTTAGCAAAAAATGAAACTTTAGAATATCTTCTTGAAGAAGATGAAGATGGCAGAACTTCACCATCTATTAGTACTGTATTTTGGGGAGATAACAACTCGATTACTTCAGTTGATAATATTGTAAAAATAATACAATATGCTGGTTATTTATTAGAGAGGCAGTTTATGGATGTCGATTCCGCAATTTATTCTTGGCAAGATTATTATGAGATGGCTACTGAACAAGTAGACTTACTAAAATTCATATTTAAGAGAAAAGTGAACAATCCCAATGAATACATTACCTTGACAAAAAGTGAAATAAAAATAATTGGAGCAGATAGTCCTGAAGGTGTGAGTGAAAGTATGGCTTCGTTCGAGGAAATCGGAATTTATTGGGATAAATAAACTAACATTATAGCTATCTAGTGCCAATTGAACCTATTATTACACATATAACATCCCAAAACTAACAAAAATCACTACTAGAACTTAGGTACCTAAGGACACCAACTTAAATAAAGGCGAATGAAAAAAACTTGAAAGCATATGGGCTGATGCTTTGGAACATGAAAAATCAGTAGAGGTTAAAATAAAACCAATATATAAAGGAAGCTCACAAAGGCCTACAAGTTTTGAGATAAAATACAAGGTCGGAAAAGAAAATGGAAATTTGTTAAATTTGATAATATACATGGAGGGAAATAATAATGAATGAAAATGGATTAAATACAATTTATCAAAAAATCGCAGAAACTATCGTAGAGACTATACCTGAAGAATGGTCAAAAGTTTTCATTTATGGTGAAATCTTGGAAGATGTACGGAAAGGATTCTTTTATTATTATCCTGATGGAAGTGATTCACCAGTACATTCTCATAATATACCAGAGTTATTTGAGATTGAGAAAGAAGAATACCGTAAACTTTGGAGACTACTAATAGACAACTTATCAGAACTATGGTATGAATTTAAGAATAGTGATCAAGAAGCTTGGACAAATCTAACTATGATTATCCAAAGTGATGGTGAATTCAACATCGATTATAATTATGAAGATTTATCTGAAGCTGATGATTATGAAAGAAGAATTATATGGAAGCATGACTATCTCGGACTTTGGCCTGAAGACGAGGAGGACAAAGAATTTTTAAAGAAATACATTGAATCAAAAAATAAATAAAAATAGTATTAAGCCCCTTCTTTCAATTAAAAGAGGAGAGGGCTTTTTTTCGTCCCAATCACGACCTCTTCACGTTAAACAGCGCAAGCAACGTCTTATCCGGTGCCTTCGCCTGTCGATAAAACACGTTAGGATTAAACGTAAATCTCTCCGGCTCACTACCGACCTTAATGCGTGCAACAACGAATTCTCTATTGAGAAATGTCCAATTGTATTGGGGATGGTAAGGATATTTACTTGCCCTCCCTATTGATGCCTGAAGACGTTCTTTACGAAGCCTTGAAATTTGAATATCAAGACATGGCTCCACTTATAAATTCCTATCTCAATCGATCTATCAAAATATGGATTGCGCTAAGTGGATGACGAGCTGCTAGATTATAAGGTACCGCTTCGGAATCAAGTTAACACTGTGGGTACTTGGATGCCAATGAAAAGACGAAGAAGGGAACTTGATATAACATTGAATCAATCAAGCTTATGTCGTATTCTTATAATGGGCGTTAAGGACGAATAGATCATACGACACAACGACTGTTTACGACTACAGAGAGGATCCGGACGTTCACCACAACCGCTGTGATAATTGTGATTACACGGTGTTTAAAAGTTCGTTGAAAGATCAATTGATGGTAAATGGCATTCTATAAAATAAGCAGATATACCTCATGGAACGGAATCAGTATCTTGGTGGAATAAGATAAGTAGATCTTATAGGCCAAAATCTAATAGAATGTGAGAATGGATGTAGACCCCTAACTATTTGGCAATTATAGAATAAATCATTCTCAGGGAGGAAAGCTTCGCGACAGATATCTCCCCCAAATTAAATAAAAGGAGCTTGAGAGCAAATGGAACTAGATCAAAATCTATATGATGAGATTGTAAGATTATGCGAAGAGGGGGATGAATTGAGTGATGAAGATCGATTTGATGACGCTATAGAAAAGTATAAGGCTGCTTTAGACTTATTACCTTCTCCAAAAATAGATTGGGAAGCTAGCAGTTGGATTTACATTGCGTTAGGTGATACTTACTTTATTTTAGAAAAATACGAAGATGCAAAAAACTGTTTCTATAATGCATTAAATAGTCCTGATGGCTATCATAATCCACTTATATTAATGAGGCTTGGCCAAAGCTTAGTTGAATGCGAAGAGGTACAAAAAGCAAAAGAATACTTGTTAAGGGCTTACATGTTGGACGGAAGTAGCTTATTTGAAGAAGATGACAAAAAGTATTTAAAATATATAAGTGAACACATTTAAGGAGGAATATTATGGAATTTCCAAATTCAATGCTAAAAGAATCAGTTGATAATTTAATGGAGAAAAGTGATCAAGAATACAGTGATGGAAATTATGCGAAGTCAATTGAACTTTTAGAAGAAGCATGGATGGCATTACCAGAACCACGAGTTCTATATGATGAAAGTTATCATATTGTAAAATATATAATTTATACTTACCTATTCATAAATAAACCACAGGATGCGATGGACTGGTCAGATTTAATGTTTATTTGTGATCTTGAACGTATAGACAATGGTGAAAGAGAGTTTATTATTGGAAAAATAGCCTATGAATTACAAAGATTCGATAAGGCAAAGGAGTTATTTTTTGTAGCAAATAAGAAATCAGAAGGCAGAATGTTCGAAGACGAAGACCCTAAATATTTAAAATTAATAAAAAAATAGGCCTAAACAAGTAATGTATTTAATAATTGAAATGTCACTTGACAATTTTTTCACTACCTCTAACATTGCAAAATAGTTATATTTTAGAACCTCAAGCAAACAGCCTAAAATGCTTGGATTCATATAGAAAAGAATCTTAAAGAATAAATATTTAATATCAGAAGCAACTGTTTCTTTAATCGGCATGGCGGAATCCTCCGTTAAAATCCTGACATATCAACGCTCACACAAAACGGTCACACTGCGGTCACTCTCTATCGACCAGCTCGTCCAATTTTCCGCCAAGGTGCGCCAAAAGCTCGATTGTGTTCATATTCGCGACTGTCTCGATATCCATTACTGAATTAGAAACGTATGGTAAATCGTAAATTAATTCTGCATGCTTACCGATTTCCAGACCGTTAGAGCCGTGATATAGTCGATAAAGAGTAAGCCATTCTTCGTCTATATAGAATACATAATCGTGGCCTACGTTAAGCACCTGTACCTTTTCGCGGACTTCTTCGCCAGTATTTGTGAAGGAAAAACTAAAAGATTAGAACTTGACACCATTGAAAAAATTCTAGCTGTATTAAACCATCTTTCAAAAGCTGGGTCGTATACAATAGACAATATTATTCTTTACCAGCCAGATAGTGATAAATAGATATCTTAACTTAGGTTTATATACCTAAACCAAATGATTCATTTGCTTCTCTCATAAAAGTGATAAACTTTTCATTGGATGTCATTTTTATGTATTAAAAAGGAGAATGCAATGAAAACTCTTGATGTTCAAGCGTTGCGTGAAGGAATCGATAAAACGCTTGACGAATTAAAAGTTCAATCCAAAGAAATCGCCAAAATTAAAAAAAGCGTTGATGGTATCGTAGCCCTGGATGATGCTTTAAAGGGAAAAGGCGGTGAGGCGATTCGCAATTTTTACGAGGAGTGTCACACCCCCTTTTTGCGTTTCTATGATTTATTTATCGAAGAATACACATCAGCACTCAAGAAAATCAAAAAATCGCTAAAATCACTAGAATCTCATGATGATGGATTGATCTCACAACATTTTCTCGAGAACGACCTTGAAGACGGTTTAACTAAAGCCGACAGAGAAACGAAAAGCATGGTTTCCTCAACGAATGACGTTATCAAAAGAGTCAAACATATTGTCGATTTACCCGAGTTGGACGATAGTGATTTTGATAAGCATCAGAAACAAGCGCTGAAAGAGATCAACGACACACTTGAAAAGCTAAACACATTCGACAGAGAGCAAACAAACGAGTTGAAGACAGCTGCAAACGATCTCGAGACGATGAAAACCTACATGAAAACACTTGGAAAGATGTATACGTCAGGCCCAAAAATTGAGATTAATACCTATGAGAAAGGATCGATTTTAAAATCTCAAGGCGTTTCAGACCTTTCAGGTCTCTCTCTCCTTCAGCAGATGGAAGATCCGTCAAAGTTAGCTATGAATATGATGCTTAAAAAACTAGCGGAACATGAGAAATATGAAGTCGAGTCCGTTTTTACCTCTAAGAAATTGATACTAGCATGCAAACTATAAACGGGAAGCTGTATAATATAATGGATCACAAACCAACGGTTTCTTTATACGTCACAGATGAGATCGGTACAAGTAAAGACTTTGTTGGCGGAAAATATACGCTGTATTCAAACGGTCAAATTGTTCGCGAATACATGTCTGATGGAACTGTAAAATACGAAATCGTTAGCCGGATTCCAGAAAGCAGAGTAAAAAACGAGTCGAGTGAACTTGAAAATCCATTGCCCAACCCGTTCATACATGAAGGTGGTACGTGGTATATTCCACCTGAACATGCAAAAGAACATAGTAAGGCGGTAAAAGATATCTACAAAGGTGCTGGTGGAGCTACAGTAGATTTAGGAAAAGATTTTATTAAAGGCGGAATATCACTTGGTCGCAATCTTGCAGCATTAGGTAATTATTTGTATCATAGTTCAGGACCAGAACAGGTACTGAGAGACACTCAATCGGTACTATCAAAGACACCGATCTTCCTTCAAAATTTAACAACCGAATTAAAAGACACTTACGATAAGCAAGTAACGCATGGTGATGCCGAATCACAAGCACATTATTTTACATATTTAGGAGGAACTATAGCTAGTTTATTTGTGACCTCTGCGACAAAAGTAGGAAACATAGGAGGAAAAGCCTCAAAGCTAGAAAAAGGCGCCAATATCTCTAAAAAGGCGGCTTCAAAAATTAATAAAGCTAAAAAACCTTTAGTTCCACAAATGCAGGTAGCAGGAATCCCTATAAATGTTTTTAGTTTTGAAGGATTACAAAAGGCAGCCATTCAGTTCATTAAGAAGTCTTTTGATTCTCAAATAGAGAAAGTTAACAAAGGAACTAAGGGTACTAGTAAGGTTAATTCTTGGGTAAGAATGACAACTAAACAATCAACAGCTGCAGCAAAGAAGATTGGGTATGAACCAACAAATTATAAAGCGAGGAATGGCGAGAAAATTTACTATAATAAGAAAACTAAAACCTACATTAGCCAGGATGTAGGAAGTGGTGATGGTTCACCACCTCACAATGGTGGAGTTTGGAAGATGGCGAAATCCCCGACAGCTATAAATAGTAAAGGCACTAGGATGGGCACATATGATGCTAATCTTAATAGGATAGGTGATTAATATTGCACAAGTACAGAATTTCTAAGTATGACCCTTTGTTCAGGGATGAAACTGGATGTTATCAAAAAAATGAGTGGACTGCAATCAGTGATATTGGGAAATCTTTCGATGGAATATTACTAACGGATGAAGAGTATATAAGGGTTGAGGATAAATATATTGATGCAGTGAAACTAATAATTAAATTTCATTCACTTACTAGTTTATCTGTAGCAAATTTATGTCATTCATTCTCAAAAGACGAATTTTTAAATTTAATAAAACCTTATTCCCAGTTGTACTCCGAAAGTTTACTTGACTTCTATACAAATTTTAATGGAAGTCAGGCGGGTCTTGATGAAGTTGAGAGTTTATGTAGGTTACAGCTAAGAGAAGATATTGGGGTTGATATATTTTCTCCGAGAAAGCTAAAAATATTTATCGGATACGATTATTTAATGGGGGTTAAAAGTTCAAAATCCCTAGAACCAATCATTCCAGAAATAAGCGCCCTAGGACTGTTTGTCGAAAAAATTGATTTATAAACTGAATTCTTATTACAACAGAAACCTTGATTGGCTCATGCCTTTCAAGGTTTTTTTCGATTTATAAAAAAGCGAGCAGGCATAGCACCCCTTTAATTACTTCAATAACGCCTCAAGCTTCGCCTTCGTCTTCGTTCCATAATCCCATCAATCCCGTTATTCCCCGTTATTCTTCACTCCTTTGTGCTGCGCAAGTACTTCTTGAATCTACCGGACAGCTTCCCAAAGTGATTTTTTTAAAATGCGCAGTTAAAAACCGCCTGACGAACCGGCTCAGCTTTTGACATCCCCCCGGCATAAAAAAAAGACACTGCCTTTATAGCTGCACCTTCCGTTCGCGGTTACGTCTTACTAACGTTGCTTTACTAATGCCTGTCATCCGTTCTACCTCGGTATATGAGTACGTAGCAAGTAAGTCGAGAGCATGGTCGATCTGTCGCTTGCTAAACTTACGCGGTCTGCCTTCGCGAAAGTCATCACGTTGCTTTGCGATGTCCTTTCCTTCTTGCGTGCGCTCTACGATCATATCCCGTTCAAACTCAGCGAACGCAAAGAATATATTCCGAATTAGTTTCGATGCTGGACGATTATCCATAACGCCCATATTTAGAATATGTACACGTACACCTCGATCAATAAGTTCTCGAACTAACTCGCTTCCTTGCGTTGCACTGCGAGCAATACGATCCAGTTTCGTTATAACTAATGTGTCGCCCTCTTTTAGCTTGGCGAGTAGTCCCGTAAATACTGGTCGTTCTGTTATTGTACCCGTAAAATGTTCGCTCAATAACTCGTCGCAACCTTCCGCCTCTAGTGCTGTTACTTGCGCTTCTAACCTTGCCCCGCCATTGATACCCGCGCATATCCATAAACGGTCATTTTTATCCCCTATTTTTGATTATAAGTTTTGATTACATTTAGAACTTTACACGCATAACATATTGAACCGTAATAAATCGTAAATATTCCGCTTTACTTCTATAATATTGTACGCACACTTTATCGATGTTATAACGCATTCAAACGTCAAGAATCGTAAAATGATCAAGGGGTCGCGCGTGGGAAGGCCGAGGCTTATTATATAGTCCGATATAGTTCGATTAGGATGACGTACTTACTCCGAGCGTCTTCCAGTGTTTACCGCGTTATAGTAATCGGACACGTTACGTTTTTAAGTTTCGCAAAATAAATGCATTTATAGTAGCCGGTCAAGATAAATGACTTATGCGAGATTTGATCGTCAAATACAAAGAAACCCCCCACCGAAAAAGGCGGGGATCGTGGTCACACATTCGTATTATTTTGGTCACCGCGTGGTCACAAGAGGGCCGTCGATTCGTGACCACACCGGCATCACACTACGGGTCACACTCCGATCACACAACTCCAAACGCAACTCCCTACCGATTATCAATCGTCTCCGGATACAAATCATGATTCATTAAGCGGTATTCTGCCATTTTTTCATATGTTGTGCCTGGCTTACCGTAGTTTGTGTAGGGATCAATTGAGATTCCGCCCCTTGGTGTGAATTTGCCCCAGACTTCGATGTAACGCGGGTCCATTAATTCAATTAAATCATTCATGATGATGTTCATGCAGTCTTCGTGAAAATCTCCATGGTTACGGAAACTAAAAAGATAAAGTTTCAATGATTTACTTTCTACCATTTTTTGATCTGGGATATAACTAATATAAATGGTTGCAAAATCAGGTTGACCTGTTTTTGGACATAAGGATGTGAATTCCGGGCAATTGAATTTAACAAAATAGTCTCTATTTTGATGCTTGTTCGGAAAAGCTTCCAATACTGCGGGAGTATAGTTAAACAAATAGTCCGTTCCTTGGTTTCCAAGGAGGGTTACCCCTTCTAATTCTGAGTCTTTTCTTGTTGACATGTTGATCTTCCTTTCTTGTTAAACGCCTCGTTTATTTCCCCAGATCAAAGTATGGAGCTGAGGAAGAACGCGGACACGGTTTAATTCAGGGTCGCTCATCACAGCAGTAACTAGTTCTTCATATTTTCGCAATAGCTTTTCGATGAGGTGCCCCCTTTCTTCTGTATGAATATCATCATTCCCAACTTGGAGATAAAATGGGAGATATGGATAACGCTGATGAACACCTTTTGCATATTGAAGGTCAAGAGGCGTAAAAATGACGACCTTCAAGCTTGCTGCTGCCAGCCTGTCATTTTCCTGAAGCATTCTCACAATTTCATCAAGTTTTTTGAAATCAGTTTTCATAATTGAGCTTGGCGGTTTCGGTGAGATTGTTAAATGATCGATTTTTGTAAACCAATCCTGATATAATGTCCCTTGTGTTTCAAGCGCTGTTTGTATACCATTTTTTCGCAAAAGGAAAATCAGTTCATCTAATTGTTTGAACAGGGCTGGATTTCCCCCTGACAAGGTAACATGAGAAAAAGCGTCACCCCCTATGTTCCGCAGCGACTCATATATTTCTTGTGCAGTCATCCATTGAATGTCATGTTTCGCTGAGCCGTCCCATGTGAAAGCTGAATCACACCAACTGCACGAATAATCACAACCAGCTGTTCTAACAAACATCGTTTTTTGGCCGATGACCATCCCTTCTCCCTGAACAGTCGGACCAAATATTTCTAGTACAGGAATCGGCTTAGCCATGATGATCACCTTGTTTTGCACGATAGATGAGTGTTTCTCGTACAAAAACTTGAACACAATAAGGTTTATTAAGCTCTTCCAAAAAGCCCTCATCTTTTTCATAGATCATTTTCGCAACAACATTATGTGTAAGCACTTTAAGTTCTCACCTCTTTCATTTTCATATATTCGTAATACCCGTTAGCCCGCAACTTACAGGCTGGACATTCACCGCAACCATCGGCCATGATTCCGTTATAACAAGTAAGTGTCTCATTTTTGACGAAATTAAGGGCATTTAAATCATCGGCAAGCTCCCATGTTTCTGCTTTATTCAACCACATGAGCGGTGTATGAATGACAAATGGATGCTCCATTGCTAGATTGACAGTAACATTACACGATTTGATAAAAGCATCGCGACAATCCGGATAACCGCTGAAATCTGTCTCACAAACACCTGTCACAATATGCCGGGCTCCGATTTGATAAGCGAGAATTGCTGCAAAACTTAAAAAAACAAGATTGCGCCCAGGAACAAAAGTTGACGGAAGTTCACCTTCTTTTTCTTCAATTTTAATATCATCTCTCGTCAAAGCGTTTGGTGCCAGTTGATTTAAAAGTGCCATATCTAATAGGTGATGTTTGACACCAAGCTTTTCCGCAATCTTTTTTGCAGCTTCAATTTCCTGAATATGCCGCTGATTGTACTGAAAAGTAAGCGCTTCTACTTCATGAAATTGTTTTAATGCCCATAATAGACATGTGGTACTATCTTGACCGCCGCTAAATACAACGATCGCTTTTTCCTGTTTCATAATTCCTCCTTCTCCGCTTCTCCATAGACTCTATCATCATGAAAAAACACCTTCCTAAAGGAAAGGTGTCCAGCAAAAAAACATGAAAAAAGACCATACCCCAAGGATACAGCTTTCCTTAGTTTTTTATAGAGGGTTTTGCTAGAACCTCTCCCGCAGTTTTTTAAGCGGATTTTGTTCAATTTTTCTTTCGCCATCTTACCATAAAACAAGACGATCGCCAAGTCTCCCTAACACTTCGGCATTTTTTTCATCATGAGAAAGAAAATAAACACAAGGCTCAACTGTCCAAAGAATGGGTAAATCGTTGATATCAATTTACCGTAGCCGATCTGCCCGGTTAAGTAAATGGTAACCAGAATCAGGACAAAAATATAAAAACTTTTCATTTGAATGTATTCCTTAATCTGTTTTTCCAGACCGTACAAATTACCGATGACAGATGTGAAAACTTCCCCAAAAATGATCAACAAATAAATGATATGAACTGATTGTTGAACAATATAAACGACTTGCGCCATTGGGATCTCATATAAAAGAACATCAGGTAAAGTTGACAGTGACAAAAAACTTGCCGTTAATATAAGGGTAAGCAAACACCCTCCAATAATCGCACCTTTTTTAATAATGGCTTCCGATTTGATTTCAGAGGCAAGTGGGACAAGGACAGCTTGGGCGAGTGACAAATTAAAAGCTCCGTACGAGACAGCAGATAATAACCATTCCGGATTAGCTGAAAGTCCCAATGGAAAATGCAGAGACGGATCATCGAAAATAAATGAATCAAACAAGACGATCGTTGAAAACAGCAACAATAAGGGAACGACAATAAGATTTACACTAAATATTCCTTTCACTCCACACATCATGACGAATAAGCTTAAAACAATTGTCACAAGCATTCCCATTTGATTAGAAAGCCCTAATTGTTCTTTAAAAATGGCACCCGCACCAGATAACATCACAGACGTAACCCCAAGTAAAATTAGGAGCAAGAAAACATTGATGATTTTCCCTAATGTTTTCCCAAATAAAAACTTATTTAATTCTTGATATGATTTCGCATTAATCCTCGTTGAGATTAACATAATTTTCGCACCAAGAAATGTAAACATCATTCCGCTGATCAAAATGCCGGCCAGACCTGTCCAGCCAAACTTTAAAAAAAATTCCACAATTTCTCTTCCCGTCGCAAATCCCGCTCCTACCACAGTTCCTACATAGACAAACGCAAGTTGTAAAGCGGATCCTTTCGATTGACTCATCCTTATCCCCCATAAAGTACCCGACTTCTCACTTTACACCATATGAGCCAAGCTCTCAAAATAGAAGAACAACTTACAATCGATAACAAAAGAAAAAATGAAGCAAAGATCTTGAAAGTCAAAGATAGTCAATGTATACTATTAGTCAGAGATGGTCAAACAAACGACCATTTTTTCTTAAACCTTTGGTCAAAAAAGGTCAAAATCATTAAAGGGGGTTAGGCAAATGCGTTGTCAACAATGTCAAAGAAATGAGGCGACGATTCGCCTTAACATTCAAATCAACTTTACAAAAAAACAAATGGATTTATGTGAAGACTGCTACAAAAAAATCGCACAACCTTCAAATATCTCCGGAGATCACTTTTTTGGAGGAAGCTCTTTTTTCAGTCAGCCTTCCCAAGCAAATCAACAATCACCGTCGCAAAATGGTCTGCTTGATCAACTAGCGAACAATTTAACAAATGCTGCGAAAACAGGCTTGATTGATCCTGTTATTGGACGAAGTCATGAAGTAGCACGCGTCATTGAAATTTTAAACCGGAGGAACAAAAACAATCCGGTATTAATCGGAGAGCCTGGTGTCGGTAAAACTGCCATCGCCGAAGGTCTTGCGTTAAAAATTGCTGAAGGTGCTGTTCCAAGCAAACTAAAAAACAAAGAACTCTACTTGCTTGATGTCGCATCACTTGTTGCTAATACAGGAATTAGAGGACAATTCGAGGAAAGAATGAAACAGCTGATAAAAGAATTGAAAGAACGGAAAAATGCGATTCTTTTCATTGATGAAATCCATCTGCTAGTGGGTGCTGGTTCTGCCGAAGGTTCTATGGATGCAGGCAATATTTTAAAACCTGCCCTTGCCAGAGGCGAGTTGCAGGTCATCGGTGCAACAACTTTAAAAGAATATCGCCAAATTGAAAAGGATGCTGCGCTAGAACGACGATTCCAGCCGATTCTCGTACATGAGCCGACAATTAAACAAACGGTTGCTATTTTAAACGGTTTAAAAGAAAAATATGAAGCTTACCATGGAATTTCTTATACAGATGAAGCAATTCAAGCGTGTGCCGTCCTTTCAAACCGTTATATTCAAGATCGCCACCTCCCTGACAAAGCGATCGATTTGCTTGATGAAGCGGGTTCCAAAGCGAATTTAGCACTCGATATCATCAGTGATCAGGACGCTTCAAAACGACTGCAACAAATAGAGGCAGAAAAAGCAAAAGCATTGCAGGAAGAAAATTATGAAGTTGCAGCAAAGCTTCGGGATGAAGAAGCTGAATTGTATAATAAACTTGATCACAACACAGAAACAAAACAAGTAACAGTCGGTCTGAAAAGCATTCAAGCGATCATTGAAGAAAAAACCGGGATTCCCGTCAGCAAGCTTCAGCATGATGATCAGAAAAAAATGAGAGAGCTTGAAGCAAACCTCAAAAGCCGTGTCATTGGACAAGAACAAGCAGTTAAAAAAGTTGCTAAAGCGATTAGACGAAGCCGTGCTGGACTCAAATCAAAAAATAGACCTGTCGGTTCATTCCTGTTTGTTGGTCCAACAGGTGTTGGTAAAACCGAGCTTTCTAAAAGACTTGCAGAAGAACTGTTTGGCACTAAAGACTCCATGATTCGTCTTGATATGAGTGAATATATGGAAAAACATGCCGTCTCAAAAATAATTGGTTCTCCTCCTGGATATGTCGGACATGATGAAGCAGGACAATTAACAGAAAAAGTCCGCAGAAACCCTTACAGTATTGTCCTGCTTGATGAAATTGAAAAGGCACACCCTGATGTTCAACACATGTTCCTGCAGATTATGGAAGATGGTCGCCTCACTGACAGTCAGGGTCGAACAGTCAGCTTTAAAGACACTGTCATTATTATGACAAGTAACGCTGGAACTGCCGAAAAGCAGACAACTGTCGGTTTTAACAGAGAAGAACAGTTGCTAAGTGAACAATCTTTGATTGACTCTTTAAGTGATTTCTTTAAGCCAGAATTTTTAAACAGGTTTGATCATATTGTTAAATTTCAACCACTTGAGAAAGAGCATCTCATGAAAATCACTGAACTGCTGTTGAAAGAGCTTGAAGAAACGTTACATGAGCAAAAGCTGACAATCGAGGTTTCTGATCAGGCAAAAGAAAAAATCGCTGAAATTGGTCGCCATCCCGAATTTGGAGCACGTCCTTTAAGAAGAACGATACAGGAAACAGTCGAAGATCCAATAGCTGACCTCCTGCTTGAAAACGAAGAGATCTCTGGAGTTGTTGTCACAGTCGAGAACAATAATATCACTGTTAAACCAAATATGTAAGAGTAACCGACTTCTTCCTCAAGAAGTCGGTCTTTTTGATCGAACAATACTTTTGTCCCTTATTAATCATAATCCAAAAGTCCTTATTCTTAGCAATTTTTGAAACATCCTAAAGTTCCAATCCTATAAACCGATAATAACTATAGAAAAGTTAGTTAAAAGGAATTGGTGAAAAAATGGACAAAACATCATTAATTGGAATCATTTTAGCGATCATTGGAGTCGGTGTCGGAATGGTCATGAAAGGGGTCAGTCCTGCAGTTCTTGCCAATCCGGCAGCATGGCTGATCATCGTAGTCGGAACAGCCGCAGCAGTTACCATTGCTTTTCCAATGCGGGATGTCAAAAAGGTTCCCAAGCTCTTCGGTATATTGTTTAAAGAAAGAAAGATGATCGAAGTTGAAGAGCTTATCCCAATGTTTTCCGAATGGGCACAAATTGCTAGACGTGACGGTCTTCTTGCCTTAGAAGCTAACCTTAGTCAAATAGATGATGAGTTTTTAAAAAATGGCATGAGTATGGCTGTCGATGGTCAGAGTGCCGATTTCATTCGCGACGTTTTGACAGAAGAAGTCAGTGCAATGGAAGAAAGACATCAAGTTGGCGCAGGCATCTTCACCCAAGCAGGGACATATGCGCCAACACTAGGTGTTTTAGGAGCTGTTGTCGGACTAATTGCCGCACTTGGAAATATGAGTGATACAGAAGCCCTTGGACATGCTATCAGTGCCGCATTCGTTGCCACCCTACTGGGGATTTTTACAGGTTATGTATTGTGGCATCCTTTTGCCAACAAATTAAAACGTAAATCCAAGGCAGAAGTGAGAGTCAGGGAAGTCATGATTGAAGGAATCCTCTCCATTTTGGAAGGACAGTCACCGAAAGTGATTGAACAGAAACTCTTAATGTATGTATCCACCAGCGAACGAGGAAATATCGCCGTTTCTGAAGGAGACAATCAAAATGGCTAAAAAAAAGAAGCATAAAGATCATGAAGAACATGTAGATGAATCTTGGCTCATCCCTTATGCGGATTTACTTACCCTTCTTCTCGCTCTTTTCATCGTACTGTTTGCCATGAGCTCAATTGACGCCAAAAAATTTGAAATGATGTCTAAATCGTTCAATACTGTGCTGTCTGGTGGAACAGGAATGATGGAGTATTCAAGCTTCACACCGCCGAAAGAAAACACTGCTGATGATGGGACAAAACCGGATGAACCTAAAGCTGGTATAAAAGAGGAAGACAAACATTCATTGGAAAAAATCCAACAACAGGTGAACCAGTTTATTAAAGAAAAAAAACTTGAAGCAAAAGTAACGACAAAGCTAACAGATGAAGGACTCCTTCTATCCATTGAAGACAACATCTTTTTCGACTCTGGAAAAGCGGTCATCCGTCAACAAGATATTCCGCTAGCTAGAGAAGTTTCCGATTTGCTCGTCCTAAAACCGGCGCGCAATATCGTGATTAGCGGCCATACAGATAATATACCGATAAGAAATTCTGAATTTAAATCAAACTGGCACTTAAGTGTTATGCGGGCTGTCAATTTCATGGGACTTTTAATTGAAAACCGAAAACTAGATGCCAAGACATTCAGCGCAAAAGGCTATGGGGAATATAAACCGATCGCTTCAAACAATACTGAAGAAGGCCGAAAAAAGAACAGACGAGTTGAAGTTCTCATCCTCCCGATTGGTCAAGAAAATTTGAATACGAAACAATAAGGAAGCTGCCAAAAGCAGCTTCCTTATTGTTTGTCATCATGAAGTTTTTTCGCGTTCAAACCTACATTTTTCAGCAGTTCAATACAAGCTTTTTTCTCTTCAGCATTTAATACACTAATCATTTGATGCAGCTTTTTAGCATGATCAGGGAATATCTGTTCTAAGAGCTTGACCCCTTGATCGGTTATTTGTGCATAAGTGACTCGGCGATCAGATGAAGATGCTCTTCTCACCAGCAGTTGTTTTTTCTCCAATTTATCGACCACATATGTAATGCTTCCACTCGCTAGTAGAATCTTGTCACCTATTTGCTGAAGGGGTTGATCTCCTTTATGATGAAGCAGCTCTAAAACCGCGAATTCGGTTGGATTTAAGCCATATTGATGAATATATCTATTCATATGATCATTAATTGATCTGTACGCTCGTGATAACACAATAAATAATTTTAATGACTGTTCCTGTTCACTATTACTCATGATCTCTCAACTCCAAAAGAAACAAACTACAGAAAAACATTAATAAACTATATGAAAAATGTCAACTGATATCCTTTAACAAAAGGATATTTATGTTAGTCAAATATTTTAATCATGCTTTCTATAATTCAGCTCGTACTAGTGTTATAATACCTCTATTCCTGTGTGATTGGGAGAGAGTGAAATGTTAAAAAAAGTTATACTTTATTTGAGCTTTGTCATGATTCCAGCTTTTATTATCAGTTTTTTTATATACAATGAAAGACTAGAACATATAGCTGAAAGACATCGGCGGATAGCGTCTGTTACGATGAATATTCATCGCAACCAACTCAATTATTTAATTGGTGAAACAGAAGCCCGAATGAGTACTTTGGCAACAGCCCTTAACCATCCTGTTAGCAAACCACAGATTGGACGAATTCTAACAGAAACTTATAAAAAAGAACCCCGTATTTCTGCGCTGTATTTGCTGAATACAAAAGGCGATGTCATGTTAAATACAAAGCCTGGTCAAGAAAAAAAGATACTGTTTAGCAAGGATGTTTTGAAAGAAGCTAAAAACTCAAAAAAATCTGTTATTATCGACAGTACAGAAGGGTCAACAGACAGAAATGAGCTGAATATCTTTACACCTGTTTTTGATGAGAAAGACCGTGTGACAAATTTTTTAATGGCAACGATTCGCATCGATTACTTAAAAAACATTATCGATATGTTAAGTCCCGAACTTTCTATTAAAGTTCTTAATCAAAAAGATCAAATTGTTTTTACAGCAGGAAGCTCGCCTCCAGAAAAAAACAGTGAAACTGTTGATGCATATCTTGATCAAATTTCTTGGAAGCTTGAAGTTTATCCAACTCCCGTTCAGTCTAAACAAATGGCTCGCGGCCTGTTGTTTTCATTTTTAAGCATTTTTATCTTACTTAACATTTTATTCCTCTTACTACAGTATATTTTGCTGAAAAGGCGGACAAAGCAGGAGCTCGCCCAAAATGAAACACACAAGCTAGAATTGATTGGCACCCTTGCAGCGAGCACAGCTCATGAAATTAGAAATCCACTCACTGGGATCAGTGGGTTTATCCAGCTCCTTCAGAAAAAATATACCTCAAAGGAAGATCAAATGTACTTCTCAGTAATCGATCAGGAAATTAGGCGAATCAATCAAATTGTCAGTGAATTCCTTGTGCTAGGAAAACCGACGGCAGAGGAATGGCAGTTAAATATGATGAATGACATGGTCGATGAAATTATGCCCATTATTTATTCTGAAGCACATTTATATAATGTAGAGGTTGAGGTCCATAATCAAGCAAAAAATTCTGCATACGTTTTTTGCAATAAAGATCATATTAAGCAAGTTGTCTTGAATCTCGCTAAAAATTCTTTAGAATCTATGAAAAACGGCGGGCAACTGACCATTAGAATCGAACATGACCAACAAATGGCAGAAGTTGTTGTGAAAGATAACGGAGAAGGAATTCCTAAGGAAATGCTGGACAAAATCTTCCAACCTTTCATTACATCTAAAGAAAAAGGAACTGGACTTGGTCTCGTCGTTTGTAAACGAATTATCTCTATGTATAAAGGAACGATCCATATAGAAAGTGAACAGCATAAAGGGACAACCGTAACGATCAAGTTGCCGATATCAAATGAAAAAGCGGATTAAAATGCCTCAAGATCCTCCGCTTATTACGGATCTCATTATGCCGTATATTTTTCAACAATCAGACAGTCATTGCGGTCTACATAATGATGCAGTGGCTGTTCTGACGAACCATTGTCGATCACAGACATTTTTTGATATTGATAGATTAATTGATCTAATTCCTGACTTTGTTTAATCGTCTCATGTCCTGTATATCCATGAATTTCAGCAGCTTCCACCATTTTTTGCCGCTTTTCATTGATGGAAACTAGCAATGCTTCTCTGTCTATGTGCATGCTTTTCCCCCCTTACCACATAAAGTGACAAATCTCCAAATTTTGCGTACTTGAGCATTATTACAGATTATACCTATTTTGTAAACCCATTTTTTTAAAAAAAGTGTTTACTCGAGTATAATAGATTTATCACTTGATTGTAACGGCTTACAAAAGGAGTGGATACTAGATGGAAAGTAGCAAAATAAAAGGAATTAATCATCTCCTATTTTCCGTTTCTGACCTGGAAACCTCTGTTAGATTCTATGAAAAGGTGTTTGCGGCGAAATGGCTTGTAAAGAGCGAGAAAACGGCTTATTTTGATTTAAACGGAATCTGGCTGGCATTGAACGAAGAAAAAAACATTCAGCGAACACAGATTCATGATTCCTACACACACATTGCTTTTTCAATTGCACAAATCGATTTGCCGGATTGGGAGGCGAAGCTAAAAGCACTAGGTGTGAAGGTGCTGAAAGGGAGAAAACGTCATAAAGGTGATAAAGATTCGATTTATTTCTCAGATCCTGATGGACATAAATTTGAACTTCACACTGGTTCAGTTTCCGACAGACTTGCATACTATCAAAAGGAAAAACCTCACCTTTCCTTTCATCAAGCCCATATTGAGGAATTATTACGAAAATTACGAAAACGAGGTGAAACAGATTGAAACGGACGATTTCTTGTCTACAATTCGCCATATCATACGGAAATCCTTCAGAAAATTTCAAAAAAGCACAATGTTTAATTGAAGCTGAGAGTCGGTATTCTGATATGTTGATTCTCCCCGAATTATGGACGACAGGCTATGATTTGGAGAACCTTCAGCAGCTTGGAGATGATGAGGGAAAGCAGACGAAAATATGGCTTCAGAACACAGCAAAAGCGAACAATATCAATATTGTTGGTGGATCGGTTGCTGTTAAGAAACAAAATGATGTCTACAATACGATGTACATCACAAACAAACGTGGAGATCTTGTTAAAGAATACAGTAAAGTTCATCTTTTTCAACTGATGGATGAGCATCTTTATCTCTCCTCCGGCTCTACTGACGGCTGCTTTGAACTAGCGGGAATGAAAGCAGCTGGTGTCATCTGTTATGACATCCGTTTCCCTGAATGGATCAGAAAACATTCTAGAAAAGGGATTGATATACTGTTTGTTTCAGCTGAATGGCCAGCGCCACGACTTCATCATTGGCGAAGCCTCCTAATCGCCAGAGCCATTGAAAATCAATGTTTTGTTGCTGCGTGCAATTGTTCGGGAAAAGATCCAGCAAACCAATTTGCCGGTCACAGTATGATCATTGATCCATTAGGAAACATTCTTGCTGAAGCTCAAGATGGAGAAGCCGTCATCAGAGCGGAAATTGACCTTCATGATTTAAAAAAAATCCACAAAGAAATACCTATTTTTGCAGATATCCGCGAAGATTTATATTAAAAAACAGTTGACAAAGAAACGCGAATACTGTTAATATTTTCAACAACCATTCAAACATTAAAATTTCATACTGTTTTCTCTTATCGAGAGTTGGGCGAAGGACTGGCCTTATGACCCCAACAGCAACCGACCGTAATTCCATTGTGAAATGGGGCGCAGCTGCGCCTTAAGGGCACGGTGCTAAATCCATCAGATCTATTTCTGAGAGATAAGAGAGGCGGATTGCGATCAGCCTCTTTCTCTCACTGGGAAAGAGGCTTTTACTTTTAGGAGGGAGCAAAATGACTGTCGTTCAAAATCTTTTAACAGAAAGCTCAGCAGTAGCACTTATGTTCAAGCTTGGTTTTTTTTCAAATGGGAGCAAATTAATTTGTCGGGAGATGGATAACGATCATCACAATCTCATCTTTCAGGTTTATGATCAGGTTCAAAACAAAGGGCTAATCATCAAACAAGCAATACATGATGCAAATCAGTACGCGAAAATTGAAAATAGCGCACTTCTTCATCAATCAATATATGTTCCTCATCTTGTACCAAAGGTGGTTTATGCAGATACAGATCTTGCAGTAACAGTTTTAGATGATCTATCCCATTTGCAGATCGTCAAAAAAGGATTAATGAATGGGAATGATTATCCAAATCTATCAACAGATATTGGAGAATTTCTTGGAAAAACCTTATTTTATTCCTCCAGCTATGCATTGGACACCCAGGTAAAAAAACGGCTTATCAAACACTTTACATCCCCAAACTTTTGGGAGGAGAATTTCTTTAATAAAATGCCGAAAATAAACAACAACGAAACATTAAAAGTTCATATCGACAAGCTGAAAAACCGATTTTTCAATTCTGAAGAAACTCTGATCCACGGCAATCTCCATCTAGGCAGTATTTGGGCTGGAGAAACCGAAACAAAAGTAACAGACCCAAAATTTGCATGTTTTGGACCGTTTGGTTTTGATTTAGGGCAATTCATCGCTAGTCTGACATTCACCGCATTATCCAAAAATGAAAAACAACAGATTGTTTTATTCAACCATATCGAAACGATGTGGGAAACTTTCTGTTCCTCTTTTAGTGAAGCATGGGAAAAAGACTGCTTAGACGTGTACAAAACGAACAATTTTCTAGAAAAAACACTAAAAGAAATATTTGCAGACACTGTGGGTTTTGCTGGATGTGAATTAATGAGGCTGGCTAACCGAAGTTTCAAACAAAAAGAGCGTGCTTTAAAAATAGGTGCAAAGTTCATCGAACAGGCTAAAGATTTCCATACAACAAAAGACATGATTCATACTGTACTGAAGGAGTGATTGACATGTTGGATTTTTCAAAACAGGACGAAACAGCAGTTAAAATCTTAAACCCATTTTCAGAATATTTAACAGCGACGGAAGATATATACGAGTCGATTCATAACAAACCAACCATGGGTATTGCTGTGTTCAGACTTGCTTTTCACGCCCAAGATATAAATTCGGTAAATGTTACCAATTTCCACAAACAGCTGACATCACTAAAAGATAAACTGATCAAATCGACAGCGAGTTTCTCATCATTGTTGGAAGATCTAATCAAAAAGACAAAAAGTGCAAAATCGGTGAACGAGGCAAAAACCATTCTTATTCACAAGGCAATTCAAATCCAGATTAAGGAAGAAGAGATATACCGGCAGATTGGTCAAAATGTTTTGCAACTGTTTCATCCCAGTGAAATGATCATGACGATCTCTAATACTTTTTCAAATACTAAATGTCTTGACTTTAACATCTATACTTGCGAAATGCATGATGATCAACTGAAGCTAGTACAACATGAGACAGAAATTACATACATCAAAAATCATACAGCAACTTACATGTTAATGAAAAAAAATATTTCAGCTGTAATTGCCGGAACCGATTATATCATCAAAAATGATGACGACACCTGTCAGATTGGTACGTACCGGTTAGCGGTATTAGCTAAAACATTTGATATCCCGCTTTTTATCGCTGCTCCTGCTTTTACATCTAGTCATTTTGATAGTCAGCGAACAGTCCATAACACACCGAAAGGAGGGCATATCCCAGCTCATCTTATATCAGGGATCATTACAGAAAATGGACTGATCACAGACAAGCATGAAATTAAAAGATTTTTTATTTAAAGCGGTTGTTTATCAACTTAATAATTTCCTTTTTTTGTTCTGCCGTAAGAACATGAAGTTTGAAAAACCACTCAGCATAACCAGCAATCTTTTGCGGGCGACTCAGTTTCATGCGTTTGCCCTCCTTTTTTTACCATCACCAACATTTTTAACTTAATAAAAGTATATGTTGCAAACAAAAAAATGGAACTGTATATTTAATCAATTTACTTGATAAGAAATTTTTTCAATATCAAGCAGCAGTGCTTTTTTATCGATCTCATTGCCAGCATAACCAGTCAGTGTCCGATTTTTCCCAATGACACGATGACATGGAACCATAATTGGAAGCGCATTTCTTTTATTCGCCTGGCCAATTGCACGAACCGCACGAGGCTTCCCGATTGCATGTGCAATATCAGAATAACTCCTCGATTCTCCATAAGGAATGGACAGCAGTGCTCCCCAGACTTTTTTTTGGAATGCTGTCCCTTCTAGTGACAGCGGGATTGTGAACACTTTTCGTTTCCCTTTAAAATACTCCTCAAGCTGCAGTTTAGCATTTTTTAATAGTTCGGTATCCCGCTCTTCGAGATCTAAATTGATTAAACTACCCAAGTTTTCTTTTTCAAAAAGGAAATGTGTCAAATGCCCATTTTGCTCAACAAGATATGCTAGTCCAAAAGGCAGATTGATTGTACTATAATAGCCCAATGCTTTTAACCCTCCTCTTCATGGTGTTGTCTAATAGGAAGTGTCAGGTGAAAAGTCGTACCTTTCCCCTCTATACTCTCAACTACAATTTCTCCATTATGCTCTTCAATAATTTTATAGCTAACCATCAACCCAAGTCCAGTACCGCGTTCTTTTGTTGTATAAAAAGGTTCTCCCAGACGCTTTAATTTATCCTCTGCCATACCAATCCCTTCATCAGTCAAGGATACTGTAATATGGCTGGTGTCTTTCTTTTGAATTTTCACATAGATATTTCCTCCATCAGGCATGACCTCAATAGCATTTTTTAAAATATTAATAAAAACCTGTTTAAGTTGATTCGGTTCACAATAAATCAGTGGGATTTTGCCATAATAATCGAGGTGCATCTGGACATTGTCCAAATTCGCTTGTGCATGAAGAAGATCCATCGTGTCCTGCATAATTTTAATAATATTCTTTTCTTCATACATAATAGCCTGTGGCTTAGCTAGAATTAAAAATTCTGTGATGATTGATTCTATTCTTTTCAACTCCGATGTAATCACATTAAAATAAAGTGAGTGATCTTCTTCTTTAATACTTCCTTCAAGCAGCTGAATAAACCCTTTTAAAGCAGTCATCGGGTTGCGAATCTCATGGGCGATTCCCGCTGCCAGCTCTCCAACAACATGAAGTGTATCAGACTTGCGCAACCGCTCTTCAAGTTCTTTTCGTTCTGTCACATCCCTGAGCATCGCCATATTCATATTTTGAATAATGTTTCGCTTAAAAGAAAACTCTAAAATTTGTTTTTGGTTGTTTAATAAAAATGGAATGTCATTATCCATTTCCTCAAAAGAGATCGTTTTAACTTGTGAAACTGCATTTTCAATCTGATATTCAGATAAAATATCGAGAAGATTGAACGATTTTAATTGTTCAATCGGAATGTGAAGTATTTTTCCTGCTAAAGGGTTGGCATCAATGATCTTATACTGATTGTTAAAAAGGACAATTCCATCCATTGATCCATTGAATACTTTTCTAAATTTAAGTTCACTTTCCCGCAGCTCTTTTTCCATTCGCTTGCGGTCACTGACATTTCTTAAAATCGTTAAATGCTGGTTACCGAACATGATCCGCTTTGATGTAAACTCAAGTTCTTTATATTGCCCATTTCCCATCCGAAACTGTAGTTCTTCTCGTATTTCCCCTTTTTCATCATAACGCTTTCGAATAGAAAAATAACGTTTATCTGTTAAGTCAACAAAGTCAATGATCTTTTTTGTTAATAGCTCTCTCATCGGTAATTCAAAAATTTTGCACGCCGACTGATTGGCTTTTACAATTTGCCAATCCTTGTTCATGATAATAATTGCATCCATCGCATTTTCAAACACTTCTCTAAATCGTTCTTCACTTTTAAACAGCTTTTTTTCCATGAGACGCTTTTCAGTAATATCCCTCATAATTGACATATAAAAACCGTTTAAAATATTAGATGTGACTGTCAATTCAAACAGCCTATATGTTCCGGAGCGCAGGCGTACTGGCAATTCACCTTTGGCTTTTCCTTTTCTATAGAGAGTTCTTAACATATTCTTCAGTTTATCGGTATTTTCAGCGGATACAAAATCGGCAAGTTTCAGGTTTGAGAGCTCACCAGTCGCAATCTCAAAGCTTTGGCAAAAAGAATTGTTTGCATCAATAAAACTGCCTTGTTTATCAAAAATGACAATCCCCTCGACTGCCCTATGAAATAAATCTTTAAAGAGCTTCTCATTCATTGTCCGTTCACGTTCTAATATCTTATTTGATGAGATGTCTCTCATAACAACAAAGATGCAATTTTCCCCTACTCCTTTGTTCGCCGTAAACTCCACATATTTTACTGATCCATTATCCAACCTGATGGCTACTTCTCTCTTTAGATAACCACGTTCTAAAAAACACCGAATATTCCGTGTTAATTCCTCAGGTGAAACAGCATGCAAAAACGCGATCGCGGAGCGGTTCAACAACTCCGTTTTTTCACATTGCAGAATGTTACAAGCGGCATTGTTTGCTCTCATGATATTCATTTGCTCGTCTAAAATAAAAATAGCGTCAAGCGTTCCATTGAACATCAACTCGTAATAATGCAACTCCGTTTTTAAGGTATCATTCTCATCTTTCAGGCTTTTTAACTGGTTTTGCAGATTCAAGGATTTTTTTAAATCAAGAGTCTCTGTCATTTGTTACACTCCTTCTTCAAAACCTATCCTCCAATAATTCTACAATCTATCAGTTCTTCCTTCATTTGTTTCAAACTTTTACAACAATGGGATATTTTTTTGTTTCACTTTGCAATATTTCCAGGGAAATGGTACTTAGTTTTACTAAATTACTTCAGGATAGACAATACCAATTGATCCATTATTACATCAAAAAGCTGTCCGAAAAGAGCATAAATTTGCCAAACTGCTGATATATCAGTGTTTATTAAACGTGAAAAGGGCGTCCGAAAGTCCAAAAAGAGACTTACTGGACAGCCCCAAAAAGCTAAGTTTTCAGCAATGTTTGTTTTTCTTGGCCTTTTTTGTTTTGTTATGTTCAATCACATCTAGCATTTTAAAAGCATTGACATCACCAAGTTCACTTGAAAACTCCTCTTCAAGCACTTGTTTATTCATCGGTTTTTTATGGTTTTGTTTTTCTTTACTTTTTTGATGCTTTTTCATTGTCATGCTCCACCCTGTTTTCCATTTTTCGAGTTACGATTAGCACCTCTATCGCCATTTTCAGCATCAAATTGTGTCATATATTGATGGTCACTCATGCTTTCAACAGGTGTTTTATTGTTAACTGCAGCTTCATCTCGAGCAGCTTTTCGTTTCATGATATCCTTTCTCCTTTCTGTTCATATTTTTCATCTATAGGCTTGCCTAAACAAAAGATTCCACACATCCACTTTATAGAAAAAAGGCCTCCAAAAAGTTAGAAAAAACCAACTTTTTGGATAGCCCTCATTTAAAGATCTTTTTTACTTTTTTGACAACATATGAACTGCCTCCACGATCTGAGACATCTTCAATGATCATTGTAATCAAAAGATCTTTGTTCTTATAATCGTAAGCTGTAAACCAGCCATTTTCTTTTCCTTTTTCACCCTTTTTCTTTTTTAGCTCTGCTGTTCCTGTTTTCCCTGCGATTGTGAGTCCCTTTTCTACCGGTCTAAAGGCAGATCCACGCTGATCTTCAACAACACCTTTCAAGCCTTTTGTAATGGTATCCGCACCTTCAGCAGTGACAACACCTTCATGCCATATTTCTTTCTTATCACCGTCTTTTTTTATTAAGTATGGCTTGAGCATATCTCCTTGATTTAAAAAGGCTGTGTAAGTGGCTGCCAAATGAAGTGGAGACATTAACATCTGCCCCTGTCCATATCCTGAATCAGCCAAGAGAATATCTGAATCAATTTTATCATTTGCTATCGAGGAAGTGCTTGTCGGGAACTCATAGTTGAGCTTTTCTTCAAAACCGAATGATTTTAAGCCTTCTGTAAAACGATCTGCACCCGTATCAATGGCAGTTTGTGCAAAGTAAATATTATCAGATGTAATCAAGGCATTTTCCAAATTCACTTTACTTAATCGCTCTGATACCCTTGTCACTTTGTAGCCACCCCAAGATGCATCCTTTTGCCACTCTTTACCAACGATGCTTTTCTCTTCGTCAGGTTTGATGACATCATTTTTCAATCCAATGGAAGCTGTAATCGGTTTAATGGTTGAACCTGGTGCATACGTTTTATTAAATTTTGCAGCAAATGGGGCTGCATCGTCTTTGTTTAATTTTTCCCATTCTCCTTTTTTCCAGCCAAATAAAAACCCGTTTGGATCATAAGAAGGAGCACTAACGAGCGCTAATGTTTCTCCGGTTTGCGGGTCCAAAGCCACAGCAGCACCAGAATCATCTTTCAATTGGTTGTATAGTTGTTCTTGTTTTCGAACATCAATCACAGTTTTAATATCTGCCCCGTCCTTGGCATCCTTTGATGCAATCGTTGCTCTTGATTCAGGTATTGTAATTGTCCAACCTGTTTCGCCTCGTAATGTCTTTTCATAAATATGTTCAAGACCGACAATGCCAAGTAATGAATGATCACTATAATTTTCTTTATTTTGTTTTAATTCTTCCTTTGTTATCGGTCTGATATAGCCCGTTAAATGAGCAGCTTTTTCTTTGTAAGGATAATATCTTGAAACAACTTCTTGTTTTAACACACCTGGTAAAGAAGTCGCTTTTTTAATAATGTCCGTCTGATCTGGCCTTAGTTTTTTAAGCGGTACAAATGAATCGTTTTTCACCCAGCCGGCAGACAATTGTTTTTCGATATCCGCCAACTCTATATCAAGTAATTTTGACAGATTTTTCAAAACCTGTTCTTTATTACTTCCGAGTTTCTCAGGAACAACACCGATTTCGGGAACTTCCGTATTCGTTGCGAGCGCTTTATCATTTCGATCATATATGGTACCACGAACAGGTTCTTTAGCTGAAACTTTAACTGTTTCTCCTTTTTTCAATTGAGAAAAAATAAAGGAGGGATTCCAATTAACATTCCATGATGTATTGCCATCCTTTTCTTCTTTTACAAGCTTTGCTTTTCCCTTAAAGGACACAGGTCCCGCTAAGGTTTTCATACTGACTTTGTAAGGAATCATTGTCACATCTTTTTTGTCATCCTCATCATTCTGATCAACAATGGAAACCTTTAAATCAGAAACTCCTGCCTGTTCATAGATCGTTTGATGGCGTTTAATAAAATCATCCTTTGAGATTGATTTTTTTGTGGCAGCTGAAAGCTGGTCATACATCTCTTCAAAGTTTCGGTTGTTCCATTTGTCTACATATTGGTCCATGCTTTGTTTTGCTGTTGGTTCATTTGAACAAGCTCCTGCCAGCAGCAGAAAACCGATGACCATAAACAAATGGAGGATTTTATTTTTCATCTGTTTTCCCCCTATTTTTCATGTCCGCCATGAAGTATTATACCATACAAAAGAAATCAACAAAGTTTATCCTTATCCAATAATGATTCTTTCTTTTGGATAATGAAAATTTGCCTCAATCTCTTTCCTTCCGATCAAATAAAGAAGTGTGACAATGCCGATCCTTCCGATAAACATCAAGAGGATAATCACACTTTTTCCTATTGTACTAAGATCTGAAGTAATCCCCATTGATAAGCCAGTCGTTCCAAATGCCGAACATACTTCAAACAATAGTTGTAATAAAGAATGGTCTTCGGTTATTGTCAAGATTAGTGTTGAACAAAATACGAGTAAACTAGCCATCATCGTTACAATCAATGATTTCATCAAATCATCTTGGTAGAGCTCTCTTTTGAAAATTTTCACTGACTTATTTCCTCTGGCAAAATGAAACAAAGCCAATAAGTTTAGCGCAAAAGTAGTCGTCCGAATACCTCCACCAACAGAGCTTGGTGAGGCACCAATAAACATTAGGATACACATAAACAAGGCGGTTGCATCCGAAAATTGGCTGATATCAATTGTAGCTAGACCGCCGTTTCGGGTCGTTGTTGACTGAAACAGAGAATAAAACAATACTTCATGCCAAGGTTTTCCCGCATATAAAAAGTTAGCTTCTAAAAAATAAATTCCAATGGCTCCACCAGCCACTAATAGAAAAAAAGTGACCGATGTAAGCTTTGTAAACAGACTGAAGATATAATTCTTTTTTCTGCTAAAAAGAAATTCCTTAACCTCGATGAGCACCGGAAATCCAATCGCTCCAAAGATTAACAGCAAAATCACTATAAACTGAACAAAATAGTCATCCTGAAACGGAATCATTGAGCTTCCCGTTATATCGAATCCTGCATTGGTTGTCGCACTGATACTGGTGAAAAAGCCTTGGATAAAAGCCTCCTCGACCGAATCAAAATACTTCAAAAAATAGGATCCAAGTACCAATCCACCAATTAACTCAATCAAAACAATCAGAGCAAGTACATGCTTCATCAGCTTCACAAGACCAGATAAATGGGTCTGGTTTTGATCAGTCATAATGAGACGCCGCTCCTTTAAACCAATCCGTTTCCCAAGAATAAGCCAGACAAAAGTCCCAAGTGTCATAATTCCGATCCCGCCAAACTGCAAAATAAATGCCAACAGCCAAATGCCAGTCGTACTGAATGTGTTAGCCGTATCAACAACTGTCAACCCGGTTACGCTTACAGCACTTACCGCAGTAAACAATGCATCTATAAAAGACCATTCTACATCTTTTTGGTGGGCAACCGGAAGGCTTAATAAAACAACGGATACTGTAACAGCTAAAACATAATAAAGCGCAATCAATTGAAATGGTGAAAGCACTCTTAACATTTTCTTCATTAAAACTTTCATCATATTCCTCTTTTATTTGTAGTCGTTATTCATAACGTGTTCCATTTTAAAGGAAACATTCCTAGATGTACAGATACGCTCATCGAATAAAAAATCAATTCTATCATGAGATAAATTCCTTTTGCAGAGTTTGAATTCATTTTTCAATTCACTTGCTTCAAGACTTTCGAATGTTTCAGCAAATGACAAAAACTTTCTTTCAAAGGCACTTTATATAAACATAAAAAAACTCCCCTATCCAAGAGGAGTCTGTGATTTATTTTGCTTCAAGACGGCGAATTCTCTCATTTAAATCCGGGTGAGTTGAGAAAAGTAAAGTTTGTTTTTTTCCGTTAATTTTTAATGTGGCAACAGAAGCTTGTTCTTCTTTAATTCTTGCTGTATAATGCTCAAGCGAACGAAGTGCATGAATCATCTTGTCTTTGCCAGCAAGGTCTGCTCCGCCCCTGTCTGCATGAAACTCACGGTGGCGTGAATAAGCAAACACAACTAGACTACCGAGAATGGAGAAGATGATTTGGAAGACGATCACCGCAATAAAGTGGACGATCGGTGCCAATTCTTCGCGAACAAAGCGAGTAGCTACCCATGCAGCAATTCTTGCAAAGAAAACAACAAATGTGTTGACAATTCCTTGAAGCAATGTCATTGTCACCATATCACCATTGGCGATGTGAGCGACTTCATGGGCAAGCACACCTTCAACAGCATTGTCATCCATTTCTTGAAGCAGCCCTGTTGAGACAGCAACAAGTGAGCGTCTCTTGGATGGACCTGTTGCAAACGCGTTGACTTCTCGGGAATTGTAAATACCGACTTCAGGCATGTTTGTTAATCCTGCAGCACGTGCTAAGCGATGAACACGGTCCACCAATTGTTGCTGTTCATCGGTAAGCGATTCTTTCTCAGGGTTTAACACCTGCACACCCATCGCCATTTTGGCCATCCATCTCGACATTAAAAGTGAGATGAAGGAGCCGACAAAGCCAACAACTGCACTAAATACAAGAAGTGCTGGTAAATTTATTCCATCAGCAGTAAAATACGTTCCAACTCCTGTAAAGGAACTGATAATCGATAAAACAATACCGATCGTTGTAATGACTAAGATGTTCGACAACAGAAAGAGAAGAATTCTTTTTCCCATCATAACCTCCATGTTATAATAAGTTCAAATGAACTTGTTTAATAAAATTATATAACATCTGTTTGAAAATGCAAGCGATAAGACGTAAGATAATGTTTATGATGTTTATTAATGCATGAATACATACGAGGTGGAACATGGAACCTTATCAACTAACTCGCCTGGAAATGGCAAAATTAATGTATGCTTTAAAAGGTCAGCTTGATATTAGTCCGCTCACAATCTTGTTAAATTCAGGAAATCAAACCAGTCATGAAACAGAACATAAACTAAAGATTCCCGAATTCATCTTGAGATACGAACGAAAAAAGCAGAAAACAGAACACGGACTTTCTACTAATGAAATTGTAGAACTCGGTAATTTATGTGAGCTCACAAGCTTAAAATCAACAGCCATTCAAAACTGGATTAAACGGGATATTAAAGATTTAATGGGTCATCCAGACCTCGGCAAAAAATACTCGATTGATCAAGCTGTTATCCTTCTTATTGTACGGGATTTAAAATCAGTTTATGACTTTGAAACGATCCGCCCTATTTTAAATATGGTTTTTAATACCATTACCGACCGTTCAGACGATGTAGTTAGCCCGCTTCGTTTTTATGAAGGATATGCAAAAGTCCTCGAGTATGTGTATCAAATAAAAGATTATATCCGGATTGAATCGGCACTGAAATCAATCGTTATTGAACAAACGAACCGTCTTCGCGAATTCTATCATGATCTTTCAGATGACGAATGGAGCATAGTGAAAGACACCACATCAGTTACCGTACTATCAGTTGTTGTCTCCCATATTCAGACAACAGCACAAACAATGATCCAACAAATATTTAACAAATATCACATGTGAAAAACCGGCTCCCAATGAAGGCACTGAAAAACTCAAAAAGGATTTTTTAAAAAAAGGTGATGCACTACAAATTGTAGGCATACACCTTTTTTTATTATAAAACAACGGACTTACCAGCAGTTTCCTCACAATAGCCAGTGATTTTCATTATCATATCAACAATTGCCAGCATAAAAAAGCTCATCTATTTTAAACTAAACAAGCAACCTTAAGTAAAGGAGTGGAATACATGACCAGAACTAATAAACTAGTTGTTCCTGGTGCTGAAAAAGTATTAAATCAGTTCAAATACGAGATCGCTCAGGAATTTGGTGTACACCTTGGATCAGATTCGGTCGCTCGTTCAAATGGATCTGTTGGCGGGGAAATGACAAAACGCCTTGTACAGCAGGCTCAAACTCAGTTAAATGAAAAAAATAAATAAAACCTAAATCATTCGCCGGGGCTGCTCGGCGGATTTTCTTGGTCAGACGGTTTTTTATCCTTTTGTGAAGGAGCTTTATTGACATTCTCATCCTCAGAACTTCCCTCTTCTAACTGTTCATCTTCCTTGTCACTATTTTTGTCTTGAGGATTTTGTTTTGGGGTAATCGTTTCTTCATTTTTCTTTTTCTTCTGATCTGAACCTGTCTCATCTCGATTTAATGGTTTTTTATCATCATCATCTGGTTGATCTTCTATTTTGGATTCTTCATCATTCGAATGTTGTTCAGGTTGATCCTCATCTTTGATCCCTTTCTCTTTTTTACTTTCTTTTTTATCTTCATCTTTGTGATGTTGATCAGCTTTTTTGTCTTGATCATCCACAGCATTTTCATCTTTTGTCTCTTTTTCATGAGAACGGATATAGCGGCCCGTTGAGACCCCTTCTTTTTGGGCTTTTTCCCTTGTTCCCATGTCTGATTCTACCAATTCCATCTTAAAATTCTGATTCTCATATTTTTCTGTTACATCGGCAATTTCACTTTTTACAATTGTTTTATAAGAATCATCTTCATTATTTTCATAAACAGTTGTGATTAAAACTTCTTTTGAGTCTTTAACATATCCCTGTTTATCGCTGTCTTCCACAATTTCGCTAATCACTTCTTTGAAGTCCGATTTTTCCCAATTTTCTATACTGTTTATTAAGTCTTTTCCATCTTCGTTTAGCGCCACCAGACCTACAACTTCACAATCTTTATTGAGTGCCAATTCAAAGCTTGGATTGATGTCAATGGTCATATATGCATAGGCTTTATTATTGAAAAAGTCAGGTATAAACATAAAAGAAAACAGCATAATCGCAGCAATTGAGAAAACACCGGCTTTTATCGAACGAAGCGAGAGTAAATCAAAAAAACCTGCACGTCTTCGCTCCATTCTTGTTTCTGCAGGAAAGGCAATTTCCTGTCCGATTTCAAATTCTCCCTCCGTTTTTTTTGCTTTTAAGAATTGTCCGTCAGGGGTTAGCAATGTAACACATTTTTTATTTTTTTCTACTACAATTCCTCTTCTCACGAATGAAGCACCCCTTTTAGATAATCTTTAAGGAAAACGTAATCACCGGTGATAATAATCACCATCGCGATAATGTACTTGCGATTTCTTTCCACAGTTTTTCTACTAACATCAACCAGTTTCTCAAGCTGTTTAACAGGTAGCTGTTTCTTTTGAAACAGCATCTCCTTCAATTCTTGGTGGGTAACAAGCGTATATGCGACTTTAATTGCATTCTGTCTCGCATCAAAGTGTTTTGGCGAGTGCTCCAGTAAATCAGAAAACGATAAACCAAAGCTTTTCAATCTTCCTTTAAAATGTAAAATTTCCTCCCTTCTTTGTTCTTGTTCAAGCTGACGATTAAATTCATCAATTGATAATTCTGCTTCTATCATACTTTGAGAAGATTCATGTTCTTCACCTTCTTGCGAATCCATTTTTACGTTTTTAGCATTTCTCGCTTCTTTTCGGATATAGTCAATGACTTTACGTTTAATAATTAATTCTGCAAAAGAAAGCAGCGAATTTCCTTTTTCTGAAGAATATTTTTCAATCGCTTCATTAAATGCAATTAAGCCAATACTAAATTCATCATCTTTATCATCTATGTATCGTTTGCATACAGATGAAACCGTTTTAGCTACAAAAGGTTTATATTGAGCAATTAGTTCGTTTTGCAACTTTTGATTTCCTTGTTGTATGCTGATTACAGACTCTTCTAATGTCGGTTTCTTTTTTCCTGTCTTAAACACAAGGCTAAGCACTGGTTTCACCTCAGTTCCTCCCTATACTACTCATCTATGATAGCTAATTTATTAGGGATTCGCAAAGGTGAAGAGGTGGAACACATTTCTAATTTTTCAATTGTGACAAACAAGATGGTTCTTCATTTAGATTAATTCGATTAGAAGCTGACGATTAAGGGGGTTTTTTGCTGTTTTTGTAACACCCATGTTAATAAAATGAAAAGTTATTTCGACAAATTCCCCAACAAAAAACTGCCAGTATTTACCGGCAGTTTTTTTATTATTTTTATGCAGCCTCATTCTGCTGTTTTTTAGGATTTGACATGAACCATCCTCCAAGAGCAATCGCAATCAGTACACTCCAGAAGATGAACTTCCATGTTCCTGAATGAATAAAATGATGTGAAATGATATGAATTTGCGGATGGGCAAGTGTATAAAGCGTCAGTTTGACACCGACCCAACCAACAATCACAAATGCCGCTGTTTCTAGGCTCGGACGCTTCTTTAACAAATTGACAAACGCACTTGCAGCAAAACGCATAATAATAATACCAATAATACCACCAGCTAAGATCACCATAAATTGACCGCCATCTAATCCACCGATTTTAGGAAGGTTTGTCAAAGGCAATGTAACAGCAAGCGCTACCGCTGCTAAAATCGAGTCGACGGCAAAGGCAATATCAGCAAGCTCAACTTTAATCACAGTCGGCCAAAACCCGCTTTCTTTCGTTCCCTTTATTTTTTCGCCTTTTTTGAAAACATGTTGTTTTAGAATATGATGGATGGAAATGTATAGCAAATAGATTGCTCCAATCGCTTGAACCTGCCAAACATTGACTAGAAATGAGATGGCAAACAATGCGCCAAACCTCATCACAAACGCACCGGCTAATCCGTAAAAAAGCGCTTTTTTTCTTTTTTCTTCAGGCAAGTGCTTAACCATGACAGCCATGACAAGAGCATTATCCGCAGCCAAAATACCCTCCAGCCCGACTAATATAAGAAGAACCCAACCATATTCAAGTAATAATGCTACATCCATTTAAAAACTCCTCCTAAGTATTGTCTCTTTCTCTTATTCCCCCTAATCCAGCAGGGTATTTTCAGAAAACAAAAAAGACCTCTGCCAACATTAGGCAAAGGTCTTGCTAGACATGGTTATATCTTCATCAATACATGCCAACAAAGCCGATGGAACTGATCCATGAACTGACGACTTTGTTTCCGGTTTTAAAACCGGACGCTACTCCCCTTTGGGAAAAAAGAAAATATTGAATTATATGATCATATTAACCCTCTAACGTTTATCTGTCAATCCTTATTTTTATTCAAAAAAGAAGCCAGGCTTTCTGTTTTCACTTTATTTTGTCTGTACTTTACATATAGATAAAGAATAGACAAGACTGCAATTGATATTCCAAGTGGTAAAAGATACTTGTCCAACAATCCACCGACAGCACTCCAGTTCTCACCAAGATAAAAGCCTAAATAAACATACACAAATGTAATCGGTGTAATGGCGAGGAATGTATAGATGGAGAATACCCAAACATTCATTTTGGCAAGTCCGCATGGTATTGAAATCAACGTTCTAACCCCTGGAATAAACCGGCCGCTAAACGCAACAAAACCGCCATGTTTCTCAAAGAAAAGATCTGACTTTTCAAGCGCTTCCGGCTTAATAAAAAAATACTTTCCATAGCGTTGTAAAAAAGGTCTCCCTCCATACCTTCCTAACCAATAAAGAGTTAATGGACCGACAACACCGCCCAGTGATCCTGCCAGAACGACACCTATAAGAGACATATCACCTTGATAAACCCAATATCCGGCAAGAGGAAGAACAACTTCAGCTGGTATGAACTCAATACATAAAGCAAGAAACACACCAAAATATGAGAGGTTTTTAAAAGCCTCTACCATTGACAAAATCAATTGTTCGATATCAATCACAGCCTTAAAAAAATTTCAAGTTCTAAAGAACTTACAAACTTGATTTTACCACAGTTTTTTGTATGATGCTTCAAATCCATATGTTACTATTCATGAAACAAATCGTACAATGGCATCACTAAGGAAAAAGGAGTTGAACGAATGCATACGATGTGGAAAGGCTCAATTAGTTTTGGGCTTGTCAATATTCCGATCAAATTGTTTGCCGCAACCGAAGACAAAGACATTAAGTGGCGTTCTCTTCATAAACAATGCCTTTCACCAATTCAATATGAAAAAAAGTGTACAAATTGCCATCAAGAAGTATCATCAGATGATATTGTTAAAGGATATGAATATGTCAAGGGAAAATATGTCACCTTTAATGATGAAGAAATGAATCAGCTAAAGGAAGAGCAAGAAGATAAAGCAGTTGAAATTGTTGATTTTGTACAACTTAAAGAAATTGATCCAATTTATTTTAACCGGTCTTATTTTGTCGGACCTGGAGATAATGGTGTAAAAGCGTACACCCTTCTTCGCGAGGCTCTGAAAGAAACAGAAAAAATCGGAATTGCTCATATGACAATTCGTTCCAAAAAACAACTTGCCATCCTAAGGGTATACGACAACTGTATTTTAATGGAGTCGATCCACTATTCTGATGAAGTGCGAAACACGATACATGTCCCTGGAGTGCCGACAGAAACAGAAGTCAACCAAAAAGAACTGCAAACGGCAATTTCATTAATTGATGAACTGACAACTACTTTTATGCCTGAAACATATGAAGATACTTACAGAGTTGCAGTCATGGAAAAAATTAAGGAAAAGGTTGATCAAAATGAATTGACAACTCCTGTTGCAAACACTTCGTCACGTGAGGATGTGATCGATTTAGTGAGCGCTCTTCAGGCAAGTATTGAACGAACGAAAAAACAAGAAGTAGTGAAAGAAGAAAAAACAGTGGGCGTAGAGGCTAAAAAACAAAAAACATCCCGAAAAAAAGCCTCCCAGATCACATAGAATATGGCCCTTACAATGCAGCCCACTTTCTCGTCTTCACCTCCACTAGGTAAAAATTGGCGATATGAAGTAAAATATGACGGCTACCGTGGGCTATTAAACGTTTCTCAAACAGAGGTTTCCCTAGTCAGCAGGAATGGTCTTTCTTTGAATAGCGCTTTTCCTGAAATTACACAGGATATTAAAAAAAAGCTACCTGAACTTGAAAAATATCTCCCATTTACAATCGATGGGGAAATCGTTTCATTAACAAACCGTTACCGTTCAAATTTTGAATATGTGCAAAAACGAGGATTATTGAAAAGAAAAGAACTTATTCTAGAAGCTGCTACTCATCAACCATGTCACTACCTTGCCTTTGATTTACTGACATGCAGAGGAAAGAACATCACTTCATTATCCTATGAGGAAAGGAAGAAAATGCTTTATGACTTTTCAGTTCAGCTCAAGATCCCACTAGCCCCTGACCCTTTTTCAAATGAGCGAATTCAATATATATCAGAAACGTCTGATTTTCGTTCACTTTGGGAACACATTAAAAAATATGATGGTGAAGGAGTGGTTGCGAAAAAAAAAGACAGCCTCTGGAAAGAAAACAAAAAAACGGCTGAATGGGTGAAACTAAAAAACCACAAACGAGCAGCCGTTTTCATGACAGGATATAATCAGGCAAATGGTTATATCACAATAGCCGTTGTTGATCGCGGAAAAATAAAAGAGATCGGTTCAGTTTCCCATGGCCTGTCAAATCAGGAAAGAAACGCTGTCCTTGCGATTGTCAAACAACATGGAAAAGAAGTAAAAACTGGTGAATATGTGATCGCTCCTTCGATTTGTATGATGGTGCATTATTTGACAATCCATTTTGGTACATTGCGGGAAGTTTCTTTTGTCAAATTCGAGTTCGATATGTCATGGGAAGATTGCACGTATTTGCGGCTTTTACTGCATTCAAAAAACATAAACCCAGCTTTGCAATTTACAAATCTGGACAAGCTCATTTTTCCGAAAACCGAAAAGTCAAAAGCAGATTACATCAGTTACTTAATTGAATCGGGTGAAACTCTTTTGCCTTTTTTAAAAAATCGGGCGCTTACAGTAATTCGCTATCCCCACGGAGCATGTAAAGAATCTTTTTTTCAAAAAAACAAGCCTGATTATGCCCCTGATTTTATTACTTCTGTTAAAGATCAAGAGCATGAACATATTCTATGTCATGATTATTCTGTTTTATTATGGCTTGCCAACCAGCTTGCCTTGGAATTTCATATTCCTTTTCAAACAGTTGATACACAGCACCCGACTGAAATTGTCTTTGATCTTGATCCGCCTTCACAAGCGGAGTTTTCCCTCGCTGTTCGCGCAGCTGAGGAACTACGGCACTTATTTGAACAACTCGGTCTTCAATCCTTTCCTAAACTGTCGGGAAACAAAGGTATACAAATTTATATACCGCTTACAAAAAACACATTTACTTATGATGAGACTCGCATTTTTACAAGTTTTGCTGCGAAATATTGCGTCTCACTATTTCCTGATTTGTTTACAACTGAACGATTAATTAAAAACCGGCAAGGAAAACTTTACATTGACTATGTCCAGCATGCTCCTGGAAAAACGATAATCTGTCCATACTCTCCAAGAGGAAATGAACTGGGAACAGTTGCTGCTCCACTATTTTGGTCAGAAATCAATTCCAGCTTATCACCTGTTGATTTTACAATGGATGCTGTCATCAAAAGGATAAATGAAATCGGATGCCCGTTCGAACAATTTTTTAGACAGCCGCAAGATAAACCAATTAGAGCGATTCTTGATCACTTAAAAGACAGCGATTTTTAACGAAACAAAAGATGTTGGCTGTGAATTCCGGCTTTTTTCAATAGTTTTATGAGCTCTTCCTGTTCTTCTTTTGTCAATCCTGAAAAAGCACGTGTAATTCTCATGGTATGGATAGGATAAATTTCATCAAGGTATGTTTGACCTTTTTCCGTCAATTTCGCATAAACAGACCGTTTATCCTTCGGGTCCTGCTCCCTTTTGATAAAACCGTTTTTTTCCAGTTTATCAATCACATAAGTGACATTCCCGCTTACAAGGAGCAGTCTTGAACCGATTTGCTGTAACTTCTGAGCTCCCCTTGTATAAAGCAGTTCTAATACAGCAAATTCTGTTGGATTAAAGCCATGTTCCTTACTATCCCGAATACTATGTTCTGAAATGCTTTTAAAAGCTCTTGCAAAAACTTTGTACAAAGACATGGCACGGTGAACCTCTTCCTCATTAAACGAAAGTCTCATATCATCTACCTCTTATACTGTTTTCTTGAAATAAATTAAAGCGAATGTAAACCCTTACACCCACAAAAAGAAAGGGGATCTCCTCCCTCTTCTACACGTATATATTTTCGTTAAATATAGGGAAACTCCTTCTTCTTTTTTCATCTATTAAAAAGAAAGCCCCGCTTTATTTATTTATTTTTAAGCGAGGCTTTATCTTTTTGGAAAAAGTAAATATATTCTTTTCGCAATTCTGTAATTGTCATCTTATGCAAAATATCTTGCTGACATGCACCAATTGAAATCAATTTTTTCGTATAGTGATTTCTCTCTTCTTCCAATGCTTTTTTTAGTAATTTACTCATTGTATCTCCTCTCATTTTCAGATATTCCCTCAGCTTTATCTTACAATCGGTTTGTTAATAAAAAATAAACACCATGTAAAGATTTCTCAACTTAAGATGATTTTTGGTAAAGACCGTTCTGCACTGAACGTAATAGTGGAAATGCTTCTTTTCCTGCAAGTTTTATTAACATTTCAAACAATTCATCTCTTCTGTTATCTAAAGCCACTATTTCTTGAGCGAGCAGGACAGCTTGTTTTTCTTCTTTCACCAATAGACTCTCCCCCTTAATCCATTTTGTAGATAAATATTATAAAATTTTCAAGTCCGTTTCATCGTTTATGTTAAGTTTTCTTCCGTAAATTTTTTATCAATGTCAGATTTTATTACAATTCATAAGATTTTTCTCTCAATTTTTTATATAATACAAAAAAAGTCGTCTTAGGGGTGGGAATATGACAGTCGAAGACCATTCTTACAAGGATAAAAAAGTGATTTCTATTGGTATCGTCAGCGAGCTCACAGGCTTATCAGTAAGGCAAATTCGATATTATGAAGAAAGAAAACTAATCTATCCGCAACGATCATCAAGGGGAACTAGAAAATACTCCTTCGCGGATGTAGAGCGGCTGATGGATATTGCAAATAAACGCGAAGACGGTGTTCAAACAGCGGAGATCCTTAAAGATATGCGCAAAAAAGAAAAAAGTTTAAAAAATGATCAACAACTAAGAAAAAAAATGCTTCAAGGGCAGCTAAATGCACACTTCAAATATAGAAACCGTTAACGGTTTCTCATCGTGGTCTGCATGAACAAGCGGGATCTTGCAATCTCCTCCTTGATGCATGTTAATCATGGACTTTTTAGACAGCGCTATAGAAAAAGCCCTCCTTTTTTAGGAGGGCGGCTGCTATTTATAAGGCATGAATAAATGCTGTTGCAATACCAAAATAAATTAATAGAGATAAAATGTCATTTAAAGTTGTAATTAACGGACCTGAGGCAATCGCTGGGTCGACATTACATTTGTGAAGAATAATCGGGACAATCGTACCCGCCATCGTACCAATAATAAGTGTTGCTAAAAGTGATGTACCTACCACAAAACCAAGTAAAAAATTCCCCTGCCAAACAATTGCGATGCCTGTAATAAAAACAGCACATACAATCCCAATAATGATACCGGCTCTCAATTCTCGAAAAATCAAGCGAAAGATCGTTTTCTTATTGAGCTCCTCTTTGGCAAGGCCTCTGATCACAACCGCTAATGACTGTGTGCCTGTATTTCCTGTCATTCCGGCAATCATTGGCATGAAAAAGGCTAATGCCACAACATGTTGAAGCGTATCTTCAAAATAACTCATGATACTGCCGGAAATCAGACCGATAAACAAAAGTAAAATTAACCAAGGGAGTCGTCGGTATGCAGCAACATACGATTTTGTATCAAACGTGATCGCTTTACCCGAAGCAGCAAATTTTTCGTAATCCTCATTCGCCTCTTGAATCACAATGTCGATAATATCATCAACAGTAACGATTCCAACAAGTTTATGTTCTTTCTCAACAACGGGAATTGCTAGAAAGTCATACCTTTCAATGAGCTTTGCGACCTCTTCCTGATCTTGCATGGCATCAACAGAAATAACCCTTGTAAACATTAAATCCTGCACTTTTTCATCTGGTTCAGCTAAAATCAAATCGCGGTAAGATAAAACACCGACAAGCTGTTTTACTTCATTGATCACATATAAATAGTTGATCGACTCGGCAATCTCTGCAAAACTTTTCAGCTTAATAACAGCTTCCTTTACCGTATAGTTTTGAGGAATCCATACAAAACGGTTTGTCATTATTCTTCCCGCTGTTTCCGCTGGATAGTTCATTAGTACTCTAACCGCTTCGGATTCTTCAGCTTCCATGCTTGAAAGAAGCTGATCCTTAAGCTTCGGTTCCATCTCCTCAAGAAGTGCGGCAAGATCGTCATTATCCATTTTGTTCATGACATGGGTCGCTTTTTCTTTACCGACTTTATTTAACACAACAAACTGTTCTTCTTTTTCTAACTCTCCCATCAAATCGGTTATGTCATCAACGGTTAAAAAAGAAAGATAACGCCCGCGGTGCTTTTCTGGCATTTCTTTAAATAAAATCGCCATATCATACGGCTGCAATTCCTCTAAAAGATGTTGAAACTCTTTTCGTTTTCCATCTCTGAGTAAAATAATAATTCGTAAAATCAGTTCATCATATGTCATATTTTGCAACATGGGTCATTGTACCTCCTTTTTAGGAGATCCTTATACCACCATAACAGAAGGTGTGATGTTTAAAGATCTCCTCATCCTCAATCAATGTTTTGTGCCTAATGATGTCTTTCGTATGTTTAAACCGCCTCGAATGGGGAGAATCCATACTCACACCTCCTTAGAAAAATCCATTTATTTATTTTTATTATAAAATAAAAAAACACCTATTTCATTAAAATGAAGGTGTTAAAAAGCCATACAAAATAAAACCCTAACGCCTTCAATCGTAGAGCTTTAGCACTGTATGGCATAGACATGATGTCAGCTGCGTTAAAAATCACCTTATGTCGATGATTCTTGTTGACCCATTGGCGTCTTTGGACATTTTTGGGCAGCAGCGTATCTCCATACAGGAGCCTCACCTAACGAAAAGCTATATTGGTCGGACAAAATGAGATTACAGAAAAAAAGGGCAACTGTCAATAAATAAAACAATAATAACCCTTTAATATATGTGAAAGTTTCTTTTTCCGTCAAAAAACGAACCAGCTTTTTAATCAGATGAGGCATTTTAAAGATTACTCGTTTTCCTTTGAAATATCTTCATTTGAGAGGAAATGATAGTTTTCATGAAGCAAAAGAGTATACTCCTCATCAAACTTCGGATGTGGTACAAATTCCGCCTGATTAATTGATAATTCTACCTGATGGTCATCTTTTTCTTTCATAATAAAAACAACTCCTTTTTTTCTATAGGGTACCTCATTTTACTCATAGATATGAGCTAATCGACCGTTATTTTTAAAATTTGGACTTTTCAAAAAATTAATACAAATGAACCTTTTTTAAATTTTAGAGATGTTTTATAATTTTATCATGCACCTTGTACCTCACCAAAGCAGCACAAAAAAGGAGGCTTTAAACATGCAAATGCGATTAATTCCTTATGTCATGGATGAAAAGCTTTTGGAAGCTAGTGAAATGCCGGAAGGAATCAATGCTATTAAGGCACCAGAGCTGTGGTCACAAGGTTTTAAAGGAAAAAATGTTACAATTGCAGTTCTTGATACAGGCTGTGATACCAAACATCCAGATTTAGCTAACCGAATTATCGGCGGAAAAAACTTCACTAGCGATGATAACGGTCAAGAAGACCAATACAATGATTATAATGGACATGGTACCCATGTAGCTGGTACGATTGCCGCCAATGGGAACAGCGGAGGAATTTCAGGGGTTGCGCCTCTTGCAAACCTGTTAATTGTCAAGGTGCTTGGCGGTAAAGACGGATCTGGTCAATATGAATGGATTATTAATGGGATCAATTATGCCGTCGAACAGAAAGTAGATATCATTTCAATGTCTCTGGGCGGACCCAATGATGTTCCAGAATTGAAAAAAGCGATTGATCATGCTGTCCAAAATGGTATTCTTGTCGTCTGTGCCGCAGGAAATGAAGGTGATGGAAATGAGCGGACAGAGGAATACTCATACCCAGCAGCATATAATGAAGTGATCGCTGTCGGGTCTGTATCTGTCACGCGAGAATCATCTGAATTTTCAAATGCGAATAAGCAAATTGATTTAGTGGCACCTGGTGAAAAAATCTTGTCAACATTACCTCATCAGCAATATGGGAAATTAACGGGAACATCGATGGCTGCTCCCCATGTCAGCGGAGCATTGGCTCTTATTCAATCTATAGAAGAAAAAGCATTTAATCGTAAATTGACCGAGCCGGAGCTATACGCCCAATTGATCCGTCGAACGATTCCTCTTGATGATTACTCAAAAACATTGATTGGAAATGGTTTTCTATATTTAACCTCTCCAGATATTTTAGTCGAAAAAACTGCAAAGATAAAACTCCTTTCCTTTTAATTTATGAAGATCTGCTCACAAAGACTTTTTTGTTAATATTCAATAATGAATTGGCTGGTTATGAGGACTTTTCCTGTCCCATTGACCAGCTTTTTTAGCGGACGCCACATGATTTTGCTAGTTAAATGAATTCATCACGGTAATCGTGGATAAATTGTTTGACAGTAATCGGCTGCCGTTGAAGGATGTTCTCTAGATCAGATGTTATCTTCTTAGCCAGTCCTAACTTTGCAGTTAAATAAATACCAATCATAATGGTGATGAATTCTTTTGGAACTCCTTTTTCTAACATTCTCTTTCTGAATGTTTTTGCAGATGGATTGGCATAAGTAAAGGTTATGTCTAATTCAGCTGTTAACATATCGGCTACCTCGTAATAGGTCAGAACCTCTGAACCAGTAAGTGAATATGCCTGATTTTTATGCCCTGGCTCAGTTAACGTTTTTACTGCCACTGATGCAATATCACGAACATCAATAAAACTTGTTCTCCCATTACCTGCTGGCACAAAAATTTGACGATCTTTACGTAACTCCTCCCCATGCTGCTGAACTAAATTTTGCATAAAAAAGCTTGGACGTAAGAAAGTATAAGGAATTCCTGACTTTTTAATAGAACGTTCAGCCTTATAATGAGGTACTAAAGGATTTTTTTCGACTCCTAATAGGGATAAGAAAACAATCTGTGTTACTCCTGCTAATTTAGCGGAGTCGATGACTGGATCTAAGTACATTTTGATATTTGAAATGTGTGGTGGACGAATTAAAAATAGTTTCTCAATGCCATTCAAAGCTGGAAGATAAGAATCATTGTCTTCAAAATCAAAGTAAACTCCATTTCCTTTTTTTGATCTAGAAGTAGTTTTAAATGGTACGTCTAGATCTGATAGTTGTTTGACAATTTCTCTTCCTACTGTTCCAGTAGAACCTGTTAATAAGATCATTCTTTCTACTCCTTTATGGATGTATAAAGCCACCTCAAATACACATTTTTTGACTATGATCAGCTTCCCCATATTAAAACATTTCATACGCTCCCAGAGCTTGACGGAATGGTACAAAACATTCGAATGGCTGAAAGGATCGTGAAAATTTACAGTTTTTTTATTAATCTTTTAAATTATTAGAATAAAAAAATAATTTTGACTAAAATGCCATGACGGTATATAATCTATTAAACAATTTCATCATCAGGAACATGGTTATCTAGCTTTGATCTGGATTTGAAAAAATTTGTGAAAAGCTAACAGAAAGCAGTTCAAAAACCCACTGTTCTGATCTGGAAAGAATGAGATATCCGGTTGGAGAGTTGATCTGCTGCTCCAATGACTGGTAGGAGGTGTTCAAGAGTTGATGTAGCACAGATCTCGAACACAAGTTGCTGTTTTGCGGCATTCACCTCTAAATCCCCAAAACAAGTGAATGTCTTTTTTATTGATTTTTAAAGGAGGAGATCAAATGACAGTTGTGAAGACAAGTAGCTTAGGCTTTCCAAGAATCGGATTAAACAGGGAATGGAAAAAATCGCTTGAGTCATATTGGAAAGAAAAAATCGACCGTGAAACATTTCTTCAAAAGATGGAAAAACAATTTTTAGAGGCAGTTCAAACACAGCTGGATCAGCAAATTGACATTGTACCAGTGTCTGATTTTACATACTATGATCATGTCCTTGATACAGCGGTGATGTTCAACTGGATTCCGGAAAGATTTAAGCATATTCAAGATCCTCTAGATACTTATTTCGCAATGGCTAGAGGAACTAAAAACGCTGTACCTTGCGAAATGACTAAATGGTTTAACACAAACTACCACTATCTTGTGCCTGAATTTGAAAAATCAATGGAATTCCGTCTGACAGAAAATAAACCGTTAGAAGCCTATCGCAAAGTAAAAACAGTCTTTGGTGTAGAAACAAAGCCAGTTATTCTCGGTCCATACACTTTTGTAACACTGGCAAAAGGCTATGAAAAACAAGAAGTCGCAAACATTTATCAACAGTTGATCCCTCTATACATCCAACTTCTTCAAGAGCTTGAGCTGGAAGGTGTTAGATGGGTACAAATTGACGAACCAGCTCTTGTCACAGCCTCTCCAGAAGAAATAGCGGCTGCAAAGGCAATCTATCAATCCATTAAAGATGAAGTTCCAACACTTAACGTTCTTTTGCAAACCTACTTTGACTCAGTTGATGGATACGAAGAGCTGATTTCATTTCCTGTTGAAGGAATTGGGCTTGATTTTGTTCATGATCAAGGAAGAAACCTTGAACAGTTGAAATCCCTTGGCTTTCCAAAGGATAAAGTCCTTGCCGCTGGAATATTGGATGGGCGCAATATTTGGAAAACAAATCTGGAAGAACGACTTGATTGGATCACCGAATTTGTTAGTGAAATCAGAGTTAGCGAAATCTGGATTCAACCTTCAAACAGTCTGCTCCATGTTCCAGTAGCCATCCACCCTGATGAACATTTGGCGAAAGATTTGTTAAACGGGCTAGCTTTTGCAAAAGAAAAATGTGTTGAGCTCCATCTATTAAAAGAAGGATTACTATCGGGAAAAGCAGCGATCGGAGAGCAAATAAACAACGTAAACCGGCACTTAAACACACTTAAACAGTTCGGGACAGCCGCGGATGAGACGTTTACCGAAGAACAGCTGACTGAAAAAGATTTTACTCGTGAAACAGCTTACGAAAAACGGCTTACTCTCCAAAATGAATCACTTGGACTGCCACTGTTACCAACAACAACAATCGGAAGCTTTCCACAAACTGCTGAAGTGCGAAGCGCACGGCAAAAATGGCGAAAACAAGAATGGTCAGATGAACAATATGAAGCTTTTATTAAAGCAGAAATTAACAAATGGATTGATATTCAAGAAGATATCGGACTTGACGTTCTTGTTCACGGAGAGTTCGAACGGACAGACATGGTTGAGTATTTCGGGGAAAAGCTGGCCGGATTCGCTTTTACTAAATATGGCTGGGTTCAATCATATGGTTCTCGCTGTGTCCGACCGCCACTGATTTATGGAGATGTCGAATTTAAAGAACCGATGACTGTGAAGGAAACCGTTTATGCCCAATCTTTGACTTCCAAACAAGTAAAGGGCATGTTAACAGGTCCTGTTACCATTTTAAACTGGTCATTTGCCCGGTGTGATCTGCCAAGAAAAGAAATCGCTTTTCAAATTGCTTATGCTCTTAAAAAAGAGGTTGAAACACTTGAAAAAGCGGGAATACAAATCATTCAAGTTGATGAACCTGCATTAAGAGAAGGACTTCCATTAAAAGAACGTGACTGGAATAACTATCTCACATGGGCTGCTCAGGCTTTTAGACTGTCTACATCATCTGTTCAAGATACAACGCAAATTCATACTCATATGTGTTACAGTCATTTCGAAGATATTGTCGATACGATTGAAAACCTAGATGCAGACGTGATTACGATTGAACATAGCAGAAGCCATGGTGAGCTTCTCGAATATCTCGAACACCGTCCTTATGTAAAAGGTCTTGGACTCGGTGTATATGACATTCACAGTCCGCGGGTCCCTCCTGTCAGTGAAATGCTTACGATCATTTGTGATGCTCTTAAAGTTTGTCCAAAAGACCGTTTTTGGGTAAACCCTGACTGCGGTTTAAAAACAAGGCAACCTGAAGAAACAATTGCCGCTTTGAAAAATATGGTAGAAGCTGCAAAACAAGCAAGAGATTCATTGGCTCAAACCGTTTAAAACAAAATGTTTGCCGATGGTGAGGCTGTCGAAATTCCGGCAGCCTTTTTTTCATTTTAGGTCATTGGAGTCTTGTTCAACACATCACTTTAAAATTCTCACCACCAGATGGTTCTTTTATACTATCATCGGTCATTCACTCGCCAAATCTCCCATTAAGACTTTTGATTCATTTGTACGATTCCTTTCCATTCCTTTTTCTTTTAACATATTTGTAGTAGCTGATTGGAAAGGAAGGAAAATATATATTGAGTGACGATGGAAAAACCTTTGAACGTGAATTTAAAAGAAAAACATATGACGAAGATATTCAATCTCTTGAACGTTATATAGGAGAGTTGAGTGATGTGATGACTGAACTGAGACATGAAAGCTTAACTATTTTAAAAGCCCATCAATTGTATATGAATGACTGGCAAGGGCAAGCACGCCAGATGTATGACGCTCTATTAGATGATCTTGATGATGCCGAATACCGTGTTTATGACAGTCTACGAACTGTTAAGCAGCAAGCGACAGAGGAGATCAAGCGGCTAAGACGGAAAACTGAGGAACTGATATGAGTATCCGTATCAATTTAAACAACTTAAATACCCTTGCCCTTCAGTTTAACCAATCTCAAGAACGGATTAGTGATATGATACAGCTTTTGAATCGGCATCTCCATGTACTACTCTTAAATGTGACAGCGGCACAGACAAATGCTATTGACCATGCTCAGACTGAATTAGACTACGAATTAAAAAGCTATTTAAGGACACTGGACGACATCCATCATTTACTTTGCTACACTGAGTCCCGGATGAAAAAATCCGATCAAATCCTTGCTGCGCAGCTATTTCAACATAGCGGTCAGCTCGCTGACTATTCACACATCATGACATTTCTAGCAACATCAGGATTATCAGCTGATCAATTTAAGTTAGAATTATCAATTTTGTCCGAACCACGTTTTTTAATGAACGAATTAAAGAAGAACGGTCTAACAGGTCTGTTAACAAACGCTCACAATGGAGCTTGTTTTCAGTTTGATGATCAAGGAAAGCGGTCGCTTTGGTCGGCACGGCAGTTATTTAATAACAGAGTCGTAAAAAACCTTTGTCTTCTAGCCTATCAGCATGTCGCAAAAGGTCCTCTCTCCCTTACGGTTTCATGTATAACAAAACAAGCAAGCAATGTTCAAACCGTTTACCTACCGAAGAATACACCCCAGCCATTGTCTTAAATGGTTTTAGTGTGACAGCAAAATATAGGCAAACCTCTAAACCAAGGCTGGCATCACCGCCGGCTTTTTTAATTGCCACATCCAGGCACTCCCCCCTCAAGTTTTTTCAATTTCATTACGCAAATGAAGTATGCTAACATGATAACTAGCTTTTATAAGGAGGAAGAAACATTGATTCAAGGGCTAGCTTTAGGGCTCATCATCATGATGATCCTCGTTTTTTTCGTAAGCGGGATTTCAAATATCATCTTTCATAAAAAAGTGAAACAAGAAGCCCAAACATTATTTGCTAGAAATATTGATAACGCCAACAAAAAACACATCGTAGAAAAAGCTGATTTAGGAACTTTGCCAGCATGTGTTCAAAAATGGTTACACCATTCTCAAGTGATCGGTAGAGAGAAAATAAAAACAGTTCGCATTGAACAAAACGCAAAGCTACGGCTAGAAAAGGGCAAACCTTGGATGTCTGCCAAAGCTGTTTATTATTATACAATCGATAAGCCCGCGTTCATTTGGAAATGCTTAATTAAAGCTGCTCCATTCATTCATATCGCTGGAAGAGATAAATATGATCAAGGCAAAGGAAATATGCTGATTAAACTCCTCTCTTTTATAAAAATCGCCGATGCAAGTGGAACAGAAATTGATCAAGGTACACTTCTAAGATATTTAGGGGAGTTAGTATGGTTTCCAACGGCAGCCATACATCATGCGATAAAGTGGGAGGAAATCGATTCAAACTCTGCGAAAGCAACGATGAGTTATGGTGGAATAACCGGATCTGGCGTATTCCAATTTAATGATAAGGGTGAAGTGACAAGCTTTTTAGCAGATCGTTACATGGAGTCAAAAGGAACATATTCTCTAGAAAAATGGCTTATTCAACTGAAAGATTATCAAGAATTCAACGGAATCAAAATTCCAGTTCAAGGAAAAGTGATTTGGAAGCTGGAGACAGGCGACTTTGATTGGTTCCATTTTGAAATTGCTGATGTACAGTATAATAAGATAGAGATCGATTAGTTATAACGATTACAAAAAACTGCGATCGTCATTCCGAGGGTCACGGATCAGGATGGCGATGCGCAGTTTAGCTCTAACGATGAGAGAGTGTTACCAACTCTGTTCTTGTTTGATTCGATGCTCTCCGTCCCCTTCTTTCAAAATGGCAATATTACCATTTTCAGCAATGTTAACTACTGCTAGTGCGGTATCACTAACATAAGCTGAATTCCAAAGTTCTTGAATGGGTCGTTTTTTTAATATATTCAAAAGCATTAAAATAAAAACAGAATGACTGACAAGTAAGACGTTTCCTTCCCGATGGTTGTCTAAAATTTGCTTGAGAGCTTGTCTCACCCTGCTTTCAAAAGCAGGAAAACTTTCTCCCCCATTTGGAATATATTGATCAGGTTGATCAAAATAAGCCTTCAACATGTCGGCATCAGTTTGTTGAACTTCTGCGTATGTTTTTCCTTCCCAACAACCAAGACCAATTTCTCTAAATCGATCATCTTTTATGAAAGGAAGCACTCTGTCTTGTAGAATGGCTTGAGCTGAATGAACAGCACGTTCGCTTGTACTAACATATACGGCTTGAAAATGAACATCTTTTAATTTTTTGCCAAGTGCTTGCGCATTTGCTAATCCCAAGTTTGTTAGATTAGAATTTTCCCAGCCTTGCATTCGCTTTTCAATATTCCACTCAGTCTGACCATGTCTAGCAATATATAAAGTAAGCAAACAATTCTCCTCCATCTTTCATGTCTATCATTTATTGTATTTCACATCACACATTCATGTAAATGAATTGCATTTTATGAACTCATTTCATTTTTTCAACATCTTCAGCTATAATAAAAATGCAAGTCAACCAAGGAGGAACAGAAATGAATCACGAAACATACTTACAGAGAGCCATCGAACTTGCGGTAGAAGGTGTAAAGAGCGGTACAGGCGGACCTTTTGGCGCTGTCATTGTAAAAGATGGAAAAATCCTTGCCGAAGCACAAAACAATGTGACAACAAGTAATGACCCGACAGCACATGCAGAAGTGACAGCTATTCGTAAGGCATGTGAAGCAATCGGTGATTATCAGTTGAGTGACTGCATTCTTTATACGAGCTGTGAACCGTGTCCAATGTGTTTAGGCGCCATTTATTGGGCCAGACCGAAGGAAGTCTATTTTGCATCACAACATTCAGATGCCGCATCGGCAGGTTTTGACGATTCCTTCATTTATGAAGAAATAACAAAAAGTCAAAGTGAACGGAAGATTCCTTTTTATAAGATTGAAGTTACGGACAAGCTTAAACCTTTTCAGACTTGGGTAAACATCGAGCAAAAAATTGAGTATTAAAATTGTTTCTAATAAGTTGGTGAATGGATGAACGATTTTGATCATATGAAACTTGACCGGCAGTTGTGTTTCTTGCTTTATGCAAGCTCACGAGAGATGACAAAATTGTATAAACCGCTGCTCAATGAACTGAATATAACATATCCTCAATATGTTACATTGCTATTATTATGGGAACATGAGCAGTTAACTGTTAAAAAAATGGGTGAATTGCTCTATTTGGATTCAGGGACACTGACGCCAATGCTGAAAAGAATGGAACAGCACGGCTTCATTAAACGCGAACGATCATCCGATGATGAACGATCCGTTATTGTCTCATTAACGCCAACTGGGTTAGAGCTAAAAGAAAAAGCAAGTCATATTCCGACGGAGATGATGACGCGGACACCCTTAACTTCAGAAGAATTAAAACACCTATCAGATGTGCTGCGTTCTTTCCTGCAATCGATAACAAACGAAATAAAATGAAATCTACATGGCGAAAGCGCCTTCAATTATCAAACAAATAAGGGCATGGATCGATAATTGATTCTATGCCCTATTTACCATTTACTAAAACTATGGTGATGATGGTTGAAAGCATGATGACAAATAACGACAACCCCAATTTTATTTTCCCTTTTTGCGTTAGTCTTTTGTTTTCATCAACATCTTTTCGTATAAATAAGTGGATGAGAACTGTAATAAGTAACAACCCTCCAACAATATATAAATTTTTCATTTTCTCACCACAGCCTTTCTAATTAGTTTTGTTTGGCGACAACGATCCAAATGAACCAAACGGCAATGACAATTAATGCCATTAGAATGCTGAGAACTTCTTCTGCCGTTAGCATGAGTAGATTCGACTGAGTCCCGATCATCATGAAAAAAATATACACCATTGTTGTCACTAACGAATATTGCATTGTTTTTTGTTTGATGTGCTCCATCCGTTCGTCTTTATGCAACAATTGCGGTTGCAGATAACCCATCGCAAAACTCATGAATGTCATGGCACCCCAAGGCAACACCTCAACAATTGAAAATGTGTCTGTTATGATGGTGATCATGACTCGCACAGTGACATTAAAAAATAAGAGCACACCAACGAAATAAAATACTTTTCTTGATACCATCTCAATACCCCCTATGAGTTATTCTTTAAAATATTTCTTGAGATCTTCTTCATCCAAAGAAAAGATATTTTCTACAGAAGTTTTAAAGATTTTTGCGATGACTAATGCTAATGGAAGGGAAGGATTGTATTTTCCTTTTTCAATTGAAATAATTGTCTGTCTTGAAACACCAAGTTTTTCAGCGAATTTATCTTGGGAATAACCCATTTGTTTTCGATATTCCATTACCTTGTTTTTCAATCCATGCCTCCCTCCTTTTCATCTTATTATATAGTAAAGCATCCTTTACGTAAAGGATGCTTTACTATAACATTAAAAAAAGCATGATCATTCATTTAGACATGACCATGCTAAATACCGCCATACTGTTTTTTATGATCCAACCTCAAGAACGACTTCAACATTTCCAGATATCGCCTTAGAGTACGGGCATAATTGATGGGCTTGATCGACAAGCTTTTCTAGTTCTGCTTTTTCAATATTTGTTCCTTTCACTTGAAGTCTGACACCTAGCTTAAACCCATCATCCGCTTCATCTTTTAGAAGACTGACATGAGCTGTTACTTCCGTTTCAATCTTTACACCTGATTTTTTAGCAGTCAATTGTAATGCACTGTCAAAACATGCTGCATATCCAGCAGCAAATAATTGTTCTGGATTTGTCGATTGCTCTGCTTTTTTTGTTTTTGGCGTTCCAGGCATAGCTAACTCCAATTCCAATACATGGTCAGGTGTTGTAACATGTCCATCTCTACCCCCTTTTGCAGTAGCCTGAGAGGTAAATAAAACGTTTGCCATAAAAAATCTCCTCCTTATATTTAAATTGTGTACAATTAAATTTTATAAAACTAAAATTTAAAATTCAACTAAAAAGCATCCCGCTAAAAATAGCAGAATGCTTTTTTTGGTTTTTTCAGAACGATAGACAGGTCAGCTGCTAAGCTTGGGATATTTTAAAAGCGAGAGACAAACGTATAGTGACAGCACTGAAGCCTAAAGGGTATTGATATCTACTCATTGAAATAGGCTGTGAACGTGTGCCATCAAATACGAATTTGTCCGTTTCCTTTTATGACATATTTAGAAGAAGTCAATGCTTCAAGTCCCATTGGACCTCTTGCATGAAGCTTTTGTGTACTGATACCCATTTCTGCTCCATATCCAAACTCAAACCCATCTGTAAAACGAGTTGAAGCATTATGATAAACAGCGGCTGCATCAACAGATGTTAAGAAAAAGCGAGCATTTTCTTCATTTTCGGTAAGAATCGCTTCAGAATGCCTTGTTCCATAGCGGTTAATATGTTTGACCGCTTCATGGATATCAGAGACAGTTTTTACACTGATAATAGGTGCTAAAAACTCAGTCTCCCAATCTAGTTCTTCCGCTGGAACGGCTGAAGGAACCAGTTCACAAATCAGTTGATCTCCTCTAATTTCGACCCCGTTTGTTTGAAGTGTGTTCAGCAGTGATCTCCCAGAGTGTTTTACCCAATTTTCATGAATGAGTAGAGATTCAACAGCATTACAAACAGAGGGTCTCTGGGTTTTCGCATTGATTACGACTTGCTCTGCCATCTCCGATTGTGCTGACTCATCAATAAAAATATGGCAGTTCCCTGCTCCTGTCTCAAGCACAGGGACTGTTGATTCCCGCACCACCATATCGATAAGCTTTTTTCCACCTCTTGGGATTAATACATCTAAGTACTCATTCAAAGTAAACAGCTGTTTCGCCGTTTGTTTACTCGTATCTTCAATGAGTTGGACAGCATCCTTCGGCAACATGGATTGGGCAAGTGCTCCCTGAATGACACGGACAAGCGCTTTGTTACTGTTGATTGCAGATGAACTACCGCGGAGAATCACAGCGTTTCCTGTTTTCAAACAAAGTGTAGCAGCATCAACCGTCACATTTGGACGCGCTTCATAGATCATGCCGACAACACCTAGCGGAACACGAACCCTTTCAATCAGCAGCCCATTTTCTTTTTGAATGGTTTCCAAACGCTCTCCGACAGGATCGTTAAGGTTTATGAGGAGCGAGAGAGCATCTGCAATATCGTTCAGCCTTTCACGGTTTAAGGAAAGCCTATCTATTATCGCAGGAGAAAATCCTTTTTCTTTGCCATACTCAATATCTTTGAGATTTTCTTCCAATATATAGTCTTGCTTAGAACGAAGCGCTTCACCTATAAGAAAAAGAGCTTCATTTTTCGCTTCTGTTGTTTGATGCACTAGCTCTGCTTTCGCCTTTTTCGCCTGTTTTGCTTTTTTAATTACTTCGTTCATTTGAATTAGCCTCCTTATTCTTTTATACTGATCCAGTCATTTCGATGAATGACTTCTATTCCTTTATTACAGTTGACCTCATCACTGCGTTTTCCTTTTATTTTTAATAGCTCTTCTGACGAATAAAGAACTTGACCTTTCCCTGCTAATCCATTTGGACCACAAACTTTAACAACTGCTCCTTTGGCAAAACTCCCACAAACATCTATAACACCAGCTGGCAATAAGCTGCTTCCTTTTTCCAAAAGTGCCTGTTCTGCTCCTTCATCAATGATGATCTTTCCTGTGATAGGAGAGTGAAAGGCAATCCATTGTTTATGATTGTTCACTGAAGACAAATCAGATTGGCCAATATATGTTCCATCACCGTTTCCCTTCAAAACCTGAATGAGTTTATCTTTTCCCATTCCTGTACCGATGAAAACATTAACACCTAGAGAAAGAGCTGTTTTTGCAGCCAACAGCTTTGATTTCATCCCGCCCGTTCCAACTTTTGAGCCTGAAGAAGTAGCATAACTTAAAAGATCTTCTGTAATATCAGAGATATAATCAAAACGGCGGGCATCCGGATTTTCTACTGGATTTTCATGATAGAGACCATTAATATCTGTTAAAATTATCAGCTTATCAGCATGAATCAGTCCGCTCACTAAGGCAGAAAGCATATCATTATCACCAAAAGTCAGCTCTTCAACAGAAACAGAATCGTTCTCATTGATGATTGGAATAAGCCCTCTTTCAATCAGTTCAATCATGGTTGCATAAGCGTTTCGATATCTTTCTCGTTTGGCAAAATCATTTCTTGTCAATAAGATCTGGGCACATAGCAAATCATATTCGGCAAACTGCTGAATGTACTGCTTCATCAAGAGGCTTTGACCGACAGCTGCAGCAGCCTGTTTTCCCTTTAAAGTGACTGGTCTTGTCGGATATCCTAGCTGGAGAAATCCAGCAGCGACAGCACCTGAAGAAATAAAAATGACTTCATGCCCCGCTTTTTTTAAGGCAGCTATTGCCTGAACATGGTCTCTTATTTTAGCCTCATCTATACTGCCATTTAAGCTTGTTAATGAACTGCTTCCGATTTTAATTACAATCCGTTGTTTTTTCACAATTTTCCCCTCCGAGATGTTCGAGCGGCAACAAATCAATAAAAAAAGCCTTTTTCGTCCAATTAAAAAAAGGACGAAAAAAGCTTTCCGCGGTACCACCTTCATTGAATGTGCTCAAAATGCCCATTCCGCTTTCCCGGTAACGTCGGGTAGACGCCTAGGTTTTTTTTCCTAAGACTCTAAGGCAGGTTCAGCAGGTTTCTTGTGGTGAAATGTTTCAGCAGGTCATTTCACTCTCTTTCACAGAAAAAACTGCTTACTAATCCTCTTCAACGCTCGCTGATTTTTTTTAATTATGCCTAGGAAACTGATCCATGTCAAGATCAAAATTCAGCTAAAAACGATCGTCTTATTTCCATGCACAATAATTCGGTCTTCTAAGTGCCATTTAACCGCTCTTGCAAGAACACTTCTTTCAATAGTCCGACCAATATTTTTCAGATCTTCTACATGATCTCTATGATCAACACGCTCAATATCTTGTTCAATGATCGGACCTTCATCCAGTTCATTTGTCACATAATGAGAGGTAGCTCCAATTAATTTGACACCTCTTTCATAAGCGCGTTTATACGGGTTAGCTCCGATAAATGCTGGAAGGAAGGAATGATGGATATTAATAATTTTGTGTGGATGTGCTGAAACAAAGTCAGGAGTTAAGATTTGCATATAGCGGGCCAAGACGATGACATCAACACGATACTCCTCAAGCCACTTGAGCTGTTGTTTTTCGACCTCTTCACGAATATCTTTATTTGCTTTCATATAGAGAAACGGAATTTTTAACGATTCAACAACTTCTCTGGCATCTTCATGATTGCTAATCACCATTGCGATTTCCGCCATCAAATTCCCACTCTGCCACTCCCATAGTAATTCGTTCAGACAATGGAGTTCTTTCGAAACAAAGATGGCGACTCGCTTTAATTCACTTGCCAAGCTGATACTCCATGTCATTTCGAAATGATCAGCAACTACAGCAAACGCCTCTCTCATCTGTCCGATTTTTTCACCAATACCGCCAGCTTCAAATTCAATTCTAAGGAAAAAGCGTCCGCCTTCCGGGTCTGTTGTATATTGATTGGATTCAATAATGTTCGCACCATTGTTAAATAAAAATGTCGAAACAGCTGCAACGATGCCCGGTTGATCTGGGCAGCTGACAAGCAAACGTGCCTTTTCATGATTGTGGTCTTGATAGTGTTTTAACTGCTGTTTTATATAAGATTTCATGTTTGGATAACCCTCTTTACCTTGAATTCATAAACTATCTCTACATTATACTTGAGTTGATTGAAAAATCAATTAACGTTTTTGTTTCAAGTAAACACAGCAATACAGTCCACTACTCCCATCATATCGATTTTCTTGGTTTTCTATATTCCTTTCATAATGTGGTTCTGTTTTTGTAAGAGAATCGGATAAACTTTCGTTGTAACAGCCACCAAATCCCCTTATTTAATAAGGCATTAAAAAAACGGACATCGACATGTCCGTTTTCTAAGTTATTTTAATTTTCCTGCGCCAGCCTGTTTCTGCACGATCTCAGGCACCTTTTCAACTGGGCTGATATTGCCATAAAGAACAGGTTTCCACCCCACCGAAGGTTTAATTGAAGCATGATGAGCACGATTATACATATTTACAACATCAATTTTTGCAACGCCTGTTTGGTCATTCAAAAGTGTATCTCTTTCATATAAAGCATTCCCTTTAAAGACATTTATGATCTTGTCAGGCTTTGTTCCTTTTGGCAGATCAAAATAGTTGCTCTCAGCATAAATTTTTGACGAAAAGCCGATGCCCCAAGAATAGTTGTAGCTTTTTTTCGTACTTTTAAAATAGTTATTGTACATATGAACCATACCAAAGCGAACTCTTGGTGCGCGCTCTTTAATATTGGAATACATGTTATGATGGAATGTCACACGTAAATGACCTTGATCAGCAGTATATTTATCGCTAGATCCAATAATTGTATTTTTAGAATGGTCTGAAAATACATTATAAGATACCGTTATAAAATCGGATTGTTTTTTAATGTCTAGCAGTCCATCATGATGTTGAAACTCACGCCCAAAATATGTACCAGCTTTTTCATCAGGATGATTTCCATCATTAAATGTACAATGATCAACCCAAATATGCTTAGATGTTTCTATTAAAAGATTGTCATATTCAGAGTTCCAGTTCCCTTTTTTTCCATCAGTCGGATCCCAAGCAGGGAAATAGTCATAGGCATCTTGAAATTCGATATTGCGGATGATTACATTTTCGGCCTTTTTAAGGTGGAAACCTCCACCGACAATTTTCGCATCATGATTCAGACCGATGATTGTCGTGTTTGAACCTACATTCATGATGACACGCTCTTTCTGTTTTTTCTGTGAACGGCTTCTTGCTTCTTCAAGTTTACCTGCCGGTTCTTTTTTCCCCCACTTTTTAGGATCATATGTTTTAATATACTGATCAAAGTTGTATGCTGGATCTTTATAATCGTCATAGCTTAAAGACTTATTATGATCATCAACATTTAGATCAATTGTTCCCTTAATATAAATGATTTTTGGAGTACTATTGTTGCCATTTTGATTGTTATGACCCCCTAATGCATCAACAAGTTGCTTTCGGTTTTCAACCGTATACACATGATGAGAAGAAGCAGCCGCTCCCCCAGTTGTACCTTCTCCATAGGCTCCCCAACCATCTTTTTTCCCAAGCACTTCATGTCCATAGTCGTTTGCTTGGGCGGGCATAGATGAGCTGAGTAACAAAGTACCCAAAAGCAATGTAGAACAAAAAAGTTTTTTCATCATTTCACCTTCTTATCTCATTTTTCACAATTTCTAATATATTCTATTAAAATACAAAAAACAACATAATTTCCTCCTATGTTTTGTTTTTTGTTCAAGCTAATTTATGAAAAATTACCCATCATCACCTGGTTTATATAAATAAGGATCACCTGTTGATACATCTTGAGAACGATGTTGATCGATTATAATTTCATTTTTTTCATTTAAGGTACCTAACATGATTGACGAAATGGCTGTTGTTTGAATCCCTTTTTCACTTAACTTATGAAATAGCCACTGCTTTGTTAGCTTTAAATATGTTAAGTTGTGTTCAATAATTTCTCCGTCTAAAATTAGTGGGATCGGTACAAAATTCCGGGCAGTTTGAAGATTTAAATCGCGCGGTTGAACCGGTCTCGCATTCGCTTTTGGAATCACGCTGATTTGTCCAGATTCTTCAATTAAAGCTAAATCAATATCATGAGGATCAGCATAGCCTTTTTCCCGAAGTTTACCGAGAAGTTCATTAACTGTCAGCCGTTCTTTTTTTAACCCCTTTTCATCAATATCCCCATTTCGAATCAGAACGGTTGGCTGAACAACAAGAAACCATCTCCACTTATTGTGTAAAGACAGCTTTTCAATTAACAGATAAAAGACGAGAAAGATAACCGCGTAATAAATGGACATAGAAACTTTCGATGTAAGGATCGGTTCACTGATAATCGTTCCAATGGCAAATGTTAACAAAAGGTCAAAGTTCGACATTTGTGAAACGGCCTTTTTTCCGGCCACTCGAAAAAGAATGTAAGCAGTTGTAAAAACTAATGCCGGTTTCAATAAAAATATCCATAAATATTCAAAGTTCATAACGTTCTGTCTCCGCTTTTTGGTTTTATCTTTTACATTTTTTGGTCGGAACATTCAAAAATCCCCGATCTTAAAAAGATCGGGGGAAAATGCTTACCATGGCTTATCTACAGCGAGTGCTTCGGCAAGAGCTTTACTATGCTTTCGATGACTTTTGCGTTGTTCGGCACGCTGTCTAGCTGTTTCGTGAAGCATGATTTCTTCATCTGTTTCAGGCTCAACTTGCGGGACAATTTGCGGGTTCCCAGCTTGATCAAGAGCCACAAATGTTAAAAAAGATGTTGCCGCCAATGTCCGTTCACCTGTCAGTAAATGCTCTTTAATCACTTTTACGAATACTTCCATCGATGTTCTGCCAACCCATGTCACATAAGATTCCAAGCAAACAGAATCTTCTTGGCGAATCGGTTCAAGAAAATCAACTGAATCCATTGATGCAGTAACTGTTTCACAACGGGAGTGTCTCGCTGCAGAAATCGAAGCAATATCATCTATATAGCTCATCAATTTTCCTCCGAATAGTGTATTGTGGTTGTTTGTATCAAGCGGAAAAACCCGGCTTGTTTTGACAACTTTGGATTCCCGGCAGTATCTAATCTCTGATTGATTCATGTTCATGACTCCTTTGATGATGTTTATAACAGGAATTTTCTTAATTAAACACTATTAGAATTGATTTGTCTAAAGATTTTATCCGCGGAATTTGTAAGATTTTCTTATGAAAGTGTTTACCTCTTCATGTTAAAAGGGAATAATATATATATTAATGAAGGATGGTGGGAGCATTATGAATTCAGTTTCAGTGAAAAAAAATGGTAGAGCAGGTTGCAATAGTGAATATGATAGATTAAAGATAGTTGCGCTTTGCAGACCTGAATATATGGAGATCGCTGAGGTCATCAATGAAACACAGAAGTATTTTTATCACGATAATATTAATAAAACGCTTGCTGTAAAGCAGCATGAGACATTGATAAAAGAGCTCAAAAATCAAGGTGTAGAAGTTGTTTTATTGCCGTCTGTAAGCCAATTTCCTGAGCAGGTGTTTACGAGAGACATCGGATTCGTTATCGGCGAAACCATTTTTACAGCACAGCTTTCAGCTAAGGTCCGTCAAGGTGAAGAAAATGTTTTGCAGAGATGGCTTGAAAAAGAAAACCTCTCTTATCAACCTTTTAATAAAGGGTGTTGTATAGAAGGTGGTGATATCCTCATCGATCAGAACACTGTTTACGCAGGAATCAGTCAGCGAACAACATTTTCAGCTGTTCAACAATTAAAGCGCCAGCTCACCTCATATGAAGTCATTCCGATTCCGTTTGAAGAATCTTTTCTCCATTTAGATTGCATCTTTAATATCCTTTCGCAAGATGAAGCACTCATCTACCCGAAAGCCTTGGGAGAAAATGAATACAAACGACTCAAGGAACGTTATGATTTGATCGAAATTACTGATGATGAACAGTTTACACTTGGTACAAACATTCTCTCACTCGGTAATCAAACAGTAATCAGCCTACCCCATAATAAACAATTAAACAAACAGCTTCACAAGAGAGGCTATACAGTAATTGAAATCGATCTTTCAGAAATTATTAAATCCGGCGGATCATTTAGATGCTGTACCATGCCACTTCAGCGAAGTTGTAAATAAGGGGGTCCTGAAAGTAGTGTGGAGGGGAATTTGCTCGCTTTCCGCGGGCGATCCGCGAGCCTCCTCGGAGCTCGTTCCTTGCTCCTCTTGGGTCTCGTCTGGCTCGCTGTTCCCGCCGGAGTCTCGCAATACCCTCTTCATGTTGATAAAGGACTTTTTAGACAGCCTCTTTTTTTGTTGAACAGCTTATTCTGACCTTGCCCCAAACAAGACTTTCATCACATCAGTCATTTGCTCTAATTCTCTATTATATAAATGGCAGGCAACAAAATGATCTTTATCAATTTCCTGCAGAGCAGGTTTTTTAAGTGCACAAACTTCCATGGCAGCTGGACATCTCGTCCGAAAAACACAGCCGCTTGGCGGATCAATTGGGCTTGGAAGCTCACCTTTTAAAATGATTCGTTTTCGTTTATCTTCAATATCCGGATCAGGAATTGGGATAGCAGATAAAAGAGCTTGTGTATAAGGATGGAGCGGCTCTTTATACAATTGAACCCGATCTGTGATTTCAACCATGTTTCCTAAATACATGACACCGATCCGATCACTCATATGTTTGACCATTGACAAGTCATGAGCGATAAACAAATAAGTCAGTCGTTTTTCTTTTTGCAACTTTTTCAAGAGACCGACAACTTGAGCCTGTACAGATACGTCAAGAGCTGAGATCGGTTCGTCTGCAATGATGAATTCCGGTTCAAGCGCAAGCGCTCTCGCAATACCGATCCTTTGTCTTTGACCTCCACTAAATTCATGCGGATAGCGATTGGCAAACTCCCTGTGTAAACCGACTGCTTCTAATAGCTCGTCCACCTTTTCAAGCCGCTCATTTCGCCCCCCATACAGATTGTGAATCTCCATTGGCTCTAAAATAATGTCTCTCACCGTTAAACGGGGATTTAAAGAGGCATATGGATCTTGAAAGATCATTTGAATATTGCGATGATACTGAAATGCTTCTACTTTATTTAGCTGATGAACGTTTTTTCCCTTGTAAGTCACCTCACCCTCTGTCGGTTTGTAAAGCCTCATCAGCACTCGACCAGAAGTTGACTTTCCGCATCCTGATTCACCAACAAGTCCGAACGTTTCCCCTTTGTTGATCATAAAAGAAATACCATCAACTGCTTTCACTGTTTTTCCTTTTCCAATATCAAAATGTATTTTTAGCTGATTGACACTGAACAATGTTTGTTTTCCCAGCGGAATCTCCCCCATTTTCTAAATAGTAGCGACGAATAGTGCACAGTTCTTTTTGATATTCTGTTCCTTCAAGCGTGATGATTTCTATCGATCTACCCGTTTTCGGTGAATGAAGCATTTGCCCGTTTCCATAATAAAAACCAATGTGATGCACCCGACCTGTGCCTTCTTTAGCTGCAAAACATAACAGGTCACCCGGTTTAAGTCTGTCAAAGGCGATTGCTTCTCCCTCCTTTGCTTGGTCACCGGCATCTCTTGGCACTTGATATCCATTCGCTTTTAACATATTGAAGGTGAATCCTGAACAGTCATAGCCAAATCCGCTCATTCCCCCCCACAAATAAGGGAGCTTCAAAAAAGCTTCTCCGGTTTGCACGATGTCTACTCCAGAGCCTTTGGCATTTGTTGACATTTTAACATCCTCTTTTTTCAGCCACCCATGTCCGATCGGTGTCTCAACTTCAAACCATTCGCTGTTTTCAGATAAAACTGCAAGTTTTGTTAAAAAACTCAATTCGACCGTTTTTATTTTCTTTTTTCCCGCGTACAAATAAGCAGTCGGTTTTTGAATGACAACGGTTGTTTCCACCCGCCGTGGACGACTTTTAGCCAAACAGGATAACGGAATCCATCCAGGATAGCCGCGTTCGTCTTTTATTGAAGGCTGACTGGGGACCACTACTTGTGCCCACCCAGCTTTTTCTGTGAGAACCTCTACTTCTTCTCCAAAAAGAACCTGGGTTTGCACGAGATGTTTCGTACATAACTCAAGTCGATTTTCATATGTTAGGGATTGAAGCCATCCCCTTACATCGACCGGCTGTTCTAACATAGTGAAATCGATCTCCCGCGGTGCGTGCCGATGTGTCCAAACGTTTGCCACTGAAACTGTCACTGTATGTAAACTCACCTGTCATACCTCCCTTAGCATCTAATATCGTCAATACCTAGTCCTGAAGCACTTGGGAATGTAATGACACTGCCTTTATAGCTAATGCCACCGTGAACAATATCTTCGCTAAGCATAAGTGGTGCATCAAAATCAAACCTTGTCACATTTTTTTGGCTTGCAGCAAAATGAGCGGCAGCAGTAATACCAAGCCGAGTTTCGATCATACTACCAACCATGCATTCAACACCACAAACCTCGGCAAATTTATTGATCTTGAGCGCTTGCCAAATACCGCCTGCTTTCATCAGCTTAATATTGATGAGATCAGCACCTCTTGATTTAAGTACTTGGAAGGCATCTTCAGGGGTAAAGACACTTTCATCAGCCATAATCAGTGTGTCTACTGCATTTGTCACCTGTTTTAAACCTTCTAGATCAGCTTTATGGACTGGCTGTTCAACAAGTTCAATATTAAAACCTTCATCTTCCATTTTCCGTATAGCTGTGACCGCTTGTTTGGCTGTCCAACCTTGATTGGCATCAAGCCGGATTTGAATGTCCGGCCCTACCTGTTGTCTAATTTCACGAATTCGAGAAATGTCCGTCTCCATATCATCCTTTCCAACCTTCACCTTTAAGGTATGGAACCCTTCCTTCACCAAGCGAACGGCATCTTCTCCCATCTCTTTCAGATGATTAACACTGACAGTAAAATTGGTCTCTAGTTTGTGCCTGTATCCGCCGAGAAATTGATACAGAGGCAACCCGCACATTTGTGACAAACAATCATATACAGCCATATTAATGGCTGCCTTTGCGCTTCGATTTCCAACGATCAACTTCTCAATATCAACAAAAATGGCTTCCGTGTTTAATAAGCTTTGACCGATCAGTACCGGAGTAAATAACTGCCTAATTGCACCTTCGATACTGAGAATTGTTTCTCCTGTGATGACAGCGGTTGGCGGTGCTTCACCCCATCCGTCTATCCCATTCTCAGCGGTTATTTTGACAATCACAGCTTCTGCGGTATGAACGGTTCTAAGTGCGGTTTTAAACGGTTTTTTTAATGGCACAGCAATGCGATATGTGTTAACATCAGTAATTCTCATTCCGTCCTCCTTTCAAGAAACCCCCGGTGTGATCGTCAGCTGTTTTTTTTCTGTATTTAACAGCCCCTCAGCTCCGATCGGTATTGCAATATTCGGTGAGCAATGACCGATTTTAAAGCCGGAAAGTGTCGGTTTTTCAAATGGTGTGATATGATCGTGAATAATCTCTTTCAGCGATAGTGACTCTTCACGTTTTTTAGGAAGACAATTGTGAAAGTCACACAGTAAAATCCCAGCAGCATCAGCGAATTTCCCCGCCATTTTTAGCTGATTCAGCATTCTGTCAATTTGATAAGGCTCTTCATCAATATCTTCAATGAAAAACAATTTTCCCCTTGTATCTATTTCAAATCGTGTACCTAGTGTCGTCACCAAAAGTGCTAAATTTCCGCCAATCAGCCTTCCTTTTGCGTCTCCTGGAACCACGATTTCTAAAGGTGAGATCTCTTCCGTATAATGAAGGTTCATTTTTTGAAAAAGCTGTTGAAATGAATGTTTTGTTTGTGGATGAACATCTTCAGAACCGATGTCTGAACTGAGCATCGGGCCATGAAATGTAATGAGTCCGGTGTTTTGCTGGATCGCTGTATGTAAAAAAGTAATGTCTGAGTAGCCCCAAAATATTTTTGGGTTATCTTTGATAAGACGGTAATCAATTTGCTGAGCGATTCGTGCTGTTCCATACCCTCCACATGCACAAATCACAGCCTTAACAGAAGGATCTTGGAACATGTCATGCAAGTCACGCGTACGCTCTTCATCATTCCCTGCCAGATAGCCGTGCTTTTTCAAAATTGCACGGCCCATTTTAATATGAAGCCCAAGCTCTTTTAAGTATTGAACACCGATTTCGAGTTTTTCAGAAACAGGTGGACTTGCAGGTGCTATGATTCCGACTATGTCACCTTCCTGTAACTTTTCAGGCAGGATGTTCATATGATGATCCCCTCCTATTTCTTCTCAGCCCATTTCAGCTCAATATAGCCGACAGGATGGCGAATAATTCCTTTTACATTTTCTTTTTCTAGGTGGACTTGCTTATAGAAGTGAATCGGAATAATTGGCATTTCTTCAAACAATAGCTTTTCAGCCTGATGCATCAGCTGTAGGCGCTTCTCTTCAGCCACATCGCTTTTTGCCGCTCGAATCAGCTGGTCATATGCTTTATTGCTCCACCCAGTTCTGTTCATCGCATTATCGGTTTGAAAGCTTTCTAGAAAATTGATAGGGTCTGCATAATCAGGTAAGAACGAGCTTTGAGAAAACTGAAACTTAAGTGCCTTTTGTTCTTCCAGAAATGTGTTCCACTCCATATTTGCCAACTTCACATTGATGCCCAGCGTTCTTTTTAACTGTTGTTGAATGGCTTCTGCCATCTTTTTATGTTCTGGTTTTGTGCTGTATGTCAGTGTAACTGCAGGAAGCGTTTCGTAATGCTCTTCTGTCATTCCTTCTTTAAGCAACTTTTTCGCTTGATCAGTATCAAATGTAACTAAATCACCGCCCTCCTCGCGAAAGCTCTTACCGTTTTGTCCTTTTATGTCTGGAGAGACAAAGGCTCGGGCTGGCTTTTCACCATTTTTAGTGACGTAATCAACAATTTCTTGCTGGTCAACTGCCAATGCAAACGCTTTTCTAATCTTTTCATTTTGAAATGGTTCCATTTTAACATTGAACCTGTAAAAATAAAGACCCGCCTGATCGAACAGTTTCACTTGCTTAGAACTCATCAATTTTTCGCTCATTTCTGCAGGTACAAAAGATGTGTCAAGTTCATTTGCTTGAAACATTTGATAATCTGTATTTCTGTCATCAACCATTGCCCATGTGACTTTGTCAAGTTTTACAGTATCTTTATCCCAATACGTATCACTTTTTTCCATTGTAAAACTTTCATCATGTTTCCATTCTGTTAGCTTAAACGGACCATTTCCAACAAATGTTGAAGCTTCTTCATGCCATTTTGGATTGTCATTGGCCACTTTTTGATGGATTGGGAAAAAAGCCGGATTTGCAACAATGTCCAAAAACGATGTTTGCGGTCTGGTTAATGTCACCTTGAGTGTTTTCTCATCTAGCGCTTTAACCTTTACCTCATCTTTCTTGCCTTTACCACTATTAAAAGCTTCACCACCTTCAATCACATATCCTAAGAACGCAGCTGATGAGCCTGTTTTCGGATCAAGCAGCCGTTTCCATGCAAATTCAAAATCCCCCGCTGTCAACGGATCACCGTTAGACCACTTCGCATTCTGGCGAATTGTAAAAGTATATGTTTTACCATCTTCAGAAATGTTCCATTTCTCAGCTGTTGCTGCTGCTGGTTCATGATCAGCACCAAGCCTTGTCAACCCCTCCATCAAATTGTTGAGTGCCTGCCATGACACACTGTTAAATCCAATCGGCGGATCAAATGATGTCGGTTCTTTTTCATTGTTTAACTTCAACACCTGCTCTTGATCTGCTCCTCTTTTCTTCCCTGTTTGCCCTGCCTGTTGATTTGCGGTACACCCAAATAATATGACAGCCATCAACATGATGATCAAACTGCTCGACAGTCTTTTCATCAAATCCCCCCATTTTAAAGTGTAGCAGAGATCATATTGCCCGCTCTGCCCGTTCATCCTGAAGCCAACAACACACATCATGTCCTGTTGAGATTTCCGTTTTCACTGGATACAAGCGATTACATACTTCCATTGCATATGAACAGCGAGCAGTAAAAGGACATCCTGCAGGTGGTGAAAATAAATCAGGCGGTGTCCCTTCAATCGGAACAAGTTCTGCATCTTCAAGATCAAGCCTAGGTACGGATTTTAACAACCCTTTTGTATAAGGATGCTGCGGATGATAAAAAATATCTTTTCTCATCCCTGTTTCAACGATTTTCCCTGCATACATGACCGCGATTCTATCCGCTGTCTGTGCAACAACACCTAAATCATGGGTAATTAATATAATGGACACGCCAGTTTTTCTTTGAAGGTCTTTAAATAGTTCAAGAATCTGTGCCTGAATTGTGACATCAAGAGCAGTTGTTGGTTCATCTGCAATGAGAATCTTCGGTTTACAGATCAGTGCCATTGCAATGACGATTCGTTGTCTCATGCCACCGCTGAATTGATGCGGATACTGTTTTAAACGTTCTGTCGGGTTGGGAATGCCAACAAGCTCCAGCATTGAAATCACAGTTTTTTTCGCCTCATCTTTTGAGATCGTCTGATGTTCCAAAATAGCTTCTGTCAGCTGATCACCGATTGTTAAGGTCGGATTCAAAGCTGTCATCGGGTCCTGAAAGATCATTGAGATCTGATCACCTCGGATTGTTCTCATCTCTTTTTCTGACAAACCGCACAAATCCTTTTCTTTAAAATAGATCGAGCCACCTGAAATCGTCGCGGAGTGCTTTGGAAGCAGCTGCATGATACTTTGTGAAGTCACACTTTTTCCGCAACCAGATTCACCGACAATTGCAAACGTCTCTCCTTCATACAAGTCAAAAGTAACACCGCGTACAGCTTTAACAGACCCTCCATATGTCGAAAATGAAACGTGTAATTGATCAACTTCCAGCACTTTTTTCTGCAAAAATTCATGACCTCCTCAGTTTTGGATCTAGAGCATCCTGGAGTCCATCTCCAAGTACATTAAAAGCGAACATTGTAATCGAGATAAAGAACGCTGGAAAAAACAGCCGCCACCAATGACCAGATAATATAACAGGCAAACCATCGTTCGCCATCACACCCCAGCTTGCAAATGGCGCTTGAATTCCTAAGCCGAGAAAACTCAGAAAAGCTTCTGCAAATATGGCTGATGGTACTGTCAAAGTGATCTGAACAATAATTGCGCCCATCATGTTCGGAAGCAAATTCCGGCGGATGATTCGCATTGTATTTGCGCCAAAAGTTTTTGATGCCAGAACATGTTCATCATTTTTCAACTTTAAGACTTGTCCCCTCACAATCCTTGCCATACCAACCCAACCGGTGACAGTCAATGCAACAATAATTGTTCCAAGTCCCGGTCCCATCAGGACCATTAAGAGAATCACAACTAATAAATAAGGTAGTCCGTGTAGAACTTCGATGATTCGCATCATGATATGGTCAGTTTTTCCACCTTTATAACCGGAAATCCCGCCATAAATGACACCAATTGCAAAATCAATGAAAGCGGCGATCACACCGACAAACAGTGATATTCTTGCCCCATACCATGTTCTCGTAAACACATCGCGTCCAAGCTCATCCGTGCCAAACCAATGTTTTGACGACGGAGGCAAATTTTGTTGGGCGAGTGTCTGTTCTGTCACGCTGTGAGGTGAAAAAAATGGACCAAGAATCGCCATGACGAACAGGAAAAGCAAAATACTTAAGCCGGTCATCGCCAACTTGTTTTTTCTTAGAACGCACCAAGTATTCTGCCAATATGAAAGGCTTGGCCTAACAATCGATTCTTTTTCAACTCTTTTCTGTTTCTTCGGCGTAAACCATTCATTCGGGATTTGCTCACCAGTGGACACATCATGTTCTCTGCGAACTGGAAGACTCATAGTTCTCACCCTTTCTTATGCAGTTTGATACGCGGATCGATGATACCATAAGCCAAATCGACTAAAAACAGCATAATGATGAGAATGATGCTGTAAAAGACGGTGGTTCCCATAATGACGGGATAGTCTCGCGAATTGATGCTCTCAACAAAATATTTCCCCATTCCTGGAATTGCAAAAATTTTTTCAATGACAAAACTCCCCGTCAAGATTGAAGCAGTCAGTGTTCCAAGAATGGTAATCACAGGCATCAGCGCGTTCTTTAGCGCATGTTTTAACACGATTTTCAAAGGAGAAAGCCCCTTTGCCCGTGCTGTCCGAATATAATCCTGAGTCAGCACCTCAAGCATGCTTGAACGGGTTAGTCTGGCAATAATCGCCATAGGACCCATTGCGAGTGCAGCTGTCGGAAGCACCATATGCAATGGACTTGTCCATGTCGACGGTGGAAATATTGACCAATTAACAGCAAACTGTTGAATGAGCACTGTTGCCATAATGAAGTTTGGAATCGAAATTCCGAGTACTGCAATCGTCATCGCCAAGTAATCGATTAAGCCATTTTGCCGAAGCGCTGCAAAAATCCCTAGAGCTATCCCGGAAAAAATCGCTAGCAAAAGTGCAATCATCCCAAGTTCAAATGACACGGGGAAACCTCTTGAAAGCAACTCATTAACACTTTGTGAAGGCTGTTTGATTGATGGACCAAAATCAAACATTAAAATCGATTTCAAATAAATTAAATATTGGACAAAGATAGGCTCATCTAAATGATAGTAAGCTTCAAGGTTTTGTTGAACAACTTGATTGGTAGTTCGCTCCTCATTAAAAGGAGATCCCGGAATCACTTTCATGATCACAAAGGTCAATGTTGTAATGATTAAGATCGTCGACACCATTGAGAAAAATCGCTTCATGATGTAACCTGCCATGTTTATCACACCTTCCTTCAAGAAAATGTCGTTCGCGTGGCAAGCTCTGTCATGACTAGCATTGCTTGATAAGCTTCTAAAATATTTTCCGCTTGATAGCGGACAATCGTTGTCCCTGGTTTGATGTCAGTACCAGGCATCAAATTGGCCCACTCCGCCTGACCATAATTGGCAAATTCAATGCTTAGCACAGGCTTGTCAGGAGGGATGAGCGGTTTCACTTTATCTTTGTTTTTCAGCGCATAAGCTGTCTGTTCTTTTAATAGCCGACCCGCTTTCTCTGGTGTCAAACATTTGACAGCAGAACGAGAAATCGTTTCTTTGACAGCCGCTGTCGTCACATTCTGAATCAGTTCTTCAGCTTCAATTGCCGCTTGGCGATCGCCAGCAACCAACAGTACTGGAACCTCGTAATAGCCAGCTACATACGCATTGAATCCTAATTCACCAATCACCTGATCATTGATATAAAAATGCCTAACACCAAAAATCATGCTATGGGACATCACCCCTCTTAGTGATGCTCTCGCATGATAGCCGAGAAAAATCGCCCCTCCATATGTATGATCAAGTCCCTCAACCATGGAAAAAGGTTTGACATCTCCCGAAATAAGCGCTACTTCAGGATGAAGCCGTTCAATAAGTAAATTGTTCATTTTTGAATGACTATCATTGACAAGTACTTCTGAGCATCCATTTTGAAATGCTTCACAGGCTACAACATTCACTTCATTTGTCATAATGGCTCTTCCTCGTTCATAATTCAGTTTGCCTGGACCTACAAATGTTTCATCAGGCAGCCCGGAAATCCCCTCCATATCGACTGACATGTAGAGCTTCATCAACATCCCCCTAAACCTCTCAAATTTTTTATTATTTTAAGAATATTCCAACAAATTATATTAAAAATTTGCGTTCATTGCAATAATTATTGACAAAAATGGAATTTGCCAACTTTATTTTTTTTGACAATTCACCATATTGTTTTCACATTTTTCCCATTTTCTTGGTTTATGATGGATACATAAAAGGTAATGATAATAAATAGGAGTGTGGTGAACATGGAAACCAATCAGGAACAACATCCTAAATCTAAAATGGCAAAACGAAATTTCTCATGGCTGACACCGGTGATCAGCGGAATCCTTGGAGGAAGCATCGTTCTTGGGATAACGATGATCAATGATCACAAAGATGAACCGGTAAATTCATCTGTTTCACAACAAACAACAGGTTCTTCCTCATCTTCTCATTTGAATACGAAACAAGTCTTCAACAAATCAGCGGATATTTCTGAAATGGTTGAAGATGTCTCACCAACCATCGTCGGTATTTCAAATTATCAAAAACAGTCAAGCGCTGATATGTTCGGCTTTGAAAGTGATCGTTCAAACGAGGAAAAAGCTGGGTCAGGTTCAGGTGTTATCTATAAAAAGACAGACGGAAAAGCCTATATCATCACAAATAATCATGTTGTTGAAGGGGCAAATAAACTGACAGTTTCTCTGGCAAACGGTAAAGAAACAGACGGAAAACTGATGGGTAGCGATCCTTTAACAGACCTTGCCATTGTTGAGATTCCAGCTAAATATGTAGACAAAGTTGCTACTTTTGGAGATTCGACAAAGCTGCGGGCTGGAGAACCTGTGATCGCGATAGGTAATCCGCTCGGCAATGAGCTTTCCCGGACTGTTACACAAGGTATCATCAGCGGTGTAGATCGAACCGTTCCCGTCGATACATCTGCCGGTAAAACTGAGATGCATGTCATTCAAACAGATGCAGCAATCAACCCCGGGAATAGTGGAGGAGCCCTTTTAAATTCAACAGGTGAGGTCATCGGGATTAACAGTATGAAAATTAGCCAAAATGGTGTAGAGGGCATTGGTTTTGCGATTCCTAGCCATGATGTGAAGCCAATTGCTGAACAACTGCTGACTAAAGGGAAAATCGAGCGTCCATTCATCGGCATCCTGATGATGGATCTTGAACAGGTCCCTGAACAATATCAGACAGGAACACTTGGAGTAGGTCCTAACCAATTAAACAAAGGTGTCTACATTCGTAAAGTCCAATCAGGTTCCCCAGCCGATAAAGCAGGTCTTCAAGAGAACGATTGTATAATCAAACTGAATGGGAAAAATATTGATTCTGGTAGTACCTTACGAAACATTCTCTATAAAAACACCAATATTGGGGATAAAGTAAAGGTAACGATTATTAGAAACGGCAAAACTATGACAAAACAACTTACACTTGATCAAAAAGAAGAAACAACTTCATAATCGATTAGAAAAAGGCTGTCGGCTCTTCGACAGCCTTTTCAAATTCACAAAAACACAAACAATAGCATAAAAAAATTAAATAAAGTTCGTTTTAAACAGCGAAATCGAATTGATTATGCTTAAAAGAGATTAATATATTCTATAAATACGAAAATCAGAAAATTTATTTTATTTCTGTTTTTTTAAAATGCTATTACAATAGAAATAGATTTTCATACAGCTAGGGAGGCGTCATCAATGAATGCAGAAGCAAATGGACTAAAAAAAGAGATCGGCTTGTTCTTTGCGCTTTCTCTTGTAATAGGAACAATTATCGGTTCTGGCGTATTTATGAAACCCGGCAGTGTACTTGTTTATTCTGGCAACGCACAGATCGCACTATTTGCCTGGCTCCTTGGCGGAATCTTAACACTTGCAGGCGGGCTGACCATCGCTGAGATTGGAACACAAATTCCGAAAACAGGTGGGCTTTATACGTATCTTGAAGAAATTTATGGAGAGTTTTGGGGATTTTTATGCGGATGGGTACAGATCATCATTTATGGACCAGCCATTATTGGTGCACTCGGATTGTATTTCGGTTCTCTTATGACCCATCTATTTTCTTGGGACAAGTCATGGGCTGCACTGATTGGTATCATGACTGTCGCATTTTTATGCATCATTAATATTGTTGGTACAAAATACGGTGGTGTGGTTCAGGCGATTACAACGATTGGTAAGCTGATTCCGATTGCCTGTATTATTATTTTCGGTCTTTGGAAAGGTGATCAGCATATCTTTAGTGCAGTGGGCAACAGTATCGGAGAACAAAACTTTGGAGCTGCGGTTTTAGCAACACTGTTTGCATATGATGGATGGATTCTCCTTACAGCTCTTGGCGGTGAAATGAAAAACCCTGAAAAACTGCTGCCAAAAGCGATGACTGGCGGTTTGTTGATTGTGACGGCTTGTTATTTATTGATCAATGTCGCACTGCTTCACGTTTTACCGGCTGAGCAAATTGTAAAACTCGGTGAAAATGCTACAAGTACTGCTGCCACAATACTATTCGGTTCAATCGGCGGCAAATTGATTTCAATTGGCATTATTGTCAGCATTTTTGGCTGTTTAAACGGTAAAGTGCTTACTTTTCCACGCGTCATCTTTGCGATGTCAGAAAAAAAACAGCTGCCATTTTCACGTTGGATATCCCATGTGCATCCAAGATTCCATACACCTTGGATCGCCGTTATGGTTCAGATTATTTTAGCGGTCATTCTGATGATGATCAGCAATCCTGAAAAGTTATCAGAGATTTCGATTTTTATGATTTATATTTTTTATGTGATGGCATTTTTCGCTGTCTTTATCTTGCGGAAGCGTAACAGCGGAATCAAGCGAGCGTACAGTGTTCCACTTTACCCATACATGCCAATTATCGCAATAGCTGGCTCTCTCTTTGTCCTTTGCAGCACCCTTATCACTGACTTTTACAGTTGTTTATGGTCGATCTTAATCGGGCTAATTGGACTACCCGTTTATTTTTGGATGAAAAAGAAATCCTGAAACTAAAATGAGCCGCCGAATAACCAACAGGCATCATCGGCGGCTTTGTTCAAGTTTCTAACAATTGAAATATAACTTTAAGTTCTAGTTTTTAGGTGTATAAATGTTCGGTTTCTTTTGGGATGACATGCCTTCACCTAAATAAAAACTAGTATGTGGCGGTTGGTTATAACCAATGTTTTGCCAAGCAATTCCAAGACGATAAGCGGAATCATGCATAAGCGTATATAAACGATGACTTGTCACATTTGTCGTTGTATAAATTCTAAGCGCACTGCTGTCATTTGTACGCCAGATTACCTCTTCACGCCAGTCTCCAAGAATGTCTGCTTGAAGGGTTGGTGTTTCTTTTGATCCGTTATTCGCAGAACACCCATCCGCTGTCAGCAGACGATTCGTTCTTTCATGCTGATAATCCCATTTCTCAATCCTGTTGCCATCAAGGAGTTCCCGCTGAAGGTCACCATCCCACCAAATACCATAATTAATTGAGGCAGGTCTGCGGTTACCGATCTTTTTACCTTGTGCAGTATAGAGACCATCAAATGACCAAACTTCAGCTCCAGGATAGCGTGGATCTATGTCTGCAGCCATTCCGCGTCCAATATCTTTCCCAGCCCAGACACCCCAAATCACTTTGCCTGTTGCCGCATCACGGAATGATAATCCATAAGGAGATTTCTTTTCTTCATGAACTTGAAAGACTTCCAAGCCAGGTCTTGTTGGATCAAGATCTCCGACATGCAGTGCATCCCCATGACCTAAACCTGTTGAATATAAACCTTTGCCATTATCATCAATAGCCATTGAACCGTACAAGATTTCGTCTTTTCCATCATTGTCAACATCATGAACACTCAAATTATGGTTACCTTGCCCTGCATATTTTTGATGACCTGGTGTACTGGAATCAAACGTCCACAGTTTTGTTAGTTTACCACCTCTCCAGTTGTAGGCAACAAGCTCAGTCTTCGCATAGTAGCCACGAGCCATCACAATGCTTGGTGTTTTTCCGTCGAGATATGCTACACAAGCGAGAAAACGGTCAACCCTGTTTCCATATCGATCTCCCCAATTAGCTACCTTGCCTCGCGCTGGCTCATAGTTGACGGTTGCCAGCTCCTTCCCTGTGTCACCTTTAAATACTGTTAAATATTCATTTCCAGTCAAAATCCGTCCTCTTCCATTGCCATAATCGGCATGAGCGTTTCCAATTACCTTACCGCTTCCATCTCTCGATCCATCAGCCGTCTTCATAGTGACTTCCGCTTTACCATCGCCATCGAAATCATAGACAAGAAATTGTGTATAATGTGCACCAGCACGGATATTTTTACCTAAACCAATCCGCCACAACCGTGTACCATCTAGCTTATAAGCATCAACAAACACTTCTCCTGTATACCCATTCTCTGAATTGTCCTTTGAATTTGAAGGATCCCATTTAAGGACAATTTCGTATTCACCGTCACCATCAAGATCACCGACACTTGCATCATTTGCGCTATATGTATAGCGTACCCCATCAGGTGTTTTTCCTCCGGCTGGTTTGTCTAAACGAATAGATTGATAATGTTCTCCCCAGACGTGAGCCTTTTCAGATGGCCGCTGTTCCTGACCATTTATAATAGCTCTTACCTCATACGTTGCCTTTTGATCTCCGTTTACATCTAGATAATTTGTGCTAGACGTAATCGGTGTTTTGTTAAGTTTACGTCCGTTTCGATACACATTAAATGAAACAGAAGGTTGCTCAGTACCGAGCAATCGCCAGCTAAGAAACACTCCTTTTTCCGTTTTAACAGCAACCAGCCCGCGTTTTAGCAATTCCATTTGCCTTGCCTGTCCTGTCTCAGCTCCCCTTGCCTTCGTTTGTATCTGAAAAGACGAAACAAGACTAATAGTTAGAAATGTTACAACTACGAATAATTTGACCCACTTTGTCCCTCTCATCACATTTTCCTTTCATAATTAAAATTTGTTATTGTGAGCGCTCACAACAACAAATTATATGATGTATTCCATATATATTCAATTTACCTTTATTTGTATACCAAAAGCCTTTATAGTTCTAATAGTCTAGTTTTTCAGTCAGACAAAATCCATTTCGATACTTTTGAATTATGCTAACTCGTTGTCATCAGTAGTAACCATCATGACAATCAACCCTATCTTGTATGGTAAGGCAGACTAATAAACACACTGAAGTAAAAAACAGGTGTAAAGTCATTAAAAAAATTGAGTATTATGACATATGAATTTACTTTAGACGCATTGAAAAAGCTTGTTGCTTTTCTTTCTCACGGCGATGATCAACCGCATGAAAAGCTCGAAATGCCAGTTTTGTCAATATAAAACTCAGAACACTGCCACTAAAAAGGACAAGAAATATAAAATGAAATAAAGACAGGAACATGACACCACTTACACTAAGTATCATCATCACAGAAACAAGCGGCTGGGAAAAACCGATAATAAAACTGGATTTTAACACTTCCATTTGTTTCATATCATAATGGACATAAATTGGACAAATATACAAGAGTATAATGCTGTAAATGATAAACAAACTAACAAACAAACTAAGTACAGCGAGTTGCCCCCCCAAATAAAAGACCGCCATTTTAAAATCAAAATATAACAACAAAGTGATCAATAACAGAATCAAACCAAGAATACTTGATTTGCCCCATTCTTTTTTAAACGTTTCGAAAAAAATTTCAAAAACAGGAATATCCCTTCTCCCCAGCACCCATTGCCTTGTGACAGCAAACATCGCAACAGTCGCTGGAGCTAATCCAAAAATGATTAGTCCTCCTAAAGAGAAGCCAATCCATAGCACATTTAAATATGTTAACCTTAATACCCAGTCAAAAAATCGGCTACATCCATTCCAAAACGCATGATTCATGATAGACCTCCCCAGATCTTTTAGAAAACGCTTACATTTAAATAGTTCTCCTTTCTGTAAAAAAATCCTCCCATAGCACAGCTAAATCAGGGTTTTCCTCTTATGTTTTATGATTTACAATTCAAAATTCATCTATTTTTTTCGACTGCACCTATTTTTTTTCGACAAAAAGATATATAATATTTTGATGTGTGCATTGTCTCATTTAAACTATGGAGGGTTTCAAATGTTGAAAAGAAAAAAAGACAAGTTTTCTTTGCTTTTAATGGAAATTGCAAAAAATTTAGATGAAACGGCTGAGTACTTTGTTAATTATAAAGTCAAGAATCAAACGACCCTTAAAGAATTTGCGGATACCTTAAAAGAGTATGAAATAAAAGGAGATAACTATGTACATACGATGATTAAGGAGCTGAATAAAGCATTTATCACACCGATTGAACGTGAAGATATCCTTCAGCTTACCAATAGTCTTGACGATGTACTTGACGGTATTGAGCATTTTTCTGCGATGATGGAAATTTTCTCAATTACTTCTTCTGATGAACATATCGACAAATTCAGCGGATATATTAGAGAATGTGCCAAAGAAATTTTAATAACAATTGAATTGATGGCTGAAAACCGCCTTAATGAAATTCAACCTCATGCCATTAAAATTAAAGAATATGAACACAATTGCGATAATTTGCATCGCAAATCTTTAAAAAATCTTTTTGGGACACAAACAGATCCAATCAAAGTCATACAATACCGGGAAATTTATGAAACACTTGAAGAAATTGCAGACTTTTGCCAAAGTGTAGCAAACAATTTAGAAACCATCATTATGAAAAATGCGTAACGAGGGATTATAATGGATCTTTTATTTTTACTTACCATATTGATTGTCATTTTTGCTTTGGCATTTGACTTTATCAATGGCTTTCATGATACAGCAAATGCGATCGCCACCTCGGTATCGACAAAAGCTTTAAAACCTAGACATGCGATCATGATGGCGGCTGTGATGAACTTCGCCGGTGCCTTGTCATTTACCGGGGTCGCTAAAACGATTACGAGCGATATTGCTGATCCCTTTAAATTAGAAAATGGATCGATTGTCATATTAGCTGCTCTTATTGCCGGAATTACTTGGAACCTTTTAACATGGTATTTTGGCATACCGAGCAGTTCTTCGCATGCAATCATTGGAGCAATTGCCGGTGCTGTTATTGCATCAGACGGATTTGGATCAATTAAATACAGTGGATTTATTAAAATTATCGAAGCTCTTATTTTTTCACCAATTTTGGCATTTGTTTTGGGGTACATCATCTACAGTATTGTAAAAGTCATTTTTAAAAACAGCAACCTAGCTAAAACAAATAAGCATTTCCGCCGAGTGCAAATTTTAACGGCTGCGGTTCAGTCCTATACCCACGGAACAAATGACGCGCAAAAAGCGATGGGAATTATTACGATGGCTTTAATCGCTGGCAACATGCACACTTCATATGATATTCCATTCTGGGTACAGTTTGCATGTGCAACAGCCATGGGGCTTGGAACTTCTATTGGCGGATGGAAAATCATTAAAACAGTGGGCGGAAAAATTATGAAAATTCGTCCTGTTAATGGTGTTTCTGCTGACTTGACAGGTGCGGCAATCATCTTTGGTGCAACAATTATTCACTTACCGGTAAGCACAACACATGTCATATCTTCGTCTATTTTAGGTGTCGGTGCTTCACATCGAGTAAAAGGTGTAAACTGGGGTACTGCAAAACGAATGATTGTCACATGGGTGATTACCCTTCCGATTTCAGCTGGTCTTGGTGCCCTTGGCTATATCATACTTGATTTGTTTTTTTAATTGACCAACTCCCGTCCAAAAAATGGATGGGAGTTTTCATGTTCAAAAGATAGCAAGCATAACTATAAAAATAGTACTAAATTTTTCTCGGAATGAGGGAACAAGTTATGCTGCTATTCTATCAATTCTCAGTCTGGTTTATTGTTCTCGCCTTAACCTTGTATGTCTTAGCCGTCTGGCGTTTTGAAAAAAAACTAAAAGAAAAAACGGCTGCTATTCGTAAAACATGGTATCTCCTTTATGTAATCGGTGCAGTTCTTTATTGGACTGTACACCCTGAATCCCTTTTTACAAATTGGCTCTACTATTTAATTGTTGCTGTCTTTTTCACATTAACAGATGCGTTTATTTTCTTAAATGCCTATTTTAAAAGAATCGGAAGCAATGAACTGGCTGTTGACACAAGAATCCTTCTAGAAGAAAATAACGACCTACTTCACATATATCAAAACAGACTAAAAACGTTTCAATACCTATTGAAAAATGAGCCAATCCACATTTATTATGGAGATGTAGAAGCATATGCAGAAGGTATTGATAAACTCATTACACAATTTGCAGAAAAAATGAATATATCAGCCGCTTTATGTGAATATAATTCAGAAGAAAGCAAAGATCACTTGCTAGAACACATGGAAGATCGTTTTGCTGCCCAAGAAAAATTGGATCGAAAAGATGTTTATTATGAAGAAAATGGAACGATGATTTTGATTCCCTTTTCAATTCATGATTTTGACTATGTCATGAAACTAACATCAGAAGATCTTGTCACAGAATTTGATTATCTCCTGTTTACTTCCCTGACCAGTATTTACGATCTCCTGTTGCCAAACGAAGAGGAGGACAATTGATGGAACCAGCTTTTCAGAAAAAGTACACCATTACAAAGAAGCGCGGACAGTTTATAAAACAAGCGAATTCCAACTTTGCAACCTATCAAGTCAGTCCCCACACTAAACGGATTTTCAAACAAAATGAACAGTTAATTGGTGAATTTAAACGAAAAAAAGCATGAAGGGGCTGTCCAATCAGTCATTTTTTTGACTATTGGACGCCCTTTTCACGTTTAACAAACTCTGTTATATCAGCAATTTCGAATGATAATTTTTAACAATTCTGTTTCTTTCTAACATCTCTTTATTCCATTTTTTCAATTTATACATATGATATTGTGATGAATGTCAACTGGTAAGGTGATGCTGTGAAAAAACTAAAAAAACATGTAAAACACGTTGAATTCGGCCGATTTGGCCTATCTGTTTATACGACGATGCTAAAAGAAAGAAGTGAAAAAATGATTCAGGCACTGAACAAGCGGAAAAAGAAACATTGAAAACAAAAAACGCAGGGGTCACATTCATATACTGCCCCTGCGTTTTTTTGTTAATCTAATAATTTAACCTTTACAGTTTTCACACCCCAATTTAAGGCATCTCCTTTATTTGCAATAAACACATCTATTTTATTTCCACGAATGGCACTTCCCGTATCTCCAGCGATCGCCTTACCATAACCTTCTACATACACTTTGGAACCAAGCGGAATAACACTTGGATCAACCGCAATTACTTTTGCATGTTGATTACGATTAAGGTCAATACCTGTTTTCGTAATTCCCGAAATACCGCCGTCATTTGCTGAATAGGCAGTCGCCGTCACCGTGATTTCTTTTGTCGTTCTTTGCGTGTTCGTTTGTGTATTCAATTGTTTATGATTTGAACTCTTTTGATGGACAGTTATCTTTTTACCTGTGATGATAAGATCTGACGTTATATTGTTCCACTTTTTAAGATCTTGGACATCCACAGTAAACTTTTTAGCTATTTTTGCTAATGTATCCCCTGATTTGACAGTGTACGTGTCTTGATTAGATTCTTCTTTTGGCAAAGAAATGTTCAGCTTTTGCCCAGGCAAAATTATGTCTGATGAAAGTTGATTCCATTTTTTTAAGTCCTTAAGGTTCATCCCATACTGTTGAGAGATCCCCCAGAGCGTATCACCATTCTCCACTTTGATTTCTTTGGCTGAGGCTTCTACTCCAAATGCAGTTGCTGAGAGAGCGAAAGCTGCGATCAAGGACATGATTGTTTTTTTCATAAGTTAAATCCTCCCTTTGTTAGTTCTTTAAGAAACTAACAGGGACAATCGTATCATAGAAAAATATCATTCTCATAACAGAATGATATAAATTGAGTTACAATTTGGTTACTTAAGTCTTTTGAAAATAAGCTTTTTAGACCTCTCCATTCACGTTAAATGCTGATACACTTAGGGTTTATCGTTTTTTTATGATTATTCTATAAAACTAGCATATAACATAAATATCTGATTTAGTAGATAATAATACGCTAGAAACCAAAATATTTACTAGTTTATGTTTTCACAGATGATAGACTTTGAGAAATTTTTTGAAGCCGAATCATGACAGTTTTAAAGGCAAAAGCTATATAAAAACGGAGAATTTGCTCGCTTTTCGCGGTGATCTGCAAGCAGCCTTCTTGGAGTTCGATTCTGGTCTGCTGTTCCCGCAGGAATCTGCAATTCCCGCTGATCCATGTTGATTTTAGACAGCCACAAGTTTGGTTCGTATTCATATATATAGAGATGAAATAGCACAGAAAAAAATACTTTATATTAGCAGTTCCAACACTTATTCTTATTATTGTATCTTCCACAAGGCATTAACCACTATGTCATTCTATTTCCTTTGATCATGTGGTTTGTTTATTATTTCTGATTTTTATTGAGAAGAAGAAGTGAATCATCTCTTTACATACCAAAAAAGAGCTATCCTTTTAAAGAACCTACAGCTGATGGTTCCCCAAGAAAAGACTCGAACAGCTCTTTAAAACATTTGTCTTCTATTAAATGTTTGTCTAAATTTCTATACACGTACTGAAAAAATCAATCATGAAAACAGCTGACGAAACGATTACTTAACAGATTCTCACTTGAAGGTACTGATAACTTTTACCGAACAGTAATATTATTGATCACGAGTTCTCCTAACGTATTTCGATAGGAAAACACTGCTTTTCCACGGCGAATGGCTTTTACATAAACTCTATTTCCTGCAATTCTGACTGTAATGGAACTGCCACTATATGATACATTAGTAATTCCGACATATTGATCTTCTTGTCCAACTGTCATCGGTCTGTTGATCACAATTGCTTGTGGAGAAAAACCAGTTTTGGAAACATGTGCTGATGGAGATAATGCTTTTGCTTGTACATGTAAAGAATTGCATGGAAGTGCAAAAAAACCAGCAAATACAAATGAAACGACTAAACTTTTAACTAATCTTTTCATATCATCATTCCTTTCTTCCATGATAACCCCAGGATATTCCATCTGATTTGAGTAGTCAACGCTCAGAGTTAATCATTCATAAAATATCCAAAAAATGAAATTCAACATGTAGTCAATGCATGAATAAATATATGGACATTTTTCTTCTCTCCCATAATAGGTGAATAAATATAAGAAAATGTTCTGTGAAAAGATTGGTTTTTCAGTTTGATGATTGAAAGTGTTCCATGCTGTATATCTCGTGCAATTACACTGCCTGACAGCAAAGAAAGACCGATCCCCGTCATGAGGGTTTCTTTAATTGCTTGGTTACTGCTAATTGTTAAAAATGATTTTACTTTTAAACCATTGGAACGAATGACATGGTCAAGGTACTCTCGAGTGCCTGAACCGAGCTCCCTTGTCACCCATGTCTGATTGTGGAGATCATCAATTGTCACTTCTTTTTTATTGGACAATACGTGACTGCTTGATGCAGTGATAAATAGTTCATCTTGCATAAAAGGATGAACAGAAAGTTCTTTGTCATTTGTCTGTCCCTCAATTAAACCAATATCCACCTCATACAGACGGACCAATTCAACTATTTCTTCTGTGTTTCCAATGACGATTTGCAGTTCAAGTTCGGGATATTCCTTTTGAAGATTAAATAATAATGCCGGCAAGATGTACTCACCGATTGTAAAGCTTGCACCAATTTTCAGTTCACCCTTTACCATATTGTGATGATCCAGTATATCTTGTTTTGTTTGTTCATATATGGAGATCATCTGTTTGGCACGGTCATATAAAATCTCACCTGTCGGGGTAATTTTTAAGTTTTTCGGTGAGCGTTCAAATAATATCGTTTGTAATTCTTTCTCTAAATTTTTAATATGAATACTCACACTTGGCTGTGACACAAGGAGAAGTTCAGCTGTTTTTGTAAAGTTTTTCACTTCTGCAAGAGTAACAAATGTTTTTAAGGCATCATAATACAAATGAGTTCACCTCTTATTATTAATAATCTTCATAGCTCTAATAATGAATATATATTTTACTAATGTCTACTATTCCGGTAAACTTTTAAGGAGAAAGTTCAGCGGTTTTTTGCCAATAAACCTTATTTTTTTTATCGGAATAGTGCATTTATATTATTGTGAGGTGAATTTTATTGCCGTTTCAAGTGATGAACAGTCCGTTTAATCAGGAACAGACAGAACTTCTTAATCGCCTTCTTCCCACCTTAACACCGTCTCAAAAAATTTGGTTGAGCGGGTATTTGGCGGCTCCTCTTGAAACACTGCCTAATGAAACAGGTCAAAATGTTTCTAAAGACGTAACGATTTTATATGGATCACAGACGGGAAATGCAGAGAGCCTTGCCAACCATGCAGGTAAAAAATTAAGAGAAGGCGGCTTCCAAGTAACCGTTTCAGCGATGAACGATTTTAAGCCGAAACAATTAAAACAATTAAAACATCTGCTCATTGTTGTCAGTACCCATGGGGAGGGTGAGCCCCCTGATAATGCATTGTCATTTTACGAATATCTTCATAGTAAACGTGCTCCCAAGTTAGATGATCTCTACTTTTCCGTTTTGGCACTTGGAGATCGTTCATATCAGTTTTTTTGCCAAACAGGTAAAGACTTTGATCAGCGGCTAAAAGAACTGGGTGGTGCAAGACTTTATCCGCGCGCTGACTGTGACCTGGACTATGATGAACCAGCAGGCAAATGGATTGAAGGTGTTTTAGGCAAATTGAATCAAGGCGAAAACACCAATTCTACATTATCCACGGTGAAAGCTCCTAAAGCAGCAGAAGCGATTTATTCAAGAAAAAAACCATTTCGAGCTGAAGTACTGGAAAATTTAAATTTAAATGGTCGTGGATCAAACAAAGAAACACGCCATCTAGAATTATCACTTGAGGGTTCAGGTCTAACATATAAACCTGGTGATGTACTTGGGATTTACCCAGAAAATGACCCCGTACTCGTTGACATGCTTTTAAAGGAACTGAAATGGGATCCAAAAGAAGCAGTAACCGTTAATAAACAGGGTGAAAGCATGCCATTAAAAGAAGCGCTGACTTCTTATTTTGAAATCACTGTTCTGACAAAGAAATTGATTCAAAAAGCTGCTGAATGGTCCAATCAACCTTCATTGACAGAGAATGAGACAAAAACCAAAGCGTATCTCGAAGGCCGCGATTTGCTAGATTTCGTTCGGGATTTTGGACCTTTCAATACATCAGCACAACAATTTGTCTCTATACTTCGGAAAATGCCAGCACGTCTTTATTCAATTGCCAGCAGTTTTTTGGCTAATCCAGATGAAGTTCATATCACAATCGGCACTGTCCGTTACGAAGCACACGGTCGCAAACGAAAAGGTGTCTGCTCAACCTTATGTTCCGAACGTATTCAACCTGGTGATACACTTCCGGTTTATATCCAAGCCAACCAAAACTTTAAGCTTCCTGAAAACTCTGATACCCCTATTATTATGGTTGGTCCTGGTACAGGTGTCGCTCCGTTTCGTTCGTTTATGCAAGAACGTGAAGAAACAGGAGCAACAGGAAAGTCATGGATGTTTTTCGGTGATCAGCACTTTGTGACAGATTTTCTTTATCAAACGGAATGGCAACAATGGCTGAAAACAGGAGTATTGACGAAGATGGATGTTGCTTTCTCACGGGATTCGACAGAAAAAGTCTATGTACAGCATCGTATGCTGGAACACAGCAAAGAACTGTTTGAGTGGCTTGAAGATGGAGCGGTATTCTACATTTGCGGGGATAAGAAAAAAATGGCGAAAGATGTTCACCACACTTTGTTAGACATTCTTCAAAAAGAAGGCAACATGAGCTTCGAAAAAGCGGAGGCCTATTTAACGGAGTTGAGACAGCAAAAACGTTATCAGCGTGATGTATATTAACATGAAAGGGGTTTTTAGCGATGCGAAGCCAACCATTAAAAGCACCCGAAGGTTCGCCAAGTGATGTTGAACGAATAAAACAAGAAAGCAATTATTTGCGCGGTAATTTGAAGGAAGCCATGCTTGATTCAATCAGTGCCGGAATTCCTGATGATGACAACCGCTTGTTAAAACATCATGGCAGCTATTTGCAAGATGACCGAGACCTCCGTCATGAACGCCAAAAGCAGAAATTGGAGCCAGCCTATCAGTTTATGCTCCGTGTGCGGCTGCCAGGTGGTGTAGCAACACCTGAACAATGGCTTGTTATGGATGAGCTTGCCCGCCAATATGGAAATGGTACATTGAAACTGACAACAAGAGAAACATTTCAAATACATGGTATTTTAAAGTGGAACATGAAAAACACAATTCAAAAAATCAATACTGTTCTATTGGACACGATTGCCGCTTGCGGAGATGTCAATCGTAATGTGATGTGTGCCTCAAATCCTGATCAGTCAGAAATTCACGCTGAAGTCTATGAATGGGCAAAGACACTGAGTGATCAGCTACTGCCCCGTACCCGTGCATATCATGAAATTTGGCTTGATGAAGAAAAAGTGATCGGTGTACCAGAGACAGCTAAAATTGAGCCAATGTATGGGCCACTCTATTTACCGCGAAAATTTAAAATTGGCATCGCTGTTCCACCAGCAAATGATATTGACGTATTTTCTCAAGATCTTGGGTTTATCGCAATTGTAGAAAATAACAAACTTCTAGGCTTTAATATTGCAATCGGCGGTGGGATGGGAATGACTCACGGAGATAAAGCGACATATCCGCAGCTTGCCAAAGTCATCGGGTTTTGTCTGCCTGAACAATTGTATGAAGTCGCAGAAAAAACGATTACAATTCAACGTGATTACGGAAATCGTTCCGTTCGCAAAAATGCCCGCTTTAAATACACGGTTGACCGCCTTGGATTAGAATCGATCAAAAAGGAACTTGAAAATCGTCTCGGTTGGAGCCTTGCTGAAGCAAAACCTTATCATTTTGATCATAATGGTGATCGTTACGGCTGGGTTCAAGGCATCCAAGGAAAATGGCATTTAACATTGTTTGTTGAAGGCGGCCGTGTCAAAGATCAAGACGACTACAGTTTGATGACAGGTTTGCGTGAAATGGCCAAAATCCATACAGGTGAGTTTCGCCTAACCGCAAATCAAAATTTGATCATTGCCAATGTGTCAAGCGAAAAAAAGACATTAATGAACGAACTTATTGAAAAATATAGTTTAACAGATGGAAATGTTTATACAGCGCTCCGCCGCAACTCGATCGCTTGTGTCGCCCTGCCAACATGCGGCTTGGCAATGGCTGAGGCAGAACGTTATTTACCCTCTCTCATTGACAAAGTTGATGAAATCATTGAGGAAAACGGTCTTCATCACGAAGACATCACGATTCGAATGACCGGATGCCCAAACGGCTGTGCCCGCCACGCACTTGCAGAAATCGGTTTTATTGGTAAAGCCCCCGGCAAATACAATATGTATCTTGGTGCCGCTTTTGATGGGAGCCGGCTCAGCAAAATGTACCGCGAGAACATTGGTGAAGAAGAAATTTTAAGCGAACTTCGGCAGATACTTCCCCGTTATGCGAAAGAACGCAGGGAAGGTGAACATTTCGGTGATTTCGTCATTCGCGCTGGCATTGTTAAGGAAACGACGGATGGTACAAACTTTCATCAGTAATTAAGGATCTGTCTAAAAAGTTCTTTTTCAACATAAATCAGGGGGAATTGCGAGACTCCTGCGGAAACAGCGAGCCAGGCGAGACCCAAGAGGAGCAAGGAACGAGCTCTGAGGAGGCTCGCGGATCGCCCGCGGAAAGCGAGCAAATTCCCCAATTTTTATTCATCCACACGACTTTCAGGATTCTCACAAAAACAGCTAGTGTCTGTTTTGACACTAGCTGTTTCTTTTACATCACAGCATCGAGCTGATTCATTTTCCATTTATGATTTTCTTTGACAAATATAATTTTTCTTTTGACTGATCCTGATCCATCTAAAGACGGAACAGTAAATTCGTATGTGCGTATGTTCTCTTTTTTAGATATGAGTTTAAATGATGATTTTTCCCAACCTAAAAGGTTGCTCCCATCACCAATAGGAACGATCATTTTTCCTTTGTAAGACATGATTTTGTATTTCTTAAACCCTTCTTTAATTGCTTTTTTTGTAAAAATGGGAGCTAAGTATTTTGTGATTTTTTCTTTTGTACTAAATTCGCTGCACATGTACATATATGATAGATGATTATATTCAACAGTTTCCGTCTGACAAGCGGAATGTTTTATTTTAGGATTATGCCCCATCATTGTGTTCCAAAAATGTTCACGAGCCTGTAACGTCATGACCATCACTTGTTTTTTAGTTAAGTCTGTTGATTGTTGGTTTTTCATGGCCGTTGAGCTGTTCGGCAGAAACAACATAGCACCTATTAAAAAAATCATTAGTTTTTTCACAGTTATTCTCTCCTCGGATATATCTCTTATGTTACAAATGTTACAATAATTACGATTAGATTACAAGATATTTTCGAGAAAATTTTTCCTTTGTTTAAGCGTTGATTGTTTTATTCATGATTTCAAGCTTGACGCAAGCTAGATCCACCGCCTTAAAATCAGTCCACTAAAAAAAGCACCCTAAAAACAAGGTACTGATCCATACTCAAGACTGTGCTAATCATCTAATAAATCTCTTATATTTTGGCTGTTTTGATATATTCTCTTTAAAAGGTCGTTAATCTTTTTGGCATGTTCCGCAGGAATTAATTCAGCATCAAACAATGCACGGTTCGAGTCTTTGAAAATATGAACCATCATATCTGTACAATCTTCATGAAGTTGCAGTAATTCGCGGCGCTCTGCTTTCGAGATGTTACCCTCCAAAAACTTTTCCATCAATTCCTTTAATCTGTAAATATGCGTTTGGAAAATTAACCCTTTCACTGAAGTTGGGCCATTTGTCATAATTTAATCACCCTTTTAATATCATTTCACTAAACCTTCTGAAAATAAACCACATGAAGATGATAATGAACCCTGAGCTGATCTCACCATAACCTGATTTTTTGCGAGAGAATGTTCATGATGACCACATGGGAACATCAAAAATCCTTTAAACCATTCCTCATTTTTACACCCTGTACAGCTGTTTAACAAATTCGATGCTTGGATTTGATGATGAAACAGTTCAATCATTCCATCCAAATCATTCCTTTCAATTAAATAATGAAGATAAGAATGGAAGTTGTCAATACTTTCCGAACTTTTTTTCACAATACAGTTCATTCTTGAAGATTTATCATGGCGATCTTGAGGTATTGTCTCAATGATCATCATATTGATTTTAGAACAGTTCCATGCAAATACTTAAGTTACATTTACAAAACACCTTGAAGTTTTAAAAAACAGTTGACAGTCTAAGTTCATATGCATATAATAGAACTTGTCAGTAAGGAAGTACCCAGCTTCATGATTCCGTAGCTCAGCTGGGAGAGCGCTACCTTGACAGGGTAGAGGTCGCTGGTTCGAGCCCAGTCGGAATCATACAAAATCGAAACGGCAGGAAACGTTGATATAACGGCATTCTTGCCGTTTTTTTATTTGCGTTGACTTATCCACAGGGTAGCGGTCCTACCAACGACAAGGTTGCGGTTTTCTTTTTGGTGCGACATGATGAAAACCTTATTTGCTTCTTCTCAACAATGGTTTATGTTAACATTAAGAAGATTTTTATTAAACTAATACTTTTAAATGAGAAAGGTAGTGTGATAGTCTTATGGCAAAAAAAGAATTAATTGTTTATCCGAGCAAAAAGAAATTGGTTTTTGTGTTATTATCGTCTTTATTCTTATTCTCTGCCTGTATCTTAATCTTTATTATGTCTTTTTACAATCAATCCTTAATTTTAGATATATTGATGAAACTTCTTTCGATTTTTGCCTTCATTTTTTTCGGATTTGGAGTTTCAAAAATGTTACGCCTTTTCATCCAATCAAAACCGATATTAATTATTAATCAAGATGGGATTACGAGTCATCAACATATTCCTGAGTTCCGTCTAAGTTGGGAAGATATTAAAGAACTTAGCATTTGCAAAATAAGCCGGCAAAAATTTATTGGTATTCATATTTTTGATGAGATTGAAGACGAAAGTAGGTTTATAAAGAACTATAATCGGATGAGCAGAAAAGGTATAGAAATGAACAAGCAAATGACAGGCACTGTTTTTTTAATCAATTTTGTAACAATATCATATCAAGTAGAAGAAATACTTGAAATTATTCATACATATTCACAATTACATTTTAATGATGAAAAAACGAACTAACACTAGCAGCACAGACCAAGGCCAAGGTTTGTGCTACTATTTTTTGAAGAGAAAGAATCGCCCTCCTTGAACCTCTTATCCAGCAATCACAAAAGAAGAGTACGTTGTGAACGAATCAAAGATAACGCATGGCACATCACAGACTTAAAGGAGAAAAAGAACAGCTTGTAAAACAAAAATGAACGTATAGAATATCAAATACTTCGATCATTTTCAGGGATGGGCTGTTCCATTCATTAAGTTAAATCATAAACAATTAAATGCCTTATGCGTTATCAGTCACGCCATACTCACTATAAGAACAAGATCTTATGATGACAAATTAAAAACGCAACCTCAGAGAAAAACCTCATAAAGTTACGTCCTATGCGTGTATAAATATTTTTGAAAGTGGTTTTTCACGTTATTACACACGGAAACAGCAGCAACCTGTTCGTAACCGGTTTAGCACTACGATACCATAAACAACCTTGCGCAAAAGATGAAAGTTTTAGTTTTATGTAATGATAAGTATTTAGACAACAATTCGGGATTTGTACTTGACTAGAGAAAGAGCTGTCTAAAAAGTCCTTTATCAACATGATCAGGCGAGACCCCACAGGAGCAAAGAACAAGCTCCAAGGAGACTCGCGGATGCCCGCGGAAAGCGACAACACCACTTTCAGAACACCCCTTAAGAATGATCACAGCCTTCCACAATTTTTCCTTCTCCCTCCTCTCTATGTCGACCGACACCATAACTCAGGGATCTATACTCTCTCTAACTACACGATCAAAAACGTAACAATCGATAGTGCGATCGATACGATAAAAATGACTGCGACAGGACGCAAGGCTTTTTTACGAAGCTCTCGCAAACTAATGTTTAGACCTAGCCCAACCATTGCTGATGTTAACAGAAATGTCGTCACTGCTGAAACACCATTGATCATTTCTGAAGAAACATAGATTGATTTGCCGAGCACAAAGCTTCCAAATAAACTCATCAATAAAAATCCAACTAAAAACCATGGGAAATCTATTTTAGCAGACATATTTTGATCTGCATTTTTTCGTTTCATCCAGTAGATAAGAAGCAGTGATAATGGAACAAGCAACAGAACACGTCCCAATTTGACAACAAGTGCTAGCGCTAATCCTTTCTCACCCGCAGGAGCCCCAGCTAAGGCAACATGAGCAATTTCATGCAAACTCATTCCACTCCACATGCCATACTCGCTTGCTGATAGTGGAAGAATCGGTCTTAAAATGGTATACGCAATCGAAAAAATAGTACCTGCTAAAGCAATAATTCCGACTGACATTGCGGTTTCATCTTCTTTAGATTTAACAATAGGGGAAACGGCAGCAATCGCCGCCGCCCCGCAGACACCTGTCCCTATTCCTAACAACAGTGTGACCGATGCGTCTGCTTTTAGTTTTTGTCCAAGCCAGACTGTAGCCAAAATCGCAAATGTAATAACCATTGCATCTTTGACAAGCAAACCTACTCCCTGCTGAAGGATTACATCTATATTCAGTTTTAAACCATATAAAATAATGGCAAACCGTAAAATTTTTTTAGAAACAAATTGAATTCCATCTTTTAAAAGTATCGGATACTGAAAAAATTGGCGATACAACACAGCTAACAAAATTGAACAGGCCATTGGACCGATATGATTTAAACCAGGTAAAAAAGCTAAGGTGAAGCCAAGACCAGCTAAAATAAATGTAAAGCCTACACCTCCAAACCAAAACAGCTGATATCGTTCAACCCCCGCAAATTTAGAATTCATGATGAATCACCTCTAGAATGTTAATAAATCTAGCATACATGGATTCTTATCATTAGAAAAATAAATATGTATAATAGTTATCATAAGTAAATCAATATAAATAGAGAAAATAAAGGGGAATAACGATGGATCAATATTTAAAAGTGTTTGTCAAAGTGGTGGAAAAACAAAACTTCTCACGGGCAGCAGAGGAACTTCATATGACACAACCCGCTGTGAGTCAATATATTAAAGTTTTTGAAGAATCTGTTGGAACTAGGTTATTAGAAAGAAGCAATAAGTATGTTCGTCTCAATCAAGCTGGTGAAATTGTCTATCGCCATGCAATAGAGATTTTAGCGCTCTATACGAAAATGCAAACATCTATCGATGATCTAACCCGTCATGCAAGCGGTCCAATTGTCATTGGAGCAAGCTATACATTCGGAGAATATATTTTACCTAGGATGATTGCAAAACTTCAGAAACATTATCCACTGATTACACCAACGGTTAAGATTCATAATACGAAGAAGATAATCGAACTTGTTAGAGGGCATCAAATAGATATTGGCATTATTGAAGGAACTTTTACTGATGACACATTAAATACCGAAGCGATTTCTGATGATCATATGAATATTGTTGCATCTCCATCACATCCTCTTGTCCATACAAAAAAAGCAAGAAGCATTACTGAACTCAGTCATGAAACATGGATATTAAGAGAAAATGGGTCAGGGACAAGGCAAGCTGCCGAAAAACTTTTTGAAATGTACAATATGTCCCCGCAAAACATGATGGAATTTGGGAGTACGCAACTGATTAAAGAATCAGTTGAAGCAGGGTTAGGTATTTCTTTATTATCGAACTGGGCCATTGAAAAAGAACGGAAAAACGGTTATATCTCCACCATTCCGGTGATTGAACTGCCCTTCAAACGGAGATTTTCCATTGTGACACACAGCTTATACCAAACAAAAGCATTGCAAATATTTATTCAAATCACCAAGGAATTAGTGGGGCAAGCATGCTAAAAAAACCGCACGGGGTGTCTCATCCATTGATGAAAGTCCCATGTTCCATGAATATCCAACAATAAACAAATAAACCGGTAGCATTCACGAACAGCGTCAAGATTTTTTGGGAGGGTAGAAATGTCTTCATATCCTTGTTGAATAAATAAAGCTTCTCTTTCAGTCAATAGATATTCAAGTGCAACAAAATCATACTCACGCGGTCCGATTGCAACAGCTTCTGTGTCCACAAGCCCACTAATCACACCGTTTTTTTCAACATATTGACTCGGATCAATATCGATTAAAATAAAGCTTGCAGATGCAGGAGGCTCAAGGTTGCGAATTTTTTCTTTAAATACAGGAAAATACTCTCTAATATTTTTAGAGTGCATGTCATAACGATCGATTAACTTTTCGGCTGTTGATATCAATGTTTGATGGAACTCACTAAGATTTGCTCGTTTACCTTCTTGAACAGTACCAAAATAATTAGCATCAAATTGATGAAGTTTTGCTAATTGTCGACCATAGTCCATTAAAAATCCTGGTGAGCGATCAATAAAACTGGTAACTTGCTTTCCTTCAATTTTTTCCATAACTAGAAAACGTCGTTCATCTACTTGCTGTTTGCAAATAACAGCAGGAATCGCAAATGAATCGGTTTTCTTTAACTGTTCGTTCACTGTTTCAATATATTCATCAACACGGCTCATATTTAAACCAAATATCTCTTTACATCCAAATGAAAACTCACTTTCTTCAAGGCCTGACTTAGGCTCTCTAACGATGCAGTCAGGAGCATCTTCAAAGATGATCCTCCAAACATTGTTGGCGCGACCTTCATAAAGATCTCCAAACACAACAGCTTTTTTTATTTTTTGCTGAAATAGTTTTTGCAAAGTTGCTTCATTAGTCATGTTTTCTCCTCCTTACTATTTTAATCGATACCGATTAAAATAATAATTTATTTATCGAATTAAATGAGTTAAGCTGATTTTCTATAATAATCGAGAGCATGGAATAACTTGATGAATTATACACCCCATCAAGCTAGATAGTGATTTGTTGACTGAGTTGACTAATTTACTTCATTAAACCACTTTAAGCCTTTTAGTTGGTCTACATCTTGATTGTTTCTTCTTTCGCCAATATCAAGTCTGAACGCTGAGTTTTACTTAGCTTTGTCAGAGATAATATTGCAATCCCTGCAATGATTTCAACGGCTCCACCAATAGCAATAACTTTTCCTGCTCCAAAAACGGACGCAGCATATCCACTTAATAAAGCTCCGATTGGAATCATGGTATATGAAATTAGTCTGGTCACAGCAAACACTTGTGGCTGGTCTTCATCAGTGACTGATATTTGAATAATTGTATGTTCAGGGACATTGTTTGCACTTATTGTTAAACCTAAAATAAAGGCTGCAAAAATAACCAATAATAGGAGTGAATTCATACCTGTAAGCAAAAAAGCTAACCCTTCTACAATTCCAGCGCCAATAAACAATAATCCATATCGATTCACCCTTACTTTTGTTAAGATAAAACCCATGAGAAAGGCACCTGTTGCAGTAGCAACTCTTAAAATAGAATGAGTAATTGAATTTCCGTCTAATTCAGAAATATAAATGGCTGATAATGCTTCCCAAGGAGCGGAGCCTAAGTTTAGAAAAATGCAATATATCGTGAGTGGAAACAAAATTTGATGGCGGCGTACAATGGTAAAGCCTCTTCTTAATTTACTCATATATGTATTGTCTTGTTTGAATCCATTGTTTTTCGGCTTATCATCATTTACTTTATATTTAATCAAAAGAACTAAACCTGCCGATATGAGATAAAGCGGCAGTGTGATCAACATTGTATCTGCTGCCCCAATGATGACAATTAATATACCGCAAACCATGACGGCTGATAATTTCACAACTTGAACGGCTGAGGTGATTGTAGCATTTGCTTTTTGAATGACATCTTCTTTCACAATTTTCGGAATTAAAGAAATAGATGCCGGATCATAAGAAGCTCCAGTTGCCGAGTGGATTAACATTAAAGAAATAATAAACCATAAGGGTGAAAAACCATGAAGATAACACACTGGAATTACCAGCATAAGCAAGGCTCTCGTTAGGTCGGCACTAAGCATCCAAAATTTTAATGTGTTCGATTTCATGAAAGGAGAAATGAGCGGTGCAATTAATGCTTGCGGAAGAAAAGTCACGGCTATTAATAAAGCTGTACCGACAGCACCTTTTCCACTTAAGATGAGAAACCATAGAATCGCATTAAAGGCGAAACTGTCTGCAATAACTTTCACCAGCTTTGAACAAAAAAGCATGGTAAAATTTTTTCCCCAAATACTTTTATCATTCATTTTTCAAAAGTCCCCCTCGTTTAAAACACTTTATTTATCATAATATCCTATTTATGGTTTAAAGAGCAATAACATCCAATGTTGATTTTGTGTTTCAACGCGGGTTTCATATGATGATCATCTTTATATACGAAGAAAAAAGCCCTCTTATAAAAAGGACTTTTCCACCGCGCGACAGCATATATTTCCCGTTCTGTTTTTCAATGTTTCATCATTAAAATGGTCCGTCATTTATTCCAATGCAGCTTCTCCATCGGTACAAACTATAAATGGACAACACCTTCTGATATCGTCTGCAAAGCTTCGCTAAAATCTTTCTGTAAATCGCCGACATGTTCCATACCAACACTAAGACGTAAAAGCCCATCAGAAATACCACGTTTTAGTCGCTCTTCTTTTGGCATGGCAGCGTGCGACATTTTCGTTGGATAAGAAACGATTGACTCAACTCCACCTAAACTGACGGCAAAGACTGGGATGGTCAAGTTTTCAACGACTTTTTTAACCGCTTGTGCATCAGCTAGTTCAAAGGAAAGTACCGCACCTGCGCCATTCGACTGATGTTTATGCACCTGAGCTCCTGGATGTGAGGAGAGACCCGGATAATAAACTTGTTTGACAGCAGGATGTTTAGTAAAAAATTCAGCAAGTTGCCAGGCTGTTTTGCCCGCTTTTTCAAGCCGAACTTGAAGTGTCTTTAATCCTCTTAAAACAAGCCAGCAGTCATGAACTCCAAGAACAGCACCAAAGGAATTTTGCAGTTTACCAAAGGCTTCTGCAAGCTTTTCATCCTTGACAACAGCAAGCCCTGAGAGAACATCACTGTGTCCGCTTAAAAATTTTGTTGCGCTGTGAAGTACGACATCTACGCCGAGATCAAGGGGGCGCTGAAGTGCCGGAGTCATGAATGTGTTATCAAGAAAAGTTAGACAGCCATGTGCTTTGGCTAGTTTAACAACACCTCTAATATCTGTAATACCTAGTGTCGGGTTTGACGGTGTCTCAAGATAAATGACTTTCGTGTTTTCCTTAATACTTAAGGCGATTTGATTTAGATCGGTCATATCAACAAAGGTATGTTCGATCCCATAGCGGCTTAGCACATCTGTGACCATCCGATAGGTTCCACCATAGACATCTTTTGTGATAAGGAGGTGATCTCCTTGTGATAAAAGTAAAAAAGCGGTAGAAATAGCTGCCATTCCCGATGAAAAAGCAAAACCGCGTGACCCTCCTTCAAGCTCAGCAATCGTCTCTTCAAGTGCCTTTCTTGTGGGGGTTCCAGAACGGCTGTAATCATATTCACCAAACTGGTCAAAAGAGGCTTGATGAAAGGTTGAAGCATGCTGGATCGGTACACTGACAGCTCCGGTTGGTCCATCTGTTTTCCATTGATTGTGAATGAGTCTTGTTTCTAGTGTCCATTTTTGATTATTCAAGCGTATTCCTCTCCCCTGTGATTTTTTGCAATGCCTGTCGGAAATCCTTCTTTAAATCATCGACATGTTCAATTCCGACTGAGAAACGTAAAAGTCTATTACAGACACCGCCAGCAATCCGAATTTCCTCAGGAATATCCATATGGGTTTGTGTCGCCGGGTATGTGATAAAACTTTCAACTCCACCAAGGCTTTCAGCAAAACAGATTGTTTTTAAGTTTTTTAAAAATGGATTGACCCATTCTTCCTGTTGAATTCGAAATGACAGCATACCGCCTCGTCCAGGATAAAGGACATCTGTAATCTCTGCCTGTTCCGCCAAAAAAACAGCAAGCTCTTGAGCGTTTGCTTGGTGTTGCTTCATTCTGAGAGCTAGTGTTTTCATGCCTCTCATCAACAGCCAAGAGTCAAACGGAGCTAAGACGGCACCAATTGCATTTTGATGCTGAAATATTTCTTCTGAAAGCTGATCACCTTTGGCAACGACAAGACCTGCCAGAAGATCATTATGCCCCCCTAAATACTTTGTCGCACTATGAATGACGAGATTAGCACCTAATTCAAGCGGCTTTTGCAAAACGGGTGTATAAAAAGTGTTGTCAACAATCAATAAGATGTCGTTTTCTTTTGCAATCTGAGCTACCTTTTGCAAATCGGTTTCCTTCATTAAGGGATTTGTTGGTGTTTCAATAAAAAAAGCTTTTGTATGTTCTGTAATCTTTGATTTTATACAGTCTTCATCTGTAAAATGATCGTAAATAAACCGTAAACCATACTTTTTCCACTCGTTTTCAAACAGACGGTATGTACCTCCATATAAATCTGCCGAGACCAATAGTTCATCTCCGCTTTTAAATAGTGCCATAATCGTTTGAATGGCTGCCATACCAGAACTGAATGCAAAACCGCGTGTTCCTCCTTCCAAGTTTGCAATTGCATCTTCAAGCAGCTGTCTTGTCGGATTTTTTGTGCGAATATAGTCAAATCCCGTTGATTCACCAATCCCCCTATGCCGATATGCAGAAGAAAAATAAACAGGAGGATTAACGGTTCCAGTCACTTCATCACTACGATTCCCAATTTGCGCCAGTGTTGTTTGTACATGTTCAGTCATATGACACCACCCTTTAAAAGTAAAAACCCCTTCTTCATAAGAAGAAGGGGTTTGATCAACGCTTCCTCTTATCTTTCAAGCATTTCGCCTGCTGGATTTAGCACCTTGGTACATTGATAAAGTAAATGTATACCGGTTGCTGAGGTTTCAAAGGGCCAGTCCCTCCACCTCTCTTGATAAGAATTGTTCAATTTTCTGATTATTCTCTACTCTAACCCAATTTCAAAGGTTTTTCAAGTATTTCTGGTATGATAAGAGCAATTGATCATGATCGGAGGATGAAAAGGTGTCCAAAACATACCGTTTAATTGAATTGATGATGACTATTCATACAAAACGCAAATTTACAGCCCGGGAACTTGCAGCTGAATTTGGCGTATCATATCGTACCATTCTCCGTGATTTGGACGAACTGAGCGCTCTCGGTGTCCCGATTTATTCAGAAGTCGGTGCTCATGGCGGTTATTATTTGCTAAATGATCCGATACTACCGCCACTCATATTTACAGAATCAGAGGCTGCTGCCATGTTTTTTGCTTATCAGTCTTTACAGTTTTTCGGAGCCCTTCCCTTTGAGGCTGAAACAAGAGCAGCCTTGAAAAAATTTTATCAGCAGCTGCCTAAACAAATGCAACAGCGGATTGACACGATGAAAGACCGGATCGTATTCTGGCATCCATTTCGCCCACTGCCAGCAAACCAAATGAATATCCTCTTGGATGCTGCCATCACACAATCTGTTCTTCTAATTGATTATGATGGGACAAACACAGTTTCCAAAAGGATGATTCAACCGATCGGTTTATACAGTTGGAATGGTTTTTGGTATTGTCCGGCATATTGCTTTAAACGACAGGAGTTTCGGCTGTTTCGCGCTGATCGGATTGTAAAAGCAGAAAAAACAGACTGTGAAAAAGCTCATCTGCTTCCATATGAGTCGGTTCTCAGCTGGATTCAAACTTCTGAGAACAGTTGTCCAGACCCCATTCGTTTAAAGGCAAAACTGACGCAAATCGGGACTAGACAGGCCTTGTCAGACCTCGATTTACTAAAAATTGTTGACACACATCTTGATGGAACAGGCTCTATCGATAAGGATATTCCAAAAGCTGAGTTAGCGTTTTTCGCCAAATGTTTATGGAACTTAGGCGCTGAAGTGATCGTAACAGAACCGGAAGAAATCAAACGTTATCTTCAACAAAAAGCAACAGAACTTTTGGAGCATTATCAACAATCATGACAAAGGCTGTCAGTATTGCATGGTATCTTCATATCAAAAGCATATGAAAGGATGAAGAAAATGAATGAAGTTCATACGTTAAGAAATGTTCTGTTAAACGAAATGGAGAAAGGCGTTGAGTCAACATGCCGCCTTTTAGAAAAGGTAAAGGAAACGGATTGGTCTTACCGCCCTGCTGAACGGATGCGCAACCTCAAAGAGCTGACAAGTCACCTTATCGCAATCCCAGAAACAGACCTTGCCATCATGCAAGAAAACAAAGAAGAGATGATCATGGAGATCGAAAAAAAATACAGCTTAATGCCAGCTGAGCAAATGAGACAAGCGATGCAAAAAGGGTTTGAGCACTTCACAGCTTATATGACTTCCTTATCTGATGAAGAGTTTTTAACGAAAAAAACAACACCGTTTTATCTTGATAAAGGGTTGACCCAGAGCCAGTGGCTGACTGAAACCTTAACACATCTTTTCCATCACCGTGCCCAACTTTTTAATTACTTAAAGCAGCTTGATTACGAGGTCAGCATGTTTGATTTGTATATTTAAATAAAGGTGTTGATATGAAACTTCCTTTAGAAAATAACGAACGAAAAAACTTAAGATTAGCCAAAGTCAAACAAATTAAAATTCCAGAAATTGAAATTGATAGACTTGCTCAATTCCTCGATTCTTCATTAAAACGAGCAAAATATATCAAAGCGCTCGCCGAATTTCAGATGATTCCTTCCATAGGTCCTAAGATCGCACAATCTGTGATTGATCTCGGTTACTACTCTCTCGCTGACATGAAAGATCAAACAGGAGCTGAGTTAATCAATCGCCTAGAAAAGCAAAAAGGCTATTGGCATGATCCCTGTGCAGAAGATGCATTACGCTGTATCGTCCATCACGCAAACCATCCCGACAGTAACAAAAACTGGTGGCACTTTACATCTGAAAGAAAAAAATTTCGGGTACAATATGGCTATCCCCAAGATAGACCGATTAAACTTTGGTATGAGAAAAAACACTAAGCTGCTGAGCAAACCGGCAGCTTATTTTCACTTCTCACAAGCATTTCATGTTACAATGAATGGAAACGTTCACATTTTGGAGGAATTCATCTTGACTATCAAAACAGGAATCATTCAAGAAAAACAACAATACTCTGAAGCTCTCGGTGAGGAAATGGAGCTTTTAATCTATTTACCAGCCGCCTATTCCCCGCTTTATAAATATCATGTCTTGATCGCACAGGATGGGCATGATTATTTTCGATTGGGACGGATCAGCAGACAGATTGAAGAGTTATGGAAAAACGGTGAAATAGAACGCACAATTGTCATCGGCATTCCCTATAAAAATGTCCAAGAAAGAAGACATACATATCATCCGGAAGGAGCCAAATTCGAGGCCTATAAACGTTTTTTAGCACATGAACTTGTTCCATTTATCGATCAAGAGTATCCAACATATCAGGTCGGGTCAAGTAGAACATTGATAGGTGATTCTCTTGGCGCAACGGTTTCTCTGATGACAGCACTTGACTATCCGAATATGTTTGGCAATGTCATCTTGCAATCTCCATATGTCGACAAACATGTGCTCGAAAAAGTAAAAAAGACTCATTCACTTCAGCTTATCTCAATCTACCACCAAATCGGCTCAAAAGAAACAGAAGTGAAAACAACGGACAATCAAATCGTTGATTTTACGGAGTCCAATCAAAAGTTGCAAGAGCTCCTTGCAAAACAGACAAATTATCACTTTGAAATGTTTGACGGAGATCATAAATGGACGTACTGGCAACCGTTAATGACGAGCGCTTTAAAAAAAATGCTCTAGTTTTCTATGTTTGTTATACTAAAACTATAAATGATTTGCCTAAGGAGGGAACAAAATGAAATACGGGATTGTCCTATTTCCATCAAAAAAACTTCAAGATATCGCCAATTCCTATCGAAAACGGTATGATCCGAACTATGCTTTAATCCCGCCACATCTTACACTAAGAACATCATTTGAAGCTTCTAATGAGAAAATCGCTAAAGTCGTCTCACAGCTTAGAGAAATTTCCAAACAATTGCGGCCGATCTCAATAAAGATCACAAAGTTTAGTTCTTTTGCTCCCGTCAACAATGTGATATATATGAAGGTCGAACCAACAGCAGAATTGACGGAATTGCATGAAAAAATGCACAGTGGCATTTTGGAGGATCAACCTGAATATGCGTTTGTTCCCCATTTCACAATTGCCCAAAACCTTTCTTATGATGAACATTCAGATGTCCTCGGATCTCTTAATATGAGAGATGCATCACACGAAGAAATGATCGACCGCTTCCATTTGCTCTATCAATTGGACAACGGGTCTTGGACCGTATATGAAACATTTATTTTAGGCGTATGAGCTGAAAAGAAATAAAGATCTTCTCAATTGATAACCATTAACCCGTTCAAAAGCATATGAACGGGTTTTTCTTCCTTTATGATTGAACCTGTTCCTGCTTAGAGAAGACAGACCGACACAAAATGTTTATAATGAAAAACATGGGCGGACAATTTAAAAATGTTCGGCTGATACAAATAAAGGCAGGGTGAAAAATACATATGGGAAGCATAGTAACTGACATATTAATGTGGCTAACCGATCTTGGTTATTTCGGAATTGCACTTGGCTTAATGATCGAAATCATTCCAAGTGAAATTGTCCTCGCTTACGGAGGATATATGGTCTCAAATGGAACCATTACATTTACCGGAGCCGTGATTGCGGGCGTCATTGGCGGAACGATCGCACAATGTTTTCTTTACTGGATCGGCTGCTATGGCGGAAGACCATTTTTATATAAATACGGAAAATACTTATTCATCAAAAAGCATCATATCGAAACATCTGAAAAATGGTTTGAGAAATACGGAGGCGGTGTTATCTTCTCGGCACGCTTTATTCCAGTTGTCCGCCACGCCATTTCAATTCCAGCCGGGATTGCCAAAATGCCACTTTCGAAATTCGTCGGTTTAACCGTACTGGCCATCATCCCGTGGTCAATTTTTTTTGTGTACCTCGGAATCGAGCTTGGGAGTCGCTGGGATCATGTTGAAAGTGTAGCGAAAAAATACACGATCCCAATTATGATTGCGGCCGTTGTCTTGATCATTTTATACTTCGGACTTAAAAAATTCCGTAAAAAATAAGACTAGGGGTACCCGCCAGCATTTCAAAAAATAAGAAAAGAGCCGAATTTTACTCCGCAAAGACTAAATTGGCTCTTTCGTAATTTTAGAAAGATGGATTTATGCTTTATTTACAAGTTTGAAAAAGATTAAATAAACCAAACACTTAAAAGGAAAACCCAAAACCACTCAGGTAGTAGAATTTTCAAATGCAACATGGACAAGGAAAATAAAGACTGTCGAGATTTCCCAACAGCCTGAGTGTCTTTTATACACTAACCATACTCTTTTAAACCTGATTTCATTGCGAATTTGACAATGCTAATGAGATATGCTGAAGCTTTTTGGTAATCGTTCACTAATTTCTCCAGCACATCCTCGCCAAACGTTGCATAAATAAGCACAAAATCTTGTGAAAGGTCATCTATACGCGCTTCGGTCAATCGATAACTTCTGTAACACAAGCATCACCATGCAATTCAGTGAAAATATAGTGTATGATCATCGACCATAACGGTATTTCAAAAGTTATCCCTAAAATTCAACTTTGTGCCAACCTTCATTTTAAATCGATTCATTTATATGCAAACCGTTTTTTCTTTTTTCATCAATACGGCGATTCAAACTTTTTTTTCGCTTTTTTTCTTGAATCTTCCTTCCATTTACAGTCCGATTTTCCTCTCTTTTCTCAATTTCTCGGTAGGTTCGTTCACTAGGAATACTAGTCGTTTTTTGTATATTTGCATAATTTGACTTTTGACGAATCGTACGATTCACATATTGAATATGCTGATCATTGTGAACTGGCGGCAAATATCCCATGATGACTCCTCCTTAAACAATTCAATCTATTAATCTACTGACTTATTTGATATGATAAACGTTGTCTCATGATATGATGATGACCAATTATTGGAGGTATTTAAAGTGAAGTGCGCCCGATTAAACAACCGAGACATTCATATACATACTTATTCTAGAGAACATTTGCAATTCCTCTTTGAAGAAGCAAAAAAAGATCGTATCACATGCAAATGTTGCGGTTTGCCTTTACGGTTAAAACTATCGATTCATGAAGAACCGCATTTCTTTCATAGGGACAGCGGTGATTTTTCTGAATGTGAAACCACCTCTCTAAAGGAAAAAGTAGACAAAGACGAAAGCCACACAGAAAATGGCATATTTCGTCTCCCAAAAGGAAAATCGATTTCAAAAGACAAAACAACAACAGCAGAACATTGGAAAGCACCACGCGCAGCGGTTATTAAAACCGCTTTTGAACGAAAACCCGAAATAACTGCTGAATCACTTTTTCAAAACGTCCCATTGAATGAAAAACAGCTGGAAGCTGTTTCAGCTAACGAAGGTCCACTTCTCGTCTTAGCTGGTGCAGGAAGTGGAAAAACACGGGTACTAACAGCCAGAGCAGCCTATCTCATCTCCCATCTTGATATACCGCCGTCAGCCATTTTACTCGTGACATTCACTACAAAAGCGGTAAAAGAAATGAAAGAGCGGATGGCAACAACATACGGTTTAGCTAAACAGGTGGTCAACCGGCTTGTGACAGGGACTTTCCATAGCTTTTTTTATAAAATTTTATATCACTATGATTCAGTAAAATGGAATGGCGAACGATTATTAAAATGGGATTGGCAAAAAGAGCAGTACTTGAAAATAGCACTCAAAGAACAAGGACTTGATGAAAAAGATTATCCGATTGATCAAGCGCTCCAGCAGATCGGCTACTGGAAAAACGCTTTTTTACCGGGACAAAATATCCCACTTCAAGATGACTGGGAGAAACAAGTGTACCGCTTATATCTTTCTTATGAACAGCAAAAAAAGTCGCGGCAGCAATTCGATTTTGATGATATGGCATCTGCCTGCTATGAGTTGCTTCAGGAACGCCCTGATCTTTTACAGCAATATCGAACACGGTTTTACGCCATTTTAATCGATGAGTTCCAGGACATTAATCCAGTCCAGTACGCAGTGATTCGACTGATTGCCGAGCCAGAAAATAATCTGATGTGTGTTGGAGATGATGATCAATCTATTTATGCTTTTAGAGGGAGTAGCCCTTCTTTTATTCTTGATTTTCAAAAGGATTTTCCAGATGCGAAAACGATTCGCCTGACAACAAACTATCGGTCGAGCCACTCGATTGTCAAAAGCGCTGATGCAGTTGTAAAGCGCAACAAACAACGCTTTGTCAAAACATTGGATGCTGTCCGCGATGATCCAAAAAAACCGCTTTTGTTTTATCCTTATGATGAAGAAGAAGAAGCGATCATGGTCGTCTCTGATATTCAAGAAAAAATTAAAAATGGTGCCAAACCGGAAGATTTTGCTATACTCTATCGGACCAACAGCAGCGGTCGCGCTGTTTTTGAACGGCTTCATCAGTCAGCAATTCCTTATACTGCAGAACAAGGTGTTCAAACATTCTATAGCAGACGAATCGTCAGGCAGATGCTCGCTTATCTTTATTTAAGCCAAAATGAGGATGACCCAGAAGCTGTCAAACAATTGCTGCCTGTTCTGTTTTTAAAACAATCTGCTTTGAATACACTTAAAGCTCTTTCCATTACAGAGGATTGCACTCTCGTTCAGGCACTCAAAAAGTTAACGGATATAAAATCTTTTCAGCTTGAAAAAATTAAAAAAATTGTTCCTTTTTTTGCAGGACTTAAAACGATGAAACCGGTCGAAGCCATCACCTTTGCAGAAGAACAAATGGGTTTTTCTAACTATTTAAAAAAACGCGGAAATGAAGGCAATATTCTTGAAAAAGGATCTGATGATCTCCGTGATTTGAAAACAGCGGCAAAACGATTCACTACTATTCCAGAATTTTTAGCGCACGTTGACCATATAAGAGCAGCAGAAAAACTTAAACCTATCAGGAATGGTGTACAACTGTTGACGATACATCGAGCAAAAGGGCTTGAATTCCACACTGTATATATATTGGGAGTAATCGACGGCTCTGTTCCCCATGATTTTGCATTGGATATGGCAAGAAAAGGGGATGAAACCGCTCTAGAAGAAGAAAGAAGACTTCTTTATGTCGCAATGACTCGAGCCAAACAAAACTTGTATATCAGTGTTCCTTCCATGAGAAGAGGCAGAACAGCATACCGTTCAAGATTTTTACTGCCCCTCTTGCAACAATAGAAAAACCACCGCGCCCTCCTTGTTGGAGAGCCCGATGGTTATTTTTTATTGTTCATCATTTTAGAAATCGTATCAAAGTCCAATTTTTCTTTTCCGCTGGTAATTGATTTTACAATCTTATCTTCTAATTCTTTCGGAACCCGTTTGTTTGCTAATTTAGCAACGCGGCTTATCACGCTTCGGACGGTTTTTTCATCTTTGAAGTTAGCATTTTGTAAAGAGTTTGCTAACTGCATGACATCATCCATATTGACCCCTGTTTTCTTCTCAATACTTTTAAAAAATTTATTATCCATCTTGGTCCTCCTCGTTCTTTTAGGGTGCTACACTATTTATATGTGAAAAATACATTTATGTGCTTAGTAGAAGAGAGCATTGAAACAGGGTATACGCCTGTAAGCTCTCTTCTTTTTATAGACTAGTATCTAAAAGAAGCGCCGACAATGATCAAAAGAATAAACAGAACAACAATGAGGACAAATGTTGAGCCACCGCCGTAGCCACCGCCATAGCCGCCGCCATAGCCGCCATAACAAAAGCCCATTTAAAGCACCTCCTTTTCTTACACCATATGAAAATTGTTAAGTTTCGCTTGGATCAATACATAGGGTTTGTGTGGATTATTTATATATGCCAGGTATCCGCTCATGTTCCCCCAGCCATTTTTCTGCTTGTTCAGCAAATTGTTCAATCTGTTTACCAAATTGGTCAGCCGTTTGATCAAATTGATTTAATCGCCGGTCTTGCTCAAGTATGATTCGCTCATGATTGGACTGGTGTTGATGATGCTTTTCGCCATGCGCTTCAATTAGTTGTTCAAGTAGATTCATATAGATGATCCTCCTTATTGATGATGTATGCGTAAAGGTCAAAAAAGGAACAAAAAAACCGGATGATTTCCGGCTTTTCTTTCTAAAAACTATTGAATTCTTTTCTTTTTCGTGCAACCACAGCCTTTTTTCTTCAATTTTTTTGAGAAAGTAGGAGTATGAGAAGTATTCGATAAATGGCCAGACCGTCTTTTCACTTGTCTCATTGCGATAATCATTCCTTTCTCATGCTTGCTTATATGTCATTATATGACCCTCTTTTTGATAAGTTGCTAGTGATAAACCCCCATTCAATCGAGCTGTTTTGAGACGACCGTTTCCACAATCCCTGCAAGACCTGAGATTGCCAACAAAAGAAGCAACCAATCCGCCACTTGTGGAATAAGCATGTAAAAAATAAGTAAAAATCCTGTACACCAAACCCCCGTACACCAATAACAACTCAACAGCTCCCCAATCCAAGCTCTGAGTCCGCTTCCTTTAATAACAATATAGGTGTTCACCTGGCCTGATTCATCTTTTTCTTCAATCTCCTCGTGAAAAAATCTCCGCAATGGAGCCATGATCGTATCAAAAACAATCAGGCGTGTTAACCGAAACACTGCAATTGAAAAGATGATGAATAAAAACGGGCTTTGAATCATTTCACTCTCCCTCCCGCTCTCCAATATATGCACGGCTGTATGTAAGATGAATTTGGGTGTGGAAATGTATGTTTTCCTTATTCCGCTAAGGAACCAGTCTGCATTTAATAAATTGTAGATAAGAAAGGAGTGAAAGTTATGTTATTTGAACAACGTGCCGAAGCATTATATGAAAAAATATTCAATGAACTGTCCGAGGAATTTGATCAGCTAATTGAAATTATTGATTCAGAACATGTCACAATTCATACGTCAAACGTAACAGAAGCACTCTCCTTGCAGGCATTGGTGATGACATTAGTTATTCTTGCAGTGCAACTTGTCATTGAAGATCAAGAGGCTGCTGCCCCGATTGCAGAAGACCTGCTTGCTGTACAAAAACTACAAAATAAAAAAAGGATTGCGATCCTAGTGCTGAGTAGTCGCAATGTCTCCATTACACTTTCCTCAACTGAAATCGTAATTTCTGTGCTAATTTTGACAGAATTACTAACGGTTCTATTGTCCACCTTTGACATCATCTAAAGCTTCTTTCTGTCTAATATTTTAGAAATTGAGGTGAGAATCATTGTCAGATTTAGAAAAACTCAAATCAGAGGTAAATCCATTAATGAATACGCTTGTGTCAAATGTTCTTCGGAAACATGGCGTCTCAAAAGACAATGTCCGCACATTATCTGAAGAAGAAAAACAAAATATTTTAAAGATGCTCGAAGATTTAAAAGCACAATCTGAAGCGATCATTCAAAAACAAAACGAAAAAAAGCAAGAAGAAAAGCAGGACACGGTCAAACAATCTAAAGATAGAACAAAACGAAGAAGAAATCGTTCAAATAAATTAAGAGAAAAATTAAGACAAAAAAGGCAACAAGAACATCATCCAGAGGACGAAGAAAAAAATGGGGATTTGGAGTAGGGTATCTGCCATATACAAGTTCAAGAGTTTCAACATTTAATAATAGTAAATGGAAGGAGGAAAACAAATGGAAACAAGACCATACTCTTGGGTTGCGCTTGATCCTGAGTGCGATCATCCAGGAACTGAGTATTATCCAAGATTTCCTAAAAAACAACTTTGTGATGACTACAACTGCAAATGCGGAAAAGATGATGCCTTTATCAATCAGGAATTGGATCAGCTCAATCTCAACAAACAGTTGTCAGATGAAACCATTATTATTAAAGACTCTTGCGATATTAGAGTCTCTACAGAGGACACACAAATTGTTGCATCTGTTTTGACTTCAATCCAAACAGCAATTGTCACAGTTGTGCTCGCCATTATTGATGACGCTGATTTGGCGGAGCTTGTATCACAAGACTTATTGCAAGTATCAGCAAATAAACAAACAAACCGCCAAAAACTAGTGATCGACAATTCCCGCGATGTCACAGTGACAACAGAAGATACAGATGTTGCAGCATTGGTTTCAACAGCTGTCCAAACACTTACAGTCGTGATCGCAGCACTGATTGTTGGGGTTCTTTAATACGAAAAGCAGAGCCAAAAACGCTCTGCTTTTCTTCATTTTATAGACGATTACCCACACCAACAAGGGCAAGGGTACATATGTTGTTAAAGACTAAAGTCAAATATCCTAGTATAAAGGAGCTGAAATCCATGAGCTGCGGAAAACACCATGGCCGGCATGAAAATTGTGTATGCGAAGCAGTTGAGCAGATTATAGAAGAACAGGAAGCAGTAGAAGAAACATGTCCGACTAGCTGTTTCAGCAATCTGCTGAACCCGACTGTTTCCGGTAAAGACACCATTCCGTTCCTTTTATTTGATGAAAGTGGCGGTTTGTTTTCAACATTTGGAAATATCGGAGGATTTGTAGATGATATGCAATGTTTTGAATCTATTTTCTTCCGGGCTGAAAGTTTAAAAGATTGCTGTGCGACCCTTTCAATCCTGAAACCTGTGGACATAAACGGCAATACACTAAGCGTCTGCCACCCTTGTGATCCTGACTTTTTCGGGCTTGAAAAAACGGAATTTTGCGTTGAAGTTGACTTGAATTGTTTCTGTGCAATTCAATGTCTGTCACCTGAACTTGTTGATCGCGCAGCAGACAATAAACACCATCACGGTTAGATAATCTGCAGGGCAGAATTAAGTTCACTTGATGACGGCTGCCGGCTCTCGGCAGCTCCTTTTACAATAAAAAAGCCCTGCCGGTAAAAAAGAACAACATTCCCAAGTTTAGGAGGGATTACAACATGGCGAACTTTTCCGTTGACAATTGCGTTTGTGAAGCTGTTGAAAATATTTTTGAACTGCAAAACGCAATTCATGATGAGGGCTGTCCGACAAGCTGTTTTAATAATCTGCTTTCTCCAACACGACATTTCGGTGATACGATTCCATTTATTCTATATCCAGCCGAATCAAAACCGTTTGTCGCATTTGGAAATGTAGGTGAGCTGGGAGCAGGTCCTTGTTTTAACACTGTTTTCTTCAGAGTAGAAAAGATTAAAGATTGCTGCGCTACACTTAGATTGTTAATTGCTTTTGATGAAAATCGTCATATTCTTGATTTCACAGATGAAAAAGATAAAATTTGCGATGTTTTCCGATTAGAAAAAACTAGTTTTTGTGTTGAGTGTGACTTAAAATGCTTCTGTGCGATTGAATGTTTAAATCCACAATTGATCAACCGCTCAAATTAAAAAGTCCCGAACCTGGGACTTTTTTGCGTACCATTTTAAAATCCAAGTGGGTGCAATGCAGTAATACTGTCAATTTGCAATTCTGCTGGAGCACCTTTACTGGATGTCCGCACAAAGACAGCATCGCCTTTTTTTTCGACCAATGTACCTCTATATGTTTTTCCACCTGCTTCAATTAAACAAAGCGTTTTTGGCATATTCCCAGGGAAGCTAGTTAAAAAATCAATTTTTTCAGATATTGTCATTTTATTAAGCGGTTTTTTCACTGGCTTTAACCCTTTTCCGTGTCTTTCCGGCTCTTTGTTAGGAACGGGTTCTTGTTTTGCATCCTCTTTGGAATTCTGTGTTGTTGGCTGTTCTTCCTTTAGCTTTTTTGACTTCTTTTCTGCAGTGTTGGGTTTTGTTATATTTCTTTTTTTAATGAGAATATCCTGCATATCCGCCTCTATTGTTTCATAATCCGGTTGTACAATATACATGAGCGGTTTTTGCTCTGTATTGTTTTTCTTATTAGACATTTTCATCCCTCCGATCTGTTCATGGTATATCTATATGACAGACCTAGAAAAATCAGAAGAAAAGAAAAAGCAATTCTGGACTAAACCAGATTGCTTTTTTAGGATGTTTATCGAGCAAGGATATGAAAACCTGAGTCAACATGGAGATTTTCACCTGTTATGCCTCGGGAAAGATCACTGAATAGGAAAGTGGCTGTATCACCGACCTCCTCTGGAGTAGTCGTGCGACGAAGCGGAGCGCGTTCTTCAATTTCTTTTAAAATCGTGTTAAAATCGCTAATGCCTTTTGCAGACAATGTCCGGATCGGTCCTGCAGAAATGCTGTTGACACGAATGCCGTCTTTGCCAAGATCGTTTGCCAAATATTTGACACTTGCTTCAAGGGAAGCTTTGGCAACACCCATGACATTATAGTTGGCAACGACACGCTCACCGCCAAGATAAGTAAGTGTAACAATACTTCCCCCTTCAGTCATGATGCCGCGTGCAGCTTTAGCAATAGCTGTCAGTGAGTAAGAGCTGACATTCTGGGCAAGTAGAAAGCCTTCACGATTCGTATTCAAATATTCTCCTACAAGCTCTTCTTTATTTGCAAATGCGATGGCATGCGCAACACCGTGAATGACCTGAACTTCCTCTTTTATTTTTGCAAAGCAAGCTTCAATTTCCTGATCGCTTGTCACATCACAAGGTAATATAATAGAATCTTTGCGATCCAAAGAATCAGCTAATTGTTTTACTGACTTTTCAAGGCGCTCCCCAACATACGTAAAAATCAATCTTGCACCTGCTTGATGAAGAGATCGAGCAATTCCCCAGGCAATGCTTCGTTTATTGGCAACACCCATCACGACAATATTCCGGCCTTCAAGTGATACATTCATATGTATAAATCCTCCTAATGATTAACATTTTATTAGTACCTGATCATAATATATAGTATCACATCTGACAGCCGTCTGACAATTTCAGAAACTCACCATTTGCTAAAGCCTAAATTTTTGCTTTTTTAAAAGCAAAATGGTTTGTCGGCCCATGTCCACTGCCAATATCAAAACTATTGGCCACCGCTTTGTGGACAAAGGAATCAGCGATTTGAAATGCCTCATGAATTGCGCTTCCTTTTGCTGTTTGCGCTGCTAAAGCGGCAGAAAATGTGCAACCTGTTCCATGCGTATTTTTTGTATGAATGTATGAATTTGAAATTTCGATCATACTTTCTCCATCAAACAGTAGATCTGTTACTGTTTGCTCTTCTGGCTGATGCCCCCCTTTAATAATCGGGTAGCGAACACCCATTTTATGCAAGTCACGTGCGGCTTTTTTACGATCTTCCATCGTTTCAATCGTTCTTCCCGTCAGAATTTCCGCTTCCGGAATGTTCGGCGTCACAGCATAAGCCAGTGGCAACAGCTGTTGTTTCAATGTCTCAATCGCTGCTTCGTTCAATAATGAAGCTCCACCTTTAGCTATCATAACTGGATCAACAATCACATGCTCAAGCTTATATTTCGTCAACTGAAAGACAATTTCCTCTATCATGTCTGCATTCCAAAGCATTCCTGTTTTAATAGCATCAGGACGCAAGTCTGAAACGACTGCTTCAATTTGTTTTCCGAGTGCATCAGGTGTGAGCGGATATACACCATGCACACCTACTGTATTTTGAGCAGTAATGGCTGTTAAAGCTGACATTCCGAATACTTCAAGCTCTTGAAATGTCTTGAGATCAGCTTGAATACCTGCGCCTCCCCCAGAATCAGACCCGGCAATCGTTAACGCTTTATATATTTTCATGTTTTGCACTCCTTCCAATCCACTTGTGATAGATTGTTTTTGCCTTGTTCACATCGTTTAGTCCATGAATAAACGCGCGACCATCACGAAAGATCACGAGTTTACAGTCCTCGAGTTTACATGATACTAAATATGGGTTTCCTACTACATGTAAACCTGCTTTTCTAAAACGGGTGGCTAATTCTTTGAGTGCTGGCGGCTTCTCGCCAGCTGCTCTGATTTGAACAGTTTCCCGCCCACAGAGAACAGCAGCTTTTGTTGCATTTTGAGTAGAAAGGAACGGGAACATTTGAGCAACACATGTTGGACATGCCTGATCTTTGAGAAGATCCGCGTGAATTTCTGCTCGTTCATTTGTCCACAAATCAAATGAACGGATCATTCCAGTCATCTCATGACCGGTTAATAGTTTAAGAGCATCAGTCACTTGCAAAGCAGATACTTGTTGAACAACTGGACTAATAATTCCTGATGTATCACAGGTGAGATCATTAGTCGAAAAATGCCCCAAAAGGCAATGAAGACACGGTGTTTTCTTAGGAATAACAGTATAGGTAATCCCATAGCTTGCAACACATGCCCCATATAAAAAAGGTATTCCCAATTTAACGGCAGCATCATTGACGATAAGTCGAGTTTCAAAGTTATCAACGGCATCAATGATCAGTGATGAGCCCTCAGCTAGATCAAGTATTTTTTCAGCTGTCACATCAGTGACAATCCCTTTCACTTCAACTGAATGATTGATAAGGCGGAGCCGTTTCTCAGCTGCTGCCGCTTTCGGTAAGTGGTGATTGACATCATCTTCTGTATAGAGCTGCTGTCGTTGGAGATTACTTGCTTCCACATAATCACGGTCAACAATTGTTAGTGAACCAACTCCAGCTCTGACTAGCATTTCAGCACTTGCTGATCCAAGAGCCCCTGCTCCGACCACAAGTACATGGGCGCGCTTCAACTTGATCTGACCCTCCGGCCCAATCGGGCGAAATCGCTCTTGACGAGAATACCGATCATTCAAGATGGTAACATCCCTTCTTCTGGGCTAGAGGCGATACCGTAGTTCTTTTCAGGTATTCTTCCGGCAAGATATCCAAGCCTGCCTGCTTCAACCGCAAGCTTCATAGCCAGTGCCATTTTCACTGGATCTTTTGCACCGCTGACAGCCGTATTCAGTAAAACACCATCTGCTCCCAATTCCATTGCATATGCTGCATCTTTCGGTGAACCGATCCCAGCATCAACGATAACCGGAATTTTAGCCTGATCAATGATGAATGAAAGGTTGAGCGGATTAATAATACCCTGCCCTGATCCGATTGGAGAAGCCCCTGGCATAATCGCATGTACACCAAGTTGTTCTAGTTTTCTGGCCAGAACAACATCATCTGATGTATATGGCAACACAATAAAGCCTTCTTCAAGCAGAGCTTCAGATGCTTTTAATGTTTCAACAGGGTCAGGCAGTAGTGAACGGTCACAGCCGATCACTTCCACTTTCACCATATCACAAAGACCGGATGCTTTTGCAAGTCTGGCAATCCGCACTGCTTCTTCTGCCGTTTTTGCCCCTGCTGTATTAGGTAATAATGTAAAATGACTTAAATCAAGCTGTTCTAAAAAATTCGGTTGTGATTCTTTAAAAATATTCATCCGTCTGACGGCAAAAGTAAGAATTTCTGACTCTGAGACGCGCACTGCTTCTTTTTGAATATCAAATGACGGATATTTTCCTGTTCCAAGCAATAACCTTGATGAAAACTGTTGATTAGCAATCTTTAACATCATTATCCCCCTCCAACAAAATGTACAATTTCAATGACATCATCATCTTCAAATTCAACCTTATGATACTGTTCTTTCGCAACAATTTGTTTGTTCCTTTCAACAACAACCACCCGGTTGTCCAACTGATAAAAGACGAGTAAATCAGATATTGTTCTCCCGTCATTTTGCCATTCGATTTTCCGACCATTTAGTTGAATGTTCACTCAATCACAACCTCCGTTCGCTCTAGTTTAAACGCTTCTAGCCATGCCGGTTTAACCGGTTCTCCAATGATCAGATCCCTAATCATTTCGCCAGTAGCTGGCGCTAACAAAATCCCGTTTCTGAAATGCCCTGCGGCAAATAAAATTCGGTTGTTTTGAGGATGGCAGCCAATATAAGGATTTCCATCCACTGTTGCCGGCCTTAGTCCTGCCCAACACCGATCGATTTTCAGCTTATCAATATCAGGAAGCATTGTTTTCGCTTTTTCGATCATTGCTTTAATCCCCCCCAGCTCTGGCCGCTCATCCCAATTCCTTGGTTTCATTGTTGCACCGACAATCAGCTTGCCGTTATGACGCGGGACTATGTAACAATGATCATGATAGAGCGTTCTTTTTAAAGGAATCCGATCATTCCAAACGGATAGACACTCACCTTTTACAGGATAAAAACTCTTATTGATCCCTAGTTGTTTTAAAAAAGGACCACTCCATACACCACATGCAATCACAATATGTTCTGCTTCCACTGTGCCTAGAGCAGTTTGAATTTGAACACCTGAATCTGTATCAATTGCGATGACAGGAGTGTATTCGAAGATGTCAGCACCAAACAGTCTGGCTCCTTTAGCGAACGCTTTGCAGACAGCAATGGGCTCCACATGAACATCATCTGCAATAAAATTTGCGCCGATGATATCTTTTGTTACATCAGGCTCCATATCAACAACTTGCTCAGCTGTTAGCCATTCAGCAGAATCCAAAGCGGCCATTCGCATCAGACGTTCTCGATCGCTTTCTGTAAAGGCGATCTTCAGAATTCCTCCATCATGTCGTCTAATATCAATCCCGCTATTGTTTTTTAATTCAATTGTCAGTTGTTGATAAACTTGTTGACTTGCTCTAGCAAATTGAAAAAACGTTCCGGGCTTATCACATTCAGCATGGGCACCAAGCATTCCTGCAGCAGCATGTGTTGCTTTTTTTCCAACTTCCCCACTTTCAAAAACAGCCGTTTTCTTTCCCGTTTTTGCAAGATGATAAGCAATTGACGTACCAATAATTCCTCCTCCGACAACAATCACTTCATAGTGTTTCTTCATAAGGAACTCCGTTCAGATGACAAGCAAGACATTCAACTGCTTCTAGAGGATCATCTTTAGAAAAAATGGCTGACATCACTGCAATCCCCTCTGGGTTGACCACTTGCACTTCGGGGATTCGTTTGTCTGTAATTCCACCAATTGCCACCACAGGAATATCAACAGCTTGCTTCACTTGAGCCAAACAATCTGTTCCCCTTCCTGCCTGCCCCTTTTTGCTGTCAGTTGCAAAAATATGTCCAAACATCACATAATCGGCACCTTCTTTTTCTGCCTGAACAGCTTCTGAAATGGAATGTACAGACTTTCCAATTTTCAAATGAGGAAAATGATTTCTCACGGTTTTGACAGAAAAACTATGAGCGGGAAGCTGCACTTGATGGATATGATGAAATAAGGCAATATCTACCCTGTCATTGATGATCAGTTTTCGTTTATCAACCCCATAATCAAGCAAATGTTCGATTAATCGTGAAATATCGTTTACGTTTTTTGATCTTTCACGAATATGAATGAAATCTACTGCATCTTTAATAGTCATGATTTTGGTTGCAAGTTCTGCCCATGAATGACGGTTATCTGTGATTGCATGTAGTTGCAAATGGTTTCACCCCGTTTTTTGACCAGCCTTCTTTTTCATATGCCATGTTCCAAAACTTATATTCGTAATAACTTGAAATCACAAAGTTTTCTTTCATCTTCAGCCGAGTTTCAGCGCTATTTTTTTCAGCTAGTTGATCAAAGCGATCAACCTGTTCAGTCACGAGTTTTTTAAACCAATCTCCTCCATATGTAGCAATCCATTCTTGATAGATTTCGTTTTTCGGCTTACATGGTTTCAATGTTTCACCGACTTCATAGTAAAGCCAGTAACAAGGAAGCAAAGCGGCAAGAATTTCTGGAAAACTGCCGCTTAAAACAGAACGGTACATATGGGATGTGTAAGCATAGGCTGTTGGTGATGGCTGAAACATGTTCTTTTGATCTTCTGTTATACCCAATAACTTGACAAATTTTCTATGTAGTGACAGCTCAGATTCATAAGTCCCTTTTGCATGTTCTGCCATTCGGCTTGTAACATATAAATCATCCGCATTTGCCGCAGCAAACGTTTGAATCTTGGCAAAGTGGGTTAAATAATAGGAATCTTGTAGAACATAGTATTGAAAGCGATCAAGCGCTAACGTACCATCTCCTATTCCCTTAATAAATGGATGATCAAAACTGCCTTCCCACCATTTTGCAGCACTTTTTCGACACTCTTCTGAAAATTTCATGTCAAGACTCTCCCTTCAGTTGATTAAAAATGAAAAAACCACTCCCCATAGGAAAGTGGTTTGGAATTCGCAAAATGAATCGGCAAATACCTTGCCACTTCCCTACGCAGGTTTGAACCTGTTCAGGTTATGAGGGTCTAAAAGTCACACTTTTATCTCAGCCCTTATGAAGGACTCCCCTAGTGGAAAACATTTCTTTTTATTTAGCTATACTTTTATCTTAACACGAATGACAAAATGGTCAAGCTATCAGTCTTCAAGGATTTTTTTCAATTCTGCAATATATTCACGGGAACCGGTGGCGATCAAACGGTCGCCCACTTGCAACATCGTATCACCGTGAGGAACAATGCTGTCAATGCCCCGAAAAATCCGGACAAAGATCACATCTCCTGTAAAAGGGAATTCTCTTAACAACACACGATCAAATCGTTCATTGTTAATGTTGATTTCAAACAATGACGTATCCTGATGTGTTAGCAATTTCATCACACCAGGTGCTTCAATCAAAGCACGCAGCAATGTTTTCGTTGACAACATAATCGAAAATACTTCGATTCCGTTCTCTTTTAATTCCGCCTCAGCTTTTGGTGTATCAGCGCGGGCGATGATTCTTTTTACCTTCTGATTTTGTCCGAAAAGCGCAATGCCGATGTTCCGTTCTTCATTTCCTGTCGCTACAACTAGGATATCTGTATCAAAGACGGCAAAAGATTGAAGGGTGTCATATTCATAGTCAGGTAAAATTTCGACATCAAAAACAGAATCGTTCATCATTTCTTCTTTGTTTTCTTGATACATATGCAGAACCCTAACATTGTATTCTTGCGGTGAAAGCTCAAGTGTAACAGGCAGTGTCATTTGATTAGCACCGATAAAGGTGACTGTTTTCTGTTCAATTTCATGTTCTGTTTTTGGCATCCATTTTTTAAAAACAACAGGTGTAATAATACATGTGATGACAGCAACTAAAATAAGCGCTCCTGACATTTGGGCATCGATTATGCCTATCCGTTCGCCGATCGTTGTTGCAGCGATAACGAGAGACAGCGTTGAAGTCAGCAGAAAACCTGAAGCCAGCACTTTTTTGAAATCATACCATTTGTATAAAACCAGCGCTGGAACCGTTTTACTCAACAACAGTGCAATAAAGAGAAGCGGGATCATCACTAAAATTTTCGGATTTTCAAACAATGACCAAATATCCAATTTGACGCCTGTCATCACAAAAAAGATCGGAATTAAAAAACCATAACCAAATGAATCGAGCTGTTGTACGAGTTCTTTATTGGGAGAAAGCAGAGACACAAGTACTCCAGCTAAAAAGGCGCCTAAAATATTTTCAGCTCCTAATGATTCTGACAAGGCCACCAAAACGATAATTAAGGTAAAAATGGCTCTTGTGCCGATTTGAATCGTTCCCTTTGACAACACCTCAACAAATGAACGATGTTTAAATACTCTGCCAAACAAATACAGGACCACACCGGCTGCAAACAAAATGATCAAAAGCCACATATTGTTACTTTCATCACTATAAATTGATGCGAACACAGCTAATAAGATCATCGTTACTAAATCAGCGATCACAGCCACAAGCAAAATAATTTGACCAATATTTGTTTTCATCAGCCGTTCTTCCTTCAGCGTCGGAACGACAACACCAAGTGAAATGGTCGAAATAATCAGTGTCATTAAAAAAGCATTATCAATAAATCCGGCCCAAACGAAACCGTATGAAAGAGCAAGTGATAAAATAAAAATGCCTGTAAATACAATCAGCGCTGTTTTGAATGTATGAGGCGCTGTCTTTCCATTTTGAAGAGTCTGCTTTTTCTTCCCTTTTTCAAATGCAGAAAAATCAATTTCTAAACCACTTAAAAACATTAAAAAGATAAAGCCAAGCATCGATAATGTCTCCAACCATGTATCATGGACAGTGACAAGGTTTAAACCGCTTTTACCGATAAAAAGACCCATGATGATCTCTGCTACAACCACAGGAATGCCAAGTTTTAACCGATGTAGCAAGATTGGGGTTAAAAATGCAATAATAAGTACAACGACTAATGATGAAACAGATGCATGCTCCATTTATTGGTACCTCCTAAAACCTTATCGTTCCCTAAATCAAAGCAAAAGGTTCGTATTTTTCACAACTTATAAAGAACGATTTTAACAATGCTGAGCAAGAAAAAAAAGTGATATGCTTGATTTTCTATCTGGAAAAAAACAGCGTTCATCAATTCATCATGCTTAGACCATGATAAACATAGAACATTCAATGGAATAGTTGGAGGTAAATATGAATTATGATGTGATTGGCGATGTTCACGGCTGTTACGATGAAATGATCACATTAATTAACAAACTCGGATACTCTCTCCAATCTAGTTTACCTGTTCATCCCGAAAACAGAACACTTGTCTTTCTTGGAGATTTAACTGACAGAGGACCGAAATCACTCGATGTTGTTCAATTTGTCGCACATGCAGTTGAAAAAGGTGTGGTGCGCTATGTCCCGGGCAACCACTGCAATAAGCTATATCGCTTTTTTAAAGGTAATCCAGTCAAACTGATGCATGGTATTGAAACGACAGCAGCTGAATACAAGCAACTCCCACTTAAAGAACAAGCGTATATTAGAGAGCTTTTCATTCGTCTCTATGAACGTGCACCACTTTATGATATTTTGCACGACGGTCAGCTCGTTGTTGCTCATGCCGGTATTAAAGCTGAAGACATTGGCAAAAAACCGAGCGGAAAGGTAAAACAATTTGTACTATACGGTGATATAACAGGGGAAACGCTGCCTGACGGACGACCTGTTAGACGGGATTGGGCTATCGATTACGGTGGCAACCCATGGGTCGTTTATGGCCATACCCCAGTCAAAACACCGCGAATGATTCATCATACGATTAATATTGATACAGGCTGTGTGTTTGGCAACCGCTTAACAGCCTTCAGATTCCCCGAGTTAATTACTGAATCTGTTCCTTCATCATTACCATTTGATGAATCAAGATTTCGCTCTTATGAGGAATAAATGAAAAGGGGGCTGTCCAATAAGTCGATTTTTGACTATTGGACGCCCTTTTCACATTTAACAAACACTGATATGTCAGCAATCTTGCCATAAGTTTTAACTATTTTACTCTTTTCCTGCAGTTCCCTCTCCTGCTATTTCCGCCAAAATGTTGAACAGTCCGCCTTATCCGAAATATTATACTCGATCATTTTCTTAAGTAGTGAGAAATCAACCGGACGATCCCATGGGAAACGTAGCAACTGCTGGCTATGTTCATAGCCAGCCTGGACAATTTCAACAGAAAAATGGATAATCCCTTCCTTTTCAGGGGCAACAGCTAAATGATGTTTAGCTGTGCTAAAGCCGATAATATATGTGCCATGATCGGTAAACATAGGCTGATTCCACTTCATGACCGGCATTAAAGTGGGGAATTCCTTTGTAACCCAAGCTAACACTTCATTTGTTCGTGACCGATGTTGCGGGTTATCAATACTCTCTAAATATGCTGTAAAAACTTCCATATTGTTCCCTCCTCAAACCATTCGTGGACAGAACCTCTAAGCCGCTTGCCCATGTATTAACAAGCAACAACACGATCTGTTACATCTTTAGTTATCACTATACTTGATGTGATGACAATTCCCCAGCCAAAAGTTCCTTTATCACGATCTAATATAGACTAGTTTAATCCACCACACATCATTTAACAACAATTTCCCACAATCCCAATTATTTCTGTATATACACATCTTTGCCCTGTTACCCCTTTTCAGCTATTGCGCCCGCCGTTTAAAGAAATATCGTAACAAGAGTAAACGTCATATTTAGTAAATCATTCTTTGAAGATCGAACCATAAAAGTAACGTTAACCACCACCCTAGGGCTTTTATTCAACTTGTATTCAATTCGATGAATGATACTGAAAAAGAAATATTTGATTGAAAAAATTTAAAAAGCCAAATTCCCTTTAGTAAGAAATTTGGCTTTAGCCTTCACACTCCACCTACATCCATCAACTAACTATCCTTCTAATAATTGCTGAATATCTTGCGGGGGTGGGGCTTCAAATGTCAGTTCTTCTCTGGTGAATGGATGTATAAAGGTTAGTTTTTCACTATGAAGTGCCTGTCTGTTAATCAAAGTACGACTGCCTCCGTATAATGTATCGCCACAAAGCGGGTGTCCGATATGACTCATGTGAACACGAATCTGATGAGTTCTTCCTGTTTCCAAATGAAGTGAAACATCAGTCAAATCTCCAATCCGATTGTTCACCTTAAAATGAGTCACTGCTTTTTGACCTTCTGAAATGACTGCACGTTCAATAATACTATCCGTTTTTCTACCGATCGGAGCATCGATCGTTCCCTGTTCTACTCTGATCAGTCCTTGAACAATCGCACGGTATTCCCGTTTGACTTGTCCATCTTTTTGAAAATTTGACAAAAGTGAATGGGAAAAACGATGTTTAGCAACTAACATCACCCCTGAAGTATCACGATCAAGCCGGCTTACTAAATGAACTGTCGCCTGATAGCCATTTTGTCTGTAATAATGAATAAGCCCATTTGCAAGACTTCCCGATGGATGTTCTCTTGATGGAATGGATGAGAGGTATGGTTGCTTATTCAAGACGAGAACATGATCATCTTCAAATAAAATGTCGAGTGGGATCATTTCTGGACGCAATGATTTGCTTACCTTTTCAAGCGGAAAGCGAATCACAAGCTCGTCCCCTTTTTGAAGAACATATCTGACCGTCACATGTTTTCCGTTGATGAAAAGGTCGCCGCCTCCAAACTTGATGTCCACAAGTAGTCGCTTGGAAATTCCTAAATGCCGGAGATAGTCCTTCAGCAAAACGCCATGCTCTTTACCCATTATCGTTTGTTTCACAAAAAAGTCACACACAACAAATTATTCTCCCTTGCCAATAAAAGAATCTTGCACCCTCTTCCAAAAAGGAAATGGACGAAAGCGTGCAAATCTGACATTCTCGCTTGCTACACGGCATTGTATTGATTTAACATCTTTATAAAGTAATGTTAAGTGATCAATTGAAACTTGAAAATTCACATCATTAATGGGTTTGATGACACATGTATGATGTTCAGGCAAAATTAAAGGAGAGCCGACAGTCCGAAAGACGCGGTTATTGATGGATGCCATTTCAGCCAATTGAATCGCCCTAATTGACGGATGGATAATGGCACCGCCCAGCGCTTTATTGTAAGCGGTGCTTCCTGAAGGTGTCGATAGGCAAAGACCGTCTCCCCGGAATGTTTCAAATAGTTCCCCTTTTATTTCAACATTTGTCACAAGTGTGCCTTCAATGCTTTTAATTGTGCACTCATTTAGTGCCAAATACCTTGCTTCTTTTCCCCCGTCATTGTAGCGGACAATCACTTCTAATACGGGGTATTCGACGACTTGAAATGGCGTTTTGGCGATTGCAATGACCAGCTTTTCAATCTCATCTGGAACCCAGTCAGCATAAAAACCAAGGTGACCTGTATGAACACCGACAAACGCTGTTTTATCAAGGCGGTCACTATATTTATGAAACGCGTGTAAAAGTGTTCCATCACCTCCGACAGAGATGATGATATCCGGTTCTTGTTCATCGTTCTCAAGACCAAAATCAAGCAAATATGTTTCAATTCGGTTTTTCAACGCATCTGACACCGTATTCCCTTTCGACGATACCGCAAATTTCATTTTCCCATCTCACCCCTAGCCATCATCCTCATTCTTTTTCTTTCTTGAGAAAGCCACTTGCGCTTCTTGAATTTCACCTCTGATCTCAGACATTTCTTTATCGAGATTTGAAGCAGCTTCCGAAGCTCTCTGAAGCCGCAGTTTCACTTTTTCTGGAATATTGCCGCTGTACTTATAATTTAAAGAATGCTCAATCGTTGCCCAAAAATTCATCGCCAGTGTTCGAATTTGGATTTCCACCAAAATCTGTTTTTCTCCATGGATGGTCTGGAGTGGATATAATATGACAAGGTGGTAGGAACGATAACCGCTCTCTTTATGTTCATTGATGTAATCACGCTTATCGACGACTGCAAAGTCTTTTCGTGCTAACAGCATCTCCACGACACCGTGGATGTCCTCAAAAAACTGGCACATCATTCTAAGACCGGCGATATCCTGCATACTTTCAATATTATGTAATGGAATATTTTTTCGTTTTGCTTTCTCTAGAATACTCGGCACAGGCTTAACCCGACCCGTTACAAATTCAATCGGTGAATGCTCTTCTTCATATTCATAAAGGGCTCTGATCCCTTTTAATTTAACTTTCAATTCTTCTACAGCTTGCCGATAGGGTGCTAAAAAATACTCCCATTGTTTTTCATCCATAAACTTTCCCCCAATGTGATCACGTTTTTTTCTAGAGGAATATCTGTTTAACTCTCTCTTCCATTTCTTCGCCATAATTTGCATTATCTTTAATGTTTTCTAGCAAATACTCAAGCTCTTCATGGAACCCGCTAAGCTCCACTTCCTGTTTTCCCATCTTAAGAAACACAGGAACCCCTGCAACAAATGCCTGTTTTATCTTAGGCCAAAGTATTTCATTCAACATCACATATTGGAATGATTCTTCTTGCTCAAGTATGTATACAAATGCAAAATGATCAGAATCTACCAGCATCCGACTGGTTGGTTTCCGATCTTGACCATCTTGGATTTGACTGATCAAAACGAGTCGGTCATGTTGCAGATTTGCCTCTAAAATTTCAATTCTGTTTTGCATAGTGATCCCCTTTACATAAAAGATACAAGTTTATTTTAGCATATCATGTTCCATATTGATAAACGTTCCATCTCAAGAGATAATAAGAAAAATGTATTTTTTAGTTAATGAAAGGATGACAAAATTAAAAAATGAGCCAAGAACTTGAGATAGAATTTAAAAATATGCTGACAAAAGAAGAGTTTGAACAAATAAAAACTTTTTATCAATTCACTTCCTCACAGTTTTTTTCACAGAGGAACTATTATTATGATACGCCTCACTTTTCTCTCAAAGAAAAAGCTGCGGCATTAAGAATTCGCCAAAAACAAGATGGACATGTGCTGACACTAAAAGAACCAGCTTCAGTCGGGCTAATGGAAACACACCAACAATTGCCATCCTCAATTCATTATGAGAAGTTTAATATTCCAAAAGGGCCTGTATATGATCGGCTCGTTTGTCTAGGTATTGAGCCGGAGCATTTACAATATTTCGGTATGCTCATGACAGAACGCGCAGAAAAAAATTTGCCTGAGGGCTTAATTGTTTTAGATCATAGCCGATACTTAATGGTAGAGGACTATGAAATTGAATTTGAAGTCACAGACTATCATCAGGGAAAAGCTGATTTCCAAAAGCTTCTTAAATCTTTTGGAATCCCTGCACGTCCTACAAAAAATAAAATCGTTCGTTTTTATGAGCAAAACTCTCAAAATCAATAAGGTGGGAAAATAATGAACGTTAAATATATGGCCGCCCTTATGGAACTTCAAGCATTACGGTCGTTTTATCAGACACCAGGTAGTGATACAAAAGAGACAGGCTTTGATTTCAGCGCCGTTTTAAATCAATATTTAAGCAATGTCGGCGGTTTGCAGCAGACATCTGGATCCGTTTACCCTGAGATGATGACGGGTACGCAAACTCTCAATACTGCTACACCATCTCTCACATCTGTTTCTCCTTCATTTCAGAACCATCCGGTCTCATTTGCAGGAGAGGGTAACGGAGATATTAATGAAATTATTAAAAAGGCTGCTGCGAAATATGATGTTGATGAAAAACTGATCCATGCTGTGATTAAACAGGAATCCGGTTATCGCCAGAAAGCGACAAGCCCAGCCGGAGCAATGGGACTCATGCAGCTCATGCCTTCAACAGCAAGATCGCTTGGTGTTAACAATGCTTTTGACCCTGTTCAGAATATTGAAGGGGGAACAAAATATTTAAAACAAATGCTCGATAAGTTCGGTGGAAATGTTTCGCTTGCATTAGCGGCTTATAATGCCGGACCAGGAAATGTCAAGAAGCATGGAGGCATCCCTCCATTTAGAGAAACACAAAATTATGTAAGAAAAGTCACAGCAAATTATTTTGCATAACCAGAAAGTACCTCGCTTTCTGGTTTTTTCTTTTTCCTCTAAACATCCCCCAATTCAAAAACCAGACATTTTTCAAGCGTTTATGATATGATATTTGATACAAAACGATCTGCATAAAAGTCGGTTTATTTGTAGAAATCAAACGGTGTTGCTAAAATAAGTATATACAATTGTGAAACCATAAATGATGAAGAACATAAATATTTTTTTGCAATAGGAATCGGCACTTTTTCCTATTAGTATATTAAAAGGAGTAGTCAACATGGGACAATCGTTTAACGCACCTTATGAAGCGATTGGAGAAGAACTTCTATCGCAACTTGTTGATACTTTTTATGAACTTGTAGAACGGCATCCGCTTCTTTCTCCAATTTTTCCGGATGACCTGACAGATACAGCGCGTAAACAAAAACAGTTCCTAACCCAATATTTAGGCGGTCCACCACTTTACACAGAAGAACACGGACACCCAATGCTAAGAGCGCGGCATCTTCCATTTCCGATTACACCTGAACGTGCGGATGCATGGCTTTCGTGTATGAATGAGGCTATGAATCGAGTCGGTTTAGACGGTGAAATCAGGAGTTTTCTGTTCGAAAGATTGACCTTAACAGCTAGGCATATGGTAAACCAGCCAAAAATGGAGGATGGTTCACATTGACTCTTAAACAGCGTGACCAATTTTTCTCCCATTGCCACGGACATCCGCAGAAACCGATGGAAATTTATATGTTTGTCGATCCTTTATCTGCGGAATGCTGGGCTCTTGAGCCCGCAATAAAAAAATTAAAAATTCGTTATGGGCGATTTTTCACATTGCGGATGATAACTGCCTGCAGTCTCTCTGCATTGAATTTTCAAAAGCGCAAAAAACACCGTCTAAAATATCATTGGGGCAAGGCAAATCGTTGGTCGAACATCTCTTGTGATCAAACTAATCCCGCCCCATACCTAACCTCTCTAGCGCTTAAAGCCGCAGAATTGCAGGGGAGAACAGCCGGGGTCCAATTTTTAAGAAATTTGCAGGAGAGTTTGTTTCTTAACAAACAAGATATTACCGATGAGCAAGTGCTATTTCATATTGCAGAAAGAACACAGCTTGATTTAACTGAATTTAAAAAAGACCTTTATTCACAAAGTGCCGTTAAAGCTCTTCAATGCGATCTGAAAATCGCTGCCGAAATGGAGGTCACATCTGTTCCAACATTGACCTTTTTCAATAGTCTGCACGAAAAAGAAGGATTGAAAGTAACCGGACATTATTCTTATGATATATATGAAGAGGTACTTTTTGAGATGCTTGGTGACGAACCTAAACCATCCCAAACCCCTCCGCTTGAATTATTTGTTGAATACTTTCAATTCGTCGCTGATCAAGAAATCGCCGTCGTTTTTGATTGGACTCTTGAACAAGTCGAACGCGAAATGAAAAAGCTTGCTTTTGCTCAAAAGGTCAAAAAAATTAATGCTAAACATGGGTTATTTTGGCGCTACATAAACAGTGGTGCAGAAACAGAACAATCCATGTAAACATAAAACACGGGTTTTTTACCCGTGTTTATGTTTACTCCCGAAAGAACATATGTTCTTTTTTAGGTATAAAGAAACCGCGCCGGGATAAGCGCGGTTTCTAATATGTCTTAACGACAACAAAGGGGATGGGAGAAATTTTTCACGGTCAAACAAAGGGGTAAATGTTTGTTTGTGATCAATTTCACATCTTTATAATATCAAATCATGTCGACTTTTGACAACTAGTTTTATTAGTTTTCACAGTTTTGTCATAAAACATAACCAATTGCAAGTCATCATATAATGAAATATCAAGTCAAGCTTGTTATTTTTTATCAGACTATAGGAGGTTCATGATGCTGCATATTATGTTAGGGCTGATCACAACATTGGTTTTCTTCTGTTTAAATATTTTAGGGTTGATGAATATGCTCCCGCTTTATATCACATCTCCCCTTTTGTTTGTCTCACTTCTTTTTACAATTAACCGTTTTAATCAGCGAAAGTCATTTAAAGGGTTTTAATCACTGCTTATTTAATTTTTGAATAAGCTCTTCCATTTCATTCAGGCGTTTTTCAAATGTTTTGCATGCTGCTTCAATCGGCTCTGATGAGGTCATGTCGACTCCCGCTTTTTTCAGCACTTCAATCGGATAATCCGAACTTCCGGCTTTCAAAAATTTAAGATATCGTTCGACTGCTGGTTTTCCTTCATTCAAAATTTGTTGACTGAGAGCCTGGGCGGCACTATAGCCTGTTGCATATTGATAGACATAATAATTGTAATAAAAATGAGGGATTCTTGCCCACTCAAGGGCAATCTCCTGATCAACTTTCATTTGTTCACCAAAATATTTCTTATTTAGATCATAATAAATCTTACACAACAAGTCAGGAGTTAGCGGCTCTCCTTCTTGTGCCTTAACATGGATAGCATGCTCAAATTCAGCAAACATGGTCTGTCTGAAAACTGTTCCTTTAAACCCTTCAAGCATATGGTTCAAAATATAAAGACGCTGTTTCTCATCACTGAGCGTATTCAGCAAATAATGACCTAACAAAGCTTCATTTGTTGTTGAAGCAACTTCAGCGACAAAGATGCTGTAATCTCCATATGTGTATGGCTGATTTTTTCTTGTATAATAACTGTGCACAGAATGACCAAATTCATGAACAAGTGTAAACAGCTCATTTACGTTATTTTGCCAGTTCATCATAATATATGGATTTGTTCCATATGCTCCAGATGAGTATGCACCACTTCGTTTTCCTTTGTTCTCATAAACATCAACCCAACGGTTATTTAATCCTTCTTTTAAGATGGATGCATAATCTTCTCCTAAAGGAGCAAGACCTTTTAACATATAATCTTTCGCTTGATCGTATGACACTTTCATCCCCGAATCTTTAACAAGCGGAGTATACAAGTCATACATATGGACCTCGTCAAGTTCAAGTACTTTTTTCCTAAGTGCTACATAACGGTGAAGAAGTGGTAAATATTGATTGATCGTTTTGACAAGATGATCGTAAACTTCTTCAGGTATACTGTTGCGTGACAATGCTGCTTCTCTTGCAGACTGATAATGTCTCACTTTTGCATAAAAGTTATGTTTTTTGATAGCACCGCTTAATGTTGAAGCCAAAGTGTTTTTGTAGCGGTCATATGTACCGTACACCGCTTTAAATGCATTGCGGCGAATATCGCGATCAGCACTTTCTAAAAGGGGGATAAAGTTACTATGGGTAATTTGTTGTTTTTTTCCACTTTCATCGGTAATCTCCGGAAATTCAAGATCAGCGTTATTAAATAAGCTAAATGTCGTTGATGAGTTGCCTAGAACATCTGAAGCTTCAGCTAATAGACCTTCTTCTTTTTCACTTAATATATGCGGGCGTTCTTTAGTGATCTCTTCAAGAGCATGGGAGTAAAGTTTTAATTCCTCTTTTTCTAAAAGAAACTGCTGCAGTTTTTCTTCCTGAATTGTTAAAATTTCAGGTACCATATAAGCTGTTATACTCGCTGCCTGGCTATAAAGGTTTGCCGCTTTGTCATTCAGACCTTGATAAACTGAATTTCCTGTATCTTGGTCATAGCGCATATGTGAATAAGCATATAATTTGTCCAGCCTTTCCATAATCTTATCTTGCTGTGTCAAAGCCTCATATAAATCATCGGCTGAATGACTGAGCTTTCCTTTATATTCGGATAGTTTTGGCAGCAGATCTTTGACTGCTTGGAATTCCTTGTTCCAAGCGTCATCTGATGGAAAAATATCCTCAAGTCTCCAAGTGTCTGCTTCGTTCACCTCACTTCTTGCCGGCAATTTTTTTGTTTGATTTTCTTCTGTCAATTTCAATCCCCTCGCTTTCTTTACTCCAAGTCCATTGATGTTCAACAAACTTGTATTGTGTTTATCTTCTGTTTTTTGACCTCCTTTTGTCAAATCATATGCCGAAAAAATGACACTTGATGCCGCAAACAGAAAACAAAATAGATAGCTTTTCGCCTGATACAAAATACCGCCACCACCTTCCTTTCATTTAGAGTAAACGAAAGGCTTCATGATCATTCAGAAAAATAATAAGCATCCCTTTTTAAAAGAGCTGCTAAACACGAATCCTTGAAGTACGGTCGGTTAAGATCATAAACATCTTGCTTTTTGCTTAAAAAACCTTTTCTGCACAGGTAAAAAGCATATTCATTGACAGCATCTATCACTTTCTCCCGGTGATTCCACCTTAGTTTAAGCCGCCTTGTTCCAATCAGTTTATTCATATAGCGAACAGCAGAATCTAGGCGAAAAGGTGAATAATCTATCATATAAAGATAAAGATAGCCTTGCCAGACAAACACAGGGTGTGCAAAAATAGAACCTGAAGGAACGGGAATAAACACTTCTGAAGGGAAAAAAGGAAGCGAAATGTGAAGCTTTTGATAAAACAACTCCATCATTTGCTTTGTATCCTTTGTCAAAAAACGGTGGGATGTCGTCCGGAAATGATGGAGGTTTCTTTTCCAGCCACTAAGCTGAAGAGATGAACATTTTTTAGCTGAAGTCATGAAAGAAGCTGCTCTCGTCTGTTGAAGCGGAAGATAGGTGACCGATGCCGAGGATTTATTTTTCAAAAATGGGGTCAACTGTTCAAGTATGAGAAAAGCTTTTTGTTCTGGACAAAAAAACAAAAGTTTCGAATGTTTTTCCTTTCTCTTTACGAACTGCCAATGAAACTCTGAAAGCTGAAAAAAACTGTTAGCCAATCGTTTGAGTCGATTTCCACCGATGATCCAAATGGGATCAATCCCAAGTTCAACAAATCCGGTTGTCCGTTTTTGATAATCTGTCAATTTGAGAGTTGCACACTGAAATTCAATTGCGATGATCTTCATTCCACATTTCACTAATAAATCTGGTCTTTGCTTAATCTTCTTTATATATGGTTCAAGGACCGGTCTTAACCTTTGCTTTTTAAGCCATTGATAAAGAAGCTGTTTTCCCTGTAAATGATAAACACTTTCCCGATCATGGGACACAGGACAAGCTGCATCAGGTTTATGTGCAAAATGATAGATTCTTTTTTCACCGAGTTTTAATTTTACTTCATGGTGGCAGACCGGGCAGTAGAAAGAGTGGCTGTTTCGTAATCGCTTCAGTTCATTAGCTGTGTATCCATCTCCCAAACAAACCAGCTGCCCTTGTTTCATTATTGCGCACAACACATTCATCTCTCCTTTCTATTCTTTATGTATTCTGCATAAGAAAAAAGCTCTCCTTTCTTAATAAGAAAAAAGAGTTTTGAAAGTAGAAAAGCGGCGGAGATCTCCAACCCCTTAAAAACTTGCTACTGGGGATTAAACATGCCAGGATTTTTTTCGTTATGATTTATGCGCTGTCCCGCTATAATCGGTAACACATCTTTAATTTTCCCTGTTTTTGTTTCTCTTTCCAAGCAAAATTCATCCACATAAAAAACCTTTCCCGGTCATGAGAAAGGTTGATATATTATGCAAAGTGTTTTTTTATTGTATGAAGGGCATCATCTGCCGCAATTAGTGTTCCATACTCATTAAGCATGTGAATAGTCATTTTAGATTCTGAGGCATATTCAAGCAAGATGCTCAGTTGATTCTCAACATCTTCATCATGCTGTTCATCAAAATCAACGAATAAATAATAACGGTTTTCATGAGAATATAATGTAGTTTGGCAACCGCTGACAGACATTTTAGATAGTAAGATCAAGTCTTCAAAATCAGCAAATTTTAAAACGAACTGCAGCTTTTGTTCTTCCTCTTGTTCTTCATTTCTGAAGTCCTCTAAAAGAGCATCAAGCGTTTCCTCTGTGTCTTGCTTTTTATCTTCAGGGATCGGCAGTTCAAGCTTTTGCCCGTCTTTTGAAAGCTGGGCCCTTGTCACAATAATTTCCAAGCCTTTATCAAGAGCCTGCACTTGAATCCAAAGGGGGCCTTCAACGGCAAACTCTTCTTCTTCGTGCACTTCATCCATCACTTCCCAAAAGAGCTCTTCACTGCGTTCGCGATTGTACCAAATTTCTTCTCTGTCAAATCCGCGATCCTCTATATCACCATAAGAAATATAGAACTTAACCGTATGTTCATTTATTCTCTCAATTTCCATTTGCCAACCTTCCCTTCTTGTCGAGATGTTGAAGGGATAACTAAGCTCCCAGTTAATTGTACTTTACTACACTTTACCCAATACGTCTACTTCTTAATCTTTCCTGAAACTCCTTTAAAAATGTTTTATGAGCGGAAAGTCATAAAACATTTAAGAAATAGACTACCTTAACATAATCTTCGTCATCTTTCATATATATCATGAGTACAAGCAACAAAAAGTGAGGTGCCATGGGGTGGAACAAGATTTACTAATGCCTCTATTGATGATCATAGGGATCGATATGATTCTCGGTGGTGATAATGCCATCGTAATTGCAATGGCAAGCCGTAATTTACCTCCTGAGCAAAGACAAACAGCGATTATCACAGGTACATGCATAGCTATTTTAATGAGAATCATTTTAACCACAACGGCAGTTTATCTATTAACAGTTCCTTATCTGCAATTATTCGGCGGAATTTTCCTTCTTTATTTAGGATACCAACTTCTGATTGAAAAAAGGGATAGTCAGCATGTCAAAAGTGGGACATCTTTGTGGAAGGCGATTAAAATTATTGTCATTGCCGATTTATTTATGTCACTGGACAATGTCGTTGCAGTTGCCGGAGCATCACATGGCCGTATGTGGCTTGTTGTGTTCGGATTAATGATTTCGGTCCCCATTATTATTTGGGGAAGCAGGCTCATCCAAGTCGCCATGAGAAAGTTTCCATTACTTATATATATCGGCAGCGGTCTGCTTGCCTATACGGGTGGCGAAATGATCGTCAAAGAACAAGAGCTGTCTTACTTTATGACGAAACATAGTAGCTTTGAGATGGCACTCCCTGTTCTTACCGTTATTTTTGTGATTATATCCAGTATTTATTATGAACAATTGAGTAATAAATCATAAGTCATTTTTTGATAAGGGTTGTTTAGAAGCAAAAAAGAAGGCCGAATTTTCAGCCTTCTGCAGTTTCTTTAAGATGCTTAATTTGCAAGACGTTGCGCTTCCCTTAATTGGAATGTACGCACTTTACGAGGAAGGAATCGACGAATTTCGTCTTCATTGTACCCCACCTGTAATCGTTTCTCATCGATGAGAATCGGTCGTCGCAAAAGACCCGGATGTTCATTAATGAGCTGGTAAAGCTCTTGAAGAGGCATCGTTTCAAGGTTGACGTTCAGCTTTTGAAACACTTTAGAGCGTGTCGAAATAATTTCATCTGTTCCATCTTCTGTCATCCTTAAGATTTCTTTTATCTCCTCAATTGATAAAGGCTCTGAAAAAATATTTCTTTCTGTAAATGGAATATCGTGCTCTTCTAACCACGCGCGCGCCTTTCTACATGACGTGCAACTTGGTGATGTATATAATGTAACCATAATTCTTCACTCCTTGAAAAATAGAATGAAATAACTGTTTTTAAATTGAAATAAGTATAAAAAAGTAATCTTTATAGTGTATTATACTATAAAAAAGTAAGTATTAACAGAGGATATCGTCATTTTTTGAGTGATTTAGCTTAATTGATCAAAAATATTTTTCGTCTCTTTATCCTCAACAATTTCTAATACATCTTCGACATCTTCAAAAGGTTCGCCATACCACTTTTCATCTTTGTAAGTATGGATTTTTTTGTACGTCTCTTTCATAGCTTCATACACTTCTTCTTCTGTATTTGATTTGGGAGTCCAATACAAGATCTCCATTTTACTAACCTTACCGGTAGCCAATGATCTGCGCCGATAACCAATAGATTCAGCATGTTTAAAGTGTTCCTTTTGATAAAATTTCAGACGCTTCGCTGTGTCGATATCATCTTCATCAATGGGTTCAACTTCAAGTAGAATCGGTTTGTTTTTCTTTTTCAGTTTCTCAATTAGTTTCGTCCCGAGCCCTTGGCCTCTCGCATCTCTTGAAACAAATAAATAGTCGATAAAAATAAAAGAATCAAACTCGGCGTACATCAAAACATGGTGTCTACCTTCTTCTTTTTGATAAATATCATCTCGTTCTTTTAGTAACGCCTCCATATGTTCTTTTGATTTCATCTCTTCAACTGGGAAATATCCACTTAGTTTGTCATACCAGGCCATTCGTTTGCTCCTTCTCTGTTATTATGATGATTCACACTTTACATATACCCACTTCCATTTCAATTTAAACGACCGGAAGTGAGGAAAGAGCATGTTCCTAAAGCCGGTATCTATATACTAAGACGTATGTATGTTGCGAAGGTTTCATTTTTTTTCACTCTGCTAAACTTTGTTTTTGATCAATTGCTGTCAAACTTATGTCTGACATGCATAAATACAACTGATATTCTTAAACCGCGATTGGCAGAAACCGTTATCCCCATAAAAATCAAATCGCTAAAAAAGCAATTCATTGATTACAAGATCAAGTTAGTATTGGTAGGAAATGGAGCTGTCTAGTAAGTCGGTGAATTCCGAAATCTTATTGGCAATCGTATCATTAAAGAGATAGCTTTCTTGCAATACAGCCCCCATCTTTCCCCGCAGTTCAATAGATGTAAACCCGTTAATGTTGCATTCGGTCTGTACAACCCTTAAAACACGCATTGACAGCGTCTTACCGCTGCCTGACTTTCCAAGCAAAGCGATTTTGAGCCTGTTTTAACAGTTAAATTTTATGACTGGATGACTTCCATAAGAAAAGGACACATTCTCAAGCCGAATATGCTGTTCTGTTTCATTTCAACTTATCAGGCTTGAAAACATGCTTTGTATAAGCTAAGAAATAGCTGTTTTTAGAAAAAACAAGTATTTTTTCTTCCAATTCTCCTATTCAGCATAATGTGAAATAACTGCCGCACAGAAGGCATCATAACATGCACCCGCTTTAGTGCGAATAGTGACGCCTCATTCTTTCCGCCTGGATTATTGCGAGCGAATTTTAAAAAAAGCAAAAGGGAGGTGTGCGACAGATTTCTATAGCACAGCCTATTTCTCAGGCCTCATAGTGAATACAATTGTGTTAATATTTTGAAACTAAAAAGCTGTTTTCTAAAAAAAGCAGCTCGGAAAACAGCTTCTATTCAGACTGTTTACAGCAGACGATATCAACCCTATAACACCTATAGATGCCCGGTTCATTGCAAGCTATTTGGTCCTACATTGAAATCAGCTCCTTGAGAATTACACCACCTCCATATGCATTTTTGCAACAAAACAAGAATTTATCCTAAAAGAAGTTAAGTGAATTGATACCCTTAAGTTGTTGGGAAAAATCATCCTTTTTAATGACTTTAAACCATATCCCTCCGTGAAAAATGTCTTACTCCAAGTACCGTAAACAGGATAAACAAAACAATTAATATACTATAAAACAACGGATATGAATCAATTGGCGACTCATCAGGAGGAGACATCCCCAGCATAGGCAGGGTCCAAGGATAAACTTGCCCTAATGGCGTATTGGCAGCTAGTATGGCCGGCAGTGTGAATCCTATGCTGGTCGCGAGCGGTATACCGAATGTCTTATACCTGATGGAGATGATCAGCTGCAGCACGATAAGCGGAAGGCAGGCAATGGACCCTTGGATGACATATCCTAAAATTGCGAGAAACGGCAGACCACCTTTTAAACCATAAAGGAACCCGAATAGAATAAAAAGTATGAATAAGATGCCCATCGTCGCAGCAACCATCATCACAACCATAATACTTTTCGCAAAGAAAACCCGGGACCTTAAAACCGGCAGAGCCAACATTTGCTTCCACCCTCCGTCTACATGTTCTCCTCTGCACACAAATGCAGCATATATACCGACAAGAATCGGCAGCACAAAGGATCCCATAAAAACGGCAACCTGTGTCCAGGCTTCAACCCACTCGTTGTCACCAGGCTGCACAAATAGTTTATAGTTATTGCGAAAGTTAGTGTAAGGCAATAGGACGCTGATAAAAGAGGCCAATACATACAACACCCCTATTCTCGAACGCTTTAATTTCAACCTTTCAGCTGCTAATATATTTTTTAACATGATACACCCTCCTACAGCTCATCTCGCTTTTTAAAATGAAAGGCCCCAATGATCAAAAGCATCATTCCGACAAAAACATTAATGATGACAAAAGCCGATAGATCCGGATTGATCCCAAGACCCTCATATTGCAGGATGATGGTTGAAGACTGGCTCGGATAAGCGAGCGGAAACCACCGTGTCGTCATTCCGGCAGCTAAAAAGAGACCGACAATTGAACTGACCGTACCGATGAGAATCGCAAATGCCTGGTTTTTAAGTGTGATGGACAACCATAATTGAAAAGACATGATCGGCAAAGCCGTCAGCAGTATAACATAACTATCCCCAAATAAAAGCCCCCACGGTATCGGTCCTTCAAATCCCAAAGCCTTGCCCAGTACAACCATCCCTATCGCAAATATCGTTGCAGTTAAGAGCAGGCTGTTAAAAAGCCAAATATATTTGCTTAAGTAAATTCCCACTCTTGATACCGGCAGAGACTGCGTTTGCTTCCACGAGTTTGTCTGATGCTCTATATTTGCAATAATGGAGGCAATAATCGTTACGGCTAAAGGAAAACCAAGTCCAAACAGCATGCTGTTGTCAAAAAGCATATACTGCCACATAGAGGACGCCTTAAACATTTCAGCTTGCTTTTGGACATACTCTCCCCGGTAAGTTAAATTCAACAGCTCATAAGCCAGAACAACAAGGGGAACCAAGAAGACGACGATAAACAAAGAGGATCGCTTCAGTTTCAGGAGATCACCGCGCAGCACTTGTCTCATAAACTTCCCTCCGTACCTGTCAGTTCCAGAAATATATCCTCCAAAGACCGTTTTACTTCTTCCAGTCTGTAAACAGAGACTCCCGACTGTACCAGAATTCCGTTTATTTCGGAAACAAATTCTGGCGATGTTTCGCTGATCCACAAGTTTCCTTCGTGGAGTTTTGCATGCAGCCCCCTGTTTTGTATAATGGATTGGGCTTCATGAATATTATTCGTTCCAATCTTCAGGAGCGGTTTTTGTTTTTTCCTTAATGCTTCGATATTATCTTGAAAAATGAGCTTCCCGTTCATAATAATACCCACTTGTGTCGCCATCTGGTCAATCTCGCTTAATAAATGACTGGATACCAGCACGGTCATGCCGTATTGATCAGGCAACTCCTTTATCAACTCTCTGATTTCGTGAATACCTGCAGGGTCCAGTCCATTCGTCGGTTCATCCAGCACCAGGAGATCAGGCTTGCTCATTAAAGCAGTCGCAATCCCTAATCTTTGCTTCATTCCCAGCGAGTACTCTTTTGCTAATCGATCCGCCACTTTTGTCAGACGAACGATCTCAAGCACTTCCCCAATCCGTCCCTCTGGCAAATCACGAACCCTGCGAATCACCTCGAGATTTTCTCTTCCGGTTAAATTTCCGTAATAAGATGGCGATTCAACTAGAGAACCGATTCTCTGCAAGATTTGCAGACGGTTTTTGCGGATATCCTGGCCAAATAGCTGAATATTTCCATTTGTAGGCTTAATCAAGTCTAACAGCATTCTGATCGTTGTGGTTTTTCCGGCACCGTTCGGCCCTAAGAACCCGTATATTTGTCCTTTTTCTATTTTCAACTCCAACCCGCTGACCGATGTTTGTTTTCCGAATTTTTTTGTTAAATTTTTTGTTAACACGATATTTTGTTCCATTGTTCCTCACCTCACCTTCATCATAGACTCATTTGTATTAATGCGCCTTAAACTCTTCCTGAAGATTACCTAAACAAGCGAAACAGCTGCTCTGCTGGATCACAAGCCAATCAAAGGATGAAATTAGCAAATACACTTAAGAAGCCATTGTAGATGAATCGCCTCTATCAGCCAATATCCACTTAGTTTCTTCTAGCTCTGTAAATGGTTTTCGCGGACAAGCGCATCTATAAAAAAGTCATAATTTTAAGAAAACTGAACTTTCACTTAAATTTACCTGGTATAACTTTCTTTGCCTGCAATTTCATGTGAAAATGAAAGCGTCTATTAACGGAGGTTATAAAATGGATCATTCTTTTGGACAATACAAAGTGTTAATCGTTGATGATGACCAGCATATTTTAGATTTATTAAACGTGGTATTTGAAAATGAAGGGCTCTCTAATATCTTAAATGCCAACAATGGAGAAGAAGCACTCTACCTGTTAAAACAACAGGATCCTGATATTGTGCTGCTTGATGTGATGCTACCGGACACAGATGGATTCACTCTTTGCAATCAATTTCGTCAATTTACAAATATCCCCGTCCTCTTTCTTACAGCTAAAACCTCTGATTTGGCAAAACTGCAAGGCTTTAATTTTGGAGGAGATGATTACATTACCAAACCTTTTAACCCTCTTGAAGTCGTAGCCCGTGTTAAAGCTCAGTTAAAACGATATAAAGATGTTACACCTTCATCATCCAAACCGTCTCATGATTTTGGGAATTTTCAAATTGACAAAACATCGGGGAAGCTGGTTGTTGATGGAATAAGAATCGAGTGTCCAGCTCAGGAGTTTAAGCTTCTATTATATTTTTGCAACCACCCTAATCAAATCTTAAGCAAACAAAAGATTTACAGAGATGTTTGGGGAGAGTTTTATAACGGCGACAGTACAGTCATGGTGCATGTGCGCAGACTTAGAGAAAAAATTGAAAAAGACCCGAGTCGTCCACATTGGATTAAGACGGTCAGGGGACTAGGTTATATTTTTGAAGATCACCCAACTGGTGAAAAGCAGTGAAGTTAAAACAAAGGATTGCTTTTCACTTCATCTCTCGAATCATTCTCCTGACCGTCATATGTATTGCTTTATTTGTCATCAGCATGCTTTTATTTGCTTTTTTTCTAAATGATCAACAGACACATCACTCACCGCTTTCTTTATCAAACGTAGTTCATCAAACATCTATAAAAGACGGGAAAATTTTAGTTGAAGATAATACGATCAATCATTTGAAGAAATATAATATGTGGCTACAGATTCTTGATGAAGAGGGGAACGAACTTTATTCATCCAACAAGCCAGACTATATTCCTAGCCATTATATTCCTGGGGAGCTTGTTTCTGATTATGTTTATCCTGCTAAAAAAGGCTTCCATCTTTCAACATGGTTCGCTAAGAAAGATAGGCGCACATTGACATGGATCTTAGGTGAACCATTTAAAACCAACAATCCGTTTTTCTATTGGACGAACCAATTGTGGATCATTTTAATGATTGTAATAGGGATAATTGTTGCTCTTTACTTCGGCAAACAGCTTGGTGCACCTTTGCTTTATATCGTTTCATGGATCGAAAATCTTTCGAAGGGAAAATACGAAGAGCCAGTATTTTCTTCTTTCATTCCAAAGAAAAAGAAAAAACCTGGATATAAGCTGTATCAGGAGCTAATGAATGCAATGAGCATACTTACATTGATTCTTCAGAAAAACAAAAAGCAAAAAACTAGAAAGAACGCGGGAAGAGTGGATGACAGGTGTATCTCATGACTTAAAGACGCCATTATCAGTGATTAAAGGATACACCATTTTGTTATCATCTGAAAAACATGACTGGAACCAGGAAAAAGTACGAAACTTCGCAAACATTATGACCGGGCGGGTAGAATATATGGAAGAATTGATAGAAGATTTCAATCTAACTTTTCGCTTAAAAAATGATGCCCTTCCGATTCGAAAAAAAGAAAAAAACTTAGTTGGTTTGTTAAGAGAAACTTTATCCACATTGCAAAACTTGCCTGAATCAAAAGATAAACATTTTAAATTTCAGACGGACCGAGACACAATTGCTTTTTATATGGATGAAAAATACATGAAGCGTGCCTTGGAAAACCTGATCGCCAACAGTATTAAGCATAATCCTTCAGGGACAGAGGTAAAGGTCAGTATTCAGCAAAATGAATCTCTTTCTTTCACTATTTTAATAGAAGACAACGGAATCGGCATGGAAAAAGAAACATTGGACCATTTATTTGATCGCTATTACAGAGGAACGAATACCTCTTCAAACACTTCAGGAACCGGATTGGGCATGACGATTGCCAAACAGATCATTTATGCACACGAAGGTGATATTGAAATTTACAGTGAACCTGATCATGGTACTCAAATTAAAGTTATTTTTCCAACGAAGAGAGAATAAAGGGTGCACATCTAAGAAAGAAGGGGCGTCTAAAAAGTCCTTTATCAACATGATCGGGGGGAAATTGCGTGACTCCTGCGGAAACGCGAGACAGGTGAGACCCCACAGGAGCAAGGAACGAGCTCCGAGGAGGCTCGCGGAAAACGAGCAAATGCCCCAATTTTTATTCATCCACACTAATTTCAGGACACCTCCTTTCTCTTTTTGTTTACTTAGTAAAGGAGTTCAATAACATCTGTGTATGATAAAAGCGGGATGAGTAGGACAATCATAAGTGGCTAGTTCCGACAACATTTTAAGACAACCCGAAAGGATATGCGGGTAAGCCCCTGCTTCTTGATTCAATTCTATATCGATGGTAATCTACTCCGCTAATTCAATCACTTTTTTCCTAAAGATAACCTTGAATTAGATCTTTATACAAAGAGATGAACAACGGCATTTTTAAATAAATTTGATTGCTCTATTTGATGTTCACGTATCATTTTGATTTCAGCAACATTAAGCTACTCAAGTCTTAACCGTAAGCTCTCTTTCATTGAACATCACCCCTGTCCTCCTAAATCGCTTCTTTTTTTACTTTTGAAATATTGTGTCCGTCTGAACCGAGTGCCCTCGTATAATTTTGGTAGAGCTCTATTGTCAACTTCTTCAGACTTAGGGAAGTACGGAGACCACAACGAAGGCCCATTTTACGGTACGGAATCTTAGAAATTTGTTAAACGTAAAAAAGGCGTCCAAAAGCCCAAAACGACTTACTGGACAGCCCATAGAGACACTTATTTTGACTGATACTCTTTATACTCTTTTTCAGAACACATAACATAGTGTCCTGGCTTTATTTCGCGAAGTTCCATGCTTTCTCCATCTGTCAGTTGATGAACGGATGGGTCATACGTTTTTCGCACCCGGGTCCGTTCATGATCTGGATCAGGAAGAGGAATGGCAGAAAGCAATGATTGTGTATATGGATGAAGCGGATTTTCGTATAATTCATCAGCTGGTGCTAATTCGACAAGCTTGCCAAAATACATCACACCGATCCGATCACTAATATATTTTACCATTGATAGATCGTGTGCAATGAATAAATAGGTCAGTCCTCTTTCCTTTTGCAAATCCTTCATTAAATTAACAACTTGAGCTTGGATTGAGACATCAAGTGCTGAAATCGGTTCATCAGCAATAATGAATTCAGGTTTCACTGCAAGCGCTCTGGCAATTCCGATCCGTTGACGCTGTCCGCCGGAAAATTCGTGTGGGTAACGATTCGCATGCTCTTTATTTAAGCCGACTAATGTTAATAGTTCATGGACTCGCTCAAGTCTTTCTCTGTTCGAGTTTGCGAGGCCATGAATGTCAATTCCCTCAGCGATAATGTCTGTTACGGTCATGCGCGGGTTTAACGATGCATAGGGATCTTGAAAGATCATCTGCATTTTCCGATTAAACTCTAGTAAATGTTTGGCAGACTTCTTGCCGTGAACATTCTCTCCTTTAAATAACACCTCTCCTGATGTTGCTTGATAGAGTCGGATGATCGATCGCCCTGTTGTCGATTTTCCACAACCAGATTCTCCAACAAGACCTAATGTTTCGCCTTTATAAATGTCAAAGGAAATTCCATCAACAGCTTTGACGATTCCTTTTGGCGTTGAAAAATGCTGTTTTAAATTCTTAATTTCAAGCAGTTTTTCTGCCATATCATTCACCCTCTTTCACTTCCAGCGGTTTTTCATAGTGATCCTTGAACTCGCGCATCCGGTGCTTGACAGCAGCCGGTGGTTCAACTTTTGGTGCATCAGGATGTAAGAGCCATGATTTTACATAATGGGTATCAGATAGTTTAAACATTGGCGGTTCTTGTTCAAAATCGATTTTCATCGCGTAAGGGCTTCTTAACGCAAATGCATCACCTTTTGGCGGATTTGTCAAATCGGGCGGTGAACCAGGAATCGCCATCAATTCCTCATCTCCATCAGCATCAAGACTTGGCATTGATGCTAATAGTCCCCATGTATAAGGATGTTTCGGATTGTAAAAAATTTCATCGACTGTTCCAATCTCAACGATTTGTCCGGCATACATTACAGCAACTCGATCTGCGACATTAGCAACAACACCGAGGTCATGCGTAATAAAAATAATCGATGTGTCAATCTTTTTCTGTAAGTCTTTCATTAGTTCTAAAATTTGCGCTTGGATTGTCACATCAAGAGCTGTTGTCGGCTCATCAGCGATTAATAGTTTTGGATTGGCAGCTAATGCCATGGCAATGACAACCCGTTGTCTCATCCCACCGCTAAATTCATGGGGATATTGATTGACACGTCGTTCAGGCATCGGAATTCCCACTAAATGAAGTAATTCCACCGCACGCTTATGTGCATCATCTCTTGAGATCTTTTCATGTTTAAACAATACTTCAGTAATTTGTTTACCCACTTTCATCGTCGGGTTCAGAGATGTCATCGGATCTTGGAAAATCATCCCGATATCTTTACCGCGAATCGCTTGCATCTCTTTTTCTTTTTTCGGTACTAAGTCTTGTCCTTCAAATAAGATTTGCCCGCTTTTAAAATATCCGGGCGGCATTGGAATCAGCTTCATAATTGCTTGTGAAGTGACACTTTTTCCTGATCCCGATTCACCGACAATTGCCAGTGTTTCCCCTTTATCAATGTGAAAGTTCACACCGCGGATTGCCTGGACTTCTCCTGCATATGTTTTAAAAGAAATGGCTAAATCTTTCACCTCAAGTAAGTGTGTCATCTTTTTTCACTCCTTTATTTACGCAGCTTCGGATCTAGAGCATCTCGCAATCCGTCACCAATTACGTTAAATGAAAACATCGTGATACAGATAAAAGCAGCCGGGAAAAACAAGCGCCAAGGATAATATTCCAAGCCTTGTACTCCCTCTGTTGCCATCGTTCCCCAGCTTGCTAAAGGAGCGGGAACACCAAGTCCGAGGTAACTTAAAAATGCTTCATAGAAAATAGCTGTAGGTACGGTTAATGTCATGGTCACTAAAATTGGACTCATAATGTTTGGCAATAGATGTTTTCTAATAATGCGTGAGTTTTTCGCTCCGAGTGTTCTGGAAGCCAATACAAATTCTTGATTTTTCAATTGGAGGACTTGTCCACGAACAATCCGTGCCATATTGATCCATCCCGTAATAACCATCGCGGCAATCATCGTGATTAATCCTTTCCCCATCACAACAAGAAGCAAGATTGTCATCAATAATGAAGGAATGGCCCATAAGATGTCAGCGATTCTCATCATGATTTCATCTGTGCGTCCGCCTCTAATACCGGAAACAGCACCCCAGATCACACCGATCAAAACATCGATCAATGCCGCTGAAAGCCCGATTGTCAGTGAAATCCGTGCTCCAACCCATGTTCTAACAAATACATCCCTGCCTAAATCATCTGTTCCAAACCAATAATCAGCACTTGGTGGTTTATTGGCATTCATTAAGTTTGTCTCTTCATAATGATGGCTAGAGAACATAGGTGCAAAGATAGCCATTAACGCAATAAGAATGAGAAGAATAAGTCCGGTCAAAGCCAGCTTGTTTTCTTTAAATCTAAGAAACACGTCCTGCCAAAATGAAAGGTTTTTCTTTGTGATCTTTTCCGCTTCATGATGGTCAACAACGACAGGTTCAAACATGTCTTTAGGTATTTGTTGCATTTTATTTACTCCCCTTTCTTAGCGCCAAACAGTTTAATACGCGGATCGACTAAACCGTATAAAATATCGACAATCAGGACGCAGAGCAACAAAATGGCCCCAAAAAACACGGTAACACCCATGATAACTGTATAATCGCGGTTTGTAATACTTGTGACAAAATGCATCCCAAGCCCTGGAATACCGAAGATTTTTTCGACAACAAATGTACCTGTTAAAATTGATGCCGCCATCGGTCCCATATATGTAATCACCGGCATAATCGCATTGCGAATTGCATGTTTGACTGTAACAGCAGTTGTGCTTAAACCCTTTGCTTTTGCCGTTCGAATATAGTCACTGCTCAGTACTTCAAGCATGCTTGAGCGTGTCAAGCGGGCGATAAATGCCATAGGCATGAAGGAAACGGCAATAGCCGGTAAGACGGTATGTCCCCATGACTGCCATTGTGCAACTGGAAACGCGCCCAGTTTCATTGCCATTACATATTGCAGCAGTGCTGCCATAATGAAGTTCGGTACAGAGATGCCAACAACAGCCAGCATCATGGCTGAATAATCCTGCCATTTATTTCGATTGAGTGCAGCAATGACACCAAATAAAACACCAAAGGCTAGCGCAAGACAAATCGCTTCTAAGCCAAGGGTAAAAGAAATCGGAAAACCTGAACCAATTAAATCATTTACAGTTTGTCCTTTATATTTAAAGGAAGGACCGAGATCCCACTTGACAACAGATAGTAAGTAATCAAGATATTGTTTAGGTAAAGGCTGGTCTAATCCATAATAAGAATTAAGGCTAGCTTCAATTTCAGCTGGGAGTTTTTTCTCACCTGAAAAAGGCCCGCCAGGTATTCCTCTCATCAGGAAGAAAGTAGCTGTTACAATCACCCAGAGAGAAAGCAATATAGAAACAAAACGACGGCCTAAAAATTTAACCAAACTTATACACCTCCGAATATTCAGCTTGTGAACTTCATATGATAAAAGAAAAGTATATGGGGGGAAACATATGACCCCATATACTTTTAATGCAGTTTTTTATTCAAAATATGCCGTTTTAAAATAGATTTCTCCAGTTCCTAGTAAAACGTAGCCTTTTAAATGTTCATCATGTAGATGTGGCATAGTATAGAAGAAAATCGGTGCGATTGGCAGTTCATCCATCAGAATACCTTCTGCTTCTTTCATCAGCTTCATACGTTTATCTGCATCAGGTTCTACAGACGCTTTTGTAAGCAGTTCTTTATATTTAGCATTCTCCCAGTTCGTATCATTATTTCCGCCATCTTTATCACGATATGTTTCAAGGAAAGTCATCGCATCGTTAAAGTCAGCGATCCAGCCCATCCGGGCAATTTGATAGTTTCCGCTATGAACTTTATCAATGTAGACATTCCATTCTTCATTACTTAATTCAGCCTTAACGCCTAAATCTTTATTCCACATTTCTTGTATAGCTTGAGCCACTTGTTGATGGCGATTATCTGTATTATAGGAAAGTGTGATTTTTGGCAATTCTGATGCTTTATTCAGACCTAGTTCTTTTAAGCCTTTTTGTAAATACTCTTTTGCCTTGTCCACATCATGATCTTTGAAATAGCCTTCTTTTGATTCAAAGCCATGGATAACCGGTGGGATAAATTTTGTAGCAGGAATCTCATCTGCTTGAGTAACATTTTTAACAAGTGCCTCACGGTTGATCGCATATGTCAATGCTTTGCGAATATTAACATTGTTAAATGGTGCTTTTTCGGTATTAAATTTGTACATATAGACCGATGCAAATGGATCAACTTTCAATCCTTCATTTTTCAGGCTTGGCACGGCATCTGTCGGAATTGAATCGAGAGGTTCGCCAACATAATCGGTCTCACCTTTTTTATACATGTTCAATCCTGTGTTTGCATCATTAACCATTGCTATGTTAATTTTCTTCAATTTTACAGCACCTTTATCCCAGTACTGATCATTTTTCTCAAGAACAATGTTACCGCTGTGCTTCCATTTCGTCATTTTGAACGGTCCGTTTGATACATAGTTTTCACCTGCGTCTGTGTACCACTTCGGATTCTTTTCAGCTACCTTTTTATTAACAGGTAAATAAGTATAGAATGCTGTAAGCTCAGTAAAGTATGGTGTCGGTTTTTCAAGTTCAACTTTTAAAGTCTTGTCATCAAGTGCTTTAACACCGACATCAGCTATTTTCCCTTTACCTTTATTGGCTGCTTCTCCGCCTTTTAAATAATACAGCTGGTAAGCATATTGTGATTGGTTTTTCGGGTCAAGCGCCCATTTCCAAGCATATTCAAAGTCCTGTGCTGTGACAGGATCTCCATTCGACCATTTCGCACCATCACGAATGGTAAATGTGTATGTCTTTTTATCTTTGCTGACTTCAATTTTTTCGGCTGTTGCTTCGACTGGCTTTCCATCCTTGTCAATCGTTGTTAATCCTTCGAATGTTTGACGAAGAACATTTGAGGAAACCGAGTCATTTGCAAGCCCCGGATTCAATGAGAACGGCTCAGTTTTAATATTGATATTCAGTGTGTCTTTCCCTTCGCTACCTTTTTTACCGCTGTCTGACCCGCCACCAAAACCACAAGCACTTAATACTAGAGTAAACAGGAGCAATAAACTAATTAATGAACAACGTTTTTTCAAAAAGAAACCCCCCTATTTCATTTTTAGTTCCTTACTTTTTCAACATTCAGATTTATCATAAAAAAGTAATAGACTTAACACACTTTTTCCTCTCTTTTCTCTTTTCTGAATATTTCTTATGTAAAGAACCTTTAGACTTGAGTGAACAAATTCATTATAAATAATTGAATAATTTATTGCAATATTAATTTTAAATTATTTTTTTATTCTAATAATTTATACTTGTTCGATTTCCTACCAATATTTTAAATATTCTTCGTCGTTTTAAAGTATAACTACGCTAAACTAGTTGTTTACTTTTTACAGTAAAATCATTTTATAAAATAATAATTTTTATCTCTTATCAAGAACCAAGAACAGAGTATTTATGGTTGGAGCGTTTCTTTAGTGACTTGCATATCAATTTTATATATAATAAAATCATAAAAAATGCTGTGAAAAAGAAAAGTACACATTCTCACCATTTTAAGAGAGTCCGCGGTGCTGAAAGCGGATAATGGCGAATGTGGAATGGGCTTTGGAGCAGCTGTGGCGAACCTTTTCAGTAGTCACAGCCGGAGAAGACTTCGTTAACAACGGCCAAGTGATTTCATTTTCCTATAGTGAAATAATTAGGGTGGTACCGCGGTTCATTCGTCCCTTTTTTTAAGGGCAGGGTGAACCTTTTTATTTTGAATTGAAAAGAGGGATTATTGATGAAGAAAACAATTTTTTCTGGAATTCAGCCGAGCGGCTCAGTGACGCTTGGCAACTATATTGGTGCGATGCAACAATTTGTTAATTTGCAGGATGATTACAATTGTTATTTTTGCATCGTTGATCAGCATGCAATTACAGTGCCACAGGACAGGCTTACACTAAGAAAAAACATTCGCAATTTAGCCGCCCTTTATTTGGCTGTCGGTCTTGATCCGCAAAAAGCAACGCTATTTATCCAATCAGAAGTTCCTGCTCATGCACAAGCCGGCTGGATGCTTCAATGTGTCGCCTATATCGGAGAACTTGAGCGAATGACTCAGTTTAAAGATAAATCAGCAGGAAAAGAAGCTGTTGTTTCTGGACTATTAACATATCCACCTTTAATGGCAGCTGATATTTTGCTGTACGGTACAGATGTTGTCCCTGTTGGCGAAGATCAAAAACAGCATCTTGAATTAACCCGTAATCTGGCAGAACGCTTTAACAAAAAATACAATGATATCTTTACAGTTCCTGACGTGAAAATTCCGACAGTTGGCGCTCGGATTATGTCACTGAACGATCCGCTGAAAAAAATGAGCAAGTCAGATCCAAATCAAAAAGCGTTTATCACCTTGCTTGATGATCCTAAACAACTTGAGAAAAAAATCAAAAGTGCTGTCACTGATTCTGATGGAATCGTCAAGTATGATAAACAACACAAGCCTGGTGTCTCTAACCTGCTGACGATCTATTCCATTCTCGGACAAGTCTCAATTGCTGAGCTTGAAGCGAGATATGATGGAAAAGGTTATGGGGAATTCAAGAGCGATCTTGCTGAAGTCGTCGTCAGCACATTGAAGCCGATTCAAGATCGTTATTACGAATTGGTCGAATCTGAAGAATTGGACCGAATTCTTGATGAAGGCGCTGAACGTGCCGACAAAACCGCGTCCAAAATGCTAAAAAAAATGGAAAATGCGATGGGACTCGGCCGCAAACGCCGGTAAACAAAACCACCTTCTGGAAAAAGAAGGTGGTTTTTCAAATCTATTTTTTAAAATGATATGGAAGTGTTGCCACAACAATATCTTTTTTCCACAGCAGTCGAAGTCGAAGTAAGAAGGCTGATTGATTGTGGAGAATATTGTGCCAGCTTTTTTTCGGAATGAACTGTGGAACGAGAACCATAACAGAATAATGATATTTCGTTGCTTTTGCCTCAACCGTTTCTAAAAACTTTTCTAAAGGTGAAGTCAAACTTCGATATGATGAGCGTAACATGACAAGCCTGACTCCGTTATCTAACTCAGCCCATTTTTTCTCAATCTTTTTTTCTGTTTCCTTGTCAAACGATACATGGACGGCGATCACTTGATCTGAAAGAGTTTTAGCATATTGGATTGATTTTTCGACAACATTAGTCACGCCAGCAATAGGTACGATAACGATGTTGCCTTCAATCGGTTGCAGATTTTCTTCGGTCATTCGCAACTGTTCACCAACAGCATTATAGTGCCTTTTTATCATATAAAAGATCCAAATGACGATCGGCATGAACACGAGCACTGACCAGACAAGCTTAAATTTTGTAATAAAAAGGATCATCAGGACAACAGCAGAAATCACCGCACCTGTGGCATTGATGAACATTTTTAAACCCCAGTTCTTCGGTTTCTGTCTGAACCATTTCAAGCACATGCCGGTTTGTGAAAGAGTAAACGGTATAAAAACCCCGACCGCATATAAAGGGATTAAATGATCTGTTTCACCACCAAATAAAATAATCAGTATGATTGAAGCGATTCCGAGAAAGATGATCCCATTTGAATAACCTAATCGGTCACCTCTAACCGTAAACATTCTTGGCATATATTTATCCTTAGCCAAATTAAATGCAAGCTGCGGAAATGCTGAAAATCCTGTATTCGCCGCCAAAACGAGAATGAGTGCCGTCGTTCCCTGAATGAAATAATACAGGTATGACCGGCCGAATGTTTCTGAAGCGATCTGGGAAACGACTGTTTCTTCAGGTTTTGGTACGAGACCGAAGCCGAAAGCAAGCACAGTTATTCCAGTAAAAAGAATGCCAAGCAATATGCCCATCAACACTAAAGTATTGGCAGCATTTTTTGATGATGGTTCTTTAAAAGCTGGTATTGCATTGGAAATGGCTTCTACTCCGGTTAATGCAGCACAACCTGAGGAAAAGGCTTTAAGTAACAGAAACAAGGATAGCCCGGCAATCGGTGTGCCAATTGTTGAATGATTGACCTGGACAACTTGTCCGGTGATCAATTTATAACCGCCAACAGCGATAAGAATGAAAAGTGCTACTACAAATAAATAAACCGGGTATGCCAAAATTGAAGCTGATTCTGTTAAACCACGCAAATTTAAAATCATAATGACGACAACTAAAAGGACTGCAATTAAAATATGGTGGGTATGTAAAAAAGGAACTGCTGACGTAATGGCATCAGTGCCTGCAGAGACACTGACCGCTACTGTCAAAATATAATCGACAAGTAAAGACCCTCCGGCAATCAGTCCCGGGTTCACCCCTAAGTTTTCCCGTGATACAACATAAGCTCCTCCACCGTGCGGATAAGCAAAAATAATTTGTCGATAAGAAAGAATTAATGCTGTTAACAAAATAAGAACGCCGATTGCAATTGGCAATGAATACCACAATGCTGCCGAACTAATGGCAACCAAAACAATTAAAATTTGCTCGGTACCGTAAGCGACAGAGGATAAGGCGTCTGAAGATAATAAGGCAAGAGCCTTTGTTTTTGATATCTTTTGCTCCCCTAACTGTTGTGATTTTAAAGGTTTACCGATTAATAAACGCTTTAGTGTACTGTACATGCTGTGTGTCTTCTCCTTCTTCGCCTCTACTCCTAAATTTTTCAGCACAAAAAAGCACAGAGACGAATAGCCCCTGTGGAATGGGTTTATTTCTCTCACTTAACGCTGACGAGGTTAGCTGACGGATTCGGGCTCAGATGAGTTTTGCCCTACCTATTTTTAAGGATTCACCCCAACCGGCTACAATTACCGGTATTGGTTCCCCCGCTCTTTTAGGACTTAGCGACTGATATTACATGATATAGAGAAGATCATACTCCCGTTTATCAAAGTTGTAAAGATGAAACTGGTATTATTATTGAAATTTTTTCAACAAAATAAAAAACCCGTGTGGCAACGGGTTTTTAAAAATTTTTAGTTTACTTTAGACTCATTTTCAATTTCCCAAAGTTTTTCAAAAAATGGTTGGCCCTTAATTAAATTTTCACAAAATTCCTGGTGTTTGTCAGACCAGCCTTCAATTGTTTCATTGAAAAGCATATTCCAGATCTCCTCGAATGACATCCGTTTGATTTGATTGTACATGTGAGGATTCCATTCCGTGTACCAATATGCAATCTCGGCACGGTTTTTCAAACCTTTTAACTGATCAAGTGCCATAAATAATAGCTGTTTCAGCTGGCGTTCTTTTCTTGTTAATCCCATAACATGCTCTGGTGATAGTGATAGTATATGGTATTCTTTTGAAGATTGCAGTTTTTCCGGTACAAATTCATAGCTTTTCGTCTCAACATCCTTTACCATTTCATAAACAAGCTGCTCCTGCCTTGGAATAAGACGGCTTTTTCTGACAGGAATCATATATCCGGCTGTATCGACTGCAAGTATTCCGAGACCATCTGTCACAATAAAGCAGTGATCAAGTTGTGTGCGTTCATGGTTTTTACGAATATATGCTTTTTGATGAACTTCACTTAGTAATTCTGACGGAAGTTCTGATAAATCATTTTCTATGTAGTGAAACAAGACAGGCTGTACTTTTAATAACGGAACTTGATCAAGCAATTCAACACTATCTTCCTTTCGCCATTCATGAAAGTGGCAGACATTATAACCATTTTCTTCTCCCTCAAACCAATTCACCCACACATCATGAAGAAATAACATTTCTAACCCCTCACTTTATAAAAACTGTTGTCCACAGTATAGGCAAGGGGAATGGAAATTATTCCATCTGACAGAGATTATGGAATTTTTCAAACCAATATCGTGAAACTCTGCTAGAAAGACGGCATTATAACCTCAGAAGAAATCACTCGTGTCTAGGTATTATAAAAACCGCTTTACAAATCTAGGGCGGATATGTTTCAGTATTTTATGATCTGAGCCGTAATCGTGTTAGCTAACTATTGATTGAGAGGTAGTGAAGCATAATATGGATTCTCTGGAGTATGTCGGCTGTCTTGAAAATGTCTTGCTCGAAGATTTAATCGTAGAGTATGATCTTTTGTCATTTACCTTGCTCATTGAGCAGAGGGTTTGTGGCAGCAACAGCTGATAGTGAAGCCTATGTAAAATAATATTAATCTTTGTTAAGAAATAAATGGGAACACCGTCAAAATCCCAGTGATCCCATTTTATCGCTGCCTGCTCCACATTAGTCGTGATCTGACCTAAGGTTGTCCTCTTCGTTTTACTGTTAAATAAATGGGACGATCCTAAAAGGACGATCGGCAAGCTGTTCCCGCAGGAGTCTCGCAATTCCCCCTGGTTCATGTTGATAAAGGACTTTTTAGACAGCCTCATCGAACGAATTATTTAATATTCTTCGGATCAAGTGCATCACGAAGTCCATCCCCGACAAAGTTAAAGCATAACACCGTTATTAAAATCATCAAACCTGGAAAAAGTGGATACCACCATGCCTTAATCATAATTGTAAAGTTTTGTGCATCTTGAAGCATGTTACCCCAGCTAGCCACCGGCGGTTGAACACCAAAGCCGAGATAGCTTAATGCTGATTCTGACAGAATAACGGTACCGACAGACAGTGTTGCTGCGACAATGATCGGCCCCATTGCATTTGGCAAAATATGAGAAAAAATAATTTTATGACTTCTTGTCCCTATCGTTTTTGCGGCTAAAACAAATTCCCTTGAGCGCAATGATAAAAACTCACCTCGTACCAACCGAGCCGTTGTCGTCCATCTCGTTAAGGCGAAAATTAAAATCAATTTATCAACACCCGGTTGAAAAATTGTCACCAAGGTAATCAACAGGAAAATATCTGGAATGGATAGAATAATATCAACAAAACGCATTAAAATCGCATCAATGATCCCGCCGAAATATCCAGCAACAGCTCCGATAATCGTGCCGATTGTGATTGAGCCAAGGACTGAGGCAAAACCGACTAACAATGAAACCTGTGCCCCATACAGCAGGCGACTGAAAATATCGCGTCCGAATTTATCTGTTCCCATTAAATGTTCAGCACTTGGTGCTTTTAGTTTATTTAAGAGGTTTTGATGTTCAGGCGCATATGGAGCAATCACCGGCGCAAAAAGGGCTGCCAGGATAATAATAGATAACAAGATTCCGCCGAGAACGGCTAGTTTATTTTTAAAAAACTTCTCAAAAAAGATTTTTGTCATCGTTTCCGGTTTTGGTGCTATGTTTTCCTGCCATCTGATCTCTTGTGAAGGTGTCGTTGGATTCGGCTGTGTCATGGTTAGTCCCCCCTCTTAATACTCAATTCGCGGATCAACAATCGCATAAAGAATATCCGCAATTAAATTTCCCAAGACAACAAGGACAGCAGAAATAACAGTCATCGCCATAATCACCGGATAATCTCTCTGAAAAGCGGAGTCGACAAACAATTTTCCCAGACCAGGCCAACTGAAAATCTGTTCAGTTACAACAGCTCCACCAATAAAAGATGGGATCATTAAGCCAAAAATTGTGATCACTGGCAGAAGCCCATTGCGGAGCCCGTGTTTAAAGATGACCCGGTTTTCTTTAAAACCTTTCGCTCTTGCTGTCCGCATATAGTCCTGTTTGAGGACATCAAGCATACTTGATCTCGTATAACGTGTCAGTCCCGCCATATCAGCAGTTGCAAGCACAAACGCAGGCAAGATTAAATGATGAATCCGGTCCCATAAACTAAAATCGGCATTAAGTGTCATCACACCGCCTGTCGGAAACCATCCCAAATTAACTGAAAGAAACATAATCAAAATTAACCCGAACCAAAAATTAGGTATCGCAAGCCCAATAAATGATGTAAATGTTATTCCGTAGTCTAGTTTTGAATAAGGGCGCCTTGCCGAAAGGACGCCAAGTGGTATTGAAATGAGCAACGCAAAGATCGTTGACACAAACATCAATAATAACGTGTTTGGCAATCTCGCAAGAATCAAATCGGAGACAGGGGTTCCTTTTCTAATAATTGAAGTGCCAAAATCACCTTGGACCATATTGCCGAGCCATTTTAAATATTGAACGTGTTCAGGCTCATTTAATCCATATTTTTCAATGAATTTCGCACGGTCAGCTGTACTGATATTCGGGTCCATCATTAATGCTGCCGGATCTCCTGGAGCTGCTTTCATAATTGCAAAAGACAAAATTGTAATACCTAATAAGATTGGAATTGACATGAGTGTTCGACGAATAATATATGAGATCATTTTTTATCCCCTTTTTTATAAAATTCTTAAAATGAAGGAGAAGGAAGCTCTAATAGTAAACTTCCTTCCCCTTAAGGGATTTTCCACTTATTTACGGTCTAACCACCATTCTTCCGCTTTATAAAAGTCAAGTTTCGGATGGAATGTATATCCTTTCATGTTCGCAGGCATTGCTCGATGATAATTTGGATAAAACAAAAATGTATATGGTTGATCTTCCGCTAAACGTTTGTATATTTCTTCATAAATCTTTTTATACTCTTCACGATCACTCAGCGATTTTGCTTTTTCAAACAGCTTATCAACCTCTTTATTCTGATACCAAATATTGTTCAGACCTTTTTCCGATTCTTTTGAATGAAAAATACTGCTCTGATCCGGGAACGTCGACATGCTCCACGAGAGAATGATAGCGTCAAAGTCCCATTTCGGTGGGTGTATTTGATCAATTAATGCGCTCCACTCAACAATCCGCGGTTTCACTTCAATACCGATTTCTTTCAATTGCTCTTGAACAACAACCGCTAAATCTTCGCGAATTTTATTGCCTTGGTTTGTTTTAAGTTCGAAAGAGAATTTTTTGCCGTCTTTATCTAAAATGCCGTCACCATTTGTGTCTGACCAGCCGGCTTCCTTCAGCATCTTTTTAGCTTTTTCAGGATCATAGTCAAATGTTTTAAATTTATCATGGTCTTTCGGGTAGTTCCATGAAAGCGGGCTTTCAGGTATGTTAGCGATCTTGCCGTCTCCGTCAAGAATTTGATCAACGATCGCTTGACGGTTGATTGCATGTGTTAATGCTTGGCGAACCTTTTTATCTTTAAAAAGCTTGTTTTTTTGGTTCCAGCCAATATATGAATAGTTCAAACCTAAATCCGTTTCAATTTTCACATTCGGAAAAGATTCAGCTGTCTTATAGTCCGGTCCTGCTTGAATAACAAAGTAGTCGATATCCCCGCCTTTCAATTGTGACAACGCTGCATTTGAATCCGGAATAATTTTGTACGTAATCGAATCTAAATGTGGTCGTCCATTAAAATAATCGTCAAATGCTTCAACTTTAATATACTGCCCTTGTTTCCACTCTTTAAATTTAAACGGTCCCGTTCCAATTGGGTTTTTCCGATTAAATTCATGTTCACCAAGTTTACTGATTGGAACATCCTTCAAAATATGTTTCGGTAAGACCGCAAAGCTCGTTAGTGCATCATTATAAAATTCTGGGTCTGAATATTTCAGTTTAAACTGAACGGAATACTTGCCTGTTTTTTTGACTGATTTTAGAGGCTTAAAAGCCGCACCGCGTTCCCCGTCATAATCATCACTCAGCGGAATGCTGAATGAGAAGACAACATCATCAGCTGTCATTTCTTTGCCATCGTGAAACTTAACGCCTTTTTTAAGCTTGGCATCAATTGTTAAACCATCTTTAGACTGTTTGACTTCTTCAGCAAGATCGTTTTCCAGTTCAAGCTTTTCATTGACATTTAAAAGTTTGTTATAAATCAGAGTTTCGATATCACCGCTAGAAGCATCTGTTGAATAAAGCGGATTGAACAATGTTGGCTCCCCATATGATCCAGCAATTAAATCTCCGCCTTGCTTTGGTTTCCCATCAGATTTGCCATCATTTTTGTCGCCGCTAACTTCACCGCTATTACAAGCTGTTAACAACAACATGAAGATGAGCAGCATACTGAACACAATTTTATTCTTTTTCATTTAGATCGTCCCCCTCTAACATTTCTTGTCTTTACAATTCAACTTGAATTCCAAAAGAAGACATTCCCCCCTTCAAGGATTAAATATGTGACAACCTTTCCCTTTATTCGTAAAGATGACATGCCACATAATGGCCTCTGTTTACTTCCTTGAAGTCAGGCTCTCTTTCCCGGCATACCGCTTTGGCGGCTGGACACCTTGTATGGAAGACACAGCCTTTTGGAGGATTTGCCGGACTTGGCAGTTCCCCTTTTAAAATGATTCGTTCCCGTTTTACACTCCCTTTTTTTCTTGTGACTGGAACAGCGGAAAGCAGCGCTTCTGTATAAGGATGAAGCGGGTTGTCATAAAGCTCATGTTTATCTGTCAACTCCATCATTTTGCCGAGATACATCACACCCACTCTGTCACTGATGTGGCGAACGACACTTAGATCATGGGAAATGAACAGATATGTCAAGTGAAACTCTTCCTGAAGCTCTTCCATCAAATTGATGACTTGGGCTTGAATGGATACATCTAAAGCTGAAACTGGTTCATCGGCGATGATCAGCTCAGGATTTAAAGCCAGTGCACGTGCAATTCCGATCCGCTGGCGCTGTCCTCCTGAAAATTCATGAGGATAACGGTTTGCAAAAGACGGGTGCAACCCGACTCTTTGTAACAATGCCTCCACTTTTTCACTGCGTTCCTTAGAATTGTATAAATGATGAGTTCTAAATGGTTCTTGAATAATGGAACGCAATGTTTTTCGCGGGTTTAATGAGGCAAACGGATCCTGAAAAACCATTTGAATATTTTTACGAATATTTTTTCTTAGCTTATCTTCAGATAGTTCTGAAATATCACAACCTTTGAATAGAATTTGTCCAGCTGTCGGTTTGTACAGCCTCATCATCGTTCTACCAGCAGTCGATTTCCCACAACCAGATTCGCCAACAATGCCAAGTGTTTCACCACGCTTTAATGAAAAACTAAGACCATCGACCGCTTTGACTTGACCAATTTTTTTCTGAAATACTCCGGAACGGATCGGAAAATATTTTTTAACGTTGTTTAACTCTAAAAGGACTTCATCATGATTCTCTATTTTTTGTTGCTGTTGTCCAGCTGTCATAAGCCCTACTCCTCCTCCTCATGTAAGAAACATCTAACTTTTCGCCCGTCGTGCTGAGTTTTTAGGCTAGGCTCAGAGTTCCAGCATCTCTCAAATGCCTTCGGACACCTCGGGGCGAAACGACAGCCGTGAGGTAAGTTATCTGGTGTAGGTACATTTCCTTTAATCGCTGTTAATTTTTCAATGGAGCCGTCGATCACTGGGATGGAGTTTAACAGTCCTTCTGTGTAGGGATGCAAGGGGTTATCAAACAATTGATCAACCGGAGCACTCTCAACAACTTGTCCGCAATACATGACAATCACTCGGTTGGCAATTTCAGAGACGACACCAAGATCATGGGTAATGAGAAGAATCGATGTATTGAATTGATCACACAAGTCTTTCATCAGTTCCAATACTTGCGATTGGATCGTGACATCGAGCGCTGTTGTCGGTTCATCGGCAATCAGCAGCTTCGGGTTGCAGCTGAGAGCAATGGCGATCATCACTCTTTGTCTCATACCGCCTGATAAACGGTGCGGGTAATCTTTCATCAGCTGCTCGGCTCTTGAAAAGCCGACCAGCTTTAATAAGTCAACCGCTTTTTTTGTAGCTTCTTTTTTTGACAGTTTTTTATGGTAGATGAGTACCTCTATCAGTTGTTCACCAATCGTTAATACGGGATTGAGCGATGTCATCGGTTCCTGAAAAATCATGGAGACTTCATTTCCGCGAATCTTGCATAATTCTCGTTCTTTGTATGTAACAAGATCACGCCCTTCAAGTTTGATAGAGCCGTCCATGATCTTGCCGCCGGAGCTTTCAACAAGCCTCATGATCGATAGTGATGTGATGCTTTTTCCTGAACCTGATTCTCCAACCAATGCCACCGTTTCTCCTTTTTTTATTAAGAAATCTACTCCATCAACTGCAGGTATCGGTTGTTTTTTTCTAAAAAAATAAGTTTTTAAATTGTTGACTTCAAGCAGTGCGCTCATCAAGATTCCCCTTCCATAAACAACAAGTTAAATATCTGTGAAGGCTGATGTTCATTTTCAACAAGACTGAATTGTCTTAATATTTTTATAGTTGTATATTATTACATAACCATTACAAAATCAAGTAATTTTTGTATACTTTACATTTATTTAAGTCAATAGGAAACTTTCGGCAGGTAATGATAAAACATTACCAACTTTTCCCCTTTTTTTTAATAAATATTGATTGACAATATTGTACCCAACGGCATATCCAAGCATTTCAGGAAAGTACCCTTTTCCATACATCAGACTGGAGAACAGTCGTTCATCCTGACGATGAAGTCCAAAATAGGGTTTTAAAATCCCGGTTTGGAAATGCTCCAGCTGTTTTTGTGAGTATAATGTCACCCATTTGGCAGTTTCGGATTCACCCAATCTTTCATGTACAGCGTTTTCTGCTAAGCCCTCAAGAATCATTGTATCAAGAAGTGTCATATCTTTTTCCTCTTTTGGCATTTTTTCTAACCGACAAATATGATTATATTCGTGTGTCATAATCGCTGAAATCGAATCTTTTGTTGAATGAGTGGAAAGAAACAAAAACAATTTGTCATGGAACGCCAGGCCAGATTTGGAGCCGAATTTAACGCGGATTTTCCGGTTCTTTTCATCGACAGGAAGGATGATAATTGGAACATCAGGACCATTCCATTTATTTCGTAACAGCTGTTCTTCCTGCTTGACAAATCGAAAAATATTGTTTTTCTTTAGCTCTTGTTGCGTTTTCTGCCCTTCCTTCCAAAATCGGAACATTCCATGTGTTTGGAGGTGTTTAACAATTGCCATACTATCTTTTATAGAGGTCTCTTTAAAAAACGGGAGAAGATAACTAGATAATTCATACATGGAAGAAGACTTTTCAAACCATTCATATGTTTTTTCAACACTCATCAAAGATCACTCCTTTCACCCGTATGTTATGCAAACATAAAAAAAACGGCTACCATCTAATTGGTAACCGTTTCGCCGAGATTATTATGAATATTTTTTAAAAATGAGTGTTGCATTATGTCCGCCAAATCCAAGTGAGTTGCTAAGTACAACATTTACATCTTGATGGCGAGCTTTATCTGGAACATAATCCAAGTCACAGTCTTCATCAGGTGTTTCAAGATTGATGGTCGGAGGAATGATTCCTTCCTTAATGGCAAGAACTGAGAAGATCGCTTCAATTCCCCCGGCAGCACCGAGCAAATGACCTGTCATTGATTTTGTTGAACTGACGGCAAGTTTGTATGCATACTCTCCAAACACTTCTTTAATGGCCATCGTTTCAAATTTATCATTGTACGGTGTACTCGTTCCATGCGCATTAATATAATCAATCGCCTCAGGATTGAGCCCGGCATCTTTCAGCGCTTCTTTCATCGCTCTGACACCACCTTCACCATTTGGTGCTGGTGCCGTGATATGATAAGCATCACCGGTTGAACCATAACCGACAACTTCCGCATAAATAGTGGCACCGCGGTTTAATGCATGTTCAAGCTCTTCAAGGACGACGATTCCTGCGCCTTCACCCATCACAAATCCATCACGGTTTTTATCAAATGGACGGCTTGCCGTTTTCGGATCAGGATTTGTAGAGAGCGCTTTGTTAGCGGAGAAGCCGGCAAATGACATTCTTGTCAATGGTGCTTCTGTTCCCCCAGTGATCATCACATCTGCGTCTCCACGCTGAATGACTTTAAAGGCATCACCAATTGAGTTTGTCCCTGTTGCACAGGCAGTAACCGTACATGAATTGACACCTTTTGCACCAAGTGCAATTGAGATTTGCCCTGTCGCCATATCGGGAATCATCATCGGCACAAAAAATGGACTAACCCGGCGCGGTCCTTTTGTTAAAAAGATTTCAAACTGTTGTTCAAGTGTTTCAAGGCCGCCTATACCAGAACCGACCCAAACACCGATTCTGTTTGCGTTTTGATCGTTAATTTCCAATTTTGCATTATCTACAGCCATTTTTGAGGCGACAACAGCATATTGGGTAAATCGGTCCATTTTTCTTGCGTCTTTTTTGTCAATGTAATCTTCTATATTAAAGTTTTGCAGTTCTGCAGCTACTTTTGCAGGATATTCTTCCGCATCAACCCTTGTAATTGGACCAATACCGGAAACTCCGTTAATTACATTATTCCAGCTTGTTTTGACATCATTACCGAGTGGTGATAAAGCACCTAATCCGGTAATGACTACTCTTTTACTATTCTTCATAAGTTGCACCTCACCTTTCTTTCTAGCGACCCCAGCGAATAGCAATGGCTCCCCATGTTAGCCCACCGCCGAAACCGACCATTACAATGACATCACCATCTTTTATTTTGCCTGCTTCAATTTCTTCAACAAGAGAAATCGGAATGGATGCGGATGATGTATTTCCATATTTGTGCACCGTTTTAGACATTTTTTCAACTGGCAGTTCCAAACGTTCACGAGCCGCTTCCATAATCCGAATATTTGCTTGGTGCGGCACTAAAAAGTCAACATCTTCTTTTGTTAAGCCAGCTTTTTCAATCACATTGACAGAGGATTCTCCCATTTGGCGGACGGCAAATTTGAACACCTCTCTGCCATTCATGATTGTATGATCTTTTTCATTCAAGTACAAGTGTTTTCCACCTCTGCCATCAGCACCAAGTTCAAAGGACAAAATCCCTTTGTCATCACTGACAGGACCGACAACAGCCGCACCGGCACCATCTCCGAAGAGAACAGCTGTGTTGCGGTCATCCCAATCTGTTATGCTTGAAAGTTTTTCGACTCCAATGACAAGTACATGTTGATATGTACCTGCTTCAACAAATTGTTTTCCCGTCACTAGTCCGTACATGAAACCCGCGCAAGCTGCGCTAAGATCCATTGCACAGGCATTAAATGCGCCTAGCTTTTCTTGAATCATACAAGATACAGTCGGAAAGGCTTGATCAGGTGTTACCGTTGCGACAAGGATCATATCAAGATCACTGGCCTCAATATTTGCATCTTCAAGCGCTTTTTTTGCAGCAGTAACTGCCATATCAGATGTCATCTCTTCTTCAGCGGCAATTCTTCTTTCTTCTATTCCTGTTCTTGTACGAATCCATTCATCAGAAGTTTCAACCATTTTTTCTAAATCAAAATTTGTCAGTACTTTTTCAGGAATATACCGACCAATTCCAATAATTCCAGCTTTCATCGGAAAGACTCCTTTATTTATGATTTTCCCCAACTTATGTTGTGAGTAATTATTAGTATCTGGTACTAATCCTACCTTATTTTTTTTTGGTTGGCAATATATTCGTCTAATCTAGTAGATCGAACTGTTCATATAGTAAAACTATAAAAACAAGAAAGGGGGGTTATAACGGGTGGCAGAAGAAGACTTTTTTTCGAAAATGATGTTTGGCGCCCATTCAGCAAGTCAAGAAGATCAATCTGATAAAGACTTTGAAAAAGAATCGGAATCGGAATCCGAAACAGAAGCCGATTATACCCATATTATGAACCAGCTTGGGGAAATTATGGACTCAATTGATAAACTTACACCTACTTTTAAAGAAATCGGCTCAATGGTAGGTAGTTTGAAAGATAAGTTTTTCAAGTAAAAAGCCACTTTTACATGGAAGTGGCTTTCGGCATTCTCCTAAGCTTGCTGTGCGTCTGCTTTACCTAATTCATACGCTTCTGCCATCACTTTTGTAAACAATGTCATAAACGGCTGAAGCATTTCAGGGGAAAGATCAACCCCCGCTTTTTCCATTTCTTCCTTTGCTTCTGGAACATATTTCATTGCAATTTGTAAAAATTCCATCGATTTTTCGTGCTGCATATCGATCACCTCATGTTTTGTTTGGTAGTTTTCCCGTCTTTTTGTAATCCTCAATAAGCCCGCTCACTTTTTCGCGAAACGACTGATTGATTAGCGGGCTAAATCTTCCAATTTCAATGACGCCATCCCGAAAATCAAACTTTTGCCGTCCTCCTGTTAAAGTTCCTTGAGCAAATTTGCTGGCGATGAGCTCATAAGCTTCATCAACATGCTGAACGGTACTTGTTAAAACGATGTTATTTCCCAAATCAGATTGGTCGCTTATGTAACCGATCGCAAAAAGTCCGTCTTTTTTGATTTGTTCAATAACAGGGACATTATACCGATCTCCAGCCGGATATACAACATCTACACCGGCTTTTTTCATTTTTTCATACAGTTTCATCGCTTTTTCTGAATTATCCCATTGACCGACATATAATGTCACAACTTCAATGTTCGGATCTACATATTTTGCACCTTCAATAAACCCTTTGATTTCAGATTGCCATCTATGTGTGGCAAGGACACCAATTTTTTTTGAATGAGATTTTTGAGCTGCCGTCATACCGCCAAAAAACCCCATGGCTCTTCCATTAAAGTCTATGCTTGTCACATTGTCATGGTCAGCCCTGCCATTCACTAAAACAAAATGAATGTCAGGATATTGCTTACTAATTTCATTGAAAACTTTTTCATATTCGCTACCATGTCCAAAAATTAAGTTGACCTTTTTTTTATCAAAGTCTTTTACAGCCATTTTAATGGCTGCTTCATTATCGATCCTCTCTTTATAATAAACATCAGTATTAAAGCTAGACTGAATTCGCAATAACCCTTTATACCCTATCGTTCCCCATACTTGATCACTTATTGTATCAGGGACAAGCATCCCGACCTTTTCGATTTTACCTTTGAGTGGCGCATGTTCACATGCACCTAAGACAAAAACAAGCAAAAAGATCATGATGAGCCTGTACACCATATGTTGTCAACTCCCTTTTAACACAAAAACACCTATACCTTTATTGTAGCCCCACAAGGGCATGAATGAAAAGGTTCTTCAGTTCATTTTGTCGAAAATTGTAGAAATTTGTTTTTTCCATTCCTCAATTTTAGCAAAAGCTTCTTGTTCTGTCGTTATTTTTTCAAATTCAATTGAAGATAAATTTTTTCGACGCCTAAAGTTGGCGAGTTGTTCTGCTACATCATCTACAAAAAAATGGTCTGCCAAGGTTTTTTTATCAATTTCTGTCACATCCCATGGACCGTACATCTTCGGCAGCACAATCGATTGAATTTGTTCAGCGCATTCCTTTATCTCTTCGTTTATCAGTTGATTTTCATATATGAATAGCACGATTGGCTGTTGGAATTTTGCCGGAACAGCACCTGTATATTGAATAAACACCTGATCATAATCCGTTATATCATGTTGTTCGACTAAACGAAATTTTTCATTTCTCGCTAGCCACATTAAACGTTCATCTAGAAAAAGCTGTTTTGTTTCATCGTTTGTTTGTGCCAGAACGACATCAACGTTCACATCTTCTTCCATTAGATGTTCACAAAATGAAAGGCCGAAAAATTCATCTGCTCCATAGACAAGTACGGATTCCATTCCGAGACCACCTTTCCATCTTAGCTTTTCAGTATAAAGCAGCCCGCATGAAAAATGGGCTGCTATTATTCTATTCTCTATAATACTTTTTCATGCGTTTTGAAAAAATCAATGATTGCTGAAGAAATGCGATCTGACTGATCAAACAAATGCAGCGTTATTTCTACTTGATACTTCCCTCTAAGCTGATGTTCTTGAAATGGTTTCGCATGTCTCGTGTAGGGATATGGTGAACCACTCATTTTTTGCCAAATATAAACAGGTACAAGATTATGATATGGTAAAATAGTTTTAAATGGATAATGAGCAGCTTCTCGTTCAGAAATACCATAGCTTTCCGAAATCTCTTTCATAAATTGTTTATAAAAAAATTTACTTTCTTTTTCGTTAAGGTGATGCGCTTGAAGATCTAGGCAAGGATTGAGCAAGGCAGCTGAACGGATCTGATCCGGAATCAAACGAAGGAGTTCGTCGGCTACAAGTGCACCTATCCCTTCTGCCAATAGATGAATTTTTTCATTTAAAATTTCTTGTCTGAAGACATATTGGATCAGCTGTTTAGCGTATTCAACCGCTTGTTCAGAACCCCAATGCCTCCCAAACAAGTTGCTGTTCACGACAGTATAGCCTTCGTGTTTTAAACAGGCTAAAAGTCGTTTTCTGTCATAATGCTGGAGCCAAAAGCTTGAATCTTCACCAACAAAATGATTTCGATCACCGAAAATAAAGACTACAAAACCATTTGGCTGATATGGAAGGTGAATGACATTCCATTCTGAATCGATTTTAAAAAAACGTTCGGTTATCTTCATCACTTGCCTGCCTCCTTCCTGCCGTAATCTGTACATTATTTTATGTTGAAAACAGAGTAAACGAATAAGGAAAAGTCCCAGTCTTATGATGAAAAGACAATATCAACCGTCTATTCCGGTTATTCCTTCTTTTTGTTCACGAAAACGCCCTTTATCGTTTAATTTATGTGTGTTATGATTAATTTTAGAATTGAATGAAAAGAACGAGGTGGAAACATGCGATTTGTCGTAGGGTTATTTTGGACTTTCCTTTTAACATGTATGGCAACTTATATTGTAGGAGCCATGGGCGGTCATGCCGGGTTGGATCTAACCAAAAGCTCAATCATGAGTGTTGTCATCTTTGTGATGGTTGTTGTTCTTGGAGAAATTATGCCTATGAACAAGGAAAAAAGTCAACACTAAAACCCTGCTCTTGAAGAGACAGGGTTTTTTCTATGGTTTTCTTTTATATGTCCAAAGTCTGTTATGATTGGATGTTTCTGGAAAAAACTCACCTGCAGTCAATCTTATTTGCTGTGGGTTTTTTACCATACTCCCTGTTTCACCAATCTCTACATACACCCCTTTATTAGGCGCTTTTTGACCTGGACGGAATTGATGCTGTTGTCCCATGTAATTTCACCCCTTTTGTTCTAGAATTCCCCGCTTATTAAAGTTTCATGAGAACTGAAACAAATCCGTTGTTTGTTCCGTCTTTTCAGTAGGTGTTAGAAGTCGTATGAAGTGGAGGAAAATAAATGGATTTTTTTATGTTGATCAAGTACATCCTGCTGGGATTGCTTCAAGGATTAACCGAACCAATCCCTGTCTCATCAAGCGGACATTTAGTGCTGGCTCAGCATTTTTTAGGCTTGGAAATAGAAGGCTTTAGCTTTGAACTGCTGGTAAATGCCGGTTCTCTCATTGCTGTTTTACTTGTTTATCAAAAAGACATCATTCGCTTAACAAAAAACGGCTTGTCTTATGCGGTGACAAAAGATCCAAAAGGAAAAGCAGATTTCAGATTTATCATTTATTTAATAATTGCAACGATTCCTGCTGGGGTCATCGGTGTTTTATTAAAAGATGAGATATCGGCTTTTTTTAAAGATGGTGTCCGTGTAACAGCTGTCACACTGCTGATTACCGGGTTAGCTTTGTTTTTGATTCGTAATTTGCGCGGACGAAAACACGATGGTGAAATGCGGTTAAAAGATGCAATGATCATTGGGCTTTCACAAATGATTGCACTCATTCCCGGGATCAGTCGTTCAGGAGCGACGATCGTACCGGCTATGGCACTCGGCCTTAAATCTGAAACAGCATTACGTTTTTCTTTTTTACTGTACATACCAGTCAGTCTCGGTGGAACCATTTTAAGTATCAATGACATATTTCATGATCCACACTTATCTGAACTATTCGTACCTTATTTATTTGCCTTCATCGCCTCAATTACCGCAACATATTTTTCATTACGCTGGTTTATGAATATTATGGCGAAAGGCAATTTAATCTATTTTTCTGTTTACTGCTTCATTGTTGGTGGTGCTGTCTTCATATTTGCTTAAAAAAACCTGCTTTCAGCAGGTTTTTTTATATCAATAACGCTTTTAACAATGCTTTTTGGACATGAAGACGATTTTCAGCCTGCTGAAATACAGCAGAATTCGGACCGTCGATAATCTCTGTTGTTACCTCTTCATTCCTGTGAGCTGGAAGACAATGCAAAAATAAGTAGTCTGGTTTGGCATAAGAAACGAGCGTTTCATTTACTTGATATGGTGAAAAGATATTCAACCGCTCGCTTGCCTCCGCTTCCTGCCCCATACTTGTAAAAACGTCAGAATAGATGACATCAGCGTTTCTCACGGCAGAAACAGGGTCATTTGTGACCTCAATCACTGCGCCCGATTGATCAGCATAGGCATTTGCCATTTTAACAACTTCTTGGTCAGGTTCATATCCTTCAGGTGCAGCTACAATCATCTTACAACCTACCTTCGCACAAGCGATTAACAGCGAGTGTGCTACATTGTTCCCATCACCTACATAAACAACTTTTATTCCTTTTAAACTGCCCTTTATTTCTTGAATGGTGAAAAGATCACTAAGTGCCTGACATGGGTGGAAAAGGTCAGTTAAACCATTGATAACCGGAATATCCGCATATTTTGCCAGCGTTTCGACTTTCTCATGTTCAAAGGTACGAATCATAATGGCATCAACATAACCCGAAAGCACTTTTGCCGTATCGGCAAGTGTTTCCCCTCTGGCAAGCTGCATATCTTGACTGCTTAAAAATAATGCATGACCGCCAAGCTGGGACATCCCTGCTTCAAACGAAATACGAGTTCTTGTTGAAGACTTTTCAAAGATCATGGCCAATGTTTTCCCTGTTAAGATAGGATGGATCTTGTTTTGTTTCATAACAGCTGCTTCCTGAAGCAAATAAAGAAGCTCCTCTTTCATAAAATCTTTTAAACTTAAAAAATCTTTACCTTTTAAATGGACATTTTTTATAACTGACATATGTTCACTTCCTTTTGGTATAAATCATGAAGCGAAATAGGCTCTGTTACACCTAATTCACTGGCAAAAAAAGCTTGGGCTGTCTCTTTTTCAGTGATGACTGACAAACCGTGCATGATCGCTTCAATCCGTTGCTGTTTCGCTTCTTGAGAATCGGTTAAATTGATGTGAAGAATTTTGTCTGTCCGTTTGATCCAGTCTGTAAAATGATCTGTTTCCACAGTAAAACCAGTTTTTTCGGCAAGTGTTTTTAATTCACAGTCTAATGGTTGAAGAAAAATTGAGCCTTTCATTTTCCAAATATCAGCAAAAACCTTTTTCAGTGCACTTTTATAATGGTACGCTACATACATTCCTTCACCTGTTGATTTCATTTGTGGTCCTAGTTTTAAATCAACATCTGGAAGAGCGTGCGTCGAAAAAACCGGGAATTTAATAGCCACTCCATGATGATTTCGCTGCACCGGGTTAAGCTCTTTTAAAGGAAAACCAGCTAAAAGTTTTGTTGCTAGCTCAATCATTGGCACCCCCATCACTTTGCTTACAACCGGAACGGTACGACTTGCTCTTGGATTGACTTCAAGGATGAATAGTTGATGTTGATAAACAATAAATTGAATATTCATGATACCTTTAAAATCAAGGTTGCGGACCATTTTTTCAGCCGCATTTAGGCAAGACCGTTTCAGTTCAGCGGTAATGGTAGGTCCCGGAACAATTGCGTAGCTGTCACCTGAATGAATCCCTGCTTTTTCAATATGTTCGATAAATGTTGGAATATAAATATGCTCGCCATCACTAAGCAGATCGATTTCAAATTCTTTACCATCTATATATTGGTCAATTAGGACAGGATAAGACATTTCAGCCAAGCATGCTGAAAGCTCCTGTTCTGAATGAACGGTGATCATGCCCATTCCACCAATGACATAAGATGGTCTAATCAGTACGGGAAAGCCAATATTCTTTGCTATTTTGAACGCTTCTGTTTTGGATGTCACTGTTTCTCCTTTCGTGTGAGAAAGGCTGAGGTCATCAAGAAATTGATAAAACTGGTCACGATCTTCAAGGATATCCAGAATTTTCGATGTTGTTCCTAAGAGGACGATCCCTGCATTTTCAAGCGCTTCTGCAACATTAATAGCAGATTGACCGCCGAATTGGACAATTGCAAAATCAATATCTTCTGCTTCAGCGACATTTAGAATATGTTCAAGTGTGATCGGTTCAAAATACAAACGGTCCGCCATCTCGTAATCCGTGCTAACCGTTTCTGGATTATTATTTAACATAATCGTCTCATACCCGAGTTTTTTTAGGGTCATTACACTATGAACAGCACTATAGTCGAATTCTACCCCCTGACCAATCCGAATTGGTCCGGAACCAATAATTAAAGCTCGTTTCTTCGTTTTATGCAGAAAATTCGCATCGCTTCCCCCAGCATAAGTCGAATAAAAATAGTTTGTTTTTGCCGCAAACTCTGCAGCACATGTATCAACAATTTTAAAAGAAGCTGTTATTCCTTTTTGTTTACGAAAAGTCCTCACCTCTTCTTCTGTTCGACCGGTAAGCGAAGCAATTGTAAAATCTGTAAAGCCTTTTTCTTTTGCTGATTTCACAAGAGTTGTGGTGAGTACCCCCTCCTGTTGAAGCAATTGATGTTCAAGCTGAATCAAATTTTGAAATATATGCAAAAAATATCGATCAACATTTGTGTTTGCATGGAGATATTCGATTGAAATTCCTCTGTTTAACAGTTCCATGATGACAAAAAAACGCCGATCATCAGGCTCATCCAGTAAATCGCACAATTTATCTAACGCAATATTTTTGAGTTCTGTTAAATGGATCCCGTGCGTTTTTAATTCAAGGGATGCAACTGCTTTTTGTAAAGCGGCTTCCAGATTCCGATCAATGGCCATAACCTCTCCGGTTGCTTTCATTTTTGTACCAAGCTTACGGTCAGCATGTTTAAATTTATCAAACGGCCAGCGCGGAAACTTGACAACAACATAGTCAAGTGCTGGCTCAAAACATGCAAATGTCGAATCAGTTAACGGGTTTTTTAATTGGTCAAGTGTAAAGCCGACAGCAAGTTTGGCAGCCATTTTCGCGATTGGGTAACCAGTTGCCTTTGAAGCAAGAGCTGAAGAACGGCTTACCCTTGGATTCACTTCAATGACATAGTATTTTTTACTGTCTGGATCAAGTGCAAATTGAATATTACAACCGCCGATCACCTCAAGCGCAGAAATAATCTTCAAACTTGCAGTCCTCAGCATTTGATACTCGTTATCTGTTAACGTTTGAGAAGGGGCAACAACAATCGAATCCCCAGTATGAATTCCGACAGGATCAATGTTTTCCATATTGCAAACCGTGATACAATTATTTTTTTTGTCACGCATCACCTCATATTCAATTTCTTTAAAACCAGCAATGCTTTTTTCGACAAGACTTTGTTGTATCGGGCTTGCAAGAAGAGCACTCTCAATTAATGGCAGCAATTCTTGTTTTGTTTTAGCAATTCCGCCCCCTTTTCCTCCTAGTGTATAAGCAGGGCGAACAATAATCGGAAAACCGATGGAATGTGCAAAATCGAGTGCATCTTTTGCATTATCAACGATGACTGAATCAGGTACTGGTTCATTCAATTCTTTCATAAGTGCCCTAAATTTTTCTCTATCCTCGCCTTTCTCAATTGTTTCTATTGAAGTCCCCAACAACTTCACTTGATATTTTTTTAAGATACCGGCTTTTTCAAGTGCTACAGCTAAGTTTAGTGCCGTTTGCCCGCCCAAATTAGCAAGTAATCCATCAGGTTTTTCTCGCTTAATAATTCGGGTAAGGCTTTCAACTGTCAGCGGTTCAAAATAAATCTCATCTGCAAATGATTCATCTGTCATAATGGTTGCCGGATTATTGTTGACAAGAATGATTCGATAACCTTCACTTTTTAAAGCCATACACCCTTGAGTTCCTGAATAGTCAAATTCTGCAGCCTGCCCGATCATGATTGGTCCTGAACCGATCACTAAAATGCTTTTTATGCTATCGTTTTTAGACATGGACAATTTCTCCTCTTGCTTTATTTAACTCACGCAAATATTCATCGAATATCCACTCACTTTCAGCTGGACCCGGGTGGGCTTCCGGATGAAACTGAACAGATATGATTGGCAATCTTTTATGCATAAGCCCTTCAACTGAACCATCATTTTGATGACGAAAGCGAGTTTTATATATGTTGTGATCGAGTGTACGCTCATCTACGACATAGCTATGATTTTGACTGGTCATGAAAACACGTCCTGTTTCAATATCTTTCACCGGATGGTTTGCACCTCGATGTCCAAATGGCAGTTTATAAGTATTTCCCCCAAAAGTGAGTGCTATCAATTGGTGTCCGAGACAAATACCAAGTGTCGGGTAGGAACTGATGATGCTCCTTAACATATCCAAGTATGGTGTGAGTGTTTTTGGATCACCTGGCCCATTTGACAAAACGATTCCATCAGGGACCAGTTTTGAGATATCACTCATCATGTGATATGGAACAACGGTTACTCGGCAATCTCGTTTTGTGAAGGCTGAAACAATTGATTTTTTATAGCCAAAGTCAATGAGAACAATATGTGTTCTGCCTGTTCCAAATGTAGCATTTGCATTCCCAGTGACTTGGGCAGGAAAATTCTCAACACGGTCACCTAAAGGGCAATTGATTGCCTTATTGGTAATGGAGGCAAAGAGTGTCCCTTTTGCTCTAATATGTTTGACGACTGCTCTAGTATCAACATGAGTCAGCAAGGGAATATCCCAATTTGTTAAGTAATCTCGTAAACTTTTACTCGCCTGATAATGTGAAAACCGATCACATGCTTCATAGACGACTACTCCTTGCACTTGTGGTTGTTTGCTTTCAAAATCGCTTTCATTAATACCATAGTTTCCAATCAAGGGATACGTAAAAACGATAATTTGTCCTTTGTATGATGGATCTGTCAGCACCTCCTGATAACCAGTCATTCCTGTAAAAAATACGACTTCACCGGTACAATTCAAGGATTGGTCCAATTCACCATTGAAAGATGTTCCATCTTCGAGAACTAAATACCCTTCCATTCTATGACCACCTTCTATGAATAAATATCTATAATATTGTATTTTTATACTATTTGAGTGAAAAAAAATAATGGATGCTCTCTTTCTCAAAAACATGGTTTAGCTTTTCAACAGCTACCATCAGTTCGTCAGGAGCGACATTTAATGGCGGCAACATTCTGATCACTTTTGAACCAGCCGAAAGGACGAGCAACCCTTCACTTTGCAACTCTTCAATCACTGGTTGAACAGGTACTGTACATTCAATTCCAATCAGCAGCCCTTCTCCCCTGATTTCTTTTGTAAGCGGGTATTGAAGGAGCGTTTTCAGTTCCTTCTGAAAAAAATCACCGTTTGCTTTTACGGCTTCTAGAAAGCTTTTTTGAAAAATCGTTTCCAAGGTTGCATTTGCGGCAGTCATCGCCAGCATATTTCCGCCAAATGTCGTTCCATGTGAACCTAGTGAAAAGGATTGTGCAAGGTCTTTTTTTGCGATGATTGCCCCAACAGGAAATCCGCTTCCGAGCCCTTTAGCAACAGTGATAATGTCTGGCGAAAGTCCTTGATGTTGATAACTAAAAGCTTTTCCTGTCCGACCGATACCAGTCTGAACTTCATCAACAATAAGCAATGCCCGTTTTTTCTTGCAAAAAGCTGCTACTTCTTGTAAAAATGCTTGACTTGCCGGAATGACACCTCCTTCTCCTTGTATCGTCTCAAGCATCACAGCTGCAATATCATCATCCATGAATTGATCTAACTCCCCTAGGCTATTAAATGAAACGTGATGAAAGCCTGGCAGCATTGGACCGAACCCCGCTTTAAGCTTTTCCTGTCCGGTTGCTGCCATTGCTGCATATGTCCTGCCATGAAAGGATTTTTCAAATGTAATGATTGCCGTTTTTTGCGTATGTTTGCGCGCTAACTTAATTGCAGCTTCATTGGCTTCTGTTCCACTATTACAAAAAAACACAAGATCTCCTGCACTATGTTGGACAAGCTGCTCTGCAACCTTTTCCTGCAGATCATTCTGAAATAGGTTTGAGACATGCCACACACGATCAAGCTGCTTTTTAAGAGGTGCTGTGACAATATCAGGACAGTGTCCCAAATTACAAGCTGCGATTCCTTGAATAAAATCAAGATAGCTTTTACCATGTTCATCTTTGACAAGTGTGCCTTTTGCTTGCTTAATTTGGATATTCTTTCGGTTATAGGTTTCAAATAAATAACTCATCTATACACCTTCTAATTGTCGTTTGATTTTTGTTCCCATAAACATGTTTTTTGTAAGAAAAGGCTCTTTTCCACTAATAATCATGACTTCATTGATGTCATTTGAAAGTGCTGCTATGGCGGCACGTACTTTTGGGATCATCCCTCCAGAAACAACACCATTGGCAATTAAGAGCTCTAAATCTTCAGGAGTAGTGGAAGAAAGAAGCTTTCCATCTTGCAAGACTCCTTTCACATCTGTGACAAATAGTAATTGATCAGCATGTAAAGCACCGGCAACTGCTGATGCTACTAAATCTGCATTCACATTGAGTTTCTCGCCAGTCTCTGTTAGTGATATTGGTGCGATAACGGGAATAAATCCATTATCCAGCGCAATGTCGATGATTTCACTGTTTACTTTTTTCACTCGACCGACTTGACCATATTCTTTTTCATTTAAATAATCAGCAAGAAGCAACCGACCATCTACCCCAGAAATGCCAACAGCATCCAGTTCGTGTTTTATCAGCTCTGAAACAATAAACTTATTAATTGAACCTGTGAGCACCATTTCGGTCACTTCTAAAACAGCATTTGTTGTTTTTCGCTGCCCTTGGCTAAATTCTGTTTCAATGTTTAGCCTGCTGAGCATACTGGAAATCTCAGGACCTCCGCCATGAACGATCACAATCTTCCATCTTTGTTCAATCAATTCCCTTAAACTAGTAAAAAAACTGACAGAGAGTTGACGTATCACGCTTCCGCCGCATTTAAAAACGATTATTTTTTTCATTCCCTTCCCCTTTTTATGTGCGATAACTCGCATTAATTTTGACGTATTCATACGTTAAATCACAACCCCAAGCTACACCTGTTCCATGACCTTCATACATTTGTACCAAAATTTTGACTTCACTATTCTCTAAGTAGTTTTTAGCCAGTGCTTCGGAAAATGGCTGTGGTTGACTGTTTTTAAAGAGGCATTGTCCTCCAAGATGAATTTCAACTTTATCAGCTGTAACAGACGCTGTGCTGTCACCGATTGCTGCAATGATTCGCCCCCAGTTAGCATCAGATCCATTCACTGCTGTTTTCACCAGATTAGAACCAACAATTTTTTTAGCTATCATTTGAGCTTCAAGATTGCTTTTTGCCCCTTTCACTTCGGCCTCGATTAAGGTTGTCGCTCCTTCTCCATCTCTTGCGATTTGTTTGGCAAGGTCTGCACAAACAAACTGTAAACCTTTTTTGAAAACCGACCAGTTTTCGTGTTTTTCATCAAGACAGTCATTTCCAGCACAACCATTTGCCATCACTAGCACCATATCATTTGTTGATGTGTCGCCATCAACAGTAATTTGATTAAAAGAAACATCTGTTATTTCTCTTAAAACTCTTAGTAGTGCACCTTCTTCTATACAAGCATCTGTCGTAATAAACCCTAGCATTGTTGCCATATTCGGATGAATCATCCCTGATCCTTTCGCTGCTCCGCCAATTGTCACAGTTTGATCATCGATCATCAGTTGATAGCAGGTACGTTTTGTAACAGTATCAGTTGTCAAAATAGCTTTTTCAAAATCGTTATGATTAGGCTCTATTTGCTCTAGAAGGCTGATTCCCTGATGAATTTTCTCCATATTAAGATATTGACCAATCACACCTGTTGAAGACACAGCGACTAGTTCAGACTCGACCCCAAGCATGTCAGCCAGTTTTTGACGCGTTTCGTAAGCATCAAGAAGTCCTTGTTCTCCGGTACATGCATTGGCATTTGCACTGTTCACAATCACCGCTTGCAAATAGCTATCTTTTTTAAGGCTGTTTTGGGTGACTTTAATTGGTGCAGCTTGAAAATGACTTTGTGTATATACCGCCGCACTGACTGCCGGCACTGAACTAAAAATCATTCCTAAATCCTTTTTCGAATAGCGCAGTCCGCAGTGAACACCTTTAGCAGAAAAACCTTTTGGTGATGCAACACTTCCGTCAATTTTTGTCATACTTTTTTGACTTACTTGAAACATGCTACTTCTCTCCTGTCTTATGGATAAATTGGCGCAAAATCAAGGCCTGCCGTTTCACTCCAACTGTTCATGATATTAAAATTTTGAATAGCTTGCCCAGCGGCTCCTTTCATTAAGTTATCAATCACAGATACGACGGTCACTCTGTTCGTCCGTTCATCCGCACTAATTCCAATATCGCAAAAATTACTGCCATACACTTCCTTTGTCTCTGGAAATTGCCCGACTTCTCTCACCCTGATAAAATAGGAATTTTGGTAAAAGTCAGAAAAAACAGCTTGTAATTCGTTTGTTTTCATGCTTGTTTTAAGTTCCGTATAAATGGTTGCCATAATTCCTCTTGTCATTGGCACTAAATGTGCACTAAAGGTGACCGGTTGGAAAATCGGGTTCCAGTACCTGATGGTTTGCTCGATTTCAGGTAGATGTTGATGTTCATTGACCTTGTATATTTTTAAATTTTCATTGACCTCAGAAAAATGTGTGCCGATGGAAGCTTTTCTTCCGGCTCCTGAAACTCCTGTCTTTGCATCAATAATGAGAAAAGATTCATTGATCAATCCATGTTTTATGAGCGGCGCTAAACCGAGAAGCGTTGCGGTCGGGAAACATCCGGGATTGGCTATGTATTTTGCAACTTTGATTTCTTCATGATTCAATTCTGATAAACCGTAGACAGCCTTTTCAAGAGCGGATTGTGGGGGTGCGGCATGATGATACCAGCTCTCATAAACAGCTGCATCCTTCATTCTCAAGTCACCCGATAAATCAATCACAGGTATGTCATAAGGCTCAAACTCAGCAATTAATTTGCTGCATACCCCTGAAGGTGCTGCCATAAATAAAAAGTCAATGTCAGCTACTATTTGTGCTGTTTCAATCGGTTCAAGTGTTTGCTTTGTTAGCTTCACAAAATGCGGATACTGTTTACAGTAGGTTGTTCCTTGATGCCGAGATGAATAAAGTATACATTCGTCTACATAGGGATGCCGTTTCATAATTCTCATGATTTCTGCTCCACCGTAGCCAGTAGCTCCGATAATACCTACTTTCAAATCCATTCACCTTCTTCTGTACCGAGAAATTATTTAACATTATAACATGAATAAAAATTAATTCAATTGTATATTTAATTATTTTTTCCCGAAAATGAAGCTGGGTCGTTTTAGAGTATATGAGTCCTTTTTCTTAAAGATTCAAATTGAAGCCATTAAAAAAGAGCCTGATCAAATGAGATCAGACTCCTTACCATTACCGAATACCAAGTGCAATTTTTGCATATCTAGACATTTTATCCTTCGTCCAAGGCGGATTCCAGACAATATGGACTTCCGTTTCTTTTACTTCTGGAATATCTGCTAGCGCTTTTTTCACTTCATCAACAATAACCGGCGCAAGCGGACACCCCATCGATGTCAAAGTCATCGTAACATCTGTTTTGCCGTTTTCATCCATATCAACCTCATATACAAGTCCAAGGTTGACAATATCAACACCGAGTTCTGGGTCAATGACCTGTTCTAGCGCACCCATCAAGTTTTCTTTTAAGGCTTCATCCATATACCATCCCTCCTTTTCATTAGTATAACTTACATCATGTCAATTCTAAACGATTAGGTTGTTCACAAGTGTGATGCAAACCACATCACTGTTCGTAAAAGCCCTTCTCTTGACACTTTATGATCTGCATGTTTATCGGCAATAAACTGCAGAAGCTCAGGTTTTTCATAATCATGGTGAATGATTGATTCATAAAAGCGGTAGGTTGGTGCGAATGGGACAGATTGATCTTTTTTTCCGTGCCAAAAAAGCAGTGGTCTTTGCTTCAATTTTTCCGGTTGAAGTGTGAGATCAAATCGTTTCAATTTTTCACGTTGCTGTTCGATTTGTGCTTCAGAGATCGGAAGCTTGATTTGTTTTTCACGAATGGTTGACAGCTGCATATCGAAGAACTCCAGATAAGCAGGGGTACCCATCAGACTTACCGCAACTTTTATCCAGTCATATTGTGTTAACGCACCAAGGGTCACAATTCCACCCAATGAGGTTCCAGCCATACCAATACGACCATTTTCAATCAAATTTTCTTGCTCAAAATGGTCTTTCAACATTTCCAGTTCTTGTATTTCATTGATAACCATCTCCCAAAACTTAGCAGCCAGTTCCTCCTGAGTCAGCTGTTCAGCCCTTTCTCCATGATAAGCAACTTCAGGCAAAATCACCCGCATTCCTTTTTCAGCAAGCATGTATGCGTAATGGAGGTTATGCTCTTTTGCACTTGTAAATCCGTGAATAAAAAAAACAAGAGGGAGAGCTTTATCTTTTTTTTCCTCCTTTACAATATGTAAAAAAGGGATGTTTGAGATTTTTTGTTTATCGATCACTATCACGTTCATTCTCTCCTTTTAGGGTATCCATTATCATCAGTTTAACATGTAGACAATAAAGAAGGTAAAAAGATACACTATAAATGAGAACATTTAAAAAAATTACCGGATTAAAGGAGCCATTATGGAGACAAAACCATATTTAATCGCATTGGATTTAGACGGTACATTATTAAAAGATGACAAGACCATTTCTAAGAACGCTCAAAAAGTAATTGGACAGCTCAAGGAAAACGGGCACCATGTCTGTATCTCTACAGGCAGACCGTACAGAGCAAGTTCGATGTACTATGATCAGCTGCAACTGAACACACCGATCGTTAATTTTAATGGAGCATTTGTTCATCACCCGAAAAACGAGAACTGGGGGAGATTTCACACTTCACTTGACCTTGGCGTTGTCAAACAGATTGTCGAAGTGAGTGAATCATACAATGTCCACAATATCCTTGCGGAAGTCACAGATGACGTCTATTTTCATTACCATGACGAAAAATTGATTGACATCTTTACAATGGGCAGCCCCAATATTACAGTTGGTGATTTAAGAAAAAACCTTGGTGCTAATGTCACAAGTGTTTTGATCCATGCCAAAGAAGAAGATGTCCCATCAATCCGCACTTATTTATCAGATGTTCATGCAGAAGTGGTCGATCATAGACGCTGGGCTGCTCCATGGCATGTCATTGAATTGATTAGAAGCGGTATTAATAAAGCAATTGGATTAGAAAAAGTAGCCAACTACTATAACGTGCCAAAGGAGCGAATTATCGCTTTTGGAGATGAAGATAACGATCTCGAAATGCTTGAGTTCGCTGGCTGTGGTGTGGCAATGGGTAACGGGATTGAAGGAGTAAAACAAATTGCCGACCATGTGACAACATCGAATGAACAAGACGGCATCGCTGTCTTTTTGAAGGATTATTTCTCATTATAATTTTATTTTGCCATTCATAATACAAAATGAAAGATGCCAAACTATATGTGATGATCTTTTAGATCGTCAAGCTCATGTTGAAGGGGGCAAATAAGATGGGTAAACGAAGCAAGTCAAAAAGGTTTATTCAGCAAGGCAAAGATTCCATTAAACAGCATGCCGAAAGGTTCCCTTACCGTTCAACATTAGAAGAGGCCGAACAGCGTACCGGTCCGACAGAATGCGGAGGGTTGTAACATGAGAAACGAATTGTTTCAAATGGCGAAACATGCCGTTCATGAAGCTGTAACAGCTGATGAAGGCAGTCGGAAAAGAGCGATCGAAAGGGCACAAAATGCACTTTCTTCAGCCTATGCCAATTCCACTGACCCAGAACGGCAACAACTTCATGCCCTCCAGGATCAGCTTGAGCGGCTGTCCTAAAAAAATCGAGGTGGGGGTTAATACCCCGCCTTTGAATTAAATTCTTTTTTGAATTTTCCTTCTTGCTTCAATTACTTTACGATAAAATTCTAGTGAATCACTGAGCATATCTTTTTCTTGTAAATATTCAGCTACAACAACCCCATATTCCTCCATATCCGCATACATTCCTGTTGTATTTAGCATGTTAAAAGTTTCCTTAAGTAAGTCTACATTAAATGATATATACAACCCATAAATTAAGTTGAGCTTTGTAAGATACTCACAATCTCCCAGCTTTTCAGCTACAGTTTTACATTCAAAGTACAAGTCTTCCGCATCAGCCTTCTTTCCTTGTCTTGCTTTTATATACGAGAGATTGAAAAGTGCTTTTGGCAAATAACTAGACTGATCGGTTTTATAAAGTTCTACCGCCTTTGTGATGTGATTTTCGGCTTTGTTGAGTTGTTCAAGCTGATTGTAACATAGCCCAATGTTTAAATGTGACGAACCGATTAAATGATCTACCTTCAGTTCTTTAGCATTCGTAAGAGCTTGGTTATTGTGTTGCAATGCTTTTTCAGGTTGAAATTTATCCAGCCAGTTACAAGCAATCATAAATTGGCACTGCACACGACGTTGACCATATGTAGGATAATCTAAATAAATATGATAAGCATGATTTGCATAATACATAGAAAGATAAGTTTGTTTTATATAATAGTATGTTTCAGACAATTTGAAATAAAATTCAGCTTTTTCGACCTCTTCACAGTCTAACGATTCAAGCTGTGCTTCAGCGTTTTTATAATAATGTATAGCATGCACTATTTCTTTTTGTCTAAAATGATACATTCCTGAAAAAAAATGATAATAGTATTCAAGCATCCCATTCAGGTTTTTCCCGCCTTTTGTTTTTCTCTTGATCTCTTGATAATCCTCAGCTATCTCCATATTTCTCGCAGAATCCGGGCAAAGGTAATCAAGCATCAGTTTATGACGAAATTCTAGTAGAGAATAGTATATAAGGGCGTCTTGATTTTCTTCCATCATCTGAATTTCCAGCTTCACTTGATCTTTCATATCTTCAGCGATTTTTAGCCAATCATTTTTTAAAGCGACATACCAATGGTTCATCTTTGTAGCAACTAGATCATACGGTATTACAGTTTCTTTTTCCAAGTTTCCAAAGCCTCCATTCTTATTTGATAATATGTGGTTTTAAGTGAATATCAATTCTTGTTTACAGACTTTAATCATTTGTTTGAATATTTTCCCGAAAAATTCTTCTCTTTCCAAAACCCCTCATCATCATATCCTATAATTTGGTTTACAAACAATAAAATACAGCATTTGTTTAGCTAAATTTAATGTTGTAATACATCATTTTCATTACCTTTTTTTAAATAAATATATAAAACATTCCTAGATAAAAGACTGTTAATATGTCGCAAAATCTGAAGAAAAAACAAGTTTGAAGATAAGTCCCATACATTGATCGAACCGAAGGATTAAAAGACTATTTTACATTTGGTTTATATTCAATCTTTAAATAAATCTAACCCTAAAAGAGCTTTTTTATTTTATCGCAGGTTTACTTATTTGTTTATTTTAAACGACTGAATGATGTTCTTTTTGGGGGATTCTGATCCACGGGCTTCTCGAATTAATGACTCCTTCTTATTAGAATCATGATGTCCTCCTGAATATTGTTTTCAATTCATATAAGTGCCACAGACAATAGCACGGTCTAAAACAAGGAAAACCACCACTCGATTTCCTTTTTTCGTATGTTGCCATACCACGTCTACTGTCCCCGATTATTAAGGACTTTCTGTACACAAGCGCATATAAAAAACTGCCGAGAGTCTCTCTCGACAGTTTTTAAACCGATTATTTCACGGTAAAGGTTTTTCTTTCTTGAAGGGTAGAAAGTTCCGCTCTTCCCAAGAATGTTACGTTTACACTGTATTTGCCTGGGCCGGGCACTGACGTCCATACATCTTTAAAATCATATGATTCACCAGGTTTTAAGTTCATAGTTTCCAGAACTTGTGTAAACATTTTTCCTTCTGAATAGCGATACACTTCATTGCCTTTCTCATCAACTACTGTCAGTTCAAATTTTTGACCGCTGTTAAAGTGAAATTCAACCGTTTTATCCGTATTGTTCTTAACCGACATATTAAATTCAACTTTCCCCTGTTTTTGTACAGGCTCTACAGATAATACGACACCTTTACTCATTTCCCCTGTTACCTCCTTGTCAGGATGATTCTCCCCAATTTGATTGCATCCTCCGACAAATAGCAGCATGATCAACGCAATTCGTCTCATAAATCCCCCCTTTAGTCTTTGCGGAAAAACCCTAAGACTGCAGTTGTTTGAACAACATTGGTAAACGCGTGCGGATCAACCTCTTGAATAATTTTTTCTAAATCATATAATTCATATCTTGTGATCACGATTACCATCATCTCTTTTTGTTCATTGGTAAATGCGCCTTTTGCCGGAACAGTCGTAATTCCTCTGACCATTTTTCCGTAAATCGCTTCCTTAATCTCATCCGCTTTCTTTGTGACAATCATCACGGTCAGTTTAGCGTGACGGGTGTGAATGGCATCGATAACCCTTGTTGTCACATAAAGTGTCACAAGTGTATACAATGCTTTTTCCCAGCCATTCATTAATCCTGCTGTTAAAATGATCGCTCCGTTTAACATAAAGAAGTAGGTGCCAACCGGCTTATCTTTCCACTTTGCTAAAATCATCGCAATGATATCGAGACCACCTGTTGAAGCCCCGTATTTTAGTGTCAGACCGACACCAATTGCAGAAATAACACCGCCAAAAACAGCATTTAGCAAAATGTCGTTTGACAATCGTACTTCAGGCACCATTCCCAGGAAGATCGTTGTGAGCGCAACACTTAAAATACTGTAAACTGTAAATGAACGGCCGACCTTCATCCAGCCCAAAATACCGACGGGAATATTTAAGAGAAACAAAAGTGTTCCCGTTGAAAAATAAATTGGACTGTATTGATCTAATGCGCTTGACAAAAGCTGTGCTACACCCGTAAAGCCACTTGCGTAAACATCAGCAGGAATGAGAAATAAATTTAAACCGATGGCATTTAGTAAGGCGCCAATGATGACAATAAACAATTTTTTTGCTTCCGCTATGACCATTTTTGAGTTCCTCCGCTTAATCTATATATATTTGGTTTACCCTATAAACATTATTTTGAAAACGTCAAAATCAAATAATATGATATAGTTGTTCTAAAGTCGTCACAAATCCGATACCCATCCATCACAAAACTCTGTGATGGTGAATGGATATGTATTGGAAAATTCATCTTTTTACGAAAGAAGGGGTTCACATGACTGTTCACCTTTTGGCTGACAGTGCGGCAGATTTGCCTAAACAGTTTTATGATCAGCATCATATTTCTTTCATTCCTTTGCGGGTATTTCTCGACGAAACAGAATATGAAGACCTTGTGTCAATCAAGCCTCATGACGTTTATGAAGCAATGCGCAACGGAAAAGTACCTAAAACCTCACAGCCATCTTTACAAACTTTTAAAGATGTCTTTAGCAAACTTGCGGAAAAAGATGCTCCTGCATTATATATCGCTTTTTCTTCAGAGCTTTCCGGTACATACCAGACAGCTGTGATGGCGGCAAACGAAATCAAAGAAGAGTTTCCAGACTTTGATCTTCGGATCATTGATTCAAAGTGTGCTTCATTAGGTTACGGACTTGCGGTAAAATATGCGCTTCAACTTAATACTGACGGCAATACAATACAAGAAATTGAAGCGTCTGTAAAGGATTTTTGCAAATCTCTTGAACATATTTTTACCGTAAATGACTTGGATTATTTGGCAAGAGGCGGCAGAATAAGTAAAACATCTGCTTTTGTCGGAGGACTTTTAAATATTAAGCCTCTTTTGCACGTTGAAGACGGTAAATTAATTCCATTGGAAAAAATTAGAGGGAAAAAGAAGCTAAGCAGACGAATGATTGAACTCATGAGGGAAAGAGGTCTTGATTTAAGCAATCAGACAATCGGTATTAGCCACGGAGATGACATCGAAACAGCTGAGGAATTTAAAATGCTGATTGAAGCTGAATTCCATCCGAAGGAAATCATCATCAACATGATCGGTTCGGCCATTGGCGCTCATTCTGGACCAGGGACATTGGCGATCTTCTTTCCTGGGAATAAAAAAAGCTGAGCCTGCTTGTTATAAGCAGGCCCATTATCACGTTTATTCAGTGATCATTGGAGAAATCCCATCACCTAAAAGATTTTCAACTGTATAACCAGTATTACTCCCTCCTGATCCTTCTACCGTTTTTGATACCATGATTGGAGTAATTTGATATGCCCCGCCAAAATTAACAATTCCTCCGTCCGCAACATTCTCAATACAAATAGAACAACAATGTTTCATATCATGCCTCCTTTTTTCAGGTCATAGTTATACTTATGCTCTTTTTTTAAGAAATCTTAAACTTAGCGGTAAAAACATAGCTTACATAGGAAGCGCTAGAATGGACAATCTAAAAGGAGGAGGTTATGTGTCATGAAAGATAATGATAAAAAACCAGTTGACAACAATGCTGTCAATCAGCAAAAAAACCGGCTTGCTGAAAAAAACAGACAAGCCGGTAAACACCAGAACTCAAAAAAACCGCATCATTTATAAAACAAATGGCGGCGTCATCAATGTGACGCCGTCACGTCTATTTTTTCTCGTATGTCCAGCCGTCTTTCTGATAAATTCGCTCTTGTTTCATGAGACGGCCGAGCGCTCTTTTAAATGCCGCTTTGCTCATACTAAAACGCTCATTAATATCATCTGGATCACTTTTATCCCAATATGGCATTGCACCATTTCTCGATTTGATATATGCCAAGATTTCTTCAGCATCAACTGACATGGCATCTTGCTTTCTCGGGAGAAGCGATAAATTGACAGAGCCGTCTTCTTTTACTTGAATGACCCTTGCCGTCACCCTCTCTCCTAGTCGAGGTTCTTGTTTTCTTTCCGATGGATGAATAAACCCTCTAATGCCACTATCAGAAATAACAAAAGAGCCTGAAGCGGTCAAACGATAAACGGTTCCAGACAGCTCTTTATTCATCAGATCAGGTGTCGCTTCGCTAAACAGTTCGCTGATTTTATCTTCTGGAGCCGGTTTAGCAAACATTCTTCCATGACTTGTGATCTTCAACATACAATATAGCCTGTCACCTCTTTGCGGCCAAACCGATTCATATGGTGGAAGATGTTCTGTAGCGACTAAGGCATCTTTTGAAAGTCCGACATTTACGAAAACGCCCATATCACTTACGGCATCCACAACATCGACCCATCCATATTCATCAGCACTAATTAGGGGTTCTTTCATCGTTGCAGCCAGACGCCCTTCATGATCCGCATATAAAAAGACAGTGACTTCTTCCATGTCTTCAATATCTTCAGTTATTTCACTGCGATGCAGAAGGACGTTTTTTTCTCCATCAGTTAAAAAATATCCATAATCCACTTTATGATCTATTTCTAATGTTAATTGCTGTCCCGGTCTCATACTTACTCTTCCTTTCTTATTTCCATTACTCTAATTATATCCATATGATAGTTAGACAAAACGACTCATGATTTGAAGTTTCATCTTATTCTACTATAATTAACTCATAAGATAAAAGGATGGAGGTTTTTTTAGGATGGCCAAAGAAAGTTCATTTGATATCGTATCAAAAATTGAAATACCCGAAGTGCAAAATGCAATTCAAACTGCTCTAAAAGAAATTGGGACCCGCTACGATTTTAAAGGATCAAAAAGCAGCATTTCCCTTGACGGGGAAGAACTTGTACTCATATCTGATGACGAATTTAAAATGAATCAATTAAAAGACGTTCTCATCAGCAAGCTGATTAAGCGAGGTGTTCCAACAAAAAACATTGACTATTCTAAACTGGAAAATGCTTCAGGGGGAACAGTCAGACAACGGGGGAAACTTGTTCAAGGAATCGATAAAGAAAACGCCAAAAAAATCAATACACTGATCAAAAAATCTGGACTTAAAGTGAAATCTCAAGTCCAGGATGATCAAATCCGTGTAACCGGAAAAAATAAAGATGATCTTCAGCAAATCATCGTTATGGTGAAGGAAATCGATCTCCCCATTGATGTTCAATTTATAAATTTTCGATAAATTCAAAATTTACTGTTGATTATTGTTTTATTTTTCGGTAAATTGAATAAAAGCAACCAAATAAGTTCTTATCAAGAGAGGCAGAGGGACTGGCCCAGTGAAGCCTCAGCAACCGGTGTATGACCAAGGTGCTAAATCCAGCAAGCGTGATGCTTGAAAGATGAGAAGACAGACCAGATACTAAAAAGTCTTCTTCCTTTAGAAGACTTTTTTTATTTTTCATGAACATGAAGGGGGATTTCATATGGGAATATTAGAAGATCTAAAAAACAGAATTTTAATAGCTGACGGTGCGATGGGAACACTTCTGTATTCTTATGGAATTGATCGCTGTTTTGAGGAATTGAATATTTCAAAACCTGATGAAGTACAGCGTATCCATCAAGCCTATGTGCAGGCAGGTGCTGATATCATTCAAACCAATACATATGGTGCTAACTTTATTAAGCTGTCCAGATACGGTCTTGAAGATGAGGCAAAACAAATCAATGAAAAAGCGGTTCGCCTCGCCCGTGCTGCCGCTGGATCTCGCTATGTTCTTGGAACAATTGGCGGCATTCGCACCTTTAATAAAAACGCTTATTCTTTGCATGACATTAAAAGAAGTTTTCGCGAACAGCTTTATCTTCTTCTAAATGAAGAACCAGACGGACTTCTTTTGGAAACCTATTATGATTTGGAAGAAGCCCGTGAAGTATTAAAAATCGCCAGAAAGGAGACTGCACTGCCAATCATTCTCAATGTATCGATGCATGAAGAAGGTGTTCTTCAAGACGGAACCCCGCTCAGTGAAGGCTTGACGCTGTTGGCCAATCTTGGAGCAGATGTTGTCGGTATCAATTGCCGCCTCGGGCCTTATCATATGATTCATGCACTTGAAGAAGTGCCTCTTTTAAAAGATACTTATCTTTCCGTCTACCCAAACAGCAGTCTCCCATCACTTGTCGAGGGACGGCTCGTTTATGAAACAGATGACGAATACTTTAGAAACAGCGCAATCGAATTCCGCAATCAAGGGGCCCGAGTCATTGGCGGTTGCTGTGGAACAACACCAAATCATATTAGGGCTATGGCTGAAGCAGTCAAAGGACTTCTGCCGCTAACTGAGAAACAGGTAAAAATCAGAAAACAGGCAGTTGCCCCTATAGAACATCATCGGACAGAGCCTCCTTTAAATGAACTTGCAAATGAAAAACGCTCGATTATCGTTGAATTGGATCCTCCTAAACAACTAAACTTTCAGAAATTTCTGGATGCAGCCCAACAATTAAAGTTAGCCGGAATTGATGCTTTAACATTGGCAGACAATTCACTGGCAACACCACGAATTAGCAATGTTGCCTGCGGTACCCTTTTAAAACAGGAGCTTGATATAAGGTCTCTGATTCACATCACTTGCAGAGACAGAAACCTAATCGGTCTTCAGTCCCATTTAATGGGTCTTGATACACTCGGACTTTGTGATGTATTAGCTATAACCGGAGATCCTTCAAAAATCGGTGACTTTCCAGGAGCTACGTCTGTTTATGACCTCACTTCATTTGATCTGATCAGTCTAATTAAACAGTTTAATGAAGGTTTGTCTTATTCAGGAAAGCCCCTTGGTAAAAAAACAAATTTTTCTGTTGCCGCTGCTTTTAATCCGAATGTCAGGCACCTTGATAAAGCAGTCAAGCGGATTGAGAAAAAAGTGAATTGCGGAGCTGATTATTTTATTTCTCAACCCGTCTACTCAGAGCAACAGCTCATCAACATTCATAACGAAACAAAACATCTTGATACACCGATCTACATCGGTGTCATGCCGTTAACAAGCAGTAGAAATGCCGAATTTATCCACCATGAAATCCCCGGTATCAAACTATCAGACACCATTCGTGAAAAAATGGCACTCGCTGGCAGTGATAAACAAAAACAGACGGAAGAAGGGCTCGCTATTGCCCGTTCTCTGCTTGATACCGCCTGTGACCTGTTTAATGGGATCTATCTGATCACACCGTTTTTAAGATCTGATTTGACTGCGAATTTAACCCATTATATCCAGGAAAAAGAGACGAAATTTTCAATAAACGGCTGATCCCTAACTTGATAAGAAATCCTGCCTGTCAGTTATAACGGGCAGGATTTTGTTTTTCCCATTCTTCTCTTAACACACCGTACCTGACTGAATCATAATAGACCCCATTGTAATACCTAACTTTCCGCAGACGCCCTTCCATCGTAAATCCCGCTTTTTCAGCACATTTCATCATCCGCTTGTTTCCTGACCAAGTCGTCATCCCAATTCTTGGAATATTTAGTTTAGCAAACAAATAATCGACCCATAAGATGATCGCCTCAGTTCCATATCCTCCATTCCAATAGAATGGATCATAGATGACAATACCGCATTCAAGCCAGTGAGTCGGTCTGCATTCCCAGTAATAAGAAACAGTGCCCTTTAATTGGCCCTCGATCTCTATTGCCGCATAACGAGGCGGATCCTCTTTTAAAGCCGCTAAAATTGAATCGGCAAAATATTGATATGGCTCAGGCTGTAACGTGAAATAAGGGGCATCCCACTGTTTCCATTCTGGTTGTTTTACCCCATAAATCATCCTCCATAACAAAGGCAGATCATCAACTGTTAACGATCTCAATGTGACCTTATTACCATTGATAATGGTCAAGTGCTATCCCCCATTTCTTACTCAATATTCCTCTTGATCATCTTTCGGTATTCAATAGGTGAAAGTCCTTCAATTTGTTTGAAAAGCTTTGAAAAATAAGGTGCATCATCAATGCCGACTTGTTCTGCAATTGCTGACATCTTGTCATTTGTAGCCGACAACAGTCGTTTTGCTTCCAAAATCCGCACCTTATTGGCATATTGCCCTGGTGTCATACTGTAAACTTTTTGCATACAGCGTGTGATGTAATCTTGATGATAGTGAAGAGCGCAAGAAAGCTGTTCCATGCTGATTTTTTCTTGATAATGTCGTTCGATATAACGCTGCGCTTCAGAAGCAACCCGCTCATTCGCAGAAGGAATATGAAATGCTTCTTTTTGCAAATGGATGAACAATTCTTCAAATTGAAGTTGTTTAAAAAGCGGTAAATCAGAATTCTCTCCTGAATAATCAATTAAATTGCTGAACTGCTTTTCAATAAAGGCCTTTTGTGCAATCTTGCCCTTCCTCGGCAGTCTTAAATGATATGAAGGCGGTATTTCAAATGTCCCCTGTTGAAGTTTAAGTTCGGACCAGTTCTCCCCTCCCTTTTGCGAAAGTTCGTATGATTTCTCTTGGAAATGAAGCCAGTAGTAATACGTATCTTCCTGACAACCTTTATGTCCGTAATGTTCAAGTCCCGGAACAAGAATGATATACTCCCCTTCACGAATGTGATGAGACTCTCTGTCTTCTGTTAAAAACATCGCTCCTTTGACCACATATAAAAGATCGAAGACCGAATATTTGCGTTTCACATGTTTCTCTCCCTGTTTGAATATCCCTTCTCCACAAGTGATGAGAACTGGGAGGGGCGGTATTGTAAAAACGATATGGTTCATGTTTTCCTCCCTTTTGATTTGGTCGGATTTCTTCAAAAAGTATCGGTTTTATCTCTTTCTATTATAAGAAACGTGGGGTAAACTATAAAACGATTTTTGAAAAGAAAGGAGATCCATCTATGAAAAAAACAAACATGCAAAACCTCTCTTTATTCAGTTTAACATGGCCCATTTTTATCGAGGTTTCATTATATATGTTGATGGGGAATGCTGATACATTGATGCTCAGTCAATACTCAGATAACAGTGTCGCAGCAGTCGGTGTCAGTAACCAAATGCTGAATTTGATCATCGTCATGTTTGGTTTTATCGCGACTGGTACAACGGTCGTTATCTCACAATATTTAGGTGCGAAGCAAAAAGCAAAAGCGATGAAAATTGGTTATATATCGATTAGCACCAATTTATTGATCAGTCTATTCATTAGCACCGCCATTTATTTGTTTGCCGAGCCGCTTTTATTGATGATGGGACTTTCAGAAAAGTTGCTAAGTGAGGCGGCAGTCTTTTTAAAAATTGTTGGCGGACTGGCATTTATCCAAGCACTTATTATGACATTCAGTGCCATTCTAAAAAGCTATGGTTTTACTAAAGATATGATGGCTGTAACGATCGGAATGAATATGTTAAATATCACCGGCAATTACTTTGCCATTTTCGGACCGTTCGGTTTACCGGTTTTAGGTGTTACAGGTGTGGCTCTGTCAACTTCGATATCCCGGATTCTTGGTCTAGGCGTCATTATCTGCCTCGTTAAAAAACGAATTGGGATGACATTTTTATCAAAACAGTTTTTTCATATTAAAAAAGAATATTTAAAAAAACTGTTAAAAATCGGAATTCCCTCAGCCGGTGAACAGCTGTCATATAATGCGTCACAGATGATCATTACTTATTTTATTACATTATTAGGTGCGCAAGCACTAACAACAAAAGTATACACCCAAAACTTGATGATGCTGATCATGCTGTTTGGAATCGCGATTAGTCAAGGAACACAAATATTGATCGGACATTATATAGGTGCTAAACAGTTTAATGCCGCTTACAGCAGATGTTTAAAAAGCCTGTGGTGGGCTTTAGCAGTTACAACAGTGACTTCTTTTCTGTTAGCTGTTTTTTCAAAACCGCTAATCGGGATCTTTAGTAGCAATTCGGAAATCATCGCAACGGCTAGCCTGCTGATGTTCATGACGATTATTCTTGAACCAGGCCGGTCATTTAATGTGATTATCATCAACTCTCTCAGAGCTGCCGGTGATGCTAAATTTCCAGTCTATATGGCCATCATTTCAATGTGGGGAATTGGACTTCCCATCGCCTATATTTTTGGTATTCACCTAAACCTCGGTTTAGCAGGCATTTGGTTTTCATTTATTGCTGATGAATGGGTTAGAGGTATTTTGATGTACAGAAGGTGGCGCTCTAAAATTTGGATCGAAAAGGGGCTTGCTGCTTAACATGTTTGTGTAAAAGACGGTGTCCTCCTCAATCCGTCTTTTTTTATGTATAAATTTCTGGTGTTCTCTTTAAACTAAAGCTATCATGTGTTTTTATAGAGTCTAACTTTGTAATTTTGCTTCCCCTTTTACCTCATTGAATAAAAAAGTGATAGCATTGGGATTGTCTGTAGCTTGAAATTTAGACAAATAAACACAAATGACGTGTGTAATCGTTTCTACTCTGTTTTAGCTGGTGAGTTGAGGGTTTTAGATGACAAAGAATTTTCAATGTTGGTTTTTAGTCTTTATGGACTCGATTCCTTATTTAACTCCTGACATACCCCCTTTATAGAAATAAAATAATTCTAATATAAAACAACGAATAAAGGTTAGTGTAGCGAGGTGAACTAATAGAATGACCTATATTTTACTGTTAGTGGGCTTTGTTTTATTAATAAAGGGAGCGGACTATTTTGTTGATGGTGCTTCTAAAATTGCAACACTACTTCATATACCTCCGCTATTGGTTGGACTAACCATTGTGGCATTTGGGACAAGCTCTCCTGAGGCAACTGTTAGTATCTTCGCTGCCATTGAAGGAAATCCAGGGGTAGCAATCGGTAATGTCGTAGGAAGTAATATCTTTAACATTAGCCTTGTCATTGGGGTAACAGCATTAATTAATCCCTTAAAGGTTGAAAGTAATACGATTAGAAAAGAAATCCCCTTTACATTATTGGCAAGTATCGTATTGCTTGTTTTGATGAGTGATGTGACTCTTCAATATTTTTCAGAAAACTTGATTACAAGAAGCGACGGATTAATCTTCTTACTTATCTTTGCTGTATTTATGTATTACATTTTTGAAGTAGCGAGAAACAGTAGAGATGACAATCTTCAAAATGAATCAAAAGCAGATAAACGATCTCAGGGGAAATATATATTCTTTACGTTAGCTGGTCTTGCTGCCATCATTGTTGGTGGAGAGTTTGTGGTTGATAGTAGTATCAAAATTGCGAAAACCCTTGGTATGAGTGAATCATTAGTTGGTTTAACAATTGTGGCGGTGGGAACATCACTACCTGAGTTGATTACATCTATTACTGCTGCAATTAAGAAACAAAGTGAAATTGCTTTAGGTAATATTGTTGGAAGTAATATTTTCAATATATTATTTGTTCTTGGTGCATCTTCTATCATTTCCCCTCTAGCCGTAGAGAGTAAAATGTTTATTGATGTAATCTTGATGATCATTTTAACAATTGTATTATTTATTTTCTCTAGATCGCATTCTAAAATTGCCAAATCAGAAGGGGTGATACTCGCAATTGCTTACATTGCCTATACAATGTATATCATCATAAGAAACTAAGAAAGAACTTGTCCGAAAAAAGCAAATTGTGATTGCTGATTTTTCAGTGTTTATTTAATTTAAACAGGTGTCCAATAGTCAAAAATTGACATGATGGACACCCACTTTTTTAGTCTTCAATATCAATCCGATAAGCCTCAAACCAAGTATGAATTTGCGCAAGGTGAGCGAGAAGCTGCGGTCCTTTCATCAATTGCCCAAACCAAGGGATTTCAAAAGACGCACCATCTGTCGCCATAAGCTCAGCCAGTTTTTTCTGATCTAGAAAGTTGTGAAGAGCTGAATCTTTTTGCTGAAGTAGACGTTCCAACCATTGTTTAACGGCTTTTGTATAGTCGGGATGATGTGTTTTCGGATACGGACTTTTTTTCCGATATAACACATCATCTGGCAAAATCCCTTCCAACGCTTTGCGGAAGATCCCTTTCTCTCTGTTCCCATGCATTTTCATGTCCCATGGAATATTCCAAACATATTCAACAAGTCTATGATCAGCGAATGGCACACGGACTTCAAGGCTTGCCCCCATACTCATTCTGTCCTTGCGATCAAGCAGTGTCGTCATAAACCAAAGCATATTTAAGTAAAACAATTGTCTTCTTCTTTTCTCTATTCCTGTTTCTCCATCTAAAAGCGGTGTTTCCTTAATTGTTTCCTCATACTTGGCATTCACATATTCTTTAAGATTCAGTTTTTTCTGCCAAGTATCCTGTAAAAGACCAATCCGTTCGTCCATCGATCTCATCCATGGGAAGCCTTCGACTTGCTCAGTTGCATGAAACCAAGGATATCCGCCAAAAATTTCGTCTGCACATTCTCCAGAAAGACTGACGACAAAATCCTTTTTAATCTCTTTACAAAACCAAAGCAATGAAGAATCAATATCAGCCATTCCTGGCAAATCCCGAACAATGACAGCTTCTTCTAAATAGCTTGCCAAATCTTCTTGAGAAATAATGCAGTGATGATGATTGGTTTTAAAGGCATCTGCCATCTTGTTGATCCAAGGACCATCCGCATTCGGTTGAAATGAGCTTGCTGAAAAGAAACGGTCATTGTCCTCATAATCAATGGAAAACGTATGGAGCGGAGCTTTTCCTTCCTTTTCGAAATGTTTTGCAGCTGTCGCCGTAATCGCACTGGAATCGACTCCTCCAGAGAGAAACGTACAAACCGGAACATCTGAAACAAGCTGTCTAATCACGGCATTTTCAAATAGGGAACGGACTTGGAAAACCGTTTCTGAAAAATGATCGGTATGTTTTTTACTTTCCACATTCCAATATCGCCAAACGGTCAAACCATTTTTCGAAAAGATCATCGCATGCCCTGGACGAATTTCTTTTATCCCTTTAAAAACACCACTGCCCGGCGTTCTTGAAGGGCCAAGTCCGAAAATCTCCGCAAGACCATTGCGGTCAAGTTTCGCTTTCATACTTGGATGAGCAAGAATGGCTTTGATTTCTGAGCCGAACAGAAATGATGTCCCTTGCTCTGAATAGAAAAATGGTTTTACTCCAATCCGATCTCGTGCAGCAAATAAATGATCCCGCTGTTCATCCCATATGGCAAATGCAAAAATTCCATTCAGCCTGTGTACACACTCTTCTTTCCATTCGATGTATGAGTGCAGCAATACTTCTGTATCAGAATGACCTCTAAAGCGATGCCCGCGTTCTTGCAATTCTTTTCGCAAATCTTCCGTATTATATAATTCTCCATTATAACAAATCGTATAGTCCATTTCTTGATGTGTACGGGTCATCGGCTGTCTGCCACCCTCTAAATCTACAACAGCCAAACGTTTATGTCCGAATAAAACATGGTTCTTTCCCCAAGTATTTGTATCATCAGGTCCTCTTTTTGCAAGTGTTTCAGTCATCTTCTCCATAATCGGCTGCTCTCGGATAAGCGGTTTTTGAAAGTCCACCCACCCCGTAATTCCACACATTGTTGATCAGCTCCAATTCTTGTATTCTTTCTCTTTTTAGCCTCCCTTTTTTTATTTTATGCGTCATTTGCAGATAATTGAATTGTCCACCAACACTTGTATGAGACAAGCCTGTTTTGGAAAGAAAAATGAAGGAAAGGAGCACAATGAGATGGACAGTGAACGAGAACAACGAATTTATAATGAAAAAAGAAAATGGATGTACGGTACGATTATCATTGAAGAGGGGATCTGCCTGATTGAAAATCAGGCAGGAGACTTATTGTTAATTGAAAGTTTGCTAAGCCCTGGTGTCTATATTCAACTAGAGGGTGAATGGCTGAAAACAGAACTGATCGCTCCATTTGCCGTCACAGAACGATTCGGACAGATTCAATTAACAGGTGGTGAATCCATACGCTATTTAAAAAATGTCAAACAAGCCTTATCAGATTTTTTGAGCGATTTGGAAGATGGACAATTTTATTCCTTAATGGATCAATTAAACAGTCTTGGATTTTCTGTATTTGATTGTGTCTATGCATATAACGGGTTGAGTTTTTCAGCTCACCCTGAAATGACAAAGGGTGTGTCGTTTTATCAGTTTTCAAATGATGTAAAGCAATGTGCCTTACAACATCACTACGAACGGGCAGAAAAGAAAAAAGACAGATTTGAATGGACAACTTCAGACGGAGAACGGATTGTAACAATCTCAGCTGAAGGCCCTCCCACTTAAAAAATTTTAAAACCTAAAGGCAGACGAAGTCCAAGTGCAAGTGTTAAAAGCAAGACGACAATAAAGCCGACCCACATCCCGGTGACTGATTTTGCTTTTTTCTTGCGGATTAAAAGCATTTCCATCAGTCCAATAGTAAGAACACCGAGAACTACCTTAGCAATTGATTCACCGTTCCAAATTGTAAACCTATAAAACAGTTCCACCCCTGTCAAGATCACAAATAAATAAAGTAAACGAAGAATCATATGCGTAATTTTTGCACCTTTCCCGCCGCCTCCGGAATACTGTGCATAAACAACTACTACTAGAATAAGCGTAATCAGCCATGCCGTAATGTGCCAATGTGTCGTCATACAAATTTCCCCCTATATCGTCATATGTATCGCTTTCATATTAGCATGAAAAGGTCTATTAAACAAAAGATGTGAATATTGTATGTTTTTAGTAATAAAGGCGCTGATCATCAACTCAGCGCCTTTTGACTTATCTTTTTTTATGCTTTTTCACACTTTTCGATATTTGTTTCCAACGGTTCTTTTCCTGCTTCATGGCCAGCTTATCCGTTTTTCTAGCAAGGTATGCAAGCTCTTTTTTCAATTTTAGGTAATTTTCGAATCGGTGTTGATCTATTTTCCCTTCCGAAATCGCCAATTGTATAGCACAACCCGGATCTTGATCATGCCGACAGTCCGTAAACTTGCAATGAAGCGCAAGCTGATCAATATCAGCAAAACTTTGCTCAAGCCCTGCTTCTGACTCCCAAAGTTCCAATGCTCTCATTCCAGGAGTATCGATTAAAAGCCCGCCTTCAGGTAATAAAAACAGTTCTCGATGCGTTGTTGTATGTCTGCCCTTGTCATCAGCTTCCCGTATCTTTTGAACAGCTTGCCGTTTTTCGTTTAAAAAATAGTTAATCATGGTTGATTTTCCAACACCTGATGAGCCTAAAAGAGCGACTGTTTCCCCTTCTTTCAAATATGTTTTCAATTCAGCCATCCCTCTGCCTTGGTGAGCACTGACGATATGAATCGGTACACCAAATGCAACAGATTCTGTCTGACGAACCTTTTCTTCTATCAGACTGCCAATATCAGCCTTTGTCAAGACGATCACGGGATTCGCCCCGCTTTCCCACGCAAGCAATAAATACCGCTCAATTCTTCTCAAATTAAAATCTTGATTAAGGGCATTCACAAGAAAAATCGTGTTGATATTTGCAGCAATAATTTGCTCTTCTGTTCGTTTACCGGCGACCTTGCGAGAAAACTTACTAAAACGGGGAACAATCTCCACGATCGTCCCCTTTTTCTCATGGGAGCGTGGTCGCATATACACCCAATCTCCCACAGCTGGATAATCATCGCGGTGTTCTGCTGTAAACTTAAACCGGCCAGAAACTTCAGCCAGCCACTCTCCATGTTCTGTCCACACCCTGTACAATCTTTTATGCTCAAGGACAACCCTTCCTAGGACAAGCTCTGTTTCTTTTAAACCTCTACTGATATAGTTGACACCCCATGCTGATAAATTCAATTAGGTTTCCTCCTCATTTTCTGGTGATTTCATCAAAATAAAAACCATGAACTGCATTGACAGCCCATGGAATATCACCAGATCATCTGAAGATAACCAGTCATTTACTTTACATGGGCTGTGCTCTGAACAATTGACACTCCAAAATTACACTAGTATGTTTCATCGCACATCCCTCATTTCGTAGATTTATCGTTTATATTATTTGAACTACCCCCACTTATCGACCTTGCGATCTGATTGAAGTGGGAGATTCTTGGGAACAGAGCGTACTTGTTGACGTATTTCTTTGCCGACAGAGGTTTCTCTTATTGACCAAGCTATTCCCGTAGATTCCTACGGTTCTATATTTAAGCCAAAACTTTTTGACCAAAACATTTCTTTCCACAGCTTTTTTCTAACCTGCGGAAAACCTTTTTTGATTAATTGTGAACTAGCACTTTTATAAGCATTAATGAACTTTGATAATTCAGTGTTAGGATGTGCTTTGAACAGGATGTGAACATGGTCTTTATCATAATTCCACTCAACTAGAGAGATATTGTATTTCTCACCTAGCTTTACAAACATATCCTTAGCATAGTCAGATACTTTGTCATCAAAGACTTCTCTACGATATTGATAATACATTGAGAATACTGAATGATTATTACTGTCTAATTTCATTGTAACATCAGCCTTTATCTTATATAAGACTGGTAAACAAAATAGCCTTTAGGCTATCGCCGAACCGACATTCATCTCCTACCTATCGTTTGGCTTCGCCCTTCACACGACTGAGGTGGGAGTCTTCTGTCGGAAAACGATAAATCAATCTCTTACAACAATTTCATCTGATTGGAAAGAGTTCCAATTGGTTCGATTGTAATATCGATTTGATCGCCTTCCTTTAGAAACCTCGGTGGATTCATGCCCTTTCCGACTCCAGATGGTGTTCCTGTCGCAATGATATCTCCGGCCTCAAGGGTCATTCCTCTTGAGAGTGTTTCAATGATTTCAGGAATTGAAAACAGCATATCTTTTGTACAACCTGATTGACGAAGCTCTCCATTCACACGAGTTTCCACTTTTAAATGTTCTAGATCTTTCACCATTGAATGGTGGACAAGAAACGGTCCCATTGGACATGATGTATCTAAACTTTTTCCGATGAAAAACTGTTTATGTACCTTCTGCAGATCCCGAGCTGTCACATCGTTAATGATGGTATAACCGAATATATGATCAAACGCTTGATCTTTTGAAATCGATCTGCCATCTTTCCCAATGACAACTGCAAGTTCACCTTCATAATCAAGCTCTGCTGTCACATTTTGATGGATGTCTATTTCCTCCTGATGCCCAATCACCGCTGTTGGAGCTTTTGTGAAGACCATCATTTCCTCCGGTATATCTTGTTCACTTCCCATTTCAATTGCATGTTCTCGGTAATTTTTCCCAATACAGATAATATTTTTTTGCGGCTTAGGAATAGGTGCAAGCAGTTTGACATCTGCCAGCGGATAAATAAACGAGGCACTTTCAATGTTATCTTTCTTTTTGTACCATTCAACAAGCTGGCTGATATGTTGGACAAACTTTTCTCCCTCACGAACACACTTGATCAGTGTGTCAGGTATTGTTTCAAACTCAAATAGCTTTTTTTCCGCTTTCTGCAAATCCATTATTTTATCATCCAACACCAGTCCTATAAATATCCGACTGTGCAACTCGGCTGTCACAAACTTCATTAGAGAATCCCCCGCAGTTATTTTTTCCATTTCATTATTACTTACTAAAAATATTTCTGCAAAACTTTCAAAAATCCTTTTCACTTTCTGAAACCAATTCTAAAGACCCACTTATCACCAAAAAGAAAAATGACGGCTCACAATCTGTAAGCCGTAGATGTTAGCGTTTTATATATCTAACTTCTTTTAAATTCCCATCAGACCACTTTGTATATTTATGAAAGCCGCTTTTGTCTTTTTTATGGTGATGTGTTTTTTTGCCATGGTGATGCTTTGGCTTCTTATGACCGCTCTTTTTGCTTTTGTAAGACTTCTTGCAATCGTCATGTTTTTTGCTTTTGTAAGACTTCTTGCAATCGTCATGTTTTTTGCTTTTGTGAGACTTCTTGGAATCGTCATGTTTTTTGCTTTTGTGAGACTTCTTGCAATCATCATGTTTCTTGCTTTTGTGAGACTTCTTGCAATCATCATGTTTCTTGCTTTTGTGAGACTTGCTTTTATATGATTTACTTCTATGGGACTTGCTTTTGTGATGTTTCTCACTCCGGTGCGGTTTTATCCCCCACCACAGATCCCAAAAGTCATGTTGTCTCTTTTTGCTTGAGCTTGATGAGTCAGGCTCGCGGTCTAAATATTGATCTCTACCCTCGCTTTTCAACTGATTTACAGCCTTTTTGATATCATGTTCATGGACATCACTCACAAGTAAACCTCCTATCTAAATTTATATATATCCTGGTTTTATCTTACGCGAGGGGAAAGACAGGTGTACTAAGGCAAATGACTGTTTTACTGAAACTTAGGCGATTCACTCCCAAGATTTCTTCACATATAATAATTTAGCTGAAAAAGGAGGAAATCATGATGAGTGCGATCCCAACGATCAGGATGCATATCCATCCCAGTTACCTGCATGAGCTTAAACATGATGTCTGGAATGATGAAGGTGTTCCAGGTGTACTGAAGTCAGATACAGCAACAGCTCCTGTGGTCGTATCTTTTAGAGGGAACCACATTCGCAAATTACCAAAAAAATCTTATTTAATTAAATATCGAAAACAGACGAGAAAAAAAACTGAATTTCACTTAAACGCTGAGTATAATGACCCATCATACATTCGCAATCGACTTTCCTTTCTTTTTTTTGAGAAAATCGGTGTCCTTTCCCCAAAAACTTCACATGTGTTTCTTTATTTAAACAAAAAACAACAGGGACTATATTTAAAAATCGAATCTGTTGATGATCATTTCTTAAAAAGACGAAATTTAGAAAGCGGAGCCATTTACTATGCAGTTGATGATGATGCCAATTTTTCTCTGTTGAGTTCTATTGATAAACAAGCTAAACAAAATTTGCTGCTCGGCTATGAAAAAAAACTTGGCTCGACAGATCATGACAGATACTTAGAAGAATTCATCTATTTTGTAAATACCGCAAAAGATGACATTTTTGAAAAAGATATTAAAAACTATCTTAATGTAAAACAATATTTGTTATGGTTAATTGGTGTTGTCTGTACACAAAACTTCGATGGATTTGTTCATAATTATGCGCTTTATTTAAATGAACAAACAAACACATTTCAAATCATCCCTTGGGATTATGATGCTACTTGGGGCCGGAATATTAACGGGGAGAAGATGAATTATGATCGAATTCCGTTAACAGGCTATAATACATTATCCGCAAGGCTTCTTGATATTCCAGCTTTCCAGGCTCAATACTTTCTCCTGATGAGAAACGTGTTGCAACATGATTTCACAATTAGAAAACTATCTCCATATTTGCTGAACTGGCATACCGAGATCAGTCCTTACCTGGAAGATGATCCCTATACAAATATCACCACTTCTCACCTGGAAGATGAACAAAAGCAGATTTTTGATTACATTGAAAAAAGAAAACGCTTTTTACTTTTAGAGCTTTCTCGGCTGTAAGCCAGACAGCTCTCCATTTTTCCTAGAACAGTTAAAAAAAATGTCACATTTATTGTCATATTGACGAAAAAAATCCTTTTATCACAAATTAGGGTATACTATCTGTAGCATATTCAAAATCCCTTTCGAAAGTTGGAGACTGCCATGTTGAACAGTAAAATTGAAGCAAAAAGATTACATTTGATTGAAACAGCTGAAAAATTTGGAATCAACTCCAAAGAGGCGATTCAATGTAGTCAGGAATTGGACAACCTCCTGAATGAAAGAATGCAGAAACTTGAAAGTACCATTAAAACAAACAAATAGTAACAACATTCCATGACAAACCCTCAACAAGATTCGCTCAGGTACGATTGGACGTTCGCCTGAGATTATCCCAACATTTTTTATCACAACTGCGCCTCATATACATAAGATATGGTGTATAGCCCATTTTCAATGAAAAGGGTGTTGTTCTATGCCAGCCATTGTCGGAGCTTTTAAAGTAAATGCCGTCGGTACAAGTGGAGTCATTCATGTAGGTGATTGTATTACGATTTCTCCTTATTCTGAAATCAAGACATTTGCGGGTGCCGGGAGCTTTAATACCGGTGATGGAGTTAACGTATACAACCAAAACAGCATTACAAACACATATGATAACGATCGAATTGATCAGCCAGTTGTCGGCAATTTGTAAGGGGTGGGTGTGACAATGAACTTCTATATCAATCAAACAATCCACATCAACTATTTACGAGTAGAAGGAATCAGCAATTCCTCCGTTTTACAGATCGGTAGTGCCGGTTCAATTAAAACATTATCCAACCTTTATAATACTGGAAGTTATACAGAAGCTGCACCACCTGTGTCTACCGAGTTTATAGAAGAAACTTTTGAAGAGGAGCCATCTCCTACACTTGTTCCTCTCTCGGCTCCTGCGATTACAATTTGATGAAAGGGAGATTGAATCAATGAATCATAATCCCTCATATACACAAAGCTGGTACGACTATGTCCAACAGCAGACTGCAAAAATGCAACAGCTTGAAAGACAAATCGCAGCTCTGCAAAAAGAGTTAATCCGGATAAAGGAACAGCCAGGGACACGAATCGACCGAATTGAATATAAATTTGATCAATTAAAAATTGAACAATTGGAGGGAACGCTTAACATAGGACTCAATCCTTTAGACCCTAATAGTCTAGAAAACTTTGAAATCAGTCAGCAGCAACCTGGACTCGGAAAACTCCAGCAAGAACTTGACAGCCAATTGCTACAACAAACAAGACAACTGGTTGATGCCTACTTCAATGAAGAAATGCCACTCCTTCTAGAACAGTTGGAAGACCAATATGACAGTAAACTGGATGATACAAATCGTCACCATATGATTGAAGATATCCGCAAACAAATAAACAGCCGCATCCGCTATTACGCCCAACATTTAAAACAGGAGGAATCGGCCTCTCCAAGAGAACATGCTGACCGGCTGGCTCAATATGTAAAACAAGATATTACGAAGACAATCGAACACTTTTTAAAATCATTACCTAAAGAAATGAAAGGAAATGAAACCGAATGAACTTTACCGTTGTGAACCGCTCTTTTGATGTAGGCAACATTAGAATTACGGCTGTTTCTAGTTCATCCGTATTTTTAATTGGAGATACTGAAGACATTTCACTATCCTCGATTTTCGATACACCTCCAGAATCTCTTATTATTGGACCATTTACACCGTTGGCACCTGAAACAAGATGATGAGAACATCAAAAGTACAATTTTTAAAAGCACAAACTGTCGGAACAACTAGTGCCCTGCAAATTGGTGATACACAAGAGCTTGTGCTTAAAGCAAAAGTTCTCGCTGTTCAAAGATATCGCTCTCGCTTTTTCGGTTATGAGGGATCATTTAAACAGGATGATTTTCCGCTCTTTCAGCAGCCGATTCCCCAGTTACTACCAGAAACCAAAGTGAATTCCTCATTTTTTCATGAAATCCCGGTCATTCGTGTTAGAGCGGTGAAAATTGGAGGTATTGCTACATCCTCGGTTGTTCAAGTGGGCACGACCAAGCGGATAAATAGCGATATAAGAATTAAACATATTAGACAGCTTCCTCGTAGTGCCTCACAATAAAAACACGGCGGCATATACTATTTTTAAGACTTCGAAAAAAGGTGTCGATCAATTATGCCAGCCATAGTCGGACCTATTAAAATTAACACAATATCAGGCGGAGTGGTAAATTTCGGTGATTCTTTTTACCTTTCTCCGAAAAGCTCTTCAAAATCTGCACTCGGTTCTGGTGCTGGTAATACAGGAGACTTCCTTGTTGTTAACAGTGGATTAAATGCAACAAACTATGTAGACCCTGATGTAAGCGACCAAAATATTGCTGGTAATGCATAAAAGAAGCAGCCTCTTCCACTTGGAGGAGCTGCTTTTTAGGTGGTCATTTATATCATTTCAAAAGAAACGACGGTTCCTTTTCCGCTTGACTCAGCTGGGTGTACAATCAGTTTTTTGGCAAGTCTGGCCCGCAGCTCTTGAACATGACTGATAACACCAACTGATAAATCGTCAGATTGAAGGTTTTCTAAAGCGGTAATCACTGTATCAAGCAACTCCTGATCCAATGTTCCAAATCCTTCATCTAAAAAGAAAAATTGGAGCGGATACTCCCCTCGAAGCTGGATTTGAGTGGACAGGGCTAATGCAAGTGCCAAAGATGTCAGAAAGGTTTCACCACCTGATAAACTAGTAACAGGACGTTTGACTCCACCATTGGCATCATCCCTCATCACAAACCCGCCTTCTGAATCAACCTCAATCGCGTATCGTTGTCTTGTCAATTCACCAAGTCTGGCTGAAGCATCTCTTGTTACACTTTCAAGCTGTTCCTCTGCTAAATATTCAACAAAAGCATTGCCTTTAAATACAGTTTGAAGTTTATCAAGACGGTCAATATATGCCTGCCAATCTTTCAGAGCTACTTCAAGCTCCTTAAATCTTCTATGATTCTCACGAATGACAAGCAACGCTTTTCGTGCCGCTCCCCTTTCCTCAAGTGCAACTGTAAATGATTCCTCTGCTTGTTTTCTGAGTTGAGCAGCTTGTTCCCATTCTTCTGCAGTAAGTGAGCGACCATTGAGTTTATCTGTGATTCGTCTTATATTAGCTTCACTTTGCTTGATTTGATCCCAATAGACTTCAATGTCTTGTTTTAGTTGATTGAACTCTGCACGACCAATGATATAGTTTTGAACATCTGCAACATCTGCAAATACGGTACCTCCCGATTTTTCTATCCAGGTTTCTTTTACCTTCTCAAGCCTTGATATGGCTTCCTGTAAAGCTGACTGACAGGCTTTCGCCTGACCGCTTAGTTGATTGACATTCGCCTCTGTTTTCTTCAATTGATCATAAAGTGTTTGGTCTTGTTCAGTCAACTTTGTCAATTTGCTCCTTGCGGCTTGAAGCTGTTCGTCAATTACAGCTGTATCAGGATAACCTTTCAGTTCTTTTTGATATTCACTTAATTCTTTGTTCAGACTTTCAAGGGAATAGTGAAGATCTAAATGTTCTTTCTCAAGTGTATAAAGATGCTCGGTCAGTTTCTCTTTTAGCTGTTCTTTTTCCTTTAAAAAATGAACACTTTTTTCTATAGCTTCTTCACATTTTTCTGCGTCAAGGTCTTTTTCTTCAATTGTCTCTTGCCACTTTTCTGCCTGTTCAGAAGAGATTCCAGCAAATTGGTTGCTCAAATTGTTCTCTAAACCGGTCAATGCAGCAGTAAGTTCATCACAGCGTTTTTGAAGGCGATCCTGTTCTTTTGCTTTATAGTTCACCTGTTCACAAAGCTGTTCTTGTTTTTTAGTAGCCTGTTTGTAAGCGGTGAGAATCTTGGAGACCCGACTTTTTGTTCCTGATAAATCTTGTTTGATTCCCTTCCATTCAAAGCTAATTTGCTCGAACCGTTTAGAAATTGAGTCGCCCTCAATTGATGCGGCAACCTCTACTGCAGATTCACTCTTTTCGAGAAAAGGACATTCATTCATTAAATAATCCGACTGTTGTTCAAGTTTCACCTTTGCTGTAAAAAATTCTTGAGTTAATACAGTAGATTCACTCAAAAATTTTTCCACTTCATCTAGTTCGGACTCCTTGAAAGATATGTTCTTTACATCAGTATGGACCAACTTTTCATGTTGTGTAGAACCACAGACAGGGCAAGGTTCTCCTTTTTTGAGCTGTTTGGAAAGCTCTTTTGTCAGCTGATCAAATTTTGCTTGGTCCCGTTTTGCTAACAAGTTCTCACGCTTAACAGTTGCAAGATGAACAGTTTCAGAAAGAGATCTCTCCGTCTCACAAATCAACGCATAAACCCTTTGAACAGTAACAAAAACATGACCAATATGATCTTCTTCAGTTTTCATTTCTTTTTCTAAGCTTTTTTGTTGTAGCAGTAGTTGAGAAAGCTCTATTTGATGCTTCTCAGCCTGTTTTTGTTCTAATTCGAGTTCATGTTTTCGTTGCTTGATTTGACGAGCAAGCTCGATCGCTTTGTGACACTGTTTTCGTTCTTCGCTTGATACTTGAACAGATTTCAACTTATCTTTTAGCTGATTTTGCTTGCTTGTCCCACGTTCAAGCCATTCTTTCTCCTTAGCCAATTGGTCAGCGGTGTTTTTGATCTCTTCTTCTTTTTTAAATTTTTCTGTTTGTTTGACTTTCACTTGTTTTTCGACAGCAGCCCGCTTTGTTTCAATTTCTTTTAACACCGTAAGTTGTTCCTCTTGTTTACGAAGCTGTGGCTCTATTCTATTTTTTTCATTTTTAAAATTGTCATAGTTTTGCTGAATGTTATCATAATCAGCTTGTTGATTCCGCAATGCAGACCGAACCTTGTTTTCTGTTTGTTCAGCAGAGGCAACAGTATTCCGAGCTTCAAGATACCCATCTGCATACGGTTTTAATGTATTTGCCGTCTCAGCAAGCTGAAGCCGATCTTCTTTTTCCTTGATGGTTTCTTTTTGCTTTGTAAGTCTTTCTGCATCATGAAGATAGCTTTGTTGTTCCTGTTGTAATTCCCAAATCTCCTGAAATTCGTTAAATCGCTGCAGCACCCTGTCGCGTTCAGCTTCCTTAGTTTTTAAAGATTTTTCAGTTGCTTCAAGCTGTTGTTCCGCCCGATGTAGCGCATCTTTTCCAGCATCACCAAGACCTGACTGTTCAGCAAGCATTTCATTTTTCTTAGCAACCGCTTTTTGCACTTGGTTTTTCAGTTTTTTAACCAATCGGTCACCATACTGCTCAAGATTGAAAAGACGCTGAAGCATTTGCCTTCGTTCCGCTCCTTTTAATGAAAGAAATTCGGAAAATTTTCCTTGTGGCAAAACGACCGCTCTTGTAAAATCATCGATCGTTAAGCCTAGCAATTCCTCAACTTTGCGGCTAACTTCATTTGCTTTATCCGCCAACACCGTTCGTTCTTCGTTTATCTCAAGCAAGCGGCAAATAGAGGTTTTCACTTTCACATCGTCTGTTCGCTTAAAAACTCGCTCGACGCGATAAGCTGTCTCATGACCGGTTTGAAGTTTAAATGTGAATGAGACAGCAAGTTGATTTTCTGCATGATTAATAATACCTTGTGTATTGTTGGAGGCTCGCTCCACTTTCCCATATAAAGCCAGTGTCATAGCATCAAGAATTGTCGATTTTCCGCTTCCAGTCGGACCAAATATCCCAAATACACCAGCATCACAAAGATTTTCAAAGTGAATGACTTGTTCTTCCCTAAAACTGTGTAAACCTTTAATAGATAGGGAAATTGGTTTCATGTTTCATCCCCCTCTTCTTGCTCCGTACTAGAGGCGAGCTCTAAAAACAGCTTAACAGTCTCATCATCAGGAACTGCTCCGCTCGTTTGCCTTTCATAGAACACTTTAAACCTCTCTTCAATTGGGATGTGTTGCGACTGAACTGTTTTTGGGGTTGCTGGATTGTCATGATAGAACCGGCGAATATGAACAATCCCTTGGTGCGCTTTTCTAATGTGATGAATCTCTTCAATTGAAAGCTGATCTTCCAAGTGAATTTCCAGATCAATCCAAGCATGTTTGTCACGCCCTTCTTCAAGCCAACTGTATACTTGAGAAACACCTTCTTCTGCTTTCCATTTGATAAGCGGTTTGCCGCTTGTCAAGAAAACCTCTTTCCAAGATGCTTGCTTACCTGGGAAAGCCTCAACAACTGTAACAGATTTTGCATAGCCCGCTTCTGAAAAACTGTAAGCGAGTGGAGAACCGGAATATCTCGCAACTGTATTGGAACGTTTAACCATTTGTGGTCGGTGAAGATGTCCGAGTGCTACATAAGCAGCACTTTCAGGAAGACTTTCTGCAGCCACTGTATATGCGCCCCCAACTTCGATCGGCCGTTCTGAATCAGTCTGGCTACCACCTGCGACATATATGTGGCTAGCGGCGATTTGTACAGCATCTTTTCTGAACTGACGACTCATATGTTGGAACGTCTGTCTAATTTTCAGGTCATATTGATCGCGAAGCAACTTTTCAGCAAATGTCTCAGAAAGAACTTCATTCAATCTTGATTCAGAAGGATACGCTAGCGCTGCTATAGAAAGAAGTTCTCCTGAAGAAGTAACTTCTATATCAATTGGTTCTGTTTTCGGGTACCCGATTAAGTAGATACCCTGGTCCACCGTTAGCGGAGACGCAGCGGAAAGACGATCAGGGTTGTCATGATTTCCAGCAATAACAACGACGGGACGCTTTCCTTTGTCAGACAGTGAGGAGAGACTCTCATAAAAGAGCTGTTCGGCATGAGCTGGTGGATTCACTGTATCAAAAGCATCTCCGGCCATCACAATGGCATCGATTTTCTCGTCTTTTACAATCTCTGTGAGTTCGTCAAGAAAGTCCTCCTGTTCCTTTAACCGGCTTCTGCCCTCAAGTGTTTTTCCTAAATGCCAGTCAGCGGTATGTAAAATTCGCAAAACTGTTCACTCCTCTTTTAATCAAGCTTCCCCTTGACCAAACTGGGTCAAAGGAAAGCAACTTCATGTTAAATATTCACTACATATCCACCATCAAAAAAATAAAGAATGCGACCTGCAAGTGGCCTCTTGATGATCGTTTCAACCGCTCGTGCATAAAGTTGAATCTGTGTTTCATAACGCTTTCTTAAAATGGGTTCAGCTTCAGTAAAGCCATTTCGGAATTTATCGTGGATTCGATCTGTTTTATAGTCGAGCAAATAAATACCCTCTTCTGTTTCAAACAAACAATCAATCATCCCCTGAATCAATATCGGATCAGCCGTGTTTAAATCGGGGTAAATCTCCTCAGACGGAAGTGTCATACTGAACGGAATTTCACGTTCGACCCAAGCGGCACTCTGCAGCTTTTCACCAACATCTGTATCAAAAAATGCGAGGATGTCAGCTTCGTCAATGATCTCCCGCTGTTCTCCTGTTAAAATTTCTTTTTCGACAAGCATGTTTAGAAAACAGCCAAGTTCGTCTTTTTCATATACATGTGTTAAGGGAAGATGTTGCATCACTGTATGCATCGCTGTTCCTCGTTCGGCAGGAGTCAGTCCTTTTGTCATCATAAAGGCAGGTCTGCTATACATGGATACCTTTGGAGCTTGGCGAACCAATGAACGATCTCCATATTCATCATCATATTCTTTTTGTCGTTTAATTTCTGATACTGACTGTTTTGTACGAACTTGTGTTGCATCCTGATGAGAATATGACCATGTCAGCCGTGTCTGCACCTCGTTTTGATAAGCAAAAGTCCCATCGATAGGCTGTCCTTTTTTGATCAGAGCAAGCAACTCTTGTTTTCCTACTTCCGTTTGTACCTGATCTTCAGCCTGAAGCTCTGAAGGAGACAGCCAGTTGACAGCAAAACAAGCCGGATGATGAGAAATTTCATCATTTAATGGATGAAGACTGGCATCTTCCATATCTCTATGCCTCATTAAAGCAGGACCAATGAAATCTATAAAGGATTTAGCCTGAAAACGTTCAAAATCAGGAAGTAACCATTCTTTCTGTGAAGCGGCTGAACGCCATTTTGTTAAAGATTTTTCTTTATCTTTTACTGTACCGATCAAATAAAGCTTTTCCTTTGCTCTAGTAAGTGCAACATACAAAACACGCAGTTCTTCTGATAAAAGTTCACGGCGCATCTTTTTCTTCATTGCAATCAATGGCAGTGTTGGATAGCTAATCCGCCACTTCGGATGGATAAATTTTGTTCCGAACCCCAGTTCCTTATCAAGCAAATAAGGTTTATTTAAATCCATCATATTAAAACTCCGACCGAGGCCTGCTGTAAACACGACTGGAAATTCTAGACCTTTACTTGAGTGAATGGTCATCAGTCTGACGACGTCTTCCTGTTCACTCAATGCTCTCGCCGTTCCAAGATCATTGCCTCGTTCTCGCATACGTTCAATAAACCTTAAAAATCTGAACAATCCGCGAAACGATGTCGCTTCATATGATCTGGCCCGATCATAAAGGACGCGCAAATTGGCCTGACGTTGTTTCCCACCTGGCATTCCACCGACATAATCTAAATACTTTGTATCTCGATAAATATCCCAGATCAGTTCTGCCACTGAATGGTTCTTCGCAAATACCCGCCACTTTTTAAGAAACCGGTCAAAACGATAAAGCTTTTCATAAAGCTTGTCATCCTTGTCAGAAGCAGCTAGATATGCTTTCATCGCTTCATAAAACGGCACTTTTTGATCTTGAATTCTAATTAATGATAGTTCATTTTCCTCAAGACCAACAATTGGTGATCGAAGAACAGAAGCAAGCGGAATATCTTGATAGGTATTATCAACGACTTTGAGCAATGAAATAATGATTGAAACTTCAGTCGCTTCAAAATACCCTGATGCCAGATTAGCATAAACTGGTATTCCCTGTTGTTTAAGTTCATCCATCATCTGTGGAGCCCAAGGCATTGACCGCAGCAAAACCACGATATCCCTGTACTGGATATTTCGGGTTGTTTTTGTTTTGCCGTCATAAACTTGGAACTGACCGGAAATTAAGTGTCTAATTTGACTGGCGATTGCTCTTGTTTCCAGTTGGACCGTCTCAAGTTCTTCAGTTTCTTCATCCTTTAATTGAGCTTGATTTTCTATCATTAAGACTTCAGTTTTCGTTGCTTCATGAGGAGGGTATGTTGCCCCGAGTTTTAATTCAGCTTGTTCATCATAGTCAATTTCACCAACTTTTCCACCCATCAACTGTTTAAACAAAAAATTTGTACTATCCAGAATATCAGACCGACTTCTGAAATTTTGATTCAGATCAATTTTTTGACCGCTACCTGAACCATCTTCTGTGAATCGTTTATATTTTGATAGAAATAAAAGGGGCTCAGCGAGACGGAAGCGATAAATTGATTGCTTCACATCCCCAACCATAAATAGGTTTCCTTCGTGTTCGTTTTTGGCGACAAGCTTTAAAATGGCTTCCTGAACAAGGTTTGTATCCTGATATTCATCAACCAGCACTTCATGAAATTGATGTTGGTAGTGTTGAGCTGCTTCACTCGGTTCTGTTTCCCCAGCTTCATTTTTCCTTGTTAAAACTGCAAGACAATAATGTTCAAGATCTGAGAAATCAACAATTGCTTTTTCCTTTTTCTGAGCCATGTAACGCTTTCCATAAGCGATAACAAGTTGAACAAGCGTCTGAATGACGGACTTCATTTCCTTCAAACTCTTGAGATGCTTGTCAGGACTCCACATGAAATAATCACTTTTTAACTTTTCTAACTGTTTTTTTGCACCACCTCTAAGCTCTGTCACCTCTTCTATTAAAATCGGATCAAATTCGTCCCCTTTACAAGGTTTGGCTCTTGTAAAAGAAACAGTCGGTACAAGCTCATACAGTGCTTCAAAATCATCCTGATTTTTGATCAACTGATCAATTTGCGCTAAATCATCGAGCAAATTTTCAGCGCGGGGAGCGGGGCCACCCGGCTGTTTTGTTACATCAAGTGCACGCATCAGCATTTTCCGCACGCCTTCTAGAATAAGCGCAATATCTTCTTGAATAACAGTATAAAATGGAAGAGACTCTACCTTGGAATCTGATGCAACATCATATAGATCGACAAATGTTTCAAGCCATTGTTCTGGATTGGGATGTGAACGAGAATATTCATAGACTCGCTTCACTAAATATTGCAAATCCAGATCATGACGGTCTGTCGTATATCTGTCGACAAGCTCGAAAAATGCGGGATCTCCTTTTTTATATTGTTCCTCAAATAGTTCATCCAGCACCTCATCACTTAAAAGCTCAGCTTCTGTCTGATCGGCAATGCGAAAAGCCGGATCAATGTCGATCATATAATAGTATTTGCGAGCAACCTGAAGACAAAATGAATGTAATGTTGATATATTGGCCTTATTCAATAAGGAAAGTTGTCTGCGCAAATGTAGAGAAGCCGGATTGTCGGCGAGTTCCTTTTCAAGCGCCACACCAATACGGTGCTTCATCTCAGCTGCTGATGCATTTGTAAACGTTACAACAAGGAGTCTGTCAACATCAATTGGGTCATCCTTTGTGGTAATTTTACGAATGATTCGTTCAACCAAGACGGCTGTTTTTCCCGAGCCTGCAGCTGCAGCAACTAAAATATCACGACCAGATGAGACAATCGCTTTCCATTGATCATCAGTCCAGATGCTATCTTTAGGCTTATCAATCTCCATTTGTCTCATCCTCCTTTTTCAGCCAGTCCAATATCACATTGTCTTTTTCCGGTTTTAATACTCGATACTGATTCTCCTCGAGTGATTCGTCAAACTGACAGAATGACTTGTAAGAACAAAATGTACATGGTGTTCGATCTTTTAGTTTATATGGCTCAATAGATACCTTACCATTTGTAATTTCCTCACCGGCTTTTTGAAAAGTTCGACGGATGTGATCCCTTAATAAGTGAAAATGGTCTTCACTAATCACAGCCGAATCTGAACGGAGTGAGCCGTCTTTTTTTAAGCCAGCACTGATGATGTCAGATCTGCCTTGTTCAAGTGTCGTATCCATCAGTTTGACAACTTCCTGATCACCTAAAAGAAGACCTTTCATTTTAAATTTCTTAAAAATTTCCTTTTCTATTTCATCAAGTCCAAGTGGAACTGAAGCCTGAATCATCGGGTCGTGAACATGAAAATATAGGACACCTGCAGGCGTTGCTTTCATTCCGAGCCAATCAGTTGAATATGTGATGGATAAATCTAGGTAGGTCAGCATCTGTAATGCAAGACCATAATATACTTCGGCTAAATCAAGCCCTTTATCACTTGATTTATAATCAACAATGCGAAGCAACAATCCTTTTGAACTTTCAGCTTTGTCTACCCGGTCAATTCGACCTACAAGCTCCATGGTGCAACCGTTTTGAAGGGTAAACCGCATCGGTGGAAGCGGCCCATTGCCACCGAATCCAAGCTCAAGACCGACTGGGGCAAACCCGCTCGCTTTCGCATGCTCACTTAAAATGCCTGATACCCGAGCAATAATTTTCTGCAATTTTTGTTTCACATAATGATGCCGATTTGAACTGAGTAAGATCTCTTTTTGCAGTTTGGGTGCAAGTCGTTCAATCGCATCAAAAGATAATTTATCACATTGTTCTTTTGTCAAATCACGCCAATCAAGCTTTAACTCATGGAGACGGTCTGCGATTAGCTTTAGTGCAGAGTGAAACAACTGACCGATATCAGGAGCCTCAAGTTTAAAAAATTGCCGCTCTTTCAGCTTTAATCCATGTGAAGCAAAATGAGAAAATGGACAGGCATTGTACGTTTCCATTCGTGATACGCTTCCTTGAATATTTTCCCCATACAACTCACGTGTCATATGCTGATTGAGGTTGTGAACCTTATTTCTAAAAAACAAACTTGAGAGAATGTTTTGAGAAAAGGAGCGGTCCGGACCTCTCATCAGAAAGTTGTATGTACTCCACCAGACATCACTAATCATATACTGTCTTGTCCAAAGACTAAGCTGACTTGCCAGATAACTTAAAGCAGTACTTTTATTAACAAGAAATTCAAGTTGTTCTTCATCACTTAGTTGTTCAGGTTCATTGCTCAACAACTTTTTACCATGACCAGGAAAAAGCTCTTCTAACTGTTTCACAACTGTTGAAGAAAGCAATGTTTTTCCCTCGGCATCTGCAATAGGGTATGAAACGTAAAGCTTTTCAGAAGGACTTGATAAAGCCATATAGATTAAAAAATTTTCATCTAATAACTGTTCCCTTCCCGTTGCTGCAAGCTCCGCACCGTTTCTTTTCAACCATTCCCTGTCATCATCTGACAACACTCCATCATCGTCTGGCTTTGCTGGCAGAATGCCATCGTTAACCCCAATAATAAACGTACATTTCACATCGTACATTCTTGAAAGATCCATATTGCCGATAAATACTTGATCAAGGGCTGGTGGAATTAGGGCAAACCTCAGCGAATCCAAACCAGTCTCCATCATTTGTCTAAACAAGGAAAACGATATGTCCTCATCTCCCATCATTTCGACAAACTCATCCAACAATTGAATAACAGCGTTCCATACTTGATCATGCTGTCTCGATTCTATGATTTTGCCGTTTTCTTCCGCATTCAGCCTTTCTTCTTCAAGTTTCAGCGGAATTTCAGCCTCTTCAAGGTAAAGATACACTGCTTCAGCCATTGCTTTGACTGATCTCGCTTCTTTTAAACGTTTTTGCAACCGGTAAACAGGTGGCACTATCCAGTCTTTTAACTCATTAAGCATATTTTCGATTTCTATTTCTCGGTCTGTCTGTACAAAGTCTCCATCTAAAGAAGCATATCTTCTATAAATAAAGCGATCTTTTCTTGTCCATCGGTCTCCTTTTATTCCATGTGCAATGCAGTAGTTCTCCAACTGGTCAACCTGTTCACGTACGAGGTTCTTCGGTTCATCATGAGGAAACAACAGTTCTGTTTTTATGCAACGAAACACTGCTTCATATCCCCAATTTCCTTTAATCACATCTAGGGTTGAACGAATCAACTCAATCAGTGGATGGTTCTGCATCGGTTCCTTTCCATCTATAAAAAAAGCTAGCTCATAATCTTTAAATACCTCTTTTATCGTATCTTTATAGTCTTCGACATTGCGGGCAATGACAGCAATGTCTTTGAAGCGGAGGCAACCAGTCCGAACGAGGGATTGAATTTCTCTTGCAATTCCTTCTATCTCTGTTCTTCTGTTTGCCGCTTGCATAACGCACAGGGCTTCAGCTCTATCCTTATACACTTTTAGCGGCCTTTCAGTCACATATCGTTCCAAATGTTTTAACTCCTTAACATGCTTATGACGGTTCACATTTGTCAAATGTTTTACTGATATGTTAAGACCAAGTTCTTTCGTTTTCTGATAAAGATCAAAATACATCTTTCCCGTCATCCGAAATAGGTGTAATTCATGGGGGACTTGTTCAGTAAAAGGCTCGTCCGTTGTTAAAGAAAACGTCATCTCTTGCGCATGAACCATCAGCTTTTCAAGAACGTTCATCTCCTGCGGTGTGAACCGATGAAACCCATCAACATATATAACAGCACCTTTGAGCTCTTCGCAATACGGAATTTGCTCTGCTAAGAGTTGCAAATAATCTTCTGAGTGAACATATTGCTGTTCAAGACTCTCTTCCATCTTACTGTACAAAATATACAGATCATGCAGCTTATCAGAAAGCACTCGTTCATCCTCATATTCTGATACCTCGCTACCTTGAATGATCTCCCGAATACTTTCAGGTGACAGACAATGCCTTTTAAATTCGGCTAACATCCGTTCGACCTGTTCAGTAAAACCGTTCTTATCACTCGCATTCTGATAAACTCTAAATTCTGTTTTATGTTCTTCAATCAGCTTGCGCAGCAACATTTGAATTCCTGAACTTGTTAGAAATTTACGATTAATCCCCCCAGTACGTTGAAGAATCCACCAGGCTAGCCTTGAAAAACTGTAAACCTGAGCTCGAAACATTCCACCTAAATCAGGGGTCTTACTAAGCTCATATTCCATTAAAAACGTCATCTGATCCGGGACTAGAAAAATGATCGGTTTACCGAGGGGGTGCTGGCGAAGTTTTCCCCTCATTTCATCTAAGATAAACGTCGTTTTCCCACTCCCGGACCTGCCTGATAAAAATAATACTCCCACGTGTCCGGCTCCTTTCTACTTTCATTTCTTTTATTTTATCGAACCTGCAATAAAATAACCATTCTCCAAAACTAGGGAAATGGAGGTAGGATTTTATTATTTTTGTTTAAACTGTACAAAAAACAACATCAAAAACGAAATGAGTACGATTGATGCTACCCACAACCAGGCCAATTCTAAATTCCCTGAATCTATCGCCACATAGATCGCAGTAGGAACCGTTTGTGTCTCCCCTGGTATAATTCCGGCAAACATAAGTGTAGCCCCAAACTCACCGAGTGCTCTAGCAAAACAAAGCACACTGCCAGTTATAACTGCATTTGAAGCGAGCGGTAGTGTCACGAATAAAAATACTTGCCATTCGCTTGCCCCGTCAACTTTTGCGGCATCTTCTATTTCACGATCAACGCCCAAAAAACCTGACTTTGCCGACTGATACATAAGCGGAAAAGCGACAACTGCAGCCGCAATGACAGCTGCCCACCAAGTAAAGATAATCGGTGCGTGAAATACCTTCTCAATCAACTGACCGATTACGCTTTGTCTGCCAAAGATGACAATTAAGAAGAAACCAACAACAGTTGGAGGAAGAACGAGCGGTAGCATCATCATTGTTTCAATGACGGATTTCCCTTTAAATGTTTTACGCACTAAAATTCTTGCGACAATAGTCCCGAACAAGACAGCAATGATCCCACTAGCAACTGACACTTGGATAGAGATTTTAATAGGTGAAAGAAATTCCTCAGGCAACATATCAGTGATCAGCCTTTCTTAAATCCGTACTTTTCCATCGCTTCAATGGCCTGATCACTCTGCAAAAATTGATAAAATTCTTGAGACTGTCTGGGGTGCTTCGTATTTTCCACAATACCAAGCGGATAAATAATCGGGCTATGTAGATTGTTTTTAGCGATGTCTACTATTTTGATCTGATCGGAAGCAAGAGCATCCGTCTGATAAACAATGCCAGCGTCTGCATTATTTGTTTCAATATATGAAAGCACTTGTCTTACATCTTTGCCATAAACCAATTTTGATTGAACTTGATTCCATAGATGAAGATTTGACAAAGTTTCTTTCGCATATTTCCCAGCAGGAACTGATTCAGGGATGCCGATGGCAAGTTTTTCAACATTGTCTTTTGTTAAATCTTTAAAGCTTTTAATCTCCTGTGTTTTTCCTTTTGGAATGATCAGGACCAAGTCATTTTTCAACAGTTTGACTGAGTTGTTTTGTAAAATGAAATCATTGCTTACCAATTTGTTGAATTTATCTTCAGAAGCTGAAAAAAATAAGTCTACTGGGGCCCCCTGTTCAATTTGCTGCTGCAAAGCACCTGATGAACCAAAATTGAACCTGATTTTGACACTTTTGTGTTCCTTCTCAAATTTTGACGCTAGTTCAGTGAGAACATCTTTCAAACTAGCTGCTGCAGAAACCGTAAGTTGCACACTCCCATGATCTTGACTTAATTCACCTTTTTTAGACTGACAGCCTAAACCAATAACTGCAGTAACCAACAACACTACTAACAGTAAACACCGTTTTTTCATTTATTTCACTCCAATTCACACCTTTTCTGCGCTAATGATTATTTTACGTCAAACTTCATTTTTTTGAAATGTCATTGATCACAACCATGGTGATAGGTGAAAAGCTGAAATATGAAACCGACATGAAAATGGTGAACGAGGCATTTATAAAGTTGCAAAACGTCATGTCAACTTTGAATACTTTCCAAACCATAGATCATAAAAATTGATCCATCCTTCTTGGTTAAGGACAATACCTTTGATGGCTTGTCCAGCTTTAACCCGAATCTTATTTTGATATAACGGCAATGCACATACCTCTTCGGTCAACTCGCGATCCAAATCGCTGAGCAGCTTGATCCGATTATCGTGTTCATCAATAGAGCAAAGCTGTTTTTTCACATTCCTCACCTTTTCCTCCCATTCGGGTGATAAGTGAATATGTAAAAAACTGTTTTTTGTGAAAAGCAAATGGAACCAACTGATTTCTTGTGAATCATTGAAAGTTGCACTGTCATGAATCAGATCAGCCTGATAAATGATATCTTCTCGGATAAGTTCTTCTGCTTGAAAGTGATAAGGTTCTATCATAATTCCAAATCGCTCACATCTTTTTTTAATCCAAGCTGTATCCTCTTGATGATCTTGTTCTGCAAATGTATAGAGCTTGAGAGGCTCTCCTTGATAACAACATTCTTCTAATAGAAGATCAACAGCTTGTTTTTCCACAACATCACTTACATGCATAAAACCAGCAGTCGGTGTTGTCCGCTGTCCAGCTAATTCATTAACCATTTCCACAGGTGATATGATTTGTTTTAAAGCTTGTCTAAACACTTTATGTTGTAAAGGACCCGGTCTTTTCATATTGATGGACACATATTGAATATTTCTTTCTATATACCATTCATCATTGATTTTGCTTTCCGTTCCTATTGCCATATCATAACCGTAACTTACGACACTCGAATGTGAGTCCATATACCATAATTCAATCCTATCTAAAAAAGCACGTCCTTTAAAATAATGTTCATGTGCTTTTAAGGCAAGCATTTTGCCATCTTGACGGATAAGTCGAAAAGGTCCTGTTCCATTTACCAGTCTGTCTGCACTTTGTTCACATATGATAGACAACCTTTCATCACAAAGATAGTATAATAAAAGAGTATTTTTCGTATGTAAACAAATATCAAAAGTATAATCATCTTTGACCCTAATCTCATCAATGTCTTCAGCCAACCATTTATATTTATTTTCTGAATCGTTTAAAAAACGTTCAAATGTATAGCGGACATCTTCTGCTGTAAGTAGCTGACCATGATGAAAGTAAACACCTTTTCTTAAGAAAAATGTCCATACTTTCTGTTCAGGATCACACTCCCAAAAGTGTACGAGATGTGGCTGAAACTGGGCTTTTTTTTCGTCGTATTTGATCAGAGTGTCATAAACTTGTTTGACAATATGGTTTTCTGACCGAAGAAATATGCGGCTGGGATTCAACCGTTTGAAGTGGTTTGGCTGGAACGAAGTCATGAGCCGCAATACATCCTGTTCCTGATTGCCATCGGTCTCACTTTGAAAACCGAACACATCACTTAACCAGTGTTGATAAGCTAAGCGGAGATGCGGACATGTTGTCTCATATGCCTCTAAAAACCGTCTTGCTTGACCAATCTTTCCTTCCACCGTGTTTTTTTTTCACTGTTTCAAATAGTAATGTACATGGTTGCTTTAAAAATTGCACTTCAGATTTATGACCTCTACCACCCCCTCTTTTCCATCTGATCCATTGTAAGTTTTCAAGCTTGCTTAAAATAAGCTTTGCATTTCTTGGTGTACAACATAAAATTCCGGCGACTTCCTGAATTGAAATTGCTACAGCTTCACTGCTAAACTCTGTACTTAATTTCAAATAATGCTCGATCATTTTCATTACATCAGCTCCACATTATGAAAAAGATGAAATTTCCCGCTCATTTTTTTGTCCTTTTTACGAATTGTTTCTCACTTTACACTTAGGTACACACAGCCTAAGGAGGGGAATGATGAAACATTTTAAGCAAAGATATAGTACTCCGGTTTTGATTTGTTTTTTTGGAGAGTTTTTGACAGGGATAACCGCGGCAATGCTCTCGCCTTTTCTTCTTCTTTATCTCCAAAACACACTTGGTCACAATCTTTTATCCGTACTGGTTATCGTCGGCATCCGCCCGTTAACAGAAATTATTGTAACATTGGTTGCTGGCGGATGGACAGATCGGATCGGGAGAAGAACAGTCATCTTGACAGCGCTCGGGTGCCAAGTCGTCTCGGCATGCGGATTTATGATGGTAGAAAACATTTGGTTATTAGCACTTTTCTATACGATGAACGGTGTTGGAGCTGGCTTATACACCCCTGCTCAGCGAGCCCAAATCACTGACAGTACCAAAAGCGGGATGCGTGCTGAAGTATTTGCTGTCATTCATGTTATAGAACGCTTTGGTGCAACAATCGGTCCGGTCATTGGACTTGCTGTCTATTCTTGTCATCCTGTCATGATATTCAGCTTCCAAGCATGCGCATTTCTTCTATATTGGTTTGCTGTTTATTTTAAAATGCCAGAGACATATCCGTCAAAACACCAAAAAAAGATTTTCCAGCATAAAAAAACTTTTTCTGTTAAAGGACATCATTCAGTTTTAGTGCTAATGTTGTTTATGCTCCCGATCAGTTTGTTATATTCACAGCTTGAAACAAATTACCGGTTCTACTTAGAAGTGCTTTTTGATGACTTTTTAGTGATTCTTACTATTTTTAATGTCTGTCGTGCATTGCTAGGTATCACCCTGCAAATCCCCCTTGTGAAAGGGTCCGAAAAGCTAGAGATGAAAACGATTATTATGATTTCTTATAGCTGTTATGCAGGTTCTGCATTAGGTTTTGCGTTTTCTTCATCTCTCGTTTGGCTCATATTTTCAATCTTTATATTTACTTGTGGGGAAAGCATTTTGTTACATCATATGCAAAGTTTTGTCTCTAAGCTTGCTCCTGTCCATATGCGTGGTCGCTATTTTGCTTTTTTCGGTTTGAATTGGGACATATCCCGGACAATTGGACCTTTTTTAGGAGGGCTGATGTTGATTAAATTTGGTGGTACCGTACTTTTTCTGACGTGTTGCGCAATCATCATCTCGGGAGGAATCGCTCAATACTTTGCGATTTCAGCATTGGAAAAGCCGAAAATACCATAAAAATCATGGATTTTCGGCTTACATCTTGTTTAAAATACTTTTTTACTATCTCTCTCTTCTTTTAAAATCTCGACGGCTTCACGGAATCGTTGTGAGTGAATAATTTCCCTTTCTCTTAAAAATGCCAGCCCATCATTTAAATCAGGATCATCAGACATATCGATCAGCCATTGATATGTCGCCCTTGCTTTTTCTTCTGCGGCAATGTCTTCATATAAATCTGCAATCGGATCACCTTTAGCTTGGATGTATGTAGCTGTAAACGGAACGCCAGCAGCATTGTGATAAAACAAGGCTTTATCATGATCTGCATAATGGGGACCGAGACCGGCTTCTTTTAACTGTTCAGGTGTTGCGTCTTTTGTTAATTTATAAACCATCGTAGCGATCATTTCTAAATGTGCGAATTCTTCTGTACCAATGTCCGTCAGCAGGCCGACCACTTTATCAGGGATACTGTAGCGCTGGTTCAAATAGCGAAGGGCAGCTGCCAATTCTCCATCTGCTCCACCGTATTGCTCAATCAAAAATTTAGCAAGTCTTGGGTTGCACTCCCTCACTTTCACAGGGTATTGCAATTTTTTTTCATACAGCCACATGAGCATGACTCCCTTCCGTCTTTAAACTTGCCATGGCCAAGGACTTCTTTTCCAACTCCAGTACGATTCTGTCTCATCTGGATTCCCCTGAAGAAGAGGGCCGTAATTCAATTCAAATTTCTTTTTCAATTTTTTTGAGTATCTAGCGTACTGATTATATTGTTGAATTCCATCCATATCATCTGGATGTGTATCAAGGTAGAGCATTAATTCGACGAGCACAAAATCAACTGCCTGAATTTCAAGAAGCTTTTCATAGTAGTCCTGTGTTAAAGTGTTCTTCATCCTCCTTCCCTCCCATTTTCATACGGATTTTCATAATAATCATAAAAAATAGGCCAAAGTGTTCCTCTTCTTAAAGCTTCCATTGGTGCGAATTGTTGAAGACCGCGGGGTTGAAAACCTAAATATAAATGGGGAGGTGTTCGGTAGTATCTTCTCCCAAGCGGTGGACATGGATCAAAGGCACTGTGAAAAGGACGATATGATTTTATTTTGGTGAATGATTCCTCAGAATGCTTCACATCGGTTCACCTCTATTTGTAATAGAATCTAAGTTAGTTTATTCATAATCTCCCTGCGTTATGTTTACTCACTCATGAAAAAAACCAGAACTGGGGTTCCGGCATTTTTTCTAATGAACGATCTTCATAAGACTATTCAATTGAAGTTTGTGGGGCAGTAGACCTTGAATGACAGCTTAAAATGGCTTATTTAGATTTCGAACAGTTTAAAACTGTTAGCTTTTCACAGACACTACAGAGCTCACAAAGGTTTAGAAACGATCCTTTATGCTTATCAACAGGATCACAGAGCATCTCCTCACGATTTTTTGCCTTACACTTCTTAATAATGGCTTTTGATCAACAGCAAGATTCTGCGGCATAACGACTTTACTTCAAAATATACCGAGGTTAGACAGCTCTCCGAACAAACAAAAAAGCAGTTAGTTTACATAATATGAACAACTGCTTTAGAAACCTCATCGTAACGCCCACAAACAGAGCCAGTAACGATGAAAGTTATATTTCATTATAAAGACATGCATCACATATTACCCGACCATTTTTTCAAGCAGATGCATCTCACCAGATAAACAAACAACAGCAGTCAATGCCGTAATAATAAACCGTTTTTTCATAACAATCCCTCCACTTTTTTCATTTTTTCTTCTGCTTTAATAGCTTCCAAGAAAAAATAGGCTGCCTCTTTATAAAGAGACTTCTTCCTGTAAACATTAGCCGCTAATAGTGCTAATTCTCGCACGCTGTCGTATTGCTTCGAGTTGAATAGTAACTTAAAATCCTTTTTACTATGATGGACTGCTTTTTTATCTCCTACTGCATAGGTTGTGTATAAAATATTGACTTTTGCATCAAATACTTTATTCTGAGAACCTTTTGCTCTTTCCTTCCCTTCTTGATAAAAAGCAATCGCCCGATCGTGTTCCCCCATTTTAAAAAGTTCTTTAATCATCAAAAAAACAGCACCAAAATAATATTCTGAATCTACATATGTTTGATCAGATAACACGGTCTCTAAATATTGAAGACTCTTCTCCGATTTGTCCATCGTCGAGTAAAGAAGGCCGAAATTTTCTAAAAGTTGCATTTCTTTGAAATGATCACCTGCATTTCTTACTTTACTGAGAGCTTCAGTTAAATATGACTCTGCTTCTCGATATTTCCCCATCTCAGTGTAATTTCCCGCCATGGTAATATATGTAGAGACAAGATTCATATCATGCCCTTGATAACTTTTAAAGATGTCTAAGGCTTGGCGAGTATGATTTAGTGAAACTAAATTCTGGCCTAAATAATAATATAATTTTCCTACTTTATCATGGAATTGAGCAACTCCGATTTCGTCATGCACATGTGCAAGCTTTTTTTCAGCCATTTTATAAAGTCTAATCGCTTGTTCATAGTTGTTTTGATAGACTTCATAAGCACCTGAAAACAGGTAATAATAGTAAGAAATCATATTGGGATCAGTACTTAGCTGAGGATGTTCAATAGTTTGTCCGCAAGTTTCGTACAGCATCATTTTATGTTTAAACTCCAGCAAAGAAAAGTAAGTTAAAATTTCTCGATCTTCCTCCATCTCTGCCAGGATTGGTTTAACTTGTTCAAATAAATAAATAGACTGTTCGGTATCACTTCTTCTAATTGCACGATACCAAGCGTTTAAATTGTTGGCTACTTCCGCTGCAGCAAGTTTGTTCATACAGACTCCTTTCAGTTTTCATATCTAATTCTATTATACTATATTTTTCAGTTTTATTAATGAATAACATTGGTACTATATTCATATTTTTAAAAAACACTCTCTTATACTTTGTCATGTCAAACAAAACCTCGGCTTCTGAAGCCTTCATCTTCGCAGGTCAACATCAAGCTTGGTATTGTCACTCTCGCCCATAATATAGGGAAACGAACGTGTCCTGAAAGTCGTGTGCATGAATGAAAACCGGGAAATTTGCTCGCTCTCCGCAGGCGATCCGCGAGCCTCCTCGGAGCTTGTTCCTGTGGCGTCTCGCTAGTACGCTGTTACCGAAAGAGTCTCGCAATTCCCTTGCCCTATATGAATCCATCCACAAATAGACACAAAAATCTGGTGAAATGCTTGAGGCAGTACCAAATTTGAGACAGCCCTTTCACTTCCATACCTTTTTTCAATAAGAGCTTGGATAAGCATAGTACCACCAGTAGATGGATTATAAAATTTCCCCATTGCATATAATGATCTTGGATCAGGCGTATAGCAGGATTTCTGCCCTGGCAAGACTTTTCCGTTACCTCCCGATGAGCTGCAGCTCAACTGCTTGCCATCGGTGTTTCTTTTTACCTAAGCATTTGCCTCCATCCTGATGGAACTGCTTTGTCCAGTGTGATTTTAGCCCATGCTGTTTTACAAACACTGCTGAAGGCAATTCCAAACTGTTGATTACTGCTGTTTATGAGTCTCGCTGTTGCTTTTGTTGATCCGCTTGAAGCATAGTTTTGATAGCTCTTACGAATGGTTTTCCGCTTGTGCCGGCATTTCATTCGTTATGCACAATAAAAAAACAATCACACAGATCCCGAAAACCTTAGCGAAAGTTTTCTCCATCTCTTCTCCACACTCAATCCACATCATATTACGGTTTTTCTCTTTTATACCTATTCTCCTCTTTGAAAAAAAGAAATTCTCCCGATATAAATAATAAATACCGCCTAGCAAAGGAGGAGAACTGTATGAAGTACATTTGGAAAATCTTGATTTCTGCTGCTTTGTTTTTTAGCGCTTTCACTTTTCCGTATCGTAGTCAGGGAGACGAAAAACAACCTGACAGTGAAGTCATTGTCGTATATAAAAATCAAGACGGAAAAGAATCCGCTTTAGAAAGTGCTGAAACGGTTGAACAAACGTACAAAAACATTCCGGCTGTTGCTGTTACTGCTGATGAAGAAACAGTTCAGGAGTTAGAAGATGATCCAGATGTTTTGTATGTTGAAGAAAATGTTTCATTTACTTCTCTAGATGGAACAACTCTAAAAGCATTCACAAACGAAACAAGTGATAGCGGGTATTCATTTGAACAATGGAATTTGACACCCCTTCAAGTTCAACTGGCTTGGTCTAAAGGGATTACTGGAAAAAATACGAAAGTCGCTGTCATCGACAGTGGAATCTCCCCGCACGATGACTTAACAATTGCCGGCGGTGTCTCAACGGTTGGCTACACTTCATCATATCGTGATGATAACGGCCATGGAACACATGTCGCCGGGATTATTGGGGCTAAACATAATGGCTATGGAATAGATGGAGTTGCACCAGACGTTCAATTATATGCGGTAAAAGCACTTAATAAGAAAGGAACGGGAGATCTGGCCAGTATTTTAAAGGGGATCGACTGGTCGATTCAGCACGGTATCAATATTATCAATATGAGTCTTGGTACAACGAGTGATAGCAAAATTCTCCATGATGCCTTAGATAAAGCCTATCAAAAGGGGATTATTCTCGTAGCGGCCAGTGGTAATGATGGAAACGGAAAACCTGTTAGTTACCCAGCTGCCTACAACAGTGTCATTGCTGTATCAGCAACTAATGAAAAAAACAGTCTGGCGTCATTCTCTAACACCGGTGCTGCCATTGAGTTCTCCGCTCCCGGCACATCGATTATTAGCACATACTTAAATCAGCAATATGCGATTGGAGATGGGACATCACAGGCCACTCCACACGTTACTGGAATGTTGGCTTTATTAAAACAACAGTATCCCACAAGCCGAAATACTGATCTCCGAACAAAAATGCAGAACTATGTCAGTGATTTGGGCTTGGCTGGTCGTGATAAGCTGTTTGGCTATGGACTGATTCACTATAAAAATAATGTGATGGCATTTGCAAAAGCAGAACAAGCTGTCAAACAAGCAGAAAAAAGCAAGCGGAAATCCACCATTACCACAGCGAAAAAAGCTGTTGACCTACTACCATCAAACACTGATAAACAAGCCCTGAAAAAAAGACTGGATCGAGTGATCGAGCAGCTCAAAAAAGCAGCTGCATCTAAAGTGAAACATGCTGAAAAATATAAAAAGAAAACCACTGCTGATGCCGCACAAAAAGCGATCAATGAACTATATAAGACAGCTTTTAGGACGAATTTGCAAAAACGACTTAACATGGTCCGATCAATCCTGCTTAAAAATGCAAAAAAGACTGTTTCATACGCTGAAAAAAAGCGCAGTGATCGAAATATTTCTAAAGCTCAAACATCGATCAATCAACTTCATAGAGGAAAAGATAAAACAAAGTTGCAAAGCAGGCTCAACAAAGTCAAAAAGAAAGCCGCTCTTGCTTACAGTAAAAAAGTGACAACAGCGAAAATCAAAGTCAGACAAGCGGAAAGAAGCAGAACGAAAAAAACCAAATATGCTGCCCAGTCAGCGGTAAATAAACTAAAAAAATCAGCGATCAAAAACCAGTTGAGAAAACGGCTCAATTCCATTAAATTAAAGTAAGGCAAAAAAACCTTTAAGTCCCTCTATAAAATGGGTCTTAAAGGTTTTTTTACTGTTTAAAACTCATTTCTTATCAATTCGCTCCGTTACAATCCCAACGATATCGTCTTCTGAAACAAAGCCAAAATGACGGCTGTCGTTGCTATGAATCCGATTATCTCCAAGGACAAAGTACTGGTTTTCAGGAACCTTCTCCTCTCCCGTGATCTCCTTCAATGTAAAATCTCCAGTCAGATCACCTGCAGTTACAGATTTCAAATCATCTAAATAAGGTTCTTTGACTGGCCGTCCATTAATATACAGCTGATCATCTTCATATTTGACCGTTTCACCTGGAAGCCCGATGACCCTTTTGATAAAAACAGACTTCTCAGGTCCTTTAAACAGCAAAATATCAAATCTGCTCACCGTCTTAAAGTGATGGGCAAACTTGTTGATCAGGAGTTTATTTCCTTCCTGAAACGTTGGATTCATACTGACTCCTTCAACTGTATAATCAATAAAAACGATATTTTTCACCTGAAATCCAAGGATAATGACAACCAGTCCGGCAATGACCAAAAAACGCTTTTTCACATCTATGTCCCCCTAGTCATGCTCTCTCTGACTGAATTTCACATTTAAACGATGCTCAACCCGTTTTCCGGCATACCACAATATTAAAATCACAAAAATGACGAACGCTGTTCGTAAAGGCTGTGTAACCAGTGCCTTGAGGTCATGACCGATAAAGCTGACAATAAAAATCATCACTAACTTTCCACATAACACTGCAAGGGAAAACGGCAACAGACTAATCCGTGAAAGTCCTGCGACAACATTAACCGCAGCTGATGGTGTGAATGGGAAGCAAAGGAGGAGAAACAATGGTCCGAAACCGCGTTTTTCCACCCATACCATTAGTTTTTTGACCGATTGATGTGTACGGATAAATTGTAAAAACTTTTGTTGGCCGAAATGGCGGATAAAAAGAAAGACGGTTATCGATCCAGCTGAAGCCCCGATCCATGTTAAAAGAAACCCTTGCCACAAACCAAACGAATTAACATTGGCAACAACAAAAACAAGAAGCGGTAAAAATGGCAAAATCGCTTCAATAAACGGAAGCAATATGGCAATAAAAGGACCAAATGCCCGATAGCTCTGGAAAAACTCTGCTACATTTTCTTCTGTAAAGTAACTGAAAAATTGCTCCAACACTCATTCTCCTCAGGGAATTGTCTATCCTTATTTTACACGTTCATGGACAAACTTTAAATCACTGACAAAAAAATATTTCCTTTTAGTTTGAAGCATCTTGACCATTTTAATCATGTTTTTCATTTTTTTTAGAAAAAACTTCTTTAATACCGCTTTTTCAACTCCCTGAGAATAAATTCATAGATTAGCTGGTTGCGATCTTCTTTCGGATACAGCATAAATTCCTGTTTTTGCTGTATTGATCTGCCTTCAATCCGATCCAAAAATTTGGTTCTTAGCCATGCTGTCCGGTATACTTGGTTTTCAAAAGATGTGATCGATACAGGCAGCTCCAATGATTCTCCATTTACAAAAGTAACAAATGTATTGTCAAATTTCGCCGCCCGGAATTCATGAATATGGGCATGGGAAAGCCAGCCACACTGTGGTCTTGTTGAAGAAAAGGTTGGAAAAAGAAAGATGTTATTCGAGTGATCTACCATGATTGGCGGTTTATGTGAAACTTTAATAACCTCATATGTACCAGCTTTTCTTCCGGCATAGCTCGACCCAAAATAACGACAGCTCCTGTCTATGATTTGAAAAGGCCTCATTTTAACTAAAAATGTCCTGTCGGTTTCAAGCACTTTTGAAGCGGGTTTTTCCCCCTCGTTCACAGGCAGCACAGCCATTGTGGAACTGTTCACTTCATAAGTATCTTTTTCCATTTCTTCTGCATGATTCATCATTAATCCTCCTCATTAGTAAATTTATACTATTAATCTAACACTTTTAGTTAGAAAACGACAGGATTATTTCCAATTTATTTGAAAAAATGTTTTTAAAATGAAATTTTATTTTTTGTAGACAAAAAATTTTAGTTTTTTCCTCGAATATTATCGACTTTTGTCCTCAGAAAATATGATTTTTAAAATAATTTTCTAAAAATTAAAAATACTTATTGATTTCTTGTTTCATTACCCTTATACTATAAAAAAGGTATCAGGGGGAATCTTTATGAAAGACAAAAAATCGTACACTGAGCTCATGAAGTCCCACACCAGCCATCAAAAAGATGCTGATCTCACCTCAATGGACATTTATATTCAAATGATCCTTGATGAGTCGTTATATAAACGACGTTTGCACATCTTGACAGAGAAAATCAATGAAGCATTAGATAGCCGAGACAAACAAGCTTTTCTTGAGCTTTCAAAAGAATATATTGCGCTTAAATCACGCGAATAATGCCAATCCTAAACGGATTGGCTTTTTTATCCATTGATGATTTTTCCACCATTTATATGAAGAATCTGACCAGTCATATAAGAAGAATCTTCACTTGCAAGAAATAGGTAGCTCGGCGCTACTTCTACCGGTTGCCCCGGCCGCCCCATTGGTACTGTTGAACCGAAAGTTTCGACTTGTTTTTCCGTAAATGTCGATGGAATCAGCGGTGTCCAAATCGGTCCTGGTGCTACACCGTTTACTCGAATGCCTTGATCAACAAGTGACAAAGCCAGTGAACGTGTAAAAGATGTAATCGCTCCTTTTGTCGCTGAATAATCAATTAATGTTTCATTGCCAGCATACGCTGTAACCGACGTTGTATTAATAATCGAACTACCAGGTTTTAAATAAGGAAGTACTGCTTTTGTCAAATAAAACATTGAAAACATATTGGTTTGAAACGTTCTAATTAACTGTCGGCTTGAGATGTTTTCAATGCTGTTTTGCGGATGTTGCTCAGCTGCATTATTGATGAGAATATCGATCGTCGGAAAAGTATCTTTTGTTTGACGAACCACTTCATCACTGAACGCTTCATCTCCAATGTCACCGGCAATCAGTTTGCATCTTGCACCTTCTCTTTCCACATATGTCTTTGTTTCTTCTGCATCTATATGTTCATTAAAATAGACAATGACTACATTTGCGCCTTCTTTGGCAAATAATACTGATACCGCTCTACCAATGCCGCTATCTCCTCCTGTAATGATCGCCGTTTTTCCTGCTAATTTTTTACCCATTTTCGGTTTGTCAAAAACAGGACGAGGATTCATCAAATACTCTAATCCTGGTTGGTGTGTTTGATGCTGTGGAGGCAGTACTTTTTTTGGTTGTTTACTCAAATCGATTCCTCCTTGATCTCCATTAAACCTTATTATTTTATGACAAGCCGTTTTTATGTATGAATACTTTCACAATGGAAAATTTAAGGATAACGAACAACTAGGAGGAACTCATATGACGAAGGAGCAATCTAAACTGCCGCTGTCACCTGGATCATTTTGGAGAGACAGTACTCATCTTCCCTCATTTCAGAACTTAACAGATGATGTAAATACAGATGTCACAATTATCGGCGGAGGTATAACAGGTATCACAACGGCTTATATGCTGACACAAAAAGGTTATCGTGTTGTTTTGCTTGATGCTGATCGCATTTTAAATGGTACTACCGGGCATACGACTGCCAAAATTTCTGCCCAACATGATCTAATTTATGATGAATTGATCAGCCACATTGGGATAGAAAATGCTCGGCTTTATTATGAAGCAAATCTAGAAGCACTTTTATTTATTAAACACCTTGTTCAAGACCAAAACATCTCCTGCAATTTTGAACAACAGGATGCAATCATCTATACAACCGAAGAAGCTTCAGTCAAAAAAATGACGAAAGAGCATGAAGCCTATCAAAAATTAGGAATTGATAGAGAAATGATCCATGACTTACCTGTCGCAATTGATATAAAAGCTGGATTAGTCATGAAAAATCAAGCACAATTTCATCCCCTCGATTATTTAAAACATTTAATAGAAACGATCCAACAAGGGGGTGGTCAAATATTTGAAAACACGGTCGCTCAAGACATAAAAGCTGGTGATCATCCAAAAGTCATCACAAGAAACGGGCAAACGATTATGAGCGATTATGTGTTATGCTGTACACATTTTCCGTTCCATGATAAAAAGGGTTTTTACTTTGCAAGGCTTGAACCAATGCGATCATATATCCTTGCCATCAAGCCAAAATCCCCTTATCCAGAAGGAATGTATTTAAGCATTGATCAGCCTTCCCGTTCACTGCGCTCCGTTATGATCAACGGAGAAAAAATGGTTCTTGTTGGTGGGGAAAGTCATAAGACAGGTCAAGGAAAAGATACAATGAAGCATTATCAAGCACTTGAGTCATTTGCAGAAAGTGTGCTTGGTGTTGAAGATATCCTTTATCGTTGGTCAACACAAGATTTAATGACCCTTGATAAAATCCCTTATATTGGACCAATAGGGAAAGATGAAAAACGAATTCTTGTGGCAACTGGATTTAAGAAATGGGGGATGACATCCAGTACTCTCGCAGCTCAAATCATGACGGACCACATTACAAATAAAAACAATCGTTATCAAGAAATTTTTAAACCAGCTCGTTTCCATGCCAATCCAAGTGTTAAAAAAGCTATTTCATTTAACACAGATGTTGCCAAACATTTTGTGGAAGGAAAACTTGAACCACCACTTGGCAAAGCGGATGAGCTTACCAATGACGAAGGAGCTGTAGTTTCAATTAACGGAAAACGGACTGGCGCTTATCGAGATCAAAATGGGAGACTGCATCTAGTTGATACAACCTGCACTCATATGGGATGTGAGGTCGAGTGGAATGATGGAGAACGAACTTGGGATTGTCCATGCCATGGTTCAAGGTTTTCAATCGATGGAGAAGTGATCGAAGGACCAGCAGTTCTGCCATTAGAAAAACCGGAAAGTTAGTGTGAATATGGGGCTGTCTAAAAAGTCCTTTATCAACATGAATCAGGGGGAATTGCGAGACCCCTGAGGGAACAGCCAACCAGTGCGAGACCCCACAGGGGCAAGGAACGAACTCCGAGGAGGCTCACGGATCGCCCGCGGAAAGCGAGCAAATTTCCCAATTTTTATTCATCCACACGACTTTCAGGACCCCCCCATTCATTTTTAAACAAAGTTGACATATGAAAAAAGACAATGATATTTTAAAAACAATCACACCAATAAATGTTGAAAGGATCACAGTCACATATGAAAATAAAAGATATGATGGTTATTTCATTAAGTACAGCCATTATAGCGGTTCTCGGTTTTGTCCCGCCGCTCACACTTCCCTTTACACAGGTTCCGATTACATTGCAGACATTGGGTGTCATGCTTGCAGGAGGAATCAATAAACCAAAAAATGCAGCTCTCAGCCTCATCGTCTTTTTGCTGCTTGTGGCAAGCGGCATTCCCATTCTAGCAGGAGGCCGGGGTGGATTAAGCGTGTTTGTTAGCCCAAGTGCGGGATACATATTAGCCTGGCCTGTTGTTGCCTTTTGCATTTCGCTAACCGTCACGAAACTATCAAGATTACATTTTCGAAAGATTTTTTTCATTCATATTTTATTTGGAATCTTCCTATTATATGCAGTAGGTATTCCGGTTCAAGCTTTTCTTATGCATATTGAGTTAAAAAAGGCCGCAGTGCTCAGTCTCGTCTATATCCCCGGTGATTTACTTAAATCCGCCATAGCTGCGTTCCTTGTGTTGAAATTAAGAAAAGTATTACAAACGGAGGACTATAAACGTGCCGATTACTGAAACATACCAATCTCATGCAAAACATGATCCAAAAAAGATTGCCATCCAAACAGAGACAGAAATCATTGATTATCAAACATGGTATCAACTTGTTTTACGAACGGCCAGCTGGCTAAAACGAAAAAAAAGAATGAATGAAAGACTTGTATTTTCATTGCCAAACGGTGTTCCTTTTTTACAGCTGTTTGCAGGTGCAGCGATGGCAGGCTGGACAGCTATTCCATTTGATCAACGCTTTAGTCTGACTGAATGTAGTGAAAGACTTTCACTTTGCAAACCAGATCTCATCATTGCAGAACACCCTTTTTGTGGCCACTCAAATGTTATCCTTTTGGAAACATGCCTGCAAGAAATTGAGAACACACCATTAGACCCTGTACCACATGTAAATGATGATCTTCCTTTTTATATTGGATTTACTTCAGGGTCCACAGGTTCGCCAAAAGCATTTAGCAGATCACATCGATCTTGGATTGAGAGCTTTCATAATAGCAGCCGAAACTTTCAATTATCAAAAGAAGACAGAGTCGTCATACCAGGTTCTCTTTTCTTTTCACATTTTTTATACGGTGCGATGAATACATTATTTTTAGGCGGAACAATTGATCTATTGAAAAAATTTTCGCTGACTGATCTTGAACAGACAATCGCACAGCAACCTGTTACAACACTTTATACAGTGCCGACAATGACAAATGCATTGAGTGCTGAAAACAGACGGATTGATAAACCTGTCAAAACGATTTCTTCAGGAGCGAATTGGAGTAAACATGCCAAAGAGAAGTTAAGAAAAAAATATCCTTCTCTCTCTTTATATCATTTTTATGGAACGTCAGAACTAAGCTTCATCTCTGTGTCTGCTCCACAAGATGATGAGAAAAAGCCTGATTCAGTCGGACTTCCTTTTCATAATGTAGAAGTCGACATTCGGACAAGTTCAGGAATGTCAGCCAAACCTGGTGAAATTGGGAAAATCTACGTTAAAAGCCCGATGGTGTTTAGCGGCTATTTACAGGAACAGCCTGACCTTCATTCCCCTGATGAAAACGGCTGGATGACAGTTCATGATATGGGCTGGAAGGATGAAGACGGCTATCTTTATTTAGCTGGCAGAGAAAACAGCATGATTGTCTACGGGGGCATTAATATTTACCCGGAAGAAATTGAAAGTGTTCTTTCCTCACACCCCGATGTGGAAGAGGTTGCCGTCATCGGGGTGAATGATGATTATTGGGGAGAAAAAGCAGCCGCTATTATTAAAGGAAAAGCTTCCGTTAAAGAGCTAAAAGCCTGGTGTAAACGGCAGCTTGCTCACTACAAAATGCCGAGAATATGGCATTACACCGAGCAGATGCCGCATACAACGAGCGGGAAAATCGCTCGGCACCTCCTAAAACAACAATTGAAAGGTCTTTAAAACATGAAAGCTGTCATCACAGATGCAAAAAGAACGATTATCGGCAGACAACACGGCTGGTTAAAATCGAGTGAACCCCATGAACTGGCTGCTCACCTTATCCGCTTCCTTGCCAGACCAATCGGTGAAAACATGAATGAAGTCATACTTGGAAATGTTGTGGGTCCTGGCGGTAATATCGCACGTTTATCCGCTCTTTCTGCTGGTCTTCCAGCTTCTGTAACAGGGATGACGATAGATCGGCAATGCAGTGCTGGTCTGGAAGCCATCCGTACCGCTTGTTATTTTGTCAAGTCTGGTGCAGGAAACTGTTATATCGCTGGAGGGACAGAAAGTGCCAGCCTTTCTCCTTTTCCAAAAAGAGCGCGATTTTCACCTGATGAATGGGGAGACCCGGATATGGGAGACGCCGCAGAGAAAACAGCAGAAATCTACGATATTTCACGAAAGATGCAGGATGACTATGCTAAATTAAGCTATAAAAGAAGCATGTCTGCCCATATAAATGGTTATTATGAAGAGGAAATATTACCGTTCCCAAAATGGACAGTTGACGAAAGTTTAAGCCGGATGCGACGGTCAATTGATCAAATCGTGTCAAAGGCTAGACCAGTTTTCAAAAAGCCGGGAGGGACCGTAACAGCGGCAAACAGCTGTGGAATTCATGACGGAGCATGTGCTGTCGTCGTCATGGAAGAACAAAAAGCCGTAGAGTTTGGTCTAAAGCCTGTGTTACGATTTGTTGATAGCGAGGTTAGCGGAGTTGATCCGAATGTGCCGCAAATTTCCCCGGTACCAGCCATTCAAAAGTTGTTAACAAAACAAGGACTTTCAGTGAAAGATATTGATCTATTTGAAATAAATGAAGCATTCGCCGTTAAAATCGTAGCTTGCGCTAAAGAACTTGGAATTCCCTATCACAAACTCAATGTCAACGGAGGAGCCTTGGCACTCGGTCATCCTTACGGTGCTTCTGGTAGTATTTTAGTCACACGTTTATTTTATGAAGCAAAACGAAGAACTGATCTAAAGTATGTCGTCGCTGCGATTGGTAGCGGCGGCGGAATCGGAACAGCTCTATTATTTGAAGTTATTGATTCATGTGCTTAAATATTTAGTATAATGACTTTATCATCAAAAGTATTGATTCATCTAAGAAAGGAGCTTTTTATGACTGCGATTTGTTTAATACGGCACGGAGAAACCGATTGGAATGCTCAAGGACGGCTCCAAGGAAGAACTGATATCCCGTTAAATGAAACCGGAAAAAGACAGGCAAAAGAAACTGGTGAATGTTTAAAAGGTACTTCTTGGGACTTGATCATCACAAGTCCTTTAAAAAGAGCAAAAGAAACAGCAGAAATTATTAATCAATATCTTCATATTGACATTATTGAAATGGAAGATTTTATCGAGAGGAATTACGGTGATGCAGAGGGGATGGCTTTTGCTGACAGAATGAAACTGTACCCTGATAAAAACTACCCCAATCAAGAAACAAAGGAAGACTTGGCTGAACGTCTGATAGCAGGTATTGAAAAGATTAGCGAACAATATCCAAACCAAAAAATCTTGCTCGTTGCCCATGGTGCTGCTATCCATACCCTACTTACAAAAATCGCAATCGATGATAGCGAACTTCATCAGACAAAACTCGTCAATGCTTGCTTGAGTAATATTAGAATGTTGAAAAACAAATGGCATGTCGAAGACTATAACTTGTCAGACCATTTGTCTAATTAACAAGAAAAATGCGGACAACAGACAACTTAGCTGTTCGCATTTTAATTATATTTATTTGTGATATTCCCTGACAAACCCGAAATACATGGAAAACTTTAGTAAACTGAGATTGTTGATCACCATTGATGACTGTGATCTTTTTCATAGAAATCATAAATTTAATCACTGTTTTTTCTCATTCTATAGAACTTTAAAATTTTTCATAAATAAGTGAAAACAATCATAAAAAAGTAGATTTTTTTTTCAAAAAATAGGTCTACCATTTATTACATTATTTTTATATAATGAATTTACAGAATAATTCGAAAAGATAATCTTGTTTATGAATTCGGATTATTCTGAATAAAATCTTAGGAGTGTGAAAGTGTAGTGGGTAAAAAAAGGTTATGGTATAGTCTGTTGACAGTTCTGCTTCTGGTTTTCTCAATGGCTTTCAGTCATCCGGCCAATGCCGTCAAATCGTCGGCGAAAGATGTCAAAAAAGATTATATTGTTGGATTTAAGTCTTCATTGAAAACAACGAGTGCTAAAAAAGATGTCATCAAGGAAAACGGCGGGAAAGTGGACAAACACTTTAGATCAATTAATGCCGCAAAAGTTACCCTTGATCAAAAAGCGCTAAAAGAGCTAAAAAAAGAACCAAGTATTGAATATGTTGAAGAAGACCATGTCGCTCACACATTAGCGCAAACAGTTCCTTACGGGATTTCATTAATTAAAGCTGATAAAGTTCAAGCTCAAGATGTTACTGGAAAAAATGTGAAAGTCGGAATTATCGATACGGGAATCTCTTCCGCACATCCGGACTTAAAAGTAGCTGGTGGAAAAAGCTTTGTAGCTGGGGATTCCGATCCTTTCAATGATGGTAATGGACATGGTACACATGTTGCCGGAACGGTAGCCGCACTCAATAATTCAATAGGTGTTATCGGTGTTGCACCAAATGTTTCTTTATATGCCATTAAAGTATTAGATTCAAGCGGAAGTGGAACATACAGCGCTATTATTGATGGAATCGAATGGGCGACAGACAATCATATGGATGTCATTAATATGAGCCTTGGTGGATCATCTGGTTCAACTGCACTGAAAAAAGCGGTAGATCGTGCATATTCAAGCGGGGTTGTTGTTGTAGCAGCAGCAGGAAACAGCGGATCATCTGGAAGCAGAAATACAATTGGCTATCCAGCTAAATATGATTCAGCCATTGCCGTCGGAGCCGTCGATAATAATAGTCAAAGAGCGTATTTTTCAAGTGTTGGTGATGAACTTGAAGTTATGGCTCCAGGTGCCGCTGTAAACAGCACATATCCTGGTAACTCATATAAATCATTAAACGGAACATCTATGGCATCTCCTCATGTAGCAGGAGCAGCAGCTTTAGTCAAGAGCAAACACCCATCGCTTTCAGCTTCACAAATTCGCGACCGTCTCTCCAAAACAGCGACTCATTTGGGAAGTGCCTTCTATTATGGCAAAGGGTTGATCAATGCTGAAGCTGCCGCTCAATAACATATTTTAACAGCAAGTGACTGAAAAAGCTAGTCTTTTATGGACTAGCTTTTTCAATATTTATTTATTTTCTTCAATAGATTGAATACGCTCCATGATTGTCGGATGCCCATATTTAAAAATCTTCACAAGCCATGGTGGATTTGCTTCACTTAAGCTTGCTTTTGACAGTTCCTGAAAAGTTGAAACAGCAGCATCGTTATTTTTTGTTAATTTGATTGCATACTGATCAGCCGTTTTTTCTTGGTACCTTGAAACCGCGTTTGTAAAAGGTGTTGCTGTAACAGAAAGGACACCGATGATGAGGAGAAGAAGCGGTAAGGCAGCAAGATCTGTTTTGTTTTTAATGTGAAGCCGCTTCCCATAGCGGTTAATCACCCATTTATATAGTTTAGCAATGAGATAAAAACCAACAAGTGATAACAGCAAGTACCCTGCAAGTCCGATATAGACATGCTTCATTACATAATGTCCCATTTCATGCGCCATAATAAATAATATCTCAGGCTCAGCCAATTTATTTAAAGTCGTATCCCAAAGTACAACCCTCTTATTGGCACCGATCCCGGTTACATAAGCATTTAGCGCATTGGTTTTTTCAGACATATTAACTTCATACACTTGATCAGCAGGAATATTCGCTTGATTTGCCAGCTTTAAAATACTTGATTCCAGTTCTTTATTTTTCAACGGATAAAAATCGTTATATAAAGGATCAATCACAACTGGTTGGAGAAAAAACAAAAATAGTGTCACAGGTATTGTTAAACCCCATGCATAGAGCCACCAGCGTTTTTCATGTTTTTTGACAAGCCAATAAAATACCATCACCGCACCTAACGTTAAAGGGAAATTAATCCAAAAGTCGATGATTTGATCTTTGATCCAGCTCGCTTGAGTTTGGGTTGAAATGCCATAATCAAGCGCCATTTGATAGCTCATCCAATCGAGCGGCAAGGATACGAGCACCATAATGAATGATAAGGTGAACACATAAGCAGTTATTTGAATAAACTTTCGCTTTGATGTTTGCTCTGCCCATTGTTTCATTTTTTTTGATAAACCGGCAATTAACAAAATAAAAAACAAAAACCATTCAAACGGAATTCTGAGAAAAAATATAAAATCTTTGATTCTCGAATATTCTTCTGTAAGGACAAGCTCATGCTGATTCATAAATGTTGCCGGATCTGCACTTGTCCCTTTTAATGCCTCAGGAACGGAAGATTCTCCGGTCATGAATAAATACCAATAGAAAAAAACTCCGTACAGTACATAAAGCAGACCGGCTCCCGTAATCCATTTCCACATGGATGAATCACTCCTTCTCAGGTAGCAGTTACTTTCTATTGTAAGCTTTTTAAGGAAACATTAGAACAAGTCTTTCGCAGATATCGGCACACTGCTTTTTGAATTCATAAAAAAAAAGGACGCGATTCACGTCCCATTCTTGCTATGATTGTTTTGTTAAAATGTCTTTTAAAGCTCTTCTTAGGATTTTACCAGTAGAATTTTTCGGAATTTCATCTAAAAAGGTAATGGTTGATGGCCGTTTGTATTTCGCGAGATGTCTCTCGCAATGTGAAACAATCTCCTCTTCAGTCAATGTCTTTGATTTCGGTACAACATAACATTGCACCACTTCCCCCTTATTAGGATCAGGAACACCAATGACGACCGCTTCAGCAACATCTGGATGTTTGTACAGCACTTCTTCAACTTCTCTCGGATAGACATTGTAACCACCGACAAGGATCATATCCTTTTTTCTGTCGACAATGTAAAAATATCCGTCTTCATCTTGCCTTGCCAAATCACCTGTATATAGCCAGCCATCTTTAATTGTATGAGCCGTTTCCTCAGGCATTTGATAATAACCCTTCATGACATTTGGTCCTTTAACAATCAATTCACCTACTTGATTGGGTGGAAGTTCTTCACCAAACTCATTCACAACTTTGTTTTTTACATTAAGGATATTGGTACCGATTGAACCGGGTTTCCTTCCAGTATGAAATGGATTAAAGCATGCAACAGGTGATGCTTCTGATAAACCATAGCCTTCTAAAACAAGGACATTGAATTTTTTTTCAAAATTGTTTAACAGGGCGACAGGCATAGCTGCTCCTCCTGAGATACAAATACGGACAGAAGCAAATCCATCTTCATTTGCTCCCTCATGCTGGTACAAATAATTATACATTGTTGGGACACCGGCAAAAATTGTTGCTTTATGCTTTTTCACCAATTCAAAAACAGCAGACGGACTAAATTTTGGCATGATGAGAACGGCTGCTCCATTCATAAGAGGAGCATTCATACAGACCGTTAGGCAAAACACATGAAACATTGGCAATGCTGCAACAACAAGATCATCTTCATCCATAGTTAAATATTGGGCGACATCATTAGCATTGGAAAAGAGATTTTGATGTGTTAACATCGCTCCTTTTGGCTTTCCAGTCGTTCCTGATGTATAGAGAATCGCTGCAATATCATCCTGATTAGGCTCAGAAAAAACCCGAACAGAAGATTTCATGAGGTTTGCAAACGATTTCAATTTCTTGTTTACCTGAAGATTTTCTGATTCTTGAAGCGGTTCACTTGTTTCACAAAGGATGACCTGTTCGATTTTTGGAAACATTTCGTGCATCTTTTCGTATAATGGCAACAACTTACCGTCTGCGACGACAACTTTTACATCCCCATTCTTCAACAAATAACCAATCTCTGTTGGTGTGTAGGTTGGATTGATGGGAATGATGACAGCTCCAGCTTTTAATGCTCCAAAAAAGGAAACTAGGAAATGTGGTGTATTTCCTAAAAGCAGTGCAATATGATCACCTTTTTTTACCCCTATCTCATATAATCCCCCAGCAAAACGATCAATTTTTTCTTGTAGTCCCCCGTATGTTTCTGTTTGATCTCCAAAAATATAAGCGGTCCTATCAGGCTTTAATTTAGCAGTCTCCCCTAGTTTTGAAACTAAATTCATTCTCCCACCCCTTTAAAAATGAATGAATACCCATTCATTTTTTTAATAATCAAAATCTATTCCCATTATAGTAAATGAACAAACAACACTCAAGACTCTAGCAGAAAATATCTTCCATCCCTATAAAAAAAGCCGCTTTTAGACGGCTTTTTTAATAAATGAGCTCAAAAAACTCTTCTTTTGAAATGTTACCGAAATAAACTTTGAGATCAATGCCTTGAAGTGCTTCTTCAATGGTTTCTCGCCCATATTGAACACCTGAGAGCTTTTCTTCAATCTCACTGACATCACCAACACCAAAAAAGTCCCCAAAAATCTTGCACTCTTGAATAATACCCTTTTGAACTTCCAGACGAATGTCAATCGATCCAGCTGAGAAACGTTTAGAATGCTGAAGGTTGAATTTAGGTGATTTCCCATAGTTCCAATCCCAGTTTTGATAGCGTTCTTTTGAAATTTGTTTGATCTGTTTCCAGTCTTCATCAGTTAGTTTATACTCAGGAATGTCTCCATCCGTATCAAAAATAAAACGGAGCAGCAATTGACGAAATTCCTCTGTTGTCATCTTTTCGTTTAGAAACTCACTAATATTAGCAACACGGCTGCGGATCGACTTAATTCCTTTAGACTCAATTTTTTCTTTTTTGACATTTAATGCTGAGACAACATGTTCGATTTCAGAGTCAAATAAAAGTGTTCCATGGCTAAACATTCTTCCCTTTGTTGAAAACTGGGCATTCCCAGAAATTTTTCGACCGTTTGCCATCAAATCATTTCGACCGCTCAGCTCAGCTTTTACACCTAGCCGCTGTAAAGCAGCAACGACAGGTTCTGTGAATTTCTTAAAATTATGAAAGCTGTTGCCGTCATCCTTGGTGATAAAGCTAAAATTCAAGTTTCCAAGATCATGATAGACTGCCCCACCTCCAGACAGCCGCCGCACAACAATAATCCCATTATCTTCAACATATTTCGTATTGATTTCTTCAATTGTATTTTGATTTTTCCCAATGATGATTGATGGCTGATTGATGTAAAACAGCAAATATGTCTGTTCAGGATCAAGGTATTTTAAGCAGTACTCCTCAATTGCCAAATTGATTCGTGGATCTGTAATATGTTGATTATCTATAAATAGCATGTCCGCTCCTCCTTAGTCTCCCCAAACAAAACCAGTTTTCGCAAGATGAACTCCTCTATTAAAAACCGTTTTTGCCTCTTCTATTAGCTCTTGATGATCTCCAAAGTGCGGCAAATGTGTTAGCAAAAGTTGTCCGACTCCAGCATCCCGTGCTATTCGCCCGGCATCAAGACTGTTTAAATGTCCGGCATTGATCCCATCCTGATCAGCATAAAAGCTGCACTCACTTATTAACAAATCAGCTCCATCTGAAAAAGGGATAAACGCTTCTTGAAAACTTGAATCTGCTGTATAAACAACAGAGTGTACACCATCTGTTATACGCATAGCAAAACATTCAACCGGGTGGACTGTCTTCAAAAAATTCACCGTAAACGGTCCTACTGTTAGAGGCTTTTCTGAATCATACGCTCTACCTACAGTATGGGTTTTATATGTAAGGCGCAAGAATTGTCCTTCATCAAACGAATGTCCATATATCGGAAGTACCCGATCGCCTTTTCCCAGCTGTGAACCGACCAATTTAGCAAACTGTAAAGGTCCAATGTCAGCTATATGATCATGGTGATAATGAGATAAAATAACGGCGTTTAGTTTTTCAACAGGTAAAAATTGCTGTAGTTTGGACAAAACCGCACTGCCGCAATCAATAAGCAGTGAATAATCACCGGATTGCAACAAATAACCGGAAGTCGCTTCATTTGCTGCAGGAAAACCGCCATAACAGCCAATAACCGTGATCTTCATGTTTATCACACCTCTTTATATGTATCCCTTTATTCAATATACCCATTTTTCTGTGAAAATGCATGCTTTATGTTTTGTCATAAAATGTCCTCACATTTGTCATGAAACAGCCATTGCACTTAATTGAACTGTTATAATACAATGATGGTAATTCAATCTACTGGGGGAATCACAATGCTTGCGAAAATTACCGATTTTTTCAGAAATTTACCTGCCAAAAAATGCACAAAATGCGGTCATGACATAGAAGAACAGCATGAATGTTATGGAAATACATGCTGCAAATGTTTAAAAGTGAAAGAGCTTTAAAGAATGATAGAATAGAACGAAAAGCTGACGAATGGGATTTTCCACCTCCCATTCGCCAGCTTTTTTTGTTTTGATGAATCTATTCAAAATTTATTTTTTTCAGATTAATAATAATGATCCTTTTTTTAAAAATTTTCGATCTATTCGGACGTTTGTTTTTTATTGGACGAAGCGCTTTTTATTTCGTTATACTTAATTTAATGTTTATTTCATTAATATTCTCATATAATAATTGAATGTTGGGAGGACGTTTATGAGAAAATTTAAAATGGGTATGGCCACGCAAATTTTTCTTGGCTTGATTTTAGGTGTAGCTGTTGGTGCCATTTGGTTTGGAAATCCGGCTGTGGAAAGATATCTTCAACCGATTGGCGATTTATTTTTAAGATTAATCAAAATGATTGTTATCCCTATCGTTGTATCCAGTTTAATCGTTGGTGTCGCTGGTGCTGGTAATGGTAAAAAAATTGGCCGGCTTGGATTTCGGACAATTCTTTATTTTGAGATCATTACTACTTTTGCAATTTTGTTAGGTCTTTTACTAGGAAACCTTTTGCATCCTGGAGAAGGTGTTCACTTTTCTAATCATGAGAAAACAGATATTAGCCAGTATGTTCAAAGTGAAAAAGAAGCAGGGAAAACATCGATTGCAGATACTTTTCTGCACATTGTACCAACAAATTTTTTCCACTCTCTAGCTGATGGGGACATGTTGGCGATCATTTGCTTTACCGTCCTTTTTGCATTAGGTGTTTCAGCAATCGGCGAAAAAGGCAAACCGGTTCTTTCCTTTTTTGAGGCGACTTCCCACGCGATGTTTCATGTTGTAAATCTTGTGATGAAGGTTGCGCCATTTGGTGTGTTTGCCTTAATCGGTGTTACAGTTTCAAAATTCGGTTTTTCTTCACTTCTTTCTTTAGGAAAACTCGTTTTACTCGTTTATTTTGCATTAGCATTTTTCTTGTTTGTCATCTTTGGAATCGTCGGTAAATTAGCTGGTATTCATATATTAAAATTTTTGGCTTACATAAAAGACGAGCTACTGCTTGCTTTTAGTACATCAAGCTCAGAAACCGTTCTTCCCCGTGTGATGGAAAAGATGGAGAAAATCGGCTGTCCGAAAGCGATTGTTTCATTTGTGATTCCGATTGGTTATACATTCAATCTAGATGGTTCTGTTTTGTACCAAGCGATTGCCACATTGTTTTTGGCACAAGTATACGGGATTGACCTGTCAATCGGTCAGCAGATTTCATTAATTGTTGTACTGATGATTACATCAAAAGGAATGGCCGCTGTACCCGGCACATCTTTTGTCGTTCTTTTAGCGACACTCGGAACGATTGGTATCCCGAGTGAAGGGCTAGCATTTATTGCAGGTGTCGATCGCATTATGGACATGGCACGCACAGTCGTTAATCTCACAGGAAACGCTCTTGCTGCAGTCGTCATGTCAAAATGGGAAGGCGAATATAATATGATGAAAGGACAAGCAGAATTGAATAAACTAGAACCTCAAGATATAAAAATGTCCAGCTGAACTAGATCTTTTCTAATAGAAAAAAAACGGGGCTTTCTAAAAGTCCTTTATCAACATGATCAGGGGGGATTGCGAGACCCCACAGGAGCAAGGAACGAGCTCCGAAGAGGCTCGCGGATCGCCCGCGGAAAGCGAGCAAATTCCCCAATTTTTATAAATGAACCTTACTTTCAGGACATCCTCGGTGCAGATTGACCCATAAACCCAAACCCGTCCAATCGTTTTCTTCACTTTCACATATACTGTACTATAGAAAAAGAGATCCATTTTTAGCCGCCCAAAGCGACGTCCGGCCGTTTTGGGTGGCTTTTTTTCCTATTCGATCATCTCAGACTGAACATAATAATATAGAAGCTTTGCTGTATGTTCCAAAGATCTCTTATGTGTTCTTTCAAATGCATGAGAAGCATCTATTCCTGGACCGATCAAACCGTGAACGATATCATACCCAGATTGAATCGCAGCAGATGCATCTGATCCATAGTACGGATAAATGTCTAATTTATAGTCTATTCCATGCTTTTCACAAAGCCTGACAAGGTTCTGTCTAAGTTTGTAATGATATGGACCACTTGCATCTTTAACACAAATCGATACCGTATACTCGTCTGATGATTGTCCATCTCCGATTGCCCCCATATCAACGGCCATATATTCAACGGTTTCAGACGGAATATTAGAATTGCCGCCATAACCGATTTCTTCATTATTAGAAATTAAAAAATGCGTTGTATAAGGAAGCGTGATGTTTTCCGACTTAATTTTTTTGATCAGTTGAATGAGTAAGGCAACACTGGCTTTGTCATCCAAATGACGAGATTTGATAAAACCGCTAGAAGTGATCTCGACCCTTGGATCAAAAGAAATAAAGTCACCAACATGAATTCCGAGTGCCTTCGTCTCTTTTTCATTACAGACAGGCTCATCAATTCGGACTTCCATATTTTTTTGGTTGCGTTCAGCTTTTCCCGCATCTTTATAAACATGAACAGATGTTTGGTGCATTAAAATGGTTCCGCTATATACTTTGCCAGAGGAAGTGGTAATTTGGCAATACTCACCTTCAATAGAATGATAGTTAAATCCCCCAATCAAATCGATTTTCAGACGACCGTCTTCTTTAATCTCTTTTACCATTGCTCCAAGTGTATCAACATGCGCGGTCAATACCCTGTGCCGTGCCTTGTCACATCCAGGAACGACAGCAATCAGACCTCCTTTTTGAGTTCGCTTCGTTTCGATTCCTTGTTCCTTAAGCAGACGGTTAATAAAGTCAATGATCTCATATGTATTTCCTGTCGGACTAGGTATTGAGACTAGCTGTTTAATAAGTTGCATCGTTTCATTAACAGATCCCATTTTGATTCCTCCTCTGGTATTTCTTTATTTAGTATACATGATTCAGACTGATGAGAAAATTAGCACCAGATACTAATACCTTGTGCTATAATATGAAAAAGGAGAGTGAGCTTTATGAATGGATCAAAAGCACGTATTTCTGCAATCGGTACTTATGTGCCAGAAAAACGGCTGACAAACAAAGATTTGGAAAGAATGATTGACACTTCTGATGAATGGATGATCCAACGGACGGGCATGAAAGAACGACGATTGGCAAGTGAACATGAATTCACATCAGATCTTTGTATTCAAGCTGTCAAAGATTTAAAAAATAGGTATGCTGGCACACTTGATGATATTGAGATGGTCATCGTCTCTACAACAACTGCCGACTACTCTTTTCCGAGCACAGCTTGTCAAGTTCAAGAATATTTTGGCTGGACTGACATTGGAGCAGTTGATTTAAATGCAACTTGTGCTGGTTTAACATACGCTCTTCATGTTGCCAACGGCCTGATTACCTCAGGACTGCACAGGAAAATTCTTGTCATTGCTGGAGAAACATTATCAAAAGTAACAGATTACACAGACCGTAGTTCATGTATTTTATTTGGAGACGGGGCAGGTGCTTTATTGCTTGAACGAGAAGAGCAAACCCCGAGCTTTATTACCTTTGTCCAAAGTACAAATGGAGATGGAGCGAGACACTTGTATAGAACAGGTTTAAGAAATGATTTAAAAGGAGAGCAACTGAAGGGGAACGGGAAAATGATCCAAAATGGACGCGAAGTTTATAAATGGGCGGTGCGAACTATCCCTGAAGGAATTCAAAAACTACTTAAACAGGCAGAAATGCAGATTGAACAGATCGATTGGTTCGTACCTCACAGCGCTAACTTGAGAATGATCGAATCAATTTGTGAAAAAGCGGCAATCCCCATTGAAAAGGCACTAACAAGTGTTGAATGGTTTGGCAATACATCTTCTGCTTCCATTGTTCTCGCTCTCGATAACGCGGTTCAAAATAAGATGTTGAAGGAAGGAGACATTCTGATACTTTACGGCTTTGGCGGTGGTCTTACATACTCAGGTATGATAGTAAAATGGGGCGTGAAAACTTTCTAATCAAAAGTAGTGGATGAACAAAAATTGGGGAATTTGCACGCTTTCCGCAGGAGTCTCGCAATTCCCCCCTGATTTATGTTAAAAAAGGACTTTTTAGACAGCTCCTTTCCAAATCATTAAAAAAAGCGGACATCGTTAATTGATGTCCGCTTTTCATCTATGAAGCAGGCTGTTCTGTCACTTTTCCTTTTCTTAACAAGACTCCGAAATAAATTATGATCAATGCCATCATCATGATTGCAATGGCGCCGAGTACCTCGGCTTGTTCCCACATATAACCATAGTCTCCGCTTGAAATAATTGCCCTATAACCAGCGATACTGTAAGTCATCGGAAGTGCAGCATGAACCTTTTGGAAAAACTCAGGGACAAGCGCTACTGGGAATGTTCCACCACTTCCTCCGAGTTGGAGCACAAGGATGATAACAGCGATAAACCGACCGGGGTTACCCAGTGCTGCTGCCAAAAACTGAATGATCAGCACGCATGTAATGCTCATGATGATACTAAATACATAAAATCTCCAGATACTTTCTACTTCAAGACCGATCCCGAAGAGAATGATTGTGCAAGCAATGACAGCTTGCAATATCCCGACTGGAAGAAGAATACTAAACTTACTAAAGAACCAGCTTAATGCCGATTCAGGGCGGGCTGAAGGCTCTTTCACATCAAACACAACGGTAATCATTAAGGCACCGACAAATAAACCAAGCGATAATATATATGGTGTTAATCCCGTTCCATAATTTGAAACATTGTTAATTTTGTCGTCATCAACACCAACAGGATTAGAAAACATATGATAGTTATCTTTTCCAGCTTTAATATTACCTGTCTTATCAGCTGCATCAGAAAGTTTATTTGATAGCTTGCCGCTTCCATCAGACAGTTTACCAAGACCATCATCAAGTGTTGTGGCACCATCTGCCAATTTAGATGAAGCATCTTCTAGCTTTTTAGAAGCACTTTGTAGATCTGCAAACTTCTCAGTTAGCGTCTGACTGCCATTAGCAATTTTAGAAGATCCAGCTTTTGCTTGAGAGAACTTTTCATTATATGCAGATAACCCATCTGTCAGACTGTCCATTCCCTTTTGAATTTTTTGTGAACCTTTATAAAGTTTGTTTACATCATCAGGCACATTTTTTAATTTCTCAATTTCTTTTTTGATATTCGAAAGATCAGGCAGTTTACTAAGATCGGGAATTCGCGATTTCAACTGATCTAATTCAGGCAGTTTTATATCGCCTGCCTTCTCTTCTATCTGTTTTGCTAAAGCTGCTTTCTGTTCTTTTGTCAAAAGATTACTGGATTCAATAATTTTTTTAATATTACCTTTTTGGTTTTTCAATGCTTTTTCAAGTTTTGTAATCTCAGTTGCAATTTGAGTAATGTCTTTTTTAGCCTTTTCAGCCTTAGAAAGTGTGGTTTCAAGTTGTGAGATTTTTTCATCTGAGATCAATTTTTCAAATTGACTAATTTTCTCAGCTTTTTCATTCATCTGTCCTAAACCTGAGACGAGCGGTGACATACCTTCTTGCAGTTTTTTTGAACCGTTATAGAGCTCCCCGCTTTTTTGTTGGAATTGAGCAAGTGCTGAATCAAGCTCATGGATTTTTTTGTTCAAAGTAGCATTTCCTGCTCCGAATTTTTTCATTCCTTCTTTATTAAATTTCATTTGTGATTTTGCCAATTTTTTTAGATTCTTTTCAAGCTTTTGACTGCCCTTTCTCGCATCTTTTAAGCCATGATCAAGTTTTCCGGCTCCTTCACTTGCTTGATCAAGCCCTTTAGCAAGTTTACCGAAATTATCAAATATGACTTCAGCATACTGCTCAGTGATTTCCGAACCGACAGAATGTTGAAGCTTCTCAATAGCCTTATCACTAATTTGCGCACCAACATAGTTTCGGCCGGCATTTGTATGATAGATTAATTGCAGTTTTTTCGGTTTCTTATCTAATACAGTGCTGGCATTTTTCGAGAAATCTTTAGGGATTTCGACCACCATGTAATACTCCTCATTTTTCAGACCATCTAATGCTTCATCTTTTGATGTAAAATGCCAATCAAACTTTTTATCTTCCTTCATTTTTTTGACAAGATCGTCACCGATGTGAAGATCTTTTCCCTCATATGTCGTTCCCTTGTCAGCATTCACGACAGCCACAGGAAGCTGATCGACATTTCCATAAGGATCCCAGTATGCTGCCAAAAAGACGCTACTGTAAATCAGCGGAATAAAGAGAACTCCGATAACAGAAATCAACAGTTTTTTATTTGTATACAGTTCTCTCCACTGGTTTCGTAAAACATTCATTGTTGATACGCCTCCTAAAAATTGGCCGCACTTTTTGGCCCTTTAAAAAAAGGATTATCTAAAGGGACAATCCTTTTAAAATATACATTTTGAGCATTTCTGCGATATCTTCTGTTTTTAATGGTTCATGATGTTTTTCCCAATCAAAGATAAGGGCAACATAAAGTTTAAAAATAACAAATGCATTTAACTCAGCATCGCAAGGTTTAATATCCTCATTTTTAATGGCTTCTTTTATTTTTTTCTTAATGTAAGTCATAATCATTCGCTCAAGCTTTTCTATCACTTCCTTAGCAGCTGGTGTGCCAAGCTCCGCACCTTCTTGAAAAATTTTAATGGTCAGTTGGTGCTTTTTTCTGTATTCTAATATAGCAATTAACGCACGATGCGCATTTTCATGAAACGGAAGATGAGGATCAATAGCCTCGTCTGCTGTTTGTTTCATTTCAGCTAACAAAGAAGAAAAGATTTCACTGAATAATTCTTCTTTATTTTTGAAAAAAGTATAAATGGTACCCTTGCCAACGTTCGCGAGCTTTGCTACCAGATCCATCGTTGTTGCCTTATACCCAAATTGAGCAAATGATTTTGCTGCAGCTTCGATAATAAGCGCTTTTCGATCTATGCTCATGCTTTTTCACTCCTAAAATGACTATTTGAACGTTTTAGTCATTAAGTATAATATGTAATTTAACACAACTTTATTCGAAATGCAAACATTTAATTTGTTTTCTCAGAAAACATTTTTTTGTGGTTTTTTCGACAAAAAAAAAAGCCGTCATGTTTCATATCGACAGCTTTTCATATTTTTCTATTTTGTTTGTTCAAATAAATATGCAAGTACATCAGAGACGACTTGTTTCCCCTGGTCAATACAATCGGGAATTCCGACTCCCTCAAAAGAAGCGCCTGTTGCAAAAATCCCGGGATAAGATGTTTTCAAACCATCTCTCAGTTTCTTAATCTTTTGTTGATGACCGACATGATACTGCGGCATGGCGTCATTCCATCTTGTGATACAGCTCATTTCCGGTTCACCATCAATCTTCATGATCCGTTTTAAATCTTCGAGGACGATTCTAATCATTTCACTGTCTGACTGTTCAACAACCGATTCGTCTCCAGCTTTTCCGACATAGGCTCTTAATAAAACTTTACCCCTTGGCGTTGTATGAGGCCACTTTTTATTTGTCCATGTACAAGCAGTAATCGAGAAATCACTGTTCCGTGAAATGACAAAACCTGTCCCTTCTTGATTCATCTCTACAGCTTCTTCAGGAAAACCGAGTGCCACATTGGCAACAGATGTTGAAACAATATCTTCCAGTCCTTCCAGCCAATCCTCACCTTGAAATATCGAAGTGATCGCTTTATATGGTGCTGTCATCACTGCTGCATCGGCATCAAGAATACCTCCATTATCCAACATCAAACTATACTGATCTTGGTCACGGTCTATACTGACTACTTTTGTTCCTTTATAGATTGTCGTCAATTCAAGCTGTTTTTCCAATTCTTCGACAATCGTTTGTAATCCGGTTTTTAATGTTTGAAAAAGCCCCTTCTTCTTTACTGCTGGTTTTTTGGCATTTCCACTTTTTGATTTTTTCATTCCAACAATCAAACTTCGATATTTCTGCTCTGTTAAATAAAACTGTGGAAATGTTGACATCAGACTAAGCCGATCAATATCGCCTGCATATATACCTGACAAAAGCGGTTCAATCAAGTTCTCAACGACTTCTCCGCCAACACGCCGTCTAAAAAATTCTCCCAGTGACTGATCCTCTTGGGGTTTGCTTGCCGGAAGAACCAAATCCATTGCAGCTCTCAATTTTCCATGAAAAGAAAACAAACTTGTCGTTAAAAAAGGACCGATCTTTGTCGGCACACCCATGACTGCACCTTCAGGAATTGGATAGAGACTTTCATTGACGAGAACATAAGACTGTCCTGTTGCATTATTGACAAGTAAATGCTCCATTCCCAAATCTTTAACAAGCTGCGGTGCACTCTGTTTTCGTTCTAAAAAGGAATCTGGACCTTTTTCAATAATATAGCCATCTTTGTGAACGGTCTGGATTTTTCCACCTAGCCTTGGACTCGCTTCAACAAGCGTCACTTCAGCAGAGAGATGATTTTTTTTGATTTCTCTCTCCAAGTAGAAAGCTGCGGTCAATCCTGTAATACCGCCGCCGATAATGACAATCCGCTTTCGTTCGCTACTCATATCAATCGCCTTCTTTACAATTCTTTCTCCAATTTTTTCAAGACAACGGTAGCTAAAGCATCAATAAATTCCGGTTTTGCATTAGGCATTTCCGGTCTGTAATAGCTTGCTCCGAGATCATCTGTCACAGCTTTGCATTCAAAATCGTTGTCATACAACACTTCCAAGTGGTCTGCTACAAAACCGACTGGTACATAAATGAACGTCTTGTAACCTTTTCGATCTGCTAGATCACGTGTCAAATCTTGAACATCTGGCCCAAGCCAAGGGTCTGGTGTATTCCCTTCACTTTGCCAACCGATCGCATAATTCTCAATCCCCGCCTCTTCGACTATCAATCTGGCAGATTGTTTGAGTTGGTCAGGATAAGGGTCCCCTAGCTCAATTATTTTCTCGGGAAGGCTATGTGCCGATAAAATCACAACAGCGTCTTCCCTCTCTTCTGGTGTCAATTGTGCAAATGTCTGTTTCACTTGCTCTGCCCAATATGTGATAAATTTCGGCTCATCATACCAGCTGTCAATTGATGTGATCGTCAAGCCGCCCAGTTTTTCTGCCTCTGTATCTGCTCGCTTTTGATAAGACTTAACACTAAATGTAGAAAAATGCGGAGCCAACACAATGCTGACTGCTTCTGTGATCCCATCCTTATGCATCTCGTAAACGGCATCTTCAATAAACGGTTCAATATGTTTAAGTCCGATATATACTTTAAATGTAATCTTATCTTGAATCTGATTTAAATGTTTTTCTAATTGTGTCGCCTGTTCATTAGTGATTTTTGCAAGTGGAGATATTCCACCGATCGCACGATAGCGATCTTTCAAATCTTGAAGCATGTCCGGCTCTGGCTTTCGGCCTCGTCGAATGTGTGTGTAATACCGTTCAATATCCTCTTCCTTGTACGGCGTTCCATACGCCATAACAAGAAGCCCCATCCTCTTTTTACTCAACATGAACACCTCTTCTTTAGATCTCGCATCTCTAAGTATTTTGACAGTTTAACCGGAAAAGTCCAACATAATTGCTCACAAGGTTTTAGAAGAGGAGTAATCATGAATAAAAGATGTTAATCTTTTCAGTGTATCAGGATTGACTTCAGGAAAAACACCATGTCCAAGATTAAAAATAAACCGGTCTGTCATCATTCCTTGATCCAAAATTGATTTTGTTCTTGCTTCAATCACTTCCCATGGAGCAAGCAATATAGCTGGATCAAGATTTCCCTGAAGGGTTTTGACAAGTCCTTGATCCCTTGCTTCTTGAATACTCATTCTCCAGTCAAGTCCTACGACATCAAGTGAAAGATCATGCCAATCACGGGCAAGGTGGCTCGCCCCCACTCCGAACATGATCAGTGGCACACCTTCTTTTTTTAATTCTTTAAACAACATATCCATTGTTGGTTTAATGTAGGTCCGGTAATCATTTGCATTGAGCGCCCCCACCCATGAATCAAACACTTGAATCGCATTTGCACCGGCACGGATTTGCGCCTTCACATAAACAATCGCCATTTTCGCTAATCTTTTCATCAGTAGTTCCCATGCTTTAGGCTGACTGTACATAAATGCTTTTGTTTTGTTGTAGTTTTTCGAAGGTCCGCCCTCTATCATATAACTTGCCAATGTAAATGGCGCTCCTGTAAAGCTGATCAATGGAACATTCAGCTGTTCCTCCGTTAGCAATTTAATTGTTTTAAGCACATATGGAATATCCTCTTCTGGCTCTAGTTCACCAAGTTTTTCAACATCTGCAAGAGAATTGATCGGATTGTCGATCACAGGACCGACTCCATTTTTAATTTCAACTTGAACACCTATTCCTGGAAGCGGTGTCATAATATCCTTATAAAGAATCGCTGCATCAACACCGTAGTTTTCAACAGGCAGCCTTGTCACATAGGCACATAATTCAGGCTGATGTGTAATTTCAAACAAACTATATTTTTCTTTTAATGCTCGGTATTCCGGCTGTGATCTTCCCGCTTGCCTCATATACCACACAGGAACATGATCGCTCTTTTCTCCTCGGCACGCTTTTAAAAACGTGTCATTAAAAGCTTTATTATTCACTCTCGATTTCCACCTTTCACTTGCAAACCGCACGTCCATTAAAATAGCTTCTTCAAATATAACGTTTTTTTGATCATCAGTATACAATTCATACTTATTGTTCAAAAAATTGATGAATTCACCAATTCATCAATTTAATGAAACAATTCAGGTTTAATAAACTCAGTCCCATTCCCTTCTGTTTTCGTCTGCGGATTGTATGGAACAACCTTGTAGGACGAACCCGAAAAGATATTGGAATATGGAATTTCATAGCTTCCTTTACCTTTAACAGTATCAATCAGTTGTTCTTCTCCATCCTTTTTTTCATAAATTCTATATTCTGCTCTTTTATCCTCTTGTTCTTGCCATGTTAATGACACCGTAATCAATCCGAGCGGTGTAAAGGAATAATTAGCATTCACAGTTTCTAAATCTTTCAAATGTATTGGCCGTTCCAAATCTTTGATTCCTTCAGGTTTTTCAAATGAAATATGTTTCTGATTGGACTGTTTCAAAATATCTTTGAACAACATTGTCGGATATGAGCTTCCACCTTTTAAATAGTGGGTTTCATCTGTTTTATCATAACCCATCCAGACAGCCCCCGTCACTTCGGGTGTATAGCCTGCAAACCATACGTCTTTTGTTGCGCCTTCTTTACCTGTATAAGAAGTGGAACCTGTTTTTCCAGCAATCTCTCCAGGAAAATCGCCAGCTTTTCCAGTACCTGTCTTGACAACCTCTTGAAGCATCCGTGTCATATTCCATGAAGTTTGTTTACTGAAAACTCTTTCGGATTCCTCTTGGTGGCGAAACAAAACCTCTCCGTTTTCATCAGTAATTTTTTTTATCAAATATGGTTTAACATACTTTCCTGAATTGGCAAATGACCGGTATGCACCAGCCAATTGGAGAGGTGATACCCCTTTTTCCAAGCCACCTAATCCTAATGAGAGTCCATCATCAGGAATGTCCATGCCTAGCTTATTTAAATAAGGTTTTACAGTTTCAACACCTAGTTCATTTAACATCCAGACAGCAGGGGCGTTTTTGCTATATGTTAGCGCATCAACCATTGACACTTTTCCTTCATAGCGCATATCATAATTTTTTGGAGTATAGCCGTTATATGAAAGCTGTTTATCCTCAAGTAAAGAGTATGGTTTATAGCGCTTTTCTTCCATTGCTGGTCCATAAACAGCCAGCGGTTTAAAAGTCGATCCAGGTTGACGGGCTGCCACTGCCCTATTAAAGCCGCTTGGAGTAAAATCCCTCCCACCAATAGCAGCAATCACGCCCCCTGTTTGATTATCAATAAAAACTGCACTGCCTTCTGCATGTTGGTCAGTTCCAGGAAAGTAGTGATCTTCCTGCATGAGTTTGTAAGCCGCTTTTTGAACGGATACATCAAGTGGAACACGGATTGTATATCCACCTTGAAGAAGCTGTTCTCTGGAAATCGAATACTTTTCTTCTGCTTCTTTTATTACAAGGTCTATATAGCTATCAAGCCAAGGGTTTTTCGATTTTTCTTTAACATGTAGACCCAATGTGCTTCCTTGTGCTCTGACCACTTCTTTTGAAGTGATATATCCTTGTTCATTCATCATGCTCAGGACAACATTACGCCGTTCCCTGCTTTTTTTCGGATGAAGAATCGGTGAATAAGCATTGGGCGCTTTAGGAAGTGAGGCAAGAACCGCCCCTTCACTGAGCGTTAAGTCCTTTACATCTTTACTAAAAAAGTAATTGGCAGCTGCTTGAATTCCATAGACACCGTGCCCGAAATAAAGTTGGTTTAAATACATTTCCAAAAGCTTGTCCTTGCTGTAGTCTCTCTCTAGATTAATGGCAATAATCACTTCTTTTGTTTTTCTAAAAAATGTTTTATCATTTGTTAAAAAGATATTTTTGGCAAGCTGTTGGGTGATCGTACTGCCTCCTTCGACCTTGCTGCCAGCTAAAACATCTTTGTAAACAGCGCGACCCACCGATTTCAAATCGATGCCATGATGTTCGTAAAAACGTTGGTCTTCAACAGAAATAAATGCCTGTTTAACATGTTTGGGAACTTCATGAATAGAGACTGGCCTTCTGTTTTCTGTATAAAGACTGGCTACTTCTTCACCGTTTTGATCAATGATTTTTGAAGATGCGTGGAAAATCAATTTCTTTTCATCAATAACATAGTCCCCTAAGAATAAAATTGTAATATATCCAATTAAAGAAAAAAACATAATGGCAACTACAATCATGACTGGAATGAAAAATTTCTTTTTCATCTATTCACCTCATTCCTTTATATTTATTGTGGGATTTTTTTCCTCGTTTTATGTTTCATATTTGCTTGTTTTGTTGATAGAATTTTAAGTTGTCCTTTTGTTATACTATCAATAAAGGGGTGAACAAAATGAATTTCTATATTACATATGGAACAGTTGATTTTTTAAAAAAGCTTGCAAAACAACATGATCTTGAGCACATGCTATTTATGAAAGGGAATGACTCCGCCATTCTTTTCCAAGAAGCGACTGGAAAAAGTGTATTTCAAGCGCCTCACCATTATGAAGTGATCCACCAATCTGGAACATTGGATCCATCCGGTTTTGCCGTCCTCAACAATATTCCTGTGACCTTTGAAGGAAGACCGCTATTTGAAACCCGTTTTAAAAATCGAGCAGAAAAAGTTGAACATCAGCCTGGATTTAAAGCGCTCAGAATGCTTAGACCAACAGAAGGCGATATATATATTGTCTTAACACTCTGGGAAACAGAACAAGCCTTTCAAGACTGGAAAAATTCAACTTCTTTCTTGGAAGCTCATAAAAAACATCATTCAGCTGAAGGAATCAACCATGATGGCACCATTTTTTCCCGTCCCTCTTATATTCGTTCATATTACTCTGTCAAATAAGCTGCCTGAATGTCTGGCAGTTTTTTTATTATTTCCAAGGAAATGAATCTCTCCAAAATCTTACAAACAGATTGAAATAGCACTTAAATTGTCATAAAATTTAAAAAAGTCATCATTCCTTAAAGGAGGAATTATTTTGGATATCACAAGCTTAAAACAGTTTGTTTGTGAACAGTTAGAAAGTCACTATGATGAAATGGTCACCTTAAGACGCCATTTTCATCAATATCCCGAACTGTCTTTTCAAGAAAAGAAAACGGCTGCATCCATTGCCTCTTATTATCAGACGCTTGGTATTCCAATCCGCACAAATGTTGGCGGGGGCGGAGTTCTTGCCTATATTGAGGGCGAACAGCCTGGACCTGTTATTGCTTTAAGAGCCGATTTTGACGCTCTTCCGATTCAAGATGAAAAAAACGTTTCTTATCGGTCAACGGTTCCCGGTGTTATGCATGCCTGTGGCCATGATGGACACACTGCCACACTTCTTGTTCTTGCAAAAGTATTAAATGAAAATAGAAAACATTTAACAGGGAAGCTCGTTATGATTCATCAACATGCAGAAGAATATACACCTGGTGGAGCCAAACCAATGATTGAAGATGGTTGCCTTGATGGAGTGGATGTCATTTTTGGCACACACTTATGGGCAACAGTGCCACTTGGTACGGTTCAATATAAAACAGGACCAATCATGGCGGCTGCTGACCGATTCACGATTACCATCAATGGGAAAGGTGGTCATGCTGCACAGCCTCATGAAACAAAGGACGCAGTCTTGATTGGTTCACAAATTGTTTCCGCACTCCAGCAGATTGTCAGCCGCAGACTAGATCCGACACAACCAGCAGTAATCTCAACAGGGTCATTTCTCGCCGAAAATTCTTTTAATGTTATTGCTGACAAAGCCGTTTTAATCGGTACGGCTCGTTCATTTAATGAAAAGATCAGATATTTAATTGAAAACGAAATTGAACGAGTTGTCAAAGGTATTTGTAGCATGCATGGCGGAGATTATCAATACTTGTATGAGAGAGGTTACCCGGCTGTTAATAACCATCCTCAAGAAACAGCCTTTCTTGCTGATATCGCCAGGAACACGCCAGATGTCCAAAAAGTGACAGAGAGCCAAATGCAAATGGGTGGAGAAGATTTCGCCTATTATCTCCAGCATGTAAAAGGAACGTTTTTCTTTACTGGCGCAGCACCTGAAATGACAGAAAATGTCTTTCCTCATCACCATCCACAATTTGACTTCAATGAGAAAGCGATGCTGATTGCTGCCAAAATCATGGCCAGAGCTGTCATTTCTTATCACCAGAAATGTTGAATTATGGCTGAAATAAAAATCGGGGAATTTGCTCGCTTTCCGCGGGCGATCCGCGAGCCTTCTCCTAGCTCGCAATCCCCCCTGATCATGTTGATAAAAGACTTTTTAGACAGCCCTTTTTTTGCTTCATTCGACTACTCTTTTATAAGTCGCAAATGAAAAATATGTCTTGCAGTCTCTCCAAGATGCCCCAATAATTTATAATTTGCTGTACCACCAACAACTGCTCCAAAACCAGGAATAAATTGAAACAATTTAATAAAATCGAGATAATCTCGGTACTCCTGCTGAAATGTTTTCCAATCGATTTCCCTTTTTTCAGTATCCCAATTTTCGATGATAGCAAATAGATGTTTTCGATGTTTTTCTCCTGAAAAAGCTAGCTGAAAAATATAGAGGAGAAACAATCGTTCCTCCTTCTGTTTAACATCGTATCCGTAAATCGATGCCAATTCGAACAAGCATTTCATTTTAATGCTGATCAAAAGTGGAAAATCTGCTAATCCGAGAAATATCCCTCCAGCACCGGTTCCAATTCCTTCTGCAGCAGCTGCTTTCTGATATTGAGCAATCGCCTTTTGAGCAAGTTGGTTTTTTTCCTTTAGAGTAAGTGTGCCTGTGTCTTTCTGAACGGTTGTCAAATTTGAGCCTATCAATGTTGCTTCAACCATTTTTTTGACGGCTTCTGTGACAGCCTTGTGTACCTTATCAGGAATCTGGGCATTCATTTTTGTCTGTACACCTTTAGACAGCCGTTCAACCATCGATGACTTCCGTAAAAACTTCAGTTTCCAACGATAGGCTTCATCTAAAAACAGCTGGTTTTCATTCATGCCCTTTTTCACCTCTTCTTATATTTACGATCTGTAAAAGAAAAGGATTCATTTTTATCTGCGTGCATTTTTCTTTAATCTGCTGTTAAAATAAGGCTTCATGATCACAAATATCAGCAGTAGAGAGCCTATTAAACCGATAAACATCCCAGACCAGTTTAACTTAATACCCAATGCGGCTGCCAATATGAATGCTTGAACACTTAACACAATATGAAGCAACCCAAAGAAACTTTTTTCTCTCTCTCTTTGATTGACAGGATATAACTCCTGTAAAGAAAGGTGAGAAAAATGATTGAACAGCGGGGTCAACTGAATTCCGGTGATAAATACTGTAAAGATGATCAGTCCAGCAGACACCCATTGATAATTTGAAAAATAGCCAATGATAATGGCAAAAATGACTGTCAATCTCAACACGATACCGAGATAATCATTCGATCTAATAAAAGCCCTGCTATACATAAAAGTAAATGTCTGGCGCTGGTCATATGGGATAAAGCTGAACAGCCAGTCAAGATACGCCCTTCTTTTTGCACGTTTTCTGAGATGCGGCACATCTGTAAACAAGTTTGCCAGTCTGTAAAAACGCTGTTTTCTTTTGATTTCATCATCTATATGCTGTTCCCATTTAAACGATTTTTTTCGAGCAAATGATGTGAAATATACAAGTAATGCAACCATGATCATGTATATCGCAATCGCAAACATATAGGAAGCCTTCAATGCAAAGTAAACAGCACATATATTCAGAAAAAAACGAACGATCTGATCTGTCATTCTAATGTTTTTTTCACCAAGGAATGTCATTCGCCATTGCATGGTCATATTCCAAACTTTTAGCACAAGCATTTGCAGTAATATAAAAAGATAAGTTGATAAGGTCATTCCACTTACTGCAAAATAAAGCGGCGCTAAGATCAGCATGATCGCAAGCAATGGAAACAGTTGGATGATAAAACTAAACCGAAAAGCTTGGCTAAAATAAGGTTTCATATTTGCTTCAAGCGGTAATAAAAACACCAAATCCGCTTCTTTAATCAGCGTCCTGACATATGAACTTGTCAAAATGAATGAAAACAAAACAGCCATCACCCAGTAAGCTGGAAAGCCGTCAGGAATCGTTTTCAACCATTTACTATACCAACTGGCAGCTCCTGCGATAAAAAAAATCATGACAATCACAAGATGATCGTTTAGCATATATTTTAAATAAGCTCTTGTTTCCTTAGTATGCTCCTCAACTCTCGCCTTCCAAATTCCTTGAATGCTATTCATCGCTCTCTTCCTTCGTCAGCTCAAGATACAGATCATCTAGACTTGCCTCTTTCATTGAAAAATGCTCTCTGAGCTCTGCAAGTGTTCCTTTTGCCCGTATTTCACCATTATGTAAAATGATGAAGGAATCACAATATCGTTCAGCAGTGGCTAATATATGTGTTGACATGAGAACGGCTGAACCTTTTTTCTTTGCTTCCTTCATGCGTTCAAGCAATGCATTAATGGCTAACGGATCAAGTCCGAGGAATGGTTCATCAATAATATAAAGGTCTGGTTCGACTAAAAACGCACACATAATCATGACCTTTTGTTTCATTCCTTTTGAAAAATGGGCTGGAAACCATTTTAAACGCTTTTCCATTCGGAATTCTTTTAATAGTGGCGGTAACCTTTTTTCAAGCGTTTCTTTTGATAATCCATAGGCCATCGCCGTCAGTTCCAAATGTTCGCGAAGCGTTAGTTCTTCATACAATATTGGTGTCTCTGGAATAAACGTAAATTGTGAACGATAGTTTTCCGGATCTTCAAGAAATGTTTTGCCATTCAGCTTAATAGATCCTTTATGCGGTTCCATTAAGCCGATAATATGGCGAATTGTTGTACTTTTACCTGCCCCGTTCAAACCGATTAAACCGACAATCTGCTCCCGATTGATCGAAAATGACACATCACGCAATACTGGATTCCTTGTATACCCACCAGTTAGGTCTGTTACAGTCAATAGTGACATACGTTCGTTCCTTTCTCGCATTTTTCTTAATAGTACCAAAAATAAGGTGTTATTAAAAACGATTTCATCATGTTAGAAAAATCAATGCATAGTTTAAAGCTTTCTTGGACAATCTAATTGATGAAGAAGGAAAGCTTAACAAACCTTGCAAATGAGGTGTTTGTCAAAGACAACAAATCAGCAAGTCCGTTTGGAAAGAATGTGTAACATGTCAATGCTTAAATTTCTTTCATTCACTGAATTGAAAAAGCATCCTAAAAAGATGTTAATCAAATGAGGTGTTTGTCGCAGGAAATAATGTGGCGTTTTCAAGTCCTCATAAAGAGGTACTTGCAAAAGGCAGTGTGAAGTTCTTTATGAACAGCTAACCTTCTTCAGGGTGCAGGGTGAACGCGGGGAGCCGTTCACCCTGTTTTCGTATTTTCCCAAAAAATGTGGTAATATAGTGCTTATACATAACCTTTCGGTAAAAAAGGAGGCAAAGGATGAGCGATTGTATTTTCTGTCAAATTCTAAAGGGGGAAATTCCTTCTGCTAAAGTTTTTGAAAACGAGCATGTGATGGCTTTTCTCGATATTAGTCAAGTCACCAAAGGACACACTCTGGTGATACCAAAAGTCCATAAAACAAACATCTATGAAATGACACCTGATGTTTCAAGAGAGTTTTTCGAAGCTGTACCAAAAATCGCCAAAGCCATTAAAGAAGAATATCAACCAATCGGATTAAACCTACTCAATAACAATGGTGAACAAGCCGGACAATCGGTATTTCATTATCATATGCACATCATTCCTCGTTATGGAAAAGGGGACGGCTTTGGTGCAGTCTGGAAAACACATGCAGATGACTATACAGCGGAAGATCTGCAACATATCGCCTCTTCTATCAATAACCGATTAAAATGAACAGAAATGGCGCTCCGCCATTTCTGTTTTCATTTCGCGGCTGTCACAAAATTTACACAATCCCAAAACTCCCCTTTGCACAAGTAAATCCTTACCGATCAAAATTCGCACAATTCAAATTTTTATGTATGACGAGAAACTTTTATGTTAGGATTGTTTTATATTTTTACACATGAACAGGGAGCGATTGTGATGATACGTACAACAAACTTTAATGCAGGACCTGCAGCACTGCCTTTAGAAGTGTTGCAAAAAGCGAAAGACGAATTTCTTGATTTTAATGGGGCAAGGATGTCCGTTATGGAGTTATCCCATCGAAGCAAAGAATATGATGCTGTACATCAACATGCAAAAGCCCGATTAAAAGAACTAATGCAAATACCTGAAGATTATGAAGTGTTATTTCTTCAAGGTGGAGCAAGCCTTCAATTTTCAATGATTCCCATGAACTTTCTCTCAAAGGAAAAAACTGCACATTTTGTGATGACTGGCTCTTGGTCTGAGAAGGCGCTTGCTGAAGCAAAGCTTTTTGGAAATACATCCATTATCGCGACAAGTGAAACTGACACATATCGGTATATCCCTAGTATTTCAGAAGTCCCAACTGACGGTGCCTATCTGCATCTGACAAGCAATAATACAATTTTCGGGACGCAATGGCAACAGTTTCCTGATTGTTCAATTCCGATTGTCGCGGATATGTCGAGCGATATTTTAAGCAGACCCATCGATGTTTCAAAATTTGGTATCATCTATGCCGGCGCCCAAAAAAATCTCGGACCTTCAGGGGTAACCGTCGTGATTCTAAAAAAGGACCTGCTTTCCCAGGAAAACGAACAGGTTGCGAAAATCTTAAAATACTCTACACATGTAAAAACAGATTCACTTTATAATACCCCTCCGACTTTTGCCATTTATATGCTATCACTTGTGCTTGAATGGCTGAAAGAACAAGGGGGACTCTCTGCCATTGCACAGCGCAACCGCAAGAAGGCAGAGATCTTATACAAAGCAATTGACGATAGTCATGGGTTTTACCGTGGACATGCTAGAACTGATAGTCGTTCCAACATGAATGTTACCTTTACATTGACAAATGATGAACTGACAAAATCATTCATCACCAAAGCTAAACAAGAAAACATGGTAGGTCTTGGCGGACACCGTTCAATTGGCGGCTGCCGGGCATCGATTTACAATGCCGTTTCTATAGAGGATTGTGAGAAACTGGCTTCGTTTATGAAGCATTTTCAGGAGTCAGTCTAATCATCCATAAAAAGGCTTCCACTTCCCTATTAAAGTCTGATATAATTTCATAAAGCTTTCGCAATAAATGATGAGCATATTATTGGGAAGCTAAAAAAGAGCCTAGATGAGGAGAGAGAATAGTCATGAAAACAAAAGAGTTAGTCGTAATGGCCCTAATTGTTGCGATTGGAGCAGCGCTTCATACAGTCATTCCGCCTTTTTTCTTCGGAATGAAGCCTGATATGATGTTAATTATGATGTTTATGGGAATCATGCTTTTTCCAAAAGTACAACATGTTCTGACGATCGGTATCGTGACAGGCATCATTTCTGCCTTAACAACTGGATTCCCAGGCGGACAACTGCCAAACGTTATTGATAAACCGATCACAGCTGTCATCTTTTTTGTTTCATTTTTAGCCTTGAAAAACCTGAAGAAAAACACTGTTATCGTTAGCGGATTGACTGGGGCAGGAACAATTTTATCAGGAGCTATCTTCCTGACGGCAGCACTTTTCATTAGTGGTCTGCCAGGGAATCAAGGATTTACTACATTGTTCTCGGTCGTCGTATTACCAACGACACTGATCAACACGGTTGCCATGTTTATCATTTTTCCAATCGTATATGTTATTACGGAACGTTCAAGACTGACTGAACAACCGAAATAACATGACAAACCTCTTATTTTTAAGAGGTTTTTTCGTTTTTATGGTCAAAAAAAAGCGAACGTGAACGATATTTATATAAGAAGCTTAATAAAAAAAAGAAGCAAAAATGCCAGTCCCGCACCTCCCACACAAAACATCGTTTTTTGTTTAAGGATATGTTTAGGCGGATATGATGAAGAACACGCAAGAAGTTTTAAGTAATAAAAGGAGCCGATGGTAAAAGCAGTGCTTACTAATGTCAAAACAATCAAGATGACAGACAACCCTCTCCCTCCTTTTTAAAAAAGTATGCTAAAATAAAGCAAGCTATGCAATGCATTCTTGTTATGTGACAATTCAGATCAAAAATATATTCGGGGTGATGTATATGTCAAAAGGTCGATCTTTAGCGGCAGGACTGCTTGTAGGTGGAGTAATTGGCGGCGTTACAGCTCTGCTTACTACACCAACTTCAGGTAAAAATTTTAGAAAGCAACTTAAAACAAACTGTGCAAAATTTCAAGATACAGTGAAAAAATTAAAAACCGATGGAGTCGCTTTAAAAGAACAAGTTGTTAAAACAGCACAAGAAGGCGCTGAAATCATTAAAGATGTCGGTAGTGAACTTCAGTCATCTATACAGGAATGGAAAGAGGTCATCAAACCCCATCAACACGATCTCAAAAAGGAAATCGCTGAGATAGAAGACAAGATTAAACAATTAGAGAAAACCTTACAAAACTAATATATTCAGCGAAAAAAATAGCCTTAAAAAAGGGGTGTGAATAAGAACTTTTCACGCTCTTTTTTTAAGTAAAACCTTGATTTGACATAAAGAAACTTAATTTTTAAAAATTTCGTAAATTTACATCTTTATTAATCTTTATTTTATTGGCATAATAGAAATTATTAAGACAAAGAGAAGCAGGTGAAGTGAATGAATCGAGTGGAACAGCCCTATTCTATTAAAGACGCACTTTTATTCAGTCAACGAATGGCACAGCTAAGCAAAGCGCTTTGGAAATCGATTGAAAAAGATTGGCAGCAGTGGATTAAGCCTTATGACCTAAACATCAATGAGCATCATATTTTATGGATTGCCTATCAACTAAACGGAGCATCTATTTCTGAAATTGCTAAATTTGGTGTGATGCACGTATCCACAGCATTTAATTTTTCAAAAAAGCTTGAGGAAAGAGGTTATCTAGAATTCTCTAAAAAGTTAAATGATAAACGGAATACGTACATTCAGCTAACTTCGAAAGGTGAAGATATTTTTCTCAAAATTCTCGAGTCCTATGATCCATCTAGAAACGCCGTGTTAAAAGGTGCCCAACCTCTTCATCAGCTGTACGGAAAGTTTCCTGAGATCGTAGAAATGATGACGATTATTCGCCATATTTATGGAGATGACTTCATGGAGATTTTTGAAAAATCGTTTTCTAATATAGAAAATGAGTTTATCAGTGATAATGGCAAAATGAAGAAAAAAGAGGAAACAAAAGAAACTGCTGCATCTCTAGACATGCCCAAACCACTTGAACCAATTAAAAATTAATCGATCCCATGTTTTTTCATAATGTTGATAAATTCGCTCATTAGCGATTTGTAAAGACCCTGTCTATGAAGGGCAAAAATCGTTTCGTGCACTTCAAGTTTTTCATTTAGCTGTCCAGCAAAAAGCGTAAGAAGATGTTCAAACATCACATATCCTTGCGCTTTTTGTTCTGTCAACTCATTTGTCAATTCCTCACACATACGTTCAGTTTCTTTCCCTTCCTCCTCAGTCAAGCCTCGCTCTATTAACATTTTATAATATGGATATTGATCCATCTCTGCCGTATTCAACAGCAGCTTCATATAATATTCCAATCGTGTAAGACGATCATCAATTGAACTCATAATTCTCACATCTCTCTCCCTTTATTTTATTTTAGCCGATATTTCCTTTAGTTGAAAGTTCAATATGAAGATTTTTGTCCCCTTTTTGAACTCTCGTCATTTCTTGTTAAAATGACGAATTTTTTTTCAAAAAGGGATTGATTTTTCTCACCCAGAAGAGTAAATTATTCTGAGGATTTATATATCAGTTTTAAAAATGGAAGGATGTCACTGATGAGTTGCTGGAAAACCATTAATCTAACAAAAGATTATGGAGGTATGCGAATTGTACTCGCTGCCATTAGTTTAATGATTATTTTTTTTATTCCTGAATATTTAGCGATGCAGCTAATCCATCCACAAACTGTGCAAAAAGGCGATCATGCTCTTTTGTTCACTGGAATTTTAGTTGTGACGATTATCGTTCATAAAATCTTACACTTATTACCGAACATCAGCAGAAAAAAACTTGAAAAAAAGATATTTTGGGTAAAAATGCGAACGTGGAGAGAAATTCCGAAAAATACAATGCTTGTTTCATTGCTTCTTCCTTTCTCAGTCATCACCCCGTTTTTTTTCTATGCGGGGGCCATGATACCAGAGCTTGCTCATTATTTCTGTATCATATCAAGTATCCATTTCGGTTATTGTTTACCAGACTTTTTACTCGCCTGGAAACTAGCTCAAGCACCAAAAAACAGCTATGTTGACCAAGAAGCAGACGACTTTGATATTTTAATCCAAAAATAATGAATAATCTATCTTTTTCAATCAATATTTGATAATGTAGTATGGGAAGAAATAGAGAGGGGGATCTCTAATTATTGTTTTTTATTTCATTTTGTTTGCGGTCTTTACTGTGTTTAACATCAACAATCTTACAAACTCATTATGCCTTATCAAAGAGATTCCTGAAGAACGGCAAGATAAGGTATTTAGAATCATTAATGTCCTGATTTTAATTTTATTGATCTCATCATTTATTGAAATCTCATTTGCAGTATAAAAAAAGATAGCTGCCGATCGCAATTGATCAGGCAGCTATCCTTTTGTTTATTAACATATCCAAGAAGCACCAATAATAATTAACAAAATGAACAGTACCACAAGCAGTGCGAAACCGCCTGCGAAACCTCCTACATAGCCGTCACCCATGTTGACACCTCCTCTTAGTCGTTACATTAGTGTATGCACGAATATCACAAAACGATTAGGCTCTCTGCTTACAAAGAAAAGAACCACCCAAAAAGCGGTTCTTTTCCTTATTTTTTAAGTGTTTAGTACAGGTAAGCTGCACCGACGATGATTAACAAAATAAATAACACGACCAATAAAGCAAAACCGCTTGAGTATCCTCCACTCATGTTATTGACCTCCTTTTCTTGATCACTATATTTGTATGGCGGAGAAAAAATTTTGACTAGACGAATGCCCCTCTATTGAAAATCTTTTTACAGCATGGCAGAATATGATATGATACAATTCAAAGGAAGTTAAATTGTTATGATTAGGAGTGTTTTTCAATATGAAAAAAATGGTAATCGCGGCAGTTGCTGCCACTAGTATTCTTACCCTTAGTGCATGTAAAGGGGGAGACTCTGAAGTTGTCGCTGAAACAAAAGCTGGAGATATAACAAAAGGAGAGCTATATGATACATTATTAGAACAAAATGGGGTTTCTGGTCTTGATGTTCTTCTGGAAAAAAAAGTTCTTGAAGATAAATACAAAGTTTCAAACAAAGAAATTGACAAAAGACTGGATGAATATAAAAAAATAGCTGGTCAACAAATCGATGCAATGATTGATCAAAAAGGCGAAGATTTCGTAAAAAAACAAATTAAAACTGAGCTTCTCAGGAAAAAAGCGGCAGAAGATAACATAAAAGTAACAGACAAAGATGTGAAACAATTTTATGACAGTATAAAAGGGAAATATCATATCAGCCACATTATCGTCAAAGAAAAGAAAACCATTGAAGAAGTTGCGAAAAAACTGAAAAAAGGTGAAAAATTTGAAGACCTGGCAGAAGAGTACTCAATAGACTCATCGTCTATAATTGGTGGAGATCTTAGCTGGCATGGCAAAAAAGAGCCAGAAATGGATAAAACATTTCTTAAAGCTGCATTTGCTTTAAAAGTAGGTGAAATCAGTAAACCAGTTAAAACAAAACACGGTTACCATATTATTAAGATAATTGAAAAACGCGGGAAATACGAAGATATGAAAAAAGATTTAAAGAAACAACTTAAAGAATTAAAAATAAATAACCCAAATGAAATTCAAAATGCTGTGGACATGCTAATAAAGAAAGCCGATTTAAATGTTAAAGATAAAACATTAAAAAAACAAGTAGAAGAACGTGAGAAAATGCCGCAAATGAATGGACAAGGCTAATTTTCCGCATAAATAGGCATGAGGTTGGTTTTGTACCAGTCTCATGCTTATTTCTTTAACTACATTGCAAAATTCAAATTAGAAACAATGGGAAATGAAAAGGAGCATCTCAAAGTTTGAGAATGCCCCTTAAAAAATAAATATGTCAGGCAATTGAGTGCTTGCTTTCCGCTTCAGGCTCGCTTTGATCTGAAGAAGTTTTTTTCCGTCTTTCTTGCTCGTTTTTCATGCGCTCCATATAAATCTGTCCTTCTTTTTCGATAAATGTCTGATCAATTGTTTCTTCTTCTTTTGCTGTTGCCATCAGCTTATATGCGCAAAAGACAATGCCGACAATACAGAGATAAACCCACCATGGAAAAAACAGCATCCGTTCTCCCCCTTTTTCAGATAAACTGTATTACCTGAATATATGCGGCTAAGAGACAAGTTATGATGGTGATTGATGAAAAGTGGGTTTATAAAAGGAACGGTTATCCAGCGCAAAGACACGCTCAGTATACTCTCCTGGCTTCACTCGCAAAAGTGCTCGATCCATCATATTGATTTTTGCATCAAGATTATCGATATAATGAAGAACTTCCGCTTCTTTGACCATCGGTGGTTTCGGACTTCCCCATTCAGGTTTACCATGATGACTTAAAATTAAATGCTGTAAAATAAGCACTTCTTCTGAATCAATTTGAAGCTCTTCCGCTGCTTTTGAGACCTCTGTTACCATGATTGAAATATGACCAAGCAAATTCCCTTCAACTGTATATGTGGTGGACACCGGTCCAGAAAGCTCTTTTACTTTGCCTAGATCGTGAAGGATCACACCCGCATAAAGCAGATCTCTGTCAAGTGTCGGATATAAATCAGCTACAGATTTGGCTAGATTTAACATTGAGACAACATGGTATGCTAATCCAGATACAAATTCATGATGATTTTTTGTCGCGGCTGGAAAATCGCTGAATTCTTTTCCATATTTTTTGACCAGATGTCTTGTCATCCGCTGAATATTTGGGTTTTTCATTTCAAAAATATATTGGGTGATCGCTTCCATCATTTCATTTTTAGGAATTGGAGCGGTCTCGAGAAAATCATCAATATGTACATTGTCATTTGCACCGGCAGGTCTGATGTTTCTCAGCTTTAACTGATTGCGCCCGCGGTAATGATGAATATCACCGACCACCTTCACAATCGTTTGCGGTCCATAGGTTACTTCATCATTTTGCTTAGCGTCCCAAAGCTTTGCTTCAATGTCTCCTGACTGATCCTGCAGCATCAGTGTTAGAAATGGTTTTCCATTACTTGCAATCCCTTTTGTTGACGATTTGATCAGCAAGTATAAATCGACCTGCTCACCAACTTCATGTAGCATGATACCTTTTGCCATTGTAAAGCTCCCTCCGTTTTCTTACATATGATTGATTATAGCATACACTATGATTTGTTCGTTACGCTTTTTTTACCATTTCTGGTAATGGCGGAGAAAGCACTGTCACCTCTTCATCATGAAAAGACGCCTTTACATGATCATGACATGTATAGTATAAAATTTGCTGATCTCCTCCTGATAATTCCTTTAATAACTCTACCACACGCTTAAATCTATCATGATCAAAGTGAACAAAGCTGTCATCAAGCTGAAAAGGAAGTCGGACTCCTTTTTGATGGGATAGAGCAAGTGCGAAGCGAATCGCTAAATAAAGCTGTTCACAAGTTGCCTGTGATAATTCATGGGCGTGATAAGCCGCTCCATCTTTTTTCAGTACCATGATTGAATCATTCGTTTCAGAGAAATAAATTTTTTCATAACGGTTACCCGTTAATGTTTTTAACAATGATTCCGCTGTCTCTAAAAGCTTGGGAAGACGAATTCTTTTATGTTCATCAAGTTTATTTTTCACAGCTTGTCTGATCAACTTAATTGAAGCCCATTTTTTTGCGGCTTGAGCAACTTGATCTTTTTGCATTTCTAGCTGATGTGTCAATTCAGAAACCGTTCCCGATTCTTCAAGTCTTCGCTGCTCAGCAGTAAGCAATGCTACCTTTTCTCTTTCCTCTATCAGTTGCTGTTCTGTACGGGCTTTTTGTTTTTTAACATTGCTCAGCTGTTCCTCTAGTCCTGTAAAAGCATTCTCTGAGGCCAGTGTAATCGCAATCTCATCTTTTGTACGAAGTTCTCTTTGAATTTGGTTGAGTTTTGCTTTAAGATCCTTGTTGGTTCTATCTTGTTTTGCCAGCTTGATAAACATCTCACGGTCGCTTGCTCCAGCTTCCGCAAACAATTCAGATATTTTCGATTTGAAGTAGTCTGCTTCCCTTGTTAGATCCTTGATTTGCTCAACAGTATGATCAATAGACATATTGAGTTCCTGTTCCTTCATAAGTCTTTGCTTTTCGGTATCAAGTTCACTTTTCAAAGAATACATCAGGTCAGGTATACTTTCTTCAGAGTGGTGAAGCCTTGCGGCGATATTCATAAGCCGTTCTTCAAAGGATGCGCTTTTTTCTTGAAAGTGGTTGAGTTCCTCTTTTAGCTCCCATTTTTTTGTCAAGTCTTTATTCAGCTCTTTTATCAAACTGTAAGCATCAAGTAAAAATGCTGGTTCGATTGCCAGATTCAACTCTTTTACATAATCGTCTGCTTGCTGCTGATAAGGATGGATTTCTGCTTCCCAATTCTCATATTTTTGGATGGCTCTTTCATAGTCCGTTTCCCTTTGCTTTAGTTCAGCTCGTTTCATCATGAGAAATTGTCTTGATTGCTCATCCTGCCATAGCTCTTCTCTTAATTTTGTCTGTTCTGGTCCATGCTTGATAGTGGAATCTTCAAGGTTGTCAAGCTGGTTTTCAATAAACATCATGACAGAAGACGGTTCAGATTTCTTTAGAAAAAACAACACGAAGACAATTGAAATCGGAACGATCAACATCACTAAAAACCATTCCTTGAAAAACAGTGCTGATATGCAGGCAACAAAAGCAGTCAATATGGTCAAAACTGCTCCGATGGTTCTTCGCTTCATCCGATCTTTCTGTTCTTTTTTCAGAAAAGACAGTTGTCTTTTCAACTCTTCCCGTTTTCCTAATTGCCCGTTTGTCGCCTCGAAACGGCTAAGGGCTTCTTCTTTTTGATGACGAACATCCTCTGCCATTACTTTTTTAGCCAAACTGGCACATGCTTGTTCTGTTTCTTCCAAGTCTGCTCTTGTCCGCTCAAAATGTTCGTCAAGCATCCGTTTCTTGTCACATAACTGCAGATAAATTTGAATGGTTTCTTGCAGTTTCCATTCATATTCATATGTAGTGTCTATTTTTAAAATCTCTGTTTCATTGTCTATTTTTAACCGTGTCATCCCCTCCTTGACATGTTTTTCCATTTGAGCTAGTTGTTCAGTTAATATCATGATTTTTTCTTTGTATGATTGGTAAAATTGATACTCTGCTAGAAGCTCTTCAATTTTCACTTCGTACTGTAAATGCCCTTTTTGAGGCGAAAACTCAACAGATTGTTTCATCAAATCAGATTTCTTTTCCTCAAGCCCTTTCAACTGAGCTAATTTGGGATGAAGATGAGATTCATATTTTTCCAACTCAAATAATCCCGTTTCAGGAAAATCGCTTTGACATGTTTTCAATTCGTTTATCAGGACGTGTTCTTCGGCAATTAAAGGATAGATTTGAAGTGCCTGCTTCAAACGCTCGAGCTCACCTGTAAATTCGCGGAGCAGCTGCTCATGTTTGTTGATCATCACTTTAGTTGCTTTTTTCTCGCTTAGGAGATGATGATATTCTCCTTCACGCGCTTTCGCTTTTTTTAATTCCTCTGAAAGCCGTTTTAACCGCTCCAGTTCCTGGTTAAGCTCAGGTTTTCGACCATTCGGTTTAAACAGTTCTTCCTGTTTTTTTAACAGGTTCGCATCCATTTTTGAAATGGCGTCAGAACCGAACAAACTTGAAAAAAGTAAAAAACGCCCGATTTTGTCACGGTTCATCTTATGAATCTCCTGAAGACCGAAGACATCAAACGAGTAGATTGCTTTATACAATGGCCTGTCCATATTGGATAATAGCTTGTTAAGAAAGTCTTCTGAGCGAATACTGCCATTTTCTAAGTAGATATTCACCCGTTCAGGCTTTCCTGCCGTCCGTTCAATGCGGAGATGTCCGAATTCGTGATGATGTACCTCAAGCATTCCTCCGTATGTCCCGCCTGTTTTCGGTTCATAGCGCTTTGTTTTTGGAAACCCGAACAACACGCTTTCAATAAATGACATCAGCGTGGTTTTTCCAGCTTCATTCAGCCCATAGATTAAGTGGAGGTTTGAAGGTGATAGATGAAATATTTGATTGATAAATTTTCCGTAACCATATATGTGAAGAGCTTGAATTTTCACCTGTATCCTCCCTTATCGTTTTAACGTCCTTAACTCATCAAACAACATTTTTTTCGCTTGATCGCGAATCTCCTGAAACACTTCTTCGTGAAATACTTCACCATATCGTCTAAAAACAGGGTGGTGTCTCAAGCTTCCGAGAATGTCATCAAAATCTTTGAATTGATCGATTTCACTAATCAGTTCCTGAAAAAATGAGTCATTTTCTATTTTGTTCAAGGTGATCGCTGTGTGATCCTCAATTCCAACTATCCAGATGAATGATTCCTCTGCCAGCTCCTCTTCATGGAAAATCTCAAGCAGCTCATCAACGATGCCAGCTGAATGTTCCGCTAAATATGGCGGTGCTTCACCTGTCAATAACATTTTCACGCATAAAGACTTCCCATTTTGATGTAAGGTTTTGAAGTGTTCTTCAATGAGATGGATTAATTGTGTCACATTTTGTGTAGTTGAGACATCAATCTGAATCACATCCCAAAGAACATCAGATGTCGATTGAAATTCAAATGACAAATGACCATCTGAGGCATGGACAAGAAAACAGCCTTTCTCACCTTTCTCCTTGATGTGACGGGCTTGTGTGTTCCCCGGATAAATCACCGTTGGATGTTCAACTGAAATCACCTGTCTTTTATGAATATGTCCGAGTGCCCAATAATCGATGTGGCTGTTTTTTAAATCTTGCCATGAAAAAGGACAATACGGATCATGACCACTCTCACCAGACAGTGTTCCATGAATCATTCCGATATGTAGAGGTGCATTTGTCAATTTTTTCATTTCACTTGCCTTGTTTGCAAATACAGCACGCTCTGGATAGCTATATCCGTAAATACTGGCGGCAAGCTGACCATCTTTATAAAACGATTTTTCTTCAATGTCTTCCGATGAGAAGATATGGACATTGTCAGGCCATTCAATCGGTGTCCATTCACCACCTAGATGATCATGATTTCCAAAGATGACATACGCATTTATACCTTTTTCTTGGAGTTTTAAAAACTGCTTACGTAAAAAAAGCTGAGCTTTTAAACTACGATTTGCTTCATCAAAAAGATCACCAGCAAGTAAAATGAAGTCAACCTGTTCTTGGATGGCAAGCTGAAACACATTGGCAGCACTTTTAAATGTACTGTTTTTAATCCGCTTGTAAATCGGTTCTGGCACTTGGTGAATCCCCTGAAACGGGCTGTCTAAATGGAGATCAGCCGCATGAATAAAAGTTAAATTTGCCATCTTCCGCTCCTTTTCACAACCATTTCTGACTTTCATTTTATCATGGCTGTTATACGAATGCACGTTCTATTCATGATAAAAAAAGGTGCCCACTCAGTTAGTAGGACACCTTTTTCTTCAAAACTATTGATCTTTTGATAATCGGAGTGCTTGCTTAATATTTTTCCATCCCTTACCGCTTGAATACATGAGCACTCCGCCTTTATAAACTTTCGCTCCCACTACTGCGAGAATGACAATCGTCAGAGCGGTGATCCCAATACCTAACGATGCTTCCCAAACCGGAATATCAAGTATGCCGACTCTTAGGAACATGATCATCGGCGCAAAAAACGGGATGAATGACGTCACAGTAATAAATGGTGAATCAGGCGTGTTTACGCCGAATATGGCAATGAAAAAGCCTGCCATAACAAGCATCTGCATCGGTAAGATCGCTTGCTGTACATCTTCAATCCGACTTACAACACTTCCAAGAAATGCTGCCAATGTTGCATAAAGAAAATAACCGATCATGAGAAAAATCGCACCATAAATGAGCGTTGTAACAGGAATACCCGAAACATCAAAATAGCCTTTAATCATATCAGTTGCTGCTGTCTCTTGATTTGCTTGAAGAGCGATATAACCGGTCAGAAATATGGCAGCCATCTGGGTAATTGCTAGCAATCCAATACCGAACAGTTTAGCAAACATTTGTTTAACAGGTGGAACACTGGAAATTAAAATTTCCATGACTCTAGATGATTTTTCTGTTGCAACTTCAGTAGCCATCATTCCTGCATACTGGATAACAGAATAGTAAATTATGCCCAGGATGACAAAAACAAGTCCTGATGCCTTCTGGATTTCTTCTTCAGATTTAGCTCCTTCTTTCAAAGCGACCTTTTTGACTTCAACAGGCGTAAACAGCTGTTGAAGCTTTTGCTGTGGAATTTTTAATTCAGCCGTACCAACGACAATTTTTGTTTGTGACAGTGCCTGTTTAAAAATAGAAACAGCCGTTGAATCAGCAACATCCTGTGCTTTATATGTTGCGGTTAATTCGCCTTTTTGATCTCTATCTAAAAGTAAAACACCTTCAAGTTTTTCATCTTTAATGTCTTTTTCTAATTCTTTTTCAGATTTTTTCGCTTTGAAAATTTTAATTTCTTTGTCTTTGTCAGCCAGTTTCACTTGTTGAGAAAACGCTGGATACAGCTGTTTTGATTGATCGATAACAGCAATTTTATCCGGTTTATCGCCTTTTCCATCATCAAATAAAGAAATGATGGATCCGAGGTTGGTGACCAATAGAACTAGCCCAATTGTAATTACTGTTGAAATGATAAACGATTTTGTTTTTAGTTTACTAAGGTATGTATGAAAAAGCACAATCCAAAACTTATTCATAACGTGCACCTACCTTTTCAATGAAAATATCATTTAAAGAAGGTTCTTCAAGTTCAAACTTTCTCATAAATCCGCGCCCTTGTAACTTTGAAAACAATTCCTGAGAAATAGCTTCATTTTCAATTTGCAAACTTACACCTTCTGATGTCTCCCGCCATTTTGTAATCCCTTTTGTTTCTTTTAAGAAATTCAAATCGATATCTGAATGGATCGTCACATTTTTTTTGCCGAAAGAACGTTTAATCTCTTTTAGTTTCCCCTGAACAACAGGTGTTCCCCGTTGTAAAATACAAACGTACTCACAAAGTTCTTCGACATGTTCCATTCTGTGACTCGAAAATACGATCGAAACGCCACTATCTCTCAAGGCAATGACAGCTTTTTTTAATAGTTCCACATTGACCGGATCAAGTCCGCTGAATGGTTCATCAAGAATTAATAGTTCTGGCTTGTGCAGGACAGCTGTGATGAATTGAATTTTTTGCTGGTTTCCTTTTGAAAGCTCTTCAACTCTTTTATCTGCATATTCGGTAATATGGAAGCGTTCGAGCCAGTTGTGCATTTCTTTGAGTACATTTTGCTTTGTCATGCCTTTCAACCTTCCGAGATAGACGAGTTGATCTTTGACTTTCAGTTTGGGATACAGTCCGCGCTCTTCCGGAAGATAACCGATTCGATTACTAACATTGTAATTGATCGGTTTGTCTTTCCAAGTCACACTTCCTTCTGTTGCGTTTAAAAGCCCTAGGATCATTCGAAATGTCGTAGTTTTCCCAGCACCATTGGCACCTAGCAGGCCAAACATCTGCTTCTCTGGAATATCAAGTGTTAAATGGTCTACTGCTGTAAAAGACCCAAATTTCTTTGTGGTATTAGAAATTTTTAGCATTTTTTAAAAATTCCCCCTTTCAATCTTTAATTATACTTTACAATTAACAGAAATAAAGGGTTTTTTTTGATTTTTTATAAATATATATACGAAAATAGATCAATATAATGGAAACTTATGATGTAACCGTAGTTTCTCAATCTGGAGAAACATTTCTAACTGAACATTTTGAAGCACTGCATGAAAAAAAGTAATTTTCCGAGCACACACATCTGATTGTCTTTCAAAGGTAACAAAAAGCGGGCAGGGAGAATTGTGAGGCTCCTGCGGGAACAAGCTCCAAAGAGGCTTCTCCAATTTTTATTCATCCACAATATTTTGACTTCAACATTAAGGATTTGGTCATTTTTTTATTTTGACCATGGCAGAGAGTGGGATATATCAAATCTATCATTATACATTTTTGAATCCTTTGTATTAGCGGAATGCGCAATTTTACCCGTATTTTTGGATCGATAAATTTATTTGCTGTATCAAACCAATACTTTCCTATATAGATACTCTCCTGTCTCGGAAGGACATTAGTTAGTATTTTCAAGATCCCTAATCATGTGCTTATTTTTCGTCATTTTCGGTGCACATTCAAGACAAAATTATATTACATTTTCTTCTGGAATACCGGTAATTAAACGATATTGATGTTAGAGATTCCATGTTTCCTTCTACTATATGGTCACGTCCAATTCTGATTTTCTTCTCCCCACCACAAAAAAGGTGCCCGCTCAGTTAGTAGGACACCTTTTTCTTCAAAACTATTGATCTTTTGATAATCGGAGTGCTTGCTTAATATTTTTCCAGCCGCCACCGCTTGAATACATGAGCACTCCGCCTTTATAAACTTTCGCTCCCACTACTGCGAGAATGACAATCGTCAGAGCGGTGATTCCAATACCTAACGCTGCTTCCCAAACCGGAATATCGAGCATGCCAACTCTCAGGAACATGATCATCGGCGCAAAAAACGGGATGAATGATGTCACGGTAATAAATGGCGAATCGGGCGCATTTAAGCCAAACATAGCAATCATAAAGCCTGCCACAACCAGCAGGATCATCGGTGAGATGGTCTGCTGTACATCTTCAATCCGACTCACAACACTTCCGAGAAATGCGGCCAATGTCGCATAAAGGAAATAACCGAGTATGAGGAAAATCACCCCATAAACGAGCGTTGCAACAGGAACACCTGAAACATCAAAAAAGCCTTTAATCACATCTCCCATTCCAGTTGCTTTCTCTTGATTTGCTTGCATAGACAGATAACCGGTAAGAAATAAAGCCCCCAGCTGAGTAATGCCCAATAATGCGACACCGAACAGTTTGGCAAACATTTGCTGAATAGGTGGTACACTAGAAATTAAAATTTCCATGACTCTAGATGATTTTTCTGTTGCAACTTCAGTGGCAATCATTGAAGCGTACATGAGAACAGAAATGTAGATGACAAACAAAACAACATAAACAAGCCCTGTCGCTTTCTGGAGCTCTTCTTCTGATTTAGCCCCTTCTTTTAATGCGACCTTTTTGACTTCAACAGGCGTAAACAGCTGATGCAATTTTTCCTGTGGTACTTTTAATTCAGCCGTACCAACGACAATTTTTGTTTGTGAAATCGCCTGTTTAAAAATAGAAACAGCAGTTGAATCAGCAACATCTAGCGCTTTATATGTTGCGGTTAATTCGCCTTTTTGATCTCTATCTAAAAGTAAAACACCTTCAAGCTTTTCATCTTTAATGTCTTTTTCTAATTCTTTTTCAGACTTTTTCGCTTTGAAAATCTTAATTTCTTTGTCTTTGTCTGCCAGTTTCACTTGTTGAGCAAACGCCGGATAGAGCTGTTTAGATTGATCAATAACAGCAATTTTATCCGGTTCATCGCCCTTGCCATCATCAAATAAAGAAATGATGGATCCGAGGTTGGTGACCAATAGAACTAGCCCGATTGTAATTACTGTTGAAATAATAAACGATTTTGTTTTTAGTTTACTAAGGTATGTATGAAAAAGCACAATCCAAAACTTATTCATAACGTGCACCTACCTTTTCAATGAAAATATCATTTAAAGAAGGCTCTTCAAGTTCAAACTTTCTAATAAATCCACGTCCTTGCAACATAGAAAACAGCTCCTGGGAAATGTCTTCGTTTTCGATTTGCAAGCTAACACCTTCTGATGTCTCCCGCCATTTCGTAATCCCTTTTGTTTCTTTTAAGAAATTCAAATCGATATCTGAATGGATCGTCACATTTTTTTTGCCGAAAGAACGTTTAATCTCTTTTAGTTTCCCCTGAACAACAGGTGTTCCCCGCTGTAAAATACAAACGTACTCACAAAGTTCCTCGACATGTTCCATTCTGTGACTCGAAAATACGATCGAAACGCCGCTGTCTTTCAAGGCAATGACAGCTTCTTTTAATAGTTCCACATTGACTGGATCCAATCCGCTGAATGGTTCATCAAGAATTAAAAGCTCTGGCTTGTGCAGGACAGCTGTGATGAATTGAATTTTTTGCTGGTTTCCTTTTGAAAGCTCTTCAACTCTTTTATCTGCATATTCGGTAACATGGAAACGTTCGAGCCAGTTGTGCATTTCTTTAAGCGCATTTTGCTTTGTCATGCCTTTCAACCTTCCGAGATAGGCGAGTTGATCTTTGACTTTCAGTTTGGGATACAGTCCGCGCTCTTCCGGCAGGTAACCGATTCGATTACTAACATTGTAATTGATCGGTTTGTCTTTCCAAGTCACATTGCCTTCTGTTGCGTTTAAAAGCCCTAATATCATTCGAAATGTCGTAGTTTTCCCAGCACCATTGGCACCAAGAAGACCAAACATCTGCTTCTCTGGAATATCAAGTGTTAAATGATCTACAGCTGTAAAAGATCCAAATTTTTTTGTTACATGATTAATTTTTAGCATTTAAAAAAATCTCCTTTCAATCTTCAATGATACGTTACAAAAATCATAAAAAAAAGGATTTTTTTGATTTTTATATAAATATATAAATGGAATGAACAGAAAATTCTAGAGAAAAAGGTGAATAGAATGGAAACTTATTACGTAACTGTTTTTTCTCCCTCTGGAGAAACACTATTGAATGAACATTTTGAAGCACTGAATGAAAAAGAAGCAAAAGAAAAAGGAGAACATCTCCTAAAAGAAAAACAATTTTCCGAGCATACCCACCGGATCGTCAATTCTGCTGGTAAAATGATCGTCTTTCAAAGATAACAAAGAGCGGCCCTTTAAAAAGGCCGCCCACCACAATTTTTCTATGACACTACTGATTGAACTGCGGCTTGCGCTTCTCTAAAAATGCTCTGATCCCTTCCTGATGATCTTTTGTCGATCTCATTTTGACTTGTGATGTTTTTTCAAGTTCAAGTGTTTTTTGTAGTCGCTCAACATTCAAGCTTTGGTAGATTTTTTTTGACTCAATCATGGCTGAGAGTGGAGCACGCAAAAGTTTTTCAACCTTTACATCCACATGGTGGTGAAGATCACCACTGAATACTTCTTCAACAAGCTGAAGTTTAAAAGCTTCATCAGCCAGTAATTTTTTACCGCTCCATATCAATTCCTTTGCTGTTCTTTCTCCGACTTTCCGTTCCAAGAAGAAGTGTCCCCCACCATCAGGAACAAGTCCAATTCCAATAAAATTCATGGCTAATTTCGCTTCTTTTTCAGCCATGACATGGTCACAGGCGAGCGCCAGGCTCAAGCCAAGCCCGGCAGCTGCCCCGTGAATAGCTGCAATCGTAATTTTTGGCATTGTATAAATCATCATTGCAATATCAGAAATCGTATCAATGACATGCTCTGATTGCTTGACATCCCCGGAAGACAACATCATCTTTATATCGCCGCCTGCAGAAAACCCTTTCCCGCTTCCCTTTAGCAACATAATGTTTGCTTCACTTTCTTCAGCTAAAATCAAAGCTTCTTTTAGTTCCTCAAGCATTTTTTCATGTAAAGCATTATACGCGTCAGGACGATTGAGAATAATCTCAAACATCTGACCATGGTCTTGCCAATGAATAAATTCCATCCCCAGTACCTCCGTCAAATTCATTTTTATGATGAACATAGTCATATTTCCACTTTTTATAGCGAAACACCTTTTTTTAGTTAAATAAAATTGATCAGGAGGAACGATATTCAATGTTATCGAAAAAGTTGGGACAGATAACGAAGTTTTTCTTCTGTATAATATTCAAACCTGTCATTATACGTTTTTGGATCTTTTGGATTAGCGAAGTGTGTAATTTTCCCCGTATTTGGATCGATAAATTTACTTGCTGCCCCACAACCAATGCCAATAATCGTCTGTTTCTCTTCCATAATCATAATATTATAGATGCTTTCCTGACCGGGAAGACTATATCCAATATTTTCAAGATTACCGAGGATATTTTTTTGTCTATATAAATAATAGGGATGATAGCCATGCTGTTCTGTCCAAGATACGGCATCAGTCATCATCTCAACAATTTCTGTTCTATCCGCTACTTTATATTTATGCTTATTTTTCGTCATTTCCGATGCGCGTTTAAATGACAACGTATGAACCGTCAGTGACTCTGGCATTAGTTTTTCAGTTTCTTGAAGGGAGTGCCGGAAATCTGTTACACCTTCTCCCGGGAGACCGATAATTAAATCCATATTGATGTTAGACATTCCATGTTTCCGAGAAAGGTGATATTTTTCAATTGTTTCTTCGACTGTATGGTGACGTCCAATCGCCTTTAAGGTCTCATTTTCGTATGACTGCGGATTAATGCTGATGCGGTCGATGTTCCACTTTTTTAAAACCGCAAGCTTTTCCTCTGTGATCGTATCAGGGCGGCCTGCTTCAACTGTCATTTCACGGATATTTTGAACATTCGGAAACGATTGGTACATTTCTTCATAAAGCAAATCCATTTCTTCTGCGCTAATACTTGTCGGTGTGCCTCCGCCAAAATAAACCGTTGTAATCTTGATGTCGTGCTGTTTGAGCCATTCACCGATTTTTCGCATTTCATAGTGAAGTCCTGATAAAAATGAACCGACTCTTCCGGTCTGTCCTTTAAGGGCATATGCGGGAAATGTACAGTACGCACATTTCGTTGGACAAAATGGAATACCGATATAAATGCTGACTTCTCTCTGCAAATCATATAAATCAGGTACAGCCGTCAACTGCTGGTCGATGATGCGCTGCATCAGCTCGATTTTCTCATCATGGATTAAGTACTCCCTTTTCAGCTCGGCATGAGCAGCTTCCTTCGACCGCCCGTTTTGCAGTTTTTTGTGCAATAGCTTTGTCGGACGAATTCCGGTCAGAATGCCCCATTTTTGAATAATTCCTGTATACTGCTGAAGTACGCTTAAATAAACATAGGAAACTGTATGTTTCACCTGTTTAAAAACTTCTTTTTCTGGCAAATGTGAGTCGAACACTTTTTGATATTCAGCGTGAATGTCTGATTGTTGAATAATGCCTGATGCCCGCACACCAGTATGATCACATTGATAATTTAACATAATGATAAGACATTCGTTTTCTGTTTCGCCAAATACAACCTCTGACTCTTCAAAAAATAAATGAGCAATATGCTCAAGTGGTCTCTTAAATCGTTCATCATGAATGCCTTTTATAGAAATGCGCAATTTGATCACCTTTCCATTTCAAAACTTTCTTTAGTGTACAAAAATAATTGGACAAAATCAATTTATGGTTTAAAAAAATAGTCGGGGGTGTCCTGAAAGTAGTGCTCGCTTTCCGCGAGCCTTCTCGGAGCTCGTTCCTTACTCCTGTGGGGTCTCACAATTTTCTCTGATTCATGTTGAGAAAGTAGTTTTTAGACCACAATAAAAACCCCTGTTTTCCTCATGAAAACGGGGGTTTGAAGCTTGTTATATTTTTTTAATATGAAGTCTTCTGAGAAAATCTTTGCTTTGCTGCTTACGAAAATATTCTTTAATCATATAGGCAACACCCTGTTCATCATTACTGCGCGTCACCCAATCTGCTTTTTGTTTCACTTCTTGGGGTGCATTGCCCATCGCAACACCGAGCCCGGCTAACTCGATCATTGGCAAATCATCAAAGTCATGACCGATGGCGACAACATCCTCCATTTTGAAACCTAAATCAGCAGCAAGTATGGCCAAACTGGTTACTTTTGAAACTCCATTTTGGACAATAAGTATTTTTCCACCTGTATCTATTACATCTACAGAAGTAAAAGCATTTTCAATTGTTTGTTTAATTTCTTCTTTTTGCTCACTTGGACAATATACCTCAATCACTGGTGCACTGACCGGTTCATCCATTAACATATCACTTAAAGAATCGACAAACTGAACAGGATAAAAGATGGGATCAGACGGATGAATCATTGTTTTGGCAAGCAAAGTTGAGTTTGTTTTTTTTCGATTGCCAATTGAATATTTTTCATGCAGAATTCTAATATTACATTCATAACTCTCCAATATTTGCACGATATTAAACGTTTTTTCTTCAGGAATTCTTTTTTCCAAAAAAGGTTCATCAATTTCGTCTGCAATGATAGCACCACTGTGGGCAATCAACTTCCCATCAATATTTAATGACTTTGCGATCTTTTGCGCAGAACGAAAATGTCTATTTGTTACAAGTGTAATGTATACATCCTTTTTCTTTACGTATTCAATTGCTTGCTTTGTTGCCGGATGAAGCCGTCCATTGGTTCGAATAAGCGTTCCGTCTATATTCAGCGCTAGCATTTGTTTTGACATCAGAAGATCCCCCTTCTTTGCTGACTGTACCTGTTATAGAGAATATGTCCTGAACCAGCGCTTTAGAACAGACTGCTTTTGCTCCACATAAAAAAAGCCTAGAATAGCAGGCTTTTTCCCCTTAAAATATTGGATACGATCATGATGTCTCCCTTATTCCAGAAAAAGCGACTTCAATGCCCCTTTCATTCAAGTCGCTGAATATAGTAAACCCCTTTGATCTGACAAAATTGGCACTGTCACTTAAGTTTCTCTGTACCCCTTTCGCTCGTTTGCCGCTAGTCAGTTTTACCATGATCGTACCCCCGGCAAACAATGAAAGCACTTACATTTAACATTATCGCAACATTTTTCAAAATTGACAAGGATTTTTTAAAAATATAATCAAAAAGATGAAATAATTCCAGTTAAATAGTTTACATCTTTACTTTTTTTAGGTTCTAATGTATGATATCGGAAAATACTTGTATATTCGCTGATGAGAAAGAGTAGGCTTTTATCCTTGTCCACAGAGAGTCGCTGTTAGCTGAAATGCGATGACATATGAAAGTTGAAAATCATCTCTGAGAAGTTTTCCTGAACATGAGGTAGGGAAAACCGGTTAACAACCGTTACTCGTTGTGAACGAAGTGCCGTGTAAAACAATCAACACGGAATTTGGGTGGTACCGCGGTTTCAATCCGTCCCTGTTTATAGACAGGGGCGGTTTTTTTCATTTTAATTGAAGGTTTTAAAGGGGGCGATAAAATGTACACTGTTAATCCGAAAGAAGTAGCATTTGATCGTGAAAATCGTATCAAGGCATACTGGAAGGCTAAGAATGTGTTTCATCGTTCAATCGAAAATCGAGATGGTGCAGAAACGTTTGTCTTTTATGAAGGACCTCCAACAGCGAACGGGCTTCCACACGCTGGCCATGTGCTTGGTCGTGTTATTAAAGACTTCATAGCCCGTTATCAAACGATGAAAGGCTATCAAGTTTTACGGAAAGCTGGCTGGGATACCCATGGATTACCAGTAGAACTGGAAGTTGAGAAACAATTAGGCATATCAGGTAAACAGCAAATCGAAGAGTATGGTGTTGAGAAATTTATTGAAGAATGTAAAAAAAGTGTCTTTCACTATGAAAAGCAGTGGCGTGAATTTACAGAAGCGATTGGTTACTGGCTTGATATGGATGATCCTTATGTAACCCTTGAAAATCATTACATTGAAAGTGTTTGGTACATCTTAAGTCATCTTCATAATCGTAACTTATTGTATAAAGGACACAAGGTTACGCCTTACTGTCCTAGCTGCCAAACGACTTTGAGTTCACATGAAGTAGCACAAGGCTATCAAAATGTAAAAGATCTTTCAGTAACCGCAAAATTTAAAGTGGCAGGAAAAGAAAACGAATTTTTCTTAGGTTGGACAACAACTCCATGGACCTTACCTGCAAATGTAGCATTAGCTGTTCATCCTCAGATAACTTATATAAAAGCGAAAAAAGGAGGTGACATTTACATCATTGCTGAAAGTTTAGCAAACAAGAACCTTGGCGAAGATTACGAAGTGATTTCCATCCATAAAGGAAGTGATTTCAAGAATATCGGTTATATGGCGCCATTTCCTTTTGTGAAGCCAGAACGCGGTCACTTTGTTGTTGAAGCGGATTTTGTAAACGAAGAAAGCGGAACAGGTATCGTCCACATTGCACCTGCTTATGGTGAAGATGACTATCATTTAGTCAAAAAACACCAACTTTCATTTTTCAACGTTGTTGATAGTCGAGGACGCTACACTGAGGATATCCCCCTTCTCAAAGGACAGTTAGTGAAAGAGTGTGACATTGATATCGTGAAATATTTAGCGAAAGAAAGACTGCTTTTTCATAAAGAAAAATATGAACACAGTTATCCACACTGCTGGCGATGTGATTCTCCTTTACTCTATTATGCGATCGAAAGTTGGTTTATTAAGACGACAGAGCTCAAAGATCAATTTCTAAAAAACAATCAGCAAGTTGAGTGGTATCCAACCCATATTAAAGATGGACGGTTTGGTCATTTTCTCGAACATATGGTTGACTGGAATATTGGACGGAACCGTTACTGGGGGACACCGCTTCCCGTCTGGATTTGTGAGTCATGTGAATATCAATATGCACCATCCAGCCTAGCTATTCTTAAAGAAAAAGCGATTGGCGAGATTGGAGATGTAGAACTTCATAAACCATTTGTCGACCAGATTCAATTAAAATGTGATCAGTGCGGAGATTCTATGAACCGCGTTCCAGAAGTGGTTGACGTTTGGTTTGACAGTGGTTCTATGCCGTTTGCACAACATCATTATCCGTTTGAAAATAAAGAACAGTTTGAAAAACAATTCCCGGCTAATATCATCTGTGAAGGAATTGATCAAACACGGGGCTGGTTTTACAGTTTGTTGGCTGTTTCGACTATGTTTACTGGCAAAGCTCCCTACAAATGCGTTCTCTCAACAGGTCACATTTTGGATGATGAAGGACGTAAGATGTCAAAAAGCAAAGGAAATGCCCTGAATTCAATCGATCTTGTCAAAAAATTTGGTGCGGATGCGCTTCGTTGGGCATTGCTGGCAGATAGTGCACCATGGAATAACAAACGTTTTTCTGAACAAGTCGTAAAAGAAGCAAAATCAAAAATAATTGATACGCTTACTCATACACACGGTTTTTATACGCTTTATGCAAACATAGACAAATACAGTTTTGAAGAAACTGCAACAGGGGAGAAGACACTTCTTGACCGCTGGATACTATCTCGTTTAAATAGTGTGACAGCTGTTGTCATTGAAGCATTGGATGATTATGACTTTACAAAAGCAGCCAAAACAATTGAAACATTCGTTGATGAAATCAGCAACTGGTACATTCGTCGTTCCCGTCGTCGTTTTTGGAAAGAAGGGATGACAGACACCAAGAAAGCCGCTTATCATACACTTCATCAAGTACTTGTGCAAACAAGCAGGCTTTTAGCTCCATTTACCCCTTTTCTCGCAGAAGATATTCATTCTAATTTGACTGAAGAGAGTGTACATTTGACCCATTTTCCAAAAATAAATGATCATCAAGTAGATCGACAATTAGAACAAGAGATGAATGATGTTCTGCAAGTAGTAGAGCTGGCCCGTAGCCTTCGGAACAGAGAAGCAATCAAAACAAAGCAGCCGCTTTCTGAATTAGTGATCATTCCGTCCAATTCAAAAAAAGCAGAAACACTTCAGAAGTATAGCAGTATTATGAAAGACGAAATCAATGTCAAGAATATCACCATTCAGGAGTCGTCAGAACATCTAATCCGCTACGATCTGAAACTAAACTTCCGAGCGGCTGGTCCTGTTCTCGGCAAAAATACAGGGCTTGTTAAAAGTTATTTAGAAAAATTATCCACAGATGACGCAGCAAAAGTTGTTCAAGATCAAAAAGTGATCGTTCCTGTAGATCATCACGAACTTGAAGTTACGATGGATCTTTTAACAGTCGAGCGAGTCGTCGATTCCGGTCTAACAATGGAAGTAAACCAACAATTTCATGTAATCTTAAATACGGCCATAACAGAAGAACTACGTCTCGAAGGACTAGCTCGAGAAGTCATTCGCGTGATTCAAGATGAACGTAAACGACTCGATCTTCCTGTTTATCTTCGGGTGGACCTTACTCTTGATGGTGACGAAGAAACTAGGAAAGCCATTCAACAAAACGAACAGCTCATCCGAGAAAATGTTCTCGTCAATAACCTTCATATCGGACAATCAAAAGCCATGAAAGAGAGTTTTATCGGGAACAACCGACTGATACTAGCCATCTGCTAGAATGAAGCATCGTTATGATGAATGTTGGGCAACCCGAATCCTCTCTTGATGACAAATCGCTTTTAACATTTTGATATAGCGTATTTTGCATTTAAGAATAAACTGATGGGCACTATCTTCTGGGCTGTTTGCTGATTTGAAGTATGTTTTAACTTTGATTAACATCTACATCTACGCTGCCATACAATTCGTCATCCCCTAAATGCACAGCCTGAAATAAGGTGCTCGAGCATAAATACCTTGTCAATTAGGAACATGACTCAATCAATGAAATCTAAAAATTCCAGATCATATACCTTTAGTAAAAAATAAGCTGACACCACCAAAACAGCGCTGTCAGCTTATCTTTTTACTTTAGCTTAGCTTTCAGGATTTCCGTAAAGTTCTTCAAGTGGCTTCATGATGATTTTATTTAATTCAGCAATCAGCATACTCATCCGTTGTTCTGATTCCATCAGCTTGGAAATTTTGTCGTGTTGCTGAACTAATGCAACAGATTTTTGGGCTTGTTCGACTTCTTCTGGGGTGATATCTTCACCACTCATTTGTTTTTGCTGAAGATTTAATTGAATATCACGAAAATTGTCAAACATCCTTTTTGCAGCTTCATCAGCATTTACATCATCATATAAACTCTTTAAGTGAGAGTATTCCTCACTTTGGCGCAATGCTTTTTCCAATTCATAAGCCGTATCGTATAAATTAACTGTCATATTTATACACTCCTTTCCTAAGTATGACACCACTTCACTATAACAGACTATGGATCATTTTTAACAGTCATCACTATGATTTGTTCAAAATTGTTGCCTGATGATCAGATTAAAACCACAATAAGTGCTTGGAAAGCACCAATAATCCCGCCAAGGAGTCCGCCCAAATATGTAATCATTTTAAACTCCCGTTTTGAAATTGATAATACCATTTCTTCGAGGCGTTCGACGGGAAAATTGTCTACTTGCTCTTTGACGATATCATCTAGCTGAAGTCGTTTTAGGACATGATCCAGATGACGGGCAACTTCTTCAAGCAGACGGTCAATCAGGTCTGGTAAACGGTTTGTTAAAGTCTTTTCGACAACCGTTATATAGGAGCCAATTGTTCTTTCAAAAAAAGGACTGAGTAAAAATGGCTTGATCAACCTTTCTTTTAAGTTCATGATCAATATTTTCAGATTCCACTTTTCATCAGCTTCTTTAAAAGAATACTGTTTCAGCTTGTCCCATTCTTTTTCAAGCAAATCTGTTAACAGTTTGGCGGTCTCTCGGTTTTTCAGAAATTTCAAAATCTCCGGTTGAACCCGGTCAACTAAACTGCTATTTCCTAAAAACATCTGTACCATACTGCCGAGCATCCCGCGTTCCTTGAGAAAATCGTCAATCATGTTGCCAAGGCGATTTTTCCCCGCCTCACTTTCAAAATAGCTGATGGCACGCTGTAAAATATAATCTGAGACCATCGGAATTTTTACTCGCAATTTTTCTTGTACCTCTTCTGGAATAAGCTCTTTCAATGGCTCATTTTCATATTTTACTAAAAATGAAGCTAATTTCTCATCCGTCCACATATGTACAAATTGATCTGCTTTATTTGCAGCGTCTTTAACTCCGATTTTCTCCAATGCTTCTTCTGTTGTTAGCTCAGATTTGCTAAAAAAAGCCAACAACCTTTCTCCTAATTTTAATGCTTGTTGTTTGACAGTATCTGAAGCCAGTCTTTTTTTTATCCCCTCCGCTGTCAGCAAATGGTTGACGACCATCTGCCCCATCTGTCTCGCCAGTTCATCACGTCTTTTCGGAATTAATCCCGGAGTAAACGGAACTTGCTTTCCAAATAGATATAGCGGTTGATATGGCCGAAACAGCATTTTGATAGCAAAATGATTCGTTATTGCCCCGATTAATCCACCTATTACAATCATCATTAAAAAAATACCAAAAACATACATTTCTTTTTTTCAACTACCTTCCATTTCACCTAACATCTAAAGATGCGCTCTTTTCCACTATCGTTATTATAGTAGCTAAGAGATCGACGAGCAAATAAGGGAATGATACGGGCGCCTGAAAAATAAAATTGTTTAAGGGGATTGTGGTGTTTAACAGCATAGATTTTACAAAACGAGGGGGAATTCACATGATGACGTTTGGATTTATGTCCCTAGCCCGCCAGCATGAAAAAGACTATGCCGAAGAACTGGCAATTAGGGCTTCTAATGATGGAATTCGGTTCATCCGCTTTACACCTTTAGATATTACTCCTGGTTCTACACAGATCAAAGCACAAAGTTATCATCCAAAATCAGCTCAATGGAATGAAATTAAATGCGAAATTCCAGACTGGATCTATGACCGCTGTTTCTACGGTAAAGATCAGCGGTCTAGAAAAGCAAAGCCTATTGTAGAATGGCTCAAAAAATATCCAAAAACATCTTTCCTTGGGTATGGGCTCCCTGATAAATGGACGGTTTTCAAAACGTTAAAAACAAATTCAATTGTTCAGGCATATTTGCCTCTCACAACCATTGCCAAAAGTGGTCAAGACATTTTGCGACGTCTCGCGAAAGAAAAATCCTGCGTTCTTAAACCTGCCTATTCTGGTGGCCGAGGCATCATTTATTTGGAGATGACCGGAAAAACAGTGAAAGCCTCTTATCAAGTCGGAAAACATAAACAACTCAAATCATTCTCTAAACAGGCTTCTTTTGAAACATGGTGCAAGAAAATTCTTCAACATCGCTATCTTTTACAGTCTTATCTTGATATTCAAGATCAAGAAGGTTATCCATGTGATATTAGGCTGTTATTGCAGAAAAATAGCTCAGGCGAATGGAAGTTGGCTGGAAAAACAGTTAGACGGAGTTATCAACACGCATTGCTCACCAATACAACAGGAACAACCGAAGCAATGAGTTTTGAAAATTGGCTTTTGTCAATTCCAAAAAAACGCCAGACGATCTTGCTGGATGACCTAAATACGATTCATCAAGCCGTCCCTTCTGCACTTGAAGCGGAGCATGGCCGTTTGTTTGAAATAGGTCTTGATATTTGCCTGACAAAAGACGGAAAAGTCTGGCTTATCGATGTCAATTCAAAACCTGGAAAAAAAACATTTTTAAGTCAATCCTCTGAAACGATGAGAGACTTTTTATATAATGGGCCTTTAGCATATTGCTTATTTTTAGAAGAAGTAAACAAGAAAGCCGCCGAAAAAAAATGATTGACGAACGATTTGCAGTCGGTATTCATCAAAACAGCAAAAACAAAATGGTACTCCCGTCAATATTAAAACAGGATGGGTTTTTATATGTAGCATTTGGGACGAATGTAGAGAGATGCCATATCTCTTTTGACAGTGATTTGCAGCATACGATATTGCTTTCTGAAAATTTGTATCGAGCCTTACGGATTCCATATCGCGGCAAGGCAGCATTAGTGTTTCACGACAAAACCATCTATATTGGGCCGCTAATCGGAATTTTCACTGCCGGTTTTACAAAATCAGAGGTAGAGCCAGTTAAAGGACGCTCGTTATTCTTCGCAAAATTATTGATGATGGATCTTCCGCTAGGCGGCTTTTGCTACCTCTTCGGGGCTCACCATATTCAATGGGAAGATGGTTCTGTAAAAGGTCTCATTTTCAGGAAAAATAGCTGGGAACAAATCACTGTCCCTCTTCCGAATGTCGTTTATGATCGTTTACCAAACCGACAAGCTGAGAATGCCGACTTTTTACAAAAAACAAAAATACGGCTTATCAACGAATATCAAATCCCTTGGTTTAACCCCCGTTTTTTCAACAAATGGGAGCTGTATCAAGCTTTACAACAAAATGACTCAACCGCGTGCCTGCTTCCATACTCAGTACTTGAGCCTAGTGCAAAGACAATCGAAACCATGATCGATCAGTATCAAATGATATACTTGAAACCCGTCGACGGCAGCTTAGGTCAGGGCATTGTTCAACTTTCCAAACAAACGACAAACAAAATCGTTGCCAAATCAAAAGAAGGTCAACACATTTTTTCATCAGCTACTGCATTTCTGGATCAGTACAAACAAATGGATTATCTCGCCCAGCAAGGAATTGAACGGATGAGAGTGGATGGTCAACCAGCTGATTTTAGAGTGCATACAAACAAGAATAGGAACGGAAATTGGACGGTAACAGCGATCGCCGTCAAAATTGCAAAAACAGGTGGTTGCACCACACATATGTCTAGCGGCGGGATTGTTAAAACACTTTCACAAATCAATTGTCATCCGCAAGAAAGGCTTCTCATTCTGCAAAAACTCACAAAAACGGCACTCTTGATTAGCCGTGTCCTTGATCAAAAAATCACTGGATTAATTGGTGAAATCGGCATTGATCTCGGCATTGACCTAGCAGGTCATGTCTGGATGTTTGAAGCAAATTCCCGTCCCGGAAGAGGTATTTTCACCCATCCAAGCTTAACATCTGTGAGCCGCTTAACGAATCGAAGAAATTTCGAATACGCTTCATATTTAACAGAACAAGCGATCCAATATCCGGAAAAAATGTGGCAGTCAGAAATTCATCTATAATCTTTCTTGTAAATAAGATAAAATGATTACAAATCCGTTACCACTTTGATAAGGAGTGACGCTTGATGATTTGTCATTTTCAATGGAAACCATTATTTAAAAAGGAAAAACTGCCTGGCTGGAAAATCTCGTTTTATCATAAAGGAACACATTATGAAGGAATTTATCATCAGTCTGGAGAGATTGAATGGGGGAGCACATATCCCCCCCATGATGACGAGCCATCACTGAAAAGTGAAATTCACGAATTAATGCTTTTCCATATTTACGAGTAAATGAAAAGGAAGTTTTGCGAATGTTGGAAAGATTAAAAGCTTTATATGGTGAACAAATGATAACCTATGGGTCTAGACATCAAGCATACTGGTTTCAATCAGATGAAGGTGAAACATTCGGCATTTTAAAAGACGCGATCACCGATCAGGAAAAACAGCTTCTTTCTACTTTATTTAAACCTTTTTCTGAGCAAAATCTGTTCTGGTTCTCACCCGCCGAAAAAAATTGGTACCAGTATTTTTTTGCAAATGCTCCTTTGGTGAATCAAGACAACATTCGAACGATCCAAGGACATTTTTTTAGAATGGAGCATGCCCCTGAGGAAAGACAAGCCATAAAAGAAGCGATCAGCGGCTTTTTTAAACGTCCCCTCGTGGTTTGGTATGATCGTAATGAAGCGGTGATCATCCATGAAAATCCAGCGCCATTTTTATCAAAAAAACGACTGGCTGAGCTGTCTGACGCACTGACAAGCGATTTTTTGGCAAACCCAGTATTTTTTAGCGGCCAGCTTCATCATGTGAATGCATCACTTCAAGAAAGAATCGCTTTTGAAAAACGGCTGTTTCAATACGTCTTGGCGAACGGAGACCGAGAGAAAGTCCTCTCCTTTTATCAATGTCTCCCTTCATTCTTATTGAAAAACCCTAAAGAAACAACAGCGGGTATATTATCTGATGCCATTAAAAACGAATTGTCTGATTCTGAGATGCTTTTAACAATTCGCACATACTTAAAGTGCAACTTAAATGCATCTCTTTCAGCAAAACATTTATTTATTCACCGAAATAGTCTGCAATATAGAATTGACAAATTTATTGAGCACACAGCGATTGATATTAGACAATTTGAAGAAGCGGCCGCTGTCTATTTTATTTTGAACTTATATAGCAACATGCCAAAATAAATTGTGCACCATGTCCATTTACACTCCCTGCCCATTTTTATAAACTAAATGTATAAATAAAGCGCTTTCAGAAAGAGGGAGATTAAAAATGGCAGAACTGGTTCTTGATTCAATTTACAAAGTTTACGATAACAAAGTAACAGCGGTGGACAATTTTAATTTGCATATTCAGGATAAAGAATTTATTGTCTTTGTCGGACCATCTGGCTGCGGAAAATCGACAACACTCAGGATGATAGCGGGACTAGAAGAAATTACGAAAGGTGAATTCACGATCGATGGTCAACGAATGAATGATGTTGCTCCAAAAGATCGGAACATTGCAATGGTATTCCAAAACTATGCACTTTATCCGCATATGAGTGTTTTTGACAATATGGCTTTTGGATTAAAACTGAGAAAATTTCCGAAAGACGAAATTAAACGCCGTGTCGAGGAAGCTGCAAAAATTTTAGGGCTTGAAGAATTTTTAAACAGAAAACCGAAAGCCCTTTCAGGCGGACAACGTCAGCGGGTCGCTTTAGGTCGTGCGATCGTTCGTGATGCCAAAGTATTTTTGATGGATGAACCTTTATCAAACCTCGATGCCAAGCTTCGTGTACAAATGCGCGCGGAAATTACCAAACTTCATCATCGTCTAAAAACAACAACGATTTATGTTACACATGACCAAACAGAAGCGATGACAATGGCAACAAGACTTGTCGTTATGAAGGACGGAATCATTCAGCAAGTGGGTGCCCCAAAAGAAGTGTATGAAAACCCAGAAAACGTTTTTGTTGGCGGTTTTATCGGATCTCCAGCGATGAACTTTTTCACAGGTACTTTAAAAGAAAACAATACCTTTACATTCGGGGATATATCCATATTGGTCCCAGAAGGTAAGATGAAAGTGTTACGTGACAAAGGCTATGTAGGAAAAGATGTCACCATGGGCATTCGACCTGAAGACATTCATGATGAACTTGTCTTCATTGAAGCTGCAAAACAAGCAAAAATTGATGCAAACATTGAAGTAGCTGAATTGATGGGCTCTGAAACCATGCTTTATTCTCAGGCAGGTGGACAACCATTTATCGCAAGAGTAGACTCACGAACAGATGTCCATCCAGGCTCTATTCTCCCTCTTGCATTTGATATGAATAAAGCGCATTTCTTTGATCCATCAACAGAGATTCGCATCCGTTAAACGCGTTTGAATAAATAAACAAGATCGAAGCTGTTATGCTTCGATCTTGTTTATTTCAACAGTGTCTTGAAAAGAACAGTCAACACAAGAGTACACATGGAGACAGCTTGTTTTTTTCATCTGTAAAAAAGAATCGAACTCCATATAAGGACTGTAAGGACCAAAAAAATCGGTCACTTTTCCGATATTCGTCATCTCACCGCCACACTTTGGGCAAGCTTTTGTCTCGACAAGAATGCCATTGCATACAGGGCACATTGACAATCCTCCTGATTTTTTTCTTAGCTTTTCCCAACTGATTCAAATTTCATCTTCCAACATCTACTCATTTTATCATTGTATGATTTTCATTCATCGGTTCATATTAAAAAGTATATTGGGCTAAGCCATAGAAAGGCAACGGTTTTTCCTCATTAGAAAACCGACAGCTGGTGCAAGTCCAGCTAGCCCAACCACACTATTTTTTTGAAAGGAGTTTGAATAAAAATGGCTGACCAAAGTTATTCTAACAAATTGCTTGTCCCTGGTGCCGCCCAAGCTATTGATCAAATGAAAACAGAAATCGCATCTGAATTTGGTGTAAACCTTGGTGCTGATACGACTTCCCGTGCAAACGGTTCTGTCGGTGGTGAAATCACCAAGCGTCTTGTTTCCCAAGCTCAGCGGGTAATGGGCGGGCAACAACATTGATAATTTCATAAATGGCTTATACGAAGGTGTGTTGATCACACCTTCTTTTTTATTCTCCTTTTCCAAAATCCGAGCACCATTTTCCGAATGAATTCTTATGCAATTCGGATATGAAAAGAAAGGAAACATGAAGAGGAACCAAAGTTTATATTCAAGTTCTATAAATATGAAATTTCTTGTTCTATATATTTAGAATATATGTTAATCTGTAACTAATCATATTTATGGGGTGATAAAGTGGATATCTTGAAATTTACGAGTAGAAAAAGGGAAACATACAATGTTCAACTAACCTATTCAACACTATGGGAATGTGCCTTAGGAATTGCCGCAATAACAAATACTAAACTAATCCAATCCTTAGATAGGCCAGAAGATTATTGGCTGCAAATAAAGCAATCAATCTCAAAAGAATTATTGGAACAACTACACTTTGTAGAAAAGAACAATACATGGAAATCTTTGCTCCAATTACTCCATCAAAAAGAATTTAATCATTTGTCCGATTTTATTACATATATTAAAGACCTTAACGACTCAGAAATGAGGTTCATATGCCTCCCTTTTGTAGGAAACGAATATCAAATATACAGGGAAAATGCTGCACAAGGTGAAGAAAGCTCAATTGAAATATTAAGAAAAGTAACACATCACAACCCATTCTTCCCCACATACATCGAATTCATAAGTAAGTATGAGGTCACTCTTTTAAAGGAACATCTTATCAAAGTTATGAGCAAGTGGTACGAAGAGGTCATGGAAAAAAGTCTCGAGGAAACAAAAGTTATTCTAAAAAATGATTATGAATCAAAAAAATTAATGAAAAAAAAATTAACACCTGAAGGATTAGTACAGTGGGCTACCGGTGGAGTGACATATATGCCAGAACCAAGTGTTCATACTGTTTTGTTGATACCTCAATATATTTATCGACCATGGAATATTGAGGCAGATATTGAAGGAATGAAGGTTTTTTATTATCCAGTTTCAAATGAAAGTATAACCCCGAATGATCAGTACACCCCAAATCATTTTTTAGTACTGAAACATAAGGCATTAGGTGATGAGGCACGTCTTAAAATTGTTAAATTGTTATCAGAAAAAAATCGCACATTACAGGATATCACCGAACAACTTAATATTGGAAAATCTACTATTCATCATCATCTCAAAATGTTAAGAGCAGCAAAATTAGTAGAAATAATTGATTCAAAATACTGTTTAAAAACAGATGTGTTTGAACTCATGTTTAAAGAATTAGAATTCTATCTAAATAAATGAAGGTGGTGGAAATAAATGAAGACATCAATATTAAAAAACAGGTCTTTTGTGTCCGTATGGATTGGAAATGGCATTTCTGAATTAGGTGGAGCATTTGGAACCTTTTGTAATTCCATTTTAATCTATCAATTAACAGGTTCTACATTAGCATTAGGAAGTATGTGGATATTATACTTTATCCCCTCTTTAATTCTTCAACTGTTCATTGGCCCTTTCATTGATCGCTGGAGTCGTAAATGGATCATGATTTTCTCGCAATGGACACGAGGCATTATTTTTCTAATTCCACTCTTTTCATCATTCACAGAGACACTTACCCCTTGGCATATATACTTAGTTCAAATAGTAGTTGGACTCATTACTCCGCTATATGTTCCAGCAAATCAAGCAATAACTCCCACCATTGTTTCAGAAGATCATTTAGAAAAAGCAAATGCCTGCATAGATGGAACTGTTAGATTGATGACATTGATAGCCCCCATCTTAGGAGGCATTATTATTGAATATATTGGTGTAACACTAACCATTATTCTAGTCAGTATCCTACTTACAACGAGTGGTTTTACATTATTATTGATCCATGAATCTAGAAAAATTGAACAAATTAGAAAAACATGGTTAGAAGAATTTGTTGAAGGGTTATCCTTCTTCTTTACAGAGCCAATTATTGTTTGGTTAGGGGTGTTTTTGGGAGTTGTACAGTTCGGTGTAGGTGTAACTATGGTTACAACACTTCCTTATATAACAGAGGAGTTAAGTGGAAGTTATGCTGAGTACGGATATTTTATGGCTGGCTTTCCGATTGGATATATCTTCGGTGCTTTACTGGTTGGGAAAATAGTATATAAGAGTCGCAGACTATTCATGCTGGGTGCTTTGTTCATTGGTGGTCTTACTTTTATTGCACTATTTTTTAATACAAGTATTGTGTTAGGTATTGCGACAGAAGTATTAGGTGGAGTCGTTATAGCTATTTTCAGTGTACATAATACTGCGATTTTTCAAAAAACGATCCCTCATCATCTAATGGGAAAAGTATTCTCTGTCAGGTTATTAATCATTAGAGGTGCTATGCCTTTAGGCATTCTTGCTGGTGGTTTTTTAAGCGATATATGGGGAATACGTCCATTGTACTTATTCATAGGCTCTATTATTTGTATTGTTTCTTTATTAGGAATGACCATGCCATATTTTAAGTTTATTGATAGCCATAAAACGGAAAAAACGATAGCATGATGAATTTGCGATGGAATTGAAGCTTGTATTTGCCTGTCATGTACGGAGGGAAGCCATCTTGATACCAAGACTCAAGAATCCTGTATGACGAGCAGCATTTCATTTCTAACTCTCATATTGACTCGTACGCGCTTCTGCGGTTCCTATCGGTTGTTCAAACATCTTAACTCTCCCTTTTAGGTACACATATGGTTCTCATTATTACCCATATTGGGGTTATAAGTTCCTGCTAATCATTTTGCACTTTCATTCGATTTAATATCATCCCACACTATATAACATCCAAATCATGAGAGTTATCTCTTCCATGATGCAGAGCGCGGAAGCATTTTGCCCTAACTCCCTGATAATAAATAATAAAATCACATTGTTCATGAAAACTTAAATAGTTGTTTACTACCTTGGGGAACGAAATTTTAAATGAGGCATGACACTTATTTTGTTATAAGTCCTCACTTGAAATTTGTAAGCAACAAGTATGATTAGTATGAAAAGTATTACAAATCATACTTAGGAGGAATTGAACATGAAACCACCCAAAGGAAAGCATATTTTCGGAACTGTTAAAGTAGGAACGAAAGGGCAAATTGTAATTCCGAAAGAGGCGAGAGATGCTTTTAATATTCGACCAGGGGATTCGTTACTTATGTTAGGTGATGAACAACAAGGTATTGCACTAGTGAAAGAAGAGATCTTTTTCCAATTCGCTAACGATATTTTGAATGCTAAAAATATCAATGAAGAAGGTGAAGATGAGTAAATGCATGTTATTCAACTGAACCAGATAACAAAAAAGTATAAAGATGCAGTGGTTGTCAATCATCTTGAGTTTTCCGTTAAGAAAGGAGAATTTTTTGCTTTATTAGGTGAAAACGGTGCTGGGAAAACAACACTGATTCGTATGCTTTGCGGGATCATTGCGCCTACTAGTGGAGATGCCATTGTTCTGGGAGATAGTATTTTTAACCCATATGGAAAAAATTAAACCTAAGATCAATATTTCTACACAGGAAACCGCTGTGGCAACGAACTTAACAGTACGTGAAAATCTGGAGTTTATGGCAGGTATTTATGGGAACTCAAAAAGAGAAACAAAAATCAAAGCATCTGAAATGCTAGAATTATTCCATTTAACGGAGAAGGAAAATGCAAAGGCTAAGACATTATCTGGTGGTATGCAACGCAGGTTAAATATTGCGATGGGACTCATTACAAATCCCCAAATTTTCTTCTTAGATGAGCCAACATTAGGACTAGATGTTCGTTCTCGTCGTGAATTATGGGCAACACTTGAAAAGTTAAGAGGGCGAACGACAATTATGTTAACAACACATTATTTGGAAGAAGCTGAAGCTCTCGCAGATCGTATTTGTATTTTACAAAGAGGCTCATTAAAAGCACTTGGTACATCCGAAGGATTAAAACAGCAAATGAATACAACATCATTTGAAGAAGCTTTTTTAGCTATTTGTGATGGGGAGGAAGATGTTTATGCTTAATTTTGCAGTGCGCAATCGAAAGGAAATACTTCGTGACCCTCTGTCAATTATACTTGGAATCGCCTTACCAATCATTTTTTTAATTGTTTTCACCACGATTGAAAAAAATGCTCCGTTAGATATATTTAAAGTAAATCACTTTACTCCAGGTATCATTGTCTTTGGATTTGCTTTCTTAACAATGTTTTCTGCATTATTAATTGCGAAAGATAAGCAGACTACACTTCTTGTCCGTTTGTTAGCCTCCCCATTAAAAGTAGCCGATTATGTACTTGGCTATGCGATACCAATGGTACCGTTAGCTGTTTTACAAGCAGTCTTTTGTTATTTGGTAGCGATGGCTGTAGGTTTATCTACTGAATGGATAGATCTTTTTATGAGTATCATAGTATTATTACCGATAGCCATTATGTCCATTTTTTTCGGTTTGTTTTTAGGGGCTTTATTTACGGATAAACAGATACAGGGCATTGGCACAATTTATATTTTCCTAGTTTCATCCCTAAGCGGTGCTTGGATAGATTTAACGCTTCTAGGTCAAACATTTGAAAAGATCTCTTATGCCTTACCTTTTATTCACGCAATTGAATTATCAAGAGATATTTTAACAGGTCATTATACTGCATTCAGTGAACATTTTTGGTGGACAATTGGATATGCTGTCTTGTCATTAATTATTGCGATCTTAGCTTTCACTAAGATCTGCAAAAGATGAGAAACTGGAAGAATATTATATTTCCATTCTCGAAATTATCCACGAAAAATGTGGATTTTGATCAAATGTAGTGTTTCTTTTGTTTTGTCATTTGAAGTGTGTTTAGCACCTTTACTAGCTTATCAAGGGTAAAGGTTTCCCCTCTCCTTGACATTTGCCCTTGACACCTCTCAAATCTAGAACTGTGGAAATGAAGTTGGACAGAACATAAATTGTTCTACCAGTACCGGTAACATGACTAGCCGGTGATTGGAATGACTTTCTCTTTTCGATAATTGACGATCTAAAACCAGTTTGGACGATTTTGTTTATTTATTGTCGTGCCAAATCATTTCACCTGTCCCATGATCTTATCGTACTTCTCACAATATTCAAGTATTACAACCTTTCTTCATCAAAGTAAACATAATTATGAGCTATTCTTAGTTATGTAACAGAGCAAGAAACTCCGTAAATGTTGCTGCGACGGAACATATATTTTCTCTTGCACGATCTTCAGCCTGCTCTTCTGTTAAACCTTCTTCTCGTATCAAGACTTCTTTTTCCCAAGCATTTTCATGTTCCCAGAAAACTATAATTGGCTGGTCTTCATGATCTTTATAATCAAAACATATTAAGTTTCCAGAAGGATCGAAAGCAAAAGGAACGATCTTTTTTGGAAGTGTATCCTTATAATCATTGAAAATGTCTAGTATATACTCATCACCTTCATTGTCATATGTTAGTAATGTTCCGAATACCTTTTCTTTTCCTTCAACTTGAAATAACTTATGGCTTACATGCCCCCCATTATAATTCATAGCTACTTCTATATAATCTAAAGGAAATTTCACTCCTAATTTTTCTCCAACATTCTCTACTTCTTCCTTAGTCACTGGTTCATCCCATGTTCTCCATTTTATAATACACATCTAAACCATCTCCCCATAATTTGTTTCCACCTAAATGAATGAATAACATCAGCAGTCTCATGAGAACCCTCCTGACCACCCTTCACATTCCCGCCATAGTTGCAGACACTCAAGGGTGCTCTGAAAATAGTGGTGCATGAATAAAAATCGGGAAATTTGCTCACTTTCCGCGGGAGTCTCGCCATTCCCTCTGATTCATGTTGATAAAGGACTTTTTAGACAGCTCCCCTAAACATATCTTTAAATTGTTTGAGGTCAAAAACAACTATAGTTGATGATTTGTTATTTGATTCAAATACTTTTCTATGTTTTCAACTACTTCATAGTAATCACTTGAATCAAATTCTATTAAAGGGTGTTCCCAATCTTCATTTTGTATGATCACCAATTGATAACTACCTTTTTCCGATGCATCAGGATACCAACCCATGTCAAGAATTAATGCTTTTTTCGAAAAATGTAATTGTAGCAGATCTTGAGTAAAGAGAAGCCACCTTTCATCATCGGATACTAAAAACTTTGGGTCTATTTCCCGAAAACTATTATGAACAATAGTCCATCCTTTAGGTATTCTTAAAGGCTGAATTCTAGTTTCTGGTAACTTCACTTCCTGTCTCATAAAAACCCCCTGGTATTATCTCATAATATGAAGTTGTTTTAAATATTTATCAAGTATAACTCGTTGCTTTAATTAGATGGACCATGCTCGATTTGGCTTGGCTACGTTTTTTGTCCTGACTGCGCTCTTGCCATGCCCATACTTAATATAGCATTAATAAAGCCTTGTACTTGTTTTCCTACTTTAAATATACCAAAAACAGATCGATCATTGCGGTATCTAGCCATTTGTAACTGCTAAACTAAATTCAACAGTTTCTGCCAAATAAAAATGAACACTTTTTTACCAATACAATCCACAGGGTATCTCTTAGTTGCTACTGTAGCCAGATGGGCACTGTGATTTGTTCCAGCTGCGGCTTTTGCCCCGACCATACTTAATGTTGCGTCAATAAAGCCTTGTGCTTGTTTTTCCTTTGACACTTTCTGACCAAACATATCTTTACCTGTGAAGGTTTCACTAAAACCGTTTGAAGCGACAAGGCCGTATGCGCCCATTTCCGTCATTTTTAGGACTTGCATACCCTTGGTTGTTTTATAGGCTGATAGTGCATGTTCAGCGGCACTAAAGGTTTTTGCTGTTTTATAAATGGCTCTTCCACCTTTAGCGGCACGACCAGCCCACCCGACAACCGGAATGAATCCAGCTGTGGCCATTGCTGCGGCTGCTACACGTTCAGCGGGTGTCAGTTTTTCACCTGTGACTGGGTCAACCCCTGTAGCTGCTCTTTCTGTAGGATGAAAATAAAAATAGACAGTTATTCAGTAATTCTTGCTTATGGATCATTCATATATTCATAGTTTAATAATAAAAAAACTAAACTGTGAAGTAGAGCTGTACGCTCTTTCACTTACACAGTTTAGCTTACATAGAGAATGCAAATCCTTTTAGTCATAAGATTAAAGCACAATTTTCTAAAAAGAAGCTTCAGATTATAGTTCCTTTACTAAAATTGCTTGCTGCTTATATTTTTCCAAGTCTGCACTCAACCAATTACTTTCATCCTCTCTTTTTTTATGAAATCGTAAAGTAGCATATCCTTGGTCATAGCTTAGTATTAAGATAAATTTATGCTGCGGAAATCTATCTTTAAGTTGTTTTTCCCAACCATCCATCATTTCAAATGCGTATAGAAGGACAGTTGTTTCATCTGTATTCTGAATATAATCATTGACTCTGAGTTCATTACAAGATGCCTCATAACCTGTTTTATCTCGATGAAATTTCATTACTCTTTCCCAATTAATATTTTTAGTATTTAAATTGTTTTTTATATCAAGAATAAAGCATTCACGAACTTCAACAATATTTGGTGTTTTAATATTTTCTATCTGTGAAACATCAATATTTTTAATTGCGTTTAAATCATTACATAACCTATCTTTCAACTTTTTCATATTTATATTCATATATTCCATGTTCCTACTGTTCCACTCCTTAATAACTTTTTAAAGATGGGTTTTTCACCCAAATATTTCAACCCTTTATCTATTGCTTTCTGGAAATTTTTATCTTTTAAAAGTTTCACTATCTTTTTGTATCCGTATCGTTACCACTTTTAACATTACGAGCTTTCTCATTGTCTTTAGTTTGTTGGTTTTGCAGTACCATAAAGTCCTATTGACATGTAAAATGTCATCTCGCCTCTTATCTTATTATTTTCATAAACACTGTACTAAAACAGAATGCCGTGATGGTACTACCTTCATGAGTTGTGAATTTCATACAGTTATTTTTGTTATCCAAAACAATGACTCCTTACAAAAAAAGCACTTGTTGCCTAAAAAGACAATCAAGTGCTCCTTATAGTTATCTAATGTTGAGAAGCTAATATAACTTACTCGGCAGATGGGTTATAATCTATCTCAACTTTACTAAGACCCACTAATACTTTTTCTATCCTATTAGTTAAATCTGCTATTTCCTCTTTTGTCAGTTCATTTGAAGCATCTATATCTTTAAACTTGCTTAATCTCCTTGTTATACCTTCAATAAGCCCAATAAAAACTTTATCATGTCCAATTGCAATCTCACCAATAGCAGTATCCACAATAACATCTTCTATCTTACCTAAGTTATCAAACTCATCTGATAGTTTTGCTATAGCATACTTATATCCCCTATCTTCATCTAACAACTCTTCATATGTCTCCTGAATTGCTTCAAATAATTCATTATACTCCCAATCTTTCATAATTACTTTCCTCCAAAGAATTTAGTTTAAGGAATAATTCTATTACCATTGTTGTGTACGACTTCTAATTCAATATTTTTATATTTAGCTGCAAACTCTGCTATAACTTTATTACAACTGTCGCAAGTATCCAATTCTGTAAATAACTTAATTCTACCACTAGCTTGTGTATTATCCCCAAGCCTAGAAGCTATATCATTTAGTATTTTATACTCCGTATCTGTATTCCTTAAATAATTAAATCCATTTTTACCAACTGCTTCTGTAGCCTTAAACATTGGATTTTCAGGTTGTAAAGAAATATCAGGCACCTTATGCACAAGACTTCCCTTAAGTTCATTTATGCTACTTTGAGCATAAAATTCCGATTTGCTTATCCCACTGACATCCACTTCGGCAACAGCAAAATTACCAGATTTCTTATATTTACTCGATAAATTTCCTCTTAGTTCCTTCACTCTATCAATTATATGCGCTTCTGTTACTGAATCTATTTGTCTAGTTGGATATACTTTACCCGTACCCTTAGTCCCTTTACCAACATCCTTCTCAACAGTCTTAGTACCCGTACCACGAGCAAACTTCATAATGCCATGGCCGATTTCACCTAAAGTCTTTTTCTCAACATGCATATGGATGCTCGGTATACCGATGTGATGCCCTGTTGCGGCAACCGGCTGATGTACATGCAATCTTGGCTTTACAGGAACTTTGATACGTCCTACATGTTTAAGCATTTTCTTTGTTTGTTTCATAATAACATCTATCGGTGATTTCGCAAGCGGGTATTTTTTAGTTGCTGCTTTAATCAGATGGGTCATTCTTTGACTTGGTTTGACTACGTTTTTTGTCCTGGTTGCGGCTCTGGTTGTCCCACTTACAGCTCTTGTTCCAGCTGCGGCTTTTGCCCCGACCATATTTAATGTTGCGTCAATAAAGCCTTGTGCTTGTTTTTCCTTTGACACTTTCTGACCAAACATATCTTTACCCGTAAGGGCTTCACTAAAGCCGTTTGAAGCAGCAAGGCCGTAGGCGCCCATTTCCGTCATTTTTAGGACTTGCATGCCTTTTGTCGTTTTATAGGCTGATAGTGCATGTTCAGCGGCACTAAAGGTTTTTGCTGTTTTATAGATAGCCTTTCCGCCTTTTGCGGCACGACCAGCCCAACCGACAACTGGAATGAATCCAGCTGTGGCCATTGCTCCGGCTGCTACACGTTCAGCGGGTGTCAGTTTTTCACCTGTGACTGGGTCAACGCCTGTAGCTGCTCTTTCTATATCATAAGCTCCACTTATCTCGCCTGTGAAGTTTTTGGCGGTTTCCCACGTTTTTTGATACCATGGCTTATTCTCTTCTTCTTCTTGCAGTTTCTTCAGGCGTTCCATTTCTTCTTCTTGTTTTGCTTGCAGTTCTCTTGCTTTTGCTTGCTCTTTTTTCGCTTTAATATATGTAGTCGCCTGTTTGTCGGTTTTGATTGCTTCTTTATATGACTTATTCGAGTGAAAAGCTTTCTTATCAAAATACATAGGAGAGGCGGTTTTTCCATTACTTGTAGCCTGCATCAATGCTTTGTATTTATCGGAGACACTCTTGGCTTCAGCCGTAGCTCTTATGTATTCGCCTGTTAAAGATTTATCGAGATCGTCTACTGCATCAATTGCATTTTCCCGAGTTGTTTGTGCTTTTGACATCTCTACTGTATAATTGTGGTCAGTCCACTTATCCAGATCAACGATATCATTCACTCGGTCTATGATCCGATCCATGTTACTCTTAAGGGAGTCAACTATTTGATCGGATTTTTTATCTGCATTTTTCAATTCAGTCTTTAAAAAAGACATTTCAATGTACGAATCGGTCAGTTTTTTGTCTTTGATATCACCAGAAACCCCATTAAAAAAAGAAATCTGCATATCGGCAAGTTTGATCCAACTGTCGACAACCTCAGCCTGTCCTCTAAAAAACTCTTTAATGTTATCTGCGCCTTTTCCTGTGAAATCATCGCCTAAATCGGCTACTCCAAGACAGGCTGTTTTTAATGTCTGAAGTTTCTCTTTCAGGTTTTTATAATCTTTTTTTCGTTGATCGGCTCTTTCAATTAAAGTACTGGCTTCAAAAACTTTAGCTGAACTGTCTAACTCATTATCTTTGCCATGATCTTTCTTCTTTTTATTTTTTGCCATCGAATTTCCCTTTCCCCCGTTTATTTTCTGGCAATTGCCTCGTCTTGTTCTTTTAGTAGATCAACATTACCTTTTACATCCTTGATATTTTGTTGAACAATTTGTTTGTAGCCGTCCAGCATATTGATAAAGGAGTCTTCTTGGCTTTTATATGTTGTTGTGTAGGACAATTTGTTTTTGCCGTGAGATCCTTTTTTTGCCAACTCTAAATCTTCTACTGCTTTCTTGACAGTATTTATTTTTTTCATCACAATACCATGTTTCAGTTTAATCTTCGTCATGGAAATCACCAGCCCATTTTTCTTTTAAGTTTGCCTATTGTATTGCTCAAATCATCAACTGCTTTTTCTCCTTTTTTCACTAAATCATCTGCCTCCGCTACTAGACCTCCTAATCCCTCAAAAAAGCCTTTTTTATGTTCCAAACTGGTAATCTTGCTTTCAATAGTGGAGATATAATCTAAGTATTTCTCGTTTACAATATCATGCATCTTTGTATGTGCCACATCTCGTTCCTCATCAAAGTCAGTGGCTAATTCGCCAGTCCACTGTTTGTCAAGGTGCGGGTTTAGGATCTGCCTAATCTGGACAATGCCCTCTTCATGTTCTTTTTCTATTTCTTTTTTTGCGGCTTTTAATTTTTCAATCTTGCCTTCTAAATCTTCCGAATGTCCGCTAATTGCCCCTTTTATGTCATTCAATATACCTATATCACTCATTCGTTTCACCTCAATAATAGGAATTATACAGATTTATCCACCGAATGATTGTATATCTCTTCAATTTTAGAACAGTTAAGAAAAGATCTGAATAGATCCCTAGGCCTCTATTTTATGAAGATCGCTTAAAGAAGTAAGTTAAAAAGGTCTATTTTTTTTGGATGATCTTAAAAATGGGGATTGGGGACCACAGATTTAAGTGGTCAATAGTTCAGTTGTTCTGTAACACATCATTCTGGAGTCTTTAAACAGTAAGCTCGAACAAATAATAATTAATTTTTTGGGTTTTTCCACTTTTGATTGTTCACATCATCTTTATTGTAAGTCCAGTTGTTTTGTTTATCCTTCTTCAATTATACAGGAACATACGTTCTTTTTCAACATTCATAAGAATGTTTGTTCGTAATATTTTTGCTAACAACAACCACTTATATTTGCTGCATGCCGAAACTCAAGGTCATTGCGTTGATTTAGCTTTAGCTCTTGCAAAAGAGCTTAGAAACAGGATTTGAATGTTTCGGGTTTGTTCAATATTTTGGAAGCATTGTTTACCAATAAAGGATATAGGTTTAAACGTACAACATTCTATTGAACCACTTAACAATAGTAGTTACCTGAGAGAAATAACCCCCAAAAAATAATGCCAGTGGAAAAACATACCTCCACTGACTTTTCTCCGAATTTCAGTATTGATCTTCCTGTATTTTTCGCAATTCCAATGATTTCAAACAAAATCCACACCCACTCCGCCCTTGGTTCATATGCTAACTTCTAAAAGGAGGAGTCGGCATGCAATTTGTAACAACGATAAACTGGGAACTCATACAATTTGTTGGCTGTTCGCTCTTGCATGAATACGTTGTCTTTCAATCGCTCACATGCGGAAAATCTGATTCGGCGGACAGGCTTATTGAATAGCGAGGGGGAAACTCGCTAACCAACACAGATCCCCTCGCCTTTTTGAAGTTCATACATCTGGTAGTATTGGCCTTTCTGTTTGATCAATTGTTCATGATTCCCCTGTTCAATGATATTTCCATTGTCTAGAACAAGGATTTGATTCGCATTTCTAATCGTTGACAACCTGTGGGCAATGATAAAAGTTGTTCGTCCTTTTTTCACCACGTCAAGTGCCTTTTGAATAATGGCTTCTGTTTCAGAATCGATATTTGCCGTTGCCTCATCTAAAATGAGGATAGCTGGATCATAAGCAAGCGCTCTGGCAAACGAGATCAGCTGTCTTTGTCCTGAAGAAAGCGTCCCTCCTTTTTCTATCACTGGTTCATCAAGGCCTTTACGTAACTGAGTTAGCCATTGATCAGCCCCAACTTGCTTTAAGGCGTCTTCAATTTTTTCCCTTGAGATCTCTTCATTGCCAAGGCTGACATTTGAAGCAATCGTTCCGGTAAATAAGAAAGGATCCTGTAATACGATACCTAAATACTGTCTAATTTGTTGCTGTGAAACATCATAAATACTTTTTCCATCGATTTTCACATCACCCTTACGAATGTCATAAAAGCGAAACAGCACATTCAAAATTGAACTTTTTCCAGATCCTGTATGACCGACTAATGCAATCGTTTCGCCTGGTTTCGCCTCGAATGAAATATTTTTTAACACATCATGACCTTGATCATATCGAAATGAGACATTTTCAAACACCACATGACCTTTTACTTTCTCGGTGCTTTTTTCCGTCACTTCAACACCTGGCTCATCTAGAAGCTGAAAGACACGCTCCGCTGAAACCCGGGCCAATTCAAGTTTGGCAAACTGACTGACAATGCCATTAATCGGTTCAATTAGACGCGTCAAATAATCAACAAATGCGTATAAAACACCGATCGAGATGACTCCCTCTGCATTGAGGGCCGCTCCTCCAAAATACCAAATTAATGCGACAAACATTCCATTTCTGAGAAAATTGACTAAATTATGTGACAGTAAACAATTCAAACTAAGCATTTTATTTTGGTAATGAAAATGACTGTTATTTAATTGTTCAAAATCACGCATTGTCTCTTTTTGACGACGAAACGCCTGAATAATTGTCATTCCTTGAATGGATTCATTCACTTTCGCATTAATATCACTGTTGATTGATCGGAGTTTATGATTGTAACCTGCTGCAAAACGCCGGTAGACAACTGACCAAATTACAATAAGCGGAATAACTACAAGACAAACCGTTGCCAGTCTCACATCCAATATAAACAGTGCTATGAAAATTCCGACCATATAAATGATTTTTGAAACAAATGTAGATAATACCGTGACATAAAGATCGCGGATTGCTTCGGTATCATTGGTCACCCTCGCAACAATTTTACCAGCTGGTAAATGATCAAAAAAAGGAATGGGTAACTTTTGAATGTTAGCGAACACATCTTTGCGCATTTTTTGAATAATTCGGTTGGCACTCTTCTGCAATAAATACACTTGACCATAGTGGAAAAATATTGAGAAAATTAAGAGACCAAAATACAATAAAACCAATGAGACAATTCCGCCTACTTCCGGTTCATAAAACGAATACACTTCAGCAGGTGAGAGGCGGACGGTCGGATAGGTCACCGATTGGGTCCCGCTTTGTATCCGCAGTCTCCCATTCATTACCGTTCGCTCACCGTCAAACTGTATCGCTTCATCAACAAAATAGTACGCCATTCCGATTTGAAAAATGTGAACTTGTTTACGTTTTCGACCAGAAGAGGACATTCTATCTTCCCTAACATATTCCCTGCCTTTATAAGAAACAGAGTATTTACTCTTTTCAGAGACTTCATACCATGTTTTTTCAATTCCTAAAATGTGTTCATCAATCATCTTTTTTGCGATAAACGGACCTGTCAGTTCTGCTGAAACAGCCACGACCAGCATGAGCAGTGCACAGATCAGAATTTTTTTATAAAAAAGGGAGTATTGGATAAGTCGCTTACCAGTCTTCATGCGCCATTCCCCCCTGCTTCCACTGGAGTGTGCTGCTGTGCTTCATATTGCTCGTAATACCAGCCTTTTCTTTCAATCAGCTCTCGGTGAGTGCCCCGTTCCGTTATTTTTCCATCTTCTACCACGAGTATGACATCAGCATGCTCGACTGTTGACATACGATGTGAGATGATGAACGTTGTTTTTTCTTTCCGTTTATCCCGAATATTTTCGATCATCACCCGTTCTGTTTTTGCATCAACAGCCGATAGCGAATCATCTAAAATCAAGATATGTGGTTCTTTGATTAATGCTCGAGCAATTGAAACTCGTTGTTTTTGTCCGCCAGACAAGGCGACACCTTTCTCTCCTACCATTGTCTCAAGTCCCTCAGGGAGTTGTTCGAGATCCTTTTCTAAATGAGCTGCTCGAATAACACCTTTGACATCCTGGTCTTTTCCATCTTGAGTCCCAAACAAAATATTCTCTTTCATCGTTTTTGAAAATAATACATGATCTTGAGGGACATATCCGATCCAGCTATGTAATTCGTCAAGAGAGATGTTCTCGATCGGCACACCAGAAATGGTGATCGTTCCTGTTCCCTTTGGATATTGTCTTAAAAGCTGTTTGATCAATGTCGTTTTTCCACTTCCTGTCCTCCCTACTATCCCAATGGTTTGCCCTTTTAAAACAGTAAATGAAATGGACTTAAGATTGTCTGAACTTGAGCTTGGATACGAAAAACTAACATTGTCAAAGACAAGATCCCCTGGTTTCGTTTTTTCAACATGCGGTGCTTCTGTCACATCGGGCAGATAGGACAATGTCTTATTTACCCTATCAAGTGACGCATTCCCTCTTTGCATCACATTGATCAGTTCACCGATAGCAAACATCGGCCAGATCAGCATGCCAAGATAAACATTAAATGCAACAAGTTCCCCCAAAGTAAGTTGACTACGAAAGACAAGATAAGCGCCATAGCCTAAGCCAATTAAATAACTGATGCCGACTAGCAATTTAACAGTTGGTTCAAACAGAGCTTCAATCCGTGCTACTTTCATGTTTTTCTCGTACACATCTGCTGTCATCCTGTTAAACCGGCTGACATCGCTTCTTTCTTGGACATACGCACGAATCACTCTGACACCTGAGATTGATTCAAGGACTTGATCATTTAAATCGCCGAACGCTTGCTGCGCTTCAGTAAAACGCTGATGAATTCTTTTTCCGTATACACTGATGGCCGCTGCCATTAATGGGAGAGGAATAATCGCCGCAAGTGTCAGTTTCCAGCTAATGAAAAAACTCATCGTAAAAAGAAGTGTCAACATATAAACTGTCGAGTCAACCAATGTTAATATTCCAAAACCAGCAGTCATTGAAATGGCTTTTAAATCATTCGTCGCTCTTGCCATCAAATCTCCGGTTCGGTTCTTTTCATAAAAAGTCGGAGTCATTTTTAATAAATGCCCCATTAGTTTGGATCTGAGGAGTTTTTCAATCAGATTTGCACCGCCAAACAATTGATACATCCAGTAATACGTCAACATATACACAACGATTGCCAAACAGATAAATAAACCAATATAACGGAGCATGGCTGCCATCGAAAAAGTACCTGCTTGGATATCATCAATTACATTTCCGAATAGCTTCGGGGGAAACATTTCTAACACATTCACAATTAAAAGCAGGGTAATCGCTATTGTATAGCGCTTCCAAGAGTCCTTAAAAAACCAACCTAACTTCCATAAAACAGAAAACATGATGACATCCCTCCATTTTGTTAACCGCCTTCAAGTTTTTCCTTACAATCATGGCTTTCTCTTTTTCTAATAATGAGCACAAAAATCCCTCCTCTTACTTATTTATATATGAAAAAAAGACATACTGTTTATTTTGCAGCATGCCTTTCTCATATCAATCAAAAGGCGTATGCCCGCTCTTAACGCGACATACGCCTCCACTTGCATTTTGAAGAATAATCTAAGAGAGGTTTTCCACCGCCACGTTATGATTCAATTTTCTTAGAAATGTTTGATTTATTGTTTTCAACATGACGGTAACCTCCCATTCTTATTAATATTTTCCATCTTATTATACGAATCTTTTATTGTCAACTTGATTGTTAAACTTTATCAAAAAACGGGTATAACAATAATAAATCCATTCTTGAAAGGAATGATTCATTTGTTTAAAGCGGCTCGAATCCTTGTTGCATTTGACGAAAAAGATGAAAGCAAAAGTGCCCTTATGAAAGCAATTGAACTGACAAAAAGGCTCGGTTCCAAATTGTTCATCGCACATGTTCAGGAGGTAAAAATCTCTCCTCCATATGAAACATTAAATGACGAACCTATCATCTATGAAGACAGCACAGAAGAAGCACTTGCTTCAGCAAAACGAGTCTTAAACGAGAATCAGCTTACAGCTGAAATTGCTATTTTAGAAGGTGATCCTGCAAACGCAATCCTTGATCACGCGGAAAAACTCGGTGCCGATCTGATTATTACAGGGACTCGGGACCAAAATCGCATAAAAAAATTGTTGTTTGGCAGTGTCAGTGACAAGATTTCCACTGAATCAGAAATACCTGTCTTAATCATCAAATAAGGTTCTCATTTAACCGGTCTGATCAGGCCGGTTTTTTTATATGACTTCTCGAAAGTTTCCACTAGGTTCTTTCATTAGAAAATAGGCGGTTAAAGCAGTAACAACCACCTAACAAATCCCATATTTTGATATCGAGAGACCCCGGGTGTTTATTTTCTTTCAATACCTTAGGAAAATTTAGTTTATGAATATGAAAAAAGAGGTGGAAACATGCAACATTTTCATGATGAACTACAATCATTAGAGATGGATCATTTCCAGGCAGGTGAGATGATGGCTTGGGATCCTATCCGTCATGATGCTAATATGATGCATTCAGGAAGTTGTTGGAGTTGTGGTAGCTGTGGCAGTTGCGGAAGCTGTTGGAGTTGTGCCAGCTGTGGCAGTTGCGGAAGCTGTTGGAGTTGCGCCAGCTGTGGCAGTTGCGGAAGCTGTTGGAGTTGTGCCAGCTGTGGCAGTTGCGGAAGTTGTTGGAGTTGCGCCAGCTGTGGCAGTTGCGGAAGCTGTTGGAGTTGCGCCAGCTGTGCCAGCTGCGGAAGCTGTTGGAGTTGCGCTGGTCACTGTTGCTGGTATGGTGGTATGTAGTCCTGATCGAATACTGCCCCTGTACGAACTGCAGGGGCTTTATCTGCTCAACATATTGGACAAACCGGATGACATATAATGGTATGTGTTTTTTTACATCATCTTAAGGAGGAGCTGCATGACAAACTTGACCGCATCCACTCGCTTAAAGGTGAAGCAAGATACATGTTTTCTTCGTGATCCAAATGGTGGCGTTTATTTTAGAAACAACTCTGGTTCCTTTCGAATAAAAGGTGATTCCATTTATCAGTGGATCGAAAAATTATCGCCTATGTTTAATGGCAAACACACCCTTGAAGAATTGACAGCTGGATTATCCACTCCATACCGTAACAGAGTGTTTGAAATCGGAGATATTCTTCAAAAAAACGGATTTGTTCGGGATGTAAGTTGTGATGAGTCTCATAGGTTGCAATGTGAAGAGCTTAACACGTACGCATCACAAATCGAATGGATTGAGAGTTTTACGAATTCAGGAGCATATCGCTTTCAATTATGCCGCAATGCAAAAGTATTATTACTAGGTTCTGGTTCCTTTGTCGTTTCAATGGTGCGCGCCTTAGCTGAGACGGGATTCACCACAATTTATGTCCAGCACCCAACTTCAGAGCTGGTAAATGTACATGATGCAACGATTGAAGTGATACCAACACAAAATATGCAGGAAGCCATCATCCCTTTCGACTGGGTATTATATGTTTCTGAAGATGCCGATCCAGAAAAAATCAGTGAGCTCCAAAGAGAATGCAGAAAAAAAGGCAAAAGTTTTTTCCCGGCAGTCTGTTTGAAACAAATTGGCTTAGCGGGACCTGTCACACTGGATCATCATGATGGATGCTTTGAATCAGCATGGCGACGCCTTCACAATACGGCTCTCTTGGATCATCACAAACTTGAAACGTATTCTTCCATAGGAAAAGACATGCTCGCAAATATCATTGCTTTTGAAGTATTTAAAGCCGTTACCGGCCTATCTCAATTATCGAAACGAAACCATGTTTATCTTCTTGACCTAGTGACGTTGGAAAGTACTTGGTACTGGTTCCCCTCTCATCCGCTTGTCAATACTAACACCGCTGAACTTCGCTTCATCCACGACATGGAGACGAGAATGACAATCGATTCCAAAGAAACAAGTCATATCTTTCAACTATTTAGTCAACTAACTTGTGAAACAATCGGAATCTTTCATTTATGGGAAGAAAAAAATTTAAAACAGCTCCCTTTGTCACAGTGTTATGTGCAACCTGTCAATCCATTATCAACAGGACCAGCTGAACTTTTAGCAAAAAAGATTTGTGTCGGATATACCCATGAAGAAGCTCGACGAGAGGCCGGACTGATCGGGATTGAAATGTATGGCTCAAAACTTGTTCATTCCTATATTGAGGAAAATCAGTTTCTAGGTGTAGGAGCAGGAGACATGTTTGCAGAAGCCGTACTAAGAGGATTGCAAACATGTTTAAATCATGAATTGGAAAAACGGGAGTGGAATGGAAAAGAAATTATATCACCAATCACTTTAGAAGAGATCAATGATCATCATTGTGAGTACTATTTGAATATCATGAAGCAGTTGAACAGCCCTGCAAAGATTTTTTCAGGCACAGAAGTAGCAGGTTTTCCTGTCATATGGGTATGTCTACATGATCAATGGTACCAAAGTGCGGGTATAAATATCACATTAGCACTAAGGAAAACATTGGAGCGAGCTCTAATGAATATACAGCCACAAAAAAACATTTCTCTGATTGTGAATCAAAACCATATAAAGCCAGTTCATATTGATATGATTGAAGATTTTCCAAAGTTGATGAAATTGACATTAACACAGTTAAAACAGCACGGTTTACAACTTCTTGTTTATGATTTTCCGGTTGAACCCATTCTGAAAAAACACCTCGATATCTATGCTGTGCGTCTTTCAAAGGAGGAAGTGTGATGGAACACACCATTTTACTAATTGGTGACGGTGTGATCGCTGACGGTGTGTTAAAACAATTATCCGCAAAATATAAGGTGATCTGTCAAGCTGATTTTGAGGCTGGAATACCTAACGGAACTCAGCTTGCTATTGTCGTACATGATACTTGCCGCCCATATTTATACCGCAAAGCAGACGAAAAATTCCGTCAAATCGGCATTCCATGGCTTCGCGGTTTTGTTTTATTTGGTGAAGGTATTATCGGTCCACTGGTTGATCCGGGCAACTCTGACTCTGGGTGTTCTCAATGTGCTGATATGAGACGGATCATCAACAGTCCAGACAGTCAACAACTGCTGGAATTAGAGGGAGAGGTCAACCGTGACCCATGGGCCTCAAAGAACGGCTGCCGTCAGATGATTTTGTTGATTTGTAAAGAAATCGAAAATGTCATAAACCACGGTCATTATCATCTGGAAAATCGATTGCTGTTCATCAATATGAAAACATTAGAAAGTTCTTCTCACTCCTTTATCCCTGATCCATCATGTCCGATTTGCAGCCGTATACCTGAAGATACAGCAGAATTAGCCCTGCTTAAACTTCAGCCAAATCCGAAAACAAGTCTTGATCGTTTTCGTGTTCGCGATTTAGCTGAATTAAAAAGTGTACTTAAGACAGAATATCTTGATCAGCGAACAGGGATTTTTAATAGTAAAAGATATGATGCCATTCTGCCGTTTGCTGATATGATTGTCAATATGCCTTTATGGATTGGAAATGAAGCTGTCGGCGGCAGGAGCCATTCATATGAAGAAAGCGAGTTAACGGCTATTTTAGAAGGACTAGAACGTTATTCAGGAATCGAACCACGGGGCAAACGAACAATGATTTATGATTGTTACGAGCAGTTAGAGACGCTGGCACTTGATCCGAGAAAAGCGGGATTGCACGATGAAAAACAGTATCAGCAGGCTGATTTCCCCTTTAAACCGTTTGATCCACATCTTCCAATGAATTGGGTGTGGGGTTATTCTTTTTTACAAGAACGACCGATATTAGTACCAGAGACGCTAGCCTACTATAGTTTGGGACGAAAGAACAGTTTTGTGTATGAGACATCTAATGGATGTGCGTTAGGCAGCAGTTTGGAAGAAGCAATCTTTCATGCCATTTTAGAAGTCGTTGAACGCGATTCTTTTTTAATTACCTGGTATGCTCAGCTTCCTCTTCAACAGCTTGACCTTAAGTCTTGTGATGATCATGAGTTGCAATTTATGTTAGAACGAATTCGCGCTGTCGCAGGATATGATTTGCATGTTTACAATTCGACCATGGAACACGGTATTCCAAGTATTTGGGCTATCGCTAAAAACAAAAAGGCTCATGGTTTAAATCTTATTTGCACAGGCGGTGCCCATCTAAATCCTATAAAAGCGGTTAAAAGCGCGTGTCACGAGTTGGCTGGAATGATGTTAAAGCATGATCAAAAATTCACAGCTGACCGTGATCAATATTTAGAAATGCTCTCCAACCCTTTTTTAGTACAGAAAATGGAACAACATAGTATGCTATACGGGTTACCTGAAGCTGAAAACCGTCTTCAGTTTCTACTAAATCAAAAACAGCCCCTACAAACATTCAAAGACGCTTTCAAACTAGACCAAGCAAACTTTGACTTGAGCGAAGATCTTCGCAATCTGCTTGAAAGGTTTCACCGCCTCAGTCTTGAGGTAATCGTTGTCGATCAAACTTCCCCTGCGATTAAACGAAATGGCTTATATTGTGTGAAAGTCTTAATCCCGGGTATGTTGCCCATGACATTCGGACACCGCCTCACCCGCCTAACTGGACTTGAGCGAGTGTTAACAGTTCCGAGGAAACTTGGGTTTACAGAAGAAAAGATGAAACCCGAACAACTCAATCACCATCCCCACCCGTTTCCTTAACATGTCTCTTTATGATTGTTCTTTTTATCTTTAAGAAGAACGCCCTTCACCTGTAACCACTCCCAAAAGAGCAGAATGAACTGCTCTTTTTTTGGTTAGATGTCACGCAACATTTCTCCCTTTTCATGGAGTGCTTTAAAAACAAATCAAGATAGGTGCATTTCTCACCCTTATCATAAGATTATAAACATGGCAAGTCATCGCGACCTTAAGCTCCATTAAAAAACACCCCATTGTTCGGCAATTAGGTACAACTATGTATACAATTCTGCCTTTCTGAGACTATTATACCTAAAGAGATAGTCAGCGCTTTCAAAATCTTAGCCCGTTTTTTTAATTTTTTTATAGGTCAATTGGCTATTTTTCTGTTATAATACGTTTACGCACAAAAGCATAAAAGTGTTAAAGAGTAATATTTGACTAATGAGGTGTAAATGTTGTTTAAAGATAAACGATTTTCTTTTTCCATATCGGCTTTATTATTTTTTGTCATGCTCATCATCATTTTCACATGCCTCTTCATTTTCCATGCAGAAGCGCACATACCTTTGCTAATTTGTGTCGCCTTTCTTGCGACTGTTGGTTCTTTAAAAGGCTATACATGGAAAGAACTTGAAAGTGGTATGATCTCCGGAATTCGAAATGGGATTCAACCAATTATGATATTGTCATTAATCGGAATCTTAATTGGGGTCTGGGAGTATAGCGGAACAATTCCTACTGTGACAGTATACGCATTAAACATCATTGAACCACAATATTTGCTTTTGACAGCCCTTATCAGCTGTTTAATGATTAGTTCATTAGTTGGTTCAAGCTTCACAACGGTAAGTACTATTGGTGTCGCATTGATCGGTGTTGCTCACGCTGCTGGGGTTCCATTGACATGGGTTGCAGGAGCCGTTATTTGCGGGGCTTGTTTTGGCGATAAGATGTCACCATTGTCAGACACAACAAATTTTGCCGCAGGAGTTGGGCAAATTCCGATTTTTAAGCATATTAGACATATGATGGGCACCACATTTCCGGCACTTTTGATCACCATTTTGGTTTTCTTTTTTATGGGAAGGTCATTAACAATTGCCGACACATCTACAGAAAACATCCAATCGATTGTCAAAGGGATTGAAAGTACAGTTGCCATCAGCGGCTGGTCCCTTTTACCACCATTACTGGTGATTGTTCTCGCTGTCAGACGCATACCTGTCATTCCATCTTTGGTAGCTGGAATCGTTTCAGCCATTGTTCTCGCTGCGATTATCCAGCCTGCAGCCAATATCTCTTCATTTTTGGCTGCTATGCAAAACGGACCGGTTTTTTCAGTTGGAAATGAAGCAGTTGAGAAAATTCTCAACCGCGGTGGGCTTCAATCGATGATGGGTTCTGTTTCACTTATTATGATCGCTTTTGCTCTTGGCGGTCTGATGGAAAAAACCGGGCTGATCTCAAGCCTGCTTGAAGGTGTCATGAAAGGTATCCGTACAAAAGCAAGGCTCGTTTTCTCAACGGTTTTAGCAAGTATGGGAATCAATTTGCTGACAGGCGAACAATATTTGTCTATTTTAATTCCAGGGCAGTCTTTTAAAAAGCTTTATGACAAACTTGAAATTGATCGCAAACATTTATCAAGATCGCTTGAAGATGGCGGTACACTTATTAATCCCATGATCCCATGGGGTGTCAGTGGTGCATTCATGTCAACTGCACTTGGAGTACCTGTGATCGAATACTTGCCATTTGTGTTTTTTCTTTATTTATCACCGCTATTTTCTATATTGTTTGGTTTTCGTCAATCATAAACAACAGTGCCGGTTTCCATGTGGAAACGGCGCTGTTGTTTATTTTTTAGATGTTTCTAGCAAAATATGATGTTGGAATGCTTTTTGCACTTCTTTTGTCAGCCGTCCTGGTGTCCCAGCTCCAATGTTCTGCCCGTCAATCACAGTGACAGGCATGACCTCAGCTGTTGTCGAAGAAATAAAGACTTCATCTGCTGTCAGCAGTTGATCTTTCGTAATCTTTTTTTCTTGATATAACCAGCCGTTTTTTCGAAAAAGCTCAAGCAGTTTCCTCCGTGTGATACCGTTTAAAATCAAGTTTGTCGCAGGGTGAGTATAGATGATCTGATGTTTGACAACAAAAACATTTGAAGTTGTCCCTTCTGTTACAACCCCGCCGCGAAGCAAAATCGCTTCAAATGCCGAAGCCTCATAAGCTTTTTGCTTTGCCATCACATTATATAGCAAGTTCAGACTTTTAATATCACATCTCAGCCACCGCAAATCTTCTGCGGTTATCACAGAAACACCCGTTTGCTGTTGGAAGACAGGTTTTTCAACTGGGAGCGGATAAGCTATGAATTGCGGTTTAAGCCCTGGTTTATATTGATGCTTTCTTGGCGCTGTTCCTCTAGTGACCTGCAGATAAATTCCACCATCATCAACTTGGTTGATGATGATCAGTTCCTTTAACTGGTCTCTCAACTCAGCTTCTGAAAATGGTAGGACCATCTCAATTTCAGAAGCACTTCTAAACAATCGAACGATGTGCTCATGTAACAGATAAAAGGTACCGTTATAAATACGAATCACTTCATAAACCCCATCTCCGAATTGATACCCTCTATCTTCAATATCAACCTTACATTCGTACCGGTCAACGAAACGACCGTTAAAAAGCACCTTCATTTCCCCACCCCTTTACATCATTCCTTCTTATTCTAACATGTGAATATTGTCAAAATTTTTTAAGAAATAGGATTCCTTCAACATTTTCTTTTAAAAAATGACATTTTTTTCGATAAGCTGTATTCATCTTCCTTCTAATCCTGTATACTTGAAAAATATGATCCCTTATTTTATGAGATAAGGATTCTAATATAATTAGAAAATGATACGGAGAGAGTAACATGCGCAAAGATTCGAAAAAAACATCCCCATCTGTGCTTTATTTACTGACGAAATCAGCATGTTTTGTCATTCTGTGTCTGATTCTTCTTTATGTTTGGGATTTGTCGAAATCTCCCGATACTATACAGAAAAAAGAATTGACAATGACAGAAAACAGTCAAATGCGTCATGAAGGAGACAGCATCCCGCTCAAAGAAACAACACGAGACAAACTCGCTAACCATTTGAGCAAAAAACAGGATGTTCCCAAACAAAAACACGACAAAAAGAAACAGGCAACTGTGAAAAAAAAGCCGGGGAAAACGGTTTATTTGACTTTTGATGATGGACCTTCATCAGCGACTCAAAGGTTGCTTCAAATCTTAAGTGAATCTGATGTAAAAGCAACATTTTTCATGCTTGAACCAAACATGAGATACCATCGAGAAGCTGTTCTTCAGATGAAACGGCAAGGTCATAAACTTGGGCTTCATGGGGTCACCCACAACAAAAAATTGTTTTACAAAAATGCTCATTCTCCGAATCTAGAAATGAAGCAGGCACAAGCAACGCTCAAGTCTATTACTGGTGTCAAAACCAACCTGATTAGAACACCGTATGGAAGCAAACCATACTTAACCAATGCTCAGGCAAAAGTGTTGAAAAAAAACGGATTTATTTATTGGGACTGGAATATTGATAGCCTTGATTGGAAGTACAGAAGCCAAAAATACGTTCCGGAAGTTTTGAATCAGTTAAGCATGCTTGAAAAGCGGCAGACAAAGCAGCCTCTTGTAATCTTATTGCATGATATTCCAACAACAGTTCAATCATTGCCAATCTTGATTACTAACCTAAAAAATATGGGTTATTCATTTGAAGTGATCGATCAGTCGATGATTCCTATCCATGAATAAAAAATCCCCTGTTAACCAGGGGATTTTTTATATTGGAAAATGGTTTAATTCACTTATGAATTCAGCGATCTTCCGATGTATAACAAGATCAAACAGTTGATCATAAGCAGTTTCATCCAAATTGATCATGACCTTTTTTAAACCTGGGATCATATGCGCTTCTTCAGGAACAAATCTGACAGGTGCTACTTCAAGTGAGGTCCCGATCACCAACAGCAGGTCAGTTGAATTGAGAACTTGAAAAAGGGTGTCTAAATGCTGAACGATGTCACCGAACAACACAACATCCGGTTTTAAAATAATACTACAGCGGCAGCATTTTGGAACTTCTTCTTGCAACATTTGAGCTCGTCCATATCGAGTTCCACATTTTGGACAAGCCGCCGTTTGGAGTGAACCGTGCAGTTCATAAACATGGCGGCTTCCTGCCTCGATATGAAGTCCGTCAATATTTTGCGTAAACACGTTGACATCCTTCCCCTGCTTTTCAAGTTCTGCTAAGAAACAATGGCCGGCATTCGGCTGAAACGAATCGCTCATTTTCAGTTGAAAAAGCTCTTTAAATTTCGGCCAGAAAAGCTTTGGATTACGCTCAAAATAATCACGGCTCATCGCTTCTATTCTTGATGTATCTTCTGTCCATATCCCACCTGCAGAACGGAAATCTGGAATACCTGATTCTGTACTCATTCCTGCACCTGTTAAAACAGTAATATACTGAGCCTTTTCAAGCAAATCAACGAATTTCTCAGCTTCTCCCTGCATAGTGTCGTTCTCCTTTTATTTAGATTTTTCGTTCATCGACTTCGTTTTACTCAATTCAAACAAATGATGACCAGGTGAAACAAAGTCAACTTGTTCTTCATCCATAATGTCAATAATTCGATAGTTCACATCTTGTCTAATTTCTAAATTTTCCGCCCACACTGTTGTATTTGTATAGAAATTAAAAAAGATGCTTAAATGTGTGTCCTGCAACACCTCTAAATTAACCATAATCACTTCTTGGTGAACGCCATCATGCGTTCGGAGCATCTCTTTAAATCGTTCCACACACCTTTCAACCTTTTCCCGCGGTGTTGATGGATCAATATGAAGTGAAAATGTAATTTGGCGTTTTCTCATTTTCGTCCAGTTCTTGATCGCTTCATTTGCCAGAACTGAGTTTGGAACTGTGACAAGAGCTTCTCCAGCTGTGCGGACTTTTGTGCTTCGAAATGATATATCTTCAACCGTCCCTATCACAATATTCGTTTCAATCCAATCCCCTATTGTAAAGGGCTTTTCCATGATGATGACGATTCCCCCGAAAAAATTTCCGACTGTATCTTTCGCTGCAAGCGCAAATGCAAAGCCGCCAAGCCCGAGACCGGCAACAAATCCGTTAATATCATAATTGAACTCTCCAGCTATTACACTGATTCCTAATGCGACAATGATAAAACGGAGAACTTTAGATAAGAACGGTGCAAGAATATCATCCATAGCCAGTTCAAATCGCTTATTAATTTTATCGAACACAACTGACGATGAAGCTGTTAAATTGTAAAGTCCGCTAACAATCACAATAACTAACGACACCCTGTATAACTTATGAACGATCGCCATATGAGTATCAAAAAAGGGGGAGTAAATAATCGCTAAATAGATACCGACAATCGTAAAAAACCACCTAGCTGGCTTTTCAAAAGCAAGCGCCACCTGATTAAAAAAATCAGTTTTAGGTTTATTTGTTAATTTAAGAATCAGATTAAATAAATATTTCGTAAATATTTTTCTAAGTAAGAAAAATAAAAGCAAAATGCCAACGCTGATACCCATTTTAGTAGCAAACTCTATAGTCATATATTGTGTAAACATCACTTTCTCTCCTTATGATCGCTGTTAAGAATTCATTATACTAAAAGCTTCGAAAAATTTCTTATGATTTACCCTGATTTACTTGCTTGATATCTTCCGTTATTCTTATAAGGGATCGATTTTTTTAAAGAGGAGCTGACATTTGTGCAGATTATCGCTCATCGCGGAGCTTCAGCTTATGCACCGGAAAATACCTTTGCTGCTTTTGAAAAAGCGTGGGAGCTCTCAGCTGATTTTATTGAGCTTGATGTTCAAATGACTCGTGACAATCAACTAGCAGTTATCCATGATGATAAAGTGGATCGGACGACAAACGGAACTGGTTTTGTTAAACATTTTACAATGCATGAACTTGAAAAATTGGATGCAGGAAGCTGGTTTTCACCTGCCTTTCAAGGTGAAAAGATTCCAACACTTGAAGCTGTTTTACAAAAGTACCACAAAAAAATGGGTTTACTTATTGAAATCAAGTCTTCAAAAACACAGCCGGGTATTGAAAACTCGCTTGGAAAACTGATTGATCAATTCGGTTTTTCATTAAATATTATCGTCCAATCTTTTGATCCTGAAGCCATCAAAACGCTTCATAGACTTTATCCTTCACTGCCGACCGCTGTTTTGATCAGACCGAGATTTGGATTGTTCTCACGACATCAACTGCAATACATTTCTTCATTTGCGCAATATGTCAACATGAAACAAACGATGCTCAATCCTTTTTTAATCAAATCCGTTCATCGCCATGGTATGAAAGCTTTCGCATGGACAGTCAATGGACAGAAGACCGGACGTCGTTTACAAAGCTGGAAAATCGATGGAATTATTACTGATTATCCTGATTATTTTTAGAAAGAAGGAAGTTCATGAAGTCTTATGTTGCCGTTTTTCTAGGCGGGACACTCGGTTCACTTTTTCGCTATGTATTAAACATGTGGACGGGTGGCTCATTTTTTCCTTGGTCTACTTTAATTGAAAATCTATCTGGAAGTTTGCTTTTAGGCCTTCTTACCGGCTTTTTCACCGCTCGCCCGAAAAAACCTTATATTCAACTAGCTTTAGGGACCGGCTTTTGTGGAGGCTATACAACAATGTCCGCGTTTTCTAAAGAAGCCGTGCTGCTGCTTCATTCTTCTGCACCTTATATGGGAATGATCTATTTAGGAGCAACACTTACTGGCGGAGTATGTCTTGCATTCATAGGCTTAAGTCTCAGTAGCCGGCTCTCGAGGCATGGGAAAGGAGCGGTCAAATCATGATGACAGTTGGTTTTATGATCGCAGGAGGTATCGGCTCTGTCCTCAGATTTTGGCTTGGTAGCCTGATCAAGAACAAATTTCCGCAACCAAACATTCCGATTAGTATTTTACTAGTTAACATTCTCGGCTCTTTTGCGTTAGGGATTTTTGTTAGCCTTAATATAAAACATCAATTACTGTCTATTGTCATCGGAACTGGTTTTTTCGGTGGATTTACAACATTCTCCACCTTTAGTGTCGAAGCTGTTCAGCTTTTATTAGAAAAACGCTTAAAAGCAGGCACTATATATATGTTAATGACGATGACATGCTGTATTGGTGGATTTTGGGCTGGCAGTCTTCTTTTATTATGATGAAAATATTCAAGAATCCAAAGAATGGATTCTTGAAACTTTCCATTGTAGGCTAGCCGCTAACCTGTCAAGATGTTGAAGCATTATAATTTTCACTTTACCCGACTCCACGATACTTTCCCGAAAACGTGCGCTTTGTTTGCTTTTCTACTTGATCATTCTTCCGCAAAGAAAGCTCAATCAGAGGTGCGCTTTCTTTTCTTAGCAAATAGAACATATAAACACTAAAAAACCTTGAGCTTATTTTTCGCTCAAGGTGACTTGATGAACAACGACCGGATCTGACGGTGTTAGTCCCAGATGTTCAGTTGTTTGTTCTTGCTTAATTTCAACATGCTTAATCAGACGTCCTTCCATTTCAAGAACAGTAATTGCAAAGGAACCGACATGTACAGTCTGACCTTCTGCAATGTCTATATTCTCTTTCAACACTAAACCACCAATTGTCTCGACTTCCTTCTCATCGATGGATTCTTCAAATAACTCATTGACTTGATCGATTCTCACTTTTCCGTCCATCATGTATTCATGATCAGCTATTTTCTGAATAAGCGGCATTTCATCTTCATCAAATTCGTCTCTAATGTCTCCAACGATTTCTTCAAGAACATCTTCTGTTGTAACAAGGCCTGACGTTCCCCCATATTCATCGGTTAAGATCGCCATGTGTATCCGTTCCCCTTGCATTTTGATCAGAAGCTTTTGAATTGGAGCCGTCTCAATCACTTCAATGACAGGACGAATGTATGCTCTCAGTGTAACCCGGTTTTTTTCATCTTCTGACATAAACATCAGATCAGTAAACAGTTGTTTTGTATTAATCATGCCGATGACATGGTCCTTATCACCTTCATATACCGGCCAGCGCGTATATTTCTCTTTCAGCATAACAGAAAGCGCCTCTTCAATCGGTAAATCGACAGGTATAGAAGCAATCTCTGTACGAGGAACCATGATTTCTTTAGCCATTCGATTGTCAAATTCAAAAATTTTATTCACATATTTATATTCAGACGGATTAATTTCTCCGCTTTTATAGCTTTCTGATAACAAGATTCGCAGTTCTTCCTCTGAGTGTGATTCCTCGTTTTCCGACGCCGGTTTCACACCGAATAACATCGTTAACAATCTGGCTGACACATTCAATACCCAAATGAATGGAAACATGACCACATTGAAAAAGTGCAATGGTCCTGCCAACCAAAGTGTAAGCTGCTCCGCTTTTTGGATCGCAATCGTTTTAGGAGCGAGTTCACCAACAACCACATTCAAAAATGTAATAACAGAAAAAGCAATGGCAACTGATAGTGGCTGTGAAATGGAATCTGAAACATGCATACTTTCAAAAAGTGGATGCAATACCTTTTTGAATGCAGGTTCCCCCATCCACCCAAGACCTAAAGCGGTGATTGTAATACCGAGTTGACAAGCTGATAAATATTCATCTAAATCCGATATCACTTGTTTTGCACGAACTGCTTTTTTGTTTCCTTCCGTTATAAGCTGATCGATCCGTGAGCTTCTCACTCTGACAATGGCAAATTCTGAAGCGACAAAAAAAGCGGTTAAAGCAATTAGAATGCCAATGATCATCAGACTAACGATATCGTCCATTTAACCCTATCCTCTATGCAGGATAAGGAGTCACCTCCTGATGAATTCAAATTCTTTCTGTATGACTGATGTGCGTTCTGTATGAATGACTATGTAGAGGGTCCCATCATACCACCTCCAAGTCAATATATACTATTATCATACTTGATTAAAAAAGAATCAGTCAAATATCCAAACTGAAAATTCGTGAATTTTTAGAAAATAAAAGATATTTCCATCAATTATAATCCGTTTTTATTCAATTAACTTGTATAAACAGCTTCTAATATATTAAAATATTTTATATCTATAACTTGATGAGTGAGGAGGGAAGCAGATGGGGCAGAGACATATCGTAGCGATCAGCTAACGGCAATAGCGGACATAACAAAACGGAATATTGATAATAACGTGAACCTTGGGCAACTTGCGCCTGACAGAAACGTTATTTCATCACTAAACGCAAGCAGCAAAGGTTGGCCCTGTCCAAGTTCCCTCTTCACCCGTAACGATGAAATGAGGTACGTGACAATATGAACTGGCAATGTTGACAAGACGGTGATCCAATCATTCATGCTGCTGCTTTAGTTAATCTTTTACTAAACAGGAGGTGTTACCTTCATTCTCACGTCAGAATGAAGGTCCTAATTGGAAATAGTTAATTTGATTTTTGTTGCTGTTTTAATTGCTTTAACAGCATTTTTCGTAGCATCTGAGTTTGCGATTATCAGAATCAGAAGCACACGGGTCGATCAGCTGATTGCTGAAGGAGATAAACGAGCGGTTTCGGTCAAACAAGTGATCACACATTTGGACGAATATTTATCAGCTTGCCAACTCGGAATTACTCTGACAGCTCTCGGTCTTGGTTGGCTAGGAGAGCCGACCATCGCCGAACTGCTTAAACCGCTGTTTGCTGAGTTTCATATCCCAAGTTCTGTTTCACATCTTATTTCAGTTGTGATCGCATTCACCATTATCACGTTTCTCCATGTTGTTGTCGGGGAACTTGCTCCGAAAACACTTGCCATTCAAAAGGCCGAAAAGATTTCCTTTCTGTTCGCAAAACCCCTGATCTGGTTTTACCGGATCATGTTCCCATTTATTTGGGCTTTGAACGGATCAGCGAGACTTTTGACGAAAACATTCGGTCTTGAGACGGTTTCTGAGAACGAGATAGCACACTCTGAGGAAGAACTGCGAATTATTCTGTCAGAAAGCTATAAAAGCGGTGAAATCAATCAATCTGAATTCAAATATGTCAATAAAATTTTTGAATTTGATGATCGTCTTGCCAAGGAAATCATGATTCCAAGAACAGAAGTTGTCAGTTTTCCAAACGATATGAAAATTGAAGACATGATCGATATTACAAAAGCGGAAGGATATACGCGCTATCCGATCGAAGACGGTGATAAAGACAATATCATCGGTGTCGTCAATATAAAGGAAATTTTGACCGCCTGCATCAGCGGAGAATGTACCAAAGAAGACACGATTGAACAATTTATCTATCCGATCATTCATGTGATCGAAACGATACCAATCCATGATCTGTTGTTGAAAATGCAAAAAGAACGCGTCCATATGGCGATTCTTTCCGATGAATATGGCGGTACAGCAGGTCTTGTCACAGTTGAAGACATCATTGAAGAAATCGTTGGCGAAATCCGCGACGAATTTGATATAGATGAAATCAATGAAATCCGCAAAATTGAAGAAAACCACTACATTCTTGATGGTAAAGTACTGATTGACCAAGTCAATGATTTGCTCGGTACCCATCTCAACAATGAAGAAGTTGACACCATTGGCGGCTGGTTTCTCACACAAAAATATGATGTCCAAAAAGGCGACATGCTCACCGAACAAGGATTTGAATTTATCATTAATGAGATCGATGGTCATCATGTCTCATATGTAGAGGTTAAAAAAGCGGTAGAAGAACTGATTGAAGAAGCGGAATAGTATAAAAGCTTACCGACACATTTTGCCGGTAAGCTTTTTTATATGTATGTAAGTAAACTTCACACTTTATTCTTTTAAAGTTGCTTTCGGATTTGGACCATACTGATTATCTTTTGCTTCACTGTCTTTGCAAAAAAATACTGAAACTAAAATGATAGCACCTATAAGCGGAATCAAATTTAACCATACCCACTTACCGCTTTTCCCCGTATCTTGAATTCTGCGGTAACCGACAGCATAGGATGGGATAAAAATGGCGATTAGATAGATCGTGATCAGGACCGATACAATTTTTCTGGCTAATACAGTTGCTACAAGATATCCAGCGGCATTCAGTCCTGCAACAAACCCTCCAATGAAATTCCCAACATACAATAAAACAAAGCAAGCTATAACATTGAAGAGACTGAACATCCAAAATTCCTTTCGTCTTGCTCTCCCTTCAAATTTTGCATAGTTCTTTAATCCCTTTAAATACCACTTCAATTCATTACCTCCTTGATGAGTCCAACAACAAAACAGTTTTGGGGTTGTCCTGAAAGTCGTGTGGATGAATAAAAATTGGGGAATTTGCTCGCTTTCCGCGGGCGATCCGCGAGCCTCCTCGGAGCTCGTTCCTTGCTCCTCTTGGGTCTCGCAATTCCCCCTGATTTATGTTGAAAAAGGACTTTTTAGACTGCTCCTTTTTTTATTAGGTTATAGCTCCTTGATCGGAATATCAATCTAGGTTTATTTCATCATAATAAACCCCAATTACCAGAAGTTTTAGCTCTAGTAATTGGGGTAAAGTTTGCAAATTATTTTAAGACGCCTTTGGATTTGATCCGTACTGATTATCTTTTACACTGTCTAGGCAAGTAAAGACTAGCACAACGATAGAGCCCACAATATTGATAATAGGGATGCAGTCAAGTAACACCCACCAGCCGCTTTTCCCAATATCATGCAACCGGCGGACAGTGATAGCTAAAGCTGGAATAAAAACAACCAATACATATACAATTAATGGGATATATCCCGTTAAAAATGCTAGTTGTGAATTTACTCCAAATTCTCCTGTTCCTTCTGCTGCTGCTACTCCTGCTGCTATCCCAGTTTGTCTTCCAATTAAGAATAGAGCTAGGAGAATGATAGAATTAAAGAGCTGGAACATCCAATATTCCTTGCGCCTAGCTCTTCCGTTAAAATTTGCATAGTTTTTGAAACCTTTCAAATACCATTTCATACGATTACCTCCAAAAAAGACCATATTATTAGTGCAAAACAAATTTATTATACCATAAAATATTTATATACTAAAACAATATGAAACATTCTTATGATTACTTTAATGCCACTTTCGGGTTTGGTCCATGTTTATTTTCTTTTACTTCGCTATCTAAACACATAAAAACTATTAAAACAAAAATACCTATGGGAGCAAGGAGTAATAATAAAAGCAAACCACTGTGTCCACTATCATGCAGTCTACGAGCACCAAAAGCCAAATGTGGGACTAACATTACCCAATGATAAACATAGATGATCAATACTATCCCTATTATAGCTCCTCCTCCAAAACCATTTAGTGTTCCTTCTATTAGATACCCAATCACTCCGCAAATAAGAATGAGCATGATTCTAACAATCACATCGAAAAGAAAAAACATCCAATACTCTTTGCGGCTTGCTCTCCCTTCAAATTTTGCATAGTTCTTAAAAGCCTTAAAACACCATTTGATACAACTTCCTCCATCATCAAATAGTGCAAAAACGATTAACTATATTATAAAATTATAAAACTACATATAAATCAATCAATACTTTTTAGATCTGCCTTAGGATTTGGACCATATTGATTCTCTTTTTCCTCACTGTCAAAACAGTAAAAGACAGTCAATACAAGTCCTAAGATAATATTCAATAAAGGAATGATAAAACCTAATGATAGCAACATCCACAAACCACTTTTCCCTGTATCATGTAATCTGCGAACACTGACAGCTAAAGTTGGGATCAATACAGCTAAACTATAAATGACCGCTCCTAAATAAAATCCTAGGACTATTCCTGCAAAGAAACCTTCTATTGTTCCACCTATTAGCCCCCCGATGACTCCGCCAACAAGCGCAATCGCAATTCTAACTAGAGAATCGAAAAGAAAAAACATCCAATATTCCTTCCGTCTTGCTCTTCCTTCAAACTTCGCATAGTTCTTTAAAACATTCAAATACCACTTCATACAATTTCCTCCATCGTTTGCTATATTGATTTGTGAAAAACGAATCTATCATACCATAAAAACAACAATAAAAACAGCAAATACAGACTTATCATAGGAAATTCATGTAAAAATATGCAACCACTTGACTACATGATCAATTCCTTTTAAAATGTAACCACTCGATTACATTTTTAGGAGAATCCAATGACAAAACAATTAACGAGAGAACGCATCATTCAGGCAGCACTGATTCTTTTCAAAGACAAAGGCTATACAGCTACATCGACTAGAGAAATCGCCAAGAAAGCAGGTGTGAATCATTTAACTCTTTTTAGACATTTTGAAAACAAAAGAAATTTATTTCGTGAAAGTGTTGTTCATCATGTGACATCAAGTCATTTTTTTGATGGAATAAAAGAGAAATTGACTGAAGATCTGCGAGAGGATTTGACTTTAATTGCTAAAGCTTATTTGGAAGAGAACATCGATAAAAACAGCGTTTTTTGGGTTTACTTAACTGAAGCAGCACAAGATCCAGAGCTTTCTGAGTTAATTATGGAAATTCCTAAACGTTTAAATGATTTTTTAGCAACCTATCTTTCAAAACTGCACGGCCATAAAAAGATTTCAAGTGGCAACTTTCAAATGATCAGTCATATGTTTTTTAGTTTATTAAATCAATATATCATGTTTCATCGTTTTCCAGCATTCCATCACACATTTCCTGGCAGTATCGATGACTTCATTGATGAATGCGTTGATTTGTTTCAGATGAAACTTGAAAAGGATATGCTGTTTTGATTCGTTTACACATCCCTTTAGAATCCAAATGGGATGAAAAAATTAATTTAAAAGTGAGTGGGCTTCAGCCCCATGATTTGATCAACATGATGGTGACAGTGAAAGATGAAGCAAACATGACATGGAAGTCGCATGCCGTTTTTCAAGCTAATGAATTTGGGGTAGTAGATCCTCATGTCATGGCTCCATTAAATGGGACATATGATGGGCAAGAACAAATGGGGCTGTTTTGGTCGATGAAAGCAATTGGATCTTCTCATTCATTTCAGAAAAAAACAGTCCATCCTTCTCGTTATCGGATTGAAATCAAACAAAATGATAATACTATCGTGAGTCAAGACATCAAACGAGTGCTACTCTCAGGGACGACATGCAGACAAGAAGTAGGTGGAGATGGTTGGACTGGAACCTTTTTTCGGCCACTTTCTGTTGAACGACCACCCATCATCATTGTAGTAGGCGGATCTGATGAGGGTCTTGATGAAACCATCGCAACTTTGTTGTCAAATCATGGATATGCAACACTTGCGCTTCCCTATTTTCAGTACAAACAGCTCCCTAAACAATTGGTTGAAATTCCACTTGAATATTTTCAAAACGTCATCACCTGGATTTTTCATCAAAAAGGCATCAATCATAAGAAAATGGGTATATTTGGACGATCAAAAGGTGGGGAATTAGCACTTCTAATTGCTTCACATTTTCCTGAAGTCCGTTTTGTCGTTTCACATGTCGGAGGAGGAATTATTTTTCAAGGTGTCGGGCTGAAAAACTTCCGAAAAACATCTTCATGGAGTCTAAACGGAACACCGTTAGCCTTTGCTCCCCTTGAATTGTTGAGACCATCTCAGCTATGGAAATATTTAAAACAAAAAATAACAAGACAACCTCAAGTCTTTGTTCAACTTTATCAGCAGGCTATCCAGCATTTAAAAGATGATCATCCTTCAATTATTAAAGTGGAACATATAAAAGGCCCGATTCTCTTAACTTCAAGTACAGATGATGCAGTATGGCCTTCTAGATTAATGAGCGAGAAAGTGGTTAAACGGCTGATATTAAGCGGCTATCAACATTTTGTTCAACATGTTTGCTTTGAAAATGCAGGTCATCATATCAGACCGCCCTATTTTCCGACTACGGCTCGTCAAAACCAAAACATTATCTATGGAGGGGAAACTGTGTCAGACGCCCGTGCTTCTCAGAAATTTTGGGAAGAGCTGCTTTTATTTTTAGAAAAAGTCACTTCTTCCTCATCAAGCAAGGAATATCATGAAAGCAGTGCGGATGAATAAAAATCGGGGAATTTGCTCGCTTTCCGCGGGCTGTTCCCCTGATCCATGCAGACAGCCCAACTGTTTTCTTACAGTTCCTCCAGTTGTTTCTCGAGAACCTTAATACTATCGGACAACGCCTCTGTCATTTTCGCTAATTTTTCCTTTGAAGAATATTGAGAAAAATCTTCCTGATTGAGAGGTTTACCGATAATCAGTTTCATTTTACCTTTCTTGAATAGCTCTTTTCCATTGGATGGCCCGCTATATGCAGCTGGTACAAGCGGAGCCTTTCCCATCTGGGCAATCGTGACTGCTCCTCTTTTTAAAGGGACATCTTCAGAAGATCTCGTTCCACTCGGGAAAATGCCCACAATTTTTCCCTCTTTTAATAATTTGATCGGAGTTTTAATACTGCTTGGTCCCGGGTTTTCTCGATCGACTGGAAAAGCGTTAATGCTTGAAAGGAACGAACCAGTCAATTTTTTTTCAAAAAGCTCTTTTTTTGCCATGTAATGAATTTCATGAGGCAAAATACCGGCACCTAATGCAACGACATCGACCCATCCAGAATGTGTGCAAGCAATTACGAAACCAGTATCTGTAGGAAGATTCTCTTTATTGTATACTTTAATTCCGCCGCGTAAAGAAAGAATCATTTTTGCAGCATAAGCAGTGAATTTATACATATGGCACTTCCTTTATTGTTATTGTCAAATGAGGTTTTCTTCTTTTATTATAACAATTTTTTTTGATACCTGGTACTAAAAAAATGATTTTACTTATCTACAGTGATTCAGCTACAGCCTGCCTTGTTTAAACAGACTGTCTAAAAGTTTAAAAACAATGGAAACAGCGAAAAGTTAGAGTTTTCGCAGATTTTTGTTACTATTATAGATATAATATCTAAGGGTAAGAAATTGTGGAAAAAACAGACATAGGCAAATTAAGTGCAACTTCAAACCTTTCTTATGCGTTTATAACATAGAGGGGAGAAAAGGCAGTGACTATCGATGAAATTTACCAAATGTATATGAATGATGTTTACAGGTTCCTGCTCTCCATGACGAAAGATAAACATCTAGCAGAGGATTTGCTGCAGGAGACCTTTATGAGAGCATATATACATATCCACTCCTACGATCATAGCAAAGTGAAGCCATGGCTTTTTCAAGTGGCCCGCAATGCATTTATTGATTATGTCAGAAAACATAAAAAGGAAGTAACCATTTCTGACGATCTGATCGGAAGCCTTTTTCAAACTGCGGTCCAAAGCCCGGCTGATCAAGTCGAAATAAAGGAAGTGTTGACATTATATATGAACCAATTGCCTGACAACTATCGGGAAGCGCTGACGCTATATTATTTAAAAGAGCTGAACTATAAAGAAGCGTCAAGCTTGATGAATATCACAGAGGCAAATTTTAAAAGTGTTTTATTTCGTGCCAGACAACGGCTAAAAGCACTTTACAACAGAGGTGTTAACGATGAGTGAAGATTTCAAAAAACGTTGGGAAAAATATCAAAACGGCGAATTATCGGACTCAGAAATGCTTGAGGTTGAAAAAGAACTCGAAAAACTTGATGAATATCAAGAAATACTTGATCACGAAATGCAAGATGAAAATTGGGATCTGACAATTAGCCCAGAAAAACAAAAAGCAATTTTAAGATACGGAAAAAACAAATCATATATGAGAATCTCAGCTTTAGCTGTTTTATCAACCCTCATGATTCTTCCGCTTTGTACACTTGGAAGTTATTTGTATTACGGACTAGGCGGACATGACAGCAGAGGAAATGAACTTGTCAAAACCGCTTCCATAACAGTTGCTGTCACAAAACCGAATATTCAGGTCGATACTGATGCACTTGTTAACAGAGTTCAGCTTTTTGGGATTAAAACAGAATTTCCTTTAAAGAAACAAATCGGCAATGTGACAAAAGTGGTTGGAAATGAAAGAATCGAGATGTTTTTTGATCAATTAAAATCACCAGAAATCAACCAGTATTATCAGAAACTCCCGAAAGAAAACCGCTACTTTTCTTATCCGACAGGCATAAAAGAAAAATCGGTAGCAAAAGCTGAGACTATATTAAAAAAATTGCCAAACGGGACTGTTACAGAAGCTTTTCTTTCATTTGATAGACCGTATCCGACCGGTGAGCTTTATGAGAAATTAAAACGATACGACATCCGCATCCTTTGGAATGCTATTGAAACAGAAGACGATCTAAAAAACCACCCCTATGCTGAACCAATTGGATTTCCTGGAAAAGACTCAAACAAACTATTTGAAGTGAAAGATCTCGGTCAAAATAATGATGAGCAATTTAAGAAAGCACTGTCATATATGGCGAGACACCCTCAATGGGTTGATACCATTTCAGGAAGAAAAGACTTAAACATTCAAAAAAGAATAAAATTTGTAGAAAAAAATGGTGTGAATGTATATGGATCCGTTGTGACAGGACCCTCAAAAGAAATTGAGCAGCTGATTAAAAAAGGACCTGTAAAAGCAGTAAAACTAGGTGAGGTGGAATTATGGAATTGGTAAGGATCTTTAAAGAACATAATGTGTTTGGATGGGTCTCAGTTGGAACAGCGATTCTTTCCCTTTTCATTTTAAACTTATCAATTTTAAGCGATACGATTATTTATTCTTATCAGATGTTGCCATTTTCGATGGCTGCCATACCACTCGCTATTATCGAGCTCTTTATTAAAAAAGGAAGAACAGGTTTAGGATTCCTCGGTGTCGTACTCAACGTGTTCATTCTCATCTGTGTCTGGACCATTGTTTCAATTGATACGAATTTGCAGCTTGGATTTTAAGACTGTCCAGTAAGTCCAAAAAATAAAGCAAGTGAAGAAACATAAGCTGTGTTTCTCCACTTGCTAATTTTTTTCTCTGAAAGGAGCTGACAGGCAAACTCACTTTCTGATGACAATAAAGCTATTTCGTTTCCCGCATGATCAAATCTGATGAGTGAATATGTGTTTTTAAAAAATCAATATAGTCATCCAGTACATCAAGTGTCGTGTATGGGGACACACTGTAAAATTTCTCAACATACAACGGTACAGGTGATGGACTGTCCGCAGGATAAACATATCTCTGTTTTTTCGTACTTCCAAAATATGTCTGATCGCGGTATTTCCCTAATGTTTCTGCAATTTTTTCATTGTAGCTATTAATCTCTCGAACCTCTTTCTCTGTTATGTTTCCGCTTATTTCATCACCATAACGAATATCTCTAGGATAAAAGCGAAAAGTTGTTACAGGTGCTACCTCATTCGTAACAGCTACATTAGGAAAAGCTTCAGTCAGCTTCTGACGAAATGCTAAGCTGACTCTAATGTAATTGGCTAAAATCTCTTGATACCCTTCAACACCGAGAGCAATTAATGAAGCATAGATAGGGATGCTACTGCCCATTCGTGAGCATTCGAGTGTATAACTTGTATGATAGCTGCCAAATCCTCTGTTTCCGACATATGGCGTCTCTTGAGGATCTAAGTCAACCGCTTGTAAAGCAGTTCTATCTTTGATTAAAAAAAGACTTGTTGTATACGGAGTCTGTCCAAGTTTATGAAAATCAAAAACAAGACTATCCGCATGCCTGAGCTCCTGAAAACGACTTTTGTAATGAGACAGAACTTCAAGAACTTCATTCTCAAAGTAAAGCGGGTTTTCTTCGAAATGATAGTTGTTAAAAAAACTATACATTCCACCCATCGCTGAATCGGCATGAATATATATATGTGGTAAGTCGTATGTAGTTTTTATTTCATCGGTGATTTGCTTAATACCTGAGAGATCATCAATTCCAAAAGTGTCTGTTGTTCCAAGTGTCGCCAAAATGTAAACCGGCAGACCTCCACTTTCGATGACTATCTTCATTTTTTCTCGTAAATCAGTTAGATCCATAGAATGGTCATGCTTCGTTTTCACCCGAACTAAATGATCAGTTCCAATCCCTGTAGCTTCCATTGATTTATAAAGACTGAAATGTGATAGTTCAGAACAAAACGCATACAAATGCTGCGGTATTCCTTTTTGATTTGCTTCAGGGCAGGCAGTGGCTATCGCTAATCTAAGCGATTGAAAAACAGCTCCTTGACCTCCCCAAGTTGTAAACCCACCGCTTTTTTGCTTGTCATAACCAACGATATCGCTCATCATACTCGTAATTTGAACTTCTGTTTTAGCAGCCGCTGTTCCATCAACATCCCACAAATTATTTCCGTTTAAAAGCACCATTAAAAGATTGCCAACAATACTGGCATTGTTCGGTAGAGGTGTTGCATTGGCAACATAATGACGATTTAAAAAACGGTGACCTTCTGCCAGTTTGACTAGCTCTTCAACAGTTTTTCTCGTTCCAAACCCTTTCTCAGGTATAACGGCCTCATTTATTATTGTTTGATAATAATTTGACGAAAGATCTGGTTCAAGACCGAGCGTCATTTTATTGGGGTCTTTCAATTGATCTAGCTCGGTCAGAACCGTTTCAAACAGTCCCAATAATTCATAACGTGCTTCTCTATTACCATCTTCACTAGGATACATACTTTGAATATGTCTCATCATTGTTCTCCCATCTCCTGATCAATTAAAATGAAAATACACCTAATAAATTCAAAAAGACAAGGACAATCGCAATTGGAACAAGAAAACGGAGCAGGTAAAACCACACGAGAAAAAAACCTCTCCCAACTTTTGATCCACTTTTCATTTCATCATACAAATCCTCTTTAGATAATTTCAAAGGAACAAAGATTGAAATGAGCAACGCCCCCAAAGGTAAAAGAATGTTACTGACGATGTAGTCTGCAAGATCAAAAAATGTTTTTTGAAATATCAGTGGAAAATTGAGCACCCCATAGGATAAACAGGAAGGAACCCCAACAGCAAAAATAAGAAGTCCGATCGTCCATGCCCATTTCCCCCTCTTCTTTTGGTCGCCTTTTGTGATTGACGCCACAATAATTTCTATCATTGAAAAGGCGGATGTCAATGCTGCAAATAAAAAAGCAAGCAAAAATCCGATGAAAAACAACATTCCGAATGGAAGTTGATCAAAAACAGCTGGCAGCACTGCAAATAATAATACCGGTCCTTCATTAGGTTTAAGACCGAATGAAAAGACAGCTGGAAAAATCGCCAATCCGGCTAACAGTGTAACCGCCAAGTTCATAATCACAATTGAGAGTGCCGATTTTGGCAAGTTTTGTGTTTTTGATAAATAAGAGCTGTATGTCACCATAACAGATACACCAAGTGTCAAAGTGAAAAAGGCTTGTCCAAGAGCAAAAAGAATGGCACGAGGGGTCAAACTGCTAAAATCGGGAACAAGTAAAAAACGCACACCATCGATCGCGTGGTCAAGTGTCAGTGCTCTTCCAACAAGAGCAATGAATAAAATAAATAAAAGCGGCATCATAATCGAACTGACACGTTCAATTCCCTTTTGCACACCCCTTGCTACAACAAGGATCGTCATCACAATAAACACGAGCTGTGCTACTAACGTTTGTACCGGATCTTGAATAACCGATCCAAAAAGTGCCCCATACTCAGACTGAGAAAGACCAGATAATGCACCAGTAACAGCCTTGATCATATACAGCAAAATCCAGCCGCCGATCACACTGTAAAAAGATAAAACAAGAAAACAAGCGACAATTCCGATCCAGCCAGTCATTACCCAAGGTGTTCCAGGTGCTAGTTTTCGATAAGTACCGATCGCATCAGATTGACTTTTCCGACCTAAAATAAATTCCCCAAGCAATAAGGGATACCCTAACAATACAGTAAAAAGAGCAAATACAAGAAAAAATGCTCCACCTCCGTTTGTTCCTGCCACATAAGGAAATTTCCAAATCGCCCCTAGACCAATGGCAGTCCCCGCCGCAGCAAGCACAAAACCTAATTTCGATGCCCATTTTACCGAAATCCTGCGATCGTTCATTCCTTCACTTCCTTTCAATGTTATTTTCTATTATCTCTCACTCAATCATTTTTTTTAAGAGATTAAACGAATTCTTATTTTTCTGAATAAAAAGAAAACCCTTCAAGATCAAGAAAGGGTTTTTTAAGAAAGGGAAGCGAAATCTCCGATGTATTTAGCTGAAGGTCTAAAGATCATATTATTATTGGCTTGCTCTAAAACATGTGCACACCAGCCGACCATCCGGCTCGCTGAAAAAGTAGGTGTAAATAGTGAAGCGTCAAAGTTGAGGGCTTTCATGACTGCTGCGGCATAAAACTCAACATTTGTGTAAAGTTTTCGTTCTGGCTTATATTCCTGTAAAAGACGAATTGCCGTGTCTTCAACATAAAGTGCCAAATCGATTTCTCTGTCACCACCAGCAATTTCTTGAGCTTTCATTCTCAGAGCTTTTGCCCTTGGATCATGTGTTTGGTAAACACGATGCCCAAACCCCATCAGCCTCTCGCCCTTTTCCAATTTATTTCGCAAATAATTTTCAGCGTGTTGTTTTTCTTGAATGTCTTCTAACATTTTGGTAACAGCTGACGGCGCCCCTCCATGCAATGGTCCTTTCATCGTACCGAGTGCTGACGTTAATGCTGAAACAAGGTCAGATTCCGTTGAGGCTGTCACGCGTGCTGAAAAGGTTGAAGCATTCATACCATGTTCCATCGCTAATATCATATAAGTTTCAAGTGCTTTCTTCTGAGCAAGTGTTGGACGCTTATTTTTCAGCATATAAAAATAGTTTTCCACAAAACCAAGTTCAGCAAGCGGTTGAACAGGTTCTAATCCATCTAATAATCGTTTTCTGAAGGCAATAATCGTAGGAGCTGCAGCGATCAGCCGAACCGCTTCTTCTAATGTTGGACGAGAAGTGTACGTTTTTTCACCGAAAGAAGAGATCACCGTGCGAAGAACAGCCATATCGTCTAACCGATCTGGCAAGTTCCGAAGCAAAAGCTCTGCTGTTTCGGGTAATTCACACGGAGCTATCATAGTTTGAAATGTTTTGAGCTCTTCTTTCTTTGGAAAAGTTCCATTAAGTATTAAAAATGCAGTTTCTTCAAATGTCGATGTGAGCGCAAGTTGTTCTGCATCATAGCCTCTATAAATAAGTTTTCCCTGCTCACCATCGATATGACTAATCACAGTTTCTACACAAGTAACCCCTTTCAACCCATGATATACCATAACCATTCCTCCTTGATGCTTTGTTATCATTCATTATAATTGATATAATATTTAAAAAATATTGAATTATATTGATGCTTTTAATTAAAAAAATAAATCAGGAGGATCATATAATGGACTTTAAATGGCTTCATACCTTTGTTACCGCTGCCAAATATGAAAATTTCAGAAAAACAGCTGAAACCTTATTTATTTCACAACCAACTGTAACTGTTCAGATCAAACAGCTGGAAGAAGAGATCGGGTGCCAATTATTCACTCGAAAAGGGAGAAGTATTCATTTGACTAAAGAAGGAAGAGCATATCTTCCTTTTGCCTTGCGCCTTTTAGATGATTACGAGTCTAGTATGGCAGAACTGCATAGAATTAGGCAGGGCTATGCCCAAACATTAAATCTTGCTGTTTCACCGCTTATCGCCGACACCATATTACCTTTCGTACTCAAAAAATATACATCTCTACACCCCGATTCAGAGATTAAAGTGAAAATTGCCGAATCATCTCAAATCGCTCCCCACATATCGAATGGCACTGCAGATGTTGGCTTAAGCTGTTTAAACGTTCAATCAGCAACTTTAACATGTTATTCCATGTACAGCGATCCTGTCATTTTAGTTGCACCCCATGACAGTGGAGCACCGGAGCGAAACGTGAAAGAACTACTTGAAGATTTTTTATTGTTAACACATAACCATCCTGAGTATTGGGATGATTTAGTACATCAGCTAAGAATCAAATTTCCATTTGTTAGAACAATGCTCGTTTCCCAGACACACATTACGAAACGATTTATTTCAGAAGGAATGGGAATTTCATTTTTACCAATATCCACTGTCCGCCGCGAACTAAAAGAAGGAAGCCTAATAGAAGTTCCCTGCAAGTTTATGCAGCTTCCCATGGCAGGAGGATACGTTATCAGCTTAAAAGAAAATGAGAAAGTCCAAGACTTTTTATCGTTTTTATCACAATTTCAACATGTAGCTTTAAAAGAGCTCAACAATACTCTAGGGTAAAGTAAACTATCTGACTTAGTCTTCGGTGACAAGCTACAGTTTCCCAAAGAAAACTGGGCAGCCTAGCGCACACCCAAGTTCACTAAGCTAAGTCAGCTTGTTTCGCTTACCTTCATTATTGAGCATACCAAATCAGAATTTTGAATTGTTTTTTTGCGAGTTTAAAAGTGATTTTGATCATTCATTACATCCTTATTTTTCCCAAGCCATGAACCAGCAGCGTGTAATGATATAACCCTTTATGAGGTAAATTAGTGCAAGAACTATTACACTTTTTCACCTTTTCCTAAATATAAAAATAGAAATATTTAATCTTAAAACAAGTTTTATTCACTAAACAAAATCAATAGATTCTAAAACAAAAAAAACACTTTAGAAATGGAAAACTGTTTTATTATTGACCGAGTTCAAAGTCACTAGCTCTTTGTTATGTTAAAATAAAAGCTAGCGTTATATGTTAGATTCATGAATCAAGAGAGGTGTTGAGCATGGAAGAAAAAGTCTTAAAAATGTTACAAGAACTAAATGAAAAAATTGATCAACGATTCGAAAACATGGATCAACAGTTTGAAAAAATCGATAAGCGATTCGAAAACATGGATCAACAGTTTGAAAAAATCGATAAGCGATTCGAAAACGTGGATCAACAGTTTGAAAAAGTCGATAAGCGATTCGAAAACGTGGATCAACAGTTTGAAAAAGTCGATAAGCGATTCGAAAACGTGGATCAACAGTTTGAAAAAGTCGATAAGCGATTCGAAAACGTGGATCAACAGTTTGAAAAAGTCAATTGCAAAATTGAAGGACTAGAAAAAAATCTAGAAGTCTTAACAAAATACGCCATCCAAACAAACGAAAAGTTAGACAGTCACCGAGATTACGTCCAAGAACTAAAAAAGGATTATGATTATTATGAAGATAAGCAAGTTCAACTAGAAAAGCGAGTTTACCATATTGAAAAACGACTAGGACATGGAGCAAGCTGACAACTAGCCATTTTCAAGACGGATGATGAACCGTTTTCTCATCTGACCAAAAACCCACTGTCTCTTTCAATCAACTGGAAATATTCAAATTACCCAATCGTTCTTGCACCAACTAAAATCATTAAATCGATCTTACTCTTCCTAAATTAAAAATTAGATGGACTTATTTAATTGGGCATACGTATTTCACGATATTCCTCATCTGGTCAATTTTTATGTTCTTTCAAGGATTTCTCCGTAAAACTCGTCCTTCATAAGTAATAATTCTACGTTTGTATTAGAATCACACGTTTGACTATTAAAGCATACTGCCTCTATTTGAATTTGAACCGCATCAAGTCTTTTCTTGATCTCATTGATTTTTGTTTTATCAAGTAGGTGCTGTAATTGGTCAAGGGAATGAAATGACTCAATGTAACACTCTGGTTCAGATGTATGATGTATATTGGGGTAGTATCCATACTCAATCGTACCGCACAACTGCTTTAGTTCTCTTAACTTATTCAATCCGCCATTCACTCCTTGTCACTACTCATCTATTCTTCATTTTAATAATAGAACATTTGTTCTTATTTGTCAAATACCTAGTGACAGACACTATTACGTACATGGGGTTTTTTTAAATGTTCCCTCCTAAATCTTTCTATTATTTATCATGTTTACGTCATAATCATAGCTATTTGACTTTTTCAGCATGATCACACATACCTCAAACATTGTCCTAAGTCCTGATTCCTAATGAAACAGTGTGGAAAAGAATGACTTTGAAATTAGATTTTTGTCAAAGGTATGATCACTTCTTATGAAGTAAACAATTTGAGAACGAATAAAGTCAGCTTGTCTATCATTTCGCTTCACAATAAACGGTTATACCAGTTAGAAGGGTTTGTACGAACCAGAAGGGTAAAACTCTTTCATTCACACTATCCTTAATCTATGTCAAAGCAAAAGCCCGCTCACCTTATAGATGAACGGGCCTATTAAGGGCTATTAGAATCGTTTTGCACCAAGGTAGCGCTCTTTCCAATAGCTTGTTGTTAAATCACTTGTTGTTACACCTTTTGAACCAGCATGAATAAATTTGTTATTTCCAATATAAACCCCCATATGTGATGGGCCTGGCTGATAAGTTGTAAAGAAAACAAAATCACCGACCGCCGGGCTTGACACACTAGTCATCGAACTCCAGTAACCAGCTGTGTTTGTTCTGGCCACATCTGTTTGTTTATTCAAAATATACCAGATGAAACCACTGCAATCAAAACCAGCAGTTGTTGTACCGCCCCATACATATGGCGTTCCAATCAAAGCTTTTGCATCTGAAACTAACTTTGTTGTATCAAGCTTTGAAGAAGTTTGTCCTCCAGTTGGGCTTGTCGTATTTGGAGATGTTGATGTTGTACCTTTTACTTTTAAAACTTGACCAACATAAATGATATCAGATGTTAAACCATTCAATGATTTTAACTCCTCAACAGTCATATTGTATGATTTTGCAATTTTTGAGAGACTGTCACCACTGATAACCTTATAAGTTGTTGAATCACTACTACTACTTCCAGTTGGGCTTGTCGTATTTGGAGATGTTGATGTTGTACCTTTTACTTTTAAGACTTGACCAACATAAATGATATCAGATGTTAAACTATTTAATGATTTTAATTCATTAACTGTCATATTGTGAGTATTTGCTATTTTCCAAAGACTGTCACCACTCACAACTTTATAAGTTGTAGAAGTCGTAGACTGTGTTGTTGAGCTGCTACCATTAATAGATAGTGTTTGTCCAACATAAATCATATCAGAAGTCAGTTGGTTTTCCTGTTTAATTTGAGTAACTGTTGTTCCATATTTTTGAGAAAGTCCCCATAGAGTATCACCACTTTGTACTTGAACATTTGCTGCTGAAGCTGCTCCTGCAAACAATGTTGATCCTAAAACAACAGCTGATGCAGCTGTAAAAATTTGCTTTTTCATGTTGTCCTCCTAAGTAGATTTTTGATTTTTACGATAATTAATCTCGAATTCTACTGTAGAAAGGTAGTTTTTCAACCTTCCTATAAATCTATTATAAGGACAACATTATAATATAAATAGTCTTGACTTAACGAAGTAATTTTTTTACTTATTCGTTATAAAAAAAAGTTTTTAAGGGTATAAAATTTTTCATTTCTATTTCAATAGTAACGTTATGATTTATTTCTTTGTGGATATTTTTTACAAGTACTTTAAAACCAATGCATCTCACGATTTCTTTTCTATAGAATTGTTATTATTTCATCCACTATTTACTAGATTACAGTTTTATAACATCTACACGTTTTCGCTCTACAACCGAAAGGATACAATAGTTGATCTTGTTCAATTACAAAAAGATTACGAAATCAAAGGGGTTGTCTGAAAAGAGTAAAATTGTTAAAACTTATGATTTAAGATCGAGGCTGTCCTGAAAGTCGTGTGGCTGAATAAAAATTGGGGAATTTGCTCGCTTTCCGCGGGCGATCCGCGAGCCTCCTCGGAGCTCGTTCCTTGCTCCTCTTGGGTCTCGCCTGGCTCGCTGTTTCCGCAGGAGTCTCGCAATTCCCCCTGATTGATGTTGAAAAAGGACTTGTTAAACGTGAAAAGGACGTCCAATAGTCAAAAATCAACTTACTGGACAGCCCCTTGCTCTGCGGCTGAAAGCCTCTGTTACCGACCTCGGCCTAAAAGGCCCGCTGAAAGAGTTTCCCTTCTGCACCACATTCACTCACTCATTCTAAAGAATTTCTTTATTTCTTACGATTTTTCTCTCCCGTAAATGGGTCATATTCTTCAAACAATGTTAACTGATCTGCTATATAGTCATCTTTTAGCTGATTTCTATTATATTCTTGTATTCTTATTTCTATCCACTGTATCTACATAGAAAACCCGACACCTACATTTTCGATTCCCATATCGATATTTCAAGTTGGCATGCCGATCAAATATCATAAGACTACTTTTTCCTTTTAAGTAACCCATGAATTGAGATACACTTCATTTTGACGGGATACTTACTAACATATGGATATGATCTGGGCAAGCATTTGCTTCATGGATGATTACACCTTTCCGTTCACATAAATCTCTTATGATTTGCCCAATGCTCTTTTTATATTTTCCATAAATCATCTGTCTTCTGTACTTTGGGGCAAATACTACGTGATACTTACAATTCCATGTGGTGTGTGATAAACTGTTCATCTCCTTCACGAGGGCATACCTCCTTCTATGGTGAGATGAAGTGGTCGGGAAACCAACTTTATCCTAGAAGTGAGGTTTTTTTATGACCACGCTATAAGCTCTCTCAAAAAGAGGGTGTTTCCCCTCTTTTTTATAAATATCTGCGATGAACCGCTTTTCCATCATATGAAAACAAAACCGGCTTATCCTCTAAAACCGTTTCAACGTGGACACTTCTTCCCCAAAGCTGATGAAGATAGGGAAGCACTTTTTCAAGGTATTTTAAATCAAGTTCGATGTCTTCGTACCAGTGTTTCATATACAGCTCATTATTTTTTAAATAATCCCCATCTTCAACTGTCAAGTATGGAAAACCGCCATTCACTCTCATACTCACAAGCTGGTCACGGACAGCTTCCCAGTCTTTATCAACGATTTTATAATCCCTTCCCTGTTTTTGAAACAAATAGAGATCTTCTTGCATGACAAGATCTTTCGTTAAATAATTGCGGATAAACGAGATATCTGACTCAATTTCTCTTACTTCAAACAATTTTTCTTTCCCTGAGTTTGGTTTCACACCCATTTTTTTCATATCGGCAGTTGGTTGATTGTATCTTTCTTCAATGTCCTCAAATATTTTCAATCCGAGATAATAAGGATTGATCCCTGTTTTTGAAGGCTGAACAACACCTGCGTTCAATTTAGCGAACTCGATCGCTTCGCTTGAAGTGAGATGAAGTTCACGAATAATCCGCTGATGCCAGTAGGATGCCCATCCTTCATTCATAATTTTTGTTTCAAGTTGCGGCCAGAAATAAAGCATTTCCTCCCTCATCATTGTCAAAATGTCACGTTGCCAAGGTTCAAGCTCTCGGGAATGCTCCTCAATAAACAACAAAAGGTCTTTTTCCGGTTTAGGCGGAAATTTTTTTTTCGGTTTCTTCTTTTTCTTGATTTGTTCTTTCTGATCTAAGCGCCATAGATCATCATATGGTGTCTTAACAGGATCGGTCTCTGTATCTTCTTCATCATCTATACTCCAAGATAGCTTTGGTCTTACCAATGATGGGTCAATATGCTCTTGAATAGCCAGCACTGCGTCAAGAAAATCCTCAACTTCCTGTGCTCCATGAACCATTTCATAATCCTTAATCCGTTCTGCTGTTGCTGCCATACTTTCAACCATATCCCGTTTTGTATTTTGAAATCGGCAATTATTCTTAAAGAAATCACAGTGGGCAAGGACATGGGCGACAATTAATTTGTTTTGAACCAATGAATTGGTATCAAGTAAAAATGCATAACATGGATTAGAATTAATGACGAGTTCGTATATTTTACTTAAACCAAAATCATAATGGAGTTTCATTTTATGAAATTGTTTGCCAAAGCTCCAATGACTGTATCTGGTCGGCATCCCATACGCTCCGAATGTATAGATAATTTCAGCCGGGCATATTTCATATCTCATTGGATAAAAATCAAGACCAAACCCTTTGGCGATTTCTGTAATTTCTGCAATTGCTTGATAAAGTTCTTTCTCCTCCCGTACGCTCAATACTCCAATCCCTCCTGGTTAAGCTTATTTCTATTGTATGAACCAGGGTGATAAAAGATGAAACGAGAAAGGCAGCTGTCATTTGACAGCTGCCTTTCAATTAGTTGGCAATTTGCATTTCAAGTGCAGAAGCAAAACTTTCGTAGTGAATGTTCTCAAGCGGTACCCCGATGTTTTGCAAGTCTTCAATGACACATTTCATGAAAGATAATGGTCCACAGACATAAAAGTCACCATCTTGGTCTTGCACTACCTTTTTAAGAATGTCTTCATTCAAACGGCCATTTATGATGTGTTCTCCTTGATTTTCTGAATCTTGGCTATAGAGAAACAGTAGTCTAGCTGCTGGATTTTGGCTGATCAGTTGTTCTGCCTCTTCACGAAACGCATGATGTTTGGCAGATTTTGCGGCATGAATGAATGTAAACTTCTGATTACTTTCCCGAGCGACCAGTGTTTTCGCCATACTCATGACCGGGGTAATTCCAGATCCAGCACTAATAAAGTAAACGGGCTTATTTGTTTGTTCGGTAAGGATGAAGTCTCCCGCTGGAACACTTACTTCCAAGCTGCTGCCAACTTCCATTTTTTCATGAAGATAATTCGATACTCTTCCGTTCGGTTTATCTTCTTCCCTTTCCAATTTGACGGATATCCGATAATAATCTCGATTCCATGCATCTGACAAACTGTATTGTCTTGCTGAAAGGTGTGAGTCTCCTGGAATTTTAATTCGAACAGATACATATTGACCAGGACTAAAAACAGGCAAGTCTGTTCCATCGGCAGGTTTCAAATAAAAAGAGGTTATCGTTTCAGATTCGACACGCTTTTCTACAACAACAAACGGTTTAAATCCTTCCCAACTCTCAGCTTGCTTTTTGTCTTCATCATACATTTGTTGTTCAACGTCAATAAACACGCGAGCAATCTCTTCATATGCCTCTCGCCATGCTTGAAGAATGTCCTCAGATGCAGCATCACCTAAAACGATTTCAATCGCTTCTAAAAGATGATGACCGACAATCGGATATTGCTCTGGTTTTACATGTAAGCTTTTATGCTTGTGGCCAATTTGTTTGACAACCGGCAGGAGCGCTTCGAGGTGGTCGATATTCTCCGCTGCCTGTAAAACCGTATAAGCTAATGCTTTAGGTTGCCCGCCTGTTTGTTGACGAGACATATTAAAAATGTTCTTCAATTCTGGGTGTGCACTGAACATCCTTTTGTAAAAACATGATGTAATCTCTGTTCCTCGTTCCTTTAAGACAGGTGCGGTCGCTTTGACAATTTGTTTCGTTTTTTCAGATAACATCGTTCATTTCTCCTCTCCCACAAAAAATGTATTTCAAATACATCTTTTAAATCGAGATAAAGATGTATTTTAGATACATCTTTATGTTAGACATAATTTGAAATTTAAGCAATATTAACTAGTCATATTTTATACTTTTGTAACAAATGGTATTATGCCTAAGATCAAAGTGTGATAAGATAATGAAAACATGTTTGATCGAGGTAGAGCGATGAAACTAACTAATTATACGGATTACTCATTAAGGGTCCTCATTTTTTTAGCAACTAAAAACTCAAACGAGCTCGTCAATATTAAAGATGTCGCTGATGCTTATGCCATTTCAAAAAACCACCTTATGAAGGTGATTTACAAGCTCGGTAAGCTTGGCTATGTTGAGACGATTCGTGGTCGAAACGGCGGAATTCGCCTTGGAAAAGCACCTGAATTAATTAATATTGGTGAAGTGATTAGACATACTGAAGATGATTTTCATCTTGTGGAATGCTTTGACAGAGAAAAAAACACGTGCATTCTTTCTCCAAACTGCGGCTTAAAACACGTGTTAAACAAAGCCCTTACCGCATATTTAGCTGTCTTAGATCAATACACACTTCAGGATGTAATCATCAATCAAGACAAAATACGGGATCTGTTTTAGTTAGGGGCTGTTTAAAAAGTCCTTTATCAATATGGATCATGGGGAATTGCGAGACTTGCGAGACCACGCAGAAGCAAGAACGAGTTCTGAGGAAGTTCGCAAAAATTGAGCAAATTCCCCGATATTCATTCATGCACACTACTTTCAGGACAGCCCTTTTCTTATAAAATAAATACATTAACACTAATAATCGTGTTTGTTATAGGGTGAAAATAGACCTCTGCATGCGCAGAAAATGCTTTTCCTTTTTGGTTAACGGTCACTCTAAAAACATCTTTAGTCTGTTCACCATTGACTTCTGTACGCCCTATATATTGATAATCCTCTAATAAAGCACCTTTAAATTTCTCTTCAAGCGCACTGAATGCAATTCTTTCCCATCTCTCTAGATGATTTTCTTGTAATGAGTAGCTTTTTTGCGTCATGGACATGACTAACATGAAGCTAAATACCACTGTATATAATCGTTTTTTCATTTTGATTCTCTCCGATTTGTATTTATTGATTAACATGAGCAGAAAACGTGTAAATCATACATATACAATCCTCATATTTCTAGGCTGTGATCTCAAGGAGACCAAGTTTTGTCCAGAGACAAAAACAGACCGGCCACATACAATAACCATGACTCCTAAAGAAAGAAGGGAGAAGTGATGAATGAATTATGCCGATTATGATAAAGCGTTGTATTACACACATAGGTCTCAGTGGGATAATTTACTAATCCTAATGGTGAGAACTGAGGATGATTTATTATCTAAGCGGATTGAACATTTTTTACACGCTTACAATTTCGAAAGAGATGACTCCATTGTTGAAAAACGACTTTACGACCTGCTTCAATATATTGATCATGCTTCTTTTTCAGGTCATGAAAATGACTCTAGTGTTCCAATTCTCACATAAAAAATGTACCCTATCGAGTAGACACTAAAAAAAGTCTACCTATAGGGTGCTTTTGTTTATCATGAAGAAAAAATTGTAAATACAGCTGAAAATTTATCAATGAAAAGGAAAAAGTAAATTTCCAAGAAGATATGATCGGAAAAAAGCGTAAAATGCTAAAACGGATTTGCAGAATAATGAAAAAGTATGGCATTATGTCCTATCAGAAAAGCTATCCTTATCATCGAACGGCTAAATCAACGAAAGAATTTACTGTATGATTGGAAAACATACATCACGCTTATTATCGGATCAACAAATGAAAATTAGCTTATCACGTTTCTGATCGTATCACTTTAAATAATCGCAACAGACACGCTTTTAAAATTGTTAAATAACGGAAGTATAAAATGGGCAGAGGGGAGCTTTCATTCATTCAGATCAAGGATTTATTTCAAACATATGGTAAGGACATATCGTTCAGATCAATCCAATGTCAACGACCCGCAAGAATCATTTTTTAAGCATTTCAAATGAAACACTAGCTGATATGACTTATTATTCCGATTACAGATATCAATGGAATCTAAAAAAAATGACCCCTCGTACAATACAGGAATCATCTTTCCAGTGTTAGGCTCTTTTAAATTTTGCATACAAGAAAAGTTCTTCCATTATATCTTTAATTTTCGCTTCAGTCGCTTGAGTAACTGTTCGATTTTCAGTATCAATATCAATTGGATCAAGAACAAGTTGGTTGGGAATCACGTTTGCATACACTCCACGGGCAACTGTTCTCATATTGACTAAAGCATTTATCCCACCTTTACCACCTCCTGCACAAGCTAAAATAGCCACAGGTTTATTAGAAAATTGTTCATTACTCAAAAAATCAATCGCATTTTTTAAAGCACCGCTCATACCACTGTGATATTCCGGGGACACTAAGACGACTGCATCGGAATCTTTAATAGTTGTTCTTATTTTTTTTATATTATCATCTAATAACTGTTCTTCTTCTCCATTAAAGATCGGCAGAATATATTCGCTTAAATCAACTAAATCAGCCTGATATGTATCAGCGATATATGAGGCAACAATCCTTGTTCTCCCTTGTTTTCTTGCAGTTCCACTTATAACTGTGACCTTCATTTCCCCATCTCCTTTATATTAAAAAAGTTGTTCTATTGTTCTCATTTAAAACATAATATTCTCAGCTTGTCAATTTATTTGTCCCAAAATAAGTCATCCAAGGTTTTATCTAACGCTTTTGCAATGGCAACACAAAGTTGCAGAGTCGGATTATACTTTCCTTTTTCAATCAGCCCGATCGTTTGCCGTGTTACATTGACCTTGTCGGCTAACTGGGCTTGTGTTAATGATTTTTCAACTCGGGCCAATTTAACTCGGTTCACCATAATTTCTCACCTCAGATCCTTCACTCATCGAAAAGATCTTTATTTTTTTTGAACGATTTATGTAAAGAGATAAATTGGCTTAAAAAATGAAATAATACAAAAATAAACAACATTCCGATTAGATCAATCCATTTATCCAGATGGTCTGGAATACCAAGAAAAATAATAGATAGAATCGCGAAGATGGGGCCGGAAGAGATGCTAGTGACGAGGATTTCTTTTCTTTTTCTTCGGTATACCAATTGATTGTCAACCTCTGGGTACTCTAACCCTGATAACAGATAGCGAAGGACAATCCAACCAATATAAACTGCAAAACCGATCCCGCTGATGATGAATTCAGATGGTTCTCTGTTCAAAATCAAGCCTCTAATGATCACATCAATGAATAATATAGCAGCAACGATCATACCTGCTTCACCAAAAAATTGATCCATTTTCTTTTCGATATATTCATCCCCAGTTTTCAAATACTTCATAGAGCCATTCCCCCCTCTATCATTCGGATTCAATGTAACATATATATTACTTATAGTCAAAAATATATTGCATTATTAAACGAAAAAAACCCACCATTCCTTGTTGATGGCGGGTTTTCAACAATCATGACCTCGCTGTTCCTTTTACAATCTCATCAATGTTCTTCATCACTTCATCTGTTAGACGTTTGAGACATTCATCGCTCTCTTCTTCTGTTTGTCCTTTAACTGCAAAATAAAATTTCACTTTAGGCTCTGTACCAGATGGTCGAAGACAGAACCATGATCCATCTTCAAGAAAATACTTCAATACGTTTGATTGAGGCAGATCAATCATTTCTTCCTTGTTTTCCTTTAACAACATCCGTTTACTAGTCAAATAATCCTCGGCTGAAACAACGTCTATACCAGCAATTGAATGAGGTGGCTGTTCTCTGAAAGATTTAAGAATTGCTGCTATTTGCTCAGCCCCTTCCTTACCTTTCAAAGTGAGCGATTTTAAACCTTCACGGTAATAGCCATACGTTTTATACAATTCCAGTAGTCCCTCATAAAGAGATTTACCCTGTTTTTGATAAAAGGCACATACTTCGACAGCCAAAAGTGCGGCTTGAACGGCATCCTTATCTCTGGCAAAGTCACCGATTAAATAACCATAACTCTCTTCATAACCAAATTGGAAGCGATATTCACCAGATGTTTTGAATTGCTTGATTTTTTGGCCGATAAATTTAAAACCTGTCAATGTATCAATTGTATCAAGACCGAATGATGCCGCAATATCACGCCCCATTTCGCTTGTCACAATCGATTTTAACACGACTCCGTTTTTAGGAAGGACACCTTTTTCCTGCTTTTGCGAGAGCAAATAATGAAGTAGCAGTGCTCCCGTTTGATTCCCTGTCAGGACAGTATAGCGCCCTTGGTGATCTTTAACAGCAACCCCAAGACGATCCGCATCTGGGTCTGTACCAATCAGAATGTCTGCTCCTTCTTTTTCACCCAATTTAATAGCATATTCAAATGCAGCATGTTCTTCCGGATTTGGTGAAGTCACCGTTGAAAAGTCCGGGTCTGGAAGCTCCTGCTCAGGAACTACAGTTACATGGTCATAACCGAGCGCTTGAAGTCCGCGTCTAACCAATTTGTTGGCTGTACCATGAAGCGGAGTAAAAATCACCTTCACTTCTGTTTCCTTGCTAAGTTCAGGATGGACAGAAATAGATGTTAGTTTGTCTAAATATGCTTGATCAATCTCATCACCGATGATTTTGATCAAACCTTGTTCACCCAGCACATCTTCATCACCAGCTGAGATCGCCAATTCATTTTCAATCATATTCACATGGTTAATCAGCCTGTCAGCATCTTCAGGAGGCAGCTGTGCTCCATCTTCACCATATACTTTATACCCGTTGTATTCAGGTGGATTGTGACTTGCTGTAACGACAATACCGGCATAAGCATTCAATTGTCTTACTGCAAAAGAAAGCTCAGGTGTCGGGCGCAGCTCGTCGAACAGATAAGTTTGAACGCCATTTTGGGCAAGAGTCTTAGCTGCTTCCATTGAAAATTCAGGTGACTTGTGGCGCGAATCGTAAGCAATGACAACCCCTCTTTTTTTTGCTTCAGCACCATTTTCAGCAATATATGCCGCAAGACCAGCCGATGCTTTACGTACTGTATAAACGTTCATTCGGTTTGGTCCAGGGCCAATTTCACCACGCATACCAGCTGTTCCAAACTCGAGTTTTTTATAAAAACAATCCTCTAATTCTTTTTCATTTTCTGCCACTTTAAGAAGAAGAGATCTTATTTCAGGGTCTAAGTTCTCCGTATTCTTCCATCGTTCATAGCTTGTTTTCCAGCTCATGTCAGACCTCCAAATGTTCTTGACTTATGTATCACAGCTTTACTATTTATTTTATCTATAAACGTTTGGTTTGTCCAAATTCTCATCAAACCGAGCAGGAGCGAGTTTAGCTTCAGACCTGTTACACCACCAGTTCCATCGTACGGCAATTTAGTTTAAGCAAAGTTCATCCTCATAGGAGCTGGTTCTGCTTTTCGTTTAAATTATTTAATGTTTGGTTTGTTGGTTTTATTGTACGATCTTGCTGTTGAGGCTTTAAAAATCCGGATCATACGTTAACTATATTATTTTTGCATATCCTTCCAACCAATAGTATTAATTGGAATTCAACTTCAAGTATTCTTTGTGATTTGTATTTGTATACTTTTCCTTGCAAGACCCCACAAGAGCAAGGAACGAGCTCAGAGGAGGCTCATCGATCACCTGCGGAAAGCGAACAAATTCCCCAATGTTTATTCATCCATACTACTTTCAGTACAACCCTGTCCATAATTTTTTTCACTGTCTACTTGACAAGAGGCAGTTTATTTTATATCTTTCAAGGCTTATAGAGATAATAATATTAATAATACCTTAAAATAATCAAGCTAATACAACCTTTCTTGTCAAAAATAGATGCTACATGTCCCCAAGAATAATGATAAGGTTCTTTTCCTAAAACAGATAACAACCACTGGTCATGACTTTTTTTCTTTTCCATCTCAATATTTTCTGTCCAATTATCCCAAGATAGTCCATTCATAATTTCTGATAAATGTACCTCTTTAAGTTTTCCATTATTAAAAAATACTGTTAGCGAGAATGACTTTCCATTTATTTCTTGTGTATCTTTTAGTAAATAATTATTATCAATAGTTCCTCCCTTGTATAAAGAAGTAGTCATAAAAATTTCAAGGGACATTTTTGAATTTAAAACTATACTCCCATTTTCTAATATTACTGAACCGGTTATTTTATCAATCATTCTTATCTCCTGCTTATTACTTAAAATTTGTAAGACGTATTAGTGTGGATTGGTTTAAGAATCTCCTGTTCAATTCGAACATCTGTATCAAAATTGTAATAAATAACCAAAAAACTACAGGATTGCTTTCTTAATTCCAAATGCCGTCTCTATTCCATCATCTACAGCATATGCTGTCACACCGGGTTTCTATCTTGGACTTGCAAACCCTAGCGATGATATAACTTTGGGTGAATGATAAGTCAAATCATGTGCATCCTCATATGGTGATCTTCCATTCAAACCCAAACTACTGGTAACAATGATTCAATTTTTCAATACTCGCTTTCTGCCGATTCGGGTCTGCTAGTCTTCTAAAACCATGCTTTTTCTCATTCCATAAGCTATGCATATTTGGATGAAAATCCCTTTGTAATAATAGGTGTTTTTTCAAAAAAGTTGTTTTGGTCTTTTAGATATTGTGAAATGCTTTCCAATTACAGCAATATTTCTTTAGTTCTCATTTGAGCTAGAACCTTTACAATATCTAGTTTAACGATAAAAGACTTGTATTCAGCATGATCACATCATTTATTTGGACAAACGAAAGGTGGGCCAACATCTTTCGTAAGCCCACCCTGTCAATTCCAATGTTTAGTTTTGCAATACTGATTTCTTCATCTCTACAAATATGTATCAATCTTCATAATATGCTTTAAACTTTATTCATCTTTAGCCTTACCTTAGTGTTGAAACTCATATAAACCCTCCGTTACATTAAAAACGAATAGAGTATTATACAACCATCTTTAGTAAAAATACGAAACCATTATTTAAGCTTTGGTCACTTTTATCTCAAACCATTTTTTTCTAGAATAACTGAAGGTACCAATTATACTAATGAGTCCTAATACGCTCATAATAGGTGTTAACAGACTCCCCATAACCACTAAACCTATTGACATGATGTATAACCACAATGCATTAGGATTTATTTTAATTTCCACATCGGAATAATTTTCCACTTCTATTTCCGGACTTTTTAAACCTTGTTGTTTCGCTTTAATCTTGATAGGTATATTAGTCGAATCAATAATATATTCTTCGTTCTCTCTCAATTTGGCAACCTCTTTACTATTCACTAGTAATACGACACCTGCTATTCTGCCTATCATACCTGTTTTTCTTTTTACTTTTATACTCATTTTCTTATCTCCTTAAAACTTTTCACATCACTCTACTAATTCAGTAAAAATACCGAATTTCTCATTTTCTATTATATATGATCCAATAATCACCTTCAACTTTGACTCCCCTTTAAGTACTTACAATTCTAAGTTGTGTGGGCTTTCTTTTGACACCAAAACTCCTCCTGGAGAATTCGATGAAATCGTCTTGAAACCCTAGTCTACTCTTCTATTTCTTTTCTAGAATAAAATAAAATACATACATCTTTCATCAATTGCGAGATTTATTTTAACGCTCTATGTTCATTCCCATACCATCGTTGAAAGCCCTATTCTTCAAGAAATCATGAGGATCGGTTCTTTTTATAATCAGCATCATCCTCAGCATCATCCCCCCCTCATCAAAATGAGGCCGCCTTTTAAAAGGCAGCCCCATTCTTAAGAATATCACTTTTCAAGCGGAACAACTGCATCATGAAGCAGCTGATTCAAGGCTTTTAAATGCTTGACCTTTGTGTCATCGCCCCAGTTCAGTTTATCTGCCATATATTCTGTAAGTTCATCTTTATAAGTCCGAACCCATTGAATATCAAAGAATAATGCACCAGTCCTCCGTACGAAAAAGTCTGCTGGAACAACGGTCATCTCTTCTTCAATTCCATAATCCATTTCCGCCAAAATATGAACAGGAATACGGCGCTTTGCAGCTTCTTCTTTCAGTAGGGTCATTCGCTCAAATAGACGATCTGTATTAGAACCGTATCTAGAAGCTATCTGCTTAGCCGCTTGTTTTGATAATCCGGCTGCAATCCCTTCGGCTGCCTTCTCCTCGATAAAGACTTCAAGATGCTGAGAACCGCCGATATGTCCTCCAGAAATCGGCATTGTTTTCGTTTTGCATGGTCCGAAATCTCCATATCCCTCTTCCTTCAAACTAGTTCTGATCAGATCAACGATTTGTTCAGCCATTTTTCGATAACCTGTTAATTTACCTCCAGCAATTGTGATTAAACCAGAGGCAGAAGTCCAAATTTCATCCTTACGAGAAATCTCTGACGGATCTTTTCCTTCTTCGTGTATCAATGGTCTAAGCCCTGCCCAACTCGATTCTACATCATCAGCAGTAATATTTAACTCAGGGAACATATAACGGATCGCCTCAATCAGATAATCTCTGTCACTAGTCGTCATTCGCGGATGTTCGAGATCTTCGTTATAAACGGTATCTGTTGTTCCAACATATGCTTTACCATCCCTTGGGATAGCAAACACCATACGACCATCAGGTGTATCAAAATATACCGCTTGTTTTAACGGAAAGACTGACTGGTCAAACACAAGGTGGACCCCTTTTGTATGTTGAAGATGTTTACCTTCTTTTGACTGATCTTTTTCCCGCAGGCGGTCTACCCATGGTCCTGTGGCATTGACAATTTTTTTCGCATACACTTTGTATGTTTTGTTTGTGAAGACATCTTTAATGATGACACCGACGACTTCTCCATTTTCGTAAAGGAACTCACTTACTTTGGCATAGTTGACAGCTTCAGCTCCAAATTTAACTGCTTCTTTTAAGACTTCAATCGTTAATCTTGCGTCATCTGTCCGATATTCGACATAATAACCCCCGCCTTTTAAACCTGCCTTTTTGACAAGCGGTTCTTTTTTTAGTGTCTCTTCAACGTTCAACATACTTCTACGTTCTGATGCTTTGACACCTGCTAAAAAGTCATAAACTCTGAGTCCGATCGATGTCGAGAATTTGCCAAAGGTTCCACCTTTATGCATAGGTAGAAGCATCCATTCAGGTGTTGTCACATGTGGACCATTTTCGTAAACAATCGCCCGTTCTTTCCCAACTTCTGCAACCATTTTCACTTCAAACTGCTTTAAATAGCGAAGTCCTCCATGAACAAGCTTTGTCGAGCGGCTTGATGTGCCTGCGGCAAAATCCTGCATTTCAAAAAGAGCGGTTTTCATTCCTCTTGAAGCAGCGTCCAAGGCTGTTCCAGCTCCTGTAATCCCCCCACCGATGATCAGCACATCATATTTCTGTTTTGTCATATCTGTAAGGATATTCTCCCGTTTACGACTTGAGAATAATGATTCCATTTCAAAGTCCTCCCTTGTTGTCCACGGTAAGAAATAGAAAAAAAGACCACAAACAACCAAAGTAATCCCGCTACTTTGGTGTTGTGGTCTCTCCTCTTCTCCAACCGTTTCTATTAACTTATCAATATTGTAACATGGCTATATTTTATTTGAAAGCCATTGTTGCTTGAATGGCCTTCTGCCATCCGTTATACAGGTTGTCGCGCTCTTCTTTTTCCATTTTAGGTTCGAAGCGATGTTCCAACTTCCATTGATCTTTAATCTCTGAACGATCACTCCAGAAACCAACCGCGAGTCCTGCCAAATAAGCTGCACCAAGAGCAGTCGTCTCATTAATTTCCGGACGTTCAACTGGAACATCAAGAATATCTCCTTGAAATTCCATTAAGAAGTTATTTTTCACAGCACCACCGTCAACACGTAATGTTTTGAGGGATATACCTGAGTCTTCCTCCATTGCGTTAAGGACATCTTTCGTTTGATATGCAAGCGACTCCAGTGTTGCCCTGACAAAGTGTTCTTTTGTCGTACCCCGGGTCAAACCAAATACCGCACCGCGCACATCGCTATCCCAATACGGTGTGCCTAAACCAACAAATGCCGGAACCACATATACACCATCAGCGGATTCCACCCTTACTGCATAATTTTCACTATCTTTTGCTTCTTTAAACATTCTCAAGCCATCACGCAACCATTGAACAGCAGAGCCAGCAACAAACACACTTCCTTCAAGTGCATATTCAACCTTCCCATCAATTCCCCAAGCGATTGTCGTCAGCAGCCCATGTTCTGACTTAATAGCTTTTTCACCAGTGTTCATCAGCATAAAGCATCCTGTCCCATAGGTGTTTTTTACCATACCTTCATCAAAACAGGCTTGACCGAATAATGCTGACTGTTGGTCACCTGCCGCTCCACCAATCGGAATGTTTTTCCCGAAGAAATGATAATCAACCGTTTCAGCATAAACATGAGAGGAAGGTTTAACCTCAGGCAACATTGATTGTGGAATACCGAGAATATCCAGCAGCTCAACATCCCATTTCAAGTCGTATATGTTAAACATCAATGTTCTTGAAGCATTTGAGTAATCCGTTACATGAGCTTTGCCACCTGACATCTTCCAGATGAGCCAAGAATCGATCGTTCCAAAGAGCAAGTCGCCATTTTCCGCTTTTTCTCTTGCTCCTTCTACATGATCCAAAATCCATTTCACCTTTGTGCCAGAAAAATATGAATCAATTAATAGACCGGTTTTTTCCCTAAATGTATTCTCATAACCTTTATTTTTTAATTCCTCACATATTTCAGCCGATTGACGCGACTGCCAGACAATGGCATTATAAACTGGTTTACCTGTATGTTTATCCCAAACAACGGTTGTCTCCCTTTGGTTTGTAATCCCGATTCCAGCTATCTGTCCAGCTTCAATGCCTGATTCAGAAAGAACTGTCGCAATAACAGACAGAACCGTACCCCAGATTTCATTGGCGTTGTGCTCAACCCAACCCGGCTTAGGGAAATGCTGAGTAAATTCTTTTTGTGAAGTATAGACGATTTGACCTTCTTTATTAAAAAGAATCGCTCTTGTACTCGTTGTTCCCTGATCAAGAGATAAAATATATTGTTCCATTTATATGTCCCCCTATGTGTCTATTAAGCTTTAAAGATTAACCGAATTTCCCATCGATTGTTTTTTCGTTTGAATATAAAATCCTAACAGTACAACTAATAATACTACACTAACAAACCAAAAGCTGCTTGTCATATGCCCTTTAAAGACAGCATTGTAGAAAACGCCTCCGAACGCTCCCCCAAGAACAGGTCCTAAAACCGGAATCCATGAATATCCCCAATTAGATCCCCCTTTTCCTGGAATAGGTAAAACAAAATGGGCAATTCTTGGACCTAAGTCCCGTGCTGGATTAATCGCATATCCAGTTGTTCCCCCTAATGAAAGACCGATTGCCACAATTAGAAACCCAACGATCAACGGGTTGAGCCCTTCTGTAAATTTGTTAGCACCAATCGCCAAAATGCCAAGGACAAGAATAAATGTTCCTAGTATTTCGCTAAACAAATTTGCAAAGGTGTTTTGAATCGCTGGTCCTGTTGAAAATACGCCAAGCTTCGCCCCTTCATCATCTGTTTCTTTCCAATGTGGTAAGTAATGAAGAAAAATAAGTACAGCACCTAAAAATGCGCCTAACATTTGTGCTAAAATATAAGAAGGCACTTGTTCCCAAGGAAAATCTCCCACAAAAGCTAAGCCAACTGTGACTGCAGGATTCAAGTGCGCTCCACTAATACCTCCGACGGCATATGCCGCCATTGCAACACCAAGACCCCAACCAAATACGATCACAATCCATCCTGATTGATGTGAAAGTGACTTCTTCAGATTCACACCTGCACAAACCCCAGCGCCAAATACGATGAGCAACATTGTTCCAACAACTTCCCCCCAAAATGCTGTCAAGACCATCCCTCCTAAAATCTATTGATATGTGCTTCAAATGATGAACATGAATTGTTCACCGTTTACACTGCATAAAAGACCACAAAAAAAACACAGCAAACCTTCTTTACATAAAAATTGTAAAGAACTGCTGTGATCTCCAAGTCTCCATCACAATGTATTAACTTGGTAAGATCGTAACGTATTTTGAAAGCGTTGTCAATATTTTTTCACAATTTTATTTTCTCTGTCATATGTTTTCCACAATTGAGTTTCAGAGGTTGTCACAGCAACAGCCCCAGCATCTAAAGCTCTTTTAACGTCTTTTTCAGAGCGAATAAAACCACCAGCAAAAATCGGAATACCCGTCCTTTCATGCACTTCCTTAATCAATTCAGGCACTACCCCGGGCAGAACCTCGATAAAATCAGGTCTGTGTTTTTGTACCAATTCAATACTTTTCATCATTGCACTTGTGTCAATTAAAAACATGCGCTGAATCGCATAGACTTTCTTTTGTTTTGCTTTGGCAATCACACTTGATCTGGTTGACAGAATACCAGCTGGCTTCATTTCTTGACAAATAAACTCCGCTCCGTATTCATCATGCTTGATTCCTTGAATAAGATCAACATGAACAAGCATTTTTTTTCCCCGACGTTTTGCAGCACTAATCACCCCTCCTAGATGTCCTAGGTGAATATCAAGAAGAACACCATATGTATACGGGCTATCCAGAAAGATATCAAACTGCTTCATATTGCGCACAGCTGGTAAAATATTTTGATCGTGAAAACCCATGTTTCATCCCCCTCACTTCCTATCATTTATATCTCTAATAAAGAAGAGTTTTACCACAAACGAATTATAACATTTTAATCATAAAGAACCTTCTTCTCGTTTTCAATCAAATTTCGTCACATCATTGACAAAGATTGCTGGCTTCTTCTAAATTTAGACAGCCTGTGGTAAACTAAGGATTATCAATATTTCCCATCAAATCACTTAACGATCATAGACAAGCAAGATAGCCCGTCTGACGTTTTGAATCTGCGTCCACACAAACAAGAATTTACATAACAATATGCCTGAATAAAAATTACTAATAAGTCATTTACAAACAGCTTTCTGTCCTATATATTAGAAACATAGTAAAATTTTATAGTAAAAAAACTTACTTATCACCATGGGTCTTACAACAACGTTATCAAGCAAGTTTTATAACTCATTCCCGAAAATTAGGGACATTCATTTTAAAATCAACAACCGGTCTAACCGGTTGTTTTGCATCATAAGGAGGAAAAATGAACAGACTTAAGACCCTTTTTGTTTTATCAAGCATCCTAATTTTCACATGTTCTTGTCAGCAGCAACCAGTCGAACATCAAAAGGAAAAGATCAGCACTCATCAGGATATGATTTTAAGAGACATTAAAAAAGGCACTTTTATCGTTAGTTTTTCTAATATGTTAAACAGCGGTAGTGAATTTGCAGTATATCAGGAAGATGGGGCAATACAGGACCAGATCACATTAAAAGATCACACTGATTTGAATTCATCTGCCTCTAATCAAGACTATACCTTTTTTGCGTCAAATAGAAGTAACGACCATATTAAGATAAACAATAAAACTGGAAAACTTGACAAGATTAATGAGAAAAGCTTGTCTAAAACAACTGAAGATGAAGGCGCAACTTTTATTAATACTTCTGGAGATTATGTTTTACATGATATAAACATTGGTAATACAAGTGAAGGTTTACATGGTGAACTTGTTTATTGGAACAACAAGGTGAAAAAGAAAAAACATGTAATCATCAGTGGTGAAATTGTTTCCGCACAAATAGTTGGTCAAAAGATTTATGCCATTACCAATAAAGATGATCATATGTCAATCGTACGCATCAATTCAAAAACAAACAAACCTGAAATAAAAAAACGGATTCCTAATGAAAAAATTTATTTTCTGAATAAAAAAGACGGGTTCCAAGTACTTGATGAACAAACCTTTATGCTAGCAGTAAATGACCAAGCAGAACAAAACCAAGAATCGAAAATATTACTGATAGATCAAGAGACTTTAAAAACAAAAAGAGAAATCAAAATGGAGAAAGGATTTTTCCCAACAAAATTAAAACGAATGAAAGATGAGGTTGTTGCTGTTTCAAGCAATGGAAAAGTAACCGTTTTTGATCATTTATTTCATAAAAAAAGATCATTCAAAGTTTTCTCAGGCAATGATGACTTTTCACTAGAAGATGTAAAAATAAACGATCACAGCATTTATGCGTTAACTAAAAGGTTTAAAAGAGACAAACACCAACTGATTGGAAACATCATTTCTTACAATTTAAAATCAGGGAAAAAAGAGAAAACGACACCTTTAAAAGCAAGTCAGGATTGGGATTGTGCTCGTTTTGAATTATTGCCCCAAAAATAAGTACGAAAAATAGCTGTCTAAAAAGTCCTTTTTCAACATAAATCAGGGGGAATTGCGAGACTCCTGCGGAAACAGCGAGCCAGGCGAGACCCAAGAGGAGCAAGGAACGAGCTCCGAGGAGGCTCGCGGATCGCCCGCGGAAAGCGAGCAAATTCCCCAATTTTTATTCAGCCACACGACTTTCAGGACAGCCCTTTCTCTCTTTACTGAGAGACTTTCTGAATCAGTTGTTCAAATTCCATTTCTGCCATGGATTCTAAGCGATGGTCATATTGTTCAAATAACAGGCTTTTTGTGACCTTATTCGGAACAATGACACATTTCATTCCTGCACGTTTCGCCGCTATTGAACCATTAACAGAGTCTTCAAATGCAAGACATTCCTCAGGTTTTACGGCTAAACAAGCAGCAGCCTGCAAATAAAGCTCTGGATTAGGTTTGACTTCTTTTACATCATCAGCTGTTTTAATACACTCAAAATCATCATAAAGCCCAATTTGCTTTAAATGTTGTGTGACCCACTTATAATCTGAACTTGAGGCCAGACCGATTTTTAAGTCAAGCTCTTTTGCCGCTGTTATGTAAGCTTCAACCCCGGCTCGCGGGTTTTCATTTTCCATTCTTTTCAAAAAACGTTCTTTTCGAGTATTTGTTAGTACATCATGATCCAACTTGGTTTGTAATTGTTCTTCTAAATAAGAAAATGGCTCAAATCCGGCAGCCGTCCCAATCACTTTCCCCCAAACAGACATTGGCAGATCTGAGCCATGCTCTTGAAAGATCTCTTGAAGCACTTCATAATCATGGGTTTCTGTATCTAAAATCAGACCATCAAAATCAAAGATTATCGCTTTTATCATTCCGCTATGTCCAACTCCTTTTGCCTTTTTGCACATTTATCGTATCCTTCCTAGCACCCCCAAGCAAGTTCATCAGTATCAACTCAACTGATGAACTAAGGTAGGGCAACAAGACAACAATAGACGCACTCCCTGTTAGTATGTACAATAATGAAGATACTAACGAAGGAGACGGACAATCTTACATGACTTGACTGTCCATGTAGAAATCAGCAGATCTTAAAGGAAAGTTCAGGCCACATTCATTTAACTTATGACAATTTTTATCGAAAAGATGGCGATCTTTTAATCCCCATTGACGAGTTGACTGTGTTAATAATGTGTGTATAATTTGAAGGCTAGTTATAATCTGAAATGCTTCATCCAACGTTCCATTGTAATCCAATTCTTTAAAATCAAGAGTGCCTATCTGTTTCAACTCAGCAATTTTTTGGTCATTAAAATAAGTTGAAAACACTTGGTAAAGATCAGAAGCAAGTTCCTCAATATAAATTTCCTGTTCTTCTGTTGCTGCTTTAACAATACGCACACATATCACCCTTTACTGTAATCTCTTCAAACAGAATATCATACAAAAATACAGGGCAGTAAAGGTAAGTGTTTCCTTATGGCTGAATCGCTTTTTACAGAAAGGAGTAGTTAAAATGCACCAACAAAATAATAAATTAATATTCCGTTTTCAGAACGAAAATAATCGTGAACATTTGTTTTCATTTTTAAAAAAAGCAACGAAAGCTTCAAAGCCAGTCATTCAATACTGGACCCAACATCAAAAAATAACAATAAACCAAAAAACGGAAACCCAAAACTTACTATTAAAAAGTGGGGATACAATTGAAATCGACCTTAGGGAAAATGAAGAAAGCGACATTATTCCTGAATATGGCGAATGTTCCGTGTTGTTTGAGGACGAACATATACTTATTGTCAATAAACCGCCTGGTATCGCAACACACCCAAATGACAAAGGACAGACAGGAACATTAAGCAACATCATTGCATTTTATTATCAAGCAAATGGGGAAAAACGAAAAGTCCGGCATATTCATCGCCTTGATAAAGACACAAGTGGTGCAGTCGTATTTGCAAAACATCGCCTTGCCCAGATCATTTTAGATGAGCAGCTTGAAAGAAAAGAGTTATCGAGAACATATATTGCCATCGCCAAAGGTAAATTTAAAAAACAAACAGGGACAATCAATCATGCCATCGGTAGGGACAGGCACCACCCTGTCAGAAGAAGGGTTTCTCCAACCGGTAAGTCAGCCATTACCCATTATGTTATAAAAAGCTACCAACAGAAAAATAACATTTCTTTATGTGAACTTCAGCTTGAAACAGGAAGAACCCATCAAATCCGTGTTCATCTTGCAAACCTTGGTCATCCTTTATTAGGAGATACACTATACGGAGGTTCAACAAAACTTTTTCAAAGACAAGCATTGCATGCTGCAAAAATTAGAGTCACTCATCCGATCACAGGAGAAAAACTGGTCGTCAAAGCACCTATGCCAGACGATTTAAAAGCGGCGACCGAGACATTGTTTAGAAACGTAAAAATCTAGTCCGAAAAATAAAGCAAGTGAAGAAATATGTATTGTGTTTCTCCACTTGCTGATTTTATCTATAAAAGGAGTTGGCGGCTCGACATGTACTTTGTCGAGGTCTTAAAAAAGAAAAACCTGTTACTGATTTTTTATTATATTTTAAACTCTTTCCTATTGCATTTCTCTCTGTTTTTAACTAAGCCTAGTAATTGTGCTGCAAATGCCAGTACAACTAAAACTGCACCAGCAAAAGGCAATTCAGAAGGTGCTAGTCCTGTTAGCATAGCAAGACCTCCCAGTGATGAACCGACTGCACTCCCTAGATAGTTAGCCGAACTATTTAAAGCGACAGCAGCAGCACCGTGTTGAGGCTGTGCTTCTAATAATAAGTGCTGTTGAGGAGCTTGTGAAGCCCATCCCGTTGCACCCCATAATAGAAAAGGTAAAAAGCCTAATATAGAAATATGAATTGTAAATGGCAAACTAAATAAAGCGATTGCTAAAATAGCTAGAATTGATGCCATTAGCAAAGCTGGCCGTCCAGTACGGTCAATTAAAGTGCCAATTGAAAAGCTTCCAATAATTCCACCGACTCCCCACACCCATAAATAAGGTGTTATTTCATTGATTGATGCCAAGTTTTGTAAGATAGATGCTACATAAGTATATAAACCGAGGCTGGCAACACTCGTCATAAACGTAATACCTACAATAATTGACACCCGTTTATTGGTCATCATTTTAAGTCTTTCTCGTAATGAAGGTGGAGCAGAAGCTGCAAGATGAGGGAACCAGATGACGATTCCAAGCATAGCAACAAAACCAATCACACTAATTAAACCTAATGTTCCTTGCCAACTTAAATGTTTTGCAATCATCAATCCCACAGGAACTCCTATGACTGTTCCCATGCTCATACCGCCAAGGATCATTCCCAGCGCCCGGCCTCTTTTTTCTTGAGATACAAGGGCGGCAGCGGCTGCGGCTGCTAAAGGTGAATAAAGTCCTGCTCCAATACCTGCTACTGCTCGAGATACAAGAAGAATAGTAAAATTCGGTGATAAAGCACTTAGCCCATTGGCAATGGTGAATAAACCAAGCGCAAACAACAACACTTTACGTACAGGTTTTCCAGCCAATATTGTTGCAAAAATAGGAGCTGCTAAGGCATAAAAGAGCGTAAAAACACTTACAGCTTGTCCCGCTTGTGAGTCATTGATATGAAAAGTTGTACTGATATCTGGTAGTAGACCTGCTACGACATAGGCATCAAAACCTAGTGTAAACATTCCTATAGTGAGAAGAAGTACTTTTTGCATGACACCCTCCGTACTTAAAAATTGATAAGTTCGCTTTATGCTAAAAGTTGTCTGGTATGAGAATAAGTCTATGGTTGTTTGGCACACCCTAAATTTTGTTTTTTAACATCACAATACCCCTCCTCAGATAAATATTGATATGTAAATTTTATACTATTAATCCACCAAAAACAAACAATGTGCATATATTCATATATTAGAAAAACAAAAAGAATGGCATAAAAATTGCCATTCTCATTCTTTAATCGGAAGTTCTAACTTAACTTGTGTACCTTTTCCTTCTTCACTTTGAAAATGAATATGTCCTCCATGGTTCTCAATAATTTTAAAAGTAACCATTAAACCAAGACCTGTTCCTTTGTCCTTCGTTGTGTAAAATGGTTCTCCCAGTTTTTTAAGCACTTCTTTCGGAATTCCTTTTCCTTGATCCTCAAAAATAATGACAACTTTGCCATTTTCCTGATACGATTCGATTGAGATGACACCTTCAGTATGTTCCATCGCCTCAAACGCATTTTTTAAAATGTTAAGAAACACCTGCTTTAATTCATTTGAAACAGCATGAATTTCGGGAAGTTTCTCACATAACGTTTTCTTAATTTGCACATTTTTAAGAGATGCCTGGGATTCCAGAATCATACAAACATCTTCAATAATTGTATTCACTTGCACCAAATCAAAAGTAGCTGATTTCGTTTTTGCTAAAACAAGAAATTCATTGATAATCGATTCAAGTCTTATAAATTCAGACATCATCACTTCCGCGTAATCTTTCTGGTATTTTTTAGTTTGTATCATGAGCTGTAAAAACCCTTTTAAAGATGTAAGCGGATTGCGAATTTCATGGGCAATGCCTGCAGCAAGTTGCCCAATAGCTGATAACATCTCCGATTTCATTAACATTTTTTCAGAACGTTTCTGATTTGTAATGTCTTCTGAAATTCTCATCACCTGTTGAACGGTCCCCGTGTGATCTTCCACAGGAATCAGTGAAACTTGTTCCCACATGTCAACTCCTTCATCATCCTGATAATGGAGCTCTCCTGACCACGCTTTATTCTTTACAACATCTTGCCAATGAACAGATAATTCACTGCAAACACGATGTTTTTCATTGAATGTAAATACGTTTTCACCAATAATTTCAAACTCTTCTTTACCAATCATCTCACAAAAACGTTTATTTACATATTGCACATTCCCGCTGGTGGAAGCAATTAAAATATTTGTTGGACTTTGATCCACCACTTGTGAGCTAATATGTAACGCTTCATTTGTCAATTTTAACTCAGTCATATTAAAAAACGTGACAATAATTCCTTTTATAACCTCGTTAGTATAATACGGTGTCATTTCGACAGCATACCAATCACCGTTTAATGACTCAAGTTCCTTATGTACGGTTTCTCTTTCACAAAGTACCCTTTTCAAATCTTGAACAAATTCGTCATACTTGAGATGGCTTGTTAATACATGAATTGATCCAGCAATTTCTGATTTCTTTAGTCTAAAAAGCTTTGTTGCCTCTGGTGTTAAATATTTCACATTCAAATGTTGATCCAAAAATAAGGCTGCAACATTTGTCTGATCCAAAAGGCTGTACATATCACTTTTAATTTCCGTTAACTCGCCTATTTTTTTTTCAAATTTCTCATTGATTGTCCTTAATTCTCTGTTTGACCGAAGGAGTTGCTGATTTTTACGGGTGAGTTTTTGATTAGATACTTCAAGTTCCTTTATCTTCCGGCAAAGGGTTTGAATCGCATCATTCGTTTGATTAACGCTATTTTCTGATAGGATCAACCTTTTTTCTTCAGCTTTTTGTTTATTTTCAATAAAAAGCACATAAAGTTTTTGATATTGACGAAAAAAACGGATTAATTTTAAATTAATTAGAAAAAGCCTTCCACCTAAATAAACGGGTAGATTTTTAAATACAACTTCTCTTTTTCCATTTCGTAACCGCTGTATAGCTGTGTTGATAGGAAAAGACAATCCAGAAGGGAGAATATGATCTATGTTTCCTTTTTCGTTCTTTACATATTGACCCGCATTTTTTGAAGAAGCTACAATTTCCCCCTTATCATTCAAGATCAGACACGGAAATAAATATTGATCAACTAACGAAAGATAGATGTCATCCATTTTATAAAATTCACTTAGTTGCTGGATTTTTTTGGACACATCCGATTTTACGTTTTGGGTAAACAATTCTGACATTTTTTCAATCATTTCACTTGAGACTAGCATAAAAGTCCTCCTTTTTCCAAGTTCAAAATGCAAAAGTGGAAACACCTACTACTATTCACGAAATATAGATGGGATCGACGGCTAATATATTCTGGAGGAAGAGTCTTTCACATGTCACGCAGAGGCAACAAAATATGCTAACAAAGTATACCTACCCTTCAACATCCTTCCACCGACCTGCTTACCATTTTTTCTTTTCAGTCTTCCAAGAATTCGGCATCCGACAGATATGTATAATAGAAAAAACAAGGTCAAAAATATGAAGGACATCTAACCAAGTATTCGACGGATGATATAAAAACCCTTTAAATACAATTTATTGGATCCGTTCTTTTTTTGAATAAAAACATAAAGATAAACAAACTATAAAGATTGAACCAAATTGAAGGAGGAGATGTGAATGGATCAACAAAATCAACAAAAAATGCAAATAAATCAAGGGAATGAAGCATTACAACATTTGAATCATGGCGGTCATGAAGTTTTTGACATGCATGAAGTATTGTCAGGAATGATTGGTATTCTTGATCAATATTTGATGTTTAGACAGCAAATCCAAGATCCTGAGCTAATCGGTATATTGGAAAGACAGCGTCAATTTATTATGTCACAGTATAATATTACGACAGAGAGTTTCCGTACTGGGCGAAAGCCTAGCCAGGAAACGGCAACTTATATGATGAAAGAAGACAGGGAATTTGTATACGGCTTAAAACAATCCCAACCTAAGAAACCAAATCAAGCAGTGACAGGTATTGATGATGCATGTATTAGCAGCTATATGCTTTCATTAATTAAAACCGGAGCTTCTTCCCTTGCTATGGCAGCTCCTGAGGTAACAAATCCTGTCTGCCGAAGAGTGTTGGCCGATCAAATTCCAAATTATATCGAAATGGCCTACGAAATTTTTCTTTACCAAAACAAACGTGGCTATTACCAAGTTCCACAGCTTTCTTCACGGGACATGGAAATCATGCTTTCCACTTTTGCACCGGCAGTTGGGCAATCGCAAACACAAATCCCGTTAAACAAAGGAATGGGTCAAGGACCAATTCATTAACTAGCTAAACGGCATTGAAAGGAATAAATCCTCCAATGCCGTTTTTATTATTTTAACCAAAATGAAAAAGGGTGTTCTGAAAGTAGTGTGGATGAAGTTTTATCACCATGATCAGGCGAAACCCCGCAGGGGCAAGGGACAAGCTCCGAGATGGCTCGCGGATAGCGAGCAAATTTCCCATCTTTATTCTGGGCAATGCTGTTTCATGTGTAAAAAGGTGAAAAACCACATTCAAAAACTTATTTATCACGCAATTGACACAGCTTTATGAGATTTTCTCAGAGGTTGCGGTTTTCATTTGTTTGTTATCGTTTTAATCATAAAACGTTGTCCTGTCAGTATTACCCGACTGATCACGCATAATAGGCATTTAAAAGTTAATAATTCTTAATGTCTTATATCGCCAATGATTCAAACAGCTGATGTTTCCCCTATCACTGGAAATGATCGAAGTACTTGATACTCTTTATGTTCATTTGAAAGTTCAACCATATTGTTTCAAGCTGTTTCTTTTTTTGATGTGCCTTGCGTCATCTTTGACCTGTTCGTACGTCTTGGCCAAGAGGTTTTTGCAGCTTCAAGGAGGGCGATTCCTTTGTCTTCTGATTGTTTCAAACTTGATGAGTTAATTTTTTATGAAGTTGTTCATAAGAGGGGCAATTATGGTCAATCTCTTTACATTGGCGATGCTGATTATAAATAACCATTGCACTTCATGTTTCATTTGTCTCCCTCCTTTTTAACCAATTGTAGATCGATTCCATTTTCTTATACACGATCTCGGAGGACCCGGCATCCTATATAACGGTGTGAAGTTGGTCTGTTTATAGTCCACTAAAAAAATAGCAGCACAAACCGCGGTCTTGGTCTGCGCTACTAATGTTAGTATGTTTTTCCTTATCTTTGTTGGGGAAATATTCTGTTGATTGTTTCACCAAATTCGTCAAAAATACCTTCAATTGGTTCGCCATTTTGAATCCTATCTCCATAATTCCTCATCCGGTCAACAAAATCCGGGTTTGCCGAAACAAATACATTGTTTATGTCTTTGTCAGTTCTTTTTACTTTATTGGAGATTTTCTTCTTTAGATCTCCAGTTATATCGCCTTTCGGATTCCCTTTTAAAACAACGGCTACATAAGCATTTCGATTGGTAACAATCACATTGGCATGTCTGACTTCTTTTAAGTCTGTGACCTTATCAGCAACTTTATCTGCAACATCCATATTGTTATTATTGTTATTCTCGTTTACATTTCGATCAGGATTTCTGTATGTGACATCCATTCTGTCATCTCTATTGATCCGTTCGCTTACATTTGTTCCATCATTTATGTTGTTTCTATCATTTCTGTCCGTCACATTTTGTAGCACGTCATTTTGATCACGGCGCTCATTTTCTCCTTGATTGGCCATTCCACAACCTGCGGTGAACAATAAAGGGAAAAGAAAAGCAGTTATTGCACCTTTTTTCTTATTGAACATTTCATATTTCCTCCTTTAATCATTTACTTATAGGTTTTTCTTTTAAATTTGATTTATTCACCCAAGGAAAATCCAGTTTCTGTTATGATAAAAATGGAATAATATAATCAGGGGGTAGAAAATGACATTAACAAACACTTTTTCGAGAGCAAAAAAAATGTTTTACGTTTTACAAATAACAGATTTTTGTATCCATCCTAATGAAACACAACTTGTCTTTAACACCAATCTAAATGGTAAACCAAACATATGGGCAATGGATCTTTCACATCCATATCCTTATCAACTCACTTTTTTCAATCAAAATTGCAATGGAATGACCTACAGTAAAGACGGTTCCTTTATAATTGCCGGTTTTGATCAAGACGGAAACGAACAACACAGTTTATATCAATTTTCCTCCTCAGAAGGAGAATCTCAATTATTAAACGGAAATCAACAAGATCGCCACTTCGAACCTAACATCGTCAATCATTCTGTTTACTACACATCTTCCAAAAATAATCCAGTTTTTTTAAATACATATCAATTTGATCTTCTGACAAGGAACGAAAAGCTTATTTTTACGGGAACTGATGGGGTATCACAACTCAGTGATGTAAGTCCGAATGAAAAAGCATTTAGTTTTCATGTTTCGTTTGTCAATAGCCACTCTGTTTGTGTGGTTCAAACAGCAGACGGACATATAACACCAATTGTGCCTGATGATAAAAAAGCGCATAAGTTCTATGCATCATATTTCTCAACAAATGATATCTTATATGTCACCACAAATTATGATTCAGAGTTTTCATATCTGGCATCATACACAATTTCTTCCAACACCTTTACTCCACTTCTCTTGATAGACAAAACAGACTTGACTTCCATACATGCTGATCCAAATGGAAAGTACTTATACTTAATTGGAAAAAAAGGCGTTAAAGATATCATTTATCAATATGAGATTCAAACAGGAGAGACCAGCACGATATGTTGCCCATGTTCATCTGTTAAAAAAGTGTGTTGCACAAAGTCTGGTGCCCTTTATTTGCTTGGTTCAACACCTAGTAAACCAGATAATATTTATGTAAAAAAGGAGAGCCAAACTGAATGGTGCCAATTAACAAAACATAATGTTCCCGGTTTTTCTAAAGAGGAACTTGCTGATCCAGAGGTAATCAATTATCGATCTTTTGATGGACGGACAATCGAGGGTTTGTTGTATAAACCTAATTACAAAGATGCAAATGGTTGGACAATCATTTGGCCGCATGGTGGACCTCAGTATGCCGAACAATTAAAGTTTTATGACATCTTTCAAATCGCAACTAAAATGGGCTACCAAGTATTTGCACCAAATTTTCGAGGTTCAGAAAACTATGGCTACACATTTTACAAAATGGTTGAACAAGATTGGGGGGATGGACCACGTCTTGATATGATTGCTGGAATCGATTGGCTCATTGATCAAAAAGTCGTTGATCGTGAAAAACTGTTTCTATTAGGCGGCAGTTATGGTGGATACATGGCTCTTTTATTACATGGTAGGCATCCTGAGTATTTTCAAGCTGTCGTTGATATTTGCGGTGTTAGCAACTTGTTTACATTTGTTAAATCAGTTCCTGAATTTTGGCGACCGCACACAGAAAAGTGGGTCGGTCATCCAGACAGGGATCGAATAAAAATGACAGCCGATTCACCAATTACCTATTTAAAAAAGATGATACGACCAATGCTAGTTGTTCAAGGTAAAAATGATCCCCGTGTTGTCAAAGAGGAATCGGATCAAGTCGTTGATCAGTTGAAAAAATGGGGAAGAGAGATCGAATATCTCATCATGGAAGATGAAGGGCATGGTTTTTCAAAAAGGGAAAGTAAAGTCAGTGTTTACACGGCCATTTTCAGCTTTTTTGAAAAACATCGCTTAAAATCCCCTGTTAGAAGTGAAGAATAAAACAAACTTGCCCAGGGCAAAGTATTAGTAAAAAGGAGGTTGATCCTTTGTTTAGAAGAAGAACTGGTATTCACCCAGCTGTATTAATCGTTGGTTCTGCAGCTATATCTGCGGCCTTTTCACCAGAAATTCGCAAACGTGTGATGAAGATGTTTACAATGAAAACACAGGATGGAATGTTAAATCCAGCAGAACTGTTTAAACAAGCATTTTCGACAAGAGAAAAAAGACAGACTGAGCAAAATCAAACACATTCAAATGATAAGAACCAACAGCATACACATACGACAACAAATTACAATGAAGCTGAAGAGCTGCTGGACAATATTGACCGAAACACGTATTAGCGGGAGCTGTCCAAACACCCCTTAAAACATAAAATCTGGTGACTGCTTCGAGCGGTTCACCAGATTTTTGTGTCTATGACGGTCGATTACCACCAAGGGTGACCAACCTTTTACATTTCAGCTTCAATAATATTTGTATGATCATCATATACATCTGTTTCAAGTTCTTTTGTCAATTTACTTGTCACAAGTCCTGAAGTCATACTACCACTAACATTAAGAGCTGTCCGTCCCATATCGATAAGCGGTTCGACCGAAATTAATAATCCCGCTAAGGCAACTGGCATATTCAAAGCTGACAGTACTAAAAGTGCCGCAAATGTTGCACCACCGCCGACACCTGCTACACCAAAAGAGCTAATTGCGACAATCCCGATGACTGTCAAGAGAAATGAAGGTTCCAGAGGATTTTGTCCGACAGTCGGTGCGATCATAATCGCCAGCATCGCAGGATAAATACCGGCACAGCCGTTTTGACCAATTGATAAACCAAATGAGCCGGCAAAGTTGGCAATCCCTTCAGGAACACCCAAACTTCTTTGTGTTTTAATATTTAATGGTAAGGCACCAGCACTTGATCTTGAAGTAAAAGCGAAAATAAGCACTGGAACGGCCTTTTTCAAGTAAGTAATTGGACTTAACCCGCTGACCGTAATCAGCAATAGGTGGACACCGAACATGACGATCAATGCCACATAAGAGGCGAGAACGAACTTTCCAAGTTTCAAAATACTATCAAGATCACTTGTTGCAATCGTATTTGTCATAATTGCTAACACCCCATATGGTGTCAGTCTTAAAATCAATGTCACAACACGCATAATGATCGCGTATACAGCATCAACTATTTTTTTGAAAAGTTCGGCTTGTTCAGGCTGCTTTTTTTTCACACCAAGATAAGCTATCCCAAGAAAGGCCGCAAAAATAACAACTCCGATTGTAGATGTCGGTCTTGCCCCTGTAAAATCCAAAAACGGGTTTCCCGGCAGGAGTTCAACTACTTGTTGTGGAAGTGTTTTGGCTTCCATATCTGCTGATTTCTGTTTTAATTCTGCACCCCTTGACAGTTCTGCGTCTCCCTTTTCAATATGAATCGCTTGAAGATCAAAGCTAAGAGTGGAGGCGATTCCCACAGCAGCAGCTACAGCAGTTGTAGCAATAAGCAAACCAATGATAAGACCGCTAATTTTTCCAATGCTATGTTTCAGACTAAGCTTTGTAAAAGCACCCAAAATTGAGATAAAGACAAGTGGAATCACAACCATCTGCAAAAACTTCACATAGCCGTTTCCAATTATTCGAAACCAATCTGTCGTTTGGATGGTTGTTTCTGAAGAAGCACCATATATAAAATGTACAGCAAAACCAAATACAATTCCGAGTCCAAGAGCAGTAAATACTCTTTTCGAAAACGAAACATACTTCTTTTGCATGAAATAAAGGAGCACCATCAGAAAGAGCATGATAAAAATATTAATGATCGTAAAAAAGTCCATCACATAAAAGCCCCCTTCATTTAGATACATTAGAAAATATAATACAATAAAACCAATCGGTCAAGTAGGAATTAGCGCTAATTTTTTTTAAAAAAATTTTGATTAAAGGTTGTAATTTTGCTTAAACACTGGTAAAGTAAAGGTAATTATTTTTGTTCGAACTATCTTTAAGAAGAAAGTTTTGTAAGAGTTTTCGTCTTGGAAGTTTGTTTTAGAGCAAGAATGATGAATTTAAGCGTTATCGCTTTAGGAGGAAATTTCATGCTAGAAGGTAAAGTAAAATGGTTTAACTCTGAAAAAGGTTTCGGATTCATCGAAGTTGAAGGACAAGACGATGTATTCGTTCATTTCTCTGCTATTCAAGGCGAAGGCTTCAAAACTTTAGAAGAAGGCCAGTCTGTATCTTTCGAAATCGTTGAAGGAAACCGCGGACCGCAAGCTGCTAACGTTACAAAAGCATAATTAAAGAGCTGTGCTCTTTATACAAAGACTGCTGATTTCCAATCAGCAGTCTTTTTGTTATGTCCAAAACATGATGAGCTCCCGAAACGGCAAGGAATACCACAACTTACATAAAAATAGGAGTTTCCAAGGGTCTTAAATTAGACTTTCCAAAATAGGCATATCCTTTCCAGATTTACCCTATTCGTTTTTGGTCCTTCGATAGGTTTCGTACATTAATCTTTGGGTTCTTCCATAGACACATGCGAAATGGGCATAAAAAAGAGCCTCCAAAAAGTCAAACATACTAACTTTTTGGATAGCCCCTTCAAAACAACTCCTATGAAGCAATATCTCTTTTGCTAAATACTGAGAATGCCAACAGATGAAAGATAACAAAATAGATCGCCAAGATGGCCACGGAAAAGCCGAGTGTCATTCCTTCAGGCGGATTTCCGTAAAAGTACACTGTCAGATCTGTATTGGCAAACAAAAAATATTTTCCCCAGTCAAAGATTGATAACAATTTTGTCATCATAGGGCCCGAGAATAAGAGAAACATCGAAATCCCAACAGCAATTAAACTGTTTCTAAATACCGCTGAAATCATAAATGCCATTGTCGCCAACATCATAATCGAAATCGAATCTAGGAGGTAGTATTGGATGAGATAAAGCAACAAATTGTGTTCTTGAACACTTCCATTGACATAGGTAAGATAAGTCTCAGATCCATCACCAGGTCCGAACAACACTAGACCTGAAACTCCTGATGTGATAAATAAAATCAAAAGTAAGCTTAGAGCAAACAATAGCACCGTCAAATATTTTGATAATAAAATTTTAAAACGGCTGACCGGGCGAATTACTAGAAGCTTAATGGTACCCCAGTTAAACTCACTAGCGACAATTCCAGCTGCAATTGTAATCACAAACAAACCGACAAATGATATCATTAAAGTATTCTTTTCGACAAACTTCCACATTGAATATTGGTCTGATATATCATGTTCGAGTCGATATTCATTGATGGCAATTGATTCCTCAAGGCTTTCTTTTAAATCAGACATATCAGGATCTTTAAGTTCTTTTTTCATCTCTTCATTTTGCCCAATTAATCCCTTTTGCCAATTAGGATCCGCTTCACCGACTCCATGAGTTTTTAATATGGTACCGAATCCGATGACCGCAACCACCAAAAATCCGATCATGACATATGTACCTTTTCGACTAAATATTTTGATCCATTCATTATAGATGAGTTTAAGCAAGTTGAGTTTCCTCCTTATTCCCAGTAATTTCCAAGAAACGGTCTTCCAATGATTTAGTTATTATTTTCACTTCAAACAAACGAATCCCATTATCTGTTAAATGTTTGATTAAGTCTGGAACTTCATCTTTTTTAAGATTGATTTCAATCCCGTTTTCCACTTTTTCAATTTGCCAGTCTCCAAAATCAGATGTATGGCGGAAAAGAGCATCCACATCATTGGCATGGAAGAAATAGCGATCCTTGTACTCTTTATTATCAACAGACTCATGAACATTTTGAATGTCGCGTAGTTTGCCATTTTGAATAATCGCAAACCTGTCGCACATGAGCTCCATCTCTGCAAGCAAATGACTTGAAACAATCACAGCCATGTCTTTTTCTGTTGTCAGTTTTCTTAAATAATGGCGAATCTCACGAATCCCTGCTGGATCAAGTCCATTTGTAGGTTCATCAAGAATCAACAGCTTTGGATCGTGCAAAAGGGCTTGTGCAAGTCCTAGCCTTTGTCTCATTCCCAATGAATATGTTTTCACTTTGTCATGAATACGGTTCTTTAATCCGACAAGCTCAATAATCTCATCGATTTTGCTTTTCGTTACCCCTTTTGTCATTCGTGCGTATTGCATAAGGTTTTGATAACCTGTCATAAATTTATACATTTCAGGGTTTTCAATGATCGCCCCAATATATTGTGCAGCTTTGGCAAAATTGTCTTTGACATTTACCCCGTTGATCAAAATGTCTCCATCCGAGATGTTCATATGACCGACAATCATTCTGATCGTCGTTGTCTTTCCTGCTCCATTCGGTCCTAAAAATCCGAAGATCTCCCCAGATTTCACATCAAAACTTAGTCCATCAATAATTTTCTTTCCTTTGATCACCTTTGAAACATTTTGTAATTGCAGAAGCGTTCCCATTCGTATTTTCTACCGCCTTTCATTGTTTTTGATTAACATCCTTATACCAGTTGAGCAGTGACATTTTTGATTCCTCGCGCAACTCCTCAACATTCTTTTTCTCCATCACCAGACCAGATGAGACGACTATTACCTCATCAAGAATTTGTTCGATCTCACTGATCTCATGTGTAGCGATAACCACTGTCTGTTCTTCAAAATGAAGCCATGAAAGAAGACTTCTCACAATCGACTCTCTAACTACCGGATCTAGACCTGACAATGGTTCATCTAAGAGAACAACTGGAGCATCTCGCGCGAGAGCCAGCACAAGTTTCACCTTGCCCCTGTTTCCTTTAGATAGATGTTTTAACTTTTTCTTATAATCAATCTTCATTTCTTTTAAAATAGTAAATGCTTTTTCAAGCTGAAAATCTGCAAATTGGCTATCATAAAAACGAATCACATCCTTCACTTGAAAATGCTCATAAAACATATCAAGCTCGGTTAAATAAGCGATATTTTTAAGCATTGTCCGCTCAGCTCGTTGATCTCCAACTAACACCGTTCCTGAATCAGGAAAACAGAGCCCGCCGATAATCTTTAAAAGTGTTGATTTGCCACTTCCATTTGGACCGATCAATCCGTAGATTTTTCCTGATGACAATGATAAAGAAACATCTTTTAAAGCAAATTGGTTCCCGTATTTTTTCATCACATTTTTCAGTTCAATATTCATTTGGCTCTCCTTCCTGCAAATAGCGGTCAAGTTCAAACAACATTTCCTGTTTTGAGAGACCAAGTTCTTCCATGTTTCTTACAAATTGTCCAATCACGTCTGTACGCATTTTCTGTTTCAATTCGTCGATCATGTCTGTTTTTTCGACAACAAAAGTTCCTTGCCCTCGTCTCATCTCAACGATTCCCATCCTTTCCATTTCAGCATACGTTCTCTGAATCGTATTCGGATTGACCTTTGTCTCGACAGCCAAATCGCGTACAGAAGGCAGTTTTTCGCCCGGTTTCATTTCTAGCCGAACGATTTTTTTGAAAAGTTGTTCAGCAATTTGACGGTATATCGGCTTTGATGAGGAAAAGTCACTCGCCATCACATTACACCTCAACTTTTTTCGCAAGTAACTTGCCAGAGAAATAGAAAAGACAGACGGCTAAAACGGCATAATATATCAGCATATTTCCTGGAAGATTTACTTGAGAAAATGTGACAGACCATCCTGACGCTTCATGATATTCAAAATCGAAGTCGGCTTTTACGGGTATATTCCATAAATCCCAGACCTGTTTTATGAAACGGTTTCCTAAAGCATAATATTCAATCAGGCTGTAACTATAGAAAAGCACGCACACAATCAACCAACGAACTTTTTTCAATACGGAATATTTCCCGAGCACTTGATATACAGTCCACATCAGCATGACCCACATTGAAAGTAACATTCCCCAAAAAAAGACAAGACCATTCATCAGCAATAGATCCCACATAGAATATAAACCTATAGAAATCGTCACAAGCTGGTTTCTGACAATGATTCCAAAAATTAAGATGATCAGTTGTGCTATCAATTGATAAACAGCAGCTGCTGCCAGTTTGGAGAGAAGTAAGACAAAACTGTTGTTTGGATTATAAAGCCAGATTTGTGTTTTCCCTTCAAGTCGAAGCTGACTGAGCATAATACTCGGACTGTAAAAGCTTTGACATAGTAAAAGGAATACTAATAATCCAAACATGAACAACGGTTCGTGTTCATAATAAGCAATTAAAGAACTTCCGATCATGATCAAGATGGTTAATATCAACCATATAATAGACCAGAACCTTGAGATCACTATGTCCTTTTTTAATAGTCCGCTGAAAACCTTCAAAAGAATTTCCTCCCAGATTACAATGTACTACATAGATAGTACACTAATACACATGATAATACAAGAAAAAAAGACAAATCGGCTGATCGTATTCAGCAAATTTGCCTTTTGAAGTTAGTAAATATTAGATTGTTGATGGTGATTCGTTTGTATTCTTAACTGAATCATCTATTTTTGGAAATGCCGGCTTATTTTTTTTATGACGGTCTTTTCTGACATCTTTTAAAAACAGACTTAATACAATGCCTGCTATACAGAATCCAACCGCCCAAATAAACGCATCATTTATCCCCAGCACATTAGATTTAAGCTGTGACTGTCCTACCATGTATTGAACAACATATTGTTTTGCTTCTGCAAGTGAAAGATGCATGGATTGGGCAGCTGATTGAATTTTTGCTTGTAATAGATGCATGAATGACGGATCAGCCGTATTCGCTTGGTCAGCCATTGTTGCATAGTGAAATGCTGTACGTTTTGTATAAATTGTTGTCATCAAACTCGTTCCAATTGAACCGCTGATTTGACGAAGTGTATTTGACATGGCTGTTCCATGGCTGTTCAAATGTTGTGGCAGCTGGTTCATTCCAGCAGTCATAATTGGCATCATCAACATTGACATACCAAATGCCCGAATTGCATATATCACCATAATGGTAAGGTAAGGTGTATCAAGTGTAAGCTGTGTAAATTGATAGGTCGTCACAGCGGTTATGATTAAACCGACAATTGCCAATGGTCTTGCACCGACTTTATCAAACAATGCCCCTGCTATAGGTGACATCAAGAGGGTTACAATGGCACCCGGCAGCATTAAAAGACCTGATTGCAGTGCTGTAAAACCAGCTAAACTTTGCAAATAAATAGGCAGTAAAAACATCCCTGTGTAAAGGGCTACTGTAATAATAGCATTAATCACACTAGATAAAGAAAACATATCATATTTGAAAACCCTGAAATCAAGCATCGGTTCTTTTGATTTCAATTGCTGGATTACAAAAGCTGTGATCCCAATGACACCAATGATCATAGTTGCGAGTACAATTGGATCATTCCAACCATCAGTTCCCGCTTCACTTACTCCATACAATAATGAAGCAAAACCGATGATTGAAAGCAATGCACCAGTCTGGTCAAGTTTTATTTTTTGAGGAGCTGTTATATTTTTAAATAAAACCAGCCCGCAAATGATGACGATAACTCCAATTGGCACAAGTCCGTAAAACATAATCCGCCAGCTGTAATGTTCAATGACCCACCCTGATAGTGTCGGTCCGACCGCCGGAGCAAACATCATGGCAAGCCCAAAGATACCCATTCCTTTTCCCCGGCTTTCAGGAGGGAATATCAACAGGATCGTGGTCATCACCAATGGCTGAAGAACACCTCCGCCTGTTGCCTGAATGAGACGGCCGATTAACATTGTTGAGAAATTTGGCGCTATACCACAAATCAGCGTCCCAATCGTAAACAACAGCATAGCAGTAAGAAATAAATTGCGACCTCCAAAGCGGACAATTAAAAAAGCGGATAATGGGATTAAAACACCATTGACAAGCATATATCCTGTTGTCAGCCATTGAATCGTTGTGGCGCTCACATTAAATTCAGTCATTAAATGAGGCATAGCCACATTAAGTAACGTCTGGTTTAATATCGCCACAAATAAACCGGCCATTAAGATAAAAAGCAATGTCATCTTTCCTTGTTTTTGTTGAGATGCCACTTGCGATAACCTCCTTTCGTTCAGTTCATCCTCCTATTTTGAAATTTTAACTGATGCGTTCATTCCTGGAAGTACCTGGCTAGACGGGTTTTTGATTGAAATTTTCACAGGTACTTTTTGTGTTACTTTTGTATAGTTTCCACTTGAATTTTGCTGAGAAAACAGATTAAACGTAGAATTTGTTGCATATCCGATTTCTTCAACATTGCCTTCAAATGTCGTACCTTGATCACCATCGATCACAATTTCGACCTTATCCCCTCTCTCAATACTTTTAAGGTCGGTCTCTTGAATGTTTGCAGTAATGTAAAGGTGATCCATATCAATTGTTTGGGCTAATGTTTGCCCTGCTTGTACAGTCTGACCTTCCCTCGCTTCATTTTTAACAATGGTTCCAGCCATTATCGATTTCACATCAAGCGAGTCTTCACCTTTAATCACACCTGTCTTCTCATCCTTAGAAATTTTTGTTCCTTCTTTCATCGTCCAGTTTGTTAGCTTTCCTGAGACAGGAGCTGTAATGTTTGCCATTTCACCTGTAACATGCGCTTCATCTGTTTTGACATAACTGATACTGTCATAGTAGAAATACGCACCTCCTGCTAAAATAGCAAGTCCAATTACGATTCCGACTATATTAACAATAATCAAGCGTTTTTTGCTCATCTTGATTTCTCCTTTCAGATTCCTTTTGACTTTATGCAAAATTAATATTTAACAAGATTAAATATTATTCTAAGTAACTAAAAGTGTCAATAGTTTTGTACAAAGTGTCACATTCCAATATCAACCACACCGATCTAAAAAAGACAAAATAAAAGGCATGATCCCAATACAACTTGGGATACATGCCTTATCAACAACATAGATTTTTTATGTTAGTTGATGTTGCTTTTCCTTGCTAAAAAAACTTTTTAGTGCTCTGAACACATCTGTTTTTTGTTTTAAAACATAGTACTTAAATTTTTCATTTTTAATATTTTTATAGGCTGACATTAATGTCGAATGCCTATTATATTGATTGACTTCACCATAACAGAAAAGATTGGCTTTCTCCATCAGTTCGTTGACAAGTCTGACACAACGAGGATTATCAGAGGTTAAATTATCTCCATCTGAAAAATGAAAAGGATAAATATTGTAAGCTGTCGGAGAGTATTTTTGCTCAATCAATTCAAGCGCTTTTCGATAAACAGATGAACATATGGTTCCCCCGCTTTCCCCTTTTGAAAAAAAATCTTCTTCGGAAACGATTTTGGCTTCTGTATGATGGGCGATAAACTTAACATCGACCGTTTCATACTTTGTCCGTAAAAAACGTGTCATCCAAAAGAAAAAACTGCGTGCCATGTATTTTTCGAAGATTCCCATACTTCCACTTGTATCCATCATCGCCAAAACAACAGCCCTCGATTCCGGCTTTTTAGTGTCATTCCATGTTTTAAATTTTAAATCTTCAGGAAATATCGGATAAAACGCTGGTTTTCCTATCATCGCATTTCGCTTAAAAGCGCTCAGCATCGTTCTTTTTTTATCAATATTACCGGTTAAACCTGTTTTGCGAATGTCATTAAACTCAATATCTTCTGTGACAATATCGTCCCGCTCTTTCTGCTCGAGATTCGGCAGCTCCATTTCGCTAAAAAGTGCCTCTTCCAAGTCCATTAAGGAAACGTCTGCTTCATAATAATCTTCTCCAGCCTTTTTACCAGCTCCAAAGCCTTTTCCAGCATCATTTCTCCTATCAGAGCTGTCTCTTGCCACAACATCCCCAATCTTGCTTTCGCCATCTCCCTGTCCAATATGTTTATTTTTATCATAGTTATAACGGATTTTATATTCATCCAATGAGCGAATCGGAATTTTAACGACATCTTTCCCATTAGACATGATGATACTCTCTTCTGTGATCAAATCAGACAAATTATGTTTGATCGCATCCTGCACCTTTTTTTGATGACGCTGTTGATCATCATACCCTTTACGGTGGAGGGACCAGTCTTCCTGAGAAATCATAAAATGGCCATTGTTTTTATGGGACATGCATTCCCCTCCTTCATGATAGCTGTTAAAAGAAATGAAACAAGTCTAAAAAATGTTTACTTTTATCTTATGCAAGTAACAGGAGACATTTGATAAACAATTTTGAAAATGTAACGAAAGTTCAAAGCAGCTTGTACAAGTCGCCGTTTCATTGCTAATCATTTGCTTTCTTAGTACGATAAGGATATCCTCTCAATCTCTTGTCGAAGTGGAGTGTAGACAAAATATGAATAAAGATATAAAAGAATTTTATGAGTGGTATAAAGAAAATGGGTTAAGTGATACAGATGAGCACTTTATTACAGATGTGACCATGACTCTTTCAACGGTAAAATATAAAGATAACCTACCAGAAGAAAGAATGAGAAATAATGTCCCAAAAATGTGGGAGCGGTGTCAAAATGATTGGACAGATGCCCGTTTGCCTGATTATGCGGACATCACTGAAATTACTTTTTCAACGTACAAATCCATCATAAAAAGCGGCGTAAAAAAAGATTTTTCTATTGAAGAGCTTCTTTATAGCCTATATAAACAAGGTCTTTGTGCTCCCCTTGCCTTAGATCTACTTAAAACAGCACATACACGTTTAGCTGAGCAAATGATTGAAAACCATTCAAATCGTTAGCATGGCTCTTCTTTACAAATTGACCCGCCCTTTTGTTGGACGGGTCTTCATTTACCGGTTTAACAAACTTCCGACATATTTTAAAAGTTCATTGGCACTCGTTGAGTTATAGCCATGTTCATCAATCAGACGGGCGACAACATCATTAATTTTTTTCAATTGCTGTTCATCAGGTGTTTTTGTGGAAGTTGTTATTTTTACGACATCTTTTAAATCTGCGAACAGTTTCTTTTGAATGGCTTCGCGCAAACGTTCATGTGAATTATAATCAAAACGCTTCCCTTTTCTCGCATAGGCGGAAATCCGAATTAAAATCTCTTCACGAAAAGCCTTTTTCGCATTTTCAGAAATGCCAATTTGCTCTTCTATCGATCTCATCAATTTTTCATCAGGATTCATTTCCTCACCTGTCAACGGATCACGCAACTTGTTTTTGTTGCAGTATGCCTCAACATTATCTAGATAATTATCCATAAGGGTTTTAGCTGACTCTTCATATGAATAGACAAACGCTTTTTGCACTTCTTTTTTCGCCATTTCGTCATACTCTTTTCTGGCCACAGAAATGAAGTTCAAGTGGCGCTCACGTTCTTCAGTTGAGATCGATGGATGCTGATCAAGCCCTTCTTTCAAAGAACGCAGAACATCGAGCGCATTGATGGACTCCATATTTTTCCGAATAATCGTTGAAGATATGCGATTAATGACATACCTTGGATCAATCCCGCTCATCCCTTCATCATTGTATTCTTTTTTCATATCCTCGACATCAACTGAATTATATCCCTCAACACTTTCTCCATCATAAAGCTTCATTTTTTTGACAAGATCAATATCAGAACGCTTCGGTTCTTTTAATCGCGTTAAAATGGAAAACATCGCTGCCACCTTTAAGGTGTGTGGTGCAATGTGCACCTCTGAGACATCACTTTCGGCAATCATTTTTTTATAAATACGTTCTTCTTCAGAAACTTTTAAATTATAAGGAATCGGCATTACAATAATTCGCGAATGGAGCGCTTCATTTTTTTTATTAGAAATAAAAGAACGGTACTCCGTCTCATTTGTATGAGCGACAATCAACTCATCAGCGGAAATCAATGCAAATCGGCCTGCCTTAAAATTACCTTCCTGTGTCAAAGAGAGAAGATGCCAGAGGAATTTCTCATCACATTTCAACATTTCTTGAAACTCCATCATTCCCCTGTTCGCCTTGTTTAATTCGCCGTCAAAGCGGTATGCACGGGGGTCAGATTCTGATCCGTATTCAGCAATGGTTGAAAAATCAATACTCCCTGTTAGATCGGCAATATCCTGTGATTTAGGATCTGATGGACTAAATGTACCAATCCCTGTTCGCTTATCTTCTGAAAAAAAGATTCTTTCCACCATGACATCTTCAATCCTGCCGCCATACTCTTGTTCAAGCCGCATCATGTTCAAAGGTGAAAGGTTTCCTTCAATACGAATTCCATATTCCTGATAAAAATCGTCACGCAAATGCTGTGGGATTAAATGAAGTGGATCTTCATGCATCGGACATCCTTTAATCGCATATACAGCACCTTCATCTGTCAATGAATAGGCTTCAAGCCCTTTTTTCAGCATTGTAACAAGCGTTGATTTCCCCCCGCTAACAGGTCCCATCAACAGCAAAATTCTTTTTCTAACATCAAGTCGTTTTGCCGCGGGATGAAAATACTCTTCAACAAGCCGTTCCAAAGGTTCCTCAAGTCCAAATAGCTCTTTGTCAAAAAACCTGTATATTTTTTTCCCATCTTTCTCTTCAATGCCGCTTGCTTTAAGCATATGATAAACACGAGAATGAGCAGATTGTGCAACCGCCGGTTTTTCTTTCAAAATTTCCAAATAATCAGCGAAGGTTCCTTCCCACTGCAAACGCTGCTCTTCCTCTCTATACTGTTCAAGCTTTTTTAAGATATCCATAAGAACCTCCCATATGATGTATAATGCAAATGAACAACTGTTACATCCAATCTATGCGAAGATGTCCTTTTACATGCTTTTCCTATTGAATAAGACTCTCCTCCCCGAAATTGACAAAGATGGAATCAACCATTCATAATAAAAGCAGCACAATTGATAGAGACAGCAGGGAGTTAGGATGGAGAGGAGGATTAGATGAATACACTGATCATGATGGGGGTCATCCTTGCATTTCTCGTAGCAATATTCACTGCCGGGTATGAAAGCAAATCCGGAAAGCAAAATTAACAGGAAAAAGGATGGCGAGATGGCGCCATCCTTTTTTTAGAACATAACACTGTTTCATTTAAATTTGGTTTTTCTCGCTGACATTTGCTCGTTCAGAAACGGTCAGTTCTGTTTTGTATTCAACTGTTTCAATCTGGCAGCTTGGACCGATATGAATGCGATTGCCTCTGACGATCTGTGCTGATGTGTTTTCCAAATAAATGTCGTCCCCTTCAATGATTTGAGCAGAAAGAAATCCGCCATTTGGTTTAAAAAGACCCCGCTTATTTTTCACATTAATAACTGTTCCACCCATTTCTCTGACAGAACTTTTATCAAATCTTAAACCAATTTCAATGATACCGGCATTAAGCAGACCATCCAGTTCAACACTCCCTGTTAATTCAAAGGATTCCGCTTCACAATTACCTTTACCAGTCAGCGCACCTTTAATATCACATCGATCAGCACTTAAATCTCCACCGACATTGATGGCTCCTCTCACAACCGCTTCACCTGTATGAACATCACCAACAATGTCTGTCTTTCCATAAATTTTTATTTTGTCTGCTTTTAGACTTCCGCCCACGTTTGTTTCGCCATGGATGTTGAACGCTTGGACAACGGCATCTCCTTTAAGAGAACTTGTGCCGTAAGTACGAAACTTAAGACAATCAAGTCCAGCACCAATGGTTCCCTCACCACTAATCACGACATTTTCATAAACACCCCCAGCCGCACTTCCCGATCCGTTCATTTTCAAATGATTTCTCTTCACCTTAGAGCCCCCTTTCCCGTTAGATTTTCCTACTGTCTCCCACTTTTGCCGTTTTCGCCTGCTGAAACTCTTCTTTATATTCAATTATCTCGATATCACAGTTTTCGCCGATGACGACCGAATTACCGCGTACAATCTTTGCTGTTGTATTAGTCAGTTCAATTTGATCACCTTCAATTAAATCAGCAGTCAGTTTCGGTGAAGAAAAAAGCGGTGCTAAAAATGAGAGAATTTTTGATTGGTGCGGTGTGCAGCTGATTTGTCGACCACCGATTTCTTTCACTTTGCTTTCTCCTCCATGTAGTTTAATATCAATTTTTTCAGCATTTAAAAGACCATCGATTGTAAAAAGGCCTTCTGCTGAGAAATGTTCAACCTCACAGTCTTTGCTGATTGAAGCTTTTCCGCGAATAATCAGTTCGTCTCCTTTTACATGTCCATCTATTCCAGCATATCCAGCGATCTTTAATTTTGTCGCACTGATATCACCTTCGATTTTTGCCGAGCCATCAATTCGCAATGAAGCAGCATCAATGTTGCCATTCATCTTTGCATGACCGCTAATTTTTGCCGCTTCTGTTTTAATTCGACCATTTACAGTTCCTGAACCATTGCAAAAAAACTGTTCACAATCAACATCACCATTAATTGTTCCTTTCCCGTTTAGTTCAACGGAATGAAAGGTTCCGCCGTTCGAACTTCCAAATCCATTAATTGATAAATTATCCATTGTTTTCATCATATTTCCTCCATCATAATTTTGTTTTCAATTCTTCATAAACAGACGGTAAATTGACATCGGCAACAACTTTTACCATCTTTTCAAATATCGTATCACCTTCTGCTAGCAAACACGTTGTGATACCAAGTTTCCTTAGAACAATTAGTCGGCCATGGTGTTGGATGTCTGCCAAAAGTGCCACTTCAAGCACTATTTTCCCTTCTTCAAGACTGATATCTCCTGATTGAAGCAAACTTTCTATGATATAAAGTGCAAAGATTTCCTTTAGAGAAAATGAATCATCATATTTCTTCGTATTCTTAATAAAAAATGACATGACTGCCTCAGAAATCAGCTCTTTCCCAAGCAGTTCTTCACGGCTTTGCACAAGTTTATCAAGTTTTGGTGAAAACATATCCGCCATTTCATCAAGAGAAAGATTTTCTTTCATATTTTGAATTTTTTTAATCCTGTTTAGGATGTCTTCTTTCGGAAAAAATGTTTCTTGTCCAGTAAATGTTGATTTGCGAATAAACCAATCTTCTGGTATTAAATCTTTCCGTTTCCATCTATACAACTGCCCATAAGAAATCGAAGTTAGTTCAAGCAGCTCTTTTTTTGAAATTAAATCGTCACGAGCCATCTACTTTCACTCCTTTACACGCATTGTAACATAACACTGTTACGTTTGCAAACTAGAAGGATTTTTGCCCAGTTGATGTCGTTAACATTATGGCAACCTTCATAGCACAGCCTAAATTTGTTATGTGTCAATAAGGAATTAGACGCTGAAAACGGAAACAGCGAGCCAGGCGAGACCCAAGAGGAGCAAGGAACGAGCTTTGAGAAGGCTCGCGGATCGCCCGCGGAAAGCGAGCAAAATCCCCAATCCACACGACTTTCAGGACAGCCCCGTAATGTTTGTTAAACGTAAAAAAGGCGTCCAATAGTCTAAAATCGACTTACTAGACAGCCCCCTGTAAATGATTAAGTTAAATCCCGATAATCCTGCTGACGAAGCGCCTCATACACGAGGATTGCCGCTGTATTTGACAAATTGAGTGATCTCACATGCGTTGTCATCGGCAAACGCAAACAACGATCCATGTTTTGTTTAATCAATTCTTTAGGCAGTCCGGTTGTTTCTCTGCCGAACACGAAAAAATAATCTTCATTCTTGTCTGTGTAGTCAAAAGATGTATGCGGCTTTTGGCCAAATTTTGTAATAAAGAAAAAATGCCCGTTTGGATGAGCCTCAAATAACTCTTCTAATGAATCATGGTACACAATATTGACGAACTCCCAGTAGTCAAGACCTGCACGCTTTAGCATTTTATCATCAGTTGAAAACCCAAGCGGTCTAATCAAGTGAAGTGTTGTATCTGTTGCTGCGCAAGTTCGTGCAATATTTCCTGTATTCGCAGGAATTTCCGGTTGATATAAAACAACATGTATTGCCAAAATGTTCACCTCTATTTTTCTAATCCGCTGTTCATTATACCACTGTTTACGATTTTATCGTATCATCTTCAATATGCAAAAATGCATAGCGAATCGATGGGGTATAAGCGGGTGAGTCCTCATATGACCAATACCTCATCCGACAATCATGCGTTTGGGCATTCACAAGCGGCATATTACTCTTATCCTTTGCTGTCACAATTGCGGTATGATCAAACCTTCCATCCCCTCGAAAATCATAACAGATCACATCACCTTCCATCAGCTGATCAGCACTCCCTACTTGAACTGAGCGAAGACCAGCTTTTGACTGTTTTAGAAAGGTTCGCAGTGAATGAGCGACAGCCCAGCTGTAACTCCAAGAATGGTTTTGCATCCACCAGCCTTTGCCTCTATTCGGATAACCACGCATTGGTGCTTTCCCAGCGCGAAGGCATTGAGAAACAAAATTTGTACAATTGTCTTGAAAATTTTTATAAGTTGAATTCCGTTTATTCCAAAACGTTTCAGCATAGCGAACAACCGCCAGCCGGTCATAGCGGAATTTCCTGCCTAATTCTTCGCGAGACTCAGCACTGGGCTCTTCCTTATGATCTGAAACTAGCTCAACCTTTGGTCGCTGAATTTCAAAATCTTTGACGATCATTTGCTCATATACAAGAGCAGTCCGCTTTTCAATTTGTTCTTCCATATACATATCATCCCCATCTTTGCACAAGTATGCGGTATGGGTTTGATAGTTTACATGAAGAGTACCGTCTTCTTCTAGCCAATGTTCTTTTAATATTGTCCTCATGTCGGCTTTCACAATTTGAACACCACGTTTATCAAACAGCTTTCGTTTACGTTCAATTACTTCAAAACCGCCAGTTTCACGCCAATTTTCCGTCTCAACACCATTAATTAAATAGTCCAACTTGCCCTTTAGCAAATGTTTGATAATCTGTTTCAAAGGTTACACCACCATATATCTTTTAGATTTCCTTACCACTAAACATATGATGGAACAGTGTTTATTTAGTCGTACTTGTTTCCTTTAAAAGTTCGATCCCTTTTTCAATTTCATATTTTGCTTCCTCATCTTGTTCATGTAAAAGCGCTTTTTCCAGTTCTTCCAACGTATTTGTATCTGCAATTTTCCCAATGGCCCATGCAGCGGTACCTCTAATCACAGGACGGGGATCGTGGTGCATCAGTGAGATTAATTCAGGAAGTGCACTTGTATCTTTAAAATGAGCTAGTGCAATGATGGCATTTCTCTGAATTGGCTTTTTTCCACGCCAGGAACCAGCCACATGACCAAATTTCTCTTTAAATTCACGATTTGATATCGTCAACAGCGGCTTTAATAACGGCTTAGCGGTCTCAGGATCAGGTTCCATTTCTGAATGCACATGAAAATCTTTGCCTTTATTGATTGGACACACCATCTGACACGTATCACAACCATACAGTCTGTTTCCGATTTTTGTACGGAATTCATCAGGCAGAAAACCTTTTGTCTGTGTCTGAAAGGCGATACAACGCTGAGAATTTAGCTGTCCAGGGCTGACAAGAGCGCCTGTTGGACAAGATTCAATGCATTTATTGCATGTCCCGCACTGATCTTCTATCTTCTCATCAGGCTCAAACGGGATATTCGTAATCATTTCTGCCAAATAGACATAAGAGCCGAATTCAGGTGTAATAATCATGCAGTTTTTTCCACTCCAACCAATACCAGCTCGTTCAGCAACAGCCCGATCTGACAATTCACCGGTATCAACCATTGATTTTGTTCTGACATCTTCTCGCTGATTTTTTAAAAACTCTTCAAGTTGATCGAGCTTTTCTCGTAAAACATGATGATAATCTTTCCCCCAGGAAGCTCTGCAAAAGATACCTCTCCGTTCACCTTTTTTACTTTTTGGTGCATCTTTCATTTTGGACGGGTATGCAAGGGCAATCGCAATGATCGATTTCGCTTTAGGTAAAAGAAGCTCTGGATTTGTCCGTTTGTCAAGATCTGGTTCTTCAAAACCAGACTCATAACCTAACGCTCGATTTTCAATTAAGCGTTCTTTTAATGTGGCAAACGTATCAGCGCTGGCAAAACGGATCTTGTCAATTCCAATTTGCTGAGCGAATTCAATGACATCTTGTTTTAGTTTTTTTACATTCATAGCGCAGAACCTCCCTTCATTTCATATGGCTACAGTATAGTGTAACAGTTTGGTATTTGTTATTATTCTTAGTACTAAAGTATTGACAACATTCAAGCCATACATGAAAAAACGCAATGCTTCGTTTAATCTGAGAAACGAAACACTGCGTTATAAACAGTATGTATGGAGCGGGTGATGGGAATCGAACCCACGACATCAGCTTGGAAGGCTGAGGTTTTACCACTAAACTACACCCGCATCAAAAACAAATCACCGTTTTGACTTTTATTATGTTACACGCTTATTAAAATTTCGTCAAGAGAATTTTAAAAAAATGTCGAAAAAGCTGTCGATCGTCATCTTCGGCAGCTTTTTTTCGGGTAGTATTATTTCACTCTACCAGCTTGATTTTTTCACACCAGGAATCTGTCCTTTATACGCCAGTTCTCGAAATGCAATTCGTGACATTTTAAACTTTCCCATGTACCCTCTCGGTCTACCAGTCACTAAACAGCGGTTTTTCAGTCTAGATGGAGCTGAATCACGAGGAAGTTTGCTTAATGCTTTAGCATCACCTTTTTCTTTTAATTCTTTTCTGATCGCTGCATATTGTTGAACAAGCTTTTGCTTTTTTAATTCTTTTGTGATTTTGGATTTTTTCGCCATTTTCAAGCCCTCCTTTAAGTAAAACGTAACAGTTACGATTTAAAAGATATCACATTTTAATCAATCAAGCAAATCATTGGATGATAAGGTGAGAGAATAAACGGGAAGAATCTCAAGAACAGCTCAATTTATTGAAAGCCAAGAAGGCTCCATTCTCATGAGTATGCCTTCCCTCTTTAAACACCGAAAAAATGTGATATGCAATTGGGAGTATAAAAAGAATGAGTTTAAAATGATGACGAATTGAGAAAGTTTAGCTTTCTTCAATTTATAAGACACAAAACCGGAAGTACCAATGGTAGCCCCTGTATTTTTTTAAAGGCACTAAATCAAAGAAAAAATTTACAATTAAAATGGTTAAATTTGAAGGAATAATAAGAGATACAAAATTCATAAAGTCTTTCAAGGGGTTTGTCAAGAAAAGTGTGTATTTTATTCTAAATCCTTCAACACACGTTGCTTTATGTGTTCATAAATTAAAAGCTGATTCATCCCCAGTTCCACACCTCATACACGAAACATCCGTTTAGTGTATGAGGTGGATAAGCTCCTCGAGATTGCACATCAATAAAGAAATATTGCTTTTGGTTTTCTTTTTTAACTTTTACAGAAAGGGAGATATGTACTTTGAACACGCACCGTTATCAAATGGATGAGTTTCTTAAACGGTTACTTTCCTATAGTATGGGCACACATGAACAACAAATTACGGATGAAAATTTCTCTATCATCACCTATCCATTGAGGTAGCTGAAAGAGTAGTGAAGAGAAAGAACTAGTCAGAAATAAAGCCCAATTCCCCGTCCAAGGATGGGGCTGTCCAGAAAGTCAGCGAAAGCTGACTTTCTGGACAGCCCCTACTGTGGACACTCGCTATTTATTATTTCAAATTTCTAGCTAATTCATCTTTTACTGTAACTCCTGTAGCTTCTAATTCTGCGATTTTTTCAGCAAATTGTGGTAAATACTTCTTATGCGCGATCAGTAATTCATCTAGTACACGCTTTGCTGTTTCCCCGCTTGGGACTAGAGGATTCATAATAAATGCTTGCAATAATGTTCCATAATCCCCCGTTACTGCAGCCTTTTCCGCACATAATTCCATGTTTTTCATGACTTGTAACCAACCTCTTTCTGCTGGTTCAAAAGAACCAAATGCAATTGGTCTTGCACCTGCAGAACCAATGTAAGCAGACACTTCTACGACATCATCTGGCGCAAGGTCAAGAACAGCACCATTATTTTTCGTTGAAACAACAATCTCTGTATTTTTGTTTGCATAGATAGATGCAATGGTTTCACATGCTGCATCTGAATAATAAGCACCACCACGTTTTTCCAAATGCTCAGGTTTTTCACTTAAGTTAGGGTCTTTATACAATTCGAATAGTTCTGCTTCTGTCTGTTTAACTTGTTGAGCCCTTGTTCCTACGTTAGGGTCATTGTATTCTTCAAGCATATGACTTAACATCTCGTCATGACGGTAATAATAACGATGATAGCCGCACGGAATTAAGTTCATCTGCTTCAATTGCTCTTTAAAATACGGTATATCATGGATATTTTTCGGGGTTCCGTTATCATCCTCATACAACTTATCTATAATTTGAGAAGTAACGTCATTGCCTTCTAAATCTGTGACTCTATGCCAGTGGAAATGATTTATTCCAGCAAATGAATATATCAATTCATCCTTGGTTTTTCCAATTAATTTCGGTTCTTGCATCATAGCCATGACAGGAACGTTGCACAAACCAATTACCTTTTCCCATTTACCATAACGAACGATTGAGTCCGTCACCATACCACTTGGATTTGTAAAGTTCACTAACCAAGCATTTGGGCATAATTCTTTCATATCTTCAACAATACTTAAAATGACAGGAATTGTTCTTAAGGCTTTAAAAATCCCACCTGCACCATTCGTCTCTTGACCTACCATCCCATATGATAAAGGAATTCTCTCATCTTTTACACGAGCGTTTAGCATACCTACTCTAAATTGAGTTGTAACAAAATCAGCATCTTTTAATGCTTCGCGTCGGTCTAATGTTAAATGAACTTTAACATCATAAGGAGATGCGTTCCACATTCTTTGTGCCATCTCTCCAACAATCTTAAGTTTTTCCTCACCATCTTCTATATCAACGAGCCAAATTTCACTTATCGGAAGTTCTTCATACCTTTTAATAAACCCTTCCATTAATTCAGGAGTATAGCTGCTGCCTCCACCAATGGTTACTATTTTTACACCTTGTGTCATTTGATTCTCCTCCTTTATAATTCAATTATAAAAAAAGAAGAAATCGCTTCAATATGTTATCATGATTATCATTTGACGTTCTCAAATTAAATGACAGAAAGCAATTTTTTTGTAAATGAAATTTACAAGGGATATTGTTATATAAGAGGCTTGATTTATATGCTCTATAGTTTAGGTGGTGATCTATATGTTATTAACTGAAAAAATGAAAGAGGAAATTGAAATTTTCTCCCCATCAGAAAAATCAATCATTGAATATATGTTTGAACAAAGAGAAAATATTAAAAATAAAACCGTGAAACAAATATCTAATGAAACATACACCCATCCCTCTACATTAGTTCGGGTAGGAAAAAAGCTTGGATTTAACGGGTGGATTGATTTAAGAGATACTTTTCTTGAAGAAATTGACTATCTCAATAGTCATTTTAATAATATTGATGCAAATTTACCATTTACCGAGTATGACAATGTTATGACGATTGCAAATAAATTAGCCAAATTAAACCAAATGACAATCTCCGATACATTATCGCTCATTAATCATGATGAACTACAAAAGGCTACAGACCTAATAAAAAAAGCAACAAGTATAAAAATATTCGCGATGAATAATAATCTAATCCTCTGTCATGACTTCAAAGCAAAAATGAATCGAATTGGTAGAAAAGTAGACCTTGCTATGGTTGATCCTGAGTATGAAGTGGCAAGTTGTGATTCTGAAACATGTGCCATTGTTATTTCTTACACTGGGGAGACTGAGAGTATTACTAAACTTTTACCCATGTTAAAAAATAGGAAAATACCTATTATTGCTTTAACAAGTATTGGTGATAATACTTTAACAAAATCTTCCGACTATGTTTTTAGGCTTACTACCCGTGAGCGCTTGTATTCAAAAATAGGAAGCTTTAGCTTGAATGATTCCATCTGTTTCTTATTAGACGTTCTCTATGCAAGTATATTCTCCAAGGATTATCAAAAAAATCTTAAATATACGATTGACGTTTCCAAATCATTTGATCCAAGAAAGAGTTCCAACAAAGTGATGCAAGAAAATCATCAGGAGTAAAATGATATATTTCCTGATGATCACGAAGGGTATACACTATAATGGCTAACCCGGACAGAAAGCTTTCTGTCTGTTTTTTATTTGTATTTTTCGTCGTAAACCCTAAATAGAATCCATATAAAATTATTGTAAACATAGATACTAGAAACAGCCTTCTCCACTGACTTCGTAGTTATTTGTTACGCGTTGCTTTCGACAGATATGTTAGATGTTTGTCGGCAACTACGACAAAATCACTTCGTAGATCATTGCTAACAAGAATTTTTTTACATCCTCAGAATTTTGAACCTCCATTAAAATTCTACCCGGCTCGTCCTCTATGAAGTCAAAAGAAAAATCAGAAGAAAATCTTTCGGAGAACCGTCAAAAATTCACCTGCTATTTCATTGGATGGAAAGTTGCAATCGAGAAGATAACAACTTTACCCACTAATTTTGTAGCTTTTAATAACGTATTGACCCTGTTTTTTTATGAATGAAAGATACGATTGATGGTTCGTGTTTTTCGTATAAATATGTATAAATATGTGAACAGAATGCCCCATTTTTACTAACTTTAATGGTATAACCTTCAATAACTCCATTATCCTCTAACTTAGCCACTCTAGCCGTAGTCGTAGTAGCCGAGCCAGCTCACGCCTAATTCTTTCATCGAAACCGACTATTCTTAGTTCATAACATTTGATTATCTTGTTATCTAATACTTTGCAATCCTTTTCATAAATAAAGTAAAACGTGCAAAAGACTTTATTTAATCTGTGTATCCGCCAATGAATCATAATATAGAATATACATTGTACAAACGACATTTCAAAATAAAGGAGCTGATTGATTTGAATATCCAGCAAATTCGTAATGCAACAATGGTTGTTGAATACGCAGGAAAAAAGTTTTTAATCGATCCAATGTTGGCAGAAAAAGGGACTTACCCACCATTTCGCAATTCGCCAAGACAAGATCAAAAGAATCCATTAGTTAACTTACCTATATCCATTAAAGCTATTATTAAAAATATTGATGCAGTGATTGTTACTCACTTACATCTAGACCATTGGGATAATGCTGCTAAAGAAGCATTACCAAAAGAAATTAAACTATTTTCCCAAAATGATGAGGATGCGTCAGAAATTCGAAACGCTGGTTTCAAAAATGTAGAGGTTTTACAAGAGGATACAGTTTTTGAAGGTATCCAGTTAACCAAAACAAAAGGCGAGCATGGAAGAGGAGAAATCTTAAAACTTGCTGGTAACGTATGCGGCATTGTCTTCAAGCACCAAAGTGAAAAAACTTTATATATAGCTGGAGACACGGTTTGGTATGAAGCTGTTCAAGAGGTAATCGAAACACATAAACCAGAAATCATTGTCGTAAATGCTGGGGATAATCAATTTCTTGAAGGCGGTTCTCTCGTAATGGGGAAAGATGATGTTTATGAAGTGTATAAGGCTGCCCCTAACGCAAAAATTATTGCAATTCATATGGAAGCTGTCAATCATTGGACATTATCCAGAGACGAATTAAAAAGCTTTATTAATAAAAAAGGAATCTCCACTAATGTATTAGTTCCGGCTGACGGAGAAGTATATTCATTTTAAGAATGAAAACATACTAACATTAGTAGCACAGACCAAGGTCCTTGGTTTGTACTACTATTTTTTATAGTAGAATTAAAAACCGCCCAACTTCACACCATTATTTGAATCAGTAGTTTAGTATGTTGAATCCATGAGATCATGTATAAGAAAATAGAATCGATCAGGCGCTGTAAAGATTTCTATTGTTGGCTAAAAGACAAATGAAACATGTAGAGTCATCCTTGATGTCAGTATAGGCAAAAGTACAGTCGTTATTTATCATTCAAGTCAGCAATGTGAGAATGAGGGTGAACTTCACCATACACGCCCTGCTTTTGAGTTCTTAAAAGAACGATTAGATCAATTATCAGTTCACCTGAAATTAGCTACTGGTGTTTATTGTGCACCGTTAGAACGATTCTTTCAAATCGAAGGGTATGTGTATTATAAAATCAATCCATTAGAAATGGATATCAGCACTGCACATCAATTAGCTAGATCACATTATCAAATGGTACGTCACCAAACATATCAACCAGGTGAGTATTATAGTTAAATGCGTGCACTCACCCGTTACTATGATGAACTAGATACAGAACTTCTTCATCTCTTTAATCGTATGCAATTCTGCAGCTAGTTTTGTTGAACTTGAAAAAAGATTTTCTAACTTTGAATATCAATCATTTCATTTACACCTTCAATACTTTTACAAGCTGTTTTTCAACACTAACGGGATTTCCAAAAAGAGTGAAATTGTTAAAACATATGCTGATATATCAGCGTTTGTCAAATATGAAAAGAGCGTCCAATAGTCAAAAATTGACTTACTGGACAGCTCCTTCCGGCTTGACGATTTCCGCAGGGAAGTTCTTAAATCTCCAACTATATCAAAAGATTCATCTGCTTTTTTTAATTATAAATTTGACTGCCCTTTTTTTTAAACTCATTCGCCTTCTCCGCCATGCCTTTTTGAATGGCTGTTTTTTCATCGAGATCATTTGCTTTTGCATAATCACGAATATCTTGGGAAATTCTCATACTGCAAAATTTCGGACCACACATGGAACAAAAATGAGCCGTTTTTGCCCCTTCAGCTGGGAGGGTTTCATCATGATACTCAAGCGCTCTTTCCGGATCAAGTGAAAGGTTAAACTGATCGCGCCACCTGAACTCAAAGCGAGCTTTTGAAAGAGCATCATCACGGATTTGTGCGCCTGGGTGTCCTTTGGCAAGATCTGCCGCATGAGCGGCTATTTTATATGTAATCACCCCTTCACGAACATCATCCTTATTTGGCAGTCCTAGATGTTCTTTTGGCGTCACATAACAAAGCATTGCCGTTCCATACCAACCGATCATCGCTGCTCCGATCGCTGAAGTAATATGATCATAACCTGGAGCAATGTCCGTTGTCAGCGGTCCAAGCGTATAAAATGGAGCTTCCTTACAAATGTCCATCTGTTTATCAACGTTTTCTTTAATTTTATGCATCGGCACATGCCCAGGCCCTTCAATCATCACTTGAACATCATGTTTCCAAGCGATTTCTGTCAACTCGCCAAGCGTCTCTAATTCAGCAAACTGTGCTTCATCATTCGCATCTGCAATCGAACCTGGACGAAGTCCATCCCCCAATGAAAATGCGATATCATATGCCCTCATAATCTCACAAATTTCTTCAAAATGAGTGTAAAGAAAACTCTCTTTGTGATGTGCTAAGCACCATTGTGCCATAATCGCTCCACCCCGTGAAACAATTCCCGTTACACGTTTCGCTGTTAAAGGGACATAGCGGAGAAGCACACCGGCATGGATCGTAAAATAATCAACCCCTTGTTCAGCCTGTTCGATCAGTGTGTCACGATAGATTTCCCAAGTCAAATCTTCAGCAACACCGTTTACTTTTTCAAGTGCTTGATAAATCGGGACAGTTCCAACAGGAACAGGACAGTTGCGGATGATCCATTCTCTTGTTGTATGAATATCCTTTCCTGTCGATAAATCCATCATCGTATCGGCACCCCAGCGGATTGCCCATGTCATTTTTTCGACCTCTTCTTCAATGGACGAAGTGACCGCTGAATTCCCAATATTCGCATTTATTTTCACATGGAAATGTCTGCCGATGATCATTGGTTCGCTTTCTGGATGGTTAATATTTGCCGGAATAATGGCTCTCCCGCTTGCCACTTCATCACGAACAAATTCAGGTGAAACATGCTCACGAATCGCGATAAACTCCATTTCAGGAGTAATGATCCCCTTTCTTGCATAATGAAGCTGAGTGACGTTGTGACCATTTTTGGCACGAAGCGGCTTTCTTTTTAACCCCGAATAGCTGGTATTCGCCTGCTTCTCGTTTTTATAGCCATTATCCTCAGGCTTCACTTTCCTGCCTCCATATTCCTTAGTATCACCGCGTTCTTTAATCCAATTGGTGCGCAAAGCTGTTAGACCATTTAAAATATTGACCTCCGCCGTCTCATCTGTGTATGGACCACTCGTATCATACACACGAACAGGCGAATTTTCGTCACTTAAAGAAATTTCTCTCATTGGCACTTGAATATCGGGCCTTGATCCTTCGACATACACTTTACGACTTCCGGAAAAACTTGACATAATCGATATGTTTTTTTGCTGAACTGACTTATGTTTCATACTAAATTCCTTCCCCTCTTTTAAATGATCAGGACGAAACCACAGAACAGCACCAGCACAAAAAAACCAGGCACATTTTCATGAACCTGGTTAATCGTCAGTAAATTTCAGCAGATATTCCATCTGCATCTTTTTTTACTTCCCCACGCTGGTACGAACCAGATCAGGTCCAAAGGGTTAAGCAACACATTTGTTACTCTCTCAGCCTAATATGGGCACCCCTAGTAAAGCTATGAAGTTCGTCATTATCGTAACACAACTAACCATTATTGAAAAGGAAAAAACAATAGGTAAAAAGATCTATAAAATAATGAAACTTTTTTACTGTTTTATCGTATAATTAAACTCAGTCTAAAAGGAGGAAATATAAAAATGTCAATCGTTACAACAAGTTCTAGCTTGAAGATCACCAGATTTTTAGAGAAAAAAACATATTATCCAGGTGAAGAGGTAAATGGAACCATTTATGTCGAGGGGGATAAATTCAAAAAAAATATTCAATACATTGATTTACTAATTGACACTCATTACAACATTGTAAAAGAAACTCAAAATAACTGTAAGTCGATCACGATTGACTCTCATCGGATAACTGAAGCGCTCACAATCAATCCTGGTGAAGACTACCGTTTTTCTTTTTCTTTTACCCTGCCGTTTGATACACCGGTTACTGTTGGAAAAGCTGAAGTTCATTTGTTAACTGACGTCGGGACTGACAAGTTTGATCAAGATCAAATCGTCGTTCAGCCACACCCATGGATCAATTGTATTTTGCAAACAATCGAAAGCCTAGGCTTCCGGCTCCATGACGCAGACTGTGAACAAGCTCCTTACTTCAAGCGCCGGCTGCCTTTCGTTCAGGAATTTGAATTTGTCCCAGTGTCACCATACTATCGTCAGCTTCTTAGCGAACTGGAGCTTATTTTCCTGTTAGAAGAAGACGGCTTTGAAATTGTATTCGAAACTAACCGGCGGGCAAGGGGACTAAGAGGCTGGATGCCTGAGATCTATGACGATGTTCTTCGTGTGCACTTTGATGAATCAGAACTCACAGATCAAGAAGAACTTACAGAAGTACTGAAAGAAATCATCGATCATTGTGCAAAGTAAGCTCACACTAGGGAGCCGAACAGCGGCTCCTATCTTTATAAATTGTCATGCAAAATAGCAAGGAATCGTCGTAGCTCTGTCACTGCGATCTGTCCTGGTGCAGATCCTTTTTTCGCAGCAGCAAATGTCAATGCTGATCCAAATACTTCTCCTGCAAGGCGGCTGATCAAACCCTTTCCAGCCATCGACATCGTGATAATCGGCCGCTCTGCAAATTGCTCATTCATTAGATGTGTCGCTTCAAGCAATGTTAATACATCAGCTGGTGTTTCAGGCATCACTGCAATTTTAGGTAAGTCAGCCCCTAATTCCTGCGCTTTTTGCAAACGAGACATGATCTCTTCTTTGACTGGTGTCCGATCAAAATCATGGTTTGAGATAATCACCAATACATCATTGTCATGTGCGCTTTTCACCAAAGTTTTAATATTCCGCTCATCATGAAACAATTCAATATCAATCACATCAGCATAACCTGTTTGAACAACCGCTTCATTTAAAGAAAAGTAGAAATCGGCACTGATCTCTTTTTCACCGCCTTCTTTCAAGCTTCGAAAAGTAAAAATGAGCGGAATTTCTTTCAATATTATGTTGAGTTCCTTTAAGGTAGCGATGATTTGTTCAATGTCTTCAACACCTTCAAAAAAATCGGCACGCCATTCAACAAGATCTGGATCAAGTGTCTTGATAAATTCAGCTTCTTCTTTCAATTGCGGTAGTGTCCCCTCAACAAGTGGAACACAAATTTTCGGTACACTTTCTCCAATGATGACATTTCTGATTTTGACCGTTTTTTTCACATGTAGTCACTCCTGATTTGCTGATCTTTTTGACTTAACGGTATCGAAGATTGGGTGTAGGTGCAAGCAAAAAATGAGTTGAAGCCGTATAAAAAGAGGTTGTCTGAAAACCGTAAAATTGTTAAAACTTATAATTCAAGATTGAGGCTGTCCTGAAAGTCGTGTGGATTGGGGAATTTGCTCGCTTTCCGCGGGCGATCCGCGAGCCGCCTCGGAGCTGTTTCCTTGCTCCTCTTGGGTCTCGCCTGGCTCGCTGTTTCCGCAGGAGTCTCGCAATTCCCCCTGATTTATGTTGAAAAAAGACTTTTTAGACAGCTCCGTTTGTTAAACGTTGAAAAGGGCGTCCAGTAGTCAAAAATCAACTTACTGGACAGCCTCTTTTTTGTAACTTACAAATAGTTTTGATTAGGTTCTATATGAAAAGCCTTTGCGAGTTCGTTTAAATCTTGATCCGTTATATCTTGAATGATTCCACCCTGATGTGCACTTGCTAACATATAGACTTGGGCTGCTTTTTCAGCTGTCTCGATTAAGCCAAAAGCATCATCAATAGATTCTCCAGCTCCAAAAATACCGTGGAATGGCCAAATCACCAATCGAGCTTCATTCATTTTTTTGGCTGTCGCTTGGCCAATTTCATCTGTACCAGGAACCATCCAAGGTAATAATCTTACCCCTTCAGGAAACACAACAATACATTCCGTACACATTTTCCATAATGTTTTGCTAAAGTTTTTCTCATCTAATTCATGTGTAAATGTCATCGCAATGATGTTAGTTGCATGTGTATGCATAATCACACGATGGTTTTTGTCCTGATGCAGCCTTGAAATATGGCTTCTAAAATGTGAAGGAAGCTCGCTTGTCGGTTTTCCATCTCCTATTAGCCCCCATAATAAATGAATGGATTTTCCATTTTCATTAACATGAATAATTCCTAGACATTCTGCGGGATTTTTCTTAACATTTTTAAAATATTTCCCCGATCCTGTTACAATAAAGTACTGATTGGCTAGTTCTATGACAGGAAAATCTAGATCTATCGTTTTTAAAACACGTTTTGGATCTAAATATGCAGACACTTCCTCCTCGGAAAGAATATAACTAATATTCCCCCCATTTCGCTCATCCCATCCTAATCGCCACATGTTATATGTGGTTTCCATCATTTCTTGAACAAATGGCGCATTGATTACTAGTTGGTCCTGTTCTACGTGTTGATTCATTTAGATAAACTCCTTTTAGTGAATGTCAAATGTCTATAAAATCTCTTGGAACATTGTGATGACTTCTTCTTTTGTTGGCTGAAATGGATTACCTGGTGCACATGCATCCTTCATTGCAAAATCAGCAAGCTTTTCAACATCTACATGTTCCACTCCTAATTCAGACAACTTGCTAGGAATGCCGACTTCTTTTGCGAGATTTTTAATCGCTTCAATAACTTCATTAGCGCATTGTTCATCAGTTTTATTTGTTGGGTCAATCCCTGCAGCCCTTGCAATGGTACGAAATTTGGATGGATCGCGTTTTGCATTTTCTCGTTCAACTATCGGTAGAAGCATCGCATTACACACACCATGTGGTAAATCATAAACACCACCTAATTGGTGTGCCATCGCATGAACATAGCCAAGTCCAGCATTATTAAAAGCAACACCACCTAAGAACATGACATAAACCATTTGTTCTCTTGCTTCCAAGTCACTTCCGTCTTTAACAGCACGCGGCAGATAATTAAAGATGATTTCCACAGCCGCCAGTGCTGTAGCATCTGTGACTGGATATGCACCAGGAGTGACAATAGCTTCAATCGCATGTGTCAAAGCATCCATTCCAGTTGCTGCAGTCAAATCTGCTGGTTTATTCATCATTAATTCGGGATCATTAACAGAAATCGCAACTAAACTATTTTTGTCTACCATAACCATTTTTACTTGTCTTTCTTCATCTGTGATAACATAGTTAATTGTATATTCTGCAGATGTACCAGCTGTCGTATTAACGGCAACAATAGGTACAGATTTATATTTTGTCTTGCCTACACCTTCGTAATCTCTAATATTTCCGCCATTAGTTACCATTAATCCAATCCCTTTTGCAGCGTCCTGGGGAGAACCTCCACCTACTGAAACGATAAATTCACAACCATTTTCTCGAAAAACTGAGACCCCAACCTCGACATTGTGAATGGTTGGATTCGGTTTTACATCATCATAAACAATACATTCTACATTTGCTTTTTCTAGTTGTTCTATTACTTTTTGAACAATCCCATTTTTATTTAAAAATTGATCTGTTACAACTAAAGCTTTTTTAAAACCCAACTCCTCAATAAATGGTGTAACTTCCCCTAAACAACCTCTTCCCATCAAGTTCGTGCTTGGTACGTACAAAACCTTTCCCATTTGCTTCTCCTCCTTGACATTGACTAATTCCTTTTTGCTAACACATCTGTCTCATAGCGCTTCACTTCATGTAACCAAGATTCCTTTACTGGAACACCCATTTGTTCACAGTAATAGTCCCAAATCGCACCAAATGGATATGTTTTAAACTCTTCCATCAATGCCAGACGGTCTGTGAAGTTGCCTTCTTCTTGAAGGCACTTAAGGTGGTCATGGGGCAAGAGCAGAGCATACAGCAAAGCTTTAATCATATTACGTGTACCAATTGTCCAAGCAGCAATTCGATTAATACTCGCATCAAAGAAATCTAATCCAATCATCACTTTGTCTAGTGCATCATTTCGTACAATTTCTAAAGCAATTTCTTTCAATTCATCATCTAAAATCACCACATGATCACTGTCCCATCTGACAGGTCTTGACACATGCAAGGCTAACTGATCCTGATAAAGCAACATCGCCGAAATCTTATTTGACACAGCTTCTGTTGGATGAAAATGACCTGTATCTAGTAAACATCGTTTGTTATTTTTTAAAGCATATCCCATATAAAATTCATGTGAACCGACCACATATGCCTCAGAACCAATTCCAAATAACTTACTTTCTACTGCATCTATGTTGTATTTTTCATCAATTTTCACTCGAAAGATTTCATCCAAGGAATCTTTTAACCTCTGCCTTGGTGTTAAACGGTCGCTTGGAATATCTTTATAGCCGTCTGGTATCCAAATATTTGTTAATGCTGGTGTACCAAGCTCTTTACCAAAATAAGCTGCAATTTCACGACTAGCTATACAATGTCTAATCCAAAAATCCCGTATTTCCTTGTTAGGATGTGCTAATGTTAGTCCATCAGCTGCCTTAGGATGTGAAAATAATGTTGGATTAAAATCAAGTCCTAAACCGTGTTCTTTCGCCCACTTCACCCATTTTTCAAAGTGCTTAGGTTTTAACTGATCACGGTCAACTCCTTCTCCAGCAGTTTCACCATAAATAGCATGTAAGTTAATTCGATGTTGTCCTGGAATAAAGGAAAGTGCTTTTTCTAAATCAGCTCTTAGCTCCTCTGGTGTAGTTGCTTTGCCTGGATAATTCCCTGTGACATCAATCCCGCCGGATAACTTCTGTTGATTTGTTTCAAATCCTCCTACATCGTCACCTTGCCAACAATGAATGGAGATAGATACATCTTTTAGTTTGGCAAGAGCTTCTTCAACATGACCCCCCCAATTTTCATACTGTTTTTTAGCCGCTTCATAATTCTCTTTTATATCCATATTGACATCCTCCTTTGACTTCACTTATGGTGCTGTCACAGCCTGATATTTTTTGATCTCAAACGATTGCTTAACTAAAGTTCTAGCTTGTTCAATTCCTGTTAATCGACCAAGTGATATGAGTTGGCAAAGAATATTTCCAATAGCTGTTGCCTCAACTGGTCCAGCAAGTACTTCTTTTTTCGTTACATCAGCAATCAGCTGATTCAGCATTTCATTTTGACAGCCGCCGCCAATGACATTGATGGTTGGGAACTGTTTTTCATAAATCTCTTCAATTTCAGCAATTGCTCTTTTATAGCTGTCTGCTAAACTATCAAACACACATTTAGCAATTTCTCCAGGTGTAGTTGGAACACACTGATTCGTTTCGTGACAATACCGTTGGATTTCTAAAATCATATTTTCCGGTTTAAGAAAACGATCATCATCCACATTTACTTTTGAATGAAAATCCTTTACTTGCTTCGCTAAGTTCACTAGATCATGAAAATGATATTGGTCATCATAATTTCGTTTAACCTCTTGAATCATCCATAATCCCATTATGTTTTTCAAAAAACGGTAACGATAATCCAGTCCGCCTTCATTCGTAAAATTATAATCAAATGCTTTTGTTACACAGATGGGAAACTTATTTTCAACCCCAATTAATGACCAGGTTCCTGAACTAAGATAAATTGTATCGTTTACTTCTGGGACAGCCACGACAGCAGCACCAGTATCATGAGTTGCAGGCAGCAGCACTTTCATATCGAAACCAAATTCTTCAACTAATTCTTTCCGTAAATGGCCAACTTCTGATGTTGGCATTTTCATTGCATGAAATATATTTTGATTGATTCCAAGTTGTTCTAACAACTGATCATCCCATTTTTTAGAAAAGGCATGAACAAGCTGTGTAGAAGTAGCATTTGTATATTCATTTACCTTACGACCTGTGAGTAAGAAATTTAAATAATCTGGAATCATTAAAAATGACTTAGCTTTCTCAAGTAATTCTGGATGATTCTTTTTTAAAGAATACAACTGATAAATCGTATTAAACTTCTGAAATTGAATCCCTGTCTCCAAATAAAGCCGTTCTTTGCTGATGATGTTGAAGACCTCTTCCATCATTCCATCTGTTCTAGAATCACGATATGATACAGCATCGGTTAATAACTGATCATTTTCATCTAATAAAACAAAGTCCACTGCCCACGTATCAATTCCAATACTTGTAGGATTGAATCCTTTTTTCTTACTTAAATGGATTCCTTGTTTGATTTCTGCAAACAATCGATCAATATCCCAACAGAAGTGTCCATTCTTTTTCATGACGTCATTTGTAAAACGATGGACTTCAACAAGCTCTAATTTATTGTCTAAAATAAAGCCGCTCATCAGTCGACCGCTAGATGCACCAATATCAACGGCTAGGCTACAATTCATTCGGTTATCAACTCCTTTGTAAACGCTTAACTATACCTTTATAATAAGGGAAACAACACGGATTCATAATATCTTGATTTACCTTTTTTATGTCCTTATTTGCAAAAAAATAGAGGGTGTCCTGAACGTAGTATGCATGTTCCGCGAGCCTCCTCAGAGCTCGTTCCTTGCTCCTGTGAGGTCTCACAATCCTCCCCTGATCAAACCTTATTGATATGCTTTCTATACTCTTTCGGTGTAAAACCGAACTTCTTCTTAAAAATACGATAAAAATAGCTCATATTGTCATAACCTACTTCTTCTATTACAGCAGAAATAGGGAGATCCATGTTTTCAATTAATTTTTTGGCGACACTGAGACGCTTTTCCTGCAACAATTCTTTAAATGTTTGTTTAGTTATTTTTTTTATGTTTTTACTCAATCCATAGTGTGATTGTTTTAACTGATCGGCTAGTTCATACAAAGACGCATTTTTATAGTTTTGATCAATATATTTTAAGGATTCCATTATGACATCCTGTTGTTGACCGCTTTCATTTTGTTTCATCAACCGATCTGAATTTTTGATCAGTTCAATGAATAATAAACCCATGTACAGCTTGACCATTGAGTCAGATAGCAATGATGGCTCCATAATCTCCACGATCATTTTTCTTACTAATTCCTGGATAGATTCAATTTCTGCTACGGCAAAATAAAGAAATTGACCATTGTTTGTATAGTTAAATATGCTGCTAATTAAGAAATCACTAATATTTGTCTCCATACGGTCAGCTGAAAGATATGTAAAGATATACTCAAAAAAACGTGGATTGATAATAAAATTGATGACAATATCTTCCCTATTACAGGCTTTTATTTCATGTTCAATATATTGATTGAGCAGTAACAATTCTCCTTTTTTCAGGATGATTTTTTGATTTCCTACCTTTTGTTCCAATACGCCATGATAGACATAATTGATTTCAATATAATCATGCTTATGCTTCGGAAAATTTACAAATCGTGTATGCTTTCTAACCATAATCATGTTTTCTTTTCCTAAAAACTTTTCACTTTCAATAATAAAATCAACTTGATCGGTATATAAATCCTTTTTCACTTGATTCTTTTGTTTTAAAACAGCTTTTTCTTCTTCTGTTTCTATGAATAGCTGTTGAAAAAGATCTGAGGAAGCCATAAGATATCCCCTTTCCAAAATTGGCTATGATCATCTCAAGTTGCTCTTATGATAAAAGACAATCCATCTAATAAATGAATTGTCTTTCACACGTATTAATCATATAAATGGAGATCCCAGCGATCCCCGCAATATGGATCACTTGGTGAAATCCCTTTGAAGTCACTTTTGCCTGTTAATTTATCGACTAACACATTTATGGTGGCTTCATTATCTGAATAAGCATTAATAAAGGTCGACACAAATGGAACATCAATTAAATGATATGGATTTGCTAAGGAAATAAAGACCGTAGGAATATCTGTCGAGAACCACGGTGAATCAAGTGCGATAAATGGGTTCCAATTTAAACGAACATGCGTCCTGTTGCTCTTTGTTCTTTCAAGTGCCACGAACAATGCCAGATCAAACTCTTTCTTTAAGCCTTGAAGCGATTGACCAGCTTTTTCTCCACTAAATCTTCTTGTGTCTTGAACGCTGACAGTGAAACCAGATTGTTCAAGAGTCCGTGCCAATTGCTTGATCACTGACTCATCACTTGTTACTCCAAGTGGCATTAAGTAAATGCTCTTATATTTTTGTGATGTCACTGGTAGCAAATTTTCCCGATCACGAACAAGTGTAATACTGTTGTCTGCAAGATCTTTCGCTGCTTGCACATGTTCATGACAGTGAATATTGTTTAAAGCTGTCACATCTGGAACAAGTACTTCTTTCTTATGCAATCCAAGTGAAGCTTTAACACCAAGTATTCTTCTAACTGCATCATCTAGTCTTTCTTCTGTCACTAGACCAGATTGCAGCCCTTGACGCATTGACTCTATATCTTCATCATAATGACGGGTAAAAAGAATCATATCACAGCCTGCTGCAACTGCAAGTGGAATGGCATGCTGGCGTTTTTCATCAGTAGCAAACGCCACCATTGGTGTAGCATCAGTTATAATTAATCCGTTAAAACCTAGTTCTTCTCTTAATAAATCTTGAAGTAATTCAGGAGATAGAGTAGCTGATTTCAACTGCTTATCTGGTACGCCTTTCTTTCGAGAATATGCTGGGAAAGCAATATGTCCAACCATAACAGAATGTACACCTTCTTCGATCAGTTCACGATAGATCTTACCGTAGGAATCCATCCACTCATCGACTGACAAGGTATTATAGGTCACATGCAAGTGTTGATCACGTTCATCCATTCCATCTCCGGGGAAGTGCTTGATCGACACCGCTCCACCTGATAGATCAAACCCTTTTTTATAAGCTTTGCCCATGCGCAAGACTCGCTCGTAATCAGATCCAAATGTTCTCACGTTTGTAATGGGATTACGCCAGTTATGATCGATATCTACGATTGGAGCAAAAGCCCAGTTTCCGCCTACTGCGGCAGCTTCTTTTCCAGCGATGGCTCCTAATGTATAGGCTGATTGCTCATCATCTGTTGCGGCAACTTGTAACGGTTTACCGTAATAAGTCCCCTCTTCAACTAATCCATTTCCTCCGTCTTCTAAGTTAGCAGCTAACAGTAAAGGAATATGACTGGCATCTTGTAAAACTCTATGTGCAGACTGAATGATTTTCCCTGGCAATGGACGGAACATGACAGCTCCCGGTTTATATTTGTCAACCCAGTTTTTTAAAAAATCCGGGTCTGGATTAGATCCAAGGGGTGCAAATAAGTGGCAGATTTTCTCTTCTGTACTCATCTTTTCGAGCGTGTCTTCCACCCATTGCATATCTTGTTCTTGTAAATGATAAGGTTTACTTCTTAAATCAACTAATTGTTTTGTTTTTAACATCATTTTTCTTCCCCCAGGCTATTGATGACTTCATTGATTTCGAGAAGTATTTTGTCAATCTGATGAACACTTAAGCCTGTTTCCGGCGTCACTTTACATTCTCTAAACGTTAACCCTTTTATCATTTGGAATGCTGCTTGAGGAGGCATTTCTCCATGCATAAAATTCGTTAAGTTTTTCTCCAATAAAGCTTTTGCTTTCGGATAATAAATCAACTCACCGATTACACTCTCTTCTGTCATTAATTTTTGTTTAAGCTGATGAATGTAAAATTCAAACTGATAACTACCTGATCCTAAAGTGATCTTTGTATCGCTTATGGCATCACCATCCAAAGTGATGTTAGCAGAGTGAGGTGGCAGCTTAATTTCCGCTTCAGTATTAACTGGGATTAAAACCTTTAATGTCACAAAGCGGTCTTCAATCTTCCACTCACTAGAAACCGGTCCATATAACGTTTCATAACTCGCCTTTACATGCTTCATTCCTAAAGGAGAGATATTGGGAGCAATGTTTATTTTTTTATAACCTGGCACTGCCTCATCGAATGTTATGCCGGCAATCGAACGGTACATCCATTCCGCTACTGCACCATAAGCATAATGATTAAACGATGTCATCCCTGCATCATTAAATGATCCATCTGGATTCATGCTGTTCCAACGTTCCCAAATTGTGGTTGCCCCACTTTTGACTTCAAACATCCAAGAAGGATATTCCTCCTGAAGCAGTAATCGCAACGCTGTTTCATGATAACCGTATTGTGACAATACAGAACACAAAAACGGTGTACCCAAAAACCCAGTCGTAAGGTGATAGTCATTAGCAACAATCATTCGATGAAGTTCGTGTGCTGCCTTTTGTGCTGCATCCCCCTGCAGCAGTTTAAATGCCAGAGGAATAATATAACTCGTTTGTGTTCCTCCAATTATTTTTCCATTCGGTGTTGTAAACTCTGCTTGAAAATCGGAAACTATTCTTTCATAGAGTAATTCATATTCTTCTGCGTCATTTTCAAATCCTAAAACATCTGCTGTTTTTGCTAATATTTCGGTTGAGTATGCATGGAATGCAGTTGCAATCAAAGGGATAGGTGTTGCTCCAATCGGAGAATCTGGATCTCCATCAAGTGCTAACCAATCACCGAACTGAATCTTCGCTTCCCATACTGTTTCGTTTGTTGCTAAACTTCTCACTTTTTCAACCCAAGCTTTCATGCTTTCATATTGCTCAGCAAGTATCGATTTATCTCCATAAACTTGATATAGAGTCCACGGAATAATGGTAGCCGCATCATTCCAACCTGAGGATACCGTATCCCCGGATAAAACGTTCGGAATCACAAATGGGACTTGCCCATCAGGTTTTTGATCGACCTTTAAATCAGACAACCATTTTTTAAAAAATAATAACCCTTGATAATTATATAAGGCTGTTCCGATAAAAACTTGGGCATCCCCAGTCCAGCCAAGTCGCTCATTTCGTTGTGGACAGTCTGTCGGAACATCTACAAAATTACCTTTTTGTCCCCAAACGATATTATGTTGTAATTGATTGACCATAGGGTTATCTGTTGTAAATTCACCAGTTTGTTTCATATCTGAATGAATCACTTCACCCACAAATTGATCTAAAGGTAAATCTTTTGCCGGGTACCCTTCTACTTTCAGATAGCGAAAACCTTGGAATGTAAAAGACGGTGCATATGTTTCTTCCCCATCACCTTTCGCAATATAAATTACCTGTTGTTTCGCTTCACGAAGATTTTCTGTATAAAAATTACCATCCTGATCTAAAACTTCCGCATGTTTTAATGTGATTTTTGTTCCTTCAGGTGCGGTAACACTCATTCTTATTCGTCCAACCATGTTTTGCCCCATATCTAATACCTTTTCACCTTTTGGTGTTAAAATATATGATATTGGTTTGATTTTCCCAGTTACTTTGACAGGTTCGTTTTCTTGTGCGACTAGCTTTGTACTTGGTTCTTTAGCACAATCTACTGGAATCCACTGTTCATCATTGAAATTAGCTTCACTCCAGTTTGTTGCAAGCCTGGCATCATAGGTTTCACCGTTATATATACTCGCTGAAACAAAAGCACTTTTCCCTGACTTCCAACTTTCATTAGTCGTAAAAATTTCTTTCATTCCATCTTCATAAACAACATGCAACTCAAGAAGAGCAGACAATTTTTTACCATACTCATATGGTTGATCAAAGCCCATTCCTTTGTACCAGCCTTCAGCTAAAATGATGCCAAGCGCATTTTTACCTATAACTAACTTATCTGTTACATCATAAGTCTGATATTGTAATCGATGATGATAACTCGTCCAGCCCGGTGTTAATAATGCATCATCAAGCTTACTTCCATTAATATGAAGTTGATAAATTCCTAAGGCAGTCGCATAAACACGGGCAGATTTTATCTTTTTGTTCAATGAAATAGTATTTCGCAAAGCAAAAACTTCTTCTGGAGCTTGTTGATATTTCGGTGTAACCCACTTTGCTGTCCATTCTGTTTCTTTTAAAAATGCAATTTCAAACCAGTCACTCGTACTCCAATCAGAATACCTATTGTAGTTATCTGAGATTCTCACTTTATAATAATACCGAGTAAAAGATTGTAAAGGCTCACCATCATATTGGATTTGAACACTTTGATCATTTTCTATTTCTTCAGAATCCCAAACTAAGTTGATAAATTGAGGATCAGTAGCTACTTTTATATGATACGAACATTGCTTTGTATTTCTTTTATCAGATGTACTTGTCCAACTAAACCTTGGTCTAGTTTGATCTGTACCTAAAAGGAATTGTTGATATTCACAAGTCAGATGACTAACCTTTAACATTCTAAATGACTTCCCTTCCGTCTCTGGCTTACTAATATTTTAGCAAAATAATTTTTTACTAATAATCATGAAATGAAAGAAATGGTTTACTCGAATCAAAGATAATTGAGTTAAATACTTACATTTCCTCGTTAACCCTTCTTTGCTTAATTTCTTCTAGTGCTTCTTGACGTATTCTCCCTGAAAATTTATTAAATAAAATTGGAATAGCACCAATGACAGCAATTACAGCTGGAACAAGCGTAAATCCTAAATAAATACCATCAAGTGTTGTAGCTGATTGAGTAGTAGATCCTGCCTTATAACCGATAGCTGTTAATATTAAACCAGTTAGAAAACCAGCAATTGCTCCTTGAAATTTACTAATAAATGCTTGTACAGCAAAAGAAATCGCTTCAAACCGATTACCTGTTTTCCATTCACCATAGTCAATTGCATCTGCAATAAGTAACGAAATCACTGTTGTATTAATTAGATTAAAAAATAATACTAAGCCATTTAAAATAAAAACAACGGTTAGATTCTCGTAACCAACTAACAATAATATGATTAATGCCACTGCACTTGCCAAAGAACTAACAAAGAATACATACTTCTTTTCAAATCGATTCGTTAAAAATGGCACAATGACAGGAATAAACGGAATAATAAGTAATGGAGGAATGTTTAACATAGCCATGTACCCGACATTGCCTAAATTGTTAACCGCAAAATAAATTGATAATCCTTGGGATATTGGCATTCCTAAAAAGAGTAATGCTGTCAATAAGGCTAATTGTAATGGGCGATTCATCTTTAAATATGATAGTGTTTGTTTTAAACTGATACTCTCTCCTTTAGATTTGATCCTTTCCTTACAAACAAACGTCATCACCAGCATGAACACTAAAGCTAAAACAGAAGCCATAATAGCTAAATTAGAATAACCTCTCCCTGGACTGATACTATCTATTTTTGCAACAATCGGACCACCAGCTAACATTAATATAATCATACCTATCAAAGTCGAAACCCTTGCAATTGAGACAAGTCTTGTACGCTTTGTTTCATCTTGTGTCATGACTGTAGAAAAGCTCCAATATGGTACATCAAAGAAAGTAAACGCAAATCCCCATAAAAGATAAATGACTGACATATAGGTTATTTTACCTACATCTGATAAATCAGGTCCATTGAATAACAGGACAGTTAGAATGACCCAAACGATACTGCTTACTAGTAAATAAGGTCGAAACTTGCCATATGCTGTTCTCGTTTTATCAACAATAATACCAGCAATTGGATCAAAAATTGCATCCACAATCTTTGCTACAAAAAAGATAGTACCCACTGCTAGAGCTGAAATACCAAACACGTCTGTAGCATAAATCATTAAATAAACATTTACGAGTCCGGATAAAAGTGAATCTGCAAAACCTCCACCAATGTATGAAGCTGTTTCTCGTTTTCTCAGAGTCGTTTTCTGAGTTTTTTCATAATACATATCATACTTTCTAGCCGTTTCCCCCATTTTTAGCACTCCTTTTTAGGAATATTAACTTATACATATATGTTACAATACTATGATAGCAAGCGCTTTCATATGGTGCGATAGTAAAAACAAAGGGATGTATTGCTCAAATCAAAGATGTATCATCAAGGTCAAAAGGAGGATTTTTTATAGGTTTTCATCAGCTTACGAAGCAGAGTCATTGAAAGTGGCTTATGCTTCAATTAACAGGAAAGATCAATTTATGACTAGCCCTTACCAAGAAATGAACTCCCAAATTCCAATGTCAACCGTTATCCCCTCCAACCAAACCCAAACCAACAGAAATCGTTCACTTCTGCTAGCCACAAGCAATAGCACACCAATAAGCCCATTCACTACGCTATGTTAGATACGGCGGGGTCTTGGGTATTACAATACTTGAAGAGTCCGATAAGGTATGGAGGATTTTGGGGAGCGGGAAAATATTGCTGCATTTGAATGAATTTTTACAGGAGATACCTCTCGAAATGACGAATTGTCTAAACAGTCCTTTATCAACATGAATCAGGGGGCATGGCGAGACCTCGCAGGAACTAGGAACTAGCTCTGAGGAGGCTCGGGGATCGCCCGCGGAAAGCGTTTCAGACAGCCCCTTCATCACAAGTAAATCGGATGAGAAAAATGTATTCTCTTTTAAGATCAGAAGATTCATATCTAAAGCGACTAGGATAGAAGGGAGGACTTAATAATGGGGACGTATATTTTATCAATTGAAAAAGCTTTTTTATCCTTTCCATTTGTGGCTGCCATTCTCACCATTCCATTTTTAATATTTAACTATCGAAGATATGGATATATTAATAAATTCCGTGTATTTATAACCTATTCCTTCGTATTATATTGTATGATTGCCTTATATCTCGTCATTTTACCTTTTCCCTCAACAAGGGATACGTGTTCATTACAATTACCATATACAGGACATTATAATTTTGTACCTTTTATTTTCATCTATGATTTTTTAAAAGAAACGAATGTACAATGGAACGTTCCATCAACATACCTCCATATGTTGACTGAGAGAGCTTTTCTTCAAACGGTATTTAACTTTCTCCTGTTGTTGCCCTTAGGTATTTATGTAAGATATTATTTCAATCGTAAAAAAGTTTGGGCAGCTGCAATCGCTGGCTTTTTTGTCTCTTTATTTTTTGAACTTACCCAAGTAACAGGCATATATGGCTATTATAATTGTCCTTATCGACTATTTGATGTGGACGATCTTATCCTCAACACGAGTGGTACAATAGCAGGCTTTTTGATTGCTCCGATTTTTCTTTATCTTTTCCCAAGTAAAGATACACTGGATGACGGAGTAGATTTAGAAGAAAAACCAGTTTCACTCATACATCGATTCTTAGCTTTTTTCTTTGACATGATCATAGTAAATGCGGTGATCTTATGGATTCATCTTGTGTTCGGTCTTGAGACATTCGGATTCACCTATTTCCTAGTTGCATTTTCCGGTGTTTATTTTGTTTATTTCATTGTCTTTGTTTTCCTAACAAACGGCAAAACCATTGGAATGTATATTGTTAAATTAAAGGTTTATGGACAATCTGAAAGGCTTCGTTTTAAAGAGATAGTCATTAGAAATGGGTCTCTTTATTTTGGCTATGGACTCTTAACTTATTTTCCGCTTTATACGGTTACAGGAGTCGGGATGGACCCTATGACTCAATTTTTAGGAGTTGTGTTTATCTTCATGATTCAAATTCTATTCTACTCCCATTTTATTTGGAGAGTGATCCAGCGGAAAAGAATATTTTATTATGAACTCCTTAGTGGTACTAGGATACAACGACAAAGGAGGAGGTAGTCTACCTTAATGCGGTTTTGCTAGAATGAATGCCTCATGGTGAGTTGAAATCTCACGGTACATGTCGTGGATTTCAACTCATGCATTTCCCGATTGACAATAGATGAGAGATTGATAGGAACTTGTTTTGGTCTTCAAAAAGCGGGCTAGATTGTGGAGTAACATAAGTAGATTTTTTAACTGTGAGTTTTTTATCATACACCTGATATTTCCTAGTTCCCCCCACTCTCACCACTCTTTTTAGAAATATTAATTTATAAATATCATGTTATAATCATACAATAGCAAACGCTTCCATCTGTTACGCTGGTATAATGGCTCAAAAGGAGGAGCTTTCATGAATTCTCATCAACTTAGACCATATTTACTCTCCCAACAAACAACACATAAGATAGAGGACTTTGATAAAATCATTCCTCACGAAAAGATCATGATTCATAGTAAAGAAGTCTATTTATTTAACCATACCATTGATACATGTAACCATACTTTTATTGAAGATAGTATTGTCATAACCCAACAGCCTTTTGACTCACCTATTCCGTTTCATATGCACGAATTTATAGAAATTATTTATGTTTTTCAAGGAAAATGTAAAGTGATGCTTCATGATCATTTTGTAGCATTAACTGAAGGAGAGTTAGTTCTTATTGATAAGGAAACACCACATGCCGTTGAAAAAACAACTCAAGAAGATATTGTTTTAAATATTACACTTAAAAAAGATTATCTATCTCCAGGATTTTTAAGCAGACTTTCTTCACAAAGCATTATTTCTAGTTTTTTAGTGAATTCATTAATGGAAAATCGCCAAAACAATCGATTTTTAGTTTTTAATTCAGGAAAGAATCGAAAAATTGTTGAGGTTATTAATAACATTGTTTGTGAATACTTCGATAAACGCATTTATTTTGATGAAATCATAAACTCTTATTTGATTATTTTGTTTTCCGAATTAATTAGAGAAGATGAGATCAAACAAAAATATATTACGAACAACGACACTAAAAATTATACATTGATTGACTTTTTACAATACATTGAAAATCATTATCGAAACTGCACACTTACGCAAATGGCTAACCATTTTAATTTTCATCCAAATTATTTATCTAATTTATTAAAAAAGGGAACTGGAAAGTCATTTAAAGATTTGTTACAGCTTCAAAAGATGAGTAAAGCAGCCATGATTCTTGTAAACTCAGATTTACCTATTCCAGATATAGTTGAGGAAGTCGGCTATTCTAGTGTTACTTTTTTCTATAAAAAATTTAAAGAAATCTTTAACATAACACCAAGCGATTATCGCAAAGAGAACAAAAAAATATCTATAAAATAGCCTTTCAGGGGGTTTTACAAAAACAAAAATCTGCACTGGACTACCGTCGTACGGGTCCATGCAGATCTTGCTTGAACTATAATTTTTTTATTTTCTCTGCCGTCATGTCTGTTAATGATGCAACTTTGAGTGTAGCGAGTGTGTTCCCAATGTTATCTCCCACTCCTACAACCTTCATACCGGCTGTAACGGCAGCTTCTACACCAGCACTTGCATCTTCAATGACGATGCATTGCTGTGGTTCTTCCTTTAAACGTTCTGCAGCCAGTAAAAATACTTCTGGATCAGGCTTGCTTTTCTTAATATCATGACCTGAAACAACAGCATCAAAATGAGATGTGAGGCCTAGCTTCTCCAAGATTAAAGCTGTATTTTTGCTGGAAGAACCAATTGCAAGTTTCATCCCTGAATTTTTGAAGTCTTTTAATAAATCATTTACCCCAGGAAGTATGTCAAGAGCAGTTAACTTCTCAATGTTAGAGACATATCGTTTGTTTTTTCTTGCAGCTAACTGTTCTTTTTCACCCTGTGTGTAATTGCGACTAGCATTTTCAAGTAAAATATCTACGCATGCTAGTCTGCTTACACCTCGTAGTCTTTTATTTATTTCTTTGTTAAAAGGAATTTCTTCTTGGTCACAAATTTCCTTCCATGCTTCAAAGTGATACAGATCAGTTGAGACGATGACACCGTCTAAATCAAAGATAACAGCTTTCATGAAGACCCTTCTTTCTAATGAGACTTTACTTCATCTTAAGAAGGTTTAATATTAATTGTAATAATCAAAACAAAGAAGTTCGTTGCTCATTTAAAAGATTTACTTAATCTGTAACTAATGGTAAGTTTTCGTTTTCTCGTTTAATAAATTTAATAAAAATAAATCTTACGAATGGTCCCATCACAATTAATTGTAGTGGAAATGCTACAATAAAGTTTTTAAAATAAATCATCAAGTACGTTTCAATCATTCCTTGACCATCTAATCCTTTAGACATCATAAGCGTGACAAGGCCAAAAATGGACATAAAAAAGACCATTCCTAGTATCATCAAAAGAGACATAGATAACACGACCAATATCTTTTTGGATTTATCAAAAGGTAATTTAAAGGTGATCGCTTTTGCAACAGGACCTACGAGACATAAGTCGAGAATAAGTGCGGTACAAAAACCAATAAACACTTCCAAGATGATATGCCCCACTGACATATGACCAATTTGCCCATTGATCATGAGGTTATAGGCCGACATCACGACAACCATTCCGAAACACATAATGAATCCAAATATTACACTTTCTTTCTTAGTTGTTGGCATTCAATAATTCTCCTTTCATATATTTTGTAAGTATAGCAAGGGGAAAATCTTTCATGTAAGTGACAATTTTGTGAACTTTTTATGAAGAGGTTCATTAAAAAACAACGAATCGGAAGTTAAATCCATAGACACCTAACGATAGAAGACTCCAATCGCTAGAAATAAAACAAGGAAATGGGCCGCCTCTACATTTGACCTGCTACTTTAAGATTTTTTTAATCATCTTGTTCATGATGCCATCTGCTTGATAACCCTTAAGGATATCGATCACTTTTTTCATTGGAATGCTATCCTTTGGAAGACCTTGAATTTCTGCCAACTTTGCTTTCACGTCTCTTTTTGTAGGAACTTCGTTATTCATATACTGATCAACAAGGTACTTTTCCAGTTTGCCTGTTTCTTCTGCAGACAGTCCATACTTCAAGATAACAAAATCTCTTGTCGTGAATTCTGGCGCAAGATGTTCATATAATGAAACAATTGCATGTTTCATATGCATCAAGCTTGCTGCAAGCTCCTCTCTTTCTTTATCATCCATGATGTAGCCCCCTATACAATTGTATTTCTATTTGATCATAAAGTTTGTAGACATAACGAAGTATATCAAATGTAAGAGAAAACGCTATAAACCTGTCCCATGCATTGTTAAGTTGCATTCAGAAGAAAAACAAAGGAAATTAATAACGGTGAATATGAACGATACGTAAGTCGATCGTAAACCCAGAAGATATAGTCGGTGCCGGTTGGTGGAATAAGCATGAACCATAATGGAAAAAAATCCGTCAAGAAATCTGTCCTTTCTCGGGTTATGCGTAGCTTGACCTCCGAAGATGTAAACACTACACTGAAAGATATCACTCAAAAGATGGAAAGAATCATTTTTTCAATGATAAGATACCTGATTAAAACTTCCCCAACTATTGATTGGGTTTTATCCTGTTTATTAAACCTTTGAACTCTTTTATTGAAAGTTCCCAATCAGCTAAATTGGTGATTTCAACTAAATATATCTCCATATTACTCCTAGAAAACTAAACTATTAGAGCAATCCCATACGGTCTTTATTTTTTAGCTGAAATTGTACTTGATGAAATCCAAGCTATAAGAGCCGATGGATAAAAATCTGATACGGAGGTTATTTAAATGATAAAACCAACTAAATTACACTTCGAAGATACAATAGGCGTAATCTCAACTTCGTCTCCAGTTGCAGCTTTATGTCCAAGAAGGTTTGATCGAGGAATTGAGGAACTCAAACGATTAGGCTTTAAAGTAAAAGTTGGACGAAATGCGCTTAAAAAAAACGGGCATTTGGCTGGGACAGTGACAGAACGATTAAAAGATTTTCATGAACTAATCGATGATAAAGAAGTTAAAGCCATCATTAATACAATTGGAGGCTACAATTCCAACCAGTTAATTGATAAAATTGATTATGATCTAATAAGGGAAAATCCAAAAATCATCATGGGTTATAGCGATTTTACAGCTGTATTATTAGCTATTCATAAAAAAACCAATATGATCACTTACTTAGGTCCCTCTATTCTTCCTCAATTCGGGGAATACGGTGGAATTTTCGATTATACCTTACAATCTTTTAAAAATACTTTAATGAGTTCTAGTCCCAAACAAGAGATATTGCCTAGTAGTCATTGGACAAGTGAACTTTTAGCATGGGATAAAGATGATAATAGAAAAAGAAAACTTGTTTTAAATCAAGGACCGAAAATCCTTAAAAAAGGAGTAATGCATGGTGAAATAATAGCTGGAAACATGGGAACATTGTTGTCTTTAGCTGGAACTGACTTTATTCCTGCATTTGATAATAAAATTTTATTCATTGAAGATGATGAAAATGAATCACCAGCCACCATCGATAGATACCTCACTCATATGAGACATCTAGGTGTATTTGAGAAAATCTCGGGCCTTGTATTGGGACGATTTCATCTGAAGGTTAATCTCTCTACACCAAAAACTTTATTCTCAATTATTAATCAAGCGACCGAAGGCTATGATTTCCCAATTGTTATCGATGTAGATTTTGGTCATACGGACCCTATGTTAACTCTACCTAACGGAGTAACAGCTACTGTATACGCAACAGATGATATCAAAATAATTTATAACGAAAACTCAGTAGGATAATTAACCAGCCTTTTTTAATACCAAGAATTAAAATTATAGAATTCTGAAACATTCACGAGCGAAAAATATGTTGAATGTCCTTTTGCAGATGATTGCCTTTGTCAAAAAGTTTGCAAAGTAAAGATAGACCATATTTCCAACGATATAGCCCTCCTGCACGGGGATCAAAAGCCTGGACAAACCTCTACGTGGAACGTGTCATTGGTTATTTAAAGGATTTCTCCCAACTCAATAACAATAGATACCGAACGGTGGAACGGACAAAAGTCTATTTTAACCTAATTACCGTGGTTTACAACGGTATAAAATTAGCAAGTAAACGACTGCTTCAAAAACAACTTACTACCGTAAAACAAGCTGGTTGATAGATGTAAGATAAAACCCTTAAATAAATTACCCTAAATTCACCAATAGATATTTATTTTTTGGGAGTTTTTTATTTAGATATATCTAATAATCGATCAAGTTGGAAAAAACACCAAATACTTTTTGATACTTTTGTCTTTCATAATCCTGATACTCATTGGATGAAGACAATCATTTTACGTTTGATAAGGATGGCAACATTCAAAATATAAACGGAAGTAAACTCGCTTATGATACAACATTTGATGCCATGCTGCCTGCGGAAATTGCTAACGGAAATGAAACGATTAAGATTACACCAGAAATTGCGAAACAACTCGCGGAAAAAGTAAACACAATCATCGATCACTTGCACACAATGAAAAAAGAAGCTGAGAATGCCTACCAAGAACATGACGTTGCGATACAAGAAGTAAAAGCTGAAACTTATCGCCAAGTCGGCCACACTTTATTCGATCAACTGACCTCCGAAGATGTAAACACTACACTGAAAGACATCGCTCAATCGTTTGATGACAAAAAAAATCCGCTTTTTTATGACCCAGTAGCTGAAGAAACATTCATAAATTCCCTAAAAAACACGATTTCAGATTTAGAGGATATTAGCGGCTATTTATCGCAGATTGGAAAGGATTTTAAAGCGAAAGATAAAATACTTGCCAAATGGCTGAAATTATAGGAGTTGGGAACCATGGATTCTTTTAAAAAAACGAACTCTCTCGATTTACTAGGACGTGCGAATCAGCTAGATTTAAAAGACGATCCGCTTTTGCTCCGTCACAATCAGCGGAATATGTTGAGAATAGCTATGCGAACAACAGCTACAACAAAATTGACAGATGTTCAAACGAAACTCAAACCCAAGTTTAAGACAGATAACATGCATAAAGAAATGATCACAGTTTACTCAACCCTCCTTTGCAGTTTCACCGGAAAAGCACAGGAGGTACTTGCCCAGCGCATTAGTGCAAGCGCACAACAGCTTGTAGAAATGGAGAAAACCGGAGAAAGTTTTGTAGGGAGTTTCAAACCGAATTAAAGGCGTCTTAATCGACGCCCTCTTACAACCATGCAAGACCGAGAAATACACATTAAATTAAAAAACATTAATCATTGCCTTGGTATTTTAAGAAAGCTTATAAAAACCTTCTGTAGTTTCTTCATTTTTTAGGTTGTCCCTAAGTCATTCCGACTGTTTTAACAGGATTCATAAATTTAACTGGCACTAGATTAGTACTACATCAAATGTTAGTCCGCGACATAAACATCTGCTTGCAAACGGAGCAAGTTCACTAACAATTGAATGGAGTTGATCGACTCCTCTTGACTGGACGTATTTATTACTTAAAATGTTGTGATCAAACTTGCTAATTCTAATATTTCACCTTCAATTAACTTATTCAGTTTTCTAATCATATCATCCAACTGATTTATTTCTGTTTTTATATATAAGTGAGCACGCATTGTATATGGGGGTTTTGCCTTGTTATCTGTCTTAAACTCAATTCCGACTACACCCCTTGTATCAGCAAGAAAAAAACTCATAGATAAGAAATGTGTTGTATTTTCGGTTTCATGTCCTGTTACACATTAAATTCATTTTTTCCAAGTTGATCTGTAAAATTTTCAATTCCATTTCGTAGTTCTTCTAAATGTTCGTTATCCAAATAAATATCCATATTAACTTGGCAATCTATTCCGTATACAGAAATATTTACTTCAAAGAAGTCAACATCAGTCGATACTTTTTTCATCTTAAAGCTTGGTTCAGCCAAAACTTTCACACCCTTTTAAATATTCTTTTTAGTGTTTACTTGCATGCAAATGGGTACATCATCTATTTTCCCCTATCACCAAAGTGGAACCACTGTGACACCGACATTTTTCTGGAACATCAAATCGGGTAATTGCTGACCATCAATTAGAATAATTCGTTTATCAATTGATCTGGTATACTCAGATGCATGCTTTGAAGAAAATCTGAAAATTTTGCTTTGCTTTGATAAGTTGTTATCCATACTTTCTTTCCGCATTGATTGAGGAGGTAATTATTTGATCATTTGTTTTGTCGTATATTCTCCAAAACTCTTTATTTTTATCTCCGTTTAAATACCCTTCTATAGTAATTCCGCCCATTGAATAAGTATCAGAGAAATTTTTTTTTATGTTTGAATATTTATAAATAGTGCTCTATCTTGTGTTTTGCTTAATTGAAAAGCTACCTCAGCTTTTTTTATCATGCTCGTACGTTATATAAAACCCTTCAGATGTTATAATTAAAAGGGATATTTTTCATGAATTCATCCTTTATTAGATAATTTTACATTATATTTATTCAATGGCACAGCATAAAGTAAACAAGAATAAATAAAAAAATGCTTTTAGATTCAAAAAGCTTCACGACAATGCTAACGATATAGATTTGTTTTCTAAAAAGAAGAATGATTGGTTGACACATGAGCAATTGTACGACCATGAATCTATCACTTCATTTGTTTATATCCTATAAAATCCCTTGCTAGTTTTCTTTTTTGACCTATTGGACCTTTTCATTATACCAACAGCAAATAACCGCCAACATTCAAGAACTCACAAACAGCTAAAAAGGTCTATATGGACTTGCTTCAGCACAACGACAACAAAGTGATAACCATACATTATCGGCATTTCAAGTATTTGGATTGTGTGGAAGTAACACTCAGCTAAATGGTAAAAATCCGCCAGACCTTTCCTGAAACTAGTCAGAAATGAACACAGGAAAATAGTAATTTTTTGACCTAAACTGCGGAAGTACTGGATGTTATATCGAATCAATTTAATAAGAAAGAAGGTGACAGCTATGACAGTAGGTTTTAGGGTGGACTGTTTCTTTTATGAAGCTGGACATGGTGACTTTGTTCATTCGTTTTTTTCGACCATTTCGTATTATTTAGAAAAAGATGGTTGGGGAACGAAATATCCTTTATTAATGAATGATTTATACTATGACCAGTTAAGATGGAGCGATGTCCCAGTAGCAAGAGAGAATTTAAAAAAGATTGAAAAAGAGCTTTCTAAACTCCCTCCCGAAAAGGTTATATGGGATATTCAAGATTTATCAAAAAGTCCTTCTTGGGAAAACAATATAAACACTAAAGTGACAGATGTATCTAATTATTTTGCAACAAGCGATGGCAAAACCTTTTTTGAAGTGTTATATAAAGCAATGGAAGCTTCAGAGGAAGAGAAATGTGATATGACTATCCAAATTATATAGATGAGCTCTCTTTCATAGAGGTTTTTTTAAATTACTTCAAGGTTCTTCACTTCGGTTCATCAATGAAAGATCCTTCCATGGAGAAAAATAAAATTCCAGACCAGCAAAATAAGTTAATGTTGAGCTTAACTAGAAAACCTCGTCATTTTCGCTGATACTATCCGAATCACAAATTTATACCTATAAAAATCAATCGAAAAAGATATTAAAGTTTCTCGAAATCACTCGTTGAATACAATAGCATTCCTTCACACAAGACCAGCTGCTTTGAAACTGAAAAATCAAACAGTTAGCATATAAGTTTTGTCCAGAGCATTAGGAACATTAGCGTAAGAAGCAACAGCTTATAGAGATAGATAAAGTTTCAAGTGAATGAAAGGCGCATTAATCAGCATTTTTTTTCATTATATTCACGATTCTTCAAGTTAAAAAACGCAGGCGACGTCTTAACTGACTTCTTCCCCTTACGTAAACTTCGCTCTGGATCTTTTTTTATCTTAACCGCATTAAAAATTTGCTTAGTGAATCGGCTTGGTTTTTGAATCTCCCTCTTTTCTATAGTAATTCGACCACATAGAGAGAAATCTTATAATGTTGCATTGCTTGTACTTTATCGTCTGCTATATTTAATATGCGGAAAGAATGAATAGCTTCTGAAGTATTTCATATCTTAAGAGTACGATTGTAGTCATGTTTTGTACACAGTGGGAATACCATGACTCGTATTATATGGCCGTTTTCTTTACGCCTAGGAATAGAAAAACATCCTCTATCATTCACTTGCAAAAACTTATTTTAAATAGAATCTTTTTCATAACAAAAGGAAATGAAACTTTAGGAGGTAAATAAAAAAATGAATCTATTGCCTGAAAAATTAAACGCGGTTCTTGAAGATGAAATTTATAAACGAGAAGATCAAAACGTAGTAAAAGAGGCTTTAAAAAGGTTGGACGTGAATGTCTCAGATGCGTTCCTGGAATTTTACAATCTGTACGCAGGCCCATTTTGGGAAGAAAACGTCCCATTTGAATTATTGGATATCATAAATGATAAGAACAATATAGAGTCATTCACAGAGATTGTTCGTGTGGAACATCACTTTCCCAAAAACTTCTTGGTTCTAAGTGAAATGTCAGTAAATGCTATTCTAGTGCTTGATACCAAAACAGATAAAGTCTACACCGTTGATTTTGAAGGTGGAGATGAACTACTTTTAAAAGGAGAACTGCAGGAAACTTGGCCAACTTTTTATGAGCTATTAAAAAATTATTTTAATTGCTGAAGTATTTCACCCTACACTCTTTCTATCATTAATTGAAAATAAATTTTTACCTATACTTGCAATTGGCTTATCTCTGCGAGCTTAGCTGATCAAGCAGGAGAACCTTTCTTTCTTTTCAAATTAAAACATACGACTTAACCAATGGACTCCAGTCATTTTATCCTTTAATGATATGCACTCAAATAGTTTTTCTGCAATATTATTACATCCTATATTCATCCATTCATTGTATTATCCTTATCCGAAAGAACCACCTGTTCTATCGAATGGTTATTAAAGCTCATTCTCTCACTCTGACTTCTAACAAGTTTTATCACTTTTAGAAGAGTTGACCAATTTATCTGACTGTCTCTGTTTGCCTACGGATCTCTCGATTTTCATCTTCTTTAGATAACACCCCATGATGTTGACCTAGATTAGATTTTCCAAGCTAGGACAGTCTCCTCAGATATGCACTTTCGTTATTTAGAAACCCCGCTTCTTTCTTCCAGTCATTGCACCTCAGGCCATCTTTGTCCTGATTAGAAACAAGCAGGCACTGATGCTCAATGACTTGTACAACCGCCTGTCAGACAAAATGCAGGCTTTATTGCCTGCATCTCTCCTATTATCCTTATATGCTAACTTAGCCGCAAGTTTTTCAATATTCGTTTTACATTCAGTGGCTCTTGTAACGTGATTCAATTGTTTATAGTGTGTATAAATTGCTTAGAATATAGCCTGAATTTTCACAAAAAGTTTAAAGAGTTTATTTTCCCATTCCATTATTTAGATAATAAATAACCCCAAACCGGAAGTATCAACATTTCAAACAAAACTAGACCTATTAAAAGACCATCGTGTTTATCGTAATCGGTTGTTTGATAGCGTCTTATTATAAAAATGATAGAAGCTATTACAATGACCCCAATCACGATTTTGAAAATTGAAATTAGTTCTATGATACTCTCCTCCCCTATTTTTGGTAGCTAAACATTATCATATCATCCAATTAAATTCAATAATGTATTTTAAAATACAAAACTGTTAAACTTCAGTCATTTTTCATTACATGATCAACTTTTAGTTGATTGCTACTTTTTATGGTGTATAACTGTTTAAAAAGATGACTCAATAATCTTGACCGATCTTAAAGGAATTTCTTATGTTAACAAAACCTAGACGACTCATACGTAGAATCAGTCTAAACTAGAAAATGCATATTTTTAGTATTAAAAAATAATGTTTTTAAAAAATTATCGCCCTTACGCCCCGAGCGATTCCCAACGTATCAAATACCGATCTGATTTTGATGGTGCTCACCTTCCCTCTGACGCTTGGTGTTGCGGAAGTTTTTCAAGGAACTGCTCAATAGACTCATGATAAGCGGGAACGGTAATTTTTCTAGGCGCAAATAGGAACGTCAATGTCGACTTGAAGTCCGAAGTCGCGATGTCGACGGGAATAGCGCCATGGTCGGCATCCGGAAAAACTTTCACCGTTAACAACTCTGGCTTGACCATTTTTTGATACACTTCTTTCGTGTTTTTGTAGTTCACATTAATATCATGCGCGCCCAGCATCAAAAGTACTGGTGTCTTGAAATTAGGCAAATCATCGGTCGAATCTGACAAAAAGTTCTTGCTTGCAAATATCCATCTATCTTTTGTCATCACTCGGTCTTTACGAGCTATTTTTAAATATTCCTCATATGAAGCATGTTGTTTTAAAAGTTGATTCACTTCAAGATCGTAGTCCGTTTTCGCTTGAATTTCCGCTTCGGAATATCCTTTCATCTTCATCTCGGCACGTGAATTGTATAATCCTTGCTCAATCCAATTGATCGCGGGTGCCAGCAGTATACTAAATGCAATTGACTCTTCTTTGGCGAGTTTCGGAAGCACCCATCCGCCTTGGCTTGCGCCCCAAGCCCCAATCCGATTCGGATCAATCATCGGCTGCTGTCTTGCCCATGCGATCGCCTGTCTCGCTTCTTCCACCCGATCGTCCATGGTTTGATGCTCCCAGTTGCCTTCCGAACCGTTAATGCCTCGTTTATTTAAAGACAAAGAGGCATAGCCCATGGAAGCCAGCTTCTCCCAGAGGGGTTTGTAGCCATCCCCATACGTGGAGTCAACAGGTCCGTCACCGTGAACAAATAACACGAGGCCTAATTTTCCCGTATAGTTTTGAGGTAATACAAAAGTGCCAGTCAATTTGCCTTGCGGGGTCTGAATTTCTACATCTTGTTCAACCATATTGAAGTTATGTTGCATCATTATATAAATACCTGCACCGACTACCAATAGTGCCAGGATCAAAAGCGGGATGAGGATTTTCTTCATGGTATGTTGTCCTCCAAAAGTGAGATTTCATAAGTTTATTCGCAACGGTTAACCCTCAGCTCGTCATCCAGTTTATGTTCGATGAATAGAGAAAAGTAAGATTTTCCAACAAGGATTAGAGACCCTGTTATCACATAAGATTGCGCTGTCGCATAGGTGCAGAATGCCTCCATCATGTCTAGCTTATCCTTCTCCTGAAATCAGTCCCTGGAAGGAAAGGAATCGCCCTCCGGTAAAGAAAATCGCGAGGCGCCTTTGCTTCAGTACATAAAGCAATCATAACCGATCCATCAAAAAGATGATGGATTGACCGACTCGAACAAATTCGAAATGCTTTTGGTCTGGTCGGCCACCAATATGGCGATGAGCTTCATGCTTTAATCCATGTCTATCCAACGGATTAAATAGGTCGCTTTCCCTCATTTGATGTGATAGTGGTCAAGCTGTGAACCAAAGGCTTGCTGTTCGTGCAACACTTTTTTGATGAAGCTCTGTAAGTCACAGCATCTTCACGAATGCTGAAGGGCGACGAACAATCTTTGGTTACCTCGATCCACTCACTGATCAGTGGAATTATCGATAATATTGTCTTTTGTCCTTTTCTTTCACTGATACTCTTAGTTTCCAAAGTTCCTGAGCCAATTGAAACGCTTCTTCATCATTTCCTTGTTCAATGGCTATTTTCCGTGCTTTTAATAAAGCATTTGCAGCTGGGGACAGGACAGGAGCATCCACAACCCATAGTTTAAATGCCTGTTTAAATAAATCCATATCGCTCCAATTATAATTGTGTTTTATAAAGGCAGTACCTACTCTGCTTTTATTTAGCTCCTGCTTGCAACGAAATAATTCCTTCTCATCATGACCTAATAGCACCAATTGTTTTTTATCCATAAATACAAGGGAGATATCTTCTTTTTTGAAGATTATTTCATCATCTCTAAGTTTCAAAATCACTTTATCATCGTACACCGCTGTTTCCAAGCTTTCATGAAAAGAGAAAAGTGTCACGAAAAATCCTGCAATCAAGCCAAGAATCATGGTCACAACCCCTACCCATATTCCATTGTAGGATGCAATGAGTTTCAAGGGTCCTTCAAAAGGGAACCACGGCAAAGAACTACCCCATTTCGCGATCTCTGGAAAAAACCAGCCAACCACTAAACCGATAAGAGGGAAACCAAACCACAAGATCACTTTATCCGTTTTAGAGAAATTCAATAATGTATGGTGATCCCTCATGTAAAGTCTCCTCTAGTACAAAATACACTTGCAATGGTTTGCTTCCATACAGCCGCAACATCTAACTGAATTCCAAACATCGGATAGTTCGATAAATTATCAAGTGTTAATGCCAACACACATGCTTTCTCACGTAGGCCTCTGGAATCCGTCAGACCAAATTCCACACTTTTTTGTAGCAATCGGATAAAGCCGTCAATAAACCCTTCCTGCACGGCTTTAAGTTTCAGCTTGTACTCTTTATTATGTGACGATTCTCGATTTCCATATAAAAGAAACTCATTTAATACCTGAACAACGAGTATTTGCGTATCTGCGGGTTCTTCAAGCAGTAATTGCAAGCCATCACCCATCAACTTCTCCATAAAATTCGCTTTCGTATACTCTTGAACATGAAAGTATTTTTCGAAACTATACCCCTCTAAAATCCAAACGAATACAGCATCTACGAGCTCTTCTTTCGAAGCATAGTAATAATAGATGGATGGCTTTTGTATACCTACAGCCTTAGCAATCATAGAGAGGGAAGATTTTTCAATCCCATAATGCCCAATTAACCAGGTGGTCGTTTCAAGAATTTTTTGTCGTGTTTCTTCACTTTTACTCATTTCCTCACCTTTTTCTACCTAACGATAGTTAGATAATAGCGTTTAATTGTGTGATCTGTCAAGTCACAGATCAGTAGAAGATCCATTTAATAAACCAAGTGCTTGATAAACTAAAGCATCCCGTTAGTAGAATAAAGATGCGTTACTCGTTTATCGGGCCCTATCGTCCATAAAGGGGAACTAGCATCATATTCAACTATTCCATACTGACAGAGGAAAAGAGTTTAAAAACCATGTCATTGATGAAGCGCTAAAAACGTTTAACATCAAGAGATCACTAAGTATGAAAGGCTGTCCGTATGATAACGCTGTAGCAGAAGCCGCATACAAGATGATTAAAACCGAGCTCGTAAAGAAGCGTCATTTTGAGAGCTTGGAAGAGTTACAGAGAGAATTTACAGACTACGTGCATTGGTTCAACCACCTACGCATTCATGGGACTTTAGATGATTTAAGTCCAGTGGAATACAAACTTATACACCTTAAGAAAACTGTCTAGTTTAGTGTTGGCAATCCATCTTTATGCCCATTTTACCGAAAGTTAATACCTTATTAACAAAAAAGCTCAATATAGATACACATACTTAGCATTCATTTCTGTTTTTATATTTGTATCTTCATATTGCAAAAAATATATTTAGGAGTACAGATTTTGTGGCTGCACAAATAGACAAATTTGATTTATAATTATATAATATATTATTTATTAAATTTGAAGGTGGAGTAGATGGAAAAACATAAAGTTTTAGACTTATTTGCCGGAGCTGGAGGATTAAGTCTTGGATTTAGCCAAACTGGTAGGTTTGAAACTGTATTGGCTGTAGAAATCAATGAAAATGCAGCTAAAACATATACTCAAAACCATAAAATAGAAGTTAATACCCAAGATATTAAAACTATAAATTTTAAGGATTACAAAAAATATCCTAAACTTAAAGGCGTTTCCTTAATAATTGGCGGTCCCCCATGTCAAGGTTTTTCGAACGCAAACCGTCAGAAGAGCGAATTGTTTTCGAACAATAACCTTTTAGTTAAAGAATTTGTAAGAGCAATAAAAGAAGTCCAGCCAGTTGCATTTGTAATGGAAAATGTGAAAACTATTAGTTCAGATAAACACAAATTCTTCGTAACCAATGGTGAACTAGAAGAAATAACTTCAATTGGTGTTCAAATTAAAGAAGAAGATCTCTTTATTGGCAACTCAGATTTCTTTAATGAACAGCTAATGAACTTATTCAATGAAAGAAAAATATTAAGTTCGTTTGCAGATACTAGCTTGATTACTAAACTTAAATCTCTTGTTAGATATGCTAATAAACACAAGAGTGTTAAAGGCTTTATTGATAAAAACTTCAGCTTCTTTAATCGCTATATTACAAACTGGAATCAACATTTTAATACTTACGAATACGCAGAACTCAGAGATCTTATATGTCATTTTAAACTAGCTCTTGAATCTGATACAAAAAATGAAGACTTTTCTTCAACCTTATTAGCTCAAGCAAAACAAATTATAGAAATACACAACATAACCTTAATATTTAAAGAAATTATTGAGAAAAAAATAGAGTATTCTACGACATTCACCAAGAAGGGAAAGGGGATTTTTGTTAAAGGTTTTACTTTCACCGTTATCGATTATTTATTAAAAACCTTTGAGTCACTAGGTTATCTATTAGCTTATGATGTATTGAATTCTGCTCACTTTGGTGTTCCACAAGAAAGAAATCGATACTTTATTATTGGACATAAGAAATCGCAACCCTCACTTCCTGCATCAATTTTATCTAAGAAAGACTTTTTTAATATTGGACATGCTATCGAGGATCTTGAAGAACTCAAGCCTAGTTTTAATGCATCAGATGATACACAAATTAAAAAGACCAAAAGGTTAGACCATCCATTAAGTAAATATCTAAACGCAGATGTTGAGTTTCTATCTAATCATGTTGTTACAGAATCAACAAAAACTGCTCTCAAAAGGTTCGAAAGTCTTACCCCTGGTCAAAATTTTCATAATTTGGATGATTCATTAAAATCAACCTATGCTGATACTAAAAGAACTCAAAATACAATCTATAAAAGATTAGATTATAGCGATGTTTGTAATACCGTTGTAAATGTTCGCAAATCAATGTGGATACATCCTATTAAAAATAGAGCAATTAGCATCAGAGAGGCCGCTAGATTGCAATCCTTCCCTGATGACTATATTTTTACCGGGACAAAAGACTCTCAATATCAACAGATAGGAAATGCTGTTCCACCACTACTGGGTAGAGCAGTAGCCGAGCAGTTACTGTCTAGTCTTAATGATAAGCCACAACAATCTTTAGTACAGCTATTTAGTAAAGAAAAAGAAGCAGTTCACTAAATTAATGAACTGCTTCTTTTATTTGTATCTCTATGTCAGAGTATTGCTCATCAACAAATCTTTCCCAACATTCTTTTCTCTTACACCATTGAGTTACATTAGTCCCGGCTATAGGCGGGTTTGTAATATGGTTCCAAGTATATGAAGCAATGAGTCTCAAGTTATTTTGAAGCTCAAAACTAATACTTTGTTGTTCCCATATTTTTAAAAAATCCAACTTCTCTTTATAAATGTAAGATAACATTGAGATAGTATACGTTATTACATTTGCTTTGTAACCGGGAAAATCTAATTCTTTGATTATCTTATCACATTTATTAAATAGAATCCCCTTCGCCACAGTTTCTTTAAAGAATGCTGAATCTACATTAATACCCTTTTCATCTAAGAGACTGATAAAAGCTCCAAAGTTTGTCTCTCCACCCTTACTTACAATGTGAGGACATTGGTTCCACGACATATAATATTTAGCAACATTTGTTTTACTGAGTACCTTATTTTTAGGATTTTCTTTTTGAAAAGCTTTCTTTTTGGCTGATGTAGTTTGTCTATTAACTTCTACTAAATATTGTCCCCTTGCCCTCTCAAAAAACCATTTGGTGTTAGATTTTGTACCATCACTTGACGGAATCCACGTAGTTCTCGAAATAGCTTCTAGACTTATCAAACTAGGATGATTTGCTTTTAGGTCTGACATTGATATTTTATTTTGTGTATTTGCATATTCAGAAATCTTTGCTGTCATGTTATTCATTCCAATATCCGATTGCACTACTGTCAACTTTATTTGAACAAAAACATCTGATAAATCTATCCCTTCTTTTAGTGCATGAAAAACTGAAGCAGTTGTTTGACCACCATTAACAATTTGCCATCCTTTAAATTCTTTAACTTTAAAAAGGTTAGAATCTTCTGATACTACTTCTAATATCGCACCTTCTGCAACGGTTGAAATACCGTTATTGTAGGCCACAAACATTTCCTTGTTTTTCCTGAGAGTGTCTCTTATTCCTCTATTAACATTTCCCCTTGCTTGTAAGAAAGACCGCACATTTCTTTCAATAAGGCGTTGTCCCCACACTTCATAAGACATCGCTAACAAGTCAGCCGGTATAAAACCCATATAACAGTCGAAATAATCATTTTCATTATTTGGAACTTTTAGTAGCTCAAAAGTTTTGCCAAATTGTATTTCAAAATTAACTTCAATATTATCTAAGCCTTGAGTTTCATTAATCAACTGGTAGAGTCTTTCAATATCCCAAATATGATATCTTACATTCAATCCTTTTATTTCTGGGAGTATAATTCTCTCATTCGCCTTATATAAATAGTTTGTAAGCAAGAAGAACTCAACAGATCTAATTGATTTACCATGTTGCTCAAAAATAAACTGAGCTAGTGGGTAATCTTCTGCTGTTTCTTCCATATCATTTTTCATACCTGATATAGATTTAGAGTAATACTTAACAACTCTTCTCAGAGTTTTTTCAACATTAGACTTACTAATGGTTTTACCAAATTTGTACCTATCATATTCTGCTATAAAAATACTTAAAGTTTCTTGTTCCTCATTAAAAGAATAAGCATTAACTTTTAACCCTTGACCAGATTTTTGACCAAAACTCAGCTCTATATCTGTGATAATTCCATTTTCCGAAAGATATTCTCCCAACTTTTCTACAAAAAACTGCTCTGAATTTGAAGCATTATCATATTGACTATCTATCTCTTCAGTAAATGTAGCAATAAAATCTTCTAGTTTCATTGAATGACTTCCTTTACCTTATAAAGAACTTGTTCTTCCTGAACTTGAAATGAATTGCAACTATCTAATGAGAGCTGATATTTAACATTTAAGATACCTAAAGGTAGTATGCTTTTTGTGATTCTAGGAAACTCGGCTTCAACTGTAAAATAAAAGGTATCTTTGACGATAAATTTTATTAACTTTCCCTCATTTAAGTTCGGTTCAATAATTCCACAAATAAATAACTTATTATTAAATTCAAGTAATACATCAGGATATTCATTGAGTAATAGCCTAATGTCTTTAATTATATCTAATATAGTAACACCTAACCTTTTAGACCGTTCAAGCATAATACAATAAAGATATAGATCTATTTCTTGGGAGGTTTCTAATTGATCCTCAGCACTAATTGTTACTCTATATGGTCTCCCGGCACTTGATGTTTTTATTTCAATCCCAACATTACCTATCTGAAAATCAATTTTTTCCTTATCTGCACCATACCAAGATGATATTATTTTTCTTGGGCTACTAGTGGATTTTAACGCTTGGTAGATGAATGTAAGTTCACCTAACAGCCCTTGTTGTTGCTGTTCTGACATTCCAGTTGTACTATTCTTAGAAAAAAATGCCTGCCACTTAAATAAAACTTTTTTTAATCTAGATTGTAGCTGGTTTAAGGTCGTAGAATCAATAATGAATTCTAATATATCCCCAACAAGGTATTCAAAAATTTCATTAGCAATCAAGTCCTGCTGTTCAAAAACTAAGAACCAACCTTCCTTGTTTGTAAGTGGATTAAACATCTTCTTTTGATATATATTGATGCCCTTCCAAGTTGGAAACTTATCAACTGTATCTTTTTCCATTATTCTAGTTAATCCCAAGAGAAAAAGTCTCTTGTGTTCCGCATTTATTGCAAGGAAAATAGAAGTAAAGCTAAGATCTTTTATGAGTCTTGCTTTTAACTGCGATTCTAGCAAAACACCAAAAGTAACACTATTATCTATCTCTTTATATGTTAATCCAATTCGTTCCAATATTCTTCATCCTCTGCAAGTGAACTATTAACAACATAGTCAACCTCAGTATTTTCACTATTACTTTCAGGGAAGGAAATTGCAAAACCAAATGGTTTATTCCCTTGAGTATATTTGTACTTGTCAAGTGGTTCATGACGTAAAGGGTACAGGATCAGTAAACCATTTTTTGGATTACGTATGGATCTTGCTTTTTTGGAAGCAGCCTTTTTGTTTCTCTTACCTTTTTCTAGATCAAGAATCTCTTGAGCAGCCTTGTATTGCTCATCATTATAGTCATAAAATTCATGACCCGCAGAAGTTAATGTCTTTATAGATGTAAAGTCTATTCTGCCCTTCGTTTCTATCCCTGTACGTCTAATACCTTCTCCTAGTTTTAAATGAGCAAACTCAGTTTTATTTTCGCCAACATTAATTAGAACAACCGTCCAATTTAAAAGTTCTTGTTCCTCTGCTCTTTTTTCTATATATTTTGACAAGCTTTTACTGTTTGCTCTAGAAGCAGATGACACGGTCTGATATTCCTCTAAAAAATTTACTATGTGTTCAAGTCCTACACGTTCCCAGTAATAGTGATTATTTTTCCCAGAATTCACCCTTAAATCTGGGCTAAACCTCTTTGTATACTTATCTTGAATTATTGATACAAGCCTAGATACTGCATCGAAATTTTTCTTATGAAAGTCACTACTGTCTATAGGAAACACAGTTGTCTGGATCAATTCATTGCTATAGTCGACTTTTATTTGTTTAGCTGAACGCATTTTTAAGGTACTTGTAATATACATATCTGGATGAGATAGTATTTTTAGTAAGAATTCACTTGGCGTTGCTTTTATCTCTGCCATATAATCTAATTGACCTCTTAGTTCCTCTGTTGCGGATGCGATGTGCTGGAACCAAGAAATAATCTCTCCGGTTGTATAAATTCTACAAACATCTAAATAATTCTGTCGATACCCAAACCATCTTCCCATCTGCATAAGGGTATCGTACATTTTGCTAGCTCGTAAATAATAACTGACAGTCAGTCCTTCTAGAGTTAAACCTCTTGATAACTTGTCTCCACCAATTGCAATAACATTTAAACCAGTTTCTTTGTAATCGTTATATTCTAGTGAATCTTTACTATTACCGTTAATTACTTTTATTTTAATAGAGTTAATAGTTGCATTCAACTCTTGTTCCGCCATTTCCCAAGTAATGTTATACTCTAAATTATCGTCGAAATGATTAGGAAATTCACCTCTTAATTCAGCTAACTTTCTAGTATTATATTCAGAATCAAAAAATGATTTCATTCCCAAATAATGCGGGCCTAATTTGTTGCTATGTTTAACATCATTTTTTATTTCTCTCATTTCTTCTACAACTAAGTCTTTTACTCTCTTTTGAACATCTTTAAACCTAGTTGTATGGATCAACATTGAGTTATGAACATTTATTTGTCCTCTTAATTTTCTAATAGTAGTTGCAATTATAAAGGCATATATACTTTCTACTAAAGAGTATGGTAGAGTACAAGGTTCATGGTCTTTTTTATGTTTAAACGGTAGAAATTCTTCATGATACTCTATCTCTTTTATTAATGGTGGTTTAGAATATACCTCATCCTCCGAATCCAATAAGAAAAATTCCGATGGGCCAACATAATTCGAAGGTTTCGGAAGGTTAATAATAAAATCTTTAGGAAATAAGTCCTCACCATGTTGATTGGTTGAACCATATTGGTTAATAAAGATATTAGCAAAGGGAGTCGCAGTATAACCAACGTATGCTCTTTGTTCGAAGGTATTATATATATCTCTAATATACATATTAATCTTAGATGGGTCATAGTCAGGTATCAAATCCCCATTCTCATCATAGATATCCACAGTATTTACGGAAGCTTGGTCCGCTTCATCGTCTATCATAAGAAACGGTATGTTAGGTACTGTCTTAAACGGAGCATTAGGATCACTAAGTCTAGCTAAGGGACTTGTTGTTCTAAAATACTTTAAAATACTTTTTAATACACTTACATTTTTTTTAACAACCAATAAAAGTGGTTGAACCTTTGGTTGTATATTCACTTTTGTTTTGCTTGCAGTAAAATCTCCTTTTTGATCCCTTGTAGTTAACGAGAACACTTCAAAGAAGTTCTCTCCAAAAAGCTTACCTACACCAATAGCGTTCATTTGGCTTTCTAATGCATCCTTTAGCTTATCCTTACTAGTTTCATAGCCTAGCACTTCCTCGTCCAATCTCATTTGCGTTTGTGATCTTAAATCGTTATGCATACCAGCAAGAACAATAATTAATTTAAATCCAGTATCAAACGCTTTATTTATTACAGCTGTATAGTTTGCTGTTTTACCAGATTGTACATAACCAACAACTAGTCCTCTTCTATCGTATTTTCTGCCTTCCACTGATGGATCTTCCAAAAGTTCAATGATAGATTCACTAGTATCGTCAAGTGAGTTCACGACATTAGGTGACCACTTTTTTTCCGACAAAAGGTACTTTTTATACCTATTCCAGTATTTAAATTTTAACGAATGCTTCTTTGCTGGTAGCCATGGTATATGTTCGCTATCATCGTGATTTAACAATATACTCTTATGTGTCATTGTTATATTGAGGCTTTTTATTAGATCCTTTTTTAATTGAATCTTCTCATCTTCTGATAACTCAAACACAACACTAGCCCTATCGATAGCTTTAACAATTTCATCAATGAGGTTTATGTCATCCATATTAAGTTTTTCAAGGATTCTAAGTGCTGTATCCCTAGCATCATTATACATAATGGCCTCCTACTATCTCATAAACGATACTTTTTAATTCTTCCTTTGAATGAAAACTAAAACTATTGTAGTTAGCCAATTGTTCAATAATTTCATCCAAACTATAGTTATTCTCTCTAAAGATATCAATTAGTATTTTTATTTTATTTTTCTGTTCAGTAGTTATTTCCTCTACTCTTGTTACTGTTGGTTGATTTATGTTAAATGAAACTAGATTCGCAGGACAGTATTCCTCAACATGAAATAAATAAAATTTTAATTGTGCTACAAAATCTTCATTAGACTCAAAAAGGTCTTTTAAATAGCTGTTATTTTTATTTAAACGAAAATAGGAATTAGTTTTTGTTGAAACTTGCTCCCATATATAATCATTCATCATGTTATTTTCAGGAGATTTATTGACACTTCTTTGGTAAAAAACCTCATGCGATTTTTTCCTTGTCTTTTCACCGATTTTTCTAAGTATACCTATTAATTCTTGTGGGGGTTTGGCGTTTGATTTTTTTATATCAATCTGCCAAGTGAAATCCGACATATTTGTTATATCTAATTTAATTCGTGCCAACTTATATGATTCTTCACGACAAAAGAGATGTAACCAGCTTCCAGCTACTAATAATCTCTTATTTCTATAGATATAAAAACCTTGTTGTTCCAACCACCCTTTAGGGCCTGCTGATTTTTCATATTCTGTTTGAGTTAATTTTGTATGGTGTGGAAGGATGTAAGGTTGTATCATAACTATATCGTCTTTAATCAATACAGATTCAGGAGGTAATTCCTGAGTGGCAATTTCTTTGCTTGAGAAAGGGTCCCATGGTACTATTTTATTACCATTCAAATATATTTGAATTTTATTTGGCCCCTCTAAGAATCTATGAAAAACCATAGCTAAGTGATCTTTCACCATATCAATTTTATTAAAAAACTTTTGAACTTTTTTGGGTGTATACGGTTCCTCGACAACTCTATCAAGATTTTCAATTAATACCACCGTACCTGATGTATTTTCTACAGAATGTAATATCCCACTAGACTGTGAATTAAATGGACTTTTTAGTAGATTCCACCTATTCGTGTCCTCAATATAATCCAAATCCCAACAACGAGTAAAGGACTGTTCACTCTTTTTTGTTTGAACTGTTAGGCGTTTCCCTAATGAAAAAGAAGCTGTCTTTAATCCCATGCCAAATCGACCTAATATCCCTTGCTTTCTTTCATTATTAGGGTTTGCTGACCCAATCTTCATAGCAAGTACCAGCTCAGCTTCACTCATACCAAATCCATTATCTTCTATTCGAACATAACTCTTATCACTATCCCAAACCATGTCTATTTTTATTACAGAAGCATTAGCATCAATACTATTATCAACTATGTCTGCGATTGCTGCTTCAAAACTATATCCTATTGCTCGTAACGAATTAATTAAAGGAGTAGCATCGGGTACTACAATCTCACTATCAAAAGTATGCAAGTTTTATCCCTCCCTCTATAAATGTTGGCTTACCAACGTTTTGAGCCATTGTTGGGGTGTCAAAAAATTTTTTTGGCACAATTTATAACAATAATTTTATAATATGTTAGACAAATCCAATACTTCGGTACACTGCGTGGTCACTACTGGATAAATACGGAAAGTAGTGTTAGGAATTTATGCGATGCACAATGGATCTCTGCGTAACTTATGATGACGTACCCTCCCATATCTCTGGGCATCTAAGTGCCTACATTCCTTCGTTCGGTCTAGTCATAAGGCAGAGGCTAGCGCGAAGCTCCTATAGGGACTCAAGGTCGAATGGAAAAAATAATGCTAGCTTTCTCCGTGTCATCCTGTTGTCTAGGTCTATTTAAGGGAGTATAGATCTTATGCAACATCTGCGAGAATAGAATATCCCTCATCATTCGCTGTGCGTCAAACGCCCTGTGCTTAGTGCTAATTCCGAATAGTTTACGCATAGAATCACGATGGATTGCTTCTTGCGTATTGGCATCATCACTCGGAACAGAAGGGTACGCAGTTTCCTTCTTCCTCGTTTGGAGATGCGTTTTTGCCATTTATGCAAGCCGGGAGAATTTTCTCACAACGTGAATCCCGCTGGTTTAATGAGTTGGCGTGGAACTTCGTAGTGTGAAAAGCTTCCGATTTCAGCTAATAAATCCACAATCGTTGTATCTCCCAGTCCTGGAACCGTTGATAACCACTCATATTCTACAGATGTTTTTACAAGCTCAACTAAGTGTCCAGTTATGCTTTCGATATCTTGTTCGAGTTGATGGTAACGACGGACAAGTGTGGCAATTTCCATACGGACCATCTTATGTCCTTCTGTTACTCCGATAGAGTTTGCAGCACTTCTATCAGGCGTACTGCTTTTGACCTTTGTGGGGATTTGAGCCCCTCAACCTTACGATAAAGGGATAAGACTTCATCGGTTTGTTTCTGGTGAAGATCGTTCGGAAAGGGAGTGCATTCAAGTACTGTCAAAGCCATTTTTCCGAATGACCGAAACACCTGAGTAAACTCAGGAAAATATCGATCTAACCAGCGAATGATCATATTTTTGACAGTGCCTAATTCCTCCACTAACTTACCTCTAAACGATGATCCAACTCGAAGTTCAGCCTCCATACCTTTCAAGATACGTGCCATCTTTTATGAGACGAGCATTTACTAATGCATCTTTACGGTCATGTTTAGTCGGCAGATTATCGTCCAACTCTTTTGAACGATTAACATGCATAGGATTAGCCATAACAAAGGGGATGCCCGTTCCTCAAGGAAGTAGGCCAAATTGAGCCGGTCATGTCCCGTAGGTTCAATCCCGACAATGATTTCTGTTTTTTCATTTTCTTTCATGGCTGCCAGAACACGTTAATAGAAAAGTTCGAATCCGTTTTCAACTTGAGAAACAGAGAATGATTTTTGGAGCACACTCCCACGGTCATCTACAAAACAAGCATAGTGTGTCCGTTTGGCAATATTGATTCCGACTACAAGTGTTTTTTCAGTGACTTGATTTATTTTCTGTTTTCCATTTTGGAATCCTCCTTGGTTACAAATTAGGGTTCAATTCTCGAGATTTGACACCCCGTATCATACCAAGAGGACTCTTTTTTGTTCAAGTCCCCGAAAATCCTTCTAACAGGAATGTCCTATCCTCGAAATGTAAGATGGGATTTTTTTGAATTCATTGCTCCAAATCTTTACTTTGAAAGATCCAATTCACAGAAACAACTTTAGTTATGTTTTTTCTAGGATTAATCTTTTCATATGGGTCTACTACTAATCTAACTTTTGGGCTTACAAATACTTCGCTAACTATTATTAAGTTATAATTTTTTCTTAATTGTTTTGCAACCTTCCATTCTTTATCTGTGAAGCTGATTCCTCCTGTTGCATCAGACAATCCCTTAACTTCAAATACAATATTTGCATCTCGAGCAAGCTTAAAATCATATCCACATCCTTCATCCCTTGTGTCAATTAAATCACCCTTAAAGTCACTCAGAAATCCATCGTTAAAATAATCCATAAAAATTTGTTCTGCTTTTTTTCCTGTTACACCTCTATGATTATATGTTACAGATAAATCTCCCTCACTATCTTCCTTGAAAATATCTAGTATATCTTCGTTCTCAGCATTTCCATTTAATATATCCTCCACTATTTCTTTTAACGCATCTTCACTAACACCTTCAAATGTTTGAACTATCTCTAAACTACGTTTTGACAGTTCTTTTTGATACCATCCATTCCTGCCATTATCATGAATTGAATCGTAATCATCTCTTCTATTTTTAATAGTATTAGGCTTTATCCCAAGTTTAGTCCCTATGTCATGAAACGCAGCACGAAATGTTTCATATTGTAAAGATCGCAATGCTTTTTTATCATATTTAGATAAATAGTACGCAACAATAAGTGCTTTTCGCCTATTAGTTAACTCCACCATACAACCTCTCCAGTTATATTAATTTTTTTATCTAAGTCTCCTAAAAAGGAATAAATTCTCTAATACATCAAACAATGTCCTGTAGAATTAAGTTTGTATCCATCCACCTTTGCCCTATCTCTTTGTTTTTACTTCCTTTAGAAATGCTGTTCTTTAACACATCACCCACTAAACCCGTTTGTTTATTACCTATAATTCCTTTTGACATTCCAAACTCTCCTGAGAAGATATTACGGTCCAATTGCAGTTCAATAATACCATATCAATAAAAGAAGAAGCATTATAAATTCTTCCTTATCTATATTTATTCCTAATTACACCCTACTTGGTAAATATAAATTCCTTAAAAATTAAGAAATAGACTTAAAACGGGGAATAACCGATACTATTTCAGATTTAACCGGATAAAAAGTAACACTTGCTTTAGTTATCTCAGATATCTTGACTAGAAACTCAGGCTAAGGCATTTTTCTATTACCAAAAATCGTTTCTGCCAGTTCCCTAGTTGAACTAAAGTATTGATATTTTTGAGTAAGATAAGGATTGTTACTTTTCCTATTCTAGTTGCCTAGCACCACCCTATCCTCTTTCGATATGATCATAATCACTTACACTTTGCAGTATTAAAGTCCTCCGCTAGAAGTCTTACTGCTTCATCTTCGCTAGGTTATAAGTGGTTGTGTTTAATTCCAGATAATGACATTTTACACTTTCTGGGTGGTTAATGTAGTTTTGAATATTCAACATTTATGAACACGTTCCCATTGTAGGGTCATAAACACTAAACAATTTTTTGTCCTCTTGTCCCATTGCAGCAATACGAGCGATCATGGATCATGACTGATACTTGATGAGGCGTATAGAATTCACCAGCTTTCTTACCGGCTTCTGACTCAAATTGACCAAATTAGAAACTCATAATCATTTCCAATTACATCGCCATCGTGACCTATCACATCAACATCGTTTAATTTCTTTAATACTTCTGTAATCGTAATATTCCGTTCTTGGTCATCCGAACCCAATTTGTTTGATTTTAAATCTACATCATTAAACACCCCTCTGAATTGATCATGTTTCGTAGAAAAGTCGATAAATGCTTTATTCAAGTCATTCAACTGAAACGTGTTTTTTTTTGCTTGTTTAGTTAATACGTTGAATAATTAATCTGGTTCAAAATGATAAGCCTAATGTATTAATTAATGTTTCAATCAAGTCATCCTTAACATCTACATTTGTCATTAATTCCGTATATAATTGAGTTTGTTTTTCTTGTGTGTCGTATTCCTCTAGCCGATTCATCTGCCTCTTCTAATACTTTGACTAAGACATTATCAGATAAGTACTTATAAAAGATTAATCCTAACAAGTAATCTTTGTATTCTGAAGCATGTGTTAGCTTTTAAAAAAGAATAAAACTTGTCTCTCATTCGATATTTCCAAATACTTCGAAGCGTAAATCCAGCATTAATAGTACAGGAGTACATTCTTCGAGAAAATAATTTCTCTAGCACTGGTAATATAAGCTTTTCCATGAGTTGTTTTACTTTATTATACCATATTACCTTCATACTTGAATTTTACATAGCAAAATCCTTTTTTCCCGAACACTCTATAGTTTGGAACTAGATAGGTTAATACAATCATAATGACTAAGTTAAAAAGAGGAATACTAGTTATAATTTTTGTTTATTTAATTTTTTAAAAATTAAGGAAAAAGAATAAAATGACTTCCGAAGTATTCTTTTTAGATCCTATTAAGCCTTGGATTGTCAACACTAAACTAGACAGTTTTCTTAAGGTGTATAAGTTTGTATTCCACTGGACTTAAATCATCTAAAGTCCCATGAATGCGTAGGTGGTTGAACCAATGCACGTAGTCTGTAAATTCTCTCTGTAACTCTTCTAAGCTCTCAAAATTAGGATCTCTTTTCAATTTCCCCATTGAAAACACTCCTTTAGCTTTATATGTATCATTCTATCAAAATAAAAACTGTGTGAATAAGAACCGTACGCATTCTTACTTACACAGTTTAGTTTACGCTCCCTATTTTACACAAAAACATAAAAATTCCTGTATCTATTGTATAGATTTGATAACAATCTTACCAAGTCGAAATATTTGATTAAGATTATGCTATTTGCATGATTAATCTAATATACTGAATTTTAATGATATTAATAAAATTTATTTTATCTTCAGCAGGATCGATTTCATACCAATGCTCCACGTTTCGTTTGCACTCTAATGCAGGAGTTCTCCTTGTAACTTCACGCTTAATTTTACCATCACTGTAGTATTTATCCACCCATTTCACAGGTTTATTATAATATTTCATCCTTCCTCCACGGGCATTTACCAATACGTATCTTTTCTAAAATCAATCTTCCACCATACCCACTTATTGCATAATTAAATAATAGGGGATGTCTAGTTTGATTCTTCGTAATCCTCCTAAGGCTAAACAACAAAATAAATAAAAGAGTTAATATCGCAAATATTATTAAATAGTTTTGAATCTCAAAAGCTGATTTTACCTGCAAAGACCCACTGAAGAGGCTTAATGCATTTTTTACGATTTTGCTAATAGGAAACATTCCAAGTATCCCAATAGCCACACTAATCCAAGATAAAACAGCCAAAGTAAATGGACTTCTCCATAATGGTTCAGGTGTATATTTTGCTTCATGATGAGAATCACCTGAGATATTGTTAATTATATCTCCTGCGGCGACTTGTGTTGGACCATTAAAATTTGTCGTTCCATTAAAGTTATTTTGATTTCTATTTTCTTTAGTTTCTTTCATACTTTCCTCCTACCTACCTATTTTTTAAAAGTATATTTCTTTTTTTCTACTAATACCATTCTCATCCTTTACAATATTACTACGATGGGACTTTTCTATTTGTGTATCTTTAAATGTTCCATCAATAGCTCGATGATTAATTTCAGACACGTATTGGCCATTTCACACAAACTGGAGAGTCGAACGATACCTATGTATTTTTTGTTACTCAACATTGCATCTATTGTTCTTGTATTCCTTCTTGTTCAAAGATAACAAAAACTCCTAAAAATATAAATAGATTTGGTAGTGATACTGTTAAAGTGTTAGATGCTTTATTGCGAAGTAAGCCCGAATTATAAAAAATAAGCGCAACTTTACGGTACGCATCACAAATAGCCGTATATTCTGATTTTTTCAATCAAATATACGGCTTATTTCATTTGTTTACTACACTTTGCCTGAACCATTTTTGACCAGGGCATGTATTGATCTATGATTTCAGGATTTTGATAGATGTTTAGATTTGGTAGATCGGTCAAAAGAATCTTTATATATTCATAGAAATCTACGCCGTTACTTTTGGCTGTTTCTGCGATACTTAAACAAATGGCGTTCGCTTTTGCTCCAGCTTCACTAACTGAAAATAACCAGTTTTTTCCACCCAAAACGTTGGGACGGATGGCATTTTCGGCTGGATTATTATCAATTTCAATGCGTCCATCATTCAAGAAAGCTTTAAGTCCATTTGCCCTGTTCAATGTGTATTCGGCTGCTTTCGCCAGGGCATTTTTTCCGTAGAATGGTGATGTTTCAACCCAATCAAGGAATTTATCTACAATTGGCTTAGAGTATTTTTGACGTTTTTTTCTGCGCCTACTCGGAGACAAATGTTTAAATTCCCTTTCGAGTCGATATAAATCATCACAATAACTCGCTGTGACCGTCAAGTAAAAAGGTACAGTTTTTGATCATTAATTTGGAACACTTTCTTGCTTGAAAATAGAAGATCTATGTTTCATACGATAACTGTCACCAGTTAAGTGAATAATTTCTGCACGATGTATCATGCGATCATCCAGAAAAGCCTTCTATAAAACCTTGAAGAACAGATCGAGCTCGTGATAAGGCACTTTGAAAGAGAGTTATTATTGGACCTTGGCTAGGTACGCTTCGATATACCCAATTATAAGCATTGGCTTGACCAGATTTCCCATCGGATCGGTTAATTATTTGTCCATACGTTTCATCGACATGTAAAATTGATTTATCCATCATGAACTGCTTCATTCGTTCGTAAATCGGTAAAAGCCAATCCAGTGACGCACGAATGACCCAATTCGATAAGTTCTTATCATTCGTACTCAAGCCATAACGATCCCATTCCTTTACTTGACGGTAAAGTGGTACGTATTGTGAAAATTTATCATAAATTACTTTGGCAAGTACGCTAGGACTTGCCATACTACGTTGAATAGGAGGATGTGGTGCTTTCCCACGTTTAATCTGAGTTTTTTGAAATGATTCAGTTTTACAATTTTTGCATTCATAAGCATGTTCAACGTGTTGAATTTTCTTCATTTTTGCAGGAATAAATTCCGCTTCTTCACGTACGATTGTACTGCCAATTTCAATCATTTGCCCTTGGCAACAGTCACAGATTGTATTTTCAAGAAGGTGGTGAATAGCTTCTACTTCAATACCATCGTGCAATGAATCATTTCTTTTTTTGCGAACTTTTCGAACAACAGTATAAGAAATCTTCTGTTGGCTTTGTTCTTCTGTGTGCTCAACTAAAAGACGGATCATCCTCAAATAATGATCCTTGTCCATCGGGAACATTATATTTCGATTTTCCGTTTTATGTCCATATAAAAGCTTGGTTAATTGACGAAGTTGTTCGTTTAAAGCATGGTTCTGCTTCAATGATTGATCTAACTTCTTCGATAGTTCTTTATTTTGCTGCTTCAAATGTTCTAATTGTGCTTCGAGAAGTTGTATTAATTTCTCGTTATGATTTTCATTTGTAGAGGAAATCTTCGCCACATTTTTCACCACGATTCGTCCAAATAAGTTAACCATAGTATACCATTTGAACGACAAAATGAAGATCATAATTTCAATTTAAAATACACCTTTTGGTGATTGTTGAATGGCCTTTGGTTGCTGAATGGATAGGCCTTCTAGGAGCCAGCGAAGCTCCTGCTGTGATAGATTTCGTACCTCATTTTCATCTTTAGGCCATTGTAATTTACCGTTATCCAAACGTTTATAAAGCATGGCGAAGCTATCACCATCGAAATACAAACACTTATATCGATCTTTACTCCACCCTGAAAATAGGAAAATGGAATCTCCGTATGGATCAAGTTCGAAGGAATCTTGAATCAAAGTTGCCAGCCCATCAATTCCTTTTCTCATATCTGTCTTACCACAAATAATATAAATGTTTTTCACACTTGTATAATCGTGTTTCATTGATTTTTCAACTCCTTCATAACTGTTTGGATAATGTGCTCATCTATACCGTTGAAGAAGGAAATTTCAGCGTTTGACGTTTTAATCGTGCAAGTTGGATTTAAGGAAGGTATTGCTACCTTTGTAACAGAAGTATTTTCTTTTTCGGTGTGTAAAGTTACGGGGACGATCGTTAATTTTTGTTGGGGCATAGAAAGCACCTCCTTAAATTGATAAGTTTATCATACTAGGAGGTGTTGCCTTTTTATATGCGTTGTTTGAATACGGATTTACATTGCGAATACACAATATTGTTTTAGACTACTTTTTATTCATTTTATCTATCCTGTCAGCTCAACCCATATTACAAGACAGAAGTAGGGTAATAAAAAACAGGTATTGCTTATAAAGAATTCCAACTACTTCTTTCAGTATAACATTATTGCATTTGTAGAATTATTACCTCTTTTCTCTATTTTCTGTTTCTTTGCACAAATATTGCAAACTCAAGAAAATCTTATTATATCTGATGTTAGTCTAATAATTGGACACAGAGAATAGAGATTTTTATACTGAAACTAATAATTTCTAGGAGTGTCCAAAATGAACGGAAAAAGATACGATAAAGACTTTAAAATTTATGCTGTTAAGATGGTTGTGGAAGATGGAAGAAAGGTAGCTGAAGTTGCACGAGAGCTAGATTTAGTTTATCAAACTTTGCATAAGTGGGCGGATAAGTATAAGGAAGAGCAGGAGGATGCCTTTGTAGGAAGTGGGAATCTTAATCCCAAGGATCAAGCTAATTATGAAAAAGATAAACGTATTCGTGACTTGGAAGAGGAAGTTTCCATTTTAAAAAAGGCTATGGGCATCTTCGCAAAAAACCAGAAGTAATTTATGACTTCATCGAAAAACACCGACACGAGTTCCGTGTAGCGAAGATGTGCGAAGTATTAGGTGTTTGGAAAAGTGGTTATTATGACTGGAGGAATCGAGATAAGAGCGAGCAGAAAAAGCGTAGAGAAAAGCTAACAGCCGAAGTGAAGCGTGTTTATATGGAGTCTAAGAGAAGGTATGGTAGCCCTAAAATCACTGAACAATTAAAACAAGAGGGTTGGGATGTATCTCAAAAGACTGTTACTCGTATCATGAGCGAGAATGACTTGCGGTCTAAAACGGTGAAAAAGTACAAGGCGACGACAAATTCTAAGCATTCTTATCCTATTTATCCGAATGTATTGAAGCAAAACTTCCACGTAGACAAGCCTGGAGCTGTTTGGGTTGGTGATATAACCTATGTATGGACAAGAGAAGGTTGGTTGTATTTAGCTACGATCATAGACTTATTTTCAAGGAGAATCATCGGTTGGGAAATGAGTAGACGTATGACGAAGGAATTGACCATTACAGCTTTGAAACGGGCGATAAACCAGCAGCCACCACAGAAAGGGCTTATTCACCATTCCGATCGAGGTAGTCAATACGCAGCGTATGACTATCAAGCAGTTCTACGAGACTATAAGATTACGACAAGTATGAGCAGAAAAGGTAACGGTTACGATAATGTATGTATTGAATCTTTTCACAGTGTGATCAAGAAGGAGCTCATATTCCATCAGAAGTATCAAACACGAGCAGAAGCAAAAAGAAGCATATTTGCCTATATCATGACTTTTTACAACTACAAACGTATTCATTCATCTATTGGTTATTTATCACCGATAGCTTATGAGAAAAAGTATGCGCAAAAGTGAATGCAACTGATAGAGTAGAAGTTTAGTTACCTCTTAATAGAAGGAATGGGAGAATGCCGTTCCTTCTATTAAGAGGACAGCAAGCGAAGCGCGGTAGCCTTGAAAATTTAATATTTTAAGTGTCCAATATCTTGACATAGATCCATATCTACTATGTACAAACATCCCCCAAAGCACCCACCCCTCATTCCAACGTTTGAGTTAAAATAAAAATTTCGAAGAATGTTGCGTAATAGAAACACGAGAAAACAGAGTAAAGACAAAGGATGAGCATGAAAAAGTCCCAGAATCGGAAAGGTTTATTTTGTTTAGGTGATTTATTTTTCAATTAGACAATTCTGTTCAGCGATAATAATAACCTGTTACTCTCAACTTCCCATCTCACACTTTCCCTCTCACTTTTCTCATTTTTTCTTCTGGTCATTTTACTTCACCTCATAGCACACGATTTTTTCTACTTAAATCGTGCGAAATGGCAATAAAAAAAGCCCTCACAACTGTGAGAACCCTTGATCTTAAAGACTTTTTCAAGCTTTTATCGATACCGGTGGTCGGGGTCGAACCGACACTCCAGAAGGAACACGATTTTGAGTCGTGCGCGTCTGCCAATTCCGCCACACCGGCAAGTGTGAGCTATGGTGCCGAGGGCCGGACTTGAACCGGCACGGTAGTCACCTACCGCAGGATTTTAAGTCCTGTGTGTCTGCCAATTCCACCACCCCGGCAAGGGCTAAAAGGCGACACCCGGATTCGAACCGGGGATAAAGGTTTTGCAGACCTCTGCCTTACCACTTGGCTATGCCGCCATTCTAAAGAAATTGGAGCGGAAGACGGGATTCGAACCCGCGACCCCCACCTTGGCAAGGTGGTGTTCTACCACTGAACTACTTCCGCAACTGAAAACTGGGCTAGCTGGATTCGAACCAACGCATGACGGAGTCAAAGTCCGTTGCCTTACCGCTTGGCTATAGCCCAATATAATCTCATAAAAGGGCGATTGATGGGAATCGAACCCACGAGTGCCAGAGCCACAATCTGGTGCGTTAACCACTTCGCCACAACCGCCATACATTCTAATATACTAATTGGCAGGGGCAGTAGGAATCGAACCCACACCGGAGGTTTTGGAGACCTCTGTTCTACCGTTAAACTATGCCCCTAATATAAATGGTGGAGGGGGACGGATTCGAACCGCCGAACCCTGAGGGAGCGGATTTACAGTCCGCCGCGTTTAGCCACTTCGCTACCCCTCCAAAAACAG
>NZ_JABJUQ010000007.1:560000-845000 GCF_013155385.1 Bacillus sp. WMMC1349 | reverse complement strand
GTATCTAATCCTGTTCGCTCCCCACGCTTTCGCGCCTCAGCGTCAGTTACAGACCAGAGAGTCGCCTTCGCCACTGGTGTTCCTCCACATCTCTACGCATTTCACCGCTACACGTGGAATTCCACTCTCCTCTTCTGCACTCAAGTTCCCCAGTTTCCAATGACCCTCCCCGGTTGAGCCGGGGGCTTTCACATCAGACTTAAAGAACCGCCTGCGCGCGCTTTACGCCCAATAATTCCGGACAACGCTTGCCACCTACGTATTACCGCGGCTGCTGGCACGTAGTTAGCCGTGGCTTTCTGGTTAGGTACCGTCAAGGTACCGCCCTATTCGAACGGTACTTGTTCTTCCCTAACAACAGAGTTTTACGATCCGAAAACCTTCATCACTCACGCGGCGTTGCTCCGTCAGACTTTCGTCCATTGCGGAAGATTCCCTACTGCTGCCTCCCGTAGGAGTCTGGGCCGTGTCTCAGTCCCAGTGTGGCCGATCACCCTCTCAGGTCGGCTACGCATCGTTGCCTTGGTGAGCCGTTACCTCACCAACTAGCTAATGCGCCGCGGGTCCATCTGTAAGTGGTAGCCGAAGCCACCTTTTATGATTGAACCATGCGGTTCAATCAAGCATCCGGTATTAGCCCCGGTTTCCCGGAGTTATCCCAGTCTTACAGGCAGGTTACCCACGTGTTACTCACCCGTCCGCCGCTAACCTTTCGGGAGCAAGCTCCCTATGGTCCGCTCGACTTGCATGTATTAGGCACGCCGCCAGCGTTCGTCCTGAGCCAGGATCAAACTCTCCATAAAATGGAGTGCAGATTAAGTTCGTCACTTGTGACGACATCTGCCCTGACTTGCACTAAATGTGCTTTTTTATTTCTTGAATTAACAGGTACGTTTTGTCTTGTTTAGTTTTCAAAGATCATTTCCACCTCTCAAAGAGGCGACTTTATTAATATAACATTTTCAAACTGAAGTGTCAAATGTTTTTTTCGCCGCTGTTGTTTTCAGTGAAAACTGATACTGTAACAGCGACGTATAATAATATATCACTATTATAATTAAGAGTCAACATCTTTTTTAACAAAATATCCTCTATGAAATATTTTTTGTCCCTTTGTTTCAATCGCCTTTACGCCTACAATGTTCTTTTCTGTTAAAAACTCTAGAATAACCCCGAGATCAGTACTGAAATATTTAAGTTCAGGATGTTGGAGTAGTTCGGCAAACTGCCAAACCGGCTTTTTATTCATGACACCAAGAAGATGAGCAGCTCCAACTTCTGTTTTTGAATGAATAAGAAAATCACTAGCAAGAAATAATAATTCCAGCCTTTTTTGCAAACTTTCATTGCTCTCAATTAGTTCCTTATATAGTTTATAAATTTGCGGCTCCATATGGCGAACCTGATTCCAAACCGTTACCTCTGGATGGAATCCTTTATCTATCACTTCAATTCTAGCTAAATGATGAAGAGCGTGCGCGATAGAATTATACGCATCTAGGAATTGATCATCTTCAAAAAATGATTTTCCTTCTATATATCTTCTAATTAACTTTCCATACTCAAGACCAATTTTTAATTTTCGTTCAGGAAACGGAAAAGTATTGAGTTGTTCTATCAGCTTTGCAATGTATTCGTTTCGATCAAATAAAACTTTTCCATTAAGAATCCAATCGATAATTCTTCTGTTTGTACCAAGCAATGTCCATTCTTGAAGCTGTTCAACAGTAATAATTTGAAGAGAAGCTATTTGACCATTAAACTCATAATGCTTCACAAATACAGGCTCTTCAGCTTTATTGACGATGACCAATAATGCCGCATCAAAATTTTCTGTTGCAGATGAGGTTTGGTTTCTCCTCTCAATGATCATAACAGCTAAAGTATCAGGGCAGCTTGCTTTTTCTTGGTAAATCGGACGGAGAAGATTTTCCATCACCATTCCTCCAATACAAATATAAAATACGTTACTTCAAAAAATGCTCCTCTTTTTTGTTTCTATTTCTACGAACCAGTAAAAACTCCTTTTTTTCCAAAATACATTGAACTATTATAATCAATTTCCCCAAAACTCTCTATAAAATTTTTCTCATTTCACTCTTTTTTATTAAAGAATATCACATCTTGGTTATGCTATATTAGAGACAGGGGGATGGATATGGCGAAATATTCTAGTAAAATTAACAAAATCCGAACATTCGCGCTTAGTCTTGTGTTTCTCGGTTTCATCACGATGTACATCGGAATATTTTTTAGGTCTTCGATGTTGTTGATGTCGGTGTTTATGATCTTGGGAGTTTTATCAATTATATTAAGTACAGCTGTCTATGTTTGGATTGGTATGCTGTCAACAAAAGCTGTTAAAGTGATTTGTCCAAATTGCGAACAGCCGACCAAAATCTTGGGTCGGGTTGATATGTGTATGCATTGTAGAGAACCTCTGACATTGGACAAAGATCTTGAAGGAAAAGAATTCAATGAGTCATATAACCAAAAAGCATCAATAAAAACTAAAGCCCAACAAAAAGCTGACCGTTAAAAAGCGGCCAGCTCTTTTTAATGGCTTTCTGTTTTGTCACATTCCTTGCACAACCCGTAAATTTCCAGCCTATGGTGACTGACTTTAAATCCCGTTACATGGGAAGCTAGCTGCTCAACTTCGTCAAGACCTGGATAATGAAAGTCGACAATTTTTCCACACGATTCACAAATGGCATGATAGTGCTCTGTGGTAACAAAATCGAAGCGGCTTGAGGAATCACCATATGTTAATTCTTTTACGAGCCCTGATTCTTTGAAAACCCGCAAATTATTATATACTGTAGCAACACTCATATTGGGAAATTTCCCTTCCAATGCCTTATATATTTCATCTGCAGTTGGATGTGACATCGAATTCACGAGGAATTCAAGAATGGCATGACGTTGAGGAGTAATGCGAACCCCGGTTTCCTTCAACGCTTCCAAAGCTTCTTTTAGGTTATGTTCAGCCATCGTCATGCACCTCTCTTCTAAAAGAAATTCTTACATTATAATGTTTATAATTAGTGTAACTCCTAAAAAGAAATTTTGTCAATTCAAATCCTAGTTTCCAATAGATGGCTGACCATAAATGAAGGGGGTTTTCAGTAAGTAGTGTGGATAAAATTAGGAAGTTGCTCGCTTTCCGCGGGCGAACCGCGAGCTACCTCGGAGCTCGCCTGGCTCGTTGTTCCCGATAGGAGTCTTGCAATTCTTCTAATCCATGTTGTAAAGGACTTTTTTTATTCACCACATATTTCTTTTAATGTTTGCAGAGCCTCTTTTACATGATCTTTTACTTTTACTTTACGCCACTCTTTAATAAGACGACCTTTTTTATCAATTAAAAAAGTAGAACGTTCAATACCCATGTATTCTTTGCCAAAATTCTTTTTTAGTTTCCATACATCAAATTGTTTTGCGAGTTTGTGTTCATCATCGACAAGCAACAAAAACGGCAGGTTGTGCTTTTTTTTGAATTTCTCATGTTTTGCTTGATCATCAGGGCTGACTCCGATAATGACGGCTTCAAGTTCTGCAAAATTTTCATGATGGTCTCTGAAGTCACAGGCTTCAGTCGTACACCCTGGTGTCATATCTTTCGGATAAAAGTAAAGGATGACATACTTTCCTTGAAAATCTGACAGTTTTATTTTTTCTCCATCGTCACCGAATAATTCAATATCACATATGTTTTGTCCAAGTTCAACAGCCATTGTTTTGCCTCCTGTTTGTTTACTTGCTTTTCTTTCATTATAAATAACAATTTCTCTCCATTCAATGAAACTGCTGAATTCACGTTACATGCTTCTCTTTTGACATCATGGTACAATATAACAATAGACAGATGAAAAGAGAGGGATATTATGCAATACACACAATCTGAGAAACTTCATGAAGAAGCTCTCCATCATATAGTCGGAGGCGTCAACAGTCCGTCCAGATCATACAAAGCGGTTGGTGGGGGATCACCTGTTGCAATGGAAAGAGCAAGCGGTGCTTATTTTTGGGATGTAGATGGCAATAAATACATAGATTATTTAGCAGCTTACGGTCCGATCATAACAGGGCACGCACACCCCCATATTACAAAAGCCATTCAAAGAGCGGCAGAACACGGCGTACTTTATGGGACGCCGACAAGACATGAAGTGACATTTGCGAAAATGCTCAAGGAAGCCATTCCTTCATTAGATAAAGTTCGATTTGTGAATTCAGGTACAGAAGCTGTCATGACGACAATTCGTGTTGCTCGTGCTTATACCGGTCGGACGAAGATTATTAAATTTGCTGGATGTTACCACGGTCATTCCGATCTTGTGCTAGTTGCAGCAGGCTCAGGTCCTTCAACTTTAGGAACTCCAGATTCAGCCGGTGTTCCAAAAAGCATTGCTCATGATGTGATCACTGTGCCTTTTAACAATATTGAAAGCTATAAAGAAGCACTTGAAAAATGGGGAGATGAGGTAGCAGCAGTGCTTGTCGAACCAATCGTAGGAAACTTCGGAATCGTTGAACCGAAAAAGGGGTTCCTTGAACAGGTAAATGAACTGTCTCATCAAGCAGGAGCTTTAGTTATATATGATGAAGTCATCACCGCTTTCCGATTTATGTATGGCGGAGCCCAAGACCTTTTAAATGTTAAGCCTGATTTAACGGCACTTGGCAAAATTATCGGCGGCGGACTGCCAATTGGTGCATATGGAGGAAGAAAAGACATTATGGAGCAGGTCGCACCACTTGGACCTGCCTATCAAGCCGGCACAATGGCTGGAAACCCTGCCTCCATTTTATCAGGCATCGCTTGTTTAGAAGTGTTAAAAGAAACAGGAACATATGAAAAACTGGATCATCTCGGGGCAATGCTTGAACAAGGCATTTTAACGCATGCAAAAACGCATGGCATTAACATAACGATCAATCGTTTGAAAGGTGCCTTAACAATCTACTTTACCGATGAAAAGGTGGAGAACTATGAGCAAGCTGAACGTTCAGACGGCCAGATGTTTGCTTCATTTTTCAAATTGATGTTAGAACGCGGCATCAATCTTGCACCTTCTAAATATGAAGCATGGTTTATCACAATTGCTCATACTGAAAAAGACATAAAAGATACATTAAAAGCTGTAGATGAATCATTTAAACAATTGAAACATCGGGTATGATAAAGGGGGCGGCACAGCTCCCTTTTTTATCAACACGAAGGATAAGGCACCTTTAGGTCCGAGAGCATTTTTGACAATGGTTTGTTTTTTATAAAAAATAGTTGAATATTTGCCGATATCACTGTATATTACTTTATTGTTTGGCAAAATCTCGAGAGAGAGCATTTTCTGTAAAGAATGAATTTAACAATAGAAAGGAATGCTATTACAACCTAATGAAACTTGGTGCCCGTATTTTTAAAACAGGCATTGCAATTACACTTGCACTTTATTTGGCCTCATGGATCGGTCTGCCAACTCCGGTTTTTGCCGGAATCGCAGCTATCTTTGCAATACAACCGTCGATTTACCGTTCATTTTTAACGATTGTTGATCAAGTCCAAGCAAATATTATTGGAGCAACAATTGCGATTATCTTCGGGCTTGTTTTCGGACCTAGCCCAATTATTATTGGATTAACGGCAATTATCGTCATCACAATCAATTTGAAATTAAAAATGGAAAATACAATTTCAATTGCGCTCGTTACCGTCGTTGCCATATTGGAAAGTTCAGGAGACAATTTTTTGATTTTTTCTTTGATCAGAACCGGAACAGTCATTTTAGGGGTTCTATGTTCATTTTTGGTCAATCTGGTTTTTCTGCCACCTAAATATGAAACAAAACTTGTCAATCTCATCGTTGAAAACACAGATGAGGTGATGAAATGGATTCGTCTTTTAACACGAAAAACAACAGAACATTCTATGCTAAAAGAAGATATCGAAAAACTGAAAGAGAAAATGACGAAAATCGATTACCTTTATTTGTTGTACAAAGAAGAAAGAAGCTATTTTAAAAAATCTTCGTATGTAAAGTCAAGAAAACTTGTCCTATTCAGACAGGCGATTATCGTCTCCAATCGTGCGCTTGATACACTGAAAAAACTGCATCGTCTTGAAAATGACTTTTATCATATGCCAACAGAATTTCAAGAAACACTGGTCGAAGAACTTGATTTTCTCTTGCATTGGCATGAGCGAATCCTGATGAGATTCGTAGGCAAGGTTAAAACACATGATGCACACGAGCATCATGAAGAAGGAATGATTTATAGACAGCATTTAACAGAATCATTTCTAAAAAGTCAGCCCACATTAACAGAAGATTTATTAGACTACAATATGTTAATGATTATGGCGAGTGCTGTGGAGTACCGTGAACAACTTGAGCATTTAGAAACATTGATCTCAAGCTTTCAAACCTATCATCGTCAAGACAGCGAATTGGAGGTTGACGATGATTAGGTCAACAGAGGGCTGTCCAGTAAGTCAATTTTTGACTATTGGACGCCCTTTTCATGTTTAACAAACGGGAGTGAATAAAAATGGAGGAATTTGCTCGCTGTTCCCAGTTCCCGCAGGAGTCTCGCAATTCCCCCTGATTCATGGCTGATAACAAACTAGCACCAATCTCTAATTGTAAGTTTTTAATAATTTCACTCTTTTCGGACAGCCTTTTTATTTGCCCTCTTTCATTCTTGGATCAAGTGTGTCCCGCACTCCATCGCCTAGCAAATTAAAACCAAGTACCGTCAACATAATCGATATTCCTGGAAAAAACAAAGTCCATGGAGCCTGTGCCAAATAAGGTCTGGCATCAGCAAGCATTTTACCCCATTCAGGATTTGGTGCTTGTGCCCCCAATCCTAAAAATCCGAGCGCTGCTGCTTCAATAATTGCTGTTCCGATATTAAGTGTGGCTTGAACAATAATTGGCGCCATACTGTTTGGAAGAATATGTTTGATCATCATTCTTGAATTGGACATCCCGATTGCTTTTGCTGCCAATACATATTCTTCTTCTTTAATGCTAAGCACCCGTGAACGAACAAGCCTCCCAAACGTTGGGATATTAATGATTGCAATTGCAATCAGCGCATTTTGAAGTGATGGACCGAGAATGGCGACAATGGCGATCGCCAACAAAATACTTGGAAAGGCAAGCATAATATCAAAAATTCTTGAAATCAGTCCGTCTACCCATTTACCATAAAAACCAGCAATCAGTCCTAAAAGTGTTCCTGCAACAGCTGAACCTAAACACGAGAAAAACCCCACCCAAAGAGATAGCCTCGCACCATAAAGCACTCTGGAAAAAATATCCCGACCAAAATCATCTGTTCCAAATAAGTGCTCAGTTGATGGTCCGGCAAGTCGATCTGCTAATGATTGATCATTTAAACCGTAAGGAGCGAGCACTGGAGCAAAGATCGCTAACAGCACGAACAAGGCGACTAAAATAGCACCCGCTGCTGCCAAGTGATGTTCAAAAAAACGCTTTACGCTTGAGCGGGTGACAGCTTCATTCTGTTTTCGGAGTACAGCCAGATTCTCCACCTCCTAATATTTAATTCTCGGATCAATAACAGCGTATAGAAGATCAACAATAAAATTAATCAGTACAAAAATGACAGCGATGACAAGAATGCCTGACTGGATAACGGGATAGTCCCGATAACTGATGCCATCGTAAATATAACGTCCAATACCAGGCCATGCAAAAATCGTTTCCGTCAAAATGGCCCCGCCAAGTAAAAGTCCGGTTTGCAATCCAATGACCGTCAGGATCGGGATAAAAGCATTTTTCAAGGCATGTTTGTAAATAATCAAATACGTATGAATACCTTTTGCTTTTGCTGTACGAATATAATCTGATTTGAGAACATCAATCATACTTGTTCTGGTAATCCTTGCAATGATGGCAGCTGGAATAGTAGCAAGGGCGCAGCCAGGTAAAATCAAATGACGAATTGTTTCAACAAATTGATCAAGTCTCCCTTGAAATAATGTATCGATCGTATGGATGTGGGTGATGGCTTCTACTGGATTTCTGACATTTTCTCTTCCGGTTGTCGGTAGCCAGCCAAGTTCAATCGAGAAAAACCATTGCCCCATTAATCCAAGCCAAAAGATCGGCATTGACACACCAACTAATGCAATGAGCATAGCAAGATAATCAAATACCGAATTTTTAAACCAAGCGCTAATGATTCCCGCGTTTACCCCAATGAACACAGCGATCACCATAGCAAAAGCAGCCAGCTCAAGAGTCGCAAATAAGTAAGGCTGAATTTCTTTTGTGATTGCCGCTCCTGTGCGAATCGAAGTACCCAAATCTCCTTTTAACAAATCTCCAATATACTTTCCATATTGGCTATACCAAGGTTGATCTAATCCGAGCTGAATGGTCAGCTGTTCAACCGCTTCCTTTGTCGCCCTTTGCCCGAGAATGACCTGAGCTGGGTTTCCCGGAATTAAACGTATAATTGAAAAAACAACCAAAGTCATGCCAATTAAAACAGGTATCAACATACAGATTCGTTTGAAACAGTATACAAGCAATAACTGTCACCACCTTATGAAACTATTGAAACTCGACACTTGATAAAACTTCATTTCCTGTCGGATGGGGGACATAACCTTTTATATTACTTGCGCCTGCCAAGATCGGTGTTGAATGGGCGATCGGTATCCATGGAGATTCATCATGAACAAGCTCCTGCGCTTTTTGATAAAGCTCATTTCTTTTCTTCTGATCAGGGATTGTCTGAGCTTTTATCAATATATCGTGAAGTTCATCATGACTGAAATACGTATAGTTATTGCCGCCGATATTATCCTTATCAAGCAAAGTATAGATAAAGTTATCAGGGTCTCCATTATCTCCTGTCCACCCCATTAAAAATGCATCAGCTTCACCTTTACTTACTTTGTCTAGATAAGTCGCCCAATCATACGTGACAATTTGTGCTTGAACACCAATTTTCTCAAAGCTTGATTGAATCACCTCAGCAATTTTCATTCCATCTGGCATATATGGTCGCGGCACAGGCATCGCCCATAGCTTCATTTTAAACCCGTTCGGATAGCCAGCCTTTTTCAAAAGCTGTTTTGCTTTTTCCAGATCATATGGATAAGGCTCGATGTTGTCATGATAGCCTTCAAGCGACGGAGGAAGGGGATTTTTCGCTGGCTCGGCAAGACCGCCATAAAATGAGTCAATGATAGCCTGTTTGTCAACAGCATGATTTAACGCCTGACGGACTAACTTATTGTCAAAGGGTTTTCTGATAGTCGTTAATCCAAGGTAGCCCACATTCATTGATGGTCTTTTGAAAATCTTTAACTGCTTATCTTCTTTTATCCTTTCAATATCTGCTGGATTCACACCATCCATCAAATCGATTTCCCCAGTTTTTAAGGCATTGAGCCGCGCTGAATTTTCCGGGATGACTCGGAAAATAATCCTTTTCAATTTTGGTTTTTCTCGATCCCAATAGTTTTCATTTTTCTTAATCACGATTCTATCGTTAGCCTTCCATTGAACAAATTGATATGGACCTGTGCCAACAGGATGTTTTCTAAAGGTTTCCCCATATTTTTTTAGTGCCGCTGGACTTGCGATTCCAAATGCAGTCATGGCAAGATTTTTTAAAAATGGTGCCTGTGGACGTTTTAAAATAAACTGAATTTTATGGTCATCAAGTACTTTGATTTCTTTAATGACATGTCCCTCATCTTTTTTATAACCTCCAAACATCCCATAGTAGGGGAATTTTTCCTCATCACCATTCATCCACCGTTCAAAATTGTATTTGACAGCTTCTGCATTAAAATCTGTTCCATCATGGAATTTCACACCTTTTCTCAGTTCCAGTGTGTATGTTAGACCGTCATCTGAAGCATCCCACTTCACAGCAAGGCCCTTTTTAAGAGTTGTATCCTGCTCACCGTAATTCAGCAATGTTTCAAATAAATTGATCGTTACTTTAAATGCTTCCCCTTCGGTTGCTGTAATTGGATCAAGTGAAGTCGAATCACCGCCTCTTCCAAAAATAAGCGTATCTCTTACACGTTTTGATTCTTCGTCTTTTCCAGAACAGCCGATCAAAAAAATAGCGATAAACAGTAACAAGCTCAAACTTTTCAACCAATGCCTTCCCTTCATCTGTTCTCCCCCCTGTTAATAAAATGGCATGCAACATAATGACTTTCCGACACTTCTTCGAGCAAAGGCTTTTCATCCTTGCAGATCGCTTCCCGCTTGTGACATCGTCCATAAAAGGGACATCCCTTTTCACTTGTACTAGGATCGTCATTATGAATTAACAGTTCAGCCGCTTCTCCTTTCCCAATAACCGGTACAGCAGCAAGAAGTATTTCTGTATATGGATGCTTTGCCTCAAGAAACAAACTGTGTGTATTAGCCATTTCAACAATTTTCCCCAAATACATCACAGCTACCCTATCACTTATATAGCGAACAACACTAAGATCATGAGAAATAAACAAGAAAGTTAGTTCAAATGCTTCTTTTAAATCGGCTAAGAGATTCAAGATTTGCGCTTGAACAGAGACATCAAGTGCAGAAACAGGTTCATCAGCAATAATCAATTTTGGTTTTGTAATGAGTGCTCTGGCAATTCCAATCCTTTGCCTCTGGCCACCGCTAAACTGATGTGCATAGCGCTCACCATAAGAAACATCCAGACCGACTAACTCCAACATAGAGCGGACAACTTCTTTTCTTTCTGCCTTTGTTCCTAGTTTATGGACAATCAATGGCTCTTCTAAAACATCTTTCATTTTCATACGCGGATGAATAGATGCATATGGATCTTGAAAAATCATTTGAAACTGACGGCGCATTCTTCTTACTTCCTTTGCCCTCTGTTTTGTGAGCTCTTGATCTAGAAATGTCACATTTCCTGATGTCGGTTTGGTCAGCTGTAAAATCGACTTCCCCAAAGTTGATTTACCACAGCCTGATTCTCCAACAATCCCAAGTACCTCTCCCTTTTTAACGGAAAATGAGACATCATCGACAGCTTTTATCATCTTTTTTCGTGATACATGATAATACTTTTTTAGCTGGCTGATTTTTAATAATTCATGATCCATGGTGTCCTCCTTCCTCTTCAAAAAGAAAGCACCTCACAGAATGACCATCTGTCAGTCTGCTTAAACATGGTTCTTCTTGTGTACAACGCTCGAATTGATGGGGGCATCGCGGAGCAAACATGCAGCCTTTTTTTATTGTTCCTGGTTGAGGTACTTGCCCTTCAATTGAAGATAATCGCTTCGATTTGTCAGTGAATGCGGGAATTGAGGCGAATAATCCTTTTGTATAGGGATGTTTTGGATTTTTAAATATAGTTGTAACACTGCCTTTTTCAACAATGCGGCCAGCATACATGATCATCACCCGTTCACATGTATTGTAGACAACCCCAAGGTCGTGGGTAATGAGGAGAATCGCCGTATTAAATTTACGATTTACTTTTTTCAAAAGAGAAAGGATTTGGGCTTGGATGGTAACATCAAGTGCGGTTGTCGGTTCATCGGCAATAAGTAGTTTCGGTTCACAAATCAATGCCATCGCAATCATGACCCGCTGTCTCATTCCACCGGATAGTTCGTGGGGATATTGCCTCATCAACTGAACAGGTCTTGGAAGGCCAACAGTTTCCAGCATCTGAACGGCTTGGTGATTTGCAGATTTTTTGGGAATTCTCATATGGCTGGAGAGTGCTTCTGTCAGTTGATCACCAATGGTGAAAAGAGGGTTAAGAGAGGTCATCGGCTCTTGAAAAATCATCGCTGCATCTTTGCCACGCATATTTCGCCATTCTTTTTCTGATTGGGTGAGAAGATCCTTTCCACCAAAAAGAATTCGTCCTGTAGTGTTCGTATTGGCATTCAGCCCCATCAACGCTAATGAAGTAACGCTTTTGCCACAGCCCGATTCCCCAACGACCCCCATAATTTCCCCTTGTTCAAGCGTAAATGTTACACCTTCCACAATCGGAATATCTGATGTTTTTTGTGAAAATGAAATAGATAAATCTTTAACATCTAGTAATTTCACTTATCCACCCCCTAGCACGTATTTTTTAAATTGTATTTAGACAACCTAGGAAATATGTACGAAATGTGACATAAACAAAAAACCCAACCTTCGTTGATTGTCACGTAAACGAAAGTCAGGCTGCCCTAGTTAGCTTAGTTTTTGAATGGTGAATAACTGTTTATAATGGCTATCTCGGCTCATTAACTCCTGATGTGTTCCGATTTCAGCAATCTGGCCATTTTCAATTAAGACAATTTTGTCTGCATGCGTAATCGTAGACAATCGATGGGCAACAACAAAGGTCGTCCGATCTTTTGCTAACTTTTCCATCGCATCCTGAATATAGTGCTCGCTTTCTAAATCGAGTGCTGAAGTAGCTTCATCCAAAATTAACAATGGCGGGTTTTTTAAGAAAACCCTCGCAATTGAGATCCGCTGTTTTTGACCACCTGAAAGCTTGACACCCCGCTCCCCAACTTTTGTATCATATCCATCAGGAAGCTCCATGATAAAGTCGTGTGCATATGCCGCTTTAGCTGCTTCAACAATTTGTTCCATCGGTGCCTCGGGATTGCCAATTGAAATGTTGTCACGGATCGATTCACTGAACAAAAAAGTGTCCTGTAACACCATGCCGATTTGATTTCTTAAGCTCCGTGCCTGGTAATCACGGACATCGATCCCATCAATATATATGTTCCCGCCAGTGACATCATAAAACCTCGGAATCAGGCTGACAAGTGTAGATTTTCCGCCTCCACTCATCCCAACAAGTGCAATCGTTTCCCCTTGTTCTGCTCTTAAGGAAAGCTGTTGCAAAATGTTTTCGTTTGTTTTTTCATATTGAAATGAGACATTTTTAAACTCGACAATGCCTTGTAACTGCTTAACTTTTATTGCATCCGGTTTATCTTTTAATTCATAAGGTTCATCAATAAATTCAAATATTCTGTCCATGGAAGCTATTGATTGGGTCAATGTTGTAGACGAATTAATGAGACGCCTAAGCGGATTGTAGAGCCGTTCGATATAGCCGACAAATGCAACCATTGTACCTACTGAAAGGGACCCGTGAATAACCTCATATCCGGCAACAGTAATAATGATTAGCGGAGCAAGATCTGTTATCGTATTCACAACTGCAAATGTTTTGGCATTCCAAGTCGTATGACTGATCGCTTTTCCAAGAAAATTCCCATTCTCTTGATTAAACTGTTTTTGTTCATAATCTTCAATAGCAAAACTTCTAATCACCGGCATTCCCTGAACCCGCTCATGAAGGTGTCCTTGCACTTGAGCTAAAGCCTGAGAACGCTCACGTGTTAAAGTCCTGAGTCTCGTATAAAAATATTTAACAGCCAAACCGTAAAGCGGAAACAAGATAATCGATATCAAAGTCAATTTGACATCCATCACCATCATGATGATGATGGCAATAAAAATTGTCATCACATCAAGCCACACATTCATCAGCCCAATAATAACAAACTCTTTTGTTTGCTCAACATCGTTGATCACCCTTGAAATAATTTCCCCAGCCCGATTATTTGCGTAAAACTTAAGGCTTAATTTTTGAAGATGGGAAAAAAGCTTATCTCTAATATCAAACAGCACTTTGCTCGCTGTCCATTGGGCGAAATATTGACGATAATATTCTACAGGTGGACGAAGCAGCAAAAAAATGGCGAACATAACCGCCATTATGATAAATAAAGATGATGTTTTTTCCTGTGCCGTTCCATTTCCCTGAACGATGTCATCTACCACATATTTCAGAAGAAGCGGGATGATAAGCGGAATAGAAAATTTCACCATACCAATCAGAACCGTCAACACGATTTTCCATCTATAAGGTTTCACAAATTCCATATAACGTTTGATAACACCCACACATCATCCCCCCTTATTATTTAGTGCAGGTACAGTACAAAAAACCTGTTGAAGCTCAACAGGTTTTATTTTGAATAATAAAGATACCGCTCATACCACATATCAATAAACTCCGGTGCAAACGGGCCTTTTCTTTGATGAATCCAATGCAGTAATGTGTTGAGATGAGCTTTTAAGATGCCGTCTATTACCTTCGGATAATTCATGGCCACTTTATGATCCGCATATTCATCCTCATCAAGAATATTGTAAGTCATATCTGGAAAGACTTTCACATCGAGATCATAGTCGATGTATTTAATTGCCTCATCATCTAATGCAAACGGAGAACTGATATTGCAATAATAATAGACACCGTCATCTCGAAGCATACCAATGACGTTAAACCACTGATTAGCATGGAAATAACAAATTGCAGGCTCTCGTGTCACCCATGTCCGGCCATCTGATTCAGTGACCGTTGTCCGGTCATTAGCGCCAATAATGGACAATTTTGTTGCTCTTAAAATTGTTGTTTCATTCCATATCCGATGAAGTTGCCCATTGTGCTTGTAACTATGAATTTGAATGGTGTCTCCTTCCTTGGGAAAGCCCATGTTTCTCCCCTACTTTCTTTACAAAGCCTAACAAGTCAGTGTGTCACTTCGCCTGTCCGACATTCTTTTATATATTATAACGTCTGAAATTGAAAAATGAAAATAAAACAGCCACTCCCATCAGGAATGGCCCCTTTTAAAAAAGTATCATGGGGAAGACGCGGTTTCAATTTGTTGATAAACTTGGATGACCTGCTCCGTTTGCTTTTGAAACAAATCCTGAATAACAGCAAGATCTTTCCGCTTTTTGGCAATGGTTTCTTGAATGGATACAAGCTGAGCCTTTTTTTCAAGACTGAGCAGTTCTTTTTCGATTTCTTGGCATCTTTCAATTTCCTCTTGGAGAAATAACAGTTGATCCATAATTTGCATCTGACCCTTTACCAAATTCTCAAATTTCGGCATTCATATCCTCCCATTCTTTGCTCTACTCCATTTATTTCCTAAGTATCAATTCCCTATACATTTTAAAAGTCCTTTGACTGATTCTGCCTAAGTAAGAGAAGTTTTGTCGTTTAAAAAGAAAAAAGGCCTCCAAAAAGTCAGATCACTAACTTTTTGGAAAGCCCTTTTGTATTTCGGTGATTAGCTGTTTTGTTGTTTGTTTTGCTCAGCTTGCTGGTTTTGTTGTCTTACTTTCTGCACATTTGTCTCACTGGCAAATTCAGTGCCGAATTGACCTTGATGTGCAGAAGCTTGGTTTTGCTGTCTTACTTTTTGGACGTTTGTTTTGGATTGTTGGTTAGCCATTGTATATCACCTCCACGACCATTAATTTGTGCAAGCAGGTGATATTTATTCACTCATTTAAAAAAAATTAAACAAGCAGGGAACGGCCTCCATCAATAATAATCGTTTGTCCACGTATCATATCCGCTTTTTCTGAGACTAAAAACTCGATTGCATTGACCATATCTTCAATTTCAACCATACGGCCAGCTGGAGTGTTTTGTCGGGCATCCTCAAGCAGAGTTTCCCGGTTTGGAAAATGTTTCAATGCGTCTGTATCAATTGCTCCACCAGATACAGCATTGACGACAATATTTTTACGAGCAAGCTCAACCGCCAAATACCTTGTTAAAGATTCAAGTGCTGCCTTGGAAACACCGACTGTTGTGTAGTTTTCCAAATAACGGATAGAACCGAGTGAACTGAGACTGACGATATATCCTCCACCCGTTTTTTCCATCAATTTCGCAGCTTCTTGTCCACAAAATAACAAAGCTTTAGCATTGATATTCATTGTCCAGTCCCAATGGCTTTCTTCAAGCTCCATAACAGGACGCAATACACCTGATGCAGCATTATTAATAAACACGTCAAGTCTTCCAAAAGATTCCTCAATTTGTTTAAACATTTCTTTTATTTTGGCCGGTTGTCCAACATTTGCTTTAACAACAAGGACTTTTACACCTCGTTTTTCAATTTCTTCAGCTGTTTCCAAAGCGGCTTTTTTGCTTCTTGCATAGTTAATTACGATATTATAACCATTTTCAGCAAGCCGAAGAGCAACAGCTTTTCCGACTCCACGGCTACTTCCTGTAATAAGTGCACATTTTCTTTGTTCCATGTTCATTCAACCCCTACTGATTTGTATAGTAATTTTAAGTTTGTTAAACAATAAACATCATCGATTATGAAAAGGAGGCTTCAACCTATGTATGTCGGACGAGACATAAGTGAACTTGACCACACTCCTAAACATGAATGGAAAAATACAGAACTTCTTTTTTTTCACCATGCTTTTCAGCAACTAATGCCTTTTTTAAATCAAGAAGGGCATGCTGAATACCGGGAAGTTATTGAAGAAATTGAAGCTAGAGGCGGTTTGCACCGCCAGGAAGCAGACTATACTCACGGTACCCAAATTCAGTATGACTAATGGGCAGGATGCACAGCCTGACTGCCTATTTCATATACATATTCCATATTTTTTGATGAGAAACAGGGAAAGCATACTGTTTAAGCTCAGCTTTCGTTACCTTTTTTAAATAAGTGTGATCGGGTTTATTGACCACTTTCCCGAAAAATACAGAGATGTTCCAGACAAGGTGTGTAAAGACATGTTCGACAACCCCTTGGAGTGGGCCAATTTCAACGGTGATTCCGGCTTTTTCTTTTAAGAAAGTAGCGAGCTGTTCCCGTTCATGTTTCAAACCTTTTTGCGTTTCTGTATTAGGAAACTCCCAAAGGTTAGCAAGAAGACCGGATTCGGGTCTTTTATGGATATAAACATATCCTTCTTCATCTGTTAAAACAACAGCGGCAAGACTTTTCAATGTCGGTTTTTTCTTTTTACTTTTGACAGGGAGTTCTTGTTCACAGCCTTCTTCAAAAGCTGAACAATGCTCACGGACTGGGCAAAGCAGGCAGGACGGAGATCTTGGAGTACAGATAATCGCACCGAGCTCCATCAGTCCCTGATTGAATTCAGACGGTTTTTCCGGTGCCATAAAGGCTTCCACAACTTTTTCAAAAATTGTTTTTGTTTTCGGCTTTGCGATATCATCCCAAATCGAAAGGATTCTTGCCATGACCCGCATCACATTACCATCTACAGCAGGTACTGGCTGATTGTAAGCAATACTCAAGACAGCTCCCCTTGTGTAAGGACCGACACCTTTTAAACTGCCAAATTCCTCTTTTGAAGAAGGCACAACTCCTCCATATCGTTCATGGACTTCCTTGACTGCGCTCTGTAAATTTCGAACCCTTGAATAGTATCCAAGTCCTTCCCATGCTTTCAGTACTTTTTCTTCGTCAGCTTCAGCAAGTTCCTTAATGGTCGGAAATTCCCCAATGAAATTTTCAAAATATGGGATCACCGTATCCACTCTTGTCTGTTGCAGCATCACTTCTGAAACCCAGACTTTATAAGGATCATTGTTGGCACGCCAAGGGAGGTCTCGTTTTTCTTTTTCATACCAAGATATTAAATCTTTTTGAAACTTTTTTATATTTTTTTGCTCTAATTTCATTTCCATATCATTCATAAAACGTCTCCTTGACATTTACATGTATACGTTTGTTATTTCGGCTTTTTGTTGTAAACTAAATGCATATACGTTAACATGTTACATTAAAAGTGAGGAAAGAAAAAGTGTTAAACTCATCCTTGCCTCGACGCAGGTACTCAAGCATCTCACACGACGTGAGAGTATTTAGCTGAGTTTCCTTTATAACACCATTACGGGAGGTCACCAATGGATACTGGTACACACGTTGTCATGGGCATCGCGCTTGGTGGAATCGCAACTTTAGATCCCGCGGTCGGACTGGATTCTTCAATGACTCAAGCGGTTATGATTGCGACAATCGCTGGCTCTCAAGCTCCTGACATCGATACGATATTAAAACTTAAAAATAACGCTGTTTATATAAGGCATCACAGGGGAATTACACATTCTATCCCCGCTGTCCTTTTTTGGTCATTGATGATTCCAGGTATTTTATTTTTGTTTTATCCTGAAGCAAACCTGTTTCATTTGTGGCTATGGACGTTAGCTGCAGTGGCATTTCATGTGTTTGTCGATATTTTCAATGCATATGGTACTCAGGCAATCAGACCTTTTTCAAGAAAATGGGTAGCGCTCGGTTTGATCAATACATTTGATCCATTCATCTTTATAAGCCACCTTGTCGGAATCGCCGTCTGGCTAGCTGGATTCCATCAAGGGTATACTTTTGTGACCCTTTACATTGTACTCACCGGCTATTACTTACTTAGATTCATCATGCAAAAGAGGATCAAAAAAGAGCTTTATGAGCGGATCAATGATATCGAAGAAATCATCATATCACCTACAATGAAATTTAGACAGTGGCGTATTGCTGTTCAAGCAAAATCAGCCTTTTATGTCGGAAGAAGTATTGACGGAGATGTTGTGATCATCGATACGTTCAACAGAGTCCCTGTTCCAGATTCATCTGTCATGAGGGCGGCGAAACAAGATAAGAATATTTCTGCTTTTTTATCTTTTTCACCAGTCTACAAATGGGAAATCGATACTTATCAAGATCATTACCAAGTCCGCTTTATTGACTTAAGGTACCGGAGCAAAGGGCATTATCCGTTTGTAGCCATTGCCCGTATTGACCGGGATTCTTTAGCATTAATCTCATCCTATACAGGATGGATTTTCAGTGAAGAAAAACTACAGAAGAAATTAAAGCTTGGCTCTATTTAAAAGCCAAGCTTTCTTTTTCTCATACTGTACCATATTCCGGCAGCAAGACTGATGATCGTCACAATGGAAGTTTCTTTAAAATATGGCGGGTAATAAACGAGCTGAATGTCGTTTTCCCCTTTTTCAAGGTTAAAACCGATAAATGAGTAATTCGCTTTTTGAACGGCTTGCTTTTGTCCATTCACAGTCACTTCCCAACCTTTTTCATATGGGATCGGCAGTACCATATAGCGGTCACTGTTTTTATTATCAAGACTGATCGACAATTTATTTCGCTCCCAATTCATTTTCGCAGTTGATGCAGTTGAAAGGGTCGCTTTTTTTAAAGTTTGATAATCTTCTTGATAAAGCTTCACGTTTTTTAGGGCATATTCTCCTTTTGGAAGCCTGATGGAAATCTTTTCTGCTTTTGGCACTCTAATTGTTAAATCATAGATTCCTGTTTTATAAATGGACTGATTTGATTTTCTTGAAGTGACATAATCATTCACTTGCAAATTAAAAAACTGGTCTTTGGCAAGGCTTTTTAAATAAAAATGAACATAATAGTCACCCTCAGCCACAATCGTTTTGTCAGGGATCAAATCGATTCCGCCTTTTTCTGCAGAAACATTGAGCACATCGTTTTTATAGCTAGCTCCCTTTGTTTTAACCTTTGTCCCTTTAAACAGATCAGAAACTTGCGGAGGTTTCACTTTTTCATCAGGGTTTTCCAGCACAATTCCTTCAAGCATGGCATGCTCTCTAGCCAAAACAGGTTCCTTATTTAAGTCCTTTTCAGAAAAAACGGTCTTTGCTGTGCGAACAAACGGCAGTATGTGCTTGTTTTTGTAGACGACATAATGTTCTGACTCAGTCATTTTCTCAAATCCATATGGAACATCATCTTCATTCTTTTTTTCTGTCATATAATATTTCCCATACAACAAGCCATAAAGATTGGCACGGTCACCCATTGTCGCATAGCGGCTGACACTTTCCCGTCCCATATCAATTTCAAGGTCTTTCCAATAAAACAACAATAGATTTTGATTTAGAATACTCGAATACACACTAAAGCCATTAAAATTTTGGATCAGTGGTGTATTGTTGCGCACGCCATTCATCCAGTCAATCCTTGTGTAGGGATCAGCACCATCATCTTTTTTGATTTTTTGCAGGAGTGCACGCTGTTCTTCACCATCATATTCATTGCTTGTCAAATAATGTTTGGAAACAGACTGAATATCGCTTCCCTCTGACAAAACATATTGTTGATACATATTGGCAACTAAAATAGCCGTAAATAAAATACAACCGTGTAATAGAAGGTGTGTTTTCTCATAATTTATCCTAACAATGATAAAGATTATAATGGTTACAAATAGTAAGATCAATATCCTCCAGTTCATCACCACAGATAAATCAACTTCTTTATCGTGGATGTTCACAAAGTATAACAAAAGAACGAGCAAACTTGAAAACACAATTTCTTTTCGCTTCATCTGTTTAAACTGGCTGAGACCTGCTGCCACAGCGCCCCCTATCGTAAAACTCAGTAAGTATTCAAAACGATTCTGAGGTGCAGAAAAACCGTTAAATGCGCTGGCCGCTAGCGGACTGAAGTGAAGCAGCATAAGCAAACCGCTGATTGCAGCAAACAGACAAAATGTTTTGTTTTTATAAAATGACAAAACAAAGAGAAATAACAAAAAGATGGCCGGAAGCAAAATCGTACGGCTAGAGAACAAAATGTTGTCAGTAAAATCGTATAGTTCGATCGGCTGATCATAAGCTGGCCGCAAATTGTTTAAGAAGCCATACACTGCAGGTACAAATGAAACAGCACTAATCCCAAACGAAATCAGGCATGAGATAGCAAATATTCGAAATTGGATCCGCCTTGTCTCCTCTTTGCCAAGGCGAATCAACCAGCGGAATAGCACATAGATCACAATAAAAAGTAAATTGATATATGCAAAATAAAAATTATTAAAAAGCGTTATTGTACAGGCGGTGATAAACAGCCCAGGACGTTTTTCTCTAATAATTTTTTCCGCGCCTCCTACTAAAAGAGGGAGCCATAACATGGCATCACTAAAAAACTCCCAAAACACGGTATGCCGAAAATAAATAATGGATATACCGTATATGGTAGCACCTGTAAATGCGGCCAGCTTGTTTTTGGTCATATACAGAAAAACAAAGGTAGTGATCAAGATGATCAGTGCAAGTTTGATGACGCTAATAAAAACAGCCGCTTGCGCCCAAAACAGTGTATCAGCAGGGCCGGCTAACGACAATAATTGCATGAAAAAAACAACAACAATAGAAGCGATAAACACAAATGATGTCGTAAAATAATAGCCAAGCTGACTGTAAATTCCGCCCCCTAGACCAAACGAATATGAATAAAACAAATGACCGTTTTGATACTGTTCATACAGAAATGATTTAAATATAACCATTTGCGCAATGCCATCGCCATTTCCCGTCATATAGCGACCATTTGCCCATTCAGACAAAAAGAAGGAATGGGCGGCAATAGAGAGTGCCAAACTAGAAATGACAACTAAACATACTGTTTTTTTCATACGTTTCCCCTGTCTCGTTTTAAAATCTTCCCTGTCAGTAAAAATGTCAGAGGAACAGTTAAAAACATAGATGCTAGCGGAGCCGACGCACTGTTCATTTCTAGAAAATTTACAAAACAATAAACAAACAAAGAGGAGGCACTCAAGTTAAACAATTGCGTTAACGGGAATTGTAAAAATTTTGCCAATGTTGGTTTGATTTTAAATGTAAAGTAACAATTTAAGAAAAATGAAATGACTAGACTGACAAGAAACCCGACAATATGTGAGACCATATAATTGATATGTAGTAAAAAATGTAACAACAAATAAACGACATAATAATTTAATGTGTTCATGACCCCAACAATTGCAAAGCGTATAAATTCAAAGTTGATTTTTCTCATGAGTTTCTCCATGATCGATTTTTGCCTCCTGAATTAAATAATGAGGACGCTTTTTCGTTTCATAGTAGATTCTCCCAATGTATTCTCCAATGATCCCGAGACTGAGCAGTTGAACACCGCCAAGAAACAAAACCGCTGAGATGATTGTAAAATAGCCTGGAACAATAACACCATATTTTAAAATGCGAATAAAAGTCGCAATAATATAGAGCAGCGACAAGAAAAGGATAAATAATCCAGCATAAAAGCATATACGGAGCGGTTTATTGTTAAATGAAACGACACCATCGATCCCATAGTTGAGCAAGTGACGGAATGACCATTTCGATTTCCCGTTTTTTCTTTCGACATTTTCGTAATAAATGACTTTTTGATCAAAACCTATCCAACAAAACAGTCCTTTTGAAAAACGATTTCCTTCGCTGAGCTTCAGCAATGCATTGACAGCTTTTCTGCTTAAAAGTCGAAAATCACCGACACCATCCCGCAAATCTACTTCCACTGCATTGTTAATAAATCGGTAATAAAGTGAAGACAGGTAGGAGCGAATCGGATTGTCTCCTTTTCTGTTCCGCTGAGCGACTACTTGGTCATAGCCTTCTTCAAATCCTTTGATAAAATCATGGAGAAGATGAGTAGGATGCTGTAAATCTGCATCCATGACAACGACAGCATCACCCTTAGCATGTTGAACTCCCGCAAGAATCGCCGCTTCTTTACCAAAATTTCTTGAGAATGAAATATATTTCACCTGTTGACTTTTGTTTGACAAATCTTTAATTTCATCTAAAGTATGATCTGTACTTCCATCATTTATGTAGTAAATTTCATAATCATAATTAATGGACTTAAATTCATTTGTTAATGATTCATAAATCAGTTTAATATTACTTGCTTCATTATAGGAAGGAATAATAATTGAAATGAATCCATTCTTCACTTAAGGCACCTCTTTTTGGACATAATAAAATGGCATCCGATTAACGGATACGTTTATGTGCATACCGATTTTCAGCAAAAGGAAGTCTTTGGGCATGCGGTACTATTTATTTTGTCATTATATCAGACATCTATAATAAAGTGGTAAAATATGATATAACCTATTGATGAAGAATATGGTTATTCACCTCATAATGACTCTTTTATTAATGTAAAAGCCTATTACCTATAGTGAATAGTTCTTTAAAAGATGCTTGATCACTCTGAAATAAATGCAAATGGCTGCCATTATCCTCTATCCATTCTAATACCACACGTTCTGTTAATTCTTTTCCTTGATAAGAGTAACCCGCTTTAGCAAAAGTTGCTTCAAAATCCTCCCACAAATGCTCAACCCATGTTCTGGCTTGGTTATAACTAAGCATATGGTTTTTTGCAAGGAGTGCATTGGCGAGTTTTTCAAAATGTATGTCCACCTTGATTCTCCCTCCTTTAGTTAGGAAAAAACTTTCTTAATGAAAACAACAGCGATTTCATATAATAACATTACGTCTTCTCACAAGAAGACGCAAACATTTTGGACTTGATTGGAGGAGCCTGTATATGCGGAATAAATCAAGGGGCTTTCCAAATATGAACAACAACAAATTTGAAGGTGAGCCCCGGGCCAAAGACGATTTCGCTTCAAAGCGTCCAGACGGAAGCATCAATACTCATCCACAAGAAAGAATGAGGGCTTCTGGAAAGCGCTAATTTTCTAAAGATGGAGTGATTGTTTTGTGTGCAAACCGCAAACCGTATATGAACGATTTTAATCAGATGAAAACGGAAAACTTTCCACAGCCATGGGCCAACACGAAACACGCTCGCGCGCAGGTAAACGGTGAGACACAGCAGACACAGGACCTCATTATTCTCCAGCGCAATACACGAATTCGTACCAGGTAGTTCCTCTAGAAAAGGGTTAAGCTTTTGTCTTAATCCTTTTCTTTTAATAAAGAAATGGGTAAAGCCTCTTCATGTTCGGGTGACGAAAGGCGATAACCCCAAGCGAAAACCCCGTTTAAATAACGAATTTGAAACTGTTCTTTCGTATCGGCAATTTCATACATAACTTCAGTTTTAAAATCAGCTGGATCAAGAAGATATGCCTTGGCAACCGCAATTTTTCGTTCGTGAACAGCAAGTTCATTGACAATCCCCATTTGCTCTGCTTTTCTTGCCTTTTCCGTCAGTTTGCTGATTTCACTTTTAAGTTCGTGTTCTGACATTTCGCTATATCTTGTTTGCATCCCATCATCCCTCTTCATTTAAGTATTGCTCAATCATATCAGGCGAAAATCCTTTTCTAAACAAAAATTGTTTTACTTTCATTTTCGTTTCATATGAACCATTGTAATGATAGCGTTGCATCGCTTTACCTGCCTGCTTCTTCAATGCTTCCCATTCCGCATTTTCATCATGTTCATCATCTGTTTCCTGTACTGCTTGCGCAATGACATCATATGAAAACCCCTTGCGGATCAACTGCTGTTCAATCGCCTGTTTTATTGCTTTTGCCGAAACTTTCTTTTCTTTCTTTAACCACTTTTCAACATGTTTCACAGCCGCTTCAACCTGTTCATCAAACGTAAATGAGTTTAATGCTGCCTCGATCAGCTCTTGATCAATCCCTTTTAATTGTAGTTCTCTTTGAAGGACATCAGGACCTTTTGTTTTGCGATAAGTGTTGACAAATGCAACCGCAAACTCATGATCGTCGATATATTTATAATCCCTCAACATGTGAATGATTTCTGTGATAGATGCGTCTGAACATCCTTTTTTCTTTAAATAATCTCGGACTTCCTTTGTTGAGCGTTTTCTATAAGACAAATAATCAAGAGCTTTATTAAAACCTTTTTTTATCTCGTCTCCATATTGAATTTCAATTATATCCAGATCATCAAGCTGTTTTCCTTTTTTTAAGTTGAATTTGACGAGTACATCAAGATCAACGCTAAACGCATATTTTTCATCAAGAAAAATGTTGACTCGTTTTTCATTGTTTTTCTGGGTGGTTATTTTTGTGATATATGGCATAAAAGACTCCTTTCTTTCAAAGGAAACGATCTTCATCTATTTTATCAAGAATCTGTTAAAAATCGAACAAAATACACTTTGTATAATTATCTTTGAAACGGACAAGATGGGAATAATCTGAGACTAAAGGAGGCTTCAAAATGGCTGACAAGAAGAAAAAACGGGAACGGCTTCATTCGCCACTTAACAAAACACAGCAGGTCCGATACGGGCGGGAATTCAAAAGAGCGGAAAGGGCTGCCAGAGAAGATTGATGATGCATAGTCATCATCAGTTTAGCAAATGATAAGGTGCGAAAGCTTTTATGTTAAGGAGTGATAAGATGGGCAGAAATTCAATCCACAAAAACCGCGATAAAAACAAACAGAAGCTTCCTCAAGTCCCTGACCAGTATAAAAAAGAGACTGATGGCGTTTATGAGGAATATGCAGCAGAACTTGCAGACCAAGATGACCGCGAAGCACAGGCGCGTGCACAGGCGGCTGACAGCCGTGCAAAACAGCGGATGTCTGAGTAATGGATAGTTATGATAAAGGCGGCTGTTTGTCAGGCTGCCTTTGTTCTTGAGCAATATTGAGAAATGATAAAGCTAGATGGTCTTTGATCGATATGTTATCACATTTAAAAAGCTTGTAAAAACATCTTGTTTCTACAAGCCGAATTTTTAAGAAATTTCCATAAAAACCTGTTCAGCGGGTGTTCTTGTTTCCGCTTTAGGTATTTCTGCAGGGTAGCCCAGTTGCAAAACAGCTGCGAACCGTTCATGGTCTTTTAAGCCAAAAGATTGTGCGAATCCCCGATTATAAAGAAGTTCTCCGCTTTTCCAGACCATGCCAATACCTTTATTCCACGCTAGGAGCTGAAGATTTTGGATCAAACAGCTTACTGCGGCAAAGTCGTCATTTCTAACCCGTTTATTTTCATCTTCTTTTAAAACAACAAACAGAAATGCTGGAATCTTCATGAAATATTCCTTATATTTTTGTAGCTGTTCTTCTTTCATATCAGGCTTAATATCGTGATATAATACAGTCATACTTTCTACAAACTTCTTTTTTCCGCTCTCTGTTCCAATGTAAATAAACCGCCACGGTTCTGTCAATCGATGATTTGGAGCATAGACCGCATCTTCCAGCAACTCTAAAATTAGTTCCTTAGGTACTGGTTCCTCTCTAAATTTTCGAATGGTCCTTCTATCTCTGATACACTCCCGAATACTGCATAAAGTGTCATTCATTAGCCATCCCCCTTAAATGAAAATGATTATCATTACAGATTATAAAACTTTATTTATCTGTTTGCAAATATTTCAATGTAAAGAGGGATTTCTAAAAGCATTAACCAAAGATTACGGTTGTGTGACGATAAACAAGATAAAAAAAACAAGATAAACTAAAAATGCCCCACTCATTACTTTCACCGGTGTTCTCGAAAATTTGAACATACCTTTCCATTCAGAATTAAAAATCATGTAAATAAAAGTTAAAAAAAACGTTCCTAGCGCAAGTATTGATATGATCAAAAAAATAGGATTCATGTTATCCTCCTCCATTACATTCGAGATTTTTGGTTCTCTTTCATTTAACTATAGAGCTCAGAGGTTAAAAACAGCTGATCTGTAGTTTAAATTCTGTTTAAATCTCAAAGCAAAAAGCTGATCAACCATGTTGAATGGTTCATCAGCTTTTTTTTTGCAAATTATTTTGCCCGCCGTCCAATCAATCTTGTGACAAGAATCATGGTCACCGGAAGCGATCTGTTTTTTCGGTAGGCCAAATATTTCCCACGCCAAACCGGTTTATATTTCTCTTTAAAACTACGTAAACCGCTGAAGCTATACATGTAGCGGACATTGTTGAAAATGATGGCTGCAAGGCGCTCCGTCCAAAACGACTGAATGCTTGTCCCTACATTTGATAACGGAGCCATCCCCATATTAAACGTCGTATAGCCTTGTTCTTTCCCCCATTGAAACAGATGAATAAATAATGCATCCATAATACCGCTTGGTGCATCCTCTCCATAACGCATCATATCGACAGATATTTCACCTTTCTGGTACATAAACATCAAATTCATAAAGGCAATGATTTTTCCATTCGCATCTTTTAAAACAGCGATCGGTGCTCTTTGCAAATACTCTTCATTAAAATAACCGAGCGAAAAACTTTTTTCTCTTTTTCGGCCAAGCCACTCATCAGATATTCCGCGCAATTCCTCAAGGAATTCTTTAGAAAACGGAGGTTGTTCAACATGAAAAGTATAGCCTTCCCGATTAAAACGATTGTGAATCGCTCTTAAACCAGCTCGTTTTTTCCCAGAAATTGTAAAAGTCGTCAGGTCAACTATCGCTTCTTCACCAAGCTTGAAAAAACGATATCCGAAATCATGATAAAGACCCATATCCTCTTGTTCAATCTGATAAAAAATGACAAGATAGCCTTTTTGATCTGCCGCATGCAGGAATTCTTTTAAGATCAATGGAAAAGAATCTTTTTGTCCTGAAGGATCGCCAAGTATAACAAGACGCTGGCCGATTTTAGCAAACTGAATAAGCGCTTTTCCATCACTGGAGTAAAAAAACCGTTTATCTCCTAAAAAGCCCAAATGACTAAGAGCATTTCCGCCTTCTTCATTTAAAAAGGTCTCTAGTTTCTCCATGTTCGGTTCTTCGCCAATTTGCTCTGTTTTTTTGTTAAAAAGCAAAATAAATAAACTTAAAAACAGGGGAACAAAAATTGCAGCGAAAACCGTTACATAATTGACATGAATTTCACTATAGATGAAATAATCTTTTGCCAGTATACGACCAAACCGCTCCCAAATCATTGAAGCGATGATATTGTAGTTAAAAAGGGCAAAAAAGTAGATAAGCATCGCCCATGTCATTTGTGTGAAAGTATAAGCAGCTCGATCCCTCATAAATTGTCCTCTCAGTAAAACAAATAATAAGAACACGAGCGGAATCATGAAGATCGCACTAAGATTAAACCCTTTAAATACAGTAAAAACAAAAGCAAATGTTAAAGCAGTGAGCGTCATATAATAAGAACGTTTTGTGCGCTTATAAAGTTCCAGTGGTAAAATGAGCAAAATTAATCCAAAGCTGAGAGACAAAGCATTAAATAATGTCAGAATGTTTTCAGGCAAATCCAACATCAGTGTGAATTTGTCAATTGGTAATGAGACTGAGGCAATGGTCACCATCCCACAGCAAAATGCGATCACAGCGAGTGATCCATTGAGCAGACGGAGCAATAAAGCTCTGTGTATCGTCAGCAAAACATTAGTCGTCTCAATTGCTGGAGCAAAAATCGGTTTTTCCTCCAGCTTTTTTAGCGTATTACCTGTTAAGGCTATTGCAGCTAAAATCAGACCGATGATAAAAGGAATAAATGAATAAGCAATTCGATAGAGAACAATAGCTGTCAGTGTAATTTCTTGATTAACTCCCATTTCACTCATGCCAATCAAAAAAAGCAAGTCAAACGAACCAAAGCCACCAGGTACAAGACTGATCATCCCTGCAACTGAGGCAATGGTAAACACACCCAGAACGATTCTGACATCTAATTCTATTCCCATTGTCACAAGAGCAAAGTACATCACGGCACCGGCAGTAAGCCATTCAATGACTGACGCACCCAAATACGAAGCAAAGACAGAAAGACGCAATCCTTTTTCAACATGATTCCGTTTCTTTTTGATGATCAAAGCCACGAATCCACCGGGAACAATTAGCGCCACCGCAATAATAGCTGGTAAAAGCCAAACTTTCTCCATCAATAAATTTCCGGAAGGTAACAGCCTGACAAGAACAAAAATACTTAGAAAAGATAGACCTAGAAGAATGGAGGACGCAAGCCAAGCAATCCCCTTGATCAACTGTTTCACATCATGAACATATTCCTTATAAAAGATCGTTCTTAAGCCAGCACCTGATAAACCGCCAAATCCGAGTACATTATTAAATGAATTGGAAATCCACGATATTTTAAACGTTTTTCGCTTAGATATTTGAAGTCCTAACGAACGAACGAGAACATAATCGTATAAAGACATCACCGCAATGGCGACAAGACCTAGAAAAACCAATGTGAAAAGATTGGTTCTTTCAATATTGTTGATCACTAGAACAGCTTCCTTTAAAGACATTCCAGCAAGTTCTTTTTTTGCTTGAAAAATAACTAACAGAATAACGGCTACCGGAAAAATAATCCTTAAAGTGGACAGCACATTTTTTTTCATGATATCACTTCCAATACATTACGAAATAGATAATCAAACATAGTTTGTGTAAAAAGATGACACTTCATTATCTTACTCTAAATGACCGTTCAAAAAAAGTCATTATTCATTAATTTAAACTGATATTAAGAAATTCAAACGAATTGTTACACACAGGGACTAAAGTCATAAAAAAAACGCGCAGATGCGCGTTTTTAATTCAACATACTATGAAGTTGCGAGGTTAGGTTCCCCTTCATCAATTCCCTATGTAGAGTACAGACTGGTACACTCGATCTAGCCACTTTTTACGTTTTTCCACTGTAGTGTCTTTTACTTTCGGAAATAAGAATCGTCTGACATTCGTTACTCCGCAAAATTTCAATATGTTGTCTTTAACAGTGATCCAATCTGCATTACGCCGCCAGAATCGCAAATACCAGCCAGGGGCATCTGCTGTATAATAAACTGAAGCAGAACGTGCCTTTAACAATCCCTTTGGCAGCTTTCCTTCATATGTATAGGCTTCTCCAGCGACAAATACACGGTCAATGAAACCTTTTAAAATTGCTGGCACTCCTCCCCACCACAAAGGATAAATGAAAATAAGATGATCTGCGTTTTTAATAATCTCTCTGTATTCAGCTGTTTCAGGATCATTTTTTAGGTCAGACCGCCTTTTCTTCTCATTAAATACAAGGACAGGATTAAACTGGTCTTTGTATAAATCAATCACAGTATAAGAATGCTGTTTATCCTCAAGTGCCTTTATTACCTGTTGTAAAATGGCTCCATTAAAGCTGTTTGGATTTGGATGTGCGTATAGGATAGCTACCTGCAAGAACGTTCCCCCTTTATTTTTATGACTTTCCGAAATTATATGGCTTATTTCACAATTTTTAAAGTAATTAGACTCGAACAAATACAAACCCTTTCCATCATTGCGAAGGAAAGGGGCTCATATCGCTTTATTTTAACTCTCTGAAACAGTTTTTGCCTTCCGCTTCTGGCGAAACAAACTATCAAGTGACAACAGTTGACTTCCGTTTAGCATGAGATGGATGGCAATTGCAAGCAGTGCTAAATCAAATTCGTAGCCCATACTGCCGTCAGTTCCAATAAATCCGGCTGATAACTTGACAGTGAAGATCGCTCCAACCACCACAACAGCAAAAAGGAATCCAACAATCCGTGTACCAACCCCGAGTATCATCAGGGCTCCGCCAACTAATTCAATAAATACGACGACATAGGCAAGAAAGCCGGGAATTCCAAAGCTGTTAAAAAACTCCACAGTGTTGTCAAAACCGCCTTGAAGCTTATAAATTCCATGTAGTAAAAAAGTAAGACCGGTGAAAAACCGTAAAATGAGTGCACCAACTTCATATTTTTTGTTCATGCTTTTGCTCCCCTTTTTTGAACGACTGAATAATGGCAATATATTCATTTCTGCTCAGTTCGTGACATTTAATGTTCAAAAGAGAGCGGTTAGCAATTTGGATGGAGACGATCGTCCTATCCTAGTTTTTCTTCTGCCTGTTTTTTATTGTTGCTTCATATACCTTTTTAATCGCAACATAAATTACATGTACAGCTAAGTACAAAATAAATAAGAATAAAGATACTAAAAATACTCCATTATCCTTGATGACAATCTCATCAGAATACATCGAATAGATGAGCACATAAAGATAACACAAGAAAAACATCAACAAAGCCTCAATAACGAAGTTTAATAAACCTCGCTTTTTCAATAAAATATGATAAAATACTGCATCCAAAATCCCGATAATTAACACCGTGATAAGGAAAAACTTAAACAAAATAAACATTGAATGAAAAGGATCATTAGTATGAATTGACACACTAGGAAAAAAGGACCAATTTAAATCCTCCATAGAACACGAAAAAAGGACAAGAAACAATGAAAACACACATCAAAAAAACAACTGAAATTGCAAAAATATGATCTCCTGCAGAATACCTCTTTTTATGACTCAAAATCACTAAACCTCCAGTTCAGCCAGTGTTGTTCGTTATCTTTCTAAATTTATTAATAAAACGATTTTAATAAAGGCTATTTTCACTATATTTATTTAACATCTTTCGAATTTTAAATAACGGGAATGCAGTTTAGCGAGGATTGCGGAGGAACAAATCCATGAAAGAAATATCCAGCACAACATGATTTGTAATATTCTAACAAAAAACTTGGAAGTTGGACAATGGAATTTAATTTTGTCCGCATCAAACAGAAATTCAAAACAGCTGCCTTCATTAAGCAAAAGGCAGCTTTCATTTTTGATTGACTGAAACGCTTTAACTGTCTAGCAGATTTTCAACTCTTTCTCGCACTTGCGGAACCGACAGACCGATAATGATCTGAAGAGCTTTTCCATTCCTGACTACACCATGGACACCAAAAGATTTAAATGTGCTGTCTGGTGCCACTTTTGATTCATCATAAACACTGACCCGAAGTCTTGTTGCACAATTGGTTACTTCTGCGATATTTTCTTTTCCGCCAAGCGCACGGATGCAAAGGACTGCCTGATCCTCTTCCACTTCTCTTCCTGCAGAAACTTCTTTTTCTGATTCCTTCTTCTCCTTGAAATCTTTTTTTGTATAAAACTTTGTTTCTTGTTGTTCATCTTTTTCACGACCTGGTGTTGCAATATTCATTTTCATAATTAAAAATCTGAAGACAAAGAAGTATATAGCTGTAAAGGAGAAACCGATTAATATTTGAAAAAGATATGTGCTGCCATGCTGGTGAAAGAGCGGAATCCAGTTCAGTGTTAAAATCTCGATTAAGCCTCCGCCCATATTGCCGACAACTCCCGCCATATACATGAATGTTGCCATTGTAGCCGCTAACAAACTATGGACCAAAAACAGCAAAGGTGAGATGAATAAGAACGTGAACTCAATCGGTTCAGTGATACCTGCAACCATCGCTGTCAGTGTAATCGGAATTAACAAACCTGCGACGATTTTCTTCTTTTCTTTTTTAGCTGTTACATAAATGGCTAGGGCAATCCCTAAAACACCAAAGATCTTAGAGTTTCCATGAAGTGCAAAACCACCTTGCGGAAACAGTTCCTTTAATGGCTGTGAGCTTGCAGCATACTCGCTTAAATGTTGTGCCCAATTGGTCACAATACCACCTTCAACAACAGCCGGGCCGAAAAGGAATGGAGTATAAATAAAATGGTGCAATCCCGTTGGAATTAAAATCCGCTCCAAAAACGTATAAACCCAGACACCGAATGCGCCTGATGCGACTAAAAAAGTTTGTAAAGAAGCAATGCCTCCCTGAACCATAGGCCAAATATACGCTGTTGCCAAAGCAACCGGAAGCATAACAAAAAATGAAATAATGACAACATATGATGAGCCTTGAAAAATCCCCAAAAAGTCGGGCAGTTTCTTTTCAAAATAACGATTGTGGAGATAGACAACAAGTGAAGAAATCAAAATCGCACCAATGATGTTCGTATCAAGCGTTTTGATGCCCGCAATTTCTGCCAATCCACTTGTTCCGCCGACTTCTTGACTCATGTCCACACCGAAAAAATCGCCCCAGACAGTTAAAATAGCACCGACAAAATAGTTAAAGGTCAAATATGTCGTAAGCGCTTCCAGACATGCGCGCGCTTGTGCTTTTTTTGCCAATGCAATTGGAATCCCAACTGCAAATAACAAAGGCATCTGCCTAAAAACGGTCCAGCCTCCTTCTTCAATGATGTACCAAAACTGGTACCATAACGTATCCTTTTGAGCTATTTCCCCCATCAGCAGCTCATTTTTAAATAATGTACTGAGCCCTACAACAATACCGGCAAAAGCAAACAGTAACACCGGTACAAACATCGCACTTCCAAACCGTTGGACTTTTTGCATCAATATGAAAACCCCCTATTACTGTGATTTTTTTTGATCAACATAATCAATATAACTGCGGAACAACGCTTCCCCAACGAGAAAAAAAGGCGCAAAAGCAGTCAATTCTACCCCTTGATAAACAGTCACTGCCCGGCTTGTAGCATAGAGATTGTAAGGTGTTAATTGGGCAAGAAAATTATTTTTTAAATTGGTTACTGAGATAAATGGAATTCCTTTTGCAGACAGTGTTTGCGCTTGTGGAATTAGTGATGGCGTTTCCCCGGAAAGCGAAATAATAATAATAAGATCAGAATTTTTGAAATCAGGTACCATTAAATCGAATTCAATTTTATCTTTGATCACCGTTAAGTAGCGGTGTCTAGCAACAAACATTCGCTGCAGTTCATTAGCGCAAGACGTTTGAGCTGTTCCTGAACCATACACAAAAATACGGTCAGCCTCATCAATGAGTTTACATATGTTTTGCATATCCGTATTTTTTAAATATTTTAGACTTGCTTCCATATCCCTCATGAGCCCTGCGAAAGAGTTGGAAACTTTTTGTTGATCTCCCCATTTTTCAGCCTCCCATTTTAGAAAGACTCGAAATTCACTATATCCACTAAACTCAAGCTTTTGCGAAAGTCTTAAAATTGAGGTTCTGGACACATTACATTTTTGGGCTAAGTCATGAATCCCTAACTTATAACAACTATCCTTATGATTCAAAATGTACTTTAAAATATGAAAATCATTTTCATTTAATTTTTTGTAGTACTTGTTCATTAGTTCTTCCAATTGCATATTATTCACCCCATTTATTCTCTACCTCTATTATATAAAATAAGAGAAACAATGGGGTGATATGCAGTCAATAAAAGGAGCTGACTATTTTAAGAAAGTGTTGGCCAATAATCACGATTGACTTCAATTAAATCATCTAAAATCTGTTTTGCCGTTCTTGCATTTGGAACTGTTTTTGATAAAATAATAGCCTGCCACAGCTTTTGGTAGGATTTTTCGATCCATGCTTCCACTACAAGTTTTTCAACAGATACTTGCTGTTCCATTAAGCCTTTTTGAAATTGTGGAATTTTACCGACAGTGATCGGTTCCGGACCATTTTTGCCAACTAGACAAGGGACTTCCACCATTGCTGTTGAGTCAAAGTTTTCAATCGTTCCATTGTTTTCCACAATCAAAAGCATCCGTTCCCCTGTATTAAATGCAAGTGCACGAGCAAGGTCAACAATGTATGATGCATGGTCATCAATTTCTATTTGGCTACCAGCGCTTGATTGCGCTTCAACAACCTTTTTGCATTCTCCAAAGATAAATTTTTCCCGCCCATCCATCACTTCATTGGCACGGGTATACTCAGGATTTGATTTTTTCACCATATCATCTGGATAAAAATAATATTGCAGATACGTATTAGGTAATGTTTCTGGATCAAGCTGGTAAACATCACGCGCTTTTTCAAAAGTGGCGCTCCAACTTGCTTCAGCTTGCTCATGTTCTGCTTTCGGTACATACCCAAACTCACGAACATGTTTCTGAATCGCCGGCATTAAATCATTGCCATCTTTATCACGAATTGATGTCCACCAGCCAAAATGATTGAGTCCGTAATATCTGACAGTCATTTCTTTTCGTGAAGATAGTCCAAGAATTTGTGACATTCGATCTTCAATACCAATTGGCATGTCACAAATGTTTAATACTTTTGAGTTTGGACGCAGTCTCCGTGTTGCCTCAGCGACAATGGCAGCAGGATTTGAATAATTCAACATCCAAGCATCAGGTGAATACTTTTCCATAAAATCAATCAGTTCAATAACACCGCCAATTGATCTCATGCCATAAGCCAAACCTCCGGGACCACATGTCTCCTGGCCGACTACCCCATATTTGAGCGGAATTTTTTCATCAAGTTCTCTCATTGCGTATTTTCCAACCCTAATGTGAGCCATGACAAAGTCAACATCTGAAAATGCCTCTTTCGGATCGGTTGTCGCTAAGAATTGAATATGTGGTGCTCTTTCTTTAATAAAGATTTCACAAGCACCTGCGATCTTATTTTGGCGCTCTTCATCATTATCATAAAACTTCAGCTGTCTGATCGGAAAATCATTGAGATTGTCTAAAAGCATTAAAACTATCCCTGGGGTAAACGTGCTTCCACCGCCTGCAATTACGATTGAATATGATTGTTTCATCAATAAATCCTCCTCATTATAGCGTTTACATTTCATTTATAGCACGCTTTCACCCACTCACCAATAGATTCTACAAAGACAGTTCCTATAAACGATTTCTGTTTGTTTTCCCGAAAAGCGGGAATTTTCCCAACACTCATGTACAGTTAATCTATGATAGGAGTCGTTTATTAATGTTGATTGCAGTGACATTATTTCTGCAGGCAGATTCGGAGACTATTTGATATGGTTTATTCTGACTATGTAGCGGTAGGGATCAGCAGTATGACGGCTTGTGATCATTTCATTAAAGTCAGGGTACGGGGAGAGCGCAGTAGACGGCTTTTTTATTAACTTTATTCAAAAATAAGGAGGAAACATCATATGAAAAACGTTGACAAAGGCACAGTCAGTCGGACGGTGCTTCTTTTTATTGCACTCGTTAACCAGACTTTGATGATGTTCGGAAAGGGTACTTTGCCGATTAGTGACGACCAAGTCAACACGGTGGCAGATGCTTTGTATTTGGTCGGCTCTACTGTGTTTACGATCGTTACGGCGGTTGTCGCTTGGTATAAAAACAACTATGTGACTGAGAAAGGTAAGCAGCAAAAAGAAGTGTTAAAACAAAACGGATTAACAAAATGAGAGGGCTGCCGGTTGGCAGTCTCTTTTAATGGTTGAAAATAAAAAATAGAGGTGTTTTACAATGACGGTATCACTAGAAAACTTGATTGATCGTTCTGTTCGAAATATGGGATCTGGAATCCATCCGGTAGTAAAAGAAACAGCGATCGAAGTCATCAAAAGGGCATATAAAGAGAACATTTATGTACAGGTGACATCTGGCTATCGTTCTTTTTCGGAACAAAATAAGCTGTATGCGAAAGGACGTACTGTGCCAGGGAAGATTGTGACTCATGCTAGAGCTGGACAGTCTAACCACAATTACGGTTTAGCCGTAGATTATGTTTTATTATCCTCAGATGGCAAAACAGCAATCTGGACTGTTAATTCCAAATGGAAAAGAGTCGCTCAAATTGCAAAAGTTTTAGGATTTGCATGGGGAAGGGGATTGGAGGAGCTTTAAAGATTACCCACATTTAGAGATGATGGGCGGTTTAAGTTTGAGCCAATTACAAGCTGGTAAACGTCCAGTCCTCGTATCAACAGTAAACAACGCAACACCAGCGGTTCCTACATCAGATAAAAAGCCGTCGTCAAAGAAATCATCTTCCAGTGGTGGTCGTGCGATTCTCAGAACCATTCAGAGCACCTTAAATAAACGATATAAGCTCAATATTAAAGTAGACGGTTATCAAGGGCCTGAAACATATAAAGCCTTGCTTAAGGGCTTCCAGACCGAATTAAATAAGCAATTTCATGCCGGTCTTGTCGTTGATGGGGTCTGGGGACCGAAAACTCATGCGGCTGTCGTAAATGTCCGTAAAGGAGCAAAAGGAAATATCACTTGGATTCTTCAAGCATTGTTGATCTGTAAGGGATATGATGTGAATGGTCTGGATTCTATCTTTGGTCATGGACTTGAGAAGGCTGTGAGAGCTTTTCAAAGGGCGAATGGTCTGGCTGTGGATGGGATTGTTGGGAGGGTTACTTGGACAGAGCTTTTTAAATAGAAAAGGCCCTATGTGAAAAGGGGCTGTAAGAAACTTTGAATGGAAAAGTCAATCTACTTTACTTTCATTTTTTAATTAATTCCATATATCTTTGACATTCAGCTTGCCAATCTTTTGCTATTTTAAAATCAATTTTTTTTCTTAGAATAACTTTATAGTCATTAATAAATTCTTTAAACGAAACATAATCTAAATTATTTTCGGGTTCTTCAAAATGCCATCTATAAATCGGACTTATTTCCAAAACGATATCTTTCTCATCGTACTTATATAACCATGTTCCTGTTTTCTTAGTCGACCATATCCAATAATCACTATATACGTCCACTTCTTCTTCACCCTCTTCAGGCTCTTCAGGAAGGCTATAAATCCACTTATTCCAGTTGTAACCTACACTATCAGGTTCATAAAAAGCATGTTCTTCTTTAATGACTCTTAATAATATATTGTTTAAGGAAGATAAAATTTCTAATAAAATGTCATTTCCTAACTTGCAAACCACATTATTTTCATTTATCAACCAAACGGAAACTTCTGAAAAAGCAGTTAAATCACTTTCACAACTTATTACAATTTTATTTTTACTATCAATTATAAAATTAATATTCATAATTAATCACCAATAATCTTTCCTTTTTTATTTACTAGTTTGGCTTTTCTTAAAGCACTTTGCATTTGTGGATTAAGTTCATTCCATGAACGTACATGTCCATGAAATACTCCAGGATTTGTTTGGTCTAGGATTACTATCTCTCCATGACTAATTCCTACCCTACGGTTTGTATTTGGACCAATAGATACAGAATTATTCAGAGCTGCTTGGCCATCAATTGGAGCTTTACTTTTTACTGAATTACTTGTTTTTCCATGATAAGGGGCATTTTCAAACTTACCATTTGGATTAACAATAACCTTCCCTTTATCTAATTTCGGAAGTTCTTCAATTCTCTGTATTAATGAATCTCTTTTATTCTCTCCATCAAGAACATTAAAAGGAACTTCCCCTACGCCTGCAAATTCAACCTGTGATTCAAATGGGTTGTACATTCGTATCCCGTTTTTAACCCTTTGCTTGGTTTTATTGAAATGTTCTACACCTTTTTTAACAGCTTTCTTCGGTAATCTAATCGTTTTATCTTTTACTTTTTTTGAAAACTTGTAGATTTTAGTTCCAGTATTACCGAGTTTCCCAAGCTTTGCAGCTTTCCCCAGCTTGTCTACACCTTTTGTTCCAACAACAGATGTTGCAACTGTTCCTGTAGCATACATGAACCATTTCGCTCTACTTTTTGCATCCCCGTTTATGACATCTCTCTCAAAAGAATCGGCAATTCCTTTTTTCATGATATTCAATGTGTCTACAGGATGAGATACCACATGTGAGACCCCTGCTATAGTTTCAAATGGATGATTGACAGTGTAAAGAACTCCATCAACTGTATCACTAGCAACGTTTTTAATTCCCTCACCAATCCCTTCTAATGTTTCCATTGGATGGGTTATATTGTCCCACGTTGCATTAAGTATTTCCTTTGGATGAGATACTTTGTCCCAAACTGCAGAAGCCGCATTATCTATCTCTTCACCAATCGCATGTAAGCCATCTCTGACATTTTCCATCGTTTCTATCGGATGGGCTATCGTGTGTAACCCATTCTCCAATGATTCGCCAACATCGCTAGCAATGCTTTTACCAGCCTCAAATGCTTCGCTAGCTGAACCGACTACCATATCTCCTGCTTTATTTAAAGTGCCTAAAAACGGATTATCCCAAAATTCCTTATCTTCTTTAATTTCTGTTAAACGTTCCTGTTGTTCTGGTGAAAGGTTGTTATAACCAATTTCTTTAGCCATTTTAACATATTCATCAGGGTCAGATACGTTTGCAAGCTTCTCTTGCAACTCTGCAATTCTGCGGGCTTCTGCTTGCTCTTTTTTCGCATTAATATATGTAGTCGCTTGTTTGTCGGTTTTGATTGCTTCTTTATATAACTTATTCGAGTGAAAAGCCTTCTTATCAAAATACATAGGAGAAGCGCTTTTTCCATTACTTGTGGCTTCCATCAATGCTTCGTATTTTTTGGAGACACTTTCAGCTTCAGCCAATGCTTGTGTGTATTCGCCTGTCAAAGATTTATCCAGATCGTCTACAGCATCAATTGCATTTTTCCGAGTTGTTTGTGCCTTTGACATCTCCACTGTGTAATTGTGGTCAGTCCATTTATCAAGATCAACGATGTCGCTCACTCGATTGATGATTGCATCCATATTCTTTTTTAGATCTGAGACGATTTGATCGGATTTTTTATCTGCATTTTTCAGTTCAGTCTTTAAAAAAGACATTTCAATGTAAGAATCGGGCAGTTTTTTCGCTTCGATATCACCAGAAACCCCATTAAAAAACGAGATCTGCATATCGGCAAGAGTGATCCAACTGTCGACAACCTCAGCCTGTCCTCTAAAAAACTCTTTAATGTTATCTGCGCCTTTTCCTGTGAAATCATCGCCTAAATCGGCTACTCCAAGACACGCTGTTTTTCCTGCGATTCATAAAAAAGTTGTTTGGAGGGTTTCTTAGGAACAGGGGTATCGCTTGCTTTAATCTCATTGCAAAAAATTGTTTCTTGACTTATCATAAAGGTAAGGATAACTTCTAAAGAAATTGCATAAAATGAAGACCCGACTGCTTGAACAGTCGAGTCCATTGTACAAAGTGGCCCATCAAAGGGCTGGCTCAAGGAAATTCAGGAAATAGACCTTCCCTACGAACTTCGCACGCTCAAGGGAAGGTCTATTTTTTGTTTATATACGACAACAAGGCAAGAATAAACATGCCAAAAGCAATCATTAAATAGATCGCTTGAAATGTTGTCATGAGCATCACCCCCTTTCCATAGGGTAGGGGATGAGCCAGCTTCCCTTGAGTGAGCCAAGACTTTGTACATTGAATATTTTACCACACACTCCAAAGGGCTGAGAGTGTTTTTGTATTGTTCAAAAGCAGAGTGTTGGTGGGAATTATATAACTCTTTGTGAAACATACATTCGGACGAGTCTATGCCAATTATTCTTGCAGTACTATGGGGCTGGTGGGTTGATAAAAAAACCCCTGACCTTTATGACTGGGTCGGGGCTGGGTTCTGTTTGGTTGGTGTCTGTATCATGCTTTAGGCACCAAGAGGTTGACTATAAATTATACTTTTGCAATCGTTTATAAAAAGTACTTCTCGGGATGCCTGCCAGCTTTGCTGCTTTTGAAACATTGCCTTTTGTTTTTTGTAAAGCATCAATAATCGTTTGTTTTTGAAGATGCTCTCGAAAGGTTAAGTGATCGTCTTCTGCAGATAGAACGTGATTGGACAACTCAAGTTCACTTAAAATCGGCTCGTATTGTGATGAACGAATAAATCCACCTGCTGGAAACAAAACCCTTAACCGTTCAAACATATTAAAAAGTTCGCGAATATTCCCAGGCCAATGATATTCTTGAAGCTGCATAAAAAAGAGCTCTGGAAACTGCGCATTCCATTGATGTTTCTTCTGAAAATAGCGAAATAAAGCAGGAATATCTTCTTTTCTTTTTCTGAGAGGGGGGATTTTTATGGGATAAACATGAAGGCGATAATATAAATCCTCACGAATCTTCCCTTTTTTCAGTAGGTCTGTCAGATTACGATGGGTCGCAGTAATTATTCTAATATCAAGCGGGATTTCAGAAGTCCCGCCAATTGGTGTAACATGCCGTTCTTCAATGACTCTTAACAGGACAACTTGCATAGCATAAGGAATCTCACCGATTTCATCTAAAAAGATCGTCCCCTTGTCAGCTTGTGCAAATTTTCCTTTTGAGCCGCCTTGTTTTGCTCCCGTGAATGCCCCCTGGACATAGCCAAATAATTCACTTTCCATTAATCCTTCAGGAATGGCACCACAATTGACTGCGATAAACGGGCCATTTTCCCTGGAACTATTGGCATGTATAGCTCTTGCAGCCAATTCTTTTCCTGACCCTGTCTCCCCCCATATGTAAACATTTACATCTGTAGCTGCAGCAAGTTTCATTTCATGAAGTGTTTTTTGAAATGATTTGCTTGTTCCTATCTCCCCAGTAAAGTTAAGCAAAGGGATATATGTTTTTACAGTTTTGTTGCGAGGGATTTCAGCTAATAAGATTAATGTTCCAATCGGCATTCCACTGTTTTCTGAGGTGATCAATTCCTCACGTTCACTGTAAAACCCGTGATCAAGCAGATGTTGAAGATGCATCCCGCACCATTTCGAAATTCGTTTACGGATTGGACTGCTTGCGGATACAATGACTTTTTTCTCATTACAGAGAATATATGGTTCGTTAGACTCAATCTTTTCAAGGCAGAGGTTGATCATTTCCATTTCTTTCTTTTTTCTATATTCTCCGATTTCACGTTCAATTGCATGTGCGGCTGTAGCAGCCATTCCTAGCATAAAAGGGTGTCGTTTGTCAGTTAGACAGGAAATATCAATCACCCCGATAAGTTTGCCGTCATCATCTCTAATTGGGGCAGCAGAACAGCTCCAGTGATGAGAAGCGACCGCATAATGTTCCGGCCCATGAATTGTGACAGCTTCTCCTGTTTCAAGGGCCGTTCCAATCGCATTTGTACCTACATCTGTTTCTGTCCAACGGACACCTTCGACAAAATTAATCTTCTTTGCTTCATGAAGAGTCTTCCGGTTTCCAGTTAACGACAAAACATAACCATCAGCATCAATCAACAAGGCCATCATCTCTGACTGTTCCAATTCAAGACTGATTTTTTTTAAATAAGGCCCGGCAATATCAAGAAATAAGAAATGTTTCTTTTTTTGAGTGTTGAATAATTCTTTTTTTAAGATTGACTGTCCTTTATCTAAATACGGATTCACATTTGCATGTTTACAGCGATACCATGATTCTATAACTCTTTTTTTCAACCGGGCTTGATCAAGCAATCCCTCCTGAACAAAACGCTTCCACGTATTTAAATAGTAGGGCGTCAGATTCATTCCATCCTCTCCTATAGGTTTTTTTTCATTATAGAAAATAATTAAAGCGCTTTCAATACAAAAAAACTTCGCATGTTAGAAGATGCGAAGTTTTTTTGTATTGGTTTAAAAGTGAATGGCTTGCCCTGTGATTTGTAGTAAAGCTTCGTGAATGGCTTCTGAAAGTGTTGGATGTGCAGCGATAAAATCCTCCATCGTATCGGCTGTCATCTCAGCATGCATCATGACAGCCGCCTGCCCAATCAGTTCAGTTGCATGTGGACCAACAATTGATACTCCCACGATTTCATGATATTCAGGCTCTGTGATGATTTTGACTTTACCTATCGGTTCATTTAATATAAGCGCTTTTCCATTTGCACGAAATGAGAATTCCCCAATCTTAATATCACCAAAGCGCTCCCTTGCTTTTTTTTCATTTAACCCGACACTAGCAATCTCAGGTGATGTGTAAATACAGCGGGGAATTACCTTGCCGTTGACTTGTGCGGCTTTGCCAGAGGCATGGGAAGCGGCAACTGCCCCCTCATGAAAGGCTGCGTGTGCAAGTTGAACACCTCCAACAATATCTCCGCAAGCATAAATATGAGGTATATTTGTCTGCATATTGTCATTGACATGAATTCCTTTTTTGTCGTAGTAAACCCCGATTTGATCTAGATTTAAGTTTCTCAGTCGCGGTTTGCGACCAATCGCTACTAAACAAAAATCTGCATTCACTTCCAAATGCTCACCATGATGATTCAAAATCGCTTTCTTTCGAGAAGGGTCAAGTTCTTGTATTTCTGCAGATGTGAGAACATTCACCCCTGTTTCTGCAAGTTTAACTCGTAAAAACTCAGCAATGTCTAAGTCTTCTTCAGGTAAAATTTGAGCTGCTTTTTCAATGAGAGAAACTTTTGTACCCATTCTGCTAAAAATACTAGCAAATTCGCAGCCAATAATGCCTCCTCCTATAATACATAATGAGTCAGGAATGGCTGAAAGGTTCATTGCTTCACGACTATCAATCAGCCATTTTCCGTCAAAAGGAGCAGATGGCAGCACTGCCGGTTCTGATCCTGCAGCAATGATAATCTGCTTCGCTTTGATCAGCTCCGTTTTCCTATCTCCTTCACCTTCAACACGAATATCATGTTCAGAAAGAAATGATGCTTTCCCTTTTAGGATCTTAATCCGATTCTTATCCATTAAATAGCCAATCCCTTTGATCAGCTGCTTTACAATTGCTTGTTTGCGGTTTTGAACAGCTGACCATTGAATGACTGGTCTATCACATGAAAGGTCGATCCCGAATTCGCCGGCGCTTTTTACTTTTTCATACATATCGGCACTTTCCAGCAATGATTTTGTCGGGATACACCCTTCATTTAAACAAGTTCCTCCCAAGGGTCCTTGATCAATTAAAACGACTTCTCGACCTAAACGAGCTGCTGTAATCGCGGCTACATATCCGGCAGGTCCTCCTCCAATAATCGCCAGTGTCATTGTTTTTTCACCTTCTTTCTATAATAAAATCGTTGCTGGGTCTTCTACAGCTTCTTTCACACTGCGTAGAAATGCTGCTGCAGGAGCTCCATCCAGTGCACGGTGATCAAACGTTAAACTTAATGGAAGAATATTACTTTTTATTAATTGTTCCCCCTTATAAACAGGTGTAGAATACATGGCTCCAACACCAAGAATTCCAGTTTCAGGGGTGTTTAAAATCGGTGTAAAATATTCCACACCATATGCGCCAAGATTGGTGATCGTGAAGGTTGAACCTTGAATCTCATCAGGAAGCAACCTGCCTTCCTTCACTTTTTTTCCATAATATTTGATTTTTTTTGCTAGTTCGAGCAATGAGAGACGGTCGGCATGTTGGATAACAGGAACAGCCAAACCATCTTCCAATGCTGCTGCGATTCCTAAATGAACATGATCAAAAACCGTTAGACTGCCGTCTTGATATACACTGTTCATCTGTGGGTGCTTCAACAATGAAACCGTCACTGCTTTTGCAACAAGATCGGTCATCGTCAGTTTCATGTCATATTTTGCTTTAACAGTTTCATTTAGTTGAGCCTGTAAAGCTGCTAATTTGGTTACATCAGCTTTCATTGTGATCGTTAATTGTGCACTGTTTTGCAAGCTGTCCGTCATCCGCGAAGCAATTGTTTTTCGCATCATACTGACAGGCTGTTGTTGATGTTCTATTGGATCTGGTTGTCTTTCTGGGCGATCTCCCAGTACATTTAAGACATCAGCTTTCGTAATTCTTCCACCTGGACCCGTTCCTTTCAATGTCTCAATGTCTAGCTGAGCACCTTCAGCTATTTTGCGAGCCACAGGAGAAATTTTAATCCGTTGCTCTGCTTTCCGTTGATCTTTCATATCTGTAGCCGCCACTTGTTCATTTTCAGCACCAATAGAACAGATGACGGTCCCCGGCGGCACTCCCTGTCCTTCAGGTACTTTAATATCGATGACAGTTCCTTCTGCTGGTGCTTCAATTTCCATTTCGATTTTCTCAGAATGAATGCTTGCAATACTTTCTCCTTTTGCAACAGTTTCACCGACTTTCTTGTTCCAGACGGAAACCGTACCTTCTTTCATTGACATACCTAACTTTGGCATCACAACCTCAACAGCCATTTCTCTCTCTCCTTTCTTTTTTAAACCCCTTGAGGTGATGTTTTTCCCAGTAACTCCAAAACAGTGTTGATCACTTTTTCAGGAGTCGGCAAATAGATGTCTTCCAGTTGAGGTGAAAAAGGGACAGGTGTATGTGGGGCTGTCACCCTTTTGATTGGTGCATCAAGTGTATCAAAACCTTGATCAGCAACTAATCCAGCAATATCTGCTGCGATTCCACATCTCGGATTAGCCTCATCAACAATTACAAGGCGGTTCGTCTTCTCCACTGACGCTAAAATGGCCTCTTCATCAAGAGGTGACAAGCTCCGCGGATCAATTACTTCCGCTTCAATTCCCTGTTTAGATAGTTGTTCTGCTGCTTGCAAAGCTGTCTGGACTTGTTTTCCAACGGCAAAAATCGTTACATCAGATCCTGCTCGTTTTAAATCGGCTTTGCCAATTGGCAGTGTATAATAATCTTCTGGAACATCACCTGTCATGTTGTATAATGTTTTATCCTCAAAAAAGATGACTGGGTCTTGATCTTCAATCGCTGCCAGTAATAACCCCTTGGCATCATAAGGTGATGACGGCACAATCACTTTTAATCCAGGAATACTTGTAAAAAGGGCGTATAAACTTTGTGAATGCTGGGCTGCAGCTCTAAATCCCGCCCCGTGTGTCGTTCGAATTGTAATCGGAACTTCCGCTTTCCCCCCAAACATGTAGCGAAATTTTGCTCCCTGATTTAACACTTGATCTAAACAGCAACCGATAAAATCATTGAACATCAATTCGGCTACAGGGCGTATCCCAGTAGATGCCGCAGCTATTGCTGCACCGATATATCCCGCTTCACTGATCGGTGTATCAAGGACACGATCACGCCCGAATTCCTGAACAAGCCCTTTCGTCACTCCGAGTACACCGCCCCATGCTTCATCATCATGGAGATGATCGACATCCGCACCGCCAGCAACGTCTTCCCCCATCAAAATGACGTGATCGTCTTTTTTCATCGCCAGTTTAAGTGCTTCATTCAGTGCGCTGGACATGCTTAACTGTCTTGTCATTTTTTCTTCCCCCTTTTGAATGGATTAATAAGATACGTAAACATCTGTTAATAACTCTTCTTGGTCTGGATATTGACTTTTTTCACTAAACTCAACCGCCTCATCTATCGCTGCAGTCACTGCTGTTTCAATCTCTGTCAACTCTTTTTCAGTCAGGACTTGTTTGTTCAACAGGTCAGTTCTGAAAGCAACAATCGCATCTTTCTCTTCTTGATGCTCGATCCTTTCTTCATTTGGTTTGTAACGCTGTGCATCTCCTTCAAAGTGACCATAATTCCGATATGTCATACATTCAATTAATGTCGGTCCTTCCCCATTTTTTGCTCGGGCAATCGCCTGTTCTGCCGCCTGATAAACAGCCATCACATCTTTGCCATCAACCTGGATGCCAGGAATTTGATAACTTGCAGCACGGTCAGCAATTGACTTACAGCTTGATGCATAGGAAAATGTTGTCGCTTCACCATAGCCATTATTTTCAGCTACAAAAATTACAGGCAGTTTCCAAATAGCGGCGAGATTGATTCCTTCATGAAAAGTACCTTGATTATTTGCACCATCACCGAAAAAGCAAACGCTTACATTTTTTGTCTTTTTATATTTAGCTGTTAAAGCAGCCCCACAAGCTAGCGGAAAGCCGCCTCCGACAATTCCATTTGCACCAAGCATCCCTTTATCAAAATCAGCGATATGCATTGATCCGCCTTTACCTTTACAAAGCCCTGTTGTCTTGCCATAAATTTCCGCCATCATTCCCTTTAGATCACAGCCTTTTGCAATACAGTGACCATGGCCGCGATGTGTACTTGTTATACTGTCTTGATTATTCAAATGAGCACATATACCGACCGCAACTGCTTCCTCACCAGCATAAAGATGAACAAATCCAGGCAAAATCCCTTGGGCAAATAGCTGATGAACCCGATCTTCAAATTCCCGAATCTCCAGCATCTTTCTATACATCCAGACCGCTTTTTCCTTTGTCAATCCGTGTTGCATATTTGTAAACCTCCTCTTGTTTTGGATCTCATCATTTATCATGCAAAAAGTGTGCCAATCTTTAGGTAGCAGTTGTAAAAGGCGATACTACATAAACTGTTTACTAAAATAGAGACAAAATGAGACTGGTGTCTCGTTTTGTCTCGAAAAGGTTGCCAGAGATTCTTTATGACCTTTACAATGGATAATAAAAGGAGGACGATATCCATGAAAAAAGCGATTGTTTTTTTAATCGATGGTTTTGAAGAAATTGAAGCCATTACCACGATTGACATCTTGCGAAGAGCTGAAGTGGAAACAGTGACGGTATCACTTGATCCAGATCTCCGCATTAAAGGTGGACATGACATTGTCATTGAAGCAGATCAAATGTATGATGATACTGATTTCCAAGATGCAGACATGCTAATTCTCCCTGGCGGTGCTGTGGCAAGTCAAAAAATGTTTGAACATCATGCATTACACCAGACATTGAAAGAGGCAGCAGCAACTGATAAATATATTGCGGCAATTTGTGCGGCAACAATGACACTTGGAAAAACAGGTCTTGTCAGCGGAAAAAACGCAACTTGCTATCCAGGCGTTGAAAAAGAACTGACCGGAGCAAATATTGTGACAGATCAAGTCGTGACAGACGGAAAAATCATCACCTCTCGAGGTCCGGCAACAACGATTCCGTTTGCTCTTAAACTTGCTGAATTATTAAGCGGCAAAGAAAAAGCTAGAGAGGTTGCCAAAGGGATGCTTGTTGATTAAATCCCTGTTTGAAGAGTACGAAAAGTGAAACAAGGACAAACTCCGTTTTTCAGGTATAAACAGTATTTGTTAGCCATGAAAAAGGTGTCCAATAGGTAAACTTACTGACTGGACACCCTTTTTTGCAAATGAAGGACAATGATTTTCCGAGAGAGGAGAGATAAATATGAACCAAGCTGCACAATTGTATTGGGACGAGTTTTGGAAAACTCAAAAAGGACCAAAACCACCTTCAGTCAGTGCGTGGCAATTTGGCGATAATCCAGACCATCTAGCTCAATTAGTAATAGATGGGGTGAAAACAGCTACATGTTCAGGACACATTTTTTATGAAATCGAAAATGAACCACTGCCCTCTGTTGAAGATTATAGTGTGATCTTAAATGGTAAAGACGAGCCTTTAGCGATTATCAAAACAACAGAAGTCAAGCTGATGCCAATGAATGAGGTTCCAGAGGATTTTGCGATTGCAGAAGGTGAAGGGGATTATCAATATTGGAAAACAGCGCATGAAAAATTCTTTACAAAAGCGTTAAGAGATTTGGGACATGAATTTTCTGAAGATATGATGCTCGTATGCGAACGTTTTACATTTGATGTAAAAAAATAAATCGGGTTTGCCCGAAAAGAGCACAATGATTAAACATAAAAAAGGCGTCCAATAGTCAAAAATCGACTTTTTGGACAGCCCCAAACATCTCACAGACCTTTATGCAAGTTCTTTTTGTTTCGTTTCCGTTCCCAAGAAGAAAACAGCGGCAACAGCAACTAAAATCGCCAAGCAAAAAATGAGGAAAATAATTGACAAAGTTACTTTTTGACTGACTAGGTATCCGACAAGCAATGGACCTAAAATCCCACCGATTCTCCCAAATGCGGCAGCCATTCCAGAACCTGTTCCTCTAATTGTTGTCGGATATTGCTCAGGGGTATAAGCATAGAGTGCTCCCCAAGCGCCAAGATTGAAAAATGATAAAAACATGCCTGCTGTTAACAAAAGCGGAAGTGACTCAGCTGTTCCAAAAAAGTAGGCACTAATGGCAGTCCCTAATAAATAGAGGGTCAAAACCATTTTCCGACCGGCCTTTTCAATCAGCCAAGCAGCTGAGAAATAGCCAGGAAGCTGAGCAAGTGTCATGATCAAAACATATTCAAAACTTTTGATCATACTGAATCCTTTCATGACCATGACTTGCGGAAGCCATAAAAACATGCCGTAATAGGAAAAAACCACACAAAACCACACAATCCAAAGCATTGCTGTAGGACGAGTGTATGCTTTAGACCAGACGCTTTTCACGTTTTCCAACATAGATGGCTTTGTTTGTTTCGCCATTTCTTCGTATTTTGGCGAATCCGGTAAAGCCATTCGTAAATAGAGTGCATAAAACGCCGGAAGAGCAGTAATTAACAAAGCAACCTGCCAGCCGTAGGTTGGAATAATAAAATATGAGATAAGTGCTGCTGCTAACCAGCCGAATGCCCAGAAACTTTCAAGCAATACCACAACTCTACCGCGCCGCTCTGGCTCGACTGTTTCAGAAACAAGTGTTGATGCAACAGGAAGCTCTCCTCCTAAACCCATGCCAACAAAAAAGCGTAAAATTAAAAATACCGTTAATGATGATGTCAAAGCTGACAAACCGCTGCCAACTGAGAAAAATAACAGTGTAATAATAAAGACATATTTTCGGCCGACACGGTCAGCCAAAAGTCCAAACAAAAAAGCCCCAACAGCCATGCCGATCGAGTTGACACTGCCAATCCAGCCCATTTCCTGCGATGTCAAATTCCATTCAACATGTAAAGCCGTTATAATGAATGATAATATACCGACGTCCATTGCATCGAATAACCAGCCTAGACCGGCAATACTAAGCAATTTTCGCTCTGAAACCAGATGATTTTGTTTCATACTCAAAACACCTCTTTACAGATTTACATGACTATTAGTTTACACTTGTCTTTACACTTTTGTCACGAAGAAAATTCAACCTCTTGGCTCTTATCGTGATTTCATTTCGTTTTTTTATGCAAAAAAATAAGTAAACCGCAGTTAACGATTTACTTTCACATTTTTGTTCCTAGTTATCAGTCGATCAATCTCATTTAGCGCTTCTTTCATGCTGGTACAGTTTTGAAAGCTGTCAGCAATTTTTTCAATCCCTTCAACATATCGCTTATCACCTAGCACTTTCTTGACAGCCTGCCTTAATGTATGTTCATTCATGTTGTCTTGAGAAATCGAATATCCCGCCTTTAACTCTTCCAGTCTTTGGGCAACCATTGGCTGATCCTTATCATGTGGAAGCACCACCATTGGAACATGGAAATGAATGCTTTCATTCACACTGTTCATTCCTCCATGAGTCACAAACACATCCGCTTCTTTCAACACATCTAATTGCGGAACATATGACGCCATCATGAAATGATCGGGAATCTTCTTTAGAGTTGTCATATCAAATTTTTCTCCTACAGCGATTACAACAATACCGGCAAAGTCAGAAAAGGCATCAATGCATAAATTGAAAAACTCTTCTGTTTTGCTTAATACCGTCCCCATTGAAATATAAATGACATTTTGATTTTTTAATTTTTCAAGCGGAAAATCGTGTTTCTCCAATCGGTTTGGAAAACTTGGTCCGATAAACAAATTTTCATCACCAAACTGGTCACTGTCAGGCTGAAAATATCGACTCGTGTACACAACACATCGCTCTGCTTGATTGTTCATAAACTGAGACATATCACGCGGCGTGACACCATACTGCTCTTTTATCACTTTCAATAATTCTTTACATTCATGATCCAATTGCAGTGGCGCATCTGAATTCGGATGCAGAGGCAGTTTCTTTAACCGGTCCTCCGTAAATAGAAATGAAGATGATGATGTGATCCCTGTAATTCCTAAATAATCTCTAACTAACTCTCCCACACCAAATTTGTCATAATAGATGACATCAAACTGAATCGTTTTTGATAACTCTTTTGCTATTTCTAAAATTTGTAAAGATGTTTGCAAATGAATTTTTAGAAATGAAAGAAGACCTGATAGAGAAGCCACATCAATATCAGCATGTCTCAATAAATCCTCATGCAAGTGAACAGTTGCACCGACACCTTCTAAGCGCTCTTGATACTTTTCTGTTGAAATATAATGAACATGGTCTCCCCTATCAGCAAAAGCTTTAGTGATTCCTAGTGTAGGATTGACATGTCCTTCTGCAGGAAAGTTTACAATTAACACATTTTTCACACAAACGCCTCCTATATTGGATGTTATGTACAATCATAAATTGGAATAAACATCCAGACAAGAGGCTATTGAAGGGGTTATATGTGCTTCTATAGACTTACTCTATCTTATTCGATCCTTTCAACGTCATCGACCTGTAAATCTGTTTCTCTATCAAAACCTAAATGATATTTCACATAGCCAGTATGTTTATCTTCGATGTCTTCTCCTTCAAATATGTTGGCATTGATCATAACATATTCATAATCATATCCTTCATCATGTAACAAGCGTTGAATGGTTTTTGCCGCATCATAGATATCTTTTTCATCACGTTTTGTAGCATCAAGGACAATATCAATACCCATCGGTTTATCTGTCTTCAGCCGCTTGCTCCATTTTACATCATCTTTCAGTTGTCCTTTTACAATTTCCATGTTGACTTCAACAGATTTCAGTTTGTTTACCTTTTCAGCTAAAACTGTTTTAAGGTCTTTCGCGGCTTGTTTATTTAATCGTTTCATCAACGGTTCATCTAAATGTGCAGACCGAATATCGTCAAAACTCACTTCAGGTATAAAAAACCCTCTAACAGTCATAATATAGGGCTCTTTTCTCTTCTCATCTTCAAGGTCTATCACATTAAATGAGTATTCACCAAATTTAAAATCGTACAAGCCTTCTTCAATTCGCAAGTTTTTCTTAGGATACTGCTCAGCCAAATATTGTTCCAACGCTTTCTCCGCTAACTTCTGACTAATCGGATTGCCATTATAAGCATTATAAAAATACAGGATCAATAGAGACAGGACAACGATCAACACACCATATAGCTTCTTTTTTTTGAATTTTATTGATAACCAACCGATAAAGCTACCGATTATTGAGAATATACAGTGCATAACACTGTAAAAAAATGCTCCAACGACAGCAACAGACAAGTGTTCAACCCCTTCTTCTTTAATGAAATACTCCAAGTTGTCCATAAACGACCACAGCAATATTGGAACAAACGAAAGCAACAACACACTTTTGATATCGCGATAGAATAAATAGATCAGAAGCCCCAGCACCGGATACCATAAAATAAAACCAAAGCTATCATTTAGGAGTGACGTTTTCATTGCAATAAAAAAGGAAATCGCTACAAAAATAATTTGATAAAACGAAAGTTTGCGATTGATTTTTTTAAACATTTTTTCCTGATCAACAGGGGGTACAATCTCTTTTTTTGGAAGAGGGGTATTTGACATCTCCACTAGTTTTCGATATTCTTCATGTTTTTCCGCCTGCTCCTCAATCCATCGAGAAGTCTCTTCACTTAATAGCCCTTCATGATATAAAGGAAGCAAATCTTCAATAATATAGCGAACTTTATCCTCCATAATATCCCTCCATCTGTTTATGCAGCTTGAGCTTTGCCCTATGAAACGCGACTCTGGCATAGTTTTCTGTCTTGCCAATGAGAACACCAATTTCATTGAATGACAATTCACCATAAATGCGAAGTGTTACAATTTCTTTTGAAAGCTCATCAAGGCAATTCATTTCACTAAATAGTTGCTGTTGTTCTTCAGCCTTTAAAAATTGTTCTTCAGGTGACAAATCTTCTGCGTTTATTTTTGGTATAAGCGTTAACAAATTTGCTTTATATCGTTTAGACCGATAATGCTTTTTTAGAATGTTTTTAGCAATTGAAAACAGCCAGGTTTTGACTGTCGCTTTGCCTGAAAATGTGTTAAAGCTTTTGATTGCCTGATAAAAAACCTCTTGTGTCAAATCCTCTGTTTCTTCTTGATTCATGGTTTTTACGTAAAAAAATGCATAGATATCAGGCTGTATTTCTTTATAGATTTCCTCAAGTTTCATCATGTCCCTCCCTCACCCGACTTTGACATTGGATGAGTATACTGAGATTTTTTATTCATTTATTAGTACCATAAACTATGAATTTGTTACACTGATCGAGTAGAAAAAAATGGACAGTTTTATTATATAGGCTTTCGTCGGACTATGTTGCTCAGATCCGTGGATAAAATCATAGAAAATAATCACAAAAAAAGGCTATTCTGAAAGTAGTCCGTATAAATGAAAATCGGGGAATTTGCTTGCTTTCCGCGGGCGATCCATGAACCTCCTCTGAGTTCGTTCCTTGCTCCTACCCACGTAAAAAAGTTCTTTAACGGATATACCACCCAGAGTCGAATATATCTCAAATATACCTTTCAAAAGGATCATTTTATCACTAATTTTCATTGATAAAATCTTCTATATTTAACTGGAAAACTCAAGTTACATCTTTTGTTTTAGAGTAATCAGAAGTCGTGCTATAAATTTAAATTTACTTTTATTTCAAATTATAAATAGCACTTTTTATCTTTCATATAGAATATAAAACTTTCTATTTGAGGTTTCATTCTTTTTTAGCATTCATCAGATCAATAATGAGTACTGAAGAAGCCTGTCTTCTACACCAGCAAAGGACAGTTTACATTCCGATTATCACATGTTAAGTTGTTTGTAGAATACCATTGTGGGAGTGATGCACAGAAATGGTAAAAAAATTGAGGATTTCGTTATTTTTTTGCTTACTTTTGCAAACTCAGACACTGATTTAAACATCAGGAGAAAAAAAGTTAAACAGTTATCAAAGTAACTCCAGTTTCTAATGGAAGGATGGAAATAAGTAATATTTGATCTTTTAAAAAATAAAGATGAGTTTGCTGCAAAATCCACAAATGAGTTTGGTTTGAACCTCTTCCTATTGGGAGATTGTATAGTTGATGCCTTAAGTCGCTGTTACAGCATCAGTTGAAGGGAGACGATGAGGGCATCTTTAAGAAAGCTTATGATTAGTAAAGGGGGCCTATTAAATAATGAAGCTTGATAAACTTTTATATTTAATGGTTCATATTGTTATGCCCTTTGTTTTTTTTATTGCATTTTTTCTTTGGGGGCATTTCTATTTATCAAAGCCTATTTGGGAAAACATCACTGATAATTTGTCTATTATAGGTATTTACTACATGTTAGTAAGCTTTTTCTGGTTTATTAATATAAATAACATTCGCAGCGCAAGTCAGGAAATTGAACAGAAAAAAAGGAATTTATGATGATAATTTTCGCCCGCATTTTCTCAACTATTTGAAGAATGGACTGTTAAGAAGCCAGGCCTCCCATTACAAGAAAAGGAGTGCTGGAACATTTAAATGAGTCCTTTGAAAAGTTGCACAAGGGAAACTGGCTGAAAGTGATGCTTAGACGGATATTATATCGAAAAGTGTTGTAGAGACTGACAAATAGCCTTCATCAAAATACTCAAACTTGATAAACAATGGGTATCTGAATTTCTCAAAAAAAGAGCCTGTCCAAAAAGTCAAATTTTTTGACGATTGGAAGCCCTCTTTACATTTAACTACGCTAATCCGGCAATATTTTTACTGCTCTTTTCAGACAGCTCCTTCAATCTCTCGCCCTTCAGCCACAGCTCGGTTAAGTGCCTGTAGCATATAACCGATTCCTCGATATCCTGCTAACGGATAAATGATCATCTGTTCACTGCCAAACACACTCTTCATAACAGGACGGTATTTTTTCCCGCCAAGCATCACAATTTTATCATATTTCAGCAACTGTTTCTGTTTAGTCTGTGCTTCTAGCTTGTCCAAAGGCATGATCTCAGGATGGCGCATCCCAAAGGTGACATCGTAATTTTCTGGAACAATATCTTGCTCCTTTAAAAAGCCGTGTTTTGCTGATAGGATCACCCAATCGTTAAAAAAAGTTTGTGCATATGTCCGACATGCTTGGTGAAATGGACTAAGATAAACATCTATGGCAGCTGAAGGACCTCGCATCGGGTCAACATCCCAAATCTTTTTGGCACCGCAAGGAATGATGCAAAGTTTTTTCATGGGACCTCCTTAAATTGCTCATTCATATGCCCGGTCATTCATTCTCAATGAATCTCGCTACATTGCCGCCGCATGTTGAACATTTTCCTTTTAAAACTAAGCCAAGCCGATCATTCTGAACACTGTAATTGACCATTGTCGTTACACCGCATGTTGAGCAAAATACGTTACTTAACAGCATCTGCTGTGTTTTAGAAGGTATTGATGACCACTTTTTCAAACCTGTCATATCAGTAATGACAGAGGATCGCTTTCTGTTATGATAATCAACAATCTCCTTGCAAACATCCATCAATTCTTCTATAGCATATTCATGACTGTATTTGATTCTTGCACAGCTTTTTCCCATAAATGCTGGAGGGATTAAATCTTTGATCAATGGTAATACCCGCTTGTCATCCGTGTAAAAAGAAAAATAGTTTTTTTGTGCAGCAAATGCGATATAAAAACCGTCACCCTTATATGTTGGCATTTTATGATCAAATGTTTCCTCGAGATTGGGGAATATTTCTCTGAAAAATCCTACAAACTGTTCGATCCACTCTTTTTTTGGACCTGTCAAGCTGGCAATATATTCGTCAACCAATTGCACCTAGAAACCCTCCTATCATTGCTATATGATTACCTTGTAACAAAACTGCTGGACTGTCAATAGGGAAATATAACATAATAAGGAGAACAGACCAAGTGACTCCTACCACAAGAATCTGTATATACCAGAACTAGATTCAAATTCCTTAGTGGTTATTGACGAATATAACCGCTTGTTTCTTATTTTTTGTTCAAAACTAAAGCTGATAGCGGTATCGATAATCATGTTTTCACATAAAAGAGGAGCAAAGCAACAAACTCAGTAAAGATTGTTGCTTTGCTCCCAAAAATGAACCTATTCAAATTTATCCTTCAATGCTTTTATAATTTGATCAGATTGTTTGATTAAAACTGACACACCTTTTTTCAAACAAGGCTTTCCTTTAAACCTTTCGATCCCTTTAATATCAATATCGTTGCTAATGATGACACAATCAGCCTCTGCAATATCTGTTGGATCTAATGGATTCTCTGTACCAGATCCTCCTTGTGTTTCAATTAAAACCTTAACATCATATTTTTCTCCAGCTAGTTTCAATGCCTCTGCAGCCATATAAGTGTGCGCTACTCCTGATGGACATGCTGTAACTCCAACAATTTTCATTGCTATTTCCTCCTCTTAAATGTTTACTAGATCCAGTTCAAATTCTTCATGATTATCATCTTTAGTCACTTCATCATGGTTTTTCTTCTTAAGGAGATTAACAACTAGAGCTGTTGTTAAAGCTCCTGCAATGATGCCTAAAATATAACCGAACTTCCCTTCAACAACTGGCAATACAATAATTCCTCCCCAAGGAGCATGATTCACGACACCCATTAAAAAAGGAACAATATTGCCTACAATACCACCTAAAACAATTGATGGAATGACTCGCAATGGATCATTTGCTGCAAACGGAATAGCGCCTTCTGTAATACCTACGCATCCCATAAGAATAGCTGCTTTACCAGCTTCTTTTTCCTCAGTATTATATTTTTTAGGACTCAAGAATGTAGCAATCCCCATACCAATTGGCGGAACACAGATCGCTACCCCAACACCACCCATTAGCCATGGAACTTTGTCTACTTGAGTTTGTGCAAATAAAGTAGCTACTTTGTTGATAGGTCCTCCCATATCAAAAGCTGTCATTCCACCTAATATAGCACCTAAAGGCAATTTTCCTGTTTCACCCATATTATTTAACCAATTTGTTAAGCCTTTCATCACAGATTCAATTGGAGCACCTATTACCCAGACAATAATAGCCCCTGTTAAAAATGTCCCGACCAATGGATAAAGAAAAATAGAACCTAATGATTTCAATGCAATTGGTAATTTAATTTTCTTTAATTGAAATACAATGATCCCCGCCAAAAAACCGGCCAAAATCCCGCCTAAAAACCCAGCACCTACTTGGCTAGCGAGATATGCACCAATTACCCCCGGAGCCAAGCCAGGTTTATCAGCAATTGAATAAGCTATATACCCACCTAAAATCGGAATAAAAAGTGTCAAACCACCTAATCCAATTTGTGCAAGACCTGCTAACCATCCATCTGTTGGTGTTGAAGGCGTACTATTTAACATGACAGAAATTGAGAATAAAATACCTCCAGCAACAATAAATGGAATCATATGAGATGTTCCAGTTAACAGATGCTTTTTTACTTGACTTAATTGTTTTTTCATCTTCTACTCTCCTTTTTTTCATCAGTATTCTTCTTGGAGACATACAAAGAGTGAAATTGATTATGCGTCGAATGCAATAACTGAATTTATCGTTGTATATACTTCATCTTCATTTGATTCCAGTAATTTATTTCTAAAATCTTCATGCATTAAATTTCTAGCTAATTGGGAGATGATTTTTAAATGTCCATCGTTATCTTCTTTTGGAGCAGCAATTAAAACGACAGTGTTTACTTTTTCATCATGATCATGGCCCCATTGTATCGGTTGTGACAATCTTCCATAACAAATAGCAGTTCTTATTACATTCTCTGTCCTTCCATGAGGCATTCCAATATGATAGCCAATATATGTCGGATGGATCATTTCTCTATCATAGACATCTTTAAGAAATGCAGCTCTGTCTTTAATACTGCCTGCATCACTTAACTTATCAACCAATTTCTTAATTACCTCATTTTTGTCACTTCCATCAATATTTAAAATGATGCATTGTTTACTAAGAATTTCAGCCATTTTTTAAACTCTCTTTCTCTTTATGTTTTATGATTTCCATTATTTCATGAGAAGACTTTGCTGTTTTAATTTGTGTCATCAAGTTATATTCTTTCACCATTCGAACTAATGAAATTAAGGCAGGAATGTGTTCAGAGTTATCTTTGCTAGCTAAACAAATCATAATATTTACCTGTTTTTCTCCAAATCTTATCGGTTTCTTACTAAGAATAAGGCTCATCCCACTTCTTTTTACATAGGCACCTGGCTTTCCATGTAACAAAGCAAAATGATCATCTGAGATAGAGTAGTAGCCTAACTTATTAATACTAGCAATGATTTCTTCACCATATTCTTCATCAACATAACCATATTCCGCTAACAAATCCGTACAAAGCCTAACCGTTTGAACCCATGAATCGCATCCGTCAATAATAGAGATTCTTTCGTCAGATAACATGTCTGAGAAATTTTCAATTCTGCTTTTTTTATTTGTTAAAGGATAACCAAACTGATTTCTAATGACTTGCAACACTTGTAAACGGTTCTGATCATTTAAAAATTCTAAGTTTCTATTAATTGAAAAATAATGAGTCAAAACTTTTTTTCTAGGTATGCCTGCTTCAATAATGTTCCTTATATCTTGATCTGTAAGGATAGGCGTAACGACCACAATTGGTTTTTTAATCGGCATTTTATCAAGTTCAGTTGTTGTGATCACCAAATCGACATGATCCCATTGTTGATAATTTGATAACCGATATAAAGGCAATACTTCAGTAACCTGTAATTGGAATTCGTTTATGAGGGACTCTTTCAACATGGTTGTTGTCCCATAACCAAAACCGCATACTAACAGAACTCGTTTTGGTGCTTCCTCTCTTATCCGTCTAATGCTAGCGATAAAATGGATCGTTAAATAAGTGATTTCTGACTGATTTCTTAATTTTTTCAGGATATCAACATTTGAAATCACCTGACTGACGATTTCATAAATTTCAATATCACTTGACGATAGCATCGGCATAATATTTTCATGAATATCAAGATTATTTCCTATTCTTCTGATTAATGGCGCAATATGATTTGTTAAACCTCTAATGAGAATCTCATCTGATTTGAAATCAAGATCCATCTTCTCGCTCATCTCATCAATCAGTTGAAAAGTGATCGCTTCAGCCTGCATCACATCTTCTTCACTTTCATTGACATGGTAACTAGTGTAATTCAGTAACCGTGAAATAAACTCCTTTTGCTTGTTAGAAAATTGTATTTGGCATTCTTTTTCTAACTTACTAATCAGTTCCTTACAATCTAAACTTTCAACTAGTTCGAAATCACTAAAATGAATCACATTTTCTTTTTGATAAATAGTCGACCAGATTGTAATCAATATATTTGATAAATACCATTCAAATGAATGATCTGATAACACTTTTTCTCTGCTTGATAAATCACTTATTACGATGTGAATGATGTGATCTAAATCAATATGATTGAAGGATTGCCGAATAATATTTTTAATTTTCAACTCAAATGACGTGTATACAACGGTGTCATCAAAGAATAAACAACAATACCTTTTAAACTCTCTATAAAGCAACAATAGAAAGTTTTCGATTTCCCCCTCCAGGATAAACCCTTGTGAATAAGTAATTTTAATATGATAAGAATCAAATTCATCTTCTATTACATTTAAATCATTTTTTATAGTCGATCGAGAAACTTGTAATTCATTCGCTAATTGATTTAAATTTAACAAACTACTATTTAATAACAAAGTAAGTCTAATGATAGATACTCTATCTTCTTGAACAAAAAGATAATCATCAACTCCTGAAAAAACCGACAAATCAATTTGATCTGGGAAAATTAGAATTCCTTTTGATCTTTTTTCTATGGGAGGATAATTGTGTGACATTAACTCATCATTTATTCGATAAATATCATATCTAACATGTCTTTCTTTTATGTCTAGGGTATTTGCTATGTCTTTATAACTCGTTTTTTTACACTTAGATAAATAATTAACAATATTGACCATTCGCCTACTAAACATCGTGTTTATCACCTCCTCATGTTATGCGCTTACATTTATGATTATAGCTTGACCAATGAAGACGAGTAAGTATTAAAAAAAGAAAAAAAAGTTACAAAAGGTAATGGGGGTAAATAATGAAAGGAAGAGTCTCTAAAAAACAGTCAAAAACGGACCCATTGAACTAGTATTTTCTATTTGATGTTTTTGTGGTTTGTTTGGAGAATAGCATAAATACTATCTACAAAAAAAGCACTGGTAATCAAGTGCTTTTTTGTATGGGTATATCATCCTGAACATGAAATTGGAATCTCTTCATTAGCTTGAGAATGCTGTTTGAAGCCAGAATCTCCATAGTGGTAGATTCTCAGTGGAAACGATAAAGTACAAATTATCAAATAACTACCTTCATTACCGGTCACAATTCTTCGTTATGTAGTACTCAGGGTTAAGGTGTCGAGTTTGTTAACGTCTTCTTAACAGCTTCTCCTTCAGTGAATCTGGAAGTGCTGCAACTAAGCGAAACTTTAGCGGAACCGCTACCTTGTACCGGACCTTCAACCGGCTTTTAGCCATAATCTTTGCAATGATCCGTGCTACTTCTTTCGCTTCAGCCCTTTTCTGGGTACTTCGTTGTCTAGTATCTGATTCATAGTGTCTAGCATAGGGGGAGTTTAGATTTGACATAAGGTCAGCCGAATTTTGGGCAAGTGTTTTAAAAAAATTTGTTTTGATAGCCCCAGGTTCGATCACTGTTGATTGGATATGATATTGGTACAATTCCAGTCGTAGCGCCTCATTCAATGCTTCAACTGCAAATTTTGATGAGCAATAAGCACCGTTAATTGCCTGTGCAAACTGCCCTGAGATTGAACCAATGTTGATGATCTTGCCAGACTGCTGATTGCGCATAATTGGTACAACTGTTTGAATCATCTGGATCATCCCAAATACATTCACATCATACATCGTTTTCACATCAGAAACATCAACCTCCTCTAAAGCTCCCCTCACCGAATAACCTGCATTATTCACAAGAACATCAATTTTCCGATATCTTGATAATACTTCGCGGACAGCTCCTGTAATGAATTCTCTTTTGGTTACATCCAACGATAATTTCAAGGAAGCTTTCAGAGTCTTTATTGTCTCTATATTTCTTGCTGTTGCTACAACCGTGTATCCTTGGTCATATAAAATCTCACAAAGCTCCTTGCCAATACCACTCGAACATCCAGTAATAAGTACAACTGTTTGATTTTTCACTAAAAAAACCCCCATGGATAGAATGTGATTTATTATATATCACATAGAGGTTCGTCTCATTATCATTTGTTAAGATTCTGTTTTGTTCTTATTCTGCTAAGTGATACTGGAGTGATTCCTAAATATGATGCCAGATGACATTGTTTTATTCGTTGATTTAGTTCCGGATAAGAAGCGCAAAAATTATTGTATCGTTCCGTACTGTTCCATAATTTAAAACTGGTTGCATGCTCCTCCTTCATCACAAGGACAGTATCAACCATCCTCTTATAAAATGATAGCAATTGATAATTTTCATCAACAATCTTCTCCCAATCATGAATTGAAGCCACAAAAATCTCACTATTCTCAAGCGCCTGTATAGAATATGCCGATTTTTTCTGCGATATATAAGCTAAATATGAAAGAATCAGATCCCCCTCTACATAGAAATATTTCGTCATATCATGACCCTGTTCATTAATATAGAATGAGCGGAATGCCCCTTTCATGATCAATCCTATTTCAGTTGATTTCTCACCCTCTCTGATGAAGAAATCATTTTTCTTCATGGTTCTTGGATGGAAAATTGCCCTTACTTTAGCTAGATTATCATCATCAAGAGATACTCCGAATTTGGCTTGAAGATCACTCCATAATCTATCAGTTTTGGTTTTGTTCATTTGAAATCTCCATTCAGTGAGTAGTAACTGTAGATCGAAATTCTACGTGAAAATGACCCTTCAGATAATTTAACTGGGAGGCGGTAAGGATTTTTTCAACTATGCCCTTTTCTTGCTCTCTTTAACCTTTAAGATCATGTCACATTATACATGAAAACTTATAGAAGCCTTATTCTTTGCCTCATTGCTCTAATTTTTCCCGTATTTTAGTATACTAATTTGACGGGGGAACAAAAATATTGAATCAATAAAAGGACGTGTACCAGTGAAAGAATTTTATCACTCTAAAAAAAAGAAAATTCGCGGATGGAAACGCCATAAAAGAAAGATAGCAAGGTGGAAACACAATGTAATCGAATTAGATATGGATTATATTCGAGAGAACCAAAGGGATTACGCAAAGTTATGGATTCATCCATTTTATGCACTAGTTCGTACAAATCCTCCAACTTGGTATAATCGTCTATTATTAATTGAAATGATAAATGTATATTTAAATTGGTATAAACAAATGGTTAAAGAAGATGAAGATTTTTATCTAAAAATTTGGTTATATGAACCAGATTTTATAAGTTCCCAAATTGTTGTTTCATACAAGAATTGTCTTAGTTATTACGATAGTGTCTTTGATCCAAACACAACTAAAAAGCGTTTTCCTTTTCATAAATACAAATCAATAAAAGATAAATTAACTCTTTTTGAATGGAAAGCATGTATTGATGCCGATATGTATTGGGCTGAGTATTTAAAAGAAGATATCGATTTAGGCTTTATGACAGAAAATGAAGTACGTGGAATTATAAATAAATCTTATAAAACTGAGAACTATCATAATGACACACTTTATAAGGTAAATGTCGGGGATGTTTGGGTGGGAACACTAAGAAATGGGCCTAAATAGGGTTTGTCAAAAAAAGTGTGTAAGTTATTCTAAATATTTCAACCCACGCTGCTTCATGTTGTCATGAATTAAACGGCAACCTTCCCATTTGTTTTCAAGTTCTTTTGCCCGTATTTAGAAGGGGGTATTCTCATGGGGATATGCTCCTTTTTTAGTCACTTTTTCAACCGTATTTGTGGTGTACATCAATACTTGGGCTACCGGCTTAATATACTTTACGGTTTTAATTTCAAATTCCTCTTTGTACCGTCTACCTTGTGCCAAACAGACACACTCCATTATAGTGAATATCTTTATGATAACAATCTGTGTCTATTTTTTAGTCTAGCATCCCTTCTCTTTCATTATGGAAGTACCATACACAAATAAGGGAATGGTTTCTGCAAATTCTCATTTATTTGTAGCAGAAGTCTGTCAATATGATATCTTACACATTATTTCCTGTTTCGGTAAATGAGAATCATTCCGAAAGTATCAATCTTCTTAACTCCTTTGTCATTTGTGGAGATGTAAGATAAATTGAATCATCGGTAATATACATAAACGTACTCTTCTCATTTTCTTGTCCTAACCATAAATGAATTCCATGTGGAGGCAGTCCCCCTTCATCTCCTTCGTATTCCACCACTACATCGTAATCAGGTTTAGATTTATCAACCTTACCTGATTGCTTAACAGCGGTCGTTATCGCCTTTTCAAAAACATCTAAGGATTCCTTATCTCTAATGGATAAAAGCATTTCCTCATTCATTTCTCCTGTTCCATTAGACTTTGAAATTTTAATTTGTGAGATTTTTTCATCTAGAAGAACCATTGTTTCTGCTTGTTGTGTTTGACAAGCTACCATAGTAATGGCAACACAAAAAATGGTTAATATCGAAAATATAACCTTCAATCTATTTCCTCTCCTCTATCATCAAAGTGAGCAGAGTTGCCCACTTCATTTAATCGGTGTTGGTATCAATGACATGATCTACCTCTATATCTTCATTATGGGTAAGTTGGTCAAAGCAGTGAATTCGGCAAAAATAGCTGGAAGGTCTAAGAAGTACGAGCTATGGTATTCAAGTACTTTTTCATACGTTTCTGTTAACAAAGAACTTGGTGATCATATTCGTTAATTTTACTATCAATGTCATCACGATTGACCTGCTAATCAATCCAATTTTCGACTGAAATATGGACCGCAGTAACCTGTTTCATGAGTTTTTACATAAGTCCAATTAAACTCCTTATCTACTACGTAAACATCTTCTTCATTTCCAAAGTCCTCGGCTGTTAAAGGTGAAGCATTTTCAAGGATCAAAGCATCATCGGTATGCTGATAAAAAACATAGCAAGATTGTTTTGATTGTTCGTTAAAAGCTATATCAGCTTGTCTCTCCTTTAAATGCTTTCTTCTTTCATAACTAAATACATGCCACAGGTAGCCACACAAACCATCTTCATCATAAAGATTAATAGAATTCTTTTCTTGATCACTAAGATGATTGACAAAGTTATCTTCCCATTGCTTTCGTAGATATGTCCCCCACTTAGGGATTTCTATCACTCTTACTTTTTTCATTCTTAGTAAAGATACTAAATCGATCATATTGTCCAACATGACACCCACTTTTTAGATAATATTTCTAACTAGAAATATCCATTAATTTCGTATGATTTTATCTTCCTGTAAAGTCAGGTTTGCATTTATCTAATTCAACAAACATACTTATTAAAGACTTTTTTACTTCAACCTCTTTATCGGTTTGTTCTTCTGTATTTCTACTATCTCAATACATAATGAGGTGTTCTTTAAAATTTTTTCTTGCTTCTGTAAGGGAATAATCACCATTTGACCTCCCCACACTTCATCCGCATTTGGGTCATCCTGTCCATCATCTTCCCAATTACAAAGTTCGCATATTTCAAATATTCTACGTTCTTCGATTGTTGGAAAGCCACAACAAGGACACTTTTCACGTTTCAACCTAATCTCTCCCTTTATTCACGTTCATAATAGTTAAAGCCTTATATGGTGGAAACCCTATCGTTTAACAATCTCTATCGTGATAAGACATTTCTAACCCTTCTATTCAAAACATCCTCACATATTTGATAAAAAAATCATTTCCCTCACCATCGAGGGGAACAAGATTGTTCTTATTTCATGAATCTAAGCAACATCTGTTGACCCAAACTTGGTACGCAGTGTTTTAAACATCAAAATAGTTGTCTATGCTGCTTTCCCAATACCTTTTCGTCCTTCTCCACAAAATAATCATAGCTTTTTATTTGTATTTCTTCTTTATTATAAATAAAATAATAATAAAGCAAATCAAATTTTTTTCGTTGTACTTTTAGGCAATTCCCCATTTACAAATGGTATTTCCGAAATACATATGGATAATTTTACAATTTATAAAAGCCGCTAACCTCTATTACCTTAAATACAATTATTGGCCATAGATGATTTGAAGGAGCAATATGATAAATATTCTATCCCAATTCATGAAAGAGCATTTTGGTAATTTACCCTTAAGACCGCCCCTGTTTTATTTATGGGAATACGGTATCCGTTTTGAAATTTCTAAACCCTGGGTACACAATCTTCAGCAAATCGAAGAAAGAATTAATGGTATATTCAATAAAGTTTTTCATGATACCGATGAAATGTTACTGGTCACTGACATTCATTGTGAGAAGCACGATACCTTTTTACAAAAGAGACCAACAAAGGTCTATCAAAAATATATAAAAGACAAGGAATTAAGGCGAAAACTGCAACATAGGGTGTTACCAAGTGTTTTCTTAGAAGTTGAAGACGGTGAAGATTATGAAGAAATGGTCACGCACCGATTTGCTCTGTCCTGTCAAAAGAGCGACATTCGTTATAAACCGCTGTTAACTGCTATTAGTTATGAGGATTTTCAACATCCATCCCAAATTTTAAAAGGGTTCTACCACGCTGGTATTGACATTTATTTTGTCAATGTTACAAAGAAAATAATTTACCACCTGTATGATGATCGAGGCTGTGATGTTATCACCTCAAACAAAGAAGATTTACATTCACTTTATAAAGAACTAAATGATTGGATTTTAGACTATGACCGAGAACAGATTGATAAGTTATTCAAATGATCTATTTGCTGTATAATTAAGAAAAAATATCAACAAGAGGTGATTTACTTGGACCTTCTCACCACATTTCTTGCCATCAAAAGGCTCTGCCTGTAAAGGTCTAAGTTTTCCTTTGGGGGACTTTTACAGGCTAAGCCATTTCCCAAGGAGTGTGATGGCAAATGAAACCACATCAAAAAAATCGTAGTCGTGCCTATTTTCGGCATCATCGAAAAAGAGTGATACAACGTAAGATAAAGATAGTCAAACATTTAGGTTGGCAACCTCGCATTACTGGATATTTCGCAAAAGGGAAAGTTCATTGTTCATGCTGGATGTGTTCCCAAAAGACAAAAAAAGATGGATTTCCTCATTCCCAAAACATTCAATTGGAACGCTTGAACAGCCAATTATATGATGACTTTAGCGAAGGGGAAGTTTAATCGTTCAAAGAGCTGTCCTGAAAGTAGTGTGGATGAATAAAAATTGGGGAATTTGCTCGCTTTCCACGGGCGATCCGCGAGCCTCCTCGGAGCTCATTGCTTGCTCCTGCGGGGTCTCGCAAACCCCCAATATCCCCTGATTTATGTTGAAAAAGGACTCTTTAGACAGCCCCTTCATTATTTTGTAGTCTTATGTTTCCATCAGCTATAAACTAAAGGTCAAGATCCACAGCTGCCCCTATAGAATCGACAGAGTCAATAAATCTTTTATCTTTATTTTCTATAGAATAACTATGGTCAACCTATAAGCTAACGTATAATCTTCTCTTGATTTAAAAACGAAATTCAATTGTTTACTAATATCAAAAGATACCTTGTTATCTGTACCCACTTCCCAACTGGTATATTTGCAGTATGAGCCGGAAAGAAAATGATGTGATGAGATGAGGCTCTGCTTGTATATGTCACGGTAGCTAGCATACTTTGCTGCTTCTTCATCTTTGTATTTGCGGTAGATCAACCTTCAACTGCCTTAAAGCTCGTGGAGACAAAGAAGCTAGCGGAATTGTCCTACTTAAAACTTATGCTGATTACTACAATGGCTATGATGAAGATGGAAACCTTCCGGTTATTCTGAATTAATAGAATCACTTCAATCATTATATCCACTAGGACAACCAGGTGAAGGCGCTCAGAAAGACTTCATAAAACTTTTTGGTACAACTCTTAAGGATGAAAAATATCCTAACTGCATTTGATGATTTTGAAGGCAATGAAATATTAAGCGAACAGGATTTTTAAGACTACCAAAGCATTTATATAGATTTATACCATTATTTCAGAAAGGACAAAGAAAACATAAATGATGATATCGTTTTTGAAATGTAATTAATTAAACAGATCGAAGTCAATATTGATTATATTTTTAATACTGGTAGCAAAATATCATGAATCAAACTGTGCTAAAGTATCCTTAGAACAATTATAATTCAAGTATTAAGCTTCGCATTGAGAAAGAACTTACCGAAAGATTCATAAACCAAATCAATACTTATACACAAGAGATGATGATTGGCGTAAGTTCGTTTTAGAGCAAAAAGAAAATGACTTGTCTACACGAAAGTTTGTAGCAGGTTCATTAAGAGATGGTGCCTTGAAAACTACCGGTACAGATATTGATAAAATTCTGCCTCCCGTTTCACGTTTTGGCGGTAGAGGCGGCGTTCACGTAGCTAAAAAGCAAAGTGTCATTGAAAAGCTAATGGCATTATTCATAAGTATTTTGGTCTGGTATAACCAGATTCGACGGGAGTGTAAGAAAAGTGGCTACACGAGGAAAAAGTATAAATCTATTTTTGATGGATGGCAAACCTAATGGCAGAATCAAGTGCACTTTGGCGAATTGGACAGGTGTAGCTTACAAAATCCCGCGCACAGAACTTGATAAGTGCAAAGGACGCGACGATCTATCCCAGAGTGGTGTATATTTTTTATTTGGCACATCAGATCAAACTGATGACAATGTGGTATATATTGGACAATCTCAAAGAAATCCAGACAAAGATTATTGGACAGAAGCTGTTGTATTTACTACATCTAATAATTCATTTGGTCCTACAGAGATAAGTTACCTTGAAAACCGATTCTGCAGACTTGCTATAGATGCAAACCGATATTTAGTTAAAAACGGAAACGATCCTACTCATGGGAACATAACAGAGGAAAAAGAAAGTGAGCTTGAAGAGTTCATTGATTATGCCAAAATTATCATAGGTACTCTCGGACACAAATTATTTGAACCGTTAACAGGTAAACCTAAGCCGGCTGTAGCATTAGAATCTCAAGAAGAGGACTTACTTCTCTTTATGAAGCGGAAAAGCCGAAAAAGTGGACTTGTAATTGAGGCTAGCTGTAAACAAACTGATGAAGGTTTCGTTGTCTTGAAAGGCAGTCGTATAGAGACTATTGACTCTGACAGTATTCCGCCTGGAATTAAGGAACGCAGACAAAAAGCAAACATAGATGCAAACGGAATTTTGCAGGAAGATATCTTACTCCGTAGCCCATCATACGCTGCCGCATTTGTCATTGGTGGACATGTCAACGGTCTTAAAGATTGGAAAACGGAAGGTGGGCTATCTTTAAAAGAGATAGAAAACAATGAGGATCATTGATGATATATAGTTCACATCTAACCCGTCTCCTCATACCCTATAAAAAAAGCATTATCTAAACAACCCTATCATCTTCAGGACAGATGATATGTTACCTCAAACAATAAAAATAAGGGTTTCCCAACATTGCCACCTCCCGCTAAGCAGCCGCGAGAAAAATTCAATGTCAGGAAACCTTTTGTTTTATGAGCAATCTCAGCCCTACTAATTATCCACCCTTGACATCAACGCCACGCACTCCACATGCGCCGTCTGCGGAAACATATCAACAGGCTGAATGTATTTGACATGGTAATCCTTCGCCAAATACTGCAAATCCTTTGCAAGTGTCGATGGATTGCATGAGACGTATACGAACCGCTTTGGCTTCACTTGTTTGATGGTGTCTAAAAAGGTGCGGTCACATCCGGTTCTTGGTGGATCAACGATGACAACATCGGGTTTGAAGCCTTCGTTTGTCCATTTGGGCAACCAGTGTTCGGCTGTGCCTGTGACATAGTGAGCATTTTCGATGCCGTGTTTTTTAGCATTTTTCATAGCGTCGGCGATCGATTCTTTAATAACGTCCATGCCGCGGATTTCTCCTGCTCCCTCTGCGATCCACATACCGATTGTGCCGACACCGCAGTAAGCGTCAACGACTTTTTCACTGCCTGTTAGTTGAGCGGCTTTTTTCACTTCATCATAAAGTTTGACTGTTTGAATTGGATTAAGCTGAAAGAAAGCGCGGGCACTTAGCTCAAATGAAATATCTCCAAGCACTTCCTGGATCACTGTGCTGCCTGCTAAAAGTTTTGTATCATCCCCAAAGATAACCGATGTCTTCGCTTTGTTAACGTTTTGAATGACTGAGGTTACTTCAGGTAGACGTTTTTTAATTTCTTCAGCAATTAGCTGTTTGCGTGGTAAATTCTCTTTAGCAGTGACGAGCACAACTTGGACTTCTCCTGTCTCAAAGCCGGTTCTTGTCACAATCGTACGTACATCTCCTGTTCGTTTACGCTCATGATAGACGGTAATACCAAAGTCTTCGAGAATTTGTTTAACTGTTTGAGTTGTTTTGTTTGTCGCTGAATGCTGGACAATACATTCTGAAATGGGAACAAGGTGGTGCGAGTCGAGTCCGTATAGACCGGCAATCATTTTTCCCTTTTTTAATCCGAGCTGGAATTGGCTTTTATTCCTGTAGTGCCACGGATTTTCCATTCCGATCGTTGGTCTAATCTCCAATTGATCCACCTGAAAACGAGTGTGGCGCTCAAGCGCTTGCATGACGATATCGCGTTTTTCTTTTAGTTGCTGATCATAAGCGAGATGCTGCAGCTGACAGCCGCCACACTGCTCATAAATGGTACAAGGCGGTTTGACACGGTGTTCTGAGCGTTTGCGAATGTTCTTCACCCGTCCTTCAGAAAATTTCGGATGAACTTTTGTCGCTTCGACAACGACTTCTTCACCTGGCAGAGCTCCAGGAACAAATACAACCTTCCTTTTAAAATAGCCGACTCCTTCGCCATTAATGCCGAGGCGTTTAATTGTAAGGGGAAATTGCTGTCCAACTTTTAATTCTGCCGATCCATTACTTTCACGTTTCACTCATATTCTCTCCATTTCTACTCAATGCTTCTCCACAAATACATCGAAGCATAACTTAAATAAGGCTGCCATTCTTTACTCAAAGTAAGCATATCTTCTTTTGATGGCTTAGTTTGTAAACCAAAATGATGTTTGATCGCCCTTTGGATTCCGATATCTGCTAATGGAAACAGGTTGGGGCGACCAAGTCCGAACAACAGAACGTTTTGCACAGTCCAAGGACCGATCCCTCTGATCTTCACCAGCTTTTCCATGATTTCTTCATCTGATAATAGAGGAAATTCATCTAGATTTAACTCCCCTGCAGCGATCATTCTTGATGTATCAATCACATATTCCGATTTTCGCATACTAAACTGGAGTTCTCGCAAGTCGTTGTAATCAAGCTTTGCAATTGTTTCAGGAAGCGGATAAAACCAGATACCATCCTGTTGTTCACCAAAGGCATGCACAAATCGTTCCGTTAATCGATAAGCGAATGCCAGATTTAACTGTTGATGTATGATGCATTTCATGAGACAGTGATATAATTGAAAATCAAGAACAATTGGTGTTCCTCTATGTTCTTTAAACAATACCGACAAACTTGTTTTTGAAAAATGATGCATAACAGGTTGAAGACTTTCTTCCCACCTGAAAATCCGGTTCACTTCTTTTAGCATTGCTTTCTGCTCTCCATGACCACTGACGAGAAATTCCGGATGGTCTACCGTTCCAGTTGCTTGAACCGTAATGATACAAGGTTGTTTCTCTTCATTGCGAAGCGGCAGTTTGACTTCCCGCTTTTCAAGATCCACTGCATGAAGAGGGTCAAGAGACAGCCTCTCTAACACACGATCGAAGTGATAAGGGGGTGACACACTTACAGTTTCTTTCCACATTGCTTTCCATTCCCTTTCTTGTTTGTCCACAGTATACCATGTTTACTTTTCATTTATAAAACGAATCATTTTTCTTTAGCAGCAGCATGCTATGATAAGGGTGGAGGGTTGCCAATGTATAAACATATTGCCATAACAAAAGACGGACAGCTTCTATTAGATGTTCCCACAGAAAGGCTGACAGCTGAAGATATCGAATGGTATTGGACAGACTTTGATCAGGCAACAGATGTAGAAGCTTTATTATTACATAGCCATTTTCATTTTCATCCATTATCAATTGAAGATTGTTTTCACCATTTACAACGACCAAAGCTTGACCAGTATGAACATTATGCATTTTTTGTGATTCACGCTTTAAATCAAAAAACATTAGCTTCTGAAGAAGTTGACTTATTTGTTGGAGACCGTTTTATTGTTACGTTTCACCTTCACGCATCACGAGGTATAGAAAAGGTGAGAAAACAAGTTTTAGAAAATCAAGATTTGTGGACTAAGGGTCCAAACCATATCGCCTATATGGTGATGGATCAGCTGGTAGACGAGTATTTTCCAATCCTCTATCAAATTGAAGACCGGCTCAATGAAATCGCTGAAAGTGATAGTCGAAAAACGTTTGGGACACTGATCAATGAAGTGTTTGAAATTAGAAGCGATCTTCTCAAGCTGAGGAGAACGATTATTCCAATGCGTGACTTGCTATATCGGGTTTTAAACATTGAACCTTTAAAAGAAAACCGGGAACGCAAAGCTTATTACAGCGATATTTATGACCACCTTCTGAAACTCACAGAAATCGTTGAAAATAACCGGGACATGACAGCTGATTTACGAGATAGCTATCAAACATTAAACTCCAATCGGATGAATGCCATTATGATGACCCTAACGATTGTATCAACAATTTTTATCCCGCTGACATTTATCGTTGGTGTTTATGGAATGAATTTTGAAAACATGCCGGAACTTCATTGGCATTATGGGTATTATTTTATCCTCGGATTCATGACCATTATTGTTGTCGGCATGATCATGTGGTTCCGTTACAAAGGTTGGTTTCATATTTTTAAATAGTCCATAAAATAAAGCCAATGAAGAAAAACTCCATTGGCTTTCCGTATTGTCATCAATCTTGATAAGTCTCAAGAATCGCATTTGCAGCAACAATTGCATTATAGACATCTTCAGGTGTAACAGGAAATGGCATATTGCCCATTGTATCATCCTCTGCACAAGCCATCTCTGCAACCTTTCGCCACTCTTCCTCAACAAATTCTTCGACTCCCAAATCTTTTAATGTAAGCGGGAGACCGACTCCTTTAACAAAGCCAATAACTGTTTCTAATTCTTCTGTCGGTACATTTTCTAAAATAAGCTGAGCCATTAGACCGAAAGTGACTTTTTCACCATGTTGGACCTTATGTAATGCAGGAACAGCTGTCATAGCGTTGTGAATGGCGTGTGCTGCAGCGAGTCCACCTGATTCTGCACCAACACCACTTAAATAAATGGTGGCTTCAATCGTATCTTCAACAGCACGTGTTGCTACCCCTTTTTTAACAGCCTCCATAGCTTTCACCCCGTTTTCTAAAAGGGTATCATAACAAAGGCGGGCAAGCCCCAGAGCTGTTGTTGAAGGTTTCATCAATACAAGGTTGTCCCCATTTGCTTTAAAGCAAGCACGAGCTTCAAAATATGTAGCTAAAGCGTCACCAATTCCAGCTGCAAAAAAACGTGCTGGAGCTCCTGATAAAATGTCAATATCAGCAAGTACAACATCAGGATTTGTTGGCAAAAATAAATAGCGGTCAAATTCCCCAGATTTTTTATAAATGACCGCTAATGCTGTACAAGGAGCATCTGTGGAAGCGATCGTTGGAAAAATGGCAACCGGCAGTTTTTCATAATAAGCAGTAGCTTTTGCCGTATCAAGTGTTTTTCCACCACCAATCCCAATGATGATGTTTGCACCTGACTTACGAGCAAGCTCACGGTTGCGATCGATTTCTTCTTGTGTGCATTCATAATTAAATTTTTCAAAGACCGCTTGATTACCGGCTTTTTCAATTGACTCACCGGCCTCTTTTTGTGCTCGTTCTAAAATAAACTCGTCACAAATAACATATGCCTTATCACCAAAGTCTGAAATATAATCATTCAAATTTGCCAGCAGTTGTTTTCCCGTAATAAATTTTTTTGGTGATGTAACCGATCTTACTAAATTACCCATGGTAATTCCCCCTTCAATTAACATGATAACCCTATTTTCCTTTTAAATCTAGTAAAAATTTAACAATACAAAAACCCCGTAAAATGACCGGGGTTTACATTAAAGTGTCTTTAGAATCATATGTTTTTCAAACATCAGATCATCGAGGCTTTTAAATCGATACCCTTCTTTTTTTAAGTTAGTGATCGCTCGATCAAGAGCTTCCGCATTGTCTTTTGATACTGTATGAAGCAAATAGATCGCTCCAGGGTGAACTTGTTTGATGATGTGATCATAGGCATATTTCCAACCTTTTTGCTTATTGATTTTCCAATCTACAAAAGCAGCTGACCAAAAAACCGTTTGATAACCAAGCTTATTCGTCTCATTCAGAACCCTTTCACTAAAAATTCCACGCGGCGGTCGTAAGTAAAGGTTGTCATGTTTACCTGTAATTTTAAAAACTTCTTCAGTAACCGAGTCCAATTCTTCTTTAATCATGTCACTTGATTTCGTTGTTAAATCTGGATGGTGAAACGAATGGTTGCCAACAATATGGCCTTCCTCAGCCATTCGTTTGACAAGTTCAGGTTGATCTTTGACAAAATGTCCTGTTACAAAAAAAACAGCTTTAACGTTTTGCTTTTTCAATACATCAAGTATCTGTTGTGTGTATCCATTTTCATAACCGTTATCAAACGTTAAATAGACAGCTTTTTCTTTTGTGTCACCTAAATATATCGCATTATAGCGATTTAAAAGATGGTTTAGTTCTTTTCCCGCATCAGCTGGCTGATGGTGTTTGCTTTTGGAAAATCCCCAGTGAATCGCCTTATTGGAGATCGCTTCAGCATGACTTGTAAAAGCCAGCATCATGAGCAACCCGCAACATATAGTACAGATTCGGTTCATGGTATCGCTCCCAGTTTAGTTTTTTCTTATTTTTTAAAAGAGCTTTGTTTTTCATACCATGTAACACCTGGAAAAACAAAAAAAGGGGCTGTCGTGAAAGTCGTGTGAATGAATAAAAATTGGGGATTTTGCTCGCTTTCCGCAGGAGTCTAGCAATTCCCCCTGATTTATGTTGAAAAAGGACTTTTTAGACAGCTCCTCGCTTCCAATCTTTTTTATAGCGTTTGTATTTAGCCTCCAGTTCATCAAACATACAGATCAGTTTGTCAATATCTTCAATATCCGTCACTTCTGGATCTAAAGAATCAATAATAGACATAAATATATCTAACCTGCTTTTCAAGTCATTTACTTAGAGTATTCTCCATCATTATCCTCCTTTTATATCATAGTCAACGAAGCGGTATTTGTTAATGATCATCACTTGCGGCTTTTACCAGTTAAGGTCTAAAATTAATAGTTGGGCTATATTTAATATGTGCTAACGATAAAGGAGTTAGATATGTCATGAAACAAAAATTAAAAGTCCGTCCAATCACTCCTGATTATGATCCGTGGGAAGCGTATTTGGATGTGGATGAATATGGAGATATAGAGCTGACGAATATCGAATTGACAACGACAACTCTTTGTAATATGCGTTGCGAACATTGTGCTGTCGGATATACACTTCGGCCGAAAGATCCAAATCCTCTGCCTCTCAGCTTGCTTTTAAGACGGCTTGATGAAATTCCACATCTCCGTACCTTAAGCTTAACTGGCGGTGAACCGATGCTTTCGTTAACATCTGTGAAGCAATATGTCGTACCTTTATTAAGATATGCACATGAGCGTGGGATCAGGACACAGATCAATTCTAATTTGACCCTTGATATCAACCGCTATGAGTGGATCATCCCATACTTAGATGTTCTTCACATTTCCCATAATTGGGGAACAATTGAAGACTTTGCCGAAATCGGCTTTGCAATGATGGAGAAAAAACCGACTTTTGCCCAAAGAGCACGATATTTTGAAAAAATGATTGAAAACAGCCGGTCATTGGTTGATGAAGGCGTCATGGTGTCAGCAGAAACAATGCTAAATAAACGAACACTCCCTCATATAGAACATATTCATAAGCAGATTGTTCACGATATGAAGTGTCAGCGCCATGAAGTACACCCTATGTACCCAAGCGATTTCGCAAGTAACCTAGAAGTGTTAAGTTTAAAAGAATTGAGAAACGCAATCCACCATCTTCTTGATGTACGGGATCAACACACATGGATGTTGTTCGGTACATTGCCGTTTTATGCATGCAGTCCTGATTATGAAGACCAACTTCTTTTAAAAAGGTTGTATGAAACGGAAAATGTCACTGTCAGAAATGATCCTGACGGACGTTCCCGTCTCAATATTAATATCTTTGATGGTCATATTATTGTGACTGATTTCGGTGATACACCACCACTAGGCAATATTCAAACAGACAGCCTGATGAGTGCATATGCGAAATGGAGAAAAACAGAGCTTGCTAAATGTCTGAACTGCCATTGTTCAAGCGTCAGATGTCTCGGACCTAATGTATTGGTTAAAAACAGCTATTACCAAGATATTGATTTTTCTTCTCGAAAAGCGAGAATATAGGGAAAAAAGGAGCTGTCTAAAAAGTCCTTTTTCAACATAAATCAGGGGGAATTGCGAGACTCCTGCGGAAACAGCGAGCCAGGCGAGACCCAAGAGGAGCAAGGAACGAGCTCCGAGGAGGCTCGCGGATCGCCCGCGGAAAGCGAGCAAATTCCCCAATTTTTATTCATCCACACGACTTTCAGGACTGCCCTTTTCTCTATCGAGATTGATTCAGTTTAAAACCCATTGTCAAATGATCCTGAACAGGAATCCAAGCCCCGATCCCCTGTGATGTAATATTTTTAACGACAAGTTTTCGTTTATTGCCTTTTAAGACAAGATAGACTTCCCCATATGTGACTTTCCCTTTTTCATTAACAGCAGGAGCAAAGGCATTCAAGACCCCAAGTTTTTTCGGTGATACTTTATAAGTTTGATCGCGTTTTGTTCCCGCCCCCACAACTGTTTCAAAAGCGAGTGGCAGTTTCGTTTTTTCCATTGCTTTAAGCATCATCATGTTTTTCACATCTTCAGCTTTTGGCACTTTTGCTGTTAATCCGCCTTTAATTTTGCTTGTTTTTTCTTGTGAATAGGTAATTTCGGCAGTTGATTTTCCACTCCTGTTGTCATAGCGATTCATATTAATTTTTTGGTATTCCCAGTTGGCAACAGTCTCATTAGAAGTATAACTCAGCGCCCATCTTCCTAAATATATTGTCGCTCTATACCCAATCGCAAGCGGAGTCCCTGATATGCTTGATTCATTTAGCATTTTAATCAGATGTGGATTCTCAATCGCTGTATCAGATGTTTCGAGAAGCTCTTTTGCCAATTCGCTCGGCTGCAATCTCGGCTGATCCTGAGAAGCATTGGGATATGTGTTTTCTTTAGAAATATTGGTGACAGAGTTTGGTACTTTCATTGCCTTGGCTGCAACAGCTTCCTGTACAGCGAAAAAACTAAAGGATAAAAACGCAATAAGCGTAAAATACAAAAGCTTTTTCATACGATCACTCTTTCTATATCTTTTTCTTTAGTGTTTACTGTAGTTAGTCCCTTTATCCAACTTTTTTCAACCACTTACATATTTTCAATATAAAAAACATCTTGCCTGTCAACTTGATAACGTTATACGATCAATGGAGGAACTGGATAAGGAGAATGAGCATGTCTAGATTTCACTTTTTCATACTTGTGTTGATTGTCAGTATTTCTGGATTTTCTCAAGGGATGCTTTTACCAGTCATCTCGATTATTTTTGAACAGGAGGGTCATTCGGCAACTTTAAATGGCATTCATGCGACAGGTCTTTATATTGGCGTTTTGGTCGCATCGCCATTTATGGAGGCACCGCTGCGAAAGCTCGGATTTAAACCGCTCATCATGTTCGGCGGAATGATTGTGGTTGCCAGTTTATTTAGTTTTGTGTTGTTTAAGTCTTATTTAGTATGGTTCTTTTTACGGCTTATCATTGGCATCGGTGATCATATGCTTCATTTTTCAACACAAACATGGGTCACGACCTTATCATCTAAAAAAAACCGCGGGCGGAATATTTCGTTATATGGTCTGTCCTTTAGCTTAGGATTTGCAGCAGGACCTGCTTTAACACCGCTTATTAACATGATGCCGTCACTGCCATTTATCATTTCTGGTGCGTTTAGTCTGTTCGCCTGGTTGTTTGTCTTTTTTTTAAAAAATGATTTCCCCGAAAATAGTGGCTCTGAAAGCAGAACTGACAACAGTTTAAAGCGATTTTACCAAGCCTTTTTGCTTGGCTGGGTTGCTTTCTTACCGACGTTTGGTTATGGGGTTTTAGAAACGGTGTTGAACGGAAACTTCCCTGTATATGCACTCAGGTCAGGGATTACTGTCGAAGGTGTATCCATTATTTTACCTGCCTTTGCAATTGGTACAATTGTTTTTCAATATCCACTTGGCATCATCAGTGATAAGTTCGGCCGCGGAAAGGTTCTTCTCATCATTTTGGCAATTGGAGCAGGAAGTTTTTTCATTGCAGGTTTCACTGACTCCATTCTAGTTATCGCTGCATGTTTTTTTATAGCGGGAATGGCAGTCGGATCGACTTTTTCACTCGGTATTAGCTTTATGGCCGATTTGTTGCCAAAGCACCTTCTTCCTGCCGGCAACCTCATGTGCGGAATTACATTTAGCTTCGGTAGTATTTTTGGTCCAACTTTAGGTGGTTGGTATATGCAAACATTTGAAAACGGCAACCTTTTATTTTTTATTACATTTGTGATGATTTTAATCTGGAGTGGGGTTTTTATTGGGAAGAGAAATGAGCAAAAAAACGCGGCAAACCAAATAGAGTCGTCTGTCTAAATGACAAACGACTCTATTATGTCAGAATGCCTTAGTGATATCCATTTTGACCGTTGGCACTTCCGCTCGTTTTATGATTAGAACTTTGTTTTGAATTTTGTTTATTGTGGCTTCCGCCTTTTTTCGTATGCTTTGTCATGATAATCCCTCCATCTGAACTTTAAAGTTCTTGTTTAGGATGCACGATGGGCCGAATTTTTATGTAACAGCGCATTGATCTCTCCCCCTAGAATGATCATCATCCCACTTAAATAAAACCAGATCATTAAGACAATGATTCCGCCGAGGCTTCCATAAGTAGCACTATAATTGGCAATTTCACTGACATAGTACGAAAACAATATACTGACGACAATCCAGCCAACCGTTGCCGCACACGCGCCTGGAAAGACAAATTTAAACGACAACCGTTCATTTGGAGCAAAAAAATATAGAGCCGTAAACACAATGAACAAAATAAGCGGGCTGATAATCCAGCGAAGCGCTGACCAAGCCGTCAAAAACATGGCAGGTGTACCGTCAATACTGGCAATAAAATCACCGATTGCCCTTCCGAATACCGGTAAAAGCAAAGCAATTAATATGGTAATGACCATTGCAACAGTCAGAAGGAGCGATGTCAGACGAATCATAAGAAAAGAGCGGTTTTCCTTCACTTCATACGCATGATTAAATGCACCGACAATTGCACCTATTCCATTTGAAGCCGACCATAATGCCGCAATAATCCCAAAAGAAAGCAATCCTCTGTTCCCGGTGTTCAAAGTCTCATTGATGACAGGCATGGTCCCTTTCGGGGCGTATTGCTTAAATACGGCAATGATGTCCTCCTTTTGAACTGGTAAATAACCTACTAATGTAATTAAGAATATCATGAATGGAAAAAGAGACAGAAGAAAGAAATAAGCAAGTTCAGCTGATTTGCTCGGTCCTTCATGAAATAGAAATCGTCCTGTAAGCTCTTTTAAAAAATTGATCACTTTTCCTCACTCCAAACGCTGTCTGTTTCTTTTAGAGACATGATCTCTTGTTTCTTCGATTCATTTGATCATCTTTGGGATTACTTCTTTCAATTCTTTTATTTGTTGATTTCATCTGAAACCGATCTGATTTTCTGCTTTATACAATTGGTGAGTTGATTTTGGAAGCGGCGGACTTTGTCTGTATAGGTTTAAAGCACGGGCTTTTCTTGTTGACTTATGAGTGAGTGACATGGTGACACCGACAGATGCATCCCAACAGAATATTTCTAATAATCATACGATCAACTTCATAACAGATCTCTCCCCTTTTACCATCTTTTCCCCTTATCCAGAAAGAAAAACATCTTTATTAGGTTTTGTTATTTTTCAACTTTCGAAAAAAAATATGACAATTCTATTGACAAATCTCACGAACTTTCAGAATATTCTAGTTAGACATATCAAAAAGGGGGATTTTTCACCTATGAGTTATATTTCAAATCTCGTTGATCAAATCAATGGCTTTTTATGGGGACCTCCGCTTTTGATCCTCATCGTTGGAACAGGTATTTTTTTAACATTTAGGCTGATATTCTTACCTATTAGGCTGTTGCCTTATTCCTTAAAACTTGCCTTTTCCAAAAATCAGGATAAATCTTCTGAAGGTGATATCTCTCACTTTCAGGCTTTAATGACCGCTCTTGCTGCAACCGTTGGAACTGGAAATATTGTTGGTGTTGCTTCTGCGGTTATTGCCGGAGGACCCGGCGCTATTTTTTGGATGTGGTTAGCCGCATTTTTTGGGATGGCTACAAAATATGCTGAAGCCGTTCTTGCTGTCAGGTTTCGAATCAAAGGTAAAAACGGTGAAATGTCAGGTGGTCCAATGTATTATCTGGAACACGGGCTAAAACAAAAGTGGCTAGGCGTGCTATTTGCCATATTTGGGGCGTTTGCGGCTTTCGGAATCGGAAATATGGTTCAAGCCAATTCTGTTTCAGGTGTTATGGAATCCACATTCTCTGTACCAACGTGGGTAACGGGTATTATTGTGACAGTATTTACTGCCCTCGTTATTCTTGGAGGAATTAAATCCATCGGAAAAGTCACTTCTTTGTTTGTACCGATCATGGCCTTATTTTATGTCATCTCCGGTCTGATCATTATTATTTCAAACTTTGAGCTTGTCCCCGGTGCAATCAGTTTGATTTTTTCTGACGCCTTTACCGGTCAGGCAGTAGCTGGAGGTGCAATTGGAACCGTCATTCGCTGGGGTGTTGCAAGAGGTGTGTTTTCAAATGAAGCCGGTCTTGGCTCTGCACCAATTGCTGCGGCGGCTGCAAAAACTGATATGCCTGCTCGACAAGCGCTTGTGTCCATGACTCAAGTATTCATTGATACACTGGTTGTCTGCTCGATTACAGGTATTTCAATTATTATGGGTGACATGTATACCTCAGAAAAAAATGATGCCTTGACATCGTTAACTTTCGGACATTTTCTAGGACCGGCCGGGTCAACAATTGTCGCAGTCGGCTTACTGTTATTCGCCTATTCAACAATACTTGGGTGGTCTTATTATGGAGAAAAATGTTTTACTTACCTAGTCAATGAAAAATATGCATTTTTCTATCGGATGATTTTTGTGATTGCCGTATTTTTTGGAGCGATTTTTAAAGACAGCTTCGTCTGGGCTCTTGCTGATATGTTAAACGGCTTGATGGCTATTCCGAACTTAATCGGGCTCATCGGGTTAACAGGAATTGTTGTCTATGAATCAAAACAAGTCGTTGCTAAAATCAAAGCGGAAAAACAGGCGAAACAAAATAATCTTTCCGCATAGTGAAATTTTGTTACAATAGAAGCTCCTACATTTTCTAGAAAGGAAGTGCTTCATTGTCTGATCTGAATAAAATGATTGATGAGATCTCACAAAAATTGAACATGCTGAATATTGGTGTGATAAAAGCTGAAGACTTCAGCGATGAAAAGCTTGAAGATCTAGAATATTTGCATCAAATGATTATGAAAAAGAAAACTTTCAGCCCAAGTGAAATGCGAGCGATTGCCGAGGAATTGGCAGCATTGCGCAAGTAATCATCGTTATATGGCGGATCTTCCAGTTGATCCGCCTTGTACATAAATCCTCTATTAGCTGGTCAAACTAAACCATTAACAAATCTCTTTGTATATTTTTTACAATATCCTCTTCATAATTTTACATGAAATTTTTACAATAGAGTTATCATCATTTGAAAGGTGGAGAAATAGTGGGAGTACAGAACAGATGGTTTTCGAGGAAAAACATTTTCCGTATCCTAATTCCGTCAGCAATGGTTCATCACTTACTTTTTTCTCACACACAAATTCATGCGAAAGAACAAACCAAAGATCCGTTAGTCAATCTAAGTATTTTAGCGACAACCGATGTTCATGCCCATATGTTGGATTATGATTATTATGCTGACAAACAGACAACCCAGTTTGGACTTGCTCGAACGGCACAGCTGATTGAAGAGCATCGCAGTAAACAACCAAATACACTGCTTGTCGATAATGGTGATCTTATTCAAGGAAATCCTCTTGGAGAATACGTCTTCAAACATGAACGGGAACAGATCATATCCAGAGCAAAAATTCATCCAATCATTGATGTCATGAACAAACTGAACTATGATGCCGGTACATTAGGAAATCATGAATTTAACTATGGACTAGAATTTCTAGATGGAACAATAAAAGGCGCAAAATTCCCCATCGTTAACGCCAATATTAAAACAAAGGAAGGAAAACACAAATATCGACCATTCCATATCGAAGAACGAACATTTGTCGATGACAAGGGACAAAACCAGCAGCTTAAAATAGGTTATATTGGGTTTACCCCTCCACAAATATTAACCTGGGATAATAAGCATCTTGAGGGAAAAATAACTGTGCAAGATATAACTGAATCAGCCCAGGAAATGATTCCGAAAATGAAAGCAGAAGGAGCAGACTTGATTATCGCTCTCGCGCATTCTGGTATTGAAACGAAACAACAGCCAAAAGGCGCTGAAAATGCTGTATTTGATTTAGCTCTCAAAACCTCTGGAATCGATGCTATAATTTCGGGTCATCAGCATAATCTATTTCCAAGCCCTGACTATCAAGGGAATGCTAAAATTGACATTCAAAAAGGCACAATTAACGGAATTCCTGTCGTCATGCCGAAAAACTGGGGCAGTCATTTAGGCATCATCAATCTGCAGCTTGTGCAAAATGATGGAAAATGGACAGTTAAAGACAATGATGCAAAAACAGAAGCAATTGAGAGTGTTACTTCACCACATCAAACGGTGACTGAGTCGATCAAAAGTACTCATGAAAAAACATTACAATTTGTCCGCAAACCAATTGGCAAAACTGAAGTTGATATTAACAGCTTTTTCTCGCAAGTTGTCGATGATCCATCTATTCAGATCGTCGCTGATGCACAGAAATGGTACGCCAGAGATGTGATAAAAGACACCAAATATGACTACTTGCCCATTCTCTCAGCAAGCGCTCCATTTAAAGCAGGCGGCCGCAATGGACCTGATTACTATACAAATATTCGTGCCGGTGATTTGGCGATTAAACATATCGGCGATCTGTATTTGTATGATAATACGCTTTATATCGTCAAACTGACAGGAAGTGAAGTGAAGGATTGGCTTGAGATGTCAGCGGGACAGTTTAATCAAATTGACCCTTCCAACACTGAGGAACAGGCTCTGCTTCATCAAGACTTTAGGTCATATAATTATGATGTGATTGATGGTGTGACATATGAGATCGACATTACAGAGCCTACAAAATATGATCGATCAGGAACACTAAAAAACCCGCAAGCGAACCGCATTAAACATTTAGCATACAACGGAAAACCAGTCAAAGATGAACAGGAATTTCTGATCGTCACCAATAATTACCGTGCATTCGGAGGTGGAGGCTTCCCTCATTTGTCAAAGGAGAAAGTTGTTTATATGGCAGCTGATGAAAATCGGCAGGTGCTGATGAACTATATCATGGCAAAAGGCACTATTAACCCGAAAGCAGACAATAACTGGTCAATCAAACCTGTCAGAGGACCAAAAATTATCTTTGAATCATCTTTACTAGCAAAACCTTTTGCTGAAAAATTGAAAAGTATCGATTTTGTAAGAGAATCAGCAAATCAAGGATATGGTGTTTATAAATTAACTTTTGACGAGACTAAGCCACCGGAATCTGAAAAGAACTGGACAGTAACAGTGATGCATACAAATGATACGCATGCCCATCTTGAACATACCGCAAGACGAGCCACAAAAATCAATGAAATCCGCGATGAAACGGCAAACAACATCTTGCTTGATGCTGGAGATGTGTTCTCCGGAGATCTTTATTTTACAAAATGGAACGGGCTCGCCGATCTAAAAATGATGAACATGGTCGGTTATGATGCGATGACTCTCGGCAACCATGAATTTGATAAAGGACCAAAAGGACTTGCTGACTTTCTGAGTGGAAATGGTCTGGCTGTTGATCCTGATAACCGGCATTTGTTTGAAGCACCAACCTTCCCAATCGTTAGTTCAAATATCGATGTTTCAAAGGACCCCGTCCTCAATATATGGCATAAAAAACCGATGGTCTTTAAAACAACCCAAAATAAACAAAGTGGAATTTACCCTTACATTGTGCTTGATATCAATGGAGAAAAGGTCGCTGTTTTTGGATTGACGACAGAAACTACAAGATATACATCAAGCCCAGGCCCAAATATAACATTCAAAAACGCTTATCAGTCCGCAAAAAAAACTGTCAAAAAAATCACTAAAACCGAAAACATCAATAAAGTGATCGCCCTGACCCATCTTGGCTACAACCGCGATTTGGAGCTTGCCAAAAAAGTGAAAGGAATCGACTTGATTATCGGCGGTCATACGCATACACTAGTGGACCAATTGAAAGTTGTTCCAAACAAAGAGCCGACAATCGTTGCCCAAGTCAAAGACTATGGTCAATTTTTAGGCAGAGTTGATCTCGTGTTTGATAGGAGCGGAATCGTGCAAACCAAAAAATCCTGTTTTCAGGCGATCACAATTGATGAAAAGATACAGGAAGAGCCAACAGTAAAGAAAAAGCTTGAGAAATTTAAACAGGAGCTTAATCAATTAAAAACAAAAAAAGTTGGATTTACTGCTGTTCCGCTTGATGGAAAACGAGAGCATGTCCGTTCAAAAGAGACAAATCTGGGAAATCTGATTGCTGACAGCATGTTAAACAAGGCAAAACAATCTGGCACTGCCGACTTGGCAATCATCAATGGCGGTAGTATTAGAAATGGGATACCTCAAGGTGTGATTACCTTTAGTGATGTTCTCCATGTCATGCCATTTAGCAAGACGATTTATACTGCAGACTTAACAGGAGCTCAAATTGTCAAGGCACTTGAACATGGTGTCAGTCAAATTGAAGAAGGCGGTGGTGCGTTTCCTCATGTGGCTGGCTTAACATTTACTTTTACACGAAATAAATCAGAAGGAAACCGGGTTCTGGATGTAAAACTCAGCAATAAAATAGGTGAATCAGAACCACTCGATCTAAAGCAAACTTATCGAGTCGCCACAACTCACTTCATTGCTAGCGGCGGGGACGGCTACAATGTCTTTAAAAAAGCAAAAAATAAAGTCAGTTTGGGCATTACAGACTATGAAGTATTTATTGAACAGCTGGCACAATCTGATGTAGTAGCACCAACTATTGAAAATAGAATAAAAGAAGTTGTTTTACCAGATCAGAGTGTTTGGCAAAAATCTGCTTAAGGAGGACATGATGATGCCTGTAAAAAATTATGGAGTTTTAAAAGGTAAAGCAGTTAAAACGATGCTAGGAAGTGGTGAAAAGCCTCATTTTCAAGTATTGATTCAAGATGAGCAAGATATACAATATCGAATTGCGATTAATATTAAATCCCAAGCACATCCTTCAGAAGTATTGTATATGGTTGATGAACATTTTCATTCAGAGGACATCATCAAGTTACCAGATTTAGATTTCGGTTTTACTTCTATCCGAAATAATTGTCCAGATATCGGCCTTGATTTTATCCGTGGAAATTTATTAGATTCCAGTAAGATGATTCCTTTACCGCCAGATCTGGATGGGATCGATAATGACTTAAATGAAAAAATTCAATATTATGTTCAGCAAGCGATTGATCAATCAGCTACCATCTATGCTTTCGGAGATCGTTGGGGACCAGAAGAAAACACACCAGATCGTTATTTTGATTTTTTACCTGGAAACGGTATCCATGATATTCATATGAACCAGGGAAATTTGGAACGGTGGAAAAATGACAATGGAATCTGGCAAGATGGAGGCATCTTAATCCACTTTGAACAAGAAAACAGATGGGTAGCCATTTTTCTCGCTTTCCAATCTCAATCTTGGTGCACAGATGAAAATGGACACGCGGTCAAACCTGTTGAACAATGCAATCACAAAAATGTTCATTTGCAATAAAGTTCTTATTTACTTGCCCGATGTCAGGTTCATGAGCATCAAATAAACAAGGGGTAAAGATCTATACGATGAAGTTTAAATTAGAAGAGATCAAATGGACAATTCTATTATTATTTGGGATCGGTATCTCCAATATTGGTGATTGGATTTATTTAATCGCATTATCATTATTAATCTATGATATGACAGACTCGCCTACAGCTGTAGCAACTATCTACATTATCAAACCAATTGCAATGTTGGTCACCAACTTTTGGTCAGGGAGTATCATTGATAGGTTCAACAAAAGGAACATCATGATAACGATGGACATGATAAGGTTTGGACTTCTTTTGTTCATTCCACTGTCGACCTCACTTTCTTTCATCTATATCATCATTTTCTTAATCAATATGGCTAGTTCTATTTTTAGTCCGAGTTCGATGACATATATCACAAAGCTCATTCCAGAAAAAAAGCGAAAACGCTTTAACTCTCTTCTTAGTTTAGTGAATTCTGGAGCTTTCTTAATCGGTCCAGCTGCAGCAGGCGTATTATTTATGGTTGGATCTCCTATTTTAGCGATCTACTGTAATGCTGGATCATTTCTATTTTCAGGTCTGATCATGATTTGGATGCCTAAACTCGAAAAAACTGAACATCAAGCCGCAACAGCTAAAATGAGTTGGTCTATTATTCGTCAAGACTGGATTGAAGTTTATCATTTTAGTAAAAACGCTTTATATACGATGACAATCTATTTTCTTTATCATGGTTCACTTTTAATTGCAGGGGCTCTTGATGCCCAAGAAACGGTCTTCGCTAAAGATGTTCTTCATTTAACTGATAGCCAATACGGATTTTTAGTGAGTGTGTCTGGAGCAGGAATATTAACCGGTTCATTATTCAACTCTATTGCAGTTAAATACTTTTCGATCAATCTATTAATTGGATTCGGCACGATTTTATTTGCTAGTGGTTATGTCATGTTTTCACTTTCGACAACAGTGACTGTTACTGCACTTGGATTTTTCATACTTGCATTTTTTCTTGCTTTTGCTAACACTGGTTTTTTAACCTTTTATCAAAAAAATGTCGATGTGAAGATGATGGGGAGAATCACAAGCATCTATAGTTTATTCCAAGCTATCCTTAACATTTTTGTAACTCTTTTAGTAGGATTGACAGCAAATCTTTTTACCGTAAAACCAGTGTTCATTGCAGGTTCATTTGTCATGTTATTCATTACAGTCATTTTATGTATGATGACCTTTTTACCTTCCAAAAATCATTTTTATATTGAAGGGGAGAAAAACCCTACGTATTAAATAAGGAGGAATGAATGATGGAATATCGGGACCCGATCGGAGACATTCTCAAACAATCTGATCAGTCTAAAGATTTGCCTGGTAAAGGTAAGCCACTACCTGAGGAGTTTTTCAGCGGTGACACATACCAGCATTTTCAAAAAATAGCCCGAAATGCTGGATACCTGCCAGAATGGATCAAACTCCAAAAAAAGATCTCTGATGCGTTAAACAATCTCAAATCTTTCAAGCAACTAGAGGAAATCAACGTTCAAATTCGTAAGTATAATAAAATCTGTCCAGCACCTTTTCAGAAGATCATGATAACTGAAGAAAACTATCATATACAAAAAGAGAGATGGGAATAAATGATATGACAAACCTTAAAAGTACTTGCCCAAAAGAGCAAAATTAAAAAAATTATCATTGAAGATTGCTGATATACTAGCGCTTGTTAAATATGAAAAGGGTGTCCAATCGTCAAAAATTGACTTACTGGACAGCCCCTTTTCAATAGAAGTGATTTATTCCACCCATTCCACCACTTGATCCATTGGCTTTCTTGTTTTAGGACGCGGTTCTTTCATCCGGTATCCGAATGCAACCATGACAGAAATATCAAACTGACCGTTTTCAAGCAGCCCTTCATTTTCAAGAAGCTTATGAACAGCATCATAATTAAATCCTTCGATTGGACATGAGTCAATACCAATCATTGCGGCCGCTGTCATCATATTTGCAAGGGCGATATAAGTTTGTTTGGACACCCAGTCAAACATCGCTCTGTCACTCTCTAGCAAATGAAAATCATCATCTTGAAAACTCTTAATGATTCCACCTTTTACTCCACTTTCAATCATATCTTCCGGCCATTTTTTTACATCTCTTAATTGATGTGTGACATAGTCAGAATCATATCTCATATCTTGCGCAGTTCGGCCGAGCAGCACAACGAAATGACTGGCGGTTGGCAGCTGTCCTTGGGCTCCCCATGATACTTTGCGCAGCTTTTCCCGTAAGTCTTGATTTTGAATGACAAGAAACTTCCAAGGTTCAAGACCGATAGAACTCGGAGATAATCGACCGGTCTCTAATATAAACTGAAAATCTTCTTTTGAAACTTTTTTCTTTGGATCGAACTCTTTAGTAGCATGTCTAAATTCAAAGGCGTTAAGAATGTCCTGTTTTTTAAATTGATCTGGCATAATGCTTCTCCCCTTTTCTTCAGTTTATATTTCTTTCTCAAGTTCCATTTTAGCCGTTATAATAAAAGATAAAAGTACGCACATTTTTGTTAGATAGTATCATTTTTTATACTAAGGAGAGAGTGAATATGGAAGATCATTCTGCAAACTGCACGATCCTAGAAGGATATTCATGTCCAGTAGAAGCGACGATTGACATCATCGGCGGTAAATGGAAGAGTATTATTTTATTTCATTTAATTGATGAGAAAAAACGTTTCAATGAATTGCGGCGTTTAATGCCAAGCGTTACACAGCGCATGCTGACTCTCCAGCTTCGTGAACTTGAACGTGATGGGATTGTTCACCGCAAAATTTATAAACAGGTACCGCCTAAAGTCGAATACAGTTTAACTGATTTCGGTGAAACACTTGTACCGATTATTAACCAAATGATGAACTGGGGAAAGGTACACGCCTCTACAATCAATAACATCAGAAAAAAATCAGCTGTGGAAAAGGTGTAGCATGATTAGTTGGTTGGTTCCACCTTCACTAAGAAATCCGTTATCTTTTTGACGTATTCCTCTTGGTTTTGGTGAAATCCGCCGACATGTCCTGCTCCTTCAATTAAATACAGTTGTTTGAAGCCTTTTTTCCGCTCATACAACACTTTTGCCATTTTGAAAGGAACAAGTTGATCTTCTGTTCCATGAATAATAAAGAATGGTGTATCATTTTGTTCAAGATGCTTGACTGGAGAAATATCAGAAAGACTCCAGCCATGCCTTCGCTTTATCAGCGTGCTAGTCAACGGAATCAAAAAGGGCACAGCCATTCTGACAGCCGTTTTCAGTTGAAAGCGGCAAAGCTCGGTCAAATCGCTAAAACATGAATCAGCAATACAAAATCGAATTCTGCGGTCTTGTTTCATCAATTCAATGGCTGCCGCCGCTCCCAGTGATTCACCAAGCACACCGATCCACATATTTTTGCCAAGTCTTTTCTCAAGTTCATCCGTCCACATTGCTAAGTCATTCTTTTCATAAAATCCGTATGAAACATGTGAGCCACCGCTTAGCCCGTGGCACCTGTTGTCACAAAGCAACACATGATAACCGAGTGATTGAAACAGTTCGACATATTTGCATCCTCCTAATAATGACCATTTCATACCGTGAGCTATGAGAATGGCTTTCCGACTTTCCGGTACAGGGAAAAGGATCGCATGAAGCGAACAGCCATCATTAGACGTAATAAACAGTTCTTCCTTTTGATGTGCTTCAAACATATCAACCATGATTTCACCGTTTTGAATCCCGTCACAAAATGTTTGTTCATAACTTTTGCGGCTGGGCAACACAAACAAATAACTGACAATTAAGCTAACGGCAAATATGGTAATCCCTAATCCTAAGATGATGAACAAAATTCCGATCCACACACTTCTCACCCTTTAGGCCCTTTTTCGCATTGTATTCTTCTTTCTTTTCAATGTGAGACATTCAAAATATTTTACAAATGTCTTCTTATTGGTGTACGATACCATTGGTACCAATACATTATTTTCAGTACCAAAAAGGAGGTAACATCAATGAAAGAACGAATGATCAAAGAAACGATTAGCATGATGCAACAAAAAGGATTTACCTTTACAATGAGCGATTTAGCCAAACAATTAGCGATCAGCAAGCGAACAATTTACGAGCACTTCTCATCCAAAGATGAACTAGTTGATCATGTCATTGATCATTTCATTTTTCAAATCAAAGAAAAAGAGAAAGCAATCTCAGCTAATGCACAGCTTAGTTTAATAGAAAAGATTGAACAAATTTTAATAAGCTTACCGACAGAATTTGAATTAATGGATGTTCGTTTATTGACAGAGTTAAAGAAATTTCATTACAAACAATGGGCAAAGCTTGATTTGTTTTTAAAAGAAGACTGGTCCATTGTTGAAGAACTATTTGAACTAGGAAAAGCCGACGGAATTATCAAAAACATCCCATTACCCTTATTCATTCAAATATACACAGGTAGTCTGAATCAGATTTATGATCCCTCATCATCACTCAAGAATCAGGACACAATTGGAGCGATTTTAAAATCTGTTGTCGATATTCTCTTACACGGTATTGTTATTAAACATCATTAAAGGAGAAAACATCTTATGCAGTGGCTCTATTTATTTTTAGCGATTCTTTTTGAAACAGCGGGAACGATTAGTATGAAACTCTCTAATGGATTTTCAAAGCTTTTTCCAAGCATCTTGTTACTTGTTTTTTATGTTGCAAGTTTGATATTTTTGACACTTACATTAAAAACAATGGATATTTCTATTGCCTATGCAGTATGGTCTGGTATGGGAATTGTCTTTATTTCAATAATCGGTTTTTTATATTTTAACGAAAGCATTAGTCTCCTTAAAGTGGTAGCTATCACTTTGATTATAGCTGGAGTCGTGATGTTAAATACCATCAATCATCTTCCACAAATTGAAACAGGGGGAAAACTGTGAGGCATTTAAAACCATTCTTCATGATTACTGATATTGGATTTATTTTATATTGGTTCGTTACTTTTTTTCATCTCATCCCTGTGAGTGCGGCATTTAAAGACTATGATAATCCGATTATGATATCTTGGAATTGGTCTTTTTTTCCGTTAGATATACTGATATCCATCACAGGTCTGTGGAGTTTATACTTACATAAAAAAGGGCAGGCGTTATGGAAAAACGTTGCCCTTGCTTCTCTAGTCTTAACGTTTTGTTCCGGACTGCAGGCCATTTCATTTTGGGTGTTCAATCAAGATTTCGATCCGGCTTGGTGGTCATTTAATCTTTTTTTAATGATTTATCCGTTATTTTTTATTTACAAATTAATTACTGAGTAAATAGAGGATGGGACAAACCATTTCCAAGCTGGGCAACTTTCGCATTGCCTGAAGTCTCTGTCAAAATCCCTCTCGTGTCAAAAATCACTGTAGCATGTTGTAATAGTCGTTCTTTCGGTAATTCAGCATGATCGGTTAGGAGTACAACACAATCGTATTTTTCCAATGATTTAGCATCAATTAAAGTGCTGAAAAGCTTTTTTTCATCAATATAGAGCTCAGGAATATGCGGGTCATGATAGGATACCTTGGCACCCATCTCTATCAGTCTTTGTATAATATTTAATGATCGAGATTCACGGACATCTGCAACATTGCGTTTATAAGTGACACCGTAAATTAAAATATTTGCCTCAGTTGGGTTTTCTGTTCCCGCTAATTGTAATGATCGTTCCGCGATATAGCGGACGATTTTTTCATTTGTCTCTTCTGATAGCTGAATAAAGTCACTCATTAAGCCGCTTTTTTTAATAATAAATTGTAAATATAATGGGTCGACCGGTATACAGTGGCCACCGATTCCTGGGCCAGGATAAAATGCAGCAAATCCGTATGGTTTTGTGTTTGCTGCATGAATCACTTCCCAAACGTTTATGCCGAGTTGCTCGCAAATCATAGCAAACTCATTTATAAAGGAAATATTAATAAAGCGATACGTATTTTCTAGTAGTTTTGTAAGTTCAGCAGTTTCTGGTGATGTGACAGGAACAACTTCTTGATAGATACAGCTGTACAAATCATACACCTTTTTCAGGCACCCTTCTGATGTACCCCCAACTACTTTTGGAACGACCTCAATCGGAAACTGGTTTCCCGGGTCGACCCGTTCAGGTGAATAAGCCAAATAAAAATCCCTTCCACAAGTCAAACCGCTTTTTTCTAGGATCGGCTTAACGATATCTCTCGTCGTACCAGGATATGTTGAACTTTCCAACACAACAAGTTGACCTTTTTGTAAATATTGACTAATTGACTGAGACGCGCTTTTCACATCGTCTAAATTAGGCTCTGAGTTGTTGTTTAGTGGAGTTGGCACACATATAATGACCGCATCAGCTTCTTTGATGAGCTGATAATTTGAAGAAACTCGAAAAAGACCGCTGTCAATTCCCTTCTTCACCGTTTCCCCTTTTATATCAGAAATATAGCTATTTCCTGCATGTAGAGATTTGATTTTTTCTTCAGCCAAATCAATGCCGATCACTGACATTTCTTTGGAAATTAATAACATAGCCAAGGGCAAACCAACAAACCCTAAACCTATTATTGCGATCGTTTGTTGCGGATTTTGTTTGTGCATCATAAAATCGCCCCTTCAGGTTCATTCCTTTAATAAAGTATGTTTTGGTTATTTTTTTGATAGGGACGATCTACCATTTTTCACTTATTTCTTTTTCAAAGCCGTTGTTTCAAATGATGCTAAAGGTAATCTCACAGGCTGTTTTGTCAATGCGGATTGGTAGATTGCAAATATCGTTTCCAGTGCTTTTTTCCCTTCATATCCATCAATCAAAAGTGATTCATCACATTGAACAGCGTTGATAAAATTTTTATACATGAAAATCTGTTCATCCTGAACATCAATCAGTTTTGCCATCTCTTCTCGTTTGTCTTCTCCAGCAACAAACCAACGACTGATTCGATTTAAAGAAGAACCTTCCAGAGAAATCGTTCCATTTTCTCCAAAAATCGAAAGTGAGTTGCCCAGATTATTCGGTTGGGTCACAATGTTGGCTTCAATGACTCCTTTCGCCCCGTTTTCAAACGTTAGAACACCGACAGCTACATCTTCTGTTTCTTTTTTTGATGTTGTTGTGAGCATGTCGCCATATACATAGCTGACACCTCCTAAAAACCATTGCATGAGATCGAGCAAATGGATTCCTTGATTAACAAGCATCCCCCCATCCTGTTCCCAATTTCCGCGCCAAGAAGCCGCTTCAAAATAAGCAGGGGACCGGTTGAGACGTAGTGATACCGCACCCAAGTAGAGATTCCCTAATTTTCCTTGATCTATCGTTTCTTTCATCTTTTTCATAATTGGACGGTGCCGCATTTGATGGCATACCATCAGTTTTAAGTTTTTTTGCTCTGCTAATTGAATAATATCATTGGCATCTTTTAATGATAGTGTCATCGGTTTTTCTAAAATGACATGTTTACCTGCCAATAAAGATTGTTTAGCGATTTCAGCATGGAGTCCAGAAATGACCGCAATGATGACTGCATCTATTTGAGGATCGCAAAGCAACTCAGTATAATCCTGATAATGGGAGGTGCTAGGATGACAACCGACAGCTTCTCTCATTCTTTTTTTCTCTATATCACTAACAGCTAAAAGAATCGCATCCTGACACTTACCCAATGCAGCAAGATGTTTTTTCGACATATACCCGCAACCGATTAAACCAAAATGGATCGTCATCTATCCCCTGCCCCACTTTCAAGTAAAACAGAAATCACCTGATCCTGTTCCTCCCTTGATAGAAAAGGACTCATTGGAATGGCAAAAAGTGTCGCTGATAAAGATTCGGCTACCGGAAAATCTCCCTTTTTATATGGTAATGAAGCATAAATGTTTTGTAAGTGAAGACAGCATGGATAGTAAACACCTGAATGAATCTGCTGTTTCTCAAGTAATTTCATCATATCGCTGCGATTTTTCGTACCGATACAATAAAGATGATAAATATGTGTACGGTCTGCTTTTTCCTGCGGTAGTGTGAGATGTTGAGCTATAGCCAATGATTCCTTGTAACGTTTTGCGATTTCTCGTCTTTGTTCATTCCAGCCATCGATGTTCTCAAGAAGAATCAGTAAGATGGCAGCATGTAATTCATCAAGCCTGCTGTTAAAACCGATTTTGTCATGAAAATATTTTTTGTTTGTTCCATGGGTTCTGAGCTGTCTAATCTGATCAGCAAGATCAGGATCTGACATGACGACCATTCCGCCATCACCTAAAGTGCCCAAGTTTTTGGTCGGAAAAAATGAAAAACAAGCCGCATCTCCAAGACTGCCAACTTGACGACCTCTATATTCAGCACCAAATGCTTGACATGCATCTTCAATCACAAGCAGCCCGTATTTTTTAGCAATTGCCATGATGTCATCCATATCTGCAGGTTGGCCGAAAATATGAACAGGAATGATGGCTTTTGTCGCCGTTGTGACTTTCTCTTCTACTTTTTTAGGATCAAGATTGTATGTGAGTGGATCAACATCTACAAATACAGGTGTCGCTCCAACTCTTGATATCGCTTCAGCACTTGCAAAAAAAGTGAATGGTGTCGTAATGACTTCATCCCCCTTTCCAATCCCATAAGCTATAAGTGTGAGTACTAAAGCATCAGTGCCGTTGGCGACAGCAACCGCTTCTTGTACGCCAAGTTTTTGAGCAATTCTTTTCTCTAACTCTTTCACTTTTGGACCCAATATATATTGTCCGCTGTCTAAAACTTCTTCCAATTCCTTTAAAACCTCTTTTTTTACTGCTTGAAACTGCTTTTTCAAATGAATTAATGGGATCATGAAGTTTCCTCCTTATTCGGCAACATCCTAAAGATAACTTATGATGTCATTGGATTGTTTGCTACGACTAAGGAAACCATTATCATGCCTATAGCAATAAAAAAAGAAAGACATAATATATTAGAGAAAAAAATGACATGAATAGAAAGGTAGGATGCTACCATGCAAACAACTGGATTTTCTCCCTTTATAGAGATAGGATGCAAGATCAGTGAATGATCAGCATTCAAGACTATTAATCACGGGAGCAGGCGGATTTACGGGTAAGCATGCATGCCGCCACTTTGCAGAATCAGGTTTTGATGTAACAGCCGTTACAAGATCAAATTTGCCGGATGATGGCGTAAAACTTGAGTTTTGCGATTTGACAGACCAAGAAGCTGTAATTCGACTAATCCAAAAGACAAAACCTCAATATCTCCTCCATTTAGCTGGGCAAAATCATGTTGGACAATCATGGATTGACCCTGTTTCATCTTTGGAAAATAATCTTTTACCCACTTTGTATTTAATTGAAGCACTTCGTCACGAAAACCCGGAATGTAAAATTTGTATCGCCGGCTCAGTTTTACAATTTGATCTCAATGATTTATCAACTCTTCCGCACCCATATAGTTTAAGTAAAACAATGCAAACATTTGTTGCTCAAGCTTGGGAAACCTTATATCAGATGCAAATCATTATTGCAAAGCCTTCGAATCTAATTGGACCAGGATTTTCTCAAGGCGTCTGCGCCATTTTCGCCAAACAAATAGTCGATATGGAGAATCATCATGCTGAAAGGGTGCTCAAAGTGGATAATCCAAATGTTGTCCGCGATTTCTTAGATGTAAGAGACGTTGTCCGCGCCTATGAAATCCTATTCTCAAAAGGAAAACCGGGAGAGAATTATGAAATTGCGTCAGGTACGCTTCACTCGCTTCAAGAAGTGATCAGTGGTTATCAAAAGCTAACAGCCATAGATTTCAAAGTCAAAACAAAGACAGATGAAAAGATCGAAACTAAACTTGATTTGAATCCTGCAAAAGTTAGGGAATTAGAATGGGAACCGAATATTCCGTTTAAAACATCACTGGCAGATATTTTGAATTTTTATCGTCGTTATCATGAGTAAATCTTTTCATTTTGAAAGGTGGATACAAATGAAAGATGTAGGGATTGTTATGCCTGTTTATAAGCAAACCCCTGAGTATTTAGAGATAGCACTACGGTCAATTTTAAAGCAAACTTATCAAAACTTTCATTTTGTGATTGTTTCTGATGGTGCACCTCCTGAAACGATTGACATCATTCAATATGTTACAAAAGAAGACGACCGTGTACATTTGATTCTTAAGGAGAAAAATGAAGGCGTCGCAAAAACATTAAACATCGGGTTTGATTACTTACTGGATATTGAAGAAGTAAAATATTTCACATGGGTTTCCAGTGATAACTTTTATTATCCTGATTTCACCGAAAAGCTTCGAAATGCACTGGAAACTGCCCCAGAAAATGTTGGTCTTGCTTTTAGCAGTTTTCGACATATTGATGCTAATGGTGAATTTTTACACTTACACCAACCGTCAATAGAAGAATTTTACAAATACCAAAACCAGCCGAAAGAGAACCTTCTTGATGTTTGTTTTATTGGGGTATCCTTTATGTATAAAAAACGGTTCGCAGCAATGATTGACGGATATCATCTAGAACCTGTTGAAGATTATGAATACTGGCTGCGCTTAACAGAAGTTTGCGATATCGTGTTTATAGAAGAGATCCTGATGAATTATCGTACCCATTCACCGATGAGTGTATCTGCTCGATTAAGAAATTCAAAAATTCAGCACCGCAGATGGAGATACGCTTTTAATCTTGCTAGACATCAGGCAAGACAACGAAGAAACATTCCTTTTAATCTAACTGTTATTTACCCTGTCAAAGATGGATCTGAAGAAACAGTTGGTAAATTGGAACAATTATTAGAACAGTCCTATAGCAATTATAAGTTGCTTATCGTCGATCGAACACTAGATCAATCCGCTATTCAAACCCTTCAACATATCGAAGATCCAAGGGTTGCTTTGATCCACTTACCAGATGCATCAGAAAAAGAGGCTGTTTGCAAAGGGCTGCTGGGGGCCGACACACCTTTTACACTCATTTATGGCAAAGGACCATTTCCTTCTTCAACACTCGTTTTATATAATATGATTATTAAAGGACACCAAATGAAAGAGCTATCAGAACGGCTTCCTTTTGCAGTTATTGATCAGGCACATCAGCGTGTAAGTACTCGTTCTGTTTTACTTGGTGAAGATTATGAATACGGTGAGCTATATCAGACTGAAATATTAAAGAGCAATTTACTGGAACAACATCAAAAAATGAAGTTACCAAAAATATTAGTGAATTCAGTGCCGAAAAGTGGTACACATTTACTATTACAAATTATTCTCGGTATACCTGGAATGAGAAGAACTGATTTTTGGGTTTTTGAAGAAAAGCACTTAAAAAATCTTAAAACTGGATATGTAGCAACAGGACACTTTGCCTATTCACAAAATCGCGAGAAAATGTTAAATGATTCAGATATTAAAACGATTTTTATTTATAGAGATTTAAGAGATATAGCGGTCTCACTGGTCCATTTTGTGATGATCAACAAATATAACCATCCATGGAATCCTTATTTAAAGAACGGTTTAAAAAACCACGAAGATCGACTGATGGCCATGATCAAAGGAACGGTTCTAAACAAAGAAGAACAGGCTAAATACGGAATAGGCATGCTTCCAAATATACATGATTTCACTAAGAATTTTATAAGATGGGCTGAAGTATCCGGGATTTGTATTGTTACTTTTGAAGATTTAGTTCGAAATGAAAGCTCCCAAAATCAAACAATCATGAAAATCATTGATTACTTATGGAATGATCTTCAATCACTAAATATATCTAAACAGCAATTATTGCAAAATATGAAACACAATATTAATCAAAGTACTTCCGATACATTCAGAAAAGGAAGTATCGGGGATTGGAAAGAAGAATTTAATGCAAGTCATAAAGAGGCGTTTAAAGAAATTGCTGGAGAGTTTTTGATTAGGTTAGGGTACGAGAAAGATAGCAGTTGGTAAATTCCCGAAAAATCCCTTTGAATACTTAACTCAAAGGGATTTTTTAATTTAGTTATTGCCTTTAAGATCATCAATCATATTTAAAAATTTTTTTGCGTATAGATCTGGTGCAAATTGTGTTTCAATATGTTGAACAGCATTTAGTCTGATCTTTTCTCTTAATGCAACATTTGAAATTAATTCTTTCCCTTCTTGAACAGCTTGATTGATCTTTCCGAGTTCAAAAAACTTCCCTGTAACATTGTGTTTGATAAAACTGCGGACCCCATCAGAATCAGTTGAAAGGACTGGGCATTTACATGCCATTGCCTCAAGTACTGCATATCCAAACCCTTCTACCTTCGATGTTGAACATAAAAAACCACCTGAATCACCAATCATTGAAAAAAAGTCAGCCATTTTTTGATGTGGTTGATTGGCATATACCGTTAAATACGGTCTTATATTTAGTTTAGCTATTTTTTCTTCAAAAGCGTTTCTTTCTGATTCCTTCGCTAATGTACTATCTTCAAACATCCACAGGCGGACGGAAGGATTTTCTTCAATTAATTTTGCCCCTATAGATAAAAAATCTCTCCAATTTTTATTTTCTTCAAGTCTTCCAACCCAGCCAATAATCGTTTGTTTCTGTTTAGGAAGTGCTCGATATTTAAAGTTTTTTGTATTAAAACAATTATGAAAACAAAATTGTTTCTTTGTAGGAAAATACTTTTTAAATGCTTGCTGTAAATGGGGCGTTTGTGGATATAAAATCGCATCACAATATTGATTGATAATAGAATATGCATGTACTTTTAAAAATTCATCAACATATTGTTTGTTATTCCCCAATCCTTGAACTTCATAGATTAAGAGGCCTTCATATCCAAATTCTTTAATTGTTTTCATCAGCAACAGATCTGAACTGATCACAATGGCATCGTAGTTTTGGAATGAGATTATTTTTTGGATTTCCTCTATGTCATTTGTCACATAAATTGAAGTATCAACTTTATTTTGTAAGCCTGTTCCTTCTTGCAAATATAAAAAATCGCATTTCACCCCAGATTGTTTAAGTGCGTACAAACGCTGCCTGTTTAATGTTTCCACTCCTCCACTTGGGACAAAAAAAGTAAAGAGGATATTCAAACGTTTTTTATCCCAGATGGCTCCATCAATCACTCCATCATGCTTATTTTTCGTAAGATCGTAGGCAACCATGCCAGTACCCTCATTTAATTTCCAATAACCAAACAGGTCAGGTTCATTCCCTGTCAGTTTACAGTTTATCTGTTCACATATTTCTGATTGTGTTTTTGCTACATTCCAAATCCTAATGTCTGCAAGCTTTCCAACATAACTATTTGAACCATCTCCCCCAAAAATTCCTGAAGGAACAACCGTCTGAGCTAACCCGACCTCTCCTTTTGCAACTAACTGTCCATTGATATACAGCAATGGTCGTCTTTCTAGGTAAACGATCGCGATATGGGTCCATTCATGTAAAGGCGAAGGAAAGTTAAATGTTAAAGCGATTGGCAGTGGGACATCATGTTCATAAACTGTGATGTTATTTTTTCCAAGAGATACACCAACACTTGCCTGAGAAGAATCCATTTTTTCACTTGAAGCAGGGGTAATCACATATCGCCGCTCTTTTACTTCAACATCCGGTTTTGCCCAAAATTCGATTGTAAATGTATTTTTCATTTCATTGAACTGCTGTTTTATAATCATTTTGCTATTCTCACGAAAACTAAGAAAATCATAATGTAGCATTAGAAAGATCCCTCCCAGCATTCTTTCTAACATCTTATGCTTCAGCTTATTTTTTGAGTATACATCACCCCGTCAGCTTTATTAAATGAACTGAAAACCGTACTGTTTCACTATACAGAAGAACTTTCTAAAACATAGAATATCTTAAAAATAGTTTTGCACTTCAAGAAAGAAATAAAAAGCGAAGTTTTTTACTAGGGGGATGGCTATGAGAAAACTGGTTATTTTTGCTTTTATAGGTTTTTTTGCTCAACTGATTGACGGGGCATTAGGAATGGCTTATGGTGTCACTTCATCATCACTTTTATTAACATTTGGAATTGCTCCGGCAGCTGTTTCAGCAACCATTCATCTTTCAGAAATTGTGACAACTGCCGCATCAGGAGTTTCCCATATGAAGTTTGGTAATGTTGATCGGCCAACATTATATAAATTAGTCATCCCTGGATCTATTGGAGCTTTTACAGGAGCATGTTTTTTGAGCCAGCTTCCAGGTGATGTGATCAAGCCTATTATTTCAATATTTTTATTGTGTTTAGGAATCTATGTGTTATTTCGATTTTTATTCAACTTCAATCCTGATAATCAGAAAAAATCGATTGATTTATCTAGAAAAAAGTCCATTTTATTGGGGTTTATTTCCGGATTTGCTGACTCAACTGGTGGAGGAGGATGGGGGCCAATAACGACCCCGGTTTTGTTAACTAGGAAAGGAGCATCAGTCAGAAAGATTATCGGGACAGTGGATACAAGTGAATTTGCTATCGCAGTCTCTGCCAGTGCTGGATTCTTAATTTCATTGGGACCAGAAGAAGTGAACTGGACTTGGGCGATTACTCTCATGTTGGGAGGAGTTGTTGCCGCACCAATTGCTGCATGGCTGGTCCGGATACTGCCTGCTTATTTACTTGGTGTTCTTGTCGGAGGAATTATTATCTTAACAAATGTTCGGACACTGTTTCTTCCTTGGTCTATTAACAACATATGGACTGTAAATGTTTTTATTATTCTATTAATTGGTTGGGGGATTGCTATTTTTTATGCAGTACGACATCATCATAAAAAGAAATAACTGCTTACTTGACTTCTTCTCCTTTTTCCCCAGTTTCTGAATACTGATTAATCCCCAACTTCTTCTCTAATAACTGTTTATTATAAACAACGGATTGATCTTTTGGACGATATTCCCGAGCCTTTTCATTATGTTGATAGGATTTCTCAAATTCACCTAAATTATAGTAACAGACACACATTTGCAAGTGCGGATACCAAGTGTAATAAGCAGGATAACTAAAACTCCATTTGTTCTGATCTGGAACAAGCTTTGTCGCTTGGTCATACCAATAGATGGCTGGATGATATTCCCGCTTACGTTGAAAATGGTAACCAATTCTACTACATGTTTCGGCACGCGGTATTTTTGAAAACTCGAATGATTGGAACAGCGCTTTCAATTCGTTTTCAGGATCATCGAGATAACGATAACAATCCGCCTTATAAATACATGCATATAGTTTATCTTCAATCCATCCTTCTTTCATTTCAATATTCTTATTGTAGTTTTCTATTGCTTTGTCATAATGTCTGTTCTCTCTTAATTCATTTCCATAATAAAAATAGTCCCTTGGAGAAAAAGCATCACCACGATCAATTTTTTGTTGATAAATATTGAGATTCCGCCCCACAGAGTGGCGGATTTTTTTATGTGTCACTGAAATATCAGCATTGATAATATGACCGTGAACATCCAAGTATTGATGACAATCACCTTTCCATTTAAAGTTTTTCTCCCTTTTCACTAAGCGGTTGCGGCGATATCTTAACGTTACATTTTCATATTCATCTGTTCCAGCATCATAGTACATTGAGACTGAATCAACTGCTGGATCAAGTGTTTCTTTTAATTTTTTTAACTTTTCTTGATCTTCTTCACGTAAAACATCATCTGCATCTAAATAAAGAATATAGTCTTTAGTAGCATGCTTAAACGACTCATTTCTGGCTGCCGCAAAATTGCCGATCCATTCAAAGAAAAAAACACGATCTGTGTATTGTTTGGCAATTTCCACCGTTTTATCAGTAGAGCCTGTATCAACGATATTAATTTCATCTACAATATCCTTTACAGTATCAAGACATCTTGCTAATACTTCTTCTTCATTTTTAACAATCATGCAAAGACTGATCGTGACCAATTCGTTCACTCCCCGTTTTCTCAAATAAATGATTAGTGCTAACATTAGATTATGAGTGAATCGTCCTTCTTGTTTGTGCCTCTGACTTAAATCCTATGAGTAAACTTCCCCCTCTATACTGAATATAAATATGAACAGTAACTTTTACGTGACAGGAGGATTTTCATGAGCCCCAAACAAGAATTGGAGTCTTTGTTTATGATCTTGGAATTAGAATGGAATGAAGATGAATGGATTCAGTTTATTTCTGAAGAGAATTTGGGAGAAGCTGAACAGCTGCTTCAGATCAAACGGGTTACTTCCCCTTTTGAACCCGCCATACTCATCAGTTTAGGTTATATATACGAAAAAAAGAAATTATTTCAAAAAGCTTGTGAAGCATATGATGACGCTACATTGTTTATGAATCTCTTACAAAAAGAAAAACTGATTCGCGAAAAACACCACCTTTTCGAAACATACACAGAAACTCGTCCCAAAATTGTTTTTTTTGTAAAACCAAATTTGGATACATTTTTAAATCCAGTCATAGAATATTTTTCAAACTCCTGCAGAACGTTGAAATTAATCATTACAGACTTGAAGCAAATTGACGATGGAATGAAGTGGGCAGATATTTGCTGGTTTGAATGGTGTGATAATCTTCTGATTTACGGAAGTAAGTTGCCATTTTCCGATAAAAAAACTATTATTTGCAAACTTCATAGCTATGAAGCTTTTACTTCATATATATATCATGTTCAGTGGAATTGTGTAGACAAACTCATTTTTGATGGAGAACATATAAAAGAATATGTATTAGATCAGGTTAAAAGCCTTCAGGAAGAACAAACGATCACAATTGCTAATGGCGTTGATTTAGATCAGTATACATTTAGACAGCGCGAAAAGGGATTCCATATCGCTTATGTCGGTTATATTAATTATAAAAAGGGCCCCATGCTTTTACTACAAGCATTCAAGACCATTTATGACAGAGATCCTAGATATAAACTTTTTATTGCCGGCCGCTATCAAGATATACGCTATCAATTATATTTTAAACAAATGATCGAAGAGCTAAATATAACAGAAAACGTCTATTTGGATGGCTGGCAAAATGATATGAACCAATACTTAGAAGATAAAGACTATCTCATTTCAACGAGTCTGTTAGAAAGCCAGCAAATGTCAATCATGGAAGCAATGGCAAAAGGAATTAAGCCCCTGATTCATAATTTTTATGGAGCGAAGAAAATTTATAATCATGCGTTTGTATGGAACACCATTGATGAACTGGTCGACATGATCACTGAAAATCATTATTCATCCAAACAGTACCGCAATTTTATTGATGAACATTATTCATATAAAAAGCAGATGGAGAAAATAAATCATCTCGTTCAGTACTTTATTAAAACGACTAAAAAGAAAAATAATTTAAGTCTTCCTAAAATTACAGTTGGAATTGTTAATTATAATTACGGTCGCTTTTTAGACCAATGCCTTCAATCTGTTTTGAATCAAGCTTATCCAAATATTGAAATTATCATTGTTGATGATCACTCTTCAGATGACTCCATCAAAAAAATCGAAGCATATCAGGAAAATTACCCACATATAAAAGCGATATATCATCAAAAAAATAGCGGTATGGCAGATGCAGCCTTTGCCGAAATTTTTGAAAAAGCGAGCGGGGAATATGTTTTACCAGTAAGTGCTGATGATTTTTTGGCACACGACAGCGTGCTCTATGATTTTATGGAGTGTTTTGTCGATCAAGAAGATTTAGATTATGTTTACGGTGATTTTTTATTAGTTAACTCTGATGGAAAAACAATTGGCAAATGGACATATAAATCTTATACAGAAGATGAGGTGATCTGTCGCATATTTGAAAGAAAAGGTTCAGGTGTTTTTCCAATGGTCGGATTGTTCAAATTGTCATTTTACCGCAATCATAACTATTCCTGGATAGCCGATTCTAAAAATCTCTATGCTGGAGATACATTGAACAGTATTGTTAATATTAAAAGAGGTTGGAATATTCATTATTTAAACAAACCGGTTTATTGTTATCGCCGTCATCAAAATAGTTTTACTTATGACATTGACAAGAGGATTCCTTCAATCATTTATGTGATGGAGTATATTATTGAGCATTTCAGGGAAGAAGTTTATTTACCTTATATTAAATGGAACGAACTGAAAGAAACCCAACAAAAAGCATTAAAATATTTTATCATTGGAAAAGTTTATTCAGATACTGCAATAGAGTATCAAGATAACGGCTTTACACGCCACCTTGATCAAGAAGCGAAAAAAAAGTGTGTTCAGCCTCTGATTGAAAAAATGCAATACTATTTTAATCTAAGTCTCACATCCGGAGGAGAAACTTATTTGAATAGTATCAATCACATAAAAGAAGAATTAAACCAAGTGTTAAACTAAAGAAGATTGATGTCATAAATAAAGAAGGGACTGTTCTAAGCTCAGGCTTATCAACAGTCCCTTTATCTTTTTTAAAAGGAGGTACATGAAAAAAGCGAACTTCATGCACCCCTTCCCACTTCATTAGAAGTTAATCATATTAATAGAGATCTATTGGTTAAGAAACTGGCGTAGTTGAACCAATCCTCCGGCCCCTGCGGTTGGTCCGGTTGGTCCGGTCGGTCCCGTTGGTCCCGTTGGTCCCGTTGGTCCCGTCGGTCCTGTTGGTCCTGTTGGCCCTGTTGGTCCTGTTGGCCCCGTTGGCCCCGTTGGTCCGGTTGGTCCGGTCGGTCCTGTTGGTCCCGTTGGTCCGGTCGGTCCCGTTGGTCCTGTTGGTCCCGTTGGTCCCGTTGGTCCGGTCGGTCCGGTCGGTCCTGTTGGTCCCGTTGGTCCGGTCGGTCCGGTTGGTCCTGTTGGTCCTGTTGGCCCCGTTGGTCCCGTCGGTCCGGTTGGTCCGGTCGGTCCGGTTGGTCCTGTTGGTCCCGTTGGTCCTGTTGGCCCCGTTGGTCCCGTCGGTCCGGTTGGTCCTGTTGGTCCCGTTGGTCCCGTCGGTCCGGTCGGTCCTGTTGGTCCCGTTGGTCCTGTTGGTCCCGTCGGTCCGGTCGGTCCTGTTGGTCCCGTTGGTCCTGTTGGCCCCGTTGGCCCCGTTGGTCCGGTTGGTCCTGTTGCTCCCGTTGGTCCGGTCGGTCCCGTTGGTCCTGTTGGTCCCGTTGGTCCGGTCGGTCCTGTTGGTCCTGTTGGTCCTGTTGGCCCCGTTGGTCCCGTCGGTCCGGTTGGTCCGGTCGGTCCGGTTGGTCCGGTTGGTCCCGTTGGTCCTGTTGGCCCCGTTGGTCCCGTCGGTCCGGTTGGTCCTGTTGGTCCCGTTGGTCCCGTCGGTCCGGTCGGTCCGGTTGGTCCCGTTGGTCCTGTTGGTCCCGTCGGTCCGGTCGGTCCGGTTGGTCCCGTTGGTCCTGTTGGCCCCGTTGGCCCCGTTGGTCCGGTTGGTCCCGTTGGTCCGGTCGGTCCTGTTGGTCCCGTTGGTCCGGTCGGTCCTGTTGATCCCGTTGGTCCGGTCGGTCCTGTTGGTCCCGTTGGTCCGGTCGGTCCTGTTGGTCCCGTTGGTCCGGTCGGTCCCGTTGGTCCTGTTGGTCCCGTTGGTCCCGTTGGTCCCGTTGGTCCGGTCGGTCCGGTTGGTCCCGTTGGTCCCGTTGGTCCGGTCGGTCCTGTTGCTCCCGTCGGTCCCGTTGGTCCTGTTGGTCCTGTTGGCCCCGTTGGTCCCGTTGCTCCTGTTGGAGCACTAACCTCAATATCTAATAGAGCAACATCATCTACTATAACGTTCGCTGTTCCCAGTTGCGGTAAAGTATTAATTAAAATAAATGCCATTGTAGCGCCTGCTGGAGCCGCTTCAGTCGTTCGATAGACTTCAAGCCAAGTGTTATTTTCCACAACTGGTAATCTATTAAATGGAATATCAACAAAGAGTCCTTGCCCTAAATGATTAAACATGCTATCAAAATAAGAAACTTGAATGTGCACATGAGGTGATGGTAAAAATCCTGATTTCGCCAATGAAACAAGGAACTCAAATTGTTCTCCCTCATCTACAGGAACAAATTGGGCTATAAATGAAACTACATTGCCCCCTAATAACCTAGCCGACCAAAAACCTGAGTGGGAAAATTGAGTTGTAGCAATTGCATTCTGACCAACCCAAGGTGCTAGTGTCCCTGTTTCAAAACTACCATTAACTACTACATTACGTATTGACATCTAGAGATTTAAACCTCCTTTTTCTTCGAAATAGCTTCTCTACTCTATAGAAGCTAACATATATTATGTTTAATAAACTGGGACGGTCACGTTATTTAACACATGTATGAACAAAATCCTTTTAATAGTTTGGTACTTGCAAGTAATAAAATCCCCCTTTCCAATAGAGACCACTTAAAATTGGAAAAGAGGATATCACTTTCGGAATCAAATAGACTTTTCAAATGTTTTCATAAGCTTACTTCTTATAAAAATTATCCGTAAATTAAAGCCGTTAACGAACGTGTATTTACTGAAGCGGTAAGAATATTACTACCAATCATTTCAATCCTTAGTTCGTAAGTGTTTATTCCTGCTTCTGGAGTATCAATCCATGTTAAATTTGGAATATCACTATATACGCGAACTGATCCTGTTGACTTTTCACCTTGGTTATCTTCAGTTACTTGTGCAATGACTTCACCATTTCGGTAAATACTAAAAATAATACTGTATTGAAATAATGAAGATGGACCAATTATTACATCTACTTCAGCCATTGAATCGAGCTTAACACTTTGCCCTTCTGATACATTTACTTGTGTTGCTAAAACCGACAACTCATTGCCGACTATTAATGATAGAGCTGAGTTTGATTGAGAAGGTTCAGCTAATATACTACCTGGTCCCGTTGGACCGGTCGGGCCTGTTGCTCCTGTTGCTCCGGTCGGACCGGTTGATCCTGTTGAACCCGTTGCTCCTGTTGGACCGGTTGATCCCGTTGGACCTGTTGGGCCGGTTGCACCGGTTGATCCTGTTGCTCCCGTTGGTCCTGTTGCTCCGGTCGGTCCCGTTGCTCCGGTCGGTCCCGTTGCTCCCGTTGCTCCGGTCGGGCCTGTTGCTCCCGTTGATCCGGTCGGACCGGTTGATCCTGTTGGACCCGTTGCACCGGTTGGACCCGTTGCACCGGTTGGTCCCGTTGGCCCCGTTGGGCCTGTTGCTCCAGTCGCTCCCGTTGGACCGGTTGCACCTGTCACTCCCGTTGCTCCTGTTGGACCGGTTGCTCCGGTCGGGCCCGTTGCTCCCGTTGATCCTGTTGCTCCGGTCGGTCCCGTTGCTCCGGTCGGGCCGGTTGATCCCGTTGCTCCGGTTGGGCCGGTTGGGCCGGTTGGACCCGTTGCTCCCGTTGCTCCGGTCGCTCCTGTTGCTCCTGTTGGACCTGTCACTCCCGTTGCTCCGGTCGGACCGGTTGTTCCTGTTGGACCCGTTGCTCCCGTTGCTCCGGTCGGGCCGGTTGATCCCGTTGCTCCGGTCGGGCCTGTTGGACCTGTTGCTCCGGTTGGACCTGTTGCTCCGGTTGGGCCGGTTGGACCGGTTGGACCCCCATTTCCATCTGAAATTAACAATGCAACATCGTCTATTAAGATATTTGCAGTTCCAACTTGTGGAAGGTTGGCAATCAAAATAGAAGCTTGTGTGGTTCCTTCCGGAGCCGGCTCTACCGTTTGATATGTTTCAAGCCATGTCCCGTTTTCTGATACAGGTATTCTACTTGAAGGTATAGTCGTAAATAGTCCAAATCCAAGAAAATTAAATCCATTGTCAAAATAAGTAATCTGGATGACCACTGAAGGGGCAGTAATCGATTCGGATTTTGCTAGAGATACGAGAAACTCTCCCCCTTCTCCTGGTTCAATCGGAACAGACTGAGTGATGAATGAATTTGCCGTTCCCCCTAACAACCTGGCTGAGGAAAAACCCGAATGGGAAGATTGGTTGATTACAGATGAATTTCCTCCACTCCAAGGAAAGAGGATTCCTGATTCAAAGCCACCGTTCACCACTAAATTTCGGATAGACATTTTTCCATTTAACCTCCGATCATATTATGGTATAAGCTTCACTTTGTTTCAGGTGATGCTCATTATCATATGTTTGTCTTTTTGAACTAGCCACGTTATTTAACTTGGAATAGACTCCCTATTTTCCCTTTTGCATTTCACTTCATCACCCGCCCCGGATTCCCCACAACTGTTTTCCCAGCAGGAACATCCTTCGTAATAACAGCTCCCGCACCAATGATCGCATGTTGACCGATAACAACCGCTGGCAATAAAGTTGCATTATTGCCAATTTTCGCCCCTTTTTTTATCATTGGACCTTGATATTCTCCATGACCCATTCCCATATATTTATCATTTGATGTTGAACAGCAAGGACCGATAAACACGTCATCTTCTATTTCCATATCAGCCGTAATATAACACCCCGTTTGAATTGTTACACGACTACCAATGTTTGTATGATTTTCAACCATAGCGTTACGCCCTATAATACTATCTCTTCCAACCGTTACATTTTCGCGAATGCTTGCAAGATCCCCTACAAACACACCTGTTTTCAATTGAACATCCCAATACATTACGACTCCTGAACCGATCACTACGTCATCTTCAATGATTAAAGGACTACCGCCCTTTCCCGGTTCGCGCGCCATTTTTTTATTGGAAGCTGTTCCTTTTCCAAGAACAGTTAGGTCACCAATCTTCACTCTGTTTCCAATCTGTGTATTTTTTTTAATGATAGTATGATGACCTATCTCTGAATCATCACCAATTGTGACATGTTCTTCGATCACCACATAGTCTCCTAATCTGACATTTTTGCCTAGTTTTACAGTTTCATGAACCATTTATTAAAGCCTCCAATCTTTTTCCTCCTTCATCATATTCAATCCAAAAAAGAAATGATAAATAATCGGGAGTGTCCTAAAAGTATGGATGAATAAAAATTGAGAAATTTGCTCACTTTCTGCAGGAGTTTCACAATTCCCTCTGATGCATGTTGAGAAGGAAGCTTTTTTTCTCTGCGGCTGAATTTCTTTTCCACAAAAAAAACACGGTCGCTACCCAAGCGGACCGTGCTACTTCACTCTTCTAGCAAAATCGACAAACCGGAATTTATCCAGTCGATGTCTGCTTTCCGTATATTGAAACAATGATGTATCATCTAAAAAGACAAAGTTTTTAACAACAACGATGTGCTCATAACCGTTTAAATCCAAATATTTTTGATCCATTTCTGTACACGGTTCAACAACGATTTCCTTATGAGCATAACTGATACCAAGCCCAAGTTCTCCCTCAATATATTGATAAATCGAATCCTCGCATATTTCTTTTGTCAACCGTGATACATGTCGATGAATAAAATAATCTTTGTCCAAAATGACATGCTCCCCATCAATTTTTCGGGAACGGACAACCCTCCATACGTCTTCATCTTCAGTGATTCGAAGCTGCTTTTGGATAAAATCGCTCGGACTGACTAAGCCGAACTCATGTACTGTCGTGCTTGTCTCTTTACCTATCATCTCAAATAACTCTTTAAAACTGACCAAACCAGAAACCGGGAACCTCATTTTTTCCCTGTTTAACACAACCGACCCTTTTCCTTTAATTTTTTGAATATAGCCGTTTTGCGCGAGCATATTTAACGCTTTTCGGACAGTTTCTCTTGATGTTTCATACTGAATCGTTAAGTCATTTTCCGATGAGATGATATCACCTTCGTTCAGTATCCGTTGATCGATTTGTTCTGCAATTTCTTTGTAAATCCAAACATATTTATTCACTTTCATTTTTTACCACCCTGCTTAGTTTAGCACGGTTTGGCAAGATGATAAACTATTGATTGGTAAGGTCTTACCTTAAAGTTTGTAAAATTCTCTGGAATTTCATCATCATTGGCAATGAGAACCTTGGCAGTATAGCCTTCATACTTGACATTCTCAGGCAAATGAAACTCGGTTTCTCTACCATAAAAGTTGTTGATAACCAACAGTTTTTCATTTATCCCGTTTCGCAAATATGCATACAGCTGTGGATGTTCCTCAAGAATAAGTTGATAATTGCCAGTCGTTATGAGATCGTATTGTTTTCGTAACTGATTCAATTTTTTATAGTGATAAAAAATCGAATCAGAGTCCTGCAGTGCTTCTTCAGCATTCATATTTTTATAATGATCAGGCACTGGAATCCACGGTGTCCCCGTTGTAAAGCCAGCGTTTTTCTCTTGATTCCATTGGACAGGTGTCCGCGAATTATCACGGGATTTCTCTTTTAGAATCTCAATGATTTCTTTTTCCGGAATTCCTTTTTCTTTCATGAGTTCATACATATTTAATGATTCAACATCCCGATAAAAGGAAATATCATGAAACTTCGGGTTGATCATTCCGAATTCTTCACCTTGATAAATAAACGGCGTTCCCTGCAACATATGAATGGCAGTAGCCAACATTTTAGCAGACTTTTTTCGATACTTTCCGTCATCACCATAGCGTGAAACGATTCTAGGCTGATCGTGGTTACACCAAAACAGTGCGTTCCAACCGCCGCCATTATACATCTTAACCTGCCAGTCAGAAAGGATTTTTTTTAATTCAAGAAAATCAAATTTGCTAACTGTCCATTTTTCACCATTTGCATAATCAGTTTTTAAGTGATGAAAATTAAAGACCATGTCAAGCTCTTTGTTTTCGGGATTTGTATATTGAATACAATCTGCAATGGTAGTTGACGACATTTCACCGACTGTCATGCTGTCATATTTTGAAAAGACTTCCCTGTTCATTTCTTGTAAATACTCGTGAACCCTTGGACCGTCTGTATAAAATCTTCGCCCGTCTCCCTCATGGTCGTCAAGAAAACGCTGATCTTTGGAAATGACATTAATAACATCAAGTCTAAATCCGTCAATACCCTTATCAAACCAATAATGCATCATCTCATAAACATTTTGTCTGACCTTTTCATTTTCCCAGTTCAAATCAGCCTGTGTCACATCATAAAGATGTAGATAATACTGACCGGTTTTGTTATCGAACCGCCAAGCAGAACCCCCGAATTTAGACTCCCAGTTCGTTGGTCGAGAACCATCTCGTTTCCCGTCCTTCCAAATGTAAAAATTGCGGTAAGGATTGTTTTTACCAGACACTGCTTCCTTAAACCAGCGATGCTCTGTTGAAGTATGGTTGACAACAAGATCCATGATCACCTTTAAACCGCGTTTGTGTGCTTCCTGTAACAGACGTTCAAAATCAGCTAAAGTTCCATAATCTTCATGAATCTGATAATAATCACTAATATCATAGCCGTTATCATTTTGCGGAGATTGATAAATTGGTGTCAACCAAATGACATCACAGGCCAGTTCTTTTATATAATCAAGTTTTTCGATAATGCCTTGAATATCACCAACACCGCTTCCTGTTGTATCTTTAAAGCTTTTCGGATAAATTTGATACACTGTTGCTTTTTTCCACCAAGGTTGTTTCATTCTTCAATCACACCTGCTTTTTCGATTTTCTAATAGATACCGTGGATATTGATGAGTACGTCTTTAAGCTTGACGTTTAAATTTAGCAAATATTAGCGTCAGCACAAACGGAATCATAAGTGCTATCGCCACTCCAATAAAGAAAGGACCCCAATTTTCTGTCACAATCGAGAAAAAAGCAGGTAGTCCCCCCACCCCAACTGACAGCGCTTTTACCTTGTTTATCGTAATGAACATCCCAGCGATGCTTGAACCGATAATGGCTGAGATAAACGGATATTTATAACGCAAGTTGACTCCGAACATTGCTGGCTCTGTAATGCCAAGCCAAGCAGAAATTGAAGTTGTCAATGCCAAACCTTTTAACTTTTCATCTCTTCTATTTATAAACATCATGGCAAACGCTGCTGATCCTTGGGCAATATTAGAGAGTGCAAGCATCGGCCATAGGAAAGTTGTTCCGGTAGAACCGATCAACTGTAAATCAACGGCAAGGAATGTATGGTGCATTCCGGTAATAACAAGTGGACCGTATACACCACCATAAATGAGACCTCCTAATGCAGGAACAGCTTTAAAAATCCCGACAACTCCATCTGTGATCCAGTTTCCGATCATAAATGTAATAGGTCCAATGATAATAAATGAGATAAATCCAGTCACTAGCAAAGCAATTGGTGCTACCGTTAACAGCTGAAAAGCATCGGGAATTCGCTTTTTTAAAAACATTTCAATCTGTGCCAACAAATATGATGCAGCAAGAACCGGTAAAACCTGTCCTTGGTAGCCCACTTTTTCAATGTCCAAACCGAATAGATGCCAAGTTGGTATTGCGCCTTCCTGCTGAGCGTTTCCATATCCCCATGCATTTAACAGATCAGGATGGACTAGCATTAGCCCCAAAACAATTCCTAATAATGGACTTCCACCGAAACGGTTCACGGCACTCCAGCCGATTAACCCTGGCAGAAATACGAAGGCTGTGTTTGCGATCAAATTAATGATACTTGCTAAATCAGCCCAATTCTGGTGTACATCAATAAATGATTTGCCAGTGTAAAAAATATTTTGTGCGGTCATGATGTTGTTGATCCCCATTAATAAACCAGCGGTGACGATAGCTGGCAAAATCGGAATAAATATATCAGCAAGCGTTTTCACAGCACGCTGAAGAGGATGCAGTTTTTTGGCAGCTACCTCTTTTGTAGCTTCTTTTGAAGATTCAGCTACACCGGCTAACGCTGTGAACTGTTTAAATACTTTTTCAACAAGCCCCTGACCAATAATGACTTGAAACTGACCATTTACTGAAAATGACCCTTTGACAACATCAATGTTTTCGAGTACTTCTTTATCTACTTCTTTCTCATCGACTAAGACCAGCCGCAAACGGGTCACACAATGTGTTGCCGATACGATATTTTCTTTGCCGCCGATTGCCTGAAGAATTCGTTCTGCAGATTGTTTGAAATCCTCCATGTTATTCCCTCCCAAGGAAACGCTTTCATTTAAACGTGTATATACATGTTATAGGTATATTGTAATCATGTATATACATGTAGTCAATGTTTTTTTAGCGTTTACATTATTTTAAAAAAAAGAGGCTATCCAGTAAGTCAATTTATGACTATTGGACAGCCTTTTACACTTGGAAAGTTATATAATTTTCTTACTTTTATTTTCAAAATCATTAATTTTTTGCTGTAGTAGAAACAATTTATTTAATATGATAACTTTGTTCACCTAACTTATCTCCACCAACACCTTGTGTTGCAATTAATGTTACCGGTGTTTTTAAATCGTCCAATTCATAGGCTACTGCATTTTCTACTGTCCCATTTTGCTTTATTGTTTCTAATTGAGAATCAAGAAATCGATCATCGGGGAGTCCAGCAACTTCAAGCTTATTAACTGAATTTGGATTATTGTCTTGTACTGCTTCAAATACTGCCATCCATGCAGTTGTCGGGTCAATATCTTTTTCACTTAAATTAGTTGCTTTATACCAAATCGCAAATATTGGTTTTTCACCATGCTCATTTCCCGTTTTTCCAGCAGGAATAACTTTTGTTTTAGTAATTTCAATTTTTAAGTCATTCAATTTTGCTTTGTTCTCTTTAAAATAAACATCTTTTGATTCCTTTGAATTATTTTCAGTGACTGCCTTTTTGTTTTCACTATCAGTATCGGAATTGTTAGCTTCATCTTGTCCACAACCAACAATCACCACTAGAGTGAGTACAGAAAATAATAATAAATGAGCTTTTTTCATGATGTTTATACCTCCTTTATGCTGTATACTTGTTTTTGTTCTTTATATTTATTACATAAAATTCAAGAAATATACTTTAAGATTTTATTCTTGAGGCTTAATAAGAAATTTATAATGAAAAAATAAAGAAGTCACAAATGGTTTAATAGAATTTGGTCAGCTCTTAAGCTCTTGGACAAAAAATAGAGGAAAAACAAGTGAATGAAGGTCATCCAGCACCCGAATATTCCATCACAAAGGACGGCAATAAAGTGCCAAATAAGCAAAAATTATCGGGTTAATCCGTACTCTCATGTGGATTTGACAATAAGCCAAAATAGTTTGGTTTTATTCATACTTCCTAAGTGACTACTGAGATACTGTGATTTTGATCTGTTGAGAGGTAAGCAAACTGTGGAAGAACAAGTTCTCTCACAGCTGCTCGTTATAATATGGAAGGTATTGCTACGGGGCTGTCCTAAAAGTCTTATGGATGAATAAAAATTGGGGAATTTGCTCGCTTTCCGCGGGCGATCCGCGGGGTCTCGCCTGGCTCGCTGTTTCCGCAGGAGTCTCGCAATTCCCCTGATTTATGTTGAAAAAGGACTTTTTAGACAGCTCTGTAAACTAACAAATCATTTTATAAAATAGAATTCTTTACAAGCTGAACTTTGCATATACAAGGTACTCAATTAAAAATGCAGCTTAAAAAGAAAGAATATGAACAAAGTAAATAGTACTTGAATCATAACGAATAAGGCATACCCTTTGTTATGATTTTTTTGTTTGTTTTGTTGATAATAGCGAATGACTACGTACTCGTTAGAAAAACAAGTCATGTTAACGAATAGTAAAAATGTAATGGTTACAAATACGGCGTGTTCATGAGATAAAAAAGCAGTTGAAAAAAGGATAAGCGTTATAACAAGGTAAATATAGGCAAAATGAAAATGTCTATATGTTATTCTCATGATCTAACAAACTCTCCTTACATTAAATCATTGTGTATACACGATTCCAATCAAAAGTTCTTTACTTTTTTATCATTACCATGGTTTTCCTGTTCAACATCTTTTAAATAATACTTTTCAGAGGTAAAGAATTCGTTGTATAACGCTTTTACCTTTTTACTTAATAATATTAATGCAACAATATTCGGGATGAGGATAAACGACAGTGCTAAGTCTAAGAAACCCCAAATCACTTTCGCTCCGCCTGCAGCTCCGATGATTATCGCCACTAAATAGACTACTTTTAAGACATGCCCAGACATTTGTCCAAACAGAAATTCAGCTTGTTTCACGCCATAAAAGATAACAACTGTTATCGTTGAGACGACGAAGAACGCTAGTGAGATCGATACGAAATATCCTCCTGCATTTCCAAAATAACTGCTAAACGCTTTTGCACTTAGTGCTGCAGGATCTTTAAGAGCATTTTCAGCTGTCCAGACACCTGAGGAGAGAACGACAAAAGCTGTGGTAGTACAGATGATCAGCGTATCAACGACAATTCCAATGACAGCCCAAAACCCTTGCCTTACCGGGTGATCAGTCATTGCGGCTGCATGTGCGATCGGTGCCGTTCCCATTCCTGCTTCATTGGAATAGAGTCCTCGCGCAAATCCCCAGCGGATCGTTTCGGCAAAAACAGCCCCTGCAAACCCGCCAGTAGCTGAAGATGAGGTAAACGCATTCGAAAAGATGAGAGAGAAAAATTCTGGAACTGCTGGAAGGTTCATCAACATAATGAGAAGACCAGCTCCCACATATGCTCCCGCCATAAGCGGTACAACCAACTCCGTCACTTTTCCAATCCGCTTAATTCCTCCAATGACAACTAAACCAATTAAAATTGCAATACCAATTCCAGCATAAACTTCATTAAAAGAAAAAGTTTGTGCTAATGAGACAGATGCTGCATTCCCTTGGACCATAATACTTGGGACAAGCTCAATAATCAACGCAATAGAAAAAAGAACGCCAAGCCATTTCATCCGCAATCCTTTTGTCATGTAATACATCGGTCCCCCGACATATTCACCTTGGTCATTTTTTTCCCTATAATGAACAGCTAGCACGCTTTCAGCAAACTTAATCGCCATTGCAAACAATGCGATCAACCACATCCAAAAAACTGCTCCAGGACCGCCAAACATAATTGCTGCCGGTACACCGACGATATTAGCTGCTCCGACTGTCGAGCTAAGCGCTGATGTCAATGCCTGCAGTGGAGTGAGTGTCCCTTCTCCCTTCGGCTTTTTTCTCACGCTGCCTATCGTCTGTTTAAAAATATATAGAGGATATCGAAACTGAAAGAATTTTAGCAGGACCGTAAAATATATCCCTGTTCCTGTTAGTAAAATAATCAAAGGCGGTCCCCAGAGCCAATCAGAAATCAATTTTACCCAGTCTAGTAAATGTTGCATCTCATCACCCTTTTTTGTTTTTTGAAACTTTACCACCCATAAGCAATACTTAAACCTCTAAATCATTTTTTGGACTTTTTGAATAATTATGACTATTATACCACTTATTTTACAGTGTTTCCAGCGAAAATCCTACAACTGCCAATTTTCCAGCTCACCGCTTGCGTCCCAACCGTTCATATACTCTTTCTTTATAAAATGCAGATGCCGGTTTTGAAAACATTCCTTTCTTACTTACAAGCTTATCAAGTCTTAGCTCATTTTCTGTTTTTCGCAGCAAAAGCTGTTCACGTTCATGTTCATCAGTGCACTGGGAAATTAAGTCTTCAATGGTCATTCGTTCTTTTTTTAATGCCTCTTCATCTCCAGCCAGCCCCGCATTCTTCATGACTCGATATGCCATCCGAAGCTGTTCTGGAATGTGAGCTGCTTCATCTTTTTTGAGTGGTTTGCCCATTCCAGGAAGTCCAGCAAATTCTCCCTCTTTGATTGCTCTTTTGATCTTATCCTCGGCGATTAAATTAAAGATATCCATGGTCTTATTCACCTTTTCTTTCATATGATATAATTAGTTTGACATCAATCATAATCAGCAGCTAACCAATTTTTTTACCAATTATAGTTTCTACTTTTCTAATTCATTATTTCATGGTATATTTTATACATTCGTTTTTCTTTCGTTCCGATGGTTTTATGCTGATCCGGAAAAAAGGAGTGTAACAATTGAAAAGATTTATTAAAGAAAAAGGTCTTGCCTTTTTTCTCATAGCCGCTGTACTATTATGGCTTAAAACTTATGCTGCTTATGTCATTGAATTTAATTTAGGAATAAACAACACAGTTCAACAGATTTTGCTTTTTGTGAATCCGATTAGCTCTAGCTTGTTCTTTCTTGGAATAGGATTGCTTTTCAAGAAAAAAATACAGCAGACAGCAATTATAGTGATTCATTTTTTAATGTCTTTTTTACTTTATGCAAATATCGTATACTACAGATTTTTTAGTGATTTTATCACACTTCCTACCATTATGCAGGCAAAAACAAACGGGGGACAGCTTGGTGACAGCGCTCTTTCATTAATTAATCCCCTCGACATTTTTTACTTTATCGATACAATCATTTTGATTGCACTTGCGATTTTTTATAACAGACCAGCAGAAACAACTACAAAACGTCCGTTTAAAATCGTAATGGGGGCAAGTATCCTCGTCTTTCTCGCGAATCTTGCGGTTGCGGAGATTGATCGTCCGGAATTGCTTACCCGTTCATTTGACCGCAACTATCTTGTGAAATATTTAGGAGCTTATAACTTCACAATTTATGATGCCGTTCAAAATATTAAAACAAACAGCCAGCGTGCTCTTGCAAGTTCCAGCGATGTAACGGAAGTTGAAAACTATATCAAAGCCAATCATGATAAACCAAATGCCAAATACTTCGGAAAAGCGAAGGGCAAGAACGTGATTTACATTTCACTTGAATCACTACAGACGTTCGCAATTGACTATAAACTAAATGGTAAAGAAGTCACACCATTCTTAAACTCACTGGCTCATGATAATCAAACATTTTATTTCGACAACTTTTTCCACCAAACTGGACAAGGTAAAACATCTGATGCCGAATTTATGATGGACAACTCGCTTTATCCTTTAGCACAAGGATCAGTGTTCATTAATAAAGCACAAAACACACTGCAGTCAGCACCAGCAATATTGAAATCCCAAGGCTATACCTCAGCCGCTTTCCACGGCAACTATAAAACATTCTGGAATCGCAATGAAATGTATAAAGCCATCGGATACGATAAGTTCTTCGATGCTACGTATTACGATATGAGCGAAGAAAAAACGAAAAACTACGGTCTAAAAGATAAGCCGTTTTTTGAGGAATCAATGCCGCTGTTAAAAAGTTTGAAACAGCCGTTCTATACGAAATTCATTACGCTCTCAAACCATTTTCCATTTGAAATGGATGAAGGCGATACAGACTTTCCAGCCGGTGAAACTGGCGACAGTGTTGTCGACCATTATTTCCAATCGGCTAACTATATGGATCAATCGCTTGAACAGTTTTTCAACGATCTGAAAAAAGCCGGTTTATATGACGATACGATTATTGTTATGTACGGTGATCACTATGGAATTTCAGAAAATCATAATGATGCAATGGCCAAAGTGATTGGCAAAGAGGTAACACCGCATGAAAATGCAAAATTACAACGTGTTCCTCTGTTCATCCACGTTCCTGGAGTGAACGGAGAAAAATCGCATAAATATGGCGGCGATGTCGATGTTATGCCTACTCTCCTCCATTTGATGGGTGTGAACACAAAAGACTACTTGATGAGCGGATCTGACCTTCTTTCTCCTGAACACCGTGAAGTTATTCCATTCCGAAATGGCGACTTCGTTTCACCGAAGTTCATGAAAGCGAATGGAAACTACTATGATATGAGAACAGGAACGCTTCTTGAGGAAAAAAGCGTTGATCCAAATGTAGAAGAATCAGTTAAGAAAGAACTAGAAATGTCAGATAAAATTGTCGATGGCGATTTGCTTCGCTTCTATAAACCGAAAGGATTTAAAGCGATCAATCCGAGCGACTATGACTACACAAATCATCATCCAAAAACGTCAGAATCACATACTACATCACCAAAGAATTCTGACTCTGAATAATAAAAGATAAAAGGAACAGCACCCGCTCTCCATTTGGAAATGCGGGTGCTGTTCCTTTTTTAGGATTAGATATGGTAAGCTTATTTTGGAATATAAAAAAGAAAGCGGGAATGCATCGTGATTGTAACAAATGATCAAGAGCTTGAGGGGCTCAAAACTATCGGCAGAATTGTTGCTTTGGCAAGGGAGGAAATGAAAAAACAAGCAACTCCAGGCATGAGTACAAAAGAGCTTGATTTGATAGGAAAACAGGTACTCGAATCTCATGGGGCTACATCAGCTCCAGAAAAAGAATATGACTTCCCTGGAACAACATGCATCAGTGTTAATGAAGAAGTAGCTCATGGAATCCCCAGCAATTCCTCAATATTACATGAAGGAGACCTCATTAACATTGATATTTCTGCCGAATTGGGTGGCTTTTATTCAGATACGGGTATTTCATTTATTGTTGGTCAAGGTGATGACACCTTGCACAAACTCTGTCAATCTGCAGAAAGCGCATTTCAAAAAGGGCTATTACAGGCACGCGCTGGAAAAAAACAAAATCAAATTGGTAGAGCTGTTTTCAATGAAGCAAAAGCAAACGGATTTACTGTTATTAAAAACTTAACCGGTCATGGCATCGGAAAAAGCCTTCATGAAGCACCAAATCATATTTTAAATTACTATGACCCATTTGATGATGCACTTTTTAAGAACGGAACTGTGATTGCCTTGGAACCGTTCATTTCAACAAAAGCCGAACATATTATAGAAGCTGGAGACGGATGGACGTTCAAAACACCTGATGGAAGCTTTGTCGCACAGATTGAACATACGATAGTCATTACAAAAGATAAACCAATTATTTTAACACAGCTGTAAACGGAAAGTCATCGGACTAAAATCATTCATATGACATAGCTGAAGAAGAGACTAAAGACTCAGTTTTAACAAATGTCTGATTTCCTCTTTTAACCCTATTCGATTGATGTTAGAATGCCCTTACAAATGAGTAATAGAAAGGGGTTTTCTGACATGCATTACGGAAGCAAAGGCTGGTATGTGGAAGAACTGAAAAAGCTTGGGATGACGAAGTATGAAGGAAGAAAGCTTCAAAGCTATAAAACACATTTTTTAGCTAACTTATTGAACAGTGTAAAAAAATAATGATTTCGCCGTGCCGATGACAGGCACGGCTTTTTTAGGCACTTACCAAGCTCTTCAACCAGCTGATAAGGTATCGATCTTACCAATGAAATAAGGTTGCAATACTCTTCTCGGAGATAAACGACACACTTCTGAAGCCAGACAGGGGTGTTTTGTGGATGAATAAAAATCGGGAAATTTGCTCGCTTTCCGCAGGAGTCTCGCCCTTCCCCCTGATTCATGTGAACAAGGACTCTTTAGTCAGCTCCTCCTCCGAAACCCGCCTTGTCTTCAATTCGGCATTCTTGTTTGTGCCGACGTTTTTCAACTCTTCATGTCTAGACCGTGCGATTAAAATGGGAAATATGATAGCATAGAGGAAAAGGGGTGTTCTCTATGCTTCAATATCGAATGATTGTTGATGGACGCGTCCAAGGTGTCGGCTTCCGCTATTTCGTGCAAATGGAAGCAGATAAACACAAATTAACAGGCTGGGTTCGAAATCATGATAACGGCACCGTTGAAATCTGTGCAGAAGGACCTGAAGAAAGCTTAAAATCTTTTCTAAAAACAGTGAAACAAGGCAACCCATTTTCAAATGTAACAAATATTCAAGTCGAGACAAAACAAGCAGAGGGATACCAAAAATTTAAGATCAGCTATTAAAGACCGCCGCCAACAATGGCGGTTTTTAACGCTCTTGACATATTATCTTTTTCAGGATAGTATTTAGTTAAATAACTAATTAACTAAATACTTAAGTTAAGGATGTTGACAATGAACCAGACATTTAAAGCATTAGCTGATCCAACAAGGAGAAAGATATTAAAACTCCTGAAAGACAAAGATTTGACCGCTGGTGAGATTTCAGCACATTTTCAAATGTCAAAGCCAAGTATCTCTCAACATTTGAAAATTTTAAAATTAGCTGAACTCATTCAAGATGAAAAAAAGGGACAATACATCATTTACTCACTGAATACAACAATGTTTCAAGAGATCATGGGCTGGGCATTGAGTTTTACTGAACAAAACAATCAAGATGCGGGGGAGCAAAAATGAAAAAGCATATCGTTTCACTATTAATTATTTTCATGAATATACTATTGTGGGGATTTTCATACCCTTATCTTTCTAACCATATTCCGATCCATTGGTCATTCTCAGGTGAGGTTGATCAATATGCGACAAAAGCAGAAGCGATGTTATTAATGTTGGGATTGCTTATATTTGTATATGCGGTGATGATTTTAACGCCTAAATTAGAACCACGCAAAAAAAATTTAGCACTCTTTTCAAAAACATATCACATTATCGTAAATGCCATGCTGCTGTTATTTTCTGTACTCAATTTGTTGCTCGTCCTGACTGGACTTGGATATCATGTTCCAATGAGAAGCTTTGTCCCAGTACTGGTAGGAGCGATTTTGATCGTCATTGGAAATTACCTCCCAAGAGTGCGTTCCAATTTCTTTGTCGGTATTAAAAATCCTTGGACATTAAGCAGTGATACAGTTTGGAAAAAAACCCACAGATTTGCTTCAAAGATGTTTACAATTGCAGGAATTCTCATTGCAATAAACGGTTTGTTCCCAATTGGTGAAAATGCAAATATAGCCATAGTGGCTTTAATTTTAATAACCGTTTTTGCTCCTTATGTTTATTCTTATGTTTTATATCGACAAGAAATGGGTTTTCATAAAAAGTAAACAAAGGCTGTCCAGTAAGTCCATTTTTGACTATTGGGCACCTTTTTCACGTTAATAAACACTGATATATTAGCAATCTTGAATGATTAATTTTATCAATTTTGCTCTAGATTATTTAGAAGTTGCCTATCAAGGAGCTGTCTAAAAAGTCCTTTTTCAACATAAATCAGGGGGAAGGGCGAGACTCCTGCGGAAAGCGAGCAAATTCCCCAATTTTTATTCATCCACACGACTTTCAGGACAGCCCCATTGCGGTTGAGGAAGTAAATATGCCTGATGCACTTCAAGTAAAAATGCAAAAATGGCTCAAAAAAAAAAAGGAATCAACACATTAAAACGGCTTTTGGCTTTCCAGCTGCAGAACAGTCCTCATCCCCACTTCTATTAGAAAACATTTTGATCATTCTATTTAAAAAAATTAGGTTTGAGAATCTTATTTTGATAATATTGATGAAAAATATGCGTTGCTGCCGGTGATAACGGAGGAATCAGCCAAGTCCAGCTGGCAGCTAACTCACGGCCCGCTTCCGCTTCTTGCTCTTCAAACCGCTTAAATTGACTTGCTGCTGTATGGTGATCAACAATACTAACACCTGCTTTTTTGTATGAATAAAGAACAGCCCTGTTTAATTCAACAAGAGCCCTGTCTTTCCATAATGAAGTGGTTTGTGTTGTATCAAGCCCCATGATTGCCGCCACTTTTTCGAGCATATTATATCGATCTGTATCTGCAAAATTACGCGCACCAATTTCTGTTGCCATATACCAGCCGTTAAAGGGAGCAGTTTGATATTGTATCCCCCCGATTTCTAGCTTCATATCAGCAATGATTGGCACAGCATACCATTTCAGCTCTAAACATTGAAAAGCAGCGATTTCAGGATGTGTAATGTGAACCTCTTGGACGATCGACCTTGGCAATTCATACAAAACAGGACCGTTACCATCAACTTGAAAAACAAGTGGAAGCAGATCAAAAGGCGTTTTTTCCCCTCTCCAACCAAGCGCCTCACACATCTTTGTCAACTCAATTGTAGCTGGGTCACCAATTACACCATTTTCTGTCTCATATCCAGCATATTTAATCAACTGTTGGTTCCAAATCTTCACCTTGTTAGGGGGGAAAATCGTAATAAATGGCTTAATTTTTCCGCCATTTGTCGCAACTTGAATATGGTAAAATAACGCCTCGCGCACATCTTCTTCTGTCAGAACATCCCGTTTGTCAATGACTGAAAGACAGTTCCAAAACAACCGGCCAATACAGCGGCTACTGTTTCTCCAAGCCATTCTCGCTCCATGCTCTAACTCTTCTTTCGTATGGGTGTAACTACCGGTTTCGATGATTTCGTTTTTAACATTCTGTAATCGCGCTTGCTTCTCCTCAGCAGATTTATTCAGTTCCCCGCAGTATGCTTCAATAAAGGTACTGGCTTCATTCCAAACTTTTTGCTGTTCATCCACCACAATCTCTCCTTCCGCTGTATCATTGTATCTATCTCAAGCTTATTTTAAAACCTAAAAATAACAATAAAAAGTTTCATTTTTAAGATTTAGATCTACAGATTCAGGTTTAACTCCGGCTGTTGACGGGTCGGTCTTCAGATTCCCTAAACTTTGTCTTACGCCTTTCAACTAGGGAGCTGTCTAAAAAATCCTTTTTCAACATAAATCAGGAGGAATTGCGAGACTCCTGCGGGAACAGCAAGCCCGGCAAGACCCCACAGGAGCAAGGAACGAGCTCTGAGGAGGCTCGCCAATCGCCCGCGGAAAGCGAACAAATTCCCAAATTTTTATTTATCCACACTACCTGATAAACCAATTTTGCACTTTTGACATTTTGGCACGAATCAATCACTCTGCAGATTAAAAAAACATTCAGCAGACTGAATGTTTTAGACTATGAAACAGGAAGCCGATTTGAAAGATCGAACAATTCCTGTGAAAAGTTGTCGCCTGTCATTGGGACACCATGGCCTGTTAATAAAGATGCGGGTTGTAACTCGGCAAGCTTTCTGATTGAATCTGCTGCTTCCATGAAATCCATGGTGAAATAGGCTGGTGGACCGTTGAGTTCTTGCTTTTGAATAGCCACTTCAAAGAGAGATTCTTGTTCAACTGTTGTCACAGCATCTCCTGCGATTAACGTTCTGTCTGACTGTCTAAACAGCGAGATATGGCCTGGTGTATGACCAGGTGTCCCTAACCATTTCCATCCATTAAGAAACGGAACAGATCCATCTTCAGGCAGAGGCTTAACATTGGCTGAAATATCGATTGAATGTCGTGGAAATAATGGTGAAAGTTTGGCAACAAGACCATCTTTTATTTGTGGTTTTGCTGGCGGATAATCGGCTTTCTTAGTTAAATAAGGTAACTCTTTCGGATGGGCGAATACAGGAACAGACGATATATCCAACAACTCTTTCAAAGCCCCGACATGGTCAAAGTGTCCATGTGTCAGAACAATCGCTTTCAGCTTGAAATCACCAAACTGTCTTTCTGCTTCTTCAAGTATGGAAGATGCAGACTTTGGCATTCCCGCATCGATTAACACCACTTCTCGTGAATCACGATTAAAAATAAAATAAACATTGACAATTTGAACCGTTAATCCGTAAACATCGTTTGCATACTCTTCCATAACCCCGCTTTTGACAGATGTTAAAGGCATCATCTTCATTTTTTTCACCGCCATTTTCAAATAGGTACGGTTAGTTTTGATCTATTGCCAAATCATTATGAGCTAAAACACAGTTTTAGTTTTTACCAGCGTGAAGACGTATGATAAGAACGTTTTTTTGGCAATAAACTTAGCACATAACGGCAAAGGCTAAAGCCAAACATACTGCCAATTGTATTTAAAATCAAATCATCAACATCAAAAGATCTTCCCTCAATAAAACCTAATGCGGAGAGTCCAAGCTGTAAGCTTTCAATGATCAAACTCATCAGAAAAGACAGTAGTAGCGCTTTTTTAAAAGTTATTTCTTTCCAGAGAATTCGAAGATAAACTCCTAATGGAAAAAGCAGCAAAACATTGAGTGCTGTAAGTTTAACAGCGTTCCAAAAAAAGAAATCAACTCCCCCTTGCTGATACATCTTGACCCAGTCACTCACAAAATAAAAAGGAATCAACTGCACAATGAATTGTGCAAATTCTTTCTGCCGAGGAAAATAAATGCCACCGATTGTGTAATGAAAAACACCACAAATAAAAATCAAAAAGCTCGCAAAAAAGACTTTTCTAATAAAGCTTGTCTGTTTTCGATGTTTAATCAAATCATATACAAAATAAAGCAAGACAAATACAAAACCGACCTTCCCTAAATTAATCATTGAAGCCACACCATTCACACCTTTTTGTATTATTCATCAATTTTTAACGAGTTAGAAATACTCATTCTTTTTATTTTATAGTATGGAACAAGAAGCGCAAGCACGGCAAAACTAGTAATACTTAAAACCGCATACCAATAGTACCTCAAATAATGAGAAACACCAGAAGCAGGAGGACTTATCAACATCATCATCCAAATGATCAGACCGCTGACGAGAAACGCGATGATTAAATAAACAAGTAATTCTATTAGCAAATCTTTCAAAATGGATGTGACACTCTTACCAACCGCTCGATATACTGCATATTCAGTCTGTCTTTGTATGGCTTTCGAATACATAACAGCTGCCAATGATAAAGCCGCATAAAGTGTTGTCGTCAAAAATAAGATCATTCCAAGAATTGAAAGAAAGTTCGTAATGACCTCATATTTTTTGGTGTGCTCTTCATCTGAATCGTACATGCTACCAGGAATAGAAGCCACAATTTGTTTCGCTTTTTTCGCAAGTGCTTTCTTATTCTCTTTAGACATATGAAGATCTGCATAAATTACCAATTGTTTATATCCAGAAAAAATGTGATGCTTGTGTGCAACCCGTTCAGAAATGGCAACTGTAATTCCGTCGCGTTCTATCGGAACTTGATTCATTTTGATTTGAAAGGGTACGTTGATGACCTTCCCAACCTTAAAATCCCAATGTTTAAATGTAAGCTCCTCATTTTTTTTGGTCTGCTCAACTCTGCCGATTTTTACATTATCTTGCGAGGAAATTCTATTTTTCAAAGCTGCTTTCGGAAGAAATAGGAATGCCGTGTTCGATTTTTTAAATTTCTCCACTGCATTTTTTTCAATGTGATAGCTACTTTTAAGATCACTAAGTTCCCGATCATTGACTAAAACAAACTGAACCTTTGGTATGGGGGTAAGGTTTTTAGGGATATTTAAATTGTCTACCATAATTTCCGAAATTTCGCCGTCTGTATTATCCTGTTTATTGTCATTGATCCAAGATACAAAATAAGGTGAAAGCTGTTGTTTCGTTAACAACAATGTAGTTTCAAGTGTATTCGGGTATTTGTCAACATACAGAACACCAGGAAAATGAAGGAGTTCATCTGCTGTTTGATAATGAAAGGAAACAGATTGATTCGTTTCAATCATAAATCCGTTTACTTGCTCTTGAATCGTCATTTGTTTTGAAGCAAGGGTATAATGAAGCGTTTTTTGATTATCATGTTGACCAAGTGTTTCACCAGCAATTAACTGTGTAAAAAAGAACATCAAAATTGAACTTGCCAAAACTGCCGTCAAAAGGACAGTTGATTTCCAATGAAACAACAATTGAATCATTAAAGATTTTAATTTGAATGGTAAATTGGCGATTTTCTGATATAGACGAGAACCTCTAGGTGTTAACTGATTTCCTTTCAGATGGTGGGCAATCGAATGTTGATTTATTTTTCTCATGATCATCCATCCTGTAAAACATAATGAGCAAAATAAAAGGCCCGTCCATATGATAACAATTGGAATTGATTCTGCCATCGAAGAAAAAACGTTTAGATCAGTCAATCTTTGAGAATGGAGTTGTCCCTTGAAAAGTATGCCGATTGGAAATGCTACTAAAAAGCTAATGAGTATGATGATAAGACTTTGATAAAAGATGAGCAGAAAGGAATGATATCTTCTTGCACCGTAAGCTCTTAATATTGCGATTTTTTTGCGATAATCACGATAAAACACTTCAAACAATTGATAGCAGCAAAGCATCGATCCTAATATTAAGACGATTGAAAACAGCAAGCAAAACATTGCGATTAATTCAGATCTCTTTAACCCTTCTTCAAAAAGGTTTTCATTTGCATATAACTGTTCAATATTTGATAAATGACTTGCAAAGTTTTCATATAAGCTATTCTCGATTTCTTCCACCTTGTGTTGTTTGACTGAAAAAATGAGGCTTTTTTGTATATTAGATTTCGCTTGAACACTTTTTGGGTTTACAAAAATATTTGGGTAGGTATTATAACCATTTTGAATATCAGCTGGAGCTGACCAATTGGCTGAATAATTTTCAATGATGCCGACTATTTTAAATGATTCTTCTATACCTTCAATCTTTAGTTTAACTGTTTTGCCAAGTGGATTTTCTCCATTGAAAGCTTGTTGTAAATATGACTCTATCGCTAATTCGTGTTGATCTTTAGGCATTCTTCCTTTTAAAAGACCGATATGTCCCAATTGAAGAGCAGCCTGATCCATCCAGCCTATCGTTGCTCCCAAATTTGAGTTATGAACCTGTTTTGTATATCCAACTAAAGAGATACTCCCAGCTTTCTTTATACTTGAATTGTTCTTCAGCTTGTTCAACTGTTTATCAGTTAAACCATTCATGACCCCATGATGTTCTCCGTATTTTTCATAGGACTTTTCTTTTGTGAATGTCACTATATCATTTGTTGCACTGTTTACCATAATCAAAAAGATCATCGAAATGGCAATGACAAGCAGTATGACAAAAAACAGCTTTTTTCTCTGAAATAATGATTGAAAGGCAAATTTCATCCAAAACATAAGACAACACCTTCATCTTGTTTTTAGTACACCATCTTCAATTAAAAACAGCTGATCTGGTTCTTCTACTAAATGTTCGTCATGTGTAACAACCACTAAAGTTCTATGTTTTTCTTTACATAACTTCACCAACAGATCAATGACATGTTGACTGTTTTTTGTATCTAAATTTCCAGTTGGTTCATCTGCAAAAATGATCTCCGGGTCGTTTGCCATTGCTCTGGCGATTGCTGTTCTTTGTTGCTGTCCACCAGATAGCTGATAAGGAAACGCAGTTAGTTTTTGTTCGATTCCTAAATGTTCTGCAAGTTCCCGAATATATGACATATTGAATTTTTTCTTATTCATCATCAGTGGCAATATGAGATTATCAAATACCGAAAGTTCAGGAATTAAGTGATAAGCTTGAAAGACAAAACCAAAATGATGACCCCTAATTTCAGCTTGGGCCGCATCATGGAGTTGATAAAAGCTTTGCTGCTGAAATAATAATTGACCTTTAGTAGGTTGTTCCATTCCTCCAAGCATACTCAATAAAGTAGACTTTCCTGAGCCGCTCTTTCCCATGATCACATTAATAGACCCATTCTCAATAGCAATTGAAGCAGGGTGCACCGCATAGAATAGCGAAGCACCCTCACCAAAAGACTTGGCTATTTGATTTGTTGATAGAATAACGCTCATATGATCTCTCCATTAACCTTATTGTATAACATTTCCTCCGCCTATTATATGGACATCAGGAATATCGGGGGCTGGGAGTTTTTTAACCACTTGCACTCTATAGTCCCCACTACTGACTCCACCTACATTTTTTGTGTATCTTCTTCCAGTTGTTAATATACCAGTGTTATGAGTCTCAAAAGACCATTTTTTCGCAATATAAACCGCATACTGCTGTTCGTTTGCTGATGGTTGACCAGTACGCACATTAAAGGAATCTGCTTTAGCTGTGATTGTCGTGTACTTGTTGTCTAAATTATAATTGTAACCTGTCCTTGTCGCGATTGCAGAGCCCAGATCAAAGGAGTAACCCTTGCTATATGCGAGACCAATCGTACTGAAGCTCAAAATAAGACCTAAAATCAAAGTAGAAACCATGATCGTCCTTTTTTTATTTTTCAATACGATCCCTTCCTTCTTTTGATTCAGATGAATTTATAAAATTTTACCATACTAGAATGGACTGCTTCAGCCACTGAAAAAAGCAACTAACAATCTCTTGATATCATCCCATAAAATTCTAACAACTCCTTTCATATTATACATTAACATAAAATACCACTTATTAATCGGATTAAATCAATCTAAATGATGACAAAAAAACTGCCCCTATTTAAGGAGCAGCCTTCTATTTCTCAATCATTTTTCCTCTTTCATAAACAATCGGTTGCAGATTGATATCTAATTTCTTAGCTAGTTTTGTTAATCTTTCTGCTTCACCACGGTTGACAAGGCTAATCACGATTCCTTCATTTCCAGCTCTCCCTGTTCGTCCAGAGCGGTGAATATAGCCTGCTTCATTTGGTAAATCAGCATGGATGACATATGGTAAATCTTGAATGTCGATGCCGCGTGCTGCAATATCTGTTGCCAATAAAAGCGGGAATTCTCCTGCTTCAAATGCTTGTAAGATCTTCGCTCGCTCCATTTTTTTGGCTTCGCTATGAAGGACACCGACATTAACATGATGATAGTTGAGTTTTTCAGCGTACACCGTTAAATTGCCAATATCTTTGACAAAGACGAGTGCATGCATGCCCTCTAGCCTGGCGAACTTTTGCAAAATTTTAATTTTATCACGCTGATCACAGACGAGAAATTGATGTTTTACTTTTGTTGATTCTTCATTCGTGCGTTTTATTCGCACAAGCTCTGCTTCATTTGTCAGATCATTAAGCTCTTGTTCGACTTCTTTCCTTAATGTAGCTGAAAAACAGAGGAGCTGCCGATCTCTGAGGGTTGATTTGATAATTCCTTGAATCGTACCGCGATGCTCTGGAGTCAGTAGGTGATCTGTCTCATCAAGAACAATCGTTTTGACTTCATGCATCTTCAGCTTTTTTATTTTGATCAGTTCAGATACACGCCCAGGTGTACCAACAATAATATGAGGGTGTTTTTTTAGCTTTTCTTGCTGTTTTTTGATGTTGGCTCCACCGATTAAAGAAGCTGCTCTAAGATCAGATCCTTTTTTCCATTCAACAATCACATCGAATATTTGCATGACAAGCTCTCTGGAGGGTGCAATGATTACGGCTTGAACATGTTTTTGATCCGGTTTGATCTTTTCCAATAAAGGTAAAACATAGGCAAGTGTTTTACCTGTTCCGGTCGGTGACTCAGCAATGATATCACACCCTTTTAAAATCGACTCGGCTGTGTGATGTTGAACAGAAGTCGGTTGCTGAAAACCTGCTGCTTCCCAATTTGTTTTAATAAATGGTTGGACTTTATTTAAAAATGGCCAATTGTCTGTCATGTTTTTCTCCTTTATTCTCAGGTTGTTTCTGCTCTTAGTATCTCAAAACAAAAGCTGCAGCGCAATTTTTCTTTTATTGTCCCCCAACTGTTCGATATAATCTTAGAGAATGCAAAAAACATTAGAGGTGCAAAACATGAGTTTATTATCGGTAACAAAGTTAAGTCACGGTTTTGGTGACCGGGCGATCTTTCATGATATTTCCTTTCGACTGCTAAAAGGAGAACATGTCGGTTTGATCGGAGCAAATGGTGAAGGAAAATCTACCTTCATGAATATTATTACAGGAAAACTAGAACCTGATGAAGGGAAAGTAGCATGGTCAAAAAAAGTCCGTATTGGCTATCTTGACCAGCATACAGTACTTGAACGTGGACGGTCGATCCGTGATGTGTTGAGGGATGCTTTTGATTATTTGTTTAAGATGGAAGAAGAAATGAACACGATTTACGGAAAAATGGGTGAGGTCGATGCAGATGAACTCGAAAAATTGCTTGAGGAAGTCGGGATCATTCAGGATGCTTTAACAAACAATGATTTTTATGCGATTGATGCAAAGGTTGAAGAAATTGCCCGTGGTCTGGGACTTCAAGAACTTGGTCTTGACAGAGATGTGACAGATTTAAGCGGCGGTCAGCGGACAAAAGTACTGCTTGCAAAATTGCTTCTTGAAAAACCTGACATCCTTCTGCTTGATGAGCCAACAAACTACTTGGATGAGCAGCATATCGAATGGCTGAAGCGCTATTTGCAAGAATATGAAAATGCGTTTATTCTGATTTCTCATGATATCCCGTTTCTTAACAGTGTGATCAATTTAATTTATCATGTTGAAAATCAGGAACTTACCCGTTATGTCGGTGATTATGATCAATTCCGCGAAGTCTATGAAGTGAAAAAACAACAGCTTGAAGCAGCTTATAAAAAACAACAGCAAGAGATTTCTGAGCTAAAAGATTTCGTGGCTCGTAATAAAGCCCGTGTCAGTACGCGCAATATGGCAATGTCCAGGCAAAAAAAGCTTGATAAGATGGAGAAGATCGAACTGCCGTCTGAAAAGCCAAAACCGGAGTTTCACTTTAAACAAGCAAGAACATCAGGCAAACTGATCTTTGAAACAAAAAACCTTGTCATCGGTTATGATGAACCACTATCCCGCCCATTAAACTTGAAAATGGAACGCGGCCAAAAAATTGCCTTATATGGTGCAAATGGAATTGGGAAAACAACTTTACTAAGGAGCCTGCTCGGTGAAATTTCTCCACTTTCAGGTGAAGTTGAGCGCGGTGAGTATCTTCATATCGGTTATTTTGAACAAGAAGTTAAACAAACCAATAACAATACTTGTATTGAAGAAGTCTGGAATGAGTTCCCGTCGTTTACACAATATGAAATTCGTGCAGCTCTAGCAAAATGTGGACTGACCACAAACCATATTGAAAGTAAAATTTCTGTATTAAGCGGAGGAGAAAAAGCAAAAGTCAGACTTTGTAAGCTTATCAATTCAGAAACAAATCTGCTCGTTCTCGATGAACCGACAAATCATCTTGATGTTGAGGCGAAAAACGAATTAAAGAGAGCCCTAAAAGAATATAAAGGCTCGATTTTGCTCATTTCTCATGAACCGGAGTTTTACATGGATATCGCAACCGAGACATGGAACTGTGAATCATGGACAACAAAAGTTTTATAGTTGAACAATAAGGCTGTCCTGAAAGTCCTAAAAATTGGGGAATTTGCTCGCTTTCCGCGGGCAATCCGCGAGCCTCCTCGGAGCTCGTTCCTTGCTCCTCTTGGATCTCGCCTGGCTCGCTGTTTCCGCAGGAGTCTCGCAATTCCCCCTGATTTATGTTGAAAAAGGACTTTTTAGACAGCTCCATTTGTTCTTCACTCAAGCGGTTTAAGCGCATTCTCGACTTTCATTTCCATGTCTTCAAGACGCTGCTTAAATGTATGAATGTTTTCCAGTTTTTTATTAATCATACACATTTGTTCTCTTAGCATATCTTGAATTTCCTCGAGTTTTGCTTTTCTTTCTCTCTTATCTAAAGATAATAAATATCCTTCTTTATTCATCTCAAGTTGTTTGCTTGTTTCGATAAATTGTTGCAGTTCTTGCAAAGAAAATCCTAGTACCTCTTTTGTCATAACCACTTTCTGAAGCTCTTCTAAATCGTCTTCAGAATATAGACGGACTCCGCCATCAGTACGCTTTGGTGCAGAAAGCAGACCGATTTCTTCATAAAAACGAATCGTTCTTTTTGTCAAACCGCTTCGTTTCGCCACTTGGTCAATTTTCATCCAGTTCATGGACTTACCTCCCATGTCTTTTTCTACATCTATTATATAATGAATGTTTACGTAAACGTTAACGAAAAATTTCTCGGGAAATGAAAAAAGGGCTCGGTTATATTCAACCAAGCCCTTCTCAAGTGATGGTGACAGGCAGTTTTACAAGTGATCTAAAGCCAAATAGCTTACGGTAGGAAATATCTGTTTGCACAAGCCGCATTTCAGGAAAACGTTCTACTAATGTCAAAAGAGCAACTTGTGCTTCAATACGTGCCAATGTTGAACCTAAACAAAAGTGAGAACCATAACCAAAAGCTAAATGTGGATTCGGTTTTCTCGTCATGTCGAAAAGATGAGGTTTTGTAAATGTTTTCGGATCACGATTGACTGCTCCTAAAAGAATGTAGACCTGTTCCCCTTTTTTCATGGTGTTGCCGTTCAACTGATATTCTTCAGAAACGATTCGAGCTGTTAGCTGTGTGGGACTCTCAAAACGCAAACATTCTTCAACAGCTGATTCAATCAGGGCTGGATTTTTTCTTAAAGCAATCAGCTGACTGGGATGGTTCATCAAACAATATAATCCATTACTGATTAAATTTACTGTCGTTTCATGTCCGGCAATGATCAGCAAAATACATGTTGCCAATAATTCCTCTTCTGTTAAAGAATCTCCATGAACGAATGTACTGATGAGGTCATCTTTTGGTTCTTTTTTTCGTTTCTCAATCAGGGATCTGAAATATGTCGTCAACTTTATGACAGTAGCACCGCCATTGATTAACGTTTTTCTTGAGCGGGTGAAATCGATCGTTTCAATTAAGCTTGCCGTCCATTCTCTAAACTGATATCTATCCTCTTTTGGGACACCTAATATGTTTGCGATCACAAGAGTTGCTAAAGGAAAGGAAAATTCTGAGACAATATCGACTTGTTTTTTCGTTTCCAGTTGATTGAGCAACTCATCTGCGATTGCACGAATAGTCGGACGAAGAGATTCAACCTGTTTTAATGTGAATGCTTGACTTACTAACGTTCTGATACGGCGATGATCAGTCTGATTTTGAAATAATAGCATATGATGTTGTATATTTTTAAGGACTTCGTATTTTGTCGATGTGATTGGAAGAGGAATGCGATTTTGAAATTTGCTGTCACTTAAAATGATTGTCGCTTCTTCATGCCCGGTCACATACCAACCGGATTGTTTTAAGATTGTTCCCTTCCAAACTGGTGCAATCGCTCGCAATTTTTCGTAAAAAGAATATGGGTTTTGCCAAAAATTTGCGTGGGTGTGCATGCTTGGTTTGATCAACTCTAAATCTGGCGTCATCTCATACCTCCTGACTTTCCATTTCCTTTGCTGTTTCAATTTCAAAACCTAAATCAGTCAGCATTTTATGGTCATCTGTTTCCTTCTGACCAGCTGTCGTTAAGTAATCTCCGACAAAAATAGAATTAGCTGCATATAATCCTAATGGTTGAAGTGAACGAAGGTTGACTTCCCGACCGCCTGAAATACGAATTTCTTTTGTTGGGTTTATAAAACGGAACAATGCCAATACTTTCAAACAATACAATGGATTTAATTCATGGACTCCTTCCAATGGAGTGCCTGGAATAGCGTGTAAAAAATTAACCGGAATTGAGTCAGCATCAAGTGCTTTTAAACTTTTTGCCATATCAATGACATCCTGTTTTGTCTCTTTCATACCAATGATGACACCAGAACACGGAGACATTCCAGAGTTTTTCACTGTCTCCACTGTATGGACTCGGTCATCATATGAATGGGAAGTTGTAATGTTTGCATGATTGCTTTTTGATGTATTGAGGTTGTGATTATAGCGGTCAACTCCTGCAGCTTTTAATCGTTTAGCTTGCTCCGGTTTGAGAATGCCGAGACATGCACAGATTTTCAATCCATACGTATTTTTAATATCTTGGACAGCTTCAACAACTTGATCAACTTCCCGGTTTGATGGACCTCTTCCACTAGCTACGATACAATATGTTCCGATCTGTAAATCATGAGCTTGCTTTGCTCCTTGCAGTAATGTCTGTTTATCTACCATACGGTAAGCATCAATCGGTGCTTTGGAGATGGAAGATTGAGAACAGTAACCGCAATTTTCCGGACACAGCCCTGATTTTGCATTCATGATCATATTCAGTTTGACTTTTTTTCCGTAATACCGTTTTCTAATTTGAAAAGCGGCATGCATCAGCATCAGAATGTCTTCATCTGGACTTTCCAAGATAGACAATGCCTGTTTGTTTGTTATTTCCGCTCCTTCCAACACTCGGTTTGCAAGTTCGATCCACTGATTCATTTTCCTGCCCCCATTTGCTTGATTAGTTGAGAAACATCGATATGGTTTTTGACCATTTGTTGAACTGTTTTTTCTGTTAAAATTTTCAGTTTTGGCGTTATCCCGACAATTGGCACATCACATAATTTTTCAATCATATTTGGATTGGTTTTTTCATCAAGATTTGGTCTGTCACTTCTGCCGTTTATGACAATGCCGGCAATCTGAAGACCGAGTTGTTTTGCATATTGAACCGTTAAAAAAGTATGGTTAATCGTTCCAAGATCAGGTCTGGCAACAATCAAAACAGGTAATTGCAAAGCTTTGATTAGATGAGCAACTAAGTAATGTTCACCTAATGGGACTGCAATACCTCCAGCCCCTTCGACAATGAAAAAATCATGCTGTTGTTTTATTTTGTTCCAATGATTGATCACTTCATTGATGCTAACCATTTTTCCTTCTTGCTTTGCAGCAACATATGGTGCAAGCGGTTCTTTATATTCAAAAGGAGTAATTTCTTCATCGGTCAAACATGTGTGTGACATTTGTTTTAATAGAGCTGTATCACTTTGCGAATTGTTGCGTGATATTCCGCTTAAAAATGGTTTAAACACTCCAACATCAATGTTTTTCTCTTTTAATAATGCAGCAATGCCGCACGATATGATCGTTTTTCCAACTCCCGTATCAGTCCCTGTAATAAAAATCCCTTTCATTTGTTCAAATTCAACTCTTTTCCGATAAAATCAAATGCTGCTAGCAAAGCCGTTATTTCTGTTAAACTGTGGTCAGCAGTGACTGTCAACCGAATTCGGCTTTCTCCTTTGGGAACTGTTGGGGGACGAATGGCTGGCGCATAAATGCCAGTTTCCTGAAGGCGTTTTGCAAACAAAACGGTTTTTTGAGGATCACCAATGATCACCGGAATAATTGGTGTAAGATCTCCCTTCACTGCATACCCCAGTCTCTTTAAACCACTTTTCATGGTCGTAATGATAGAGTGCAAATGTTGACGTTTTTCTTGGCTGTTTTTGATGAGCTCCAAAGCGGTAAAAGCTGCTGCACAGCTTGCTGGTGGGATTGCAGTTTGAAAGATAAACGTTCTCGCATAGTTTCGCAAAAAATCAATTAACGTTTTCGAACCTGCAACAAAACCACCTTCTGCACCAATCGCTTTACTTAAAGTACCGATCACAATATCTGGACATACGCCAAAATACTCACTTGTCCCCCGGCCGTTTTTTCCTAAAACCCCTGTTGCATGGGCGTCATCAACAATTACAATTGCCTGAAACCGTTTCGCAAGCGGCATGATTTTGTCAAGCGGTGCAATCGTTCCATCCATGCTGAATACACCGTCTGTTACAATAAACCGCCGTTTAAAACCCTTTATTGTCGTTAGTTTTTCTTCAAGATCATCAACATCAATATGCTGATAAATGACTGTCTCAGCTTTTGACAAGCGGCAGCCATCAATGATACTAGCATGGTTGTATTGGTCACTGAAAATGATATCGCCTTTTTCGGGTAATGATTGAAGCACACCCATGTTGGCTAAATAACCGCTTGAGAATAGGAGAGCCGCTTCTGTCTCCTTAAAATTGGCAAGTTTCTGTTCGAGTTTCTCATGCCATTCCGTATTGCCTGTTGTTAATCGTGACCCACTGCTTCCCGTGCCACCATCATGTAATGCCGTTTCTGCAGCCAAAATGACTTGTTTATGATGGGTCAAATTCATATAATCATTGGAAGCCCACACTTGATTATTGTGTTCTGTCGCTGGTAATGTCCGATACAGACCAGCTGTTTTCGTTCTTTCTAACCTTTTGCTTAACCATTCATCAACACTCACGGCTTGTAACCTCATCAATCGCTTCTTTCATGATTGACACCATCGCTCCCAGCTCATTTGTTGTACTGCAAAGTGGCGGTAAAAATGCAACAACATCACCGAGCGGCCTTGTCAGCATGCCAAGTTCTCTCATTTTTAAAGACACTTGGTAGCCAACTCGTTGTTCTGACGGGTATGCTAATTTTGTTTCCTTTGACTGAACAAGCTCGATCCCGCACATAAAACCGAGTTGACGGATATCGCCCACATGTGAGAGTGATGTTAACTCATGAAGTTGTTCATGAAGAACTTTTGATTTGGCGGCAACCTGTTCAACGATGTTTTCTGATTGAAATAAACGTAAATTCTCAATTGCAACAGCACAGCCAAGCTGGTTTCCCGTGTATGAATGGCCATGGAAAAATGTTTTTAGTGTTTGATAGTCATCATAAAATGCTTGATAGATATCCTCTGTCGTTAATGTAATCGCAATTGGCAAATAGCCGCCGGTAAGACCTTTTCCTGCTGCCATTACATCAGGTTGAACATTTTCATGCTCACAAGCAAACATTTTCCCGGTTCTGCCAAATCCAGTTGCCACTTCATCAACAATCATGAGCACATCATATTGTGTGCAAAGCTGGCGGACACCTGCTAAAAACCCTTCAGGCATCGTGATCATGCCTGATGCTCCTTGAACCATAGATTCAATTGATAATGCAGCAATCTCACTGTGGTGCTTGATTAACAGTTGTTCGAGTTCTGCAAGACATTCATCACGACATTTGTCAGCGTCACCACTTTCAGAGCGATATACATAAGGAACCCTCGCTTTGAAACTTTCAAACATAAGCGGACCATATACATGGTGGTACAGCTCAATTGAACCAACACTGACCGCTCCGATCGTATCGCCATGATAGCCGTTTTGCATCGCGATAAACTTTTCTTTCTCTGGTTTCCCTTTGTTTTTCCAATATTGGAATGCCATTTTTAGAGCAATTTCCATTGCCTCTGCCCCACTGTCTGAATAAAAAACCCTTGTCAACTGCTGAGGGCTGATATCGACTAAAGTTTCGGCTAATTCTGTAGCTGGGACGTTTGTCATTCCTAACAATGTTGAATGCGCAATTTTACCAAGTTGTTTTTGAATCGCCTCATCTAATTCCTTTTTCCGATGTCCATGGACATTAAGCCATACTGATGAAAAACCGTCATAATACTCCTTGCCATTGATATCTTTTAGCTTAATTCCGTTTCCACTCTCAATCATTAATGGATCTTTATCATAGTCTTTCATTTGTGTAAATGGCAGCCAAAGATGTTTTTTACTTTTTTCAATTAGCATCTTGATCCCCCCAGTGAATCATAACAGGCTGTTTTTCCAAATCATTGATGCAGTTTTCTAAATCTCTCGATGAATCAACAAAAAAGATTCGACAGCCGTTTTCATCTCCATACTCTTTCAATCTTGTGACCCGTTGATAGCCGAGTTTTTTGCCTGCGACATAGCCGGTTATGTAATCGGGATCATCTGAAAAACAAAATTCAGCAATGACAGCAGGATGATCACATACTTTTGTTGCAAGAGCTAGCGCCTCTTTTATTCGAGATTTTAGCGGAATGTCGTGGTTTGTAGCCCACGTCTGAAAATTAGTGTCAGACCAATCGATTCGGGAGACACGCACACCTTGTTCCTTTCTTCCGTCAATTCGTTTGCCTGAGTGAATATCAATTAAAACAGCACCTCTTACTTCTGAATATTCAGGCATTTGTTGATGTACTGTTTCAATCGCCGCGCTTGGAACACCAGCATATTTAAGAAGTTCAACAGCCAATTTCTTTCCTGTTTCTACTGAATTCACTTGATTTGTGTTTACTTGTAAAGGATGAAGTAATTTGATCGGTTGATTTACGGCTTCAAATTGAATTTGCATATAATCCGGTTGTCCTCTTGAATGTGCAAGGCTTTTATTTAGCAAAGCATTGATGGCCTGTTTTAAACCGCTGTACGTTGTAAGCCGCTCTCCGCCGGATATATGTTTTCCACCTTCTTCATGAGATCCATTTTGGGAAGCTCTCATTCTGACGCTGTAATATTTTTCTCCCTTAATACTCTTACCCTCCATTTGTTAACTTATTTATTTTTTAGGTTAACATTACAAATAGAATATTAGTATTCTTTCATGAATATGTCAATTAAAATAAAAAAGACAAAAGAGACTAAGAAATTCTCTTTTGCCTAGATATCTACGACTGTTCAAGCTCTTCAATCATCAGCGATAGCTCTGTCCAGCGTTCCATCGCTTCTTCAAGCTTTTCGGCTGTTTGATTTTGTTCTTCCATTAGTGTCTGGATTTTAGCAAAATCACTGCCCGCTTTTGCAATTTCCTCTTCAAGCTGTTTATGTTTTTCTTCGAGTTCTGCAATTTTGTCTTCAATACCTTCCCATTCCAACTGATCTTTATATGAAAGTTTCTTTCGTTTCTTTTTTTTAATAGGTTCGGCTTCGACCGATCCTTGAGATGGTTTCTGGCGATTGATTTCCTTTTGTTTCTCCATGTATTCGCTGTAAGAACCTTGAAAGCGTGAAATGATTCCGTTTCCTTCAAACACCAGCAAACGGTCAATGACACGATCAAGGAAATAACGATCATGGGACACGGTGATGACAACACCTGGAAACTGCTCCAAATAGTCTTCTAAAATACTAAGTGTTTCAGTATCAAGATCATTTGTCGGCTCATCAAGAAACAAAACATTTGGTTCTTCCATTAACACTTTGAGGAGATAGAGCCGTCTTTTCTCACCACCGGATAGCTTCCTGACATAGGTGCGCTGCATCTTGCGCGGAAACAGAAACCGTTCCAGCATTTGTTCAGCGGTGATTACTTGTCCATCAACAGTCTTGACAATTTCCGCTGTTTCTTTTATATATTCAATCAGTTGCACGGTTTCATCCATTTCACTGTGATCCTGTGTATAATAACCGATTCTAACGGTCTGTCCAATGGTGATTTGACCTGCTTCAGGTTCAAGGCGTCCAGCCAGTGCATGTAACAGGGTCGTTTTTCCAATACCATTTGCCCCAATCATCCCAATTCGATCTCCCGGAACAATCAGTTCATGAAACGAACGGACAAGTTGGTTTCCGCCGCGGCTGATCGTAACACCTTCTGCCTCAATTACTTGCTTACCAAGACGGTGTGAGCCAATTGCAAAATCGAGAGATGAATTCATCTCAAGTCCATCCTGCTCTTTCAACTCTTCGACTCGCTGAATTCTTGCCTTTTGTTTTGTAGATCGGGCTCTGGCTCCTCTTCTCAGCCAAGCAAGTTCTCTTCTCAATAAGTTCTGCCGCTTTGTTTCATTTTGCTCAGCAAGTGCTTCCCTTTCAGCCCGTTTTTCTAAAAATACTTCATAATTCCCTTTATACGTATAAAGGTGTCCGCGATTTAGTTCATAGATCCGGTTTGTCACCCGATTGAGAAAATAACGGTCATGTGTGACAAGAACGACTGAACCCGGATATCCGCTTAAATAGCTTTCAAGCCATTCAATTGTTTCATTATCAAGGTGGTTTGTCGGCTCATCTAATATGAGAAGATCTGCGGGCTGGATCAAAGTTTTGGCAATTGCGACCCGCTTTTTTTGACCTCCAGAAAGAGCTCTCACTTCTTTTGTCAGATCAGTGACACCAAGCTTTGTTAAAATCGTTTTTGCTGCTGTGTTGGCATCCCATGCACCATGTTGGTCCATTTTACCTTGAGCCGCAAGAAGATTCTCCTGTTTTTGTGGATCTTCAGGAGACATATTGAGCTCCTGCAAGGCTTGTTCATACATCCGCATGGTTCGCATCATCACAGAATCACCGGAATAAACATGCTCCAGCACCGTTTCAGAGCCTTCCATCTTCGGCTCTTGTGGCAAATACTCAATTTGCAGACTGCCTGATTTCGTGATCTCGCCTTTTTCCATTGACTCAAAACCAGCAATCACTTTTAATAAACTACTTTTTCCCGTTCCATTTGGTCCAATCAAGCCGATTCGCTCGTTTTCTTCAATATGAAACGAAATATTATCAAATAATGTTTTTTCTCCGTATGTTTTATATAAACCTTCTGCTTTAAAAATACTCATGTATTCTACCAATCCTAACATCATGTCATAATTATATTTTAATGCAGTTTAGAAAAGAAAACTAGTATCACTGTAAAACAGCAGGGAGCCAAAGATAAACACTAGTCACAATCATGAAAATTCCCGTGATATTCAGCCAAAAACCTGCCCTGATCATATCCTTCATCTCTAGTAATTGAGCGCTGAAAACGGCGGCGTTTGGTGGAGTAGATATGGGTAGCATAAATGCGCAAGATGAAGCAAGTGCAGCTGCCGCCATCAGTCCAGATGGTTCTACGTGAAGTGCCGTCCCCAAGCCGACAGACATCGGGATCACCATATTGGCGACAGCTGTATTGGACATGATTTCTGTCATAAATAAAATCGCCGCTGTTAAGAAAATCAAAACAAACAGATATCGATGACCTTCTAATAGCTGAAGCTTACCGGCTATCCAACCCGTTAAGTTGGTTTCTGCAAATCCGGATGCAAGCGACAGTCCTCCACCGAACAACAGCAGCAAACCCCATGGCAACCTCTCAAGATCTTTCCAGTTTAAAATTCTTTCATCTTTTGTACTAGGAGTGATGAACAGCAAAACAGCTCCTAAAATAGCGATTGATGAATCTGATATGTGAAAGGGAAGCAAAAATTTGAACATCCATAAACAGGCGGTCAACAAAAAAACGCTGAATACCCATTTCTCCTCGTTTGTCGCGGTGCCAAGCTCTTTAAGATCGCGGTTGATAAACCCAGACTTTTTCTCTGCAAAGTCGCTGACTTTAAATTTAATCTTTGTTAAATAAATATAGAGAATCAATAAAAAAACAACGGCAACCGGAAAACCGAATAAAAACCATTCAAAAAACAAGATTTCGTGATGAAGTAGCTTTCGGGACATTGCCGCAAACACTGCGTTCGGTACAGATCCCACCAAAGTGGCGAGACCGCCGATTGAGGCAGCATAAGCGACAGCCAACAAAATACTTTTGCTGAATTTCTGCAAGGAATCCCCTGTTAAAACGCGTTTTTCCTCGACTTCTTTAATCACCGCAAGTGCAACGGGAAGCATCATCAAAGCGGTAGCAGCATTGGAAATCCACATTGATAAACATGCTGTCGACAGCATGACCCCAAGCACAATCCGTTGGCTTTCCGTGCCAATCAGTTTTAAAATATGCAACGGGATCCGTTTATGAAGGTCCCATTTTTCAATCGCTATCGCAATGATAAAGCCCCCCATATACATAAACACAATCGGATCGCCATATGCCTTAGCTGTCATCTCCATATCTAAACCGCCAAATGTCGGCAACAAGATAATCGGAAGTAGAGATGCAGCCGGAATTGGCACAGCTTCGGTGATCCACCAAACAGCTGTCCAAGCCGTTACAGCAAGAACGATCCGAGGAGCGTCTGCTAACTCCGTCTCTGGAATCAAAACGAAGATCAGCAAAAAACTGATGGGTCCTAATGATAAGCCGGTCAATTTTGTTGGTGTATAAACATTCATATACCCACCCCCTTCGAAAGTATTTTCATCACTTTCGATTTGTCTGGGGAAAATTCCTTGTTGATGACTACATTCCTAAAAAACAGAAATGAACTTAGTTGATAAACTTTTTTCCTCTATCCATGATTGAAATCGGTTATCATCAAGATCAACTGCTTGATATTTGTATGCGTATTTTCCATAAACTCTGCCTCAGAATAGGCAAACGGAAACCCTAAAACATCCTTTAATGAACAAGGATTAGGATGATTATAATTTCCTTCCAAGTTTCTATCCCTATTTCATTAAAAGGATAATAATCGAATTTCTGATAACACTTCTGAAAAACAGGCATCATAGAACAAAAGTTTTCTTCAACTCCAACATGACCCATTATATTTGTCAGGAAAAAACCTCTATATAGCAGGAACCTTCAAGGGTACTAGTATCATTCAATCATTTAATTCCCCTTGACTTAGCAGTAAAAAGCAAATACATACAATCCACCAAAAGGGGATGTATGTGTTCAAAGATACAGATATTAGTTTTGAAATAGACAACTGACATTTAACTCCAGACACGATTGGGGGAAAAGTTCCAAATTGGCACTGAACAGGGGATTTCTTGAAGAATTAGGGTGGGACATAAAGATAATCAACCTGGATCAAGTGATCGCTTACAAACAGAAATGTAAAAACATTAGACCTGAGTGCATTTCCTTTAGAGAAAGACAGACTGAGGTATAGTAAAATCATTCATAATGCGAACACTTTTGCGAACTCTAAACTGTAAAGAAACAAGAGAAGCCTTAGCTTCTCCCTAGTCTTCTACCTGATATTCTGCCATTTTGGCAAGGTTTTGCACGTTTTTCTTCATTTCTTGCATGGTCAGCGAAATTTGTTCTACATTAGCTGCTTGAGCTGTTGTATCATTAATCACTTGAATCGATTGTTCAAGACCTTTCAATAAAGCGTGGATTTTTTTGGTGATTTCATCGATCTGTCCGACATTTTCTTTCGAGTGTGTCGCCAATTTCCTGATCTCATCCGCTACAACTGAAAAACCTTTACCAGACTCTCCTGCTCTTGCAGCTTCAATTGCTGCATTCAATCCAAGCAGATTACTTTGATCTGATATGCCCTTAACTGTGACTGAAATTTTTTCAATTTCACCAGCACTCTCACTCACTTCTTTCGCCTGTTTCGAAATATCTGTCATCTGCCCGGAAAACCCATTGACTGATTTTGCAAGTTCTTGAATAGAAATAGCAGTCTGTTCAACGATTGCAGACAGACTCTCAGCGACCTGATGGAGCTGATCTGCTTTTTCAAAGTTTGTACTTAAGCTGACTCCACCAATGACGCGACCGTTTTCATGATGGAGTGGAACCGCTCTTACAGCAAGTGGGATACCGAACTTTTCTTTTGTCACTAAACTAACTTTTTGCCGATTTTGCCGGATGGCATCGGTGATCACGTCTCCTTCTTGCAAAGGACTACCGGGATTCGCAGTCAAAGACAACGTTTTTCCTGGAATATGAATGATAAGTTTTTCTGTATCATAAATGCTAATTGCCACATCATCTTGAATTAACTGATTTAAAAAAGGAGCTACTTTTACAAATGCGTCCAAAAGAGGATGAATTTCTTTATGTTCTATTCCACTCATACTTAAACCTCCTGATTCTCTGGTCATTATTTGCGAAGATTTATTTGATTCCTGCGTACTCGAAAATGATTTAAAAAAATCGCTCAAGGACAATTTTAGGAAAATTAAAAATTCAACTTTTATATCGGCTTTTTTTAAAGAAATTAAAATTTACTAATAAAAAAAGATTTTACCGACGATTAGGTAAAATCTTTAATCAAAACATAGAGCATTTAAATATTAAGCATCTAAATCAACATTATGATACACTTGCTGAACATCTTCCAAATCTTCGAGAGCATCAATCAGTTTTTCAAATTTATCCTTTTCATCCTCTAGCAGTGTCACGTCATTTTGCGCAAGCATTGTCAGCTCTGCGACAGTAAATTCAGTAATACCGACATTTTGCAGTGTTTCTTGGACAGCATGAAACTGATCAGGTTCAGCGTAGACAATGACTGTATCATCTTCTTCAAGAATATCGCGAACATCAATATCGGCTTCCATTAATAATTCGAGCACTTCATCAGCTGTTTTGCCTTCAAAACCGATGACTGCCGTTGGATCAAACATATAGGCAACAGATCCGCTCACACCCATATTACCGCCGTTTTTTCCAAAAGTAGAACGCACATCAGCCGCTGTGCGGTTAACGTTGTTTGTCAGCGCATCAACGATCACCATAGAACCGTTCGGACCAAATCCTTCATAGCGAAGTTCATCATAACTTTCTTCAGCACCGCCCTTCGCCTTTTCAATCGCCCGTTCGATAATGGCTTTTGGGACATTATACGTTTTTGCTCGCTCAAGCACGAATTTTAATGCCTGATTTGACTCAGGATCGGGCTCTCCTTGTTTCGCCGCAACATAAATTTCGCGTCCAAACTTAGAATAGACCCGACTTGTATTCGCATCCTTTGCCGCTTTCTTTTCTTTTATGTTGTTCCATTTACGACCCATGATGTAACCACTCTCTTTCAACATTGAATCTTTTATTCACAAAATCTATTATAACGCAGGATGATGAGATTTTATGTTATTCAAACAGAGAAATTGCGACATTTTTTTGGAGATGTATTTAACATGTAGAGAAAACTTATATCATGTTAAAGGAGAAATCCATCTCAGCTAGACCTCTTTTTAGCTCTAATATGATGGCTGTTTTGCACAAGCAAATTGCTGGCAAGCCTCACTACAGTTGCCAGTTCAGTAATGAAATATTAGTCATTAAAACCGTTGATCTCAAAATTATCTAAATCAAGTTTTAGGCTTTTCAGTTGTCTCAATAAAACTTCAAATTTTAAGCAATCACCATTTCTATATTCCTTTGGGAAATTTTCGTGAAGCGGTATTTTCATTCCAGACTCAATCCATTGCTTACGATACAATTGAAATGTAGCTTCAATTAAATGTTTTGGTGTTACAATGAAGCCTAATTCCACGTCATGGTCTTCACTGTAGCCAAACTGAAAACCACAACAACGACAAATCTCAAATGTTTTATAATACTTTCCCCTATACAAAAGATTATCTGTTAAACCTTTATACCCGCATACTAAACATCTATATAATTTTTTATTCAAGACTGAGCCCTCTTTTATTCTATTATTTCAGATTGTTGCATTTACTATTCACACCTTTTATTATACTTATGTTAAAAAATCAATTAAATTTAATTAAGGCAATAAAACCTTTTCCATCTTTTTCTGTCACAAAACTGTAACTTTTATCATGTAAATTTTAATCAACATTCGTTATTATAGGTATAGGGGTATATGTATTTTAGAGAAGAGAAAGGAGTACTACAACATGACCAAAAAAATTGTGATTATTGGCGGAGTCGCTGGCGGTGCATCGGCAGCTGCACGGCTCAGAAGATTAGATGAACAATCTCAGATCGTCCTGTTTGAAAGAGGCGAGTATATTTCTTTTGCTAATTGTGGACTTCCTTACTATATTGGTGAAACGATTAAAAAGCGTGAAAAGCTACTTGTTCAAACTGTTGAAGGTATGAGCAAAAAGTTTAATTTGAACATTCGAAACCTTAGTGAAGTCGTTAAAATCAATCGTGACCGCAAGACGGTGACTGTCAACCATTTACCTGAAAATCGTATCTATGAAGAAAGCTATGATGTGCTTATCCTTTCACCCGGAGCAAAACCAATCATCCCGCAAATTTCCGGGTTAACTGAGGCAGACAATGTGTTTACGTTGAGAACCATTCCTGACACTGATCAGATTAAGGGCTTTGTTGACAATCATCAGCCTAAGGAAGCCGTTGTGATCGGAGGCGGATTTATCGGTTTAGAGATGGCAGAAAATTTAGTTGAACGGGGTGTCAATGTAACACTTGTGGAAATGGCCAAACAAGTGATGGCACCGCTAGATTACGAAATGGCAGCAATTGTTCACAAACACCTTATCGAAAAAGGTGTCAATTTAATTTTAGAAGACGGTGTTCAAGCCTTCCGTGACAACGGAAAAGAAGTGATTTTATCAAGTGGAAAGATGATCAATACGGACTTTACTATTTTATCAATTGGCGTCACACCTGAGAATCAATTAGCTGCGGAAGCCGGTCTTCACATCGGTAAACGTGGAGGCATTCAAGTGAATGAGTTTCTGCAAACAAATGACAAACACATTTATGCGATTGGTGATGCGATCGAAGCAGCAGATTATCTCCATCAACAGCCTGCTTTCATTCCATTAGCTGGTCCAGCCAATCGCCAAGGCCGAATTGTTGCTAATAACATTTACGGTAAGAAAGAAGCATACAAAGGTACACTGGGAACATCGATTGCTAAAGTTTTTGATTTAACAGCGGCTGTGACAGGCAGTAATGAAAAAACATTACAAAGGCTTGGCATTGATTACGAGGTTGTCCATGTTCATCCTGGTTCACACGCTGGCTATTATCCAGGTGCACACCCGCTTGCACTTAAAATCATCTTCAGCCCTGACAACGGACAAATCTATGGTGCACAAGCAGTTGGGAAAGATGGAGCTGATAAACGAATTGACATCCTGTCAACTGCAATCAAAGGCAATCTCTCAGTATTTGACCTAACAGAACTTGAACTTGCCTATGCCCCTCCATTTTCATCAGCAAAAGATCCTGTCAACATGGCGGGCTATGTTGCTGCAAATATGCTTGAAGATGGATTGGAGACTGTTCAGTGGCATGAAATTGATGAAATTGTTGAAAATGGCGGATTTTTAATTGATGTTCGTGAACCACATGAGAGAAAACAAGGTTTTATTAAAGGCTCACTCAACATTCCATTAAGCGAAATCCGCGATCGACTTGAGGAAATTCCAAAAGATCAGCCAATCTATGTCGCCTGCCAAGTTGGGCTAAGGGGTTATCTTGCCGTTCGAATCTTGAATGGCAATGAATATCAGGCAATTAATTTGGATGGCGGTTGGAAAACTTATTCTTCTGTCAAACATTAAAGACAAGGGGCTGCCCAGTAAGTTGATTTTTGACTACTGGACGCCCTTTTCACGTTTAACAAATGGAGCTGTCTAAAAAGTCCTTTTTCAACATAAATCAGGGGGAATTGCGAGACTCCCGCGGAAACAGCGAGTCAGGCGAGACCCAAGAGGAGCAAGGAACCAGCTCCGAGGAGGCTCGCGGAAAGGGAGTAAAATCCCCAATTTTTATTCATCCACACGACTTTCAGGACAGCCTCGATCTTGAATTATAAGTTTTAACAATTTTACTCTTTTCAGACAACCCCTTTTTAATCAAGTACTTTCAAAACTGTTACATCTGGAGTTCATTGTAAATTACTTTTTTAAACTTTTGCATAAAAAAATGCTACAAGCAAACACTACATAATAAACATTCTCAGTGAAAGGAGCTTGCCATATGAATAAAAATGATCTTCAAGAATGCATTTCAGAATGTGAAAGTGCATTAACTCATTTAAATCATGCCTTGCGCAAAGTACATGATCAAGCAAAACCTAAAATGGAACATGCTGTAAGAGATTTAGAAGAATGTATTCAAGAATGTCGTAGTCATATGTAAGACTATAGTAAAGAAGAAGTCTTTATGGCTTAGTAATTTAAAGGATGTCTGGTTGCCCAGGCATCCTTAATTCATCTAAAATGATTCATCTGAACACATCACTCAAAACAAAGAAAGATTTTATGATAAAATAGACGCCAATGATCAAGAAAATTATGATAAATGAGACTCTTTTTTTATTCCTTATTTCCTGAATAAACTGATATGAGAAAAAAACAGCCAATAAAACGGTTAAAACATAATCAATATTTTGTAGAGTTGAACCCATAAGCATCCCCCTATATTTTGTTAATATTTTATTATAAAGCAAATAATTCCTTTGCAACAATGACCAATAAGAACTGTATTTTTGCTACGATAGAAACAATAAAATTTCCAAAAAAAAAGAAGCCCTATAAAAGGACTTCTTCATAACATTAGCCTCCAACCGGCAATTCTGCTGTTTTCATATCCCCTGATGCCATATGATTATGCTGTTGAGATAAAGCAGCTCCACCCAAAACCATCGTTACTAAAGATAAACAAATCATCATTTTTTTCATTACACTTCACTCCCTAATGATTTCATTTTATTTTCGGCTTTGACAGCCATTTTGACAAATTCAAGCGCTTCCTTATAGTGCCCTTTATCTTCATAATACCCAGATATAAGCAAACAAAGGTCATGAACACCGTCTAAATCATTAAGTTTTTCTAAATCGTGAAGATCTCTCAAGCAGATCGCCATACTGTCCGATGTTTCACAGCGATACAATTCATAAATAATATTTATTTTCTTTTCATAAATATTATTACCATTTTTAGACAATTCCACTTGTCCTTTTTGATATGAAGTCATTGCTGCTACTTTTTCTCCAATCTTAAACAGCTCCCTTGTCAACATATAAAGAGAATTGATAAAGTAACATGACTCACACCATTCTTTAGTACTCAATGCTTTTTGTAATGCATGTATACACTCCTCTGATCTGTTCATAGTTGAATAAAAAATACTAACATCATGGTAAAGCATCGCTTCTAAAAATGGATCCCCAATCTTTTCTGAAATCTTAAGAGACTCTTTGAAATAATGTTCCGCCTCTTTGAAACGTTCAATATGCATGTAATTAGCACCCATCACAACAAGGGATACCGCCAACCTCTTTTCATAACCCTCATGTCTCTTAAATATGGTCATGGCATCTTTTGCATAATTGAGGGAGACCTGATTTTGCCGAAGAGACATATACAGCCAACCCAATTTAATAAAAAACTCAGCCTTCTCAATTTTGTCAGGAATTTCAGCTAATTTCTGCTCTGCAATTTTATAAAGACTAATTGCCCGGTCAAAATTCCTCGAATAAGACTCATACATGGCTTCAAAAAAGTAAAAATAGTAATCAATCAGCTGATTCGTCTCTTCAACACACTTGCTTTGCGACGCAATAAAATAAGATCGGTCAGGGGGCCGTTCTCCTCTTGCATCATAAAGCATCATCCGATATCTTTCCTCAAGCAACGAAAAGTAAGTCAATACATCCTGATTTTCTTCCATATCAACAAATGTTGATTTCGCCCGCTCAAAGAGACTTTTTGCCTGTTCAATGTCATGCATTTTAATAGCTAAATGAAATTCATTTAATATACCACCCACAACCTCAGAAGCGACCTTGCTCATCACATCCCCCCTTTCTTTTTCCTACTATCACCTGACACCTCGATGTTAACATAGTTTGTCATTGGTGGTAATAACATACAGTCAATAAGTGGGGACCGTCTGCTGATCTGATTAAAAAAAGAGGCTGTTTAAAAGCCCCTTTTAAATGATTGAGTCATAATACTGTTTTAAATCCATTTTTACATGGCTTTCAAAAGAATGCCATCTAACTCCTTGAATGGCACCTTCTAAACTGCAAAGACAGTTGAAGCAAGTATCTCCTTCATAGAAATAGAGTTTAGAAAAAGCTGCTTTGCTACCCATTTTTATGAGAGTTTCATCATCTTCAATTCCAACTGCAGCAAGCCGTTTCTCAAGTTTATGACCAATATTAGAAAGTTTACTGAGTCTTTTCATGATGATTCCTCATCAAAAGCTGCGAGTGCAATGGGCAGGACTTTCACAACTTGATTTCCAACAGCCGGTAATCCAAGTAATATTGCACTGATTATTTCTTTCCTTGTCACACCGGATGCTTTTGCACTTTTCACATGGAATGGGATTCCGCTTTCAAGACCCACTGTGGCCATTACGGCAAGATAAGCAATCTCTTCTGTTTTTTGATCCAGACTACTCGCTTGATCAAGCTTGCCAACAGCTTCCAGCCAAGCTTTCGCATGCTCTGGGGCTTCATTCAAAAAAGTCTGAAACGAATGGCTCACAAATTCCATCTATGGACCTCCATTCTATTGTTTCTTCCAAGCCGGAAGTTTTGCTAACATTCCTTTTGCAAGATGACGGGCTGCATGGTTATCAAAACCTTGTGTTTTCACAATGAACTCTGTCATAGATTCTATTTTTTCTTCGTAAGACTGCATCGTACCATCAGAGCGGGCACAGAAAGCACAATAATCTTTTTCCTCATCTCCCATTGCAAAATCCTCCCGATTTTTCATAGGCATCCCGCAAGCAATACAGATTTTCATATTAGTATTCTCCTTTGATTAAGTTTAAATAGTGGTCTATCAATTGTTCACCGTATTTTTCCAACACTGAGCCATTGGGAGCAAACAAATCACCATTGATTAAATAATGATGGATGAGACCAATCCATGTGTTAAATAATAAATCAACAGGCTGAGAACATATTTTGTTATTCTGCATGTCTTTTTCAGCGATTTGGATCATATGAAATGAAATCGTGGACTGAATCATGATGAAGGAATGACGGGAGCTTTCACTTAAAAAACGACCTTCTAAAATCAATCTGGTGTAAAACGTTTCATACTCACGAATTCCTCTAATATGAGCAAAAAGAACATCCTTCATATCGCAATGATCGCCAACCAGTTCATGCAAACGCTTGGCCAAGCGCAACCCAAACTCTTCTATAACAGTATCTAAAAGCAACTCCCTTGTCGGAAAATGCACAAACACCGTGCCATGTGATACGTTTGCACTTAATGCAATATCAGAAGTTCGCGCACCAGTTAAACCGTCTTTTGCAAATTGATGGATGGCAGCTTCTATAATTTGCTGTCTTGTTTGACTCTTTTGTATTTGTCTTTTTGAACGTGTCATTTCGTTGACTCTCCACTCATTGAGTTTGAACTTATTATATAATGGAGGGGAAATGGTGTCAATAAAAGAGGAATTGATAGGACGGAAATGGAAGGTCATAAAGTCAAAAAACCCTTAAAAAAAACAAAAAGAGACTAACATATGACATTACTTCTGCTAGTCCCTTACATAACTTTATTTGATTGTCATTTTGTCTAATAATATTTCATCATATTTTGAAATGTCAACAATATCAAATCCAACAAATTCTTCAAAATGATCATCACTGAAACAAAAGGATATACCGTAAATGCTAAACGTTTTCGTTGTTTTTTTATCAGATAGCCTAAAGCTATACATGAGACTTCCGTTATTGATGGATTTTGAGTAAATTCTTTTAACTCCAGCAAGGCTTGAAGCAGAAATTGCAGAAGAACCGAATAGTTCTATTCCCACAATTCTATCTTCGGTGTCAATATCAAGCACAATATCTTCATTAACTTCTAATTCATCAGTAGATTTTATCTTGTGTTTCCTAGATGGCGGCAAGACATATAGATATCCTAACTCTGCTTCTTTGTCAAATGTTATCGCTGATCGCAAATGAAACCTCCTGATTGGTATCTCTTTGTCATCATCCATCTTCATGTTGCTGACAAAGAAGAAATCTTCATTTTTTTCCTGTTTTAAAGGCCTGTAAACCAGGCAAGGCATGACCATTAAAATCAAATAAAGCTTGATTATCCCATTCGTTTCCAGTCTCGTCCTTGACATTCAAATAATCCATGCCAGCTTGTGTAGCCCATGAAACATTTCCATTATACCAAAGCGGTTCCCAATAGAAAAAACCTTGTCCTTTATCGTTTGGAACTTGTTTTATTGATGCTATTAAATCAAGTAAATATTTCTTTTGCCCTTCAGAAGTTGCTGGATATCCGCCAATTTGAGCTTCTTTCTCTCCAAATGCATTTTTCTTATGATCTGCATTTCCTGTCGTATGACCATAGGCAGTTTCAACGACAATCACATCTTTGTTATAACGGGAGCTTATCGTATTCATATTATGTTGTAGGTTTTGCAATGATCCATGCCAGTATGGATAATAAGAAATACCAATCACATCAAAATCAACATTTCTTTTCATGATTTCGTCAAACCACCATTTAAAAACGTCATGATTTCCTCCATCAGCCAGATGCAACATGATAGGAGTATGAGACATTTGTGTATCTTTTACTGCTTTAATTCCAGATTTCAGAAAAGTTGATAATCGATCAAATTCTCCACCGCCTTCTCCCCAACTTTTCCCATACGGCCATAACATCCCACTATTTAGTTCGTTCCCAATTTGAACCATATCAGGATAGGCGTTTTGTCTCTTCAGGTTGTTTAAAACATCTTTAGTATAATCATATAGGGCATTTGTCAATTGTGGAAAACTCTTATTCTTCCACGCTTTAGGCAAGTTTTGCTTTCCAGGATCGACCCAAAAGTCACTATAATGAAAATCCAGTAAAACTTTCATTCCTAATTTTTTAGCTCGTTTAGCTAAGTTAATCGTTGTCGATAAATCGTTTGTACCCGCTCCATAACGATTGCCCAATCTGTCGTAAGGATGATTCCATATCCGAAGACGAATATAATTTACCCCACTTTGTTTTAAAATTTGTAGAGGATCTTTCCTTTTACCATTAACATAATAATTCGCACCTGATTTTTCCATGTCTGCCAGAGTAGATATATCAGCACCGCTAATAAAATGATCACTAGCATAAACATGACCTGTAAAAATGACACTCAGACTTAAGAAAGTACCTAGAAATACGCTCAATATTCTTTTTTTCGCCAACTTCTTCCCTCCATATTATTAAAATTGGCCTGATACAAAATCAACGGCTTCTTTAGCATTTCGTGTCAAATTGATATATTCTACACCCTTTGTCGCAACTAGTTTAATTCCTAACCGATCAGTATCTTCTTTAATGTCTTTATAATAGGAGTTGACTTGCGGCGCAAGAATGATCATATCAAAATCTTTCATGATGTCGTAATGTGATCCATAGGCACCTGCTGAAGCACTTATTGGAACATTATATTGTGAAGCACCATCTTTAAGCGCATTCGCTAACATCGCACTAGTACCAGCTCCGGCACACAATACAAGTACATGAATATCTTTATCAAGCTTACGGGTAACATTTTCTTCAGGTGTTGCTGAAACTGTCGAATCAGTCGTTTCTTCTTTCACCATCTCAGTATTTTCAGCTTCTTTTTCGAGCAACACTTTATCATATGCTTTACAGAATGGTAAATAAATTGCAAAGTCTAGCACAATTAAAACGGCTGCTAAAATAAAAGCTAATAAGCCCATTCCGGTACCAAGGACAAGTCCAACTGGGCCTGGAGTAGCCCATGGTAATACATACATAAAGCTATTCATCCCTAAAACATCAACGAAGAATTTAAAAGCCCAAACATTGATAATCGGTGTAATCAGAAACGGAATAAAGAAATACGGATTCAAAATGATTGGAGCAGCAAATAGCAATGGTTCATTAACCGCAAAACATACTGGGACAACCGAAGCTTTCCCTACCGCTTTTAATTGCTTCGATTTTGCGAATAATAGAAAAATAAACGGGACAATTAAGGTTGCACCAGTCCCCCCCATTGTACCTACAAAGTTCCCCAACCCTACAGTTAACACTTTAGATGCTTGTTCACCTGCATGATACAGCTGTAAATTTGCCTCAACATTTGCATAGATGATCGCAGCGATGGCTGGTTCTACAATGGATGGCCCATGTACACCGACAAACCAGAATAAAGCCATCGCTCCCCATATAATCGCAATTCCTAAATAGCCATCAGCTGCAGTGAATAAAGGTTGGAGCAATTTAATGACAGCTTCAGCAAATGAAATTCCGCCAAAGTGGCGAATCACTAAATCAATCAATACGGCTGCAAAAACAGAAAATGAAAACGGAAAAATATCTCTAAATGTTTGCGAAATGGTTCCAGGTACCTCTTTAGGCATTTTAATGGTAATATCTTTTATCACACAAAATTTATAAACATTAACGGTAAGAAATGCCGCAATAAAAGAAGCTAATAATCCTTTTGTTCCCATAAAATCTGTTGAGAAGCCACCATCAATTTGCGATACACTTAATAGTAAGAAGCTTACGATCGATGCCAGCATCACTGAAGTAGAATTGATCGATTTGTTTTTTGGCATTCTACGATTCATAGAATCTGTCAAACAACGAGCAGTTGTAGCTGCAACAAGCAGCCCTACAACTCCCATTGAATAACCATAAACTTTCCATAACCACAAGGACACTGCTTCAGGTAATTTCATACCAAATATTTCAGGAATGCTAGCAATCAAAATAAAGATACTGGAAAATAAAATAGCAGGCATAGCCGATAAAAAACCATCGCGAACAGCACCTAAATAAATATTTCGAGAAATCTTTTCAAAGAGCGGTTTCCCTTTTTCGATTTGTTTAATGATTGCCTCCATCGCTTTACGCCCCTAGTCATTATTTTTTTTATATAATTCAATAAAATCTTGAATGAGATCTCTCAAAAGCAATGTTGTCATTAAATGATCTTGTCCATGGATAAAAATGAACCCTAGCTCCATGTCTTTTCCTCCAGCTTCTTCTGTTAGAACCTTTGTTTGAGCATTGTGTGCTAATGTTAAATTTTCATCAGCTTCTTTTAACCCCTGTTCTATATTTTCAAAATTTCCTTGTCTAACTTCTCGCAAAAGTTTTAACAAAGTGCTCCTTGCATCACCAGAATATGCAACAATTTCAAACCCCAACATCTGCAATTCTTCTTTACCCATTGCTCATTCCCCCATTAAATGATTGTTTTTGTTTCACTCACAAATTTATACCAATAAGCGGATTCTTTCGGATATCTTTTTTGCGTTTTAAAATCAACATAAAATAAACCATACCTCTTGTTATAGCCGTTAGACCAAGAAAATAGATCCATTAATGACCAAAGAAAATATCCTTTAACATTCACTCCATTAGAGATTGCTTGACTTAAAGATTGTAAGTAAACTCGTAAATAATCAATTCTCGGTGTATCAGTAATGATTCCATCTTCGAATTCATCTTTATACCCCATACCATTCTCAGTAATATAAATTTTATTGTAGTGTGGATAGTCTTCTTTAATTCTTAAAAGTAAATCATACAGCCCTTCTGGATAAATCAACCAGTCCCAATCCGTACGAGGAATTCCTTCTTTATCAATTCTTTCTCCAATCCCTTTGACTTTGTAAACAGATGTGCCCTTTTCTCCTGTACCATTATGATGAATCATATTTTCACCATCATATGCTTTAACAAAATGACATTGGTAATGATTAATTCCTAAATAATCGTTCCGCTTGGATGCTTTTTTCATCTCTTGAAAATCATCTTCAGAAAACGCATATGTAGCATGATTTGCTGCACATATTTCATCTAATGCACTGATGGTTTCTTCCGAGTAATAGCCAAGATATGTGGCATCAAGTAAAAAGCGGATCGACAATGCATCATCCAAAAAAGCTGCATGTTTGTCTTCAGCAGATTCTGAAGCTGGATACTTCGTTTCTAATGAATGAACAACTCCGATTTCACCTTCATACCCATTGTCTTTAAAGAGATTGACCACTCTTGCATGCGCATACATCATATTGTGTAAACATTGAATAATCTTTGGAAAATCGTACTTGATTCCTGGAGGGAAAATCCCTAACAAATACTGATTCGTAGCAACCGGATAAATTTCGTTAAAAGTACTCCAATAATGCACTTCCTTAAATTCGTTAAAACAAAATTCAGCAAATTGAACAAAAGCCTCGACATTCTCTCGATTCAAAAAATCTCCTTGATCAAACAGAACTTTAGGCGTATCAAAATGATGTAAAGTAACGAATGGAGTGACATTTCTTTTTTTACACTCGGCAAAAACATTGTGATAAAACTCGACTCCTTCCGGATTAACTTCTCCTACTCCATTTGGAAAAATTCGGCTCCATGCTATTGATAAGCGTAATCCATTCACACCAAACTTCTCACACAACTCGATATCTTTATCATATTGATGGTAAAAATCACTTGCAGGATCTGGGCTAAATCGGCCTTGTTTTTCTAAAAATTCATCCCATGCGACCGCTCCCTTTCCCCCTTCCTTTGTAGCTCCTTCTACTTGATATGCGGCTGTAGCCCCACCAAAAATAAAATCATCCGGTAATTTCAGCATGATATCCCCCCACTATTTCAGACTTTTTTGTTCATATCACTTAGATTGTAAACGCATTCAAAACAATTGTCAACATAACCGAACAATTATAATCATTATTTGTTTTAAAAAAATTTACGTAAATTTAAATAAAACGTTTAAATATAACAGAATACACGGTATGTTTATTTATGTTCGTTTATGTTAGATGGGAATGGTTGATTTCTATTACAATATTCAACTACCCAAAATCATTATGAAACGCTTCACCATTCTCAGATGCTAAAACATCTTAAGGATCAGAAGTTTTTATAAATAAAAGTATTTGAACTTTTTCTTCATGACAAAGATTTATATTTTTCCGCTATAAAACAGACGGCATTTCTGAATAACTAAACACAAAAATGGGATACCATTATCAAGTATCCCTCTCATGCATAAATTGCTATCTATTAAATCCTTCACTCTTTTGTTGTCCCTGTCTATAGTTTATGTATATCCCAATCAGTTTAATGGGGATATACCCTATCATTCCGCCAAGTGTATTTAAAATTAAATCATCAACATCAAAACTTCCAAAACCAAAAATAAGTTGGAGCAGCTCGAAAGTTAAACTTAAACAACATGTTGCTAACGTGACTCTCTTAATACTAATAAACTTCCTTGATAATAACGGAAGAAAAAATCCAAATGGTATAAACCCGACTATATTCCCAACTAGATTTTCAACCCGTACATGTAAATTATTTGCCACAAATAAATAATTTGTGATCGTCTTAAAAGGAATATAGTTATGACTGCGCCAGATCTGGCTTTCGTCACTACTAAATGTAAAGTGAGCAATGATATCTGGAATCGTAATGTGTTTGAACAGAATTAATTTTGAAAGAACTAACAAATAAAAGCATAATGCAATTATTAGTCCTGCTTTTATGACAATTTTCATAGTGACTATCTCCTTACTTGTAATGGATTGTTGTATTACTCATAGATAGCCCGTCTACAATAGTCTGTTTCTTTTGCAACTAAAGGATGATGTTCAAATATATTAATAAATTCAAGTTCTATCATCACGCAGTAATCGAAATCGTCATTTGTACTCCTATATTCCAAATGGCCAATTTTTCACTACCCATCTTATATTTTTTCACAATGAATCGTTAAATAATTTACATACTTCACCTGTTATTCGTATGATCTCATCATAGTGAATTCGAGAAAAATCCAACCGAAGGGGTAAAATTGAAGTTAATGAAGACACATAACAAAAAAACATAATGAATGGGGGCTTTAATTGCCCCCAACTTTTAAGGTCATCGATACCACACACTCAACATGTGCCGTATGCGGAAACATGTCAACAGGCTGTACCTCACGCGTTACATATCCCCCATCCTCAAGCACCCGCAAATCGCGCGCTAGTGTTCCAGGGTTACATGACACATAGACAACCCGCTTTGGTTTCATTTCGATAATCGTCTGCAACAAAGCTTCATCACAGCCTTTGCGAGGTGGGTCAACCACTAGTGTATCGGCTTTAACACCTTCCTCATACCACTTTGGGATCACCGTTTCCGCTTCACCCACTGCAAATTCAACGTTTGCAACCCCATTTAACTCAGCATTCCGCTTTGCGTCCTCTATTGCTTCCGGTACGATCTCAACACCGTACACTTTTTTCGCTCGTTTTGCCAAAAATAAAGAAATCGTACCAATGCCACAGTAGGCATCAATAACCGTTTCTTCGCCAGTTAATTCAGCGTATTCAAGCGCTTTATCGTAAAGAACTTTTGTTTGTTCTGGATTGACTTGGTAAAACGATCTAGCAGAAATCGCAAATCTAACATCACCGATGAAATCGTAGATGTATTCTTCTCCCCAAATGACGCTTGTTTGATCACCAAAGATGACGTTTGTTTTTTTAGGATTGATGTTTTGGACGATCGATTTGACGTTTGGGAAGGCGGTGGTCATCTCTTCAACGATGTTTGATTTGTGTGGAAATTCGTTTGTTTTTGTGATGAAGACGATCATCATTTCTCCACTCACAGCGCCATACCTGACCATAATATGCCTGAGCCAGCCTTTGTGACGTTCTTCATTATAGGCTTTGATTCGATAGCGATTGCATATTTGCTTAATTACTTGAACTGCGCGGTCATTTTCCGTCTGCTGAATGAAGCATTTGTTCATATCAATAATGTCATGGCTCCTCTGCTGGTAAAAACCTGCGATAAGTCCGCCTTCTCTTTCAGCAACTGGTACTTGAGCTTTGTTCCGATAATGCCATGGGTCTTTCATGCCAAGTGTCGGATGGACGGTAATCTGATTCAGATCAAGCTTTCCAATTCGCTCAAGCACATCTATGACCTGTTTTTGTTTATAGAGGAGTTGACCTTTATAATCGATATGCTGTAGCTGGCAACCGCCGCATTGTTTGTAGATTGGGCATGGGGCATTTGTGCGGTATCCGCTTTTTTCTTTCAAGTCAACTAGTCGGCCAAAAGCAAAACCTTTTTTGACCCGAGTTACCTTGATCTGCCCTGACTCGTCAGGGAGCGCATTGGGGACAAAAATCGGAAAACCGTCAACTTTAGCAACTCCTGCACCTTCATGTGTTAAATCTTCAAAGACAACATCATAATATTGATTTTTTTCAACGGGGATTTTTTGTTTCATGTTTTTCACCTACGGGAAGAAAAACTTGGTCAATGTTGGACCAAGTTCGTTCAGTTCAGTTTTTCTGCTTTTTCTTTTGACATAATGACATCGAGATGATGATAAAGGTTTTCAAATTCTCCCGGTAATTGTCCGCCATATTCACCATCAAGATTTAACAGCATTTTATCTTTGACTGTCACTTTGACACGGTTTGCTTTTGTATAAATGACATGCTCATGATGAATATGTTCACCACGAAGCGCGAGCCCGGCAACTTTGATAAATTCAGCGAGATTACTCCGTTTTAAAATAATGAGATCAAACATGCCATCATTTAGACTTGAATCAGGAGCAAGTTTTTCAAAGCCGCCAACTGAATTAGTTAGCATGACTAAAAACAGCATAACTTCTCCACTAAACAATTTCCCATCATATTCAATTTCAACCTCAGTTGGTCGAAGTGATGGAAGCATTTCCATCCCTTTTAAATAATAAGCAAGTTGACCGAGCATTGTTTTTAATTTGCTTGGGACGTCATATGTTAGTTCAGTCAAACGTCCACCGCCAGCAATATTAATGAAATATTGTTCATTAACACGACCGATATCAATTGAGCGAGTTTCACCCTCTAGTATTGTGTCAACAGCTTTTAAAATATCCTCTCTTGGGATGCCGACTGCTCTGGCAAAGTCATTTGTCGTCCCAACAGGTATTACTCCAAGCCTCGGGCGCTTTTCCAAAGGAGCTAAACCATTGACAACTTCATTTAAAGTGCCATCACCACCAGCTGCGATAATTAAATCAAACTGTCTCTCGGCAGCACTTTTTGCTGCCTTAACAGCATCGCCCTCACTTGTTGTTGCATGGCATGATGTTTCATAGCCAGCTTGTTCAAATTTTTGCAGGACTTTTGGAAGGTTTTTTTTAAATAACTCACGACCAGAGGTCGGGTTATAAATAATTCTTGCTCTTTTCATCATTTCATCATCCTATTAAAGTATCCATATCTTTTCACACTAACAACCTTTAATTATACTAGTTGTTTAAAAAATCGCAACAAATCATTAAAATATTTCTCCCCTGTTTTCTGGAACAAAAAGCCAACACCTTCAAGTGTAAATAATGTAAAATATCAATAAGGGAGGATGAAGTTATGAAAAAAATTGTTTATTTTAACCATGACGGAGGGGTAGATGACCTCGTCTCCTTATTTCTCATCTTGCAAATGAAAGACATTAAATTAATTGGAGCATCTGTGATTCCTGCTGATTGTTACTTGGAGCCAGCTTTAGGTGCCACTAGAAAAATCATTGACCGCTTCGGTTCTTATCCTCTGGAAATTTCCGCTTCCAATTCACGAGGGGTGCACTCTTTCCCAAGTGAATGGCGGATGCACTCCTATTATGTTAATGCGCTACCGATTTTAAACGAAAAAGGTGTAGGTAGGACTCCAATTTCTGTTCTTCCCGCCCACCTTCATTTGATCAACCTGTTAAAAATGAGTGCTAAGCCAGTCACCTTGCTGTTTACTGGTCCATTGACAGACTTGGCCCGTGCTCTGAGAAAAGATGCGACGATTGTAACCCAGATTGACAAGCTGGTCTGGATGGGTGGTACTTTTCTTAAAAAAGGGAATGTGGAAGAACCTGGACACGACGGGACGGCGGAATGGAACGCTTTCTGGGATCCAGCTAGTGTGGAAACGGTGTTTGATCACAATATTCCAATCAATATGATGACACTTGAAAGTACAAGACAAGTGCCCCTAACAAATGAGATCCGCATGCATTGGGCGAGCTTGCGGAAGTATATCGGCATTGACTTTGTCGGTCAATGTTATGCAATCTGTCCGCCGCTTGTACATAACGAGACAAATTCGACTTACTATCTTTGGGATGTCCTCACTACATTGTCACTTGAAGCAACAGATCTGATCCGTTTTAAAAGTGTCAATGCCATTGTTCACACAGAAAGTCCGCGGCAAGGAACGATAGAAGAACATCCTGATGGCAGAGTCATGAGAGTCATTGATCAAGTTGATCGACAGAGGTTTTTTGCGTATTTGGAAGAATTAATGAAAAAAGCTAATATGGAGACGAATGACATGAAAATAGGTAAATCCATTTATATCAGACCACTAACTGTAAATGATGCTGAAGCATGCCTTAAATTGCAGATGGATAACCGTGATTTTTTTGAACAGTTTTCCATGGAACGGTCTTCTGATTTTTATACAGTCGAAGGACAAAAGAAACGACTTCAAGAGTTCTCAACTATGAGGCAAGATGATGAACAATATGAATTTGGTATTTTCCAGTTGGCAAATGATGTGCTGCTAGGAACGATCAATCTTTTTCAAGTTTGCCGCGGCTCTTTACAAAGTGCTTTTATCGGCTATTTTTTAGACCAAAAACATAATGGCAAAGGCTATACGACAGAAGCTGTCAAATTAATAACTGCGTTTGCATTTTCTGATTTAAAACTGCATCGCATTGAAGCTGGAGTCATACCTCACAACTTGGCATCGATTCGAGTGTTAGAAAAAGCCGGATTTCATAAAGAAGGAATTGCTCGGAAAAATGTTAAAATTAAAGAAAAATGGGAGGACCATCAAGTGTTAGCACTGATTAGTCCTCATGATTAGGCTTAACTCTGAGTCTTTAAACGTTTATAAAACCCTTTGTCCCCAAAGAAAGTATTTTTTTGTCCAACTGCCCCAAGTGCTTAAAATTTCAACGTCTTGTTTAGCGCTTAAATTAGAGATCCAATATTCTTTACCCATGTGAATGCCAACATGTGTAATGACTTTGTCAGCTCTTGTGCTGAAAAACATTAAGTCACCGAGTTTTAATTGTTTAAAGGAGACTGGCTGACCTACTTTGGCTTGGTCTCTGCTTGTCCTTGGCAATTTCACTCCGAATTTTTTGTAAACGTGTTGTACCCACCCACTGCAGTCTGTTTTTGTTGGGGGTTTCTTTCCTCCATAAACATATGTGGTTACATCCTGTAAACTGCGTGCGTATTCCACAAGGTCTTTTGCTTTATTTTTAGAGCGAACAACGACAAAATCTCCAACACGAATTAAATTAGGATTTGTAAATTGGGGGTTTAAGCTTTTTAAATCAGCGTAGCGCATATGATGTTTTTTGGCGATGCCTGTGAGTGTATCACCCTTTTTTACGTAGTATTGGGCGTTTGCAAGGTTCGGAAGTGTAAGCATCAGCGCTGTAAAACATGCAATGATTGTTGTTTTTTTCATAGTATGTTTTGCTCCTTACATATCATTTTTGATTTGCTTATTTTATCCATACACTCCTGTAATATTCCATCATTAGATCGGAAGAAATTGTCATTAGAAATCAATGTAAATCCGAACAATTCAAAAAAAAGCCTTAGTGCCACCGATTCGGGGAACTAAGGCTTTGTTGTTATTTATTCTTCTTCAGTTTTCCGGCTCTTGCGTCTGAATTTGCTTAATACTTCATAAACGATCGGAACGATCACAAGTGTTAGAAGTGTTGAGCTTGTCAGACCGCCAATTACGGTAACACCAAGTCCTTTAGAGACGATTTGACTTCCGCCTTCAAATCCTAGTGCAAGTGGCAAAAGTGCGCCAATTGTTGCAAAAGCGGTCATTAAGATCGGACGAAGCCTTGTTGCTCCTGCTTCAAGCAAGGATTCTCTCGTTGAAAGTCCTTCGCGTTCTTTGTGAATGACTCGGTCAATTAAGACAATCGCATTTGTTACTACTATTCCGATTAGCATCAATACTCCGATTAACGCATTTAAACTGATCGTCTCTTTTGCAATAAAGAGACCGACAAGCGCGCCAATTACTGCAAATGGGAGTGAGAACAGAATAGCAAATGGTGCCAATGCTTCACCGAATGTGATGACAAGAATTAAATAGACGATCGCGATTGCAGCAAGCATGGCGAGCCCAAGTTGGGAAAATGATTCGGCGATATCTTTCGTAACTCCGCCAGTATCGATGTCAACATTTGACGGCAAGTCAAGTTTATCAACTTTTTTCTGGATGTCTTGCGATACTTTTGACACATCATCTGTTGTTAAATCACCGCTGACTTCAACGAAAATTTTGCCGTCTCGTCTTGTCACTGTGTCAGACGTTTTACCTTTCTTGAGATCAACAACATCACCAATTTTTACTTTTTGCCCAAGTGGCGTTTGAATCATTTTGTTCTCTAAATCACTAATTTTTTTGTGATCTTTTTTGTCTGTCTGAACATAGACATCAAGTTCTTTTCCATCTTTTTCAATTTGAGTCAGTGCAGTTTGGCTCCGTTCAGGCATAAGTTCAGCAGCAATTTGTGAAGCAGTAAGCCCTAGTTTGCTGAGTTTTTCTTGATCAGCTTTGAATGTAAATTCTTCATAAGACTCTGCTAAACTGGAATCTACATTTTTCAGCCCTGATTCTTTTTTCATAATCTTTTCGACATCTTTTACAGTGCCTTCAAGACTTGAAATTTTGTCGCCATAAATAAAGTAACTGACTTTATTGTTTGCACCGGACGATGACATATTTTGCGATTCCCATTCACCTTTATTCGCCTTTTCCTGGATCGCTTTCACAGCGCGCTCTTTTTCTTTATCAAAGTTAGGTGTGTCTTCATCATAAGAGACAAAGAAGAGTGCATCATTTGTGTTGCCCGGGTTCATTGGATTTTCAGATCCGAGTGAGAGCTGAACACTTTTGACATGATCTCGCTTCAAAAGGACCTCTTCTGCTTTTTTGACTTCTTTTTCTGCTTGGCTTCGCGTTTGGCCTGGTTCAGGACTATACGTGATCATCGCTGTTTTTTCTTTTTCACTTGGCAAGAAGCTAACACCGATAAATGGTGTCAATAGCAAACTTCCGACAAGCATTAAGGTTGCGATTCCTGAAGTGATCCATTTATGATTCAATGTCCAGTTGAGAATGTTTTTATAAACATCAGCCAATTTGCTTGGCTTATGTTCTTTTAGTTTCGTTTGGCCTGTCAGTCCTTTTTTAAAGAGGCTGTGCGCCATTGCTGGTACAAGCGTAATTGAGATCAACAGAGAAGCAAGCAACGCAAAGACAATTGTCAGAGCAAACGGCATAAATAATTCGCCGACCATTCCACCTACCAAACCTAGCGGTAAAAAGACCGCAATTGTCACAATTGTTGAAGACATGATAGGCATAAACATTTCTTTTGTTGCTTCGCGGACTAATTGTTTTCCTCTCAGTTTTTCTTCTTTCAGAGCCATTCGTCTATAAATATTTTCAATAACCACTATCGAGTCATCAATGACCCGGCCTATGGCAACCGTCATCGCTCCAAGAGTCATAATGTTGAGCGTAATATCCATCTGATTAAGAATAAAGATCGCGATCAACAGTGATAATGGAATCGACACGACTGAGATTATCGTTGATTTGATGTTTCTTAAAAACAAGAGAATGATCGCAATTGCAAACAATGCACCAAAAATCGCTTTGTTTAACATCGTGCTCACAGACTCTTCAATCGGTTTAGCCTGATCATAAGTTGTATTGAATTTTAAGCCTTTATGATCTTTTTCAAACTTTTTCAGTTCTTCTTTCACATGGTCTGCAACAACAACAGTATTGGCATCTGCCGCTTTCACAATTTGAATCCCGATACTTTCCTTACCATTTGTTCGAGAAATCGATTTTGCTTCACCGACAAGCTTCACATCAGCAATTTTTGAAAGTTTAACTGTTGGCACCCCAGTAGTACTTTGTGGTACGCTTGTTGGTGTCTGTGCTGCTTGTCCAGCTTGTGCACCCTGGCCTGCTTGAGCTGCACCAGAAGGTTGCCCAGTGACCGGAATCCGCATGTTTTTTAAATCTTTCAAACTGATAATGTTTCCATCAACGACTACGGATTTTTCTTTATTTCCAAAGGTTTGCAGACCTAAAGGCATTTTGATGTCAGAAGCTTTGATCACGTTTTTAACAGTTTCTTTATCAAGACCGTATTTTTTTAATTGGTCTTCTTTAAAAGATAAACGAACTTCTTTTACCTGCTGACCAGCAATTTGGACAGTACCGACTCCATCAAGTCCTTTTAAAGATGGAACGATATCATTTTCAATGGTCGTGGTTAAATCTTCAAGCGAATCTTTTTCACTTGAAACACTTAGTGACATAATTGGAAAAGCATTAAAACTCATTCGAGAAATTTTTGGTTTTTCTGCACCATCTGGCAATTTTAAATCAGAGAGTGCTTCTGCTACTTCATCTTTTGCCTCATCCATATCTTTTTCAAACTCATATTGAATTTGAACTGATGATGCATTTTCAAATGAAGTTGATGTATAAACATCGACACCGTTCATATTTTGGACAGCCTGTTCAATCGGCTTTGTCACCTTCTCAGTTACTTCGTCAGGTGTTGCCCCAGGGTAAGTTGTCGTGACTGTGATGATCGGTGTATTAATGTCTGGAATGGTTTCCTGTTTCATATTCAAGCCGGCATATAAGCCAGCCAACGTCACAATGATTGTTAAAAGCCATACAGCGAACTTGTTCTTCAGCACAAAATTGATGATAGAATTCATTACAACCTCCATTTTTTTCTTGAAATAATCAATAATACAGATTTGACTGACTGGTCATTCTAGATAATAATAAACTGTACGGATAAACAGGGTCAACTGATATCCATTAAAATTTAACTAATTTTAAAGTTAAAAGGGGCACTTTTATGACAGAAAAAGAGGAAAAAATTATTAAAGCAGGTCTTCGCCTGTTCGCAAAAAAAGGGTTTGCTTCAACAACCGTTCAAGACATCGTTAATGAATGTGAGATCTCGAAAGGATCTTTTTATCTACATTTTAAATCTAAAGACGCACTTTTATTAGATATCATTAAATATTATATCGATCGAATGATGGACAATATGAAGAGAATTCAGGAAAAACATGCAATCCCGAAAGAAATTTTCAAAGAACAGATTGCTTATCAATTTAAAGAAAGCAAAGAGCAGCGCGACTTTATTCTAGTGATGATCAGTGAACATAGCATCCCAGAGAACAGCAAAATCAAAGAATATTTTCAAGAGATCAGTGATAAGTTTCATGAAACTTATTATGATGTCCTTTTCTCAGCATATGGAGACACTTGCCAACCTTATCTTGCTGATCTATCCATTATCGTCCAAGGAATTGTTCAGTCCTATCAAAATTTATTTATCTTTCACGAACTTGATATTGATATTGATGAACTGGCCAGTTTCATCGTCAGAAGAGTCGATGAGATGATTGATGGACTTCTCACAAGTGGTGAGAAACCAATGCTTAATTTAGATATCTTTTATTCTTACCGAAACGGCGACAATCACACAGATCAAATGAAAATATTGCAGGAAATTGACAAACTAAAAAAAGAGGTTGAACTTCCAGAAGATATTATCATCACACTTGAAGTCATTGAAGAAGAACTGAAAAAAGATGTGGTCAGAAAACCTGTAATAAAAGGAATGCTGACAAACTTAGAAAAACAAAAGAATTTGCAAGGACTATTCGAGATGATTTCTCATTTTCTTATGGACAATTGATGATGGCAGTACTACTGATTGAATAGAGTTATTACACTAAAAAAGCAGCCCTGCGGCTGCTTTTTTAACGTTTATTGATTTCTTCAAGCAAGAACTTATTGACCAGCGGTGGATTTGCCTGGCCTTTTGAAGCTTTCATAATTTGTCCCACAAGGAAGCCGATTGCTCGGTCTTTTCCGTTTTTAAAGTCTTCGATTGACTGCGGGTTGTTATCAAGTGCATCTGTAACAAGTTTTCTTAGTGTTGCTTCATCAGAAATTTGCACAAGTCCTTTTTCTTTGACAATTTTCTCTGGATCTCCGCCGTTTTCAATTAATTCTTTAAAGACTTTTTTAGCGATTTTAGAGGAAATCGTTCCTTTTTCAATCAGCTTAATCATACCGGCAAGACCTTCAGGTGTCAGTGCAACATCTGCAAGTTCTTTCTGCTGTGCATTCAAATAAGCAGATACTTCACCCATTAGCCAGTTGGAGGCAAGTTTTGCGTCAGTACCTTTTTCAACAGCAGCTTCAAAGAAATCGGACATCTCTTTCGTTAATGTCAGCACTTTTGCATCATAAGCTGGTAATCCAAGTTTTTCGATATAACGTTTGCGGCGTTCATCAGGAAGTTCTGGAATGGTGTCTTTAACACGCTGTTTCCACTCATCATCAATATAAAGCTCTACAAGATCAGGTTCAGGGAAATAACGGTAATCATCAGAACCTTCTTTAACCCTCATCAAGATTGTTGTCTTTGATGCCTCATCATAGCGACGCGTTTCCTGTTGAATCACACCGCCTGAAAGAAGGACTTGTGCCTGGCGTTTTTCTTCATGCTCAAGACCTTTTTGAACAAAGGCAAATGAGTTTAGATTTTTAAGTTCTGTTTTTGTACCGAATTGTTCCTGACCAATTGGACGCAAGGAAATATTGGCATCACAGCGGAGTGAACCTTCCTCCATCTTACAGTCGGAAACACCTGTATATTGAATGATCGATTTTAGCTTTTCAAGATAGGCATATGCCTCTTCAGGTGTTCTGATGTCTGGTTCTGAGACAATTTCAACAAGCGGTGTTCCTTGACGGTTATAATCAACAAGAGAGTATCCGTCACCTGTATGTGTCAGTTTTCCAGCATCTTCTTCTAAATGAAGACGAGTGATACCGATCCGTTTTGTTTTTCCTTCAACTTCAATCTCAATCCAGCCGTTTTCACCGATCGGTTTATCAAATTGAGAAATTTGATATGCTTTCGGATTATCTGGGTAGAAATAGTTTTTTCGGTCGAATTTTGTCTCTGTTGCGATTTCACAGTTTAAAGCCATTGCCGCTTTCATTGCAAAATTGACTGCTTCTTTATTTAAAACAGGGAGAACACCCGGATAGCCTAAATCGATGACACTTGTTTGGGTATTGGCTTCTGCACCAAATGGTGTTGGTGAACTTGAAAAGATTTTTGATTTTGTTTTTAATTCTACATGGACTTCAAGTCCGATTACCGTTTCAAAATTCATGGATTATCACCCCTTACAATTCAGGTTTTTGTTTATGGTGGTCTGTTGCTTGTTCATAGGCATGGGCAACGCGGTATACTGTGCTCTCATCAAAATGTTTGCCAATGATTTGCAGACCAAGCGGTAAACCATCAGCAAAACCGCATGGCACGCTAATTCCTGGTACACCAGCAAGGTTGACAGGAATCGTCAAAATGTCATTCGCATACATTGTTAGTGGGTCACTTGTTTTTTCTCCAAGTTTAAACGCAGGTGTAGGCGTTGTTGGTCCGATAATGACATCATAGTTTGCAAATACATCTTCAAAGTCTTTTTTGATCAATGTTCTAACTTTCTGTGCTTTTTTATAATAAGCATCATAATATCCTGAACTTAATGCAAACGTTCCAAGCATAATGCGGCGCTTGACTTCATTGCCAAAGCCTTCGGCACGCGTCTGTTTATAAAGGTCAATCAAGTTATCGGTACGATCAGTTCGATAACCGTAGCGGATACCGTCAAAACGAGCCAAGTTGGCTGAAGCTTCAGAAGATGCGAGCAAATAATAAGTGGCAAGCGCATATTTACTATGCGGCAAAGACACTTCTTCCCAAGTTGCCCCAAGGCCTTCCAATACTTTTAAAGCTGCAAGAACCGAATCCTTGGCAGCTTGTCCAACACCTTCACCAAGATATTCTTTCGGAACTGCGATTTTAAGCCCTTTAATATCACCTGTTAATGCGGACAGATAATCAGGCACTTCGACATTTGCGCTTGTCGAGTCCATCTCGTCAACCCCGGAAATGGCTTGGAGAAGATAGGCATTATCCTCAACAGATCTTGTAATTGGACCGATTTGATCTAATGAAGAAGCAAATGCAACAAGACCATATCTTGAAACACGGCCATATGTCGGTTTTAAACCGACAACACCACAGAAAGATGCCGGCTGACGGATCGAGCCGCCTGTATCTGATCCGAGTGAAAATGGTACTTCCCCTGCTGCAACTGCCGCCGCTGAGCCGCCGCTTGAACCGCCTGGAACCGTTTCTAAGTTCCAAGGGTTTTTCGTTTTTTGGTATCCAGAGTTTTCTGTAGAAGACCCCATTGCAAACTCATCCATATTCAATTTTCCAATTGTAACAGCCTCAGCTTCGTGAAGGCGCTGAACAACAGTTGCATCATAAATCGGATCAAAATTTTGTAAAATTTTGCTTGCGCAAGTTGTCCGTAGATCTTTTGTGACAATATTGTCCTTAATGCCAATCGGCAATCCGAAAAGCAGACCATGTTCATCTCGACTGCCTACCGCCTCATCAAGCTCCTTTGCATATGCGCGAGCTTTTTCTTCATCAAGCTGTAAAAAGGCTTGCACCTTTCCGTCCACTTTTTGAATTCGTTGATAAGATTCATTGACTAAATCTGAGATACTGATCTCTTTTTTATGTATGAGCGTTTTAAGTTCAGATATTTTGTGATCAAACAGTGACATCGTTTTACGCCCCCTCCTTTAGTCCAAAATTGATGGTACTCGAATATAGCCGTCTTTATGGTCAGGTGCGTTTTTAACAACGTCCTCAACCGGCAGGCCTTTACCCGGGACATCTTCTCTCATCATATTTTTCATTTGCAATACATGTGTTGTTGGTTTAACATTCTCTGTATCCACTTCATTCAGCTCTTCTGCAAACGTAATGATACTGTCGAGTTGCTTTGTAAACATTTCCGCCTCCTCATCTGTAATCGCAAGTCTAGCAAGGTGGGCGACATGTTTTACTTCTTCTATAGAAATACGCGACATAAAAAACACCTCCAAGATGATTCTTTCCTTAGTCATATAATATTGATCATACCAAATTTCCGCATTGCAAAGCAATAAAACCGTAGATAAACCCTATTTCAAATAGTCAATTTCTCTTAAATGGCATGTACTAATTTTCTGAATATTTTTACTTTATATTTTATTGTAAGCGTTTTCATTGTATTGTTGATCGTAAAATTCAAGATTTTTTCAGAAAAAGAAATCATTTTATACGGTTGATCGATTTGCAATTGTTTGATAGTTTAAGTAACTAAGTACGATCCATATTGGCAGCGCCGAATTTATCAATACTTGATTTTTTAAAGAGAGGCTCTGCATTTATTCTTCGTACACAAAAAATCAGTGTTGATTAAAATCCAAAAGAGGTGATGCCAAATTAATGTAAAGAGGAGAGATAAGAAACGTGAAAATTGAAATAATAATTGCTTTGGGGATTTATTTTGGCGTTATGTTGTTAATCGGCTGGTATTCATACCGAAAAACAACCAACCTGAATGACTATATGCTTGGCGGCAGAGGTCTTGGTCCTGCTGTTACAGCATTATCAGCTGGCGCATCAGATATGAGCGGTTGGATGTTAATGGGTCTACCGGGAACCTTGTATACTACAGGTCTTTCCGGCGGTTGGCTTGCCATTGGTTTGACAGTTGGAGCTTATGTCAATTATTTGGTTGTCGCACCTCGTTTGCGCACATATACAGAAGTAGCAAATGATGCGATTACAATTCCTGACTTTTTTGAAAACCGTTTTAATGATAAAACAAGAATCTTACGGCTGTCATCAGCCCTCGTCATTATCGTGTTTTTCACGCTGTATACATCAGCGGGAATGGTGTCAGGTGGTCGAATGTTTCAAACGGCATTTGGATTCGACTATAGAATTGGCTTAATTGTAACAGCTGCAGTCGTTATGATTTATACGTTGTTTGGGGGATTTTTGGCTGTCAGTCTAACTGACTTTCTGCAAGGTATGATTATGTTTGTCGCACTAGTGCTCGTGCCGATCGTTGCCTTTACGGATTTGGGTGGAATCACACCGACATTTGATACAATAGGAGAAGTCAAACCAAGCCTGTTAGATTTCTTCAAAGGAACGACCGTCATTAGCATTATTTCTTTTCTTGCCTGGGGATTAGGCTACTTCGGGCAGCCGCACATTATCGTCCGATTTATGGCGATATCATCTGTAAAAGCGCTAAAACCAGCACGCCGCATTGCGATGAGCTGGATGATCATCTCCGTACTCGGAGCAGTGCTTGTCGGCTTAATTGGGGTAGCTTATGTTCATAATACAAGTGCGACCCTTAAAGACCCGGAAACGATTTTTATCGTCTTTTCAAAAGTATTGTTCCATCCATTGATCACTGGATTTTTACTTTCTGCATTGCTCGCAGCCATTATGAGTACGGTATCGTCTCAGCTTTTGGTGACATCAAGTGCCATGACCGAAGATTTTTACCGAACATTTTTCCGCCGCAAAGCAACAGATCGCGAACTTGTTTTCGTTGGACGGCTTAGTGTGTTACTCGTTGCTGTCATCGCCATTCTACTCTCTTTAAATCCGAATGATACAATCCTTGATCTTGTCGGTTATGCTTGGGCTGGATTTGGTTCGGCATTTGGACCAGCGATTCTCCTCAGCTTATACTGGAAACGAATGAACCAGTGGGGCGCTTTAGGAGGGATGATTACAGGAGCTGTTACCGTATTAATCTGGATCATCGCTGACCTGAAGGATAAAACAGGTATCTATGAACTGATTCCTGGGTTCTTCATTAGCTTGGCTACGATTATTATTGTCAGTCTAGTCAGCAGTATACCGGCTAAAGAAGCTACAGATCTATTTGAAGAAATGGAACAAACACATGGAAAACAACATACTTTTTAATATTTAATGGCATGATAAAGCCGCCAAGGATGCGTTTCTTGGCGGCTTTTCATATCCTTTTAGGCATTTCATTACGTTTTTCCGGCAAATATGATGTAACATATTCTGTAAAGGGGGGAGGTGGAGACATGGATTGGCATATCGAATTTGCTACATTTATGAAGCTAGGGATAGCAACATTAATCGGCATGGTCATCGGTCTTGAAAGGGAACTAAAAAATAAGCCGCTCGGCTTAAAAACCTGTATTGTCATTGCGATCAGTTCATGTGTATTAACAATGATCAGCATTGATGCGGCATACCATTTTCCAAAATCAAACAGAATTATGATGGATCCGTTACGACTGCCAGCACAGATTATTTCTGGAATTGGTTTTATCGGAGCCGGTGTGATTTTAAGAAAAAGCAATGATGTCATCTCAGGTCTTACCACTTCTGCGATGATTTGGGGTGCAGCAGGTCTAGGAGTGGCAATCGGTGCCGGCTTTTATAAAGAAGCGTTTGTTAGTCTTGCCTTTATTTTAGTCAGTGTTGAATTTTTGCCATGGTTTGTTGGCAAAATCGGTCCGAACCGATTGCAGGAAAAAGAAATACGAGTTCGCATGTCATTATCTGATAAACATAAAATGACAGATATCCTGAAGGAAATGAAAAAAAAGGAGATTCGAATTCATTCCGTCCGTATCGATGATATGCGTGAAAAGGATTTTCCGATTATGGAAACGAAAGTCATGGTACATAAGAAGCGTTATGTGACTGACGTTTATTATGATATTAAAGCAATCGACGGTGTTGTTGGGGTTAAATGTGATACTCTTTAAATTCGTCAATGAAGAAGGAGCTGTCTAAAAAGTCCTTTTTAGACAGCTCCATTTGTTAAACGTGAAAAGGGCGTCCACTTTATTGGACAGCCCCGTCTAAAACTTATTTATCATAAATATGAACAGTTGGTTCTTTGTCACCTGGTTTTTTCAGGATAACAGCTTCTTGACCTTCAGATGATTTAATATTGATTTCGACATTCAGATCGCCTTTTCCATAGTAATCCATCACTTCACCAGTCAGGAATTGTGTGAAGGCAATGACTTCACTTTTCCCATAAAACTGCATCGGGATATCAATTTTCATGGTCTTCATTTGATCATCTTTATAAAGAGCTGTGCCTACGACTCCAGTATAGTTTGGAAAATAGGAATCCACTTTATTTTTGAAACGTTTAAATAGTTCCCAGTCATCCTGATGTTTTTCCTTTCCTTCATCAGATGGAAAGAAAACGTATTCTTCGTTAATATTATCCCAGTCGCCTATTTCACTTGTACCTGCTTTGACATCCGTTTTGGCAATAAAGTTACCAGGAACGATGGACGATTTTGGCGCTTGTTTGTAAAGGATAATCGTCAGCGGTATGTTTTTTAAGCTGTCCTTGTTGCGAACACGTTTCGCCACTTCCTGTGCGATCTTTTCGCCTTCTTGTTTCAGTTTTTTATCACTGATCATTACTTCTTTTTGCGGCTCGCCGACATCCTCTCGATAATAGTAAACTGAGTTAAGTGCGAGACCAATCACTACACCGCCAAGCTCAATCGTATCCTTGTCTTTACGGACAAGATAGTTGTGCTCAAGCATATGGGCAAGATAAATCGGGTTATCTTTATTTTGCTTATCCTTTGAACCACTTCCAGATAGTGCCGGATTCAAACCGAGATTTTTAAAATCTTTATCTTTTTTCTTTTCTTTTTCCAAATCAGATCCTGTCTTTTTCCGAGCCAGCCAACTTGTCACCGTATCCTCGTCTAGATATTGCCCCTCTTGAAAAAGATAATCATCTGTTGGATAAGAATCTTGTGCCAGACGCATCATACCGGTTTCAAATTCATCAATATCAAGCCTCGTATTCAAACGCTCGGTTGTTAATCCCCGCGCTTTTCCAGCTTTAAACGGAAGAACCATTTTGTAATATGAATCAGAGATGTTGTATTTGGGGATGATCGCTTTTTCTTTTGACTTTTGCGTCTTTTGAACCATCTCTTGCTCCTCTTCGCCCCCAAAATTCGGTCCGCAGGCAGAGAGCATCAGAATCCCCACCATAGAAACCAAACATAATGTCTTTTTCAATAGAAAACACTCCTCTTATTTCTTTAGCTCACTGATCAATCTTTTTTCGTCCCACACTTCTATGTTAAGTTCGCTCGCCTTGTCTAGTTTACTCCCTGCTGCTTCACCAGCAATCACTAAATCGGTTTTTTTACTTACACTGCCGGTCACTTTGCCTCCAAGTGCTTCAATTTTTGCTTTGGCATCATTTCTCGATAATTCATTGAGCTTTCCAGTCAATACGATCGTTTTACCAGCAAAGTAGGAATCACTATCTTCCACTTTGATCTTTTTCGGACCTTTATATTCTGTGTTGACCCCAAGCTGTTGCAATTCAGCTAATAAGTTCAACATCTCTTCTTTTTGAAAATAGGTCACTAAGGCATCAGCCATTTTTTCGCCAATTTCATCAACTGCAATGAATTCTTCTTTTGAAGCCTGCTGGAGACTGTCAAGTGTTTCAAAATGCTGTGCCAGTGTTTTCGCGGCTTTTGCACCAATAAATCGGATACCAAGTCCGAAAAGAAGCCGTTCTAAAGAGTTTTCCTTTGATTTTTCAATCGACTGTAATAAGTTGTCCGACGATTTTTCTCCCATTCGTTCTAGATTGATGAGTTGATCTTTCGAGAGTTTATAAAGGTCAGCGACAGTATGAACCAAATTCTCACGAAACAGTTGGGCAATTACCCGCTCTCCCAACCCTTCAATATTCATCGCTTGACGAGAAACGAAGTGAATCAAGCCTTCCCTAATCTGTGCCGGACACTTAGGATTGATGCAGCGAAGTGCAACTTCCTCTTCAATTCTGACAAGCTTGCTCCCGCACTCCGGACAATCCTCAGGCATATTGAATTCTTTTTCTTCTCCAGTACGTTGGTCGATAAGTACATTCACGACCTCAGGAATGATATCACCGGCTTTTTTAATGACGACTTTGTCAAACAGTCTAATATCTTTCTCTTTGATTAAATCTTCATTATGCAGGGACGCTCTTTGAACGGTCGTTCCTGCCACCTTGACAGGTTCCAGAATCGCTGTCGGTGTCACCGCCCCTGTCCGACCAACACTTAATTCTATGTCTAGTAAAGTTGTAACCACTTCTTCAGCCGGAAATTTGTAGGCAATTGCCCAACGCGGGCTTTTCGCCGTAAAGCCTAGTTCTTCTTGCTGATGGAGCGAATTGACTTTAATGACAATCCCGTCAATTTCATAGGATAGATCGGCTCGCTTTGTTTTCAACTCTTCAATGAACACGATCACCTCTTCGATCGTTGAACATTTTTTTCGTTCATGATTGGTTTTAAATCCGAGTTCATCGAGAAAATCGAGCCCTTCGTTTTGCGTTTCCACACCCATTTCATCAAGCTCCGCTATACTGTAGACGAAAATATCGAGATTTCGTTTCGCTGCAATTTTCGGATCGAGCTGTCTTAATGAACCAGCAGCAGCATTCCGCGGATTGGCAAATGGTTCTTCCTCTCTTTCGATTCTCGCTTTGTTCAACTGTTCAAAGGAGCGTTTCGGCATAAACGCTTCTCCTCGCACTTCAATTGAAAAATCCCGGTTCATTTTGAGAGGAATGTTTCTGATCGTTTTCAGATTCTCGCTGATATCCTCACCTGTTGTTCCGTCTCCCCTTGTCGCACCTCTTACAAATACGCCGTTTTCATAACGCAATGAAACAGCAAGTCCATCTATTTTCAATTCAACATTATAGTCAACATCACCAACTGCCTGACGGACTCTGCGGTCAAAGTCGCGCAGATCCTCTTCATTAAATGCATTGCCAAGACTGAGCATTGGTGTTTTATGCTGTACTTTTTGAAAGGCGTCCAACACGGCGCCACCGACTCGCTGTGAAGGAGAATCAGGTGTTTTTAACTCTGGAAACTCTTCTTCAATCGCAATAAGCTCCTTCATCAGTTTGTCATATTCAGAATCAGGAACACTAGGATCATCAAGTGTATGATATTCATAGTTGTATTTGTTAATGAGTGCATGCAGTTGTTCTACACGATGTTTTGCCACTTCTTTTTCCATTGATTTCGTCCTTTCAATCTGCGATTATTGCTTTTCAATTGGCGCAAAGGCCGCAAGAAGACGTTTGACCCCGATTGGACTAGGAAAAGCGATATCAAGCTCTGTAGATTCTCCTGAGCCTTTGACACTGACAACCGTACCAACACCCCATTTTTTGTGGGAAGCTTTATCACCAACAGTCCAACCGATTTCATCAGCACCTGATTTACTATACGGGACTGACGGTCGCATGACCGCTCCTCTCCGTTCTGTTTTTTTGGCAAACGGTTTTTTCAGACTCTTCTCTTCATTTAGATTGTCCAATAAATCGTCTGGTATTTCCGCAATAAACCTTGACTCCATATTCATATTTGTTCTACCGAATAACGTTCGCATTTTGGCATTTGATAAATAGAGCTCCTCTTCCGCTCTCGTAATCCCAACATATGCAAGACGCCGCTCTTCTTCCATCTCCGCTTCTTCCATCAATGAACGACTGTGCGGAAATACTCCTTCTTCTAACCCCGGCAAAAAGACGACCGGAAACTCCAGCCCTTTAGCAGCATGAAGTGTCATTAAAATGACGGCATCCTGCCCCTCTTCTTCTTCTTTTTGATCAAGCTGATCAATATCGGCAATAAGTGCCAAATCAGTTAAAAAAGCAACGAGTGATTTATCTTCGCTTTGCTGTTCAAAGTTCTTTGTCACAGACAAAAACTCATCAATATTTTCGAGCCGGCTTTCCGCTTCAAGTGATTTTTCTGCTTTCAGCATCTCGCGGTATTGTGTTTTTTCAAGAATTTCTTCAGTCAATTCGGTAATTGTTAAATATTCTTGCATGTTTGTTAAATGTTCAATCATTTGTCTGAACTCATCTAAAGTGTTTGCTGCTCTTGCGCTAAGTCCGATAAAATCGACTTGACCGAGCGCTTCAAACAGTGACAAGTCATTTAATCCTGCATATGCCGCAATCTTCTCAACAGAAGATGCCCCAACTCCTCGTTTCGGTACATTGACGATTCTCGCAAAACTGATATCATCATCAGGATTTGCGACAAGCCTTAAATATGCAAGCAAATCTTTAATTTCTTTTCTGTCATAGAACTTCGTACCACCGACCATTTGATAGTTAATGTTCGCTTTCATCAGTGTTTCCTCAATGACACGGGACTGGGCATTTGTCCGATATAAAACGGCAATGTCTGAAAGAGAACGTTTGTCTGATCTGATCAGTTCCTGAATTTTCCCAGCAATAAATTGTCCTTCGGCAAATTCATTATCTCCTCTGAAATAAGAAATTTTTGCCCCTTCATCATTGTCTGTCCAAAGTTTTTTCGGCTTTCTATTGGCATTGTGCCCAATCACACCATTCGCTGCATTCAATATCCGTTTTGTCGATCTGTAGTTTTGTTCTAAAAAAATGACACTTGCATTTGGATAATCTTTTTCAAAAGAGAGGATGTTTGTGATATCGGCACCGCGCCACTTATAAATCGACTGATCGGAATCACCGACAACACAAATATTTTCAAGACGTTGCGCCAATTTTTTGACAAGCCAATATTGCGCCCTATTCGTATCTTGATATTCATCAACATGAATAAATTGAAACTTGCGCTGATAATATTCTAGAACCTCAGGAACTCTCTCAAACAAGCGGATCGTTGCCATAATCAAGTCATCGAAATCAAGCGATTGATTTTTGTGCAGTTTTTTCTGATAGTCTTTGTAAACATCACTGACAACTTGCTCAAAATAGCCGCCTGCTGTTTTCTCATATTCCTCAGGGTCGATCAGTTCATTTTTCGCACCGCTGATCGATCCAAGAATACTGCGCGGATCAAACTTTTTCGGATCGATGTTTCGTTCTTTCAAGATTCCTTTAATAACTGAAAGCTGATCAGAGCTATCAAGAATTGAGAAATTCCTGTTGATCCCAATTCGGTCAATATCCCTTCGCAAGATTCGGACACACATACTATGGAAAGTCGAAATCCAAATATCCTCTGCTTCCGGCCCCAGAATCTGTTCAACACGTTCTTTCATTTCCCTGGCAGCCTTATTTGTAAAAGTAATCGCTAAAATATTCCACGGAGCTACGCGTTTTTCCACCATTAAGTAAGCGATCCGATGCGTTAGAACCCTTGTCTTTCCACTGCCTGCTCCAGCCATAATTAAAAGCGGTCCATCCGTCGTTTTAACCGCTTCTTGCTGAACACGATTTAAACCCTTTAATAATTGGTCACGCATACCATTCAACACTGCTCACCGCCTTTTCTCAAACATATGTTCTATTATAAACGAATTTGTTTTATTTTTTAACAACCTTAACGGTTTGTAATGCTTTTTTAAAATCATCATAAATCACATTTCCAACAACAATGACATCGGCATGCTCGAGCATTTTAACCGCTGTTTCATAACTGGTAATTCCGCCGCCATAAAACAAAGTCGTGTTGTTTAACACAGCTTTTGTTTGCTTAACGATCTCCACATCTCCAAACATTCCGCTATATTCCAAATAAAAAATCGGCAAATGAAAAAGATGTTCAGCCATTCTTGCATATGCTTTTATGTCTTCTAATTCCAGCGCTGTATCGGCATTTGTTAACGCCGCTGCTTTGCAGTCATGATTTAAAATACAGTAGCCTTCAACAACGATGTCTTCTGGTGAGATCAACTCTCCATATTCTTTCATCGCTTCTTGATGAAGACCAACGATCCATTTCCGATCACAACTATTCAAAACAGTCGGGATAAAATAAAGATCAAACCCCGGCACTATCGCCTCAATTGTCGAAATTTCGAGAATGCACGGAACTAAAAAACGCCGAACTTTTGACATCAATCGCAATACATCATCTTCTGCAATATGATCGCTTCCGCCAATCAAAATTGCATCTGTGCCAGATTCACATAGCTGTTCAAGCTGCTCATCTGTTATCTCTTTATGGGGATCGAGTTTAAAGACATGCTTCCACTCGGTAACATCATACATGAAAAAAGCTCCTCCAATCGTTCTTTCCATTTAAACATTATAACAAATTCCCCACCTTTTTTAAAAACGATCAATAGACAAAAAAAAATCGCTTGGACATTTAAAGCCAAGCGATATTTCTAGAGAAACATTATGAAGATGATTCCGTTTGTTTTACACGGTCGAGTGCCATTGTATAAGCATCATTACCATAATTTAGACAACGTTTCACCCTGGAAATAGTTGCTGTACTTGCCCCTGTTTCCAACTCGATTTTATGATATGTGTTACCTTCGCGGAGCATTCTTGCAACTTCGAGCCGCTGAGCCAGTGATTGAATTTCATTTATCGTACAAAGGTCATCAAAAAAACGATAACACTCTTCAAGATCTTTCAATGATAGAATAGAAAGAAAAAGCTGGTCAAGCTCTTTTCCGCGTAGTTTATCAATCTGCATTGTTACACACCTTCTCCTTTGCTAATCGAAACCTCTCTGAGATCAGGAATGATATTGATCCAAGTTTTTCCTGGGACAAAAGGAACGATGTTCCCGTCCTTAACTGGTAAAATACGGCCGTTTTCATTTTTCCAGTTCACTTGATATAGCTGACCGCCTGAAAGAAGTAATCCTTTTCCACCAGAACGCAGGTCAATGTTCCGTCTTCCTTTATGATCTTTTATGTGATGTTCTGCTTCTACGATTAAAATATTTTGCAGAACAATCGGTTTCTCAGTTTCCATATCTGTTGTTAAAACACCATCAGACTTTCTCACATACCCGTTCACATTCTGATCAAAACGATATTTCACCTGATTCGTTCCATAATTGAAACGAACCGAGGCAGGCGCTTCATCAGGTGTTGTCTCATCTGCTTGAAAAGATAGTGGTACTGTATCGGATTCGAGAGCATACCCTTTGTCATCAGCTGCTTTTTTTATGTTTTTAAATGAAGTATACGAATTATGGGGAGCTTTTCGAAAATCTGCTCTCCAAAATGTACTGCCATTATCATTCAGACCATTAATATAGTCAGCAGCACCGCCTTCAAGCATTTCCCTAGCACCTGGGCTCCAACCATGATGAACATACAGAGCATTAAACCCGAGCGCCAACTCAATGAAGTACTCACGAGCACTTCTCACTGGACCGACCACTTCTGGCATTTCGCTTTGAAAGATCGCTAAAAATCTGGTGATCGATCCTTCACTAAGGGCTTCAATCACAACATCTGCTTTGCTTAATCCAGACTGCGGCCGTGCTTTCGGATGATTGTTCACCATCACCGCCATTGGCCGTTCGACAGCAGCTTTTTCTGCGTTGGTTCCTGTCAGTGGATAGACATTGCTTTTATTTTCCCGATTGGCACATGAAACAAGTAAAAAAACACAAACACTGTAAATCAGCACTCTTACATATCGATTCATCAAATATTAACCCCTGCTCTTTTATATTTTAACGCATTATCGATGGAAAGAGTACAGTTTTTTTCATTACATCAAAGATCCCTTTAGGTGTCACCCTAATGTAAGGCAAATGTGTGCTCTGCAAAAAGTATAACGTATAGATCGGATCATTGAACATGTACCCTCTCGCAAAAAGAAGTTCTTTTAACGTTTCTTCCCTTTCAAGCACTGTCTTATACGTCTCAATTGATGCGCCGCCACTAATATGAAGAGGAATCTCATGAAGTATTTTTCCGTTTTCCGCCAAAACAATACCGCCGCCAATTTCTTTCATCCGTTTAAACGCGAGTAACATGTCTTGTTTATTTTTGCCGATGACAAGCAGATCACCCGTTGTTGAATAAGAGCTGACAAAACCTTGAACATGGGTAGCAAAGCCTTTTAGCATTGTGTTGACACGCCATTTTCCCTTTTTATCAAAAAGAGCAAGATAGCTTTCATCATGCTCAAAAGATAACTGATCAATAGAATTGTCAATCTGAATTGTATATGGTTCCATAATTACGGCATTCCTCATTTTCAAACCGAGCGGCATAGAAAACTGCAGATCATCCATCGTTAAATCATATGAAAGCTTCAGCGGGACAAGACCTCCCTTTTTCCATTCAGGCTCTGAAAACATCTGTTGGTCAATACCGTTTGCTTTTAAAACCTCTCCTTTTGCCACGACTGTGAGCGGAGTCGGGTTGTCAGGGCTTTCTAAAATATTAAATGTTGCAAATCGTCCAGGGGCAACCACACCAAGAAGGTCTTCAAGCTGATAGTATTTTGCAATGTTGAATGTCGCCATATTATAAGCATCAATTGTTGGGACACCTTCTTCAATGGCAATCTCTATTTGCTTATTTGTCATGCCTTCCTTATAAAAATGAGGTGTGGCACCATCTGTCGTATAAAACATATGGTCATAATAATGAAAGCCTTCTTGATGAAGCTCCTGTAGAATTTTTCTCAAATCGGGGCGGATTGAAGAGTTTCTTAATCCAACATACATCCCCAGTTCAAGCCGCTCCAACACCTCTTGACCTGTCATTGCTTCATGATCTGCATCTGCACCAAACAGCTTCATCTTTGTCAGTGTTTTCTGAGATGCGCCCGGAAAATGACCTTCAATTCGCTTCCCTCTCTTTTTCGTACATTGCATACAATGCAACATTAAATCATCTCCATCCAAAAGACGAGGCCAGCCAGTCATTTCTCCTCCTTGAATGACATCAGGATGTTCTCCCCAATGCTTTCGATAATCGATCGAAAGAATATGATCTTCATCCAACACTTCTGTCTGCAGATCATATCTTGACCACCAAAAATAGTGAACAGGCTGTTTTTTTAACTCTTCCAATATCGTAAACGCTTTCTTTTTTCCGCAATGCAAAAGCAAAAACAGGTTATCATTCACAAATGTCGTTGTTCCAAATTGTGATGCATGTTCCGCTAATGTTTGGGGATTATAAATTTGAAAAGGGTGCGCATGCGGTTCTATATAGCCAGGTACAATGTATTTACCTTCACAATCTATCGTATGTTTAACAGCTGATGCAGGAAGTTCACGACCAACATAAACAATTCTGTCATGATGGATCCAAACATTTGCGTAAATCCATTGCTTTAAATACGGGTTCAGTACAAATGCATTTTTTAAAAGGAGCGTTGGCAGCATCCTTGAACTGACGACATCAACTTGCGACCTGATGTGTTTGTTTTTCCAATTTAGGGTGCGTTCAATCATTCACATACTCTCCTTTACTTGTAGTGATCCCATGTTAACACATTTATTATTGCCACACATTCCCAAATCGTTACAATTTTTTGAAAATGTTGAAGGGAGGAATTATAATGAAACAAAATATTGATCTGTTTGACGCTGTATTACGCATTGCCTGTGGGCTGACGATTTTGTCTGCAGCAACAGCAAAGCTTGTCAGAAAACCTTGGTGCAAGATGACACTGATGTGCATGTTTATGGGAGCTCTAAAAGCTGGCTCAGGTATTCTAAGATTTTGCCCTGCCACATACTTATGTCAAAATGCGATGGAACAAGACCAAAAAAGCGAAACAAATCATCAATAAATGCACATCTTTGTCTGCAGAAATCAACAGGCATTCGTAAAACTGTATGAACACCTTATTGACGAGTCTTGAAAACGTTTTCCACAAGACTGACAACAGCTCTACAATTTTAAAACGCCTTGTGAGCTTACACTTGTTTCTCTTCTTATTTTAACAAAAAGTTAACGATAAAGTCGATTTTTATGGCTTTACAAGTTTAAAGCAGGCCAGATTGCCTGCTTTTATTCTTTTATGAGGATTTAGCTTGCAAAGACCATGTTTTAGTTGCATTTTTATATGTTAATAGTCCTGCAAACTGTATATTATGTACACTTTTTAGGGGTATTTAAGAATATTAGAATGCAATATAAGTTCCATTTATTGTTTTTCCCCAATGTCTTTTAGGTAGTGTTCTCGTTCTTTTTTGTCGGGGTATGCTCTGTATTTCTGTATATTGGCTTCAGTTAGTTTATCGATCTTTCACATCTTTTGAATATGCTCTCTATTCGTATAGAATGATCTGAACAAAATATAAAGCTACAACAAAAAAAGAGGTGCAATGCAACCTCTTTTCATTTTAACGATTGAATGCCCTGACACCGATATCGGTCCGATAAAACAACCCGGGCTTTTCAACTTGTTTAACCGCTTGATATGCTTTTTCACGTGCTGCTTGAAATGTAGCGGCAAATGCTGTGACATTGGCAACGCGACCGCCATTTGTCACATACTGGTCAGCGTTTTTTTTCGTTCCGGCATGAAAGACGACGGTCTGTTCCAGATCAGACTGTAAAGTGCCGATTGGTGTACCTTTTTGATAATTTTCCGGGTATCCTTCAGATGCTAACACAACCGTGACGGCCGCTTCATTTTTCCATTTCAACTCGACTTTGCGATCTTCCAAGAGGTCAAGCATCACTTGGATAAGATCTGATTCAAGGCGCGGAAGGACGACTTGTGTTTCGGGATCACCGAATCTGGCATTAAATTCAATTACCTTTGTACCGTCTTCTGTCAACATTAAACCGGCATATAAGACACCTGTGAATGGACGTCCTTCATTGACCATCGCCTGTGCGGCAGGTTCTAAAATGGTTTTGATGGCATTATCAACAACTGCTTGAGAGATTTGCGGAACCGGCGAATATGCGCCCATCCCCCCTGTATTTGGTCCTTTGTCTCCATCAAACGCTCTTTTATGATCTTGAGCAATCACCATTGGATAAACTTTTTCCCCTTTGACAAAAGCCATAAGAGAAAATTCTTCACCACTTAAAAATTCTTCAATAACAACAGATGCGCTGGCATCACCGAATTTTGCATCTTCAAGAAAATCGTGCAGGCACCGGATCGCTTCTTCCTCTGTCAGAGCAACTGTCACACCTTTTCCGGCGGCAAGTCCATCCGCTTTAATGACAATTGGCGCTCCTTTTTGCTTAACATAAGCTTGTGCTTTTTCAAATGATGTAAATGTTTCATATTCAGCTGTTGGGATTTGATATTTGTTCATTAAATCTTTGGCAAACTGTTTACTGCCTTCGATCACCGCTGCGTTTGCTGTTGGACCGAATACTTTCAATCCCGCTTTTGTAAATTGATCGGCAAGTCCTTCTATTAACGGAACTTCAGGACCAATGATGGTCAGACCGATATTGTTGTTCTTTGCAAATTGAAGAAGTCCCTGATGGTTGCCTTCATCAAGATCAACAAGGGTCGCAACCCCTGCCATCCCATCATTTCCTGGTGCTGCATAAACAGTGTCGACAAGTGGACTTTGTGCCGCTTTCCAAGCGAGTGTGTGCTCTCTGCCACCTCTACCGATAATCAATAGATTCACATGGCTCCCCCCTTTAATGTTTGAAATGGCGAATTCCGGTGAACACCATGGCGATTCCGTATTCATCCGCTTTTTGAATCGAATCTTCATCACGAATCGAACCGCCCGGTTGAATGATTGCGGTCACACCTGCTTTTGCAGCTTCTTCAACTGTATCAGGCATTGGAAAATAGGCATCAGAACCAAGTGCACTGCCTGATGCTTTCTCACCTGCTTGTTCGATCGCAATTTTCGCAGAGCCGACACGGTTCATTTGTCCCGCACCAACACCGACTGTCATATCATCTTTCGCCAGTACGATCGCGTTTGATTTGACATGTTTCACGACTTTCCAAGCCAGTTTTAGATCAGCCCACTCTTTTTCAGTCGGTTCTCTTTTTGTCGGAATCGAGATGTCAGCATCTTCAAAGCCATGCGTATCAAGGTCTTGAATCAACAGACCGCCTTGAACAGATGTCAACTGTTTTTCGTTTTTGAGAGACTGATCAACATCAAGTGTTAACAGACGAAGATTTTTCTTCATCGTTAAGATCTCAAGTGCTTCATTACTGAATGAAGGGGCAATGATAATTTCTAAGAAGATTTGTTTAAGTACTTCAGCAGTTGCTTGATCGACCTCACGGTTCAGTGCGATAATACCGCCAAAAATCGATGTTTGGTCAGCAGCATATGCTTTATGAAATGCCTCTGCAATCGTTTTGCCGACTCCGACGCCACAAGGGTTCATATGTTTGACAGCAACTGCCGCCGGCTCTTGAAATTCGCGGACAATTTGCAGTGCTGCATCAGCATCTTTAATATTGTTGTATGACAGTTCTTTACCATGAAGCTGTTTGGCACTTGCAATTGAGCCGGTGACAGGCAGTGCATGTTGATAAAAGACAGCTTCTTGATGCGGGTTTTCTCCATAGCGGAGCGATTGTTTTTTCTCAAATGTGACGGTGAATTGCTCAGGCTCTTTTTCACCTGTTACAGTTGTTAAATAATCAGCGATTAAGGCATCATAAGCAGCTGTGTGACGAAAAACTTTTGCCGCAAGCTCACGTTTTTTCTCAAGTGAAATATCACCTGTTTCTTTGATTTCGCTAAGAATCGGGCTGTAATCGTGAGGATCAACAATCACTGTAACATCCTGATGGTTTTTCGCTGCGGCACGAAGCATGCTTGGACCGCCGATATCAATATTTTCAATGGCCTCTTCAAATGTGACGCCTGCTTTTGATATCGTTTCTTTAAATGGATAAAGATTGACAATGACCAGGTCAATCGGTTTAATGTCTTGTTCATGAAGCTGTGCCATATGATGTTCATTACTTCTGACAGCAAGAAGTCCGCTATGAATGTTCGGGTGGAGTGTTTTGACACGGCCATCCATTATTTCTGGAAAACCGGTTACTTCAGAAATACCAATCACATCAACACCATGTTCTTGAAGTAATTTTTTCGTTCCCCCGGTTGAAATGACTTCAACGCCAAGAGCTGTTAATTCTTTAACAAAAGGGACAATATTTGTTTTATCAGACACACTAATCAGTGCACGTTTGATCATGATTTCTTTTCACCTCTGCCATTTAGTTCAAGAATATCTTTAATAACTTGGGGATAAAGCTGATGTTCCAGTTTGTGAATCTTTTCTTCAAGGGTTGTCAATGTGTCATTGACTTCTACTTGAAGTGCACGCTGAGCGATAATCGGTCCGGTGTCCATTCCTTCATCAACAAAATGGACGGTAATTCCCGCAACTTTCACACCCGCTCTGTACGCCTGTCCAATCGCATCAAGTCCCGGAAAAGCCGGGAGCAGTGATGGATGAATGTTAATGATTTTGTTTCTGTAGGCTGATAGCAAAGTATCACCAATCAGCCGCATATAACCGGCCAACACAAGCCATTCCGCTCCATGATGGTGAAGTTGTTCAACGATTGTCCGCTCAAATTCCGCTTTATTCTCAAAAGATTTTGGTTCAAAAGCGAAGAACGGAATACCCGCTGTTTCAGCTCTTTCGAGAACTTTTGCCTGAGGGTTATCAGAAACGACAAGTACGATTTCGGCATTCCAGTTCTCTTCTTTCAATTGTTGCAAGATGGCTTGAAAATTCGTTCCACTACCAGATGCAAACACCGCAATTTTTTTCATGAAAGTCTTGCACCGCCAAACGTCACACCATTTCCATTTTTCACTCGGCCGATTAAATATGCTTTTTCCCCTTGCTGTTCGAGCGTTTGAATGACATCTAACATATGTTCTTCTTTTACAGCGAGGACAAAGCCGATTCCCATGTTGAAGACATTAAACATTTCTTCAGATGTCAGCTCGCCTTTTTCTTGAATAAACGGAAAGATCGCAGGAACCGGCCAAGATCCATTATCGATCTCCACACCTAAACTAGCAGGCAGCATCCGCGGGAGGTTTTCGATAAATCCGCCACCTGTAATATGTGCCATTCCATCGATTTTTCCTGATTTGACTGCTTCCAATACTGGTTTGACATAAATCTTTGTCGGTTGTAACAGCTCTTCACCAAGCGGACGGGTAAACGGAGCATATGTTTGCTCTAGAGTAAGACCTGCTTCTTCAAGAAGGATTTTTCGGACAAGCGAAAAACCATTACTGTGAAGACCGCTTGAAGAGAGTCCAATTAATAGATGTCCTTCACAAATGTTTTCACCTGTTACGATTTGATCTTTTTCAACAACACCTACAGAAAAACCAGCAATATCATATTCATCTTCAGTGTAAAGCCCAGGCATTTCTGCCGTTTCACCACCGATCAGTGCTGAACTTGACTGTGTACAGCCTTCTGCAACACCCGCTACAATCGCTTCAATTTTGACCGGATCTGCCTTTCCGACGGCTAAATAGTCGAGAAAAAACAGCGGCTCTGCCCCTTGAGCAAGGACATCATTGACACACATCGCCACCGCATCAATTCCGATCGTATCATGCTTATCCATCGCAAAAGCAAGCTTTAGCTTTGTACCGACACCATCTGTTCCTGATACAAGTACAGGCTTTTTGTATGGGAGCTCTGATAAGTCGAACATTCCGCCAAAACCGCCAAGTCCGCCCATCACACCGAGTCGTTTTGTCCGTTCAACATGTTTTTGCATTCGCTTGACAGCTTCATAGCCTGCTTCAATATCGACTCCGGCATTTTTATAGCTTTCAGACATCACAATCACTCCATTCAAACTGAAAAGGGCCGCAGCATTTCTCGAAACCGCCCTTTATGACCAGCTACATTTATTTAGTCAGAACAGCTTCTTTCACATGAGGAAGCACAGTATCTTGGTAAATTTCTGTCGGATATTTCCCTGTGAAACATGCCATACATTGACCGCAATTTTCTCCTTCATATGTTCTGCCAATTCCAGAAAGAAGACCTTCAATACTTAAAAATGACAATGTATCAGCTCCGATTTCCTGACGGATCTCTTCCACAGAATGTGAAGACGCAATCAGTTCTTCATGTGTGGATGTATCGATTCCGTAAAAACACGGATGAGAGATTGGCGGAGAACTGATTCTGACGTGTACTTCGGTCGCTCCCGCTTCCCTAAGCATAGTCACAATCCGCCGACTTGTCGTACCGCGGACAATCGAATCATCTACCATCACCACACGTTTGCCTTCGACAACACCGCGGACAGCGGATAGCTTCATTCTTACGCCCTGTTCTCTCAGTGACTGAGATGGTTGAATAAATGTTCTACCGACATAGCGGTTTTTAATCAACCCAAGTTCATAAGGGATACCTGTTGCTTCAGCATAACCGATCGCCGCAGAAATACTGGAATCAGGAACACCTGTCACGACATCAGCTTCAATTCCTGATTCCTCCGCAAGTTTTTTACCAAGGTTTTTCCGTGCGCTGTGGACGTTTATCCCATTAATATTGCTATCAGGTCTTGAGAAATAAATATATTCCATACTGCACATCGAACGGTTGATATTGAGGGAAAAACGCTCGGATTGCATTCCTTGATCATTGATGATCAGCATTTCTCCAGGTTCTACATCTCGTAAATATGTTGCCCCTACGACATCGAATGCACAAGTTTCTGAAGCAACGACATAAGCATCACCCAACATGGCTACTGATAAAGGTCTGAGACCGTTCGGATCAAGCGCTACAATCATTTCTGTTTCCGTCATAATTAAGAAAGCGTAAGCACCTTTTAACATGGAAAGAGCGTTTTTGATTTGGTCTTTTAATGCGAAATGACCGCTTCGCTTAATTAAATGGGCAAGCACTTCTGTATCAGAGGACGTTTGAAAAATGCTGCCTTGGTTTTCAAGTTGCTGCTTGAGCTGTGTAGCATTCACTAAATTGCCGTTGTGCGCCAACGCCAAGCTTCCGTTATTTTGTGAACGGAACAGAAGCGGCTGAACATTTTCAAAACCGCCCCCGCCTGCCGTCGCATAACGGACATGACCGATTGCTCCTCTTCCTGTCACTTTCTCAAGCTCACCATTTTGAAACACTTCCGTAATCAAACCTTGGCCTTTGTGGGCTGACAGCTTTTCGCCGTCAGTCGCAACAATACCTGCACCTTCCTGTCCTCTATGTTGGAGGCTGTGCAATCCGTAATAGGTGATTTGCGGAGCTTCTTCATGTCCCCAAATTCCAAATACGCCGCACTCTTCGTTTAAGCCTTTGATTTCAGCAAGCATGGGATAGCTCCTTTCCATGCGCTTTCAAGCTCTTTCGTCTGCGCATGAATCCATTGTTGTCCTTCTTGACTTTGAATGGTGAACATCTCATCAGCTGTGACTTCACCAAGATAGATAGCATCTGTCACCAGTTTTTCAAAAGCCAGCTGATCTTCTTTTTTCACAGATACGACAAAACGTGATTGTGATTCACTAAATAGTAACGCAGGTTCTCCATTAAAGATCATAGATGCACCAAGACCTTCTGTTGACATCACACTTTCTGCAAGGGCTACAGCGAGACCGCCTTCAGAGACGTCATGAGCTGATTGAATGAAACCGGCGCGAATGGCTTCCAACAATATTTTTTGCCGTGCTTGTTCTACTGCAAGATCTATTAGAGGAGCTTTCCCATAAATATTTCCTTCTGTCAGCTTTTGCAGCTCACTTCCGGCATACTCAGGAAGGGTTTTACCAATGACATAAATCAAATCACCGGCTGCTTTAAAATGTTGTGTTGTAATATGTGTTAGGTCACTGATCAAGCCGACCATTCCAATGACAGGTGTTGGATAAATCGCTTTTCCGTTTGATTCATTATAAAGTGACACATTTCCACCAATCACCGGTGTCCCAAGAATATTGCATGCTTCACTAATACCGTCAGCCGCTTTTTCAATTTGCCAAAAAATTTCCGGTTTTTCTGGGTTGCCAAAATTGAGGTTATCGGTAACAGCTAGCGGTTCAGCACCAGAGCAAACGATATTACGTGCCGCTTCGGCAACAGCAATTTTCCCGCCTGCTTCTGGATCAAGGTATAAATAACGGGCATTACAATCTGTTGTCATAGCAAGTGCTTTGTTCGTCCCGCGAATTCGAAGGACACCAGCATCTGACCCTGGTGCAACAACTGTATTTGTCCTGACCATATAATCATATTGATCATAAACCCATTCTTTGCTGGCAATTGTTGGCTGTTGCAAGAGGGAAAGCAGTGTTTTTTTGACGTTCTCCACTTTTGGAGCAGGAACGGTCATTTCTTGGAATTCTTTGTAATACATCGGGACTTTTGAAGGTTTATGATAAACAGGTGCTTCTTCTGCTAATGCATCTACTGGAAGCTCAGCAACTGTTTCACCTTGATGGAGAAGTCTCAGCATTTTATCATTTGTAACATGACCAACAGCAACGGCTTCAAGATCATATTTATTAAAAATATCAATGATCTCTTGTTCACGGCCACGCTCAATGACTAATAACATTCGTTCCTGAGATTCTGACAGCATCATTTCATACGCTGTCATCCCCGTTTCCCGCTGCGGAATTAAATCAAGGTTCATTTCGATTCCTGAACCAGCTTTAGAAGCCATTTCCGCACTTGAACTTGTCAGTCCAGCCGCCCCCATATCTTGGATACCGACAAGTGCATCAGACTTGATGACCTCAAGGCATGCTTCAAGCAACAGTTTTTCCATGAATGGATCACCGACTTGAACAGCGGAGCGTTTTTCTTCTGAAGCATCAGACATTTCCTCTGATGCGAAGGTTGCACCATGAATACCGTCACGACCTGTCTTTGCTCCGACATACATGACTGTATTGCCGACACCTTTTGCCAGCCCTTTTTTAATGTCTTCATGATTGATTAGGCCGACACACATGGCATTGACGAGCGGGTTTCCTTCATAACAGCTGTCAAATTGCACTTCTCCGCCGACCGTTGGAATCCCGATACAGTTTCCATAACCGGCAATACCGGCAACTACTTCTTCAAACAAGTACTTCACACGCGGTGAAGTCAGTTCACCAAACCGAAGAGAGTTTAAAACAGCGATGGGACGCGCGCCCATTGAAAAGACATCACGAATGATGCCGCCAACACCTGTTGCAGCACCTTGATAAGGCTCAATCGCTGATGGGTGGTTGTGTGACTCGATTTTGAAGACAACCGCCTGATTGTCGCCGATGTCAACGATTCCGGCACCTTCTCCAGGCCCTTGGAGAACACGCTCACCCTTTGTCGGGAATTTGCGCAAAATGGGCTTAGAATTTTTATAGCTGCAATGCTCTGACCACATCACTGAGAAAATCCCAATTTCCGTATAGTTCGGGAGCCTTTCGAGAATCGCTTCGATCATGGCGAACTCTTCATCACTGACACCCATCTGTTGATAGAGCTTCTCTTCTTTAATTTGTTGTTTACTTGGTTCAAGCAGTAGTGACATGAGTTTCCCTCCAATTTTTCACGATAGACTGAAACAATTTAAGACCATCTGCGCTTCCTAAAAGAGAATCGACAGCTCGCTCAGGATGAGGCATCATGCCAAGCACATTGCCTTTTTCATTGGTAATACCGGCAATGTCAGCAACGCTTCCGTTAATATTCGCACCGTACGTGAACACGATCTGGCTGTTTTCTTTTAAGGAAGTAAGCGTTTTTTCATCACAATAAAAATTTCCTTCACCATGGGCAACTGGAATTGTAATCGCCTCACCTTTATGATAAGAGGAAGTGAACAGTGTTTGGTCATTGTTGACAATCAGTTCAACCGGACGGCAAATAAATTTCAACTCTTTGTTGCGCCTCATTGCTCCTGGCAAAAGACCGAGCTCTTGTAAGATTTGAAAACCATTGCAAACCCCAAGGACAGGTTTTCCTTGTTCAGCCGCTTGTTTGACCGCCGGCATAATATTGGCAAAGCGAGCGATCGCCCCACACCTCAAATAATCGCCATATGAAAAACCGCCCGGAATCAAAACACCGTCATATTCATCAAGACTTGTTTCCGTGTGCCAGACATATTCTACTTCTTCACCAAGTTCATCCTGGACGGCATGAAACATATCGATATCACAGTTAGAACCCGGCAACACAATCACGGCAAATTTCACTGTGCGACAACCTCCTCAACCTCATATCTGTAATCTTCTATGACGGTGTTTGCTAGCAGTTTTTCGCACATTTCTTTCACTATAACATCTAGATCACGATCAGATTTTTCAATTGTGAGTTCCATGTATTTCCCGATCCGCACTTCTTGAACTTCTTTGTAAGACATGCTATGCAGTGCATGCTGTACAGCACTTCCTTGAGGATCTAAAACACTTTCTTTTAAGCTGACATACACTTTCACTTTGTACATATTACATGCCTCCAAGTCGATTGAAAATTTCTTCGTACGCATCTGTTAATTCGCCTAAATTCCTTCTAAACACATCTTTATCTAACTTTTCGTTCGTCTCTTGATCCCAAAGCCGGCACGTATCAGGAGAAATTTCATCAGCCAGCAGAATTTCCCCAGTTTGATCAAGCCCGAATTCCAGCTTGAAATCAATCAGTTTCACACCGCATGTTGCAAACAGTTGTTGCAGTTGTTGATTGACCTGTTTAGTAATCGCTTTGATGTTTTCCACTTGGTTAGGCTCAGCCGCTTTTAAGAGCCAAATGTGATCCTCTGTAATAAGCGGATCACCAAGATGATCATCTTTATAGTAAAACTCGATAATCGGCTGTTTCAATTCAGTACCTTCAGGAATGCCGAGCCGTTTTGACATACTTCCGGCAACAACATTGCGGACAACGACTTCAAGGGGGATGATCTTCACTTTTTGAATCAGTTGCTCTGTTTCCGATATTCTTTTAATAAAATGATTATTGATGCCTTTCTCATGAAGCCTTGTAAAAATGATGCTGGAAATTTCATTGTTTAAACGGCCTTTTCCAGTGATCACAGCTTTCTTTTCGCCATTAAAAGCTGTCGCAGAATCTTTGTACTCAACAAGCAGAACACGGTCATCTTCCGTCCGATAAATCTTTTTAGCTTTTCCTTCATATAAAAGTTCGTTTTTCACAATATTCACGGAATGCCTCCTATACTGAATCTTGGAAATATTTTTATAGTGGAGGGTCGGCAAAGCGACCCTTTTTTTATGACAAACCTAAACGGTCAAAGATAAAGTCAACATTTTTCAAATGGTAATTGTAATCAAAGCAATCATTGATTTGCTCAGGAGTAAGACGGGATGTAATCTTGTCTTCAGCTTCAACAAGTTGACGGAATGGCACTTGTTTCTCCCAAGCTTCCATCGCTTTCGGCTGTACAGTGTCATATGCTTCTTCGCGAGTCATCCCGGTATCAATTAAAGCAAGCAGGACACGCTGGGAGTAGATCAGTCCGAGTGTGCGATCCATATTGCGCTTCATATTATCAGGGAAAACGGTCAAGTTTTTGACGATATTGCCGAAACGGTTCAGCATATAGTTTAGTGCGATCGTGGCATCAGGCAAAATAATTCGTTCTGCAGAAGAATGGGAAATATCGCGTTCATGCCAAAGCGGCACATTTTCATACGCAGTCATCATGTAGCCGCGGATGACTCGGGCCATTCCTGTCATGTTTTCTGATCCGATCGGATTTCGTTTATGCGGCATTGCTGAGGAACCTTTTTGTCCTTTGGCGAAAAACTCTTCAACCTCTCGTGTTTCACTTTTTTGCAGTCCGCGGATTTCAACAGCAAACTTCTCAATGCTGCTCGCAATCAATGCAAGAGTAGCCATATAATCAGCATGCCGGTCACGCTGTAATGTTTGCGTCGATATTGGAGCTGGTTGCAAACCTAATTTCTCGCAAACATACTGTTCAACAAACGGATCGATGTTGGCATATGTTCCAACAGCACCGGAGATTTTGCCAACTTCTATCCCTTTTTTTGCTTGTTTAAAGCGTTCTAGGTTACGCTTCATTTCTTCATACCAAAGGGCAAGTTTTAACCCAAATGTTGTCGGTTCTGCATGCACACCATGTGTTCGTCCCATCATGACCGTGTATTGATGTTGTTTTGCTTTTTCTTTTAATATGTCAATAAATCTCTCAAGATCATTGAGCAAAATCGTATTTGCCTGTTTTAATAAATAAGAAAGAGCAGTGTCAACAACATCTGTTGATGTTAAACCATAATGAACCCATTTTCTTTCTTCACCAAGCGTTTCAGAGACAGCGCGGGTAAAGGCAACAACATCATGGCGAGTATCCTGTTCAATTTCTAATATCCGATTAATATCAAATGACGCATCTTCACGGATGACTTTGACATCTTCTTTCGGAATAATGCCAAGCTCAGCCCATGCCTCACAAGCAAGTATCTCTACTTCAAGCCAAGCTTGAAATCTATTTTTATCCGTCCATATTGCAGCCATTTCCGGTCTTGAATAACGTTCAATCATGTTTTTCTTCCTCCGTCCACTTTTCAGTTATCTGCTTGATCCAGTCTTGATCAGGTTTTCTTACAAATGTGATATGTCCCATTTTGCGTCCTGGTTTCATTTCATGCTTTCCATAAATATAAAGTTTTGCTTCTTTTAAAATATCCGGCTCGTTTTGAATGATGTTCACTTCATCGCCAAGCAGATTGACCATCATCCCTTCTTTTAAAAGGTCTGTTTTACCAAGCGGCAATCCGCAGATGGCACGAATATGCTGTTCAAACTGGCTTGTTTCACAAAGATCAAGCGTGTAATGGCCTGAATTATGCGGGCGTGGTGCAAGCTCATTGACGAGCAATTCACCATCCTCAGTCAGAAACAATTCAACGGCCAGTGTCCCGACAAGTGAAAGCTTTTCGGCAAGCTTGACAGCGAGAGCGGTTGCTTTTTCCTGAATGGCACCGGGAACTCTCGCTGGAACAATGCTTTGGAACAAAATATTATCTTTATGAATATTTTCTGCGACTGGAAAGACAGCAATCTCACCGCATACTGACCTAGTGACAATCACTGATAACTCCAGTTTGAAAGGAACCCAGCTTTCTAAAATACAAGTTCCATGTTGGAGAAGTGTTGCCGCTTCTTTGATTTGTGCCTTTTCTTTGATCACAAACTGACCTTTTCCATCATATCCGCCGCTGCATGTTTTCAAAACAGCCGGAAGCCCAAGCGCTGCTACAGCTGTTACAAGCTCGGTCTGCTCATGTATGATTTTGTATGGAGCCACCTTACAGCCTGCAGCTTCAATCGCTTTTTTCTCTGTCTCCCTGTTTTGGGTTAACAGTAAAAGCTCGCTTCCTTGAGGTAAATAAGCATTGACTTCAAGCCATTTGAGGGCATCATAATCGATATTCTCAAATTCAAAGGTCATGACATCACTCACTTCGGCAAGCTTTTGAATCGCTTCTTGATCATTGTAAGCTCCTGTAATTTCAAGGTCTGCAACCTGACCACAAGGTGATGCTGGAACTGGATCAACCACGGCTACATGATAGCCCATTTGTTTAGCAGCGACCGCCATCATTTTACCAAGTTGGCCTCCACCGATGATACCGATTGTTTTTCCCGGGAAAATCTGTTTAGACAAGCTGATCACTGCTTTCCAAAACGGTTTCTTTTACCTTTTCTCTTCGTTCACGTAATGTTTGAGCTAGCTTCTCATCAAAGGCAGCAAGTATTTGCGCCGCAAGCAATCCAGCATTGACAGAACCGGCTTTTCCAATCGCAACCGTTGCCACTGGAACACCGCCCGGCATTTGCACGATCGATAATAATGAGTCAAGCCCGTTCAATGCTTTTGACTGAACCGGCACACCGATCACAGGTAACGTCGTTTTAGCAGCAACCATCCCTGGCAAGTGAGCTGCGCCTCCTGCTCCGGCAATGATCACTTTCAAACCTCGTTTTCTTGCTGTTTCTGCATACTCAAACATCAATTCAGGTGTTCGATGAGCAGAAACAACCTTTTTTTCAAATGGAATCTCTAATTCTTCAAGGATGTCACAAGCATGTTTCATCGTTTCCCAATCAGATGTACTACCCATAATCACACCTACAAGAGGCTGCATATTTATGTCCCACCTTTAGTTTTCCAAAATAAAAACCCGGTTTGCATTGCATAATTAGGAAGCAACACAAACCGGGCATGGCGCGTGTATCATTAGTTGTCCGCTTCTCACGATTTCCATGTCAGTTTATTGTTCACTTTCCTGCATAGTCCGATGATTTACGGTCATCGGGTAGAGACTTATGGGCCGTATTCCCAAGATTATATGAGGTTCGTGTTTTCATGTCATGTTTATCTTAACAACGGACTTCGAGAATGTCAACGACATTATCGAACAATACTGTTTTTTGTTGTTTTAATGTTCGGTTTTAGCTTAATTTCCCTTCAAATATTATTTTTCTTCCGTAGGGAATCACTTGAATTGTACCATTCTCCTCTTTTTCTTTAAACACCGGTTCCTCCATTCGGCGCACCGGCGTATATCCTTCTTTTTGCATTTGGTTGAGGACGGTATCGATTGTTTCCCCTTCCGTCACTTCAAACCGCTTTTTCTTCGGCTTTGTCATGAGTTCTGTTATTCTCCTTTATTAAATAATCGATATCATATTGATAACCAAAAAGATGCTAATCATACTAAATAAAAAAGCGCTCATGATTGAACGCCTTTTTATTTACCCTTAAACAGGAATCAGTGAAGACAATAGATAACCAGCGATAAACTTCCAAGTCACACCGACAAACACCAACTCAATCAACAGCACACTAAAAACACAGTACATTAAATCAGCCCGTCTTTTTTCAGTTTGCTCATAAATGGATTGAATCATCGTGAATGACGCAAATGTCAGACCTAGAAACATTAAAATGGAAAGAATCACTGTCATGACCGTAAAATTGACAATCGCAAATACCATCCACAGTGCCGCTGGTATGATAAATGGCACTAAAAGTGACCCGTACTTTGCCACTGTTTCAGCAAGCGTTATTTTATAAGTCATCATAAATCTTGATACGGCCCAGATCGCTGCCGCCACTGTAAACATAAAGATCATACAGTACAGAAACACGACAAAAAACACTTCAAAGAATGGAACAGATACGCCAAACCCAAGAATTCTGCCGCGCCCCGCCAGTAACTGATAAAAATTGCCAAGCGAAAAAAAGACAGCAATCAGCATCATAGATATTACGGCATACTTAACATAACTTCGATCATACTCTTCAACGATGCGAACTGGGGATTTTAAAACATCCAGTACATAGCTGAAGTAACGAACCAAAGCCGCAATGACAATCGCGAAAATCATTTTGACTTTCGCAGCGAATGTCACAGGTTCTTGGTTTTTCTTTGTTTTCCGTGAATTTCTCGACATTCTTGATGCCGGTTCTTGCTCTATATCCTTATGATTTTTTTTATACTTTTCGTCCATCATATAAGCAACTCCCATTCTTTTTGAGCAGCTTTCACATAAATGAAATGCACTTTATAAATTACCCAAGTCATGTGAAACAGTCAAGTAAAACCCTTAGTTGTTATATATGACGGAAGATAGAATGTGAATGTTCCACTCTTATAATATGGAACAAAACAAAGCTCTGTCCGTGTGAATGAACAGAGCTTTTCACTTTTTTATTTTAAGAAAATGAAATAGAGAACAAAAACGACAAACAGTCCGTACATGATCGGATGGATCTCTTTTGCTTTACCTTTACAAATCATTGTAATCGGATAGAAAATAAAACCGATGGCAATCCCTGTCGCAATACTGTACGTCAGCGGCATCGCGATCATCGTTAAAAATGCCGGTACTGCTGTTTCAAATTTGCTCCATTCGATTTTATTGAGATTGGCAACCATCAAGACACCAACGATAATTAAAGCAGGCGCGGTCACATTTGAGGTAATCACGCTGAGAACTGGTGAGAAAAATAGTGACAATAAAAACAGTAAACCTGTAACAACTGCGGCAAAACCGGAGCGTGCCCCAGCGGCTACCCCTGCACTAGATTCGACATAAGATGTTGTTGTCGATGTCCCAAGGATCGCTCCTGCGACAGTTGCAGTTGAATCAGCAAGCAATGCACGTCCAGCACGCGGCAACTTATTATCTTTCATCAAACCAGCCTGTGAAGCAACTCCAACCAATGTACCGGCTGTATCAAAGAAATCAACAAATAAAAACGTTAAAATGACAATTAGCATTTGCATTGAGAATACTTCAGGAAAATGGAACAATGCTTGTCCAAATGTTGGTGCAAGACTCGGAACTGCCCCAACAACTTTTTCCGGTACATCAATCAAACCAAATATCATACCAACAGCGGCTGTTATTAGCATTCCAAAGAAAATACCGCCGTTAACACGTAACACCATTAAAATCACTGTCACAGCTAATCCAAACACAGTTAGAAGAACAGGTGCTGAATGCACATCACCAAGCGCCACGATTGTACCTGGATTGCTGACAATGAGGTGTGAGCCTTGCAGTCCGACGAAAGCAATAAACAGCCCAATCCCTGCACCGACAGCCATTTTGAGCTCAAACGGAATCGAATTGATAATTTTCTCCCGTAACCCAGACAAAGATAACACAATAAAAATCAGTCCTGATACCATGACACCAGAAAGAGCTGTTTGCCATGGAATCTTCATGTTTAAAATAACGGAAAAAGCAAAAAACGCGTTCAAACCCATTCCTGGTGCAAGTGCAATCGGATACTTGGCCAAGATCCCCATCGTAAAACAGCCAACTGCTGCCGCAAGAGCTGTTGCTGTGAAGACGGCGCTTTGATCCATTCGCAATGCATCAGGAAAATTGTCTATAGAAGCTAAAGACAATGTCAGCGGATTGACGATCAATATGTATGCCATCGATAAAAAAGTCGTAAGTCCGCCAATCACTTCTCTTCGATAATTCGTACCCAATTCATTAAACTGAAAGTAACGCTTCAAAATGGTAGACTCCTCTCAATGTACTGTCGTTTTTATTGTTTCAAAAACCTTAAATTTTAAACAAAAAACGCCCCAATGAAACGGGACGCTTGACTGACGATTTTTTGTATACTGAAAAAAAGATATATTATATCTCAAATCATATATACAAGCGTAGTCAAGCTATTTACGGCAGCTTGGTAGAAACTTATGGACCATATCCCCATGATTATACGACAAGTTTTTTTATAATTTACTATTGTATTGTAACAGCATCTAACCGATAGTACAATATAAAAAACGAACATTATTCATCATAATGTCCGATTTGTTCGTTGTATTTCCGGATCTTTACGAACTTTCCACAAGTTTCTTCTAAAAGTCTCAAAATTACGATTCTTCCAATTTGATTAAAGCTACTTTGTTATCAATGAAATAAAACTCCAATAAAAGATCGTTTTGTTTATCCTGATATTGAATGCCTGATTCATATCCTTCAACAAACCAAAGGTCTTTATAATCTTCACCATATGTCTTCACGACATTTTGAAAGGTATCTTTTACTTGAATTCCTTTAGAAGTTGTATATTTTTTCCCCTCAGAGGTGAGCGCAACAATGCTTTTTTTCTTATCTACTGTAACGAGTAGATTCGGATCTATTTTTCCTTTTTCAGACAGAACAACTGTCCCCTCTTCCTTTACATCGTACTTTTTCACAAATTGATGCTCACTTTTTATCTCCTGACCAATTTTCAGGTTTGCTAAACTTTCATTTCTCAAGTCAACAGATGAGTCGCTCCCTACTGCTGATATATAAAAAATGCTGATGTGCAATATGGTAAACAAACATCCTATGAAAGCAATTCTTTTCAAGACCGGCATTTTTTTAAGCAAACGAAAACAACTGCCTGAAAAGATTGTGATAACTACAATAATAATGAAACAAAATAAGATCAACAAAAATAAAATGCCCATTATTTCTCCTACTACACAACATTTATTATAGGACTATTTTACCATGTCAATTATGATGAGTCGACTGACTTTGCCACATCATCTACATGTGAGTCATTTTTCTTAAAACCAGGCTTGAAAGGCACTTACTTTGGAGCAACAGACTTTAATCGGTTAAGAAATGCGATAATTATAGTGTTAGTGAGTTATGAGTTACCTTTTTATCTTGGTACGGTAGTTGATGAAGAGGGACAGATAAGATCCACCACCCAATAATGTGTTCAGAAATACTAAACCTTTCTTACCACAGAAAATAACGGCTTCAACCAAGTGCAAACTCTCCATTAAAACACCAGACTTTTAATCGGTGTTAAGATAGTAGTGTTGAGGTGAATTGAACCATGAAAAGTTACAAAACAGCTCAAATTGCTAAAATAATTGGAGTCCATCCCAATACAGTTCGACTCTATGAAGATTTAGGTCTTATTGCAAAACCTGAACGTCAAGGAAATGGCTATCGAATTTTCACTGATCTTCATTTAGAGCAACTCAAACTTGCTCGACTTGCTTTCCAAGTAGAAGTGCTTCAAAATGGATTAAGAAAAAAGATTATCAATATGGTCAAAACGGCAGCATCAAATGATTACGATAAGGCCTTACAACTTACCCAAGAATATAGATTACAATTACAAGAAGAACGAAATCATGCAGAAGCCATAGACATAGTGAAACGGCTTTTAGATGGTGAATCAACAATAAATAAACTATCCATGAAAAGAAAAGAAGTTTCCGAATATCTTCATATTTCTATGGACACACTTAGAAATTGGGAGATGAATGGTCTTTTATCTGTTAAACGGAAAGAAAATGGTTATCGTATTTATAGTGATAGAGATATAAGGCAATTAAAAATAATTCGTTCTCTCCGGTGTGCAAATTATTCTCTTGAGTCAATTTTACGTATGCTCAATGCATTGTCCTCACACCCAAATGCAAACTTAAAAGAAGTGCTTCATACTCCCACAAGGAATGAGGAAATTATATCAGTATGCGATAAGTTAATCGATTCATTGAATAAAGCTGAGAACAACGCGCAGATTATGATGATTCAACTGCAAAATATGAAAAACAGATTTTAATAAAGCTTACAATTTAACACCAGCCTTCTGACTGGTGTTATTTTTTTATGTGAACAAGATTAAAGGAGGAAATATGTATGCTAGATGTCATTCGTGTGGATCAGTTAACTAAGACTTATAATGGGTTGCCAGTAGTTAAAAATTTGAATCTCTACATAAAACAAGGGATGGTGTTTGGTTTACTTGGTGCAAACGGTGCAGGAAAAAGTACAACAATTGAGTGTATGCTAGGAACAAAAAAGCCGATAGTGGAATGGTTACCATTTGGGTATGAATCCATTGCCAGAACGAAAACAACTTCTCCAAAGAGTAAGTGTTCAATATCAAGAAGATTTATTATGTCTCATCTTGTTGATATGTTGGCGACGTTCCGTTTAAAAATGTCTTCTAGCTGATGTGCATCGTTGATATCCGTTTTATGCCGGCGCATAAGCCATTGAAAAGTTGCTTCTAAATGTATTGATTTTATAATAGGCATACCCTTCGATTTGAAAGAATCGTTCTAACGATGCACAATAAAATCCAGTTGCTTCAATATAATTTCAGGAGCTTGCTCATCTTGAACCTTTAATTGATCTAATATTTCTTTGAATGACTCAAAAGCCGGGCTTGTATGGTGAAGATCGCCCTCATACTCACATCGCCGATTAGAATTATAAATTACGATTGTACTTTTGCCCATACTGATGTTAAGGCGCCCTACATGTTTCATTTAGCTTCCTCATCCTTTTTAACCAACCTTAGAAGCCTTCACAGAGCCTTATCGATTCTATTTTCTTATACACGATCTCGCGGATCCAACATACTAAACTGATTCAAATAAGGGTGTGAAGTTGGTCGGTTTTTAATACGGTTTCTTGTCCTGAGGGCTGTTCGACTTTCCTTCACTTCTACTATTGTTAGTATGTTTATATTTTTGTTTTTTCAGATAATTCATTGTATTGATCATCAACATATGGTAATATAAAGATTAACACCCAGATAAATACATAATTTAATTTTTTAGTAAAAAGGAGGGTTAGAAATGAAAAAAAGGTTAATAGCTATTAGCCTAATTCTTATTTGTGCATTTGTTGGTGTATCCTCAGTTTCTGCTTCAACGGTTCAGCCAATTGAACGGGTGAACTTTGAAAATGCTAAAGAATCATCTGTATTGGAACCAGAGTACCTACCTGCACTTGCTGCAATTGGACAAGCTGCTAGAGTAGCTCAAGCTGGAGTAAAAGCTGCCGGTCAAGTAGCTAAGTGGGGATCTGCAGCCTTTGGTGCAGGGTTTTTAGGTGCCGCAGGGGCGGATGCATACAAAAAAGCTACAGGTTCATCCACAAAGTCTGAATATGTACCAGAAAACGCAGAGGTAATATTTGACTGATATTAAAATGAAGAACATAATAAGGGGCCTCTACCTCACTATGAGGCTCCTTGTAAAGAGGAGAGAATGTTAAAAATGAAAAAAGTTTTCTTTATTGTGATATGTATTTTATTTGTTTTCCATTTCTCTTTAACTGCTTTATATGTCCTTCCATTTAATCCGATTAAAAATAAAATTAATGCACCTATACTTGCATATATGCATCCTCTTTTCGCACAAAACTGGCAATTGTTTGCTCCAAACCCTTTATCTAGGGACACATATGTTAATGTTCAAGTGCGAGATAAGAACGGCGAAGAATCTAGTTGGATTGATATTTCAACTCCATTATACGATGCAAATCACAAAAATAGAATTTCACCTATAAATACATTAGTAAGACTTGGAACGGGTGCTTATATGCAAACAGTAAATGAAGATAAATTAATGAATAAAATAGAACTTAAAAAATCAATGGAAAATCCACATTTAGAGAGTCAGAACAATAAAGATAAAGAATTAACTGATTATCAGAAAGACGGCATACAAATGTTATATAACCTTGGGCAGCATTACGCAGAAATCTATTTTAAAAACCAAAATATAGAAGAGTTGAGAGTTAGAGTGTTAAGAACAGAACCTATACCGTTTTCTAAGCGAAACAATCAAGATTACGAAAGAAAACAAACTTATATTACATATGATTGGGAGAAATACTATAATTAAAAGAAGCGGGTGATAGTATTGTTATTTAAAAAAATTATGGTGCTAGCTTCAGATAAAAAGTCTCTGATTGGAGCAAGTATTTTAAGGGTAGGGTTTGGTTTAATAATTTTATATACATACGCTATAAACTATAGACAGAGACATTTTATATGGGGACCAAATGGCATGTCTCAAACAGATTACTCAGAACAACTAAAGCCTTTTACTTTATATAGTTTAGGAGATTCTATAGTTTATTTTGAGATAATATTTCATTTAGGTATTTTAACGGCCATTTTATTTACAGTTGGTTATAAAACTAGAATTGTTACCATCCTCAATTTTATATTTATTTATTCACTTGACCAGCAAAATACCGTAATTTTAGATGGTGGAGATAATATCATGGCAATAACTTTAATTTATATGTTTTTTATTAAAACTAATAAATATCTATCTGTAGATAAAATGATAAAAAAAGAGGGGAGATTTAGAAATAATTTTTACTTAAATATCATCCACAACTTTGGGGTTTTAGCCATAATTGTGCAATTATGTATCTTATATCTAAACTCATCTTTATATAAAGTAATGGGAGAGCTTTGGCAAAATGGTACTGCAATATACTATATCTTGCAAGTCCAAGAGTTTAACTTGCCCTGGATAAGCGATATCATTATTTCATCTGATTTTTTAATAGTCTTCTCTACCTATTTTACTATTCTTTTGCAGGTAGCATTTCCCTTCTTACTTTTTAACAAGATAACAAAATATATAGCACTTATCTTACTTGTCATTTTACATTTAGGAATTGCAGTAGTAATGGGCTTGATAACTTTCTCTCTAACTATAATTTTAATAGATACGATACTTATTAGCGATAAAGATTACAAGAATATTTATATTTACATTAGAAATAAAATAAAGAAACCAGAGAAAAAACAAGTAATACTCCCTACTTCAAAAACGTTCTAGTGAAATAAAATATAATGAAAATATTAATAAGGGAGAGGAAATGAAATGAGGAAAAATCCGATTCTTGTCAATTATTTTTATAAAAACTCCTTAGATCAAACAATAGAACTTTGGCTCCCTATCCCTGAAAGATTGGACTACGCTACATTAAAACCAACTCAACTACATAGACTGCCTACTGGTGACAATCTAGGTTACTTCATTCTACATAAAAATGACACATTACATTTTCAATATACACGAGAATGGTATACCTCAAAAGGGGTGATGATACCTTTAAGCAGGGAAGAGAAAGCATATTATTTAAGAGATACGATTCTTTCACCTGTTAATAAAAAGACGTTAGATCTTGCACGGGATATTACAATGGGGATAAATAATAAAAGAGATCAAGCAAAGGCGATTTTTCGATATATTGTCACCAATTATAAGTATAAGTATCCTCCTAAGAGCAGAGGAGTAGAATCCTTCCTTCGTTTTAAAAATGGAGATTGTGCTGAGTTTTCCTTTTTATTTTCTTCCTTGTGTAGATCCCTGGGAATTCCCACAAGAACTTTATTTGGAAGTTGGTCTTTTGGAAAAATGAATGGCCATGCGTGGAATGAAATATATTTAGAGGATGAGGGGTGGCTTGCTGTTGATGTAAGCATGGCTAATCTGCGAAAACATCATATACTAAGGTTTTTATATAGCGATTTGCGAACTATGCGGTGGGGAAAATATTTTGGTAAAACAGAAGGACAGCGGGTTGTTTTCTCCCGAGATAGCGAAATCGAACTTATGCCTGCATATGGCGACAGTAAAGGTAGATCCAGAGCAATTGAACCTCTGCAGATTAATGATAGAGCCTTTTATTGGGGACAGGAGTCTTTGAAGGGTGCCGCTCCTTACCTTCAACCAGCGTATGTGAAGATAGATACGCAACATCTCCTACCAAGCACATCTATTGATGTGGAAAACCTTCTGGGATCCTGGAAAGTAAAGGAAACTGGATGGCGAGGTTTTTTAGCACGAGCAAAGAAACCTTTAGCAGTTATCGCTCTAACTTCAATGGCAATAAATTATATTTATAGTAATGATTATCTTGAATTTTTATTTAAGTTTAGTTTTGTTGTCTTGTTTACATGTTTTGTTTTAAGGAAAGAGCGAGCAATCTTATTTAGCATTTTTCTAGTTATTATGACTCTTTCCCTTGTATCTACAATATCTGAATTATTATGATTATATATTTATTATTTTAAAAAAATTATTGGAAGTGAATATTTTTATGAAGGTGCTTATATATGACAGTGAATGCAATGTATGTAGTCGGTTTATAAGGTTTATTGTTCGTATTAATATAAATAAAGAGCTATACATTACAGATTTTCATAGTAATTGGACACGAAAGAATGTGGTACTTGATCCAGACATCGATAGCATGATCTTTATATCAAATAATAAAGAATATCTACACTCAAGTTCTATCATAAATCTGCTCGCAGAATCAAATTGGATTTTTAAGCCGTTACTAATATTTAAATTAATCCCTAAGCAACTAAGGGACAGAGTGTATAAAATCTTAGCAACTAACAGAAGAAGAATTTTAAAATCTGGTTCTTGCCCCGTTCCCTCAGAAAAAGCTAAAAGAATGTTTTTATCATAACATTTTATTATCTACTAACTTCAGACTCCTATAATTAGTTGAGAAACCATATGAATATAATATAATGATGTGACTTAGATAAAACTCCGTTGGAGTAATTACCACCCGTTATCACGAGTGGTTTTCTCTGTGGCTGAAAGCCTTTGTTACTGACCAAACCCTGAATGGACCTATGTCAAGATATTGGACACTTAAAATATTAAATTATTGTCAAGGCTGCAGCGCTTCGCTTGCTGTCCTCTTAATAGAAGGAATTAAGAGGTAACTAAACTTCTACTCTATCAGTTGTATTCACTTTTGCGCATACTTTTTCTCATAAGCTATCGGTGATAAATAACCAATAGATGAATGAATACGTTTGTAGTTGTAAAAAGTCATGATATAGGCAAATATGCTTCTTTTTGCTTCTGCTCGTGTTTGATACTTCTGATGGAATATGAGCTCCTTCTTGATCACACTGTGAAAAGATTCAATACATGCATTATCGTAACAGTTACCTTTTCTGCTCATACTTGTCGTAATCTTATAGTCTCGTAGAACTGCTTGATAGTCATACGCTGCGTATTGACTACCTCGATCGGAATGGTGAATAAGCCCTTTCTGTGGTGGCTGCTGGTTTATCGCCCGTTTCAAAGCTGTAATGGTCAATTCCTTCGTCATACGTCTACTCATTTCCCAACCGATGATTCTCCTTGAAAATAAGTCCATGATCGTAGCTAAATACAACCAACCTTCTCTTGGACTCCATATAAACACGCTTCACTTCGGCTGTTAGCTTTTCTCTACGCTTTTTCTGCTCACATTTATCTCGATTCCTCCAGTCATAATAACCACTTTTCCAAACACCTAATACTTCGCACATCTTCGCTACACGGAACTCGTGTCGGTGTTTTTCGATGAAGTCATAAATTACTTCTGGTTTTTTGCGAAGATGCCCATAGCCTTTTTTAAAATGGAAACTTCCTCTTCCAAGTCACGAATACGTTTATCTTTTTCATAATTAGCTTGATCCTTGGGATTAAGATTCCCACTTCCTACAAAGGCATCCTCCTGCTCTTCCTTATACTTATCCCCCCACTTATGCAAGGTTTGATGAACTAAATCTAGCTCTCGTGCAACTTCAGCTACCTCTCTTCCATCTTCCACAACCATCTTAACAGCATAGATTTTAAAGTCTTTATCGTATCTTTTTCCGTTCATTTTGGACACTCCTAGAAATTATTAGTTTCAGTATAAAAATCTCTATTCTCTGTGTCCAATTATCAGGCTAACATCATAAACTCATATAAAATGATATAAAAAAATTAAAACAATGCGATTTTAATGCAATAAATGCAAATCACTGTTTTGAGTTATCACTATAAATATTTGATATCTTCTACAAAAGACGTTTCAATTGAAGCGTCTTTTTTGGTTAAAGAAAAAAGTCTCTTATAAGTTTAGATTCTACTCCAAGTACATCAGTACTCATGAATTGTTTTATAGCCAAATTTAACCCTAAGTTGTCGCTATAATCACATAGTATTGTAAGATGTTTTTTATCTATACCTCTTACGAACGAATTAAAATTTGTACCACTCTCTTCTGCTTCTTTTTTAGAAAAATATAAAATCAAAAACGGCTTACCATCTGCATCTATATTTCGAATATATGTACCAGTTACCTGTCCACTATCCCCTTTTTCCATTAAGCAATAAAAAGGTTCACCAATGACTGATTCGTCAGGTAGCACCACCTGTAAGCGCTTCTGAATTACTGCGACAAGTAAAGACTCTTCACTTCCAGAAATCAATTCGATTCCGTGATGTTCAGCAAACTTATTGGCTCCACTTTGATAGCCTTTAGGGGCTACCATTACACCCACTGAATTAGGAATATCTTCTAAAATTGATTTTAAAGCTAATACTTTTTCTTTGGAGACTTTACTATTCCAATTCTTGCACTCAAAGATTACTTTATGAGTGATACCATTTAGCTCAAATTGGTAATAGACATCTATATTATGTGTTACACCTGATTTACCAACTATATTGTGCTTGTTCTTGACTTCAATATCTTTATTAGCAAACTCTGATAGTACTTGATAAACGTATTGAATCAATGATTCCAGTCTATCTCCCTTAGTTTTAAACATAATTTAACTCCTTGCTAATATTACCTATTGTTAATTATAACATATTGATTAGCATGATGATAAGACTGTCTATTAATACTCTTGTGTACTATTGTTCATATTTCACTTATTTTTTTAAACTCTAAACCCAATCTTTCTAAAAAATCCTTTATCAATCTCAGTTTCTTTGATAAGTTTTCTCAAACTCAAGAAGCCCATTAAAATCGCCACCTATGTTCAAAATAATAAAATAAAAAGATTCAATCTCACTCTAATTGAATATTACCTAATACTATACGATAATAGGTCGAAAGAAGTAAATAATTAGTAGATTACTTTTAGAGAATAGAGCATTAGTGTTGCATGAATATTATTTGAATGTTCAGAACTTAACTTATTGGAATTTAGAGCCAAAAAGGTGACTACCCAATTAAAGGTGGATACACCCATTTGGTTTTTATTTACATTTAGACAGTTGCGACAACGACAATATCCATTAAGGAATCGTTTTTCCTTCAATCTTTCGTAACCAAATATGCGCTGGCTTCCACAATGCAGCCCTCAAATAACGGCTAATTTGCAAGGTTTTCCGCTTGCTATTCGTTTCGATTTGAACGAGAACATGCAGGCAAAAGACAATTAAGGCAATAAATAGTTGGTTTGGGATGGCCCATTCACTTTGACCATAGAACTTTTTGATACGGAGATGCTGTTTTATCCACTTAAAAAACAATTCGATTGTACATCTGTGAAATGTCTTCGGCACTTACATCAAATCGATTGGTGATCAGTTGAAGCTCATTCCCTTTGGAATCAAGCACTTTTATCCGTCGAAAGTAGTTCTCTGCACGGTTTTGAGGTGTTCCAATCAAGACCATTTGATCGGATAAAACAGAAGATTCTTTAGGTAGTTTAAAATCGCAAATTTTCCGTAGTCTAGAAAGGAAAAAGTAGCCATCGTCCGTCATGCGATCAAAGCGCTCATAGTCCAAATAACCACGGTCAAACACATACATGCATTCCTTCGTCCACCATGACCTCAAGCTGACCGCGGTCATGTTCCTTTGCCGTTGTGATCACAGCCTTTTCAGGATACGAGATCCCTTTTTCCATAAACGCAAGCCGCAAATGCAACTTCACACCGGCTTTTGTTTTACGGAATTCAGCCCACGGATGATGGGTTAGATTTAAGGGCACGGTGCTGGAGTCAATCATTTTTAATGGCATAATGCGGTTTGAATAATGTGTTTTGGCGTGAATTTGTCCGACCAAGTCAAGAAATAGCCATTGAAAGATATCTGGATTCTTTAAGAAATATAGGTGACGATTGGAAAGAAGATGACAAAAAGAAAGCACTGATAGCTTCTAGATATTTAAATTCCATAGGTAAAGGTGAAAATGCTCTAGAATTAGCCTCGGTATTGAAAGATAATTTGGAATTAAAGGGACAGGATGAATATCAAGATTTTATAGTGCCAAAATATATAGCAAATGCAATTCAATGGGTGTGTGAATAATATGATTATTGATGCTCAGACGAAATTGGAAATAGAACATGATTTTAAGGTAGAAGCTGGTCCTGCTGCGGGGAAAACTGAATTATTGGTAAATCATATCAAAAATGTAATACAGAATTCTGAAAGGCTTGAACGTATGAGGAAGATTGCTTGTATTACTTATACAAATACAGTTGTTGAAACAGTTTTACAAAGACTTGGAAAAAGTGTCTCAAATAGAGTGGATGTGTCTACAATTCACAGCTTTTTGTATAGAAATGTAGTTAAACCATATTGTTCTTTTTTACCAAAGGAATAAAGTTTGTGTTCAAAAATTAAATGGTCATAATGACCCAGTTGTGATTAATAAATACGTTCGCGAATGGTTATAAAATGGGGATTACAAAGGGTTAAAAAACATCCCAATACTAAAAATCAACTGCTAAATATGCCTACTCTAAATAAAGCTCTACAAAACTGGCTTTTATCTATGAAAATCCTTTTATAAAAATAATGATATAAAATTTGTTTGTGATAATACCAAAGCTAAAGCATTTGTGACCGAACCTTTTACACCTTGACTAGCTAAACTAGGATTGAGATAGACATTTCTTCCTGTATCTAAGTTGTAAAGAGCCGAAACCCTTGTAAACAAAGGGGTTTCAGCTCTCCTTCTATTATTCCCACTCAATCGTTGCAGGCGGCTTGCTTGTAATATCATAAACCACACGGTTAATGTGTTTCACTTCGTTAACAATCCGGGTTGAAATTGTTTCAAGCACATCCCATGGGATTCTTGCCCAATCAGATGTCATACCATCAATCGAAGTGACGGCACGAATACCGATTGTATAATCGTATGTGCGGGCATCTCCCATAACACCGACACTGCGGATATCAGGGAGAACGGTGAAGTATTGCCAAATATCACGTTCAAGTCCGGCTTTCGCAATTTCTTCACGTAAAATTGCATCTGACTCACGAACGATTTCCAGCTTTTCTTCGGATATCTCTCCCAAAACGCGAATGCCAAGACCAGGACCAGGGAAAGGCTGGCGCCAAACAATTTCATCAGGAATACCAAGCTCTGTTCCAAGTGCACGAACTTCATCTTTAAACAGTGTATTCAATGGTTCAATCAGTTGAAACTGCATGTCTTCAGGCAGTCCGCCAACATTGTGATGTGACTTAATCGTTTGCGCTGTTGCTGTACCGCTCTCAATAATATCGGTATAAAGCGTACCCTGTGCAAGAAAATCGATTCCCTTCAGCTTGTCCGCTTCATCATCAAATACATAGATAAATTCATTTCCAATGATTTTTCGTTTTTGCTCAGGATCTGAAACACCTTTCAGCTTGTTCAAAAAGCGGTCTTTTGCATCCACTTTGATCACGTTCATGTTAAAACCTTCGCTAAAAGTTTTCATGACGCCTTCTGCCTCACCTTTACGAAGCAGACCATGATCAACAAATATACAAGTGAGCTGATCTCCGATTGCTTTATGGATTAAGACAGCGACAACAGAGGAATCAACACCGCCGCTTAGTGCACATAAAACTTGTTTATCTCCAACTGTTTCGCGGATTTTCTCCATTTCAATTTCGATAAAGTTTTCCATTGACCATTCGCCGACACAGCCACAGACACCGAAAACAAAGTTTTTCAGTAGATCATTACCATATTCAGAATGGCGAACCTCAGGGTGGAATTGCACACCGTACCACTTTTTATCTTTATTGCTCATGGCTGAGTTTGGACAATGATGGCTTGTTGCATCAACGGTAAATCCTTCTGGAACTTCAACAACCAAATCACCATGACTCATCCAAACGACTTGTTCGTTCGGAAGATCCATAAACAGATCTGGTTCACCTTCTATGTGAATATTGGCTTTACCGTACTCACGCTGACTTGCTGCTTCCACTCTTCCCCCTAGATAATGGGTCATAAGCTGCATACCATAACATATCCCAAGCACAGGGATGTCCAGCTCAAAAATCTTTTCGTCACAGCGGAAAGCCCCTTCATCATATACACTGTTCGGACCGCCTGACAAAATAATTCCTTTCGGATTTATTTTTTTGATTTCTTCAGCCGACAATGTATGCGGATGAAGTTCGCTGTACACACCAAATTCACGGATACGGCGAGTAATCAGCTGATTATATTGGCTTCCAAAATCCAATACGAGAATCATTTCATTAACTAACTTTGTCATGGTGTCACCTCTTTATCAAATTGTCTTTTGCACAGAAAAAATGGCGGCGGACATACGGGTCCTGCCCCCATTCGCAGGGTCGCATCAGTATGAAAGACTGAGCTGCCAGCAAAGGTTTTTAATATTCACTAATTCTAACAATAGGATAGAAAGCGGTCAAGACTATCTTCTTTTAATTAAATTTTCCCATAACTCTACTGAATGTTCCCAAAGCTCTTGAGCATTTTCTTTTCGATACAGAACCCTTTCATAGCGCAAAGTTAAATCCGTCATCTCACAATTGTGATAGTGAGCATCGACTTCAGCCGCAAACTCCCGAAGGGTTTGGGTCGCTCCTCTTTTCATGCCTTTTCGACTCAGTTGGTGAAGCAATGCATCATAAGCTTTGAAGAAGACCGTCTCATCGCGCCGGTGTTTCAGCTTCGCAACAATAACCAGCGGTATCCATCTTGCACGTGTAAAGTAAAGACTTACTGTTGCCCCGGCAATGAAAACGAACAGAATCGCTCCGCCAATCCAGAGAAAACGATTGAAATCTTGATGTTTAATCGTTGTATGAGCCTGTGCGGTTTCTTTTGAAACAAAATCTTTTTGATTTGGTTGTTTATTTTGTTCTTTTTTGAGTTTTTTTTCATCTTGGTTTATCTTTTGTTTCTTCTCTTTTTCAATTTCTTTTGAAACAGCTGCATCCGTATCATTTTTTTTCTGAGCATGAGTTTGTTTATGCAAGTTTTCAGGACTAGTGAAACCTTTTGTCGGCTCAAATGTAACCCAACCCTGACCTTTAAAGTACACTTCGACCCAAGAATGAGCATTGTTGTTTGTTACTTCATAAATTTGATTTTTTCCATCGGTTGTTGTTCCGGCATACTCTCCTGAAGTGTAACCTTTTACCCAACGAGCAGGTATATTTGCACCCCTCAATAAAACAATCATAGCTGATGAAAAATTATCGCAATATCCTTTTTTTGTTTCAAATAAAAATTGGTCGACATAATCTTGATTTTTATTCGGAACAGCGACATTTTTTGTTTCATAGGAAAAGTCAGGTGATTGTAGATAATCTTTAATCGCTTTTGTTTTGTCATATACATTGTCTTGATTCTGTGTCAAATCCTTGGCGAGTTTTCGGACTCGGTTAGGAAGAGAGCTGGGAAGCTGTAAATATTTTTTATGGTTAATGCTCCATTCTTCTTCAGAACTCATACTAATGTTTTGAAGATCATTCACATTAAAATCAGGTGATTCATAGACTAATGTATAACTTTCAAGGTTTTTGACATTTGCTCCCGCTTTTCCAAAAGGACCAATTCTCTCTGTATGATTGTTCATCTGAAGAGGTATAGAAGAATGATTTAATTTAATTTTGCTTGTTCCAATTGGATAAAGCGCATGGTTATAGCGATATTCTGTATCCATATCGAGTTTTATATGGCGGGTTTTTGTTTTAACACCTTCTTCAAACCATTGATAATGAAGTTTATCATTCTCTATTTTGTAAGTTGAGCCGTTTTCCTCATCTTCAATCCAGCCTTTCCCACTATAATAACTCTTTGTCTCTGCTCTGAAATAGCTTCTTTCCTCTCCTTGCCATGTAAACACCCAAGAATCATCAGTTTTATAAGGACCTCCAAGTGTTTGATCATTTGTACCATAACCAACTTGACTCCCATCTTTACGATCAGAATCGCTGTTTGTTGTTTTTTTAATAAATGGTACCGGATCTGGCCAGATCGGGTCTGGTTTCGGTACAGCAGCTCCAATACAAATTGAAATAACTGTCATGGATAGTAGAAACGCAAACCATTTCATAAACAGCGATCTGGAAAATTTATAATTCTCACTTTCCTTTACCCGTTCTGAATAGAGAAGCCCCAGCAGCAGAAAACCGAACAGCATAATTCGAACAATGGCATATGATGCATCAAATGGGGTAAATGTATCAAGAACAGTAATATAGACAATCGTCATGATAAAGAAAAAGAAAATTCTCCGCTGATAAATGACCCAATAATGGAGAAGATATACAAGCAGCCAAAGTAGGACAAAAAAGAGCATTGACCTAAACAAAGGCGACATTTCCTTCCACATCCCTGAAATAATGAAAGAACCATTCTGATTGAATTCTTTCGCTAGCTTACCGATCCATGAAACAGAAAACAGAGAATCTGTGTAAAATATTTGATGGAGAGCAAATAAAATAAAACCAAGACCTAATGGAAACTTAACGAACCAAGGAATCTCAAAAAATGTAAGCAAAAAAACAAGTGCGATAAATATAATAAAATAGGCGGTATGACCCGTATTTGTAAAGTATTGCAACGGACGAAGCCATTCCCATAGCAGCAAAAATGTTAGTGCATATAAAAATAGCAAACCGACCCGATCGCCTATTTTCCCGGACATCATCATCTTCACCTCGCTTTCGCAAAAGCTTGAGAAAAGTGATTTTCAGCAAATACATTCACTTCAATTCCCCGCACTTTCAAATGTTGTATAAGCAGTTGCTCATCCTTTAAAAATGAATCGTTTTTTCCTTTGATTAAAAATAGCTTAATTGCCTTACTTCTTAAAGTTTGTTCTAGAACCTGTGACAACTCAGGTGTGATGCTACCTGTCACAATATATTTAACAGTGTCTCTCATATTGGACGACAGTTTCAATTCTCTCTCAAGCTGTTGATCAAACGGTTCAACAGCATTACAATCAACAAGTGCCAAATGGTAGAAGAGCTTTTTCAAATGATCATCACCATAGCAGACCGGAAAAACATGGCGGTCTTTCCCGATAGAAACAAGCCCGGTACTAATCCCGTTTTTTAAAGCGGATCGTACAATAGACGCTGTAAACATCACCATATCTTCGAAAACAATGGAAGGAGACTGATCAAGCCAAATCAGTAAATCATGCCCTTTCATTTGTTCAAATTCCTTTGTTATTAATTGGTTCCGCCGTGCAGACGTTTTCCAATCCACCCATGAAAAACGATCACCTGGCTGATATTCTCTAATTCCTGAAACTAAGACACTGTGTTGTTGCTGAATATCGGAAATGGTCCCAACTTGATCATCAAAACTCCCGGATTTCCCAATATAATTGATATCTTGATAAGACGGAAAAACAAGCAAAGAAGTCTCAAGCGGTATATACACTTCTTTCTCAAGCAGCCCTAACAGATCACCGCTGCGAAGTCTAACTGCTTTTAAGTGGTGCTTGCCTCTTGGAATCGATTTGATTGTATAAGTTACCCTGACTTCCTTTTGAAACCATAGGAAAAGAACTCGTTTTGCTCTCGTCATCTTGTCACTCTTTAAGAGCGAGTTTGGCAAACAATCTTCAACAACTACAAACATAAGCGGAAAGGGGAATTTTCTTTTTAAAATGATTACGGCTTCTAATTGTTCACCGGCTTTAAACTGGCTCTGACTCAATTGCCGCTTTACCGTTATTTTTTTTAATGGATAAAAAGCAAACAGGATGGCGTACAAAACAAAGGGGAGAAAAGCATAAAATAAAAACCAGCTGACAAATCCCCCTTGAAACATTGCATAACTGAACAAGGCAATCGGCAGAGCTGCTAAAACGAGAAGCTTCCATCCATACATCATACGAGCTATCATGATTTCATTTTCGGCCTTTCCATTGGGACCTTTGTATCCATGATAATGTCTTGAAGAATCGTTTCCGGATGTTTTCCTTCAAATTTGGCCTCTGGACGTAATATCATTCTGTGTGCAAGGGTAAAAGGCGCCAAATATTGGATATCATCTGGAATAACATAATCGCGGTTATATAAAAAGGCAAACGCTTGAGCCGCCTTCATTAAAGAAATCGATCCCCTCGGGCTAACCCCGAGATAAATATCAGAATGATGCCTCGTTTTTTGAATCATTTGAACGATATATTCTTTAATCGATACATCTACGTAAACCGTTTCTGCTTGTTTTTGAAAACCTGCTAGTTCGTCCTTTGTAATAACGGACTCGATATCTAACAGCGGGTGTCTTTTTTCCTGAAGGTCAAGCACTTCAAGTTCTTCTGCAACTGTTGGATAACCCATGCGAAGTTTAAATAAAAAACGATCCAGCTGTGCTTCAGGTAACGGGTATGTCCCTTCATATTCAACTGGGTTTTGTGTCGCCATTACAAAAAAAGGCCTGCCAAGCGACATTGTTACTCCATCTACAGTCACACTGTCTTCTTCCATTGCTTCAAGCAGGGCTGATTGAGTTTTTGGTGATGTACGATTAATTTCATCAGCTAAAATGATATTTCCCATAATCGGACCTGATCGATATTCAAATTCAAGTGTTTTTGGATTATATATCGAAACTCCAGTTACATCTGAAGGCAGTAAATCGGGTGTAAACTGAATTCTTTTAAATTCAGCACCTGTTGATTTGGCTAAAGCCCGAACCATCATTGTTTTTCCTACGCCAGGCACATCTTCTAACAGCACATGCCCGTTTGCAAGAATGGCGGTCAAGCTCAATACCACGATGTCTTTTTTTCCTACCATTACTTTTTCAATATTATCGGCTACTTTTCCCAAAGTAGGGTGAAGTGTTTCTTGGTAAGCCATCCTCTTCCTCCTCATTGTGAGCGATTCGAAGTCTATTTTACTTTACAATAAACGATCTGTCCGTAGAAAACAACTAACCTATGAAAATAGACTTTTTATTTTGATTTCTTCTAAAGGAGATCATTGGATAATCGATGTGAAAAGTATGCAGAAAAACCACGAAGACAAGTTTTTCTCCGCGGTTATCCGTTATGAAAATAAACAACTGACTACTTTTTCTACACTTTTGGCATAGATTGATCATATATAGATGGCGAGTAAAACACACCATCCTATGAATTGGTTGTTTGAACAAAGGGCACACCCTTACACTTATTCTGCTTGAAAGCTAGAAAAGCTTATTTCTCGTTATGATAAGGTTCAATGTGAATATGAGAATGGATAATGGCATGTTCTTGCTGCATTCTTCTTTCGATTTCGTCAGCAATCTCATGGCTTTCAGCAATATTCATGTCAGGCTGCACTTCAACGACTACCTCAATATGTACTGCACTTCCCAAATAACGTGCTTTTACATCTTTCAGCCGTCCAACACCTGGAACTTCTTGAATTGTTTTTTTGTATTTTGAAATATCTTTAATATCAAAACCATCTGTTAAGGAATGGGCAGCTTCCTTAAAAATATTCCATGCCGTTTTGCAAATGATAAGCCCAATGACAAAAGCTGCAACTGTATCCACCCAGATCAGATTAAATTGTGAAGCAAAAATACCTACAAATGTTCCAATACTCACAAACGCATCTGATTTATTATCAGCGGCAGCCGCATAAAGAGCATGGCTGTTTACTTTTTTGGCGAGCCTTTTATTGTACATGAAAACTAAGAACATGATGACTGCACTGCCTGCCGCTGTCCAAGCTGCTATCATATCCGGAGTTGTCACCCTTGGGTGAAAGAGCATTTCTCCTGAACGATATAAAACCTCAAGCCCGACAACCATCATGATAAATGATGCAACCAGTGAAGCAATTGTCTCAGCACGAAAATGACCGTATGGATGGTCTTCATCAGGCGGTTTTTGTGAAATTTTAAGCCCGATCAGCACCGCTAAAGAAGCCATGATATCTGTTGTGTTATTAAGTCCATCTGCCCGGAGAGCCTCAGAATGAAAAACATATCCGATGATCAGCTTAACAGCTGATAGCACAAGGTAAGCCACGATACTGACCCATGCGCCTGTTTCTCCTTTTTTTAATTCGTCATACCGTTCCATAAAAAAGCTTCCTTTCCCATCCATGTTTTCGCCTTTTAATCATACAAAGTAAAACTTGAGTAAGTCTATAGAAACATGATTCACTTATGGCAGAAATATAGTCGGAAAGGAACTTTTTTTATCTAAGGAAAAAAACTTCTCCTTGAGACAATTAGCGGTTTTCCTCTTGACTGCTAAAGGAACCTAACTGGTCATCCTGTACTATAATGTACTAATTATTTCATCATCAGAACAAAAAAGGACAGGTGAATCATGGAACTTGAAAAATTTGTTGATCCTCTCCCCATTCCTGAAGTGCTCATACCGCACGAAAGATTAGGCAGCAAAAGCTATTATGAAGTGACGATGGAAGAATGTTATCAAAAACTCCATCGCGATCTCCCGCCTACTCGGCTTTACGGATATAATGGATGTTTTCCCGGTCCCACATTCGAAGTGAAAAAACATGAACTGATCGCAGTGAAATGGATGAATAAACTCCCAGATCGTCACTTTCTCCCAATTGATCATACGATTCATGACAACCACCATGTAGATGGCGTCAAAACAGTCGTACATCTGCATGGCGGGAAAACACCAGCCGACAGTGATGGCTATCCTGAGGCATGGTTTACAAAGGATTTTAAAGAAACAGGGCCCTATTTTAAAAGTGAAATCTCTGAATACCCCAATGATCAAGATGCAACTGCTCTCTGGTACCATGATCATGCCATGGCCATTACAAGACTGAATATTTATGCTGGATTGGTTGGGTTATATTTTATCCGTGACAGGGAAGAACAATCACTAAACTTGCCGAAAAAAGAATATGAAATTCCTTTGTTCATTCTAGATAAATCTTTTCGTGAAGATGGTTCATTGTTATATCCCCGTCAACCTAATAACAACCCTTCAACCAATCTGCCTGATCCATCAATCATCCCTAGTTTTTGCGGGGATACCATTTTAGTAAACGGGAAAGTTTGGCCCTATGCTGAAGTCGAGCCGCGAAAGTACCGGTTTCGTATTCTAAACGGTTCGAACAGAAGAATATATGAGCTCTATTTCGATTCCGGACTCATCTTTCAGCAAATTGGATCAGATGGGGGTCTTTTAAATCACCCAGTAAAAGCCCAGTCGCTGACAATCGCCCCGGCTGAGCGCTGCGATGTGATTGTTGATTTTTCAAATATAGAAGGTAAAACCATTACACTCAAAAACCGCCTCGGCTGCGGCGTACAGGAAACAGAAGCAGATCCAGATCGTGACGACGCGTACATTATGCAATTTCGCGTCTTGAAACCATTGAAACGAAAAGACATGAGCTCAATTCCGAAAGTATTAAGAAAACGCCCTTATTTTGACAAACAACAGGTTCATGGGATCAGAAAATTAACATTGGGAGCAGACAGTGATCAATATGGAAGACCCGTTTTTCTTCTCAACAATAAGAAGTGGAGTGATCCTGTAACTGAGACGCCGGCACTTGGAAAAACGGAAATCTGGTCGATTATTAATACAGGGAGAGGGATCCATCCGATTCATTTACATCTCGTTCAGTTTCGCATCCTTGACAGCCGGCCATTTGACATGGACAGATTCCGCGAAAATAGAGAGCTTGTTTTCACAGGACCCGCCACTCCCCCTCCTCCTAATGAAAGAGGGCTGAAAGATACTGTGAAAGTTCCCCCAGGATCTGTTACACGTATTATGGCTAATTTTAGTCCATATAGCGGTAGATATGTATGGCATTGTCACATTTTGGAGCATGAAGATTATGATATGATGCGCCCCCTTGATATCACAAAGACTCCCCAACGCTAACACCTCCGATTTACGAAAAAAGGTCAATTAAGAGTGTGCAATCTTAATTGACCTTCAATCCTATTCTATTCCACCGATTTCATTGAATGGAAAATAGCGAAATTCGACTTTGCCGATTACCGAATCTTTTGAGATAAATCCGATGACGCGGCTGTCTCTGCTATTTCCGCGGTTATCTCCCATCACAAAATAGCTGTCTTTCGGCACTTTTTCTTTTCCCGTTACGTCTTTCAATGTAAAATCATGGGTTAAACGCTCATCACCTATTAGTTTTTGTTTGGATTTTTTCAAATATGGTTCATCATACTTTTTTCCATTAACATAAAGAACATCATCCTTCATTTTAATCGAATCTCCAGGAACACCGATCACTCTTTTTACATAATTTTCGTCAGCATCAGGTGCCTCAAAAATGATTTTATCAAACCTCTTAATCTCACTAATTTTACTAATCATCACCATATTGCCGTCTTCTAAAGTTGGTGACATGGACTCTCCCAAAACGGTTGATGGTGAAAAGAGAAAATAACGGATACCAGCAATGATAACCGCAGCAATAACAAGTGTTTTTAACAATGACAACATTTCTTTTTTTATGTTCATATGTACTCTCCTTTGTTTTAGTTGATTTGGGGCATTTATCAACCGAACATCAATACACTTGATACTATATAAATTTAGTTAAATTAGTAAATAATCCTTTATTTTTTGGCTTACAAATATCATAACATGCCCAAGCAAATTCAAGCCAATAATAATAAATTATCTTAACACATTAAAGGTGGTGGTTAACCCATATGTATGATTATGAGGACTACGATCCCTATAGCCCTGCTCGGAAGAAAGAGGTTGCCCGGCTTTCCCGCCAAAGAAATTGGCATTCAGATGATAACCGCTTCAAATGCAGACCAAAAAACTGTTCTAATGAACATGATGATCGATTTAAATGCCGGAGAAAAAAGTGCTGACTGATGATTAAAAGCCGATTGATCATCATCATCGGCTTTTAACATTTAAAAATATGCCAAAAACAGCAAGGATATGCATTCCCGTTTTTTTTTGTCAGTTCAAAACTTTGAAGCTATTGATGATCCCATCTGGCTTTTCCCACTCTTTTTTCACTGTTTTTGTGTCGCGATCATAAGAGTAAATCGTCCTTACTTTCGCTTCATTTTCTTCCTCATCTTTAATGATCTTCGCATCTTTTGCTTCAGCAAGAAAGAAGATTTTCTTTCCATCCTTTGAGAACTGCGGTAAAGCTGAGTCGATCAATGTAAACGCCTTTTGATCAGATATTACAGTTCGACATGTTTTTTTGTTATTATCCATCATCGTCATAACCGTTTTCTTACCATCGTCAATGGTCTCAGTAAAAACTGCTGTTTTCCCATCTGGTGAAATTCCGATATCATTAACATATTTCGCTACTGTTTTAATATGCTGGATGCCTTTTTGATCAGCCAGTGAAATCCGCATATCCGTCGGTTCTGGTAAAATCCCCTTTTCATTCGCCTCATTTGTTTTTTGACGATCTTCTTTCATTGAATAATGCAATAAAATAAATTGATTTTTTTCACGATTGTATTGATAGAAACTAACGTTTTCATCTTTATTTTTTGCTTCTGGATAGATTGAAGAAAATGTTTTCTTTTTCAAATTAAATGATGCTAGCTGAAAATTCTCACGATCCGAGGGAATGCGGCGCAGAAAAAGTGTTGACCGATCTTTTGATAGACTTAACTCATCAATATCCATCTCACCTGAATATAGAGTCGTTTTTTCGCTTGATTTGAGGTTCAGTCTAATCAGACGTTTCACATTGTTATCAGTATTTGTGTAATAAAGTAAGCGATCTTTCTGATCAAGAGCCATCCCCGGATAGCCTGTCATTTTTTCTTTGTAGAGTATGTCTTGATTTTCATAATATGAAGTCATAAGCTTTTGATCGGTTATCGCAACAAGCAGATCTGTACCACTGCTTTGACTGCTTTTTTCTGGTTCACTGTGCTTTGAATCAAAAAAACGGACAGCCACTATCCCGCCAGCAATCAACACAACCGCAACAAATAAATATACCATTCTTTTTTTCATATTAATCTCCACCAAAAAGAAGCAAGAAAGATTTTCTTGCTCCATTTCGTCTATTTTTTATAGTAGTAATGTCCTTTAATTTTCCCTTTGCTTGTTGAGAAACCTAAAGCTCTAAATGCTCGCGGACTTACATCCAACACAGCGCCACGAGGCATTCTGCCAACATCGTATTTATATACTGTAATCACTTTTTTCGGTTTCGCTTTTGAATATACTCTAATTTTCGTACCTTTTCTCGGAACATCAAAACCCATTTTTGTTGCACAGTCCCAATGACCGAGTCTTTTTCCGTCAGCGCCTCTTTTTCCAACTCCATTATACCATGTAATGTAGCCGCTGACTTTTTTAACTTTAGCACTAGCATGATCTGTGAAATGGAATGACATGAGGATGCTTGCTGCTAAAATTAAAACGGAAAATAGTATTTTCTTCATAAAATAAATAGCCTCCAGGTTGGGATTTATTTTGATAGTTTAGATTATACCTGGTTTTTTGGGAATTCTACTTTACAGTTTGTTTACGGTTAAAGTGCAAATATTACACGGTTGTTTAAAAAATGATATAAACTTGGATATAAATAACAATACATCAGGTGACCGTACCAGTAAAACGATATACAACCCCTTCAGCTATCAGTCATCAGTATTTGCAAACAAGCAACAAAATACAATCCCTCTGTCTAAGAATGCTTGACTGAAAGCTGCCACACATGATAAAGCATAACCTTTTCGACGACGATTCTGTGGAGTAAAGACAAGATTGACTGCGATACCCAATCCTGAGTCAGTCTTGCTTTTTATACCATTGAAACAGGGAGACCGCATGAAGAATTCTCAATTCCCTGAGATGCAATCCTTTTTGCTTGATTTCGTTCAATTGCCTCATATCATATAATGAGTCTTTGCGAAATGAACATATCCAATCTGTGACCAGCTCTAGACCTTGGTAATTGGCTTTTTTTAAAACCTGAACTGTATGTCATAACTTTGCTCACTTTGTCCAGTTTATAAAGCTTTTGTTTTTCATATGTATTTTTTTCGGTATTTCCCACGCAACCGCAAAAGCCTCGGCAATTGTGGGTTTTCCAATGACACCAGGTACTCGGATTCCCTTTTTCTGAATAAGCTGTCAGTTTTTCAATCGCTTCTATATGAAGTTCTTCTTCAGTCATTATTAAATATAGTGGCAATTAACTGAATTCCCACCGCCAGATTGTTTTCTTAAGTAGAAAAGGAGACCGAGCGGCAGGTTGTTGAACGCTTCATGTTTGAAAAGGCATGCTTCGGTATGAGCGAAAACACCCTTTTTTATCGTTTGAAAAAAGACCACCTCTGTCAAATAAATGGTGGCCTTTCATCATTTTATGATTCTATTTTATTTCTTTTCTCCCGCCACTGTTTCATCCCTTTATCTAATAATGCAAATGACAAATCAGACGTTTCCTCGACAACGAGGTCAGCAGCAGCCATAGATTGTTTGTTTCCGACGCCAACAGCAAACATTCCGGCAGATGTAATTGAAGCAATCCCTGCTTCAGCATCTTCTATACCTATGCAGTCAATTGGAGATACACCTAATTGTTTAGCAGCCGTCAAAAATATTTCTGGATCTGGCTTTCCGTTCGCAAGCGTCTCTGGGTCAACAATGGTATGAAAATCACCCATGATCTCCAGGCATTCTAAAATCGTTGGAGCATTGCGGCTGGCTGATGCTAAGGCCAGTTTGATTTGTTGATGTTTCAGTTCAGAGAGCAGCTGACGGATTCCTGGCAATAAATCGTCTGGTGTTAAAGTTTGAATCAGCTGTTGATAATTGCGATTTTTCTCGTCCATTAAATTCTGTTTAGCCTCTTCTGAATATTTAGCTGACACATGACCGTGAACAAGAATCATGTCAAGTGATTCACTTCTACTGATTCCTTTGAGCCTTTCATTAAAATCCCGATCAAACGGAATATTTAATTGATCAGCAAGCCTTTTCCATGCAAGAAAATGATATTCAGCTGTATCTGTTATGACACCATCTAAATCAAATATAACGGCTTTCATGACATCAGATCCTCTGATGTGCTGATCCAAATGAATGACTCATAAGGCTCTAAACATAAGCCTTCTATGTCAGCGTGTTGTCGAGAACAGTTGGAAAGAAGGACTTTCCATTGCACATTCATTAATTGTGGAGGAGCTTCAATAGAAGCGGTTTCCTCTGACAAATTCGCTGCCACCAACAGCTTTTCTCCTTGGTAGTTACGGATGTATACAAATAGTTGCGCATGATCCTCCAGTAACAGCTGATAATCTCCGTACACCATTACCTTGTGTTGCTTTCGCAATTGAATGAGTTTCTGATAGTAATAAAAAACCGAATCAGAGTCAGCGAGCGCCTCTTTTACATTGATTTCTTTATAGCGTTGATTTACCGGCAACCAAGGTGTTCCTACTGTGAATCCTGCATGTTCACTGTCATTCCATTGCATCGGTGTTCGAGCATGATCCCTTCCTTTTTTGGAAACAGCTTTTATAAAGTCTTCCTCTGTTATCGTTTTATGTTGAACAACCAAATCCTGATAGGCATTTTTAATTTCAAGATCATCATACAATTCAAGCGGAATATCAGTATTAACCATTCCAATTTCTTCACCTTGATAAATAAACGGCGTTCCTTTCAGCCCGTGAAGAACAGTCGCAAATGCTTTGGCAGATTGCTTCCGCAAGGTGTTATCATTCCCCCAGCGGGAGATGACCCTCGGCTGATCGTGATTTTCAAAATATAAACTATTCCAGCCATGATTCATTAAAGCCGTTTGCCACTTGGTCAGCACCTTTTTCAAAGCGATCAGATCGAACGGTTTAACTTGCCATTTCCCATTTGGTGAATTCCACTCTGTATCAATATCCATATGTTCAAATGTAATGACCATATTTAATTCGTTTCTGGATGGGTCGGTATATTTTTTAGCTACATCAATATCCGCGCCATTCGCTTCTCCTACTGTCATACAATCATAGCGGGAAAGAACTTTTTGATTCATCTCCTGTATATACTCATGGAGACGGGGACCGTTCGCATGATAATCTCCCACAATATAACGGCGGTTGTCAGGTGTCTGATATTCTGGAAAATCAATGTGTTTAGAAATCGAACCAATTACATCCATTCGCCAGCCATCAATACCTTTATCCATCCAAAACTTCATCAAATCATAAACTTCCTGACGGACAGCTTCATTTTCCCAATTTAAATCAGGCTGTTTTTTCGAAAAATAATGTAAGTAATACTGTCCTGTCAGCTCATCAAACTCCCATGCCGAACCTGAAAATATCGAACCCCAATTGTTCGGTTCTGAGCCGTCTGGTTGTGGATCTTTCCAAAAATAATAATCGCGATACGGACTATCCTTCGATTTACGGCTTTCGACAAACCATGAATGTTCATCTGATGTATGGTTGACAACTAAATCCATGATGATTTTCATCCCGCGTTTATGAACTTCATCAATTAATTGAAACATATCCTTGTTTGCCCCAAACTTTTCGTACATCTTTCGGTAATCGCGAATGTCATAACCGTTATCATCCTGAGGCGAATCAAATACCGGGCATAACCAAATGACATCCGCTCCTAGTAATTTAATATAATCCAGTTTTTGAATGATTCCCTGCAAATCGCCAAATCCATCACCATTTGAATCATAAAAACTGCGCGGATAGATTTGGTAGACGACAGCTTCTTTCCACCAATTACTCATCAAGCTTCCTCCATTCATAGCTGTTGTTCAGTTCTATCGATTCATTGAAGACAGTGATGCTTAACGGTTCTCCTTTCAATAGTTCAAAAACTGTTTTTTCTTCAGTGACACTAATTTTAATTAAACGCCCTCGATAATTGATCTTAAATGCATAACGATCCCAGTCTTTCGGTAGGAATGGTGCAAATGAGAGTTGTTCATTCCAGACTCGCATTCCTGCAAACCCTTGGACGATCGCAAGCCAGCTGCCAGTCATCGATGTAATATGAAGCCCATCTTCTGTGTCATGATTGTAATTGTCAAGATCAAGACGAGCTGTACGCTTATACAGTTCAACCGCTTTGTCTTCCTTCTTAAGCTCAGCTGCAATAACAGCATGTACAGACGGTGAAAGACTTGATTCATGAACGGTCATCGGTTCATAAAATTCAAAATTCCGCCGTTTTTCTTCTATTGTAAAACGATCACTGAATAAATAAATTCCTTGCAGTACATCAGCCTGCTTTATAAAGTTGGATCGAAGAATTTTATCCCAAGACCAATTCTGATAAAGTGGACGATCACTCGAATTCAATTGATCTGTCATTTTCAATTCTTTATCTAAAAATGTATCATGCTGAACGAAAACCTTTAGCTCTTCACTGTAAGGGAAATACATTCGTTTGATAATATCTTGCCATAATGCTATTTCTTCTTCCTGAACCGCCAACTTACTAGACTTTTCCACCGAGAGTTCACGAAGATTTTCTAAAGTATATTCAATTGTCCACACAGCCATTAAATTTGTGTACCAGTTGTTGTTCACATTGTTTTCATATTCGTTTGGCCCTGTAACACCATGAATCATATACTTGCCAGTTCGTTTCGAAAAGTGCACACGATCCGCCCAAAACCTGCTGATCTCGACCAATACATCAATACCATATTCTTTCATATAGTCACGATCGCCTGTATAATTCACATAATTATAAATGGCATACGCGATTGCACCATTTCGGTGGATTTCTTCAAAGGTGATCTCCCATTCATTGTGGCACTCATCACCGACAAAAGTGACCATTGGATAAAGTGCACCTTTTAATCCTAATTTGGCAGCATTGCGTTTAGCAGCTTCTAAATGGTTGTAACGATATAAAAGCAAATTTTTTGTAACCTCAGGACTAGCAACGGACAAATACATCGGAACTGCATATGCCTCGGTATCCCAATAAGCGGCTCCCCCATATTTTTCACCTGTAAATCCTTTTGGACCAATATTCAAGCGGGAATCATCACCATAATAAGTCGAAAATAATTGGAAAATGTTATAACGAATGCCTTGTTGAAGCTCGTCATCTCCATTAATTTCGATATCTGCTTTTAGCCATCTTTCCTTCCACTTATCTATATGATGTTGCTTGACTTGCTCATACCCCTGCTCGAGAACATGTTTCAGCAGTTCCTGACCGCTTGCTAATAGCTCTGATTCCTGAAAATCACGGGATGTCGTGACAATGATATATTTTTTCAACGAAGCCGTTGTTCCCGGTTTAATGTAGTATGTGTAGCGATTTTCCACATACATGGCAGCCGTTTCAGAACTTTCATTCACAAACCCGTTTGTTATATTGGCCATTCTAGCAGAAAGGGTAAACCGTGGTGTTCCAAATTGGTTTTCAATCGTTTTTGTCATCAAATAACCTGTGTGATGGTCAGCCCCTTTTTCAATCTCCTGCCAAAACTGCTCATCGTAATTGGCATCTTCATTTGCAACATTGCCATCCAAATAAGGGACAAGTGTTACCTTCGCCTCACCTGTCAAACACTCCACCTGATAATCAATTGCACAAAGCTGTTTCACCGCCAGACTGAGAAAGCGCTCAGACGTGATTTTGATCGTTTGATCACTGAGACGAATCACAACACTGCGCCTTAAAATTCCTTGTTTCATATTCAGTTCTAACTCAAAAGATTCAATTTTATTTTGATAAAGATCAACTTTTTCATCATTTATATAAACATCAATTCCAATAAAATTCATCGCGTTGATCACTTTTCCAAAATAGTCAGGATAACCATTTTTCCACCAGCCAACCCTTGTTTTATCAGGATACCAAACTCCTGCAAGATATGTTCCTTGATGGCTGTCACCAGAGTAGCTCTCTTCAAAATTACCTCTGATCCCCATATAGCCATTACCTAGAGAAGTCAGGCTTTCTTGCAACCGTTTATGTTGATGGTCAAATGTATTCGTTTTGATTTTCCATTTGTCAATGTCAAATAGCCGTTGAATTGTCATGGCTTCCTCCTTGTGATGATTTACGAGTTGTAAAAAAGTATCTGAATGTAAACGAGATCATTAAAATGATGCCAAAAGATTGAATCAACAGCATCGTGATCAAATCAAAATGAATCAAACCGCTCACTACCGCTGCAAAAATGGGGATTGTCGAAACACCGACTGCTATTGCAGCTGCTTCTCGTAAAGACTTGATGCCAGACATTTTTGATTTTTTCGTGATCCATATCCCTCCAGTAAGACACCCTGTTAAAAACAGCTGACTCACTAAGATCAAGGAAAGCGTTAACACCATGATAAGCGGCTTATATTGAGCAAGCCATCGTTCTGCGATAAACGCTTTTAGTTTGCTAGCATTCATATGTTTCATCTCTATATCCTTCTTGCCATAACCGATAGAAAAACCAGTACCATTTTGATCGCTCATGATAAAATGATCCTTCTGAAATATAATTGCTTGATCATAGCCGTTCACTTTGATTCGGCCGTTCTCACCAGTCGTTTTGAACTTCTGGCTCATATCAATGGCCAACATTGTCCCCTTTTCAGTTTGATAGAAGCCGTTACTGCCCTTTAGTTCACCATTTTGCAACTGGTAAACTCTCAATTGTTCAGCAAATCTTTGATCGATCTTTTCAATAGTTGACGGAAGTAAAAACTTCATTTGAAAATGATCGATTTTCATCATTGAGATCGAAAACGGTACCATTAAACAAGCCGTTAAAAAAACAAACAAAAAGGTGATATGCAGCCAACTGAATGTACGGCGGTATTGATATATTCTTGATGGTGAAACCATCGTTTTCACATAGCGAATGATAAGACTTTCATTTGTCATTTGCAGTGTTCCCATGATTATCCCTTCGTTCCGCCAGTTGTTAAACCAGACACAAAGTTCTTTTGTAAGAAAAAGAACAAGAGACAGATTGGCAATGCAGCAAGGATTGCACCGGCTGCAAACAAGGCTACTTTTTGCTCTTGATGGTTCGAAATAAACGACTGAAGCCCAACGGCAATTGTCAGTCTTTCTGGTGAACGAAGCAAAAATTTTGCAAGTAAAAAGTCACCGAACGGGGCCATAAATGCCCAAAGCGCTTGTACAGCAAGCATTGGTTTGACAAGAGGGAGAACGATAGATGCAAAGATTCGCAAATGTCCCGCTCCATCAATTCGCGCTGCTTCATCAATTTCCCGCGGCACTGTATCAAAATATCCTTTCATTAACCATGTATTCATTGGAATACCACCGCCAATATAGAGCGCTGTCAAAAACCAATATTGATCAAGTGCACCGATTAACATGGCCAAAACATAAAATGCAGTTAGTGCAGCCATTGTCGGCACCATTTGAATAATTAAAAAGAATATTAAACTATTTTTCCTGCCTGCAAAACGATATCGACTATACGTGTAACCAGCCAATGTGACAATTGTAACCTGAAGAACCATGACTGATATGGCGATGATCAATGTATTGCCGTACCAATTCAGATAAAATGTCTTTTCAAACAACTCTCTAAAGTGTTCTAATGTCCAGCTGCCTGAAAAATCGAGCACAAAGGCTGCCACATTCCCTGGTCGAAATGCTGATGATGCAGTAATCAGAATAGGATAGATGATGATGATGCTTAATAGTGTCATAAACAAATAGATCAAAATTTGATTAACCATCCGGGCGGTCCTGGCATTTTTGAACATATTTTTCATCTACATGACCTCCTCATTGCCAAAGGCATTTGACTTCTTAAAGGCAATCAGAGAGATTCCCATGACAATAATTGAAATCAAGAGGGTCACGGCCGCTGCAACTGAATATTGCGGTGATGTGCCTGTCGTTAGTTTATAGATCCACGATATTAAAATATCGGTTGAACCAGCACCAGCTCCGGCACTTCCCGGTCCTCCTTCATTAAACAAGTAAATAATAGAGAAATTGTTAAAATTAAATGTGTACTGGGTAATCATCACCGGAGCAGTCGCAAATAAGATCATTGGCATTGTAATATGTTTAAAACGCTGAATAGCTGAAGCACCGTCAATTTTAGCTGCTTCATATAATTCACCTGGAATCGCCTGAAGCACACCGGTGACCATCACATAAATGAACGGAAAGCCTAACCAAGCCTGAATCATGATCAGAGCAGTCTTCGTCCAAAACGGATCTGTTTTCCACGCAATCGCTGGCAAATCGATAAATGGCAGGTGATTCAATAGCGGAATGACCTGTGCATTAATCGCGCCGACACTGTCGTTAAAAATGTTGGAAAAGCTCATGATCGAAATAAAAGCTGGTACTGCCCATGGAAGCAAGAATATAATTCGGAAGATTCGCTTGCCTTTAATAAAATCCTGATTAACGGAAAGCGCAATCAAAATTCCGAGACCGATTTGCAATGTTGTTGCAAATATCGTCCAAATGAGCGTCCATCCTAGTACACCAACAAATGTCTCACGATAAGAACCGAGCAAAAGGGTATTTGCAAAGTTTTTGAAACCAACCCAATCAATCAGGTTATTGGGTGGGATATGATAAAAATCATAGTTAGTAAATGCAATGAACAGGGTCACTAACACCGGAAAAATAATGACAAACACCATCATGATATAAGCGGGCAAGGTAAATAAATATGGAAAACCTTTATCCCCGGCATTTCTGATGATATCCTTAGCCGATGTATTGATTTCAAATCCGGCCGCCTTCATCATTGCGATTTTGCGAGCATCATAAATATTAAAGATATAGAACATGAGGAAAATAACTGTCACAATCAATTGCAATGTACCTTCAATCAATAAAAACAATGAATGATCTTGCCCTGCAACAGTTCCTAATGTGACCAAACCACTTAATGCATCAATTCCGAAAACCGCTAATTCTCCAGCAAACAATGCTGTAATGATTAGAAAAAACAACCCTTTTGATAATTGTTGATTGACGATCTGGCCAATTCCCGGAATGATGGATAAAAACATTGCTTTTCGACTCTGTTTTGCAACTATTTTATCGTTGTTCATTTTGTTCGCCCTCTATTCTTCCGGACGTTAACCCGCCTGTTATTTTGTATACTTCTCTTTAATATTTTCTTTAATGACTTTTACGGCATCATCTGCTGATTGCTGTGCTGATTTTTTTCCTGAAGCTGCATCAAATATTAAGCTTTCTGCACCTTTCCAAACCTCCGCCATTTCTGGAATATTCGGGGTTGGTGTTGCTGTTTCATACTGTTTAATAACAGCTGACGCCAATTCATTATTTTGCTTACCCGCTTTTTTACGTGCCTCTAAATGAGCAGGTACTTCATTTGTTTCTTCATAGAAAGCATAAGCATTTTTTTCATTTGAAGCATATTCAAGCCATTTTTTAGCTAACTCAGGTTCTTTTGTGTAATTTGATGCGACCCAACCTTTTCCGCCAGCAAATGGCGCATATTCTTTTCCATTTGGCAATGTCGGAATTTTAGCTATACCATAGTTCACTTTCGCTTTTTTGTATTCAGCTGCTGCCCAAGGACCATCGATAACAGCTGCTGCTTTACCTTTTATAAATGTTTGTTGAATAAAGTTGGCAGCGCTTGTATTGTCCTGCATACCTTTTGGCCAATGGTTTTTAAACCATTTCATCGCATATTCGACACCTTCTACAGAGCCTTTATTATTAATTCCAATGTCTTCTGGATTTGAACCATTATCACCAATGGCATATCCGCCATAGCCTGCCAATAAGCCATAAGACATATAGAAATCAGTCCATTTTGCCAAGAATGCTGTTGATTTTCCTTTTTCAGAGGCAAAAGCAAATCGTTTATCATCTGTTAAACTTTCAAGCTCTTGAAATGTTGTTGGTGCTTTTTTTAAGAGATCTTTGTTGTAATATAAAACAAGTGTTTCGATGACTAGCGGAGAACCATATACTTTGTCATCCACTGTCACTTGCTTCATTTCTTTGTCACCAAAGTTTTTTGTATCAGATGGTTTCATCTCAAGTAAATGACCTTGATGTCCGAGACCGCCGATCCGGTCATAAGCAGCAAGCATAACATCTGGTGCATTTCCGGCCGGTCCATCCAGTGGGAGGGCTTCTAATTGGTCAAACATCGGCTTCTCAACAATTTCAACTGTCACATCATTCTTTTTTTCAAAATCCGTTTTAATCTTTTCAATATAATCCTTATATTTCTCTTCTACAGAAACGGTGAGGACCTTTTTCCCATCAGAACTTCCTGTTTTCTTCGAACTGGAGCAAGCAGCCATTCCAAATGTAAGAATTGCCACTAATAATAAAGCGAAAACCTTTTTAACATGTCTCATCATCTTTTCCCCCTTTTATTATGGATCTATTTCGATTGTAGCCCCAATCAGAAAGCGGTTACAATATCTTCAAGAATGTTACCGGTAACAGAATTTATGGAGCGTCCGTCACAGCTAATATGACAAATTCATCTGGATGAACCGTGATCATCTCAGATTGATTTGTCCACAGATTATCAACGTGTTCATTTTCACCAATCTCTAAATCTTCCAAATTGATATAACGATCTTGTTTCCCTTGATTAAAGAAATAAATCAGTCTTTTTTTATCAGTTACTCTTGAAAAACTAATAAAATCAGCTTGATCATCGATCTGGTTCCAGACAAGCGCCCCATGTGTAAATACTTCATTTTCCTGTTTCCGTAAGGCGATTAATCGCTTCATAAAAGACAGCATTTCTTGATCTTGTTTGGCTTCATCCCATTCCATACATTTTCGACAAAGCGGATCATTTTCACCAGACAGCCCGATTTCTGTTCCGTAATAAATACATGGTGATCCCTTCTGAGCAAACATAAATGCTAATAAAGACTGGGCTTTTTTCTTATTATGCTGACATCTTGTTAAAAGCCGTTTTGTATCATGGCTGTCAAGTAAATTAAACATCACTTCATTCACTTGCTCCATCCCACTCAGTAAATGTCCATTTAAACGGTGTACCATTTGTGAAGCTGGTATCACTTGATCGGCAAAGTATTCTAGCATCGGTTCTGTAAAAGGATAATTCATGACTGCATGGAATTCGTCTCCTTTCAGCCATGGATCAGATTGATGCCAAATTTCTCCCAATATATAAAGGTCAGGCTTTTCAGCCAAGACGACTTGATGGAATTTTTTCCAGAATGCATGGTCAACTTCATTCGCTACATCCAAACGCCAGCCGTCAATGTCAAATTCACGAATCCAATATAAAGCAATATCTAATAAATAGGACTGCACTTCTGGATTGGCGGTATTTAACTTTGGCATCTCAGGGGTAAATGCAAACGTGTCATAATTGTTTTCTTTAACAGGGAAAGAATGAATATGAAACCAATCTTTAAAGCGTGAACTCTCACCGTTTTTCACGATATCCTGCCATTGAGGTGAAGCACTTCCAATGTGATTAAAAACCGCATCAAGCATGATTTTCATGCCCCGCTTGTGAAACTGTTTGACCAATGTCCGAAAAATCTCCTCATCTCCAAAATGCGGATCAATTGAATAATAGTCCAATGTATCGTACTTATGATTCGTAGGGGCAGAAAAAATCGGATTCAAATAAATGCCATTAACACCTAGATCCTCCAGGTAGTCAAGCTTATCTATAATCCCTTGTAAATCCCCGCCAAAAAAATCATCAATATCAGGATCTTTGCTTCCCCACGGCAGGGTCCCTTCAGGTGACAAATCATCCCTTCCATTTGCAAATCGTTCTGGAAAAATTTGATACCAAACAGTTGATTTTACCCACTCAGGTGCCTTGAATGTATCAACTTCATGAACAAACGGAACTTTAAAATAAAAATTGATATTAGCAAGCGTTTTCTGATGATATGGATAAACACCTGAGCTTCCATAAAAAACCTCTTTTTCATCAGTTCCGCGTACAACAAAAGCGTATTGTAAACGGTGATATGGCGGTTTTACCTCCGCAAACCAATAATCATGTAATTCTGTTGAGGCTATCTTTTTCATCTGTTGTTCTTTCGATATCCACTTTTCTGTGACATACTCATAAGGATCTCCCCAAATCAAGCGTACTTGATTTGCGTCGGCTTTTTTTGTGCGAATCTTGATGTGCACTGTATCCCCATCATATGAGTAAGCATAAGCACTAAAAGGCTGGTGGTAAATTGCTGCATATTCCATTTTGTCTCCTCCTGTTCATTTTTCGGCTTACAAATTGAAATTATCATGCCGATGTAACAGGAACAATCGTTTTTAGATTGTTAACGGTAACAGAATGTTAGCTTCACAAACTCGATTCTCTCACAATTAACTCAGGCTCAAAAAACTGATTCCCTTGAGAAGCTCCAGCTTCATTGATTTTTTTCAGCAAAGTTTTTGCACATGCTTCACCCATTTCAACGACAGGCTGACGGACAGTTGTCAATCGCGGTGAAGAGATCCGGTCAAGAAAAACACCGTCAAAACCGGTAACTGCCACATCTTCCGGGATTCTTTTTCCAAGAGCCTGTGCCGCACGGATCACGCCAATCGCAATTCGATCAGAAGCACAGACAACCGCAGTTCGTTCATTTTCAGACGTCAACATTTTCAAAGCACAGTTTTCACTTTTCTTAGAACTATTCTCCACATGATGAATTTTTATCTGCCCCATTTTTTCTGTCATTGCCTTTATATAGCCTTTTTCTCGTGAACGTTCAAATGGTTCGTCTAAATCAATGCCAAAAAAGACAACATTCCGTATCCCTAGCCCTAACAGGTGTCGAGTTGCCATAAAAGTTCCTTTTTCATTATGAACATCAATAAAATCATAGCCCATTTCATTCTGTCCAAATACGACGACCGGCTTTTCAAACTCCTTAATCAAACCTTCAAAATCCGGACGTCTTAGACCGGTTGCAATAATCCCGTCACATTGACCAATGTTGAGAGATTTTCGAGTGACAAGCTGTAATGCATAATGATGGCGATCCAGCTCCCGGCTGATTCCGGTCAATAAGTTCATATAATAAGGTTCTGTCGTGTCCATTTCTTCAAGAATTAAGAATTTTACAACCTGTGTTCTATTTTGAACGAGTGCCCTTGCCGCATAGTTAGGAATGTAATTCAGTTCTTTCATTGCAGAGTGAACGAGTTTTTTCAGTTCATCTGTTACGGTCTCCGGGTGATTGATCACTCGTGATACTGTCATTTTAGAAACATTTGCTTTTTTCGCAACATCTGATAAAGTTGCCACTTTAACCCCACCTCTCTTGTCATTATCAATCATTATAGTATAAGCAATGAAAGAGAGCGTAAAAAAAAAAGCAGACTTTCCTTTAGGAAAATCCGCCATTCACTATGTTTACTTTTCAACATAAATTGAAACTGATCCACTATTCACATGAAACTGTCCCCAACCATCGGAATTGATAGTCACTACATCAGAACGATTTCCAGTCATATCATACCATGACTCACCTGCATGCTGTTTGCCGACATACATCCATTTTGATCCGCCATGTCCATCTGTGATGAGGGTGGCTAACCCCGATTTTGCAACCGATTGATTACCTTCTCTAGTCCAGCCGATCAGATCGTGATGATCCATGTAATCATGCTGTGGTCCATACGCATAGTGTTTACGCGCTTTTAAAATTGGCTCTAATTCGTTTTTCAGTGCAGGGATTTCCCTTGATGTGGAACCTTTCGTCCCATACATATCACCATAGAATACCTGTGGATAACCGGACTCCCTTGTGAGAATGAAAGCATATGCGAGTGGTTTAAACCATGTTTCAACAGTTGATTCGAGTGACTGTCCAGGTTGTGAATCATGATTTTCCACAAATGTAACTGCTTTTGTCGGATGTTTGGCAACAACTGTGTCTTTTAAAAGCTGACGCATATCATATGAGCCGCCTTGTGTTGATGCTGCATGCAAATTATAGTGAAGCGGAACATCGAAAACAGAGTGATTATGGTCGGTTTTTTTCAAATAGTTATCAATTGAATGAAGGTTGTTTTCCCAGTATTCAGCAACCGTAAACATTTCTTTACCAGTTGATGTTCTCACAGATTTCACCCAATCACGCAAATATGAGAATTTTATATGTTTAACTGCATCAAGCCGGAAACCGTCTAATTGAAGTTCGTTCGCATACCATGTTCCCCATTTTTTAATTTCTTCCGCAACAACAGGATGATCATAATCAATATCTGCATACATCAAATAGTCGTAATTGCCATTTTCATTAGAGACTTCCCAATCCCATCCTTTCCCATGTCCGTGAAACCGATAAATATTGTTTTGTTTGCGAGACTCATCCCAATCTGTTCCATCGAAATGATGCCAATTCCATTTAAAATCACTGTAGGTGTTACCCCGTCCTGAAAAATGAAATCCTGTCCAAGCTTTAATTTGATGTGAATCAGAAACTTCATGGTGACGGTCTCCCCGATGAACTTTGACAGCGTTTACATCTTCTGTCGTATCAGCACCAGCCTTATGATTAATGACAACATCACCATAGACATGAATGTTTTGCGAATGAAGGCTCCCGATCGCTGACTGAAGTTCTGATTTCAAGCCATATTTTGTTCGTACCGTCCCTTTTTGATAAAACTCGCCTAAATCGTACAAATCATACGGACCATATCCTGTGTCAGCTTGAGAAATTCCTTTATAAGCTGGGGGAATCCACACAGCGGTTATGCCAATATCAGATAAATGACCAGCATCTTTTTGCAAACGCTTCCAATGGTGTCCATCATTAGGCAAATACCACTCGAAATATTGCATAATCGTACCATTTTGGCTCGCCGCAGATGTTTTCGATACAGGAAACACAAAAGAAAGCAACAACAAACATATTAGTAAACGCTTACATTTTTGAACCATTTTATCTCCCCTTTTTGCTTAATAAAGTTCAAGTGCTATTTTACATTTAAAAGAAAATTTAAACAAATATATTTTTTCCTATTTTTTTTATATCAAAAAAGCGTTCATTTGAACGCTTTAAACATTTTTACAAACCTAAAGACTCACTATAAACTAATATGAAATCTTCACCTCTTGGTTTCCGTTAGGAGACGATGAAAGTTCATACTGCTGAAAAACAACCGAGATTCCATCATTAGTAAAATAAAAAGCTGTATTGTCATTTAATCTAATGTCGCTCTTTTTAAGCCCTGAATAAAATTGTTCTGGATGTTCATGGATATAAATAAAAATATCATTTTTTGCTTTTTCAATTTTTTCTTGAGTATTTAAAAGGTCTGTCAATTTGATACGTTTTTGTTTTTTGAAATCATAATTGTAACCAGCAACACTAAACACACCGCGTGACCCATCAGGTAATTGATAATCATATATTAAAAAGCTTAGTTTTTCTCCATCATTAAACTTTACTTTATAAGATGTCTCATAAATAGTTTCTTGTTTTTTCTTGTTAATATTATTCTTCAACGACCGATAATGATGGTAAGAATCTTTCATATGCAGCTCCACTTCATCATTGACGAGCTTTAAATTCTCACGTTTTAAATGGCTGAATGTTGGAAATGACAAAGAATTTATGTTTTTATAAATTTCCGTTTGAACATCAGCTTTTTGATTTTGCGAAGCATTTATTTGTGAGAACATATTGATTGCAAATATGAAGAAAACGATCAGCACTCCAAAAACTCCTAACATGGCCATTGCTTTTTTCATCATCATACTCCTTTATTCATACTACCATTTGTAATGAAAATTTCACATTGTAATATTTTTGTAATATATTTATTATATTTGTAATGATACTAATTTTTAAACGATTCGTCAACTTTCTATTGAAATCTTTGAAAATGTCCATCACTGTGTTTTATGATATAAGCAAATAAAAGCAAGCGGGGTGATGATGTTGACAATTGTTCTGCAGCGAATTTACGAAAACAATTCCCAATTAAAAGGTCATCGCGTTTTAGTTGATCGTGTTTGGCCGCGAGGGATATCTAAGGATGAGGCAAATCTTGATGAATGGATGAAAGATCTTGCACCAAGTTCATCATTAAGAAAGTGGTTCAATCATGAGCCACAAAAATTCACAGAATTTAAACAAATCTATCAGGCTGAAATCATGCAAGACAATGAGAAACAGAAAAAGCTGAACGAATTAATCGAATTAGCTACTGAGAAAAAGATTATCCTCCTTTATGGCGCAAAAGATGAACGTCATAATCACGCTGTCGTGCTAAAAGAACTGTTAAATGAAAAAACTAAAAAACAGACATGACACCTGTTTCAGCTGGAAAAGACCTCGAGGCGGCTGTCACCATTCGTTTCACATGAACCGGCAGTAGCGAAGCGGTGCAGCTGTTTTGAATCTGTAAAGCTTCGCTCTATCTTCATACATCGTTTTCCCTAAGGTTCACATGCGATTCTGTCTTACCATATCTTGATAGATTTTTTTTCAAGCCTTGTTGTGGCAACTGTTGTCTAGTACGATACTGTTTTCATATCATGCAAGCTTCTCGAGCAACAAAAGAATGGTTTGTTTTACGATAGCACCAATAAACTCTTTTTCTAAGCCTATTTTCCCCAAAAACGCAAAGCTGATTCATTCTCCAAATCAACTTGTACATGAATGAAAGAAACCGCCTTATGATCAAACCAATCGATTAGATCATCCACTAAATGTTTAGCCATTTTTTGTCTGCGATATTCTGGTGCCACATAAACCTCATCTATTTGTCCATATACCATATCACTCACCAAATCTTGTTTCTTGTTCATTTATCACAACAAAAACCGCACCATATGTTGATTGAATATACTGTTTGATTTGCTATTTGAGTGCATCTCTCTCACTCTTAGCTAACTCACAATCTGCAGTTTTTTTAACACTTCAAGTTCATAATTCTACCATTTGGTTTATCTTTTCATCTTTGTGAAGTTGTTTAATCGTTATTATTTTAGTTTTCCTCCTTTGCTTAAAATTTCCATCATATATACTTTTCTAAAAACCGTGGTATAATATTGTTTTATAATTAGTCTAATTTACTCATATTCTAAAAAGGTGATAAAAATGAAAAATTATAAAGATTGTCTTCTGCCGTTTTTTATTGCATTTGCGACCTTACAAGTAACAGATGACTTAAACATAGCTAATAATTGGTTTTTAACAGAATTTGTTCGTCTGATTCTTTGTTTTACTGTATTTTTTATTGTTATGTTTATCATCGGTATGATATTTAAAGAGAAGCATTCCGAATAATCAACTTATCTGTTGATCTAAACCCGCTGATCCTTTCCATGATCATTCTTCACTCTCCCATTTAGGATGGCTAATTTCCAGTAAAAAGTAAAAAAGCTTGATTCCCTTAAAAGAAGGAAATCAAGCTTTTGAAAAAGTGTTTTAGACTTTAAATGTGGATATCATCGATTGTAAATTCTCTGCTAGGCCTGATAGGGCTTGGGCTGATGCCGAAATTTCTTCCATTGTCGCTAATTGTTCTTCAGATGCGGCTGAACTTTCTTGACTTGCTAGAACACTCGTTTCTGCAATTTCTTTCACTTGCTCTGAACTTTTTACGATATGATGACTGACAGAAGCCATTTCTTGAATTGATGAGGAGACTTCTTGAACTCTTAAAGATACAGATGTGATGAGCTCCTGAATATTTTGAAATGATTGATTTACTTCATTTGAAAGCGTGATGCCTTCATTGACTTTTTCCGTTCCATCCTTCATATAAATAACCGCATGACTTGTTTCTGATTGAATTTCTGTTAAAGTCTCAGTTATCTGAACAGCTGATTGTGTTGACTCCTCTGCTAATTTCCTTACTTCATCAGCAACAACTGCAAAACCTTTACCATGCTCGCCTGCCCTTGCAGCTTCAATTGCTGCGTTTAATGCTAGTAAATTGGTTTGCTCAGAAATATTCGTGATGATATTTGTAATGTTTCCAATTTGCTTTGATTTTTGATTTAGATTTGATAGTAAACGAGATAGTTCTTCTACTATTTTAGAAATGACAGACATTTGTTGAACAACATGATCAACTGTTTTAGAGCCATTCACTGTTGCTTCATTTGCTTTTCCTGAAATGGTGAGTACGTCCTTGCTATTTGATGCAATGTGTTGAATAGAATCAGACAATTGGTGAATGACGCTAGATACTTTGCTTACACTTTGTAATTGCTTTTCAGCGCCTTCAGCTGAATTCTGAGAAATGGTTGCTACTTGTTCTGTCGTACGAGTACTTTGTTCAGCTGCTGCACTAAGCTGCTCGGCTGAGGCCGAAACTTGCTCACTCGTTTGCGCAGTATTAACAACAAGAGTATTTAAGTTGGCTTGCATCACATTAATTCCTGCTGTTAATTCTCCGATTTCATCTTTTGATTGAACGAAGATCTTCTCTCCAGTTAAATCACCATCAGATATTTTTGAAACGCGATCGACAACAGTCCGAATAGAACGGGCAAATTTATTTCCAATCTTAGTAGAGACAGCAATTGCAATGACAATAGCGGCAACAATACTAATGACTAATATCGTCTGAATGATATGGAAAGTGTTTCTATTATCATTCATTAATTGTTCTGCAAGTTGCTTTTTCGTATCGATTAACTTTTTCAGTTCATTGTTTGCAGCATTATATTCATCTCTGCCAAGTTTAATCCCTTTGTCTGCCTCTTTAAAATTGTCATTTTTCATCAATGACGCATTATTTTGGACTCTCTGAGCAAAAATTCCCCATTTTGATTTAAACTCTTCAAAAACCTTCTTTTCTGATGCGGAGAAATTGGCTTTTTGATAACCCTCAATTAATTGATCAATATCTTTTAAATCCTTTAATGCGTTTTCCGTTAAAGAACTGTCTTTTCTCAAAAGCGCTTGAACCATTTGTATCCTGATATTACCTGATTTTTCTACTATTTTAGTAAGATCTATAACAGGTACCAGTCGATCATTATACATATTTTCACCATTTTTATTAATATGCACAACTGAAAAATTCGAGAATATACCTAATAATATAAACATGAATACAAATATCAAATATGATAGCAGGAGTTTAGTTTTGATTTTCACTTGTTATGTCTCCTCTTATATAATAGTCTTTAATACCTATATTATTTTAGTTGCACTTGAAATAATAGTCAATAAGATATATCGAATTGTAGTACTTTAGTATTATTTATTGTCTAAATTATGAAAAGTTGAAACTATCCAATAAAACGTGAAAAGGGCGTCCAATTGTCAAAAAATTGACTTATTGGACGCCCCATTTTCATTTTTCTCGCCAATGATAAGGGATGTTTATAGAAGACGGCAGTTTTGTATGGTGATCACCTTTTGCCGCGTTTACTTGCGCTTGTGTAAGAAAGATACTGTCAGTAAGATTTGCGCCGCTGAGATCAGCATCTCTAAAGTCTGCACCAATGAGGTCAGCCTTTCTAAGATCGGCATTTCTAAGATCAGCAGCGATCAGTAGTGCACCTCTTAAAATGAGCACCTTTCAAATCATATCCTTTTAGATTAGCACCGATAAGGTTACTACCCCGACTGATATTTTTCGGGAATTTTTTATGAAGTGTGTTGACACGCACTAGTTCACTTGTTCTTATTAGCAAGTCATTGACTTGCGCTCTATGTTCAGATACGTTTATTTTTAAAATTTGTTCTTTGCTTTGTTGTGTAAGCTGTTCCGTTTTTTCAAAGATGTCCTGCAAATCAAGATGAATCTCTTGAGCTGCGTTTATTAATAATGCTTCTTGTAAATACCAAAGCATCTCGTGCAGTTGCTGCATGATCGGAAGGACAGCAAACATGTCTTTTGCTAAGGTTGGATGTTGTCGCCAATCTTTCCCTTCGAAAGTAACTTGTGACACCTTTTGGCCTGCACCAAAACATTCATATGCAACACAACCCCGAAATCCTTTTTGTCTTAGATCACTATGAATGACACATTGATGATTTGACTGTAAATGTTGACAAGGAGTTCCTCCATCTTTATCAACAGCAAAATCTGCAGATTTCGCATATGGTAAAGCTACACAACACAATCCAAAACATTTACTGCAATCTGCTCTTAAATCTTCCAGCACCGTATTAACCATGATGATATATCCTTCTTTCACACATGAAAACTTTTCTACCTTTCTTGCATTATAACTAAAATGTTTTCTTTTTACATGATTTTTTGATGATCTTTTCGCAAAATGAAAGAAGGGGGTGTCCTGAAAGCAGTATGGATGATAAAAATGGGGGAATTCGCTCGCTTTCCGCGGGCGAATTCCCCCTGATTCATGTTGATAAAGGACTTTTTAGAGGGATTTTTCAGACCGTATTTTTACTGTTCCAAATATCCTTTAATGACCAGGCTTCCAAAGAAAGCAAGTCTGCTTCTCCGCCTTCTGCAAATACTTCAACACCAATACTTCCAGCTTTCGGATAAATCCGGCTCGTCATGACTGTTTCTCCATCATTCACAAACAGTTCCACAGATGACCGGTCAATAAAAATTTGCAGTTTAATGGTAGCAAGACTGCTAATTTTTGCTTTCCGAATCCCACCTTCTCCTTCACCAGCTTGATTTCGGTCTACAATTATTTTTCCTTCTGTTGTGTCAAAGCGAAGCACGGTTTTTTCCTGTCCATCTTCCGAACAGCGAACATTTAAACCAAATGAAGAAGCTGTTTTTTTGGCAAATTCCGCAATTATTTCAAGCCGGTCACCCGCAAAGTTCAGTTTTTTTACACCTGAAACAATCATTGATTCTGCCAATAATTTTTCATGGCGGAGCATTTGTAATTCTTCTACTGGTTTCATGAGTAATTGTCCTGATGAATGAAACGTCAGTTCACGCGGTATGGTAAGCGCTCCTGCCCAGCCATGTGCCTGCTCTGGCATCTCTGCTTCCCACATGTTCATCCATCCATAGAGAATACGCCGGCCTTTATCATCTTTAAATGTCTGGGCTGCATAAAAATCAAATCCTCTATCAAGTTCGGTAAATTCACCGTGGTTGAAATGAGCTGATTCGTAAGCAAAATTTCCAATGAGCGTTCCTGTTTGATATAAATTTTGATGGTGATCTCCTTCGGGTTCCACACCCTGTGGTGAGAACACCAGTACATGCCTGCCTTCCAGTTCAAAAAAATCTGGACATTCAAGCATATAACCAAGTCTTCCATCACTTTTTACAATGGCACCACGATCTCTCCATGAAAGCAAATCGTCTGATTCATATAAATGAATATTGCCTAGTTTATTTTTTTGGCTGCCAACAACCATATACCATTTACCACGATGTTTCCACACTTTTGGATCACGGAAATCATGGGAAGCACCCTTCGGAGGAATTGCAATAACCGGATTTTGTTGATGCTTCGTAAAATGAATGCCGTCCCTACTTTCAGCAATACACTGTGTTTCTGTAATAACACCGTCATCATTCACATGTCCTGTATAAATCAGTGTTAGCACACCATTATTGTCGACAGCACTTCCGGAAAAACAACCGCTTTTGTCATATGCTTTATCTGGAGCAATTGCGATCGGCAAGTGCTCCCAATGAACCAAATCCTTGCTCTTCATATGACCCCAGTGTATATAGCCAGGCTTCACATCAAATGGATGATGCTGATAAAAAACATGATATTCACCGTTCCAGTGGATCAATCCATTTGGGTCGTTGATCCAACGGGCTGGAGCCATCATATGATATCCAAGACGATAACAACTGTTTGCAGCTTTTTCGATGTCCCGCCCGTATAACTCGTGGTTTTGTTCCAGCACTTTATTCACCTGCTTTTACCTCTTTTAAATGCCATACAAGACTTTGAAAATCACCGCTTATACTTGCAGGAATAGCAATACCTGCATACATCAATTCATCTCCTCCAACGACCTCGCCGGTTTCTTCTATATGATAATTTGTTTCGGAATTAAGTCCGGCCAGTGTAAATGAACGGAACGGAGCATTTGGTTCATTCAGTACACGGAAGTAGGATACCACCGCCTCGGTTTTTTGTTTATTCACAAACAGCCAGGCTGTTTCATTGCCTTCGAATGGGCTAAGCAAACGGTAAAAGTCGCCAAACTGCACAAGTGAACGGATCTTTTTATAATCGGTCACCTGCTGTTTCACTTCTTCTGTTTCCTCTTCTGTCAACTTGGTAAGGTCAAGCTCATACCCAAAGTTACCTGAGGAAGCTACATCTCCGCGCATTTTCAGGGATGTTATCCGGTTTACTTGGTGATTTGGAACAGCAGAGACATGGGCGCCAATTGAACTGATTGGATAAATTAAGCTTGTCCCATATTGTATTTTCAAGCGTGACACGGCATCTGTATTATCACTTGTCCATGTTTGCGGCATGTAATAAAGCATACCTGGGTCAAACCGCCCGCCCCCACCAGAGCAGCTTTCAAATAAAATATGCGGGAATGAAGTAGTTATTTTCTCCATCACTTTATAGAGCCCCAGCATATAACGGTGTGCAGTTTCCCTTTGACGGTCTCCCGGCAAAAGAGCTGAACCAATTTCAGTCATATGGCGGTTCATATCCCATTTGACATAGGTAATTGGCGCACTGGCTAAAATGTCTGAGACTACTTTTGTAATGTATTCACATACATCATCACGCGAAAAATCCAGAATTAACTGGTTGCGCCCTTCTGAACGGGTTGCATTTGGCACATGAAGGCACCAGTCGGGATTTTGACGGTACAGATCACTGTTCACCGAAACCATTTCTGGTTCAAACCAAAGGCCGAACTCCATTTCCATATTTCGCACGCGGTTCGCTAAATCTGCTAAACCATTTGGCAATTTTAGCTTGTTCACAAACCAGTCACCAAGAGAGGATTTATCATCGTCCCGTTTGCCAAACCAACCGTCATCCAATACAAATAATTCAATTCCCAGCTCACTTCCAGCTCGGGCAATCGCTTCAATTTTTTCAGTATTAAAATCAAAATAAGTCGCTTCCCAGTTATTAATTAAAATCGGTCTTTCTTTATCACGGAATTGACCACGCGCCAAGCGTGTGCGGTACAGGTCATGATACGTTCTTGACATGCCGCCAAGACCTTCATGAGAATAGACCATCACGACTTCCGGCGCCTGAAACGATTCTCCTGCTTCAAGTTTCCAGGCAAAATCAAACGGATTGATCCCCATCGTTACACGCGTATTTTGAAATGGATCGACTTCTGCCTGTGCTAAAAAATTTCCACTGTACACAAAGCTAAAACCATACACATCACCGTTCTGCTCATCTGCGTTTTTTCGAAGGAGCGCGATAAATGGATGAAACTGATGGCTGCTGGCTCCGCGGCGACTTTCAACAGACTGTGTACCAGAACGTAGCGGCTGACGCTCGATGTGACGTTCCCGTTCATGAGCTCCAGTCAGTTGCAGAAAATCAAAATCAGCGTCTCGAAAATCTAGACTAGTACTCATCGCACGCAGTAGGCGAAAAGGCTTAGTCCCCTCATTGATATAACGAATAGAACGAGTGATCACATTGCGGTCTTCAAAGACTGTATAGGACAGAACCGCTTTCATTTTGGAAAGCGAATCTGTCATCACAATTTCTAATGTAGATGCTTCTTCGTTTGATTCTACATATGTCGCTGGAAGCCCTTCAAGAGCCGGTTTTCCACTGATGATCTGATGTGAGTCATAGCGGAAATCAGTAATTGTTGTCCCATTTTCAAGCTGTGCCTGCACAATCGGCGCACGATAATCAGTCGTTCCATACACAGGAAATTCCTGCGGCAATGTATCAAGAGAAAAGGTACGGTCTTGAGAGGGATATGGATTTCCAGAAAATCCGCGATCTTTAAACTGCAGGTGGTTGGCAAAACGGTAATCGCTTACTTTTCGACCCCAGTATAGATGAGCTAAGAAACCTTCGTTGACAATCTGCATGACATAACTTGTGTTTCCCGCTTTTAAATGAAATGTTTTTGTAGATGCTGTGAATTCAATACTCATTTTTCCCTCTTCTTTCAATAGGTTATTTTTAAAAAGCTGCCGGGACACACTGACCTCGGCAGCTCACTCTTTACTTGATTGCACCGCGTACAACGCCGCCAATAATCCATTTTTGAGCAAAAATATAGACAATCACCATCGGCGACAATGCTAACAAATATGAAGCAAAAGCCAAGTTGTAATCTGCACCAAATTCAGACTGGAAAATATACTGTACAAGCGGTAATGTTGCATCAGATTGATCACTTAAGATAATGAGCGGCAGAAGAAAATCGTTCCATGCCCATAAGCAAGTTAAAATTCCAATTGTCGCATTAATTGGTGTTAAAAGTGGAAAAATCACCTTCCAAAATACGCCCCATGTACTGCACCCGTCTACTATTGCAGCTTCCTCCAGTTCCAGTGGGATAGAACGTATATAGCCGACATAAATAAATATATTTAAGGCAGCCCCGTACACGATATACAAGAAAATCAAGCCACCTGGATTGTCCATCCCAAACAGTGACACTTGCTTGACAAGTGGTAGCATAATAATTGGGAAAGGAATAAATAGAGCAGCAACAAAATAATAATACATAATTTTAAATATGCGGCGATGCATATTACGAGCAATTGCATATGCAACCATTGAATTTGTTAGGATGGTAAAGACAACGGTCACAACTGTAATGATCACACTGTTTGTAAAAGCATTAAAAAAATTAGTTGCCTCTATCGCTTTTGCAAAGTTTTCAAAATGAAGCCCTGTCGGTAGTGAAAAAGGCGACTTTGCAAGTTCTTGCGGTGTTTTTAAAGCGATAGAAATCGCTATATAAAGAGGGAACAAAATAAATAATGATCCTAAAGTAATCAAAGATGTTGCTGTCCAGTTTGTTTTCTTTATCATTACATATCCATCTCCCTTTTTTGGAGCACTTTAATTTGAAAGATTGAAATTACAAGGATAACAATAAAGTAGATGACTGAGTTTGCAGATTGATATGCAAATTCACCGCCAAAACCGCCTTTGTAAATTAAAACAGAAATCGATTCAGTTGCACGTCCCGGTCCTCCGCCTGTCAGTGCAAGTACTTGATCAAACACCATTAAAAAGTTTTTCATTGACAACACCATGTTTATCGTGAAAAATGGAGCGATCATCGGAAAGGTTATTTTCCAAAATTCTTGCCACTTGTTAGCACCATCAAGGCTTGAAGCTTCATACAATTCACCTGGCACTGTTTGAAGACCGGCCAAATATAAAATCACGCTAAAGGCACAAGCCTGCCAGACCGTTACAATGACAATTCCGAGCCACGCTGTACTTTCACTACCTAAGATGTTAACTGATAAAAATCCGATATTTAACGTTTCACCCATTTTTGGAATCACATTAGCAAAAATATAATTAAAAATATATCCAACAATTAGTACACCTAATACATTCGGTAAAAAGTACACACCGCGGAAAAAGTTTCTTCCTTTAATCTTGGCATTTAACCCTAGTGCAATGACAAGACTTAAAACGTTGACTAAGATGGTCGACAGCACCGCAAACTTAAACGTAAACCAGTAAGAATTCAATATATTTGTATCTTTAAATAAGTTCATGTAGTTTTTAAGCCCAACAAAATCATAGGCAAAACTAATACCATCCCAGTTTGTAAAAGAATAGTACACACCCTGAAGTGCCGGAAACGTATGGAATATTGCAAATAATAAAACAGCCGGCAATGTCATTAAATAAAAATAGATATTCTTTTTATTAAAAGGCTTTTTCTTTACAGCGGCTGGATCGGCAGGCTCACTTATTGAAAAAGGCTTCAGAGCCATGTGTGTCATCTCCTTTTTTAAAAATAACAGGAACCGGTTCCTTCACGGTTCCTGTTAGATTATCGTTATTTGCGATCGGCTACTTTTTCCCATTCAGCATCTATTTTTTTCAGGTAGGCTTTTGAATCTTGTTTTTTCACAAATTCTTGAAGCAGTTTATCTAATCCGACTGCTGATGGAACATAATGGTCAGGGAAATCAACAACTGCTCCTTTTTTAAAGCTTTCTTTCAATCCTTCAACAGAAGGATCTTTCTGTACTAATCCTTGTTTAGCTGAAAATGCATTTTGCTGAGCGAGATACTCTTTTGCTACTTTATCAGTCGTTAAAAATTCAATAAATTTCTTCGCTTCTTCAGGATGTTCTGTAGTTGTTGCAGTTGCAAGAAGCAAATCAACACCTGAGACGACTTTTGATTCACCTGGCTTGTTTGTGACAGGGAATGGGAAAACCCCAAGTTCAATATTCGGGTTTGCTTTTTTGATTTCAGGAATTGCCCAGATCCCTTGCAGGTACATAGCCGATTCACCGTTTGCAAACGCTGTGTTCCCATCATTATAAGCTTTACCATTTTGATTTTTATGGCCGTATTCAAGCAACTTCAAGTATTTATTCGTTGCTTCTTGATGTCCTTTAGAAAATGATGTTTCACCTGCATGGAGTTTTTCGAAAAAGTCTTCCCCTTGCGTATTTGCAGCTAGGACATTATAAGAAGGAAGGGTTGTCCAAGCATCCTTAAATGTGAAATAAAACGGAATTTTCCCGGATTTTTTAACTTTTTCTGCTGTTGCAATCAATTCATCCCATGTTTGAGGCACTTTAAGCCCCATTTCTTTGAACATCTTTTTGTTATATATGACACCTACTGCATTTGTTGCATATGGTATGCCATAAACTTCTTTCGCACCGGAGACATCTTTCACCATCTGCACATAAGCTGGCTGTATACCGTCAAGCGCAGGGCTATCCGACATATCTGCAAGCGCTTTTGCATCAACTAATTCTTTTAATGTTACATCTGCCCCCATCCCAATAACATCAGGCATATCCCGTTTAGCAATTCTTGTTTTTAATACTGTCATTGCATCTGGTGGATTAGATTGGACAACACGGATTTCTGGATTTTCTTTTTCAAATTTTGCAATGAGCTTATCAAACGTGCCTCTTGCTTCAGTTTTGTATTGGAAAAATTCAATTTCTACCTTTCCGTCTTTTGAAGCGCCGTCTTTTTTACATGCTGTTAAACCTGTGAAAGCCAGGATGACGATCAATAATAAAAAAACTACTTTTTTCAACGTATCCACTCTCCTATAATTTTGAAAGTTTTTTTAATCGTTCAGGCTACATATGTTATTGCGAAGTTTGAGGATTACGACTGCTTTCCCGTAAAATCAATTTTGTATCAAGGATTACTTTCACCGGAATTGTGCGGTTATAAAAAATACGATCTGCAAGAAGTTTCACCGCTGACTTACCTAATTCATCGGGATAAATCTTTACCGAAGATAGCGGTGGGTTTAAATAGGCAGCGCTTTCAATATCATCGAAGCTAATCACTGATAAATCTTCTGGTACTCGTATACCTGTTTCATTTAGCATTCGAATAGCCCCAATTGCCATCGGATCACTTCCAATGATCATTGCATCTGGTAAGTCTCCGCGTTCAATCAATTCTTTCATTAACTGATAACCGCTGTTTGGATTCCAGTCACCTGTTAACACATGTTTCGGATTATACAAACCTTTTTCTTGCATAACCTTTATAAATGTTGCTTTTCGAATTTCATCGACTTCAATGTCTGTTTTACCAGCAATCGATTTAACAGTTTGTTCTCCTCCCATATAGCCAATTGTTTTATGACCAGAGTTGAATAATGTATTCATAACTTCAATCGTTGCTTCCTCAAGATCAATGTTGACTAGATCATAGCCTTTGCAGGGATTAGAGTTGTCAACAAACACAATATTTTCATTTTTATAAAAATAATGAGCTATATCCTCCGTAATAACTGAGCCAACAACAATAAGACCATCGAGCTCATTTAAATCGGGAAAAGGCTGGTCCCTTTTAATTCTAAGTAAACTGCCAATTGTGAGAGAAAACTGCTTACATGCCTGTTCAATCCCTAAGCGAATCTGTTGAAAATAAGGATCATTCAGTTCATCCTCTTCAGTAGTAGATAAAATAACACCTATCCTGTATTCTTTTAAACTTGACCTTTTTAAATTCTGGTTATTCTTTTTTCTTGTCGGTTTATATTGGAGCTCCGCAGCTATTTCTAAGACGCGCTTTTTCGTTTCTTCAGTAATTGAAAGAGTTGGATCATGATTTAACAGCCGTGAAACAGTTGCGGTTGAAACACCTGCTTTTTCAGCTATTTCTCTAATAGTAGCCATTTTCCCCTCCTTGTTTAGTTATGTTAACTAAAACTTACAAATTGATTATAGCACTTAAAGCGCTTTCATTCAACTTGATTTTAAATATTTAGCTAATAAATTTGCGTTTTCTTACTTATTTTTAAGTTATGTTTACTAAACTTATTACGAGTTTCCTTGTATTTCTTATATGTTTAGTAAAATTCTTTTTTTTTTTTTACCTATGTTTATTACAAAATGAATAAAGGGGTTGTCTGAAAAGAGTAAAATTGTTAAAACTTATGATTCAAGATCGAGGCTGTCCTGAAAGTCGTGTGGATGAATAAAAATTGGGGAATTTGCTCGCTTTCCGCGGGCGATCCGCGAGCCTCCTGATTTATGTTGAAAAAGGACTTTTTAGACAGCTCCATTTGTTAAACGTGAAAAGGGCGTCCAATAGTCAAAAATCAACTTACTGGACAGCCCCTTTATGACTACCTTTTTATAATCTTGTATAGTTGAATGATGATTAACGGCATTAACGCTAATCCAATCACCCAGGATAATTGGGTTCCAGATAATAAAGCAGTCTCAAATATACCTCTTAAGCCTGGAACAAATAGAGCAAGCATTAACAGGATCACGCCAATAATGACAGAAAACCATAAATACTGATTCGTGAACACACCTATTTTAAAAATAGATTGTTTTGATCTGGCATTAAATCCATAAAACAATCTTGCTAAACATAAGGTTGCAAATGCCATTGTGCTTGCCACCATCTCGTCACCAGTTTGCAAGCCAATGTGAAAAGCAATTAAGGTAGATATCCCAATTAACAGCCCACCGACTCCAACTAATAAGGCAAATGATTTGTTTAACAAAGGTTGATTAATATCTCTTGGTTTTTCTTTCATGATATTTTGATTATGCGGCTCAAGCCCTAGCGCAATAGCCGGTAAACTATCGGTTAATAAGTTAATAAACAGAAGATGAACAGGTGCAAAAGGTACAGGCAATGCTAACAGAGAAGCGTATAATACTGCTAATACTCCAGCTGTGTTGCCCGCCAATAAAAAACGAATCGCATTATTTATGTTTGCGTATATACTTCTTCCATTCGAAATTGCTTTGACAATTGTTGAAAAGTTATCATCGGTTAAAACCATTGCAGACGCATCTTTAGCTACTTCTGTCCCTGTAATGCCCATGGCAATCCCAATATCAGCTTGCTTTAAAGCAGGACCGTCATTGACTCCATCCCCTGTCATCGCCACAACATTTCCTTTTTCCTGCCAAGCTTTCACAATTCGAATTTTATGTTCTGGTGATACACGAGCATAAACGGAAATTTGTTCAACCTTTTCTTTTAATTCTTCATCTGGCATTTTTTCTAATTCAATACCTTCAATCGCTTCTGTATCACTCTTTAATATTCCAATTTGCTTTGCAATTGCAGATGCTGTTATCTTATGATCCCCTGTAATCATGACTGGTTTAATTTTAGCTGAAATACAACTCTCTACAGCCTCTTTTGATTCAAGTCTTGGTGGATCCATCATTGCTGTCAAACCGACAAATGTTAAATCCCTCTCATCATCGAAATGAACAGCTTGTCCTTCATCCACTTCTTTATAAGCAAAACCTAGAACACGTAAACCATTTTTTGAAAAATCCTCGTTTACTTTCTCAATTTCTTTTTTATGTTCCTCTGTAAAAGGAACAACCCCTGACGATGTCTCGATTTTGATCATCCGTGACAAAAGTACATCAAGAGCCCCTTTTGTCATCAGAAGATATTTCCCTTCTATTTGTTGAACTGTACTCATTAACTTACGGTCAGAATCAAATGGTAACTCTTTTAAACGAGGGTATTGTTTCCTTACTTCTAACTCATCGAATTGATATCGTTCGCCAAAATTGACAAGGGCAATTTCTGTTGGATCACCAATTTCCCTTTGATCTGCTGTCACAGAGTCATTACATAACAATCCCATCAAAATAAGCTTTTTATGTAGTGCATCTTCTTGGTTTAGCTGCTCATGAGAAATGACTGTTTGATCGACATATACTTGCTGCACCGTCATTTTGTTTTGTGTCAAGGTTCCTGTTTTGTCAGAACAAATGACTGAGATACTGCCAAGGCTTTCAACAGCATGCAGTTTTCTCATAATGGCATTTTCCTTTGCCATTTTCTGTGTTCCAAATGCAAGAACGATCGTCACGATCGAACTTAAGGCTTCTGGAATCGCTGCTACGGCAAGAGAAACAGCAAACATAAAGGAATCTACAATCTCACGCCCTCTAAAGATATCAAGTCCAAAAATAAGGAGAGCAATGATGATGATAATCACTGCTAATTTTTTTCCGAAATGATCTAATGTGACTTGAAGAGGAGTTTTCTTTTCTTCTGCTGATTCTAATAGATTGGCTATTTTTCCGATTTCAGTCTTCATTCCGATATCGGTTACGACCACAACACCTCGTCCATTCGTTACAAAACTTCCAGAGAAGACCATATTCTTTTTGTCACCTAATGATACATCTTTTTCAGTTATAGGTTCTATTTCTTTAATAACTGCCAAAGACTCACCTGTCAGAGAACTTTCATTAACCTGCAGGCTGTGATTCTCGATAATCCTTCCGTCTGCCGGCACGAAATCACCAGCATCTAAATGAAGGATATCTCCTACTACCACTTCTCTTGAGGGAATTTCCATTTTCTGTCCATCCCGAAATACTTTCGCATTTGGAGATGATAAAGCTTTTAAACTGTTGAGCGACTGCTCTGCTTTCACATGCTGAACGGTGCCAAGGATTGCGTTTAAAATAACAACCCCCATAATGACAACAGCACTTTCAATTTTTCCAAGGAAAGCCGATATGACAGCGGCTACGATTAAAATAATGACAAGGAAATCTTTAAATTGTTCTAAGAAGACCTGTAGTGTGCTCTTTTTCTTTGCTTCTGCAAGTTCGTTAAAACCGTACTGTTCTCTTCTTTTATCCACTTCATCAGAGCTTATTCCATCCTTTGTTACTTTTAACAGTCTTATTACTTCATCTGATGTTTTACGGTAGTATTCACCCATTTTTCATTTACCCTCCTTATCAAGTAGAATTTAATTATTATTTTTCACAATTAAGGCAAGATCATACTAACTTGCATATTTAGACTTCACAGCTAAAAGGTTCACTAAAACACCCCGCTAATCCTGCTTTTACTGAGAAAACATATTTTCAATTTTAAAAAGGTGATAAAAGAAGGAAACACACTTAAGGTCATAGAATACGCTATTGGAATGAAAATCCGACATCTTTGGACAGGAAATGTCGGACAGAAAACATCCTTTTTCTTTATATTAGATATTGAAAGGAGTAACAATTATGGATTGGCTAGAGCGAATGAACAACGCATTAGATTACATTGAAGACCATCTTGATAACGAAATCGATTACAAAAAGCTAGCACAAGCCGCTTTATGTTCGGAGTATCATTTTTCAAGGATGTTTTCAGCATTATCAGGAATACCGCTTTCAGAATATATTAGACGCAGGCGCCTAACACTTGCAGCGTTTGAATTACAAAAAAGCGATATTCGAATTGTTGACCTCGGGGTGAAATATGGATATGATTCTGCCGACTCATTTTCACGTGCTTTTCAAAAAACGCTTGGATTAAAACCCTCCGAAGCTCGCAATAAAGGAATACAGCTAAAAGCATTTCCAAAAATATCCTTTCAGATTTCGATAAAAGGAGACATTGAAATGGAGTATAGAATTGAAAATCTTGATTTTGAGTTAAAACTAATCGGAAAAGGATTTCCAGTAAAAACGAACAAAGCATTTAAAACGATTCCTACACTTTGGAATACTGCCAAAAAGGATGGCTTTATGCAAAAACTAATTGATATGTCCTGGGAAAATCCAAAATGTACACTTGAAAGCCTTCTGGGGGTTTGCGGAAAAGAAGCAGCCATAACAGACGAAGAATTTACTTATTTTATGGGAATACGATATGATGGTAACATTCCTAGCGATATGGAGAGCATGGTCATTTCCCACAACACTTGGGCCGTTTTTCCGAATATAGTAGAAGCATGGAAACGTTTATATTCTGAATGGCTTCCTACTTCTAGTTACGATCTAGCCGACTTCCCCTGTATCGAATGCTATTACCCGCCAAAGCATAAACCGAAACATGAGCTTTGGGTTCCTGTTGTTTGTAAAGAGGATTGATCAAAATAGTGGAGTTACAACAACTGTTGGAACTCCACTATTCTTCAATTTAAATTACGGCAAATAAACACCGTACTGTATGAACCATAAATCAGCAAGATGAATGGTTCTGACTACATATAAACAAATCAGATCGTCACACTACTTTGGGCTGATTTATAATGGTTACACGATTCTACCTGAAGGAAAGGAGGGATTTAGCTTGGAAAGTCCCGGATCTGTATCAGTTTGGATTGGTAATTGTAATGATGTAGATATATTTAAAAAATATGTAGATATAAAATATGACGAAAACGGTGACAGAATAGAATCTATTTTCATGACTGATTTTAAAATAGACTTTATTGAATACAACCAAGAGTTATTAGAGTGTATCTTTAGTCAATATTCTTCATCTTCACTATCGGAATTATTAAAAAATGCGTCATATTCTCACCTCATCATCCATGAGCTTGAGAGTTTCTACAGCCAAGTGTTATCGGAATATTACAACGTTGCCATACTATTATATGATTTTGAATATAGTGACATTGTTAGTGAAGGAAAGCTTGCTGGCAATAAACTCTTTTTCATCGGTTCAGTGATGTATGAGGAATAAGTCAAGGAAATTTCTGATATTGAATGGCACCCTCTAGTTAAAACACCCCTTCTGTAGGAACTGATTACGTCGGACATTAGATCTTTTGTTTATTTGCGTTATGGATGCGTTAATTTCTCCTTCCGCCTCCAGTTTCACTGAAAATAAGGAGGCTTAGAAAGATCCACGATAGAGGATCGACGTTTCATTCTGCAGCTATCTCGGTTTAAGTGAATAATTTCCGCTCTATAAATGACTCGATCTAACTGTTGCCTCCCAGTAATTCACCCTACTCTTTAAGGGCTTTTTTAAAAGCCAAGATGCGGGATAACGCTACATTCTCTCAAACTCTTTAGGTGTCGAATGAATCCGCTTGGAATTGTAGAAAAACTCAATGTAACCTTAGCTCGCACCAGGATGTCATGAAAGGATTCGATACACGCATTGTCGTAACAGTTTCCTTTCCGGCTCATGCTGCTGACGAGACATATTAATCTTCACAATCAAATTGCTGAGATTGTCTGCATTTTATATTGTTTTCACTCCCCTTCTTTTTCAGAAAATAAAATATCGTCCGGTAAGAACCTTAGTTATGTTTAAAAGTTGATCATTACATGATAAAAAACATGTAATGTCAAAAAACAGGAAAAAATCTCTTCCAGTTTAGTTTTTGATTTACTCATTGTTTACTTTAACTGAAATTTGGGTTCTTTGTCATTCTATAGGACCCGCGAATTCAGTGATCATTAATACATGTTCTTTTAGTTTAACCGTTTTTAGACTATCAACTTTTTCAATTCCGCCTAATCCTAATAAAGGGGTATATCCAAAACACTCGTCATAGCTAGGGGGACTATATTTACTAATCGCTTCAGGATAAGGCTTCCACATTAATTGATCGTTCATAAAGTCATTATCTTTTAAGTCATCTAAAAAGAATTCAAATCCAGATGAAACAACATTGACATATCCTTTCCTAAAATTTAATAAATTTACATACTTATCTTTTTCCCATACTATAATATCACCCATTGCGGTTGTAAAAATAGGAATTGCCTGTTCATACCTTTGATAACTTTTCTCTAAAATATCTAAATAATCGTCTGGATTAATAACTTTTAAAAATTTATTTACCAAACTGCCAAAACCGTATTTTCTCCATGCTTGTATTAATTCTTTTGGAAGTTTATCCTTATATTTTAAAATAACATCTTCATCAACTGTTTCATGTACTATAAAATCACTAAATATAGGTTCCAATAAATAGAACCTCCTTTGCGGCAGTTTTGGAATCTCCGTCACTATGCTTGTCTTTTTGAGCATTCGTGTTTTTCGTGATTTCTTTTTTCTTCTCAACCTTTGAATTAGTTCATGAGGAAGTTTAAGTGTTAATAATTGTAAATCTAACTTTATAGGCCGTTTATTACGGAAAACTTCTTCTTGATGAATTGAATAAAATTATGTCCAGCCTGCTGTAAGCGCACTTATAGGAATTATTGCAAACGCATCTGTGGAGCAAAGAGGTTATGTAATTGAATCTATTCATCTTTAAAGCCCAGTGTAGTCTATTTGTACTTCTGCATTTTTTGGACATAAAGCAAAATGAGCTCTTGTGAGTTTGGGCTTTTTCTAAGAAATTAGTCCACTTTTGCTAGTTTAAGCTTTTTCCTTCTCATTCAATTGGAATAAGCCATTAAAAATAAGAGGTTGTCAATGTCAATTTTATTTTATTTTATTTTATAATTCTATTTCATAATGTTGTCTTGTAACCATCCTCTAGCATCTTCACCTTCTAGAATTATTGGTTGCTCAATCGTTCCGATATTTATACTTTTTATAAAAGCCTCTTTAAGTCCTTGAATACCAGATAATTTAGATCCTTTTAGTAAGACCCCTTCAAACGTAGCTAATTGTATATCAGCATGAGATAAATTTGCATTACGAAAATCAGTCTCATTAAAAAGACCACCTACTAGGTTAGCGTCTGATAAATTTGCTTTAACAAAAACTGTCTCAATACATTCACTATCAGCAAGTCTAGCAGTTTTAATATTAGCATTCGTGAAATCTGCATATGAAACGTTAGATTTACAAAAATCTGTTCCTTCTAAATTTGCAGTTATAAAAGTGGATGAACATAATAAAGATGAAGAAAAATCTTTATTATTTAAATTCATACCATCAAATATACAATCTGTAATATGTGCTTGGTCTAATGGGCATTTTGACAAATCCAAATTTCGTAAATCAATTTCATCTATACTTAGTTTTTTTCCTTGTTTTCCAATAGTTTCAACCCAAAGACGATGCGATTCTAATTGAACAATAATTTGTCTGTTATCAGTTAACATTACTAATCCCTCCATTACAGAATAACCCATTTGATATTCCTGCTTTCTCTATTGCTTCTTTCAACTACTCAACATGGCAGAGATGTTTTTTTATAAATTTCTTTTTTGGGAATAACCGAACAAGATGATTTTGCATCATTTTCGGATGAAACGAACTTCTCCAACACCAGTATAATGTGAAAACAGTTGCTCATCATGAACAGCTTTGACCATTTCCTCTACTACATGTGTCGTATGATGTTCTGGAATTAGTTGTTCACACTTGAATTTGACGAGTGTCATAAGGCTTGAAAGTTCTGTTTTTTCTTTGTCTGTGGCAGAAGTTCATTTGTGTGTTATGATGATAGCACATCAACATCATTCTTTCGTAAATGTGGTCTGGTAATTTCATTTTACTAAAAAGGCTATTAGAAAATCAGCGAAAGCACTTTCACGCTTCAAGATAATTATTTTACTATTCATCACTTATAGCATCATCATAATCCTGTAAATCTTCTGCAATTTCTTTTAAACGATTGATGGTGTTATTAAACTCTTCGTAGGAAATTTCTTGATAATTATAATCTCTTTCTCCATATATATCATTATCGAATATTTTTACTTTTGCACCCAAATCTAAAAGTTTGTTTATTAACTCTTTTAACTTCTCCAGTTCATCAAAGTCTTTTGCATGAGTTTCAGCAAGAACTTCGTTGTGTTCTATTTTGTTTTTAATTTGTGAAATACCTAGATTAGTATATTTTCTTAAAGGTACCGCATATTTATTCAGTTTATTATCTGGTATTATTTTCATGCAAATCTTATACATATCGGGCTCTCCTTTTTTTAAATTTTAAAGCATTTTTTCTATAGCTTCCCCATGCCAACCTTTTAAATGTTCGCCTGTAGCAGGATAGAATATTTTCTCTCTATAAACAAAGATGATCGACAATAGTTTTTCCATTATACTTCAGTTTTTTTACCATTCTATTATCCTGTTTTTCTCACTAGTCCAATTTCTTGTAGATGGCTTTCCATTCATTAATCTTTTCCTGCTTCCAAAAGTCGCAAACTCCTTATATAAGGAGATCTTAGATGGCGGTAAATCTAGTTCTGGATACTACAGTGGATTTTAAATTAGGAAATGTAAACGGGATCTGTTTAAAAAGCCCTTTATCAAAATGAACCAAGGGGAACTGCGAGACTCCTGCGGTGTTTTCGCCTGGCTCGCTGTTCCCCTGATATCAATTTTAATTTTGAAATTTAAAAACTGATTTTATATGTTTAGTTAAGTCTGGAATATCTTCAATACCTTTTTCACAAAGATATTTATATTCTACTGAGGTAACGATTTCTAACGGTGAAGATATTGAAAAGGCTAAACGCCTTATTAACATGGCTTATGATGTTAGTTAACGCAAAAAACGGGCAAGCAATTACGCAAGCCCGTTTCCTTTTTTAACTAACGCACCTGTTTGTTTAAGTAAATTTCTTCACAAACTCACTGTTTTATTAATTTATAAATTATCAATAACAATCGATAATTTATAATTTGCATACTCGTTTAACCCTTCCAAAAATTTATTCATCAATTCATTGGATGGAAATTTACATTCAAGGAGATAACAACCATCTCCACTGATTTTATAGTTACGTACAAGGTATTGTTCTTGAGTTTTGATGAATGATAAATATGGTTGATGGTTAGTGCTTTGTGTAATGATAGTTAGAAAAGCATGTATATAAAATCCCAACTTGACTTGATTTACTTTAATGGTATATCCCTTAATAACTCCACTATCCTCTAATTTCGCAACTCTGGCTGAAGTAGCTGGTCCAGTCAAATGGACTTTCTCACCTAATTCTTTCATCGTGATACGACTGTTCTTGGATAGTTCATCAAGGATATCCATATCCGTGTTATCTAACATTTTAATAATCCTTTCATTAATAAAGTGAAACTGCCGAAAGACTTTTTTTAGTCCATGTATTTGTTAGTTGTTCATAGTTTAAACTAAAAGAGTGCTTCAAATCAAACAAAAGAATAGGAGTTAATGATTATGAATATACATCACATTCGTAATGCAACAGCGATTGTAGAATTTGCAAGCAGAAAGTTTTTGATTGATCCAATGTTAGCGGAAAAAGGGACTATGCCACCTTTTGGAACTGGTGTTGGTTTACCCCCTGCACCAAGGGAAGACCAAAATAATCCTTTGGTAAGCTTACCGACATCCATTGACAATATTATATCTAATATTGATGCTGTCATTGTCACTCATTTGCATCCTGACCACTGGGATGATGCTGCTAAAGAAGCATTGCCAAAAGAAATAAAAATATTTGCCCAAAATGATGCAGATGCGACAGAAATTCAAAACGCTGGTTTCAAAAATGTAGAGGTTTTACAAGAGGATACCGTTTTTGAAGATATCCAATTGATTAAAACAAAAGGCGAGCACGGCAGGGGAGAAATCTTAGAGCATGCTGGTCAAGTGTGTGGTGTGGTCTTCAAACATACAACTGAGAAAACATTATATCTTACTGGTGATACAGTATGGTATGAAGCAGTCCAAGAAATCATTGATACACACAAACCGGAAATCATTGTGGTCAATGCAGGAGATAATCAATTCCTTGTGGGTGGTTCTCTGATCATGGGAAAAGAAGATGTGTATGAGTTGGTTAAGGCTACTCCTAACTCCAAAATCATTGCAGTTCATATGGAAGCAGTAAACCATTGGGGATTGTCCAGAGAAGAATTAAAGAGTTTTATCAATGAAAAAGGAATGTCTAATGTGTTAGTACCGGATGACGGTGAATCGTACACATTTTAGGTGAAAACGGACAATCGTAAGGAGAGATTATTATGTCAGTTGAAGCGAATAAAGAATTAGTTCGCCGTTTTTTTGAAACGATAGAAGAAGAGAACTATGATGCACTTAAAGATTTCTGCCATGAAGACTATGTATTTTATCCACAAATTGATACCCCGTTTCCAGGTGTAGAAGGTCTTATAGAATCAGAAAAGAAAAACTTTGATGCGTTCCCAGGATTTAAAATGCCGATTGTAGAAATGGTAGCTGAAGGAGATCTTGTAGCCGCTTATTTTATCTTTGAAGGAAAACATACTGGTATTTCATTTGCCGGTGTCCCTACAACTGGAAAAGAAGCTAGATTTTCTCTTATGATACTTTTACGTATTTCTGAAGGAAAAATTATTGAGCAAAGATCTTTTGTAGATGTTCATGACATCATTCGACAAATAAAGGCTTAAATTAAAAAATAAATTTATTTGGAGCTTTGTAAAATTATTATTCAATAGCTTTAATATATTAACGGAGTTAGAATTAGCAAATATATCCTTAGGATTTTTATTAATTTTTTCTTGTAATTTATTATTTTAGGTAATATAATCAGGTTAACAAGTAAATAATTATAACCGGACATGTTACTGGTCATGCAGGCAGGATCCATAAAAGGCAATATATTATATTGTTTTTTAGGGGTCCTGTCTTTTTTGTTGCTTATATTTTCGGCCGAAATGTAAGCGCATTAAATCATATAAAGGAGAATCTAAAATGGATTACAAAAAGCTAGCAACTGACATTTTAAAATATGTTGGCGGTAATAAGAATGTGGTTCACTTAGGACATTGTGCAACAAGATTACGTTTTACAATACAAGATGATAAAAAAGTACAAATTGAGAAATTAGAAGGAACTGAGGGCGTACTGAAGGTTGTAGTATCAGGCGGACAAACTCAAGTTATTATAGGTAGTGATGTAGTTGAAGCATATGATCAGTTAAATCAAATGGGTAATTTCGGTTCAAGCAGTTCAACTAATAATAAACCAAAAGATAAACGTAAAATCGGTGCTACTGTATTGGATTTTATTGTAAGCGTATTCCAACCACTAATTCCAGCAATGGCGGGTGCAGGTATTTTAAAGTCAATCCTATTTTTATTAACTGCTTTAAAATTGATGAGTCCAGAAGGTCATGTTTATTTAGTTCTACGGTATATTAGTGATTCTGTTTATTATTTCCTTCCTATCTTAGTAGCTATAACAGCTGCAATGAAATTGAAAGTAAATACGATTGTTGCAGCCTCTGCGATGAGTATTCTGTTATTCCCGAATATGATCACTTTAATGGCTGAAGGTGCAACTTTCTTGTCATTCGATATAACTAATGTAAATTATTCGTCACAAATGTTTCCTTCAATTTTAGGTGTTATATTTTATTCATTTATGGAAAAGTTTTTCACTAAGTACTCACCAAAAGCAATTAGAGTATTCTTTATACCAATGATGTCATTTCTTTTCACTGTACCGATTACATTGCTAGTACTAGGACCAATTGGCTTTACTTTAGGAGTATGGTTTACTAATCTTATTTTATTCTTATTCAATAACGTAGGTTGGATTGCAGTAGGCTTACTAGCAACATCATTACCATTTATGGTAGCAATCGGAATGCATAAAGCAACAACACCTTATGCAGTTTCTTCGTTAGCTAGTTTAGGTAAGGAAGCTTTAATGTTACCTGCATTATTAGCTCACAATATGTCTGAAAGTGGTGCTTCACTAGCAGTAGCACTTCGTACAAAGAATTCAGAACAGAAATCAGTAGCTCTTTCAGGTGGAATTTCCGCATTTTTTGGGATTACCGAACCAGCTTTATATGGTATTACCTTGCAAAATAAAAGAGTGTTAGGAACTGTTATTGCTTCTAGTTTAATTGGTGGTCTTTTTGTCGGTTTCTTTGGATTAGCTGGTTTCACTTTAGTAACACCAGGTATTGCAAGTATCTCTATGTTCATTGATCCAAATAACGGAATGAATGTTATTTACGCTCTTATTGGACTAGTAATCTCGTTTGTTACATCATTTGTTCTTACTTTCTTTTTCTGGAAGCAGTCAAGTGTAGAACCGGGAAATGATGAATATGAAACAAAACAAGTGAACGGTGCTGTTGCGATTCAACAACCTGTAAACGGTAAAGCAATCCCTCTAACAGAAGTGAAAGATGAGGTATTTTCTAGTAAGGTAATGGGTGATGGTTTTGCAGTCATTCCTGCTAAAGGGGAATTATATGCACCGGTTGATGGAAAAATTAAAATGGTCTTTAATACTAATCATGCATTAGGTTTGGAAACAGCGAATGGAGCAGAAATATTATTCCATATTGGCATAAATACAGTCAAACTAGGCGGCAAGCATTTTGAATCTCTAGTGAAGGTTGGAGATGAGGTAAAGGCCGGAGATTTACTAATTAAATATGATTTAGATAAGATTGTTGAAGAAGGATTTGACCCAACGACGGTAGTCGTAGTTACCAATCATGATCAATACACAGTAGAAGTAACTAATTTAGATAATGTTGGTATGGATGATGCGTTATTGCTCATAACAGCTCGATAAGAAATTAAATTGGAGGAGATTAGAGAGATGACAAAAAGATTTCCGGAGGACTTTTTATGGGGTGGTGCAACTGCTGCAAATCAAGTTGAAGGTGCTTATCTCAGTGGAGGTAAAGGACTAAGTACAGCAGATGTAATGACAACAGGTGAACATGGTGTTCCTAGAGAAATTACAGATGGTGTGGTAGAAGGGAAATACTATCCTAGTCACAATGCGATTGATCATTACCATCGCTTTCAGGAAGATATCGCATTGTTTGCTGAAATGGGTTTTAAATGTTATCGGTTATCAATCAACTGGTCACGGATTTTTCCAAACGGGGATGAGGACGTACCAAATGAAGAAGGATTAAGATTTTATGATGAGGTTTTTGATAAGTGCCACCAATATGGGATTGAGCCTTTAGTAACCATTTCGCATTTTGAGACACCATTAGGTTTACTGAAGTATGGCTCATGGGAAAATAGAAAAGTTGTTGATTTCTATATCCGTTACTGTCAAACTCTGTATAACCGATATAAAGGCAAAGTAAAATATTGGCTAACTTTTAATGAGATTAACGTCATGTCTACAAAGCCTTGGATGGCTGGTGGAATCCAGTCAAATGATGAACAGACGAGGATGACTGCTGCCTACCATCAATTTTTGGCTAGTGCTAAAGCTGTACTCCTGGCTCATGAAATTGATCCAAACAATAAGGTAGGAATGATGTATGCTGGACACGTTGCATACCCAAATAGTCCTGACCCGGAAGATATGCAGACAGTTACTGATTTTATGCACAAAATGCTGTTTTATTGTGATGTTCAATGTCGTGGTTACTATCCAGCATATAAACTAAAAGAATTTGAACGAAGAGAAATCGTCCTACCTATTCAAGACGGTGATTTAGATGAATTGCTAAGAGGAAAAGTAGATTTCTTATCATTTAGTTATTATGCAACTCACGTGATTGGAAAGAAAACTAATTTAAATTTTGAAGGGTTAAATGGTGTGAAGACAGGCTACCAAAACCCTTATCTTCCAACTACTGACTGGGGATGGACCATTGACTCCATGGGACTACGTTATGCATTAAATCTTTTATATGACCGCTATCAGATTCCTTTAATGATCGTAGAAAACGGATTAGGAGCAGTTGATAAGGTAGAAGATGACGGAAGTATCCATGACCATTATCGTATTGAATATTTACGAGAGCATATTAAAGAGATAAAGAAAGCAATTGTTATTGACGGAATTCCTGTTATGGGCTATACAATGTGGGGACCGATTGATTTAATTGCTGCTAGTACAGGTGAAATGAAAAAAAGATACGGTTTTATCTTTGTAGATGTAGATGATAATGGAAAAGGAACCTTTAAACGAATTAAAAAAGATTCTTTTTATTGGTATAAAAAAGTCATTGAAACCAATGGGGAAGACCTAGAATAATATGATTGGCTATGTAGCTACTAGTTCGGGTTTTTTTACTTGGTTAGTGGCTACATTTTTTCCTTTATAAAAAGAAAACTTTATTTTTTGAAAGTCGCCTTAAAAAAGGAGGTATTACTTGCTTATGAACGCTTTAAAAATAAGCAATGACCAAGCAGAAAAAAGTGTAAAATTTGCACAGCAGCATTTGGCAAATGAAAGAACTTATTTAGCATGGATTCGAACCGCTATATCAATAACGGGCGTTGGTTTTTTAACAACTTCTTTACATTTTACAATTAGAATCAGTACTGATTCTGCTATAAATACTCTAGCGATATTTCTAGGAATTTTTGCTTGTATTATTGGTTTTATAACTTGTGTCTTGTCAACTATCCAATACACAAGGAAAAGAAAGGAAATTCAGGAGGGACTGTTTATTCCGTCTAATCATTCTATATTATTTGTTTCTATTTTATTTTCACTTCTTATTTTTTTAATTTTTATGTACCTTTCGTTATTATTATTTAATTCATAAAGCTGGATGAGTGATTTCTTATTTTTCCTAAATATAAAGTAACAAACAAATATATTGAAAAATTTTTACGTAGGAAGAAAGGTGATTACGTTGCGTAAAATCAAAAAAGTGCTAAATTCTAGCGTTGTATTAGTAGAGGATGAACAAAAAAAAGAGTTCATTCTTATTGGTAAAGGGATTGGTTATGGTCAAAAGACGGGTAATATCATTAAAGAACACCAAGTTGATCAAATGTTTATACCTATTGAAAATATAAAAGCTAAAGAGTTTCTAGGATTACTGGATGCTATTCCTCCAGTATTTGCAGAACTCACCCAGCAAATCGTAACTTATGCGGAGGAAAAACTTAATACGAAGCTTAATACAAGTATCTATTTTATGTTAATGGACCATTTGAATTTTGCCGTAGAAAGATATAATAAAACCATAAATATCACCAATCGGGTTTATTGGGAAATCAAAAATTATTATTCTGAAGAATTTAAAATAGGTGAGTTCGCATTAAACTTAATGAACGAAAAACTTAAAATTAATTTACCAATTGAAGAAGCAGCAAATATCGCTTTCCATTTAATTAATGCTCAGGGGCAACAAGCTGAATCATCTAAAGATGCCATGAGATATGCTAAAATGATTGGAAGTATTGTTAATTTGGTACGATATACTTTCAATATCAACACGGATAATGAAAACATTCATTATACCCGTTTTATAACTCATGTGAAATTTTTCGTAGAACGTTTTTATTCAGATAAAATGTTAGATGAAAAAGATAATCTGCTTTTCGAGCATTTAGCTAACTTATATCCAGAGGCAATGTCTGGTGCTTTTAAAATTAAGGACTATATCGAACAAGTTAACGGAAAAGCCATTCCGAAAGAGGAATTAGCCTATCTTGCAGTGCATATACACAGATTAATAAATTATAATCAGCTTTGATGGTACTTTGGAGGAGACATTATTGGAATGTTTGTTGCTGGTTAAAGTTTCTCAAGGGTATCATTTGTCGGAGGATTATTTCCCATAATTCTGTTTCCAGTTATCTTTGAACTCTATCAACAACCACGCTAATACAATCAGCGTGGTTTTTTACTTATGCATGCATATGTTACATAGAGATAGGGCAATAGTCGGTATTTGCAATGTTCTAATGGTTGCCATAATCAAATTTACCAAGGCGACGAAATATTGAGCAAAATGGCCCAAAACCAAGAAAATGGAAAAGTTCCTTCAAACCTTATTCCTAAATGCCCAGAATGTGGTGGCACCATGCAAGTTCATGTCGAAGTCGATCAGAATTTTCTAAAGGGCCAGGCATGGCAAGCCAGCTTTCAGGCTTATAGAAATTTTATCGAGAATGCTAATGGTAAGAAATTAGTCCTACTGGAATTAGGCGTAGGTGCAAGAAATCAATTGATTAAAGCCCCGTTTATGAATTTAACTAACTCGGAAGAAAATGCTACCTATATTACCTTTAATAAAGGGAGAGAGCTTTACATTCCAGATGTCATTGCTGATAAATCTATTGGGATTGATAAAGGACATGGTAGTCGTGCGGCAGAGTATTACAAAGATTATTGCCGTGAGCACGATTTACCTTATGACGCAGGGATCTACTACATCACCTATTATCATGATCAAGATGATTCGCTTGGTTTGTCAGAGATTAAAAAGTCATCTAGTTTAAGTGAACGGGTCGTGCTGCTATATCAGATTTTCAAGGATGCTGATGCACTGGATCGCTTCCGTCTGGGTCCTGATGCTTTAGATGTGAATTTTCTTCGGACTGAAGAAGCGCATCGACTTGTGGCCTTTGCAAAAGATCTCTTACGTAAAAGTAGTGAAACTAATTCGTGATTATCTACTTATCGTGAACAAGTCCAAATGAATTTTGTTGGCTTAGGAGGAAAAGTGTTATGAACAAGTTTAGGGATGATAGCTTCGCTCTACACACGGATTTGTACCAAATCAATATGGCAGAAGCCTATTTGGAAGACAACATTCATACTAAAAAAGCTGTATTAAAACTACCCTTTAGGAACGGGTATGCAATATTTGCTGGATTGGAACGAATCATTGAATATCTGCAAACGTTTCATTTTTCTCAAAGCGATTTAGATTATTTAAAAGAATTTGGCTATAAAGAAGACTATATTGACTTTTTGCAAACTTTACGTTTTACAGGAACAGTTCATGCTATGAAAGAAGGGGAAGTTGTATTTGGCAACGAACCAATTCTTCGTATCGAAGCACAACTCATTGAGACGACCTTATTAAATATCGTAAACTATCAAACACTCATTGCAACCAAAGCTTCTAGAATCAAACAAGTCGCGGGTGACCAACCCATCTTAGAATTCGGTACAAGGCGTGCCCACGAATTTGATGCTGCATTATGGGGTACAAGAGCTGCCTATATTGGAGGTTTCTCTAGCACAAACAATGTTCGGGCGGAAAAACTATTCGGGCTTCCTGTCTCCGGAACACATGCCCATTCCTTTGTTCAAGCTTATGGTGATGAATACACCACTTTCCATAAATATGCAAAATAGCACAAAAATTGTGTCTTCTTAGTGGATACCTATGACACGCTAAAATCAGGTGTTCCTACGGCAATCAAAGTAGCCAATACGCCATAAATTTTGCAGGTATTCGTCTAGATAGTGGGGATTTGGCTTACCTTTCCAAAGAAGCAAGAAAGTTATTAGATCAAGCAGGATTTGTTGATACAAAAATATATGCTTATAACGATCTCAACGAATTTACCATTATGAACTTAAACGCGCAAGGAGCCAAAATTGATGCATATGGAATCGGTACTAAAGCCATAACCGCCTTTGATCAACCGGCATTAGGTGCCGTGTACAAATTGGTCTCCATTGAAGATGACAACGGAAAGATGGCCGATACGATTAAAATCTCGGCAAGCCCGGAAAAAGTAACCACACCAGGATTAAAGAGGGTATACCGCATTATCAACAATTATACGAAGAAAACTTCACATGTTTCATCCTGTACACACGTATATTGGAAAATTTGTCACTAATTTTACGGTCAAGGACTTACACAAAGTTATTTTCAACCATGGCACACTTGTGTATGAATGCCCAAGAGTCCAAGAGATTCAATCCTTTGCCCAACAACAATTAGACCTTTTATGGGAAGAGTATAAACGTACTTTAAATCCAGCTGATTATCCTGTGAGTTTAAGTCAGGTCTGCTGGAACAACAAAATGAAAAATATAGAAAAAGTAAAAAAACACAATCGAAAAACTGTACCCTTATAAGAGGAAAATATATTTTATGTTTAGATAAAGTAGATTTAATGGCTCTGAAGGTAGTTTCAAAATAATTAATTTTGGGAGTCGATTTAAAATGGCAAAAGAAGCTTTATTAATTGTTGATATGAGTAATGATTTTGTATCTGATAATGGAACATTAACGGTTCGTAAGCCAGCACAAGACATAGTGCCTTATATTAAGGATTTGGCAACAAGTTTTTTAGCTGAGGGAAATGTAGTTGTCGTATCAATGGATGCACACCAACAAAATGACCCACATTTTGAATTGTGGCCACCTCACAATATTGTAGGTACAGACGGGCAACAATTGTACGGAGATTTATATGATTGGTTTCAAGATAATAAGAATCATGAAAATGTATTTTATAAACCTAAAACGAACTATAATGCATTTTTCAAAACGGATTTGGCTGAAACTTTAAAAAGTTTAGGAGTAGGAAAGGTCCATACTGTTGGGGTAACGACTGATATTTGTGACTTTTTAACAGTTGCAGGAGCAGACGCAGAAGGATTCAAAACAGCCATTCATAAACGAGGGGTAGCAACATTTACTGACCTGGGAAAAACAATGTTAAACCATATGAAACGTTGCTTCCATACTCAAATTATTGAATAAATTTAAAATCAATTAGGACGGTGAAAAAAACGTGTTGGACTTGTTACAACGAATTAATATATTAGCGAAAAAGCAGCGTGAAGAAGGGTTAACATATGCAGAAAAAGTCGAGCAACAAAGGCTTCGTGAAGATTATTTAAGTGCCATCCGAGGACAAGTTCTCCAAACTTTTTCAGGAATGAAGATAGTGGATCCTCATTTAAATGATGTAACACCTGAAAAAGTTCGTAAATTAAAAACAAAAGATTAACATTATTATAGAAAGAAATCAAGATGAAAGACTATTTAGTAAAAGCCATTGCTCACAATAAACAAAGTGTGCGCATATGCTGCAATTACATCAAAAACAATAGAAGAAGTAAGACGCCGACACGATATGCTACCAGTTGTTTCTGTGGTTCTAGGACGTTCTATGACAGCAGGAGTTATACTTGGCTCTATGCAAAAAAGAGAAAAATTGAATGGCGGCGGATTAATTGGGACCATCCTGGTTGATGCAAATGCTAGGGAAAAGTGAGAGATTATGTTTCATTTTCCATGCACATGCATGGCTGTTTTGCTAGGTTCCCCTTGCATCGGGTGAAAACAGTGAGGATTTTACCTCTCGCCTGCTGCATTCAGATCAAGTCCCCTCACTGTTGCTGTAGGTGTACAAGTAAATCCGAACTTTACGATTCAAGCTGCTGGTGGTTTTATTATTCAGCCGATGCAGAACATAGAAGAAGAGACAATTCGTTTCATTATGTTGTGTATTTAAATGAAAAATAGTTATTAAATTTATGAAATGAAGTTTTATTAATATGAAGAAATTTAAAAAGACATTTATGTTTACAATGACAGCGCTTCTGATGAGTGCCTTATTAGCTACTTGCGGAAGCCCTCAGGAGACCCAACCATTAGAAGAGCAAAATGCTTCTCAATTAACAAGAGCAAGAAATGAGTATTCAGCAAATACGAAATCCTACATTAACTGTAAAATACGGCGGTCAAAATTTCTTGATTGATCCTATGTTTTCCAACAAGGGTAAATTTAATCCTTTCCTTCCTGCCGAAAGAAATGATCGAAATCCAATAGTTGAATTACCAATATTACTTGCATTTTTCGGCATGCGTTCAGGTGAGTTATGTGCCCTCAAATGGTCAGATATAAATTTTCAAACAAAAGAAATTCGGATAACCAAAACCATCTATTCAGAAAGTAACAATATGAAAGAATATGAATTGACTCCTCCTAAAACTGCTGGTTCAATTCGTAAAATTGAAGTCGAAAAACAAGTCATAGAAATGCTAAAAAGATTTCAAGTGAAACAAAAGAAAAGAAAGCGATCATGTATCAAAGAAGAATATTACGATGGAAATTTTGTTTTTGCAAGAAAAAATGGCTATCCATTCTTACAAAAAAACATAGTTGTACGTATGGAAAGAATACTTGAAAAAACATCTATTAAGAAGCATGTAACAACCCATATTTTTAGACACACACACATTAGTATGTTGACTGAAGCCGGTGTTGATTTAGCAACCATCATGAAAAAAGTGGGACACGATGATATGAAAACCACAATGAAAATTTACACACATGTTACGGCAAAAATGAAAGAAGATGCTTCACAAAAAGTCCAGAAGACTTTCGGAAACATCCTCAATATCGGGATTTCATAAAGAAATGTTATTTTTTTGAGCATTTCAGATGAAATCAACGGTCAAACCCTTGGTAGATCAAGGGGTTTATCCGTTTAATTACATCATGCCGCCCATAGATTGAGAATACTCACGAACCTATGTTCTTATTCGAAAACTAATCTTTCTCGTAATAAATTGTCTCTAACTGTAATTTGATTTCGGAGATATACATAATAGAATTACTAAAACGTGACCGATTTTGTGACCAAATTAAATGATGGGTAAAAAATATTCAATGTACAAAGTCTTGGCTCACTCAAAGAAAGCTGGCTCATCCCCTACCCTTGGAAAGGGGGATACCATGGCAACATTTGAAACAATCTCATTAATGATTGCTTTCGGCATGTTGATTGCCGTGTTGTCAAAGAAAGATAAATAGACCTTCCCTCGAGCCTCTAAACGGTTGTTTGTTCAGTGCCAAGAGCGGGTGTGTGAGTCTATCAACTCCTTAATGCTCCCTTCGGTCCGCTTACCGTTCACAGACCGCCGAACCAATTCAAGACTCTAAAATAAAACAAAAAAAGAGCCCTTACAGGCTTTTAATTTTACTACTTACTGCATTTTCTTATTCTTTATAATCATAGCTATTAATATTACCAACAGTAACCCCATCAAGGGAAATGTAATATGTCCAGTAGAATGAGATGAATCAAAAAATAATGTATAGATACTAATTGAAATACCTACCAAAGAGATTATAACTAGAGATATTTTTAACAGCTTCATAAAACATCTCCCTTTATTTCCCAATAACGGTATCTTTCCGCAGTTAAAAGGGTTTCTTAAAACTCTAATTTTAGCGCCCTTTACATTGGCATTATTATTGTAACTTAGAATACTAGCACCCAGAACTCTAAGGGAAAGGTCTATTTTTAAAACCAAACTTTTGAGTCAGCCCTTTGATGGGCCACTTTGTACACTGGACTCGACTGTTCCAGTAGTCAGGTCTTCTTTTTTATTTTAGTAATTTCTAATTTCTTTAGAAGATAATCCTAATTATGTCTTTATGGTAATGCAAAGTACGTTTTTTTGCAATGAGCTAGCCCGCCAAAATCAACTTTACAAGTAAGTGATCCCCTGCTCCTAAGAAACTCTCCAAACAACTTTTTTCTGAACCGCAGGAGAAACAGCAAGGATATTTTCAGTTGTAAACGTCCTTGTTTGTCGGCTCTTAAAACAATACGCTCGAATAAAACCTTCATTGATTTGATGAACAATGATTGATCTTTTGGAAATATGACCGTCTATTTGATGATAATACGTTAGAAATCTCTAAAAATTCCAACCAATTATAATAGGAATAATATCCTAATCCTAAAGATTCATTTTCTTAGAATAGCAATATTTCACCGCCACCCTTTTCATTAACATGATAAAATTTTAACTGATTGTATTTTTATGATGTTGTTTAAAAAAATAACTATCTGAAAGGAAAATGTGATGGCGGACAAGAAAAAGAAAGACAAAGAGTTAGACAGTTCAGCTAAAGTTTTTGAAGCCAGTACTTTAGTTGAAAGAGCCGATCAACGTAAAAAAGATTATAAAAACCTAAAAGAGAAACTTCAGACGCTAAAAACAGCCTGTCTTGGAGTGGCAGATTTAGGTGATGATTTCACAGGAAAAGGCGCAGATAACATTAAAGAGTTTTTTAGAGGACAGGCTGAGGTTGTCGACAGTTGGATCACTCTTGCCGATATGCAGATCTCGTTTTTTAATGGGGTTTCTGGTGATATCGAAGCGAAAAAATTGCCCGATTCGTACATTGAAATGTCTTTTTTAAAGACTGAATTAAAAAATGCAGATAAAAAATCCGATCAAATCGTTGACTCTCTCAAGAGTAGCATGGATCGGATCATAGACCGAGTGAGCGACATCGTTGATCTGGATAAGTGGACTGACCACAATTACACAGTAGAGATGTCAAAAGCACAAACAACTCGGGAAAATGCAATTGATGCTGTAGACGATCTGGATGAATCTTTGACAGGCGAATACACACAAGCATTGGCTGAAGCTGAAAGTGTCTCCAAAAAATTATCAGCATTGATGGAAGCCACAAGTAATGGAAAAAGCGCTTCTCCTATGTATTTTGATAAGAAGGCTTTTCACTCGAATAAGTTATATAAAGAAGCAATTAAAACCGACAAACAAGCGACTACATATATTAATGCGAAAAAAGAGCAAGCAGAAGCCCGCAGAATTGCAGAGTTGCAAGAGAAGCTTGCAAATGTATCTGACCCTGATGAATATGTTAAAATGGCTAAAGAAATTGGTTATAACAACCTTTCACCAGAACAACAGGAACGTTTAACAGAAATTAAAGAAGATAAGGAATTTTGGGATAATCCGTTTTTAGGCACTTTAAATAAAGCAGGAGATATGATTGGCCAAGGAGTTCAAAATACAGTAGAGGCTGGAAAAAACTTTGTAGCAGGTTCGGCGACTGTTTTAGGAAACGTTGGTGAAGGGTTAAAAGGTGCAGCTGTTGGTGCATATGAGTTAAAAGAGAAAATTGCTGATGAAACTGACAAAACCTTCGACCGTATAATAGCAGGTTTAGAGGCTGTAAAGGAGACAACAACAAAAGCCACTTTAGATAAGGGAGCTAAAAAATATTTAGGTGTCTTGTATCCTTTATATCAGATCACTACTGCCAAAGAAAAGGCCAAACTTGATTTTTTAATTGATACTGGTCAAGGGGTACTAACACTAGGGAAATATGCGTCTAATTCTACTTTGCGTCCAATTAAAACTACAATAGCGGCATACGAATTCCCCTATAAAAAAGCCTGGAATGCTTCTTGGGATGAAGTAAAAGAAAAATGGGATAAAAACTTTGTACATGGAGATTTGTATTCACGAACGCATTATGCTGAATATGTTAAATTAAATCTGGTTAGTATGTTCCTGCCAGGTGGTCTTCCAGCAAAGGGGGCGTCTACGGCTACTAGAGTTGGAAGAGCTGGAGTTATCGCTGAAAAAGGAGCAAGCCAGTTTGGAAAAGCAGCTATCAAACAAGGAATAAAAGGCGCTGGAAAAACGGCAATCAAAAAAGTCGCAAAAGGTACTGGACACGTTGGGATAGTCGTAGGAAACAGAGTCGTTAAGGATCTCAAGGAAGTTGGAGAACTAATCAAAAAAGGACTCATAAAAATAGGAGACTTACCTAACCCAGTTGCTCGGAAACTCCTCACAGCAGAAGGAATTCCTATACATGCACTTACTTTACGGCAGTCTGGACACGAGCTGATTCAGTTCATCAAGAAGTCGTTTGATCATTTTACAAGTCCTAAAGGTGGAAAAGCTCATGGTGGGCACGGCATTAAGAAGACTCCGAAAGGTGACCATGTCGGAGAACCTAAAGTTCCACATAAACAAAAACCGAAGTCACATGAGCAGATTCAAAAGGTTGAGAAGAATAAAGAAGCTACCAAAAGCACTGGAAAAGTGACCGAAAAACACGAAGGCAAGAATGTTCAAAAAGGCAAGCATGGTGATGGAGATGCCAAAACTCCGCATCAACCAAAATCAAAACCACACGAAGCTGGTCACAAGGTGGATAAGCCTCACGAGTCTAATAAAAATGCTGGAACCGTTTCTGGTAAGCATCCTAAAGATACTCAAGGAGTTTCTAAACCAAAGACACCTCAGACTAGAACAGAAATTATGAACACTGTTAAAAAAACAATGAGTCCTGTTGTCAAGAAAATAAAAGAGATTGATCCTGATGCTAAAGTTGGGTACAGAGGCTCATTAGCTACAGGGAAAAAAGGTCCTCATAAAGGAAATGCTCCTTTTGATCCGACAGACTTTGATATCGATGCTTTTATTGTTAGTGATAAATTAGCTTCAAAGTTTGAACCAGATACAGTATGGAGGTCAGGTAGTGAAATTAAAAATGTAAGTGCGATGCAAAAAGAAATAGATAAAGTACTGAAAAACAATTTAGATGGATTAAGAAGAGTAGATAAAAGAGGGAGACCAGATAAATTCACCTTTCGAATATACACACAGAAAGAATTTAATTCCAAGTATAAAAATGGGACTAGAATAATTGAAGATGAATAGGAGAATTAAAATGAAAAAATTTCCGTATTTTAAATGTTTACTTCCGATTAAATCAAACAAAGACATACACGAAGTAGCAAAAATAATATCTGATAAACTATTTGGAGGACTACCATTTGGAGGCTTAGACGATTATATTTACGAGGAAGTACCTGCTGTCTACATTAATCCCCCAATTTTAGGGCTTGAAGCAGTAATTCAAGGTTTTGGAGGGGAAAAAGGCTATACTCTAGAAGTTCATTCCTATCCAGGTAATCCCGAACCAGATGATTCTGATGAAGTACATGTAGATATTACAGGATACGTAGCTACTTTGATAGAGGAGACTGAAGAATTAAAAATAGTATGGTCTGAAAAGATTAAAAACGCTAATTATATAGAGATTGAATAGATCTAAAGTAGATTTCTCTTGTATGACCTGTCTCCTCTAGAATAGCTTAACAAGTTATTTATATTATTTAGTACTATACACCCCTTGAAGACAAGGGGTGTATTATTATGCAAACAACCTTGTCCAAGTAGCTCTCCCAGCAATCCCATCCACAGCCAGACCGAAAAACACGAAGGCAAGAATGTTCAAAAAGGCAAGCATGGTGACGGTGATCCCAAAACTCCGCATCAACCAAAATCAAAACCACACGAAGCTGGTCACAAGGTGGAAAAGCCTCACGAGTCTACTAAAGGTGCTGGAACCGTTTCTGGTAAGCATCCTCATGAGTCTTCTAAGCCGAAGAAGCATGAGCCTAATAAAAATGGTGAAAAGTTAAAGTTAGATGACTTTACTAAAGAAATTATGGAGACTAAACCCATGAACTCACCAGTACCTGAAAAATGGTATAAAAAGGGTGGGGATATCTCTATTGATAGTGATGGAACTTGGACTTATACTAATAAAAAAGGAGAATCAGTAAGTTATCCAAATGGATATCCTGATTTCTCAAAGTATTTTCATCCAACTGTAAAACCTGTTGAAATAGAAGTTGCAAAGCCAAAAAATCCTCAAGACGATTTTAAAGCTGCTAACAAGAAGGCTGGTTTAAGTAAAGATTCAATTCCACCAGTCCCTAAATCAAATCAACCACCAAAAGGATATACATGGCATCACCATGAAGATGGGAAGACAATGATTCTTGTTAGAAAAGATATACATCTTGATTTTAGACACATTGGAGGACAATCAACAATTAATGGTAAAAATAAGTATCACGGGAGGTAATAAAATATTATGGCTACAGTGACTAGTGAAAATGAGAAGGTATCTTTAGAAAATATAAAAACATTTGAAGATGACTATAATGTAACTTTACCAGAAGAATATAAAAATTTTTTACTTGAATATAATGGTGGGGATGTTAATCCAAATGTTTTTAAGATTTCTGATGAGCAAGGAGAAAGTGCATTAAATACTTTATATGGGCTGAATATAAGCGCTGAATATGATGAGTTATCAAGTGTGTTTGATTCTTTAGAAGGTGAATTACCTCAAGAACTGCTATCAATTGGTGATGATTCAGGAGGAAACCAGATTTGCATAGGTATATCAGGTAACTATTTTGGAAAAATATATATATGGATGCATGATATAGAAGAAGGCGAGTATATGGATAATGTATTTTTTTTAGCTAACAATTTTAATGAATTTCTTGATAGTTTATATGAGGATGAAGAGGAATAATACCTAATAAAAAGGCCCATTAAAGGGCCTTTTTTCATGCAAACAACCTTGTCCAAGTAACTCTCCCAGCAATCCCATCCACAGCCAGACCATTCGCCTTTTGAAAATCTCTCACAGCCTTCTCAAGTCCATGACCAAAGATAGAATCAAGCCCATTCACATCATATCCCTTACAGATCAACAACGCTTGAAGAATCCAAGTGATATTTCCTTTCGCTCCCTTACGAACATTTACGACTGCCGCACGAGTTTTCGGTCCCCATTCCCCATCTACGACAAGACCTGCATGAAATTGCTTATTTAATTCGGTCTGGAAGCCCTTAAGCAGAGCTTTGTATGTTTCAGGACCTTGATAACCGTCTACCTTAATATTTAACTTATAGCGTTTATTTAACGTACTCTGAATCGTTCTAACAATCGCACGACCGCCACTGGAAGATGACTTCTTTGAAGACTGCTTCTTAGTTGATGTAGGAATGGCAGGTGTTTTATTGTTTACTTTTGATACGAGAACCGGACGTTTACCAGCTTGTAATTGCCTTAAAGTTAAACCGCCCGTCATCTCTAAATGTGGGTAATCTTTAAAGCTGTTCCAATCCCCTCCCCATGCAAACCCTAAAGCTTTTGCGATTTGAGCGACTCTTTTCCATTTGGAATTAACTGTCCAGCTCGTTGTTTTGCCATCTGAGGATAATAAAACATAATCTACGGCTAAACCGTAATTGTGGTTAGACTGTCCAGCTCTAGCATGAGTCACAATCTCCCCTGGTGCAGTACGTCCTTTCGCATACAGCTTATTTTGTTCCGCAAAAGAACGATAGCCAGATGTCATTTGCACATAAATTTTCTCTTTATATGTCCTTTTGATGACTTCGATTGCTGTTTCTTTTACAACTGGATGGATTCCAGAACCCATATTCCGAACAGAGCGATCAATCAAGTTTTCTAGTGATACCGCCATTGTAAGTCACCTCTATTTTTTATTTTCAACCATTAAAAGAGGCTGCCAACCGGCAGCCCTCTCATTTTGTTAATCCGTTTTGTTTTAACACTTCTTTTTGTTGCTTACCTTTACTAGTCACATAGTTGTTCTTATACCAAGCCACAACTGCCGTAACGATCGTAAACACTGTAGAACCGACCAAATACAAAGCATCTGCTACCGTGTTGACTTGATCCTCACTAATTGGCAGAGCACCCTTTCCGAACATCATCAAAGTCTGGTTCACCAATGCAATAAAAAGAAGCACCGTCCGAATGACTGTGCCTTTGGTTTTTACATACTTGATATCACAGATACAAAAATAAAAGCTGGTTCAGGATTTATTCAGTCATGTAGTCGCTATATTAATGGCGCTTTAGATAAGGAAGGCAATCATTTAGAGGTTCTTCACAAACCATGAAAAGATTCAGGTTTAAACTCTTAACTCACTCCTCCACATTCTTTGAGACTAGCTTATTCCAGAATAAACTAAGATCGCTTGATCTATCTGCATATTACTAAGCCAAAAAAAGAAGCTTCCCACAAGTTTGCTAAACTCATGAGAAGCTTACTTAAATATTTCCACTGTGGGCAAAAAGTGGGCAATAATACTTTATAGGATTAGAAAACCTTAATATAACAAGGTTTTAAAACCCTATTTACATCATGCCGCCCATTCCACCCATGCCGCCCATATCAGGCATTCCGGCACCGGCAGCACCTTTTTCTTCTGGCTTGTCAGCGACAACCGCTTCAGTTGTTAAGAACATCGCTGCTACAGAAGCTGCGTTTTGTAGAGCTGAGCGTGTTACTTTTGTAGGGTCTACAATACCATTTTCGATCATGTTTACCCATTCGCCAGTTGCTGCATTGTAGCCGATTCCGACTTGTTCCTTTTTGAGGCGCTCAACGATAACAGAGCCTTCAAGTCCAGCATTGTGTGCGATTTGACGAATTGGTTCTTCAAGGGCGCGAAGAACGATGTTCACACCTGTTAGTTCGTCACCTTCAGCATTTAGATCAGCTACTTTTTTGTATACATTAACAAGCGCTGTACCACCGCCAGATACGATTCCTTCTTCTACTGCAGCCCGAGTAGAGTTAAGGGCATCTTCAATGCGAAGTTTGCGTTCTTTTAGTTCTGTTTCAGTTGCAGCACCAACTTTGATGACAGCTACGCCGCCAGCAAGTTTTGCAAGGCGCTCTTGTAATTTTTCTTTGTCGAACTCAGAAGTTGTTTCTTCAACTTGAGCACGGATTTGGTTGACGCGAGCCGCAATTTTTTCCGATTCGCCAGCACCTTCAACAATTGTTGTGTTTTCTTTCGTAACAACAACTTTAGAAGCGCGTCCTAATTGGCTGATTTCAGTTGATTTAAGATCTAAACCTAAATCCTCTGTAATCACTTCTGCACCAGTCAAAATAGAGATGTCTTCAAGCATCGCTTTACGACGGTCACCGAATCCAGGAGCTTTTACAGCAACTGCATTGAATGTTCCACGCAATTTGTTGACAACAAGTGTTGCAAGAGCTTCACCTTCAACATCTTCGGCAATCAGAAGCAATGGTTTTCCTTGTTGAACGACCTGTTCAAGTACTGGCAGGATTTCTTGAATATTGGTGATTTTCTTGTCTGTTACTAAGATATAAGGATTATCAAGAACTGCTTCCATCTTATCAGAATCAGTTACCATGTAAGGTGAAGCATAGCCACGGTCGAATTGCATACCTTCCACAACTTCAAGTTCAGTTGTAAATCCTTTTGATTCTTCAATTGTGATCACACCGTCGTTTCCAACGCGTTCCATCGCTTCAGCAATCAGACTGCCAACTTCTTCATCAGCTGCAGAAATTGCAGCAACTTGAGCAATTGATTCCTTGCCTTCGATCGGTTTAGAAATTTCTTTCAAGTTTTCAATTGCTACAGAAACAGCTTGCTCAATCCCTTTACGTACGCCCACAGGGTTAGCACCAGCTGTTACGTTTTTCAAGCCTTCGCGAATCATCGCTTGAGCAAGAACTGTTGCTGTTGTTGTTCCGTCACCGGCAACATCGTTCGTTTTGCTGGCAACTTCAGCAACTAGCTTCGCACCCATGTTTTCAAAAGCATCTTCTAGTTCGATTTCTTTGGCAATTGTTACACCGTCATTTGTGATTAATGGAGAACCGAATTTTTTCTCAAGAACAACATTGCGTCCTTTTGGTCCTAAAGTCACTTTTACAGCATCCGCTAATGCATCTACACCTCTGAGCATTGAACGGCGTGCTTCTTCGCTAAACTTAATATCTTTTGCCATGTTTTTCAAACCTCCTCAAGATTGTGTAAAGATTTATTTATGGCTTAGCCAATAACAGCTAAAATGTCGCTTTCACGTAAAATCAAGTAATCAGCACCTTCATATTTCACTTCGGTACCAGCATATTTTGAGAAGATAATGCGGTCGCCTGTTTTGACTTCTAACGCAACGCGCTCTCCGCTCTCTAATACACGGCCTGAACCGGCAGCAACCACTTTACCCTCTTGGGGCTTTTCTTTTGCGGAGTCAGGAAGTACGATTCCGCTAGCAGTTTTTTCTTCAGACTCAACGAGCTCAATGACAACGCGATCACCTAATGGCTTTAACAATGAAACAACCTCCTCAATATTTTCATATGTAATTTTAGCACTCACACCCAATGAGTGCTAACACAACTCTTATAATAAATAATCTCTCAGGCAATTTCAAGTGATAAGCATGAAAAATTTTCATAATGCCAATTTTCTTAGTGTTCTTTATTAGCCTATAATTTAAAAAGAGTGTGTTACAATAAAAAAATAGTTTGTTTTAATACTTTAAAAAAGGAGTACATACGGCTTGCGAAAACAATATTGGTATATTATTTTGACATATGTCGGCATGCAATTCATAACCTTTCTCGTTTCTAGCTGGCTAGTAGGGAAAGGTCAGATGTCTCAGAAAACGTACCTTACATGGGTAGGTGTCTGGTCTGTCATCTCCTTTTCACTCTGTCTTGTGATCGTTCTACTTATCATGAGGACGTTGCCGAAGACAACGCTCAGAAAGCGCCCAAAAGCATCACCTGGAGTTTCAATATTATGGGCGATCGGCGGTGTTTTCCTCGCCCTGTTTGCCCAATCAATTGCTGCAATGATTGAAATGAATTTATTCGGTGTTAGTCCTGAATCGAAAAATACACAAAAAATTATGGAAGTCATCCAAACATTGCCGCTAATGGTTATCGTCTCTTCTTTGCTCGGTCCTATTTTGGAAGAAATTATTTTTAGAAAGATTGCGTTTGGGGTGATCTATGAAAAGACAAACTTTTTCATTGCTGCTTTGTTCAGTTCTTTCATGTTTTCACTTGTGCATTTCGATTTTACCCACATTTTAATTTATACAGCGATGGGCTTTACTTTCGCCTTTTTATACGTTAGAACAAACAGAATTATTGTTCCTATTTTTGCCCATGTTGCCATGAATACACTTGTCGTGCTCGTTCAAGTGTTTCGGGAACCTATTGAAGATTTTTTACAACGTGCTGATAACATGCAATTAATTATTGGAGGATTTTTATGATGAGAAGCCCGATGTTTTGGGGATTGATTTATTTGTTAACAGGTGTGCTGTTTACTTATTTAGCTGCAACTTCACCAGGGGATATGTGGTCTTTCTACACAGTTCTTCTCATGTTGTTTGCCGCTTATAATATCAGCATTTCCATTAAAATGTTCGTCTTATCAAGTAAACTGAACCGTAAAAAATAAAGAGCCACTGATGGCTCTTTATTTTGTTTGACGATTGGCAAACGATTGATTTTCTTCCTGTATGACAGTTTTTTGAGCCTGTCGGTAAGATACTCTTGAAATTGCAATACTGACTTCATAAAGAATTAATAAAGGCACTGATACCATTAAATGAGACATAAGATCAGGAGGTGTAATCAATGCTGCAATGACAAAGAGAACGAAATAGGCATACTTTCTGATCTTTCCTAAAAACATCGGTGTCAACAGCCCGAGCCTTGTGAAAAACATGATGACCACAGGCATCTGAAATAAAAGGCCAAAAGGCAATGTTAATTGCAATAAAAATTGAAAGTACTCATGTATGCCAATGACTTGATTAACATGGAGATCCTCGGTGATATTTGTCATAAAATCAACAACAAACGGAAACAAAATAAAGTAAGAAAAGGCAATCCCGCCCAGAAAAAGTATAATCGAAATTGGAATATAGTTTAACGTCACTTTTCGTTCTTTTTCATAAAGACCTGGACTGATGAAAGCCCATATTTGATAAAAAAACAACGGTGATGTTAATACTGCGCCAATGATGAATGCAAACTGCACATACACAAATAAGGGGTCTGTCAGCTTAAAGGCATTAAGGGTAAGCCGTTTTGCTTCATCTGTCTGTTGCAAGTAAATGATAACCGGCTTTGCAAGAAAAAAGCCTATTGTGACAAACAAGACAAAAAAGACAATCATAAACAATAGACGTCTGCGAAGTTCTGTGATGTGCTGTGCAAGTGACATTTCTTTTTCTTTCATTAATGTCACCCTAACCTACTGATTCTCTTTCTTTTTATCAGTATCATCATCCGCTAACCCTTTGGTTGCATTTTTAAATTCGCGCAACGTGTTACCCGCCGCTTTTCCTAGTTCAGGAAGTTTTTTCGGACCGAATATTAACAGCGCCACCACAACGATTAAAATAAAGCTTCCAGGACCGATTGTCGGCATAAAAAATGAGCCCCCTTTCCTTTATTTTACGCTTCCCTCTTTCATTGAATAATGTTTTAGAAAATACACCAGTGACTGAAGTTCAACCGCTAAATCTATATGATGAGTTCGAATATGCTCCGGCACATTCAAACGAGCCGGCGTAAAATTGAGAATTCCTCTAATACCGAGTTCCACCAGCCGATCTGTAATGGATTGAGCAGCTTGAGCAGGAACAGTTAAAATGGCAACAGGAATGTTATCCCCCATATGTTCCTCAAGCTTGTTCAGATCATAGACAGGAACACCGCCAATCTCCGTTCCGATCTTATCCTTATTGATATCAAAAGCCATTGCAATTCTTGTATTATTGTTTTTAATAAAATTGTAATTCAAAAAGGCTGTCCCTAAATTCCCTACACCAATCAAAATCACATCTGTCATTTCGTCCTGATCAAGTGTTTTTCTAAAAAAAGACAATAAGTAGTTGACATTGTAACCATAACCCTTTTTACCCAGTGCGCCAAAATAGGAAAAATCCCTGCGAATTGTGGCGGAATCGACTTTTACTGCATCACTTAACTCAGCAGATGAAACACGCTGCTTCCCTGATGCATGAAGGTTTTTCAAAAAACGATAATATAACGGCAATCGTTTCGCTGTCGCTTGCGGAATTTTTGAATGATCCATGTTCATAAGTGATCCTCCGTATTTATACCGACTTTTCCCCTTTTAAAATCACCACTTTTTCCACCCGTCTTCTCAAGAAGAGCGGTAGGACCTATTACCATTCCCTTATCCACAGCTTTACACATGTCATAAACGGTCAGCGCACACACACTAACTGAAGTTAACGCTTCCATTTCAACACCTGTACTTCCCTTTGTCTTCACCATAGATCGTATGTGCAGAATGCTTTTCACTTCTTGCTCTTCCCACTGAAAGGAAATATCGACTCCTTTTAGTGCAATTGGATGGCACATGGGAATCATATCAGATGTTTGTTTCGCAGCCATAATACCGGCTACTTGGGCTACAGCTAAAACATCGCCTTTTCCAATTTGCTGATTGGTAATACTTTCATAAACCGATTTGCTCATTGTTACACTTGAAACAGCTACAGCGATGCGAACCGAAGCTTCCTTTTCACTTATGTCAACCATCCTGGCTCTGCCTTGTTCATTGAAATGTGTAAATTCATTCATATCTATAACTCTCCTCATAACGATTTTACACTATTTTTTTCATTCTGTCTGTTTCTTTTGGTTAAATTCTTCCAGACTTCTTTTAATTGTTTGCTGACAGCTTTCCGATAAGCTACACTTAAATTAGCAAACAAGAGGTGAATATCATGATGATCTTACAAGTTAATCAGCTCTCAAAATCGTTTGGAGCCGATAAAATTTTAACAAATATAAAACTGGAAGTCAGATCTCGGGATCGAATTGCGATCGTTGGCCGGAATGGAGCTGGTAAATCAACTTTGTTAAAAATGATCGCTGGTCAAATGTCTTATGATGAAGGCGACATGGTCAAGCCTAAAGATCTCACAATAGGTTATCTTGACCAACACTCAGGACTCGATTCGAAGCTGACTCTAAAAGAAGAACTGCTAACAGTATTTGAATTTTTGAAAGCAATAGAAAAAGAGATGCGTTCGATTGAAGAGCAAATGGCAGCGGTCGACTCCCAAAAGCTAGAAAGTTTAATGAAAACATATGACAGACTCCAGCAGGAATTTAAAGATAAAGGTGGTTATCAATATGAAGCTGAGGTCAGGTCTATCATTCATGGACTTGGCTTTGCCGGATTTGATGACTCTGCTCGAGTTCAGGATTTAAGCGGCGGACAGAAAACAAGGCTTGCGCTTGGGAAAATGCTTTTAACAAAACCCGAGCTCCTTATTCTCGATGAACCGACAAACCATTTGGACATTGATACATTAACATGGTTGGAACAATATTTACAAAACTATAGCGGCGCCATTTTAATCGTTTCTCATGACAGGTATTTTCTTGATAAAGTCGTTACACAAGTTTACGAGATTTCCCGTACACAAAGCAAAAAATATCAAGGAAACTATAGCTCTTATCTGCAATTTAAGGCCGAACAGCTTGAAAGGGAAATGAAGTTGTATGAAAAACAACATGACGAGATTGCCAAACTCCAACATTTCGTTGAGCGGAATTTAGCCAGAGCTTCAACAACAAAACGAGCACAAAGTAGGAGAAAACAGCTCGAACGAATGGATGTGATGGAGAAACCGCTCGGCGATGAAAAATCAGCATCCTTTCAATTTGAAATTTCTAAACAAAGCGGAAACGATGTTTTAAGAGTTCAAGATTTAACAGTCAGTTATCAAAATCAGCCGCCGATCCTTCGCTCATTAAACTTTCATATTACCCGCGGAGAAAGCGTGGCACTCGTCGGTCCGAACGGTATTGGTAAATCAACTCTTTTAAAAACACTGATTCAAAGACTAAAACCTGTCTCAGGAACAATTTCAACAGGTTCACATGTCTCAATCGGCTATTATGATCAAGAACAAGCTGCACTTACTTCTTCAAAACGTGTGTTGGACGAGCTTTGGGATGATTATCCTGAGTTAAATGAAAAAGATATTCGAACATGTTTAGGGAATTTTCTGTTTTCTGGGGATGATGTATTAAAGCCAGTGCATGCTTTAAGTGGTGGAGAAAAAGCTAGGCTTGCTCTTTCAAAACTCATGCTTCAAAAAGCTAATTTTCTTATTCTGGATGAGCCGACAAACCACCTTGATTTAGACAGTAAAGAAGTATTAGAGAATGCTCTGATTGATTACCCTGGTACAATTTTATTCGTGTCCCATGACCGTTATTTTATCAACCGTATCGCGACAAAGGTATTTGAGCTTTCATCTGAAAAAGCAGAAGAATACTTAGGAGACTATGATTATTACACAGAAAAAAAAGCCCAACAGCTTGAACTCGAAGAGTTTGAAAAACAAAAGACAGATGTCCACAAACAAACGAGTACCGAAAAAACTAGTTCAAAACGAAGTTATGAAGAAGAGAAAGAGTGGAAGAGAAAAGAACGACAACGGCAACGTCGCATTGAAGAAATCGAATCAACAATCACCAACCTTGAGGAACAAATTGAGAAAAATGAACAATTGTTATGTGATTCAGATGTATTTCAAGATCATAAAAAGGTTCAAGAAATCAATTCCGAAAATGAACAGCTGAATGAGGAACTTGATCAGTTATTAGCTGAATGGGAAGGACTTTCAACAGATTAATTCAAAAAACCGCTTCATACATTCCGAAGCGGTTTTTTGTTATCCACAAAACAAAAGCTCTATTTACAAGAATGAAAACGATTTACCCACATTATCCACAAAAAATATAATATTTATGCACATTATCAACAGGTTAAAAAGGTCTATATAACAGGTTATTTAATGTTATACACAGGTCTGTGGATAGATGTGAATAAAATGTTAATTACTTTTATCAGCTGTAAAGTCTAGTAAGAAAACAATTCCAAGCCAGGGTGGCCATTCATATCATATTTTCCTCTTATTCCTTTTTCAAACGCCACAGCACCTGCAGCTGCAATCATAGCCGCATTGTCTGTGCATAATGAAAGGGGCGGAATTAATAACTCAATATCCGTGTATTTGGAAAATGTCTGATCAAGCGCTGTTCTTAACCCTTTATTTGCAGCGACTCCCCCGGCAAGCAAAATCTGTTTGACATGAAATGCTTTTGCAGCGCGTTCCGTTTTGGTGACGAGCACTTCAATGACGCTTTCTTGAAAACTAGCCGACAAGTCCTCTGGTGAGATTGTCTCCCCTTTTTGTGATGCATTGTGAAGCGTATTGATCACCGCCGATTTTAATCCACTGAAGCTGAAATGATAACTGCCTTCTTCAAGCCAAGCCCGAGGCAATGGTACATTTGCAGTTCCTTGTTGAGCTAATTTATCAATATGGGGACCGCCAGGATAAGGTAGCCCCATCGTCCTAGCCACTTTATCATATGCTTCACCTGCAGCATCATCAAGCGTTTCCCCAATTACTTCAAATGATCCGTGTTCTTTCATATAAACAAGTTCAGTATGCCCTCCTGAGACAACTAAAGCCAGTGCAGGGAAACATAGTTCCTTTACAAGGCGATTAGCATAAATATGGCCTGCGATATGATGAACACCTACCAGTGGAATATTGTGGGCAAAACTAAGTGCTTTCGCAGCGTTTACCCCAATCAATAACGCACCGACAAGCCCAGGTCCTTCTGTTACCGCGATCGCATCGATCTCATTAAAGGACATCCCTGATTTTAATAGAGCTTCCTCAAGCACAATGGTGATTTGTTCTACATGGTGTCTTGAAGCAATTTCTGGCACTACTCCTCCAAAACGTTTATGGCTTTCAATTTGTGATGCAACGACATTCGTAATGATTTCCGTGCCGTTTTTTACAATCGCAACAGCAGTTTCATCACAGCTAGTTTCAATTCCAAGTACATATAAGTCTTTTTTATGATTCATTCAAATTCACCCACATTAATAAAGCATCTTCTCCATTATCGCTATAATAGTTTTTACGAATTCCCCCGGGTTGAAAACCGAGTTTTCGATATAATCTTTGTGCAATATGATTGGACACCCTGACTTCAAGAGAAAGCTGTTCCGCCTTTTCTATTCGACACCGATTCATAGCAGCCATTAAAAGAGTCTCTCCATAGGAGCGCCCTCGATATGCGGGTGTGATGGCAATGTTCGTAATTTGTGCATCATCCAACACAATCCAAATTCCGCAATAACCGATGACTTGCTCTTCGATTTCAATGACAAGGTAATGAGCATATATATTATGATGAAGCTCATGATAAAACGATTCCTTTTTCCACGGGGTTGGAAACGAGTGCTGTTCAATTTTAATGACTTGATCTAAATCTTTCGTGCTCATATCCCTTATAATCATATCACTTCACCCGTTACTTTTGTTTTTCCAGCCATAAAGCTTCAGCTTCAGCCAAACGAAGATAGTTAGGAACGAGGCCATGTACGGGTTCAGGTTCTTTAAGCTCTCCAATTAAAGCTAGTTCAGATGGACGAGGAAGCTGAAGAGCAGGTTCTGCAATCATCGCTTGTTGACCGAGAATTTGTTCAATCATTTCCTTATAGATTTCTGTATCATGACCGAGAAACAACACTTGCTTGTCTATTTTTTTAAGCTTTTGTAGCCAAGCTTCAAACAAAATATTTTGGTCGTTTTCTAAAGCAATCAACTTGTTGCTTTCCTCATAATGGTATAATCCTGTATAAACTAGCCCGCGCCTTGCATCGAAAAGCGGACAAAGCAGACCAGAAAAATAACGACCGTTTGCGGCTAACACTTCAAGGCTGGAAACGGCTGCAACCGGAAGCTGCAAAGACCATGCCAGCGTTTTTGCAATTGTGACACCGATCCGTACGCCTGTATAAGATCCAGGACCTTTAGCCACAACAATTTTAGTTAAATCAGCTGTTTGTAAGCCGCACTCCTTAAGCAATTCAACAATTGCTGGCATTGCTCTAATGGAGTGGTTTTTTTTCAGATGTGAGAGATGTTCAGCTATCACTTTTCCATCTCTCACTAAAGCAATTCCAAGTGTTAAATTGGATGTATCAATCGCAAGTATTGTCATATTCACTTAGCTCCTTACAAAGAATATCGTATCGTGCGCCCTTTGGTGAAAATGTCAGTTTTCTCTCATTTCCATTTAGCCTGTTAATGACAATTTCCAGACGTTCTTTGGGGAGCTGTTCATGAA
>NZ_JABJUQ010000007.1:125000-555000 GCF_013155385.1 Bacillus sp. WMMC1349 | reverse complement strand
AATGATCCTTCAAAACTAAACAAGATCTGAAACGTACCTGTCTGATAAGACCGAGAGGTCTTACATTCCGTATATATCCTTAGAAAGGAGGTGATCCAGCCGCACCTTCCGATACGGCTACCTTGTTACGACTTCACCCCAATCATCTGTCCCACCTTCGGCGGCTGGCTCCAAAAGGTTACCTCACCGACTTCGGGTGTTACAAACTCTCGTGGTGTGACGGGCGGTGTGTACAAGGCCCGGGAACGTATTCACCGCGGCATGCTGATCCGCGATTACTAGCGATTCCAGCTTCACGCAGTCGAGTTGCAGACTGCGATCCGAACTGAGAACAGATTTGTGGGATTGGCTTAGCCTTGCGGCTTCGCAGCCCTTTGTTCTGTCCATTGTAGCACGTGTGTAGCCCAGGTCATAAGGGGCATGATGATTTGACGTCATCCCCACCTTCCTCCGGTTTGTCACCGGCAGTCACCTTAGAGTGCCCAACTGAATGCTGGCAACTAAGATCAAGGGTTGCGCTCGTTGCGGGACTTAACCCAACATCTCACGACACGAGCTGACGACAACCATGCACCACCTGTCACTCTGCCCCCGAAGGGGACGCCCTATCTCTAGGGTTGTCAGAGGATGTCAAGACCTGGTAAGGTTCTTCGCGTTGCTTCGAATTAAACCACATGCTCCACCGCTTGTGCGGGCCCCCGTCAATTCCTTTGAGTTTCAGTCTTGCGACCGTACTCCCCAGGCGGAGTGCTTAATGCGTTTGCTGCAGCACTAAAGGGCGGAAACCCTCTAACACTTAGCACTCATCGTTTACGGCGTGGACTACCAGGGTATCTAATCCTGTTCGCTCCCCACGCTTTCGCGCCTCAGCGTCAGTTACAGACCAGAGAGTCGCCTTCGCCACTGGTGTTCCTCCACATCTCTACGCATTTCACCGCTACACGTGGAATTCCACTCTCCTCTTCTGCACTCAAGTTCCCCAGTTTCCAATGACCCTCCCCGGTTGAGCCGGGGGCTTTCACATCAGACTTAAAGAACCGCCTGCGCGCGCTTTACGCCCAATAATTCCGGACAACGCTTGCCACCTACGTATTACCGCGGCTGCTGGCACGTAGTTAGCCGTGGCTTTCTGGTTAGGTACCGTCAAGGTACCGCCCTATTCGAACGGTACTTGTTCTTCCCTAACAACAGAGTTTTACGATCCGAAAACCTTCATCACTCACGCGGCGTTGCTCCGTCAGACTTTCGTCCATTGCGGAAGATTCCCTACTGCTGCCTCCCGTAGGAGTCTGGGCCGTGTCTCAGTTCCAGTGTGGCCGATCACCCTCTCAGGTCGGCTACGCATCGTTGCCTTGGTGAGCCGTTACCTCACCAACTAGCTAATGCGCCGCGGGTCCATCTGTAAGTGGTAGCCGAAGCCACCTTTTATGATTGAACCATGCGGTTCAATCAAGCATCCGGTATTAGCCCCGGTTTCCCGGAGTTATCCCAGTCTTACAGGCAGGTTACCCACGTGTTACTCACCCGTCCGCCGCTAACCTTTCGGGAGCAAGCTCCCTATGGTCCGCTCGACTTGCATGTATTAGGCACGCCGCCAGCGTTCGTCCTGAGCCAGGATCAAACTCTCCATAAAATGGAGCGCAGATTAAGTTCGTCACTTGTGACGACATCTGCCCTGACTTGCACTAAATGTGCTTTTTTATTACTTGAATTAACAGGTACGTTTTGTCTTGTTTAGTTTTCAAAGATCATTCGGTTAAATTGGAGCGGGTGATGAGAATCGAACTCACGACATCAGCTTGGAAGGCTGAGGTTTTACCACTAAACTACACCCGCTTAATAAATATGATGGCGCGCCCGAGAGGAGTCGAACCCCTAACCTTTTGATCCGTAGTCAAACGCTCTATCCAATTGAGCTACGGGCGCTTCATTATCAGGCGACTTAACTATAATACTATGAAAAGCATTTAAAGTCAACAGTTTTCAAAAAGTTTTTTTAGCACATTTGACTTTATTCATTATACACTTTTTAGAGCATTTGTAAATCCTTCATGATTCCGCTGTTATTATCAGCGACGAATAATAATATACCATGACATGAATTCGACAGTCAACAGTTTTTTTAAAAAAATATAATTTTACTCCCCATTCATTTCAGTAACTTGCATCCCCACTTGTCTAGTTTTATTGTTAACCCTTCTCTCACTTTTTATAATCTCCATCGGAAATAAATGATACGGTTTATTTTATAGAAAGAATAGAGCCTATTAAAATTTTATCATTTATAAAGGGTAAAAGAAAGACAGGAAGTACTTAGACTGCCAATGCGATGACCTTTGGCAGTCTAAGCTACCACCTCCCACTGCTCCTTTATATAGAAAGAAGTTGTTTATCCGCTTGTTTTTGCACTTGGATCATTCTCTAAATGTTTTGTCTTATAATTGCGGAAATTATGTTCGAGTTGCTCGAGAGTAAGCCCCTTCGTTTCCGGAAGAAAGATTTTCACAAATGTAATCGAAGCAAGCCCCAGACCAACGAAAATGTAGAATGTTAAAGACAACCCAATTTTCTCAAGTAGTATTGGGAATGTGAAACCAACAAAGAAATTGGCGATCCACAAACAAAATACAGTAACCCCCATACCAAGCCCGCGCAAACGCAGTGGGAATATTTCTGAAAGCATCAGCCATGTAACCGGCGAAATCGCCCCTTGTTGGAATGTTAAAAATGTTACGGTTAAGGAGAGCACAACATAAGGAAGAGCTACCGAACCTTGAAGTAATGTTGAAAAGATTCCAATTAAAAGCAAGGCTGTTGTCGTTCCAATCAAACCAGTCAATAGCATGGGACGCCGCCCAACCTTACCAAGTAGCCAAATCCCTACAAACGTCGCCAATACTGAAATAACACCGTTGGCAATATTGCCAATTAACGCCGCTTTTGTCTCAAACCCTGCGCTTTTAAGAATTTCTGTACCATAATACATAATGGAATTCACACCGGTAATCTGTTGCACAACCGCAATTCCAATTCCAAGAAATACAATTCGGCGCACCCAGGGTACAGTAAGTTCTCTATATGGCGCTTGTTTCATTCTAGACTCTTTCAAAACAGCATCTTCTATCTCCTTAAATTCTAAGTGGGCATGTTTTTCTTCTCGAATTTTTTTAAGAACGCCTAAAGCATCTGCATTTTTATCTTTTGAAACTAGCCAACGTGGACTTTCAGGCACTTTTAACATACCGAAGAATAAAAATAAGGCTGGAACTGCGGCGATTACCAGCATATAACGCCAAACATGAGAAATGTCACCCATTGTTGTGCCAAGGATGGCATTGAAAGTAAACGCCAGTAGTTGTCCGGATACAATCATCAATTCATTTTGGGTAACGATTCGCCCCCTGCTTTCTGATGGAGACATTTCTGCCAAGTAAGTTGGTACTGTTACAGATGCGCCTCCTACAGCAAATCCCAGAAAAAAACGAGAAATGACCATTGCAGTGACATTAGGAGCAAAAGAACATCCAAGTGTAGCAAAAAAGAATAGCACAGCAAGAATGATTATGTTTTTGCGGCGACCAATATAATCCGAGAACCTCCCTCCTAATACCGCTCCTAAGGCCGCTCCTAAAAGAAGTATGCTTGTGACAAGACCTTCTGTAAATGCGTTGAGATTAAGCTGATCCCTTTCTGCCATATAAGGTAATGCACCGTTAATCACCCCAGTATCATAACCAAAGAGAAGCCCCCCGAAAGTCGATACTAAAATAATAGTACGTAAAAATGACTTTTGTTTTCCCTGTTCATATTATTCTCCCCCGCCTTCACTTTAAATCGGTATGTCTCGAAACATTAGTAGAAGATGGTTAGTTCAGGAATAGCATCAATTCATTTTAAAATCCCCCTTCTTACAATTATCTAATCCGAAAAAAGAAAAGCTGCACAAACATCACAATTATGTAGAAAACGCTTTCAAAATAGAAGTTATTAGATACGTTTTTGTTATATCATTGGTATTTGTTTGTTATATTTTTGTGATGTCTGACTTTATCATAGTTTTAAAAACCTTTTGAGTCAACATGTTTTTATAACATTTCACCATTAATCAAATTTGTGTAACTTTTTATTTTTTATCATATTTTGATTATATTATTATTACTTTATTGTAATGTTTAAAGAGGTCATCATACGAAAAAAGAGGTTCAATAGATGAGGGAAGTCAGGTTTGCCCTTATTTTTTAAACCATATGGAGCTGTCCGAAAGAGTAAATCTGTTAAACGAAAAAAGAGCAGCCAATAGTCAAAAATCGACTTAATGGGCTGCCCCTTCTTAGAAAGCATTATTTTATGGTTTTCACAATAAGTGCCGTTAACGCCTCTGCTCCTTCACGAACTAAGTGCACCCCATCAGAAGCGAAATATTCAGGATGATGCAGAGCTTCATTATGCCAGTCAATCAATGTCACATTTGGACGACTGTCAGCTTGTTGGCGTAACAATTCGTTTACTTTACTTTCCCACTGCCGCGGCACACGTGTGTTGACTAGATAAATATTGGCTTTTGAGAATGAGTTAAGTAACGTGTCCATTTGATCCTTTGTAAAATATCCATTGGTTCCTAGTTCAATAACGATGTATTTGCCAGACTGATTAAACGATTCATATTGAGATGTTAATTGAAGTGCCTGGGATAATTGCCTCCCGACTTTTCCGTCGATCGTGATATTAGAAAATTGTTTGCGAAGAGTTGGAGTGATATCAAGCATAACGGAATCTCCGATAGCTAAAACTTCTTTCTTAGAATGGTTTGAAACTTGATTTTTGGTTTCTTCGTCTGTTTTCTTTTTCTTTTCATGACTTTGATCGACCGACTGGTCAGAAGTTTTACTTGCCTCTTGTACGGACTCAGTGTACATGACATGAGGCTTTCTTTTTTCATCAGCTATTCCGGACATACCGCCAGCAAAAATGATAATTGCAGCAAAAGTCAATCCAATTGACATCCTATTAATGAGAGAAGACGTTTTCCATTCCACAATGTTGTTGAGAAAAACTTTCTGGAAAAATGGTTTAAATCCGTCCTCTCGAATGGGTTTTTCAACAAAGCGATAGGAAAGCTCAGCCAAAACCAGAGTTAATGCTACCTTAAGCAGATCATGCCAATAAACAGGATTTCCAATTTCATGAACAGGCGTACCCAACACGATAACAGGGTAATGCCAAAGATAAATTCCGTATGATCTTGTTCCGACCCACTGGATAGGTTTCCAAGAGAGCAGTTGTCCCAACAAGCTGCTCGGATGACATACACAGGCGATAAAAACAGCCGCAAAAAGGCTGATTAAAAGCATTCCACCATAATAAAGGAATGGATCAAACTCATCAATAAAATAAATAGCGAGTAGCAATAATATAAAAGCGCTAAATTCTGTTCCACGCAATGCATATTTCAATCCATCTGTTAAATTTTCGGAAGAAAGTCTTTTCATCGGCCATACAAGAGCTAAAGTACACCCAATTAACAATTCAAAAGAGCGAGTATCTGTTCCGTAATAGACACGGCTCGGATCTTCGCCAGGGGTATACAGCACACTCATTAAAATAGCCGAGAACAGTGCCAATAAGAAGACCGCCAAAGCGAGCCGAGTTCTTTTTTTAAATATGTACATTCCTGCCAACAGCATGATGGGCCATACCACGTAGAATTGTTCTTCAATCGACAAAGACCAAAGATTTTTTAAAGGTGATGGTGTACCAAAACTATCGAAATATGATAAGTTATGAAAAATAAATCGCCAATTACTAAAATATAAAAGAGCTGAAAGCGCATCACCACGCACCATAAACATTAGTTCACGGTTCCATAACACGACCCATATAACAGTCGTAATCATCATCAAAAAGACCGCTGGCAGTAACCGTCGAATTCGTCGCAGCCAAAAATCGCGAAAATCTATTTGAATATCATTCCCATATGCCGGTAGTATAATAGATGTAATCAGATAACCTGATAACACAAAAAAGATATCTACCCCAATAAAGCCTCCAGCAGCAAAACTAAAATTAAGGTGGTAAGCTATAACCGCCAAAACGGCAAAACCCCGAATACCGTCTAATCCCGGTATGTAGCGATGGTGTCGTGTTTCATGTAACATGGTATTCCTCCAGTAATACTTCGCAGATATTCTCGTTTGCAGGTGCTCATGCTCCCTCTCACTAACTCTTCAGTAAATAGACGCAAGGAGGAAGGCTTTTTGTTACAAAAATTTTAAAATATGCCGTTCTTAAATCCAACCTATAATTATTATCCTAATCATTCCACAGTTGATCAATCTATTTTTTTATACCTTTATATAAAAATATAAAACAACACTCTCTGTCGTGAGAGTGTTAAGGTATGTAAAGCTATGTATGATTGTTTGCTCAGTTTCATTATTAATAAAGCTGAACTAAACAATTTGCCTTAATACCGAGAACGAACTTCTTACTTATAATAGCATATAAAGTGAATTCTCGGTGCAAAATCTGGACATACTGGAAAGAAATCTATCTTTTTTTCTTAAACTAAAATGATTGGATGAGTTGTATTGAGATATAAACTGCTACACCCCAAATGATAAGAGCAGAAATCTTATTAATGATTCTTAAGAAATTTCCATCAGAATCAATATGACCTATGAGACGGCCCATTAATGAAAGTCCTAAAAACCAAATCCATGACACAATGATACAAGTCAAAGTAAACGCCGTTTTTTCCATCCCTTCATAATGAAGAGAGTTTGTTCCTATGACACCTATCGTATCAATGATTGCATGCGGATTCAGCAAAGAAACCGACAAGGCGAACATAATCTGCTTTTTGATTGGCATAGCCGCCTCTTGTTCACTTAAGTTTCCTGAATCACTTTTCCAAATCGACCACCCCATATAGATTAAAAAAATAAGACCAATCGTAAATATAATCGTTTTCAAAACCGGAAGTGTTAAAACAATTAAAGAAACCCCTAATACCGCTAACAAGATAAGCAAAGTATCACAAAGCGACGCTGTAATGACGACCGGAATTGCTCTTTTAAACTTCGGTTGTGAAGCCCCTTGATTAAAAACAAAAACGTTTTGAGCACCTAGCGGAATAATTAGCCCAAAGGCTAATACCATTCCATTCATGATCGCTGCCAACAAAGTTCATTTCTCTCCTCTTTTTCAACTTAATTATTATTTTTTGATTTTTTCAAATATTGTCCGCATATATCTTCAATAACACTATAAAAACCAGGCAGGAAAAACGATAAAATGATTATAATCAATTTCTGATAAAATTGCAATAATATGGTGTTTTAGATATTTTTTTAAAAAAAGGATTTTTAAATACTTTGTAGACAAAAAGACTTTCTATTACTCTGCAGGGTAAAATTTATTTTAGATAAAAGTGCTCACAACCGTTCTATTGTTCCATAACTATCATTTCATATTCAACATAAAAAAACCTTATCGCTTGCACAGACATAGTCATGAATTGTAGCAAATTAATTGTGATAAATTGAAATAATCTGCTCCCTTTGAAGCCACTATGGTCAACCATTTCTCTAAAATTTAGATGTCTTCCACTTGTTCATTGCAGGTCATTTGTATGACTTTCTATCCCCTTAAAAAACCTTATAATGAAAATTATGGTTTACCTGTTTGTTATGTTATATAATAAGTTGTGATATACGGCATTTGGGGGAGAGGTTAATTTTGACTATTAGCAATCGCAGTAAAGGTTTATTAATGGTTACGATCGGAGCAGCTTTCTGGGGGTTGTCAGGGACGGTTGCTCAAAACTTATTCCAAGAAAACAATCTGTCTATGGCATGGCTTGTCACAATTAGGCTGTTGGTTTCCGGTATTTTATTAATTACTTTAGGTTTTTTTGGATCAGAAAAAACTGAGATTTTCACAGTCTGGAAACATAAAAAATATCGAATAAAATTGATTGTCTTTGGAATTTTAGGCATGCTTGGGGTTCAGTATACATATTTTGCTTCAATAGATGAAGGGAACGCTGCAATTGCAACTTTATTGCAATATTTAGCTCCGGCCTTTATTGTTTTCTACGGATTACTACGATATAAAAGCTTCCCGACATTCATTGATTTTATTAGTATTTTTTTAGCTTTAACAGGAACTTTTCTTTTATTAACGAACGGAAAAATTGATGGATTAACAGTTTCAGGTCCATCAGTCTTCTGGGGAGTGCTTTCTGGATTATCACTAGCCTTTTATATCTTATACTCAGCACCTTTAATAAAAGTGCTCGGTTCCAAAATTGTGGTAGGCTGGGGAATGATTATTGGAGGAGTTGGCATCAGTTTTTTTACTCCTCCCTGGAAAGTAGATATGGCGAACTGGACCTTATCAACCGTGACACAAACCATGTTTGTCATTGTATTCGGAACATTACTTGCCTTTTATCTTTATATAGAAAGTTTGCGCTACATCTCTCCAAAAGAAACAAGTTTATTAGGATGTACAGAGCCTGTCGCTGCTGTATTATCATCTATTATATGGCTGAAGGTTCCTTTTGGCTGGTATCAAGGGTTAGGAGCCTTGCTCATATTGTTCATGATCATCTTTATGTCACAAAAGAGTGAAAATGATGTAAAAAATACCAATCACCTAGAGAAAGGAGCAGGTCATTGACTGCTCCTTTGATTCGGCTTTATATGTCATTGCTTTAAAAATGTAACGATGCTATAAACAAACCACCAATAAAATTAACTAGAAAAACCAGAAGAAACAATATCGCAACACTGATCCATGCGGTCCGCTTTGTGACTCCGCCGACTTTTTGGAGACCGATAGCAAGCAGAACAAGTGACCAGATGATAAAAATATCAAATGAGCCTATCATACTCTTATAAGGTTGTTCTACCGAAAAAACATCTTGTAAAGATGTGATAGAAACATGAAGATCAGTAAAATGAGAAATTAAAGTTGTCAGAGCACTTCTAATTGTGATGATAAATGTGACAAAAATGGATAAGGAAAACATGCTGACAAACTTAGTTTTCTTACCTCCAATCGATGTGATCAACCAAAAAATCAACGCACTTATAAAAATTATCAATCCTAAATATAAAATACTACTTAACAATACCAGCAATTCTAAATAAATTGATACTTTATCATTTGAACTGATAAGATAAGTTGTCGCTCCTAATAAAAGCATAACACTTAACATTGGCAGCCATACAGTTGGTCTTTCTTTCATCCTATTGAACTGTTTTACCGGATTTACGATTAAGCCCAATAAAGAAGGTTTTTTTGTTTTAATATTAGATTCCATTTTTAAAATTCCCTCCTACAACTTTAATTTAGCATTTCAATAGCAAGTGTTCGATTAAAACTAGCTTAATTTTTTCTGAGTCAAAAGTCACAATCTCCATTTAAAAATCTCTAATTACAACAAAAGGGAATTTCCATCACCTAAACGCTACGCATGAAAAACAAATTGAAATCAAAGAAAAAGTGGCGTATAATGACTTTGTTAAAAAAATACATACGGGGGACTCTTTATGAAAAAAATTTTAGCTTTCCTATTATTAAGCATTTTATGTTTATCATCTTTAACCTCAATTCCTGCTAGCGCTAAATCCTCAAAAGTAAATAGTGTGACTCGAGTTGAATATTATAATGCAAAAAATAAACTGATCGCTGTTAGAACTTCTAAAGTTGCAACACCAACTAAAAAGCTAAAATATCAAATTGGAAAAACTTATTTTAATAACTATATTTGGATAAAAAAAGGGTCTGCATTTAAAAAACCAGGAAAGATGAAACTTCAATTAAATAAAAAAACAAAACAGTTTGAAGTAAGAATGTATGCAGCTAATAACAAAACGTATATTGGTAAAGCTGTTTTCAAAAATGCCTCAGGTTGGGTTTCTTTTGATTGGAAGCTTCTTAGAAAAAAAGATGCTTCATATTCCTTTAAACTTGTAAGTGCTGCAAATTCCGGTAGAATCATTATCAATAAAGGATTTTTAGAATATAACGTTCGTTAAATTTGTCATTTCTAGAACAAAACGTGAAAAGGGCGTCCAATAGCCAAAAATTGGCTTACTGGACAGCCCTTTTTCTCTATCTGCTCATGTAACTAAAAACGTTCCATCACCAGATCATGATTGACGGAAAAGGCAGCCTTTTGACCGTCAGCAGCAGCGATTATCAGTGAAGTGGCACCCAGTTTTTGAGTTTCTCCGGCGATATAGACGTTTCTCGTTGTTGTTCGACCTGCACCGTCTGTTACAACTGTGCCATCTTTGTCAACTTGACAGGCGAGTTGCTCTACAAATTGATGTGGACGATAATAAGCGGGAATAACAAACCCACCTGATCTTATCATGATTTCTCCTGACTCGAACTCGATTTTTTGTAGTTTACCATTCTGACCGATCAGATTTTTTATATACTCAGATTTTATGATAATATTTCGACTTTGAAGCTTTTGAACACATTCTTTAGAAAGTTCCACTCCGTTTGTTAAGACAGCCAGATCATTCGTCCAATGATAAACTAATTTGACCATGTGCATCACATGCTCATCTTTCTCTGCTATAATAATGATCGGTTGGTCCCTTAACTCCCAACCATCACAATACGGGCAACTAAATAGACTTTTTCCATAAAACTCTCTTACACTCGCAATAGAAAATTCCTCTTGAATTCCCGTTGTCAACATTAGTTTTTCTGCATAAAATTCCTGACCGTCACTTGTTTTAACAATAAAATATTCTCCACTACATTCATTCATTTCTGTAATTGTCGAATGAAAGTAAGATATAGATGGATATTTCTTCAATTCATTTAATCCAGTTTCTTTAAATGCTTGAGGTGTTATTCCATCTTGCGTTAAATATCCGTGCGACTGCTGAGTCACTCTATTTCGATTCGTTCCATCGTCAAATACTGCAATTTTCCGTCTTGCTCTTCCTAAGGTTAAACTCGCACTTAAACCTGCGGATCCTCCACCAACAATCACACAATCAAACATATTCATTTTTATCCACCCTTTAATAAAGTATTACAGACAATAAAACTCTTTAATATCTATGATGAGGAGTAAATAAAAGCGGCTTTATTGAGCCACTTTCATTTTTTTAGCAATATCAGCGATTTTTTGATCTCTCAGCTCACTGAGCATCTTTTCTTCGGCATGAGTTATCACCTGTTGAATCAAGCATTCAGGATCATGATGAATGCAATAATCAAAAATCGAGGTCGGACCTTCAATCGCCTGAATAATGTCTAAAAAAGAAACAGTTTCCCAATTATGCTTCAGCTTATAACCACCATTTGCTCCTGAGATCGATTCGACCATCCCAGCTTTAACGAGTTTCGTCAATATTTTTGATAAATATGTAGTCGATACTTTTTGGTACTCAGCAAGCTGATGAACACCTATATGCCTTTCTGGTGTATGAATTGCCAAATATAACATGGTATGCAGTGCATAATTCGTTGCTTTTGAATATTTCATCTTCGACCCCACCATTAAAGATATCTTATATCTACAATATCTGTTAGCGGAGGAATCTGTCAAGCTTTTCAGCCATAAAGAAAATCAAAATAGCTCAATAAAAATTGGGGAATCTGCTCGCATTCCGCGGGCGATCCCAGCCTCCTCGGAGCCCGTTCCTTACTCCCGCAGGAGTCTCGCAATTCCCCCTGATCCATGTTGTAAAAGACTTTTCATCGCTGCGTCTTTTTTTAAATCTATGAGCAGGCTTATTTGATTTTTTATTCGTTTCCGTTGCACTGCGCCAGCCTGCATCATCGCTGTTTCTATCTTTTATCTTTAGCTTGATTTTTAATGTTGTCGATTTTTTGATTAATATCACGTATTTTTGTTAATAGTTTCTTTTGTTCCTCTTCATCCTCAGGTCGATCAGCTAAGTAATCCTGTTTTTTGCTTTCCAAATAGTAAAGTTCGTTTTGCATATCGACAGTTAATTTTAGTTCTTGATCCTTTTTCGCCTTCAAATAATCAACATAAGCACCTTCAAATACTCTTTGGCTTGTACTTCCTAAATCTAACATCCGGTTTGCGATGATTCTCAAGAAGTATTCGTCATGTGAAACGGCAATGATCGCCCTCGGGAACTCTTGAAGTGCCTCTTCAATCGTCTCTCTCGTCTCAATATCCAAATAATTATTTGGTTCATCAAGAATGAGAAGATCGGCGCCTGAGAAATATAGTTTCACGAAGGCTACTCTGCATTTTTCTCCCATACTTAAATGAGCTATTCTTTTAAAGACATCGTCTCTTTTAAAAAGAAAACAGCCAAGTATTGTTCTTGCCTCTGTCTGGGTCATATGAGGAATGTTCATAATATGGTCCAATATCGTTTCGCTTTCTTCCAAATCACTCAGTTCTTGTGAAAAATACCCGACATTACATCTGGGGTGCAGCTGTATGGTGCCTTGATCCGGCTGTTTGAATCCTAAAATGAGCTGGAGCAAAGTTGTTTTCCCAGAGCCGTTTGGACCGATCACAGCTAGTCTATCAGAACGCTTCACATCTAAGTTGAATGCCTTAAAGAGTGGTGTATCATGATATCCAAATGTCATATGGCGTATTTGCAAAAGACGGGAAGCTTCAAATGTTGTGTCATGAAAACTGAATTTCACTCGATCTGCATCTTTGTACTTGTCAACTTTATTTTTTTCAAGACGATCCAATGCTTTTTCAAGTGCTTTAAATCGTGAAGCACTTTTTGTTGCTCTTGATGAGAAGTTGGTTTTTTGTGCACCAGAATCATTCTTGTCAGACTTTTGGGCATGCTGAAACCACTGTTTGTAACGGTTAATCGACTCTAAGAGCGCTTTCTTTTTTTGTTCTTGTTTGGCATAAAGTTTTTGATGGGTTAGGATTTCATGATCTTTTTGCTTTTTATAAGCTGAATACCCCCCTTTATACCTTTTGGTTCCTTCTGCTGTTAACTCATATGTGACATCAGCTACCTGATCAATAAAATGTCGATCATGAGAAACAAACAAGACGGGGATATCAATCGTTTTAATCCAATTTGTGAGCCACTCGATTGCATCTTTGTCCAAATGATTGGTAGGTTCATCTAAAATTAAAAACTTTGGATTTTTGAGCATCACTCTCGCTAACTGTGCTCTCGTTTTTTCTCCACCGCTAAGCTGATGATATGGTAAGTGCCAGTTTGATGAAGGCAACTGTAATTGACTAAGATGTTTTTCAATTTCCGTTTGAAACTGAAAGCCGTCCATTGTCATATAGCGATCATAATACGCCGTATATTCCTCCATTAAGTCATCCAGTTCTTCCTTGGATGCAATTGACATTTTTTTTTGCAACTGATCAATTTTCTTTTGACAAGCTGCCAGCTCAGGGCGAATGAAGCTAACATATTCATAAAGTGTGACATCTACTGGATCATCCATTTGTTCAACCCATCCCCAGGTGTCCACAGGATACCGTCTCATGATTCTACCTTTTTCTAATGTCTCCTTACCTATTAGTGCTTTGAGCAATGTCGTTTTGCCAACACCATTTCTGCCAATGATGGCGACTCGCTGCTTTTCTTCTATATCTAAATGAACGTGTTCGAAAATGACCTTTTCATCTCGCGTCGCTTTACACCCTTCTGCTTTTAATATGAGCACATGACCTTCCCCCTTAAAACAATACCCCCACCTTCCATTAGAAAAGTGAGGGTGATACTTATCATATTAAATGCTTTCGACATGTTCTTTCAAGAAATATCCTTTTTTCCTCATCATTGAGAATAATTTCTTCATATATCCAGCTGAAGGTTCTGGCCATTGGAAACCAGATTGTGTTAAAAGTTGAACTGTTTCATCACAGCTGGTTTCTACAAGGGCACGATAGGTCTCATTCTCTTCTCCCATATAATAAGTAAATCCTAAAATTTTATGATAGTTTTCTTCATTTGCGTGTGATGCAACCAACTCCTGGTAATCGTGATCAGACAATTGCTTTATTTCAATCCCTCCTAAATCAAACAGCTTTTTAATATGAATTTTATGCGGATTATAAATATGAAAAACCGGTTTACTTTCAGAGGAAGCGGCAAGTGTTAAAATGGCTTCACTGCACAAATCCACTGGCGAAATATCTAATGGTTGCTGAACGATCTCGTCTGAAACAGCTCCTAAATGATATATGGTTTCAAGTGTGTTGGAGAACGCATTTTTCTCCAAATCCAATTGCACACATCCATCTGCAAGCCGTCCTGTAATCAATCCCATTCGATAAATGGTTGCTTGTGCTTCTTTACGGGCTATCGCCTTGAGCACCTCATGTTCAGCTAAAAATTTACTCTTTACATAAACATTGTCATCTATTTCTTGCTCAATGAAAAACTCTTCTTCAGTAAAAGTTCTTTCACCTTCTCCTTTTGCCAGATGACCTGCGACACTCATAGTCGAGATATAATGAAGCTTTTTGTCGGCACCGGCAAATGCCAAGATTCTTTTTGTTCCATCAATATTGAATGCCTTGAATTCGTCAAATTCTCCAAAATGGTCCGTTTTAGCTGCAACATGAAAAATATGCTCTGTCCGGTTTCTTACATTTTCGTATATGTTAGGGTTCATGCCGAATCGTTCTTTTGTTAAATCTCCGTCAATCACAATGAGCCGGTCTGCTGTTTGTTCTAGCAAATCCATCTTGTTCGGAAAGTACTGTGAAAAGACTTGTTTAAGTCGCTCTTCCGCTGTATATGTTTGATTCCCTCTTACTAAGCAGAAAATATCTCCGTTTGTTGTACGGAGCAACTGTTCTAACAAATGAATCCCTAAAAATCCTGTTGCCCCTGTTAAAAAGACATTGCTTTTGTTATGCCACTTGATATCACCGCTTAAAGAACAACAAGCTGGGCGGATATATACATGTTCATCTGTTTGATTTTCTTGTCTTTTTGTTTGCTTGCAGATCTCAGCAATTGTTTTTTTATCAAAAAAGTCTTGAATCGAAATATCCCAATCTTGATCCATTGTTAAAGCGAGAATTTTTAATATATTGATGGAATTTCCGCCAAGTTCAAAGAAATGATCATAAATGCCGATAGATGCAGGAGGTATATTTAATACTTCTCCCCAGATCTCTCTCATTTTCTTTTCACGTTTTGTTCTTGGTTCTACATGTTGCTCTGTATGACTTTTTGCTTGTAGCGGTTTTGGCAGTGCTTTTTTATCCACTTTTCCATTTTCAGTTAGTGGAAAATGGTCAAGTTCTATGAATTGAGAAGGAACCATATAATCTGGAAGTCTTTCAGCAAGCTGTTTTTTGATGTCGTCCATGCTATTGGACTGATCACATATGATGTAGGCAATTAATCTAGCAGCAGATGTATTCAGAGCCTTAGGCAGCAAATAGACATCCATTATACCTGGCGTTAATTTCATCACTTGAATAATTTCTTGCATTTCAACTCGGTGTCCCCGAATATTGATTTGTTCATCCTCTCTTCCGATGTATTCAATTGTTCCATCTGCTGTCCATCGACCATGATCACCTGTTCGATATAAACGTTCTTTTGTGACCGGATGCTGGACAAAACGCTCTTTCATCTCTTCAGAACGATTCCAGTATCCTCTTGCCAATCCTACTCCTGCAAGACAAATTTCTCCAGTTATCCCGATTGGCTGTTCCTGAAATTGTTCGTTAACAATCAATACTCGGCAGTTATCAATGGGTGTTCCAATCGTGATGTGAGTATCATTTTCAATCACACCGCTTGTAGCAATCACCGTATTTTCCGTTGGTCCATAATTATTGACAAGCTTATATGAGTGAGGTTTCCACGTTTTTAGCGCTTCACCACCAGTCAAAAGGATGCGCAGCGAGTTGTTCTTCAAATGTGAAAATGGTTCGTAATAGGCAGTAGGAATAAACGCAATTGTCACTTTTTGATCTTCAATAAATTGATTTAGTTGATACATATCTTGTCTCATATAAGTGTCAACGATGTAGAGAGACGCACCAGAAGATAGACAAGGGAAGATCTCCCAGACAGAAGCGTCAAATCCAACGCCGGCAAATTTCAAACAACGATCCTTCTCTGTTAAGTGAAAGGAGCGTTGATGCCACTGAACCAAATTCATTAAGGAACGATGTTCAATCATGACACCTTTTGGATTTCCTGTCGAACCAGAAGTGTAAATCAGATAAGCTAGATCATGCCCTTGGATTGATACAAAAGAAGACATGCCATTTCTTTCAAAATGATGGGTATCCAGTTCAACAATTTTCTGGGGAATTCCTTTTAACATACTTTGATGCTCTGACTCAGTCAGTAAGAAATTGACCTCGCTATCTTGCAATATATATTCGATTCTCTTTCTTGGATATGCTGGATCGATGGGCACATATGCAGCTCCAGCCTGCAAAATGCCGAATATACCGATGAGCATATTGAATGACGGATTTGTCATGATACCAACGATTTCGCCTTTGTTAATTCCTTGTTGGATGAGCCAATCAGCGACTCCATCAGCTTTTTCCTTTAATTCTTTATAAGTGAGAGACTTTCCTTGATACACAGCTGCTATTGCATCAGGATGTTGCTCAGCGGACAATCTCATCTTGGTACACACCGTCTCATGAGCCGGCAAAGGTACAGTTGTAGAATTGACCTGCTCAATTAAACGCTTTTCTTCAGCTAAACGGAAATCAATCTCATTTAATAGTTGATCTGGTTTTGTTACATATTGCCTCACTAGCTCGATATAGTGCTTTGCGATTCGCTCTATCGTTTTTGCGTGAAATAGACTTGTACTGTATTCGACATTGATGTGAAACACATCATGAGATTGTATAACCTCAAATGTCAAATCAAACTTTGCTGTCTTTTGATCTGTTTTTTTCAAAGTCCATTTGGAAACTTTCTCTTCTGTATGAAATGAGAAGACAGTATCAAATAATAGGTTTCTGTCTATTATTCGTTTCATTCGTTTTCGTTCAATCCATTCATCAAGTGGGTAATCAGCATATTTTAGCATGTCATACACTTGTTTTTTTACCTGTTCTAAGAAGCTGGTGATGGTCATCGTTGCTGCTGTCTTCGTTCTGATAGGCAATATATTCATAAATAAACCGATTGTATTTTCTAGTTCTTTATGGTCTCTTCCTGATACTGCCGTTCCAGATACCACATCATCTTGGCTTGAATACCGATGGAGTAAGACGTGGTACAAACCTAAAAACAATACATACGGTGTCATTTCCTCATCATGTAATTTTTCTAAAATGCTGCAACCCATTTCTCGATCAATTGAAAGTGATACACAATCACCTTCAAACTGTTGAAGCTTTGGTCTGCTAAAGTCAGTTGGTATGTCAAGCACCGGGAGTTGACCGTCTAGGACAGAGTCCCAATGTTCAGTTGACTTACTGTGATCTTGTTTTTGCTTCCATGCCGCATAGTCTTTATACTGCACCTGTACAGGAGGCAGTTCAGCTTGCTGATCTTCATACAATGATGAGAATTCATGTAAGAAAATATCGATTGATATACCATCACAAATGATATGGTGGATATCCAAAAACAATAAATGATCCCCATTGTCTACTTTTGCTATTTTAGCTCTTAATAATGGTGCTTTTTCCAAATCAAAACGCTTAGGCCAGACAGAAATACGTGCAGATACTTCATTTGCTTTTAGCCATTCTTCTTCTATTTGAAAATTGATATGATCATGGATCACCTGAACTGTTTCACCATTTATTACTTGGAAAGAAGTTCGCAAACTTTCATGACGTTCTATGATTCTTTTGATGACTCTCTCAGTCTTTTGTTTATCTAGTTGAAAAGGCACTTTTAATACAATCGGCATATTGTATGTTTTATCAACACCTAATAAATGACAAGCCGCATAAATTCGCTTTTGCAGAGATGTCATTCGATGCATTTTTGTATTTCCAACCGCTGGGATGATGTCTTTTTCTGACTTACCGGTTTTATCAATTTTTTCAGCAAGTTCTTTTAAGAGCGGATATTCAAAAATATCCTGTAATGAAATTTTTGTGGACAGTCGATTTCTAATTCTGCTCATCAAATCGATCGCTTTTAAAGAGTGTCCACCAGTTCTAATAAAATGGCTGTTTAGCCCGATTGGACTTGTCTCCAACACTTCTTCCCAAATCGCGGCAAGAATTTTTTCGGTTTCTGTTTGCGGCGGCTCATATGTTTCTTTCATTTCTTTTTTTGGCATTGGAAGTAGCTGTTCATTGATTTTGCCGTTTGGTGTTAATGGCAGTTCATCTACTGTGATGAAATAAACAGGAATCATATAGTCCGGCAAGCTCTTCGCTAGCTGTTTCCTGATGGTCTCCGGCTCTATTTCAGTCTCTGTCACGAGATACGCACACAAAATGGCTTGTCCTGCTTCATCGTGATGAGCCATCACATAACCATTTTTCACTTCGTTTAACTCAAGTAGCTTCGCTGTGATTTCACCTGGTTCAATCCGGACACCGCGAATTTTCACTTGCTTATCCAACCTGCCAAGATATGTGATCGTCTGATCGCTGTGCCACTTGACAAGGTCACCTGTTCGATAAAGCCGACCATTTGGATGTGACACAAAGGCACGCTTCGTCTGATCTGGACGGTTGTAGTAACCTCTGGCAACACCTGCACCACCAATATACAATTCCCCAGGAATGCCTGGCGGCACTTGCTTTCCATCTTGGTCAAGGACATAGACTCGTGTACGATCAATCGGCGCCCCCAATTTGATCACCTCACTGTTTGGCGGACAAGGCCAGACAAGGGCATCAACCGTCGTTTCTGTCGGACCATAATTGTTGTATAGCTTGTAACCTTGTGCTGTTATTTGCCGTGCCAACTGGAGTTCAAGCTTTTCACCACCGCAGATGACCAGATCTAGACTGGCTGCTTTTTTCGTTTGTCCTGCTAAAAGCGCACGCAAGGTCGCCGGTACAAATTGGGCAATCCGCACATGATATTCATTTAAGAAATTGATCAGCTTTTCTGGTTGGAACATCACCTGTTTTTCCGCAATCACAACGACAGCTCCGGACATGAGCGGAATCAAGGTTTCCTCAACACTCACATCAAAAGACGGGTTTGTCATATGGAGAATCGCATCTCCCGAGGACACATCATATGTTCGCTCAAACCATTGCCATAAATTCAAGACACTGTGCTGTTCGATTAATACACCTTTTGGCTCTCCAGTTGATCCAGACGTGTAAATCATATAAGCAAGATGATGCCCCTCTGCTATAGATGGTGGATTTAAGTCGCTTTCTCCTTTAAACCCTTTATCCACATCAATCACTTGTCCGGAGAATGATCCGGTTTTTTCTGTTAGCTTTGACTGTGTCAATAAAAGAGAAACTTGACTATCTTTTAACATATATTGAATACGGCTTTCCGGGTATTCAGGGTCGATCGGCACATAGGCACCTCCCGCTTTTAACACCCCAAGCATTCCGACCAATAGATCGAATGATGGACGGACCATGATCCCCACTAACACATCAGGTCCAACACCTTTTTTCAGCAATAGATGTGCCAGCTGATTCGCTCGGCTGTTTAATTCCCGATAAGAGAGACGATCGCCTCTAAAAACGGCGGCTGTTTCCTCAGGACGTATTTTTGCCTGTGTTTCAAATTGTGCCGAAATGGATCGACATGATGGCAGCGGCACATCCGTATCATTCATCTTGGCCAAAAGTGTCTGTTCATCCTTAGACATAAGTTCGAGTTCACCGAGAGATTGCTCAGGATCAGCCAACACCGCCTCAATCAGGTGTTCAAAATGCTTTGCCATCCGTTCGATCGTTTCTTTTTTAAATAAATTTGTACTGTACTCAAAATAAATGTCTAAATTTGAGTGATGTTCAAAAACATCTAATGATAAATCAAATTGCACATGAGGATTGAAAATGTTTTGTATCTCCCACTGTGCTGGAAGTTCTGCTTGGTCATGATTGAACGAAAACATGGTTTGAATAAGATCCATTTTTATTCTAGATCTATTCATAATCCATTCTGCCGGGTCCACCTCACTTTCAAAAGCGGCAAGGCAATGTTCTCTTACTGTTGAGAAAAATTCACCAATTGTCCATTGAGGATTAAGCTGAACCCTAATCGGAAGTGTTTTAACAAACATACCAACAGTTGATTCAAGACTGTCATGCCTTCCGCTCACAGGAGTACCAACCACAATATCTTTCTGTCCTGTATATTTAGCAAGTAATAGTTGATAAATTCCCAATAAAAACGAAAAGAGCGTTTGGTTAGTTTGTAATACATACTTTTTCACTTGGTCTGTCAAATCCATATCAAGTGTTTTGATATGAAAGCTTCCCTCAAGCTCGGTTCCAGTTCCCTTTTGTTCATCAACAGGCAATGCCAGAACTGGTATTTCGTCCTCAAACTGTTTTTTCCAATAAGAAACATCAACGTCAGTCTCCCTCTGCTTTTCCCAGACAGCATAATCTTTATATTGAAGTGCGAGAGGCGGCAGTGGCTGACTATGTTCGTACAGTTGAATCAATTCCTGCAAGAAAATATGAATGGAATGGCCGTCTGATATGATGTGATGCATATCAAGAAACAGAAAATGTTCTTCGTGATCTTCAAGAATACCCGCTCTTAACAGAGGAGCCCGTTGCAGGTCAAAAGGTTTTATCCATGCAGAAACTTGCTTGTACAACCCATCTTTACCTACTTTTGTTGTGATGACTTCGACATTGACAGAAGAATGAATGTTCTGTACCAATTCGCCTTCAACCATCTCAAAAGACGTTCTTAGGCTTTCATGGCGTTCAACGAGCATGTTGATTGATTTCTGAACACGGTCAATATTTAAAGGATGAGGGACCTTTAACAGCACTGGCATGTTATAACTCTGCTCTCTCCCATGCAAATGGCTGACTGCATAAATCCGCCTTTGGTTTGCAGAAGCCGGATAATAGTCTTGAGGAGGAGCAGGCAGCATGCCAAGTGATGCTTCCGTTTCTGCTTGATCAATAACCATTGCCATATCTTCTAAATAGGGATGATCAAAAATCTGTTTAATCGACAGTTTGACTGAAAACTCCCGCTCAATGGCGCCCATCAATGAAACGGCTTTGAGTGAATGTCCGCCGGCTTCAAAGAAATGAGTATTCACTCCAACCGGCTTAACACTTAAAATTTGTTCCCACAATTTCACTAATCTTTTTTCTGCAGCTGTTCGAGGAGCAATATATTCCCTCTCACCGTCTAACATACATTCAGGAGCTGGAAGCTCTTTTTCACTGATTTTTCCATTCGGTGTCACTGGAAGTTCATTTAGTGACATGAAAAAAGATGGTAGCATATATTCTGGCAAACGTTCAGCCAATTCGCGTCTAATATCTTTTGACGGCTTGTTTGCATCAGCCACATAATAAGCGCATAAATAAGCCTCACCCTGCTCACTTCTTCTTTCCATCACATATGCCTTTTTGATATTGGACAAAAGCAGCAACTCAGCCGCCACTTCTTCTGGTTCAATCCTGAAACCGCGAATTTTCACTTGTCGATCTAGTCTCCCCATAAATTCAATGCTTCCATCTGGAAGCCACCTTGCCAAATCACCGGTTTTATACAGTCTCTCCTGCTCTTTCAAAGGATGTGTGACAAACTTTTCCTCAGACAAATCCGGCCGATTCAAGTAGCCTTTGGCAAGCCCTTTTCCAGCTATACATAATTCCCCGGGCAATCCGATCGCTTGAATCTTTCCATACTGGTTCAAGATGATCAACTCTGTATCATTCAACGGTGTTCCAATCGGGATCGTTCCAAGTCTTTTATCAATAGATTGAATCGGATAAAAACTGGCAAAAACCGTGCTTTCTGTCGGTCCATAAACATGGATGAATTTGTTCGCCCCTGCTTGCTCCAAGGCTTGTTCAACAAAAGCAACTGTAACTTTTTCACCGCCAAATAAGACTTTACGAAGTCCATTAAATGCAGTTGGATTTTCTGCAATGACTGCATTAAATAAAGCAGTTGTTAAGAACATAATCGAAATGTCTTGTTTGATTAAAAATCTGGACAGTTCTCTTGGCGAAAGGACCGTGTTTGATTGAGGGAGAATGAGTTCTGCTCCATTTAAAAGTGCAGCAAAAATATCAAATACCGATCCATCAAAAGATAGATTGGATAGTTGTAATATACGATCCTCTTCTGTTACTTTGAGATAATTCGAATTGACAACAACCCTCATCACATTTTCATGTTTGGTGAGAATTCCTTTCGGCTTACCTGTCGACCCGGATGTGTAGATCACATAGGCAAGGTCTTGAGCTGAAGAGACAGAAGGAAGATTTTCAGAAAAACCCCCTGTTTGCGTATCATCTATAAACAGTGTCTCTCCTCTGTATTGGATAGCAGAAAACAGTTCATCTTTCTGTTTTCGATCAGTGATCAAAATAGGGATCTTCGAATCTTGAATGATATAGTCGATTCGTTCAATCGGATAATGCGGGTCAATTGGTACATATGCTGCTCCTGCTTTTAAAATACCAAGAATACCTATCATAAATGAATGAGAACGTTCCAGCATAATGCCCACTAAATGATTTGGCTGTACACCAAGACTCCGAAGCTGTTTGGCAAGTTCATTGGCACGACTGTTTAGTGTTTCATAAGTGAGAGTTTCACCATTGAATGTAACAGCTGCCTTATGGGGAAATAAATCGACCTGCTGCTCAAATCGTTCATGCAAAGTCAGGCTATCTTTACACATGTTGCAATCTGACATTTGGAAAGTATCTATCAAGCTTTTTTCATCTGCATCGATTAGTTCTGCTTGAGATAGCCTCATATCCGGTGTTTGAATCATCTGTCGTAATATAGAGAGAAAACGTCTGCATAAAACACCAATTTCATCGTTTTCATATATGTTTTGATTATAATGAATAATTATAAATTGTTCTCTTGGTGCAATCGTTAACAGAAAATCATAATTCGTTTCTTCTGTATCGTGCAACTCTTGAATATGAAAACCAAAAAGCTCTTTTTCCGCTTCTTCTGGTGTCTCATGAGATGGATAGTTTTGAAAAACTAGAAAATGATTAAGCAGATCGCCCTTCAAAGTCGTCATGTTCTGAAGATCAGCCAAAGAACAATACGAATAATGCTCAGACCTTATGTTGGATTGTTGGACATTCTCAAAAAGCTGTCTGAAAGACAGGTTTGGGTCAACTTTTATCCTGACTGGAATGGTATTGATAAACAATCCCACCGCTTCTTCAATACCTTCTAGTTCCGGTGTTCTTCCAGACACCACTGATCCGAATACAACATCATTTGACTGATTGTAATGGCTAAGCAGCAAAGCCCAAGCGGTTTGACATATCGTATGAACAGTAACTTTGTAACGCTTTGAGACGTTTTCAAGACCTTGAAACAAATCATCATCTATTTCTTGATAAAAGTCTTCTTTTTGAAAGCCTTCATTTTTCGCTTTTTTATAGAAACTTGGCACTTCTGTATTTGTCTCAAGCCCTTTCAGGTATTCCTTCCAATAAGTATGGGCTTCATCTTTATTTTGATTTTCAATCCAGTGAATATATTCACTAAAAGAAAATGACTTCTTATTGTGAACAGGTCGATCATGGAACAGGTCAGAATATATATCAAAAAACTCATCTAAAACTGCTTTAGAGCACCATCCATCCAAAATGATATGATGATTTGAAAAAACGAGAACATATTCGGATTGCCCTAATTTCAGTGCCTCTACCCGAAATAAAGGTCCGGCAGCCAAATCAAAACCTTTTTTGAAATCTGATCTCAAAAATTCCTCAATGTACTGATCATGATCAGCTTGCTTGAAATGAGAATAATCATGCATGTTAATGGTCATGTCTCTTTTCTTAAATACAATTTGGCGGGGGCGACTTAGTTTTTTAGAGTGAATAAAAACCGTTCTTAATAGGTCATGACGCCCAACAAGAATGTTAAGGCTTTGTTCAGCGATATCGAGATGAAATTCACCGGAAATTTTCACAGCTGTTTGGACACAGTATGCTTGACTATCTTTATCACTTAAATGATGGAACAGCATACCTTCTTGCATAGGTGTCAGCGGGTAAATGTTTTGAATATTTTGTTGGTGATTCATTTCTTCACTCCCTTTATCAATGAGGGGCTGTCCTGAAAGTCGTGTGGCTGAATAAAAATTGGGGATTTTGCTCGCTTTCCGCGGGCGATCCGCGAGCCTCCTCGGAGCTCGTTCCTTGCTCCTCTTGGGTCTCGCTTAGCTCGCTGTTTCCGCAGGAGTCTCGCAATTCCCCCTGATTTATGTTGAAAAAGGACTTTTTAGACAGCTCCTACATGTCTTTAAGCAACTCATAAATATGATCCAGTTCCTCATTTGTCAATTGCTGATCATCAAAATCACTCAACGTTTTTTCTCCATGATCTTCTTTCTCTAAACAATGGTTGACAATGTTGACCAAGATATCTGTATAACTGTTTAAAAGTGCTTCAATTTCGCTTTGATCAAACTCTTTTTCATGGTAGTCTACATTGATTTCCAGCACTCCATTTATGACGGCAAGGTTGAGATCAAGCATATGGGTTCTTTCGTTTGTTAGACTGTTGGAATCCCCCAAATGGAGTGGCTTGATTCCATTTTGCTGTACCTCATCAAACTGACCTAAATAGTTAAAGCTCACGACAGATGGTGTTTCTTCAAGCATTTGATCGTGGAGCAAACCATAGCCAATCCCCTTATGTGGAATGCGATGAAGCGTGTCTTTCACTGTCTTTATCACAGCCCCTAAATCTGCTTCACTTCCTGTCGAAAGCACAACCGGAAACACTGATGTAAACCACCCGATCGTTCTCGAAACATCGACATGTTCTGAAATAGCTTCCCTGCCATGCCCTTCTAAATCAAGGGGTAGTTCGGCTATTCCAAACTGTTTCCTCATCGCCAAAGCAAACGCAGCTAACAAAATGTCATTTATTTCTGTACGATATGCATGATGTACCTTTTTTAAAAGGAGATTTGTTATATTTTGATCAAGTTGTTGAACAAATTGTTGACTGTTCGAACGCTTTTGATCACTGGACTGACGGACTGCTAAAGAAGGCGGAACTGCTATTCGACTCTCAACCTCGCGCCAAAATGTTTTTTCTTTGACTGCTTCCTGTTGAGCATATTTCCACAATTCGGTTGTCCATTCTTTAAAAGAAGTCGTCTTTTCAGGTAGCTGTATGTTTTTCCGTGATTGTGCTTGTTCGTAAGCTGTTTCCAAGTCCTCAAGGAAAATCCGCCAAGAGACACCATCAATGATGAGATGGTGGATTACGATGACAAGATGGTCCCCTGTATTTGTTTGACAGAGACAGACTTTGACAAGAGGCCCGCTTTCGATGTCAAGTTCTCCTTGCATGTTGTTTATATGATGTTCAGCAAGCTCGCGCCAATTTGTTTTGTCTCTAAGATTTAGCACTTTCATTTCATAAAAATCAGCTGCATACGCTTTTCGAATCTTTTGCACAATTTGTTGTTGTTTCTGTATAAAAACAGCTCTAAACATATCATGATGCTCCATTAATTGATCTAACGCCAATTCGATTGCTGCAAGATCAAAGCCTTCTGCTCTATAGAGCGTCTCAGCTTGGTTGTAGTGATGGGGGTCTGCAAATGCTTTTGAAAAGAACCAAGTTTGTATTGGTGAGAGCATCACTTCCCCTGATACTTGACGCTGATCAATTTGTTTATTTAAAGGTTCGACGTACAGAGCAGCTTCTGCAATTGTTGCATGTGTGAACAAGTATTTTGTTTCTAGTTTTAATTGATGCTTTCTCAATTGAGAAGATATTTGAATCGCTTTAATTGAGTCTCCTCCATAATCGAAAAAGCTTCCACTTCTGCTGATCTGATCTATATCAAGTACTTCCTCCCAAATCGCGGCAAGAATTTTTTCCGTTTCTGTTTGCGGCGGCTCATATGTTTCTTTCATTTCTTTTTTTGGCATTGGAAGTAGCTGTTCATTGATTTTGCCGTTTGGTGTTAATGGCAGTTCATCTACTGTAATGAAATAAACAGGAATCATATAGTCCGGCAAGCTCTTCGCTAGCTGTTTCCTGATGGTCTCCGGCTCTATTTCAGTCTCTGTCACGAGATACCCACATAAAATGGCTTGTCCTGCTTCATCGTGATGAGCCATCACATAACCATTTTGCACTTCGTTTAACTCAAGTAGCTTCGCTGTGATTTCGCCTGGTTCAATCCGGACACCGCGAATTTTCACTTGCTTATCCAATCTGCCAAGATATGTGATCGTCTGATCGCTGTGCCACTTGACAAGGTCACCTGTTCGATAAAGCCGACCATTTGGATGTGACACAAAGGCACGCTTCGTCTGATCTGGACGGTTGTAGTAACCTCTGGCAACACCTGCGCCACCAATATACAATTCCCCAGGAATGCCTGGCGGCACTTGCTTTCCATCTTGGTCAAGGACATAGACTCGTGTACGATCAATCGGCGCCCCCAATTTGATCACCTCACTGTTTGGCGGACAAGGCCAGACAAGGGCATCAACCGTCGTTTCTGTCGGACCATAATTGTTGTATAGCTTGTAACCTTGTGCTGTTATTTGCCGTGCCAACTGGAGTTCAAGCTTTTCACCACCGCAGATGACCACATCTAAACTGGCTGCTTTTTTCGTTTGTCCTGCTAAAAGCGCACGCAAGGTCGCCGGTACAAATTGGGCAATTCGCACATGATATTCATTTAAGAAATTGATCAGCTTTTCTGGTTGGAACATCACCTGTTTTTCCGCAATTACAACGACAGCTCCGGACATGAGCGGAATCAAGGTTTCCTCAACACTCACATCAAAAGATGGGTTTGTCATATGAAGAATCGCATCTCCTGAGGACACATCGTATGTTCGCTCAAACCATTGCCATAAATTCAAGACACTGTGCTGTTCAATTAATACACCTTTTGGCTCTCCAGTTGATCCAGACGTGTAAATCATATAAGCAAGATGATGCCCCTCTGCTATAGATGGTGGATTTAAGTCGCTTTCTCCTTTAAACCCTTTATCCACATCAATCACTTGTCCAGAGAATGATCCGGTTTTTTCTGTTAGCATTGACTGTGTCAATAAAAGAGAGACTTGACTATCTTTTAACATATATTGAATACGGCTTTCCGGGTATTCAGGGTCGATCGGCACATAGGCACCTCCCGCTTTTAACACTCCAAGCATTCCGACCAATAGATCGAATGATGGACGGACCATGATCCCGACTAACACATCAGGTCCAACACCTTTTTTCAGCAATAGATGTGCCAGCTGATTCGCTCGGCTGTTTAATTCCCGATAGGAGAGGCGATCGCCTCTAAAAACGGCGGCTGTTTCCTCAGGACGTATTTTTGCCTGTGTTTCAAATTGTGCCGAAATGGATCGACATGATGGCAGCGGCACATCCGTATCATTCATCTTGGCCAAAAGTGTCTGTTCATCCTTAGACATAAGTTCGAGTTCACCGAGAGATTGCTCAGGATCAGCCAACACCGCCTCAATCAGGTGTTCAAAATGCTTTGCCATCCGTTCGATCGTTTCTTTTTTAAATAAACTTGTACTGTACTCAAAGCGGCAGCCAAGACAGTGATCAAGTACCGCTGCCTCCAATGTTAGATCAACCTTAGATGTGTTATACTCCGTGTCGAAAATAGACATGTTGACATCTTCAGACAGTTGATAGCTTTCTTTAATATCTTGTAGTGCAAATACGGTTTGATAAAGTGGGTTTCGGCTTGGATCACGATTTAACTTTAGTTGTTTGACTAATTCATCAATAGGGTATTGCTGATAATTCAGTATTTGAAGTATGTCTTGTTTAACTTCTTGACAAAATTGACTGAAATTGATTGTTTTGCTTACTTCTTTTCTAACGGGCAGCGTATTGACAAATAGTCCTGTGGTTTTTTCCATATTGGGATGGAAGCGTCCTGATGTAGGTGTCCCAACAACCAAATCAGCTTGTCCTGTATATTTAGTTAACAATACAAAGTAAACAGATAAAAGAGTCATATACAAAGTCAGACCATGCTGCAAAGAAAACTCTTTTAACTGATTGAGCAAGTCTTTATTTAGTTCAAATTCAAAGATGTTCCCTGCAAAGGACTGCAAGACTGGCCTTGGAAAATCAATAGGTAAATGAAGTTCTCCCGGTTGATCAACTAGAATTGTTGACCAAAAGTCCCGATGTTCAGCAAGCTGCTGATCTTCTAATTTACACTTCTCCCAGACAGCATAATCTTTGTAGCCGAGCTTGAGCTCTGGCAAACTTCTCCCTTTATAGATACCGGTCAATTCTTCCATAAATACTTGAAGTGACATACCATCAAAAATAATGTGATGGAAATCTAGTAATAACACATGCTTGTCAACAGATTGTATCTTTATCAACTTTGCGCGCATGAGAGGAGGCTTGTCTAATGAAAACGGCTGAGGTGCAGCAGAAACAAGCTCCTCTATTTCAGACTGGTTGTGTACACCATATTTAACATCCAAGGTAACATTCGAATGAATTCTCTGTTTGAGCGTATCGTCTTTTTTTATAAAAGACGTTCTGAGTGATTCATGCCGATTGACTAATGTTTGCAAGGCAAGTGAAAGCCTGTTCACATCAAGAGGTCCATCTATTTGAAATGCGCAAGGCATATGAAATAGATTGGCATCTGTAATTAATGATCTTGTATAAACTCCCTCTTGTGCAGCTGTCACAGGATAAGCATCGCTCTCCTCCGCAGGTAATAGTTCCTCAAGGTGACCGGCCTTCATTTTTTCCTCAATGACCTTCGCCATTGCAAATAAAAGTGTATTAGAAAAAATATCCCCCAGTGTCAATCGAATCCCAAACTGTTTCTCAATTTCATTCACAAGGGTCAACGCTTGTAATGAATGAAACCCGAGTTGGATAAAATCTGAGTTTGAAGTTAAATGGTCCACCTTTAATGTTTTCTTCCAAACCTCCGCCAATTTGGCTTCGAGAGCTGTATGAAGTAAAGCTGTTTGTTGATGTTCTTTAAAGTAGCTTTCAGGCTCTGGAAGCTCTTGCCGATTGACTTTTTGGTTTGTGGTCAAAGGCAATTGGTCTAATTGAATAAAATATGTTGGAACCATATAATCTGGCAACTCTCTAAACAAAAAGGCTTTTACTTGATCAGAAATGTCTGCTTCATCTGCTTCAAGGTATGCAGCTAATACGGTCTGATGTGGTTTAGGTTCAACAGTCTTGACAACAGCTCTCCTTACGGCAGGATGCTGAATGATTTTTGCCTCAACCTCCCCCATTTCAATTCGATGTCCCCTAACTTTGACTTGGAAATCATGACGCCCAAGAAATTGAATATTCCCATCAGGCAACATCTTCGCTTGATCTCCTGTTTTATATAGCCTTTCAGAAGGATCAAAAGGATTTGCGATAAATCTTTCCTTGGTCAGTGCCGGATTGTTCAAATAGCCTCTGGCTACACCTTTTCCACCTATATACAACTCACCAATTGAGTGAGGCGGTAGAAGTTCCAGCGATTCACTAAAAATGTACATGGACATATGTAATAACGGTTTACCAATTGGGGTAATACCCTGATAATCAGCAAACGCCTGCTCAAAACGATAAAGACTCGTTTCGATCGTTGCTTCCGTTACTCCATAAGTGTTATAAATTTGGAGCTTCTCTCCATAGTGTTCAATGATTCGTTCGAAGTCTTCTTTCAAACATGAATCAGCACCGAGCACAACCAATTGAAGCGAAGTCTGTTCAATTCCTTTTTCATACATATCATCTAAAAGCGGAACAATCAGAGCAGGAGTCGACTCCAACATCGTGATTTGATGAGTTTCAATCAGTTGTTGTAACTGTCCTAAATCACGCTTTGCTTCTGACGGACAAATCACAAGGGTTCCTTGGTTCAATAAAGTTCTCGCCATATCACCGGCAAATACATCAAACGAAAAGCTAGCCAGTTGCAAAATACATGGTTTCATGTCTTGAAATCCGTATGCCTCATTATAGGCTTTCCACATATTTGTATAGTTCCGATGTTCAATCATGACGCCTTTAGGATTGCCAGTCGTTCCAGAAGTATAGATGATATAACACAAATTGTCCGGCTTCGTCACATTGTCAAGCGCTGCTGTTGACTGCTGGTGAATGACTTCATCTTGAAAATAGAGGCATTCAACAGGAGCTTCTCGGTCCATTTGATCTGTCAACAACATAACAGAATGACTGTCTTTTAAGATGAATTGGATTCTTTGTTCTGGAAATTCAGCATCAATTGGGACATAAGCTCCGCCTGCTTTCATCACTGCAATGGCCCCAATGATCATGTCTTCTGTCCGGTTTGTTAGAATCGCGACTCTTTTTTCTGGTGCAACACCTTTTTGCCGAAGGAGCCGAGCAAGCTGATTTGACCGCTCATCTAATTCTTGATATGAAAGGGTACGATCCCCACAAATAACCGCTGTTTTTTCCGGTGATTCTTTTGCCATTCTTTGAAAAATTTCCTGAAATGATTCCTCTATTTCATCTAACCTATTTTTTGATTCCTCTCTAAAATAGAGGGATTGATCAGCCTCTGTTAATAAATTCAGTTGTCCAATCTGCTGCTGTGGCGCCAATAATGCTTTAGAAAGCAACAGCAAAATTCTCGCAAACATATCTCGGATTTCTTGCTCTTCAAATAGATCAAGTCGATAGTCAATTTCAAATGCGATGTCTTCTCCATTGTTGACGATATGAAAAGCAAGATCATTAATTTCATATCCGTTATATAGAAAGTCAACATCATATGTGATGCCATCTGTTTTCGGGAAATCAATCTCCAAATATTGCAAAGACGTGGTGTACAAATAATCATGTGTATGATGCTGATTACGCCAATGATTTAAAAGAAGCTCATAAGGATATTTTTGATGTCTCATTGTTCTGAGCTGTTGCTGACTTACATTTCTTGCGAATGTCGAAAAGGTGAGAGTCGGATCAACTTGCACACGAAATGGAACAGTACTAACAAGCATGCCAAACAACTCTTTTTCACGAAGGGTTGTTCGGTTGGAGAACATAGTGCCGATGACAATATCTTTTTTTTGCGTCATTTTTGATATATATAAGAAAACGCCTGCCAAGAACAAATTAAATAAACTGATGTGCTGTTCCGCTGAATACTCTTTCAGCCTTGTTGCGAGCGGTTTTGCTACAATTTCTGATAACCGTCTTGATTTCGCACTGCTGCGATATGCACGACTAGGCTTTAAAGATGTCATTTCTGGCCTGCTTTGAAAAAGCTTTTCCCAATAGTGACGATCTTTTTCAAACCGGCGACTGTTCTTGTATTCTTGCTCCGCTTCAATTTGTTGAATAAACGATTGCGTTTTTGTCGAATGAAAAGGTGTACCTTTTAGGAAATGAGAATAAATCGAGATCATTTCATTTATACAGCTCATAACAGATACAGCATCTGAAATGATATGATGAATATTGACATAAATGAAACATTGATACTGGCTTACTTTAAACACTTTAAAATCAAATAGATCTGCATCTTCTAACGGCAGAGGCCGCTGAAAGTGAGCAAGAGCGATTTTCTTGCTACTTTCAGCATCTGCACCGTTTAAATCAACAATATCGATCTCTTTTTCAACAAAATCAGCGACATACTGAACGGGTTTACCTTCTTTTGTAGACAATATCCGCAAACGGATGTTGTCCGTTTTCTTGATAAATTCGTTGATGGCATTTGAGATCAGATCATAACGAACGGGTTGCACAGTTTCCAATTGTATAAGAGCACCATTGTTAGAAATGCTTGTGTTTGGATACATCTTTTCAACATACCAGATTCCCAGCTGTCCATCAGTTAATGGAAAATAGTGATCCATACCTTGTACCTCCTCATTTAATTCTCTACAAACTGTCCTTGGTCCATTTTGACAAGATGGTCAGCAGTATGGAAGTAATGATCGTCATGTGTAATCGCAATCACACACTTCCCTTTGTCTCTTAATTGCGGTAGCAAATGATGGTAAAAAAATTTACGATAACCCGGATCTTGATCTGCTGCCCATTCATCAAATAAACAAATTGGCCGATCTTCTAAATAGGCGACAAGCAAAGCCAACCGCTTCTTTTGACCTGTTGACAGCTTGGTCGTGCTAAATTCACCATCTTTGATCGAGACTTTATCTTGAATTCTCAGAAGCTCAAGTAAGTTGTTAATTTCTTTTTCCCTTCCGCCTATCTCAATACCATACAGCCGATCAAAAAGATAAAAATCACTAAAAATTGCAGAATAGTATTCTTTTATTTGTTCAGGTGTTTTAGGAATACCGTTAATCAACATTTCACCTCGATCCGCTGGGTAAAGCCCAGTAATGAGCTTGGCAAATGTCGATTTTCCACTACCATTTCCCCCAGTGATGAAAGTCAGTTCTCCAGGTTTAAATTCATAATCAATTGGCCCAACTGAAAAGTTTTCGGTTAGACCTTTATATTGGAACTGAACTCCCTTTAAAGTTAAAGTCACTTCCTTTCCAGACACTTCTACATTCGTTTCATCGTCTTTCTCTAATTCAGAAACCTCTGACATTAAGCTAGTCATGCGCTTCCAACTGACATGAATCTGCATAATTTGCGGAAAAGAGTGCAAGAGATATGTGACTGGTCCAATCATATATAAGAAAATAAACACGTAATTGTACAGTAAATCACCCTGCATATGAAAAATCACTGGGAATAGAAATGCGACAAACCCAACAACTGACAAGAGGATGATGTCTTCCATGATGAAGGCATTAGCAAATTTTAAATCTGCCTTTGTTCCCTTTCTTCGATAGTCTTCACATGCTCCCTCAAAGTTTTCTTGAAACGCTTTTCTTCTCGCTCTGTTTAATGCCAGTTCTTTAAAACCCGCCAACATATCATTAATGAAGCCAAAAAACTTGTTTTGAATGTCTCTCGTTTGTTCAAACAGTCGATTTGCTTCTCCTGCAACAATCAGGTTGATCACAATCGTGATCACGACAACAGCCAACGATAAAATGAGACCCCAGAAGCTCAAAATACCCAAATAAATTAAACAGAAGAACAAGGTGATTAAATTTGTCGCACCTGTAACAGCCAAATGCATGCCTTCACTGATTTTTTCTGTATCATTATTTAAACAAGCACTAATCTTTCCTTTCTCAAAGCGTTCCATTCTTTCAAAAGGGATATGAAGTGTTTTATCAATCAGTGCGACCCTTTTTTCATAAATGACTTGATTTGTAAGGACAGCAATTTTCGTACGAATATATCGTTCTGCCATGATATGAACGACCAAGCCTACTAAAAATGCATAAAATAATCCATTTGTAAAACTGCCTTGTACATTTAACGATTGGTTAATGATATAAATGACAAATGTGTTACTCAACCCGCTAATTGCCCCATTGATCACTAATGGCAAAAGCTGAATCTGTTTTTCTTGTTGATAAAATAAAGTAAAAGAAAAATAGAGCAACCATAATCCCACAAGTCCATTCAATAACCAATACACAAAAGATATTTGAAAACCGAGGGACTGCAAATCGACTATCTCTGTTCTCAACCATTGATAAAAAGTGTGCAGAAAGTAAAGCAATAATCCACACATAACAGCCGCTATACCAAAAAGCAAACTGCTTTTTGCTGACATGACGAATAACCGTTCTTTTTTTAGAGCCTTGATGATGACCCTGCCTAACATCAATATCATGATGCAGATAAACACACTGATGACAAAGGAAACTCCTGTCAAAGCGCGGCCAATATCTGCTAGTGATTGCTCGCTGCTGAAATTCACTCGATACTCCACCTTTCAATAACACTAGCTACGTTTTGTTTTGATCTTCCCTCTTACAACAATATCTCCATTTACACTAGCAGTCCCTTCTATTAGTGTTAGACCTCTCCGCCTTCTGATGATTTCTACTTTTAGCTTCACAAGATCTCCTGCGTAAATCGGTTTAAGAAATTGCATGTCTTGCAAACCGGTTAAAAAAACCAATTCTTGTAAGTCAGCATTGTCTTGGCCTTCCTCTGCAAAAGCACTTAATTGAGCAAGACTTTCGACAACAAGTAGACTAGGAAAATGCTTTTCTCCATTCATATTGACTACATACATATTGTCATGACTTATTTGATACGCTCCTTCCACTTTTATACTGTCAACTGTCTTCTTTACCTCAGTGATGAACAAAAACGGGTGTCTGTGAGGCAAAACCGCCTCAATGTTATCAGTCAAATAGAGGAGCCTCCTTTCCATTGTGATGTAGGCTGCTGTATGATAAAGGATGCATAATTGCCGCAAAAACCAAAATTATTGACAAGAACACTTGAGACATTTGTCCATTCCTTCTCTTTCACAATATTTGCTGTAATTTTTGGATCAAGTTCATCCAAGCCGGTTGTGGGCGGAATGCATTGCAGTCTCAATGCCAATAATGCAGCAGCTGTGCCTAAAAAACCTGAACAGCGCAATAAATGACCACACGCTCCTTTATGAGAGCTGACAGGTATACTGCTTCCAGCTTGAATGGTTTCCACCAAAGCTTCTGATTCGATTGCATCACCTTGAGGCGTACCTGTTGCATGCGCGTGTATATAATCAGGTTTTTCAATGCCAGCCATTTGTAGCGCTGTTTGAATTGAATGGACAACCTTTCCTTTATCAAGCTCAATCATGTTTTGCTTTTCGCCCCCTGTTGCACAGCTAGCCCCATCAAGCCATGCAAGCGGCTGTTGTTGCCGTTTTGCAAAACTAGCCGCTGACTCTAAGATCAGCACGCCTGCCCCTTCACCAATTGTGATGCCGTTCCTCTTGACATCAAAGGGCTTTGCTTCAGTTTTTGTAATGGCTCTCACAATGTCAAGTGAAGCAAAGTCATATTGATTAAACACCTCTGCACGCGCGATAACAACAATGTCTAACTGACCATGGCGGATCATACTGTAGCCAATGGACAGAGCTGTACCGATTGAAGCGCAGGCGGACGTCGGTCTGATGATGTGACTTCTATGAAACAATGAAGATGGGAGATTGAGTTCAGGGTCGATGATCCATTCTGCCGCATCATGTTCAAGCGTGTTATTCCCTGGTCCTGTTACAACTGGTAAAATGAGACCCATCCTGTGATTTTCTAACTTTTCTTTGCTCAAACCAGCACCCTCTGCAGCTTCTTCCATGGCAAAAGCTAAAAATTGTTTTGCCATGCTGTCTTTCGAATTTGTTACATTACCTTTCACTTCACCGCCTATTTGGCACCTATATGGACTCGCATCAAACCGGGTAATAGGTGACATCGCACATTCGCCTGAGTATAAACCCGTTTCAAACACATCCATTCCAAGACCGAATGGGGAAACAAGTCCTATTCCACTAATACCAACCCTATTCATATTGATAGCCTCCCACTGCTTTTATGTTAAACGAATCACTTCTTGACCTTGATTACTGTCAGCGTATTGCTGAATCCATTCACTAAAATTCATCTGTTCAGTTTGTTCGTTTATCCATTCCCAGTTCTTTATTTCAAACAGAGGTTGATAGGCTTGGCTTTGGAGCGGAGCTGCTAAGGCAGCAATTGTAATCCGCCCCGTAAATCCATTGTCATCACCATTAGTGACCGGCTCTCGATACATTTCTGCCACAAGCATAAAATCGGCTAGCCGATCAACTAAAACATTATGAGCTAAACCAATGCTATACATCTTGCCACAGTGGTCTGCAAATGTTGTCGAAGGTCCATTAAGACCGAGCTGTATGGATGCTTGGGCAGTTGGAAGGCTGTTCTCAAAAGAAATCGTCATATGGGGTCTGACAGCTTTTTTCCCTTTTTCCAAAGCATGTGCGTATCTCTCAATATCAGGCCAAATGGCATTTGAAACATTGACAAATAAACCGATATCATCGTTTTGCTGGACAATACCTTGCTGGGATAGCTCTGTGATGATTTGGTACAGTCCTTCACATAACGGTTCAACAGTCTCATCATTAAATTTGCTTTTTTGATATGGAAAAGGTTCTCTCTTCATAGGTACTTCATTTTTTGTGAGCCATCGATAGCTAGAAATCCCCTTTTTCACGGTCATTTCAATACCAAGTAAAACAACAGACGATTCTTTCATGATCTATTCACAACCTTTGCTTTTTGTGTAAAACACAATTTCCCCAAAGCAACTCGGTCAATTTTCCCATTAGCCAGCATCGGAAACTCATCGACTTGTTTATAATAAAAAGGAACTTGGTCTTTTTCTAAATGTTCCTGTGCGTAACGTTTGACGTGTTTCAGATTGATATTCTGATGATTCTCGCTTATGAATACGGCAGCAAGCCGCATCCCATTGTTTTCATTGCGAACACCCACAACAGCAACATCTTGAATGTCTTGATAGTGACGCAGTTTTTGTTCAATGTATTCAGGACTAATATTTTTTTCTTTAATCACGATAATATTTTTAGTCCGACCAATAATTTTTACGTAGCCATCCTCATTGATCTCTGCTAAATCTCCAGTATTCAGCCAACCCTGAGCATCAATAGGGTTTTCTGCTGAATTTGATGAATAGTAACCTATCATATTGCTGGGACTCCTAACAAGCAGTTCTCTCTTATCATTCAGCCTCAATTCGATCCCTTTTAACGGCTTGCCCACCGTCCCTATACAATATTCATCACATGTATTCAACGCAACATTTGGTCCGGCCTCTGATAATCCATAGCCATCGAGAATTGGTTGTTTGACTATCTCAAACCATTTTCTCGCCACCGTCTCAGGTAGAATTTCCCCACCGCAACCCCAGCTACGCATATTGGAGACTGTGTTTCGCTCACCTGCATTTTTACTGAAATGCTCAAGCATGATTTTGTAAAATGAAGGCGTTCCCTCAAACAAAGTAGCTCCGCTTTCTTTGATTAATCGCAAAACATATCGCGGTCGTAAATGCTCTGGAATCACGAGATCCATTCCGCATTTTTCAATGATATTCACGAGACTGATGCCATACGCCCCCCACAAGGGAACAGCTGCAAACAAAACATCCTTCTCTGTAAAGCCAAGCGTTTTAACAGTTTGTTCACTTTGATACTCGATCCCTTTATTAGACCAGACAACAAATTTAGGCATCCCTGTAACTGATCCTGTTGTTCTAACAATCGCTCCAGCATCTTCTGGAATAGGTGCCTGTTCAATATCTTCATAACGTTCAAGGCAAAAGTCCAAATCTAACTCATAACAAAACAACGGTACTCGGATTCTTGCAAGCTCTTTTTGCGGATCTTTCATCTCACCCATCACAATGGGAATAATACCTAATTGTTTGCACCCTTTATAGGCTGCATAAAAAAGCAATGGATTTCTGACTGAAAGAGCAACAGCATCTTCTCGCTTTACATGGTTAACTTCCATTAAGTGAACAAATTTGTCCAATAGATTGACAAGGGTCTCTGTCACATCTTTATGACCAACACTGACTTTGTTTTGGTGTTTCATCATCTACTACCACCCCATATTCCTGCTGGACCGTATATGGAATATCTTTTTTCCAATCCGTGCAGATTTCAATTAAAGACAATTTGCCTTGTTTACTTAGTGCTCTCGCTGCACAAATGGCGTTTTTTAAGTCTGTCTTATTTGTTGGAGAGAAAAAAGCACCTTGGAGAGATTGAATCTCGTGACGCCATTGATGATCTTCTCTAAAATCACAACCAATGGAAACTTTCATTTTTTGTTGATTCAATCGCGGCCATGCATAACCGCCATTATTAATAATGAGATAAATCATCCCAATCCCGAGCTCATACGCAGTATCTAATGCACCTTTCCCCATTTCAAATGATCCATCACCGATAAACGTCATAATCGTTGAGTCAGGTTGAGCCAATTTTGCTCCAATGCCTGCACCCATTGGCACTCCTAATGCTGTTTGCTCCCCTGGAACAAGCGTCCTTCCCGATTGATTAATAAAAATAGGATAGGAATAGCCCCACATATCATGAAGACCGTTATCTTGAACCAAAATGTCGTGTTCTTCAACAGTTTCTGAGATCATTTGAAAAGTTGCTCTAACAGGTTGTTCTGAAAAATCAGCGTTTGTCCACTTGTTAATCAGTTGATCTTTAACCGATTTCTGTTTTTCTAGCCATTCATGTCGCTTCCACTCCCCCTTGGCTTCATACAACAACAAGTCCTGCACAACGATTGAAACGTCACCTAAGATGCTCACATCTTCTTCAACGGACTTTCTCAAACTTGTGTAATCACGATCAATGTGTATCAATACATGTTGATCAGCAATATCTTTCCAACCCATTAAAGCTGTTTCTTCAAGCTGTGTTCCAAAAGCGATAAACAGATCGCCTTCCCTTAACAGCTCCTTAGCTTCAGGCAATCCATAAAGACCTATATTACCAAATACATGTGGATGATGTTCATTCACAATTCCTCTACCAGAAGCTGTTGTAAACACAGCTGCCTGAAATTTTTCAGCCAATGATAAAAGTGATGGACCAAATGAAGGAGAATGTTGACAACCACCTCCAGCGATGAAAACAGGCCGCTTTGACTTGGCAAGAGCATCCGCTGTTAAGCGGATTTGCTCACGATGCGGGCATATCGTAACCGCCTCTTTCTGAAGTAAAGAAGAGGGCTTTTTATAATGCTGTTGTTCCAAATCATTTGGTATTTCTAAATAAACAGGTCCAGGCTTGCCATTGACAGCCAAATACATCGCTCTTTTTAGTGCCCACTCAGCTTGATCTTCATGCTCTACTCGATACTGCCATTTTGTGATCGATTTCATCAGCTCGACACTATTGAGTTCTTGAAAAGCACCTGTACCAACAGCCGTTCTCGCTGTCCCTGAAGAAATGATGATAATAGGAACACAAGCAGAAAATGACTCTAAGACAGCCGTTAATCCATTAACAAGTCCTGGACCAGGGCTTGCAACATAGATAACGGGTTCACCTGAAACTTGGGCATACCCCATCGCCATACTAGCTGCAATTCTTTGATCTTTTGCTGTATACACATCCAATTTGGCCAAGTGTGCGGCTTCTAGTAGACCTTCACCTTCACCGACCATTGCAAAAACCTTTTGTACATTTGATTTTTTTAATAAATAAGAGTAAAGATCCCATATTGATGCAAACAAAAACAGCTCCCCCTTTTTAATAAACCCTGATTGGATATTGATGAAAAACACGGTTGACTTCTTTAGAAATTAAAATTGGTCTGCTCTCCAAGCGGTCTTTATATTTCACATAACTCGCTTTGGGACCGTAGCCTCCAAAAGGCTGATGACCATTTTCAATATCAAACAGGGTTTGATTAAGAGAAACTGTATAATGTTTTTTTAATTTTTCAGCTAAATCGGCCTGTCCAAAAATGGATACACCAAATGATGATTCTAATTGGTTTGTATCTGTGAGCCAATCAAGCACTTCAAAGGCATTTTCATAGGAGACGATATTAAATATTGGTGCAAAATGTTCTTCACAACGCGGCATATCTTTGATGTCGGAAACTAAAACAGATGGTTCAATCCAGTTCTTTGTTACATCTACTTGGCCGCCATAAACAATTCTATCTTCATAATCGTTAAGATATATTTCAGTTTGCAGCACCAGCTCTTGATAATTGCTGTTTCTGATTTTGTCGCTCATTCGACCGCTTGCCTGTATTTCTTTTAACCGTTGCAGAAGGCATTTAATGAATCTTTTTTTCTGACTTCTATGAACAAAAAGTAAATCTGGACACATGCAGTCCTGACCAGAATTAAATAATCTCGCTTCTACTGCTTTTGCAGCAGTATATTCCATATCAGCTTCAGCTCCTATAACAAAAGGGTTTAATCCAGAGCCAAAAAAGATAAAGAGCGCGTTAGGGTAATCTTTTTGAACAGATAGACCATTATAGTAATTACCTGTAAACACAACAACCTCTACATCAGACGTTTTCTTTTTAAAATCTGCATAACCTATAGGTTCGATTTCAATATTAAAATTTGTATATTTTTTGAAAAAATTGTGAATTTTCATGGTGGGAGACTGTGATGAGGTGGAAGGTCTTAAGGAAATAGACTTACAGTAAAACCTTGGAATAATGGCATATAAGACATAAGAATAAAGAATCGAGTTTGTTGGGTGAAAAATGGCTGCTTTTTGAACTGTGTCTCTTTTCATATATTGTAGTTCCCTTGCTGCTTGTTCCAGAACGTCAATACTAGAACAAATTTCATAATCCGCACTTTCACTCGTACTTATTTCCATGAGAATGGTTCTTAATTCATTTTTATGCTGCTTCATCTTATGGCTAATAAGGTTCAACTTTTCTAAAAATGGATCCATAAGTGTTATACCTTCCCTTCTTGAAATTTTACAAGAATATGAAAACGATATAAAATTACGAGTTCATTATAATTAGATTTATATTACTTGTAAATAAACTACAAGCCTTATTTTTTTTACCAGACCATAACGAACAACACACCTTTTCCCACAGTATATCTTTTCATAGAAAGTCGATATATAGATATAACAACCAATATTTTAAACAAATTTCCCCCCTTGTCTAAAATTGGCTGAAAATTACTCTACATGACATTGGGTCAAATTACTTCTATTTCACATTAAAATCTACTTGATCTTTTAAAAGATTACGAATCACTAAATGGCAAACTTAATATTTATTGCGGGATACCGAAAGCTTAAAATTTTTAATTTTCCAAATTAAAGTAGTGTGGTAAGATAACATATATGGAATAGAGAGTTAATGATGGAAGGGGTATTCATCATGAAGCAAAAAATCCCAGCGGAGGATGTAGCAATCAAGCTGAATGAATGGTATTCTTTAATACGCACAAACAAAGTAACAGACGCGGAATTCATTAAGGCTGAAATAAAACAACAGCTTACGGATATGGAAGAAGATCAAACCGTATTGTTGTATTACTCTTTAATTGATTTCCGTCACAATCTGATGTTGAAAGATTTGAAACCTAACAAAGCAATAGACATGTCTGATTCATTATCGAAAATTGAAGCAAAAAAAGATGACATGGAAAATACCCAGGTTGACGAAATGATTCAATACTATTATTGGTTTTTTAAAGGTATGTATGAATTTAAACAACATCATTTCAACACAGCCATAACCTGTTACAAAATTGCTGAAAAGAAATTAACATTCGTTGATAGCGAAGAAGAAAAAGCTGAATTTTATTATAAACTAGCTGAAATTTATTATCACCTCAGACAGAATTATATATCGATCAATTACGCAACGATGGCACTCGATACATTCAAAGCCCACGAAACTTTACTAGAGAAAGAAATATATTGCTACTTTGTCATAGCCGGAAACCATGTTGATACTTACAAATATGATGATGCATTAAAAACCTTGAAAACATCATTAAATAAAGCTCAACAAACAAAAAAGAACCATTTGTTAGCATCCGCTTATTTCAATTTAGGAAACTGTTATTTTTATTTAAAAGAGTTTTCCAAATCATATGAACATATACAAAAATCTTTATCTATATTTAAAAAAGAAAATTCCTCATATGTCCCTAAAGCTCAATTCCAACTGATGTATGTTTGCATAAAACAGGAAAAACGCGATGAAGCACTCAACCTTTATACACAAGGGATAAAGAGCAGTCTAAAACTACATGATAAAATCTATGAAACATTGCTTCACATTTTGAAAAAAATATATTTTGATCATGATTCTATAGATGAGGAATTCAAATATCTTAAAAATAAAGAGTTATATGTTGATATTGAAGAGTTGGCTTTAGACGCAGCTGAGTATTATAATGAAATTGGTAACCTTGAGCAATCAATCCAATTTTACCGCAAAGCCATTCAGGCAAGAAATCAAATCAAAAGGGGAGTTGTCTTCAATGAAAAATAAAATTTTATTAGGAATGGGCGCTTTCGTTTCTCTAGCTGCATTTTTAGCGATCTCGATTCATTTCACTGCCCCATCTGACACTCATAACATTGCTGGTAGAATGATTACATCATCAGTAAACGATTTTCATACCCCTGAAAGATTATTAGCTTAACAAAATTGAAAACTTCTTTTCGTGAACAGAGCTGGCGATTGCCGCCAGCTTTTAAATTTTCACCTTCATCATACTTCAACCCTGTGTTCTCAAACCTCTGCATCCTACTTATCAGTGAGAATCATAACTCAGTTGGCGGATTTCGAACTGGAAACGTTGGGAATCGACAAACAACGCTAATCTATTTTTCAAAATCAATATTTTGGATCAACTTCTAGAAATGAATTATTATAAAAGACCAACCATCTGTAAACCATGGTAAATCCCATCGTCTTCAACTGATTTCGTTACATATTTTGCAACTTTTTTTATTTCTTCTTCTCCATTCCCCATTGCCACGCTATTCTCTACCGTTAAGAGCATTTCTTTATCATTCAGTCCATCACCAAATGCATAAACACGTTCGCGAGGAAAACTCAGTTTCTCAACGATTTTATTGATCCCCTTAGCTTTTGACCCGCCTGTTGGAATGACATCAACTGAGACAGGATGCCACCTTACAAAATCAAAATCTTGAAAAGACTGTCGGTAAGCTGTTTCTTCCCCTTCGCGACAAAATAAAAGAGCCTGATACAGTTCCCGTCCTTTATAATAATGCGGATCATGTGTAGGGAAGCGGTCAATTTTCAATGAACGAATGCTCTCTTCAATAAATTGATGTTTTAATACATTCGCTTTCATATCTTCATGATCCATATAAACGATAGGATGATCTTTAATTAAGGCATCCGCCGTCAGTTTTTCCAGAGACATCATATTTAATGGATAAGTCAAAAGGACTTTGCCATCCAAAACGACATATTGTCCGTTATAACTGACATAGGTATCTATTTCTAATTCTTTTCGTAAATCTTCAAACATAAAAGGAGCACGTCCAGTTGCAATCGCTACTTTATGTCCAAGCTCCTTCAGTTTAAAAATTGACTGCTTTGTCAAGGAAGGTAATTTTTTATCATGGTTAAGTAATGTTCCATCTATATCAAAAAAAATAATACTTTGTTTTGTCATGTTTGCTCCTACTTTCGATTTTAAGCTGTTCCTCTTCTTTATTTAACATTCGCCGTTTAAAGCTTTCCCATTTCTATAAGAGGAGTTTCAATTGGTGTGATATTCATCATTTTGGCTATCGGCTAATCATGGCTTATTCTGTTTTTTCACTTTTTATCAGTTTATTTATTTTTTTCATTGTGTCTGTCATTTGAATGAATTCAGATATGTCAATTTTAGAATAATAGTTTTCAATAAGCTTTACATCCAGTTCTTCAATTAATGTAATAAATTTCTGACCGTTCTCATCCAGTTTAATAAAGGACTCTCTTTTATTTGATGGATTCACCAGTTTTGTAATCATTTTTTTTTGCTGAAGCTTTGTGAGAACTTGACTCACAGCACTTTTACTAATATCAAATGACTTTGCAATTTCATGAGCTGTGATATTCTCGTGTTTTGCAATATGCGATAAAATCAGTTCTTGTTGCCAAGTTAAATTAAATTCATCCACTTTAACGGATTCTTTCGAAGTTAACACAGCAAATTCATCAATCGCTTCATTTAATTGTTTTACTACTCGTAAATAATCGGATTTCAATTGTTTAACCCCCCCTATTTAATACAGATTGTTTGTTCGTCCATTGCTTAGCCTTCGCAACAATTAGAATGGTCAATCCCAATCCCACTGCTGCAAAAATAAAAAGTAATGTTCGAACAGAAAAACCTATTGTCATCAGGGAGGAGAAAAGCGTCTGAGAAATTGGGTCAAAAGCTGTTTGTGCTATGAAAACGATCGCCATGACTCTACCCATCAACTGAGGTTCTGTATGTTCTTGAATCATAACATCTGCCGGGATAAAAGTCATAAAACTAAAAAAGCCTATCAGCATGACAATTAGTACTAAACCCCACATGGAAGGCATTTGACTAAAGATGCCAAGAAAAATAACTGTAGAGAGTAAAAATAGCAAAATCAATCTTCCACGATGTTTATTGACACTAAATATTAACAATATCATTGTAGCTGAAAGCGAACCAATAGAAAAGCCTGCTTCTAAGAAACTTAAGTCAAGTGCACTTCCTCCCGTTTCCTTAGCCAATATCGGCAGACTCAAAAAAATCGGTCCCAAAACAAAGAAATTCAAGACAATAATAATCGCTATACCTACTGTGTAAATGGATGACTTCCGTATATAATGGTAGCCTTCAACAAATTCCTTTAAAAAGGTTAGTTTTTTTTCTGAAGGCGATGGTTTTTCATCTCGAACAAATGCAGGAAACACTAAACACATATTAACCGACATCGTAATCACACATACCGCAAATGTGGCAGCAAAAGAATAATAATTAATCAGAACCCCTGCTAAAACAGGTCCAATTAAAAAAAGCAACTCTTGAGAACTATGGATCAATGTATTAGCCAGTTGCAGATCCTTTTTGTTCACCAAAGATGGTATAAGCGATGAAAGAGCAGGAAAAAAGAGACCATCTAAACTTCCGATAAAAAAAGAAAGAATCAGAATAACTGAAAATGTTAACTCTCCATTCATATATACCCAAAGAAGAATCCCCAGTAAAATAACTTTCCCTAAACTCGTACCAAACAGGATTTTAGATTTTTGAATGCGATCTGCTAGAATACCTCCGATTATCATTGTGAACATTCTTGGAAGTGCTGCAGCAGCCATGACAAGCCCCATATATTGCGGATGATTTAAACCATCAACCATATACCAGGATATGGCTAACACAAATATGGAAAAGCTTAAAACAGCAAAGCATTCTGACCCTAAAATAAATAAAAAACGCTTATTTTTTAAAATTGACTTCATGATGACTCCCTCATTATTGTTTTATAGTTTAGTTTACTTAACTAAACTATAATGGAGTCTTTATATTATGTCAATCCTTTATCCACGACAAAAAAACCTCCCTCAATAAAGTTCGTTTTTCTTCCAAATACTCATGCATTCTCACTATTTCATAACCACCATATAGTTGACACACCAATATTACTGGATATCTTTTTAATATATATAAAATATTTACAAGGAATAAGCCATCCTATCTACCAAACTGGATTAGTTTGGAAAACAAGTGTATAACCGTGCTAGGAATTCTCCACACAAATCACGGTCGCTAACCCTCCCATATCTCTCCGGATCGTATCCATACTTTCCTTCGTCCTGCGTATCCATGAGGTGGAGGTTGGAAATGCTCCTATGCTGGGTCTAAAGCCCGAATGGTGAAAATAAGCTCCAACTCTGCACTATTGGTGTTTGTATGAGAAATTGTTGGTCTTTAGAGTGTATTTCTAAAGACTTTAAACAACCTGTAATTCTTGGGTTCGAGGCAATCCTCTTAATAGTTTAGAACCATCAAACTGACATTGTTTTTGCCCAATGACAAATAATACACGTAGTAACTTACAACACAAGGCAATGAGTGATTGTTGCTTTTTCAATGGCTTTTCAGATCGCATTGTATAGTATTGATGCAATGCTTTAAACGTCGGATTATGAGCGACTAATGGGCGAATAGCCAAATATAAAGCTCGTCGCAAACGACTTCGTCCTCTTTTCGTAATTCGTGTTTGACCCTTGAATTTACCAGAGCTATGTTCTCGTAAAGAGAGACCTGCTAAATTTACTAGCTGTTGGGGATGACTATATTTTGTCATGTCACCTACCTCTGAAAAAAACAGAGCGATTGTCGTAGATCCTAATCCTGGTATCTCCATCATTTGTTTGGCTCCTGGAAGTGTTTCTACTAGAGCTTCTAGCTCTTTGTCTAACTGTGCTAACTGTTGCTTATAAAGCTCATATTGGTCGAGTAAATAATCTAGTTCACGCTGGGCAAACTGAATACCAATTTGAATACCAATACTCTTCTTCGCAGCTTCTACTAGCTTCCTCGCTCGTTTTATTCCCACTCCTCGTTGAACAAATGGTTTCCATTTCTTAAGCACCTCTTCCGCTGACATTTCTTTAATTTGAGACGGAAATGGAAACATACGCAACGTACAAAAAGCTGCTTTTCCTTCCCAATCTCTAAACACATCAAAGAATTCAGGGAAGTAGCGTTGTATATGATTTTGGATGCGACCTTCTGTGGTCATCAGTTGCTTTGTGAGCTGATCTCGTAATTTGACGCCTTCTCTTAATTCGGCATAAACGCCATCTAAGAGGTTTGGTACGGAGTATCGCCCATCCTTAATCAACTGCCCTATTACTCGAGCATCCTTTGTATCATTCTTGGTAGGGGAATTGTCATCTAGTTCTTTACTTTTCTTTACATGCATTGGATTTACCATGACAAAATCGTACCCTTTTTCTACCAAAAAATAAGCGAGGCTAAACCAGTAATGACCAGTCGGCTCTACGCCAAGAATGACGTGATTCTTGCCATTTTCTTTTCGAAGACTTTCCGCCCAAGTCACTAATTTTTGAAAGCCATGTTTTCGATTTTCAAAAATCAAGCGTTTTCCGAACTCGATACCTCGGTCATCTTGTGCACGTGCTACATGTTTATCCTTGGCAATATCAATGCCAACAATAAGAGTTAAAGGTGTAATTTGAGAGATTTTATGATTTTGTGTATAATTCATTATTGAGTCCTCCTTGGTTACTTAAATTAAGGGTCCATTTTTGCTTCGAAGCTTTGGACACCTCGTATGATACCAAGGGGCTCTTTTTTTGTTCAACTCTCAAATTTCTTCATTACAGGAATGCTCCTATTTCCACAGGAGGAACGTTAAAAAAGACAATTATTTTTTGAGATCTTTTATATTGCTTTCCAACTTTGAAATCACTTCAGTTAACTTCTCTATCTTTTTCTCAAATCTAAATAACAGATAGATGGCTAATATTAAAGGAAACCCAAAATTTCCAATTTGTGATAGTATTTGTTCTAACTCTAGCATACTCATTTTACATTTACTCTCCTTTCTTATCTATAGAAAGTGAGCTTGTCTTCTGGATGTTAAAACATGTTTTGGCTGATTCTTGCTGCAATTCTAAAATGAGTATCTTAGCGGGAAACTTGATTCCACCGACACCCTTTGTTCCACTACTCCTATACAAGTGCAACAACAACCAATTAACAAAAGGTAAATCGAAAAGAACACCCGGTCGCGATTCATAATCAACAAGATTTAAAATCATCCCACCTAAGTATCTACTCACTGCTGTGACTTGCCCTCATCTTCATTTCTGTCGTAACAAAACTTCAGATGATATTTTCTACAAAGCACTTTTTGCAGTTCTTTCACTTCATTGCTATAGCATCTAGCGATGTCTTGATACATTCCCTTCTGCCCGTCATAAGGACATGTGTCTAACCGCTTCACCACTTTGAGTAAATCAATTTTCAATTGGTGGTATTCGTTAATCGATTTTTCTAAACAGCTCATGACTAATCCCCCTAATTTCTTATTTATTTTTATTAAAGCCTGTGAAAGGGATTCCCTTAACCTTATGTTTTTTAAAGAGAATGTAAAGTGGCCAAAAACAAAAGTATTTTTTCAACAAATTGGTTTGATTTTTTAAAACCATTTTCTCTTTTTAATCATGTAGGATCTCAAAACGACTGAGAGGAAGATGTGAAGTGAATATCATATCCAAAGAAATCATGTTGGAGAAAGCTGAATTTCAAAAGAGATTAAAATCACCTGTACTGCTGCCTGTTCTAGAGGAGACTAAAGACTATTTTTCATTTGATGAAGCAGCTTTCAAGGACACTCGAGCATTTGAAATTAATTATTACGCAGGTGATGAAGCTGAACAACTAATTGTCACCCAACTTAGTATGTATATTAAGTTTCACCCGCAGTTGTATTTCCATATCCTAAAAAGTAAGTCCGTTGAAAAAAATAATGAAAGTACTTTAATAAGAGTCATATCTTTAACAAAGCAAGCAAATGAAGCACAGAATACGATGAGAGTAGTAACATATGATGGGGGAGAGTTTATTGGTGAATACAATGCACTTATTTCAGAGCGAGAACTCACTCTTCCTGAAGAAATTGATCAAATTCCAACAGACGCGATTCAAAAATCAGAGGAGAACAAACTGTTCAAAACACAGGCTACCGTTTTATGTTTTCGATTAGACGGTTCGGGTACTTGTTGTCAATTTAGATATAATGGTCTTCCTTGGAACCCATTGATTAAATACAAATGGTGCGGAGAGAATTGCGGAAGTGGAACACCAGTAAATGCTCTAGATAGATGCTGTAAAGCTCATGATGAGTGTTACGGGGAGCATGAGGATTATCCTGCTCGTTGTTCCTGTGACCAAAATCTAAGAAACTGTGCCAGCACAACAGATGATGCTGGCACAGATAGAGTCATCGCAGCTTTTGCAGCAAAAATGATCGCGATGGGTTGTTAAAAAAACTGTCCAATAGTCAATCTGTTGACTATTGGACACCTTTCCTCTTTTCGGGCAGCTTCTTTACTTAAGGATGATTGAAACTTGAAAACGCCATAAAATTGAACTACCCCCACTTATCGACCTTGCGATCTGATTGAAGTGGGAGATTCTTGGGAACAGAGCGTACTTGTTGACGTATTTCTTTGCCAACAGAGGTTTCTCTTATTGACCAAGCTATCCCCGTAGATTCCTACGGTTCTATATTTAAGCCTAATGTCCTTTCGTCCCAAATCATATAAACAACATGACTGTATTGATTACTGTGTCGCTTTAAAAAAATAATTATTTCATCAACTGTATATACTTTAGCATGATTAGATATTTTCTCCCATTCTATACACCCCCAATCAGTAAATGGAAAAAACCTTTCAAAATCATTTAATACTTGTTTTTTATTAATATCTGATAAAACATTTACATCCTCACCAATAGCTTTAATACATTCATCAAATAAACTCATCAAGATTCCCCTTATCAATCGTTTAAAAAGATTGAACTGTACATTCGTAACCCTTAAACGGGATAGCGGTTTACGAAAATTAACCTTTTCTGGTCATAATCTAATCTCATTCTTACTTTTCCATCATTGACAATCTTTCAAACAACATTACCATATCAAGCGTACCTGTATATGGTTAAGCGTTTACTCCGAAAATTCCCACCTAGATCTAGTCCGTTTTTTCTAGCTTGTTCGATTGTTTAAACCCTTAAAGGAAAATGAAAGGTTGTTAAGGTTAGAGATATCTTGAAAGTAGTATACATGAATAAAAATCGGGGAATTTGCTCGCTTTCCGCGGTGATTGCAAGTTCTCACAATTCCCCCTAAAGGATTTTTTGACAGTTCCTTTATTTCTTATCTAAAAATTCAAAGAAACCTGGTGCTTTAATTTCTGTTAACACTTTTAATTTTTCGAAAATCTTTATTTTAATCTCCTGCTCTAAGTCCTCCCTTTCCTGAATAGATGTGTTTTTTAGACTCTTTTTTATTTTTGGTAAAAATTTGTCAATAACCTCATCATATGTTAGTTCATTACATTTATTCACTTTAATCACACCCCAAATTTATTTTCGATTTTAACTTTCTCAAGGCGGTACGATGATAATAAGAAACCATCTGTTCTGATAAGTTTAAAATATTAGCTATTTCTTTGTTCCTTAATTCGTTTAAATATATTAATTCAATTACTTTTTTTTGAGTTTTATTGAGTGTCTGAAGAGCATGATATAAGCTCTGATTCGTTATCATCTCTTCAAGTGCTGTTTGTGTCTCTTCAAAAATCTTTTCAGTTTTATGATCTGATTGAAGATTATAATAAAGTTTTTCCGGATTTTCAGTTGCTTCAAAATATATTGGAGTCCTTTTTTTGTCTGCCGAAATTCTTTTATCATAATCAATTGAGTAAAAATGAATTAACTTGCTCACATAATTGATGACTTTTACATTGTAATAATGATTTCTAAAAGCTTGATCCAACTCTTCTTTATTTTCATAAGTAGGGTTATTTATTACGTTTTTTAGTAAAGAAAAATTCTCTTTTTTCTTTAAAAAAAGCGCAATGATAGGTTCTTCTAGTTTGTCTCGATTTTCTTCAAAAAAAGACCTTAATATACGTTTTTCATCCATTTGAAAAATATCCCTCCTCACTTCATAAAGAGATATCTCTTCATCAATTATAAAACAAAAACGAGAACAAATGTTCTGTTTGTGTGAATTTATTCGAACCAGAAGCATCGACAATTTGATATTTTTTATCAAAACAACATCCCAAAGATACTAAAACCCTTGATTGCGTAAAGAGGTAAACAGCATATAAAAAATATTGCATACTATTTTTCATTCGTTTAGAATATTCAAAGATATTGAGTAATGGTTATTCAAAGGAGCGTTAGCTGAATATGCACAAACTGTATTTTTCAAGTGATATCGGTGAAAAAAAACCAGAGACGATCATCAATAGGCAAAGTGCCTGCCCTTTTTGTGAGCGTGATCAATTAACAGGCATTTTGGAAACGGATGAGGAAATGATTTGGCTGGAGAATAAATACCCAACGATACAAAACACGTATCAAACGCTCATTATTGAGACGGATCATTGTAATGAAGACATCGCTGTATATCGTAAAGCGAAAATGAGAAAACTCATCCGCTTCAGTTTAGAAAAATGGCTAAACATGGAGGCCCAAGATTGCTATAAAAGTGTGATTTTGTATAAAAATTATGGTCCGTTTTCCGGAGGAAGCATTAAACATGCGCACATGCAAATTGTCGGGCTAAAGCAAGTTGATTATATGAAAGAACTCTTACCCGAACATTTTCAAGGAATAAAGGTAATAGAGAAGCCGTCTGAAATAGAACTTAACTTGTCAACCAACCCAATTATAGGCTTTACAGAGTTTAATATTATCATCAGCGATACTTTAGAGCACACCGATAAACTCGCCGACTATATTCAAAAAACAGTACAATATGTTTTACATGATTTTAACCAAAAATGTTCTAGCTATAATATGTTTTTTTATCACACTAACTTAAAAATCATTTGCAAAATCGTGCCCAGATTTATCGCTTCTCCTTTTTTCATTGGCTATAAAATTCCGCAAGTATCTGTAGATCAACGATTAAATGAAATTAGAACACAGCTGGTTAAAAAAATAAATGAAACGAAATAACAAAAGGGGCTGTCCTGAAAGTCGTGTGGATGAATAAAAATTGGGGAATTTGCTCGCTTTCCGCGGGCGATCCACGAGCCTCCCCGGAGCTCGTTCCTTGCTCCTCTTGGGTCTCACCTGCCTCGCTGTTTCCGCAGGAGTCTCGCAATTCCCCCTGATTTATGTGAAAAAGGACTTTTTAGACAGCTCCTTGTCTAGTATGCGTCCGATAAACTTAGAATTTTTGCAGTTTTTATGAAAACACAAGCCCCGTTGTTTCAAGCATCCACTGAACAGATTCTAATCTATTAATCAATATCCTTTACACGTCCTATACTTGTTATTGACAAGTGGATTCTTTCACTCGTATGACAGTTTTAGGAACACTAGACGTTTTTAGTGGGGCTTCTGGCGTGGCTCTTCAGTGATGATCAGCTTATATTTTTTTAGTCTGTTTTCCATCAGTAATGCCATTTGTTTTGCATTTGGATTTCCTTCATTTTCTAATTGATCAATGATGTTAAGATAATCCGTTTCATTTCGATTCTGATTAATTTATATGCAGGCTGAATTTCTCCCACCTTAATCTTAAATCCAACTATACCTTTTAGTTCACTTTGTAAGAGATGAGGAGAGAGAGAAAGTTTCTCGCATGAAATTGGATTTTCTCGATGTTCTTCGTATTTTTCCATCATACTTTTTAACTCTTCTATTAATTCTTCTTTCTCTAAAATACTTACTTTCCCATCTACAGGACCGCTTGATAATTCCGTGTTGGAACTTCTTCATGCCCATACCATGAAGAAATGTAAGCGTGCGGTCCCTGAAACATAACAAGTACATCTTCACACGTTTCAAATGTTCTCCACTGAGAATTTCCATACCGATATGCCCGCTAATATAGTAATCATCACCTTGTTTATTTAATCCCAATGGCAATTGGTTTCCCTTTTTCTGTTGTAACGATCGTGCCAAGAGAGTTTTTTTGAACAAAATCCAACATTTGCGACCTTAAAATATTTTGGAATAGACATCGTCATCCTCCTTTTCTAGATCAGAGTTTTTGTCATGATGTAATCGATTTGTTCTTCATCACCCAGATAAAAAGAGTGGGCTCCAGTTTGGATAAAACCCGTTTTCTTATAAAAAGCAATCGCATTCTCGTTTTTTTCCCATACACCTAGCCAAATTTTCTTTTTATTATGCTCCTGCGCAATTTCCACAGCTTTATTTAGGAGAGACTTACCAAGCCCATGTTTTTGAAATTTATTTTTTATGTAAATCCTCTCGATTTCAAGTAATTCATCACCCATTTTTTCAGACTGAGCATCATTAGTGTTGACCTTTAAATAGCCAACGACTTCATGATCAAAATAAACAAAAAAGAATTGTGAAAAAGCATCTGATAATTCTCTTTCTAATTGTTTTAAGTTAAATGCCTTTTCTAAATAGGCATTTATACTTTCGGGTGAATTTTGATGCTTAAATGTCTCTTTAAATGTTTCATAACTAATGTCTTGAAGTTTGCGCAAATCTTCAAGCGTACACTTTTTTAATTTTATTGTCATATGTCGCTCCTTTATAACATCAATATTTTCTTTTGTTTCCCTTTTTTACAGATTCCCAGTCTTTTTCTATATTTTCCCTTACTCTTTGAAGAAGATTAAACATGGTTTCCGCTTCTCTTTCGGAAAATCCCTTTAATGCGACACTGTTCGAATGATCATTTTCTCTTTTTATAAAAGGAAATACCTTTTTTCCTTTTTGGGTTGAAAACAGTTTTTTTATTTTTTTGTTTTGTTCATCATCTTTTCTTTCGATAAAGCCCTTCATTTCGAGTTTTTTGATCGCACGAGCTGCAGTTGTTCGGTCTACTTTAATCATCTCAGCTAACTTTTCTTGAATGATGCCAGGGTGTTCACATATTCGGACAAGGTACAAATACTGCCCTTTTGTAAGATCATGTTCTTTAAATTCAATATTGCTGATAGAATCTAATGCCCTTGCGATCATACCAATTTCACGAAGAATTTCCTTCATCATTAACATCCCCATGTACATATATTTGTTGTAAATGCAATAAAATTCATATATAAAACTTACCCTAATTTTGTTGAGTTTGCAATAACTGTCCATAAATGCGTGGTTTACTTTAAATGTGATTAGGCTAAGCAAATTCACACCGATTCCAGTGGATCTTATCATTGATCATGTCGTAAAATAGACCACCAACTAAACAAAAAAGTCTCCAAACTGAATCTATTATGATCCAGTTTAGAGACTTGTATGCAATCAGACGATTACCTGATTGATATTTCTTTATTGTTCATATCAAGAATTGAAATGTTACATGTTCCCCCTAAGTGATCTTGTACTGATGATGCTAAGTCTTTTAAAGCATTCTCAAACTCATTTACTCGTTTCTCATCAACTAATTCAATACACAAAAAAGCATTTTTTGTATTTTCAGTAAGCATTGTTCTTACTGATTCACGCCAATTCCAGCACCTGCAGATTGCACCACTAGCATCTTTATATACGATTTCACCTTCATATGGGGGTTCATTTTTATCCGTCCCTAATGTAACAAAATCTTCATTTCCAATTGCTTTAGTCAATCGAATATCACCATTGAAAGTGTCTATATCTTCACCGCCACAAGGCAATGCATATTTTAAAGAAATAGAATTGTAAATATCAACCAATGGATTAATGGTCCCTATATGGTTTCCTTTATCCACCCGTTTTAGTAATGCCTCAATAGATGACCTTGCACCTTTTTTGGTTTTAAACTTTTGAAATGCCTCTCTCCATACTTTGATTACTTCGTTACTGCTAAATTCTTCATTCTGTAAATATTGTAAGGCTTCCTTTTTTGAATGCTCTATAATATCTTTATATTTATTTGTATCTTTTATAGAGTTATCTATCCCCTTACAAACAACAATACCAATTCTTGCATTAGGAAATAAACCCCAAAAATCATCTGCAATAACAAACTTTTTCATTTAAATATGCCTCCTCAACATTAAAAAAGGATCTCCCAGGTTTTATTCTCGTATACACAGCGCTGTATTTTTCTCTGACAAGGTACAATACAACTTTTTGTTGCAAATACAACAAAAATGACGTACATTTAACATACCTTAATTTTGTTGCATTTGCAATATTTTTTTAAAAAAAGGAAAGGATTGATCAATCATGAATATAAAAAGAATGACAACTGAATCTGATTTACATGAAGCTCTCAGTATTAGAAAAACAGTCTTCATTGAGGAACAAAATGTACCTGAGTCTGATGAGTTTGATCAATTTGATACGCTTAATGAACAATGCCAGCATATCTTGGTATATCATGAAAATCAGCCTGTTGGCACTGGTCGTGTACGTATCGTTGACAACACAGGAAAACTGGAAAGAATTTGCGTCCTCAAACCTTACCGTAAGTACGGATTGGGAAAAGTCATCATAGGAGAGTTAGAAAAAATTATGATAGAAAAAGGAATGACTAACTTTAAGCTGCATGGGCAAACACAAGCAGCAGGCTTTTATAAAAAACTAGGCTATCAGACTTCTTCACAAGAATTTATGGAAGACGGCATCCCACATATCTTGATGATAAAATGAAGTATGTTTATTACGGATTAGGTATACTCATATTAAGTTTAGGCATTTCCTTAACAATAAAATCAGGACTAGGTACATCTCCCTTTGATGCCCTTTTGGTTGGTCTTTCCGAAGAAGTCGGTCTTACCGTAGGTAGTTGGGAGGTCCTTATTTCTGTTATCCTGTTAATCTTTAATTCTATATTAACGAGAAAAAAACCTATTTTGTTGGGCTTGATTACAGCCTTCATTACTGGGATAAGCATTGATCTATGGATGTTTTCCTTTCATCATGTCATGGAGCCAAACATGTGGTTAAGCAAGCTCACTTGTTTCGGAATCGGTTTGGTGTTCATTGGTCTTGGAACAGCAATGTATCTTCAGACGAAATTTGCATCCACTCCAATTGATCATTTAACACTCATTATCCGAGATATTTTTAAAAAAACGATCCTATTTTCAAGAACATCGGTATATGCTCTTTTCTTATTATTAGCCTTTTTATTTAAAGGTCCTATCGGTATTGGAACCCTTTTAACTGTTTGTTTTGGAGGAATAATCCTTCACTTTTTTATGCCTTTTATTGAATGGCGAATTCTATCATCAGGCCATGTAAATTGTCATCTGTCTCTTATAAACAGGAATTATCATTCACTAACTAAAAGGAAAAACAGAAGAGGTTAACTTTAAAAGACCTCTTCCTTTTTGATATTTAGTTATTATTCACAAAATCAAAAAAGGCGGAAACGATCTGCTTAGGTATAGCTTATGCGGGTAGCTACATGCAATGTCATGGATGTTCCTAAAGAGGTTTAACAGTCTATGCCTGTTTTAAATTGAAATGACATGAAAGAATTATAAAACCTGAGTAAATAAACAATAAAATGAATACAAGAAGGATATCGCTCCCACGAAAAAAGTATATTTTTTTTGTTTATCTTCTTTTACTAACATCATGTAGAAAAGACCGGTAAAGAAAAATCCTATGAACCAGCCTACTGACATTTGCCACATAAAAGCTATCATAAAACCGATAATCCCCAACATTTGAAAGGCTTTAGAAGCAAATATAACCACTTTAAATTACCACCTTTGTTAAATTTTATATAGTTATAGTTTATCCTTTTCAAAGAGTAATTGCTATACTTTCAATTTTATTCTGATGATACAACTTCCAAATGAGGTTAGAAAAGAACGCCGAAAAAATTAGTCGAGGTTTCAGGATATACACAGACCTTTCGTTTATTAGAATTACGACACGTTCCCTATTATTTGATGTTATTTTTGCTTGATTTATTTTTTTAAAAAAGTATTGACACTGAAAATATGACCATGTTATTATTAAATATTTGATAAAAAAATCGATATGTGGTAACCTTAAGAAGGTTACCATTTATGGAGGTGGATTATATGTTTCAAATTGGCGATAACGTTTTTTATCCAATGCACGGAGCAGGTATAATTGAAGCCATAGAAGAAAAAGAATTCTTAGGGGAAAAACAACAGTATTATGTCATAAAAATGTCAATCAGTAATATGCAAGTTATGATTCCAACGTGTAAAATATCGAGTTTACGTATACGACCAGTTACTGATATACTTGCATTAAAACATATTATACACATTTTTCAGCATGGAGAATCAGATAAATTACTGCCGTGGAAACAAAGGTTTAAAGTAAACACGAACAAAATAAAAACGGGTGAAATACAAGAAAGCGCTGAAGTTGTACGTGATTTAATGCGTATGAAGAAAGAAAAAGCACTTAATGCAAGTGAAAAAAAAATGTTGGATCATGCATATAAATTTTTGATTAGTGAACTGGAAGTCATTAAAGGAATCACTGAAAATCAAATAAAAAGTTTCTGTTAAGTTAATGATAGATCATGTATTGCAGTCTAAAAAATATTCTTCAGGAATATTATAATTAAAAGTAAATCATTTCAAAGGTGTTTAACTTCTTCAACTGCTTTTAGAACATTAACCTCTTTTGTTATTCCTACAAACTAATTCATTTTTATTATTTCACTTTCTTCTACGAACATTTGAAATTTTATTTAATCCTGATTCACACTGGCACAAGGAGCCGTAAGGATTGAAGAAGTGATTAATTACAAAAAAAACAATCAATCTCATCTGAGTTTAATCATTTCTTATATCCGCTGCAACAGTGAATAGTAATTGTTTATCCATCTAAATATATGGTCAACGATAAAAAGGATGATCCTTTTTGTTTACTCATGGTATTAATTGGATATTCATGAATTTCATCTGATGTGGTGGATTCAAAAGGAAAGAGAGTATCAGAATTTATTTTATGGTGCTTCGTCTAGCGTGACCCTTTGGGCGGATGGTACACGACACATTTGTTGGCTATTTTTTTGATTTCGCAAATGTTTTTTGAATAGGTTCCAAATAACGCTACCAAGCATTTGGAACAAGAAAAGATCTTAGCTGATTGATAATGGTTTGTAGGAGTTTAGATCGTGAAGACTTGTACTTAAATTAACGGGCTGATAATGTAGTTGTGTATTCAAAAAGAAAAGAAAAGAAAAATAAATTATTTATATATATTCCGCATATTGTCAATCCAGTATGTTATACTGTAAACAAACCTTTGAAGCTTTAAATCTTTTTCTATTACCTTCTGCCATCACCCTGCTCGAACGTTGAGTAGGGTTTTTTATTGGAATTATTCAGAGAACATAAAAAAACAGGCCCTATATGAGCCTGTTTTTTTAAACGATTTAAGATTAAGCACCTTTTTGAACGTTAGCAGCTTGAGCTCCACGAGGACCTTGCTCAACGTCAAACGTTACTTTTTGACCTTCGTCTAAAGATTTGAATCCATCAGTTTGGATTGCAGAGAAGTGTACGAATACATCGTCTCCATTTTCACGTTCGATAAAGCCAAAACCTTTTTCTGCATTAAACCATTTAACTGTACCTTGTTCCATTTTTGTTGCCTCCTAGTGCGTTACACACATTGTATTACTATCCTTGCCCAAAGTATCATCAAGACGAAAAGTCAATATTCATACTATCCTTTACACCGAACAAAAATAATTCCTCTTCATCATATCACGAAACGGAAATAATTGCAATTTTATATTATTATTTTATTCAAAACGTGCGGATACCAGTGCAGAAGCGGTAAGTATAGATTTTATAACATGTCTAAGAAGACCTATCAATCACTATGATTTGAAAACACAGTGAAATTCTTTGATGAACAGTAATTCATGATTGATTGTTAAAAACTTCTATAAACAGCTCAGCTGTTTCTTGTTTCAGTGCAAGATATTCTTTTAAATACAGGCTGTTCACTGGTAAGTCTTTATTTCTGCAGATGTTTCTAAATGGTCACTCATCATATAAGAAGCTCATAAAATCCTTTTCCTTCATTACCACTTTTGAAATCATTCTTACATTTCCAATAATTTCACAGAGGAATGGGAAAGATACTTATTATATATACAGCAGTTGGGACATCAAAGGCAAAAAACGTTTTCTATACTTAGATTAAGATCATTAGGGAAGGGGGAACTTTAAAAAATGCAAGAACAAAACCTAAGGACTTTGAGAAAACTGGTTACTCCTTATGAAAAGTCCGATTTACAAAAAAGTATTTGTCAAATCATTAACACATTGGTACCATTTTTTCTGTTATGGTGTTTGGCATATAAGTACTTGTCGATTTCTTATTTCCTTACATTAGCGATTTCTGTCGTTGCGGCGGGTTTTTTAGTGAGAACCTTCATCATCTTTCATGATTGCTGTCACTACTCCTTTTTTAAGAACAGAAAGGCGAATCGAATCCTTGGAACAATAACAGGAATTTTAACTCTGCATTCTCTTGATCATTGGGCACACGACCATTCTGTCCACCATGCAACAAGCAGCAACCTGGACAAACGCGGTACAGGCGATATTTGGGTACTGACCGTTGAAGAATATAAGGAAGCCTCAACTAAGACAAAAATAATGTACCGTTTGTACAGAAATCCGGTTGTTATGTTTATTATTGGACCGATTTACGTCTTCGGGGTTACCAATCGTTTTAATCGTAAAGGGGCAAAACGCAAAGAACGGATGAATACGTATGTAACGAACCTGGGGATCGTCGCTTTGGCAGCACTTTTATGTTGGACTATTGGCTGGCAAAACTTCTTGCTAGTGCAGGTTCCAATTTTTATGATATCAGGATCCCTTGGAATTTGGATGTTTTATATTCAGCATACGTTTGAGGATTCTTATTTTGAAGAAGATGAGCATTGGGAATATGTAAAAGCAGCAGTTGAAGGAAGTTCTTTTTATAAGCTTCCAAAAGTCTTGCAATGGCTAACAGGCAATATCGGTTTCCATCATGTTCATCATTTAAGTCCGAGAATTCCAAACTATAAGCTTGAAAAAGTGCATAACAACACTGAACCATTGCAAAATGTTCCGACCATTACACTGGCAACAAGCCTTAAGTCGTTAAAGTTCCGCCTATGGGATGAAGAAGGCAAACAATTTGTTGGTTTTAGCCACTTAAAAAAGGTTTCTAAAAGCCAAGTATCAGCACGGCTAAGAACGGATTAAATATACTCTCTATAATGTGATAAGGGGCCGTGTATCTTGCAGAATAAAAGTGCAGACTCGCGCAACGGTTTTGTGCAGAGGTCAGCACTTTTTTATTGCCATTTGCAGACTCCACAATATCAAAGATGATGTAGCACTAATGCTTTGTTAGAAAACCCCTTTTGAAATTATAGATTACATGTTTATTTAGTTTGAGCACTGGCACTGAAAAATCTTTACGGTTTTTTCTCAAGAGTAAACTGAGTATCACAGCTCTTATTCCCTTGTCTCCACTCTAGATAAACTGTTATTGTATGCCCTTCTAATTGTGATAACTCTGTAAATGATAAAAATGAAACTGATTCTTCATTCAGGTCACCATTTTTAGTAGTGCCTCCGGAATAATCTTTCATAGGTATTTCAATTTTAGAATCAAGTTCGATTTCATCATCAATTTTGATAACCAATTGTTTTAAGTAAGTTTTTTCAATATTTTTCTTACTTCCAATCCAATATAAATCTCCGCTATATTTTGAATGATCATCATGTTTTTTAAAAATTACTTCCCAATTCTGACCCTTACTCTTCCCTTCCCATTCAGGGATATCCTCCGAACGACTATAATCAAATAATTTAAAGGCTCCGAATATCACTAAAGTGACTAGTAAAATACTTCCTATAAAAATGATCGGGTATTTGTAGTGTTCTTCCATTGAAGCAGCCTCCAAAAAATGTTGATTTTTTCTTTAATAGGAAATATCGTTTAATAATATCACATTTTTTGTTTGCTGTGACTTCAAAAAATTAATGAAACTGAGGTTTTAGTTTTGAATGACTCGTGTTTTTTCACGACAATTCATCTCCACCATGAGAAAAATCCGGTTAGCAATAACAGATATAGAAGACGAAAAGCGGGCATAGATCTCACGCCCCAACCACAATCGCATTAGAAAATGACATAACAATTGCACAACGTTTATGGCATACATCAATTTAAACAACAAAATATTGGAATAATGATTAATTTTCTTTTTTTCATAAACTCTCTTTTCCTTATTAACAACAGAGGACAACTGACAGATTAATGATCTATTAACCTATTTATCTTTTTTGTCATATACAAACAATCAGGTATTTTGGTTTTTTACGCCCCACTCACATAATCCTTCCAAAACCGGTAATAAAGTTTCACCTTTATCTGTGAGACTGTACTCAACTTTAGGGGGAATTTGAGGATATTCCTTACGTTTCACGAGACCATCCGCTTCCAATTCTTTTAGATGTGAACTCAATGTTTTATATGTAATATCTCCTATCTGTCTTTTTAGTTCATTAAAGCGAATTGGTTGGTTTTCTGCTAGAAGGTAAATAATAACCATCTTCCATTTTCCTCCTATAACTGACATTGTATAACCAAAAGGCGTATCTTGAATATTTTTAATTTTCCCTTTATATTCAGCCATACCCATAATTACACTATCCTTTCAGGTAGCACCTATCAAAAAAGTGCGTACTACTATTTTAGTTGCGTTCAGTTTATACTAACCATACTTTAAAGTAAAGGAGAGAAAAACATGACTAAAACAATACGGCTTTTAATGCCACAATGGCAAGGTGGAAACAATCCTAACTACTCATTTGGAGCCGAACTGCTTGCTTGGCTAGCTCCAGACAATGACCATCCCCTTATTAAGGTTCCAGTTCAAACTTATGATGGAACCCCACTTGAAAACGAGAACGGTATGAATGGGAGAAAACAATTGCTTGAACAATTAAAATCTGCTCATCATATAATTGATGCTCATAAGCCAGATCGCATTGTCGTGTTTGGCGGTGACTGCTTAGTCGAACAAGCCCCTTTTGCCTATTTAAACGAACGATACGATGGAGAGTTAGGTTTAATTTGGATCGATGCTCACAGTGATTTAGTCAGATATGTCGGGTATGATAATGGACATACATTACCTCTCGGAAATCTTTTAGGTGAAGGAGATGAGGAGTTCACAAAACATGTGAAAATCCCACTTAAACCTGAAAATGTCTTTATCGCGGGATTAGTAGTTCCTACAGAACAAGAAACGAAAGTGATGTCAGAAGAGTTTCAAAGACTAGGTATCGCTCCGGTAGAACAAGACACCGAAGTGATTCAAAGACTAGGTATTAAAACCGCTGGAACTAAAGAATTAATAAACAGTACTGGATCTATAAAAGAGTGGCTTAACGAAAGCAACATTAAGCACCTAGCTATTCACCTTGATTTAGACGTACTTGACCCACAGACATTTCGTTCTATATTATTTGCCAACCCTGAAGTACCTGTAAATTATTCTCCTGAGGGAACAATGCAAATACCTCAACTGATTCATCTGATTGAAGAACTATCTGAAGAAACAGATATAGTTGGCTTAGGAATAACCGAGCACTTACCATGGGATTCTATTTATTTAAAAAATTTGCTTGATAAGATACCTATTTTAAATAAATAAAACTCTTAAACATTATAATAGAGTTGAGTCCCGACCTTTACATGGTTTCCGAATTCACATATTGCCGTTTTCATAAGACGATGTAAATTGCATGGAACGTCTAGACACTAGCTTCCGTGGAGAATGACGATTAAAGTCTACGAATAATTTATAGCCTAACAAAAAATGGAGCTGTCTAAAAAGTCCTTTAATAAATTAAGGGGAATTGTGAGACTCCTGCGGAAACAGCGAGCCAGGCGAGACCCATAGGAGCAAGGAACGAGCTCCGAGGAGACTCGCGGATCGCCCGCGGAAAGCGAGCAAATTCCCCAATTTTTATTCATCCACACGACTTTCAGGACAGCCTCATCTCTGGTACATTGCCAAAGGGGCTGAACCTTGAGGGGATATTCACTTATTGGACCCTCAACCGTTATTTATATTATGTATTGCGTGTTTTTTCACCATTTTGTATTAGGGCACAAAATGGGCACTGTAATTAACCAAATATTAATAGACTTCTTGGCTTTAAAACGTTATGTCAAATAAACTCTTCTGCTCTAATTTAAAGACAGTTGTTTTGTCTTTTGATTTATCGTTCCACTCTATTTTTACCTCTAATTGATGATCTTTAATATCTTCTTCTGGCATATAGCTAAAAGTTGAAATATGATCAGGTTTTTCCCCACCATCTTTAAAAGAAATAGATCTTGATGACATTCAAAGAATTAGTTACAATAATTACTGTTGTTCACATGGTCGATTTAAAGTTTTTTTGTTTGTTGTTTTTAAAATGTTTTTTTGATAAATAATTTCATTTTAAGAAAAAAGAGTTTACTTTTAAAACGGCCAGTTCATGAAAAAAGGAGAAGAAGATGCGAAAAATCATTTATGTTTTATTAATAGTCACAGCAGTTTTGGGATTAAGTGCTTGCGGTAAAAACACAGCAGATGACTTGCAATCTAAAAAGTGGAATGTGGTTTCTACAAATGGCGAATCATTTACAGCTGAATTCAGTAAAAATAAATTTACTATCAAGTTGGGGAGTCTTTCTAAAGGGTTTACCTATAAAATCAACAAAGATGAAATTAGTTTAGAGGAAGATGGGGAAAAGCCCCTTGTATTTGAAATTGAACAAGATGGCGATGAGTATAACTTCAAAGCGACTACTAAAGCTATTAAAGATGAATATGGAGACTTGACGTTATCACCAAGTAAAGAATAAATGAAAAGTCGGGGAAAAACTCAGTTTTTTTATCAAATTTAAAGCAGGCGTTTGCCTGCTTTACTTTTTAATCCCTTATGATCTCCTGTGAAAAATCGGTTTGTACTTTCAGTTTCCATTATGTTACCTTCTACATTTGGTGCTTTTCTTACTTGATCACCATCTTGTTTCTTTTGTACAGCAACAGCAGTATTGCTCTGATCTTCAACCCTATTCTGTGAATCATTCAACTGAATTCTTTCACCAAATTCTTTTAGGTCAGGTTGGTCAGTTTCACTTTTTATATCCTGTAATACAGGCGAATATCTCGAATTATTATTCTCTTTAGTCGTATCAATATTAGAACTCGGATTCTCATCTGTTATCTTTTCATCATTATTTCCTTGTTTTTTGGATAAATTGTTTTGTTGATCTGTCTTCAATAAGTTTTGAGGTTGCCTATTTAATGCCTTCTTATCATTTAAAACATTGGAACTTTGGTGTTTTTGTGGAGTTCTTTCGGCTAGGTTCTCAGTACCCTAACCCGAGAAGGCTGACAATAAGAACCTTTCTAAATCAGTCCAAATCGTCAACCTTTTTTTAATTAATAGAAGCTAAAATAAGCTCTACATGGAATACTTCCTACAAGATATCTAGTGTGACAAAGTTTGCTTTATTATTCATTAAAACCATCGATATCAAAATTATTTAAATCAAGGTTCAAGCTTTTCAGTTGTTTCAACAACACTTCAGGTTTTAAGCTATCACCATTTCTTAATTCCTCTGGAATATCTTCAGGGGTTGGAATTTTCATTCCATCCTCAATCCATTGTTTGCGATACAATTGAAATGCAGCCTCGATTAAATGATCTGGAGTGACAATATAGCCTAATCTCACATCATGATCTTCACTGTAGCCAAACTCAAAATCACAACATGGACAAACATCAAAAGTTTGTTGGTACTCACCCTTATACAAAAGATTTTCTGTTAACCCTTTATACCCGCACACTATACATCTATAAAGTTTATTCCCCACAATTAATCCCTCTTTTCTCTCACTTTTTTTATTTATTGGTTCTTATAATAATCATAACCCTTTTGTTTATTTGGGTGTTTTGGCTTGAAATAAGTCATAATTACATCCCTACCTTCTTGTCGTTCGACTGATAAGAATTCATTGGTCTTTTTATTATATTTATAGTATCGGTATTTACCATTAAATTTTTTCTTACTTCTTTTTGTAAGCACTGTTTTGCTAGTGGCTTTTCCTAAAAAAGTTCGTGCTTTCAAATATTGAGATTTAGAAATATTACCAAGTTCTTTTTTGTGAGTATCACAGTAAAAAGAAAGAACTGAAAGATTAGTTAGACGACTTACTTTAAGTTAGTGGGCATTTTTGGGCACTGACCAAAACGAAAATTTGAGTATACACAAAATCCCAAGGGCACTCAAACCCTTGGGATTACTAGTATGCGGCCGAGAGGACTTGAACCTCCACGGGTTATTCACCCACTAGGCCCTCAATAAATTGAAAACTTATTATCTGTTACAAAAGCTTGTTTTCATTGCACTCTTTTCTTTACATTACTCACAATTTGTTTGTTTTTCATTATTTATGGAGTAAAAATGGAGTAAGTTTTTTATTGGATAAGTAGTTGCAAGAAGCAAGTATAGGCTTTTCAGACCGTTGAAATTTCACTTTATTGTTCTGTTGAGAAGGCTGACAATAAGAACCTTTCTAAATCCAAATCGCCAACCTTTTTTAAATCAATGAAAGCTAAAACGAGCCCCTACATAGAAAAACTTCCTACAGGGTTATCTAATGTGAAAATTAGGGTTTGCTTTATTATTCATTAAAACCATCGATATCAAAATTATTTAAATTAAGGTTCAAGCTTTTCAGTTGTTTCAACAACACTTCAGGTTTTAAGCTATCACCATTTCTTAATTCCTCTGGAATATTTTCAGGGGTTTGAATTTTCATTCCAGCCTCAATCCATTGTTTGCGATACAATTGAAATGCAGCCTCAATTAAATGATCTGGAGTGACAATATAGCCTAACCTCACATCATGATCTTCACTATAACCAAACTCAAAATTACAACATGGACAAATATCATATGATCCTATATTGTATTCATCATATGGTGGTTCATCTAACCCATTAAAACCACAAACAGGACAAGTATAACTTCTCATTTAAGCACCTCTTGATTTTTATTGTTCTTTAAAATACGCCTTACCTCTTTTAGGTTTAAAAAATGTCTTTATGACATCATTTTTAGTCATTGAAAGAAAATCATTTGTTTTTGTATTGTACTTTAAAATATCTCCATTTTTGCGTTTTTTAGTAAGTATATGTTTTCCTGTAGTTCCTGCTAGAGCTTGAGCCTTTTTTAAATATTTACTTTTAGATATATTTCCATATTCACGCTTGTGTTTTTTGTAATGTTCATCAAATAAATCGGCATTTCTAAATTTTAATTTCTTTAAATCTTTCGCAGTAGCTTTCTTTCCATATTTTTTAGTAGCTTTTTTCACGGCAGTTTTACCGAATTTTTTCATTGCATATTTTATACCATATCTAGCTACATGTATAGCAATAATAATCACTGGATACCATGATGCTTGTAATTGGGTAGTATTTACTTCAAACTCTTCTCCTGTTTCGACATCTTTCAATGTAGCAGTGAAATCATCCCCATCAACTTCATGTAGTTGAACTTCAAATTCTTTTTGTGGTAATTCTCCTGATTCATTCTCTGCTTCTGCAGTAACTACCATGTCACCAGTTTCTAAATCTAATTCTAATTCCCCGTCAACAGATAAGTCATCTGTTGCAATATCAGTTTCAACAGTTGCTTTATCACCATCGATTTCGGAATTTATCTCAACATTATTTCCATCAACAGTTTCACCAAATATCTCTTCTGTTTCAGAGTTTATTTCCTCATTATCAATTACTTCTTCATTTGTGGATTCAAGCTGCGTTGTTGAAGCTGAAGTAACATCAGTCCCTAAGCTATAGAATACAAAAATGGCTACCAAAAAGCTAACGAAATATTTCAAATTAATCTTTCCTCCTATGTACTAGTTATATTGAATTAACCCATAACCATATTCTTTATCAGGGCCTTTCTTCCCCAAATCTTTTGCTGTGTTCTTTAAAGCCTTTAAGACATCTTCCCTTTCAAATTCTGGATTTTCAGATAGGATATTTGATACCACACCAGTTACATAAGCTGTTGCAAAAGATGTTCCATTAACGGTTTTTAATTCACCTTTAGGCGTAAAAACAGGAATTTGAACCCCCGGTGCGACAAAGTCTATCTTACCTTTTGCAGCTAATGGATCTCTCTTTAATTTTTTATCAATAGAAGAAATAGATATAACATTTTGATATCTTGCTGGATAATCAGTTGAAAGACCCAATGTATTGCCAGCAGAAGCAATTACTAAAATGTCGTTCTCAATTGCTTTGTTAATAGCATTTTTTAATCTATGATCATCTTTTTGAAATCCAAAGCTGAGATTAATTATGTCAACGTCCTGCTTAATGCTCCAATTAATTCCATCAACTACATCATTAACATCACCACCCCCTTTATCGTTAAGTACCTTAACATCGAACAATTTTACTTTGGGGGCTACTCCTTGAACTGTATGCTTATTTGGGGGAGCCATAATAATACTAGCTACGGCTGTACCATGACCTAAAGAATCCGTGGTGGTAGGTTTATTGGTTATAGCATCATATGTAGTTATTGAACTCTTCTTAAAAATCGGCAGAGAGTGGCTAACCCCGCTATCCAATAATGCTACCTTTATAGGGTCATGAGAAGAATAAAGTTTGGTTTTTCCATTCGGAGAAATAGAGCAAAGTGCCCAATTTTTTTGGCAATCACTTTTTGAAAGAGTAATTTCCTTGTAGTTATTTGAACATCCTACTAGTAATAAAAACAAAACTAATATCAAATTAAAAATAACATTTTTCATCTAACAACCTCTTTTTTTACCGCTTCAACCTGTTATTATATGCACAAGGAAATATTACTTTATTCTTATTCAAAAGTAAATATTAAATTTTTATTTTTTTAAAACGTTTTCTTAGATAAATAATAAGAAGATTGATAACGTAAGGTATAAGATAGAGAACGATTTATTTGACTTTATAAGAGATACACAGATATAAATTCTATTTTATGACAAGTCTATAGAATATGAATATTACAGTAAACAGAAAGAACTGAAAGATTAGTTAGACGACTTACTTTAAGTTAGTGGGCATTTTTGGGCACTGACCAAAACGAAAATTTGAGTATACACAAAATCCCAAGGGCACTCAAACCCTTGGGATTACTAATATGCGGCCGAGAGGACTTGAACCTCCACGGGTTATTCACCCACTAGGCCCTCAATACAGTAAAAGCTTATTATCTATTACAAAACCCCGTTATTTCAAGCATTTGAAATTACTGATTACATGTTTTTTCACCATTTTGTATTTGTTTTGGGCACAAAATGGGCACTGTGTTTAACCAAATATTAATAGACTTCTTGGCTTTAAAACGTTATGTCAAATAAACTCTTCTGCTCTAATTTAAAGACAGTTGTTTTGTCTTTTGATTTATCGTTCCACTCTATTTTTACCTCTAATTGATGATCTTTAATATCTTCTTCTAGCATATAGCTAAAAGTTGAAATATGATCAGGTTCTTCCCCACCATCTTTAAAATGTTCTCCTGTATATTCTGAAAGATTGTATGGACCATTCTCTTCATATACTTCCCCATCAACTATCAATTTAATGTTTTTAACCGTAATTTTTTTCTTATTATTTTCACTGCCTTGCCAATATAAATTAAGAAAATAGTTCGGTCCAATAGATGTTTTTTCTGATTTTTCAATTGATACTCTCCAATTATCATCTTTACTTGTACCTTTATAAAGATCTTTTTGGTCGTAGATTGCATAAAAAACAACAAAAATGAGAGCTAAAATGACTATCGGAATCAATATTATGGTCCACTTTCTTTTTTTCACAAACTTCACCCCTATATTTTTTCCAAAAATATAATATTCTGATTCCCCAATATGAATCCCATCTTCAATAAGATTTTCTCTCCACAAGTTTAAAGGAGGTCGATTAAAAGAATATTTGAGCTATGGATTGTGTAAACATGTCCAGATAATTTTTATTATAAACATATCATTTAATTTTTTCTAATTTATCTGCAGATTGTCAACTCATGTGGATCTTTCCAATCAAAATGTCTATTCGTGAAAAATCCATTCCGCAATAATACCTATTTAGTAAACTTTAAAACATGGTTTAAAATTACATAACAATTACGATTAGGACAAGCTTCTATAAAAACCACAATTGATGTTTACGGACACCTTTTCTCAAACAAACAAAGGGAAACTGCCGACCGTTTAGACGACTTACTTTAAGTAACTCGAGTAAAAGTGGAGTATAAACATAAAATAATCGATTAAATAACTAAATCCCAATGGGGTTAGAAAAATGGGCACTATGTGGGCACAAAAAACAAAATAACTGACAATACACCGAGGGACTTGAACCCTTGGTATCTCTGGTACACTGCCAAAGGAGCTAAGGGGATATTCACTATTGGACCGATCCTCAATACAGTAAAAGGTTATTATCTATTACAAAATCCCGTCATTTCAAGCATTTATTAGATATCGAAGAAGAATTTTTATTTAAAGCCTTTTACACAACAAGTTACTTAACAGGTATGCGTTGCGGTGAAATGCTTGCTTTAAACTGGACAGACTTGGATAAATTCAGAAGAGAAATCAATGTTTATAAATCATTGTCTTTTAACAAAGGTGAATATAAGATTACGACACCAAAAACAAAAAACTCTATTCGCAGGATTAGTGTTAATCCAAAGTTAATTAGCCTATTAGATCAATGGAAAGAAAAACAAAGGAAGTTGTTCGAACAACTTAATATTCAGTATTCAGAAAACATTTATATATTTCAATATAAAGACCTGCCTCCTTCAAAAGATGTATTTAGTAGACGTATTAAAAAAATTTGTGAGAGAGGTTCCATTAAACCAATCAGATTACACGATTTAAGGCACTCTCATGTCGCTTTACTGATACATCAGAAGGAAGATTATGCAACCATAAAAGAACGTTTAGGGCACGCTTCTATAAAAACCACAATTGATGTTTACGGACACCTTTTCCCAAACAAACAAAGGGTAATGGCTGACCGTTTAGACGACTTACTTTAAGTAACTGGAGTAAAAGTGGAGTAAAAAAATAAAATAATCGAACAAATAACAAAATCCCAAGGGCAACCCTTGGGATTACTAGTATGCGGCCGAGAGGACTTGAACCTCCACGGGTTATTCACCCACTAGGCCCTCAACCTAGCGCGTCTGCCATTCCGCCACGACCGCGTATAAGATTTTAAAATGCGGGTGAAGGGACTCGAACCCCCACGTCGTAAGACACTAGATCCTAAGTCTAGCGCGTCTGCCAATTCCGCCACACCCGCATATAACATGGTGAGCCATGAAGGACTCGAACCTTCGACCCTCTGATTAAAAGTCAGATGCTCTACCAACTGAGCTAATGGCTCAAGATTAAATGACACCTTTAGATTTAACCTAACGTAACGACGTCCACATCTCAGAAAGCTTTTTCAAGATGTCTCTCGATGTGTACGCTGAAGCAAATTCTCCGAAGCGTATTCGGTCGTGCTCTACCAACTGAGCTAATGGCTCAAGATTAAATGACACCTTTAGATTTAACCTAACGTAACGACGTCCACATCTCAGAAAGCTTTTTCAAGATGTCTCTCGATGTGTACACTGAAGCAAATTCTCCGAAGCGTATTCGGTCGTGCTCTACCAACTGAGCTAATGGCTCAAGATTAAATGACACCTTTAGATTTAATCTAAACGTAACGACGTCCACATCTCAGAAAGCTTTTTCAAGATGTCTCTCGATGTGTACGCTGAAGCAAATTCTCCGAAGCATATTCGGTCGTGCTCTACCAACTGAGCTAATGGCTCAAAATAAAAAATAAAATGGCTGGGCTAGCTGGATTCGAACCAACGCATGACGGAGTCAAAGTCCGTTGCCTTACCGCTTGGCTATAGCCCAACAAATCTATGAAATGACCCGTACGGGATTCGAACCCGTGTTACCGCCGTGAAAGGGCGGTGTCTTAACCGCTTGACCAACGGGCCTTATGTTTCATTTCTTATGGCGGAGAAGGAGGGATTTGAACCCTCGCGCCGCTTACACGACCTACACCCTTAGCAGGGGCGCCTCTTCAGCCACTTGAGTACTTCTCCATTGGCTCCACAGGCAGGATTCGAACCTGCGACCGATCGGTTAACAGCCGATAGCTCTACCACTGAGCTACTGTGGAATAAATCAGACTTTCTTTATTATAAATTCAGCGACAAAATGTGTCAAGGACAATTTGTTTGAATGATATTATTGCGACGGCTTTTATAATTTATCATAGACAAGCTGTATCCGTCAACCCTTTTTTACAATTTCTTTTATTTTTCCGCCGCATTTCCCACAAACATAGCGATTTATATCCATAGCACGCTTTCTTAAAAATGATTGGCCACATTCTTTACATTCATATGTTCTCGTTTTTCGTGTCGTTTTTTTCATAGTCGGCAATGGTGTACAAAATCTCGGCGCTCCGACTTTCTTTAAGAGGGCTCTAAAATCCTGATCCCGATGTTGATAACCTTTACCTTCTAAATGAAGATGGTAATGACAAAGTTCATGTTTAATAATACCTTCAAGTTCTTTTTGACCATATTCTGTTAAATATTTCTTATTGAGCTCGATATGATGGGAATGAAGTAAATATCTTCCTCCTGTTGTTTTAAGTCGTTGATTAAAGTATGCCTTATGTTGAAAAGGCTTATGAAAATATTGCAAGGACAGCTGCTGTGTCAGTTTTTGTAGTTGTTGATCGTCCATTAGTGAATTCACCTCTCTTTTGAAAAAAACCGAACGGGACAATTTCTAGTCCGCATAAACTTAAATATATCAGAGCCTCAGGAGGGATAAACAATGCCAAATTGGCTCAAAAACCAAATGCAAAAAGCTTTTTATGAAAAAAATCATGACCAAATTAAACTGTTGAACCAATGTTGGTATTTTTACAGAAAAAAACACTGCTTATGAGCAGTGCTATTTTTCTTTCATCATTGATAAAGCAACCCTTCCTTTAGCCGTATCTACATGCTCCACCCAAACTGTTACAATATCGCCGACTGATACAACATCAAGTGGATGTTTGACAAAGGTATGACTGAGTTTAGAAATATGAACCAGCCCATCTTGCTTGACTCCAATATCCACAAATGCACCAAAATCAACTACATTTCGTACAGTGCCCTGCAGCTCCATGCCTTCTTTTAAATCTTCCAATTGAAGCACATCGGTTTTCAAGAGGGGTTTTGGCACTTCATCCCTTGGATCACGTTCAGGTCTTGTTAGCTGTCCGCAAATGTCCTTTAGTGTGATTTCGCCTATTCCGAGTTGTTCAGCGGTTTCAGTATGATTCAGTTCTTTAATTTTTGTTTTTAGTTCGGACGAACCAATTTGATCTGTTGAAAGACCAAGATTCTTTAAGAGCTCTCTTGTTTCTTTATAGCTTTCCGGATGGATTCCTGTTCTATCAAGCGCTTCGTCACCATCTGGCACTCGTAAAAACCCGATGCATTGTTCATATGTTTTTGCACCTAACCGCGGGATATTTTTTAGTTCTTTCCTAGTTGTGAATTTCCCAATTTCTTCGCGCTTGTTCACGATGTTAGTAGCGACTGCTTTGGATAGTCCTGCTACATATTGTAATAGTGCAGCTGAGGCTGTATTTACATTGACACCGACTTGGTTGACGACCATTTCAACTACAAATCGCAGAGAGTCGTTTAATTTTTTTTGGCTGACATCGTGCTGATATTGACCGACACCAACTGATTTAGGATCGATTTTGACAAGTTCGGCTAACGGATCTTGAAGGCGCCGCGCAATCGACACTGCACTTCGTTCTTCAACCTGTAACTCGGGAAACTCTTCCCTTGCCAGCTCTGAAGCAGAATAGACACTTGCCCCAGCCTCATTAACAATTAAATAGTAGACTTGCCGATCAATTTTTTTTAATAATTCGGCAATAAATTGTTCCGTTTCTCTCGAAGCGGTTCCGTTTCCGATCGCAATCACTTCAATACCGAATTTTTCAATGATATTTTGCACTTTTTCACTTGCCGCATGTTTCTTATTGACTGGCGGGTGTGGATAAATCACATCAATTTTCAGCACTTTTCCAGTTTCATCAACAACTGCCAGTTTACAGCCCGTTCGAAATGCTGGATCCACACCTAGAACAAGCTTTCCTTTCATCGGCGGCTGAAGCAACAGCTTGCGTAAATTTTCGGCAAAAATGTGAATGGCCTGATCTTCCGCTTTTTCTGTCAGCTCTTTTCTAATCTCCCGTTCAATCGATGGCTGGATCAGACGTTTAAAGCTATCTTCGATCACGCTGATCAAAACGTCTTTTGCTGTTGTTTGTTTATGTTTTAATATCTGCTTCTCTAAATAACCGAGAATATGTTCCACAGGCGGTTCAACAGACACTTTTAAAATCTCGTCTTTTTCACCACGATTGACAGCAAGTACACGGTGAGGGACAATTTTTAGAATGGGTTCTTCATATTCGTAATACATCTCATATAATTTCTTGTCATCCGCTTCAATATTTTTGACTACCGATTTTAACGTTCCTTTTTTAAACGTTTCCTGTCGAATCCATCTTCTAAATTCCGGTTCATCAGAGATTCGTTCAGCAAGAATATGTTTTGCACCTTCAAGTGCTTCTTCAGCACTGAAAACTTCTTTTTCTTCATTTATGTATTGTTGGGCTTCAGCAAAGATTTCCCTGTTTTGCGGAAGTGTGATGATATAGTCAGCCAATGGCTCAAGCCCTTTGCTTTTAGCAATTGTTGCTTTCGTTTTTCTTTTTTGCTTATATGGACGGTATAAGTCTTCAATTTCTTGCAGTTTTTCCGCTTTTTCAATTTTCAGCTTTAAGTCGTCTGTCAGCTTATCTTGCTCCGCAATTAAGCGAATCACTTCGTCTTTTCGCTGATTCAAATGCTGAATGTATCCCCATCTTTCAGAAATTGTTTGAATTTGCACTTCATCCATCGAACCTGTTTGTTCTTTACGATATCTCGCAATAAACGGTACGGTATTTCCGCCTTCTAACAACTGAATTACATTTTCGACATGTTTGGATGTCAGTCCGGTTTCCTTAGCAATTTGCTTGACGATCAATGCCAAATTATCCATGATAGCCTCCATATAGATGTTCTTTCTTAAGTGTACCAAAAACCTATACCAAACTGAACAGTTTAACAAAACTGCCCAATGATATAGGTTAAATCGTCATTACCATGTGTAGTGTACATTTCTAGTTTCTGTGAAATCGTCTCTGGAGAATGATGTTTCAGTTCATGTCGAAGAGCAGGAACCGACAGTCCATCTGAATAGATCATGAACTTTGATCCCTGTTGATAAGAATAGGTGAATGTTTTTTTAGTAGTATGCGGTTTTCCTGATAAATATCCTTTGGTCGGAATTGGAGAAAAGAATTGATCTGAAGGATGATATAAAATAAAGCGAATATTTCCAACAGAAGTGTAGGTTAATGTCTTTGTTTTAAAATCCGCTTTTAAAATAGCTACGGTCGCACCCCGTTTATGTTTCATAGCTTGGTTACAGCGTTCCATTAAGTTTTGGATATCATCATCACGGTACTTTTCGATCATTTGGCTTATTGTTGAAGAAGATTCGTGAGCCAGATCACCGCTCCCAAGTCCATCAGCTACACTACATATCATACCATTATTAGTTGTATGAAAATAAAAACTGTCTCCGCATATCCTTTTCCCTTCTTTAGGTATTTGATAAACGAGAGCACGGATATACCGGTTTGCTTCGGTCCAGATCATGATTTCAACTCCATAAAAGGATCTTCCGCTAATGCTTCCCTCAATCGTTTTACAGCTTTGCGCTGAAGTCTTGATACATGCATTTGTGATATTCCTAGTAGTTCGCCGGCTTCTTTTTGACTTTTGTTTTGAATATAAGTCAGATCGAGTATTTGTCTTTCACGGTCTGACAGGACATCTAACACACTGTCAAGCATCAGCTTTTGATTTACTTTTTCATAACCTTGTTCTTGGGTGCCAACCATATCAAGGATCGTGACTGTACTCCCATCTGTGTCTGCTTCAATGCTGTGATCGACAGATAAAGCATGATAGCTTTTTACCATTTCCATTGTTTCTAGTACATCTTCTTCAGTTACATTTAAGAATTCAGCAATTTCATCGACCCGTGGGGATCGTTGTGTTTTTGCGGTTAAATGATCAACCGCCGATTTGATCTTCGGTCCTAATTCCTTAATTCTTCTCGGGACATGTACACTCCATGTTTTGTCGCGGAGAAACCGCTTGATTTCCCCAATAATCGTTGGAATGGCAAAGGCTTCGAATGATTTCCCCATCTCAGGATCATAGCGTTTCAACGCACCGAGTAAACCAAGCATTCCGACCTGTTGTAAATCTTCATGGAAGTTCTTTCCTTTAGAATATTTATTTGCTAACTTTTCCACTAAATTCGTATAATGCTGGACGAGAGTCAGTTGGGCGTTTTCATTCTGGTCGTTCTGGTATTCTTTAATGAGCCGGGCTACGTCATCTTTAGTAAGCTTTATATTTTTGGACGGTTGTGTCATCATCAACTCGCTCCCTGTTTAAGAACTTAATCATTGATACAGTTACACCTGGGTCAATTTGTACGTTGACTTCATCCATAAGCGTTTCAATTAAATATAACCCGAGCCCTCCTTCTGTTAATTGATCTGCCGTATACTTTGAGGAGTATGGACCGATGTTCTTCTGTTCTTTTTCAATATCAAAACTTTGACCCTGATCAGTGACAGTGATTTCTAGACGATCTTCAAACATACCAAATTTCACGGAAAATTCGCCATTTTTGTCTGCTCGATAAGCATGCTGCACAGCATTTGTACAGGCCTCACTGACAGAAATTTTCAAGTCTTCAATATCATCGTAAGAATACCCCATTTTACTTGCTATTCCAGATAGTGTCAAACGAATAATTCCTACATATTCGGGTTTAGCAGGTGACTTCATTTCAATGTGATCAGCTATTCGCTTCATGATAATTCACCCTCAGACTTTCCAAAAATATCGATGATATTTTTTAAACCTGTGATATCAAATAATCGGAGTAAACGGTCAGACAGATTCCTAAGCACTAAAGACCCTCCTGTTTTGTTTACCGTTTTATAAATCCCTACAAACACACCTAATCCTGTACTGTCCATATATGAAACGTCCTCAAGACAAACCTCTAGACACTTTCCCTCCTCCGCAAATTCCATTAAAGAATCGCGCAATAACGGAGCGGATTGCACATCTATTTCTCCTGCTACTTTCATTTTTACTACATGATCATATTCTTTTGTACCGATTTTCAAGTTCAACAGTATCACCTCAGGTTTCCATTCTAGCTATTGTTTCAATACCCCTCAAAAAAAAGCTCTAAACCTTTCTTTTCAAAATAATAAGGGTAAAATCATCATGGAGCTTAAAGTCTTGCAGTTTGAGCAAACTTTCATAGATGTTTTCAACCATTTGTTGTGCTGGTTCTGACATATGTAAGGCAATTAATTTTTTTAAGTCTGACCGTTCCAAAAACCCGCTATCTTTTCTACTTTCGGTCACACCATCAGAAAAAAGAATAATCATATCACCAACATGTAGCTTTTGTTCGTATTGTTTATAGTCATAATCAGATGAAATCCCGAGAACGAGACCTTTCGCCAGTAAATCGTAGAATTTACGTTCGCTAGAGCAGTAATAAAAGCCTGGTTCATGACCGGCAGAGGCAAACTTGAATAGGTGATGTTGCAGATGATAATTTCCATAAAACATCGTAATAAACATATTTGCATCAACATTTTGTTCCACTACTCGATTTAGGCTTCTCAGTACCTTTGAAGGATGTGCGCCAGAGTCCGGTAAAGAATCCATCGCATATTTGATCATTGACATACATAAAGCCGCTGGAATCCCTTTTCCAATCACATCAGCAATAGCAATATTGATCGAGTCCTGATCACGAACAAAATGATAGTAGTCACCGCTCATTTGCTTTGCCGGGACACTTATAGCCCCAATGTCGAGCGTTTTATCCTTCGGTATTGTTGTCTCAAGCAGTGTTTGCTGGACATTTGCAGCAATCTCAATTTCTGATTTGATTTCCTGCTGAATGCCTCTTAATGTTTGATGTTCTTGATAAGCAAGACCATACCCAATCATCACTTCAATTAAAAAATCAAGCGAGTGGAACACTTGAATTGGCAAATCTGGATACAACTCAGACAAAACCTTTCGATGGATACTGATGATCTCTTCTGGCGGCACTTGCTGCTCAATTGTTTTTCTGCTGAATTTTTGTCCTTGATATAAAGATGTCTCAGTTAATTCAGATAAATAACGGCTAAGTAGTTGTTGATAACGTTGCGTGATCATTTCCTTGAACTCCATTCGTTCCCTCCTACTAAAGCCACTTTACGGCCTTGATCTTCGTTCCATTTTCTGCATCTGAATGTAATTCAAATTGGTCCATTAAACGCTTTACTCCTGGAAGACCGGCCCCTAATCCACCCGATGTTGAAAAGCCATCTTCCATCACTTTGCGGATGTCGGCTATACCCGGGCCATGATCCTCTGCAATGATATTCAGCCCCTTTTTCGCTTTTTCTTGGACCTCTTCAATGCATATTTGACCTTCTCCAGCATATAGGTAAATATTTCGGGCCAGTTCAGAAATAGCTGTCGTAATTCTTGCTTGATCTACTGTACCAAATCCAAGTTCTTTGGCAATGTTTCGCCCAAGTTGTCTGGCAGCTACAATATCCCATTCTGTCAAAATCTTTACACAGGACCGGTCTTTCATGACTATTCCCCCAATTCACGCTGCAATGTCTCAAGCCCTTTTTCAAGATCAATTGCTGTTGACATGTCTGCTAATGAAACACCGAGTTCAATTAATGTCACCGCAACAGATGGTTGTATACCTGTCAGGACCATTTTAGCCCCGAGCAGTTTTGACATTGTCATCACATCGCTTAACACTTTAGCAATAAAAGAATCGATGATATCTACTGATGTCAGATCGATGACCACTCCGCTCGAACCTGTTTCATAGATCTTATTGAGCAAATCTTCTTGAAATTGGAGCGCTGTTTGGTCATCAAGTTCTACTTGGATAGATACGAGCAGGTAATGACCAAGTTTCAAAATTGGAACTTTAGGTGTCCTCACCACTATTCCCCCAACGAAACAATTTTTCTATTTGTCATTTCTAATGCGGTTTCAATTCCTCTTTGCAACGTATTTTTTGTCACCACTTGTGTTAAATCAATGCCTAGATTGACAATGGTTTGTGCAATTTCGGGCCGAATGCCGACAAGCAGACATTTTGCGCCAACAAGTCTAACAGCTTCAGAAGCTTGAATAATGTGATGAGCAACCATTGTATCGACAACAGGTACACCTGTGATATCGATTAAGACCACTTCAGAACGATGTTTCACTACTCCGTTGAGGAGGTTCTCCATCATTTTTTTGGCACGTTCAGTATCAATTGTCCCGACAAGTGGCATGACCGATATGTTTTCAAAAACCGGAATGAGTGGTGCTGAAAGCTCTTGTAAAGCAACTTTTTGCAATGCAACGGTTTTTTCCCAAGAAACAGCATATTGATGAAGGATCTCGCTGTTAATCGGATCAATAAACTGATCAATTTGCCAAATCAAATCGCTGCACCGATCATCTTCAGTATGGTTGTCTATTTCATGATAAAGATGTTTCCAAAATGCCGATAAACTAGATGACAAAAGTTTAAAGGAAACACCGATTTGGACCGATTTTGAAGAAAATTTGCCAATAGCGGCCGCTTTTTCAGTTTCAATTTTTGAATCATTCATTAAAAGCTCAAGATAATCCCGGCTCATCATTTGATATATCTGATCGTTTAAAGATTCCCTATTATCCAGGTTTTTTAAAATGTCTGCCCAATGTTCAGCTAGTTCATCTTGGTGTTCCATGATATAGTTTAAAATCACATCATTCGACACATTGATCCCCCCTATGACGAAAACAATAAAATTTTTCTTCAATATCACCATTATATCGTGGGGTTTTTTGGAACACAAAAAAAGTTGCTCTTTCCTCTGTGAGCAACTTCTTTTCCCTTATTAAAAATCAATAAGTGCCAAACTAATTTGTAAGGCTTCATCAACCTTTTCCATCATCTCATCATCAAGATGAGTGATTTTGTCCGTTAGTCTTTGCTTATCGATCGTTCGAATCTGTTCCAGCAATATAACGGAATCTCTTTCAAAACCATAGCGTTTCGCATCAATTTCGACGTGGGTAGGTAATTTTGCTTTCTGTATTTGGGCTGTTATGGCTGCAACAATAGCAGTTGGGCTGAAGCGATTGCCGATGTTGTTTTGAATCACTAAAACCGGGCGCACCCCGCCTTGTTCTGAGCCAACAACAGGAGATAGATCAGCAAAATAAACATCGCCGCGTTTCACAATCAAATGATTATCCTCCGCTTACTAAGCGCTCTACGGTGTTTTCAGCCTCAAATTCTGCAAATTGCGCCTCAGAAGAGATGTTTAAATTGATTTTGGCCATCTCCATATAGCCGCGTCTCATCGATTCCCGTATTTGTCGATTTTTGCGTTCGCGCAAGTACATTTTTGTAGCTTGATAAATCAGCTCATTCCTACTTCCGTTATCTTGCATGACAACACCATCAAGTTCAGATATTAATGCTTCTGGCAACCGAATCATTATTTCAGTTGTAGCGCTGGATTCAGACAAAAACATACACCTCCACCAAACTTACGAATACTACTTTATTCATTCCATGTTAATCATATCATTATTCTTTTCGTAAGCAAAGCTGTTTTTCTACTCATTCTTTATCATTTGGTAAAATCGGATTCCTTACTCCAATTATACGCTCATTTTCTAAAAACATACGGGGGACACGAGAACTTATCATACACGTAATTTCGTAATTAATCGTTTGCAGTCTTTCTGCTATTTCGTCGACTGAGATCGATTCGTCTTTTTGTTTTCCAATCAAAGTGACTTTTGTGCCAACAGGATACTCTTGATCAAGAGCAATCATAAACTGATCCATGCAAATTCGCCCGGCCATTTTTTGCCGTTTGCCGTCAATCAGCACTTCACTACCGGCAAGCTTGCGCATCCATCCATCCGCATACCCGACAGGTACAGTTCCAATCCATTGATCATGCTCTGCCGTATATGTAGCTCCATAACTGACACTTTCACCTTTTTCAATTTTTTTGACATGAGCAAGTTCAGTTTGCAGTGAAAACACTTCCTGTAATGGAAATGGGAGCTCGTCTTTTATTTCTGGTGAAGGAGACAAACCGTACATACCGATCCCGAAACGGACCGCATTAAAAAGCTGTTCCTTGAACCGCAATCCTGCAGCACTATTTGATGAATGGACCATCAAACGGTCAAGCGGGAGAGGTTTAATCAGTTTTTTAAACCGTTCAAGTTGCATACGGAAATAGTCCGTCTCCTTTTCATCTGCTGTCGCAAAATGGGTGAACACGCCTCTGCAGTTTATTTTACCACTCGCTTTGGCCAACTCCATAATCTCTTTTATTTCTTCTTCTGTTCGACATCCGATCCGTCCCATGCCGGTATCGATTTTGAGATGGACATCAAGAGCGGTCTCGTCATCACTAAGGAAACCAAGTGATTCTTTTACCCAGCCCACTGAATAAGCCGTAACCGTAATCCGATATTCGGCTGCAATATGGGCGTATTCAGGTGGGACTGCACCAAGCACAAGGATCGGTGCTTTAATCCCTTGTCCTCTTAATGAGATTGCTTCATCTAAGAAAGCTACAGCAAGAATGGACGCTCCTTCTGCCAATGCCGCCTTAGCGACTTGAGCATCTCCATGTCCATAAGCATTTGCTTTCACAACTGCCATCAGGTGAACATCCTCGCCAATATGCTGTTTCATATGACGCACATTGTCTTTTAAAGCTGTCAAATCGATTTCTGCCCAAGTTTTTCTGTAAAATGGTTTTAATCTCATGCTGACACTTCCTATTCAATTGTTTCAAATCATCCTTTTTATCATACTAAAAATGTTGTTAAAAAGAAATTTTGTACAGATCGATTTAAAACACATTTTACGAAGAAATGGTTCAAAACATACACCGGATTATAAAAAAGTAAAAATGGTTTTTGAAGCGAAAGTCTAGTAGCGGTCGGATTGAAGAATATTTTTTTGATTTTGCCAAAATATATATAGGGAATTCCAAAACAAATCAATCAGTTTACGAATTCCGAAATCTAATAACATCATTTTCTAGTAAACTCCTCAATAAACGAAGTGATCAAGAGGGAACTAGTAAAAATGCAAATCGCAGTGAAATTTCCACGAATGACTTAACGTGAAAAAGGGCGTCCAATCAGTCGATTTTTCGACGATTGGACAGCCCCACCTGAATGGCCATATTTACTTGGATGACTGACCTTGCATACTTTTGGCAACCATTAGAAGTTCATTTTGTGAAAGATCTTCTGAAGAGAGGAGATAGTCAACTCCATCGTATGTCCAAGACAGTGATTTTTCTTGAAGAACACCGACTGTGAATCCGAGGTTAACCGGCTCACCACTCATGGAAACAGAAGCTGATGTTTTGGCGACTCGAGCTTTTTCCTGAATTAATGTAAATGTTTTTTCGCCGCCATATGTGATGACAATCCTTTTGCCGTCATCTGTTGTCATTTCCTTCTCTTCTAGCTTCTTCACACCTTGCGGAAGGTCAAGAGGCGTTTTCACCGCAAAGGATTCTGACGGTTCAGCACTTGTCGTCACATCGATTTGCGATAGTGTCATATTTTTCTTTTCATCAAACGAGCTTTTATCTAAAGGTTTATCAAATTCAAAACTTTTGAATTCTACTGTGACCATCGCTTTTCGATCCGTATCCATCACTTTCACTGATGAAGGGGTCAGGTTTTTCTTGTTAAATACAATTTCTTGTGTCGGTAACATTTGATTATGCTGATAGTTCGTTTTCGTTTCAAACAAATACTTTGAATCCTTTGTTGAAAAGTTAGCTTCACCATCATTTTTAATATCCTTTACAAGTGATTCAAATAAGTATACTTGGCTGCTGTTGTTAGGCCAATCACTATGAAAACGGAAACTTTTATTTAAAGACGGTGTCAGAACAAACACACCATTTTCATTCCGCAAAATCACCTGACTTTGATCCTTTTTCGGGTTTTCTAAATAGACTCGGTAGAAAGACGGTTTTTTATGCCATATTTCCACATTATACACCTGCGGTTCAGTTCCAGTTTCAATCGTCATTTTTGCTTTTGCCTTATAGGACGTGTATTCTTTTGCCTTCTTGTCGAGCCCCGTGACAATATCTTCTTGCGATTTTTGGCCGCAGGCAGAAAGCATAAAGACAACAAGCAGCCCCGTTAAAAGCAAAACAAAGCTTTTTCTCACCTTTTTCAACCCCTTTTTAATCATTGATGTAAAAAGGAAGAAACCGCTTGTTCGACTTTAACGGTACGCTATTAGAAAGGGGCCGACGATATCGGCACGCGTACCATAAAAGCCTGCAACGACTTGTCTCCCTTATTGCACTACCCAATATATGTGGGTGGGTAAAACAATATGCAGACATGCTGCCAACATTCATGTTTGTACTATTTATCAATGGTTTCACATAAATGTATGATAATATGTACAAGATCATTGCAAAGGGGCTAAAGTATGTTTATTAGAACCGAAAATCCACAGACATTTATTAAATTCTATCCGGTGACAGCCGCCATATTGGCCCTCCAGATTGCCATATGGACTCTTTTTTTGCTACCGTTTCCTTCTGTACAGATGTGGTCTAATTTAATGACCGGATTTAATTTAGGAATCACCAAAGGAGAATGGTGGCGATTCCTCACACCCATTTTCATTCATGCAAGTTTTTCGCACCTGCTTTTCAACTCATTTTCACTTTTTTTATTTGCCCCAGCGCTGGAGCGAATGCTGGGCAAAGTACGTTTTTTGTTGATTTATATCGGCTCAGGATTGGTGGGGAATATCGGTACGTATTTGACTATGCCTTTGGAATATATGCATGTCGGATCATCTGGAGCGATCTTTGGCTTATTCGGTGTATATGTATACATGGTTCTTTTTCGAAAAGATCTGATCGACAGGACCAACTCGCAAATTCTTTTAACCATTCTTGCTATTTCATTATTGATGACATTGATCAATCAGCAGGTTAATATAATTGCACATATTTTTGGTCTTTTCGGTGGACTTGCATTCGCCCCTCTATTGTTAAACAAAAAAAGCGACGGCTTTTAACCGTTCGCTTTTTTTTGATATGAATACCATTGAAAAATCGTTTCTGAATCTTTCTCTTCTGCATCTTTCACAGAAAAACTTTCCATTAGCATCGAAGATTTAATGGTCGTATGAATTGAAACAAGTTTTTTGCGACGTTGAAAATAAGAACGGCTTATCTTATAGACTTGCATTCGTCGCTTCTGCATGACAACCGTTGTCTTACCAAGAAAACGGGAGCAAATGAGAAATTTTTTATGACTGATTTTCCATCCTGCATCTTTAAATGCTAAATAGCCAAGAAGCCAAAAAAACGGGAGCAGTAAAACTGAAAAATATCCCCATGGCGGAAAGAATATAGACAAAGGGATGACAGCCGCAACAGGCCATGATGCGCGCAACAAATAACGGCGTAAGGCACGTTTTGGCAGATGGTTGAGCCCTTCTTCAGGTGCATAATCAGGCAGCATTTCATGAAGCCGCTTTTGGACTTCTTTCTTCTTAATGATCGGAAACAAAACCGTTGATTTGTCTTGCTCCATTGCACTTCCGCCAGCACTAACAATCGTAATAGATGCATAACCGAACGGCTGTCTGATCAAACCCTCTTTTATTTTAATCGCTTGGATTCTTTTTAAAGGTAAAGTGGTTTGATGTTTTTCAATCAATCCTCTGGAAATGACCAGTTCATTCTTTTTCCGTACGACCGAGAAGTTGGCATATTTCAACAACATTCCTACAATACTAAATAGCCAAGCAACAAAAAGGACTAGAAAAATAAGCAAGGCAATGACAGCGACTCCAGCGCTGTCCAAAAAGGAAAACTGATCAAACAGCCAGTCAAGTTTGACATATTCGTCTACTTGCGTATAAATAGCGAAAACACCAGAAATCACCATTCCAATTCCACTTGAAGTTGATGCTGCAATTAAAAGCTCAGATCCGTTCATCTTATAGACCATGTTTTGTGGAGGTTCTTCTGTTTTTTCCACAACTTCTTTTTGAACCACAATTTCGTTATTTAAATCAGTTTCGGCGATTTCTTTCTTTTTTTCCAAAAGCATCTTTTGAAGCTGATCAGCTTCAATTTGTGTGATGGCAGCCAAAGAGACTTCCGCTTCTTTTCCGCCGCCAGCTGTTTCAACCTGAAGTTTAACAAGCTTAAACAGCTGCTGAATAATTCCTGCACTTGTATTGATGGTTTGAATCCGTTCAATTGGTATATACTTTTTTTTCCTCGTGATCAGACCTTCTTCGATCCGCAATTCATCCTCTTCAATTCGATAGGTAAACTTTCTCCATCTTAAAATACTGATGATGATCAAGGAAATGAAAACGACTGCGACTACTATAATAGCTATGATCGTTACCAGTTTGTTTTGATTCAAAAAAAAGGCAACACCAAATGGAACAATAAAATTCTTTACCGTTTCAATTAACCCTTTAAAGAAATTGAGAATCATGGCTGCCGGGTGTAACCGCTTCGGTTCAGACATCATTTTCAGTCACCCTTGCCAACCGAGATATAAAGTCTCTAAGCCGATCTGCTTCTTCCACATTAAGCGCGGGAATGGAGTGGGTTGTGGCAGCTGTTGAAATTTGCACAGATGCGAGTTGGTACCTTCTGAGCAGCGGTCCCTGTGCTGTATCAACATGCTGAACTCTGACCATCGGTATAATGACACGCGTCACCCAAAAAATCCCATGTTGGATGTCTATCTCATGTTCATGTACTTCATACCGCCAAATTTTATGGCGAATATTAGGAATAATAAAAATAATAAAGAACGAAAGTAACAACCAAATCACAATCGCTAATATCCCAATCCACAAAGGCCATTTAAAGATTAAGACCAATGTCAACAAACCGGAAGCTACTAATAGTAAAACAAACGATGTGATGGCAGCACTGATTTTCCATACTTTGAGTCCATCATGGCTGATCTGATATTTTGGTTCATTTCTCAATATTACTTCCCCCAATCTACCACTATTTACGAATGTATTCCTAAAAAGTTTCTGAAAAAACGAAACAATAGGAAAGCCAGTGAAGAGACACAACTTACCTAGCTCCACTGGCTTCATTTTAGGGGAGATTAATCCCTTTGTCATTAATAAGATTTTTTCTGGCGTCTATCATTTGAAGAACGCTTTTTATCGTACGGTTTCTTCCCTTTACCTCTATATCCACCGCCATCCCTACCATCTCTGCGCTTGGATGAACGAGGATGATTTTTGTTGCGTTTTGATCTGAGCGGCGCTTCTTCTGTTAAGCGAACAGGTGTATCATCAGGCTCTTTCGTCATCATTTTAATCGCAGCCGCCACAACAGTGACAGAGTCATGCTCCTCTAAAAGTTCAGCTGCAGCAGTCATGTAGAAATTCAAGTTATTTTCAGAAATAATGGTCCGAATCCGGTCAATTGTTACTTGCTGTTGTCCTTCGATTGCTTCATCAAGTGTAGGCTCTTTCATTCGATCCATTTTGCGTTTTGTTGTTTGCTCAATTGCACGAAGCATATCTTTTTCACGCGGGGTGATAAATGTCATAGCCATTCCTGTTTTACCAGCACGTCCTGTTCGGCCGATTCGGTGAACATAGCTTTCAGGATCCTGTGGTACATCAAAATTATAGACATGAGTAACACCAGAAATATCCAGACCGCGAGCAGCAACATCTGTCGCTACCAATACTTCAATGGCACCTTGTTTGAATTTACGAAGAGCTACCATCCGTTTTGCCTGTGTTAAATCTCCATGAATTCCTTCTGCTGTATACCCGCGTAAGTTGAGTGCTTCAGTCAGCTCATCAACACGGCGTTTCGTACGTCCAAATACGATCGCAAGCTCAGGTGATTGGATGTCAAGCAGACGTGTTAATGTATCAAATTTTTTCCGTTCTTGGACTTCTAAGTAAAATTGTTGAATATTAGAAACCGTCATTTCTTTTGCTTTTACTTTGACGTGCTCTGGATTGCTCATAAATCTTTCTGCAATTCGTTTAATTGGAGCAGGCATCGTCGCCGAAAATAGTAAAGTTTGATGCTCAGCCGGTACATTTGAAAGAATGGATTCAATATCTTCGATGAAGCCCATGTTCAGCATTTCATCCGCCTCATCCAGGACAACGGTATTGACCGTTTGGAGACGCATTGTACGGCGGTTAATATGGTCAATCAAACGACCTGGTGTACCAACAATAATGTGCGGATTTTTCTTTAAAGCACGAATTTGGCGTCCAATATCCTGCCCACCATAAATCGGAAGCACCTTGGCACGTTTATCCTGTCCAATTTTATATAGCTCTTCAGAAACTTGAATGGCTAATTCACGAGTAGGTGCAATAACAATGGCTTGAATGTTAGGAGATTCGGGGTTGATTTTCTCAACAAGGGGAATACCGAACGCAGCCGTTTTTCCTGTTCCCGTTTGCGCTTGTCCGATCACATCTTTATTTGCTAGACCGAGCGGAATTGTTTGCGCTTGAATTGGTGTTGCCTCTTCGAATCCCATACGCTTAATCGCTTTTGTGAGATCAGAACTTAATTGAAAATCTTGAAACGTTATAGTCAATGTATTCAAACTCCTTCTGCTTACTGTTTCAGTAATGTCGTGTTTCATCAATAAAAACTGCCCTTTATATAAAGGACAGGTTCATAGTTATACAAAGCCCGAATTACTTTACATGTTATATTACCATTCTGTTATATGTTTTTCAATAAGACGAGCTTCGTGGGCCAAAGGGCATGATGGACTTATGTAAAGAGAAACAAGTCACCCTTTAAAGAGCCCGAACCTTTTTGATATTGTAACACACGCTTTATATTCTTCGACAGTACTCTTTTATTTTTTCCAGTAGCTGGTGTATCTTATACTTTTATTTTTTCCAAATACAACTTAATTATTATTTTTTTGTCCCATCTCTTTCTTCAGAAATGTTTCCACAGTTTGAAAAAGATAGTCGGGCTTTTCCTCAAGACAGACATGATGTTTTGAACCCGGTAAAAGACAAAGCTGTTTTTCATGTGAAGGAATGGTTTCATACAAATAATAAGCACTTGATAACGGGACAATTGAATCACACTCACCTTGAACGATGAGTACTGGAATGTGCAGATGTCTTAAAGAAGGTTTAGTGGCTTTGACCAGTCTTAAAAATTCAACCGTAGAAGAAATCGGTGTGCTTGTCAACTTTCGTTTATATCTTTGATAAAGCTGGTTACTCTTGATTTTTCCACGGAAAGAATCTCTTAGCACTTGCTTCAGATCATTAAGGAGCTGCCCAGGGCTAATATATTGGGCGGCTGCACTTAATAGCACAAGCCGCTTAACCGGGTATTTCCCCGCCAAATAGGCAGCAATCATTCCTCCCATAGAAAATCCGATTAAAAATACAGTATTACATGTTTTCAGAAGACGGACAAGTTCAACTTCAGCACAAGCAACCCACTCTTGAAATAAAACGCCTTTAAGTATCGGTATATCTCCGTGTCCCGGCAGTGTGATCATCTCAACTCGCCAATCCTCTATTTGTTTTAAATGACAAGCTAGCGGTTCTAATTCATACGGTGCTCCGGTAAAACCATGAATGCACAAACATCCTATCATGACCTTTCACCCGTTTTCTTTTACTTTTTATCATATAAAAAACCGACTGAATGATTCATTTTTTTATATTTCTTTTATAACATCCTCAAGTTTCATTCCTCTTGATGCTTTAACAAGGATTAAATCCCCGGCTTCCGCTTTTTCGCTTAACAGCTGTTTCAGGTTCTCTTTCTGTTCACGGCGGAAGTGGAATACGCGGTTTTCGGGGAATGTTTGCAGAGCTCCCTTTGCAATGTATTCACTCAGCTCTCCATATGTGAAAACAAGATCGATCGCATCTTGATTTATCGCCTTTCCAATACCTTCATGAAAGGTTCGTTCCTGTTCTCCTAGTTCGAGCATATCACCAAGGACAACGATTTTCTTACCGTATCCAGTCAGCTGCTCGACAAGCTCAATAGCCGCTTTCATTGATGTTGGGCTCGCGTTATAAGCATCATTAATGATCGCCAGACCGCTTGAAGTTTTCATAAGTTCCAGTCTCATCCCCGTTACTTTTATGTTTTTAAGACCTTCTTCAAGTTTATCATCGGTAATCCCAAAAAGATCACCAACAGCAATTGCCGCCAAAGCATTTTTCACATTATGTTTTCCTAATACAGGAATATAGAAATGGTTGTCTATCCCCTTGACATCAAAAGCAGTGCCTTGGTCTGTCTGCTTCATCTTTTCCAATTGATAATCAAAAGCTGGATCTTCTCCAAATGTTTTCGTTTTGTATGGGGGATTGACAAGATTTTTTGACAGAAGCGGTTCATCCCCAATATAAATGAGTGTACCATCTTTCGAAAGGCCGCTTACAATTTCCAACTTTGCTTCTGCAATCCCTTCTCTTGAACCTAGATCCTGAAGATGTGATTCTCCAATATTAGTGATCACTGCAGCATCCGGACGGGCAAGGCGACTGAGAAATTCAATCTCACCTTTCGCACTCATTCCCATTTCCAAAACAGCAATGTCTGTGTCTTCAGGCATGGCAAGAAGAGTAAGGGGCAAACCGATATGATTATTATAGTTCCCCTCGGTCTTATGAACCCGATAAACGGTTTGCAGAACAGCATGAATCATGTCTTTTGTGGTTGTTTTTCCATTCGAACCCGTCACACCAATTACTTTGATTTGCAGTTGCTCACGATAGGCTTTCGCAAGTCTTTGCAGAGCTTTAAGTGTATCATCAACAACAATCACCGCATGCCCTTGAGGAGGATTCGGTTCATCTCGGTTCCACAATACTGCTGCTACACCTTCTTGAAAAGCTTGTTTTACAAAAGCATGTCCATTGAAACGCTCACCAGTTAGTGGAATAAACAACTGCTCTTTCGCCAATCTTCTTGAATCCGTTGAAACACCTTTTACCATACAGCCGCTAAATGTGTCATCCAGAAGGATTCCTTCCGCCATACTGGCAATTTCTTCAACCGTTCTCTTGATCATATTTGATCCTCTCTTTCTCCAGCAATGAAAAAAGACACTATCCCAAAAAAGAGATAGTGTCTTTCACGGTCTCTAGACCTAACTGGGATTAAAATGTATGTTTAATCTGCTGTTTTTCCTCATGTCGCTCTATCGCTAAAGTGACAAGTCTTTCGATTAGATCGGAGTATTCAATTCCGGACTGCTTCCACAAAAGAGGAAACATACTGAACGGGGTAAATCCGGGCATTGTGTTAACTTCGTTAATGAATACTTTCCCTTCACTTGTTAAGAAAAAGTCTGCTCTAACAAGACCAGAACCGTCAATTGCTTGAAAAGCCTTTATGGCCATATCACGAATTGTTTCGTATTCATCTTCTGATATCGAAGCTGGAATAAGCAAGTCTGTGTCACCATCTTCATATTTTGCTTTGTAATCATAAAAATCTTTTTTCGGAGCAATTTCCCCAACGACAGAACACATTGGTTCATCATTTCCCAAGACGCCGATCTCTATTTCTCGACCGATGACACCTTCTTCAACAACAATCTTCCGGTCATATTGGAAAGCCAATTCAAAAGCTTGATCAAGCTCTTCACGGTTCCGACATTTGCTGATCCCAACACTTGAACCAAGGTTTGCCGGCTTAACAAAACAAGGGTAACCGAGTTCTGCTTCTACTTGGAGAAAGCTTGCTTCTTTTGAAGCTTTCCAATTTTTTTTCACAAAGAATAAATATTTTACCTGATCAAGTCCTACTTGGGCAAACAGTTGTTTCATGATGACTTTATCCATTCCTGCTGAAGAAGCTAAAACACCATTTCCCACATAAGGAATATTTAACAGTTCAAGCATGCCTTGAATTGTACCATCTTCACCATTTGGTCCGTGTAATAACGGAAATACAACATCAATTGGCTCTTCATTAGACAATCCTGGAAACATATCACGGTTTAAAATAGCCGGAGAAAAAGTCTTTCCTGTCTGTTCAAATTGAAGCATTTTGACATTTGATACAGGTTCTGATAGCTGCGGTCCTTTCAGCCATTCACCTTTTTCTGTAATGTAAATCGGGTGTATATCAAATTTTTCGGTATCTAATGCTTTAATGACGGCTAATGCGGTTTGCAGGGAAACATTATGCTCTGCTGATTTTCCGCCGTACACCAATCCTAATCTTGTCTTCACTTCGTACTCCCCCTACTGGATTCATCTTTACTATCTTATCATTTTCCATGGAAAATGATCTAATATTTTAGGAAAAGGAATAAGCATTTAAATGTCATTCCTTTTCATTTTATATTAAAATGGCATGAAAAAGGAGAGGATGCTAATTGAAAAAAATCACAACAAAAGCACAATTCGATGACATCATAAAAGGTGATCAAGAAACGATCATAAAATTTTACGCCGACTGGTGCCCTGACTGCACCCGGATGAATATGTTCATCGGCGATATCCTTCAGACTTATCAAGCATATGAGTGGTATGAACTAAATAAAGATGACCTGCCAGAGCTTGCTGAAAAATACCAAGTGATGGGTATTCCCAGCCTTTTAATTTTCAAAGAAGGTAAAAAAATCGGACATCTTCATAGTGCAAATGCGAAAACACCAGAAGAGGTCAGCGAGTTTTTATCTGAACATATTGACTAATGCTCCCCTTATTCATCCAATATATGATAGACGAGATCAACGTTAAAATCGTTTCAAATTCCGGTAAAGGTCACAAAGGAAGACCTTGCCGGTTTTTTTAGTAATGCTTCTTCCTTTACATTCCCTCAAGTTCTTTTGTATAATAACGATTCTCAATTAGAATAACAATATTTGCGAGGTGAATGTATTTGGCCCCTCAATTACGAAAAGCGGTCGAAGCGAGAAAAAATCACTTGATCAAGCAATTAATTCAACTCGGTTTATATAAAAAGTCAGAACGCCACCTTTATGAACTACCTTTGAGCGAGCTTGAAAGAGAATACAAATTTCTTAAAAAAACCGATTCATCATCATAATGATAATGAAAGAAACCGGCAGAAAACCCGGCTTCTTTCCGGCAGCACATTATGTTTGATTAAATGCCATTCCCGCTAACTTTGAAATCGTTGCATCATCCATTGGCGGGTTATGGAGGCCAGCCCGAACATCGCGATAATACCGTTGCAAAGGATTCGTTCTTGCCAGACTTTTCGCTCCAACGACCCTCATCGCTTTATCGACAACATATATAGCTGAATTTGTCACTGTATGTTTAACAGCACCCAACTCTCCCTTTATTTGCTTGCGTCGCTTCGAATCATCATAAAGTTCTGCGACATGATACAAAAAGTGACGAGCTTTCATAAGCTCTAGGTCAATTTCCCCAATTTGACGTTGAACAGCTTGTACATCTTTAATTGGCACTTTCAGACTATTAGGTTGATATTCTTTTGCAAATTGAACAGCATAATCTCTGGCTGCTTGGGCGATCCCAAGGTAGACAGCCGGGATATGCAAAAGCCAACCGTTTATTTTATCTGTTCTTTTTTTCGTTTGAAGCTCAACTAGCATAGAGAAATCAAGGCGGACGTTTGTCATGATAAGATCATGACTCCCTGTCCCTCTCATTGCCATCATATCCCATGTTTCCTCAATCATGACTCCATCGGTATCTTTGTGGATCAAAAAAACGCCGATTGATTGTTTTTCATCAATCCAAGCCGTTACGAGAAAGTAATCAAGAACCGGTGACATCGTTGTAAATGTTTTTCTGCCATTTACAACCCAACCGTCTTCTGTCTTGACAGCAGATGTTCCAGGACGGCCGCCTCTTGTCGGACTGCCTGTCTGTGCTTCACTAGCGGCCCGGTTGATAAGCGCTCCCTTTAATACTTTTTCAGAAACGAGGTTGAACACATTGGAATCCCAGCTGTTTCCTTCAGCCAATTCGCCCATCACACTCAAGTGCCAGCCGATGCTCAGTGCGGTCGGCCCATCTCCTTTTGCAAGTCTTTCTTGTAATAACAGCATGTCATAAAGCTTGATACCTTCACCGCCCTGTTCCTTGGCAACAGTTAATGCGGTATAACCTGAATGACGCAACCTTTGAATATGCTCTTTCGGAAATAAAGCGTGTTCGTCATAATAAGCTGCCGACTTTTCGAATTCATCGGCTAATTCTCCAATTTTCTCAAGCCACTCCTGTTGTTTCACGGTTTTTACAAATATAGAGTTCACTAGGCATCCCCCATACAATTCCGATTGATTTAATAAGTATTATAGTTTTCAAAAAGTGGATCTGCAACATATTGGATTCAATATGAACTGAAATACGCCTTAAAGTTTAATATCTCTTTTACAGAAACTCCACCAAGCGAGACCAATAAAGCAAGCAAAATGAATCAAAATGATAAAAAGAGAAAATAAAGGGGTCATTCCTGGAAAAAGCGGTTTTGTATGTTCAGCATATTGTCTAAAATCGGTGTTGGCAAACAACAGCCATCTTCCCCAAGGCTCTTCTAGATAGGCTGTGATTGAAACAAGAACTTTTGCACTATACAGCACAATAATCGATACCATCATACTAAGTGTACTGCTCCTAAACAAAGCTGAACATAAAAAGGCAAAGGTGATCATAAGAAAGACTTCAAGCCATTGTGTACCGATTAACTTTAACGTGTTAGAAAATAAGGACTCGGCTTTTGAATCAAGCTTTGTTCCAAAAAAGAATAAACCAAATAATAAAGCAAGTCCGTAATAAAGCAAAAATAGCCACATACTTACCATTATACTTGTCATCAATTTGGCAAATAAAATCCTTTCCCTTCTGACAGGGCGGATCAGCAAAAACTTGATCGTCTTTTTATCATATTCAAAGGAAATAATTGAAGCCGCGACTACAATCGAAAATCCCTGTAAGAGAATATGTAAGTGAGTTGTAAATGAAAAATAACCGATAAAATGATCTTCCACACCTGCTCCGACTATGATTTGTTTTATAACCAAAGCGAGCGAAAATTGTAAAATGACAAGAGATGCGAGCGACACTAAAGTGACTTTCCGCTTCAGTAGTTTATAATGTTCATTTTGAATTAATTTGTACATCAGAACCCCTCCCTTCCCTAACATTTGTTAAAGCCATATATTCATCTTCAAGAGACAGTTTACATTGCGCAATTGAAAAAACATCAAGACCCGCCGTGACAAGTTGTTTATTCAAACGAGGGATGTCCGCTCTGGTTACTTGAACAGCTAACAGATTTCTTTCAACCTTAACGTTATAGCCATTTTCTTTTAGCCACTTAAGTGCTTGATCACAAGGTTCCACTTCAAGAAGCGTTTTTTCTTGGTGCTGATTTTCTGTCAAGCTGACGGCTGATTTTACCTTGCCATGCTGGATGATGATCACCCTATCGCATAAGTCTTCGACTTCCTTTAATAAATGTGTCGCGAAAACAATCGCCGTTTCTTCTTGTTCAGCTAGTTCCCGCAAATGTTCACGAAAATCTTTCATTCCGGCAGGATCCAAACCATTTGTTGGTTCATCCAAAATCAACAGTTTTGGACGCTGAAGAATCGCCTGAGCTATGCCTAGACGTTGTCTCATCCCCAGTGAATAGGTTTTCACTTTATGATGAATCACTTGTTCAAGACCGACCCGTCCGATCACCTCATTTAACCTATCTTGGCTGATTTTCGCATACATTTTCGCATATAGATTAAGGTTTTCATAGCCTGTAAGATACAAATAAAATTCTGGATTCTCTACAATGGCACCCACAGCTTGGATCGCTTTTTCAAACTGACGGTCAATCGAAAAACCATTGATCAAAATGTCTCCACTGCTCTTTTTGATTAAACCGGTTAACAGTTTGATAAGCGTTGTTTTTCCTGAACCATTGGGACCAAGCAGACCAACGATTTCCCCCTTGTTGACTGTGAAATCAATGTCTTTCAATATCTGTCGCCCATCAATCACTTTATCAATACTTTTTATTTGTAAAACAGGATGCTGTGTCATCGCAATCCCCCTTTTTTTCAAAAAAATAAACAGTGCCCAAAAAGGCACTGTTTGATTATATCATTTTTCTATGCGCTCACATCTGAATGCGGCGCTTCAATCTTGCCATGCTTTTTCTCTGTTTCAGAGACAATGACAGCACATGCTGCATCTCCAGTTATATTGACAGCTGTTCGGATCATATCTAATAGACGGTCAATTCCTAATATTAGCCCAATTCCAGCTACAGGAAGATCAACTGATTGAAGAACCATCGCTAACAGGATTAAACCGACTCCCGGGACCCCTGCAGTTCCAATGCTAGCCAGTACGGCTGTCAGTACGACCATGATCAATTGTGTAAATGTTAAGTCAACGCCATAAACTTGAGCGATAAACACGGTCGCGACCCCTTGCATAATCGCTGTTCCATCCATATTGATCGTCGCTCCAAGCGGCTGTACAAAACTGCTGATCGGTTCAGGAACTTTTAGTTTTCTTTGTGCAACATCCATTGATATCGGCAATGTTGCATTACTGCTCGATGTACTGAAGCCAACAAGCATTACCTCTGAAAAGTCTTTAAAGAATGTCAAAGGATTTCGTTTAGCAAGTAATGCGATTGTTGAACCATAAGTGACGATCGCATGGATGAAAAGCGCCAAGACAACAACAATCATATAAAGACCCATCGCTTTAATAGCATCCCATCCCTGACTGCCAATCGCTGTTGCGATTAATCCGAAAGTTCCGAATGGTGCGAATTTCATAACGAGATTGACGAGATACATCATCAAGTCATTCCCTTGTTCGACCACTCTCAGCAAAGTATCTGCTTTTTTTCCAAGTACTGTAATGCCAAAACCGACTAATATCGAGAACGCAATGATTTGAAGCATATTCCCTTCAGCCATTGCTTGAACAGGGTTCGTCGGAATGATATTGAGCAGTGTTTCCGCAATACTCGGTGCTTTTTCAGCTGAAAATTCCGCGGCGCTTTTATCATAACTTCCGATTGTTCCAGGTTTAATGATCAATGCTAAAGAAAGTCCGATTGTAATAGCGACTGCTGTTGTCACTAAAAAATAAGAGATCGTTTTCGCACCGATTCTTCCAAGTTTTTTTGGATCTCCAAGGCCGGCAACACCTAGAGTAAGAGAAAAGAACACGATTGGAACGACAAGCATTTTGATTAGATTTAAAAAGATCGTGCCAAGCGGTCCGAACAAAAATGTATTGAGCTTGTCAAATAGATCCGGTGAAGTAACATTTAAAATAATTCCGACAACTGCACCTAATATTAAAGAAATGATAATCTTTGTAGCTAACTTCATTGAAGCATCCCCTTTCCAAAAAAAGCCCATGAGAGATCTCTCATGGACTTTACCATTTTTAATTTTGGTTCCACATGACTCTCTTCACGTTGATGAGGTTAGCTGACGGGTTCGGACGAAGAGATGTCCGTCTCTCAGTTCTCCGTGAACTGAGAAATTCACCCCAAATGATCGGGTCCCCCACTCCTTAATAAGGATTAAACGTGTGGCGCTATAATGTTATATTACATTTATACCTGAAAATTCGAAAAATGTAAACAAAATTTTTATATTTACAATTATTTGCTATTTATCGGTGACAGAATACCCATTATCTTCTTTATTTGTCACATTTAGGATATCTAAAACGAACACAAAAATTGGAATTCCGATAATCAATCCCCAAATTCCGATAAAATGTTCAGAAAAAATTAACACAATAAATGTGAAAAAGATAGGTAATTCCGTTTTCGCCGACATCAATTTCGGATTGAGAAAATACGTTTCAATTGCGTGAACGATCATGATGACCAACACCATTGAAAAGATATAAGCAACACCGCCAATACTATAGGCAATAATACTTAACGGAATGAGAGAGATCACAACACCGGCAACGGGAATTAAGCCGAGGAAAAATACCATGACTGACAGACCAAAAAGCTGGGGAAATCCCATAAATGCAAGGGCTATCGTTGTTAAAGCACAATTGACAGTCGCAATAATGAACTGAGCTTCAATGACTTTACCAAATGTACTTGTGAATTTTTTCCCAAAATAAGCAAACTCCTCATAAAATGAAGCAACCTTACTCGTCTTGAATTTCTCCATTAAGTTGATGACTTTATCTTTTTCAATTAGGAAGAACATACTGAGAATTAACGACATAACAACCTGTATGCCAAATGTGCTTATATCTGTTATATATTCATAGATAAAATTAAATCCTTTTTCAAAATAGGCTGACAGATTAATATCACCAAACATATCGGTAATCATATCAACAAATGGAATGCTATCAGGATGTGCGGCAATATATTTTCCTTTTCTAATGAGCTGCTGAATCTGCTCAACGATAACTGGATAAAACATGATTCCACCAATCGTAAGTCCGATAGCCAATGCTAAGTATAATAAAGATATAATCAGTTTTTGACTGACATTCATAAAACGATTCAAGAAATTTCTGATGACGTTCTCTAAACGGTTCATTAAAAACGTAAAAATAAACGTAAGTAGTATCAGATTGATCATACTGCTAAATAAATACAAAATTCCCGCCAACACAACAAAAACAAAAAAACGCCTGACCCCAGAATGTTGAAAAAATTTAAACAAAGCTGCCATTCAAGTTACACTCTCCCACCAGTACTTTATTCCTATTCATCTATTCAAAAATTTTGAAATACATTTCAATGTATCATATCTGTAAATTATATAACAAAACAAAGCGGAAATCTCTTTTGAAGGTCAATTATTTATAATATTTTAATCTTATCCCAAATAAAGAAAAATTCGTTTTTTTGTATTCTATTATCTTCCAATCCCTTTAAATATTCAGTATTCGAATTGGCTTGTCTTTTTTTAAAATATGATGGTTCCCATTGTCTTTATTCTTTTCTATTAACATTTTTATAGTTGACTTTTTCTTAAACTCATTTTACCATTTGACTTTTGACCTTCCGCCTTTTAAAGTGTTGGATATTGGTGATAAACGGTTTTAACAATAGAAGAGGGTGTACATCATGCAAAAGCTAAATGCAAAAGCTTCAGGACTTTTGCCACTGTTATTATTTGTTTGTTTATTTGTGGGATCAGGCGTCATAACTGGCGATTTTTATAGTCTTCCAATCGTTGTTGCTGCACTGGTCGCGGCGGTTTTTTCACTCGCTATGAATCGAAAAGAATCACTGAGTCAGAAAACCGAGTGGTTTGCAAAAGGTGCAGGCCATCCTGATATTATGATTATGGTCATGATCTTTATTTTAGCGGGAGCGTTTTCTGCTGCTACAAAAGCGATGGGAGCTGTTGATTCGACAGTACATCTAGCACTTTCCTTTGTTCCTGAGCAGTTTATGGTTAGCGGGTTATTTATCATTGCTGCTTTTATCTCAGTATCAATGGGAACATCAACAGGAACGATTGCGGCACTTGCTCCAATTGCTGCCGGCATTAGCGCTGAAATCGGTGTTTCAGCAGCGTTTTCAGTAGCTGCAGTTGTAGGTGGTGCCATGTTTGGCGATAACTTATCATTTATTTCTGATACAACAATTGCCGCAGTTCGCACGCAAAAAACAAAAATGTCGGACAAGTTTAAAACAAATTTCATCATTGTTTTACCTGCTGCAATGATCACCATTATTGTTCTGATGATTTTCACATCAGGAGGTCAACTTCAAGCTCAAGAAGGTGATTTCAGTTGGATAAAGGTCTTACCATATCTCGGCGTTTTAATATTTGCAATCTCCGGTTTTAATGTAATGGCCGTTATCTTTGGTGGAATCGTTTTAGCCGGTGCTATCGGGATATTTGATGGCAGCCTAACACTTCATTCTTATTTACAAGCCATAACCGAGGGGATCAGCGGAATGTCAGAGCTTATCATTTTGTCTCTTCTGATCGGTGGAATGGCAGAAATGATGAAACGAAATGGCGGGATCGCTTTTCTTCTGCAGTTCATTTCCAGACGCGTTCATTCGAAAAAGGGAGCAGAGGCAGGGATTGCCGGACTTGTTAGTGTCGTCAACTTGGCTACTGCCAATAATACGATAGCCATCATTACGGCTGGACCTCTGGCCAAAGACTTATCTGATCAATATGAAATTGATCCGCGAAAATCAGCAAGTATTCTCGATATTTTTTCATGTGTGATCCAAGGGCTGATTCCATACGGAGCGCAGATGTTGTCAGCGGCCCAAATTGCAAAAATATCACCAATTAGCGTCCTCCCTTATTCTTTTTATCCAATTTTGATCGGGATTTGTGGAATTTGCGCTATTGTCTTCAGACTGCCGCGCTTTACAGAAAAATCTTAGGCTGCCGTTTCAATATACGGCAGCCTTTTCTTTAAGCATCTTTTTCCAAATCTATTTTCTCGATCTCCGCAAGTTTCTCCAAAATCCTTCGCTTCTTATACATCATCATACCTGTTTCAGCTACACCGTTTACCATCGAACGATTTGAGATAGCGCCAAAGAGAATACCGGCAACAGGGACCATTTGAAAAAGCTTTTTCCAACCAAATGAATCACGATAATTATAGACGACTTCACGCCACCCTTGAATTTGCGAAATCATATTTTGACGTGCTTCCGGTTGTTGATGATACTGACTTAACTCTTGAATAAGCACTTTTTTCCCGACGATGTCTGCCGCACTAAGTTGAAGACACTTAATGATAAACATCCGCTCCGTTTTTTCTTTTGGATTATAACCATACGATATCGCGATATCCTGCAAGGTTTTCAAGGAAAGACCAAGAATGGCGGGAATATCAACAGCCAAGGTAAATAGGCCACCGACTCCTGTAGTAGCTCCTTGAACAGTTGCCATATTTGCTCTTGTTTTCCCAAGTTCTTCACAAATTTGATCCATTACAGATAAAGGAGCTTTCTGAATATCAGCAACCGTCTCCATCGTTTCGTTTGGCAGTTTGTTTTGAAAGTGCTCAATTAATCGTTTTTCCGATGTTAAATATTGACCGCCATTTTGAATAAACCCGCCGACTTCATCAAGGAGGACTCCAATTTTATCTTGAATAAATGCTGGTGTGAGCTTATCTAATACTTTGAACGGGAGACGGCCGATTTTTTCCCAAAACCATTCTTTCTGCTGTTCTTTCTCCCATTCTTCAATCAATTTCAGTTGAGCTTCTAAGTCTGCCTGATCATTTTGCATGAAAAGTCCATCCTTCCTTGTTGTGTTGTTATTAGTATACAATGATTTTCGCGATGGATACCATTTTCACTTATTTTCGCATATCCAATATGGCATTTGCCGCTCGATGGTAGCCGCCGGCATTTCGAAGGGACTCTCCAATTTTGGCCGCTGCATCCGCATATTGATTATTCCCCAAGATCTGGTCTATTTTTTCTTTTAACACAACTGAAGATAATTTGCTTTTATCAAGCTTTATTCCTGCCCCTGCCCTTTCAACCTGTTTGCCAACCATAAATTGATCAGCTCCCATTGGAATGACAAGCAGTGGTGTATCAAAATAAAGCCCTTCATTTGTACTGTTCATCCCTCCGTGAGTAATAAATAAATTGGCACTTTTCAAAAGTTCCAATTGCGGTATATAAGATTTAACAATAAAATGTCCAGGAATCTCATTCAGTTCGCCGCTATTCATATATTTCCCAATTGACATGACCACTTTGCCATCAAAATCTTTTAAAGCTTCAAGACACATATTATAAATATCTTTTTGTTGATTAAAAATTGTACCCATTGAGATGACAATTAGTTTTTCATGTTCAAGCTCTGCAAATGGAAATTCAGCAGTTACTGTCCGGTTAGTAATCGATGGTCCTACAAATAAATAGTCATTTGGAAAAGTTTCTGGATGAGGCTGAAATTCTTTAGAAGTGAAAACAATGGTAAGGTCTCCTGAACAAGAGAAAACATCACTTGGATGTTGAAGATGGATAGGATATTGAGCACTTAATTCCTCTAAGGCGAGCATACATTTTTCAAAGTAAGGTGAATTTTCCAGATCAGCTTGGTGCTGTTGATGAAATGAGTTCACTACCTCTTCATTCATGGCAAATGTTGTGCACAATGAAATCCCTGGCAACCCCAGCATATTCGCGATCATTTTTCCTGGCAAGAAATGATGATCAAACAGTACATAGTCATAAGTTTCATCTCTCACTTCTTGATCAATGTGTTCAACGATTTTTTTTACATATGCCGTCATTTTGTAAATCAGTTCAGAGAAATCGCGTTTTTCATCACCAGTTAAGTTTTTGGCAAGTCCTAATTCGTTTCTGAAATCTGGATAAAAACGAACTTCAGCCCCCGTTATTTTAATATTTTCAGCATATTCTTCAATCGCATAGTATACAATCCTCTCTCCTCGGTATTGTAGCTCCTTTATTAATCCTAAAGAAGGATTAATATGACCTTCACCAGGAAAACCAACCATTAATACATGTCCCATCCTCAATCTTCCTTTCTCATTCCGCAATTTATATAGCACATTACTACAAAATGGTAGAATCGTAAAGTTATTTAATTAAATTAATAATATATAAAACTAACTATTTGACTACTTATATTTATTAACATAGCCGTCTTCTTTACTTGTTTTTTTACAATTAAGTAAATATAACCGTCAGAAACAGGTAATTTACTTCTTGACAACTTCCATTACAGCGTCAAATTTACTTTTTTAAAAGTTTACAAAATTGGGCACAGAAAGAGAGAAGGTCATTTTTTTATTATGTTAACCTTTTATCTAAGAGGAGGTGATCACATGGAATGGCTCACAAAATTGAGTAAATCAATCGAATACATAGAAGAAAATTTAACTGGTCAAATCTCTTACGATGAAGCAGCTAAAATAGCTTGTTGCTCAACCTACTACTTTCAAAGAATGTTTTCATATGTCGCAGGCGTGCCACTTTCCAAATATATACGTGACCGTAGAATGACACAGGCAGCTTTTGATATTCAAACTCATAACTCGAAAATAACAGATATTGGTTTTAAGTATGGGTATACTTCACCCACTGCCTTTAATCGCGCATTCCAAAATGTTCACGGAATTTCTCCCACAGCTGCAAGAACTCAAGGTGCGCCGCTTAAGGCTTACCTGCCAATTCGTTTTAAGGTTTCAGTTACAGGAGATGAGAGTATGAGGTATCGAATTGAAGAAAAAGAAGCATTTCGAATTGTTGGGGTCAGAATTCCTCTTTCAGAAGACATGGAGGAAAATTCGCAAACAGTTCCAATATTTTGGGAAAAGTTGTGGAGAGACCATCGCATTTCAGAAATCACCAATCTATCAGAACAAGAACATCAAAAGCTTTTGGGTGTCAATATTTATTCGCATCCACACTATATTTTTTACTATGTCGCTGTGGCCACAAATAAGCCATTACCTAAAGGGATGGAAGAGTTCGAGATTCCTTCTGCTACTTGGGTCGTTTTACAATGTGATGGACACTATCCACAATCCATTCAATACATGTATAAACGCTTTTTAACTGAATGGCTTCCTTTTTCAGGTTATCAATATGCTGAACTTCCGGATATCGAGGTTTATCCTGTCAGTGATCAAAAACCAACAGGCGGACATTCCGAAATATGGATTGCAATCAAAAAACAGTAAACTGGAGGACATAAAAATGACTATCAAGATTAGAGATGTTGAACCTATTCGTGTAGCTTTTATGCGCTATAAAGGGATGGTAACAGAGGCGAACAAGGTATTCCCAAGTGTGTTTAAGTCTATTGGCGGTAAGACAAATGGTGCACCTTTTTTCTGCTACTATATGATGAACCCTGAAACAAAAATCGGTGAACTCGAGTTGTGCGTTCCTACCGCAAAAACTCCGGTTGGATACGGTATTGAAGTAAAAGAGATGCCACGAGTCAAAGCAATATCCATTATCCATGTTGGTCCTTATGAAACGTTATCTCGTGCGCATCAAAAAATTGAACAATATGCCCAAGAACACCATCTCAAGCTGCATCTGCCCTTTAGGGAAGTCTATATTAAAGGACCGGGATTGATTTTCAAAGGTAATCCCCATCAGTATATGACTGAGATTCTCTATCCTATAAAAGAGGTTGAATCACATGAATGCCATTAAGGTTCAACATGTGACCAAGCAGTATAAGAATGGTGTAAAAGCTTTGAATGGTTTGAACCTGAAAGTAGACAGAGGAGAGATTTTCTCACTTCTTGGACAAAATGGTTCTGGTAAATCTTCACTCATCAATATCCTGACAACCTATCTCCCCAAAACTTCAGGAACAATCACGATTATGGAAAAAGATATTGATCAAGATCCTTGCTCTATTCGGAAACAAATTGCTTGTGTTGCACAACGAACTTCTATTGATACACACTTGTCCATGGAAGAAAATATGATGTTTCAAGCAAGGCTCTATAAAGTAAATGGTGATACTGCTAAAAAGAGAATGAACGATCTGATTAGCTGCTTTGAGTTAGAGCACTATCGCAAACACCCGGTAGCCTCTTTTTCGGGAGGTGTTAAACGGAGATTGGATATTGCGATGAACATGATGTCACACCCAAAAATTTTGTTTTTGGACGAACCAACTGTAGGCATGGATATTCAGTCAAGAATGGCCATGTGGAAAATGATGAAGAAAATTCGCGATGATTTCGGAGTCACCATTTTTCTTACAACCCACTACTTAGAAGAAGCTGACCAACTTTCAAATACAATTTGTTTAATGAAGGACGGACGTGAGATTGTTCAAGCCTCTCCTCATGAACTGCGACAGTATATGCACCAAGATATCGTTCGGATCGGCTTTGCTAAAATAGAGCAGGCAAAAGCCTGTGCCGCTCAACTGCGAAAATTTAAACCTGTCATAACCGAGGAACATTTTGTTATCGTTGGAGCAAATAACAGTCAAGAAGAACTGCGTACTGTGAATAGTTGGTTACTTGAACATAACATCCCTTTTACCGGTATTGAAATTGGTCAGCCAAGTCTGGATGAGGTCTTCATACATTTGACAAAAGACGGAGAAGAGGTGTCTAGATGATTGTTTTTTATATCCTCTGGCGAAATATGAAGTGGCGGTTTCAAAACCCACTATCCATTCTCATCACAATTTCACAGCCTATACTATGGCTTTTACTGTATAGTGCTGTTGCAAACGGAACGATGCAACATACAGGAATTGATCACTATCCTGCTTATATCCTGCCAGGCATTATCATCCTAGTTACGATGGCTGCCTGCAGTAGTGCCGGGATCATCAATTTTATCATGAAATCGAACGGGAGTTTTTACAGACTGCTTATTGCGCCAATGAAAAGAAGCGCAATTGTACTAGGACAAATGCTAGAAGCCGTTTTATGCACTTTTTTGGAAGTCCTTATTTTATGTAGCATAAGCTTGTTATTTGGTGTAAGATTTTCCTTTAGTATCATCGATATCTTTGTTATGATCCTACTCATTTTTTTGACAGCATTTTTTATGTCAGGACTTACATACACGATCAGCCTGTTGTTACCTAATGAAGTAATATATGAAACAATGATGAACATCATTGTGCTACCCATTTTCTTTTTAAGCACTGCATTATTTCCTGTTGAAAATGTCTCAAATCTCCTTAAAACGGTGATTAATCTTAATCCATTTACACATGTTATCAATGTTTTACGAAGTATCATATTAGGGGAAACAATTTCTCTCCAAGTCGTTTTACCAATCATTGCTTTGTTGGTTTTCATGTGTGTTTGCAGTCTTGGTTTAGCACTTTGGAGACTGAATAAAGAAACGGCTTCATAACTCGTCAATCAGTATCACTACCAAGTGATGCTGATTTTTATTTCAACATAAAATAGTTGACAATTTATCATTCCAATCATATGATGAATGTATATTTTGCATTGAGGAAACTTTTGTGTACAAGGAAAAAATATAGAATCAAGGTGAATCACATGGTTAGTCACGATATGTCCAAACATACAAAAATCTCTAAGGACGCTCAAGATGCTCTGGAGGGAAAAAGCAGAGGATTTAAAAGACTGCTTCCTTTCTTAGGCCCAGCTTTTATCGCAGCCATCGCCTACATAGATCCCGGCAACTTCGCGACAAATATTGCTGCCGGCTCTAAATATGGATATTTGCTATTATGGGTGATTTTATTTTCTAATTTGATGGCGCTGCTTATTCAGTCTTTATCAGCTAAGCTTGGGATTGCGACAGGAAAAAACCTTCCCGAGATTGCTAGACAGGAATTCCCTAAACCGGTCTCTATTGGCTTGTGGATCCAAGGAGAACTTGTCGTCATTGCAACAGATCTCGCCGAATTTATTGGAGCAGCTCTCGGCCTTTATCTGTTGTTTGGCATTCCACTTCTTGAAGCATCGATTATTGCTGCAGTGGGATCATTTGCCATTTTGGAACTGCAAAGACGCGGTGTCCGTCCCCTTGAAGCAGCGATAACAGGAATGCTATTTATTGTGGTGATCGCCTTTGCTTTTCAGACTTTTTTTGCAAAACCTGATCTGACTGCTGTTATGAAAGGAATGCTCATTCCGCGTTTTAATGGAACTGACAGCATCCTCTTAGCAGCTGGGATTTTGGGAGCAACTGTCATGCCGCATGCTATTTATTTACATTCTGCTCTCACTCAGCGCAGAGTTGTTGGGAAAACGGAATCAGAAAAGAAAAAGATTTTTCGCTTTGAATTTATCGACATTTTGATTGCGATGCTCGTTGCCGGGGCAATTAATGCAAGTATGCTCATCGTTGCTGCCGCATTATTCTATAAGAACGGTTTATTCGTTGAAGACTTGGATGTCGCCTTCAATCACTTTAGCAGCATGGTCAGTCCTTTATCTGCTGTTTTATTTGGAGTCGGATTGTTAACAGCCGGCTTATCAAGCTCATCTGTCGGAACGATGTCCGGAGATATTATCATGCAAGGATTTATCAATTTTAGAATTCCTCTTTATTTAAGAAGGTTTATTACCATGATTCCGCCGATTGCCATCATTGCATCAGGTGTCAATCCGACAACTGCACTTGTCCTAAGCCAAGTTATCTTGTCCTTCGGAATCGCGTTTGCCCTGATCCCGCTGATTATCTTTACAAGCAATAAACGGATTATGGGAAGTTTAAAAAATAGCAAATGGGTAACAATCGTATCATGGTTAATTGCTGCACTGATTGTTGCACTTAATATTTTTCTGATCTTCGATACAATTTCTGGTTAAAAAGGCTGACTTCGAGTCGGCTTTTTTTATCATACTAAAAAGGAGGATTTTGTATGTAAACACTAAACATACATGATGATCTCTACTTGTGTTCCTACCAACAAAAAGCGGAAAACATAGGCTAAGCAAAATTCGACATGAAAAAAGCCGATTTTCCTATGCTAAGGAATTTTCGGCTTTCATTTTATTGGTTGAGAGGACTTAGTGAGTCTAAGCTTCTTATTTTCGCCATATCAAAGGTGCCATCTTAGTGGGAATATATTTTTTAGTCGATGAGAAAAAGAGCAATAGGATATTTTATTCTATATTAATATTAAATACTTTATGAATATCACACTTACCTTTATCGGTTAAACGTAAAGCCCTCGTGTCTTTTCTTCTTTGAAACCACTGAAGTTCGAACATTCTTGTTATAATCGAATTTCCTAAAGCCCCTGCTAAATGGTATTCTCTTTCAGTCCAATCTAGGCATTTCCTTGCAAAAGCTCTACGTTTATTTTTTTGCTCATCTACCTCAATTCCAAAGTCTTTAAAAAAATCTTTGCCATCCTCAGAAAGAAGGTAATTCTTTTCATCTGCCTCAAGTAAGAATTTATTGTGAATTAAAAATCTTGTAATTTTAACTCCTAATTCTCCAGCTAAATGGTCATAGCAAGTTCTAGCAAGCTTAATAGTCTTTTTGCTGGAAGTTTGATTGAAAGAATTTACTGCTGGAGTAGGGGAAATAGCTAAGAATGATTCCAGTATTGCCGCACTTTCAGCATCTTTTAAAGAATAAAATCGATGTCTCCCCTCATTTTTAACCTTTATAATCCCGCTTTCAGCAATTTTTTTAAGATGGAAACTTGCCGTTTGTGGTTTAATTTTGGCTGCGAGTGCTAATTCTCCTGCTGAGTGATAGCGACCATCCATTAAACAAATTAAAATTCTTGACCTTGATAAGTCACTTAAAAGTACTGCTAATTTCGAAACAGTTGGATTAAATTCCATTGTTGAACCTCCTACATGCATATTTCGATGACCATGGTATTAACAAGTATATACAATAAAAATAGCTTTTGAAATAATATTAGTGACTAAGGAGTGGAAAAAAATGAAAGAAAAGCAGCATAAAAACGCGTTTTGGATTGTCGGCCTTACTTTATTAATGGTAATGGTAGGAACAAACCTTCCTTCTCCTCTTTATGAAGTATATAAAGAGCGTTGGGACTTTTCATCTGGTTTATTAGCATTTATCTTTTCTACATATGCTTTGGTGTTAATACCTACCCTGTTGTTATTTGGCCAACTATCGGATCGATTTGGTCGTAAAAAGATCGTCATCTTAGGTTTATTTACTTCGATCTTAGGATCAATTCTTTTTATATTTTCTAATAATATAGAATGGCTTTTTTTTGCTAGGGCTCTTCAAGGATTATCAGTTGGTATTATAAGTGGTGCAGCTACAGCAGCCCTTTCTGAATTGAACCCGTTCTCAAACAAGAAGATTGCAGCTTTAATTGCTTCAATCTCGACTGCTGCTGGTACTGCCATAGGACCTGCCATTTCTGGTGTTATAGCAGAATATACTAATTATCCAACAACTTTCCCATATGTTTTTCATTTAATAGTGGTTCTTCCATTGTTTTTTAGTCTATGGTTTATACCGGAAACCATTCAAAGCCGTGGCGAAAACTTTCAAATCAAAAAGCCTAAAGTGCCAAGTAACATCAAAGTTCCATTTTTTATGGGTGGAATAACTGCATTTTTAGCCTGGTCTGTTACAGCTTTGTATATGTCCTTGATTCCTTCTTATGTTTCAAACTTGCTAGGAATCAATAATTTGGCATTTACAGGCGGTGTGGTTTTTCTTATGCTAATCGTTTCGGTTATTGCACAAATTTTATTTAATAAAACACCATTCACTTTATCCATGAGGTTAGGACTAGTGTTATTATGCTTAGGGTTATTCGGACTAGTTACGGCTGTTCCTATGGATTCTATCTTTATTTTAACACTATCTACAATCATTACAGGTATAGGACAAGGATTTGCTTTTATGGGTAGTCTAGCCCTTGTTAATGATATAACACCCGATAAGATAAAAGGGGATGTTATGTCCAGCATGTATGTTATGATTTACACGGGTGTAGGGGTGCCAGTACTCGGTATAGGATATCTTGCACAAGAAACTTCTTTATTTAATGCCATTGTTGTTTTTACCATTTTCGTTGCTATCGTTACAGCAATCATTTTTATATTAATGGCAACTGTATGGAAAATGACTTGTCATAAAGCTATACAAAATCATTAATAAAAGGAAACAGTTCTTTGTAGCTGTTTCCTTTTATTATAGGTCAAGCACTTTACCATAACTTTTAGCTAATTCTTTGTTAACATAGGTCCAAAAAGGAATTACACCTACCAGTAACTGGGGTGGATCTTACCTATAGGTGGTGTTACCCAATCTTTATCATTCATATTCCAGAAGGAGACTCCTACATTTTTTGAACCATGGGTGAACATACGGGAGTTTGTCCAAGCCAGAAGGAAAGTATCATTATGATGCTTTGACAATACGATATTATTGCATACAATAACGTTTTCGCTGCGTCTTTACTTATAGAGAAAAATCGTCCGAACTCAGCAATATGTTCTCGATTATTATCTATAAAATTTTGCATATCGTTTGATAAGTAAAAGTATTTTTCAACACCAATTTTTTATGGTTAACAGCCATTTCTAATCCGGCTGTGTTTCGAGCTAAAAATAAAATATCCGGCCTGAAAGGTTAGGGTTTACAAAAGAAGGATGTCTCAGACAATATGAACGAATCCATCACGGTTATGTTGACCACTTTGTTTATGGTCTGCTACGCGAGGAATATCCCAGTTAAGATTTAGGAGACGCTTTTTCGTTCTCCATTTGTTATGATAAGAGAAAAAAGATGGAGTTTTTGCTATGAAAATATTGATCTTATTTTACTTATGGATTGTCCCGCTGGTTATCGGGCTTGTATTTTTCCGAATTACACAAAGGACGAGCTTTCCAAAAAGATTTTATCCAGCCTATGTTATGATCGGATTGGCTGTCTGTGTGTTCGCTGTCTGCTACATAATGGGACAGCCGTATCTCGGCAATTTCTTTGGCGGAACGATACTGTTTGGGACTGTTCTTCCGTTTATGGCTGCGGGGATGAAGAAAAAGGGGTAATCGTGTAAAACAGGTAGAGACTATCGTCTAACAACGATAGTCTTATTTATTGTTTCAGACAATGGCTTTTTCAGCTATTTGAAATTCCGGTTGTTTGTCAATGATTGCTTTATCTAAAGTCCCAAAAGTAAGTGTGATGGTGAAAACACTTAAGATTCCGATTATTCTTAGTTTTCTCATACTATCACCTCCGTTACTTTCATGATTTGGTTTTTGGCTTTTAATGCTCTTTTAAAATATTCCACAGATTTGGATAAATTCCCTTTTTTAAAATAATATTCCGCAATTTGTTCATTCAGTTCTGACGTATCTGGCCATAGATTTTTTTGTTCAAGATATTGCAAAGATTCTCTTATTGCAGAATCATTGTGATCAACATATAAAGCGTGAATGACTTTTAATTTTGCTTTGTACTCCTCTTCACCAGATAAATTGGCATGTTTGATGCCTCGGTCATACCAAATTTTCGCTTCGGTTGTTCGATTTTCCCTGTATAAAATGCTTGCCATCATATATAGACTTCTAACCCCATCTGTTGATTCTATGTGTTCGGTAATATGAATTGCCTTTTTAAAGTATTCTTCAGCCAACCCTTTGATCTTTTGTCTATCATATATCAACCCCAGATTATGATATATCATTCCAACCTGCTTTTTAAAATTTCCACTCATGGCTTCATTTAAAGCTTTATGGTAATGATCCTCTGCCAAACTAAATCTGTACATATCATACATATTGGCTCCAAGAACCATTTCGCATTGAATCGTTCTCAGTTTATATGCTTTACTTTCTTGAAAAATACTTCTTGCTTTTAAAACATGACTCATCGAAATAAGGTGTTGATCAATCTGATAATATGCCTGTGATAGTTTATAATGAAATTCTGCATGTTCGATTTGATCAGGGATATTACGAAGTTTAACTTCTGCAAGCTGATAAAAATGGATCGCTTCAACATAATTTTTTTTGTAAAATTCATATACGCCCGAGAAAAACAGAGAGTAATAGACAATCATGTTATTGGTGTTTTCTTCCCCAATTTTCTTAATACCTTGAAACACTTTATCTGTTTCTTCAAATTCTTCGTTCAAAACTTTATAGCGAAAATCCAACAGATTGTAATAGATCAACAAGTCTTGATCTTCATCCATATGTTGTAATAAACTAGGAATCTCTTCTTTCAAGGCAGCAGCCTCTGCCTTTTGGTGTCGTTTAATCATTCCATACCATTGATTCAATATCTTCGCAACTTTTCCAGTTGCTATTTTTGTTTTTTCCAACTAATGATCATCCTCTCATGTTAATATTTGAATTTTCTAACCATTAACTGCACCACGTCTCATTCTACAAAATAAATCATTAATTTACAATAATTGTGTTATGATAATTTGCACTCTCACACTTCTAACCTTTCCACTTTTTCTTTTATTAAATCTGAGCGCTGAGCTTTTCCAAGCTTCGTAAATATGAGCATTCCAATACCAGCAATGATTTCAATTCCCCCACCTACAGCAATTACTTTTCCAACACCGAAAATCGTTGCTGCATACCCTGCTAAGATAGCACCTAATGGAATCATAATAAAAGAAATCGTACTAATAATTGCCGATACTTGTGGTTGATCTTCATCTTCTACTGACATTTGAATAATGGTATGCTCAGGTACATTAATGGCACTAATTGTAGCTCCTAGTGCGAACGCAGCTAAAAACACTAATGGCAGTAGAGAATTGATTCCGGTAATAAAATAAGCAATCCCCTCTATTATCCCAGCAGTGATAAACAATAATCCAAAGCGGTTTACCCTTATTTTTGCTAACACAAATCCTACCAAAAAGGCACCTCCAGCTGTAGTCACTCTTAATAATGAATGAATAACTGGTCCTCCATTCACCACTTCTGCTATGTAAATGGCTGAAAGTGCTTCCCAAGGAGCTGACGCCAAATTTGAAAAAACACAATAAACAGCTAATGGAGATAAAATATGATGATGCCGTACAAGAACAAAGCCTTTTTTTAATCTTTTTATATATGTATTTTTTGAGCGTAATTTATCTTTTTCACCACTACCATTTTTCTCTTTATATTTAATGAAAAGAACTAGACAGCCAGAAATGATATACAACGGAAGAGTCATTAACATGGTTTGCGCTGCACCGATTACAACAATCACCATCCCGCTAAGTGTAACTGCTGCAAGCCTAACAATATGTTCAGACGATTGTATAATAGCATTTGCTTTTTGAATAAGATCGTTTTTCACAATTTTCGGAATTAAAGAAACAGAGGCAGGTTTATAAGAAGCGCCTGTCGCTGAATGCATTAACATCATAAAGATGATAAACCATAATGGAGAAAAGCCGCTAAAATAGCAGATTGGAATGATCAGCAAGAGAATCGCTCTCGTTAAATCAGAAAAAAACATCCAGATTTTTAGAGAATCCGAGTTCATAAACGGGGTAATGATTGGGCCTAAAATTGCCTGTGGAAGAAAAGTGACTGCTATTAATAAAGCTGTACCAATAGCCCCTTTACCATCAAAAATTAAAAACCAAAGGATAGAATGAAAGGCAAAGTTATCTGCAATTATTTTCACCAATTTAGAATAAAAAAGAAAGGTAAAATTTCTTTGCCACACACTGTTATTCAATTTTGTTCCACCTTCTTTCCACCATATATTACCGTAAAATATTATCCTATTTTTATTATAATTGTCAATATCTTCACAAAAATATTTTTTTTGCAAAATAAGTGAAATAAGATTGTCCAAGGCTCATCTGTTTGTTACCTTCATTGAGCAAAAAACGGGGCTGTCCTGAAAGTCGTGTGGCTGAATAAAAATTGGGGAATTTGCTCGCTTTCCGCGGGCGATCCGCGAGCCTTCTCGGAGCTCGTTCCTTGCTCCGGCGGGGTCTCGCCTGGCTCGCTGTTCCCGCAGGAGTCTCGCAATTCCCCCTGAATCATGTTGATAAAGGACTTTTTAGACAGCTCCATTTTCCCTTTACTTAAAATGATTTTCTAAACAATATCATTTAAGTGTTCTAAATATTGGTCTATTTGTTTGTGGGGATCAATGATATCACCGCCATGACAAATGCTCACAATAGCAGGCTTCAATTCTTTTACAATTCCTCCGCTTTTTATAGCCTTCGCCATATCTGCAGTATATCTGGCAATTGGTTTTTTCAGTTGCCCATTTTTTGATGTGAACAAATCACCACTAATTAAAACATGATCTTCTTTATGATAGTAAACGACATGTCCTGGAGAATGTCCAGGTGTATGAATAGGGGTAAGCTCATGTATATCTTTTAATGACCCATCAGTCATCATTTCAAGTGGCTGGACAATCCCCGGTTGAACAAGATATTCCTCTTTTCTCCTCCCGGGAAATGGTTCTTTACCTTCCATATATTGAATATCAGATTGATGAGCATAAACAGGAATATTTCTCAATTTGAGAATTTTCTTTAACCCGCCTACGTGATCTGAGTGCCCATGTGTTAAAAGAATTGCTTTTAAATTTCCTAATTTTTCAGCCTCTTCAAAGATCCTCCTTCCCATAAATGGCATTCCTGTATCAATCATGTATACTCCATCAGAAGCTTTCACAATCCATGCACTTATCTTCAAAAAAAACCAAGTCTCTATTTTAAAAATGTTAGGAGATACCTTGAGAATTTTCATCAACCATCGCCCCCATCATTAAATAATTTATAGATTGTTCAATAATAGGAAAAACTCTTTTTTCAATTTGAATCATACGTTCATCTACATCTATATAGGTCAAAATCATTCCATGAAGCATATAGTAAATGGTTCGACTAAATTCAGTTACTTTCTCATCACTCCAATTCAGAAAATTTTTAGAAACAGCTGTTTTCAAGATGTCAAATAGCACTAATCTCGTCTCATTCAATTCCCATTTAGTCGTTGGAATGTCAACTCTAGTAGCTTCAAAATTCATAAAAGCCTGATATAAATTACGATAACTTAGTCCAAAGTGAACAAATATTTTGGAAATTCTCAGGAGTTGTTTTTTTGATGAATAGGAGCTGTTTTTTAAAGTTGAATTCATTTCTTTGATCAATAATTCTAGAGGCTCCTTTGCTAGTTCTTCTAATAGTTTTCGTTTGTCATAAAAATATACATAAATACTAGTGTGGGAACAGTTTGCTTTCCTAGCAATTTCTCTTACAGTAACTTGTTCATAACCTTTCTTGTAAAACAAATCCTGGGCAGCTTTTAAAATTCTTTCTTTAGCTTGCATTCCATTTGTCATTTGTTATCTCTCCTTATAACCAATGGTTATTAACCTTTGGTTACATTATAACAGTTTTTTCTTGGTTCTCTCCACAAAAATGACCTGTCGTTTTCGACAGGTCATTTTTGTTTAATCAAACTTCAACTTCTTCAACTGTTCAGCAAGCGCATTGTTAATAGGCTCATCTTTGTTTTGCTTTTTCATGTAAGAGGAAACATCACGTTTTGTTGCTTTTGAATGTTTGTCTTTTGCTCTGCGTTTTTCAAATACCGAAAGTTTTTCTCGATGCCCGCAGACACATGCGAAAGTTTGACCTTCTCCATGACCGCGCAGCTCCATACGTTTGTGACAGTTCGGACAGCGGGCATTTGTTTGTTTGGCAATCGCTTTTCGGTGGCCGCATTCTCTGTCTTGGCAGACGAGCATTGTCCCGCGTTTACCGTTGACTTTTAGCATTAGTTTTCCGCAATCAGGGCAGTGTGTGCCTGTGAGGTTGTCATGCTTGAATTTTTGCTGACTACTTTTGATTTCTTTAATCGTTTCCTTTGTATAGTTTTTCATTTCTTTAATGAAAAACGACGACTTCAGTTTCCCTTTTGCAATACCTGACAGTTTTTGTTCCCATTCAGCGGTCAGTGCCGGTGATTTTAGATCGACGGGAACGAGTTCAAGCAGTTGTTTTCCTTTTGACGTCATAAAAATATCTTTTCCTTTTTTCTCGATCAAGAACGTGTTGAAAAGTTTCTCTATTATATCTGCACGGGTGGCAACCGTTCCCAGACCGCCTGTTTCACCAAGTGTTTTGACAAGATTTTTTTCTTCACCTTGCATAAATGCAGATGGGTTTTCCATTGCCGACAACAGTGTTCCTTCATTAAAACGGGCGGGCGGTTTTGTTTCTCCCTTTGTCTCTGTTAATGAGTGAACGGCAAGTGTATCACCTTTGGTGAGCTTTGGAAGAGTTTGATCTTTGTCTTCTTCGTCATCATCTTCTTCAGTATGATCATATACAGCTTTCCATCCTTGAGATTGAACGACTTTTCCTTTTGCCATAAATGTTTCTCCACCGATTTGGGCAACCACTTTTGTTTCTTCATATTCACATGGCGGCATCAGAACAGCAAGAAAACGCTTGGCAATCAATTCGTAAAGCTTTCTTTCTTTCTCACTTAAAGCACCGAGCACCAGCGGTTCCTCAGTTGGAATAATAGCATGGTGATCAGAAACTTTCGCATCATTGACAAAGCTTTTACTAGCTTTAATGCCGCGCTTTAAAATCCGCGTAACATGCTGGGCAAACGGTTTAACTTGCATCCCTTCCAAACGATCTTTTAATGTCGGAACAATATCGCTTGAGAGAAAGCGCGAGTCTGTCCGCGGATAAGTGACTAGCTTATGCTGCTCATAAAGTTTTTGCAAAACGGACAGCGTTTCTTTTGCCGAGAAGCCAAAGCGTTTATGAGCATCTCTTTGCAGCTCGGTTAAATCATAAAGACCAGGTGCAAAACTTTTTTTTGCTGTTTTTTTCAAATCGGCAATCGTCGCCGGTTTGCCTTGCAGCGCTTTAACGAGCTGAGAGGTAACAGATTCATTAAATGTCCGGGTTTGCTGCGTTTTTTTATCCTGCCAAGTTAAGGTCATACCATCAACAGCAGCGCGCAAACCAAAGTAAGGAACCGGTTTAAAGTTTTTAATATCTTCCTCTCTTTTGGCGATCATCGCCAAAGTCGGTGTTTGCACGCGTCCACAGGAAAGTTGGGCATTGAATTTTGTTGTCAGTGCCCTTGTTGCATTAATCCCGACAATCCAATCCGCTTCAGCTCTTGCGACAGCAGAATCATATAAGTTTTCAAACTCCTTACCGTTCTTTAAGTTTTTAAAACCGTCTTTGATCGCCTTATCTGTAACAGATGAAATCCATAGCCGTTTCAATGGTTTGTTGACTTTCGCCTTTTCAATAATCCAGCGGGCGACAAGCTCACCTTCACGTCCGGCATCTGTCGCAATCACAATATCTTTGACATCTTTTCTGATGAGCTGTGATTTGACAGCTTGAAACTGTTTTCCTGTTTTTTTGATGACAACCAATTTTAAAGGTTCAGGAATGATCGGCAAATCTTCTAGCCGCCATGATTGAAATTCTTTTCCGTAGCCTTCAGGATCAGCCAACGTGACTAAATGACCGAGCGCCCACGTCACAATGTAGCGGTCTCCTTCAAGATAGCCATTTCCTTTTTTATGACACTTCAGAACACGGGCTAAATCCCGGCCAACTGAAGGTTTTTCAGCTAAAACAACTGTTTTTGCCAAGTCTCTCACATCACTTTCTTGTTCATGCATCCTTTTATTATAACAGATGGAGAAGATGCAACTCTAATGTACACACCAAGCATCAATTAGAAAAAAGCCGGTCCTTCCTCAGGTATTTCATGTGCCAGGACCTCAGCCCAACCTGTTGGTGTTTCCCATAGCCTTACAGAATAAACAGGTAATTTCAATTCTTTTAACTTCCAACAAATAAAGATCGCTAAATTCTCAACAGTGGTTCTAAACCCCAATTCATAAACTTTTGAACCTGAGTCAAGTAGTTGCTTAACGATTGGCTCATTTCCTTGAGCTAAAAAAGCATGATCTAAATCAGCAAGTAACTCTTTTTTAATGACGCTTTTCATATCTGCAAAATCAATGACAAACCCTTCATCAGATGATAATGGTTCCTTATTCGTTTGTCCTTTTAAACGCACTTCAAGTTTATAAGTATGTCCATGAACATTCGCACATTTTCCTTTATGGTGAAGTAGCTGATGCGAACTATCAAACGTAAATATTTTACACACCGTAACATCATTCATTGCCATTATTTATTCACCTTACCTACCAATATTTTTTATCCTTAAACGGGATGATTACCCCTTTGTTATACCTAGTTCAAGCATCCTTTTATTATAACAGATACAAATCATTCAATTTCAGAAAAAATCACATGTGTTACAGTGTGGGCATAAGCTGACGTTTCATTGATGAACACTTCAATCTGGGCCAGGTTTTCCGCATTGATTTTCAGCATGTAACATGCCGCCCCTGCGATCCGGTAGCAAAATTCGATATTGGAGAGTCGTTTAATATAAGTTTTAAATCTTTCATATTCGCCATTTTTCACTGTTGCTTCAATGATACATGAGATGGGAAGACCCACTTTCGAGTAATCAATATTCAATGTATATTGTTTGATGACACCAAACGATTCGAGCCGTCTAACTCGTTCGGTTACAGACGGTGCAGACAGATTAATTTTTCGGCCCAGTTCTCTCATCGACAAACGGCTGTCTTTTTTCAATTCCGTTATGATTTTCAAATCAAGGTCATCTAATTTCATTTGTTATATAAACCCCTTCAATTCCGTATTATTTATTTAATATTTTAACAGAATTCTTTACAATTGAAATTTATATAATCAATTCGATTAGATATGATAATGGGGAGGTGATCACAAATGACAAGAATCAATCTAACAGATAAAGGAGATACCCCATTCCAACAATTACTAGGATATTCTGAGAACCTGCTATCAAGTTGGACTGCTTTGGCAGAGGAACTGTCAAATGACGGGTTTCTCGCAAAAGAATTGAAGGAACAAGTACGCAGAGTGCTGGCTCAAGGAAACGGCTGTGAATATTGCAAAGCAAAAGGGAAACCTGAAGCTTCTAATCATGAAAAAACAAGCCTGGCCATGGGCTTTGCAGAGGTCTTTTTGGCGCAGAGAGATCACATATCAGACAGGCAGTTTGCTGTTTTAAAAGAGTTATTTTCTGAAGAAGAAATTGTTGAGTTAACAGCATTTATTTGCTTTACAACCGCCCAGCAATATTTTGGTGCATTAATGAAGCTTCCGGCAGATGCGTAAATCGTTTATAGTATAAAGATAGAATATAAACGACAGGAGGTATTTTATTGCTGCAAACACCCATTGGCCGCCTTCGATTAATGGGCTTTATTGAAGGGATGTCACTTCTTGTTCTGCTGTTTGTTGCCATGCCACTTAAATATTTTGCGGACTATCCGCTGGCTGTTACGATTGTCGGTGCAGTTCACGGCGGGTTGTTCATTATCTATTTGCTTGTTCTTTTCTATGTGACACTTGTGTTAAGGTGGTCGCTGAAATGGCCTGCTACAGGGCTTATCGTCGCTTTTGTTCCATTTGGAAATTTTCTTTATGATAGAAGGTTAAAAACTTATCATTATTAAGTCATGGGGCTGTCCTGAAAGTCGTGTGGATGAATAAAAATTGGGGAATTTGCTCGCTTTCCGCGGGCGATCCGCAAGCCTCCTCGGAGCTGTTTCCGCAGGAGTCTCGCAATTATTCCCCCTGATTTATGTTGAAAAAGGACTTTTTAGACAGCTCCGTTTATTATAGCTATATCCATTTTGTCATCCAGGCAATATAGTAAGCGGCGGGGATAAACAAAACTTGTGCAAAAACAGTGCCGGCTACCCTTGATGCAACCATTGTAATTGAAGCCCATTTCAAATCAATATAGTTTCGTTTCCCTTTTGCCACATCATCAGCTAACACAGAAACCTTCGGATCAACAAACAGCACCAAAAGCATTGTCGCTATCCCATTGACAAGCCCTGATGCCATGACTGCAGTCGTCTGCCTTTCTGGAATAAGCACACCTGCATACAGAGCAGCAAGGACACCGATCGTATAAATTGATGTGATCATCATATTTAAAACAAACAGCCGTTTTGGAATGAGACGAAATTGAAAACCTTTTACATATTGAAATTTAGGCTTTTTCACATAACTCTTAAGATATTTTAAACTGTTCTTTGACAACCCTTTTCGAAACATTTGAAAAACCGAGCCGTTTTCTCCCGCCAAATGAACAATCGCCCGTGAAAAAACAGCCACAAATGTTGGCAAGAGCAACATACCAAAAATGGTTCCAACTGTTGACCCAAAGATTAAAAAGCGAAACTGTTTCCCAATAAGGGAAAGTGCCTCCACTCCTGCCACATCGACAAGTTTTCCTGTCACTGGCTGTTGAACCATATTAGACATTCTCGAGACAATCACCATCACATTGAATAAAGATAGGGCTGATGCAATAAATCCGACTTTAGCACCGGAAAGCCTTGCCGCATAGGCTAAAGTTTCAATCGAGTGAATCAGTAATAAAAAGCAAAAAACCAAAAGCACTTTTCCTGTGATAATCTCCATGATTCGCCCCTCCAATCTAAACATTAGACTGATGGGCAAAGAAAAATGTTTCTGGATTTAAAAAAACCGCTTTGACAGATGCCAAAACGGTTTTTTGGTTGAGCAAATATGTTTATATTATCGTAAAATCCGCTAAAAATCCGGATTTTTTAAACATTGTTCCGAATAAAAGTAAACACCATGGAATTTCTGAAAACAAGACAACGAAAGCCCTACCTCTCAATCGTCCTTACGGCTCCGAAGCCGCGCCAGTGCGAATTGTGAAACAAAAAGTCTTTTTCCCTTCTATCCCTATAGGGGCGGGTCAGAGGAAGAGATAAGCATCTTCTAAGAAAGAAAAAAGAAGTTTACTTATACATTTGCTCTTCACATCTTATTATCATACTACATTTTTCCGGCTATGACAAATCAAGTGTCACCGGTGTAATTTCTCCTTCATTCATTAACTTGATTTGTGAAGGATGGATTTCAAGTACAGATAAGTTTGGGTCATCTTTTCCATCAAACCAGCGATTAAGCTGATCATTCCAAATTCGATCCTTTAATGCTTCCGAATGATTTAATGTTGCCGTCCCTTCAATTTCAAGATAGGCATCACCGAAACCATCACCATTATAGCCTAATAGGACATGGACATTTGGATTATGATCAATCTCTTCCGCTTTATGTGTTTCATCGCTTGTCGGTGTATAAAGTGTCAGTCCATCATGGAAAAATGTCATGAAGCGTGAATGTGGCTTACCTCCTTCAACTGTTGCAAGCGAGCCAACTTTATGATGATCAAGAATATCAAACACTTTTTGTTTCAATTGCTGCTGGTCCATTTAGAGTCCCTCCTTTTTGTTGTTACTTTTCCACATTTTGCGATATATTAAACACGACAACTTCAAAGGTTGCTGTACAACAAATTAGAATTTCCTGTTAGGTACCTCTTTAAACTGTTATCTTTGACAAGCTGATGACACTTAAATTTCTCAGCAGGGGTCAGTTGTTCATAGTGACAAGATTCCCGTTCATTCCTTTGACTAGTACAATTTTGAAAGCAGAGCTGTCCCTTTTCGGGTATTTGATTTGAGCAAGGCCGTTCTCCTGACCATTTCAAAAAGCACCAGCAAAATGCTGATGCTTTTGGATTAAAGTTTGTATTTCTCAATTTCTTGGTTCAAGTGATTGCTAAGTTCAGTCAAGGCTTCTGCAGCTTGAGCCACATTTGTAATTGCTAATACCTGTTCATCCACTGAAGCTGTAATTTCTTCTACTGCTGCAGCTGTCTCCTGTGAAACGCCGGCAGCACTTTGAACTGATTCAGTAATTTGATCATTTTGCCCTTTGACATTTTGAAGTTCTTTATTAAGAGCTCTGATTTCTGTCATCGTTTTCTCAATTGATACTGCAATTTTTTTAAATTCTTGTTCTGTCAATTTGACGGCATCATCCAACTCACTTGTATGTTCCATTGTTTCTGACATTAAAGAAACTGTGTTTTCTGTTTCTTGTTTGATCCCATTAATCATGTTTTGAATTTGACTCACAGCTATTTTTGATTGTTCAGCAAGTTTGCGTACTTCACTAGCAACGACTGCAAAACCGCTGCCGTGCGCTCCAGCTCTTGCCGCTTCAATACTTGCGTTCAATGCTAGCAGATTCGTCTCATTTGATATATTTTCAATCGTTTCTGTAATTTGTGAAATATCCTGCACTTTATCATTCAAACTCGTAATTCCCTTACGGATTTGCCCCGATGCCTTCAATGATTCTTCATTAGAAGATTTGAGTTTCTGAACAATGTTTTGTCCTTCTCGTGCAGCTGTTTCGGTATCATCAGCCATTTGTTCAATAAAATCGCTTTGTGTATTCATCTTATCAACAGACTTTGTAAATGATACGAGACGTTCATTTGTTCCTTCTAAATCACTTGCCTGTGTAACCGTTCCAGCAGAAATTTCTGAAATGGCTTTGCCGATTTCTTCACTGCTTGCTGAAGTTTCTTCTGAGATAGCAGACAAATCTGATGCAGAATCAAGCAATCGGATGCTTGTACTTTGCAAGCCTTGCATCAGTCCTCTCAATTGAAAAGACATTTTATTAAATGCCGCACCCAATAGCCCGACTTCATCTTTTGATTCCGGTAAGTTTGTTTCTTCAAGATGCCCTTCAGAAATCTTTAAAGCAGCTGCTGTTACATCACTCAGCAATTTTACTTTCTTTCTAATTAAGAAATAAAATAACACTAGACTCAACACAGTGATAACGGAGACAGTAACGGTTATAAATACTTTCACATACTCTAAACCTTTATAAAACTCGTCTTCAAAAACGGCAATCCCCACACTCCAGTCCCAAGGTTCAAAATGAGTCATATATGCCATTTTATCCTTAGCTTCGCCGGTTTCATCGTCTTGATCAGGATATGAGACAAAATGTTCTTCTGCTGTGGATGCCTTAGCAGCAGTGACCATTTTTTGCCGGTTTTCAGTAGAAGATGGAACTTGTCCGATCTGATTTTTTGGATGGACCTGTGTAGAGTAGTCTGATTGGTATGCCACAATATATCCTTTGTCTTTATATAAAAACTTCGACTTTTGGAAATCGTACCCTTGATCACCTGACAGTTTTGGACCGCTCAAAATCTCCCGCGCTTCTGCTTTTGCTTCTTCAAGAGTGATTTCCTTTTTCTCTACTTTAGCATTTAACACATTCAAAACAGCAGTCGACGTATCAGCCAAATGTTTTAAATCCTGCTTACCTGAATTGACCAACTCTTTTTTTGCCATTTGGTAAGCGCTAATTCCAACGATTGATCCAGTCAGAACTGTAATAAATACGATAACGACCATTAATTTAATAAAAAGACTTTCTTTTTTCAGTTTACTGCCTCTCTGTTTGACGATGATAATCTCCTCCCTCTAGGACATATATCGGTTTTTTTAAAAAGAATTACATGATTGACTTTTTTTAAATAAAAAGAGACAGCAAGTGTTCTTTCCAATGGTGAGATTATCCCTGAAATTTAACGGGTTTCGAGATGGTCAGTCGCTTGGTCTAACATTATTTTGATTGAGACTAAAAAAGGGGCTGTCCTGAAAGTCGTGTGGATGAATAAAAATTGGGGATTTTGCTCGCTTTCCGCGGGAGTCTCGCAATCCCCCCTGATTTATGTTGAAAAAGGACTTTTTAGACAGCTCCTCCATCAATATATTTAATGCTCTACTAGTTTACACCCGGACGCCCTAAGGCTTTCAGCAATCGCCTCATACCCTTTGCCATTGGGGTGAACCTTATCTATTGATAAATATTCTGTTTCATGCCCTTTAAAAATGGAATAAACATCAATCACTTTGACTTGTGGAGGATTTGCTAATTGTTGGAGGTGCTGATTAAAGTCAGATACCCATCGATCCGCTAATTTAATCTTCGGAAATGGATTGTATAAGTTAAGTAACCTGATCATGTAATTCTGATGATCTTTTCCCTTAATATCTTTTATTTTGCGGAGCATTTCAGCGTAGTTTTTTTGACAGTGTAATGAGGCTTCCAAAAAGACGTCATCATCTTTCTCTTTTTCATAGATTTCCAGAGATTCAAGCAAATCATTTCCGCAACCTGTGATCGTGATCACATTTGCTTTTTTAAGTTGTTCTTTAACAAACGGTCGATCAAACAGCTGTAGAATTTCTGCTGTTTCAAGACCTGATTTAGCGAAAACCATTAACATAACGGGCTCATGTAAGTCTTCCTCAAGTTTCCGTTTGTAGCGCTGAACAAATCCAGGTTCAAACATACCAGAACCAACACCGACGGTTAAGGAATCGCCAAGAGCTGTATAATGAAAAGCCATATCCTTTCCCCCTTTGGTTTTTGTCACTCCATCATGATCGTGACAGCTACCATATCGTACTCGACAACCGGGCAAAAGGATACACTTTCTTTAGCAACCTAGTTTTTTCGAAATATCAAGTGCTGCTGTCTTTACTTTTTTCGCTAAATAAGGCAAGCGATCTTTCTGAAACCTCGCTTCAAATCCGGCAATACTGAGACCGGCAACAGCTTGTTTCTGATGGTTAAAAATTGGGGCAGCGACAGCTGAGGTGTAATCTTCAAGTTCTGAATGACTGACTGTATAGCCGTTTTTATATGACATATCCAACACACGAATCAGTTCAGCTTTATCACAAATCGTTCCTGAAGCAATCGGAACCAGTTCTGTTTCCTCAAGATAGGCTTTCCGTTCGTCCTCTGGAAGAAACGTCAAAATGCTTCTTGCACATGCCCCGGCATATAACGGTGATCGTCGCCCAATCGCCGTATAGAGACGAACCATTTGTGTCCCTTCTAATTTTTCAATGTATATCGCTTCATTTCCTTGTTTAACAATCAGGTGGACAGCTTCATCTACTTCATCACGCAACTTTTCCATCACCGGCAATGCCATTTTTCGAATATCTAGCCGTTCAGAAACAAGCTGACCATATTGTAAAAATAATAGACCTAAACCATACATTCCACTTTCATCACGATTGAGAAACCCCATCTCACAAAGAGAGCAAACCATCCGATAAACAGATGTTTTTGGCATTCCCGTAAGTTCAATCATCTCATTGAGTGAGAGCCGTTCTTTCGTTAAAAACAGATTGAGCAATGCCATTGATTTGACAACCGTTTTATTCTTGCATTCCAATCCCTTCCCCTCCTGAAATACATCATACCACGTATTCAAATCGTAATCTGGCAGCTAGTTCACAAATTTTCGTCTCCCTGTCGATGAAGAGGCGCTCTGCTTGTTCAAGTTGAACCAGTTGAAACCGCATCTGTTCTCCAGGCATCATTTGCGCTACAGTAGATAAATCAGCTGAAATAACATGGGCAATTCGCGGATATCCGCCAGCTGTCTGACGATCAGCGAGAAGCACAATAGGATTGCCGTCAGGCGGAACTTGAATGGTTCCAAAAGAGACAGATTCAGAAATCATTTCAAGGGGCATTCCCATTTCAAGTGGATGTCCCTCAAGTCGGTAACCCATCCGATCTGATTTTGCCGATACTCGAAAAGCTTCAGCCAAAAGCTGTTCCTGTGAGGCCGGTGTGAAATGATCGAACTGTTCCCCTTTCATCACACGAATAACCGGGTTTTTCTTTAATGGGAGAAAATAGTGACGATTCACCGCCCAATTTGGAGCAGCAAAGCCCCGTTCATCCATTTGCTCTTTCAGCTCCCACAACATTTTTTCTGATAAGGATGATATCTCACCGGTTGTTAAAAGGTCTCTTTTTTGCAGCGGTCTTCCCTGATAACCGCCAATTCCGGCTCTTACATACGTACTTTTACTATTCATCACAGATGGTACATCAAATCCGCCAGCAACAGCCAAATAAGCGCGACTGCCCCGCTTGCACATCCCAAAGTTTAGAACACTTCCTTTTTGAACTAAAATCGGTCTCCATAAAGGAACCTCTTGATGATCAATTGATAATGAAAAATCCGCCCCTGTAACAGCGATTAGTGTCGTGTTTGAAAAACGGAGAGACAGGTCTGGTCCTAACAATGTCACTTCAAGCGCTGCTTCATCTAGCTTATTGCCGGCAAGAAGATTGGCAATTCGTAAAGAATCACAATCCATTGCCCCACTCACGAGAACACCATATTTTTGAAATCCAGTGCGGCCCAAGTCTTGCACAGTTGTCATCAGACCTGGCTTTAACACTTCTAAACTCAACATGTTCCCTCCTTTAACTTGTCGTACTCTGCTTCTGTCACGCGAACAAATTTAACAATATCTCCTGCTCTTAAAAGGCTTGGCGGCTCTTCATAAGGACGAAATAAATCAAGCGGCGTATTACCAATCAGCTGCCAGCCGCCTGGTGTTGATAGCGGATAGACGCCTGTCTGCATACCAGCGATCCCAACAGAACCGGCGGGAATTGATGTTCTCGGCGAAGACCGGCGCGGAGCCGCGATTTTTTCTGACATTCCCCCCAAATAAGGAAAACCCGGCGCAAACCCGAGCATATAAACGAGATATTCTCCAGCTGTATGAATATGAATCACTTCTTCTGTTGTTAAGTTGTTGATCTGGGCGACTTCCTCTAAATCAGGACCAAATTCACCGCCATAACAAACAGGAATTTCTACCGTCCGCCTGTCGATTTCTTTCTCTATCGTCAACTTGTAAAGTGTGGACTTGATCAGCCCTTTTACTTTTTCAAAAGGAGACATGCCTTTACTCGAATGTTGAAACACTTCAAGCGGATCATAAAAAACCGTCACACTTGTAAATGCTGGTACACATTCTATTAAACCGGGGAACGGAGCACTTTCAATTTGCTTTGTCAATGCACTTGTTATCCGGTGAGTCTGTTCATTAATATCCGTTCCAAACTTAATGATCAGCGCTGAGTCCCCAAGCGGCGCTATTTCAACATGTAAATTGGTCAACGGTTTCATCTCCCCCCTAAAATCAAAAATCAATACAGACAAACTTGCTCTGTATTGATTTTCATATGATCAATCATCCCCATAGCTTAGGAAGCGCATGAGTAAGTGTATGCCACCCCATGATGGCCATCACAATCACGACAAGAATACCTGCGATCGTCAGCCAAATCGGATGACGATAATCCCCAACAATCTTCTTTTTATGGGCACCAATTAAAAGTGCCCCTAAAGCGATTGGGAGGATGAGTCCGTTTAAAGCTCCTGCAAGTACAAGAAGATTAACAGGATTTCCAATCGATACAAAAGAGAGTGTCGAGATGATAATAAAACCGATGATAATACCGCGAGAATTTTTTTCAATTTTAGGTGAAAATGTTTTAAAAAATGATACCGAAGTATAAGCGGCTCCAACGACAGAGGTGACGGCCGCCCCCCACATGACAAGACCAAACATTTTATAACCGATATTTCCGGCAGCAAGTTTGAACACAGAAGCCGGCGGATTATCAGGATTAATGGCCAAACCCTTTGAAACAACACCAAGAACGGCAAGGAAAAGCGCGATTCTCATCACAGATGTAATTAAGATACCGGATACAGAACTCTTTGTCACTTCAGAAATCGAGTCTTTTCCTTTCACACCTGCATCAAGCAAACGATGTCCGCCAGCAAACGTAATATAGCCGCCGACTGTTCCGCCGACAAGTGTGACAATGGCAAGAATATCAATTTTATCAGGTACTACTGTTTTTGTAACAGCTTCTCCAACCGGCGGACCTGTCGTGATTGCAACATATACGGTTAGAAGAATCATAACAAAACCGGCAACTAGCGTAAAACGATCCATCGCTTTTCCCGCTTCTTTAATCATAAAAATAAGAATGGCTATAACAGCGCTTATGATCGCCCCTGTCTGAGGCGTGATCCCGAATAAAACTTGCAATCCCAAACCAGCTCCACCAATATTGCCAATGTTAAAAACTAGTCCTCCTAGAACAACGAGGAAGGCGATTAAATAGCCAAGACCCGGAAAAACAAGGTTTGCAATTTCTTGCCCCCTTTTTTCAGAGACGGCAATTATTCTCCACACATTTGTTTGCGCAAAAATATCCAAAATGATGGAAATTAAAATAACAAAACCGAAGCTAGCTGCTAACTTTTGTGTGAAAACTGTAGTTTGTGTTAAAAATCCTGGTCCAATTGAAGATGTAGCCATCAAAAAGGCTGCACCCAATAATAATGTCAAATTACTTTTGTTTTGCTTCAAATCGCATTCCTCCATTTTTGTTGATCATGTTGAAAAGGCTTGAACTTTTATATTTGATTTTTCAAATTCTGCACGAATTTTTTTTGCAAATTGAAGGGCATGAGCACTGTCTCCGTGAATACAGACTGTATCAGCTTTCAGACAAATATCTTTCCCTTCACGACTTCGGACTTTTCCTTCCTTAACCATTCGGACCACTTGATTGACAGCCACTTCATCATCTTGAATCAGCGCATCATCATGAACCCGTGAAGTAAGTGTACCGTCTTCTTGATATGTACGGTCAGCAAACACTTCATAAGCTGTCTTCAATCCGGCTCTTTCTCCAGCAAGTACAAGTTCACTTCCTGCCAAACCGAACAATATGAGATTAGAATCTATCTTAAATATGGCACGGGCAATTGCATCTGATAATCGTCTATTTTTTGCAGCCATATTATAGAGTGCCCCATGCGGCTTAACATGCTGCATTTGAACACCTTCTGCTTTTAGAAAACCTGAAAGGGCACCAATTTGATAAATGACAAGGTCATAGGCTTCTTCAGGCGTAATCGCCATATTGCGGCGGCCAAATCCAGCTAAATCAGGAAGTCCAGGATGTGCACCAATGGCAACACCTTTGTCAGCTGCCAGTGTGACGGTTTTCCGCATGACACTCGGATCTCCCGCATGGAATCCGCAAGCGATATTGGCTGATGTGACAAACTGCAAAATATCTTTGTCTAATCCAATTTGATATGCACCAAAACTCTCTCCAAGATCACAGTTTAAATCAACACAAACCATCAAATCCCTCCTTTATATTCATGTGCATTTTTTTAAGAAATAGTAAAGTCTGATTTGTTCCGATTATCGGAACAACAATTCCGAATAATCAAACTTGAATTAAATTATAACAGGGTTTTATGTTCTTAGCACCTATTTGTTAGAAAACCTAACATCTAGTGAAGCGCTATCAATTGGTCATACATCACGTTTTTTTAAAACCAATCTGAACGAAAAAATTTTTTGCATACAAAAAAAGAGCCTTAATCAAACCCTAATTGTAAAGAGAACTTGGGGTTTTAAAGTGAAATGTTTCACTTTGTCAATTCATTAAGACTATAAACACAACACTTAGATGATCATAGTTCTAAAAAAAACGTTAAAGAAAGAAGACAGCATGTTCGAATTTTTTAAAAAGATGTCAACATGTAGTTTTATTGCAAATTCCAGACCTGTTAACCGAAGAACAAACTAGAAACTAACCATAATAGGTACTTTTTTACTATTTTTCAAAATTTAAAAGGGTTTTTCTTTAATTATACTGAAATACATTTAATTGAAATACATTTAAATAGGTTTACCTCTTTTTTATATCATAGTCCTAGCAACCAGAATTGGAGACAATAGCTATTCTTTGAATAGGCTAGTGGTAGACTATTCTGAAATATTTAATAGGGGGTGAGTGGGTTGATCCATTATATATAGCAGCTTATCCGTCTTTTTAGATAAGCGACTTAATGTTACAGGTATAAAAAGTTTGAACTTTTATGGTAATAAGTTCAAGGAATGAGAAAGAAAGTAATCAAAATTATTTCAACATTCAGTAAAATAAAGCTTTTTTCGACATTCTCATGTATATTTTTGCAATAAAATTTATTTTAAAGGGAGAAAGAGATATGAAAAAGATACTTAGCATTTTGGTTTTAGCAATGTTTATAACTTTTACTATGTCAACAAATTTATCAATGTCAGGAGTTGCAAATGCGGCGGCTCCAAAGATTGAACTTAGTGAAGCTCAAATTAATAAAATTAAAAAAGATATAGCATTTTTAAAATTAATGAAAAAAGGCTATGATTCACTGGATCAAACAAAAAAGAATCTATTAAAGAAAAAAATGAAAATGGCTGCTGCTAAAGTAGAAATCAAGCTTAAAGCATTACATGAAAAAATTAAGAAAAAAACAAAAGAAATAGTACACGAGATAGAAACAGTAATAATTCCAGCAATTAAAACAGCAATATGGATTTATAAGGAAGTAATGGACTGGATATCTGAAGTAAATCAAATCATGCAACAATGTATTGAAGCCCAGAATCAAGTAATTAAGGATTTAGATGCATTAAATAAAGATGTGGCTGAAGCAAATAAAGCACTAGATAATGTCGTATCTTCTATGAATGAAGTCAGTAAGGCTATGGATGATTGTAATAAAGCGCTGGATGTCTCAATAAAAGCCACAAATGAATCGATTAAAGCAATCAATGGTGCCAATGCTGGTATGAATCAAATGGTTAGGGGCATTAATAAGGCAAATAAAGGCATGAAGCAATTAAATAAATCTACTACCAAGCTGAACACTGCAATTGATAAAAATTACAAACGCATAAATGAATACAATAAAAAACCAAAAAAAACGAAAAGTAAACAGAGAGACTTAAAAAAACTCAAAGAGCAAAGAGAAAAGCTAAAAGCAGCTCAAAGAAAAGCTGAAAAATTAAAAGCAAAAGAAAAGGAATTAAAAGAGGGAGCTCGTGCTTTATCCACTTTACTTGATTTCATTCCAATAGTCTCAAATTTTAAAGGAGGAATAGAGGCCACAACCGGAAAAGACCTGGTTACACAAGAGGAGCTATCAGAATTTCAACAAGCTCTTGCTGGAATCAGTGCAGTAACGTCAGGTGCTGTTAAGATAGCAGGAAAAGCAGTGAGGATTACAGAGGAAACTTCTAAGATGGCGAAAGTTGGCGAAGCAGCTGAAGACGTTTCTAAGGGTGTAGGTAATGCTTATGATTTAAGCAAAGCAAACCTATCTAAATGGAATAAGGGAAGTTATAATTCAGCAGGTGACTCTGCTATTGACCACTTCAAGAGACACGGTAAAGAAGTAGGCGCAGAAGACGTTGCACAATATATAAGAAAAGCTGAGGGGTTTGCACAAAATTTACGAGGTGCGAAAAAAAGCAGAGTAGATGGTAAAGTTGAAGGAGTTATTCGATACAAAAAGAATGGTAAATATATTGATATAGCACCAGATGGTACAATAATTTCATTTGGTAAACAGTAGGAGATGAAAAAATGGACGAGTGGAAAAATATTAATATTAATGGAATAGCTAAGATTGAAAAATGCGTCGGAGAATTTCAAGTGTGGGAGTTACAAAAAACTCCTTATGGGAAGTTTAAAGTGAAAGTTTTTGAAAGAATTGATGGTTCTTATGCAGGGTTTACTAATATTAGAATAAAAAACTTGGATGATGGTTCTCCTGAAAGTGGTGTTGGATTTGGAAGAAGCATAACAGAGGCATTAGAAGATACCTTAAAAAACTTTATGGAACTTCTAAACCAACGAGAAGTATTTTCTGAGAGTGATTTTGAATGGGCTCACCCAGATGATTTCTGATTAATGAGAAATAGTTTTATTAACCTTGATGGTGGTATATTTATACTTTCTCAAGGTTCTTTTTGTTGGCTACCTGGTTCCGAATAAATCGCCGTTGTATAAAAACGGAGTTGTTATTGAACACTTCAAGAGACATAGTAAAAAAGTAAGCGCAGAAGACGTTGCACAATATATAAGAAAGTCGAGGGGCTTGTGCAAAGTTTACGAGGTGCTAAAAAAGTAGATTGAGTGGTTGAGATTTTCCAGTTGTTCCTCCAAAGCAACGGTGTGACTTATTAAATAGAGTAAAGTGGGCAAGATTTTTTCGTCTTGCTCAGGGAGATAACATTCGGCTCTCCGCTGATAGTGACACAAAAGACGTACCAGAAAGCGTGTATCCACCCGCTGCTTACAAAAAAAAACCCTATATGGAGGGTTTTTCTAATTACTTGGCATATTGTGAGAAGAAAGCGTGATGACCAAGAGTAGCTATATGTTTTCTTGTTTTGCCCCATCCAATCACCAAAACTAATGGTTTCACAGCAAAATACGTAACTTCTTTAACTAAATTTCTTACTCCACTATCAAAAACTTCGGAAACGGTTTTTTGGTTTTACTTGATGGAGACACTTTATGAATCCTCATCATCCCAAGGAGAAAATTGGCGTCTCGACCCGTTATTTGCCTTCATCACACCATAACAGTATTCGGGAATATAGAAGTTGCACCGGCTACGTTGCCTTCATAAGGTTCTCCTGTTGCTTCGGCCTCTACTAGTCGTTCTAACCTCTTGCTTCCTTTTCTTTGATAGCTGGATGTTTAGTTTTTATAGGTTGTCTTTATGTGAATCCCGACTATATATTCTTAATACTGTGATTTTCTCGAAGCCTTTAATCAGATTGTGAGCAATTATGATAACACCCAATGTCTAATCGCTTTCGCAACACCATTTTTGATATTTGTTTCTGTTACCCAATCAGCCGTTTTTTTGACGATTTCCTGAGCGTTCCCCATCGCCACACCTAAACCAGCCTGTTTTATCATCGCAATGTCATTTAAACTGTCACCAACTGCCATCACGTTCTTCATTGAAAAACCGAGACGTTCAGATACTTTTGTTAAAGCTGCCCCTTTATTAATGCCAATGGTATTAACCTCAATATTGGTCGGACTTGAGTTTGTAATCTCTAATTCTTTGTTTTTTTTCAGTTCTTCTAATACCTGATTTCTCACATGATGATCAGGAATATCAAACCCGAATTTTAGCCATTCATGAGCATAAATATCTTCAGGAAAGTCTGCTCGCCACACCTTATCAACACTACACGCCCAAAAGTTCGTCTCGTACTGATTGCGCAAGCCCCACATCATTTGAACATGATCGGGATGAAGCACTTGTCGCTCTACTAGATTAAAAGAAGAATCCCATATTTCACTGCCATTTACTGTTATTAAATAAGAAGTCAGTCCCAAAGACTCAGCGAATTCACGAGCGGTCCTCAGCGTCCGTCCCGTACTGAGCACAACATGAACCCCTTTTTCTTCTGCCTCTTTAATCGCTTGTTTATTTTCTTCTGAAATGGCATGCTCTGCATTCAATAATGTCCCATCCATATCTAATGCAACGAGTTTTACTTGTTCACGATATTCTTGATTGATTGGCACGATATAAGATACCTCCACTTTTTAGGCTCCTATATATTCTAATATAAAAATGATCCAGAAACAAAGAAGCAATTTTTCAAGTCGTTTTCTGTCTTTTCTGCTTCATTCCAAACAGAATCGCTGTCAATACAGCCATTGCTAAGCCGATCGCTACGCCAACAGAACCGAGGAACTTGACAGTATGTCCAAGAATGATACCTATAGCCGCAAAATCGGTATCTGAAAATGTCGTATTATGGAAACCTAAATCACCAATAACCGGCAGTAAACATACAGGCAGAAAGGTAATTACCAGCCCATTAACAAATGAACCTAAGATAGCCCCCCGCAAACCTCCTGTCGCATTTCCAAATACGCCAGCTGAAGCTCCGGTAAAGAAGTGAGGCACCACACCCGGGAGAATAATCACAAGACCTAAAGCTCCGAGAATAGCCATGCCGACAATCCCTCCGATGAAGCTGCAAAAAAAGCCAAGCAGTACCGCATTTGGAGCATACGGGAAGACAATCGGACAATCGAGCGCCGGTTTTGAATCTGGAACAAGTTTGTCAGAAATCCCTTTAAAAGCTGGAACAATCTCAGCCAGCACAAGCCTCACACCTGCAAGGATTATAAAAACCCCGGCAGCAAAAGTAACAGCCTGAATAACAGAAAACACGAGATAGTGTGTGCCATGACTTAGTTTATCTTCCACAAAAGCTGGTCCTGCACAAACCGCAATCAAAACATATAATAAGGTCATCGTTAGTGCAATACTGACAGAACTATCCCTTAAAAAGCCCAACCCTTTTGGAAAACGAAGCTCTTCTGTTGAACGTGATCCCTTGCCGCAAATCTTACCAATTAAGGCAGACAAGACATTGCCAATTGAAGAAAAATGTCCAAAAGCCACTTTATCATTTCCAGTTACTTTTCTCATAAAAGGTTGAACAACTGCGGGAAATACACTCATTACTAAACCGAGCGAGACTGCTCCAGCACCGATCAAAAGCGGTCCTCTCAAACCTGCTACAGCTAAAATAACAGCAATTAAACATGCCATATACAATGTATGGTGTCCTGTTAGGAAAATATATTTTAAGTTCGTAAAACGGGCAATTAAAATATTGGCAAGCATTCCAAAAAACATGATCAAAGCTGTTACTGTTCCATACTCATTCAATGCTACAGCAACAATGGCTTCATTATTTGGAACAACACCATTCACATGAAACGCTGCTTGAAACATTTTTCCGAATGGTTCAAGTGAGTTCACAAGAATACCGGCACCGGCTGAAATAATGATAAAACCTAAAAAGGATTTCGTCGTCCCTTTGACAATTTCATTAGTGGGCTTTTTCTGAAGCACCAGTCCAATGAGAGAAATGATGGCAATTAAAACAGCGGGCTGACCTAAAATATCCATGAGCAGCTTAATCACTCTTTCAATCATTTGCAGTCTCTCCTTTCTTTTTAAAGCATACCTTTCGCCTGCAATTTGACTGTTAATTTTGTTTTTAGCTCATCAAGATCAATAACGCTCTCAAGTACGACTAAATCTCCTAAGTGTGAAGCTCCCTCAGCAATATCTTTAGCAACAACAAACAAGTCTGCCTGATCTACAGATGCCGAGCTCAAATCTGAATGATTGACCTCAACATCATTTACACCAAGCTCCTTTAACGTATCTTGAATATTCATTTCCAGCATAAAACTGCTTCCAAGCCCAGATCCGCAAACCGCTAATATTTTCATGTGACTACCTCCTATGAATACACTTCTATTAAGTGTTGAATAGATTTAATGGATTCTGCTTTCTTTAGCATGTCTTGGTTCTCTTTATGACTGAGAAGACGTGTGAGTTGAGAAAGCGCTTTTAAATGAGTGGTTTGGTCAATCGCTGCAATACAAAATAACAACTTAACAGGGTATTGCTTATCATTTAAAAAGTAGACAGGTTCATTCAATTTTAGAAAACTCATCCCTACCTTTTTCACACCCATTTCAGGTCTTGCATGAGGAACAGCGATCTCTGGTCCGATAATCATGTAAGGTCCCATTGTTTTCAGATTGGTAATGATCGCGTCTATATATTTTTCACTGATTGCTCCTTGTTCGAGTAAAGGTTTGGCAGCTGTTTTGATCGCTGCTTCCCAGCTATCCATTTGCTCAGCCAGTTGGATTGTTTCCTCTGTTAACAAGTCTTTCAACACTGGTTGCTCCCCCTTTATTTCCTTCATCTTTTGTAAAATTGTGACCTCTTTCAATGATTCTCTCAGCCCTTTTTCATCGATAATCTTGGCATATTTTTTAAGAATATGAAAAAAGTCATCTGTCAGCAATTCTCTACTTTTGATACCAAACAAATGTTGATACACATCATGGACCAGCCGGCTTTTTTCTGCTGGTGTCATTAATGGGCTTACCAGGTAGTAGTGCTCGTTTGTATCAAGTTCAATCGCCGAAAAAACCGCATCATATTTCAGAAATAACTCTGATTTAAATTCATGTAGAGATAATGTTTTCACGACACATATTTCTGAAAATAACGATTCGAGCTGCTGCTTCAACAGTAAAGAAGCGCTGACACCACTCGGACAAATAACGACTGCTGTCTTTTTGGCTAATCGGGTTTGGGAAGGTTTCTCAAGCATTGCGGCAAAGTGAATTGTCAGAAAACCAATCTCTTCTTCTGGTACTGGGACATTAAGCAAAGACTCCAGCGGATGGATTAATTTTTGGACAATCGTATAAAGTTCCCAATGCTCTTTTTTAATTTTGCTTAGTAAAGGATTGTGAATCGGAATACGATATTTCATTCGGAAAAATGCTGGTTTCAAATGACGGTACAGAGATTCAGCCACATCGCTTTTCTCGGCAAATGTGATACAGGCTCTTGATTCAAATTCAAAGACAAGTTTCTTACAGAGTTGAAAAAGCGGATCACATGCTGATGTTTTTCCCAAAGACAGACCTAACAATTGAATCATCATGTAGCACAACTCGCTGTCACTTTCTGGAATACCCAAACCGTTTAATAGTTTTTTAGCTGAACATCTTAATGGATTTTGTTTTAGGTGCTCAATTTCTTGCCAGTGAAAACGGACAACCTTGCCCCTTTTCACTCTTTCGGAATACAACATTAAAAAATAGATGAATTCGTTCAGCCTTTCTTCAACAAATTGAAGATTGTAAACTTCGGCAACCTTTTCAATGACTATTTTAATTTCCTGCGGACGATGGTTTATACCTGATATTTTCAACATATGTTGAAGCAATGCTGTTCCATTTGGTTTCTGTAAAAAAGCAGCAAGAACATGCATAACCGGAACTCTTTTATCAAATTCACTTCCTTTCAAGTGATAGCCTCTCTCCCTTGTATAATGAATAGCTACTAAAAAGGACTGTAACTTTTGATTTGCTTTTTTCACATCCTTTATCACCGTGTTTTTACTCACTTGCAATAACTGTGTCAAATGAGCACTTGAAACAGGTTCCCTGCGAACAAACAGGAACAAATAGATTAATTTTATTCGTTCTTCTTTTGTTAAAACGAAAGAACGGACCATCTCTAATTGTGCTTGATGAGAAACAAACTCAAGTACCTCATCCGACATCTTAAGCTGCTTTTTTCTCTTATAATTGATGACAGGCAGCTTATGGTCAGTCAGATATTGATTGATTTTCTCCAAATCATAGCAAATTTGCCGTCTAGATAATTGAAAATGGTCGATCAGCTGATACATTGTCACTTCCCTGGCCCGGACCAAATATTGAAGTAACCGGGCAGGACGTTTCTCATTTATCATGCCTCTGCCCCCCTTGATGCCATCATATAATAAAGCATTTACATTTTGTTGGTGAATTGAGCACAAATAATGGGACTTTAGATTTACAAAAATGGGCTGGTGGATCATCTTGGAATTACGAAGATTTTAATATACAATCATTCAATATGAAATCAGTATTAGAGAAGATACAGAATTGGAAGGAGTGAGATTTAGTGGCTGTTTTCATCATCATGCTGAAGAAATTTGAAGACGAGCAAAGAGTCATCTACTGTTATGGACCAAATGAAGACATAATGGGACAAATTGAATATGACAAAAAAAATGGTGTTATCCATCAACTGTCTCCAATTGATTCCGAACATTATAAAGATGATTTCTTTTTTAAAAGAGCCGGGAGAAGATTGGCTAGGATGATTATGAACGAAAACAACAATTTCGTTGAGAGAACAACGATTGAATCTTAATAGTCGTAGAGATAGAAAGGGACAAAAAGCAAGGTTGAGGAAAGATGGGAGAGAGAAAATGTGAAGACGAGCCCGGAGTGTCCTGAAAGTAGTGTGCATCAATCAAAATTGAGGAATTTGCTCGCTTTCCGCAAAAGTCTCGCAATTCCCTCTACTCCATGTTGTAAAGGACTTTTTCAACCCCACTAGAGGATGACTGATATTAATAGTTTTCAAATATTACACCTACCGCAGAAGGGGCTAATAATGAATAAAATGCCATTACTAAATTAACAGATAATGATATATATAGTAATGCACTTGGAACAGGAATAAATCCATGCAAGGCATAACTAAAAAAGACAATTAATAAAAGAAATGTTAAAAACCCTTGCACCCAGTTTGACTTATTAAAGACTCGTTTTCTTGGACTTGAGTATCCTTTTCTAGTTTTAAATCCATAAACAAATGAAATTAAGATTATAAAACACTCCGCAAAAAAGATAAAAAGAAACATAGATACACCACTGTCGTCTTTATTCCAGTATGGTAAATTAGTGAAGAGTAAACCCACCAACAATATAAGAACAGCATTGCTTCTCAACCAATAGTATCGGCTTTTTTTAAAAGAAAACATCAATTCGTATCCTTTCTTCTATCAATCGAAACATCGTCACGTTCTATATTTGGATCTTCCGCCAGTTTTTTTATCCTTCTTCGCCAATTTGTTGCCTCGTCTATGTTCTTATCGCAATATGATTCATAAAAACTTTTCAATAGATGTAAAAACGGTTCTCTACTTTTTAAAATGGAAAAACGGTAATTTTGATGGTCGATTTGTTGGACAATCAGTTCGTTTTACGGTGAATATAGTGTACCTTTCGTTTTGATTGTAAGAAAGATTCGGTTCAGACCACTTTTCCAATGTCATTTAGTTAAAATGAGAAAAAAAGGCTATCCAGTAGAGTGAATTTTTTACTACTGGACAACCTTTTCACGTTCTGATATACCACTCTTGAAACTTAAAGTTTTAACAATTTTGCTCTTTTTAGGACAATCACTTCGCATTAAGAGTTTTCAAATATTACACCTACCGCAAAAGTTCCGAAAAAAAGTAACACTGCCAAGATAACTCCAATAAGACGTTGAAAAATGAAGGGAAGACGAGCCAAAACAATTTGAACTTCATAATTTATTCCCCAAGTAAAAACTAAAAAATATCGCATCAAATCATTAATCAACCCTTTTGGCTCTTCATATATACTAGACTCATAATGGTTGATTACCGCAGAAGGGGCTATTAGTGAAATGATCGCTGCAAGAGTATTAATAGCCAGAGAGATAGTAATTAAAGAACTTGGGTATGGGATATCCCGTCCCAAAGCTAGACCAAAAAAGATACTTAAACAAAGAAAAACTGCAACACCTTTTGTATAATTTGACTTATTAAAGACTCGTTTTCTTGGACTATACCTTACCTTTTTCGTTTGAAAACCATACACAAAAGAAAGCAAGATTAGAAACAGCTCTGTGGTAACAACAAACAAAAAAAATAAAGGATTACCATATTTTTCACTGAAGTATGGCTTATTTATCAGTAATAAAGTAGCTAAAAACAACAGAACTAGATTGCTTCTCAACCAATAGTTTCGGCTTTTTTTAAAAGAAAACATCAATTCGTATCCTTTCTTCTACTAAAACAAGGATGATATCATAAAGATTGAACAGATCAATATAACGATAAAGATGATCCCCATTAAACGCTGAAGAAAAAATGAAAGACGAGCTAACACAATTTGTATTTCGTAATTTAATCCCCATACAAAAAATAATAAATATCGCATTAAATCGTTTATCCATCCTTTTGGAGCTTCATATATATTATATTCATATATTTTTATGACCCAAGAAGATGCAATTAATGAATAGAATGCCATTACTAAATTAACAGATAATGATATATATAGTAATGCACTTGGAACAGGAATAAATCCATGCAAGGCATAACTAAAAAAGACACTTAATAAAAGAAATGCTAAAAAACCTTTCACCCAGTTTGACTTATTAAACACTCTTTTTCTTGGACTTGAGTATCCTTTTCTAGTTTTAAATCCATAAACAAATGAAATTAAGATTATAAAACACTCCGCAAAAAAGATAAAAAGAAACATAGATATACCACTGTCGTCTTTATTCCAGTACGGTAGATTGGTGAAGAGTAAACCCACCAATAATAAAAGAACAGCATTGCTTCTCAACCAATAGTTTCGGCTTTTTTTAAAAGAAAACATCAATTCGTGTCCTTTCTTCTATCAATCGAAACATCGTCACGTTCTATAAACGAGATATTATCAATCTCAGCGTGGTTTTTTTATAAAGTCAACTGTAAGACGTTGACCTAATGGATCTACATTTGGATCTTCCGCCAGTTTTTTTAAGGCTTCTTCGCCCATCTCAAACTCGTGTTTCAAGGTTTTTAATCTCCAACTCAATAGCTGTAATTAAACCATCTATGTCAGTTTTAATTTTCTGGTAGCTATTCGTAATCCCTAGCCTTATGTTAATGAAGTTTTTCGTATGAAGACCATTCCATTCACTTGATGTAATTTCCGGCTGATCGATCTTTGAAGAGTTGTTTGAAAAAGTTTTAAGGTCACTTGAAATAGCTGTTTTCGCTTTTTTAAGTTTAGCAATCTTACTTTGTGCATCACTTATTTTATGAGACAAAGAAGAAATGTCTTTTTTTATGGAAGAAATCTTCGCTGCGTGACTAGACATATGATCACCTCTTTCATCATTTAAGCATTTCAATTTGTCTATGTCATTCATTCTGTTACTTTCTTCTCGAAAAAAATGAATAAAATGATTCAGGTCACAATATCCATAATATAGCACTTCAAAAACCTCGTAAATAGGTAGAAAGGCTTTTTTTGGACATTAATGGTATGACCTTCTTATTAGCAGCTGCTGTAAATCGTTTCGCTCTACTATCAGGTGAAACCCTGACCCGAATTCATCATCAGTCAATAGACCTATTTCTTCTATCCGTCATTTATAACAAATAAGGCAAAAACCACCCTTCAACCTTGAATTTGATGAAACACTTCATTTTATGTGAAAATATATAAATGACATAGATACAATCAATGTCACTTGGACAATAGTTTGAAGTAATGGGCAAAAAGGTAGTGATAATATGGATAATAAACAAGTTTTAAAAGAAATTCGCACAGCGATTAAACAGAATCATGTGGAAAGAGTGGTTGAACTCATTCGTTCAGATATTGACCGATTGAATGTGATGACACCGTTCGGAACTTGGCTCCATGTTGCAGCATCACATGGAAAACTAGAAATTGTTAAACATCTTATCAACTTGGGTGCTGACATGAATAAGCGAGGTGGTGTATTTGATGGTGGAGCAATTAACAATGCAGCTTGGAAAGGACATATTGATATTGTTCGATATTTGTTATCTTACGGGGCCGAATTAGATGTAAGTGATCCAGCAAGAAATCCTTTATTTGGCGCTATTTTAAATGGACATTTAAATATTGTAGAACTTCTGATTGAAAGTGGAATTGATATTCATGTTAAATACACAGGAGAGTCTATGAAACAAATGGATGCCCTAGCATTTGCACATGAACAAGGGCAAACAGAAATTGTTGAACTATTGGCGTCTATTAAAGGCGAGCAGGATACAAACAAACAAGCAAAAACAAATATTTCAGAAACTATTCATCAGGATACAAAGACTGAGATTGTAAATTATATCACGAGAAAATTCGGTCCGATTCATCATACGATAAGTGAAATCATACCTGGAAGTCGGGTAGCGGTTGATATTCAAATGATACTACCGTCAAAAGAATGTGATTTCATAACGCTTGTCACTACCGGAATGAGTGATGTTGCAATGGATGCTTCGGATGAAACAGCAGGATATCGGTATGCTGAGTTAGTGTTAAAGTTACCTGCTAATTGGCCAACAACCAAAAAGGAAATACAGCAGATTGATCATGATTGGCCTTTAAAATGGCTGAGATTGGTTGCTCATATTCCCCACCAGTATGATGGCTGGTTAGATGAAGGGGTCATTCTTCCAAATGGAGAACCTCCAATGCCATTTGGTTCTAATACCGAATTATCATGTATGTTAATAAGTGATGCTAAAACAAAGTTGATAGATTCAAAATTTAATAGAACCATTAATTTTTATACTCTCATACCTATTTATGCAGAAGAAAGAGAGCTCGCTTTACAAAAAGGGCATGATCATTTAATAGAAACATTCAATGCATTGGGAATGACCGATGTACTAGATTTAAAAAGGAAAAACATTGGCATGACATGATAATTCCCAATTCTCACTGACACAACATGAATCAGGGAGAATGGCGAGACACTCCAGGAGCAAGAAACGAGCTCCGAGGAGGCTCGCGGACCGCCCGCGGAAAGCGAGCAAATTTCCCATCCTTCGTCCATCACTATTCATGGTTAAGACGCAATGATGAAATTTTTTCAATTCTATAAAACGAAAAAACTGCCAAAATCATGGCAGCTTAAGCAGAACATTCCCGTTCTTGAAAAATAGTTTTGGCAATGTTGACTGCATTTAAGACGCGGGGAAACCCTGTATAAGGGATGCACTGGATGAGTGTCTCTACAATTTCTAACGGTGTTAATCCGACATTCAGTCCGGCATTGATGTGTACTTTCAACTGGGGTTCACAATCACCCTGGGTCGTTAAAGATGAGATTGTAATGAGCTCCCGTTCTTTCAAGCTTAAACCCTCTCGTGCATAAATATCACCAAAAGCAAATTCAATAATATACCTACCCAAATCAGGTGCAATATCTTTTAAAGAATCAATCACCTTTCTACCGCCTTCACCATCAATTTCATTGAGATTTTCAAGTCCTTGTTGATATCTTTGTTGGTCCATATTGTATTCCTCCTTTAGTGAATAAATGAATCATACACTTTAGAGTTCGCTCTAAGGCAAGCTTTTTTTGTATAATCAATATATGGACAAAACATTTACGATTAAAGAAACCGCAAAACTGACAAATCTTTCGGCACATACATTACGGTATTATGAGAAAATCGGTCTTCTTCCCGAGATTCAACGTGATTCAAACGGTTATCGGGAATATACAGAAACAGACATTTCTTGGATCTATTTTTTACTTCGCCTGCGAGATACAGGAATGTCAATTGAGAACATGAAGACATTCGCCAACCTTCGTAGTCAAGGGAGTCAAACAGTTGAAGAACGAAAAAACATGCTGAAGATTCACCGCACAAAAATCATGGAGGATATAAACAAACTACAAACCAATTTAGAAAAAATCAATGATAAAATAGCGTTTTATTCATCACTTAAATGAAAAAAAGACGGTCTAAGCCGTCTTTGCTTTTTTGTTTATTTCAACTGATTGGGAAAAACCGTAAGATCCACTCCCCAAAGCTGAGGTAAAATATAAAACACAGCTCCAACAATGATCATTAAGGTAAAGATGTTTATCATAAATCCGGTACTTACCATTTCTCTAATCTTTATTTTTCCTGATGCGAAAATAATGGCATTTGGAGGTGTTCCAACAGGAAGCATAAACGCACAGTTTGCTGCCATTGCAGCAGGTATCATCAATGCATATGGATGAACATGAAGCGCGATGGCAAGTGACGAAAGGACCGGAAGAATCATGGTTGCTGTTGCCGTATTAGAGGTTACTTCGGTAAGAAACAACACTAAACCAGCAGACACGAAAATGATGACCACAAAATGAAAACCTTCCAATATTGTTAATTGACTGCCGATCCATTTTGTCAAACCTGTCTTACCAAAACCTTCTGCCAATGCAAGACCGCCACCAAACAGGAGGAGAATACCCCATGGCAACTCTTTTGAGACGTTCCAATCCAAAATTCGCCCGTTTTTATTTCTTGCTGGAATTAAAAAAAGCAGTGAAGCGGCAAAAATAGCAATCATTGTATCATTAATACCAGTGATTACACCTTCCCATAAAAATGTTCTCGTTACCCACATAAATGCAGCAAAACAAAACACGAGAAGCACCATTAATTCTTCAAAGCTGATCTTTCCAAGCTTTTTCTTTTCTGTTCCTATTAATTGTTTTCCAGTAGGAAGTTGCTTGCCCTTTAAAGGATACGCGACTTTTGTCAAGTACAACCATACAATAAAAAGCAAAATGACCACAATTGGAACAGCAAAGGCCATCCATCCTGCAAAAGAAATTTCAACGCCATATATCTTTTTAATATTTGCCGCTAGGATCATGTTTGGTGGTGTACCAATCAATGTACCTAGTCCACCAATTGTCCCTGCATAACCAATACTGAAAATTAATGCCTTTGAAAATTTCGCTTCTTCTTCAGGTTCCGACTTCATCACAGTAGACACTTGATGGATGATCGCTGTGCCAATCGGCAGCATCATCATCACCGCAGCTGTGTTCGAAACCCACATTGATAAAAAACCAGTGGCGGCCATAAACCCAAGAACAATTGTTGAAGTACTTGTCCCAACTGCAGAAATAATGTTGAGTGCAATCCGTTTATGAAGATTCCAGCGCTCCATCGCAAGCGCAATCATAAATCCTCCTAAAAACAAAAATACGATCGGGTCACCATAACTTGCCGTAACAACAGATCCCTCAAGTGCGCCTGTCACCGGCAGCAACACGATTGGCAGTAGTGAAGCTACAGGAATGGGGACAGCCTCCGTCATCCACCAAACAGCCACCCATATAGTGGTTGCCAATACCATTCGTCCGCCATCACTTAAACCCTCAGGAAAAAACAATAACAAAATAGCCAAAAACAAGGCTGGACCAAGCACTAAACCGATTTTCTGTGCAGTTTGATAGCTAGGAGGTCTGTCTTTTTTTTGACCAATTGTTGTCTTCTGAGAGTCAAGCTCTTTACCTGTATTTGTAGGCACAGAAAACAACAGCAACCCCTTTGCTTTCCAATGTGTTGTCCAAAGCATATCCCATGCCGAGGAAACCATTAATTTCATCAAAACCCCTCCCCCCATTTAATTCATTATAGCGAAAAATTCTATTTTTTGTCACAATTTGGTCATTTTTCTGGAGGGATTTTACTTATTTTATAGAGGAAGCAGCTGTTGAAGGATGAAACTTCATGTCATAACAGGCACAACAACTATGAAAACTTAACTTTTTTACACGAAAAGTATTGTCTCAAATCCATGAGATGTCCTCCATATGTTATTATAAAAAACAATATTTGGCTTTTCTTGCATAGAAAAATGGCTATTGAATCTGCACAAAATTAATATTATACAGACCCTATTAAACCAGGGGTAATTTTTTCAATTCTTGCCCAATCAAACTGGCATTCAATTTGCATTTGGTTACTGCATGTCATCTTTAATCTTTCAGTTATTTCAAACTGGCTGATCATATTATTTATACCCAGACCTTTTATAACTAAATCACGCACTCCGATAAAGGATATGTCGATATAAACAACATCCCATTCATCCCAACGTTTAGGTTTATTTTCAACAGTTTCTCTTGTCATTAATCGAATAAATATACAAGGACCATCTCTCTTAAGTTCTACATCCATTAAATGTGAATCAATAAAATGTGGCATATGACCAAATAAATTCATAATGGCTTGAGGATTCATCAATTTTGCTATGTTGATCATGCAATTCTCCTTTTTAGTTGGTTTCATTATTGAAATTTCAATCATTCATCACTGCTTGAGTTTCTCCCTTCTGACGTTATGACTCTAACAAATCGTGGTAAAATTCGGCATTTTGGTCATACCTCATTAAAAACTCGGCAAACGAATCACAGATAAGTGTATCAACAAAATAAACTGCATTTTTTCCGGATTGTTCTTTAAAATCAATCGATAAATAGAACCCTTCTACTATTTCGAAAAAGACTAATTTCGCGTCATCTTCATACAATTCTAAATCAGGATCATATTCATAGAAATCATCTCTTAATCTGATATCAACTACACTATGTGGATCGATAAGTCTGTTAAATTGATATTCAAGATCCCTATGCATAAATCCATAACCAATTGTTATGTAAAAGTTTCTTAATTCATTTGGAAACCTTAATCCCATTCGCTCCTCAGCATTTTTTATTTCCTCTTTCTTCAAAGGATAAAACTGATGTTTCATATTTTTAGTATTGTCTTCATTCACAATATACTTTAATAGAAAATTGTAATTGTTCATCTCTTCACCTGCTTAGTTTTCATGGTCGTTCAATATTTGCAATAGCCACAAAAAAAACTCTGGGTTCATTGCCTCTTCCCAAAGTTTTTTCGATCTTGTCTAACATCATGTTATTTTCGATCATCATGTACAATTGTCTTTACTCCTGCAAATATTACATCACGTAATACTTCAGTATATGTATCATAATTTTTATTAAATTTGATGATATCAAAAACTTGTTTCATGATCCCGTCAACCATAATTGTTAACCCTTCAATTTCCTCTTCTGATCCCTCTTTTTTAAACTTTTCATTCATGATCACTAATTTATTTTGTTCCATATAATCTCCTTAAAATTGATTCCATTATATCTCGTCTACTCAAACACTTTCGAGTCGTCAACATCGATTTGAAACTCTTTCTTTTAGCTGGTCTATCATATAATCCCATTGTAAACATACGAAAAGGGCCTCCGCAAAGTTTAGACTTTTTGGACACCCTCCATCTTAAAGCTTCTTTATATCATCCGCAAGTTGCATATCCCCGCTTGACACATGAATGAGCTTAAACCCAAATTCAATTGCTGCTTCTTTTGCGTCTTCACTAAGACAAATCGCATGGGTATTTGCTGTTGTTTTATCAATAGTCATACCGATGCTTTCCGCTTCTTGTATGAAAAGTTCGACACATGTTCGATTTGAAAAAAGAAGGATATCAACGGGAAACTCTGCAACCTCTCGTTTAACAATCTCTGTAAAGCGATCATCTATCATTTGCTCGTGTGTGATCAACGCTTGACACATTGAATAGGATTGAACTGCATCTCGACTACCGACAGTTAAACATGTTTCTAGATTTAATTGACCTTGGTGTAAAAATGCTGCAAATCCGCGCTCTTCTAAAGCTACTTTAATCGATGGAGTTGAAGCATAAAACTGTCCTCTTATTTGTCTAACATCGATTTTCAAGACTGCAAGATTGCTAAAAAACTGTTGCACTGCTGTTTTTGAGGTGAACAACAAACTGTCAAAAACAGCAAGTTCATCTACATCCAAATGATCCATGGTCGCTTCAGTCATTTTCCATTTTGGCCATTCAATCACTTCTGCACCTTGTTCACGCAAAACATCTATCGGTAAGTCCTCTTCCCCACTTTGGATCGCCATGATATTCCGTCCAATTAAAGGTTTTTTTTCAAACCAGCTGTTGCGCTGAAATGAAACAATATCACCGACAACAATAATGGCGGGGTTTTTGATTTCGTGCTCATTTAGTTTTCGCTGAATATTTTCAAGTGTCCCCTTAATGCTTCGCTGCCGTCCCCAAGTCCCCCATTGGATCACCATAACGGGAAGAGAAGGAGATTTTCCGTGTTTGATCAAGTTCTCACATATATAAGCCACATTTTTGATGCCCATATAAAAAACAAGGGTTTGCACACTTCTACCAAGACCTTCCCAATCCAAAGCAGGTTTACCTGCTTGATCATGTGCGGTCATAACAGCAAAAGATGACGCAAAATCTCGATGGGTTACAGGTAAACCGGCATACAGTGGTGCTGCGATTCCAGACGTAATGCCGGGTACCATTTCATATGGGATACCATGTTCACTGATGGCATCCGCTTCTTCTCCAACTCTGCCGAATACACTGGGATCTCCCCCTTTGAGCCGTACAACCTGAAGACCTTTTCCAGCCTTCTCAATCAGCAATGCATGGATTTCAGTCTGTTTCATATAATGTCGGGTCGGAAGTTTTCCGCAGTAGATGAATTCACATGTTGCTTTTGCATATTCTAACAGACGGGGGTTAACAAGTCTGTCATACATGATGACATCTGCTTTTTCAAGCAACGCTTTTCCCTTTAATGTCATAAGCCTCATATCTCCCGGTCCTGCTCCGACAAAATATACTTTCCCATTCCCCATCAACGGTCATCCTTCCATCTACCGATTAATCTCTTTCATATATAATAAACAAGTCTTCTCCTTCGATTACAGTTTCAAAGGTTTGAATACAGCCTGTGTCTGGTTCTTGAACTCTACCATCTTTCAGACTGATCTTCCAATCATGCATTGGGCAAAATACAAATTCACCGCTGACCATTCCTTCAGCAAGAACGCCTCCTTTATGAGGACAACGATTTTCGACGGCACGGACACTGCCATTTGATAGTTTAAAAACGGCGATCTCTTTGTCATCGATAAAAACCGTTTTCCCCAACTGTTCCGGTAGTTCACTCAGTTTTGCAATAAATACTTTTGTTATGTTTTTATTCACCATCCGAATGCCTCCTTTTCAACGTGATGAAGCTGTGACAACATGATGAAACAATTGTTTTGCTGTTTTTTTGTCCTCCAAAAAGTTCTTCCATGGGTCTTGATAGACAGACAATGCTTCATTCATACGGTCATTCAGCTCTTTCCGGTTTGTTTCATCACTTAATACTGATTGAACATGGGACAGACCAACCCGTTCGATCCATGCCGATGTCCGTTCTAAATAATTGGCTGTTTCTCTATAATACTGAAGATAAGCACCTGTAATCTCGATGACTTCTTCGGCTGTTTTGACTTTCATTAACAAATCTCCAGCCCGCAAATGGGTTCCGCCATTTCCACCGACATAAATTTCCCAGCCTCCATCAATACCAACAACTCCGACATCTTTTATACCAGACTCAGCACAGTTTCTAGGACATGCCGACACCGCCATTTTAATTTTATGAGGTGCAGAAAGCCCTTCAAATTTTTTCTCCAATGCAATGCCAAGAGCCATTGAATCTTGGGTGCCAAAGCGGCAGAATTGCTCACCTACACAGGTTTTTACGGTTCTGACCGTTTTTCCATATGCAAAGCCGGACGGCATATCAAGATCTTCCCAAACTTTTGGCAGGTCTTCTTTTTTGACACCGATCAGATCAATTCTCTGTCCCCCCGTCATTTTCACCAAAGGAATCTCATATTTATCGACGACATCAGCAATTCGGCGCAAATCTTTGGCATTCGTAACACCACCATACATCCGTGGAACGACAGAGTATGTACCGTCTTTTTGAATGTTGGCATGCATCCTTTCATTGACAAATCGCGATGCTCGTTCATCCTCATATTCAGTCGGATTAATCATTCCCAGATAATAGTTCAGTGCTGGACGACATTTGGAACACCCTTCTGCCGTTTTCCAGCCGAGGACATTCATGACTTCTCTCGTATGGGTCAGCCCTTTTGCCTTTATTTCTGCGATGACTTCTTCTCGCGAAAGATCGGTACAGCTGCAAATTGCTTCTTTTTGCACAGATGCATCAAACCCAGAACCGAGTGTGTGTTGAAGAATCTCTGCCACGAGTGGTTTACAGCCTCCGCAAGAACGAGATGCCCCTGTACAAGCTTTAATGTCATCAACTGATGAACAGCCTTGATTTTTGATCGCCTCGATGATCATTCCTTTGGAAACACCATTACAACCACAAACAATTTCTTCATCACTCATGGCTGCAGTAACACTTGTTCCATGTTCCTGATTCAACGGTTGCAAAATAGAAACTTTGGAAGTTTCGGAAATATCAGATCCTTTTTGGATCATCGAAAACAGCCGGTTACCTTCGCTGGTATCACCGAATAAAACGGCTCCGACCACTTGATTGCCGCACAAAACAATCTTTTTATAGATACCTTCTTGTTCATCAAACACTTTAATCGCTTTTTTGTCTTCAGCATCTGCTTCTATAAAGTCGCCGGCAGAAAAAACCTCGACTCCGGAAACCTTTAATTGTGTAGCTGTAATAGAACCTTCATATGGCACTGTATCAACACCGCAAATTTTCTTGGCAAGCACTTTTGCCTGTTCATAAAGTGGTGCAACAAGCCCGTAAGCAATACCTCGATGTTCTGCACACTCACCGACAGCATAAATGTTAGGGATTTCTGTTTGCATATAATCATCAACAATAAGCCCTCTGCCAACAGGGATCCCGCAGTCTTTCCCAAGCTGAACGTTCGGTTTTATACCGACCGCCATGACAACTAAATCGGTTTGAAGTGTTGAACCATCTTTAAATTTTAATCCTTCTACCCGCTGATCACCGTAAATTTCTTCGGTTTGTTTTTCAAGTAAAAACTTCATCCCTTGTTTTTCTAATTCGTTTTGCAATAGGCGACCTGCTGTTGGATCAAGTTGCCGCTCCATTAAGTATGGTTCAAGATGAATAACGGTGACATCCATACCGAGATTAAGTAGCCCCCGTGCAGCTTCAAGCCCTAGCAATCCGCCGCCAATGACAGCTGCTTTTTGATACGTTTTCGAAGCTTCTAACATCACATCTGTATCTTTTATATCTCGAAAACCTGTGACACCTTGTTTATCCGCTCCTGGCAGTGGCAAGATGAATGGAAGAGAACCTGTCGCCAAAATCAGTTCATCATATGGCTGAACCCTTCCTGAATCAGTCACAACAGTCTTTTGTGTAGGATCAACTTTGATAACGGCTTCACCTGTATACAGTTGAATACCGTTTTCTTCATACCAATCCCAATCATTTAATGTAATGTCATGAATTTTTGTATCTCCTTGCAATACTTTAGAAAGCATAATTCGATTATAATTCGGATATGGTTCATTTCCGAAAATTGTAATTTGAAATTGATCGTTTGACACTTTAAGAATTTCTTCGATGGCCCTAACCCCAGCCATCCCATTCCCAACAAGGACTAACTGTTTTTTTTCCACGATCATCCTCCCCTTCTCAAAAAACAACACTATACTTAAAAGATGTATTTCCTATACATGTTTAAAATTATCACAAATTAAATTTAATTTTGTAAACTTTCTGTGACTTTTTATGACAATTCATTCACATGATTGTCAAGAATAGGCTGGATACGGACAGCACAAACTTTAAAACTGGGCATCTTAGAAGACGGATCTAAATCATCAGCAACCAAATGATTCACATTTTGTATACCTGACCAATGCATAGGTACAAAAACGGTATCTGGTCTAATCGCTTCAGACAGCACACTTCTGACGATGATGCTGCCTCTTTTTGATTCGATTTTCACCAAAACACGATCTTCAATTTTATACTTCTCAGCTGTTTTTGGGTGGATCTCCATAAATGATTCAACATGTCTGGCTAAAAGCGCAGGACTCTTCCTTGTCTGCACACCTGTTAAATAGTGTGACATCACCCTCCCTGTTGTTAAAAACAACGGGTATTGTTCTGTTGGTTGCTCTTTTTGAACAATCGGTTCATTAGGAATGACAAACATTTTCGCTTTTTTGTCTGGATGAGCAAACTCTGTTTCAAACAAACGCTTTGTTCCAGAATGACCAGGTTTCGGGCAAGGCCATAAAATGCCATCTCCCTGTCGAAGGCGCTCATAAGTGATGCCAAAATAATCGGCCGTTCCCCCTTGACTCGCTCTTCTAAGTTCATTAAAAATGTCTTCTGCTGATTGATAGGAGAAAAACTGGCTTTTTCCAAGTACAGCTGCAATGTCACAAATAATTTGCCAGTCATGCTTCACCTCACCTGGACAAGGTTTTGCTGCCTCCCTTAAAGTCACTCTGCCTTCTACATTTGTCATTGTTCCTTCATCTTCAAGAAAAGATGATGCTGGTAAAATCACATCGGCCAGTTTTGCAGTCTCCGAAACAAACAAATCTACAACAGCGAAAAACTTTAATTTCCTTAAAGCGTTCTTGACAAAGTTGGCATTTGGACTTGAGACAACAGGATTTGAACAAAATGTCAACATGCCTGTGATCTGTTGTTTGTCAATTTTCTTAATCATTTCATAAGCAGAAACACCCTTTCTCGGTAATTCTTCTTTTTTAATATTCCAGACATTTGCTATAAAGGAACGGTCTGCTTCATTTTCAATTGAACGATATCCTGGTAACTGGTCTGCTTTTTGCCCGTGTTCTCTTGCCCCTTGCCCATTCCCTTGACCAGTGATCGCAGCATATCCACAACCATACTTTCCAACTTTCCCTACTGATATTAGAATATTCAGTAAATTTTTGACGGTTGCCACCCCATCTGTTTGTTGTTCGACCCCTCTTGCTGTAAATATCATGCCTGTTTCTTCCTGTGCAAATTTTATAGCTGTTTTTCGGATTTGTTCGATCGGCACACCTGTCTTTTTTGATATTTCTCTAAGATCTAAAGAAGTCACGTAGTGTTTAACAGCTTCAAATCCAGACACCCGCCTCTCGATAAATGAATCATTTGTCAGCCGTTCTTCAATGATGATCTTCAGTATACCGTTTGCTAGCATAGCATCTGTTCCCGGCTTCACCTGAAGATGCAGGTCAGCCATCTGAGCAGTCAATGTTTGCCTAGGGTCAATGACAATAATAAATGCACCGTTTTCTTTTGCTTCTTTAAAGTACGGCATCATCGTCGGCTGACATTCAGCAATATTCGTTCCCGCAAGAATCATGACCCTTGTATGCGGAATCTCTGAAAGTGTGTTTGTAAAACCACGGTCCATACCAAAAGTTTGAGTTGCAGCGGTCGCTGCCGCTGACATACAATACCGGCCATTATAGTCAATGTGCTTCGTCTTTAAGGCAACACGGGCGAATTTTCCAAGCAGATAAGCTTCTTCATTTGTTAATGATGCACTTCCATAAACACCTAAGGCATCATGCCCGCTTTGATGTTGAATGCTTGTTACTTGCTCTCCTATATATTGAAGTGCTTCTTCCCAAGATACGCGGACAAATGTGCCGTTTCTTTTCATCAGCGGATGGGTCAGACGTTCCGAATGAAAGACATGTTGGTGGGCATTCATTCCTTTTAGACATAAACGACCTTTTGTTGTTACATGATCAATTCCTCTAGCTGTATATTGTTTGTTTGTGTGCATTGTTTGTTCAATCAACTGCATTTGACATTGCATACTGCAAAACGGGCACTGTGTATCATATATTTTTTCTGACTGTACTTGTGTTTGTTGTTGGAAATATTTTGATAATGGTTTGGTCACATCAACTCAACCCTTTCCAGATGTTTCGCGTTTTCAAGTTGTTTTTGCAGTTGACTGCGTAGCCCATGATCAAATAATATTTCTCGAATATGAATGAGACCAATGCGTCTAATCCATTGTCTGATTTGTTCGCGATAATTTGCCGATTCGCGATAGTACTGGAGAAAACCTTTCAGAAACTCTCCTGCCTCCGCTAATGTATGTGCTACAACGAGCAGCTCTCCGGCACAAGGGTTCGGTCCGCCTTTTCCGCCAACAAATATGTCAAAACCGCTGATTGACTGGATCACACCAATGTCCTGTAAAGAAGCATGAATACAATCATTCAAACAACTGGAAATTCCGATCGATACTTGTGCCGGCAGTAAAAGCCTCTCGATCACCTTCTCAAGCTCAGCGGCAAATTCGAGCATCACATCTGGTTGCCTGCATGAACACGTTTTGATTGAGCCGATCACCTGTTTTTGTAATAAACAAATCGGTATTTCTAATTCTTCTTTTATATTTGTGAGATTTTCTTTGTCTATCCCCGCCAACATGATTCTTTGATCATTTGTAATAAACACTTGAGGAATTTGATATTTTTCAATGACTGTGCTCATTCGTTTTAGTTCGGAAGCATTTGTTATTCCCCCGTACATTTGCGGAACAATTGTACATAAACGATGTTCCTCATCGACTTCTCCCATTTTCCTACTAAAACCAGCGTGAATCATCGTCACATAATAATCAATCGCAGGTCGACAAATAGAGCATCCATCGCGATTTTTCCAGTGCAATGCTGTGATGACATCCTCAACAGAAGTCAGATTTTTCATCTGTATTTCGTTGACAACTTCGTCTTCCTGTAATGTCGTGCAGGAACAGAATGATTTAGATGATGTTTGATATTCTTGATCCGCTATATCGACCAACAACTCCTCAATCAACAATTTGCAGCCACCGCATGAGCCAGATGCCTTTGTACAATGCTTTACATCTTCAACTGTTTCTAAACGATACGTTTGCACCGCTTCAATTATCATGCCTTTTGATACCCCATTGCATTGACAAACCGTCGCTTCAACCGCCATTGAAGCGACTGGACTTTCTTCATCTAATTGCAAAAGTTCTTTTTTCACTATTGAAATATCCCTTTGTTTGACCATACTTTCTAACAGTTTTTGTTTGCTGTTTGTCTCCCCATATAAGATCACACCAACTAATCGATCAGCTTGAAAAATGGCTTTTTTATATATTTTAGCTGACTCATCAACAAGTTTGATTGCCATTGTCGTGTCATCCTCCATCACCTTACCTGCTGAAAAAACATCAATTCCGGCAATTTTCAGCACAGTCGATTGAAGAGAACCTTTGTAATCATCAGATGGCAATCCGCAAATTTGTTTTGCCAACACTTCTGCTTGCTCATATATGGGGTTGATAAGCCCATAGACGACTCCGCGATGTTCTGCACATTCTCCAACTGCATAAATCCCGTTAACATTTGTCTGCATCTTATCATCGACAATAATCGCACGGTTTACGGAGATGGCACTCATTTTTGCTAGTTCTATATTCGGTCTCACACCGGCAGCTAGCACAACAAGATCAGTGTCAATCTCTGTACCATCTTTGAATCGTACACCTTTGACACGGGATTCCCCCAATATAGCTTCCGTCTCTTTTTCTAGCAGAAAACGAATCCCCTGTTGTTCTAGCTCATCTTGAAGCATGGCTGCTGATTGGTGATCCAGTTGGTTCTGCATGATATATGGGGCTTGGTGAATGACATCAACCTTCACCCCAAGGTTCACCAATCCTCCCGCTGCCTCAAGTCCCAAAACCCCGCCGCCAATAACTGTTGCTTTTCGAACACGACGCCTAGCAGCATTGATCAACATCTGACAGTCTTCAATCGTCCGAAATCCATATACCCCCTGTTTTTCTACGCCGACAATTGGGGGAACAAATGGGGAAGATCCTGTAGCAATCACTAATTTGTCATAGGTTAGCTCACGATTTACATCTGTCGTTATAGTCTGTCTCCCAATATCAATTTGAACAGCCGTTTCCCCTGTATAAAGATGAATACCGTTCTCCATATACCAGCTATGACTGTTCACGAAAATATCGTTCAACTCCATTTCACCTTGTAAAACAGAAGACAATAAGATCCGATTGTAGTGAAGATGCGGTTCACGACCAATTATAGTGATATCAAATAGATCTTTATTATGCATTAAGATCTCTTCAACCACTCGAATTCCTGCCATACCGTTCCCTATTAAAATTAGCTTTTGTTTCTCCATATTCCCATCCCCTCTTAAACCTTATTATTTCATATTGAGTCGTACAGTGATTTAAACTTGTTACATTTTCTTACAAACAAATTACCGCTTTATGATGGTGTTAAAAATCACACTTTTTAACACTTTTTATCATTTTTCACTTGTATCTTTACCATTTATCTACTAATCTTATATAGGGACATGCAGAATGAAGGGGGAGGAGAATGTTACCGATCAAACGCAGGCAACAAATTTTAACATGGGTTCAGGAAGAGGAAACACTCAAAATTTCCGTTATTTCTAAAAGGCTAAATGTATCAGAAATGACGGTGTATCGCGATATTAAGCCGCTCATCGAAAAGGGACAGCTGATCAAAACAGCGGGCGGAATTACGATTAACCGCGCCAAACAGACGTCAGGACAGATCTGTTTCATTTGCGGGAAACCGCTCAGTCAAAGGCTATCTGTACAAATCGTCAAAACGGACAGCCAGATTGAACAGTTTTGCTGTGCTCACTGTGCAATGCTTGGCTATGAAAAATTAAAAGAAAATGTGTCACAAATCATTTGCCGTGATTTTTTATTAGACATAACGATCAGCGCCAAAATGGCCGTTTTTCTACTTCATGCTGAGCTTCACTTAAATTGTTGCCAACCGCAGGCACTCTGTTTCGCCTCAGTTACTGATGCTGAGAAGTTTCAAAAAGGGTTTGGCGGAATGATTTGCTCATTTGACGAAGCTGCACAGATGATTCAAAAGGAAATGAAAGAAAGCTGCTGCTGTCACAATGAATAACATGGTTAGAAAAAAAGCAACGCTCTGGATCATGATGATTGTTTGTTTTTTTATTATTCCCAAAACCGCTTTCGCACACGCTTACATCGTCAATTCAACACCTCTAGAAAATCAAGAACTGAATAAAGCACCTTCCGAGATCAAACTTGAGTTTAACGAAGTGATTCAGGAGGGATTTCATTCCATTATTGTCAGAGATTCTTCAGGTGAACGCGTTGATCAAGGACAAACCATAATTGACCCGAAAAACGCAAAAGTGTTGAAAACAAAACTCCAGCAACACTTAAAAGATGATATTTATTCGGCTGAATGGAGAGCTGTTTCTGCTGACGGACATCCGGTCTCAGGGACAATCCCTTTTAGTGTTGGAAAAATTCAAGGCAGTCTGCCAAAAGGTGAGCAAAGTACGGCTGCAAATCAGCTTCCGAAAGCAGACACCATCATCGAACGTGTACTTCTTTACACAGGATTTTCTTTTTTGATGGGTTTGATTCTCTTTCAGCTTGTTTGGTATCGCCCCATCATGGGCTTGTCTCAACAGATGAAGCGGCGTATTCAACGGCTGATGAAGATGGCTCTAGTCCTGATTGGAGCAGGTCTGCTCATTCAGCTTCCACTTCAAACAAAAGCAAATGCCGGTGTTGCTTGGAATGAAGCTTTTCAACCGAATCTGCTAAAAGAAACATTACTGTACACAACAGGCGGAACATTATGGATGATCAATATTGGCTTGCTCATTGTCCTTTTTGTTTTTACATGGAAAACAAGTTATGTGCTGAACATCATCCCGCTTATTGGCCTCTTATTTGTCAAATCGCTTTCTGGTCATGCAGCTTCAACAAGTTCGAGGATGATGACAATCATCCTGGACTTTGTTCACTTAGGATCAGCCTCTGTTTGGGTGGGAGGATTGGCGGTCATCGCTTTATTGTTTGGAAAGGACTGGGTAAAATCAGACAGGTCCCACATTTGGGAAGCGATTCGTCGCTTTTCACCTTGGGCATTGTGTTCAGCAGGACTACTTGTATTCTCAGGTTTCATTAACAGCTTTTTTATCGTTCACACATTAAACAATCTTTTTACGACCTATTATGGAAAAGCTCTGCTGATCAAATTGGCACTCTTCTGTTTAATGATTGGGCTTGGGACATTTCACTATGTCCGTTTCAGAAAAAAACCGAAACACGTACGAGCAGAAACGATCAAAGCAGAATGGTTGATTGGGCTCCTTATTCTAATGACAACAGCTGTTTTTACCAATATTCCTAGTCCACATGCGCCCCTTCCACTGCCGTTTAACGAGACGAAACAGCTAGAAAACGGGGAAACACTATCTCTTGGAATCAGCCCGAACATACCAGGCTCAAATACGTTTGAAGTCAGGGTCAGAAACCGTAATGGAGAAATCAGCAAAGATATTCAAAAAATCGAATTGACAATCAGCAAAACTAGCCTTTTCGGAGATAAACAAGAAAGCACCTTCAACTTGGCCAAAAATAAACAAGGAATCTTCCGTTCAAAATATTTAAACATGAATGAAGAAGGTCTCTGGAAAATTCGTGTTCATGGTTTAACTGCATCATTTACTGAAATCAAAACTGTTTTTAATGTCAAAACAAACAAAAAGGAGTATTGATCATAATGAAAAAAACGATCTGTTTAAGTGCAATCATTGCTGTATTTCTGCTTTTTACCGTACCAGCCAGCGCCCATGTTACGATAAAACCAAAAGAATCTGCGACAGGTTCATGGGAGACGTATACAATGAAAGTTCCTGTTGAAAAAAACATTGCAACAACAAAAGTGGTTCTCAGTATGCCAAAAGGTGTTGAATTTCAGCAGTATGAACCAGTTCAAGGTTGGAAAGTCATTTCAGAAACAGGAAAAAACGGAAAAGTGATAAGAGTGACTTGGGAAGCAAAGAACGGCGGTATAAAACCTGGCGAGTTTCAACAGTTTACTTTCACTGCCAAAAACCCTGACAAAGAACAAAAAGCGGCTTGGGATGCCTATCAATATTACAAAGACGGAAGTATCGTCGAATGGACCGGTGACGAAAATGCCGATACTCCGCACGCTTTAACAAACATTGTCAATGCTTCTAAACTCGGTCAGGAAACGGTAAATGAACATGGTGCAGCAACAAAAGAAAGCCCAGTAGAGGAATCCGCAGGAAATCAAGGGATTCAAACCGCTTCTCTTATTCTTTCGATCCTTGCCGTGCTGCTTGGAGGCATTGCCTTAATCGTGACGATTCGCAGAAAAAAATCATAATATTTGATTCAGACGATATGTTTATCCATATCGTCTGAATTTTTATAGGTAATAGGACATAGTCTCTTTTACTTATTCTTGATATTTCAACGGATTTCAGGTGCATAACATGAGTTATTGTTATAAAATGACTATGGTCTAGACAGGAAATTTAGAAGGAGGATCGTTTTAAATAGACAGAAATTAAAATTAGCTATTTACATATTGTGAAAGGTAGGAAACGTATTTTGATTAGAAATAGAACGACTAGTAATCCAGCATTATCTCTAAATAGATGGGAAAATCAAATAGGTGTCGAAAATGACGGTCTAATGACTCAAAGCGGGGCCTTGCAAAAGACCGGTTTATTATTCATTATTATGTTTTTAAGTTTCATAGGGACTGCATGGTATATGACGACTTATCATTTAACTTTTGGTCCTATGATTGGCATTATGGCCTTTATTGCCTTTTTAATCGTTATCATTTCATGCTTTAAACCGCAGTGGAGTCCTGTTTTGGCACCGATTTATGCCATCGCCGAAGGAATTGTACTAGGCTCCTTTACACTATTCAACGAATTTATGCTTGAAGCATTCATCATTACAGCTGTAATTTTTTTCACTTTGTTCATTCTATACAGAGCAAAAGTCCTCCGAGTTTCAAATGGTTTTGTGAAATTGATTACTGGACTAACGATCGGAATTGCATTATTTTATTGCATTGAATTACTGTTAATGTCGTTACATGTTGCATCTGGAAGCTTGATCTTTGGAGGCAGCTGGATCACCTTAGGAATTGGTGTTTTCTGTCTATTTGTTGCCGCAAGTAATCTGCTCGTTGATTTCCGGATGATCGATGATGGAGCAAATGAAGGACTCCCTCAATATATGGAGTGGTACTTTGCATTGGGACTTATGATATCTATTGTCTGGGTCTATGTAGAAGTCCTAAGAATACTAAGAATTCTTTCTCGTCTATTAAATAATTAAGCGGTTGACCTCTAGCCAAGGTTACCCGAGAATATCAAAACACCTTCCGAATCTATGTGATTCAGAAGGTGTTTTCCACACTTATTGATCCAATCCGATCGACAAATATTTTGTTTCTAAGTAAGGTTCTATTCCTTCCTGTCCACCTTCACGTCCAATTCCGCTTTCTTTCATCCCGCCAAATGGCGCCTGTACGGTTGACGGTCCACCATCATTCCAGCCGACAATCCCATAATCAAGCTGTTCTGACAAATAAATGCCACGGCGGTAATTTTCCGTAAAGAAATAAGCAGCTAAACCGTATGGAGTATCATTAGCCAGTTTAATGGCTTCTTCCAATGTTTGAAAAGTAATAATTGGTGCAACTGGACCAAATGTTTCCTCATGCATGATTTTCATTGAAAGATCGACATTCGTTAAGACAGTCGGATGAACAAAATAACACGATTTTTCATCATCAACATCATATTTCGCACCGATCAACACATTTGCACCCTTATCAACCGCATCATTGATTTGCTCAACGATTTTTTGGAAACCCTTTTGATTAATAATGGGACCGACTGAAATACCTTCTTCAAGACCGTTCCCTACTTTTAACTTAGCAACTTCCTGATTGAGTCGATCAGCAAACCGATCTTTAATTGATTCATGGACGATCAGCCGGTTTGCACATACACAAGTTTGTCCAGCATTTCTAAATTTAGAAAGCATTGTCTGTTTGACTGCCAGATCAATATTAGCATCCTGATCAACGATCAATGGCGCATGACCGCCAAGCTCCATAGATAGATGCTTTACCGTAGAGGCACTGTTTTTCATCAATTGCTTACCGACTGGTGTAGATCCTGTGAATGTGATTTTGCGAATGAAAGGATGGTTTGTAAAAATAGAGCCTATCTCTTCTCCATCACCAATGACACACTGTAAAACATCTGCTGGAATACCAGCAACATGTCCAAGGCGTACCAGTTCAAGCGCGGTCAGTGGTGTATCAGGAGCAGGCTTTATGATAAAGGTGCAGCCTGCTGCCAAAGCTGGTGCCGCTTTCCTCGTAATCATTGCCGCAGGAAAGTTCCATGGCGTAATTGCCGCAACCGGACCGACAGCCTGACGTGTGACGATAATCCGTTTATTTGTAACAGATGCAGGAACTGTCCTTCCATAAACACGCTTAGCTTCCTCTGCATACCATTCGATATACCCCGCCGCATACGTGACTTCACCAAGCGCTTCTTGATATGGTTTTCCATTCTCAAGCGTAATGATTTTCGCCAATTCCTTTTGATGTTCGCCAATGAGATCGAACCATTTTTTTAACAATGAAGCTCGATGTGTTGCCGAGGTTTTCGACCATTGTTGAAACGCTCGATGTGATCGTTCGATGGATTCTTTGACTTGCTGAGCGGATTGCTCGGGAACAGACCGAATTTTTTCTCCTGTCGCTGGGTTAAATACTTCTAATCTACTAGTCAATTCAAATCCTCTCCCCTGTTTCTCAAATACTCAATTACACCGAGCAAGTGCCCGGATATAAAAGGTAGTCTTAAGAGGATAGCAAATCAACCTGCTGTTTTCCAATTATATGTTTAAGTGAGAAATCCGTGAATTTCAATAAAAATTTCGTTACCATCGCTCTTTTTCAACCTGAAGAATGGCTTTCAGCAACCCTGGAAATTGACGTTCGATCTCATCTTTACAAAGTGAATAATAGTGATGCTTTCCTTCAATTCGCACCTTAATAATGCCCGCTTCCCTTAGTACTTTGAAGTGGTGGGACAACGTCGATTTTGCAACATGAATATTGGAATATGCGCCGCACGTTTTTTCGGTTGTTTTTGACAAACATTTGACAATTTCCAATCTGATCGGATCGTTCAAAGCATGTAAAATAGAAGTTAACGTCATTTTATATGTTTTCATGGGTTAAATGTATCATAACCCTAACTTGAAAACAATTGTTCTCTAGCAAGCAAAATGGTTGCCAAATCACTCTAGTGAATGATACGATTCAATCAGTTCGATGAACATCGAACAATTGGTCATAATGGAGGAAGAAACTTATGATTATCTTGCAGGCTTATATGAATGTCAAACCGGAAAAACGTCAATCTTTTTTGAATGGAATTCAAACCCTTCTCGAGAGTTCACGAAAAGAGACGGGAAATACGCAATACCAGCTATTTGAAAATACAGAAAACCCAAATCACTTTGTCATGCTTGAACAATGGGAAGACGAAAAAGCACTTTTAGCTCATCAACAAACAGAACATTTTCAATCCTTTATTGGCTCATCAACTGACACTTTGGCAGAACCGCTTCAAATTATACGTACTGAGAAAGGAATCCATACATATGAATGACGTTTTAAAAACATTAACAGATCACAGATCCATTCGCAGCTATACGGATGAACCGGTAAGTAAAACACAGCTTGACAGTATCATCCAATCTGTACAGGCTGCTCCGACTTCGATTAATGGTCAACAAGTTACCGTTATTACTGTTCAGGAGAAGGAACGGAAAAAGAAAATCGCCGAACTTGCCGGCGGTCAACCTTGGATTGAAGAGGCTCCTGTCTTTCTTCTATTTTGCGCAGATTTCAATCGAGCAAAGATTGCTTTAGAGAAAAATGGTGAAGAGCTCGCTATTACAGATGGGATTGAATCCATCCTCGTTGGAGCCTGTGACGTCGGAATTGCCCTGGCAAATGCGATGACAGCCGCTGAATCTATGGGACTTGGCATCGTACCGATTGGGGCTGTACGCGGTCAAGCTGTGGAACTCATCGAACTGCTCGATATTCCGAAATATGTATTTCCAGTATCAGGACTTGTCATTGGACATCCGGCAAACCGTTCTGCTAAAAAACCACGCTTGCCTCAAGAAGCGGTCATCCATCATGAAACATATCAACGCGATTTAAAAGCACAGATCGATGAATATGATGATGAAATAGCTGAATATATGAAAGAACGTACAAATGGGCAGGAATTAAGAAACTGGTCACAAGGGATTACCTCTTATTACAACCGCGTCTACTATCCCGACATTCGGATGATGCTTGAAAAACAGGGATTTAAATTGAAATAACCTTCATCTCTCGGAGCTGTCTAAAAAGTCCTTTTTCAACATAAATCAGGGGGAATTGCGAGACTCCTGCGGAAACAGCGAGCCAGGCGAGACCCAAGAGGAGCAAGGAACGAGCTCCGAGGAGGCTCGCGGATCGCCCGCGGAAAGCGAGCAAATTCCCCCATTTTTATTCAGCCACACGACTTTCAGGACAGCCCCGTTCTTTTGTCATCATAAGCTAAAATCATTGACTAACACCAAATCAATCTGCTAATATTCTCGTATCAAAACTCTTGGGTTTTTTAGTGACTCATGAGTTTTATCTTTTTTGAGAGAAGGACACTAGCATGAACGAGAAAAAATTAGCTATTATCAAGGCTGCTAAAAAGTTGTTTACCGAAAAAGGTTATCACAACGTTTCAATGCAGGCGATCGCTGAAGCGTGCAAAATATCAAAAGCCTCCATTTATAAATTATTTCAATCAAAAGAGGACCTTTTACTAGCATTGACCAACTTCAGAAAAGAGGAAATGTTAAAAAAGGGGGCAAAAATAAATGCTGATTCAAGCTTATCTCCGCGGGAAAAACTAACGAAAAAAATCGCTTTGGAAATCATGGAGTTTAAAGAAAACCGGCAATGGGTTCATCTCATGTCAGATGATGGTTCATTTCCAAACACAAAAGTCTTCAAAAAACATCTTCGCCAGACAAAGTCAATGATCATCTGTTGGCACAAAGATTCGATCATTCAAGCGTATGGAGATAAAGTGAAGCCGTTTATATGGGACCTAGTGATGATCTTCCATGGGCTGATGAGGGAATTTTATTTCTTAGTGACCGGCAAAAAAACAAAACCGGATATTGATGCCATTCCCCACTTCATTTTAACTGTATTAGATTTGTATGTGGAGAAATCAAGCGGTCATAATTCTTTATTAAATGAAGAGATGATTGCCAGCTACAACAGTTCGATAACACCCCACTATCCTCAAAAAGAAGAACTGCTAGCTAGTCATTTACAGCAAATAAAAGGCTTGATCACTTCACATGTAAATCACAAAGATTTATTATCTACAGTTGCCTTACTTGAAGAAGAATTGTTTGCTGAAGAGCCTCGGATGTTCTTAATTGAGGCTCTCCTTGATTATTTAGAGAAAATGAAAGAATTACAACAAGAGATTTCACAAATGAAAACCATATTAAGAGGGGATGTACAATGAACCCACAAACTGAACATGACACATATAATCGAAAAGTGATTGTCGGTTTACTCATACTAGGAGCTTTTATTGCAATTTTGAACCAGACACTTCTCGTGACTGCACTGCCGCACATCATGGCAGATTTAAACATAGATGAAACAAAGGGACAATGGCTAACAACCGCCTTCATGCTGACGAACGGTATCCTGATACCGATAAGCGCTTTTTTAATCGAAAAATTTTCAAGCCGCACACTAGTGATTACAGCAATGGGGATCTTTACAGCAGGAACAATTGTCGGTGCATTAGCCCCTAATTTTCCAATTCTTTTAACCGCACGAATTATTCAGGCGGCAGGTGCAGGAATTATGATGCCATTGATGCAAACGATCTTTTTAACGATTTTCCCAATTGAAAAACGCGGGTCAGCAATGGGAATGGTTGGTTTGGTGATCGCTTTCGCACCAGCAATTGGACCGACATTATCCGGTTGGATTGTTGATAGCTACACATGGAGATGGTTATTTTATATTATTTTGCCAATTGCTCTTATCGACTTACTATTAGTCACAATACTGATGAAAAACGTAACGAAATTGAGAGAAACATCGCTTGATGTGTTCTCAGTCATCCTGTCAAGCTTAGGTTTTGGGGGATTATTATATGGCTTCAGCAGCGCTGGTTCAGACGGGTGGCTAAGTAACACCGTCATGATTTCCTTTTTAATTGGAGCGATCTCTTTATTCTTCTTTATTATGAGACAGATGTCGCTTAAAAGACCTATGCTCGAATTCCGTGTTTTTCAATCATGGACATTCAGCATCACCACGTTCCTTGGAATGATTGTCTTTGCTTTAATGATCGGGACGGAAACAATTTTGCCGTTGTATACACAAAATGTGAGAGATGTTACGGCTTTTGACTCCGGTCTGATGCTGTTGCCAGGAGCAGTTGCCATGGGAATTATGTCGCCGATCATTGGCAGAGTTTTTGATAAAATCGGCGGGAAAGGGTTAGCCATTATCGGTTTCGCGATCTTGTTGTTGACAACGATTCCGTTTGCAGATTTGAATATGGATACACCACTTCCATTTATCGTCGTGATATACACTGTGCGAATGATCGGGACTTCAATGATCATGATGCCGCTGACAACAGCTGGTATTAATGCGTTGCCACCGCACCTTATTCCACATGGAACTGCAATGAACAATACGATGCGCCAAGTCGGTGGCTCGATCGGTACTGCTGTCTTAATCTCTGTCATGAGCAGTTCAGCAAAAAATGCCAGTACCACAAACCCGCTCAGTGCATTGACACATGGAATAGACTCCGCATTTATCGTTGCGGCAATTTTGGCACTGATTGGCTTTATCCTTTCATTCACACTGAAAAAGAAGCCGCAAAAACAAAAACAGCTTGCATAACAAATAAAACTCCCTTTAAGCTAATGTAGCTTAAGGGGAGTTTTTCCTTATTTCAAGCCCTTTTCAATTTCGTTTGTCATTTCTGCTACAGACTCAAGACCGCCACCTGATAAGTACCAGTAACCTGCGTCAAGGTATGTGATATGCCCGTTTTTATAAGCATTAGTTGATTTGACGATTTGATTTTCAATCACTTCTTTAGCTGATCCTTTTTCACCGATGGCTGCGCTCCGGTCAATAACAAACAGGTAATCCGGATTTTTTTCTGAAATATACTCGGAAGTTACGCTTTTTCCATGAAGGGAAGCTTCGATATTTTTGTCAGCTGGTGCAACACCTAGTACATCATGAACTAAACCAAATCTTGACCCACTTCCAAACGCGCTAATTTGTTTATCGCTCGTTAAAACAACAAGTCCTTTTCCGCCTTTTTGTTTCGCTAATTGATTTACATTTTTGACTTGAGCATCAATTTTTGCGAGTGCGTCTTTGACTGCATCTTCTTTGTCAAAAATTTTGCCGATTTTTTTGGTGTTCTCTTTAAAGCTTTCCATGTAGTTTTTCTGATCAACTTGAATGTTAATTGTTGGTGCAATTTCTTTAAATTCTTCAAACTGCTCAGACTGTCTCGGTTCAATAATAATCAAGTCAGGATCAAGTTCTTTAATTTTTTCAAAATCAACTTCTTTCAGGCTGCCAATACTTTCATATTTTTTATCATTATATTTTTTAAGATAATTTGGTAGAGGTTGTTTTGGAAGCCCGACGACACGGTCACTGAGTCCTAATTTGTCAAGTGTATCAAGTATTCCATAGTTCAAGACGACAACTTTTTTCGGGTTTTTTGGAACATCTGTTGTCTCACTGGCATGTTTAATCGTGACCGTTTCTCCTTTTTTAGTTCCATTTGAATCCGATGTTTTGTTACCACAAGCAGCAATTACGAGAACTGCGATTAATGTCATAATTAGTAATGATAATTTTTTCAAAATAATCACCTCATCCTTTAAAATAAACACAAATTTTTTGATCATCGATTTGTTGAATCGGAATATTCATATCGAAAACTTCTTTCAACACCGATGTTTGAATGATTTCTTCTGTCGCCCCTTCTTTGACAATCTGACCGTTTTTAAAGGCGACAATTCGATCAGAATAAACGGAAGCAAAGTTTATATCATGAATGACAATCACAATCGTTTTATCCAGCTTTTCGACTATGTTTTTCAGTAGTTTCATAATATCTACGGAATGCTTCATATCAAGGTTGTTTAATGGTTCATCAAGCAAAATATAATCGGTATCCTGTGCAATGACCATTGCAATAAAGGCCCTTTGGCATTGACCTCCACTCAATTGATCAAGATGTTTATGTTGAATGTCTTTCAGTTTCATATAATCGATCGCTTCATCAACATATGTCCAATCAGCTTTCGTTAGTCTCCCTTGTGAATAAGGAAACCGGCCAAAACTGACGAGCTCTCTGACGGTCAGTCTAATGTTGATTTGATTGGACTGCTTCAAAATGCTAATTTTTTTTGCTAAATCATTGCTTTTATACGCATCGATTTCCTTGCCATCAATTAACACTTTCCCCGAATCCATTTTTATCAGCCTGCTCATGATAGAAAGCAATGTGCTTTTCCCTGCTCCATTCGGTCCGATAAAAGAGGTAATTTTGCCTTTTGGTATTGTTAATGATGTATCACAAGCAACCACTTGATCTCCATATTGTTTATGAACATGCTGTACTTCTATCATCATTTACGCTCCTTTAACAGCAGGTAAATAAAATAAATCCCACCAATAAAATCAATGATCACAACTAAAGTCACTGTTAGGCCAAACAGCCTTTCAACAATAAACTGACCGCCGGCAAGTGTGATGATACTAAACAGAACCGCTCCGGGAATGAGAATGCTGTGCTTATATGTCTTAAACACTTCCCGCACCACATTGACAACAAGCAAACCTAGAAATGTGATCGGTCCAACTAGTGCGGTTGAGACAGAAACAAGTAGAGCGACAACAATCAGCATTTTCTTGACGATACGATCATAATCAATTCCAAGATTAATCGCTTGATCTCTGCCTAGTGATATCACATCAAAATAACTGTTAAACCGCCATGCATAGGCAAGGATCACTAGTATCATAATGGAAGCAAGCCCTAAAATGTCCGTATTTAAATTGTTGAAGCTAGCGAACATTTTACTTTGCACTACCTGAAATTCATTCGGATCAATCAGCATTTGCATAAAAGAAGACAAACTTCTGAACAATGTACCAAACACGATGCCAACAAGCAGAAGCAGGAAGACATGCCTTCCTCCACGGCGAAACATCAAGACAAATAACAGAAATGAAAAGCAAACCATTAATCCTGTTGACAATAGAAAATTTCCATTCTTTCCCAAATCAGCTAAACTGGCAGCACCGAAAAAATAAATTACTGCAGTCTGCAAAAGAACATAAAGGGAATCCAAACCAAGAATACTTGGAGTCAAAATTCTATTGTTTGTAATGGTTTGGAAAATCATTGTTGAATACGTAATGGCTGTACCAATCGCAATAATCGCTAACACCTTGGTTATTCTCCGCGGCAATGCATATTCCCAAACAGAAGGCAAACCGTAAAACAGGAACAACCCGATCGCAAAGACTGCTATGATGAAAAGTACGAGCATTTTCCGTTTATGCTGCATAAGCTTTTCTCCTTAAAAGCAAGTAAAGAAAAATGACACTTCCAATGATACCGACCATTAAACCGACCGAGATTTCATATGGATAAATGACCAATCTCCCCAACATATCACAGAACAGAACAAAGACTGCACCAAGAATTGCTGTATGGGGAAGGCTGTTTTTCAAATGATCTCCTCGATAAAGGGAGACAATGTTGGGAATAATCAGACCCAAAAAGGGAAGCATACCAACCGTCAAAATGACAACTGATGAAATAACAGCAACAATGATTAGCCCAATATTTATCACGCGCCGATAATGTAAACCCAAATTGACAGAAAAGCTTTCTCCCATTCCAGCCACAGTAAATCGATTGGCAAATAGATAGGCAATGATAACGAGCGGAATACTCAGATATAAAAGCTCATATCTCCCTTGCATCATCAATGAGAAATTCCCTTCAAACCATGCATTGACATTTTGAATGAGGTTATACTGATAAGCAATAAAAGTAGATATAGCACTGACAACGCTCCCTAGCATTAAACCGACGAGAGGGATAAACACGGTATCTTTAAACTTGATTCTTTCCAATATTTTCACAAACAAAAAACTTCCAAATAGTGCAAAAGCAAAGGCAAATAGCATTTTTACAACAATGCTGGCAGACGAGAACAGCAATATAGCAATAATCACACCAAGCCTTGCCCATTCCATCGTTCCAGCTGTTGTCGGAGACACGAACTTATTGCGCGTCAACTGCTGCATGATAAGACCGCAAATGCTGAGACTCATTCCGGCAAGCACAATGCTGACCATCCGTGGAATCCGACTTATGTATAAGATTTGCATCTCATTCTTATTAAGGTGGAATAGATCGAGCGGTGACAACTGCTTAACACCAATGAAAATGGAACTAAACGAAAAAATCATTAGCAAAAGCAGTAAATACCGTAATTTCATCTGCTATCGCCTCCTTGCATACCAACCTATCCCATCGCCCAGTGTAAATGATTATCATTATCAATAAGGGTCTTTCATCATATTATCATCTTTTTTAACATAGTCAAGATGATTGATATAAAAATTAAAAGTATTATAAAAGAACTAATCAAAGTCCATTAGAGAAAAGCATTTGTGCTCTACAGAAAGAAAAAGCTTGATTCTTCTTTCGAAAAACGCAATAATAAAGATTAAATTTATTTAGAAAATTTAAAATTAGGGGATGTAGCTATGAAAGTCGTAAAGTTTGGTGGCAGTTCATTGGCAACAGGAGCTCAGCTGGAAAAGGTTTTTAAAATCGTGACGTCAGATCCTGAGCGAACAGTTGTCGTTGTTTCTGCACCCGGGAAACGAAATGCGGAAGATACGAAAGTAACAGATTTGCTCATTAACTGTGCTAAGCAGTATTTATTATTTGGTGAAGCGCCCGAACTGGAAGAATCCATTGTTAGCCGCTATTCTAATATTGCTGATGAACTGGGACTTTCAAATGATGTAATCGATCTGATTCGCTCAGATTTAAGCCAGCTTCTTGAAGGTGATCAACAAGACCCTGATCGTTACATCGATTCGATCAAAGCTAGTGGAGAAGATCATCATGCCAAGTTAGTAGCAGCTTATTTTCGGCATCAAGGAGCTGACGCCCATTATGTCAGCCCGAAAGATGCTGGGCTGTTTGTTACGAGTGAACCCGGAAATGCCCAAGTCCAACCGGAATCATATCAAAATTTATCTAAACTAAAAAAACAGCAAGGGATTATCATTTTTCCTGGATTTTTCGGATTTAATGACCATGGAGACATGATCACATTCTCGCGCAGTGGTTCAGATATTACAGGCTCAATTTTAGCAAATGCCTTAAAAGCTGATTTATATGAGAATTTTACAGACGTTGATGCTGTCTATTGCGTCAATCCCTCAATTGTTTCAAACCCAAAAGAAATCCGTGAACTCACATATCGAGAAATGCGTGAGCTATCATATGCCGGTTTCTCTGTCTTCCACGATGAGGCTCTTATTCCAGCTTATCGTGCCAATATTCCAGTTCAAATCAAAAATACGAATAACCCCGATGCAGAAGGAACCACAGTTGTTCCAAAACGCGACAGTACGAATGGACCAGTGGTCGGCATCGCAAGTGACAGCGGTTTTTGCAGCATTTACATTAGCAAGTATTTGATGAACCGCGAAATTGGATTTGGACGCCGTGTCCTGCAAATCCTTGAAGATGATCGACTAACATATGAGCATATCCCTTCAGGTATTGACGACACCACCATTATCCTAAGACAGGATCAGATGGATAAAACAATTGAAAACAGGATCATGAAGCGCATCAAAGATGAACTTGATGCAGATGAAGTGACAATTGAACACCACATTGCCTTAGTGATGGTGGTTGGTCAAGCGATGCGCCATAATGTTGGGACAACAGCAAGAGCAGCCAAAGCACTCTCAGACGCACAGGTCAACATTGAAATGATTAATCAAGGCTCATCTGAGGTCAGCATCATGTTTGGTGTTAAAGAAGCTCAAGAAAAACAGGCGGTTCACGCTTTATACAAGGCGTTTTTCGAAAAAGCGCTGATCTAAAAAAAAACATATACAGAATAAGCACAAACACAAAATGAAAGGCAGCCAGCCCTCGTCAGTCAGATAAGATCTTTAAGCACTCATCGAACTTTTTTTAAAAAACTACATCACTTATCTAATGAAATTCCGCATTGATAATGGTCTAGAAATTTCAATCCACTTTCATCTTTTGATCAACCATCGCGGAGTTGGATTTTGCTCGTAAATCCGCTGATTTCCCTTTTATCGCCAGGCAAAACAAAGGATTTGGGATAAAAGCTGTGTTACATAAGCTTAAGCTGCGGCGAAACTGAAGAAGACAGTTCTATTCGAGTATGAGCAAAGCTAGAAATGCAAAAAATTGATAAACAGAAAACTGAATAAAAAAGGGAACCTCATTCGATTTGATTAAAGAGGTTCCACCTTCACTCCATGTACGATTTTTGTTTTCAATGCTGTACAATAGAATTTGCAGTAGGTTCACTTGTGAGAGGACTCACTCTCATCCCCCGCATCTAAAGAAGTGGGCTTCCACGTTCGGAAAAGCTGTAAAACAATAAATGTAAACGCTTACAAATAAGGTGGGTCATACATGTTAAAAAAAGATTTGCTTTCATATCTTGATGAAGAAACGTGTCATTTTGACTGGGACAAGTCAGCTGCTTCGTTTACGGCATCGGAAATATCGAAACTCTTTCATGTCAAACGGAATACGGTCAGCCATTATTTAAATCAACTTGTTCATAAGGGGCTCGTTGTCAAGATTAATACAAGACCCGTTTATTTTTTGAGTCGGAAAATTTTTGAGGAGAAGAAGTTTCAACTTTCGACTTGTATATTTGATAGTTTTCAAGAATTAAAAGAATTGGAGCCGATTGTAATCGGCTTAGATCTGTTTGACCAATTAATCGGTGCAGATGGAAGTTTAAAGAGAGCAATTGAACAAATTAAGACATCGGTTTGTTATCCGGACGGGTTGCCGATTATTTTACACGGACCAACAGGTGTAGGAAAAAGTTATCTGGCGAATTTGATTTACCAATACAGTTTAGAAAAAGGTATTCTTCCGAAAAATGCCCCGTTTATTCGTTTTAATTGTGCACAATATGCGAATAATGCCGAACTATTGTCAAGCAACTTATTTGGTTATGTAAAAGGCGCTTTTACCGGTGCTGATGCGACAAAACGGGGATTGCTTGATGCAGCAGATGGCGGCATCTTATTTTTAGATGAAGTTCATCGGCTGAATGAAGAAGGACAAGAAAAATTATTCACATTTCTTGATCAAGGAATCTTTCGGCGAATGGGAGAAAGCGAAGGTGAACATCAAGCGAATGTGCGTCTTATTTTTGCTACAACCGAGGAGTTGGAAAGAAGTTTTCTCCGTACATTCCTGCGACGAATTCCCATCAAAGTCTGGATTCCAGGTCTTGATGAACGAGGAGAAAAAGAAAAAAAACAATTTGTTTATCTATTTTTGATAAAGGAAGCACAGAAGCTTCAGCTACCACTGCGAATATCTACAAGAGCACTTGATGCCTTGATGAAACACCATTATGACGGAAACATGGGGGAGTTAAAAAACCTCATCAAATATATCGCTGCTTCCGTATTTGTAAAAAAGGAAGCACAGAAAGAAGTGTCAATTACACTGCTTGACTTACCGGAAAGCATTTTGGAAGACACGATTCGTTATACTGACAACAAATATAAGCAAAATCATGAGATCATCATCTCACCAAATACAACATTGGATCAATTATTTCAATCAAGTACTTCATATTTAAGTCTAATCAAAACAACCTATTCTCACATTTTGAAATTTTACGAAGAACATCAATCTACAAACTTTGATCGTTCAATTTTTGAAAAATATATATTTAATGAAACAAACCTCCTGTTTGACAACCTCATCTTTCATGCGTCAAAAAAACACGCGGGAGTCATGATGGAATTAACGACAGTAAATGTCCAAGACATCTTTCACCATCTCGAAAACATGTTTAATGTTAGATTCAATGGCAACAGTGTGTATACAATGGCATACTTTCTTTATTACAAAGGCAATGCGGAATTGCAGTTGTTAAACAAACAAAAAACATTAATTGAAAATTTGTCCAAGTTCGTAGATTTAAATTATAAAACAGAGCAACAACTGGCTAAACAGCTTGTTCATTTTATCGAAAGTAAGCTTGACGTAAAATTATATAAAATGGATAAAATCTTTCTTACCTTTTACTTGCGGAGTATCGCAATGGAACAAACAAATAACAAAGTAAAAGCCATCATTCTCGCTCACGGCTATGCAACCGCCTCAAGTATTGCCAATGTTGCCAACCGTTTACTCCGCAAAAATATGTTTGAAGCATTCGATATGCCAATCGATGTTTCCGTCGAAGACATTGCAGCACAAGTGTTGAATTATATTGAACACAATGATGTCTCTGAAGGTCTTGTGATCTTGGTCGATATGGGGTCATTAAAAGATATTTACTCACAATTCAAACTGCATATCAATGGACCAGTTGTCATTATGAATAATGTTTCAACACAGATGGCACTTTATCTCGGAGACATGCTCAACAAAGATTTGTATTTGGAAGATATGATTGAGAGACCTTGATATTCTTCAAGGACACCTAAAACAAGGTAAGCAGAATGTTGGTTTCGTTTTACTTTTCCGCCTATCGCTGCAATAAACCCAACAATTTTGTTATCTACTTCTGCTACAAAAAAGATTGATTTCTTTTCAAATTGAATTCTTTCTAATGATTTTCTTTGCTCTTCAACAGTCGTTTTTCGTTCCCCAGGTTCATACAACATAAAACCAGACTCATCAAGTTTTTTATTTAATTCTAAAAATTGTTGTGCATCATTTCCTGAAACCGGTCTAATGATCATTGTAGCCATCTCCTTTTTATACATTTTACCATGTTTTCCAATAAAATAAGAAAAAGTGGTAACTTCTCTCTGTTAGGGCTAACTTGCTTACTTATATTTACCAGTGAGAACATTGAGCTACTCTCTTTAAATACTGGGTATCTTCTGAACCCTTTATAATAAATGGATCTGTACAAAGTTTACTTTGAATTTAATAAGTCTTCAGAGAGTATATTCCCAGCTGATTTTCCTCTTTTTAATACTTTACTTCTCTCGCCAGATTGCCGATATGGATAGTAAATAAACCACGGGGGAAAAAGTATGAAACTGCTAAAAAACCTTAAAATTCGAAATAAATTTTTTATAATTATTGTCATATCAGCTCTATCATTATCTATTGTTGGAATCGAAGGGATGATGGGGCTAAATAAATTTTCGAAGGGGTCAGAAATTATTTATCAAAATCAATTGATCCCCAATCAGTTATTTGCAAAACTAAGAGCAAATAACCTTGAAATGGATGCAAACAAATTTGAATTAATGGCAACGGAAGACAACAGTATAAATGAACAACGCAAACAAAATATTGAGAAAAAACTTGAAGACAATGCTAAAATCATGGAACAAATTGATCAAATTACTTTAGCGAATAACGTGAAAGAAAAATATCAAACGTTTAAAACCGAATATACAGAACTACAAGACATGAGCAAAAAGATGCTTGACTTGGCTTTAGAAAATAAAAATGATAAAGCATATCGTCTTTATTTGACAGACATGAAATCTCATAGAGATGATGTGACCAAGTTAATTGAAGATATTCAAACATTAAATGGGGAAAATGCGAAAACGATTTATGAGCGAGACTCAGAAGAGGCAAGTTCAACAACAACAATGTTAATCATTGTGATTGCTGTCAGTCTCCTTTTGACCATCGCAATCAGCCTTATTATGGCAAGAATGATTGCAGGACCAATCAGAAACATTCAGTCATTATTTGCAAAAACGGAGCAAGGTGATTTTACAGTCGAAGGAACCTATCAGTCAAAAGATGAACTAGGTTTGTTAACAGCTTCTTTCAACAAAATGGTCTCAGGTGTTCGTTCAATTATTGAAACTGTCGGTGAAACATCTCATCAAGTGGCATCTTCATCCCAACAGTTAAGTGCAAGTGCAGATGAAAGTACAAAAGCGAGTGAATACATTTCCACAACGGTTCAAGAACTTGCCTCAGGTTCGGATAAACAAGTGGAAAGTGTTGAACAAAGCAGAACCGTCATTAAAGGAATGACAGAATTTGCAGGAAGAATTGCATCTAATGCTGAAAAAGCAGCTTCAACCGTCGATCAAACAGCACAAATGTCACTTACAGGGACAAAAGCGATTGACAAGGTCAACGCTCAAATGCAGTCTATTAATGAAACAGTTGTCTCACTAGCCGAGGCATTTAAGCAATTAACAGAACGCTCTAATCAGATTGGCAATATTACAGAAGTGATTACAAGCATTGCAGAACAAACGAACTTGTTGGCATTAAATGCAGCAATTGAAGCCGCCAGAGCCGGTGAACAAGGCAAAGGCTTTGCCGTTGTCGCAGATGAAGTCAGGAAGTTAGCTGAACAATCCGCACAATCTGCTGAACAGATTACAAAACTAATTACTATTATTCAAAATGATACGAAACAAACGATGAATACCGTTGTCTCAGCAACTGGTGAAGTAAAAGAAGGGCTTGTCGTTGTAAGCGAAGCCGGTGGCGCTTTCCAAAAAATCGAAAGTTCGATTAAAGATGTTGTGACACAAATTAATGGTGTTGCATCATTAGTCAAAAATTTGAATGCTGGAGCAAATGAAATTGAAACAGCCGTTTTCGATGTTAAAGAAATTGCCGAAACAGCAGCAGAAAGTACACAAACAGTAAGTGCTGCAACACAAGAACAGCTGGCTTCAATGGAAGAAATCGCAGCTTCTTCGCAAATCCTTGCACAAAATGCGGAAGAACTGCAACATTTAATTCGGAAATTTAAAATCTAAACATGATGAAATGAGGCTGTCGATTTTTGGTCGACAGCCTCATTGATGTTTCCGAGTTAATCATTAAACGGGAGCCGAATTCCTTCATAAACATTAGACGAGAATGCGGCGGTGTATAGGACAGCAAAGAATTTCTGTTGATTGACCGCCGTTCATTTGCCTTTTCGCCGTTTTTTGAAGAAAGCTATGAAGCAAAGAACCGCTGGAAAGATAATCTGAATGGGCAAGTGAACAAACATAGGTGCAACATCCAGTCCCTCAACGACATGTTCAGAAATATTACTTGCGATTGAGACTGATAAAATTAAGATGATCAAACCACTCGGAACGACAAGCCTTGTCGGATGTTCTACTTTGAACAACATAGATGTTCCTATATTGACAGCATACACAAATAGACTAACTTTGAAAAAACCACCGATGATCAACACCAGCATAAAAAATACATCAAGCCTGTCCAAAAATTCGGCCACTTGAATCGTTTGAATAGTGCTTAGAAGAGGGAATCGTGAACGCAAAGTGAGATCAACACCAAGCACACTAATATTGATCGCAGTATTGACAGCCAAGATCAGAGCGCTGATAATGATGGCCCATATTCCTGTTTTTTTGACTTCTTTCGGTCGGTTAAGATATGGAAGGATGACGATAAATACAATCAGTTCCCCAAACGGAAAATAAAGCGTTTGTGTCAAAGTGGAATTTATAACCGGTTTAATTCCATTTGCCAAAACGGGCTTTAAATTATCTATATGAATCAATCCCGAGGCAATGATCAGACAGCAGCCTATGAGAGCAAGTAAAGTCATAATTGTAAACAGAATCTCACCTGTCCGTGCTAATACTTCAATCCCTTTACGTACACTAAATATACAAACGATGATCAACAATCCATTTACAAAAAGAAGCGGTGTCCCGGGATAAGCAGATATTAACAACATCTCTCCGAAATCGCGCAACACCCTTGCTGCAATATATGTAGCATACATAATATAGAGAAAGGAAACAATCCAGCCAATCCGTTGTCCGAGAAGATTGCTGACCGTTTCATATGGTGAAGCATTGGGATCGAGTTGATAGAGATAATGGTACATCAAAAATAGAACAATACCACCCAGCCCGCCAAACAAAATCGCGAGCCAGCTGTCTTGTTCTGCTGAGAGCCCTGGGAAAATCAGCAAAGCACTGCCAAGTTCAAACAGAACCATTAAGACAAATAACTGCTTGGCACTAATTTTTGCCTTTTCCATTGAAAAGCGCTCCTTTCTCTCCAGTGTCGATCCTACATTTTTGGATTGGCTTTTAATCCTGTTCTATGGACAAAACTGTTAACCGTAATATCAACATCTAATTGTGGAAAGTACTTATCATTCCATTGTTTTTCGATTTTTTTCCACATGTCAGGTTGGGACTGATACACAATATCTCCAAATTGCAGGACATCAATTTTGTTTTCTTGAGCAAAACGGACCGTCTCTTCCAGCTGTTTTTTGAGTTTCTTCTCAATTTTTTTCTCAATTTGATGAAGTACCTTTGGATCCTCTAACCGAATTGATGTATTGACTTCTCCAACATCTCCCTCTGTATCAATATGAACGGTCATTTTTAATTTTCCATTTTTGAGCTGTGGGGTAACCTTTGTTTTTTGTCTTGTTAGGTCATATGTGACAGCATCTTCTTTATGATTCCACCTTATATTGACGTGCGTCTTTTTCACACGGCCCCGAATCCACAAAACCCCTCTTGCTATCTTCCCTGTCAAACGATCAACAAATTTCCCATCTTTTATTACCGCCATACCTCCAGCCTTTACCACCGCAGAAGGAGATGTTGTTTGAACATTTTCCATTGATTCACCCTTCTCCTTATCACCAGTCAGTTTTATAAGGGGAACCAAAGGAGATTTCGTCTTGGCTGCCAAAGACTGCAAAACATCTTGAACACCCACTTTGATATGTTCACCTTGTTGTTCCTCTGTGAACTGCAACACTTTATTAATTTTATTCGCCGGTATTTTTTCTATCGTTGTCACCGTTCTGACAATGTCCTTTGCTTTCGTTCCGTTGGCAATCACAAGTGTTGATGTCGAACGGAACTCTGTATCACGGTCAATGACATCAAGTAATTTCACAATTCCTTCATCTTTCGCTACATCTTCACCTATAATAACCACATTTGTATGAGCATAATATAGTCTTCGGGAAACTTCAGTTGATGCCTTACGGCTAACAGAAGTAAAGTTGTCTCCAGCAACTGAGAAGCTTGTCACCGGTGGACGCTCTCCGCCTTGACCTCCTTGAAGGCCTCCAGCCGTCATACTTGGATTGATAATTTGAAAGGTGATCTCATATCTTTTATTCTTACCCTTATCAATTCCAACCGCTGAAATAAGCGCTAAATCTGTCATTTCTTTTTTATCCCAGCAACCTTGAAGCAACACACTGGTCAGCATGAAAAGGACGAGCAAATATTTATGTCTCATTCTGATCACCTTCCTCTTGATCTGTCACCATCTCTCTTGGATTTGGCGGCTGAGGCTTCTGGGCATCTCCTTGTCTATTTTTATTGTCATTACCAATTAACTCAGGTCTTTTTTTATTTGCCCACAATGGTGACCGAAATATTGTATCTCCTGCGTTTTTGGGAATAAAAGGTGCAATAGGAGTCATATATGGAACACCAAATGAACGAAGACTGCATAAATGAACAAACATGATCATTAACCCTAGAATAACGCCATAAAATCCTATCGTTGCCGCAGCTATAATATAAAGGAACCGAACAAGTCTTGCAGAGATGGCCATTGAAAAAGATGGTGTCGCAAAACTGGAAATTGCTGTGATGGCGACAATAATGACCATTGCCGGAGACACGATTCCAGCTTGGACAGCCGCCTGTCCGATCACGATTGCGCCAACAATCGAAACAGCCGATCCAATCGCTTTTGGCAAGCGAATCCCTGCTTCCCGCAAAATTTCAAAAGCAATTTCCATTATCAATGCTTCCATCACCGCAGGAAAAGGGACGACTTCTCGCTGGGCTGCAATGACAATTAAGAGCTGTGTCGGAATCATTTCTTGATGAAAGGTCGTTGCCGCTACATAAACAGCGGGTGCAATCAATGATATAAAAAAAATTAAAATACGTAACAATCGGATCGATGTAGAAATATCAAACCGCGAATAATAATCCTCAACCGATTGAAAAAATTGAATAAAAACAGCTGGAACAATCAGAACAAATGGTGTTCCATCAACCATAATGGCAATTCTTCCTTCAAGGAGATTCCCAGCTACCATATCAGGTCTTTCTGTATGATAAATGGAAGGAAATGGCGTAAATGAATTATCTTCGATCAGCTGTTCGATATAGCCTGATTCCAAAATACTGTCAATTTCAATACCTTTCAACCTTTTTCTGACTTCAGTAACCGTTTTTTGATCACAAATACCGTTAATATACATTAATGCAATATTTGTATTTGTAACACTTCCAATCGTCATCGTTTCCACCCATAGGTTTGGGCTTTTAACATACCGCCTCACCATCGAAATATTTGTCCCCAACGATTCAATAAATCCTTCGCGCGGTCCCCTGAACGATTGTTGGCTATCTGGTTCCTTAATGGAACGCTTCTCCCCTCCTTTTGTACTTGCAATGACCGCGCTATTACTACCATCTGGCAAAATAACGGTATCCCCAGATATTAATGCCGCAATCAGTGCATCTAACTTGTCTTCTTTTTTTATACTGCCAAGGGCAACAGCTTTTTCACTTATCATTTGAAGAAGATGATCATCATCTTCTTTTTTCGCTAATGAAGCATCATTGATTAGCGATTCAAGAATAAATTCATGAATCGCTTTTGTGTCGACAATGCCCTCAATATATACAACAGCTATTTCTAATTGTGACTGCTTTCCTGTCTTGATATTGCGAACTACAATATCAGAACTGTGGCCCATTTTTTCTTTTATAAATGTCAGATTTTCAGCCAGTGAATGATTAATGTCAGATGCATCTTTCTCCGAATCGTTTTGAAGAGATTTCCGATTTTTGTTCTTTTGTCGTTTAAAAAATAGTGGCATATATCAGAATCCCTTTCTTCATTTTTTCATATTTTTCCTCATGCACTACTATTTATTCAAACCTGTTTTTATTTCTTGGCATAGTGTCAATAGAATTCTGAAAAAATAACGGTATTGGAGAGTGATATCATGAGAATAACCGGAATTTCATTCTTTCTATTCATTTGCATGATGACTGTTTCTGTGATGCTGGATGTTTTGCAGGGGATGACTTTTACCGAAGCCACGCAAAATAATGTAGCAGCGTTTGGAGTATTAACATTAGGTGACTGGCTGATCGTTATATTCTTTTTCGTCATTATTTTTGTTGAAGTCATCATGATTTTGAAAAAGAAAAAACAACAGTCATAAAGTAAGCCTCATGTTTCAATATTTCCTTTCACAACATCTGTCTGATGATGTTGAATGGTTCCGTTGATCATTGTATTGCCAACAATTATCGTTTGCGTAGCTGTTTTCGTGTGAATCGCTGTGATCTTATTAAATTGATTAAGGAGCGTGTTATTGATGATCAATGAATTTGTTGATTGGCTGAGATGAATCATAGCGGCTGACGGTTTTTCTCTAACTGCAGAAATGGTGTTTCCGATGACCTCGTATGTTCCGTATGACAAAAAGATTGTGACGATCAATGGGGAATCTTCAATGACATTATTGATTACTTTCGTTTGCCTGTCTGTTGTACAGTAAATCGGGAAATTTTTAAAGTCGCTAATGTTATTATTTTGAATGACAGCGGAAGCTGAGTTTGTCACCGATATCGAATAAGATTCGGGAACCATGTGAAAAGCGGCTGGAGAAATATGATTTCCCTCAACAACAGCATGACCTTCGGAAACCCAGATGCCCCGAGAAAACTGGGTGATGACATTTCCCTTCATATAAATCTCTTGACCTCTACTCCTAAACGCAAGGATGACATTTGTGATTTTATTATTTGAAAAAGTGATATGGTCTGATTGTTTGATACTGAAACCGATACTTTTCTTTTTTTCTGGACGTCCGTTTTCAATATCATTGCCCTCGATATTCACTTGTGATGCCTGATATGCTAAAATACCAATCCGTTCAAAATTTCGAATCTTATTTCCTGAGACAAGCACACTGTTTCCACGAATATCAATCCCTTTTGCAAAATCGATAATGATATTTCCTTGGATAACGACATCATTGTTATCTTCTAAGTTGCTTGTTCCCAATCCAGTAATTCCTGTTGTCTGCTCATTCTTTTGATTTTTGATAATCGTATTGTTGGCAATCACCGTCTCTGTCCCATATCCATAAGAAATCGTACCATCAACATGGTTTCCTTCTATTAAAACTGCTTTCCCATTAAAATTGGTGACCGCCCCGTTTGAATTCTCTTTTAAGAGATTATTTCGAATAATCACATGGACAGGTTTCTCATATATGTTATTACCTTCACTATATCCTTCAATATCAATTCCAAGCTCCGGTTGTGTCCCATTTGCATTCTCAATGTTACAGTCTTCCACTAAAACATCGTCAACACCTGTGATCGAGATATTATTTCTTCGAGAACGTCTGATTTCACAATTTCTTACAACAATATGTTCTGAAGGTATAAAATCATCACCACCAGAGGAGCTAATAATGATGCCATCACCAGTAAAATCAGTCATTTTAACATTTTCGATTCGTACATGTGAAGCGCCTTCAAGGCAAAATCCAAACCCCCACTCATGCGTCGGTCTTGGAGATGGTGTGTATATGTGTTCATCCCGATCACCGATAAGTGTGCCACCGGATATTTTGATATTTGACTCTGTTCCAATATAAAATGCAGAATACCCCCATGAGCTATTTGGCTTGATTTTGATCATCGTTTCCGCATCCATCAAAATCGTTATGTTACTTGGAACATTGATCCCCGCATTTTTGTATGGAAAGTTTGGATCACCATTGAACGTTCCATCAATCAAGTACGTTCCATTGGGAATCCAAACTGTATTGTAACCCATAGACTTTGTCCATCTCAGACATTCATTAATCTGTTGTGTACTGTCTGTCTTACCATCACCAACAGCGCCAAATATCCTCACATCGACAATCACCATTGTCATCTCTTCGGGTTGCTGTTGAAGCAAAATGTCAGCCTCCTTTTAAAATGTTGTGTTCACGATTATCTATATGGAAATCGTTTAACATTTGCTTGTACAATTAGATAAAATTTTATTGAAAAATCTTTTTAATATAGTAGAGAAAAAGTAATTTTTTTATTTTAATAAAATGCGCTTATTTACTAGGTTTCATGACCTAGCAAACTGTTAAGTGAAATGAATCAATATTGACATGATCATTATATAAGAATATGATTTTTATAAGTTCAAAAAAGAAGGAGTACTGCGAATGGCAAATCATCAAAATGAAACTTTTCAAAACATTCCGCAAAAGGGGTTTTTTGGACATCCCCGCGGACTCTTCACTCTGTTCTTCACTGAATTTTGGGAGCGATTTTCATACTATGGTATGAGAGCAATCCTGATCTATTATTTGTACACTCAAGTAAAAAATGGCGGTCTTGGTTTTGAGGAGACTACAGCCAATTCAATTATGGCCGTATACGGCTCTCTCGTCTATATGTCTGGAATAATTGGCGGTTGGATCGCAGACAGACTGCTCGGTACTGCTAGAACCGTGTTTTACGGCGGGATTTTCATCATGTTAGGTCATATTATGTTATCATTTCCTGGAAGCGTTCCCGCTTTCTTTATCAGCATGTTTCTCATCATTATCGGAACTGGTCTTTTGAAACCTAATGTTTCAAGTGTTGTCGGGGATCTTTATAGCCCTGAAGATAATCGCCGCGATTCTGGTTTTAGTATTTTCTACATGGGAATTAACTTAGGCGGATTTGTCGCACCGATTATTGTCGGTACAGTTGGACAAACTTATAATTACCATCTCGGTTTCAGTCTTGCTGCTATCGGTATGTTCTTCGGACTTGTTACATATGTCTTAACGAAAAAGAAGAGTCTCGGGTCTGCCGGACAAAAAGTGCCGAATCCGTTGTCAGCCACTGAAAGAAAACGAATATTTTTCATTTTCGGAATTAGCACTCTAGTTATAGCTGCTATTGGTGCAGTTTCAATTGTAACAGGAAAAATGACCATTAATTTATTTACCATGATTGTCAGCTGTTTAGGGATCATTATCCCCTGCATTTATTTTATTGTCATGTTCATAAGTTCTAAAACAACAAGTGATGAACGTTCTCGTCTGATTGCTTATATCCCTCTATTTATCGCATCGATGATGTTCTGGGCAATTCAAGAACAGGGGGCTAATATTTTAGCTACTTATGCGGATAAACGAACCAATTTGAATTTTTTAGGGTTTGAATTGCAATCATCATGGTTCCAATCATTAAATCCATTATTCATCGTTATGTTTGCACCGGTCTTTGCCTGGCTTTGGATGCGGCTCGGGAAACGGCAGCCTTCGACTCCGACGAAATTTTCACTCGGTTTGATGCTTGCTGGTTTATCATTTATCGTCATGATCTTCCCAGCATATATTAACGGTACTGACTCACTGGCTAACCCAATGTGGCTTGTCCTCAGCTTTTTCATCGTTGTACTCGGTGAATTGTGTCTCTCACCTGTAGGGCTATCAGCAACAACAAAGTTAGCACCAGCTGCTTTCTCAGCACAAACCATGAGCTTATGGTTTTTATCAAATGCTTCTGCGCAAGCAATTAATGCGCAAATTGTCAGATTTTATAATGAAAATAACGAGATCTCCTATTTTGGAATTATTGGCGGCATATCAATTTTACTAGGGATCCTTCTGTTTATGCTTTCTCCGAAAATTCAAAAATTTATGAAGGGTGTCAAATAGCTGAAAACAAAAACAACCTGTCTCTTTGGGCAGGTTGTTTCTCATTTCTTCAAGAGATTCTTCCCTACCATTTCCTTCTACCTAAAAAAATCTTTTTGAAATCTCTTTTAACGCAAACTTTACCTCTCCTTAAAATAAACAATGAATTCGTTTGTTACGATAAACCCAATAAAAAAGGAGGTAATCATATGAAAATCTATAAAACACTTGCAATCACGGCTCTCACAGTTGGTATTTTGACTCCCGCTTTTATCGGTCCAGCTACAAAAGCACAATCGACCGAACAATTTAAAGTGACCGCTCATGCGGAAACAGAACCTGTCGGAACGGCTGATGATGCAGCCGATGATCCAGCCATCTGGGTTAACCCTAAAAATCCTGAAGAAAGCAAACTGATTACGACAAATAAAAAATCTGGTTTGATCGTTTATGATTTAAATGGAAAGCAGCTCAACTCATATCCATTTGGAAAACTGAATAATGTCGACCTTCGTTACAATTTTCCACTTGACGGCAAAAAAGTCGACATTGTTGGCGCTTCAAACCGCTCAGACGGAAAAAACACAGTTGAACTATATGCATTTGATGGCTATTCAAACAAATTAAAAGATATCGTGAATCCTAACAGACCAATTAAAACAAACATTCAAGAAGTGTATGGGTTTAGCCTTTATCACAGTCAAAAAACCGGAAAGTTCTACGCCATGGTAACGGGGAAAAATGGCGAATTTGAACAGTACGAGTTATTTGATAATGGACAAGGCCAAGTCGAAGGCAAAAGAGTTCGCTCTTTTAAAATGGGCTCTCAAACAGAAGGAACTGTTGCAGATGACGAATATGGAACAATGTTCATTGCCGAAGAAGAAGTTGGAATTTGGAAATTCAGCGCTGAACCTGACGGCGGATCGAAAGGTAAAATCATCGATCGTGCCGGCGGAGGGCATTTAACAGCAGATATTGAAGGATTAACAATGTATTACGGTGAAGATGGTGAAGGCTATTTGATCGCCTCAAGTCAAGGTGACAGCAGATTTGTAATGTATGATCGTGAGGATGACCATGAATATGTTGGATCATTCACAATTGAAGACGGAAAACATATTGATGGGACAAGCCATTCCGATGGTATTGATGTCATCGGTTTTGGATTAGGAAAAAAATATCCATACGGAATCTTTGTCGCACAAGATGATGAAAACGTTGATGATGGAAAAGTAGTAAACCAAAATTTTAAAATCACCTCTTGGGAAGAAATTGCTGAAAAAATGGATGAATTACCTGACTTAGACGATCAGGTGAATCCGCGTGAACTAGAAAATCGTCATGATGACTAATCACTATGAACTGGATATGAGAGCTGTCTAAAAAGTCCTTTTTCAACATAAATCAGGGGGAATTGCGAGACTCCTGCGGAAACAGCGAGCCAGGCGAGACCCAAGAGGAGCAAGGAACGAGCTCCGAGGAGGCTCGCGGATCGCCCGCGGAAAGCGAGCAAATTCCCCAATTTTTATTCATCCACACGACTTTCAGGACAGCCTCTTTTTTATTTGTTTTTTTCCACCATCTTTATTCGCTATCTATTATTACCCAAAATATGTCTAGATTTTTTAAATTTATCTTTTTTTAGGCGAAATTCTACATAAAGACTCATTTCTTTATACCCACTGACATCATTTTGACATCACATTTAATTTATCCTTAATATCACCTTAAAATAAAATACCTATTTTTTTGTTATGATGAAATCCAACAAAAAAGGAGGTAACATCTATGAAGATTTACAAAACACTTGCAATCTCGGCTCTCACAGCGAGCATTCTAACACCGGCTCTTATTAGCCAAACACAGGCAAAGGAACATCATTCACCTAAACATTTTGATGTTTCACCACATGCAGAGACAGAACCGGTAGGAAATGGTGATGATGCAGCAGATGATCCTTCAATCTGGGTTGATCCTAAGCATCCAGATAAAAGTAAACTCATCACTACAAATAAAAAATCAGGTCTGGTTGTTTATGATTTAAAAGGAAAACAGCTGAATTCTTATGACTTTGGGAAGTTAAACAATGTTGACCTTCGCTACAATTTTCCTCTCGGTGATAAAAAAGTCGACATCGTTGGGGCTTCAAACCGCTCAGATGGAAAAAACACGGTTGAGCTATATGCTTTTGATGGTCATTCAAATGAATTAAAAAGTATTGTCAATCCAAACAAACCAATTAAGACAGACATTGATGAAGTCTATGGGTTTAGCTTATATCACAGTCAGAAAACCGGAAAATTCTATGCGATGGTGACAGGAAAAACCGGTGAATTTGAACAGTACGAATTATTTGATAATGGACAAGGCCAAGTCGAGGGCAAAAAAGTCCGTGCCTTTAAAATGGACTCACAAACAGAAGGGCTTGTCACAGATGATGAATATGGCACAATGTTTATTTCTGAAGAAGACGTTGCGATATGGAAATTCAGTGCTGAACCAGATGGAGACTCAAAAGGTGAAATCATCGATCGTGCCGGCGGACAGCATTTAACGGCTGACATTGAAGGGTTGACACTTTATTATGGGGAAGATGGTAAAGGTTATTTGATCGCTTCCAGCCAGGGAGACAGCAAATATGTCATGTATGATCGTAAAGGTGATCACCAATATGTTGGATCATTCTCGGTTAAAGACGGACATCATGCAGATGGAACAAGTCACACTGATGGCATCGATGTCCTCGGTTTTGGGTTAGGTAAGAAATATCCATACGGAATCTTTGTCGCACAGGATGATGAAAATATTGAAGATGGAACAGTGGCTAACCAAAATTTCAAAATTACCTCTTGGGAAAAAATTGCTAAAAAATTAGATGATAAACCAGATTTTGATGATCAAGTAAATCCGCGTAAACTTAAAAATCGTAATAAAAACTAATGCAAGTTTTTAAAAATCCGGGTAATTCCGGATTTTTTTAGCATGCTTGACTTCCTCACATACCCATTTATGGAATGATAGCTCAACATATACTTGACTTAGTCAACCTTTTTGTTATAATTGACATCATCAACTATTGAAGGAGTGAATGTAGCGTCATGGAACCAAATCAATCTACACTTTTAAAATTCAGAAAGTTCAATCGATTTTACACAAATGTTTTAGGGTTTCTCAATGAACATATTTATGACAGTCCGTTTTCTTTAACGGAAACACGGATCTTATTTGAAATTCATCATACAGGTGAGTGCACAGCAAAGATGATTCAGGATAAACTCGGTTTAGATCGCGGTTATGTAAGTAGACTGATCAAGCATTTTGAGAAAGAAAAGATCATCTACAGAAAAAAAAGTGAAGAAGACAGCCGCCATCATTATATTTATTTAACTGAATTTGGCCAAACGATTTATAAAAAACTAGAAGCAAAAGCAAATCAGCAGATTGATTATATTCTCAAACAAATTGACGACCAGACCCAAAAAAAACTTGTCGAAGCAATGAATACAGTTGAATGTATTTTGTCTGAACACCTCTCACCTAAAAACGCAGAGATTTCAATAAGAGATTACTATATTTCTGATGATATTAAACTGATGATAGAAAAACAGCGAACCTTTTATGCCGAAACACACGGCTGGGATCATACATTTACAGACTACCTTCATGAAACATTTCATGCAAAGATCGAAAAAATTTGGATTGCCGAAAGTGCAGGAAGGTTTGCGGGATGTATTGGGCTTGTCAAGCTCGATGATCATACAGCACAGCTCAGATGGTTCCTTGTTGACCCCGCTTTTCATCGTAAAGGGATTGGAACTCGCCTTATTCAGCAGCTCGTCAATTATTGTCAAAGTATGAACTTTAAACAGATTATTCTTTGGACTGTCAAAACAATGAAAGAAGCACGGCCATTATATGAAAAATTTGGTTTCAAACAAACTGAAATCAAAGAAGCAACCTTATTATGGGGGCAAGTACTCCAAGAAGAACGTTGGGACTTAACATTAGCATGATAACTGGGAGGATTCATGAAACAAAAATTACACTATGCTTGGCTAATCGTTTTTGTGACATTTTTAACTTTATTAGCTGTCCAAGGTGTCCGTCTTTCATTTGGAGCCTTTATCAAGCCTTGGGAAGAAGATTTTTCACTTGATAGAGGAACAATTTCACTGATCTCCATGCTGAGCTTCATCGTTTACGGTGTATCACAGCCTGTCATTGGCAGGCTCGTTGATCGGGTTGGACCAAGAATTGTTTTATCATTGAGTACACTGTTAGTTGGGCTAAGTATCTTTTTTACAAATTTCGTCACTTCTTCTTGGCAGCTCTTTATTTTATACGGCATTATTGTCTCACTTGGTGTCGGCGGAGCATCAAATATAGCATCAACCGTTATTGTAACGAACTGGTTTAGTGAAAAACGCGGACTTGCTTTAGGCATAATGGAAGCAGGATTCGGAGCTGGCCAAATGCTGCTTGTCCCAGGATCGCTGTTACTTATTGATTGGTTTAATTGGAAAGTAACCGTCTGTGTCTTAGGAATCTTTTTAACACTCATCATATTTCCGATTGCCTGTTTGTTTTTAAGAAATAGCCCAACAGAAAAAAATATGCAACCTGTCGGCGGCTTCCATCAGTCTGGACCAACACACAAGACAACTGATCAATCGAAAAACATGTCGTATAAATCCGCTTTCATAAACAAAAAGTTTTGGTTGCTTATTATCCCGTTTTTTATTTGCGGATTTACGACAACAGGATTAATGGATACTCATCTTATTCCTTTTTCACATGACCACGGTTTTTCAACAAGCACGACCAGCATTGCGGTTAGTCTGCTCGCCGGTTTTAATATCATTGGCATTTTAATATCAGGACTGGTTGCAGATCGCTTCAGCAACAGAAAACTATTATGTTTTCTGTATGCAATGCGGGCTGTCTCGCTTATCATTTTGTTATCAAGCCATGAGCCGTTGCTTTTACTCGGGTTTGCTATTTTATTTGGTCTTGTCGATTTTGCGACCGTCACTCCGACACAAATGCTGGCTGCTCAATATTTTAGACAATATTCCGTCGGGTTTATTCTCGGCTGGCTGTTTTTCAGTCACCAAATCGGCTCGGCTCTAGGTGCCTATTTACCAGGAGTCTTGTACAGCCAATCAGGCAATTACAACCTATCTTTCACCATATCCATTATTTTATTAATAGGTGCCAGCCTGTTAAATATCTTGCTACCTGAGCCAAACACGAGCACTAGAAAGCTAGAAAATGAGACTCCATGCTAACGAAAAACCTGTTTTTGAGTGGTTCAAAAACAGGTTTTCCAGCACGATCTAGGAGAAATTTTGTTTTATTGCATGTTGCGAAAGAATTTAGGATGCTTTATTTTTATTATAAATATCAAACGCAACCGCCATCAGAAGGACCAATCCTTTAATAGCCTGCTGCCAATCAATGCCAAGTCCAAGCAAAGACATTCCGTTATTCATTACACCCATGACAAGACCACCGATAATTGCACCGCCGATTGTGCCAATTCCTCCATACGCAGATGCACCACCAATAAAACAAGCTGCAATTGCATCGAGTTCAAACAGGTTTCCGGCTTTTGGAGTGGCTGCATTTAAACGAGCTGCAAAGACGAGACCTGAAAGTGCGGCTAGTACACCCATATTAACAAAAACCATGAAGGTCATCCGCTTTGTTTTAATTCCCGAAAGTGCAGCCGCTTTTTCATTTCCGCCAATGGCATAGATTCTACGGCCGATAACGGTTTTCTTCATAACAAAGGAGTAGCCGGCTATCAAAATAAACAAGGTAATCAGAATAACCGGAATCCCTTCATAGGTCGCAAGAATATAAGTAAAGAGATTGATGATCGCCATTACAAAACATACTTTAACTGTGAATAAACCTTTACCCTGCAGATCAAATTTGTATTTTTTCTGCAGAGCTCTTTGCTGAAGGCAAAACAACAGATAGAGAATAGAAAGTCCAATTCCAATCACAATTGTTGTGAAGTGTAACATGTCACCGTTGAACCAGTCAGGAATAAAACCTGAAGCCATTCTTTGAAATGACACAGGGAAGGGAGCAATTGATTTTCCTTCTAGAACAATCATCGTCAATCCTCTAAACAGCAACATCCCTGCCAATGTGACAATAAAAGCAGGTATTTTCACATAGGCAATCCAAAACCCTTGCCAAGCCCCAATAAGCGCTCCCAATAATAATGACAAAATAACAGCGGCGAATAGTGGCATGTCATGTTCAACCATCATCATTGCTGATACTGCACCGACAAAAGCGGCAACTGAGCCAACTGATAAATCAATATGCCCCATAATAATGACGAGCATCATCCCAATAGCCAAAATAAGAATGTAACTATTTTGCAAAATCAAATTGGTTATATTTAATGGTCTGAGCAAAATACCGTCTGTTAGCACTTGAAAAAGCAGCATAATCAATACGAGCGCAATCATCATACTATATTTACGAATATTTTGTTTATACATTTCACGAAATAGCTGACGATACCCTGGCTGCGCCCGGTCTTTATCAGTTTGCACCGGTGTCTGCATAGCCCTCTTCTCCTTTCTTCGTGTGCATTGTCATATATTTCATCAATAACTCCTGATTCGCTTCATCTTTCGTAAATTCTGCTGTAATTGTTCCTTCACACATCGTATAAACCCTGTCACACATTCCCAGCAATTCAGGAAGTTCAGATGAAATCATGATGACCGCTTTTCCGTCTAAAGCTAGCTGATTCATAATCGTATAAATTTCGTATTTTGCGCCAACATCAATGCCTCGGGTCGGTTCATCCAAGATCAAAACGTCCGGCTCTGCAAAAATCCATTTACTCAACATTACCTTTTGCTGATTTCCGCCGCTTAAGTTCCCTGTTTGCTGATCAATATGAGGTGTTTTAATATTTAATTTTTGTCGGAATGTTTCCGCTTCAATTGTTTCTTTCCGCTCATTCAATACCATCCGGCGCGATACTTTTTCCAATTTAGCAAGTGTCATGTTTTCTTTAATGTTATTCATTAAAATGAGACCGTCACCTTTTCGGTCTTCTGTCACATACACAATCCCTTTTTTGATCGCTTCCCCAGTATGGCGCAACCGTATCTCTTGTCCATTTTTTTTCAGCGTCCCAGTCATATTTCTCCCATATGATTGACCGAAAATACTCATAGCCAACTCTGTTCTTCCTGACCCCATCAAGCCAGCAATTCCGACAATTTCACCTTTTCGGACTGATAAATTAACATTTTTGACTGCTTTTTGCCCTTCCCTAAAAGGATGATCAACTGACCAATCATGAACTTCAAAGACTGTCTCCTCAATGTTAGCGTTTCTGTGAGGATAACGATTTTGCAGTTCCCTGCCAACCATCCCTTTGATAATCCGGTTTTCTGTGAGCTGTTCGCTTTGTACATAAAGCGTTTCAATCGTCTGTCCGTCACGGAGTACCGTAATCGAATCTGCTATTTTCGTAATCTCATTTAATTTATGAGAAATCATAATTGAAGTAATTCCCTGCTTTTTCAGTTCCAGCAACAGTTGCAATAAGTTTTCTGAATCAGCCTCATTTAATGCAGCGGTCGGCTCATCCAAAATTAACAGCTGGACTTTTTTGGCAAGTGCTTTGGCAATTTCGGTTAACTGCTGTTTTCCCACTCCTATCTCTGAAATTAGTGTGTCAGGGGCTTCACGAAGCCCCACCATTTTCATGAGTTCAACCGTTTCTTGCTTTGTTTTTCTCCAATCAATGACACCGTTTTTCGCCTGTTCATTTCCGAGAAAGAGGTTTTCTGCAATTGAAAGTTGAGGGACCAAGGCCAGCTCTTGATGAATGATAACAATTCCCGCTTCCTCGCTCTGTCTTATATTTTTAAAACGGCAAACCGTTCCTTTATACAAAATATCGCCTGTATATGCCCCATGCGGATACACACCGCTTAACACTTTCATTAGTGTTGATTTACCGGCTCCATTTTCTCCACAGAGTGCATGAATTTCGCCTTCTTTGACACATAGATGAACATTGTCAAGTGCTTTAACACCAGGAAACTCTTTTGTAATCCCTTTCATTTCTAAGATGACATCTGACATGACGTCACTTCCCTAACTCCGATTTTTTATAGTAGCCGCTTTCTACTAAAAGCTTTTCATAATTCTTTTTATCGACAATGACAGGTTCAAGCAAATAAGATGGAACAACTTTTTTTCCATTATCATATGTTTTTGTGTCATTGACTTCAGCTTTCTCACCTTTAAGAATAGATCTCGTCATTTCAACCGCTTTTTTCGCTAGTTTTCTCGTATCTTTAAAAATCGTTGCTGTTTGTTCACCCTTGATAATCGATTTCACAGAAGCGAGCTCAGCATCCTGTCCGGTAATGATCGGCAACGGTTTCTTATCCGTTCCATAACCAGCTCCTTTTAATGACGAAATGACTCCAATACTTATTCCGTCAAATGGAGAAAGGACCGCATCAAGCTTTGCCTTTGTATAATGAGCACTTAACAAATTATCCATACGTGCTTGAGCTGTTGCTCCGTCCCATCTTAAAGTCGCTCCTTGTTCAAACGAAGTTTGCTTGCTTAACACCTTCAATTTGCCCGAATCAATATAAGGTTTTAATACCGACATCGCACCATCAAAGAAATAATGAGCATTATTATCATCAGGTGATCCGGCAAATAATTCAATGTTAAAAGGACCTTTTTTATTCTTTAAACCTAGCTTTTCTTCAATATATGACCCTTGCAGTTTACCAACTTTATAATTATCAAATGTCGCATAATAGTCTACATACTCGCTATTCATCAGCAGTCTGTCATAAGAAATGACTTTAATATCTTGTTTATGTGCTTTTTTTAGAACATCTGTTAATGCTTTTCCATCAATGGAAGCAATCACAAGGACATTTACACCTTTTGTAATCATATTTTCAATTTGTGCTACTTGGTTTTCGACAACATCTTCCGCATATTGTAAGTCTGTCTTAAACCCTAGTTTTTCAAACTCTTTCACCATATACTTTCCATCATAAACCCAGCGTTCTGATGATTTTGTCGGCATTGAAATTCCGACATAGCCTTTGTCTTTATCTCCGCCTGCCTGATTTCCCGAACAGGCTGAAACCGTGAAACATAGCAACAATGAAATGATGAACAGACAGCTTTTTTTCAAACCGATAAACCCCCTTTTATTTTTGTTCAAAGCCACTGTATCATTTCTTCAAGATCATCGTCTTTTGAATAAATTAACTATTTTTATAAAAAAACAACCTTTTTTTAAAGCGCTTACATCTTGTGGCGATATTGGTTTGGCGATGCACCTATCGTTTTCTTAAACACCGTGCTGAAATAGTGCTGTGTCTCATAACCTGTCTGTTCGGCAATCACATGAATCGGTAATGTCGTTGTTTTCAAAAGGTAAACCGCTTTTTGCATGCGCATCTCGGTTAACAGCTGGACAAATGTCATACCAAGTTCCTGCTTCATCATCCGACTTAAATAAACAGACGAGACTTGCAGTGTATCAGCCACCTGCTTTAAGGAAATCTCCCTTGAATCAAAATGCTTATGCATATATGCTTTGGCTCGTACAACAATTGGGGAAATATTGAAGGTTTGCGAAAGTTTTTGTTTACAAGTTTGATAGGCTTGTGCAATGGGTTGCCGCGCTTCTGTCAGATTCATAAAGACAACAGAAGTTCCTGCTTTTATTTCAACATTCAGCCTGTCTACAAACATCTGCTGTTCATGATTTGTGAATATGCGCCACAAACAGATGATGACTAGCCGTTCATCATTCAAAAAAACAGCTTTTTTAGTTTCCTCTACAAAAAATTGTTCTGTTACTTCCTTGACACGATCCACTTCATCCAGTTTTAACGAGCGAATCACACAGAGCATCCCGGGATGACTCGTCGGCAAGTGAAGAAATTTGAGCTGTTGTTCGACATCATTCTCAGACACCTGTCCATTAATCCATTTAAGAAAAAAGTGTTCCTTCAGAAGACCGAGGTTTTTTTGAAGATGACGTTCTTTCTGCTGTTCAGACAAAAGCGATTGACGGATCTTTTCCAACACTGCTTCAAGTTGTTGAGGCTCGATAGGCTTTAACAAATAGTCATCAACATGAAGACGAATCGCTTCTTGAGCATAGGAAAACCAGTCATATCCAGTCACAACGATAAAACGGCATTCAGGTAACTTTTTCCGGACTTTTTTCATTAATTCTAAACCGTTCATTATGGGCATATTCAAGTCAACAATCATAATATGAATTGAATGTTTAATCGCAAGTCCAAATGCTTCTTCACCATCTTCCGCTTCTGCTGAAACTTCCATCTGAAACTTTTTCCATAAAACAGCATCTCGTATTCCTTCCCGAATCCATGGTTCATCATCAGCAATCACTACCCGCCAATACTCATTCACATGTGTTCACTCCTTTTTTAAAATCGGAAGATGAATGGTGACGATGGTTCCAGCTCCTTTTTCACTCTCAACCTTTAATCCGTACGGCTCCCCAAAATTCAAGATGATCCTTTCATGGACATTGACCATTCCATACCCTTTTTCACTTTTTTGCTCTGTTAAATGTTTAGCTATCTCTTTTAACTGCTGCTCATCCATTCCAGCTCCATCATCCTCGACTTTGATGATCAGGACATTTTCTTGTTGTTCCCCCTTGATTTTTATGTGTCCAGGTCCTTTTTTCTCTTTAATGCCATGATATATCGCATTCTCGACAATCGGCTGAAGCACAAGTTTGAGAACGAGACGATTCTCAGAACATGCAGGTGCTTCAATCGAATAGTTCAGCTTATTTTGATAACGTGCTTTTTGGATTTTCAAATAGTTTTCAACATGCTCGAATTCGGCTGATAAAGGGATGATGTCATGACCTTTGCTCAATGATATACGGAACAGCTTTGATAGTGCCTGAACCAAATCTATAATGTCATCCGCCCCTTTTTTTCTCGCCATCCAGTTGATCGTATCAAGCGTATTATAGAGAAAGTGCGGATTGATTTGTGCCTGCAGCACTCTTAATTCAGCTTCCCTTTTTTGCCGCTCTTGTTTTTCTGTCAAAACCATTAACTCTTTAATTTTGAGCATCAAACTGTTAAAGCTTTTTCCTAAAAGACCGATCTCATCTTGTCTGTCCTCTTGATAAAGAATGGAAAAGTTGCCGCTTTCCGCTTGCTTCATAAAAGAATTCAGCCTTAAAATCGGTTTTGACATTGAGTATGATAAATAATACGAAGCTGTCATCCCTAAAAACGCCACCACTAATAAAAAAAGCAGTACATATAGATGAATATTTTTCACTTCTAATACCGGTTCACCCGCTTTAAAGACACCGACTATCGTCCAGTTTGTAAAAGCAGAAGTTTCATAAATGAACTGATAGTCTTCTCCTTTGAGCGATCGAGAGAAATCGCCTGATGATTTATTTTGAAACCACTGTCTTGGCAAAACGAACTTTGGAGCAGTTGGTGAATAAATATCACCGCCATTTTCATCCATAATCAATAGATAACCGGTTTTTCCTAAGCGGATATTTTCCGCTGCCTCTGCTAACACCCTTAGCTTCAAGTCAATTAAAATGACACCTTTGACACGCTGTGAACCTGGATCAATCACTGCTCTAACAGCTGAGACAACTTCATCTTCGCGATAGTGAACATGATTTCTTACATTGCGATTGACCGGCTTTCCAATCATTTTAAAAATCCCTTCATTTTTAACTGCTTCCTTATACCAAGGTTCCTTTGCCAAATTGGTCGGTGTCCGTGCATACATCTCATTGCTGATCATCTCTCCTTTATTATTGACAACCAGTATCCCTGCCGTTTCTGAATAAAGAGAAGTTAACCCTTGCAAAAATTTTCTCCGTTTGTAATCTGCTTCACTATCACCTTTTTCATGTTGAAAAAACGCATCCATCTCTTCATTCATCGAAATCAAATACGAAAGGTTTTGCATATGACTGACATACACTTCAGTCGTTTTGTTCACTTCACCTATCAACTGTAATGTTTGATTGATCACCTGTTGCTCAATGATATTTTCGACTGCCCATCCTGAGAAAATACCTAGACCAATGGACGGCAGCATGCTAATTAAAAGAAGTAGACTGACCAATTTGTAACGGATCTGCACATTGTTGATCGTCAGTTTTTTTCTCCGTCTAATCGTTTGCATAATAATGATCCACATTGTTTTTCGTGATTATCGTCACCCCTGTATCTATCGAGGCTGGCAGTGAACGGGAATGATGATTGGCGAGAAACAACATGTGCAGCGACCAGTACCCCATCTGCCAAGTATCTTGTCCGAGGGTAGCCGCTATCGATCCATCTTTTATGCCATCAAGTGTTTTTTTGTCTTTGTCAAAACCAATTACACTGACCTTCCCTTGCAATCCTGCTGCTTTTACAGCTTGGGCCACTCCCCGTGCGCCATTCGCTTCAGTCGCAAAAATCCCTTTCATATTCGGATTTTTTTTCAAAATAGCCAGCGCTTGTTTTTTTGATGTGAGTTCATCCCCTTTGCCGTCCAGCACCGCTGACACCTTCATATTCGGGTATTTTTGGAGGATCGTTTTTTGAAAACCTTTCGTCCTCTCTTGCTGATTGTACTGACGCGGCTGGGTGATAACCGCAGTCTCCCCGTTTTGATCGAGTAGTTCGGCCATTTGCTGAGCAGCAACAGAACCCGCTTCGCCGTTATTTGTTCCGATATATGTCAAAGCTTTACTTGAAGGCGCATCTGAGTCAAATAAAACAATCGGAATTCCTTGCTCATGCGCCTTATTAATAGCTGGAGTCAACGCCTCTGGATCAATTACCGAGAGCGCAATTCCTGCTGGTTTTTTCGCAATGACTTGTTCAAGCACAGTGATTTGTTCATGAACGTCATAATGAGCCGCTCCGCGATATTCAACAGACACATGAAACAACTGTGCTCCATCTTCAAAACCTTTCAAACCGCTTTTCCAATACTCAATCCCTGACTGAAACGTCACCATCACAAACTTTTCCGACAGTTTCCCGGTTAAAGGAGCTTCATCTTTCAATGAACTGGTTTTTTCACTGCGAGCATAATTGAAAATATAAAGAGAAAACAACCCAAGTACAACTCCATAAACAACTAACAGCTTTTTCATTTTGACCCTCCTGTCGGTTATAGTAGAAGACAACGCTTTCATCATCTGAAACAACTAATCTATTTGACATGGTGCCCGAAAATCCCTGTTTTGATTTAAAAAGAGTCTTTTGTTTCCTTAAAATTACCTTAAATTGCGGGAGTTTAAGCATAGTGAAGAAGGTATTAAGACCTAGCCCTTAATACCTAATCCTTTTTGTCTTTTCTGTTATATCAACCTTATCCACTCTTTTATGAAGACAAAGACAAAAATTACTAGTCCTTTAATCCTATTCATCCGTTATATTGCATAAGGTAAAATAATAAAGTCGTCCAATAACAAGTCTATTCTTAAAGGAGGATCGGTTCATGATAGATACAATTTATTTAAATTTAATGAAAGGTGCATTAACAGGCAAAAAAGAAGATCTTAAAGAACTGAAAAAATGCAAAAAAGATCTAAAAACAAAGCACCAAGAATTTACCGATTGGAAAAAAAACATTAAAAAACCTGGGCTCTCATCAACAACATGGCAGGGAAGTCTTGCTGATTCATTTAAAACCGCCCGAAACAAAATGAAAACAGACTACAATGATATTGAAGGCAAGCAATTTGATGATCTATTCAAAAAAATAAACAAAGAGATTTCCTCTATAGAATCAGATATCAAATCACTCAAAGAAGATATCCATTCACAAGAGAAGAAAATTGAAAAGCAAGAAAAGCAAGAAAGGCAAGAAAAGCTTCAAAAGGAAAAAGAAAAAAACAAAGCACACCACTAAAGGAGACAGAAAGATGGGCAAAGAAATCAAAATCAAATCCGGTGAAGTCAAACACGCGCTCTCGACCCTCAAAAATGCCACAAAGACGACAAAGACAACTGTACCGACAGACATTAAAGGCAAAAACAACCTTGATGTCGTCAAAAAAATTGAGGGTATGAACAAAGATTTAAAAAATTTAACAGATGAGTATGATCAAGCATTCTCATTGCAAATCGCCCAAACCGAAGCAGCCATAGAAATGATGGAAGATGCGGACAAAAAGGCTGCTTCATCGATAAAAGGCAAGTAGGAAGGCAGGGACGTTTAAATTGAAAACATTAGATGTTCAAGAATTTCATAATGGTCTTGACCAAACATTGACCGAATTAAAAAAGCAAGAAAAAGACATCACAAAAGTAAAGCAAGCCGTTAAAGGCATCACTTCTCTTGATGATGCCTTAAAAGGAGCAGGCGGAGAAGCGATCCGTTCCTTCTATGAAGAATGCCACACAACATTTCTGCTTTTCTATGAATCTTTTATCTCAGACTACAAAGGAATTTTAGAAAAGACGAAAAAAGCCCTAAGCTCCCTCGAACCGACCGAAAACGGCTATATTTCAGAGAAATTTCTCAAAGATGAACTTGAATCAGGTGTCAACAAAGCCAAAAAAACAACAATGAATATGACCGATGAAACCAATGAAATTATCAAAAAGGTCAACCATATTATCAATCTGCCTGACCTTGATGACAGTGGTGTCATCGAAAATGCCCAAAAAACAACAACAGAAATTGACCAAACCCTTGAAAAACTTCACACTTTCGATCGTGAACAAACTGACGCCCTCAAAACAGCAAGGCAAGATTTAGATATGATGAAGCAGTACATCGACCAATTGAAGAAGATGTATACGACCCCTAAGGTGGAGATTGATAAGTATAAAAGCGGGTCGATGTTGAATCCTGAAAATGCAAATGATCCCAATCAACTTCCGTTCAGCTTAGAGGCTCAAATACAAAAAGCTCAAGGAACACCAATGGAGAGAATGCTGAAGCGCTTGAGTGAAAAAAACAAAGATGGTAATATTAATAATGTTATAAATAGTGATTCTTCAAAGGGTGTATTTTCAGAAGCAGAACAATCGTCTGATTTTGAGATGAAAAAAGAAATAACTGGGGGATTTGGAGCTCACGGTGCTGGTAATGCTAGTTTAAGTTTTTCAAATAAAGATTATGAAGCAAAAGCTCAATTTAATGGGAGTATCCTTGATACGAATAGCGCTTTTAAAGACAAAGGTGAAGGTGAAAAACCAATTTCTTTTCAGATGGGAAGTGTTGGTCTTGAAGGATCTGTTCCGTATCATCCAAAGGGTCTTGCAACTAGTCTTATAACGAACAAATTAATAGGGTTTAAAGGTGAAGCTAATGGATTAAAGGCAGAATTTGATCACAAAAAATCACCTGTAAGTGTTGGTGTTGATGTCGGTCACGCTGAGGCTGGTGCAAGTATAGAAAATTATTCAGCAAGTGTAGGTGCTTCAGCCAGTGTTGCAGACGCAGAGGTTGTTGTTTCTCCGTTTAACTGGGGTGGTTATAAACCTCTTGAAGATTGGTTTGGCTGCGAATGGGAGCCATATATAGGTACTAGTGCTAGTATTGGAGGAGTAGGTGCTGAGGCTAAAGTTGGTTTAGAAAATGAAATTAAAGCCGCATTTGGTGTGGGTATCGGTTTTAAATTCGGTATTGAACGAGAAGAAGAAGAATAGGAGGCTTTTTATGAATCAAGGAAAAGATTTCTTAAATAAAAAAATGAATGAGGTAATGATCATCTTCACTATTTTATTTCCTATATTCGGTATTATTTTTATAATAGCGACAATATGGGCTATGAAAGATCAATATCTGTCTAAAATCCCCTTTATTGTATCAGTGTTTAGTATAATTTTTTTCATTTTCCCATTAATATTACACTTTTATCGAACGAAAATCTGGTTGAAAAAACATCCTGAACTTCAAAGGAGGACGAAATAATATGCTTCATAATGACGAGGGAAATCTATCTGAGGATTGGTTACCTATTGGCACCGTTGTGAAAATTAAAAAGGTTCGGAAGCCGATTATGATTTACGGAAGAAACCAAATTCAATCTTCAAGTCAAACACAATTTGATTATGTCTCAGTCCCGTATCCTGAAGGCAATATTAATGAAGATTATAACCTATTTTTTAATCATTATATGATAGAAGAGATATTACATATGGGTTATATGACAAACGAAGAACACAACCTTCAAAAAAACTTAGGACCTAAAATGAACAATAAGGATGTTGAATAATGGAATTTTGGAAGATGTATAGAAAAAAAATTGTGATATTCTTATACTGCTTTTTTTCAATTGGATTCAGTTTTGCCGCACTAGTTATTCCCGATTTAACATGGGGTGAACGATTAGGTATAATCTTGTCTGAATTTGTTATGCTGAGTATTGTTATTTTTATTGGTTATAAAATTTGTAATAAAATTTTCCTTGGCCGTTTCAAATAAACAGAAGACAATATTTTTTGATTAACATTAGCAACTAAACCAACAAGCATCTCGTATCGGGATGCTTTCTATTATGTTCACCCAAATTCCAGAATGCATTATGACAAACAATACTAAAATGATAGCTAGATCTCTGTTAGAGGTATAGAAGCGAATCTTATCAAATTTTAGGAGGTTTTCTTTGATGAAACGAAGAAATAAAATGATTCTGTACATTTATCTTTTCTATGCAATAGGTATTATGTTTACTTCCCTATTGATTCCTTCAGACGATTGGGTGGAAAGAACCGGCGTTATTATAACTCACTTGCTTTTACTGGCTTTAGCTGTTTTTTTCATTGGTAAAGCAACAGACTTAAAGGATGAGACAAAAAGTAATTCCTTCGCAAAACAGTTTTGGAGAAAATACAGAAAACCAATTATGATTTCTTTCTATGTCTACGGCCTCATTGTCGTCTTTATGGTCGTCTTTTCTCTCCCTAGCTTTTCATTATTGTGGAAGATTATAATGTCTATTCTCTTATTTTTTGGAGTAAGTATCGGCTGTTTTGTTGGCGATAAAGTGACTAGTAAAATGTTATTGAAATAGGTATAGGCAGTAGATTTGTTGCCCATTCTATTGGATTCAAGTGTGGTTTATTAGATTAGGAGGCATTTTATGAATCAAGGACAAGATTTTTTAAACAAAAGAATAAATGAGGCAATGATCATCTTCACTATTTTATTTCCTGTAGTCGGTATATTCTTATAATAGCGACAATATGGGCTATGAAAGATCAATATCTGTCTAAAATCCCCTTTGTTGTATCAGTGTTTAGTATATTTTTCTTCATTCTCCCATTAATATTACACTTTTATCGAACGAAAATTTGGTTGAAAAAACATCCTGAACTTCAAAAAAGACGGATGAAATAATGGTTACCTATTGGGACCATTGTGAAAATTAAAAAGGTTCGGAAGCCTATTTTGATTTATGGAAGGAATCAAATTCAATCTTCAAGTCAAACACAATTTGATTATGTTCTCAGTCCCGTATCCTGAAGTCAACAATCATTATATGATAGAAGAGATATTACATATGGGTTATATGACAAACGAAGAACACAACCTTCAAAAAAACTTAGACCTAAAATGGTCAATAAGGATGTTGAATAATGGAATTTTGGAAGATGTATAGAAAAAAAATTGTGATATTCTTATACTGCTTTTTTTCAATTGGATTCAGTTTTGCCGCGCTAGTTATTCCCGATTTAACATGGGGTGAACGATTAGGTATAATCTTGTCTGAATTTGTTATGCTGAGTATTGTTATTTTTATTGGGTATAAGATTTGTAATAAAATTTTCCTTGGCCGTTTCAAATAAACAGAAGACAAAATTTTTTGATTAACATTAGCAACTAAACCACCAAGCATCTTGTATCGGGATGCTTTCTATTATGTTCACCCAAATTCTAGATTACGGAAGATTATAATGTCTATTCTCTTATTTTTTGGAGTAAGTATCGGCTGTTTTGTTGGCGATAAAGTGACTAGTAAAATGTTATTGAAATAGGTATAGACAGTAGAGTTGTTGCCCATTCTATTGGATTCAAGTGTGGTTTATTAGATTAGGAGGCATTTTATGAATCAAGGAAAAGATTTTCTAAACAAAAGAATAAATGAGGCAATGATCATCTTCACTATTTTGTTCCCAACAATGGGTATCTTGGTTGTCATTATGATAATATGGGCTTTAGTAGATCAATATCCGTCTCAAATTCCCTTTTTTGTTTCACTTGTAAGTATATTTTTTTTCATTCTGCCATTAATATTACACTTTTATCGAACGAAAATTTGGTTGAAAAAACATCCTGAACTTCAAATAAGACGGACGAAATAAGGAAGTAAACATTTGAGATATACAATTATCAATTCTCTATCAAGGATTTATTAGTTTGGAGGAACTATGACTACCGAAATTTTTGTGGAATATACAGAATACGCAATATGTGCCGTTATAGCTGCTCAACTTGCTTTTGGTTTGACTATTTTTCTACTTAGCAGTGTCATGATGGAGTATTATGAATGGGGGACTTTTAAAAATCCTACGAATCGATTCAAAAAATCCGTTAATTTTGGATTTGCACTCTTTTTTGGTTCGGGTTACTTTGTTTACAAACGATTATACAAATATAATTGGTTTCTCAGAAAGCTCTATTTTTTACTTTTTCTTGTAGTCAGTGGAATTTTAAGTGTTTTTATTATTCTTATTGTATCTGATATTTTGCATTATATTTTTAAAGTTTAATATTAAAGGAAGTGAAACCATTGAAACATATTTTAACATGTACATCTGAAGAACTGGGAATTTTAGTGGGTTTATGCGATTATCCTGGTGTTGCAAAAGGAATTATGGAAGCTTCATTAGGAAAGAAATCAAGTAAAGAATGGGATGCCATTGCCGCCTCAACGTTTAGCAATTGATATTAAAAGGGTATTGGGATGAAGAAAAAGGCACAAAAGACGATAACCCCTTTACCGAAGACATGCAGCAATTTATTATTTCCTATGTCAATTCAAAACAGATGATTCGCTGTTCAAACTTGAAAAATAAAAATATTTTAATGCTTCATCAAATTGAAAAAGAAACATGGCTTTTCCACATCATTGATCGTGACATCATCCATGAATTTGCCTATGTAGAGCAACAGGAGATTCCCAAGCTCATTAATGATTATTATCATTTTTCACCTGAAAAAGACTTTTCCCCTTTAGAATTGCGTCTTTCAGATCAGTGTTTTGACTGGCTTAGTAAAAAAGAAAAGATACAAAAAGTTCGCAAAAAAAGTTCTTTTTCTACTAAGGAAGAACAATGTTTCAATCAGTTGATAAAAGATCTAGAAGAAAATGAGTGGTCACTAAATAATATTTCAATTTTTCATATTCCAAATTTAGATGACGATCCAATGTTAATTAATATTTCTTTCTTTATTCCATCTGTACATGGCATTTGGGTTGCTAAGTATGATGAACACCATGAAAAACCTGTCCATATTTCATTATATAATCTTGAACAATGGCACGATTTAACGAAAAGTATTGAAAGTTTTGCTATTGTAAAAATTATCCTTCATAGATAAAGCTGTCTAAAAAGTCCTTTTTCAACATGAATTAGGGGAAATTGCGAGACTCCTACGGGAACAGCGAGCCAGGCGAGACCCCACAGGAGCAAGGAACGAGCTCCGAGGAGGCTCGCGGAAAGCGAGCAAATTTCCCAATATGTATTTATCCACACTGCTTTCAGGACACCCCCCCCATGCGAGCTTTCAAATTGAATGTACAACTAAAAGCTGATTCGTAATTTCAATGTACTTAGGTTCTCTTGGGGATTTTTACTGATTAGAACAAGAAGAATAGGAGGCTTTTTATGAATGATGCAAAAGATTTTCTAAACAAAAGAATAAATGAGGCAATGATCATCTTCACTATTTTGTTCCCAACAATGGGTATCTTGGTTGTCATTATGACAATATGGGTTTTAGGAGAGCAAGCACCTTCAGAAATTCCCGTGGCAGTATCCGTTATTAGTATATTTTTCTTCATTCTCCCATTAATATTACACTTTTATCGAACGAAAATTTGGTTGAAAAAACATCCTGAACTTCAAAAAAGACGGATGAAATAATGGTTACCTATTGGGACCATTGTGAAAATTAAAAAGGTTCGGAGGCCTATTTTGATTTATGGAAGGAATCAAATTCAATCTTCAAGTCAAAAGCAATTTGATTATGTCTCAGTCCCATATCCTGAAGGCAACATTAATCAATATTTAGGTTTAAAGAAATGAACATGGAGATATACAATTATCAATTCTCTATTGAGGATTTATTAGTTTGGAGGAGCCTTGTCTACTGAAATTTTTGTGGAATATATACAGTACGCAATATGCGCCATTATATTGCTCAATTTGCTTATGGTTTGACTATTTTTCTACTTATCAGTATCATGATGGAGTATTATGAATGGGGTAGTTTTAAAAATCCGTGAATTTTGAAACTGCACTTTTTTTGGTTCAGGTTACTTTGTTCTGATAAAACTAGTTTTATAAGTATTATTATATTCAGAATTTAATGAAAAAAGGAAGTGAAACCATTGGAACACATCTTAACATGTACATCCGAAGAACTAGGAATGATAGCAAGTATATGCGGTTTTCACGGTGCTGCAAAAGAAATTATGGAAGCCTCATTAGGAAAAAGATCAGATGAACAATGGGATGCAATTGCTGCCTCAACGATTAATCAATTAATATTAAAAGGGTATTGGGATGAAGAAAAAAGCGCAAAAAACGAAAACCCCTTTACCGAAGACATGCAGCAATTCATTACTTCCTATTTGAATTCAAGGCAGTTAATTCACTGTTACTTGAAAGATAAAAATATTTTAATGCTGCATCACATTGAAAAAGAATTATGGCTTCTCCACATTATTGATCGTGACATCATCCATGAATTTGCCTATGTAGAACAACAGGAGATTTCAAATCTAATTATTGATTATTATCATTTTTCACCTAAAAAAGACTTTTTCCCTTTGGAATTGCGTCTTTCAGATCAGTGTTTTGACTGGCTTAGAATAAAAGAAAAGGTACAAACAATTCGCAAAGAAAGTTTTTTTTCTACTACGGAGGAGCATTGTTTCAATCAGTTGATAGAAGATCTAGAAGAAAATGAGTGGTCAATAAATAGTATTTCAATTTTTCATATTCCAGATTTAGATGTCGGTTCAAAGTTAACTAATATTACTTTCTTTATTCCATCTGCACATGGGGTTTGGGTTGTTAAATATGATGAACACCATGAAAAACCTGTCCATATTTCATTATATAATCTTGAACAATGGTATGATTTAACGAAGAGCATTGAAAGTTTTGCCATTATGTAAAAATTCCCCTTCCTAGATAAAGCTGTCTAAAAAGTCCTTTTTCAACATGAATCAGGGGAAATTGCGAGACTCCTGCGGAAACAGCGAGCCAGGCGAGACCCCGCAGGTGCAAGGAACGAGCTCCGAGGAGACTCGCAGAAAGCGAGCAAATTTCCCAATATTTATTCATCCACACTGCTTTTAGGACCTCCATGCGAGCTTTCAAATTGAGTGAACAACTAAAAGCTGATTCGTAATTTCAATGTCCTTACATTCTCTTGGGGATTTTTACTAATTAGAACAAGAAGAATGAGAGACTTTTTATGATTGATGCAAAAGATTTTCTAAACAAAAGAATAAATGAGGCAATGATCATCTTCACTATTTTATTTCCGATATCCGGTATAATTCTTATAATAACGACAATCTGGGCTATGAAGGATCAATATCTGTCTAAAATCCCCTTTGTTATATCAATGTTTAGTATATTTTCTTCATTCTCCCATTAATATTACACTTTTATCAAACGAAAATTTGGTTGAAAAAACATCCTGAACTTCAAAAAAGACGGATGAAATAATGATTACTTATTCGCACCATTGTGAAAATTAAAATGGTTCGGAAGCCCATTATGGAAAAAACCAAAAAAATTTGATTATGTCTCAGTCCCATATCCTGAAGGCACATTAATCAATATTTAGGGTTTAAGAAAGTAAACATTAGAGATATCACATCATCAATTCTCTATTGAAGATTTATTAGTTTGGAGGAGCCATGTCTACCGAAATTTTTGTGGAATATATACAGTACGCAATATGTGCCATTTTAGGTGCTCAATTTGCTTATGGTTTGACTATTTTTCTACTTAGCAGTGTCATGATGGAGTATTATGAATGGGGTACTTTTAAAAACCCTACGAATCGATTCCAAAAATCCGTGAATTTTGGGACTGCGCTCTTTTTTGGTTTAGGTTACTTTGTTTACAAACGATTATACAAATATAATTGGTTTCTGAGAAAACTATATTATGTACTTTATCTTCTTATAAGTGGAATTATAAGTATTATGATCTTTTATATTTTATCTTATATTCTATATTTCATATTTAGGGTTTAAAGAAAGCAAACATTGGAGAAATACAATTATCAATTCTCTATCAAGGATTTATTAGTTTGGAGGAAACATGACTACCGAAATTTTTGTAGAATATACAGAATACGCAATATGTGCCATTTTAGGTGCTCAATTTGCTTATGGTTTGACTATTTTTCTACTTAGCAGTGTCATGATGGAGTATTATGAATGGGGGACTTTTAAAAACCCTACGAATCGATTCCAAAAATCCGTGAATTTTGGGACTGCGCTCTTTTTTGGTTTAGGTTACTTTGTTTACAAACGATTATACAAATATAATTGGTTTCTGAGAAAACTCTATTTTTTACTTTTTCTTGTAGTCAGTGGAATTTTAAGTGTTTTTATTATTCTTATTGTATCTGATATTTTGCATTATATTTTTAAAGTTTAAAATTAATGCTGTTTTGGTTACTATCCTATGATTAGATTGAATAGAGACAGACAGCCATTTTACTCAAGAAAAGTTCACCGCCTACCAAATATGGATGATCGTAACGCTTTTTACTTATGACAAAAGGCTGTCCAATAAGTCGATTTTGACTTTCAGACAGCCTTTTCATACTAAACATACATCAGTATCTTTAAATCAATTTTGCTTTTTCGGACAGCCATATTTTTTTACTTCGCTAACACGCGCGATATTCTTTCAATCGCCCAATCAAGATCCTCTTTTGAAATGACTAGAGGAGGCGCAAAGCGAATCACATTTTCGTGCGTTTCTTTACATAACAGCCCTTCTTCTTTTAGACGCTCGCAATAAGGGCGTGCAGGTTCTGTCAGCTCTACACCAATGAACAAACCTTTTCCGCGCACTTCTTTGATTTTAGGGTTATCAATGAGTGATAGTTTCTCCTTAAAATATGCCCCAAGTTCTAAAGACCGTTCGACAAGATGTTCATCTTCTAATACGTCGAGTGCAGCAATCGAAACGGCGCATGCGAGTGGGTTCCCACCAAAGGTTGAGCCATGAGATCCTGGATTAAAAACGCCTAGGACATCACGGTTCGCCGCAATACATGAGATTGGGAACACACCGCCGCCAAGTGCTTTTCCTAAGATGTACATATCAGGTACAACATCTTCCCAATCACAGGCAAACATCTTGCCTGTACGAGCCAACCCGGACTGAATTTCGTCAGCAATGAACAAGACATTGTTTTCTCGACAAACCTCAAGTGCCTGTTTTAAAAAGCCTTCCGGTGGAATCACAATTCCTGCTTCACCTTGAATCGGTTCAAATAAAAATGCTGCGGTATTAGGTGTGATCGCTTTTTTCAAGGCTTCTACATCACCATATGGAATTAGCTTGATACCCGGAAGCATTGGCCCGAATCCGCGTTTATACTCTTTTTCAGAAGACAGGGATACCGCCAGCATTGTCCGGCCATGAAAGTTTCCTTCGCAAGCGATGATTTCTGCCTGATTGTCATGAACACCTTTGACATCATAAGCCCAACGCCGTGCTGCTTTAATTGCTGATTCAACCGCTTCAGCTCCAGTGTTCATCGGCAGTACCATGTCTTTTCCAGTTAACCTTGCAACCTTTTCATAAAAAGGACCTAGCTGGTCATTATGAAATGCTCTTGAGGTTAACGTAATTTTATCAGCCTGGTCTTTCAGTGCCTGAATAATTTTTGGATGTCTGTGTCCTTGGTTGACAGCGGAATACGCGCTGAGCATATCCATATATTTATTTCCTTCAGGGTCTTTCACCCATGCTCCTTCTGCTTCAGAAATGACAATTGGCAAAGGATGATAATTATTGGCACCATAGTGTGCTGTTTGATTGATAATTTCTGCTGATTTCGATAATACTGTCATACTCATTCCCCCTTATTGTTTTCGGACAACATGCAATCTTTTTAGTTGCAAGTTTCGTGCCAAAAATGAATCTTGGAAAATCAACATTCTTTCATTGTTCTATGTAATTTTTTTTGCACTTTTGATATGCTATATGCATAAAAATTTTGCACCTGCTATGCAAAAGGGGATGTTCACTTGGAAATGGATTATGAATGGCTGCCATTGATCTTTCAAACCATTATGGATGAAATTGATATTGGTTTACATGTTGTTGATGAAAACGGCACTTCTGTCCTCTATAACAAAAAAATGATGCAAATTGAAGAAATGGATGGCGAAGACGTCCTTGGTAAAAACCTGCTCGACGTTTTTACATTTGCAAATCAGCAAGATAGTACACTTGTTGAAGCACTACGCTATGGTAAAACAAGCAAAAACGTCAAGCAGACATACTTTAATAACAAAGGTCAAGAAATAACGACAGTCAATCACACCTTTCCTATTACAAAAAATGGGAATATTAAAGGTGCTGTCGAGATGGCTAAAGATGTCACTAAACTTGAACGACTCATTAGAGAAAATATGAATAAAACCGAAAATACAAAGTATACGTTCGATAGCTTGATTGGCAATAGTCCAGTGATCAGAGAGGTTTGTGAACATGCGATGCGGGCAACTCGAACCTCCTCATCAGTTCTCATCTCGGGAGATACTGGAACTGGAAAAGAGGTTTTTGCACAAAGTATACATAACGGCAGTCAGCGCTCAACAGGACCATTTATATCACAAAATTGTGCCGCACTACCGGAAAATCTGATTGAAGGTCTTTTATTCGGAACAACGAAAGGTGCTTTTACAGGAGCTGTTGATCGCCAAGGACTGTTTGAACAAGCGAGTGGCGGGACACTCCTCTTAGATGAAATCAATTCTTTGGATCTGAATTTACAAGCGAAGCTTCTCCGTGTGATTCAAGAGAAAACAGTGAGAAGAATTGGCGGTTCAAAAGATATACCAATCGATGTAAGAATTATCGCAACAATAAATGAAGATCCGATTGATGCAATAAGTGGTCAACATCTTCGCAAAGACTTGTATTATCGGCTGAGCGTTGTCACGCTTTTCATACCACCTTTAAAAGATCGAAAAGAGGATATTTTAGAACTAGCCCAGCATTTCATTGAAAAATACAATGCACTCTTTCAAATGGAAGTAAAAGGATTGGAAGATGAAGTCCATGAATTTCTGCTGGCTTACGATTGGCCAGGAAACATTAGGGAGCTTGAACACTTAATTGAAGGCGCAATGAACTTGATGTCAGTTGAAACAACAATCGAATCTACCCATCTTCCATTACAATATCGGAACAAAACGATGACAAACGAAAAACCGTATCAATCAACAGATTCCGTTCTACCTTTAAAAGAACAAATTAAATATGCTGAAAAATACTATATAGAAAAAGTCATGAAAACATGCAATGACAATATTTCACAAGCAGCAAAACAACTTGGGATCAGCAGACAAAGTCTTCAGTACCGTTTAAAAAAATGGCGACCCGCTAATCACTAAAATCAGACTTCTTGACCTATAATAATAATACTTTCTGCTTTACTTTTAAAAGGTCCTTCAGTAAAATAAATTAAATCCAATCAGAAAAGTGGGGAATAAAATTGAAAAAAGCCATATTTGCTGTACTAATGACACTACTGATCACTGTAACAGCTGCTTGCGGTGCCACAGGTGACAATGCAGCGAACAAAAATAAAGACAAAAACCTTTGGTCATCAATCAAAGAAAAAGGTGTATTAACTGTCGGAACAGAAGGAACATATGAACCTTTTACATTCCATGACAAAAAAAACAATCAATTAACCGGCTATGATGTCGAAGTCATGAAAGAAGTCGGCAAACGCCTCAACCTGAAAGTTGATTTTAAAGAAACGCAGTGGGACAGCATGTTTGCTGGTCTTAATTCTAAGCGTTTTGATGTGATTGCCAATCAAGTAGGCAAAACAGACCGTGAAAAAAAATTCGATTTCTCTGATCCATATACAACGTCTCAAGCTGTTGTTGTAACAAAAGCGGACAACAACAATTTGAAATCTGCTGACAATGTGAAAGGAAAAACAGCGGCACAATCATTAACAAGCAACTACACCGATCTTGCCAAAAAAGCTGGAGCGAACATCGAGGGTGTTGAAGGAATGGCACAATCGTTTCAGCTTATCCAACAAGGTCGTGTTGATCTAACTTATAATGATAAACTCGCTGTCTTAAACTATTTGAAGTCTTCAGGAAATAAAAATCTAAAAATTGCTTTTGAAACAGGAAAACCACAAACAACACATTTCGCCTTCCGCAAAGGAAGCGGTCAACTAGTTGACAAAGTGAATGCAGCGCTGAAAGATATGAAAAAGGATGGCACACTTTCAAAAATAGCAAAGAAATGGTTTGGTGAAGATGTTTCTCAATGATATTCCGTGGGATTTAGTAAGAGAATCATTTTGGCCGATCTTTTTAAGGGGAATCTATTATTCGATTCCCCTTGCCATTATTTCTTTCATATTTGGGATGTTGCTTGCCCTCATGACAGCGCTATCGAGAATGTCTAAATCACGAATCTTAAAAACCGTTTTTGGCATTTATGTCTCCGCCATCAGGGGAACGCCATTGTTTGTTCAGCTATTTATTATCTTTTATTTATTTCCAGCGTTTCAAGTAACAATTGATCCTTTTCCTAGTGCTATCATTGCATTTTCATTAAATGTCGGTGCCTATGCATCAGAGATTATTCGCGCTTCTATTTTGTCCGTTCCAAAAGGCCAATGGGAAGCGGCTTACTCGATTGGAATGACTCCGAAAATGGCGCTTTTACGAGTGATCTTACCACAGGCTGTACGTGTCTCGATTCCGCCATTATCAAATACATTTATTAGCTTAATCAAAGACACGTCCCTCGCATCGCAAATATTGGTCGCTGAATTATTTCGGAAAGCCCAAGAAATTGGGGCGAGTAACCTTGATCAAATTTTATTCATTTATATAGAAGCAGCATTCATCTATTGGATCATTTGTTTTGTACTTTCAATTGTCCAGCAACTGATTGAACGGCGCTTAGACCGGTATGTGGCCAAATAAGGAGGGAGAACAGTGCTTACGATCACAGGGCTTAAGAAATCTTTTGGAGAAAACGAAGTTTTAAAACAAATCGATTTGCAGATTCAAAAAGGAAAGGTGATGGCCATCTTAGGACCTTCTGGTTCTGGAAAAACAACACTGCTCCGCTGTCTAAACGCACTTGAAACACCTAACCGCGGTGTCCTATCATTCCATGATTTAACGATCGATTTTTCTCAAAAAAATAGACCAGTTGATCTCGTTCAACTGAGAAGAAAATCGGGGATGGTCTTTCAAGCCTATCACCTATTTCCTCACCGGACGGTTTTAGAAAATGTCATGGAAGGTCCTGTAAAGGTGCAAAAACGCAAAAAAGAGGATGTCAAAAAAGAAGCCATCCAACTGCTCCAAAAAGTTGGTCTGGCAGACAAAATGGATCTCTGTCCATTCCAGCTTTCAGGGGGACAACAGCAGCGCGTCGGTATCGCTCGTGCTCTTGCCATCAAACCTGAATTGCTGCTGTTTGATGAACCGACTTCAGCTCTTGATCCTGAGTTAGTCGGTGAAGTGCTGAAAGTAATGAAAGACCTTGCGACAGAGGGTTGGACAATGGTCGTTGTCACCCATGAAGTGAAATTTGCTCAAGATGTCGCTGATGAAGTCGTCTTTATCGATGGCGGTGTCATCGTAGAACAGGGGCCGCCTGAACAAATTCTTTCTGCCCCAAAAGAAGAGCGAACAAAACAATTTTTGAAGCGAATATTGAATCCATTGTAAAGCAAACAGCCTGACCAGTCATGATCAGGCTGTTTCATTTTCTATTCGGACAACCTAAAGCTGGATGCTGCTTGATTTAAATCTTCTGATAAATCAGATAGCTGCCTAATGGCAGAGGCAATTTCCTGCATGCCAGCACTTTGTTCCTCAGCTGCGGCAGCCACTTCTTCTGATCCTGCTGCCTGTTCTTGTGTTACAGCAGAAATCTGCTCAATTGCAGACGCAATGTTTTGATAAGATCCTTGTACTTTTAGGAGCGATTCGAGCAATTGATCTGTTCTTTCGACAAATTGAGAAATCCCGCGGAAAATTCCTGAAAAATTCTCATATGTTCCATTGATTAATACTTGTCCTTTATCAACTGCTTCATTTCCAGCATTAATTCTTTCCATCACAAGACGGCTGCTCTCCTGTGTACCTTCTACAAGCTGTGACACTGTTAAAGCAGCTTCTGCTGAACGTTCAGAGAGTTTTCTGACCTCGCCAGCAACAACCGCAAAACCTTTACCTTCCTCTCCAACCCGTGCCGCTTCAATCGAAGCGTTGAGTGCCAGTAAATTTGTCTGTTCAGCGATTGAAGAGATCATGCCAATTACTTTTTCGATTTCCTCTGTATGATTGTGCATTTCCTGAGCTGCTTGTTGAGACTCTTCCATCACATTTTTAATCGTATGTGTTTGCCGTAACGTTTCTTCAACAAGTTCCTGTCCTGTCTTCGAATCATTGCTGACACCTTCAGCAACATGCTTCATTTCGTTTACTTCTTCACTGACATGAGAAATTTGTTTATCAATCTCAGTCGTTGACGATTGGCAATCTGTAACAGATGAAACCACTTCATTAATTCCCTCACTCATACTGTTCATCGATTCTGCCACTTGTGCCGCACTCTCACTTGATTCAAACGAAACATGCTTCAAACGCTGACTCGTTTTTGAGACCTCTTGAGAAGAGGTAGAAATATGTCTAATCAGCTGCTTTAAGTTGTCACTCATCCTGACAAAGGCTTCACCCAACTTACCAACTTCATCATGGCTTTTGACGGAAATTTCTGCAGTCATATCGCCATCTGCAATTTTTTCGGCAGCTTTCATTAATTTACGAATCGGTTTAGCAATATAAGCACCGAGGATATAAGCGATCATCATTCCAATGATCATCACAAATCCTGCGATTCCAATTGTATACCAAGTTGTTTTTTGCGCTGTTTCGGTAATGACAGAAGCATCGAGATCAATTCCTAAAATACCGGTCTGTTTTCCCGACTCATCAGTTAGCGGCAAAAAAATCGACTGATGAATTCCGTATTCATCCTCATAAATATCACTGACAGTTACTTCATTTTTTGCTAAAGCATCCTTCATTTCAGGTGAAAAGGCATACTCTGTACCGAAATCATCAGGTGTATCAGATAAAATGAGAATTTGTTCTTTTCCTCCTTTATTGGAGAGAATATAAAGGTTTTCCAGATGGTTTTTCTTTTTAATTTCGTTGACAGCTTTTTTTGTTTCCTGATAAAGAGGACTGTCAGCGGAGGGGATCTCCAGTTTATTTCCCTCTACCCGTTTCAGTTCATTTTCGGCAAGATTAATGTCAGTATGTAGACGATTTTTAAATTGTTCTTTTAATTGATTTGACAAATCATGACTGACAATATGAAAAACGGCCGAGAAGCTTGCAATCGTAATGATTAACACCAATGCAACGCCAATCATGATCTTTACAGAAATATGTTCTGTTAAACTTTTCAATCTACTCATCTTCTATATTCCCTTCTCATTCGTCATGAATGTTTCGTATTGCTGGCAAACATGATCAATTTGCTCTTTTAAATAATCGATAATATGTGGAACATGTTCAGGCATTGTATAAGGAGAAATGACAAAAAACTTGCTCACACATAACGGAACCTCAATTCCATCACGGGTTCCAACCAACAGATGCTTTTTCGTGTCACCAAAAAAGATTTTGTCTCTTTGCTCTCCCAGTTTTTCGAATAACTTTTCATTTAAGCGATTGTTTCTCTTCAAATCCTCACTGCTGCATGTCCCTGAGATCTCCTCTGCAAACCGCGGTGCTCCTTGAGGATATATACGAAACAGTGTTGACATTCCATAATTGTCCGGATTCATAATCTCCGCCTGTGGAATTCGTTCCTTGAGCTGCTTACGAAAATGAAAGTTCACTTCAAGAAACTGTCCGAAAAGCTTTTGGTAACCTTCACGACCAAATGCCATTAACGCACTGTACATACTGATAGAACTAGCCATGCGGGAACATTCTAACGTATAGCCTGTATGATAGTCTCCATAACCGCGATGCCCAACATAAGGTGTCTCATCAGGATCAAGATCAACCCGTTTCAAATCATTGGCATCTTTTACAAGAAACAGACTTGTCACATAAGGGGTCTGACCAAGTTTTTGAAAGTCAAAACATAGTGAATCTGCCAAATGCAAATGTCTCATGTTTTCTTTGATCCCGCTGATCATCCCGACAACACCCGGACTAAATGATTGTGCATTTTCTTTCAGATCATAATCATTAAAAAAGGCCAAAAAACCACCTAAAGCGGAATCCGCATGAATATGAGGAACAGGTAGTCCAAACTCGCGCGCCGTTTCCTCAGCAGCTAGTCGCACGGCATGGACATCATCAATTCCGATCGCATCTGTTGTTCCTGTCGTTGCCACAATGTAAACTGGAATTCCCCCTGTTTCACAAACCTCTTTTAATTTTCTTCTTAAATCCTCTGTATCCATGGAATGATCAAGCTGTGTTTTCACTTTGATCAGATGATGACTTCCAAGTCCAGCCGCTTCCATCGACTTATACAAACTGTAATGCGCCGCTTCAGAACAAAAAGCATAGAAATTCCCGGGAACCCCTTCTTGAAGAGATGAAGGTGCCATCTTGGCAATGGCAATCCGCAGTCCACTATAGACAGCGCCCTGACCACCCCATGTTGTATAACCTCCGCTTTTTTCTGCATCATACCCAGCTAATTTTGACATCATTGCAGTTACCTTGACTTCAGCCTCAGCTCCAGCAGGACCGTAGACATCCCACAAGTTATTACCATTGACCATAAAAGCAGCAATCATGCCTAAGATTCCCGGAATACTAGCCATTGGAAGGATATTTGTCAAAAAATATTTTGAGTGATAGGGATGGTCATGTAAAAGTTTGAGCAGTTCATCATTGACATTCTTCATTGGCATACCCGTGGACGGAATCTCGCTTTCTGAAATCAATTTTTCATAAAAAAACCCTTCCCGGTTCTTCTGTCCTTTAAGATTAACCTGATCCGGATTTTTCAACTCATCCACACCTTTAATAAGCTGGCCGATCAAATCCATCAATTCACTTCTTTTCGCTTCATTTCCATCTTCACTTGGAAACCACTTCTGTACATCTGAGGTGTTTTGTTGCTGCATGATTTTCTCTCTCCTGACTTGTCTTTTTTATGTATGAAAAAATGTCTCCCTTTGAAATATCGTTTAATAGAATCCATTATTTTAGGTATTTAGTCGATTTTTCATATATTTGTTTCATATTCCTAAGGGAAATCGCCCCTATCAATTAAAAAAAGTTGACTTGAATTTGAAGATTATGTATGATTCAAACAAATATTGTTAACTAGAATCTACTCTAGTCCACTTCCGTTTATTGAGTTAATACCGCAATGAGGAGGAAATCTATTATTAAGGCGAAAAGTGAACCACAACAACCTATTGTCAAACAAGAACATTCGTTGAACCCTTATTTTTATTTATTATGGTCAAGTCAGACGATCGAAGCTTTCGGAAGGCAAATGACCATTATTGCTTTACCTTTAATCGCTATCAATCAGTTAAACACAACCAACTTTGTTGTCAGTTTGATTAGCTTTCTTTCTTTTCTGCCCAACCTTCTCCTCGGTTTTCATGCTGGAGCACTAGTAGATAGATGGAATAAAAAACGAGTCATGCTATTTTGTCAATTGACTAGCGCATGTCTCTTATTGATGATTCCTCTTAGCTTTATAACTGGATTTTTATCAATAAACATTATTTTAGCGGTTGCTTTTCTAAGTGGATGCTGTTCTATTTTTCAACATATTTCCTACTCATCTTATTTACCAGAAATCATCTCCTCTCAATCTTTATTAAAAGGAAATGCGAAATTAGAAGTTACCAATGGAGCTGCACAAGTTGCCGGACCTGGACTAGGCGGGTATTTGATTCAATTGTTGACAGCTCCTATCGCCATTTTGTTAGATGCCGTAAGCTTCCTTATTTCTTTTATATTCACACTTTTTTTACCAGACAATCGTTTGAAAGATCGAGACCTCTCAAAAAAACAAAGCATTTGGAAAGACATTGGAGAAGGTATTGTCTACACATGGAAACATCAGATTTTGCGGCCGATATTAATCAGCTATAGTTTCAGTGTGTTATTTATTGGGCTTTATCAGTCTATTTCAGTTATTTATATGACAAGGTCATTACATCTCTCGGCAAGCGATATTGGTATTGTTTTAGGTCTAGGAAATGCAGGTTTTATCGTCGGTGCTTTCATCAGTAGAAAGCTGGCGGAAAAGCTAGGAGTTGGATGTGTCATCATCAGTTCTCTCGGGTTATTTTCGATCGCTTTTTTGGTGATTGGCAGTGTACCAGATCTTCCATATAAAATCTATTTACTACTGTTTGGTCAGTTTATTTTAAGCTTGGGGGTCCCGATCTACAATGTAAATCTCGTTAGTTTACGCCAAGCGATTACACCTCATCATTTATTAGGTCGTGTTCAATCCGTTTCAAAAGTGTTTGGTCGAGGTTTAGTACCTGTTGGTGCCATTTTAGGAGGAATCCTTGCATCTCTTATTGAAGTTCGATTTGCTGTTATTTTGGCAGGTATAGGCTGTTTATTCTCCGTTTTACCTGCGTTGTTCTCAGATGTTATCAAAATGAAGAGGTTCAATGAATAAATAAAGTGGACTACTGTATTTGCAAAACTCGTGAAGTATACTAAAGATAACAAAAGAATGTAGAAAGGGTGCATAAAATGGCAACTCCCGAAGAGCGTCAAGAGCTGATGACCTATAAGGAGTATGCTACATGGGCAGAAGGAGAACGATGTGAAGTGTTAGATGGAAAAATCATCAGCATGGCTCCTTCGCCTTTACCTGAACATCAAGCTGTTTCTATGCAGCTATCGATTGAGTTTGGGAGCTATCTCCGTGATAAAAAATGTCATGTATTTGCAGCGCCAATAGATGTTTACTTGTTTGAAGATGTTCAAACAAGTTGGAAAGATGAACAGGTACGTAATTGGGTCATTCCTGATCTGATTATTGTTTGCGAATTAAGTAAGATTAAAAAAAATAAAGTGATCGGTGCTCCAGATTTAGTCATTGAAATCATTTCTCCTGCAACAGCAAAAATCGACCGGCTGGATAAACGGCTAGCTTATCAACGATCTGGAGTAAAGGAATATTGGATTGTAGATCCAGCCAATCAATCAGTTGAAGTGTATCTTTTAGAAAATGGCATACTGGAATTAAATAATGTTTATAGTCGGGAAGACTCTGTTTTAGTTCATATATTAAAAGGTCTGACCATACATTTGAAAAACATCTTTCCTGATGAATCAGCTGATTAAAAAGAAGTGATCGTTTATGCATTAACTACCCTTCCAAGCGCCCATTTGCTAGAATAAAACAAGAAAAATAATCAGATAAGAGGTCACATATGATGAAAATTTACGCTGTTTATCTGGATCAACTCCCAGGTCCCGACCAATTCGAGCGGATGATGGCTATCGTTTCTGAAGAGAAACGACATAAAGTAAAACGCTACAGGTATCCTGAAGATGCTAATCGGACATTGATCGGTGAAGTCCTTGTCAGAAATATCATCAAAGAAACATATCAACTGCCAAATGAAGCTATTTCATTTACGGCAGGACCGCATGGCAAACCTTTTGCCAAAGGTTTGCCTGATTTCCATTTTAATATTTCTCATTCAGGCAGCTGGGTCATTTGCGGAGCTGGCAGATCAGCGGTAGGAGTCGATGTCGAAAAAATCAAACCGATTAACTTCGATATCGCAGAACGATTCTTTTCCCCGGCAGAATACCGTGATTTAATGGCAAAAAAGGAAACAGAGCGGCTCTCCTATTTCTATCATTTATGGACAATCAAAGAAAGCTTTGTCAAACAAGCTGGGAAAGGTTTGGCATTACCGCTTGATTCATTTTCTGTCAAACTTGATGGACAATGCCGTGTCTTCGTGAAAGCACCCCAGACATATCTGCCATGTTATCTCAAAACTTTTGAACTTGATCCAGATTATAAAATGGCAGCTTGTTCAGCAGCTGATGATCTGCCTGATGAGGTAATCAAAAAACGGTATGATGAACTTTAATAATAGGCTGATTCAATGACGCGCTTGAGCAGGTTCATTCCATGGTGAATATCTTCTTTCTTGACATTAGATGTGTTGATTTTTAACAGATTTCTTTTTTTGAAAAAAGACAAATAATGCATATCAACAGTTTCAAGCAAAACATTGTGTTTTTTCATGTTCCTGATGATACGGGAAACCGACAGTTTTCGATTGAGTTCAAGATGTGTATGGACACACAGCTGATCGCCAGGGTTAAAACAGATGAGGTCTTCAAGTGATCTAGAGACCTCCTGCAAAGATGTGTAAAGCTGGCATGACCTTTCGCCATATGAAAAGCGGATTTTTTGCTTGTGTCTTTCAAACATTCCGCTTTTCAAATAGATTTCTAAAGCAGCTTGTGACAGCATAGAACTGTCAATATCAATTAATCGTTTAAATTGATTAAACATCTCAGTTAATGAATCAGGTAGTACAGCAACACCGACACGCAGTCCTGGAAAAATCATCTTCGAAAAACTCTTTAAATAAATAACATGTTCTGAAGTATCATAGGAAAATAACGGATCTGCTTTCCGATTTTCTTCTAAATCTCCTAAATAATCATCCTCTATAATAAAAACATCATACTTTTCTGCAAGATCAACAATCCGCTTTTTTTCTTTCTCTGTATAGGAGCTTCCGAGCGGATTGTGGAATCTCGGCATCGTATAAAAAAATTTGATATCTTCTGTTTGAAAAAGATGTTCTAAATGAGCAAAATCTATTCCATTTGCTGTCCGTTCAATTCCGATCACTGGAAGTTGATGAACTTCCAAATATTGAATAAACAAGTGGTAACTAGGCTGTTCAATCAGTATTTTCTGTTTGTGATTAGGAAACGGCAGTGAAGCGAGCAAAGCTAATCCCTGTTGGACACCGGATGTAATAAATATATTGGACGATCTTGTAAATACTTGAGAATTCACAAGCTCTTTTTGAATAACTTCAATCAAAGACGGCAGCCCTTTTGGGGTTCCATAAATAAACAAATCATTTTTATAAATATCAATCGCTTTATTGATGCAATGTTGAAAATCCAGATATGGGAATACGTCAGGATCAGGGCTGGAGGCGGCAAAATCAATAACACGCTTTTGAGAGTCTGATAGATGAGTTGTTTTCACAACATAATAGCCGCTTTTAGGAACGGAATAGATCATGTGCTGTTTCTCAAGTTCGTTTAAGGCTCGAATCACCGTGCTCTTGCTCAAACTGTGCTGCTCAGCAAGGATGCGAATGGATGGAAGCTTGTCTCCTTCTTTATAAAAACGGCTCTCAATCAGACTTTGTAATTGATTCATCAACTCAACGTATTTTTGCATGTGATCTCCTTTGATCTTCAATCTGTACCGGTACAGATTGGCTTTTTTTATATTGTAGCAAACTGTTCTTCAAGATATGATGACATGAGCCGGCAAATATCAAGTATTGCATGCATACATGACGGAGATGGTTGATGATGTACAAATCTGCTTATGTTGCAGCGTTGTTGTACGCTTTAATGATTGGTTTTTCATTTTTATTTATCAAACTAGCCCTTACAGTTGCTGAACCGCTTGATATACTTGCTCATCGCTTTACAATTGCGTTTTGTCTTGCAGTTCTATTTGGTACGCTTAAGATTAAAATTCGTTTGAAAGACGTTTTCGTCATGCTGCCGGTCGCTTTATGTTACCCGGTCATGTTTTTTGCTTTTCAAGTCTTTGGGCTTGTCTATACTTCTTCTTCTGAAGCAGGGATCATTCAAGCTGCCATTCCCATTTTAACGATGCTGTTGGCTCACTATTTTTTAAAAGAGCGTTTCAGCAAACGGCAGTTGTTCTTCACTGTTTTATCAGCGGCAGGAGTGACTTATATTTTCTTGATGAAAAGTACCAATGTACAAATGAGCAATTTAATCGGTATCTTGCTCATCCTGCTGTCAGCTCTTTCTTCAGCGGGTTATAGCATACTGGTAAGAAAACTGAGCCGGACATTCACTTCACTGGAACTAACATATGTGATTTTAGCGGTAGGCTTTGTTTTTTTCAACGGAATCGCTGTTTTCAGTCATATCTCAAATGGATCACTCAGCGAATTCTTTATTCCCTTTACAAAGCCAATCTTTATGTTGACAGTTCTTTATTTAGGGGCATTTTCATCGTTTGCAACTGCCTTTTTATCTAATTATGCTCTATCAAAAATTGAAGCTGCAAAAATGAGCATGTTCAATCATCTAGCAACATTAGTAACGATTCTAGCAGGGGTTTTCGCTTTAGGGGAAAGGTTAGAATGGTTTCATCTGATCGGTACCATAATGATTATGATCGGAATCATTGGAGCGACGAAAACACAACAACAGAAGGGACTGTCCTGAAAGTAGAAAATTGGGAATTTGCTCGCTTTCCGCGGGCGAGCCAGGCGAGACCCCGCAGGAGTCTCGCCATTCCCCCCTGATTCATCTTGATAAAGGACTTTTTAGACAGCTCCTTCCTTACACTATTTAAACAATTCAGCCAACAATTTTTCACGGTTCTGAAGAAAATATTTTGTTAACTGGTAATGTTCGGTGTCCACATAGTTTACTTTGGCAATATGGTCACCGTCAAAACTGAAAATATCAGCATCAGGATATCCAAGTAAAATCGGAGAGTGAGAAGCGATGATGAACTGAGCTTTCTTCGTCTTGGTTAGATCATGAATAATTTTTAAGAAAGTCAATTGTCTTGTCGGGGATAAAGCAGCTTCAGGTTCGTCAAGTAAATAGATTCCTTTTCCTGAGAATCGATACTTAAAAAGCGACAAAAACGATTCTCCATGTGATTGCTGATGTAGGGAACGTCCACCATAATTGATAAACTCTTTCTCTACTTCATCAATATGTGATGCAAAATGATAAAACGATTCAGCCCGCAGGAAAAAACCAGTGGTGACTTTAGGGAGCCAAGAAAGTCTGATATAGTCTCCTAAAACAGATTCAGATTGATCCACTTCATATGTATTCTGTCTTCCCCCGCCTGCCGTATTGAATTCACACTTATCGGCAATAGCTTCAAGCAGGGTTGATTTTCCAGTGCCGTTCTCTCCAACAAAAAAAGTCACCTCTTTTTGGAAAGTCAATTCTTTCAAATGATGAATCGCCGGAATTGAAAACGGATATTCCGAATAAGAAGGCACTTTTTCTTGAAGCATCGTTAGCTTTTTTAAAAACATATGTATCACCTCAGCAAACAAATTCATGTTATAATATGGAAAAAGGAGGGATGTTTATTGAAACGTTTTTTGTTAATAGTTGTTTTTATGCTGGTTAGCAGTCTGTTTAGTTTTGGGAATCACACCGAAGCTGAAATAGTAAAGTATCCAAAAAAATTAGATGTGACTTTTACTGGGACCCACATCCAAGATATTCCCCAAACTGACTTTAATCCACCATCATATGATCACTGGAGATTAGGGTATAGGTTTACAATTTTTAATGCTGAAAATTGTAAAACGAAAATTAAAATACAAATGATGCATCTTTCTGGCAGATATATGAGTCTAAGTATAAAAGAGTTCGTCGGCAATATGCCAAATCGTACGGCTGAAGACGTTACTCCAGTTATGCAACGCACATATCGGCTCTATTTTGAAAATACAGAAGGAGAATGTCAAAACATTCATGTGAAAGGCACATATGGACCTGTTCCAGATCCTCCATTTGTACCTTAACCGCCAAAAATCATACGGAATACGGCTTTTTGCAACAGTAAACATCCACCCCATCCACAGACTCCAAAGATAAAAGATAACATTAAAGAAAATGATGCTTTTAAACTAAAAACGACGATGACAAGAAGAACTGCAGTTGCCGGGAAACCCCACAACACACCAACCGCAAATTGACTTAAATATTTTGGAGCGGTCCCTTGGACACTTAACCAAAATAAACTTAATAGACTGACAAGCGGGAGCGCCGCAATGATACCTCCAGCCTCTGGATATTTTCTAGCAATCTCGGTAACTATGCCAATCAAAACGGCAGAAACGATGATTTTAACGATTAAAAACATGACTTTGCCGCCTGGCTTAACATAGAAAATGCATCCTCTAACAATTTAAGTTGATCTTCATTTAATTGTTGCAATACCTTTTGCAGTTTTTTCGGGTCAAGCCGGGTGTGCTGTTTTACTATGTCTACACCTTCAGCTGTTAATGTAACATAAACCTTTCGCTCATCTTGGCTATCCCTCTGTTTTTGTACAAGCTTTTTTTGAAGCAATCGTTTCACATGTTCTGATGCCGTATTATGGGATACATTGGAAAAACGAGCTAAAGTGCCAATGGTGGCGGATTGATTTTTTTCAAGATATTGCAGCAATCGAACAGCATGATGTGTTAAGTGATCATCATGTCTTTCGTGTAAGTTAAAGTATATATCTGTCCAGTTTTGATTCATTGATTCACTTAACTTGTCTAAATTCATTTTAATCCCCCTCTCTTATATCTTATCGTACGATATATTCTTTAATCAAGATATAAAAAACACCCGGCAGTATACACACCAGGTGTTCGTTATGATTTATTTTAAATGTTTTTTTAAAAATGCTAATTTCTCTGTTTGAAAAGCCGGAATATATTCGTGTCCAAAATAACGGTATACTTTTATATCTTTGTTCGTCTTTAAATGATTGTATGCCGCAAAGACGGTGGACGGCGGTGTGATTGTATCAACAAGGCCGATTGACATTAAAACAGATGTTTTTACTGATCCTGCAAGGTTCATCATATCAAAGTAAGATAAGGTATTCATAGCGGTCTTTTCAATGTCAGGATGGCTATTCTTTCTAAAAAACGAGTTAATTTCAAGATAAGGGTGTTCTAACGCGATATCGATCGCTCTCTGGAAGTTACTTAAATACGGAAATTCAGAAACTGTGACTTTCGGGATCTTTGACAATGCGGAAACAGCAATGGCCAGTCCGCCGCCTTGACTTGCACCAATCACTCCGATACGTGTTTCATCAACTTCAGGAAAATCGCTGACCACTTCAACTGCTCTTACCGCATCAAGGTAAACACCTTTGTAATAATATGTTTTCGGTGCAAGAATTCCTTTTGTCATCCAGCCCGGCACATGTCCACCAGGGGCTCCGCTTGTGTCCTCACTGCTGTTTTGCCCACGAACAAGCATCCCGAAAGTCGCATAGCCATGCAAAGCCCAATTGACAATATCGTGAATATCTCCGTCATAGCTGGCATTATAGCCGTGATATTTTACAATGGCTGGATGTGGGCCTTTCTGATTAGGAACGGCATACCAGCCTTTAATGAGCGCCCCGCCGCTGCTTTTGTATGTGAGCCAATAAACTTGAATACCGTCAGCCGGATAATCAAATCGTTTAAGCTCAGGCTCTGCTTTGACTTTGGTTAGTTCTGCCAATGACTCCTTCCAAAAATCTTCAAAATCTTCGGTTGCTGTTCGTTCAGGTTGGTATGTATATAGTTGATCTAATGGTAAATCATAGGGTTGCTGCATCTCCTTCATCCCCTTTAATGATTTAAGTGTTTTTATGATACCATACCGGCTTAACGAGTTTGTGGTATAATGTTAGGCTAGAACTAAAAAATGTCATTGCGGAGGGTTTTTTTGTGGTTTCACAATCATTTCTGCAGCTTAATTCAATTTTCATTAGTATATTAATAGAAGCAATTCCTTTTGTATTAATCGGTGTTTTCATATCAGGTTTGATTCAAATGTTTGTGACTGAAGAAATGATGGCAAAAATCATTCCGAAAAATCGATTTCTCGCAGTACTATCAGGAACGTTTGCTGGTATGCTATTCCCGGCCTGTGAATGCGGTATTGTTCCGATCACCCGCCGTCTTTTGTTAAAAGGGGTTCCGCTGCATGCAGCGATAGCCTTTATGCTAACAGCTCCAATTGTTAATCCAATTGTATTATTTTCTACATTTATCGCCTTCGGAAATAAATGGGATGTCGTTTTTTACCGTGGTGGATTGGCGATGGCTGTTTCGATTATTGTAGGTCTGATCATCTCTTTCCAATTTAAAGGAAACCAGCTGATTGAAGCTCATTCGCATCATCATCACTCCCACAATCATACGAAACCGTCGTTTCTTAAAAAACTGACTGAAACACTTCACCATGCGGTTGATGAGTTTTTCTCAGTGGGAAAATACCTTATTATTGGTGCTTTTGTGGCAGCAGCAATGCAAACATATATTAAAACATCTACTCTACTCTCAATCGGTCAAAATGATGTATCTTCATCACTTGTGATGATGGGCTTATCATTTGTATTGTCTCTTTGTTCAGAAGTTGATGCTTTTATCGCATCCTCGTTCAGCAGTACATTTTCACTCGGATCTCTAATTGCTTTCCTTGTTTTCGGGGCAATGGTTGATATTAAAAATTTGCTGATGATGATCGGTATCTTTAAAAAACGCTTTGTGTTGCTTTTGATTACCTATATTGCGGTTATTGTTCTAGTCGGATCACTTTTGGTAAAGGGGTGAGACCATGTTTCGCACATTTATATTAATGTCTTTCACATTTTTCTTTTTTCATCTTCATGCATCTGGCAATTTAACAAAATATATTAATATGAAATATGCTTATCTTTCATATATTGCAATTTTTCTACTTGCACTGCTGACAGCTGTACAATTTTATCGCTACATTAAAGGAACGAGTCATACTGATTGTGGGGATGAATGCGGATGTGGACATGATCATGAAGAAAATAAGCCGTTTGTTAAAAAAATCTTCATCTATTTAGTTTTCCTATTCCCGTTATGCACTGGGATTTTCCTCCCTGTTGCCACACTTGATTCCAATATCGTTAAATCAAAAGGTTTTTCTTTTAAAGGGATAGAACAGCCTGAACACTATGCCCAAACCCAGTATTTGCGCCCTGATACAAGCATTTACTACGGACAAGAAGGCTATGATGAGCTGATGGAAAAAGCGTTGGCAAAATATAAAGAAAAAAAACAAATATCGTTAGATGAACATGATTATCTAAAAGGTATGGAAACCATTTATAATTATCCAGGGGAGTTCCTTGGCAAAACAATCGAATTTAACGGATTTGCTTTCAAAGGTGAAGCGATTCATAAGCGGGAACTTTTTGTCCTCCGCTTCGGTATTATCCATTGTATTGCCGATTCAGGCGTTTATGGTATGCTTGTCGAATTCCCTGAGGATGTCAACATAAAAGATGATCAGTGGCTTCGTGTCAAAGGAACTTTGTCATCGGAATATTATCAACCATTTCAATCTGTCATTCCGGTTTTAATAGTCCAAGAATGGTCGACTATGAAAGAACCGAAAGACCCATATGTATACCGGAGATAATAAACATTTCTACCTGTTTTAGACGGCTAAGGACCCTGTATTTATACGGCTCTTAGCCGTTTGTTTTCCCTTATCAATACGATCAAATGATTGTTGTTTTATAGAATATTAGCCGTTTTCACCATCATTCACAATCAATAAATACGTTCCATCTTAAGTTTTATAGCCAGTTTTTTTCATCAGCATCAGATCGATGAATAATTGGCATCTCGTATTAAAATTATTCAAATCGATTGATGTCATGTCTAATATTTGTTTAATACGATAATTTAAAGTATTTTGATGAATGAATAATTTTTCTGCAGATGGTTTTATTTTGCAGTTATTCGCAAGATAAATTTCAAGCGTTCTTAAAAACTCTGTCTGACTTTCTTTGTCTTTTTCTTTGAGCAGCAAAAGATCAGGGTTTGTGTAATGAAGTTGATCATTTTTAGCAGCGATTTGGTCAAGGTATTTAAATACACCTAGTTTTTGATATTCGAATGGAATGTGTTCTTGGCTTCCGGTCATTTCTGCCGCTTTTGTGACTTCTAAAGCCTCTCTATAACTCTTGCCAAGTGAGAGTAAACTGCTGTATTCATTGCCTACTCCAATTAGGATTAAGGGCAATATTTGCGAACGTAAATGTGTCAAAAGCCGGTTAATCAGATCTGACGCAGCTCTCTGTGCAGAGCGTTTGCGCGAGATGCTTCCCACAATAATGGCTATGTTTGAATGATCCTCCAAGACATGACTGATATTATCCTTTAAGTTTAAATAGGATCTGATCGTTTCCTTTAAATCATCAAGTACTTCATCCGCACCATTAACCACTTGGAGGACCATTACGGTGAACACAGCAGGTAAAACAACATTGGCTTTTTCCGCTGCTGCCTTCAGCTCTTGCTCTGATTGAAATTGATCATTGATCGCTCTTTTGTACAGTTCTTCAGCCTCTTCTTCTTTCTCTTGTTTCAGCCGTTTCTTTTTGAAAATGACCTTTCCAACGTGAAAAGAAGCCTTGTAGAGAAAGTTCAGTTCTTCTTCTGAAAGACTGTTTTCAATCTCCTGTACCCAAATATAGCCCATGATCTCATCTTTATGCTTAGCACTGACAACGACACGTTGGTTTAAGGCAATCTCTTCAATCTGTTTGACCCGAAATGGAGTCGGAATCGTTTTTAATTGATCAATGATACCTTCCTCAACAAATTTTTCAAAAATTGGCAGCGGGCATTTTTTCGAGAAAATAGTTTGTTGATTTGCTGCATCAAATTGGTTGATATAATAAGAGTTATATGCCAGTAAGAAAAAATCTGCACTTTCCAGTATCACCGGTTTTTTCAACTCATCACTAATAAAATCAATGATTTTGTGAATATCTGAAAGAGAAACAACTTGTTCAAATAGCTCTTCCATATCTTTTCTCCTACCCATTTTTAACTTAATCATACTTCTCCTTTTCATTATTGTATAGACCAATAGAGAAATTTCCGAAAATTCAGATGACCCCTGTCTAAAAGACAGGGGCTAAACTCAAAATTTGCTATCTTCAACAACGAGAAAATGCGAGAATGTTAGAGTGATGATTGAGCGTTTTTTTAAATACTGAATGTTAGTCTTTTTTTAACAACGTCACTAAGAAGCTGCGGAATGAATCCTCTAAAACATTTCACTGATCGTCTTCGCCTGCATGTGAAGAGCTAGGTAGTCTGGACCGCCCGCTTTGGAGTCTGTTCCAGACATTTTGAAACCGCCAAACGGATGGTAGCCGACAATTGCGCCGGTACAGTTACGGTTAAAGTAAAGATTTCCTACATGGAACTCCTGTTTCGCCCGCTTTATATGGTCGCGATTGTTTGTAATCACCGCACCTGTCAAACCATATTCTGTGTTGTTAGCAACTTTTAATGCTTCATCAAAGTTGCTCACTTTTGTAAATCCAACAACTGGTCCGAAAATTTCTTCCTGCATAAGTCTAGCATTGGGATCTAAATCGGCAAAGATTGTCGGCTCAATGAAATAGCCTTTTGAATCAACACCATTTCCCCCACTCACTAAGCGGCCTTCCTCTTTTCCAATTTCAATATAGTCCATGATCTTATCAAATGAAGCCTGATCAATAACCGGTCCCATATAAACATCAGCACTGTCAGGTACGCCAACCTTTTTAGCCTCTGTCAATTCAATCACACGTTTCAACACTTGATCATAAATCTTCTCATGCACAACAGCCCGCGAGCCAGCTGAACATTTTTGACCTGCAAAACCAAAGGCTGATTGGACGATCGATTGTGCTGCTAATTCAATATCTCCATCTTCATCAACGACAACCGTATCTTTTCCGCCCATTTCTGCAATGACTTGTTTAAGATGTGTCTGACCAGGCTGAACTTTGGCAGCTCGCTCAAAAATACGCGTTCCCACTTCTCTTGAGCCAGTAAAGGTAATGATGCTTGTTTTTGGATGGTCAACAAGATAATCCCCAACTTCAGCACCGCTTCCCGGAACAAAGTTGACAACCCCTTTTGGAAGCCCTGATTGTTCAAGTATTTCTACAAATCTAGCAGCAATAACAGGGGTTGCGCTAGCTGGTTTCAGAACAACTGTATTACCTGTCACAATCGGTGCCACCGTTGTACCCGCCATTATCGCAAAAAGGAAGTTCCAAGGCGGGATCACAACAGTTACACCAGTCGGTGTATAAATATATTGGTTCCGTTCTCCCTCACGGCTGTTGACAGGCTTTCCTTTTGCAAGGTCAAGCATTTGCCGTGCATAATATTCCATAAAATCAATCGCTTCAGCTGTATCGGCATCAGCTTCATTCCACGGTTTACCTGCTTCTTTCACTAAAAGTGCAGAAAACTCATGCTTCATCCGGCGTACCTTTTGAGCGGCACGGAATAGAACTGATGCTCTTTCTTCAGGATCGGAATATCTCCATGTTTCAAATGCCGTTGCTGCCGCCTGAATGGCTTTTTCTGCATGATCTTGATCTGCTTTGGATACTGTGCCGACAATTTCTTCTTTGTTTGCAGGGTTAACCGATACGATCTTGTTGTCAGTTTCAATTTTTTCTCCATTGATTACAAGAGGATAGGATTGCCCCATCCATTTGTTGACTGTGTCCATTGCTTTTTGAAACGCCGCTCGATTCTCTTCTACTTCAAAATTTGTAAATGGTTCATGTTTGTAAGGTGTTGTCACGATTCATTTCCCCTTTTCCTCGTATTATTTCTTCAACATACCCTTAAATGCAAACGCAATATTGGCAGGCCGTTCAGCAAGCCTTCTCATGAAGTATCCATACCAGTCATTTCCGTACGGAAGATAAACACGCATGTTATAGCCTTGTTTAACCAATTCAAGCTGAGTCTTATTGCGCATCCCATAAAGCATTTGAAACTCGAAGCGGTCCTTGCCGATCTGGTGCTCCTCCGCCAATTTTTTTGTGAAATCAATCATCTTATCATCATGAGTGGCGATGGCTGTGTAATGGCCGCTCAATAATTGTTTCTTAATGAGCTTTTTATAATTCTCATCCACATCATCCTTCTCAGGAAACGCCACTTTCGACGATTCTTTGTAAGCTCCCTTCACAAGGCGGAGAAACGGATCATACTGGTTCAATTCCTCCAAATCTTGCTCGGTTCGGTATAAATAGGCCTGTAAAACTGTGCTGACATAGTGGTAACGCTGTTTGAACTCTTTAAACAGGTCTAGTGTTTTTTGACAGCGCGCTTCATCTTCCATATCAATTGTCACCATGACTTCATGTTGTTCCGCACACTCCAAAATACTGCTCATGTTATCCCTAACGAGGTCAAGATCGATATCAAGACCTAGCGAAGTCATTTTTAAGGAAACATGTGAATGAAGCTTTTCCTGAGCAATCCATTGAATAGCCCTTATACATTCTTGAGTCCGTTCCCTCGCAACTTCCCGGCTGTCGACAAACTCACCCAAATGATCAACGGTAACCGTCAGCCCTTGTTCATTGAGCTTTCTAATCGTGGGGATTGAAGCTTCGAAATTTTTCCCGCCGATAATTTTCCCGGTAGCAATCTGACTTCCCCAATTTTGGGCCAGACGATTCAGGATGTTGCTCTTAGATAAGAATAAAAAAAAGTCTCTTGTGATCGCTTCCATTATCACACCCCGCCATCTCATGAAATATGTCTTATATTTTCATTCTATAAGAGTGAGGCACCAATTCACAATATTTAGAAAAAACAAAAAAACAAGCTTTTTTTGTGTTTTTCCCACAATGATTTACATGTACAAAATAAAAACTTTTTACCTAAATAAAGAAACAACTACGACAATAGAATTAGGAAAAAACTTTGATAAAAACCCCCGTTTGATTGGAATCGCTTTCTTTTACTATACCATTTCCCCGCTTTAGAACTGGCAAAACCCCTTTAAGAAAAAATCTTAAGGGGAATTCCATTTTATGCCCATACTTCGTCTAGCGTTTCTCTAAATAATCGGTCAAGTTCAGGTGTCAAATTGTCTTGATTTCTTTTAAATGTCTTTGCTACTGTTAAAAGTCGGTTGAGTTCATTCTCGATAAATTCGTGAAGCACAGGATTTTGCGGTTCTAGATGAAATTCATCTCCGTTTATTTTCCGTTCAAGCAGGTTTAGAATTTCTGTTTTGAGCTCACCCTCATCGAGAAGTTCATGAAGCAGTACTTGAAATTCAATCGGTGGCACTGTATGTCGAGACTCAATCCACAGACATGCTAAAATCGGCCGGAGAACATAAAAGTATTTTTTAATCTTGACCTCTTCTTTTTGAAGGTAGCTGTTAAAATTGCCTTTTGCCATGTTCAAATAATGGTACATACAAGAAGCTGGTGAAAAAGCCTGCAACTGAAGGTTTTTCATTTTTTCCACTAATGAATATGCCTGATCATAGACCATTCCTGAAGAAAGCCATTCAAGCAGCGGCGGATTAGATTTACGGAAGAGCCTTAAAGCTTTTGTCAATTCCCAACCGCTAATATCCAGCAAATCATTAATGGGCAGCTCAATGACATCTCGCTTTGAATCAATCGAAAGGTACCAGTCTTTTTGATGAACATAAATAAAGCGAACATCATAATCACTGTCTTGTGATGGGAAGCCCCAAGCTCTGCTCCCTGACTCAACTGCATAGAGGATTTTAACGTTATATGTTGCTTCAATAAGTTCTAGCTCTTTTAAGATACGTTTTTGCATGATCGTTGCACCGCCAGTTCTCTATTTCTATTAGTATACTTTGTTCAGCGGAAACCTGTGACCTTTTTAAATAAACGTTTGTTTAAAGGTTAAGCTTTTCCACAATTTGATCTACAACAGCTTCAGGGTTTTGGTGATCTGTATTAACCTTGAAGTGATGGGAAGCATATATCGTTTTTCTGTCGTTATAAAGCTGTTTTATTTCTGCTAGTGAGCGATGTTGTAAAACCGGGCGAGTTTCAATGAGAAGGTCGATTCGCTTTTTCCAATGTTCCCATGACAAGTCTAGGAAGAGGACTATACAGTTTTCCAGACATTTTTTTCTGATCTCTTCCTGCTGGAAAGCACCTCCGCCAAGGGAAATAATTTTACCTGTTGTCTGTTCACACGTTTTAAAGATATAATCTTTTTCTATTTTTCGAAAACATGCTTCCCCTTTTTGTGTAAAGATTTCAGGAATCGTCATTTGCAAATCTTTTTCAATTTCTTGGTCAATATCAATAAAAGCTCGATTTACCTTATGGGCGACTAATTGACCGATTGTCGTTTTCCCAACCCCCATAAATCCGATGAGTACAATATTCTTTTCTCTCACTGTAACCAATTCACCTCACTAATGGATTGTATGAAAAATAGAGGGTGTTCTGAAAGCAGTGTGGATGAATAAAATGGGGAATTTGCTCGTTTTCCGCAGGAGTCTCGCAATTCCCCCTGGTCCATGTTGTAAAAGACTTATGAGAAAGCTCCTACTTCCACCAGTCATCAAAGCTTGAAGCTGGTAATTGACGTTTATGCTCTGTCACCAGATAACGTTTTTCAATCACCTGTGCTGTTTCAGGAGAAACTGTTTTTCTTTCAAGATAATCATCAATCTCATCATATGTTATTCCAAGTTCTGTTTCATCCGCCTGCTGAGGTTTTTCGTCAAGTAAATCCGCTGTTGGGGATTTCGTATAAAGTCTGGCAGGTGCACCCAACTCTTCAAGCAAACGACGTCCTTGTCGCTTTGTCAGTCCTGTAAGCGGCAACAGATCCGCTCCGCCATCACCATATTTAGTAAAAAAGCCTGTCACAGCCTCAGCGGCATGATCAGTACCGATCACCAATAGCTGTTTTTGACCGCCAATCGCATATTGTGTAATCATTCGTACTCTGGCTTTTACATTGCCTTTATGAAAATCGGCAAGCGCTTCTCCAGTTACAGTTTGAAATTGAGAAACAAAAGAGCTTACTGTTGAGGCAATGTCAAATGAAAGAGAATGGTCTGGTTTAATAAATTTCAGTGCCAGTTGTGCATCATCTTCATCTTGCTGAACACCATGCGGCAGGCGAACAGCGGTAAATTCAGCTTGCACACCTTCAGTCCTTAACTGTTCCACAGCCATTTGGGCAAGTCGTCCGGCAAGCGAAGAATCTTGTCCCCCGCTAATTCCCAACACAAAACCCTTTGCTCCTGTTTTTTGTAAATAGTTTTTTAAAAAGTCAATGCGTTTTTCAATTTCCTGTTTTGGGTTAATAACAGGTTGTACATTCAGTTCATTTGCTATTTTTTCTTGTAAAGTCATTGATGACTCCTCCCGATTTTCCTGTTTTTTTAACTATAGCACAAGTGATATTCATATTTCATGTCATCCCATCTTTGCGAATGTCACCGAGCATAAAAAAACATCAACCAGACAAAATAACAATGAAGTTAGAGGAGTTGAAGCGATGAAACAACAAGCAGAAAAAGGAGACTTAAAATGGTGGCAGCTATCATTAATTGGTATCGGCTGCACAATCGGTACAGGTTTTTTTCTTGGGTCAAGCATTGCTATTAAGAAGAGCGGTTTTTCTGTATTAGCAGCTTTTCTATTGGCGGCTTTAGGGACATACCTTGTTTTTCAGCAATTGGCAAAACTGACAGCTGACCACCCTGCTGAGGGTTCTTTTTGTTCCTATGCTAGAGAAGCATTTGGCAACTGGGCGGGCTTTAGCAATGGCTGGGTTTACTGGGCATCAGAAATGCTCATTATCGGCAGTCAACTAACAGCCATTTCGCTTTTTACACGCCATTGGTTTACAGAGATCCCGCTTTGGGTATTTGCCTCTATTTATGCCATCCTTGGCTTGATCATTATTTTCACCGGGCGCTCTAGCTTTGAAAAAACAGAAAACATTCTAGCCGTCCTCAAAACGTCGGCTATTTTCATGTTTATCATCATTGCTATTTTAGCTATATCAGGTGTTCTCCATGGAAAAACACCTGATGTTCAGTTTCCAGACGAACTGCATGAACTGTTTCCGTTTGGATTCATGGGGTTGTGGACTGGCTTAATTTATACATTTTTTGCCTATGGTGGTATTGAAGTCATGGGTTTAATGGCCATTCATTTAAAAGATCCGAAAGAATCGCCAAAATCAGGAAGCCTAATGCTCATCACTTTAGCTGTTTTGTACATGATTTCAATCGGGCTTGCATTGTTGCTTGTACCAATTGATTCCTTTACAGAACAAAACAGTCCATTTATCACATCATTGAAACAATTTAATCTCCACCTTGTGATGGACATTTTTAACGGAATATTTATTATTGCTGGATTTTCAACGCTGACCGCATCTTTATTTGCTGTCACAACACTGATGGGTACAATGGCAAAAAACGGTGATGCTCCAGCATGTTTAGCAAAAAAACAACATAAAAAAGTATCCTGGCCTGCACTAGGGTTAACAGTACTCGTTCTTTCCATCTCAATCATTTTGTCAATCCTGCTTCCAAAACAGCTTTATGAACATATGACAACGGCAGCTAGCATTATGCTGCTATACAATTGGGTGTTTATTTTGTTATCAAGTAAAAAACTCACTAAACCAAAATTAAAAGGAAATGTACAAATTTTCACGGCTCTTACACTGATTTTATTTGCCGTTTCCGGTACATTATTTGAAAAAAACAGCAGACCGGGTTTTTTTATTAGCCTTCTCTTCTTGGCGATCATCGCTGTTGTGACATTGATGATGAGAAAAAAATGGACAAACACAGGAAAAGAACAGCCTTAATCATTGAGTAATCGAGCCAGTTCCTGGATTCCCTGATAACCGAAATAACAGCCAAAAACAATTAATGAAAAACCAGCAATCCATGTGATCACCTGAATGATTCGAGGACTTACAAACGTTCTGAATGTCCCTGCAATTACAGACATGGCTAAATCCCACAAAAAAAGCCCAATTAAGATTCCTGAACTGCATAATAACAACTGATATGAAGCATATGACTCAATCGTTTTTGCTAAAATACTTCCGTAAATACCGAGCCAGAACATGATACTAAGAGGGTTTGAAAGAGAAATAAACAGTCCAGAAAAGAAAGATTTGCTGTAAGTTTCTTTCTCTTTCGCCTTTCTCATTAGCGACATTTTTTTGGCCTTACATACACTTTCAATTCCTGTGTATGTTAAAACAAAGAAGCCAAACAACCACAAAAATGTTTTTAGAAATGGTGCCATTATAAACTGAGCTACTCCAAAATATATGAGTACCATATAAATAACATCAGCTGCAACAGCTCCTAAACCAAACAACCACGCATGAAAAAAACCGCCCTTCATTCCTCTGTCGATTTGAGCCGCATTTACCGGACCGACGGGAGCGGCTAATGACAAACCTAAAAATACATAACTAAAAAAAATATGGAACAAAATCCGCATCCCCCTTTGTGCGTAACTTGTACAATGTATTCAACAACAGAACAGGATAGTACAAATTGATAGAGGAGCGGGGATCATGGAAACTTTTCGTGACAATCAACCCGCCAAGCGTTATAATTTCGAAAATTAAAAAAAGAATTTACTGAGGAGGAGCGAGTTTGACAAGCACATTCATTTATATGGTAAGACACGGAGAGTCCCCAAAAAAAGGTGATGAAAGAACAAGAGGATTAACTGAAAAAGGTGTTTTAGATGCTGAACGCATAACATCTATATTAAAAAATGAAGAAATTGATGTTGTTGTTTCAAGCCCATACATACGTTCGATTTTAACTGTTGAAAAAATAGCTGAACACATCGGACAAAAAGTTTTAGTATTTGAAGACTTAAAAGAGCGAGTATTTTCCGCTCATCACAATCGATTATCTGATACTGAATTGAATCCACTGTTAGAAAAGTCATTTTCAGAACCAAATTACGCTTTTGAGGGTGGAGAATCAAATGCAGATTGCCAAAATAGAGCTATAAAAGTTTTAAATGAGCTTATGACTGCTTTTAGGGGAAAGAGATTAGTAATAGGTACTCACGGAGCTGTTATGACTTTGATAATGGGGTATTTTGATAAAAATTACGACTTGAAATTTTTACATCGTACATCTAAACCTGACATTTACAAAATGGAATTCAAAGAACATGAATTAGTAAATGTTCAAAGGCTATGGGCGAATTAAAATAAGAAAGGACATTACATATTATAAATACGTAATGTCCTTTATTTATAACCTTATCCAAAGTGCGGTCTTAAAATGTCTTTTAATACTGATGCACTATGTTTGAACTGTTCTTTTTCTTTATCATTCAGTTCAAGCTCAACGACTTTGCTGACACCGTTACGACCAACAAATGCCGGAACACCGATGTAAATATCTTCTTCACCGAACTCGCCATCAAGATAAGCACTTACAGTTAAAATGGCTTTTTCATTGCGGTAAATAGCTTTTGTAATCCGAGCCAAACTCATCGCTACACCATAGTATGTTGCGCCTTTTTTCTCAATGATATGGTAAGCAGCATTTTTTACATCATCAAATAATTTGTCTAGATCTTCAACTTTGTAATTCGGATTGGTTTTCAAAAGCTTGCTGATCGGAACTTGTCCGATGTTTGCATGACTCCAAACTGGCAATTCTGTATCTCCATGTTCACCAATAATGTAGCCATGAACATTATGAGCAGCAGAATCAAAGTACTCACTAAGCAAGTAGCGGAAACGTGCAGTATCAAGAGTTGTACCGCTTCCGATCACACGTTCTTTTGGAAGTCCACTGAATTTCCAAGTCGCATAAGTTAAGATGTCTACTGGGTTTGTAGCAACTAAGAAAATACCATCAAAACCGCTTGCCATAACTTCGCCGATGATTCCTTTAAAAATCTTAAGGTTTTTTTCTACTAAGTCAAGACGAGTTTCGCCCGGTTTTTGGTTAGCCCCTGCGCAAACACAAACAACATCTGCATCTTTACAATCTTCATATGTACCAAAGAATGTTTTTACTGGGTGTGGAGCAAATGCTTTCCCATGGTTTAAATCCATTACGTCGCCTATAGCTTTATCTTTATTTAAATCAATAATTACAAGTTCGTCTGTAATCCCTTGATTGATTAGCGTAAACGCGTAACTGCTTCCAACAAAACCCGCACCAATTAATACTGTGCGATTAACCTTCTGGTTTCTCATATTTCATCCATCCTTTACCAATTGTTAGTTTGAACTTAGATGTTTGTGAACTCAATCACAATATATTGTCTGGTATTTTGCGTTCTTTTTCAAGGTCATATACTGTTTAGTTTTGTCTATTTTATGTCAAGATTCCGTTCTCACTTAAGTTCTCCTTGTTTATTCCTTTTTATTCACCGTTCACCAAAAATGGCTTCAAACCTTGATAAATAAAGAAAACGCTTTCTTTTATTTTACCCCAAGTTTAATTACCTCTTTTTGGTATCATAACATATTTTTAAAAAAAGTCCATTATTTTGTCGTTTTTGTGAACTAGTTGCAGATTTTTCTTAGCTGGCAGACATGACATCATGACATGTTTCAGTCAGTTGGTTAGGTTTGTTTAGTGGTAAATGTCATACACTTCTATAAAAACAAAAACAGGAGTAGGAATCACTTCGACTTCGGATCTTGCTTTTTTTGATACCTTTTCCACATCGCTTCAAGTGTGAAAACAACAATTGCAACAACAATCAAAACGATTGTTGTCACAAAAGGAGAAGTGTTTTCTTTAACATTCACCATCATGATTGCGCCTAAAGCTCCAAATATGAAACTTAAAAGTACTTTCATAAAATTTCAAACCCTTCTACATGTTCGCTTCATTTAAATTAAATCACATCCTAAGAATAATTTGTTCTTTGATTGCAAATTGGTTCAATTGACTTTATTTTAGAAAGCCGTAGTTTTCCGATTTTTTTGATCTCTCCAACCAATGTCAGATGAGAAGAATCAGTTTCTTCTGATGAATTTGGTGTTTTTTTCTCCGTTAGTAAACCTGACAAACTGACTGTCAATCTGCTTGAATTTTGTCATGATCGTTTTAAGAATAAAACGATGGGAGTGTTGCAATTGAAGTTAGCAGAACTAAGGAAGAATGGACACGCACCTTCTTTATTAGCATCTTTTTTATATTTTGATGTCAGCTTTATGATTTGGGTCTTATTAGGGGCACTTAGTGTATATTTAACAGCAGATTTTCATTTGTCAGCTTCACAGATTGGTCTGATTGTGGCGATTCCTCCTTTGGCAGGTTCCATTTTCCGCATTGTTTTAGGGATTTTAACAGATCGTTTCGGACCAAAGAAGACGGCTATTGGCGGAATGGTGGTCACAATGATTCCCCTTATCTGGGGTTGGCAGTTTGGATCTTACACTTCTGAACTTTATTATATCGGTATTTTACTAGGGGTAGCAGGGGCGAGCTTTTCGGCATCTCTGCCAATGGCAAGCCGTTGGTATCCTCCTCATTTACAAGGTCTTGTTATGGGTATCGCCGGTGCAGGGAATAGCGGTACATTGCTCGCGACATTGTTTGGACCACGGATTGCAGAACATGTAGGTTGGAATGGTGTCATGGGGTTAGCACTTATTCCATTAATACTTGTGTTGATCAGCTATTTCTTCATGGCAAAAGAACCGCCAAACCAGCCTAAACCTAAGGCAATTAAAACGTATTTTAGCGTCTTTAAAGAAAAAGATACTTGGTATTTTTGTCTTCTTTATAGTGTAACTTTCGGCGGTTTTGTCGGTCTGTCAAACTTTTTAAATTATTTTTTTGCTTCACAGTATTCTGTTCCGCCTATAAGAGCAGGTGAGTTTGTAACACTTGTCGTTGCATCAGGAAGTTGCCTTCGTCCTGTCGGTGGATTGATTGCTGATAAAATCGGCGGTGTCCGTCTCCTGCAATTTCTCTTCATCGGTGTCGCTCTTTGTATGCTCCTTGTCAGCACACTACCATCTCTTAATATTGTCATAGCGGCTTTATTTGTCGGAATGGGCTGTCTTGGCATGGGGAATGGCGCGATATTCCAACTTGTACCTCAGCGTTTTCAAAAAGAAATTGGAATGGTTACAGGCATTATCGGTGCTGCTGGAGGAATTGGCGGGTTCTTTTTGCCAAATATTCTTGGAACCTTAAAGCAAATCACAGGTCATTATACGAGTGGTTTTCTTAGTTTTTCCTTTATCACTTTTTTAGCGTTTGGACTGCTGTTACTCGCTCAAGCCGGTTGGAAAAAACAATGGCAAAGTGAAAGACACACTGCATAATTATGCTGTGTGTCTTTCCTCTATATAACTCACACCTCCAGTTTTTTTGTTTGAAGCTGTCTGATTTTCTTTTCTTCTGCTAAAGCAACAATGAGTAATTGCGGACCAAATATGAGAGCTCCTAAGGCAAATAAGGAACTATTAATCATCATTTCACTCGTTCCGTAACGATACCCTAGTACAGCTACTGCAGTTAAAACTAAACAAAAAGCTGCTACAATTGCCCTTCTTCCTTTTAATAAGTCAGAGACATACCCCCATGTTAAGCTCGCGACCAGTGCCCCCATTTCAAAATAAAAGATTGTATTGGCAGCACTTTCGGTACTGAAATTCAAATGTTCTGTAACGTACAATGGAGCCCAGTTGTCTATTCCTATACGTACAACATAAACAAACACGTTTGCGATACATAAAGTCCAGATCCAAGGGTTTTTTAAGACATATTGCTTAAATATTTGCCACTTAGACATTGATTCAGATTCAATATTTTCTTGTTCAATCGGTTTTCACTGCGATTCCATCCCAATTCTTCGGGATCGTCTTTACCAAAGAACAAACCAGTGCATCCGATGATTAAAGCGATAACCGCCGGAAATATAAACATGCCTGCAACATGTCCATTAAAAAATACATTCGCCCCCCATAAAGCTAATATTCCAGCAATTGCTCCCCCCACGTTGTGGGAAGTGTTCCACTTCGAGGTGTCCATCTTGTAATTGTTGAATAAGATGCAGGTCCTCCTGGAGATTGGAACAGACCGCTTAATCCCCAAAACACCATGATCACACCCATCGGAGAGCCGCCGGTACTAATGGCCAACCTGAAAATTTTAAAAATTAAATATAAAAAATGAAGTAGGTAATTGGAAGTCAAAGGTCAAATGCAATACGCGAATGGTAATTTATAAATACAAATTTTTTTATCTGGTTGCACAAACTATTTCATATGATTTCAAACAAAAAATTGAATAAATTAAATATAAACTGTATACTGTTAATGACAGTATGCTGTTATTAACAGCGAGAGGGGAATAAAATTGAAAAAATTTAAATCAGGACGTCACACTGCTGCGTTTATACTCCTTTTTTTAGCGGAATCACCGAATTATGGAGGACAACTTCTCAAAATGTGTGAAGAAAGACTTTATGCGAACACTATCGATAGTGCAATCTTGTATCGAATGTTAAACAAATTAGAAAAAGAAGGAGCAATCAGCTCTTATTGGGAGACAGTTGAAGAGGGACAGCCAAGAAAATGGTATAAGCTTAATGCTTTAGGTCGAGCGCAGCTGTCGGAGTTTTACGACGATATTGTTAAAAGGCAAAGGAACTTTGATTTGTTTTTAATTCACTATAAACAATTAATGGAGGATGAACAGTGATCATTGGTATTGTTTTATATAGTATTTCTCTTATTGGCTTGCTTGTGTCGTTTAAGAAGAGTAAAGAAAATACCTATGTATCTTTGAAAAAAGCATGGAACACCTTTCAAAAGCTTTTACCAGAGATTTTGTTTATTATGCTTTTAGTTGGTGTTTCCCTATCTGTTTTAACTCCAGAGCTCATATCAAAGCTTCTAGGTCAACAATCAGGCTTTTTAGGTGTCATTATTGCTATGATCATCGGTTCTCTCGCCCTTATTCCAAGCTTTGTTGTCTTTCCATTAGGTGAAACATTGCTAAACAATGGAGCTGGTCTTACACAAGTGGCCATGTTTGTGGCTGCTTTAATGAGTGTGGGTCTTGTGTCATTACCAATGGAGCGTAAAATGTTTGGTCCTATGTTTGCTTATGCGAGAAATGGCGCAGCACTTGTGATGTGTATTCTATTTACTGTAATTATATGGATGGTGTATTAATATGAAATGGATTGAACAATACCGATTGTTTCTTATCATGGTTTTTGTAACATTAGGGTTATTTTTCTTAAATAATAGTAAGGGATTAAAGGCCATAACGATAACTGGAAATAGTATTCTCGATATGCTTTCACTTCTACCACCTATTTTAATTTTAATAGGTTTGTTAGATACGTGGGTTCCAAAAGAGACAATGATGAAGTATGTTGGTAAAGGCTCCGGATTTCGTGGACCAATGATCGCTTTATTACTAGGTGGTGTCGCAGCAGGACCGTTATATGTGGCTTTTCCGATTGCAGCGATTTTAATGAAAAACGGAGCTCTATTACGAAATGTTGTATTCTTTTTAGGGGTTTGGACTGTTGCAAAGCTTCCAATTGTTATCTATGAATCGGTTTCACTAGGTTTTTTGTTCACGATTATACACGTTAGCTTTGGCTTATTGTTTTTTTATGTGGCGGGTATTTGGATGGAAACGAAGCAACAAAAAGAAGTTACAATTGAGCAAAATTTATCAGTGTAGTTTATAAGTCGTGTAGACTCCATTACTGAGGGGAAATTGTCGGTTTTAGTACAGGACCGAACAAAGATGCATTGCTTGTCTATCGGGACTTAGCTTCCTTCAATCAAGCTCTTTCATACGGATCGTGGAAATGAATTTAAAAATAAATTATTGATGATGCTTTAAAGACATTCAAGATTCAACGATCCCTAAGTATGAAAAGGATGCCCCTATGCCAATGCCGTAGCGGAAGCAACATTCAAAATCATCAAGACAGAGTTTGTCAAAGGCAGGCTTTTTGATAGTTTAGAGGAAGTAACAAAGGAACTACACGACTATGTGCACTGGTTCAACATTTAAGTCCAGTGGAATACAAACTTATACACCTTAAGAAAACTGTCTAGTTTAGTGCTGACAATCCAACACTCACCTAATCGATTCGATACTAATTTTTGCGTTATTTACCAACTAACTTGGTTTATGGTGTCATCAGAGTTTAGTTCTTTTTCGTCTTTATTTTCATCTAATGAAGTGGTATTGGTTAAAGATGATGAAGTATCTTGATTGGTTAGTACTTGTTTGCTCATGATATACAGATTACAGCCAATACAAACGAAATAGGAGTTATTATTTTTCCCTTACGACTGACTTTTTTAATTGAGAGAAAGATAGCTCCTAAAATTAAACCTAAAACCGAAAAAATTGTTAAGAAGCCATAATAACCCCCCCATTTGCTGAGAACGCACATTTACATTTTAAGCTGATCATCGTCTAACATAAGAGTCATTTTTGTTTTTAACACAAATGACTACAAAGGAGTTGGCCAGCCTGCTAGTTAAAACATAAAAAGACCGAATCCATATTGGATCCGATCTCATGAGACCAATGATTCGGCTTTGGTCATAAATTAGTTTATTTTGTAGAGTGATATCATCAGCACACAAGCTAGGATAACACCAAAAATAATACCCAGGATAGACCACAAAGTCATCTTCAGATTTCTACTCATGTTGTTCATTGATCTCCTTTAGCATTTTCTAACTATTTTTCTATTCAAACAGTTTAACCATTCAATGCGATTTTTTTCATATTGTCTTGTAATTCCAAAATTCGTTTTGATCCCTCTTCACGAAGGCGTTTGTTTTCTTCTTCAATCTGTTTTGTCTCCTGCATGCCTTTGACAATCGTGTTCCAAGACTGCTCAATTGTTTCAATATCAATGCTTGGTCTGCCTGCCATTCTGGCAATCTCAACAGATTGATTAGAAATGTTTTCCGCATTACGTTTTAACATTTCGTTTGTACGGCGATCAAGCTCACTCATTGAATCAGCAACAAGTTTTTGACGTTTAGCTGTAACAGCTTGAATAATACCGTTTTTGAAAATCGGAATTGTAATAATAAAAGCAGAGTTGATTTTTCCGATTAGTTTTGTATTCCCTCGTTGAAGCAAGCGAATTTGTGGTGCGGTTTGAATCGCGACCATTCTTGCCATATCCAAATCATAAACACGTTCTTCCAATGCCTGAATGCCGTTTCTAAGCGTATCAAGCTCCATTTGTGCCATTTGGTTGCCGCTCGCTGCTTTCGCTTCATATTCTGGTATAAGCCGCTGTAACTCATCTATTTTGACTTGTCCAGCAACAATATATTTTTCCAGCTGAACATAGTAGTTGAGATTATTTTCATACATTTCCTCAAGGGTGACTGTTGATCTCGTCATTTCATCTTTATACTTTGAGATTTCAACATTAATTTTTTCAATTTCACCGCCAAGTGTTTGATATTTTTTGAAAATTTTCTCAACGAGATTATGTCCGCGTTTAAAAATTTTGGACAACAGACCTTTTTGTTCTTCAAAATCATTTTTATCAAAACGATCCATGATTTTCCCAAGCTGTGTCAACATCGCCCCAGAATCCGTTACACTGTTCGTTCTCATCATGGAAAGAATACGGTCAGAGAACTTGGAAATTTCAAGTGCAGGCTCCTTTCCAAATTCTAAAAGTGCCACTTGGTTTTTCACATCAATCTGGCGAGCGAGATTTTGCACCTCAGGTTCCTGCCGGAGTTGGGCACGAATGTCCTCCGCTTTTTCAACCGTGATTTCTTCCTCTTTATTGATATTGATGATACCCGTTTCATTTGCCATTTAGATGGCCCCCTTTATTAAAAAATTTTGTTCATGAGCTTTCGGACAAGGGAAGGCTCTTTAAATTCCTGATTGAAAGACATCTCATCAAGCCAGTGTATATCAAACTGCTGATCATCAATATAATGATCAATACACTTATGTCCTGGAGGATTATAGATGATAATATCAATTCCAATCTCATTTAATAATAATAAAGCGACCGCATCAGAGCGCGATAATGCACCTGTTTGTTCAGTGTGATAAAGAACGAGTTTTGGCACAGTTTGGGAATAGTCAAAGGTTTGAATCACGTTTAAAAGTTCTGATGGCATATTGACAGCATGTGTAAACAAATACAGCTTTACATCTGCCTCTGTTTCGCTTTTTAATGCCAATAGTTTTGGGTGTTTGCACATTCGTGACACCGCTTGGGCAATGCTACACTGAACCCCTTCTGGCAAATGTTTATAACACCAAATATTACTTTCCATTAAGCGGCTGGGATTAACCTCACCTGTCTGATCCAGAGCATGACTGTAATGAAATTGGTAATTAGATTTGACTTCCTTAGTAAACGGGAATTGGCGTATTGTATAAGTCTCTTTATACTCTGTCAATGTTTGCAAACGATCCCAGTACTCTTTTTCATTGGAGGAGATCCCCATAACCATTGCAAATAAATTTGGGATTTCCACCGTTGTTTTGGTTGCCTGAAAACTTGGTCGAATAAAGGCACGTTCTTTTGCAATTAAAAACAGTTCATCATAAGTCGTTTTCAGTGTGACTGACACCGGTGTGTGCTCTCTGAATTGCCATGGTTTAAACATGAGAGAGTCTTCATTATGAAGCACAGTGTCTAGTTCCTTTGTTGAGCGATAAGCAACTGTTGATTTGCGTTGCGGTTTTTCTGTAGGAAAAGGCTCTATTGCCGATGTTACCGGATAATTGTATACAAAAGTAAAGCTTTGATTTGGATCGATTTCTTGAAATTGATCGTTTCCTTCCGGATGAAAAATCAGGACATCACAACCGACAAGTATTAAATAATATAAAAAATAGAGCTGACTTTTTGTCGCTTCCCCATACCAGATCACACGCGGCATTTGTTGTTCAATATCAGTTACTGAAAGCCATGGTTCAAGGTGATTTCCCATCCATTTCACAAGATCTAAGAGAACCCGGCGAAAGTCAGGGTCTTGAAAACCATTTTGATGAAAAGACTGAAATGTTTGAAGCACTTCCATAAAAGCTTTTCTTAAATGACGATGCATCGCTGGATTGGTATGCCTGGCGATGAGTTGTTCACCATCAAGAAAAGCAACAAACCGATTAACGGACAGTCCTTTTTCTTTTTGATTAATCATATGAATTTGCTGTATAGCCTGAAATTTCTTCGGATCGATGGTTTTGTTAAGTGTTTCACTTAATATGTGAAAACCCTTTGACTCATACAGTTCATGCAAATAAATATAGTAATCTGTTTCATCATGCGGCGTTCCGAGAATTCGCCCCACGACTCGACTTATCGTCAATCGTTCAGCACCTTCATGAGGGGTTCTTTCTGGAAGCGATTTATAGATCATCTGTTTCCATTCATCATCTTGAATTTGCATGGTTTGAATGTTTAATTGATCACTCATAGCGCTCATTTGTCCCCCCTTTCTGATTCCGGCGACCGAATACGGCACACATGCCTGCTCTAGTTACTGCATAAGTTGTACCAAACTTTCTAATCGTTCCTTTAGGAAAATCGTGAACTCGTTTGCGAAGCGTTGATGAATCAATGCCCCATTCTTCACAAGCTTGCTGGGAACTAAGAATTTCCCGGCTGCTAAGATTAATTACTTTCACCATGACTGATCATCCTAAAATATGGTTTGATTTTTCTTTAACTTTAGGAACACAGAGGTTAACAATATAATCTGTTATATCGTCCGCCGCTTTCATGCCTGAGTGAGTTGTCGCATTGAGATTTTGATCATATTTCAGCACTTCACCATGCAGCGGTGAGATCCCTTTATCTGCATGAGTAATTAAAGAATAATCCAACAATGAATCTCCTGCAGTGTAAATTTGATCAAGTTTAAGCACCTGTTTCAAATAGTCAACTGCTTGCCATTTATGAAGTGGTTTCGGAATAAAATAGAGCTTCCTTCCTTGTAAAGATGCTTGCCATCCTCTGTCAGCAGCCCATGCTTGCAGATCAAAATGACTGACCTCGCGAACACCTTCATCTCTTAAAATTAAATAGACAAAGTAATCATGCGCTGTTCGTGTTCGTTCTGCTAAACGCGATTCAGGAAGCTCTGCAATTTCCGCCAACATATCTCGGATCGGCATACACGATTGAAGCTGTTTTTCAATAAAATTTGACCAGTCAGCAAGCGGCTGACCATTCTTCAAAATACAAGCGCCATTTGTTGTAATCGCATATTCAGGAATGACCTCTTCCTGAAAAAAAGTAATTCTATTGTATTGCTCTGTCGTTCGGGTCGTAACGGGAATAAAATACATCTCTTGATGAATCTTACGGAGATTTTGCTTCGTTTTCTCTGAAATGAAGGAAATCTCTTTGCCATCAAGGGTTTCAATGAGCTGATAACCATCATCAGCACCGTAAGCCTCAATCATTTTTTTGGAATAAATCAACGTTCTGTCCAAGTCACTCGCGAATGCTTTCATTTGTCCCTCCCGACCGACCGTATCAGTCCACAGCAACTATAAGACATATTTGTATACTTCTCAACCGGAACACCTCTGTCTTCAGCAAGAAGTAAAATATGTTTCAGCTTTTCTTCTGAACCAGGCTGGATTAAGATCTTCCAAGGAACCCTACGCAAAAGAACCCTTGTTGTTTCGCCAACTCCAGGCTTAATGAAATGCGTGTTGTCAATGTCAAAGTCTTTTTGGATATTTGAAACCGAACTCAAACCTCGCCAATCTGGCTCTTCCTTACTTTCCAGAAATTCGGACGCTATCTCTGTCGCTTTTTTTTCAATGGTATTAAATTCAGCAGTAATCGTATCGACATAAAGATTTGAGACATCTTCGGCTAACAAGTCTCTATAAAACTTCGCACCATGAAAATCGTCTGTACCGATCCATTGTTCATTTAAAACCGTTCGGCTGACCAAACCTGATACGGTAGAATTTAAACATGCGCTCGGAATCAGAAAGTCTTCTCTCGTTCCAAATAAATCAGAACAATAACCAGGATCAGCAAGTACTGCCAGCTCAGCAGACAACTTTGTCCCATATGTATCGTTAAAACGGTCTACAGCACACGTTAATTCCTTCGTAATCGCGCCTTTCCCCGTCCACCCGTCTACAAATGTAACGGAATGATCTGGGTGCTGTTGAATGATATAGCGGATGGCGTTTTCGTCAATTCCTCTGTCACGAATAATCGAGATACTGTAATGAGGAAGTGTCTTGTTATATTTAAACTCAATATAACGTTTAATCAGAACACCAATCGGTGTCCCTGCCCGCGCTAAACTACAAAGCACTGTATGAAATCCCCGCTTTTGAACGATTTGTTCTGCAACAATCCCGACAGCTTCAGCTACTTTTTGTTTACTCTCTTCCAATGAAGCATAAAACAGCTTCATATATTCATCAGTTGGTTTATATTCTACAGGCAGCATTTCGGAATAATGCGTCCCACTTTGAATCAAGTTCTCTCTTTCCTGTGTACTCTTTTCTATTGAAAAACCTGACAAGTCTTTCAATAAAAAGGTCACATCAGATTCAGGGTAACTCCCCATTTTTACAACGATTCCAGCCATGAACATCACTTCCTCTAAGAAAATGTCACAATTGTAACTTGTTCTATTTTTCTATCACTGCAGATTTTTAAAAATGGCTGCAAAGATTTATCTGTAACGGATTTTTCCACAAATAAAAACACTTCGTCATAGCCTTGTTCCGGCAGGTTATAAATAAAATGTTTAACATTCTGATTTTCCGGATTAGGGAAAGAATAACCATTCTTGACAGCGTATTGCGCTCTGTCAACCGGGTGAATCGGACTCCTTGTCGTTGATTGATAGAAAACATTGCCGCCCATATAAGCCGCAATTTTCATAGGGAGATACATAAATTCGCCTGTCCCTAAACATAAAATGCGCTTTCCTTTTCGCAAGGAATTCAAATGACGCCCTGCCTTCTGACAAGCAAGTTCAATCGTTTTTTTATCATGATCATCAATCCCAAAACGGCCTGTCTCTTTTACAAACTCCTTCTGATTAGAAAGTTTTGTGAAGTACTCACTAAGGTCGATTTGACGAATGGAACTGTTCAATACTGTTTCCGCCGGCTCATAATGATATGATGTATGGTCAAGTGTTTGCCCTGTAAAAGTCACAGTTCCCGATAACAACGCGGTTGTCGAAATCGTGACACCGAGCTCATCTTCCACTTTCTGAAAAGCTTTTTTATGATCAAGAGACCGCCAGTCTAATAAAGAAAGAACTGCATATTCTTTCCGTGGATATTTTTGTTGGATGTCTCTAATGATGTTCAACACTGTTTTACCAGTTGTGATTTCATCATCTACAAGAATAATAGGTCTATCTTCAGTCAGTACCTCTTCATCTGTGTAACAGCGCTGATCAACGGCATGAGAATGTTCTTCTTCAAAGGTTAAAACTGGATTCACATTTTCCGGTGATTCTCTTGTTGTATGAATATATGTTGCACCTTCCAACATATCAAACACCCCATGACCAAGAGCAGTTGCTGTTTCTGCAAAACCGATCACAATTGGAGGCTTAGGAAGATTGAAGCGTTGTTTCTTGAGAAGAGTATAGGCATTTTCTATGCTTTCAACATCCTCAGCTAAAAAACCGGCTACCACTTTAGATTTTTCATCACCTGCTATACCGTTCGTTCTTTCGGCATATTCGATGGCTAAAAGTCCTGATGCAAGTAACGGTTTTAACGGATTTACGGGAATGTGTTTGCCAAGGACCTTGCTGACGAACAAAAATCCCCGCTTTTTATTTACTCTTGCTGCCATCTCAAAAAGCTTCTTCGGCGGTATAGAAAGCGGATTGTCATCAATCGATAAGTCAACTTCCATATGATCCAAGATTTGAAAGTGGTTTTTCTTTTGCTGTGAGTATGTCAATGTAGCTCCGGTTTTCATGATACACCCCAAATATTTCTGACTTAAACAATATTTTATTTGCCCAACTGAAGTGCGGCTTGACTTCATTCATTTTATTAGAAAAAGAACTTTTCATGACACCCCGGGTGCCATCAGCACTTTCAACAATACTTAAAGCATCCAAATAGTCTTCAATTGAAATGACATGCAAACTTTGAACCGTTTTTAAATGGCTCGGATGAATGACAGTCTTACCATGAATACCATTTGCAAGGTCGAGAAGTGTTTCCTTAACCAACCCATTTGTATACTGGTTGAATGCTTCGGTTCCCGTCTCCCAATATGGGGCTTGACTCGGTAAAGAGATCACAGAGTTATCAAAGTATTCCCATACAGGTCCGGAGATCACGAATTGCAACCCAAAATAATTGATGATGTCTTTCATAAAATCAGCGATTACCATAATATCATAAATTGATGTTTGTGGTTTTCTTCTTAATCCATAAAGACCGCATAAATCTGTAGCACCAATTCTAATGTTTAAAATGACATCCTGGTAAAAAACAAGCGTTGATTTTAATTCCTGTAATGCCTTTGTTCTGGTTTCCATCGCCAGTAAATCAGGTGTTTCAAAAATTGGCATTCCATATAAAGTGATGCCTGCTTCTTTTGACAATACAGATAACGTGTCCAAATAACGTTCGGCATTAAATGTTGAAAACTTCGGAAACACAAATCCGGTAAACAAGTGAAGCGCCCGCCCTAATTTATTACCTAATTCAAACATTTGCTCAGGCTCCCGAACCCTAATAAACATCAGTGGCAGATCATCTTCACTAATGTTTCGCAATTGATGGGCTTGGTAGATGATTTCAGCTTGCTGAACAAGATTGTTTTCAGCTTGAAGAACTTCACAGTCTCCAATCGAATCTTCTAGACAGAAAACAACCGAGCAAAGTTCAGGATACTTCTGCTTTATCATCATATCGGCAATATCCTTACGGTTTCCCGGAATGTAAAGCGTGGCCCCCAATGCATACTCAAGTATGTGTTTCGGAGAATCCTTTGTTATTGCACCTGGTTGTTTGAAAAAGATATCTTCTTTTTGAGAGTCGGATAAAAAATTAAAGTATTGCAATTCGGTCACCTTCTTCTAAATAGGGAAACTTTGGCTGTCCTCTGTTTATTTCAAAAGGGATGGAGCAGATCAGCACCACCCCTTCATTTTTAAACTCAATCTTCTTTTGAAGCAGCCGTTTGTTCTTTGATCGCTTTTTGCTTGTTGAAATAGTGAATCACAAATGTAGCTGCAAAAGCAATGAGCAAAATGGCAAAAAATACGCTGTGCGGCAACTCAAAACCCCAGACACTTGCAGCCATCTTAACCGCGATAATTCCGATTAACACAAATGCTGTCGCTTCCAGTTCAGGCACCTTATCAATCAGCGTCAAGAATAATTTGGCAACCGTCCTCATCATCAGGATACCAAGCATTCCGCCAATCAAAAGCACCCAGACTTTTTCAGACACCGCAAACGCTGCAAGGATACTATCAACTGAAAAAGCAAGGTCCATTAATTCTACAGAAATGACAGTTGCCCAGAACACACCGAAAATGCGAACCATCCAGCTGTCTTTTTTTATTTCATTTGCTCCATCATCACCCTCACCGATGAAGAAGTGTTTAATGACAAGCCATGCCAAATACGCTGCACCGAGCAGCTTGATCCACCAAAATTTAATTAAGATCATACCGAGCCCGATAAAGAGAAATCTAAAGAAATAGGCCCCAATCAAACCGTAAGTCAGCGCCTTTTTACGCTGTTTTTCCGGAAGATGCTTAACCATTACAGCCAGTACCAGAGCATTGTCCGCTGATAAAAGACCTTCAAGCACAACAAGCGAACCGATCAGACCCCAGGAAACGGGATCTGTTAAAACCTCTGCCCACATCTCCAAATCAAAGAATGAGGCGTAAATTGACATCATATGATGAAATAATTCCACTTTTTGTTACCTCCTATTAATGAAAAGCAAGACTGAATCACACTTGTGATTCAGTCAAAACACTAGACTTGCAGACCGTAATTACGGCAAAGTGACGCCAATCCTCCAGAAAACCCGCTCCCAATTGCGTTGAATTTCCAATCTGATCCTTGACGATATAATTCACACACAACAACCGCCGTTTCAATTGAAAAATCTTCGCCTAAATCAAAACGCAGCAACTCTTCATTTGTCGATTCATTGACCAAGCGGACAAAAGCGTTTGATACTTGTCCAAAGTTTTGACTGCGACTTTCTGCATCATGAATGGTGACAGTAATCCCAATTTTCTCAACTTGAGCAGGAATTTTCGAAAAGTCGACAATGATCTGCTCATCATCGCCTTCCCCTTCACCTGTACGATTGTCGCCTGTATGAATAACAGACCCACTCGGATGCTCTAGATTATTGTAAAAAACAAAATCTTCATCATTTACACATTTATTGTTTCCATCGACAAGAAAAGCGGAAGCATCCAAGTCAAAATCTGCTCCGCCAGTGTATTTATTTGTATCCCAGCCTAATCCGATCAGCCCTTTGATTAAACCTGGATTTGTTTTCGTTAAGTCAATTCTTTGCCCTTTAGATAATTGAATCGTCATTAATCAAACCTCCCCAATCATTTCAGGGCCACATAAAGCAGCCGTCCAGTGATTTATTAACCGATTTGCAAGCCAAAATCAGTAGCAATCCGAGCTAGTCCACCTTGATAACCTGAACCGATCGCTGAAAACTTCCACTCTGCTCCGTGACGGTAGAGTTCACCTGTGATCAGTGCGGTTTCAATTGAGAAGTCCTCCGCTAAATCATAGCGAACCAGTTCTTCATTGGAGTCTTCGTTAAGAACACGAACATAAGCATTTGATACTTGACCAAAGTTTTGGCTGCGGGATTCTGCATCATGAATTGTGATCACAAACGAGATCTTTTCAATAGTCGCAGGCACGCTATTCAAGTCGACTTTCACCTGCTCATCATCACCGTCACCCAAGCCTGTCCGATTATCACCTGTATGTAAGACAGAACCGTTGCCACCTTGTGTTTGGTTATAAAAAATAAAATCCTTTTCTGAAGTACACTTACCTGTTGCATCAAGTAAAAATACGCTGGCATCAAGGTCGAAATCTGCCCCGCCATCATATTTATTTACATCCCAGCCAAGCCCGACAATCACCTTAGAAAGTCCTGGGTTTGTTTTCGTCAAATCAACTTTTTGCCCTTTCGCTAATGAAATTGCCACTTTAAATTCCTCCTTTTTAAACTTTCAAAATTCAACCGAATCGTTTGACTATTTCCGTAAGACTTGTGTCATTCGTTCCTTCACCAACAGCTGTAAACTTCCACTCTTTACCGTCTCGGTAAATTTCTCCAGCTATGAGGCTTGTCCGTCCAGAATAATCATCTTTTAGATTATATTTCACCATCTCCTGATGGTTGGACATATTCTCAATTCGGATAAAGGCATTTTCAATCATTCCAAAGTGCTGGTTACGCTTCACACATCCGTAAATATTCACGACAAATACTAGTTTATTAATATGTGCTGGGACTTTATCAAGATCGACAATAATTTGCTCATCATCACCATTGCCTTCTCCAGTTAAATTATCGCCTGTATGCCGGATGCTCCCACAACTGCTTTTCAAGTGTCCAAAATAAATCACACTCTTCTTATCTGTAACTTTACCATTTTCCAGCATCAGTACAGATGCATCACAATCGATATTCGGAGCGCTTCCTCCGAATAGCTTTCCAAAAAAACCGCCGCTCCCAGAAGATATAGGATCCCATCCGAGACCAACCAAAATTTTCGAAAGCCCAGCATTTCCTTTTGTTAAATCAATTCGTTGACCTTTTTCTAAAGATATAGCCAAACCATTCACTCCTTCTTAGAATGATAACCTTCTCAATAAAGCATGCCATATCACGCCAGCGTGATTCACTTCATCATACAACATTTCTAAGTTGTTTTCATTAAATATGTGACTAATGTATCAATATTTAATTGACTTAACCATATATACGAACACACTCAAATGAAAGTTTCATATTTTTTTATAAATCTTTTGAACCTGTCAACCATTGTATTGTACGAATTGATTGGATAGCTCCTATATAGCGAATCTTTTATTATGACCTGTCCATTGTTAACAACAATACCAGGCATTCTTTAGCAGTACAGAGTATGAATTATGGTCTTCCACAAAGACCATAGAAAAAAATCTGCATCATTTCTTCTGCAAATTGCTTGTTTTTCTCGAATGCTTCGCCCAATGTTTTAGAATAATCAATGATCATGTTAATAAAGACGAGAAACCCTTGTGCGGTAATTTTAGGAGAAATTTCTCCTGAGCGATGCCCCTCTTCGATGAGTTGAAGCATGAGAGGAATCACCCTTTCATCATATTGCTTTTTAATATAATCCATCATTTCATGTTGCTCTATCATCAACTCTTTCACCACTGTCAGAGCGAACTTCTGACTGTTGGCTTCTTTCTTTTGCAAGATGATTAATTCGATTTTTTCCTTTACAGAAATATTTTTCGTCATATATTCTTCAAATTCTTGAATGGCTTGATCAATATAGTCTTTAAAAACTTCATTTAATAATGCTTCTTTACTGCCAAAATAATTATAAATCGTCACTTGTGATACATTTGCATTTTTCGCGATGTCCATGATTCGAATTTGCTTCGGTTCGCAATAACTTAGCATGTTCAACGCAGTCTTTTTAATTTTTTCTTTAATTAACAAAGCTCTTTTTTCAAATCCGTTCATCTTACCATCCTGTTCTAAAAACTTTTCTTAATGAAATTATAACATAAAAATATTTCATTATTTTCATTGACAAAAAAGTTCTTATGAACGTAAAATAAATTATGTAATATTTAAATGATTATATTTCATATTTTTCATTTCTGGAGGTTTTATTATGCTCACAGTCGAAAATTTGACAAAAACATTTTCAAATGGAAAAGGGATATTTGATGTATCATTCACTATTCAAAAAGGAGAAGTCTTTGGTTTTTTAGGACCTAATGGAGCAGGAAAGTCGACAACGATTCGGCACATTATGGGATTTATGAAACCTGATCAAGGCAAAATTCGTGTGGGCGGTATGGATGTATGGAAAAAACAAGGTGAAGTCCAGCGTTTTGTTGGCTATCTCCCTGGGGAAATTGCTTTTATTGAAGGAATGACCGGAAAAACATTTCTTGACTTTATGGCAGATATGCAAGGTATGAAAAACACAGACAGACGTGATCAATTGATTGAGCGGCTCCAATTTGACGTCGATACACCGATTAGAAAAATGTCGAAAGGGATGAAACAAAAGGTCGGACTTGTCGCTGCCTTTATGCATTCTCCAGAAGTCATCATTCTTGATGAACCAACATCTGGACTTGATCCACTGATGCAACAAATGTTTATTGAGCTTGTCCTTGAGGAAAAAGACAAAGGAACAACATTTTTAATGTCTTCTCACAGTTTTCCGGAAATTGAAAAGACCTGTGACAGAGCCGCGATAATCAAAGATGGTATTATCATTGCCGTCAAAGATATTCATGAACTACAAACTATGCAAAGAAAAGTGTTTGAAATCACTTTTGAAAACCGGGCCGACATTCAGGTATTTATGAAATCAGGGTTTGAAATTGATTCATATCAAGACAACCATGTGAAAGTTGCTGTTTTAGGAAACCACGACCCGTTTATTAAAGAAGTAGCTAAATACGAGATTCGCCATATCGACATTTCAACGCAAAGCCTTGAAGAAGTGTTTATGAACTTCTATGACAGAAAGGAGTCAGTAAAATGAACCTGCCCCTATACAAACAAATGATCAAAACGAATTTTAAAGGTATGATGAGTTATGCAATCGGCTCTGCTTTCTATATCATTTTAATTTTAGGAATCTATCCGAGCATTGCCAAAAATACAGAAGATATCGAAAACATGATCAATGCGATGCCAAAAAGTTTTTTGAAGGCTTTTGGGTTTGAAAACGGTTTGGGCAGTCTAGAAGAATTTATGTCAGGAGAATATTACGGGTTAATCTTTATTGTGATCCTTTCGATTTTTTCTGTTATGCTGTCAACTAAGCTGTTGGCAAAAATGGTCGATCAAGGAGCGATGGCGTATATCTTGGCTACACCGACCACAAGAGGAAAAGTCGCTTTTACCCAAGCTAGTGTACTGACAACCGGGTTATTTTTAATCATGGCTTTTACAACACTCGCTGGACTTGCTGGATATCAATGGTTGATTGGTGATCAATTTGATTTTGATGTTTCCGCATTTTTGTTGTTAAATCTTGCAGGTTTTTTACTCTTCTTTGCAGTGAGCGGTATTTCTTTTCTCATCTCTGCCATTTCAAATGATGAGAAAAAAGCACTTGGTCTTTCAGGAACGATCACATTTTTATTTTTCAGTTTAGATTTAATCGGAAAACTGAGTGATAAAACTGAATGGTTGCGAAATCTGTCGCTTTTCTCTTTATTCAGACCGAGTGAGATTGTCACAGGCAATGCCGAGATAACAGCAGTGTCCTTCAGTTTGTTAGCCATCGGTTTAATCACTTTTGCAATTGGTATTGTCATCTTTAAAAAACGTGACTTACCACTGTAACAATACTAAAAAACCGCCGTTTCCTTTTGGAACGGCGGTGGTTCATTCAATTATTCGACTACCCGTCTAACAACACCTTTAAATTTATTTCCCCAATATTGACTGTTCATGCTATCGATTGATACACCATGAGAAGTATTACAATTAAGGAATTGACCATTTCCTAAATAAATACCGACATGTCCGTTTGTTTTGTATGTGTCAAAGAAGACCAAATCGCCGCGTTTCATTTCATCACGACTCACAGCACGACCTTTTGTGACAAGTGTGCTTGTTGAAGCAGAGAGACCAGATCCTAATTGAACACCTGCTGATGCATAAGCCCAACGAACAAATGATGAACAGTCAAAGCGACCATTTTTAATATCAGACTGTGTCCGTCCGCCTCCAAATACATAGCGTGTTTTACCAACAAGACTTGATCCTGCACTGATCGCACCTTCAATTGCACCGCTGTTACTGCTTACAGCTGAACCACCTGAAGAGTAATTCCTTGATGAACCTTTACTTGATTTGCTGCTTGATGAACCTTTATGAGAAGATCCGCTTGATTTTTCGTCAGAAGAAGATCCTGAATGTTTCTCAACCGCTGATTTTGACTCTTGTTGTGCCTTCTTAGCTACTGCATCGTTTGCTTTTTCAGCTTTAATCTTTTGTTGAAGAGCTTTTTCCTCTTTTGTTAAAGAACCTGCTTGATCTTTCAAACTATTAAGTTCTGATTCCGCTTTATTTTGCTTCTCTTTCAACTGTTTAGAAAGTTTGCCCTGATTTTTCAGCTGTTGATCAAGATCTTTTTTCAGCTTTTTCAAATCAGCTAATGTTGTCTGAATTTCATCCAGTTTTTTATTCAAATCAGTCATTGCTTTTTCAAGCTTGTTTTTATCTTTTTCTTGTTCTTCGAGCAAGTCTTTATCTGCATCCATAATCGTTGAAACGGCTGTGGCCCGCGAGATGAAATCTCCGAAGCTTTGTGCACCCAGGAGAACATCGATGTAGCTTTGTGAGCCGCCGTTTTCCTGCAAGCTGCGCACACGTTGTTTGATTTTTTTTGAACGATCTTTAATTCTTTTTTCCGTTTCTTTAATTTCCTTTTTCAGTTTTGCTACTTCTTTTTTCGCCTTTTTATGTTCTGCTTTTTTGTCATCGATTTCATTGCTTGTGTTAAGTGCTTTTTCATCGAGTTTTTTGGCTTTTTCTTCAAGCTGTTCTTGTTGCTTTTGAAGCTTTGCCACTTCTTTTCGTTTGCTTTCAATACTGGAGTTAACATCCGAACGTTTCTTTTGAATCTCCTGTTGTGTTTGTGCTGATGCTGTGTTGTTGATAAAAGGGGTAAATATACCAGCTGTTCCGATAACCGACGCTAAACCGAGAGTACAAACTTTTCTTTTCACTTTTTACTCCTCTTTCCATATGTATTTTTTATTTTTCATTATGTAATTTTTCTAAAGTATGAAGTTGTTAAAAAACTGATCTCCTAAACTTACGACCTATGATTAAATCTTACGAACTTTTTCACATGGGTTATTATAACATCTATTTTCGACAATAAGTTTCAATTTATATTACATTTATATTTCGTTTTTGTTTCAACACTGTCATGTTCTGTCTTTTTCCTCTCAAATCAAGGTTTCTTCAAAACAACGGTTGTCCTAAAAGTAGTGTGGAGTGGGAAGATGAGGTGAATTCGTATAGTGAGTACTATTCGAAGGGGAGGACACAGTAGGTACCGAGGTAATAATCAATAGTTTTAAAAGGGTGAAGTACATTTTTGTCAGTTGCAAAATATTTGAACCAGTTCAAATATATGCTGAAATCGGTCGAAGTGAAGACCTTTCTTGTCCCTCATTAAATTGGTATCACTTAATTGAATAGTTCTAAAGTATGGTATTTTAATGTTTCTTGAACTTAAACCGTATCAACTTCATTTCATTAATTCCTAACTGTGTCGATATTTGTTAACGACATTTACGCTGTTATCATATGTCATTGATTCGTTAGCGAACTGTAAACTCGTTTACAGGATTTCTATTATATAGTGAAAACAGCATTTCCAAACCAATGATCTGAAACGAGGAGTGATGATCTTTATGGAGCAAAGACTAAACTGGATTGATGTAGCAAAAGGTGTAGGTATGATTTTGGTAATCATCGGTCATGTGCCGACAACTCTTGAAGTCAAGTCATTCGTTTTTTCATTTCATATGCCTTTATTCTTCTTTTTATCCGGTCTAGTGTTCAAACAATTGCATCTACCCATTAGAACGTTCTTTCAAAAAAAAGTAGAGCGCTTGCTGTTTCCCTACATTTGTTTTTCAATCATTACTTATTTGTTCTGGTTTTTTGTTGAACGGTACTTTCCATTTAGTCATAGTAAACATGTCGATCCTTTTGTGCCATTTACGGGGATTTTCATTTCTAACGAGGATCACTTTCAGCTAACCTTTAATCCTGCTATTTGGTTTTTAACTGTTTTATTTCTAGTTGAAGTCGTCTTCTTTCTGTTTATGAAACTAGCGAAAGGTCGATTTGTTCTGTTGTTTACGATAGGAAGTGCCTTGCTCGGTTATATGAGTACTTTAAAACTTGAAGAAAGTCTCCCGTGGAACGCTGGAGTTGCTTGTACCGCGTTAGTGTTTTACGCTTTAGGATACTTATGTCAGTCACATTTGCATGAACTTAAATCAGATCCAACGATGATATTATGCTCATTGTTTTTCTTGTCTGTCGGCTTTTTACAGGCGGCTAATTCTGAAAGGATTGATATGAGAGCCAATCAATATGGCGAGATTGATATTTTTTATCTTACTTCAATTCTCGGAATAGCCGGAACAATCTACTTAAGCTTTAAGTTAAAGCATTCAAATATGCTACGGTTTTTAGGTAAGCATTCTTTAACAATCCTCGTTTTACATTTTACAGGAATACACTTAAGCAAAGCTTTTGTTTATTTTGTTCTAGGGATTGACATTGAAGAGACATACAATTTAAGTTGGACTATATTTTACAGCGCATTTACCATTGTTTTCATGATACCTTGTATTTTATTTTTCAATAAATACCCTGTCCTTTTAGGCAGAAAAAAACGAACAACCTATCAAGAGACGGTTGGATAACTTGTTATCAGATTGAAACGCTTTTTTCGTGACCGGATTTTGGATTTTTCTCCTTTGACACCATTCATATAATAAAGCTATGCTTGAAAGCAACTTGCTACAATCGGAGGGATGCTAAGATATATATAAGATCCGATCTCTGAGCTTTGGCAAGCTGTGTGAACAACACCGCGAAAGTTTCAATTAAACAGGCAACTGCGATCACCTTACCGGCTTCAATTGTGACGGCTGCGTACCCACAAACAATCAAACTTAAAGGAAGAGCACAATTTCCACTCATGTGGATGGTGGACTGAGCATCTCCATTTACAGACTTTTGGATAAACGTGTAACTTTGCGACATTGATTGAATTGATTGCTGAAGTTTGTAAAAATCGTTTTTTTTGATATCGTGATTATAGAATGAAATGAATTTAACTTCTAAAGAAATTGTATAACCAAAAAATACAGGGCTGTCTAAAAAGTCCTTTATCAACATGAAGAGGGAATTGCGAGACTGCTGCGGGAACAACGAACTAGGCGAGACCCCTCAGCAGCAAGGAACGAGCTCCTAGGAGGCTCACGGATCGCCCGCGGAAAACGAGCAAATTCCCCTCCACACTACTTTCAGGACAGCCCCCAATGTACAAAAACGCCAATCAAGAAAGCCGGCTCAGAAAGCTATTTAAATAGACCTCTCCCTTCATACCTACTCTCGCCCTTTTCTTTGACAAATCAGCAGGCTGGTAACCGGTTCATACACAAGACGCAACAGATCGCTACACTCTGAAATACAAAGCCTAAACTTCACATCTTGAAGATAATCAGATATCATCTGTTGTTTGTCAACTATTCGCTTTGGGATTGAGTAAGAATCTGTCATACCATAATAATGGAAGTATTTTATAACTCCGCTTCTCATCATTGTCACGACAAACCAGTTTGTGGAAGCGGAAGCCCAAGAACAGTCTGTGAATATGTATATTGAATGGTGTGATCTGTCATTTTTTTCTCCAAAAAAACAAATTTTTCTGCAGCTTTTCGCATAATGACATCCAACAAACTGAAGAGCTTTTTCTTTTAACCTCAATATCCTCCCATACAAATAAAGCGTTGCCATGATCTTTCGCTTGGTGTTCAATTACGAGCTTATAGTGAGCAGAAATGCCGCCAATTTGCTGTGCGGTTTGCAGTTTATTGACCATTACAAACACCCCTCTAATTTAAAAATATCGAAAATTGTATTTCGCATTATGATTAGGTATGATATAATCTAAAAAGTAAAAAATATGCAAAATAGTTAATTTATACCTAAAGTTTTTTTAAAAAATTTAATTGAGGAACGGAGGCGTTTTAATGAAAAAAACTATGATTCTCCCCTTGTTTGTTGTGCTGTTATTTTGTTTATTTGGAACTGGCAATAGCTATGCAAAAGAGATTGCTAATATTGAAACTAAAGTGAAAAATGGTAAAGCTACAATAAAGGTATATGACAAAGGTGATAAATACAAGTTTTTCAGAAATGGGACTTTGTTATATGAAGGGCCCTCCAATCAACTGACTAAACGTATCTCTACAATTGGCGACAAATATAAAATTGGCATTTACCAAGAAAAGAAGTTAAAAAGAGTTGTTTCTGTTCGTATAACAAATGATTTACATCAACCTCCAACACCTCTAAATAAAGCATCTTCCCCAGAAATATTCATGAACAGCAAAATTGAGAACGGCCATATAGATGTGATAGCAGCCGCTGACTCTGTGCAACTGTCCTGGGATCCACTTCCTGATAAAGATGGAATCTATGAAATATATAAGGACAACAAAAAAATAGCGGAAACAACCAATTTAAATTTCACAGATCAGAACGTGAAACCCGGTAAGCAATTTCACTATTCGATTCATGTTCGTATTGATCCAGCTAAAGAAAAGCAAAAAGACATGGAGAAAACATTCAAACAGTTGAATTCACAACTCTCCGCTAAAGAAAAAGCGGAATTGATGAGTGTCGAAGGCTTATTGTCAACGATTGTAGATATACCAGTTAATGATGAATCCTATTTAACTTCAAAAAAATCAATATTAGATAGGTTCATAAAAAACGAAAACCTATTTACCCAAGGAAAGCTGCCTAGAGATAATATGTATGGCTGGGACTATACAACATTCATTCCATACCAATCAGTCAAAGACCCTAACCCAGCCCATAAACGTCAATATTACTTTAAAGGCGATAACAGAGGTTTTGATTTTTATGCAAACAAGTTTATCACTAATGCTCAGGTAAACACACAATTCCACTCACCAACAAGTATTGCCCTGTTTAAAAAAACGGGGAAAGCCATTAGATGCTATGATTCTAAGTGCCGTCGTGTGAAAGAGAAAAAATCAATCAACGGTGCAGGTATCAAGCGAGTCATTCATCAAAAAAAACGTCATGTTCTTGAATGGACATTAAACCATTCGGTTGAGAATCCATTTGGCAGCTACTATCCAAAAACGGACTACAGTTATCGTGTTAAGTTAACAAAAAACAGAGCGACAATTACAGGAGAACACTTTAAGGCACCAAATCACGAATTTTACTTAGCGACACCAGCGATCAGAGACTACATTATCATCCATCAATATGAGGTAAAATCTAAAAAGGAATTCTGGGAATTATGGTTCTCAAAATCTAAAATATCTTGGAAAACAGAACTCTCTTAACAACAGACAGAGTTCTTAGAACATAAGATTTGGTGAACTACCTTGTGTGGTTCACCAGATTTTTTTGTCTGTTTATCTCAATATCTGACCCGTTCATTCAGGCATGGAAAAACTATAAATCGCCCCATGTTTGGTCTTTTTTCATGAAAGATGGAGAAAAGATTGTTTTCCCATACATTCGTTCAAGAGTATCGATTTTTTGTATAATAAATGGTAAAGGATGTGATCAAATGATGATTTCTGCTCAAACAAAGGCTCGGCTTATCGATATTGTCGGTAAGGAAAACTATGATGATTCAAATGCAGGACGCCTTGTCTATTCTTATGATGCAACACCACAGTTTCAATCAATGCCTGATGCGGTTATCGCACCACGGAACAAAACAGAGATTTCACAAATTGTAAAAATTTGCAGTCAATTCCATATACCGATCATTCCCCGCGGTTCAGGCACGAATTTGTGTGCTGGGACATGTCCGACAGAAGGCGGAATTGTCCTGCTATTTAAACATATGAATCAAATTTTAGAAATCGATGACGAAAACTTAACCATCACTGTTCAACCAGGAGTCATCACCATTGACGTCATTCAAGCAGCAGCGGAAATAGGTTTATTTTATCCGCCTGATCCCAGTTCATTTGCCATTTCGACGATCGGCGGAAATATTAATGAAAACTCGGGTGGATTACGCGGTCTCAAGTATGGAGTCACCCGAGATTATGTTATTGCTTTAGAAATTGTTCTAGCCAACGGTCAGATGATCCGCACCGGTGGAAAACTAGCGAAAGATGTAGCCGGCTATGATCTAACACGCTTGTTCGTTGGCTCTGAAGGGACATTAGGTGTCATCACTGAAGCGACATTAAAATTAATTCCTGCTCCTCAAACAAAGAAAACCGTTCTTGCTCTTTACCAAAATATTGGTTCCGCAGCCCAGTCAGTCTCAAATATTATTTCTTCGAAAATCATTCCAGCAACACTCGAATTTCTTGATCAACCAACCATTCAGGTCATTGAAGATTACTCCAACATCGGTCTTCCGGTTCATGCTAAAGCCGTGCTTCTCATTGAGCAAGATGGAGATGCTGAAACAGTTGACCGCGATATTAAGAAGATTGAGGAAATATGCAAACAAGGACATGCACTATCTGTCGAGACAGCACAAACAGAGGATGAAGCAGAAAAACTCCGCAATGCCCGCCGAACAGCACTGTCAGCCTTGGCCCGTTTAAAACCGACAACGATCTTAGAAGATGCTACAGTTCCCCGTTCAGAAATTGCCAAAATGGTAACGGCAATTAACAGTATTGCCGAAAAACATCAAATTACCATTTGTACGTTTGGTCATGCAGGAGATGGAAACCTCCACCCAACATGTACGACAGACTTACGGAACAATGAAGAAATGAAGCGTGTCGAACTAGCTTTTGCAGAAATATTCGAAAAAGCCGTTGAACTTGGCGGGACAATTACCGGAGAACATGGGGTCGGTGTCATGAAAGCCCCTTACTTGGAACTGAAACTCGGCGAATCTGGAATTGCCGCCATGAAAGCAATCAAGCATGCTTTTGACCCAAATAATATCATGAACCCTGGCAAGATGTTCGCAAAATCATCTCGGAAACGGCTGGTGATGACAAGATGACAACAAGTACAGAAAAAGAAGCCATTCAACAGCAATTTCAGGAACGGCTTGATGAAGAAGAACTCCTTCATTGTATGCGTTGCGGCTTCTGTCTACCATCATGTCCTACATACATAGAATCAGGCTTTCAAGAAAGCCACTCACCACGCGGACGGATCGCGCTGATGAAAGCAGTCGTTGATGGTGTGATTGAACCTGATGAAGATGTGGAACGCTCCCTTGAGCTGTGCCTTGGCTGTCGTGCTTGTGAACCTGTATGTCCATCAGGTGTTAACTATGGGCATTTATTAGAGGAAACCCGTGATATTTTGAACCAAAACAAGAAGCACTCATTTCCCACAAAATTACTTCGACATCTTATATTTAAAGGGCTGTTTCCACATCAACAACGAATTCGGGCACTGACAGGGATGATCGGTATCTATCAGCGCTCAGGCCTACAAACCGCCGTACGAAAAACAGGCATTCTTCGCATTCTGCCTGAACATCTTGCCGGACTGGAAAGTGTTCTGCCCAGCATCCCGAAAATGAAACAGGTCAAAAAACGACCTGAACTCCTTCCTGCGGCCGGTAAGCGCAAAAAGCGCGCTGCATTTTTCACTGGTTGCTTAATGGACACATTGTTTTTCAATACCAATCAGGCAACGATTAAACTGCTACAAATATCAGGATGTGAGATCATCATCCCAAAACAGCAAGCATGCTGTGGGGCCTTACACGGTCATAGTGGTGAGAAAAGACAAGCCATTCTGTTGGCAAAGCAAAATATTCAAGCATTTGAAAACTTACATGTTGACTATATCATCACAAATGCAGGAGGTTGTGGAGCATTTTTAAGTGAGTATGACCATCTCTTGAAAACCGACGCTGAATGGCAACAGCGTGCAAAGTCGTTTGTTCATAAACTAAGAGATTTTTCCTCCATCCTTTTAGAATTAAATTTTCAGGAACAAAAACTTCAACTGCCAAACCAGGTTGTAACATATCAAGATTCATGCCATTTACGAAATGTGATGAAAACATTTGCCGAACCCCGCCGCCTGCTCCACAGTATTGAAGGAATTGAATATCGAGAAATGAATCATGCAGACAGTTGCTGCGGCTCAGCCGGTATTTACAACATTGTCGAATCACAAATGTCAATGAAAATACTTGACTCCAAAATGAAAACAGTTAAATCGACTGAGGCGACAACTATTGTCACCGCTAATCCTGGTTGTCTTTTACAGATGCAGCTTGGGATCAAACGCGCAGGTCTTTCAAAACAAATGAGAGCTGTTCATCTGGCAGAGTTGTTGTTGGAGGCTTATCATAGATCAACAAGCTAGATGGTAATGTCTTTTCTTCATTAAGAAAATCACTTAAAATAAGGAGATTCAGGTCAATTCAAAGGAGAGAATCATATGACCAACTACATATACACGACCGAAGACAGTAAAAGAGATGGCTCTCTACAGTTTAAACAGGATATTAACATATTCTTCACTAAATCAATAGCTGGCAGTAAAAAATTATTTAAAACAGATGTGAAAAATTTGTACGATTTGTACTTAGCGAACATTCCTGTTGAAGCTAGACAGCATTACACTTGTTCTGAATGTCGCCGGTTTATTAATCGCTACGGTCATCTTGTTACGATTGATGACACTGGTCGGACACACTCTGTCATTTGGGATGTTGACCATACACCAACATTCTTCATTCCAGCTGTTAAAGCAATGAAAGAAGCAGTCATAAATGCACGAGTAAATGGTGTTTTCTTACCTGATGAAAAGAGATTAGGGACTCCACGTACCGGTCAATGGACTCACCTTGCATTAGAGCTTCCAAGAGAGATGACGAATCGCTCTATGCTAAAAAATGCTCATCAAGCAATGGCTGAAAAGAAACAACAATTTGAAACACTAACAACTGCTTTCATTTCTTATTCTACTGATACAGTTGATAAGGCATTGACTTTCATTCATTCAGGTACTCTATATCGCGGAGAAAGAGTAAGACCAATGGCTGAATGGTTTAAACAATCTATCGAAAAAGTAGAAGCTATTCAAAGTTCTCATAGAAGAGAAGCCCTTATTTGGTTGTTAGCAGCTACAGCTCCTGAAGGTTTCACTAGTGTTCGAAGCAGTGTATTAGGTTCATTACTAAATGATATTGAAGACGGTTTATCAACTGACCTGATTGCCCGACGTTTCAAAGAAAAGATGGATCCCGCTCATTACATGCGCTCTCAACAAGGTCCGTCTGCTAGTGCTATTCTTGAAGCAGAACGAGTTGTTGAAAAGCTGGGCATCTCTGAATCATTAAAAAGACGATATGCTTTGTACGAAGAAATCCCTTCTTTCTTATGGCAAAACAGAGGGTTTAGCAAAACGCCCCAGTCTGCCGGGGTATTTGGCCACATTACCCCAGAGTTAAAGCAACCTGCTCATAAAATGACTGTTCCAAACACAGTCATGACTTGGGAAAAATTCAAACGCACTGTATTACCAACCGTACAAAACATTGAAGCCTTAGTCGATCACCCTAGTAGATTAATGGCTTTAGTTACGGCTGCTGATGATCATGCACCACATATTCTAAGTTGGGAGAATACATTCTCTTGGTATTACCACGGTGGTATTGATGGTGAGATCAGAAGACGTGTCGAGGAAGCCGGCGGACGTTATGAAAATAATGAAATTCGTGCTTCCCTCATATGGGAAGGGTATACTGATCTTGATATACACTGCATTACACCATATGGTGAACACATTTACTACGGTAGCAAAAACGGGAGATGTGGAGGTTATTTGGATATTGATATGAATGGTGGAGACCACCGTAATTCTGCTCCTGTAGAAAACATTCGCTGGACAAGCAATGCTCCGGAAGGACGTTATCGCTTCTTTGTTGAAAATTATGCTGAGCGTGGAAATGGAAGCACGCCTTATAAAGTAGAATTAGAGATCAATGGTAAGATTTATACTCACATTGGTACTGCTGGCAACACTGGCTATCGTAGTCATCCTGATGTATTCGATTTCGTTTACAAAAAAGGGCAACAACCAGTAATCCAACATATATCTTCTAATGATTCATGGAGCGTTGAAACGAATAGCTTTGTAAAGGTGAGAGGGATCACAACTTCCCCTAACCTTTGGGGTGAGAATCCAGTTTATGCTATAGGTCAACATATTTTCTTCTTATTAGAAGGTGTGAAGGATCTATCAGAAGGAAAAGGCAGAGGCTTCTTTAACGAAACGCTTAAGGCTGATTTAAGACCTATCAGAAGAACACTTGAAGCATACACTGCCCAAACTCCTATTGCTAATGCTGATAAAGCAAGTGCGTGTGGTATTGGCTACTCAATGGATCATCCTTGGGATTTAACATTAAGAGTAACAGATAAACTTTCTACTAGATTCATTAAAATTGATAGATGGGATTAAATAAAACGGGCGGAGAAATATATCTCATATTTTTCCACCCTATTTTTTTGGATAATTCATCGACAGTCTTATCGGTTTTTCTTATATTTCTCGGGAAATAACTCAGTTTATGTCTTAATAGAAGAGCATCCCCCTTTTTTTCCTCTTAATTACCTTTATCATATTTAATTGTTTTTTAAGACATTGTTTAGATTTTCGTTATGTTCACCTTGTATGATATCAATATCATTGATTTAAACAAGGAGGACTTAATCATGCATAACAAAGTGGTTGAAGTAAAAGGTATCTCCAAACGTATTAAAGGACGTAAGCTGTTGCAGAATATTAACTTTGACCTTTATCAAGGTGATGTATGCGGATTTCTTGGTCCCAATGGTTCTGGTAAAACAACCTTTATCAGGATTTTAACCGGGTTAGTCTGTCCAACTAATGGTGAAATAAAGATACTCAATCACTCTGTTGTTAATGAGCGCGAAAAAGCACTTAGCAAAGTGGGTGCAATTGTGGAATCCCCGATTTTCTTTGACTATATGAGCGGAAGGAAAAATTTACTGAATCTAATTAAATTGCATCCTACAGTTGCTAAAAATAAAAGATTAGAAAAAGTCGATGAAGTTTTGAGAATTGTCGATCTTCATCAGAGAGCAGATGACAAGGTGAGAACATATTCTCTTGGGATGAAGCAGCGATTAGGAATTGCCCAAGCATTACTTGGCAACCCTGAAATTATCATTTTGGATGAACCAGCAAATGGTTTAGATCCTATGGGAATGAAGTTTTTAAGAGAATTCATTTTAACATTGCAACGAGAAAAAGGGATTACTTTTTTTATTTCAAGTCATCTGTTAGACGATTTGCAGATTATTTGTAACCGTTTAGTGATGATCAATGAAGGTGTGACAAAATGGCAAGGAAATATTAAAGAACTTCTAAAAAAATCAATTTGGACCATTACTTCACCAGATGCTACAAAAGCATATCATTTATTGAACGGCTCTTACCATTTACAAAAAATCAGTTCTAAAACGTTAAAAATCACCTGTACAGAAGATGAGATCAATCAGATAAAAAATAAATTAAATAGTCATCAGATCAACATCACTAACATCGAAAAATCAGAACAACGATTGGAAAATATCTTTATTGAGATGATGACTTCATGAAATCCTTAATTTATAGCGAGTGGGAGCGATTATTAAGCAAAAAAATTTTCCTTACCGTAATTTATGTCGTCCCGTTTTTTGTTGTTGCGCTAGCCAGTTATTATTCAAACCAAAATGCTGCATTAGATCCTACAAATCCTGAATACGTATATATTTCTAATTTCCCGGTACTAAGCTTAGCGGAGATTTTCATTCCGTTTTTTAACGCTTTAGCTATATTATTAACTGTTTTTAGTTTTACAGATGAATTTAGAAGTGGCCAAATTCGATTCATATTGCTTAGAAGATATACAGCTGTGCAAATTTTTATCTCTAAGTTAATGGTTGTCATTCTCTATCAATTTTGCGTATTCATCATTTTCTATGTATCTTCTTTTATCATTGGTCACTTTTATTTTAGTGAAACGAACTCTCTTTATGTGTTTCATCAGATCAATCCGATTTCAAACTTAGAAAGCTATATTTATGGCATAAAGTATTATGCTTTAGCTTTTTTAGCTTTAATTTCTATTACAGCTGTTTTTATATTTATTAGCTCTATCAGTTCTTCCAATACGATAGCGTTAAGTGCCAACCTTGGATTTATTGTTTTCTCGATGTTTATGCGCGGTGTATTAATGAACCTGTTTGAAATGAATCAATTGCCGCAATTTTTCTCGTTAATTTCAATCCAATTCACAGGCATTACACAAGCACTGGCAAATATACATGCACTCGTATGGATCACTTTGGTTCAGGCTGACTACATCTTTTTATTTCTTTTGTTAACAACTATTCATTTTTCTAGAAAAGACTTTTATTTATAGGAGGACTCACAAAAATGTTCAATCTATGTATGAGCGAATGTGAACGTATGATGAATAAAAAGTTTACGATTTTCACACTCATTCTATTTCCAATCATCCTGTTATTTTTACTCTTCAATCTACAGGTGGGACAGTATGATTATGATCATTATACAAAGATTAACTCTTTAAACTTCTCAGTGTTTTTCATCTCTAAGTTATTCTTTGTTCTTAATATGATTCTTATTCCTATCTTTACGATTAGCAGTTTAAATGGTGAATACACAACTGGCCGTTTAAGAATGGTAGCGATTCGGCCGAACAAATTAATTAATATCCTTATTTCAAAGTGGATGATATTGTTTTTAACGATTGTAGGAATTGTTTTAGTCTTTTGGCTGCTTGGATTGGTTGGGAAAATGTTATCACCCCATGTAACAGAAACAACATTTTATTTTAAGAATGGTTTAACCTATCAAAGCAAAGCTGCCTTTTTCTATGAACTTAAATATTATATGTTTATCTTTATGATAATGGTTACATCATTAGGACTTAGCAGCTTGTTTAGTTTACTATTTCCTAACGTCATTATGTCTTATATTGTCTACCTTGTCGGTGTTACATCATTGATGTATATAAAAGAAGAGTTTGCCCTATTTATAGTGGGAGATAAATTCCTTTTTGATTATTTTCATGAAGACAATGTTGCAAAGATTGCATTATTCTTCTGTATCATCATGATCTGTTCTTTTTCACTCTCACTCATCATTTGGAAAAAAAGAAAGTGGATGAAATAGTTTTCATATGCTGCTTTTCCGTTTTTTTTACCCTTTAGAAAATCGATTGAAAACTTCCAATGCAAACGCTAAAATAAAGGCAACTGGAAGGATGTGCATAAAATTTGTCATCAATTTTACTTGTAGAAGATGATCTAGACATTAGCATGTTAGTAAAACGTTCTTTAACAAATGAGGGTTACCATGTCATGACGGTTTTTAATGGAGAAAGTGTTTTGGAAGCTCTCGAACAAAACCCCTTTGATCTGCTCATCCTTGATTTGATGCTGCCAAACATAAACGGATTAGACATTTTAGAAAAGGTGAGACAAACGAATAATATACCTATTTTAATTTTAAGTGCTAAAGACTCAGAGCGTGACAAAGTTTTAGGTTTGAATCTTGGTGCAGATGATTATCTTGCTAAACCGTTTAGAGTTGGAGAACTGTTAGCTAGAGTAAAGGCATTGTTAAGGCGCTTTCTATATTTAAATGAAGCTCATTCTTCACCAACAGATACTATACTACGCTATGGAAATATCGAACTTAACTGTGATCATCACACTTGTCAAGTTGCGGGAAAAAATGTCGAATTAACCGCCAAAGAATTTTTAATTTTCGAACTGCTTATGAAGCATCCTTTAAAGGTATTCAGTAAGTCACAAATATTTAATATTGTATGGGGACAAGACTACTATACAGATGACAATACTGTTACTGTCCATGTCAATCGATTAAGAAGCAAAATAGAAGCTAACCCCTCAAAACCTAAATATATTCAGACAGTATGGGGAATTGGCTACCGAATTGCAGGAGATAACAAACAATGATGTATATCATCTTGATTTTATGTTGCATCATCATCAGCCTTATCATTGATAAAATAAACATGAACCTGAAAATCAAACAATTAACTAAAAATGTGGAATTTGTCATGGATCAAGAGTTATTCTCCTTTGTTCAAGTAAAGTCATCTCATGTGTATTTGCAAGATCTCGCCATCACAATCAATCAATTTATTAACAAGTATAGACATTTAACCAAAGTCGTCTCTGAAATGGATGAAGAAAGACGGGATCTTATTGAAAATATTTCACATGATATTCGTACACCATTAACATCAATTATGGGGTTCCTAGAAGTCATGATGAATGAACACAATGACCTTTCCCACGAAGAAAAACAGAAATATCTTTCAATTGTTTATGAAAAATCTAGAAAATTGGGGATGATCTCAAGAGATTTTTTTGATTTTTCAAAGATAGAATCAAATGTACAGCCACTATCTGTTGATAAGATTCACTTGCCCAACTTTATTGAAAATACGATTTTGGAATTTTATTATAAGTTCGAGAAAAATGGGATAGAGCTGGATTATTCTTCACCGAAAACGGACATCATCGTACTCGCTAATAAACTATCTTTGGAGCGCATTATCAATAACTTACTGAACAATGCGTTGTTGTATGGAGCTAGCGGGAAAGTGATCGGAATCAATATAAAAGAACTAGAAGACAATGTCATGATAGAGATATGGGATAAAGGGGAAGGTATTTCTGAGAGCGATTTACCTCATATTTTTAAAAGATCGTATCAAGCAGATTCATCAAGAAATAACGGTGGGTCCGGCTTAGGTTTAACAATATGTAAGGAGCTTGTCGAAAGACAAGGCGGGCAAATGAAAGTAAGCAGTGTTCCATTTGAAAAGACAGCTTTTACATTTAGTATACCTAAGGTTTCAAAAGGAGAGGTTTAAGTGCAACCTGTTTTAGAAACAGAAGGTTTATCAAAAACATTTAAAAATAAGACTGTCATTAAAAACATAAATATGAAAATTGATAAAGGTGATGTTTATGGATTAATAGGTGAAAATGGTGCTGGAAAGTCCACTCTTCTTAGATTGATCTTAAATGATATTCGACCAACAGCAGGAAACATTCAACTCTTTGGTCATGTAGTCAGTACTAGAAAAAACAAAGATGTTTATAACAGAGTCGGTTCATTTTTAAATATTAAACATTTTTATGACAATTTAACCGTATTTGAGAATTTAGATATTCATCGTCGGTTGATGGGTTTCCCTTCTACTGAACGTATTCATGAAGTGTTAAGAAAGTTTCACGTGTTAGACCAAGCCTCCCAAGTGATCAGAAATTTATCATTTGGAACGAAAGCAAGAGTTGGTCTTGCCAGGGCATTCTTAAACTATCCTGAATTGATCATATTGGATGAGCCAATGATTGGTTTGGATCTTCAACTAACGAAAGAGTTGAAAAATGCAATCCGATCTACATCACAATACTATGAAAGTTCGCTATTAGTTGCCAGCAACACTTTAACAGATATTGAACAGTTTTGTAACAGAATCGGACTGTTACATAACGGAGAGATGATAGATCATTTAGATAAAGGTGAGATTCAGAAAAAAAGAAGCACATATATTTTGGTTAGAGTCAATCATGTGAGCAAAGCTGCATTTATTTTAGAAACACAATTACATATTGAGCATTATAAAGTGACTGGTGACAGGTGTATTCAAATATTTGATCAAAAGAAAACTACTTCTGAAATACTCAATGAGATGATGAAACATAGAATAGAAGTCCATGAAATAAAACGTGAAAAATGCTCTTTGGAAAGTCACTTTTTACAGAAAATAAAAGGGGAAAAATAGTGTCATGTATCATTTAGTATTAGTTGAAATTTTAAAATTAAAAAGAACTAAAATTTTTTCGCTTTTTATATTCATGAACATATTCACTCTCCTTTCGACTGCCTTTTATTTACTATCGCTATCCTCCACTAACTGGAGCAGAGTCATGTCTTATATCACCATTGCTATCAATTTATTTCCGGGTCCTTTTCTTTTTGGATATATGTCAAGTGTTATCTTGATAAGAGAATACAATGAAGAAAAAACAATCCTATATCATGCCTACCCTTATAAGTTAGCATCGTTTTATGTAAGTAAATTAATCACCGTTTTTATGATGATCATCTCAAGCTTGTTCTTTATCATCAGCGGGTTTTTATTGCTGTTTTTCTTTTTAGCAAATACTTCTTTTAAATCAGAATATTTCTTTCAGAGTTTTTCTTTAGGATTTCAAATGGTTTTATGTCAGATAAGCTTAGCTATGATCTCAATTACGTTTACACTAATGTTTAAAAGTTTTCTAGCCGGCTTATCTGTTGTCTTTGTCGGCCAATCATTAGCTATTATTCATTTAGTAGCAGATCTTCAATTCTTTAATCCTTATTTCACAAGTTTAATGATTGAAAAGCTTCATTCGCCATTTGAACTAATTAAGGTTTTCATTTTAGGCATCTTAGGAGCTTTTATCAGTTATTGGCTGTATGCAAGATTAGAAAAAAAATAGCTCTTTCATGATCGAAATATCTAAAAAATCCTTTATCAACATGATCAGGGGGAATTGCGAGACCCCACAGGAGCAAGGAACGAGCTCCGAGGAGGCTCGCGGAAAGCGAGCAAATTCTTGACTTTCAGGACAGCCCCTTTGATCTTTTGCAGATTCACATCTAAGCAAACATCGGATTCCCCTTCATACCTATCCACAACTCCGACTGTTCCAATACATATGCAATTCGTAACAGCCAATGCTCCTTTCCTTTTGGCGCTGTAAACTGAACACCGATTGGTAACCCGCTTTCAGTGATGTGGAGCGGAACACTCATTGCCGGCTGGCCAGTTAAATTGGCAAGCTGTGTGAATGGTGTATAGGTGAGACTTTTCAAAAACATCTCATAAATGAGTGACTGTTGTTCATCTTTTTCTATCCCACTGACCTTCATTAGCGTTTCGACTTCCTTTTGCGTCTGGGTTAGCTCACCAACTTTAGGAGCCGAGTAAGCTGTCGCAGGTGTCACATACAAATCAAATGTTTTATGAAAGTCTGCCATTTGTGCAGCTGCTGTATCCCAAGAAGCAAGACTGGCGGTAAATTCGGCAGCCGTCACTTTTTTACCGGCTTCATTCAACACCCATGTGACGATCTCAACGTCATGGATTGTGATCGGTCTCCCCAGTGATTGCTCCATTTGTAAGATCATTGCAGAAATTTCACCACTATTCATCAAATAATAGTTTTCAATTAAACGAAGACCGTCAACACCATTGGTTCGTTCCTCAATATGGTGTCCTTGTTCACTGAGCCACTCCACAGTTTTATGAACTGCAGCTTTCGCCTCATCACTGACAGGTGTACCAACAGGGGACTTTATAGAAAATGCAATGTTTAAATGACGCCCAGGCCCTTTTTTCATATCTTCAACATATTTTTCTGGGAATAATGGTGTTTGAAAAGCGGCTTCTGGTTGAATCGTCTGCAAAATATCGAGTAATGCCGCACTGTCTCTGACAGTTCGGGAAAGAACGAAATCAATCGCTGCTCCTTGCCACTGTCGACCGATTCCGGGGCCAACCGGTGTTCTACCACGAGTTGGCTTTAAGCCGAAAAGCCCTGTAAAAGAAGCGGGAATTCTAATAGACCCCCCACCATCACTCGCACCTGCAACTGGAACGATACCTGATGCGACAGCGGCTGCTGCCCCACCACTTGATCCGCCTGGCGAATGGGCAATATTCCAAGGATTTCGTGTCGCACCATACAAGTCCGGATCGGTAATATTTTTCAATCCGTATTCAGGCGTATTGGTTTGACCCATTAACAAAAACCCGGCATTTCGCAGTTTGGCAACAAAATTTGAATCTTGCTGTGTAATATGTGATTGAAGAAGTGTTGCCCCAGCTGTCAGCGGCTCCCCTTTTATCGCTTGAGAAATATCTTTCAAAAGAATCGGGATGCCAGCAAATGGCTGGTCTGCCAGATCAAGATGCCCAATTTCGTGTACTGCTTTCTCTCTTCTTGTCCGAATCACCGCATTTAACTGTGGATTGACTTCTTCTAAACGGGCAAAAGCAGCATCCAATAGCTCATATGCTGATACTTGACGATTCTTGATAAGTTTGGATAACGTCAACGCATCATTCGTCATATATTCAACTGTGTTCATTCATCACCCTCCTTAATCAATAGTCTATCAACTTGATTGTTCATGGTCACCTTATCAATTTCAATCACGCTACTGACCCGAACTGGTTATTTAGAACTACAAAATTTTAAACTGACATTAAGGTTGATAATCAGACAGGTCTTTAGAATCACATACTATCCACTCAATTTATGAAGATTAAAAAGTCTTTTATCCTTATTTAATGCTTTTTTTGAGTCCTATTCATCATTTTCAAATAACAAAACAAGGATAATTTTTCTATGAAAATGGATATATATTAATTCTAAAGTTTTAGTCTTTATTTACTACATTAACTCTATTATCTTGTCTAAACTTGCAATTTGTTGTCCGAAATTAGTATTTATCACCTATTTCATAATAATCAGTTAAACTATAAAATAGTGTTGTTGTTTCTTTTACTTAAGATACAACGATTAAAAAAGGTACACTGGACCTTTATTAAAATGTGTTTTTTGGCATAGTACTTATTTTCATTTACATAACAATGAAAAAATATATTGAAAAAGGAGAATGACATGAGAAGCAAAAAATTACTTTTAATCATGCTTTTGATGTTCACAGCTATTTTTGCAACTGCATGTGGCGGAAGTAAAGGTAGTGACAGTAAAAGTGCAAGTAAAGATGAAAAGACAGCAGAAGGTGAAAACGGTGCAAAAGTGGAAATAGTCAGCACCGAGTATGCACTTCCTGAGTATAAAATAGCAACAAACCTTGGGGAAAACGAACTCATCTTAAAAGTAAAAGTATCAGTTAAAAATACAAGCAAAGAACCTCTAGAAGTTAGTAATGATGATTTCAGCCTTTATCAAGGTAAATCCAAAGTTTCCGATGAGACATCTTATGATGACAGAATCGGCTATGAAAATCTAAACCCTGATAAATCAATTGAAGGTTCTCTTTATTATAAAGTTGACAAAGGCGAAAAATATCAACTCGAATATACACCTTCTCTGCGTGGTACTAAAAAAGGTAAAACATTAACATTCAATTTAGACGGAAATGATTTTATGGATTCTGCTAAGAAACTTCAAGAACCAGCACAAGCATTACAAGCTTACACAGATATTACACTATTCGGTCAAGATAATAGTGACTTCGAAACATTAACAGGTGAAAATAAAAGAAAAATTGTCACAGACTATCTTGAAGGCGCTCAAAAATCATTTACTCGAAGTTTCGATATCTATGAAAGTGATTCAATCAATAAAAAGAAACTCAATAAACTAATCAGTGCTGTCCAACAAACCTATAAGGAAAAATCTAAACTTCATTTAGAAACTGTAAGTATCAATAATACAGATAACGAGGCAACTGTTAAAGCAACGATTACACCTATTGATTCCTCAGGAGTTAAAGAGAGAGTACAGAAAAGAATAGAGGAATACGGGAAAAAAAGCGGAAAAGATTACATCTCTAGAGAAGATTTGATTAATCCTACAATTGATATATTAGCTGAAGAATTCAAACATGCAGAAACTGCCTCAACTGAAAAAACTATTGACGTTAAGATGAAAAAAACGAAAGATGGGAAATGGCAGCTTGACGTTAATGGCTACTCAGCAGAAGACTATTTCTCTAGTTTCTATGGAACAAACTAGAATAGGTACTGTTTAAAAGTACCTAAAAAAGGTGAACTGCCCCTGAGCGGTTCACCTTTTTTGTGGGATTGGATTGTCGACAGTCGTTTAGCATTCGTTCCCTTATATACAAATTGAATGAAGCCTATGGAAGCCAACGCCAGAGCGTTTGTTCTTTGATCACTCCGGAAAGGCGGCTAGTAGGTGTTCGGTGAGTGCCGTTGGCATGACCCAACTTGATTTGTGTGTGATACGTTGAACGTCCACCTCTTCATGTTTGTTTGGTCACTCACATTTAAGAAAAGCGAATTTTTGTATCTATTTTAATGTAGAAAAAGCTGTCTAAAAGGTCATTTACTTATGACCTTTCTAGAACAGCTCTTTTCAATGACAATAAAACAAGTACTGTCAGGCAATGAAACGTTCTTCCCATTGTGATCAGTAATCTCAACCTTTGGAGAAAGATGTTCTTCATAACCTTCTTGTACATAATGTTCAAACACAAGAATGTTGGCACAATCACCTAGTTCTTTTTCAATAGAAGCCCGAAATTCTGACGGGGTAAAAAAACCAAATTGCTCCTGTACTTCATGCGGGTACGCTTCTTCTCCCCAAGTATACGTATAAAGAAACTCCATTGCATCATTAATGTAAAGTGTCACCGCATCCTTTTCTATACCCAATACGTGAATTTTCCGCCCTTTAAAATCATGGAGATACCTTTTGAAGAAATCCATTCCACTTGAATCTTTAAAGTGAATTCGCCGTGTTTCCTGCTTATTTTCTGTCATGATTCCATCTCTGATCACGATTCTGCCATTTGGTTTCAGTACATCAAAAGCACTTTTTAATGCTTTAGCAATGACACGATCGTTAAATTTTCTACCCTCATAAGGAATATAAGAAAACATTTCATGCAGAATAGATGAAAACACAATGGTGTCAACACTTTCTTTGTCAATATATTCCGATAAGTCCAACGCATCTGCCTGCATAACTTCCCAGCGCTTACGCTCACGAACCTTTCTTTTTTGCAACTCTTCAATCACATTGACTGACAAATCAATCCCAATGACTTTTGCCTTCTGATGACGTTCTGTCAACAAATCTAGCATGACGCCTCCTCCGGCACCAATATCTAGCATTTTTTCTCCGACCGCATAATCCGCAATCTTTTTTTTATAATCTTCAGCACTGTTCATGTCAAATAAATAAGCCTGTTCATTTTGAAGGCGATCAAATGAATCTTTGCGAAAATCAAAAAAATCATACAGAAGAACAATTGCCCGTTCATATAATGGAGATTTTTCTGCTTCCTGACAGAACTCTATCAACTTTAACCCAGCCTTTGAAAAAGTAAAAGTGACACCGATGATTTCTAAAGCATGATCAAATGGCTGAATAGACAATGAAACATGTTCATTAACAGGTACATCTCCTTGAAGTAAGTCGGAAATGGACATCTCCTTCAAGCACGCTTCAATAATTCGTTTTTTATAAATATTCGTATGCCGCACACCCTGATAATCACGGTAAATATCTTTCATCAACGGTTCAAAACTAATCTGCCTAACCGATAAAAGATTGACAGAACGACGGATGAGCAAAAAGATTTTAACAAACTCCTCAAAGGTAAAAGACGAAAGTGCTGATTCAACATACCATAAATCTACCTTCTTAAAAAAATCCTGCAGCACCTTTTCTGCTTCATGTTCTTTTAGAAATTGTTGATAATAATTGATATCTTCTCCCATATAAAGCGCTTGTTGACGCAATCGTTTTAACCTTTCTGTAAATATCCATTCCTGATTGCGCTCTCTCTTCACAATTTGTGCAATCACCCGGTTAACATCTTCCTCAATCGATTGCCAAAGCTCTAAAGAAACAGCGGCAATGATACATTTGTTTAGCCAATAGAGGACTCGTTTCATATTGAGATTGATTCGTTTTGAACGCTCTAGCCAGTCAATCAATGGTGAAAATTGCTGATATTGCGTTTCTCCGCGGATATATTGTCCAACAAGACCGTGTGTCAAAATCAAGATATAGATGAGTTCTTCAACACTTGTTCGGTCAGATGTGATTTTATCATCATAAATTTGCGCGGAACCGATATTATGAATAGCGAGTTGAAACCCCTTATTATGCCACTCTGTTCGCTGATGCGGCAGGGCACATTTGGCTACTTCACTCCAGACAAGGACTTCTTCAATGATTTTTTGTTCATGATCAGGAATATCAGCTTTCTCTAAAATGTGCAGTGTTCTTTCAACATAGAGGAAAACGGGGTGACTCGGCATCTTTTTTAATGAAGGAACACGTTCCAAATTAACGTTTTGCTGTTTTGTTAAGTAAAGGTATTTTAACCATTCCGTTTGCCGTAAGACAGAGCGATCACCCTTTTTCAATTTCTCAATGATATTTAATGATTGTAAACGCATAACGTCTTCCCTCTTTTTTAAGTCCGCCTGCCCGACTCTTAAAGTCGGCAGACGATGATATATTTTTAACAAGGTAGCTGTTCAAGATATTGATCTAGTTCTTCTTTCAAGACAACTTCAATATCCTTAAAACGATTTGACACAGTTGAAGCACTCACACCGTATTTTTTCGCAAGCTTAGCTTGTGATACTGATTTTTCTGATTTGGAAACCGAATGGATAAAATACTCTAAAGCAGCAGCAAAAGCTTCAGCTTTTTTAATGATTGGCGATTTTTTAGTGCAGTACGATTGCCAAAGACCGATCGCCCAAGAAATAAATGCCTCTGAATGACCTTCAGTAAGCAATCCCTTTTCGATAACATGCGCTGTTTCTTTTTCCATCTCATTAGCCCATTCAATTTCTTGAGAAGATCCTTCTTTAGCATGACAGAGTTTCATTAAAAATTGCGGGAATTTTTCTTTCATGAACTGCTTTGTTTCTCCACTAAACGGTTTCAAAGCCCCTTCTATCTTTTTAATCAGCTTTTTAGGATAGATGGTAAATTGCAGGAAAAATTCTTTATGATCGCCAATTTTGATCGGAAAACCAAGAACATAATCACCGATAAATGGTCCTTCTCGCTTCATACTCATTTTCATGATGAGTGGTTCTTTAGAAATAGTATCTTCAAAATGCATCTCATGGTCTGCTATATCGATCACCCTTAATAAAGCTGGGACGAGATCTTTCCATGATTGAATAGCTTCTTTCGTTTGTGACCTAAGAATAGAGGAGTCGTTTTCTTTTAAATAATCTTCGAAAATCGTCAATCCTCCCTTTGCTAACGGCTGTGAAAAGACCCCCCATACGCCTAAGTTAAAAATCGATATTTTTTGTGCTGATTCCTCTAAATCTGCTAAAAAAGAATATTGATGTAGGAATTGATCAAGTGTCTCTTTATGTACTGTAAAAGCAAATTCCATGACATCTTTTTGCAGTTGCTTCAGCTCCCGCTCCACAACAATTTGTAAATTAGCATTTGTATGGCCACAGCACTTTTTATATTTTAGTCCACTACCACAAGGGCAAGGCATATTTCTCTTTACTTTTTTCACAATGAAACCTCCGTATACTAAACTATAACTTATTTATTCTATCAAAACTTTGAACGGGAGGAAAATCGGCAAGTCGTAAAATAGGGTGAATATCCTATTTTCAAAATGGTTATTAAGCTATAAGATGGATAATGTTATTTGAAAAATGGAAGGAAGAAATACACAATGAAGTTTGCAGGTTTTTGGATTCGCGTCGGCGCTTTTCTTGTCGATGTTGTATTAATTGTTATTTTAACTACTATTATTTTTGATTATAGTCTCTTCAGTGATACTGATGGAACCATCGTCTTATTGGTTTCTATCATTTCATACATCTTCCTTCTTCCCTTAACAAAGCTACAAGGTACGATAGGGAAAGTGGTTTTTGGACTTCGCATTGTTTCGGCTAAAAATGGACAACGAATTAAAGTTTGGCAGGCTGTAGTTAGAGGCTTTCTCTTTTTATTGATTCAGCTGTTCATTAGGCTTCTTTTTCTCGTAGTTGCTTTTCACACAAAAAAACAAGGCTTGCATGACCTTGCAGCCAAAACATACGTTATTAAAGTAAACCGAGGTAAAAAAGAAGTTATTTAGCTTTAAATGTAAAAAATTTCATTTTGATGGATGTGGGGTTTCGAAGAGCAGCTTAACACATACAGAAAGGGGCATCTTTTCACAATGCCCCTACTATCTATTTACTCTTCATTCCGCTCCGCAAAGACTGTCATGGCCTCAGACATAAATTTTGCTAAGCCCTCACCATATTGATCGATGTTCTTCGTAAAACGTTCATCATCAATATACATCTGTCCCAAACCTTTAAATGCTTCAAGCGTGTAGTGGTGTCCAGTTTCATGATTTAAAAACTGATACCATACCTTAATCGCCGACTGTGCCTGTTCTGAATCAGGTGCACACTGTCGAACTTCGGCAAGCTTTTCGTAAATCTCAGAAAATTGCTGTGCGAACGCTTTTTGTTCTTGTTTAGATTTAGCAGCCATTTTAGCTTTGGTTTTGTCAATGACGTCATCACCCCATCGATCACGGGCTTCCGCTTCGTACGGATCTTGACTGAAATCAAAACCGGCAAATTTTTCAGCATTTGTCATAGTAATTTCTCCTTTCATAGATTGAATCGTTTTGTCAATTGTCGTCATCATGAGATTGATTCGGTTCCGTTTTTCAAGCAGCATTTTTCGATGTAGCTGTAGTGCCTCATACCGGTTATAAGAAGGACTCTCGAGAATCGTTTTAATTTTTTTCAAAGGGAAGTCTAACTCTCTAAAAAATAAGATTTGCTGCAACTTTTCCAAATCGTCATTTGAATAAAGTCGATAACCAGACTCTGTCGTCTCAGCTGGTGTTAACAAGCCGATTTCATCATAATGATGCAGTGTGCGCACACTAATGCCGACTAAATCAGCAACTTCTTTAACTTTCATGATGTGTCCTCCCTTCCTTATTGACTATAAAGTATCACGTAACGGAAGAGTCAATACTTTTTTTAAAAAAAATAAGCAAGCTACAGCCTGCATTACTTTTTCTCAACAACTATGTTTAAGATGGTGTCAGATTTAACAACGAATCATCCAGCCAGATGCGGACTTGTAGATCTCGTACATTGCAAGAATTGTTTTTTGTGTTATCATAAATATAGGATTAAATTAAGTTTAACTTCTAAAATATTGCATAAAATAAAAAATACGACTCGACTGTTGCCAGCAGTCGAGTCCAATGTACAAAGCAGGCCAAAAGCGGCCAAAGCTCAATTGTATCATTTCTTTTGAAATAGACTACCCCTGTAACTTTCCAGGTCTCAAGGGTGGTCTATTTCTTTTTGAGGTATGTCAACAATGTCAGAATAAACACTCCAAACATAAACATCAAAGTTAAACACTGATAAGTTGACATAGTTCTCACCCCCTTTCGATCGGGAGTGAGCCAAAACTTTGTACATTGAATATTTTATCATACCACTCTTTATGACCAACCTTAATTTGTATTCTCCTTAGATCGTTTCCTATATAGTGAGGCTCTTGACACATTTGTGATTTCACAAATGTGTTTTACTGTCATATTTCCTTCAATGAAGAAAAACAACAATATAAACACTTGTTTACTAATGGTTCGAGTGTCTCTTTATGTATCTTAATAAAAACTTATGGAAGATATAGACTTTTCACCGCATAGGATTTCGGACGGAAAAGGAACAATATTTTATGGTTTATTGCGTGAGGAAGGGAAATAAAAAGCAACAGCTTGCATTCAATCTTTTTTTGTAAATGAGGATTGATTGTTATTAGTTTCCCCTGGACTGATCATCCAGAGATTTATGTTGTTTCTTTTTCATGGGTGAGAATGGAGCTGTTTCAACGTAATTCAGGGGGAATTGCGAGACTCCTGCAGGTACAACGAGCAAATTTCCCAATTTTTATTCATTCACACTACTTTCGACAACCCCGTTCTTATTTTTTGTTCGAGGAATCCGAAAATTATGAATGTCTCCAAATAACTACTTTTCCCTCATAGAAATATTCATTTTTATCCTGTCTTGCTCCTGAATTACAAACAGAAAGGGAACCGCCTTATTTCATTTCCATACATGTTTTTTTCACAACAAGCTGTAAGGTTTTGATGTTTGGCAAGCTTGATACCCTTCTGAGTTTACTCCTCTTCCATCTGGCTATTTAAACGCTGTCGATCAATGGTGACCATTTCATTGCGCTTGTTTCGCCTGTTACCTGATGTTTTGATAACTGGTTTTTATCGATTGAGTTCATCAATAGTTCTGTATAAAGTGAAAGTTTTGCCATGTCTCTCTAATCGTCATGGGAGCTCCTTTCATGGCTAAAAGTGAATTTTTATTTATCGTTCAAATTTTAACCCATTTCACCAACCGTATGTTTGATCATATTGATAATTGATCTTCAGTTGTGGTGATCTCCAGGTAGAACGGCTGTGAGCAAGTGAATAGTACCTGACATTCCAAATGGTTTTAACAGGTAAGCCCAGTTCCGCTTTCATATCACGGAACATTGTCCCCCCAGAAACTGTTGTGTGCCACACCCCTTCTTCTTGATTGAGTACTTCTCGATAGGTGTGACCAAGGCTTGGAGAGATCGTTCCCTCGGCTGAGACGCTTTTTACAATCGCTCCATCAGGAATGGTTGAAACATTTTTCAAGTTCGCTACAGCTAGCGGAGAAGCGACTCCTTTTCCTGGACTGGATATCGATGATGGTGACAGATTTGCGGTATAGTAACCGCTTTTAATCCTATCTATGAATTCCAATCTGTAAAATCCCCATCCAGCATATGTTCCATTTTTAGAAAGTACAGCCGCAATGTACCTTCCTGATTCAGGTACATCAAACCGAATTATTTCGTTTTGATTGCCTGTTCTTTCGGAAGAGGCTACGGCAGGGTAGTGATAGGAATCTTTGAATAAATAAAGATCATAATCTGTATTTGCCGGGATTTCCCTGAGATGAATAGCAAGTTGATCTCCTTTTGAGGCATAAAACTTATAGTAATCTTTATCACTTTCACTATGGATCGTTGCCGAAATCAATTTATATTTCCACAATCCTATATCATGAGCTAAAGCAAGGGAATCATTAGGTTCATACTCGTCTTCATGAACATTGGCCGCTACAGCTGAGTACTCAGGAACAGCTATCAATAAAACACTTAATATCAATAGACATAAACCTTTTTTCATTTGCACTTGCCTCCCATTTAAGTGATGACCACAAAAGGAACTCCCCCTTCTTTATATCGCATCAAAAATTCATTTTAAAGACAAAATTGAAAAAAGCTAGAAAAATCCACTGCATTTTAAACATTTTCTAAACATTTCACAACCTCAACCATCAAGAGACTCTTTTTGGCGAGGACTCCTACCAAAGAAATGAAAGGTCCCATAAAAAGCGGCTATTAATAGTAAAATGCCGCAAGCTACGTATACGAAACGAACCCCAACCACATCTGTTATCACACCGATCCCAATAATCGATAACATATAAATCAACTGAATGAGGGTAGACCTTGCCGCCATGATATCAGCCAACATATTCTCGTCTAGACAATTTTGAATAAAGGTTTCCTGACATAAATCACGCAAAACAAAAGCAGGTCCCATCAACAGCACAAAGATGAGTGCTACATAAGGGTTTGAAAGTAAACCATATATTACAGTAAAGACTCCATATGCAATCGCTCCTAAAAACATAGAAAAGAGTAAGTTCTTTTGTAGTCTATCGGAAACTTTAAAGATGATAAATCCGCCAATGATTGTTCCTAAATAATAAGCACCATTTATATATCCCCACCAAGCTTCTTCCTTATGTAAAACTTGACTGACATATGCTAACGAAACAGACGCCGTCCAAATCATACCTGCCCAAGATTCCACTAAATCCATGACCAGCAACACTTTAAGGTCTTGATGTTGAAATAAAGTTGACCAACCCTTTTTTAAACGATTAAAAGGGGATTCCATTGCAACTTGCTTCTGTTTGATTTGTAGAAAACACAAACAGGAAAGTGAAACGACGACTAAAGAAATCGTGATCCATAATGTAAAATCTTTTCCTAAAAAAGATAAGGTGATTCCTCCAAAAGCCCAGCCAATTAATTGAAACGTTTGATCGGTTACAGATATTAAGCCATTCGCTTTAACTCTTTGGTTTTCTACAACAACTGAGCGAATGATTGTGCTTTTTATAGGGGCAAACCACCCATTAAAAAACGAGATGATCGAAACGATGCAAAACATGAAAGCAATTGTCAGCATATCTGAATAGCTTTGACGAAATAACCACACTAAACATAATAAGAAAACAAGCTGTACACTTTGTGAAGCGATCAATAAAAATCGAAATGATCGACGGTTTGATAACAATGAAAGAGTTGCACTGCCTATCATTCGGAAAAGGAGACTAATTAAGGTGATTATAGAAGCTATCGCTGTAGAACTTGTCACACTATAAACATAGAGTGTGACAAGCATTGTGTAAAGCGCAAATCCTAAATTTGTAGTAGATTGACTCATTAAGATAACATAATATGACCGACTCAGATGCAATCCCCCCGTAATACATGCTTAACGATTTTGCCTAGTCTGTTTTTCGGAAGACTTTTAACAAATATGATGTCAGGTACTTTATAGTTTGCTAGCCGTTCTTTACAATAAGATATGATATCTTCCTTTCCCGGACGATATGTTTCGTTTACTACAACATATGCCCTTGGAGTCTCGCCATACACCTCATCTGGAACACCGATGACAGCAGACTCAATGACACCAGGCACTTGTTCAATAATGTCTTCGACTTGGTGAGGATAAATATTATCTCCGCCATAAACAATAATATCTTTATAGCGACCTGTTATATGCAAGAATCCTTCTTCATCAAGACAACCGGAGTCCCCCATATAAAACCACCCATCTTTCAACACTTTTTCTGTAGCATGTCGGTTTTGATAATATCCTGCAAAAACATACGGACTTTTAATGACGACTTCCCCCACTTCACCTGGCGGAAGCTCCTCATGTGTCCTTGGATCTTTGATCTTGACACTGACACGCGGAATCGGTTTTCCGGCTGAATGGACTTTGTCCCAGCCCATGTCAGGTCTCCATGAGCTAACTGTCCATGCTTCAGTACTGCCGTATCCTTGAACCATCATCACTCCATAATCTTTAAATTCCTTGAACAAACGCGTCGGAACCTTTGTCCCGCCGGAAATAAAAGCGCTAATTGATGACAGGTTAAACGGCCGTTTTTTCATTTCTTCCAACATGTATGTGTAAACAGATGGAAACGCCATCATCATATGAATCTGTTTTTTCTCAATTTCTTGTAAAATCTCAACTGGTTTAGGTTCCCATAAAAAATGCAGTGTAACTCCCCCAAAGGCACCTTGAAGAATATGATTAAGTGAGCTCATATGATATAAAGGATGACACGCTAAAAACCGGGTACCCCTATGTTGCTTTCCATTGATACGTAGATCCGTTAAATAGGTAGCCAAACTACCATGATTCACCATACAGCCTTTTGGATTCCCGGTCGTCCCTGATGTGAATAACAATAATGCCAAATCATCTTCTGCCACCTGCTCTATGGTTAGCTGAGATGGTCGCTTCATAAAAATATCTTCAAACTCTTCTGTTGTATTCATTCCAATTCCAGCTTCAATCATAAGTGACGACTGAAGGTATTGACCGAGCGGTGAAAAAACAGGAGCAAATTCTCTGTCATAAAAGATGGCACTTGGCTGACTATTTTTCAAAATTCCCTCTACTTCATAAGTAGTCAGCTGCCAGCTTAATGGAACAACGACCGCACCGATTTTCAATGCCCCAAGTAAAATAACCGGGAAATGATGATTGTTTTTACACAATATCGCAATACAATCTCCCTTTTGAACACCTTTCTCTAGCAAAAACTGAGCCAATTTGTTGACCCGATCATGATACTCCATAAACGACAATGTTCTGTCCCCGCCAGACAATGCTTCCAATTCAGCTGATTTTTCCATATGATAGTAGATAAAGTGCTGAAGTGTACTCAACATTTCTCATCTCCAAATTTAATCATTTTTCACAAAAACAGTTAATACTCTTTCATTTTAATGCATGATCTATCAACTGTAAAACTTTTCATATTCTACTCGAATACATATAAAGGAAGTGTATTTGTATGAAACCTGACAAAAAGACGAAGCTAAGCGCCCCACGACTCCCTGAAAACTTCATTCCGATTCAGTTTGATGAGAAAATCAATGCTGAAAAACACTACTTCAATGGTGTCATTCAAGATATTTCAATTGTTGATCAAATATTTGAACAGCTTGAATTCGAAAAAATGGTTTTTAAAAAATCAGTGTTTCAAAATGTCTCCTTTCGTGACCTACAATTGACAGATGTTGTTTTTGATTCGTGTGATTTATCAAATGTTGACTTCAGCGGTGCGATTATCCATCGAACAGAGCTGCACAATTGTAAACTAATAGGAGCAAATCTTTCAGAGGCAACTTTTCGAAATGTTTTATTTGATCAATGTTTAGCCAAATATGGCTCATTCGGCTTTGCAAACTTTAAACAAGTTTGTTTTCAAGATTGCTCACTCGAAAATGCCGATTTTTACGAAATCAAACACAAACAATTGGATTTTAGCAAGTGTAATCTCAATGAGGCAAATTTCTCAGGAACTGAATTAAATAAGCTTGATTTAAGAAGCTGTACATTTGATCATATCACTGTTTCTCTAGATAAGCTGAACGGTTGTATCGTCTCTTCTGAACAAGCTGTCGGATTTGCTAAATCGCTTGGGCTTATTGTTCCAGAAGAAGAATAAAAAAAAGCTTGTCGATCAAACCTTTAAACGGCTTTGTCGACAAGCACATATTAATTACTCCTCATGCTTTCGCTTTGTCATCCTCTCAATCACCTGATGAAGCCCTTCAGGCTTATAAAACTCGACAGGTGAACTTCCTTTTTCAAACGAAATGGTCTCAGCCTCAATTAGTGCCACATAGCGACCATTCACCTTGGCGAGATGAATCGTATCTCCAAATTCAGCTAAAGGTCCTTTAATCTCTGTTTCACCTAGTTTCATTTTCAGTTCAGCCTCTGGAACATGTTCAATCATTTGTGCAGCAGCTTCGATCACCTGATGTGTGTCAAGGCGTTCTTGAATGTCGCGCTTTTCACTAGCTTCCCAAATTTCTAGATCATGTTCAAACTGCTGGCGCTCCTCACTTGTGTCTGATAATGCTTCATATACATGCTCCTGTACCATATTCATCACTTGTGTTTTCATGATTTGCGGCATTGATTCACCATATTCAACAAACTTTAAGAAATCTTCAAAATAACGCGCGTGTGAAGACTGATGAATTTTGACTTCGCTTTCTTCTGTCATGCCTTCTTCAGGCATGTATGGATATTGAATTGATTTCATATTTTTCGTAGTAATCGCCATTTCAACCTTCTGGATTAATGAAGCTTCATCTGCAATCGAAGCGACTTTCGGTTCGAAATCGCATTTCATCACAAAGACAAATGCATCATCGAAGTACTTGCGCGGTACTGCGGAAGCCACTAAAAATACCCCGCCTCTGACAGCACTCGTATCAAGGTATGTACGGACAAACTGTTCACTCAGTTCAATGAAGTCTTCTTTTGTTGTCGCTTCTTTTGTCCGATGAAACAAATTGTAATTCGGATTGGAGTCTAGGTCATGTCCAGGTTCAGTAATAAAGCGGCCGATTTTCGTTGGCACCTGTTCTGATTTAGGATGCCGTTCTGCTTTCCGTTTAACAATTTTTTTGAGTTCGCCATCTAAAAAATCTTTCAGTTCACTATGTTCAAACTCTGTTGTATCAAGCGTCTGAAAATGTTTAAACTGTTTGTTTGCCTGTTCATCTTTGCCATCTACTTGGATGACGTAAAAAGAAATAAACCGAATCTCAAAATCCATCTTCTGTTCACCCTGTTTCCTCATTGTTCAGTTCTTCAAGTATAGGGAAATGCTAATCTTTCGTCAATTTCAGAAACAGAGGAAGATTACAGCAATAGTGGAAGTCATAGGAGCTTTATCTATGCGGATATATGACCTCTTCAATCCGCTCACTAATTGAGCTCAAAAGGTGCATGAATGAAAATCGGGGCATTTGCCCCGATTCCCGCGGGCAATTCGTGAGCCGCCTCGGAGCTCGTTCACTGCTCCTCTGGGGTCTCGCAATTCCCCTGTAATAAGTCTCTTGTCCAATTTCAGTTATGAAAGTACATCTTTTTTTTCTATCTGTCTGACAGTCAAATATGATAATACGATTCCGACAGCTGCCAAAGATAGGGGAATATAAATGATCGAAGACAAAGAAAATACTGGGTTTGTAGAGCTGATCAGCATCACAATGATGACTGAGGAAATGATCGTTGCCGAAATGGACTGTTTACGCATACCAAAATAGATTGGTACTAAACTGGTTCCGGCAGCACCGAATGCAAAAATTACAATTTTTAGAACCTGATCATAAACGATATCGGCTGTGATTTCTCCTTGAACAACAGGAAAGAACGAATTTAGCATAAAGAAAATAGTGGCAATGAAGACATTTGATATCAAAATAGTGACAAATGTCAATATGCCGACGATTAATAGCTTAGCAGCCATTATTTTTTTGCGATTCACCGGGTATGTAAACAACACAAGTATTGTTTTATTTTTAAACTCAGAAATGACTAATCTTGAAAGCAATACTGCACCAAAAATGATAAAAACTGCTCTAACGAAGGTGCCGATGACAAGAAATGTTTCATCAATACTGCGGAATGCATCTTCGACTTCTGCTTTTTCTGAATAGCCGATCATCCATAGAAGACCGATAATGATTAAGTTTGCAATGATAACTCCACGTACATACCCGCCCAGCTTTAATTTTTTAATTTCTATTCTAATCAAATTTACCATAAGGTTTCAGCCTCCTTTACAAACTGATGGTATCGCCGTTAATTAATCTGAAAAAATAGTCCTCAAGTGACGTAAACTGTTTATTTATCAATTCAATTTCTACATCATTCAATACCAATGCTTTTGTTATAGCTGTTTGAGAGGCATCAGCATCATAAATTCGGATTGTTTTATCATTTAATATTTTAAAATTAGTCATGTGAAGCTCGTTTTCAAGCACAAAGCAAGCCTTTAGTTGATTTGTGGTTACAAGCTCAATATATTCTGTGTTCTGTTCCCTGACGTTTTCCATTGATACTTCCTTAATAAGCTTGCCGTCCTTTATGACTCCGATTGTATTCGCAACTTGTTCGATCTCGCTTAGGATGTGGCTGGAAATCAGCAATGTCATTCCATACTCTTTGCTAAGCACTTGAAATAAGTTCCTGATCTCTTTGATTCCAACAGGATCAAGACCGTTTGTCGGTTCATCTAATACCAGCAAATCAGGCTTAGTGAGAATCGCTCGTGCAATTCCAAGGCGTTGCTTCATACCAAGCGAAAACGTTTTGACTGGCTTGCTGTCAATATTTTTTAAATTGACCATGTCCAGCACTTCTTGAATCTTCGCTTTATTGTGATATCCCATATACTCGCAGTGAAGATTTAAATTTTCTAAAGCTGTCAGATTTTCGTAAAAAATCGGGTACTCAATCATACTTCCAATATGGCCGAGAATTTTATATGATGTATTTGTCAGCTTATGCCCAAGAATATTGATTTCACCGCTTGTCGGTTTTATGAGACCCATTAGCATTTTCATGATGGTCGTTTTCCCAGCTCCGTTCGGGCCAAGAAAACCGTAGATTTCCCCTTTTCGTATATGCATGCATACATTGGAGACAACTTCTTTTCCTTGGAATGTTTTGGTCAGCCCGTTTAATTGTACGATGTAAGTCAATACCATTTCTCCTTTCCTGTCTCTTGTTTACGAATCTATTTTAGCGGTTGATACTATCTTTTTTATGTCTAGTTTCTTAAGAAAATCTTACGTTTTACTAGTAAGTTGTCCGTTTTAATTTGATAGAAAAAGCTGTCCGTTCATATGCCTTGCTTTTGAGAGAGATTTTCCCTCCCATTTTCTCAACGAGTCTTTTTGTAATCGTTAAGCCAAGTCCGCTTCCTTGGAACGCTTTATTTCTTGATTCCTCAAGGGTGTAAAGTCTTTCAAATACCCTTTGTTGATCATGCTCACTGATCCCTTTCCCACGATCCCATACGGTGATCACGATATACCGTTCTCCATATGATAGCGACAATCCAATGAGCTGACCATCTGCACCATACCGAACCGCATTTGATAAAAGATTTTGAAGAACTCTGTTCAACGCTTCTTCATTCCCATGCACATACAACGGTCTGTCAGGAATATCAATGACCACTTGATAACCTTTTGTCTGAATCACATCATAGTATTGTAAAATATTTTTTTTACATACTTCATTAATATGTATTTTACTGATTGGGATTTGTTTATCATCTGACTCTAGCTTAGCCAAATCAAAAAATGAATTCATCAAGTGAATAATTTCACATGTTTTTTGATGGAGCTTTTCCAGAAGCCTTGCCTGCTCCTTATTCTTCAAATCTGCTTCACTTTGGATCGCCTCGATATAGCCAAGAACAACAGTAAGCGGTGTTTTTATATCATGAGACATATTCGTCAGCATTCGTTTCATTGATTGCTCTGTTCTTACAAATCTGGCCGAGATATGTTGATGATCCTCAGCCAAAAGATTGATTTGCACGAGCAAAGCTCGCAATACTTTATCATCCGTTCCCAGTAAAATTTGATCCGCTGAATGTCCTTCTAGCCTCGTTTTTAGCTTTTCTGATATATACCTTAAGCTGTCGTCCCGTTTCTTTTTCATGTTATATTGAATCAAATTGAAAGACGCTAAAATGATGATGATACCAATCCATACCATTGTCATTCTAAAATTCTCCCCATTTATAACCGATGCCCCAAAGTGTTTTAATATACTGTGGAGAAGAAGGGTCATCTTCTATCTTTTCTCTAAGACGCCGCATATGGACGTTAATAATATTTTGGTCGTCAAAGTAGTCTTCATTCCACACCGACCGATAAATTTGTTCTTTTGTAAATACCTTTTTTGGGTTTGTTGCAAACAACTTAAGCAACTGCCATTCCGTTGACGTCAACTGAAGTGGTTTCCCAATTTTAAGTACTGATACATTTTCTATATCAATAGTGAGATCATGAACTTGTAATACCTTTTCCTCAGCCGGTTCACTGCTCGAATATTGTGTTGCCCGCCGAATTGCAGCTTTTACTCTCGCTGTCAGCTCGATCATCGAAAACGGTTTGGCAATATAATCATCCGCACCGAATCCTAATCCTAACGCTTTTTCTACATCACCATCTTTTGCAGAAATAATTAAAACTGGGATATTGCTCTGTTCACGGATTAATTTTAGAAAATCAATCCCGTTCAGCTTTGGTAGCATGAGATCCAGCAAGATCAAATCATAAGAATTATGCTGAAAGAGCCGAATCCCCTCTTCTCCGTCAAAAGCAAGTTCGACCTGAAAATCTTCTTTTGTTAAATAATGATGAATCACTTCGCTGATCGAATGGTCATCTTCAACTAATAATATGCGCTGCATTTCGTCACCCAACTTTATAAAATAAAAACTACTAATCATTGCATTTATTATAATTTAAAAATATCATCTTTTCACAAGGTATTTAGTAAATATATTATTACTCAGTTCATACAAGCCCTTGTCCTTATCGATTAAAACTTCCTTCCCGATTCTCCTCATCAAATCACTGTTACTGATCAGGAAAAAGTTGTAATTTATTAGGATTGTATTCATTATGTAATACTAGCATTTGTAACGTATAGCACAACCCTTGTTGCCCATTGACAGAGTAAAATACAAACTAAAAAATAGGCTGAAGACAACCAAGTCCGTCAACCTTGAGCTTCAGCCTCTACCTTACTGGCGATTTTTTTCCTGTATATAAAAGTTGATAAAGAAATACTTAATTCATATAGTACAAGGAGCGGCACGATCACCAACACATCTGAAATAAAATCGGGGGGCGTGATAACGACCGATATCACGATCAACACAAAGTAAGATATCTTCCTCATCTTGGCAAGTCTTGCAGGATTGAGAATGCCCAAACTCGTTAAAAACATGACGACAAGAGGCATTTCAAATAAAAAACCAAATGGCACCGTTAAGTTGAGCATAAAACGAAAATAATGCTGCGCTGTAAATATCGTTTGAAAATGACCAGCGGAAAGACTGATTAAAAATTGAAGGACTAACGGAAACAAGATAAAGTAACCAAACAAGATCCCTAAAATAAACGAAATAAATAAACCAGGAATATAAAAAAGTGCTGCCCTTCGTTCAACTTGGGTCAGTGCAGGTGCTACAAACTGCCAGGTTTGAAAAGCAGCCACTGGTATCGTTGCTGCAATTGCCAAAACCCCTGAAATCATCATATAGACCCATAAAATATCACCTGGTCCCAGTACAGCCAGCTTAGAGTCAAAATCTCTGCTCAACCAGTCATAAATATCTTGAACAAATATAAAACCGACAATCAAAAACAATATGAATGTGAGAAGAGTTTTAATGATCCTGCGACGCAGCTCTTCTAAATGATCAAGCAAATGAGTTTCTCTGCTTTTCATGTCACTGCCCTCGCTTTCTTTAAAGAAGCAGACGGGTTTCCCCGTCCGCTTGAATTATTATGCCGATTGATCATGTTTTTTCTTCAAATCTAGCTCTGGTTCTTGATCACTTGAAGACACTAACGATTTTGTCGCACTTTTGAATTCGGTCAATGTTTTGCCAAATGCCCGTCCGACCTCAGGAAGTTTTGAAGGACCAAAAATGATCAGCGCAATCACAAGTACTAAGATGAGCCCTGGAATTCCGATATTTGAAAACATCTACAAATCATCCTTTCATCATTATTGAGTCACTTTTTTTTGCAGTTTCATTTGTTTTTGATGTGCTTTTGTGTGTGCGGTGAAACGATCCTCTTCAACTTCATTAGATTTTTTCACGCCACCTTGCACAACATTGGCAGATGTCCGCTTGATCCCTGTGTGATCTTTATGATAAACATATGAAGCCCTTGTACAAATGGCAGCACCATGCTCTGTCACAAACGGAATCACGCGATAGTCGGTTCGCCATTCGTCAGGCGTCACTGTACAACGAACATAACCGCGGTAATCATTAAAGAATTGGATATGCGGATTTTGTGATAAAATCCGATTGGTATCCGCTCTTTTATCAGCACCGTTTCCCCCTGAAGTGATTGATGTTCCGACAAATTCTGCCCCAAAAATATCTGATTTTAGATTGTCAAAATCAGTATGCAGATTCGAGGCCCAACTTGCATGAACATCCCCGGTTAATACAATGATATTGTTGAGATTTTTAGCTTTAACTAAATCGATAATTCGCTGACGCTGCGCTGAGTAACCATCCCAAGAATCCATACTGTAAATTGGTGCAGACTTTGTCCCAAAATTCCATCTTGCAAAGAAAATTTGCTGAGCTAGGACATTCCATTCTGCTTTTGAACGGCTCAGGTTGTTAAACAGCCATGCTTCTTGGTTGGTGCCAAGGAGTGTTCGCTTTGGATCATTTGATTCATCAGATGGCGGCTTATTACCATCTCCATTTGCCTGATCATCACGATATTGCCGTGTATCCAACACATTGAAATCAGCTAGCTGACCATAAGAAAAATTCCGGTATAATTGCATATCAGGACCTTTCGGCAGTGATTTGCGGCGAAGCGGCATATGCTCATAATAAGCTTGATATGCAGCAGCCCTCCGCTTGACAAATGCTTTGACAGATTGACCTTTTTCAGGAATAAGATTTGCATAATTGTTTTCTACTTCATGATCATCCCAAGTGACAACCCATGGGAACTTGGCATGAGCAGTTTTTAAATTCGGGTCAGTACGATATTGAGCATGACGATTACGGTAGTCATAAAGAGAGGTGATTTCTGCACTATTATGTGTTCTTACATTTCCTGTTCTTGACACATACTCATTTGGACCGTATTCATATATATAGTCTCCTAGATGAAAAACAAGGTCGAGGTTTTCTTTTGCCATATGATGATAAGCTGTGTAGTAACCATGCTCATACTGCTGGCACGAAGCAAAAGCAAACGTTAATTTTTCAATATTTGCTCCCGGTGATGGAAGCGTTTTTGTTCTTCCTACAGGACTTAACTGGTTCCCGCATTTAAAGCGGTAATAGTACACATGATTAGGCTTTAAGCCATGCACTTCAGCATGGACAGAGTGAGCAAGGTGTGGTGTTGCTTTCTCTTTGCCCCGTTTGACAACATGGCGGAAATATTGATCTTTTGCAATCTCCCAATTCACATAGACAGCTTCATTCGGCATGCCGCCCCCATTAAGCGGATCAGGTGCCAATCTTGTCCATAATACAACACTATTTGAAAGTGGATCGCCTGAAGCAACACCGAGTGTGAAAGGATAGTCAGAAAATTTCGGTGCTGCATTGACTTCCATTGCCCCCATCGATTGCGCAACTGCTAGTCCAAGTGAAAGTCCAGCAATTTTGCCGGCTCCCCGAATAAAACGGCGACGGTCAAATGTATTGCCTTTCAAACTCTCCTCATCCAACTTCTTCATCCATTCCTCAAATTGCCCTTCATGTGTCATTCGATTACCCCCTATCAAATGATTGATCAATTTCTATTATAGATGACATTTATTAACATTCTGTAAAGCTTTGTTAATCAAAAATTAGAACGGTCGAGCCGTATGTTGAAGTAGATGTCGAATATTGTCATAACTGAATCTCTTACCCTATGGTTTCGACAATAGGTGAGTCCATCTCTCACAGCTATTTTCCTAGTTTTCTTCACAATTTCTTCATGGTAAAATAAAGAAACTAATGGATAGAAAGGAATGAATGATGCACAGATGGATCATGGTCTTCTCACAATCACTTTCCAATCAACCTATTAGGAGGTAAGACCGTGGAAACACTTCATACAGACAGATTAATGTTAAGAAAAATGGAACTGGAAGATGCGGAAATTCTTTATTATTATTGGTCAGACCGAGATGTCACCAAATATATGAATATCTCGCCTTTTCAAAACACAGACCAAGCGAAAGCTATGATTCAAATGATTAATGAGTTAAGTCTAGAAGGTAAAGCAAACCGGTTCTCAATCGTGTTAACAGAGACAAATGAAGTCATCGGTACATGCGGATTTAATATGATTGACAATGAAAATATGAGAGCCGAAATCGGGTATGATTTGGGTAGGAGCCACTGGGGAATAGGCTTTGCTTCCGAAGCAGTCAGAACACTGATCCACCATGGTTTCACAAAGATGGGACTTAACCGGATCGAAGCGAAAGTTGAACCTGAAAACGCACCATCAATTAAATTACTTGAACACCTGTCCTTTCAAAAAGAAGGCCTTTTAAGAGAGTATGAGAAAGCAAAAGGGGTTTTGATTGATGTGTATATGTTCTCACTTTTAAAAAAAGATTGGATTAATAAGTGACAATTGCAAATAAAAATAGCAGGTGTTTTGAGCCTGCTATTTTCCCAGTTTAAAAATCAATTATTTTCTTTCATTTTAATATTCGCTGTTTGTTCACGATGTCCGTCAGTCCATTTGATTTGCACTGTTAAATCATGACCTTTTATCTCATCTTCAGGAATAAAGTCAAAAGTGGAAATATGATCAGGTTTGCTTCCGCCCCCGTCTAGTTCCTCTCCTGTATAATCTGAAAGCTCGTAGTCTTCTCCATCCCTGTACATTTTTCCGTCAACTTTTAAGATGATTTTTGTTACAATTGTTTTCTTCTCTTCTTCTTTATGACCTTGCCAATATACATCAAGATATTCATTAGGTCCTATCGACGTTTTATCACTTTTTGTCATCATGACTTTCCATGTTCTGTCATCGCTTTCACCTTCAAACAAAGGCTTATTTTTATTTTGATGTGAGTAGATGTAGATGATATAACTACCTAGCAACAAAATAAAAAGAATAATGGGTGTAAAAAATATGAGCAACCTTTTTTTCATAAGCCATGCACCTTTAACGTTATTTTCCAAACAACCTGCTGAAAAACCCTTTTTTCGGCTTGGAAACCGAAGGAACTTCTGCTAAAATCCCTGCTTGTTTTGCATCTGATAACCAATTTGGGAACTCTCGCAAAATCGCATCATACAATTCATCATCAGAGATGTTCTCAATATCTTCAATTTGTAAAAAACCTGCATTGTCTAAATAACGGTTTTCCAATGTATCTAGTTTTTTGAGAAAATCAAAGTTTCCATTACCGATTCCGATGAATTGCCAAAACAATGGCTTATCTGATGAGCTTTCAATGATCGACTTAATCGATTTTTTGCAGCCTCCATCATTGATAAAGATAATAAATGCAGGATATGGATTTTGTTCTTCCGCTAAGTATTTTTTTAAAACATCTTTCATGACTGGTGGTTCATCATTTCTCCCAAACTTATGAACACGATCATTTTCGATGATTTCGCGGTTTACATATCCAGAAAAATCTTTTTCTGTGACTGATTTTAATCGTGAAAATTCGTTATCATACACCCAAACATCAAGCTGACCGTCATCATCAAAGCGGTCGGCGACAGCCAGCATTCTTTCAACTGTCTTCTGAACGGTCCCATTTTTATATAACGACCTCATTGATCCCGTTATATCCAATACTAAGCCGACCCGAGCTGTCACTTTTGTTAATTGTTTTTTCTCAAGAACGATATCTAAACTTTTCTTTTGCAAATTGATAGACATAGATACAATACTCCTTTTTTATATCTTTACGTATCAGACCTCTCAGTGGTTTCATTCCTAGCAATAGACAGTCATCTCTAGAAGCTTTACAATATCTTTTGACAGTTTATCAGAAATGAGGCTCCACATGATGCTACGAAAACGACTATTGTATGCCATTCTAATGATTACAGTCATGGTAACTGGGATATTCTCAAGAAAGATGGCACATCTCCTTCCTGATCTGGTCAATGCGTATTTAGGCGATGCGCTTTGGGCCTTAATGATTTTCTTCGGATTCGGTTTTTTACTTAGAAAATCCCCTACAAAGATTGTTGCACTTACTGCATTGCTTTTTTGTTATACCATTGAATTCAGTCAGCTGTACCATGCTCCCTGGATTGATCAACTAAGAAACACGACCATTGGTGGTTTAATCCTTGGATATGGCTTTTTATGGAGTGATTTACTTGCTTATTTGCTCGGCATTGGAACAGGTGTCATATGCGAACAGAAAATCATAAATAAAATATGCCATTTACGAAAAGACTAGTTAGTGAGAAATCTTCAAAAGGACGTAAATCAATGGAAACCGTTAAAGAAATCTTAATCGTATACGGCCGTATCATTACGATCTTACCGCTTTTATTAATCATTGCTTTGTTTATGGGTAAACGATCCGTTGGGGAAATGCCCGTTTTTGATTTTTTAATCGTTATATCGTTAGGTTCTGTTGTTGGTGCAGATATAGCAGACCCGGAAATACAACATCTACATACCGCGCTTGCCATTATCGGTATTGGTTTGTTACAAAAAACCGTATCAAAATTGATGATAAAAAGTCGCTTGCTTGGAAGGCTGATTACATTTGAACCAACGATCGTCATCAAGAACGGCACTTTTCTAAACAACAATTTGAAACGCATCAAATATTCTGCCGATAATATTTTACAATTACTTCGGGAAAAAGATATTTTTGATGTTAGGGTCGTTGAAATGGCGTTTGTTGAAGCAAATGGCAATTTAACGGTCTACAAAAAACCGAATCAATCTGAAGTCACCGCAGAAGATCTGGGTATTCAAAAGAAACCAGGTGGATTTTTCTACCCGGTGATCGTAGATGGCACAATGCATCGCTCTGTTCTTCAACAATTAGATTTAAGTGCTGAATGGTTGAACAACCAACTACAATTAAAAGGCATTACCCAACTAGATGACGTTTTTTTCGCTTCTGTCAATCAAAACCATGAACTGCATGTTTCCTTACATCAGGAAACATCAAAAATGAAACCTGAACTGTTACATTAAAGCAATTTCAACAATTCTTGTTTTACATTTGCGGCTTGAGGTCCAATCACAATCTGAATATGATGTTGATCAAGCTTGATCACGCCGTGCGCACCTGCCTGTTTAATATTGGCTTCATCAACAACTTGGGAGGTCACTAACTTTAATCTTAGACGTGTCATACAGTTTTCACACTTGACGACATTATCCTTTCCACCGATATGCTCAAGGATCGATTCAGCCATGTCAGCACCTTTAGAAATATCTCTTCCGATCAAAGGGATGTTTCGCTTTTTAATCAAAAAATAAAAAGTGAAGTAATAAAGAGCAAAAAACACCAAACCAACTGGAATGATCCATAATCCACGATCTGACAAATTCAAATTTAATGTAAAATCAATGATACCTGCTCCCCATGAAAAACCATGCCGAATCTCGAGAATATACAGGACCATCCCTGCCAATCCAGTAAAGATGGAGTGGATCACATACAGCAAAGGAGAAGTAAACAAAAAGGTAAATTCGATTGGCTCGGTAATACCTGTCACAAATGATGTTGCTGCTCCAGACGACATGAGCGCTTTCGTTTCCTTTTTCTTTGTTTTGGCTGTCTTGGCTATCGCCAGTGCAATAGCTGGAATTCCAAACATCATCGTTATAAAAAACCCACCAAGAAAATAACCTGCAGTTGGATCACCAGCTAAAAACCGGCTGATTTCGCCTGTGATGACTTCTCCAGAAGCAGTTTCATATCGATCTAAACCAAAATATACATACGTATTCATAACATGATGAAGCCCAAACGGCAGCAAAAACCGATTGAGAAATCCGAAAATAAATACACCAATAGCACCTAATCCAACAAGCGTTTGGCTGAAAGTATCAATCCATGCTTCTGCATAAGGCCAGATGATAGAAAACAAACCTGCCACTGGAATCATCACCAACACAATCATGGTGATCGGAAATTTCTCTCCACCAAAAAAAGCGAACATACTCGGAAGACGTGCATGTCGGAATTTATTATAAATCAATGCAGCACACAAGCCAGCAATAACCCCGCCAAACACGCTCATGTCAATATCCGGGTTGATGATATGGATACCTTCTTTTAAAATAACAATCGCCAAGTATCCCGAAAGTGCCGGTATTCCTCTATCTTTCGTGTTCGAAAGCCCCATTGCAATACCAATTGCAATTAATACATCCATATGGTTCAAAATAACTCCTGAAGCTTGAAAAAGCGGGATATCAAGCATATCCTTCGCTGAAAGACGCAACAACAGCCCTGCTATCGGAAGTACCACAATTGGAATGAGCAGTGATTTTCCTAATGATTGAAGAAAAGATTTCATTCCGTTACTCCCCTATATTAACTGTTTAAATGTTGCAAGCTCTATGTCCTCAAACGATGTCAACAAATGTATGATGTTTCGGTCTGTTAAAAATTCCAACTCATCTACTCGTGGATAAGTAAATGAAGAACTGGACAACAGTTTTTTATCAAGATATGCTGGATGGGTCATCACTTCGATTGACTGGTATTCTTCAAATAACTGGGTAATCGTTTCTCCATCTTTTAAAGCGTTTTCAAGCAAAGGACAAAAACAATCCGTCGTTTTCATGTTTTCGGTTTCTAGAAGGTGATTTCTAACAGGCAAACGATATTCTTTTGCAAGAGTCACAAAGACGTCTGTTATACCGTGATAACGATGAATATGGTGATGCGTGTCCAAATGATCAGGCTCCACACCATATGCTAAACATTTTTCAATTTGCGCCCTCCATTCATGATAGACCTCATCTGGATCGACCGTAAACGTGCCTTTGTAAAAGGCTTGATCACGAAAATTCCCTTTAACATCAACAATTGTCCGATGCCCTGATAATAATGGTTTGCCACATGTCAACACTAAATGAACCCCCACTCCCAATCCGGGAGATTCACCAGCAAGCCGGACAGCATGATCTGCATCAGGCATATTGGTCATTAAAGTCGTTGATGTTAAGATCCCCCATTGATATGCATCAATAATTCCATAATTGACACCTCTTGAAAAACCGAAATCATCTGCATTGATAATTAACTTTTTCATCAGTAGATCTCCTTTTTAATATTTAGTTTTTTTCAAAATATACGCTAGCAGATTCAACAAAAATTCATATATTTGCCCTTCCAATCAAAAAAATCTCACATACTTTAGTATGGATTGCCTTTCTTGCGCTCACATGGAACAGGGGCAACTTAAACTTGAAGTGGATGTGTTCAATTATGATGAAAGAAAAATGGTTAGAAAACGTCATCTCTCCCTATACCCCACTTTATGCAAAAGATTTTCCCATCATTATGTTTTGGATTCCAAAGAGCGGTTGTACGATACTAAATCGTTGGTTCTTTTTCCAAAACGGCTTGCTCGATGATGTGGAGAAAAAATCAGCCGGAGATGTCCACAGCTACAGAAATTTTGTATATACAAAAACAAAAAATGATCAACAAGCCCTTACAAAAGATCTCTTAGACAGAAGAAAAGATACTTACAAACTGGTAAGAAACCCTTTCAGACGAGCAGTTAGTTCATTTTTAGCAACCATTTGCTCTCCGCAGTTTATTTGTTTATTTCATCGGGATATCCACAGCGGATTATCGTTTAGTCAGTTTTTATATCATCTACATGATCTAGGTTCAGAAATCGATTCACTCGACCGCCATGTCGGCTGCCAGTATATAGAGGGTGAAGAAGAAGTCGTGGAAAATTATATTTATCTCGAACAAATCTGTTCGCAAATAAGGGAAATTGAAAATAAGTACATGTTGTTAAAATCACCTCTTTCACAGCTTTCTAAATCATCACACCATCTATCAGACTTGATGACGAAAAAAGGAAAATTTGCGAATACCGTTCTGACAATGTCATCGCTCAACTGGGTTTTCCCTACTTATGAAAGTTTTTATAATTTGGAAACAAAAGAGTTGGTACAGGAAATCTTTAAGAAGGATTTTGAAATCTATGGCTATGATATCAAACATATAAAATAACGACTTACCGGTGGACAATCCTATATGCAGGACTAGCTTCATAGAAAAGGAGCTGTCCTGAAAGTCGTGTGGATGAATAAAAATTAGGGAATTTGCTCGCTTTCCGCGGGCGATCCGTGAGCCTCCTCGGAGCTCGTTCCTTGCTCCTCTTGGGTCTCACCTGGCTCGCTGTTTCCGCAGGAGTCTCGCAATTCCCCCTGATTTATGTTGAAAAAGGACTTTTTAGACAGCTCCTCAATATTATTTATATATATCTTTTTTTGTCAAATGACCATCCTTAATCACAGTATCTTCAATATTATTTTTCCTCACAGCAAATGGTTCAAGTAAAATGGCGGGTACTTTTGTTTTACCATTGTCAACAGTTGTATCTGTTTGAAGTTTTTCACCGCCTGCCGCCTGCATTGCCATTTCCGCCGCTCTTTTGGCGATCGTATTAATTGGTTTATAAACTGTCATCGTCTGTGTACCTTTCACAATTCGTTGAACACCTTGAAGCTCGGCATCCTGTCCTGTTACCGGCACCTTTCCAGCCAAACCGGCATCTTTTAATGCTTCAATCACACCGCCTGCTGTGCCGTCATTTGCGGCAATGACAGCATCAATATCTTTGTGCTTATCCAACGCTTTTTTCATGTTTTGATTCGCAACTTCTGGAAGCCAATCTTTTGTGTATTCATCAAAGACAAGGTTTACTTTCCCCTGCTTGATCAAAGGATCAAGCACCTTCATGGCACCATTGCGAAATAATACCGCATTATGATCTAGTGAAGATCCGCCAATATAAACAAAGTTTCCTTTCTTCGCCTTTTTGACGACTTCTTCAGCTTGTAATTGCCCAACTTTTTCATTATCAAAAGAAATATAATAATCAACATCAGCGTTTCGGATCAGCCTGTCGTAAGAAATCACCTTTACATTGGCTTTATGCGCCATTTCGACGATCTTAGCTGCAGCATCTGCATCTGTTGGGACGACGACAAGTACATCGACACCCTCTTGAATGAAAAGCTCTGCTTGCTGAAGCTGCACATCCTTATTTCCATTTGCAGCTAACGTTTTCACTTCTCCACCAAGGTTTTTGATTTCTTTCTCAAACATTGCTTTATCTTTATACCAGCGCTCTTCCTTTAGTGTATCAATAGCAAAGCCGACATACACTTGATCTGGTTTGCTGATCAGTTTTGTTTTTGCTTCTTTTTTTTCGCTTTTCTCCGCTTCCTTAAACATACAGCCAGTTATGAGAAACAACAAACTGAATGCCATCAGGAAAAACAGCCCTTTTTTCATGTATGTTGACAAAGTAACACCCTCCTTTTAAAACTTAAACCGTTTGATCATGCCATTCATCCGCTCAACCATCTCTCCCAATAACCGGGCACTTTCATCCATTTTTTCAATGGCTCCGCTTTGTTCATGAACAGAAGCCGAAATTTCTTCAGATCCAGCTGCACTTTCTTCAGATATTGCCGCAATATGCTCTACCGAACCGTTAATTTCTTCACTTGAACATTTGAAAAACGATAATGCAGAAGAAATATCGGAAACACGTTCAGCCATGTCTGTCATTTTATCTTTAATTTCCGTAAAGTATTGACCTGACGTTTCAATTTGAGCTTTACCTTGACTGACCTCAGAAAAACCTGCTTTTAAATCTTCAGCAACTGCTGATGTTTCTGTCTGAATCGCACTCACAATGTCTGTAATATTTTCAACAGAGTTTTTCACTTCTTCAGCCAACCGTTTGACTTCACCTGCTACAACCGCAAAACCTTTCCCAGCCTCACCGGCCCGGGCTGCCTCAATCGATGCATTCAAGGCGAGTAAATTCGTCTGATCAGCTATACTTGTAATCATTTCAACCAACTTATGAATCGAATGAGTTTGCCCCTCCAACATATTGACTTTTTTGACAGACGTCTCCATGACTTCATGAATGACCTGCATTTGCTTTAATGATTGTTTCATTTGCTTGTCACCATCAATCGACACTGTTAACACTTCTGAAGAAAATTGAGCTAATGTCTCACCATTTCGGTTAGCACCTTGGATTTGACCCGTTAGTTCTTGAGATTGTTCAGAAATATTGGCTGCTTCATTCGCCTGATTACTAGCTCCATTCGCCAGTTCTTCAACCGTCACCGCAATCTGGCTGCTTCCTTCTTTTACATCATGAGATACATTTGTAAATGTCAAACATTGCTGATCAACTTCTTTGGCAATATTAGAAACTTCAACAATCATCTCACGGAGACTTTCTCCCATATGATTGATCGATTGTGAAAGCTGTCCGATTTCATCATTTCCTTGGTAGTCAAGCGTTGTAAAATTCAACTGTCCTTGGGCAATTTCTTCACTTGCTGTCACAACCCTTCGCAAATGTTTCTTAATCTGGCGACTGATTAGGAATAATAGGCATGCAGAGACAGCTGCTGAAATCAAAATAGATAGGATTAAAATAAAGATCGTTCTAGAAATATTGGATTTAGCATTTCCAATTGATTCAACATTTGTTTTGATAGCGTTTTCTTTCAGCTTATCTCCTAAATCCATTGTCTCTTTCTTCAATTGAGTTGCTTTCTTCTGCAGTTCCGTAAATGTTTTCGTTTGAATCTGCTTGACATTTGGAACAATTTTGCTGAAGAAATATTCATCTAAAGCATGATTGTTTTCGATAATTTGATTAAACATCTCCACTTGTTCGTTCGTATGCAACTCTTTTTTGAGTTTTGTGGCTGTTTCAGCAAACTCTTGACTATATCCCATATAATCTGACAATCTCTCGTCTTTTGCATCAATGATATATTCAGGAATATGTAAATATTTATTTTGGTAAAGCGACATCAATTTTGCCGATTGTACGGCTGTGTCATTTTTTGCTTTTGTATCTTCGATAATTTCGCTAGTATCATTTAAAAGACCATATGTATTAAAAACAGATCCTAAAAACGCAGCTAACATGATAAAAAAAATGATGCCGTATTTTCTTCCAATTGCAATATTTCTCCAACTTAATTTTTTCACATTGCTCCCCCTTTTTATAATAGATTTATTGTTTATATCGGCAGAGCTTGGAATATTTTTATAAATTATAGATAAAAAGTCCTTGTTTTTGTATAAGTTAAAAGTCTTGTTCGAGAATTTTTTGAGAGAGCAACATTATACAAGAAATGATTCAAAAACATGCTAAACTTAAACATCATCACACCGACAGGAGGTCCAACATGCCAAACGAAACCCGTACCCTTTTTCTTGATCCCGACCTGAAAGTTGAAGCTTATCGCTTTAAAGGTGTTATGCAAAAATTCCCAAATCATTTTCATGACTATTATGTGATTGGCTTCATTGAAAAGGGGCAGCGCCTTTTGCTTTGTCAAGGGCAGGAATACATTATCAATCATGGTGATCTAGTACTGTTCAATCCGCACGATACACATAGTTGTGAGCAAATTGATGGGAAAGCACTTGATTACCGTTGTATCAATATCACACCAGATGTCATGATAAAAGCTGTGAAGGAGATAACAGGTACCGCAAGCCTACCGTACTTTACAAAAAACGTCTTGTTTCACCATGAACTGACCTCCAGTTTACAGGAACTACATGTCTATATTTTGCAAAAAGAAAAAGCACTTCAGAAAGAGGAATTATTTCTAAATCTTCTTGAGGAGCTGATCAGGACATATTCAGATCTCACCTTCTTAGAAAAAGCACCTGAACCATCTAATCAGGTCAAAGTCGTGTGCAGTTATCTAGAAGAACATTATTCAAAAAACATTACACTTGACAATCTCAGCGAACTAACCGGCTGGAGCAAATACCATTTACTGCGGTCGTTTACAAAACAAAAAGGTCTTTCACCTTACAGTTACTTAGAGACCGTGCGTATCAACCATGCGAAAACACTTTTGGAAGATGGTGTAAAACCAATTGAGACTGCATTTCGAACGGGTTTCAGCGATCAAAGCCACCTGACCAAATTTTTTAAACGGCAGGTTGGACTGACACCAAAACAATATATGAAGATTTTTCAAGATGATAGACAGGTGACGAATAAATGAAAACTCGATGTGAGACCACTGGACATTTGGCTGCACTATTAACAATTTTCATTTGGGGTACGACATTTGTTTCGACGAAAGTGCTATTAGAGGATTTCTCAGCAACAGACATTTTATTTTATCGTTTTTTGCTTGGATGGATCGTTTTAATCATGGTTCACCCGAATGTTCTAAAAGTGCAGAGCTGGAGGCAAGAAGCGTTATTTGCTGGGGCAGGATTATGCGGTGTCACTCTATATTTTTTGCTTGAAAATATCGCCCTCACCTATACTTATGCCTCAAATGTCGGGATGATTGTTGCGATTATTCCTATGATCACTGCAATATTGGCACATTTTCTGCTGACAGGTGAACGATTACAGTCCCGCTTCTTCATTGGATTTGCAGCTGCTTTTACCGGTCTTCTCCTCATTTCATTTAATGGAAGTATTATGCTTCAGTTAAAACCGATCGGTGATATATTTGCTTGTACCGCCGCTTTCGTTTGGGCTGTATACGCCATTTTAATGAAGAAAATCAGCACATTTGGTTACAATACCACCCAATGCACACAGCGGATCTTTCTATATGGACTCGCATTTATGGTTCCAGTACTATTTCTATCCGATTTCCATTTTGACGTTCAACCTTTCACATCTCCAATCAATCTGTTCAATTTGATTTTCTTAGGGGCTGGGGCATCCGCCCTTTGCTTTGTCACATGGAACTGGTCAGTCGGGGTCTTGGGAGCAGTGAAAACGAGTGCCTACATTTACATGGTTCCCGTCATTACAATTGTCGCATCCATCATCATTCTCCATGAAAAAATGACATGGATTGCGTTCTTTGGAGGAGCTCTGACATTAACAGGTCTTTATATTTCAGAAATGAAACCAAAAAGGGGGAACAAAACTCATGAACCAAATAAAATGCGCCCTGATTATCGATGAAAACCTGCCTCGCGGACTGATCGCAAATACAGCTGCGATTTTAGGAGCGGCTCTTGGCAAAAACAAACCCGAACTGCTTGGTGAGAATGTGACGGACGGCTCCCAGATTCAACACTTAGGAATTGTCACCGTCCCCTTCCCAATTTTAAAAGGGAACCCTGCGCTTCTTTCTGAACTAAGAAAAAAACTGATGACTGAGGAATTCAGCGATATTCTAACGGTTGATTTCACCGATGTGGCACAGAGCTGTCATACGTATGAAGCCTATATGAAAAAGTTCCAGGCTTCCACCGCTTCAGACTATCAATACTTCGGAGTTGGCATTTGCGGTGAACAGAAAAAAGTCAGCCGATTGACTGGAAGCTTAGGATTACTGAGATAGAGAAAGGGGCTGTCCAATAAGTCCAAAAATAAAGCAAGTGAGAAACATGAGTTGTGTTTCTCCACTTGCTAATTTTTTGTTTCGGCTTTTCTCTGAAAGCGACTTTTACTCTAACACTAGTCCATCTTGATGGATGTGAGTCATTCTTAGTCGTTTTTCCTTTACATAACTAACAATTGGAATCATTTTCTTTCATATTATAATAATCTTTCCGATTTGTTTTAGCAAATTGTAAGTCAGTCCATGCCTAAAATCGAGACAAAATCCGATCTTTTGTGCATTTACTCCTATATTGCAATATTACGAAAGATAGAGATGAATATCAAATTTTAACAAGTTTACCTTATTTTTAAATCAAAGACATTCAACAGTTTGTGAGCCCTGCAAAATCTAACGGATATAGTCAACTTGTCTTCATTCCAGCCTGAACCTTGCGCCAAGTCAACCCTTCTCTAATCTATCAAACTGCCTTCCGTTCAGGTTCTCATTCACAATTGCTTGATAGATGGGCAGACACGCCATGCTTCTTCAACTTTGAATTGTTCTCCAGTAAGTACGCGTACATCATGTTGAGGTTTTGCTATTTTTAATAATTCAGGTAAGGTTTGTTCTACATAGTTTTGATGATGTGCCTCACTTTCCCATCCTGATAATACGAGAAACTCATTTTTTTGTTTTTGAGAGTTTGCAAACATGCCCACAAGCATGCCTGCTGATTTTTGCATACCTGCATTCCAAACCGTTTTTTGCATATTGACAAAATGATTGATTCTATCTTCTTTCACTTCTGCGGAGGCAACTCTTATATATTGACTTGTATGAACAAAATCCACAACTTCCCCAGCAATCATGAATATTTGTTGATATAAGCAAACATCAATCGATTCATATGTATTTTCTTGACCTGAATCGACAAAGATTTGGTCATGGTGTTCATCCATAAATGTTTGATAATCGTCTAGGCTCTCCCAAAAGGCATAAATACAAGCAGTTAATCGTTCTTTTGTATTCCAACCGCCAATTTGGCCTAAAAAACCTTTTACCGTGCGAAGTGATTTCCATTGTTTTTGGTGTTCATAAAAATTTTCCTTTTGCTGTTCTTTTACCTTGCAAGAAATTCTTTTCATGATCATGAATGAAAACCTCCTAAGTTTTCTCAATTCCGTCTAAATAATGACAATTTTCTTAACGCTTTTTAACACGTCAGAAGTTATCATTTATAATCTTTTCGAGGGTAAATTGGGGGAATTTTCACAGTTTCCGCGGGCGATCCCCGAACCTGGCTCACTGTATCTCGCAATTCCCCCTGATCTGCTAAAACCGCGTGGCATTTTCTAACATTTATCATCTCACTTCATTTGGAAATTTGTCAAATTAGACCACAAATTGTTCTCCGGTTTCTTTCCGTTTTAAATACAAAGATTGATCGACTCGCTTTAGCTCAAATAATTCATCAATATGAAACACCCCATTTGGAAAATGTCCACGATAAAGAGCAGTCGCTACAGTAAATGCAACACGAGCTGTCATCAATGACTCATTTTCTCCGTACAATGAAACCCCTACCTCTTCATAGCGGCCAGCTTTGGTTCCATTACCATCCACTTTTACAGCATATTCTGAGGAACCAATCTTGAGTGAACCGAGCATTTTCACAAGACCAGCACGCATCACGGGATACTTTAAAAGACGCATTGCTCCAATTTTTTGAAGGCCATGAAGCCCAGTTGTCACCCATTTTGAATCAAAACATAACCGTGTGGCAACGCTTGGCACTCCTAATGTATGTGGGAGTGTAATTTGATCAGAAAATGGAAAACGATAAGCCCTCCGTCGGTCCAGACGATCGCCAAAGTCAACCAGTCTGCCATCTGTAAAACTGTTAACTTGTTTGTTATGGCCATTTTCAATGATAGTAAACATGGTATTCAAATGATCGACCGTCCATTCTATCGCTGCTTTCCCATGGGTATCTCCTAATCCGAGCATAATCGAAATATCAATGTGGTTCATTTCATCAAAAGCTTTCCGCACTTCTTGTGCCAGTAAATTGGTCATACCTGGCGCCAATCCGACACTGATGATACCTGTTCCCAAGCATAATCCGCCATTCAAGTTTTTTAACTGATTCAAAAAAGAGCCGTTTGCTGAGATATCGATATAATGTGTGCCATTCGCTAGACAAGCTGCTGCCAAAGCCGTACTGTTCTGATCAATACAGATGATGACCAATTTTGTCTGTTCAAGCCAACTCCAATCAGTGGATAGATTGAGGGGCTTTACATTTCCACCTGTTGTCTGGCAAAAGCGGACAGCACGATTGATATTTCTCCCCGCCGCATAGATATACCCTGGATATTTTTCTCCAAGCATTTGGCAAATTTGTCCGCCAACATGACCGTATCCACCAATTACAACGATTTGATCTTTTATCACTTACAATCTCCTTTCACTGCAAACCAACCATCAATTAAATAAGCACTGAAAAACCTTGTTACACTGATAAACCCTGATTCTTTTAACAAATCTTCCACATCTCTTGCCGGAATTGGGTAGGAATGTGTACCAATCGAAGCGGCAAATCTTTCCCAATCTTGTTCAGCTATCCCGTTTGCCAACATATGCTCCCTCCAGGCCCGCATCTGCCAGTTAAATGGTTCAGAGTGAGGATCACCATTGATTGATGCGATAAAAAGCGGTGCTCCCTCTACTAAACAGTCGGCAATTCTTTGTAAAAATGCCCGTTTATCACGTACGAAGTGAAGGACAAGCATACATGTTGCTCCCGCAAAATGGCACTCTTGTCCAAGTTGATCCACTTCCCCTTCAATGAACTGAACTTTTGCCTCAACACCTGCCGACTTTAGCCTGTTCCGTGCCAAATCAAGCATGTTTGCTGATATATCAATGCCTGTAAATGTCCATTTTGAATGGTTTTCACCTAAAGTCAGCAATTCCTGTCCCCCACCTGCACCAACAATCAAGATGTCTGCTTCCTTCTTCGTCAGCTGAACAGAAAGTAAACGATCCATCATGTCGTACAACATTTCATAGCAGGGGATTTTCAAACCTATCGTTTTTTCATATTGAAAGACATCGGAATGATTCCAGTCCATATTCATGTTTTTCATGACAATCTGTTCTCCTTTTAGTAAAATAATTGTATTAATAATCATTCTCAATTATAAAAATAGATCTGGAAAAGCACTATCCCATAAACATGGGATTTTTAAAGGAGGGATTCTGATCAAACGTTCGTTAAAGAATAAATTCCATGAAAACAAAACTAAAACTTCACTGGACTACATGAAAGCAATCATTCCTATTTTAAAAGGTGTTGTTCCCTTTGATGCTTCATGTTGCACAGCGATCGACCCTAACAACCTCCTTTCAATCGGAAGTGTTACAGATCAGGAAATTGAAGCGATCCATCCGCAGTTATTTAAATGTGAATATATGTACGATGATCTCAATCAATATGAACAGTTGCTCAAAACTCGGAACACAGCAGCCATTTTAAGTGAAACAACAAACGGAGCATTAAGACAGTCTAGACGGTATCAAATTGTTCTCGAACCAGCTGGCTTTGCTGATGAAATGCGGGTTATTCTCTTTTACAAAGGAGAATGCTGGGGATATCTCACACTATTTCGCAAAAATGGACAGCCATTATTCAAAATAGAGGAACGTATTTTACTCACTTCTTTGGCATCCATAATCGGTGAACATTTACGATACTTCAGACACAAACTACCAAAAAAAGACATGTTTCATATGAAACATGTCGGCGGTATTTTGATTTTATCAGCAGAACTCAGCCCTTTATCCTGTAATCAAACGGCACTTCATTGGCTGACAGTCTTGCGTAACTGGGAACAACTTGACAGCAGAAAACTGCCAAGACCTATCCGAGCTGCTTGCACCCGTGTTCTAAAAGAAACTGGTCCAGCAACAGCCAAAACTGTTGTCTCCATTCCAGAGCAAGACTATCTTTCGATAACAGCAAGCCGCCTTGATCGCTTTGACACAGCAAAACAAATTGCCGTTTTATTTGAGCCCGCTTCCCCAACAGAGGCTATCACACTGATGACAGAAGCCTATGCCTTATCTGAACGAGAAAAAGACATCACAAACTGCGTGATTCGCGGGCTTTCTACAAAAAGTATCGCTGATGATCTGCATATTTCAGTTTATACTGTTCAAGATCATTTGAAATCGGTATTTGCAAAAACAGGAACAAGAAGTCGGCGAGAATTGATGTGGAAACTGCTTGACGGTCTATTGAATTGAAGAAGGACTTGGTGAATGAATCTACAGTAAACAACCTTGTTTTTTTACCCGCTTCATTAGCTTCTGAAACCCAAGATCGCCCATTGAATGGAGCTCCAAGTCTCCTTCTGGATTGAACAAACAAAAACTGGGTATGGCTTGAATTTGACAAGCTTGAGCAATTTCATAGTTTTGATCCATGACAACGGCAAAACGAAAATCTTTTTCTACTATTTTTTCTTTGACCATATTGATGGATTTCTCCTCTTCTGAGTAAGGAATATGTACGGCGATCATTTTCAGCTTTTGAAGCGATTCTGTTTCTTTTAACATTTCATCAGCCAATTCTTCACAATTCGGACAGCTGACAGACCAGAAATAGAGGAGGTGATAATCCTTGCTGTCCAATTCAGCTTCTTTATTTGGAGCATTTATCCAAGGCAGCTGTTGCGAGATTTTCGGTATTTTTACATCCTGTTTTTTCATAAAATCTCACCTCATTTATTTTTTTAATTGCATGGCAATAATTTTTCCTATCGCTTCCTCAGCGGCAAACGGTGCTACTATTTCTGAAGAATTTTCCTGAACATCTTTCAAACATTCATACATATGGCGATCAATTTTTGAAGGTTCAATCCATGAAATGGCCCATGATGCCCAAAAGCAAGCTGGTCCTTCAGTATTTCGGGCAACATCAAGTAGATGTGGAAGGCTGCCATGACCAATTCTCATTAAAGAGAGAGCTGCCGCCATTCTTGTGTCTTCACTCTCACTTTTCAAGAGAGCAGCAAGAGCAGGGGCTGCATCACTTGCTTCAGAACCAAATTCGCCTAGCACAGCAGCTGCAATGTTGCGGAGGGAACCTTCTTCCTTTAACGCATTGATTAATATAGGTATAGCTGGTTGACCAGACTCCTTTAGTTCACCAATTGCATTTACAATCGTAACTTCATTTTTATGGACAAGGTTTTTCACAGATTGAGATAATTTCTCATTTGATTCCACTGCATGTCTGCCTCCTCTTACATAACTTATCGTATTCCGCTTATAAGAAATAATAGTATAGGAAACAGAAACGTTCCTACCCAAAGATATACTAAGCGAATACGCGATTTATACCTCCAGAATAAAAACCAAATCCAGCCGCCAGATAAAATGAAAAGAATGGGCAATAGAATTGCCGGTCCGTGTTGTGCCGCTTTATGAAGTATGAAAACAAAGAGAAAACTTACTATACTTGTTAATGTAAACACTTTATAATATAGGACGAAAGGAAGCTTGGGATTCAATGCATACGTTTGAACGAAAACAGCCCAGCGAATAGCCAACATGAAAACATAACTTCCCAGTCCGTAAATGAAAAGGAGAAGCATTTCCCCCTTCGGAATAAACACAATCAATTGACAAATCCCAAGAGATAAAACAAACAGAAAAAACATCCATAATGTGTTGCCCAATTCTAAAAGAATGGCTTTTTTCCATAGTGATCCTGGAAGCAAAAACAAGTCACCGGATTTTGCATGTCTAATTAAACTCGAGTAGTAAGAACTTAAAAAGGCTGTCAAAACAATCATCGTAAAGAATATATAAAACCAATCAAGATTGACTGAAATTAAATAGTAAAAAATCAATAATAAAGCAATAAAATGCGAAGTATGAAAAACCAAGTTTTTCTTAACAAGTAACATTTCCACCCATAAAAAAGAAAAAATACCGTTTAGTGTTTTCATCCCCCACCAAGTTTGCTTTTCTTTCAATTGACCTATACCGATTTGTTGTTCTCGAAATTCCGACCAAAATTCAGCTTCTTTCACCAATTTTTCTTTGCATTCCAGTCGATTGGCAGTAAAACGGATGATGATAAATGATAAAACCAAGAAAACAGTAAGTACGATATAGGCTGTCAACGAATAGTTTCCTTTTATAATATAGCCGATCTCCCCAATCTCTCTGCCAAGCACATCCCACCATAATGAATGACTCCGGGTGAGAAAGTAGTAGTAAAGAGTGAGTCCATAGACCGCGAAAGAGCATAATAAAGTGACAGTTAATATCAATTTTAAATTTTTAAGATTTCTTGCAGATGTTAGCGCTAAAACCCAAGCTTCAAGCACAATGATGAATAAAACAAACTGAAGTGCCTTGACCGTTAGTTGAGGATCCTGTTGTCTGAACAGCAATAAAAACAAATCAGCTAATATTCCTGAACATAACCACAGCAGGCTTTTCCAAGCAATATTCCAAATCCAGACAGAATAAATTATCTTGTATAATGGATATGGTGCTGTGTAAAGCCAGATGACATCCTCCATCTGTCCTGGAATCCGATTTGAAAATAGACCGAAACATGTAAATGCAAGCAATACACCGGCCACCACCCAACCGGTCAACGTGATGTCCCATTCCTCCGCCTTTGCAATCCACTCCATTTGGATCACAACGAATAGCAAAAGGATCATGGACAGCAAAATAGGAAATCTTTTCTCATGCGCCTGGCTCAACAGTCGTCTCTTCGTCTGAAGATACAGCATTGAAACGATGTTAATCATCTGACCATTCTCCTAATAAACGAATGACTTCCTGCTTCCAATCAGAATATTCTTCCTGATTATGCGGCACAGACATTTCACAGATAAGACATCCCTCTCGAATTAACAAAACTCGGTGGGCCGTTTCCAGTACAAAGTCAAGACTGTGTGTCGAGACAAGGGCGGCACATCCCAGCTTCGCCTTTCCAATCAGCCACTCGGCGAGCCATTTTTTTGATGGGATATCTAAACCTGCTGTCGGTTCATCCAACATATATATCGATGCATTTTGAACAATAGCGCCAGCCAAAATGACCCGTTGCTTTTGACCTCTTGACAGGTGTCCTGTCAGTTGGTCTGCCTTTTCCCTCAGTTTCACCTCTTGTAACGCTGCAAGCACCTTTTCTTGCAGCGATTTTTTATTGATCTTAAATGCTCTTGCCCGAAACTGTAAGTGTTCAGCTATGGTTAATGTTGGATATAAATGAGGTTGATCAGGGATTAAGGAGACCATTTGTTGCATTTTTGTATCACCAGGCTTGTATTGTCCCCCTATCCGAATATATCCATTATCCGGTTTATGCAATCCTGTCAGACAGCGAATTGTCGTCGTTTTGCCCGCCCCATTCGGACCGAGCAAAGCAACGATTTCTCCAGCATAAAGAGAAAATGATAATTGATCGACTCCCTCATCATTCTGGTATTTCTTCTCCAAGTTACGAACTTCCACCATTTTCATTGACATCTTCTCCTAGTTTTAGAATGAAGATTGTTTAGAAGTTTTTTTAAAGTTTAGCTTTCTCTGAATGTTGTAGTTCCATAGAGGCATACAAAATAAAATGAAGTTATAAATGAAGTGAGCGGCAAAAACAGCTAGAAAACCAGATTCTATAAACAACAAACCTAAAAAACAGCCAAAGGCAAACAGGTGTATCCAACGTAACCATCTAGGATGATATCCAGTACCTTGATGCATGATCGCCCATAATCCAGAGGAAACCAACAGAGTGATGAACACGCTATGGCTGACAAACCAAATGGCAGGTATCATCAACAGACGATAGACAGTCTCTTCAACCAAAGAACTTTGCAGACTCATATTTAGTCCTTGCCTAAATGTAAAACCTGATAAATAGATGGTTCGATTTGAGAGCTCAGGCGAAATTCGAAGCCATTTTTTCTTTTCCAAAACCGAAAAAAAGACAGCAGATAGACCGAGGCAAATGATTCCCGCACATCCCCCACTCAGCAACTGATTCCCTACTTTTTCCCAAATTGGCCAATGTAAATTTTCTCCCAAAGAGTTTCCTGCCAATGAACATATAAATACAACAAACCCTATCAATATCCCTGCAAGAACAGCTGACAATATTGCCAAACTGCTTACCATTTTTAAGCTCATCCTAGAGTCATAAGCATTTACTATCGTCAATTGGATATCTTCTTTTATCGAAAATAAATTACAAACGGCAAGTATGCTGCCCATGATCATGCTAACAGTCATATCAGCACGAACATCCAAATGAATTAAAACGATAATTGCTGCTACCACAGCAATGCAAGAACCTAAGACTCCTGTGATCCCCAGTGTTGATTCAAGTTGTTCCTTTTGAACAGCTTTGTTCATGTTTTCAGTTCGTATTTCTTGTTCTGTTTGAAGACTGATAATATGTTGATTATATAACTCAACTGCCATTTTCATTCTGATATTAGCTGACTCTGCCATATACCAATAAGTTGTCACTTGTTCTAAGTCTTCTTGTTTTTCTCCAGAACCAGTCGCTTTCGCCTGAGCCCACAATCCCTCGTGATCAACAGCGAGATCCTCCTTTAATTGTTCTAGAGAAACCCTCCCCAGACCGGTTGTCTGCAGATTTTTCTTGCGAACATCAGCATGAAAAAAAGTGATTTCACCCTTTGCATTTACACCTGTGATAATCGATTGATTCTGACTGACAAATCGAATTCTCCACGATTCTAGTAATCCCCAGTTATAGAGGACTTGACGAGTCTGATTTAAAAGACCAACATGATGTAGCTTATTCACTGTATCATGGTCATACCAATACACAGCAAAAGATTTCCATTTACTCACATCAACACCAAGATGTGTTCTAATAAATTCTGCTGATTTCTGTCGTGCAGTTTCTTTATCAAGCAGTAAAGATTGATAAACAGGCGGCTTAAAGCGAAAAAACAAATATAACCCTAAAAGAGCAAGGACGATCCATAACAAACCAATCATATCGTAACCTCGTTTATTTCGTTTAGTCCAAAAGGCAGGTCAGGCTCAGAGAATTCAATTTTCTTGATACATCTGCATTGCTTAGCATTACACCTTGCCTGCCATAAGTTTTTAGGATCACCAATCTTTAACAAGCTATCATTTAAAATATGCCCAATCGTTGTATCCTCTATTTGACACGGTGTCACAGAACCATCAGCGCGAATGTACCATGACAAAAAACCTGGTGTACAAAAATCATTGAATTTTGTTTTGTTATCTTCTTCCCAATCCACAATAACAATTTGATCGCCCCACTTATGAATTGCATCTTTCAGCTGTTGTTTGATTGCATTTTCCATGTCTTTAGGTAAGGCAATCGTGTCATCAGTTGCCCTTCCTAAAGCAAGTGTTTTTCCCACTCTAAAAATAGAGGCATTTGCTTCTGCACATGCTTGAATCACATCATAAACTTGGTGTGCATTTTGCGGATTAACTGTCATGGCGATCATAACAGGAACAGTGTTTTGCGTTAAACGTTTGACATTTTTCATACTTTCATGAAAACCGTCATTCCGTCCCCTTAATTGATCATGAGTTTCTGGTAGACCATCAATGCTGATTTGTACCGAAACATTTCCTAAGTGACTTAAAAGTTCAATTTCATCACTTTTCCAGTTCAGTCCATTACTAAACAACGTAACATTGTTAAAAAAACAACTCGCCGCTGTCATCACCTCTTTAAATCCTTTGACCAGTTTTGCCTCTCCTCCAGTTAGTGTAATATCAGACACACCATGGGCAGCAAGCTTTTGCATCACTTCTAGCCATTGTGAAGTTGACAGTTCATTTGGATATGGTTTTCCAGAACTTGCATAACAAAATGAACAATTCAAATTACAGGCGTTAGTTAACTGTAATGTACAACTTAGCGGTAAGTAAGATTGGATAGAACCGCTGATCATTAATGGTTTATTAAAAAACCCTTCTGTCCAAGCAGCTGTAAATGGATGCTCACTTAACTCTTTTTTTAATTGATCAGCATCAATCTCCTCTTTTGTTGTTAACCGCCAAATCTGTGCTGTTTTATGAATATCATGATGCTTTGCCAATAAAAAGGCTAATTGTGCACCTCGTCCACTTAACCTGAAATAAACCATGCTATGACGATCAACAAGCACAACCCCATGAGGTTGAAAATGTATGGCAAGATCCGGTGGTAACGCAAAATGTTGATTCATAAAATCCCCCTTAAAAAGGATAGAGAGCCTAGAAACCCCTTGCCCTCTATCCATTTTTTACAATAAACTAGATTGCTCTCATAGCAGGATGCGGAAGCGGGCATACTCGTGTCATTTGAATACTTTTAGAAGCCCAACATCCTATACACCCAGCAGTTTTCACAAGTGATGTTCCAGCTGGTTTACCAAGCTTATTCTGTTTAACAGATTCCCATTCCTTGCTATTATGACTCATTCCTAACACCTCCTATCCCTTTATATGGAATCTAAGGTATATCGATTCCATTTATTTTTACAATACCTTTTTTTTCTTGTCGAAGTAAAGTGAATTTTAGATGATAAACCAATAAAATGGAAAGATTTAAATGTGTGTTTAGAATGATTAGAAAAGGGGGATTATAGGATAATAGACATAGTAGAACGCGAAAGAATTCCTGAGGTGTTCATTATGAAAAAAGTATTGAAATATACGATTTTGTTTACTGTTGTTACGCTTTTTTCTTATTATTACAGCATGTTTGTACCGAAAAATTTTTTCTACTTAATTGGTTGGATCTTTTTTTCTTTTATAGTTCTTTGGATTGTAAACCTATTCGATGACAAAAAAGGATCATCATAATTTTAAAGAGAATAGACGAAAAAATCCGTTTACAAGGGAATTTAAAATTGTATAAATTCATGAGCATGCTTCTGAAAGGCTTTCAATATGAAAAATTTAAAGCCGTTATCAGCATAAATAACTACAGCTCTACAAGGCTGTCGAAACGAAAAGAGAAAAATTATAAAACATAAAAAGGGCGTCCAATCGTCAAAAAATCGACTTATTGGACAGCCCTATGTTCTTTAATCGCTTTTACAAATCGATGATGCCTTATGGGTGCATTAATCTTGATTAGAGATGTTGTATCTTCTTTCTTGTTCAGCAATCATCTCATTATCCTCAGCATTATCCCTTGTTACTTTTTGTGTCAGGATAGCACCTACAGCTACTAAAATCATCACAGCTATGTAGTAACCTTTTTCATGAAGTTCTAAACCACCAGCATTGTAAAGACCAATACTGAATAAAAATACCCCCGCGAAAAATGTGAAATATGACATGACTGTAAATGCCGTAGTATTTCTTTTTTTGTACTTCTGCATCTTGATACCTCCTAATGGATATCATTATTATACTTGATTTAACTTCTCAAAAGAAGAAGAACATCTCCATAACATACAATTTAGTAATTTCGCCCCACTCTAAGAAAATAGACCTAAAAAAACCGGGGCTCCCCCCGGTTTGATTACTTTTCTTCTCCTAAAACAGCGTTCGCAATATTGGCAGCATGGTCACCAATTCTTTCTAAGTTACTAGTAATATCAACAAAAATCACACCAGCTTGACCACTACACAGTCCCTCATTCAAACGAAGTATATGCTTTTTACGAAGCTTTCGTTCCATTTTATCAATTTGATTTTCTTTTTCGACAACACGCTTTGCGGCTTCTTCATCTTTTTCCTTCAGAGCGGACAGTGATTGTTCAACTGTTGCCATTGTCAAATCAAGCATTTCCGTTAAATCTTTCATTGCCGCTTCAGAAATTTTCACTCGGTTTGATTGCTGGTACTCGATCAATTCCACCAAGTTTTCAAAATGATCGCCGATCCTTTCAATATCTCTAATTGTATCGATTAACATATGGTGTTCAGCAGATTCTTGTTCAGAAAGAGTCGTTGCTGACAGTTCGATCAAATAATCGGTGATTTTCCGATCAAGATTGTTAATTGCGTCTTCGATTTGAAAAGCGCCTTGTGCATGTTTGATCTGTTTTGTTTTTAAATATGCCTTTGTTTCCTCAAGTCCTTTTATCGCAAACTCACCCATACGCAACACTTCTTCCTTTGCCTGACCAAGAGCAATTGAAGGTGATTGTTGAATAAAGATCGGATCAAGGTGTGTTGCTTTGTAATCTACAACTGTATCTTTCCCAGGAATCAGTTTTGTAACGATCAACGCCAACACCGCAACAAACGGGAGTTGAATTAACGTGTTTGTTGTATTAAAAATTCCGTGGGCGAATGCAATTAACATTTTAGGATCCAATCCCAATGATGATTGAAGCATTAAAATCAATGCTGTGAACGGTTTAAGTAAAATCAAGAAAATAGTTGTTCCGATCAAATTGAACAACACATGAACAGCCGCTGCTCGTTTTGCTGCCACAGAAGCACCGAGAGATGCCAGTACAGCGGTAATCGTTGTTCCGATATTATCTCCGAATAATACTGGGAGAGCACCATTTAAATCAATTAAGTGATCAGCAAACAACCCTTGTAAAATACCGATTGTTGCACTTGAACTTTGGACAAGCACTGTGAACAGGGTACCCACCAAAACACCAAGAACTGAGTTTTCGCTCATGCTAACGGTTAAATCATGAAACGCTTCAACCGTTCGTAATGGTTTCATTCCGCTGCTCATCAATTCCAAACCATAGAAAAGGGCACCAAAACCCAATATGATCTGGCCTAGATGATGAAGCTTTTTATTTTTAAAGAAGAACAACAGAAACGCTCCAATCGCAATGATCGGCAGTGCATATGCACCTACATCAAAGCCAATGATAAACGCTGTGACTGTCGTTCCAATATTTGCACCCATAATCACTCCAATTGCCTGACGGAGCGTCATAAATCCAGCACTAACGAGACCAACAGTAATAACGGTCGTACCAGAACTGCTTTGAATCAAAACTGTCACAATAATTCCCGCCAGCACTCCCATTAGAGGATTGCTTGTAAAGCGATCTAAAATATCTCTCAGTTTATCACCTGCCGACTTTTGGAGACCTTCCCCCATAAACTTAATTCCTAAGAGGAAGATACCAAGACCACCTATAAACTCAAAAAGCAATTGCTGTATATCGATTCCCAACGTGTTGCCCTCCAATTCGACATATATCTACAAATACCCTACGATTATGCTGGAGAATAAAGCTTATGTAAACGGTTTAGAACGAATATTTACAATAACTTAACATTAGCTTTGAAAATTTACATTATCTTAATACTATCTCTATAAGTTAAGGTAGATCTTCCCTTATAAAGCAGGATTATCTTAGCCATTCTTTTTAGAAGTAGCCGAATTAAAGTGGGTTGAACTCGCTAATATCGAAAAGATCTCGGTCAACTAGCGAATCTTTCGGATTTCTGAAATAGAAATTTGCTCCGGGCTTTCATTTTTTCATAAGCATCTCTTTCTGTAAAAACTCCCCCACTGCCGATATTCGGAAGTCCTATACACTTGTTTAATGACTTGATTGGAGACACTTGCCAATGGTTTACCATCTTTCTCTTTTATTAGGTTGGGCTTATTGGCAATAATCCTCTGTTTTATATTTGTATGAATGATTTGATCGATTTCTTCATATTTTAAATCTTGTCCCTATCATTCTTTTTTCATATTGAATCTAAGAATGGTTCTAATGAACTGACAAACAGTACATATTGCAAATGCTCATGATTTGGCGAACTCATATTAATGACAAAATAACCCCCCAATAAATAAAAATGGCTAAACCTTTTTCATCATCATTAGTCGTATTCCTAAAGGAACAGAAATTTCCGGCTGGTTTTCTAACCCTTTTTTAATTATTGACATTCCATCATGATTAAAACCATTCTATTCATAATCGCCTTCTGGCAACCTGTAACATCCCAGGTTTCGCATTTCCATTTTGCGGTTGCGGGCTAATGGAGCCAACTTCAACTGCACCTTAAAACTTGACTGCTAATCCGATTGGAGGCTGAAACTTTGAGTTTCAAGTCATTTATCACCCATTTACTTTTGAACATTTGTCTTGAAATCGCCCTTGATTGGATAACCTTTAAGAAATGAATTGCGTGTTTACGGGTTTTGTCTGGATCAGTGAATAAACCAACTGCTTCACCCTTCTTTAGAAGAATTGCTGAACGAAAGAAAAAGCAACCTTAAAAAAGTTGCTTTTATACTACTGCTGGAATATGGATGTGTGTTGACTTCCATATATCTTTAAATAATCTTTTAATGATTGATTATATTCACGAGGAAATATATGATTATTTTCTAAAAAATGAACAATATCCTGAATGGATGCCACAGAAAAAATGTGTATATTATACTTTTTAGAAGCTTCTTCTAGTGCAGACACCTCAGAGTTAAGCCCTTTTTCTCCTCGATCTAAAGCAACTAAGCATGCATTCAGTGTTCCGCCTTCGCTTTCAACCACTTGTTTTGTCTCTCTAATTGTTTTCCCAGAAGTAAGAACATCGTCGACTGCAAGAACCTTTTTTCCTTTTAAACTAGCCCCGATAATTTTTCCACCCTCACCATGGTCTTTGATTTCTTTTCGATTAAAAGCAAACGACACATTAGAATACCCTTTTTTATACAAAGATAAAGCAGTTGCCAGTGAAATTGGAATGCCTTTATATGCAGGACCAAACAAACAATCAAACTCAATTTTTTTGTCAATAATAGCGGTGGAGTAAAAATCTCCTAAGGCTGAAAGTTTTGCGGCGTTATCAATCGACCCGAGATGAAAGAAGTATGGACTTAATCTTCCTGATTTTAGTTTAAATTCCCCAAACTTAATCAGCTCGTTATGAAACAAGTATTCAGTAAAGGTTTGATTTAACATGTTCATCTCCCTATACACTTAAAGATTCCTTTTTCTCTGCTGGAACCATAAATAATTGCTGATCTAGGGCCTCTTTCAGTTGTGCTCTGTCCATGGTGTCCAGCCCTTTTTCTCTTCTCCATTCTTCATTATAAATTTGGTCTAAGTAATTGATTCCCGCATCTGGTATGACGGCGACTGCACTACTGCAATTGCTTTGATTCAACCATGCAAGCGCAGTGAAAATCACCAATCCACCGGAACCGCCAACCATGATGCCATGCTCTTTTGCGATGAGAATACAAGTCGAAATGGCTTGCCTGTCACTTGCGATTGAGACTTGATCAATCACTGTGATATCAGTATTATTCCCTCGCCAACTTAATCCGACACCATTAATCAAGTAAGGACGGAATCGATGATCAAACACAGCTGAGCCTTTGACATCACAGGCTACAACTTTCATATTTGCTCTCTCTTCTTTGACCCGCTTTCCAATCCCGCATAAATGTCCTCCTGTGCTGACTGCACCTACCACACTGTCGACTGATAATTCCACAATTTCTTTGGCTGTGGTCACATAATGAAATGAAGGATTATCAGGGTTATCGTATTGGTTTGGCCAATATGCTTCAGGGTATTGTTCCAACAATTGTTTTACTCTTGTGATTCTTGCCTGCTGAAAACCTCCTTTTTCAGCAGGTTCTTTTACCATTTCAACATGAGCACCATATGCTTTATACCAATTTAAGACAGCGGGGCTAATTTTGGGGTCAACAACAATGATCACTTTAAATTGATAAACAGCTCCAAGCATGGCTAAAGATTTTCCTAGATTCCCTGATGTTGACTCAATCAGTATACCGCCCCTTTTCAGTCTTCCTTCATGAAAAGCTGCTTGTACCAAACCATAAGCTGTGCGGTCTTTCACACTAAAATTGGGATTAAAATAATCTAATTTTAAGTACAGTTTTTTTCCTTTACATACTAAATCATCTTTTAGCTCTACAACCGGAGTATTGCCTATACAATCTGTAATGTTGTTTAAGATCATGATTTCATTTCCCCTCCACAACTTGAATGCCGGCTTGGTTTTGTGTCAGCATTCTATTTCCGTTTTCTTGAATATAGACAGGATCTTCAACATGCAATGCTCCAAGACCAAATTCGTAATATGGTGTCTCAATAGACAACACCATTCCTTCTTCAATGACTTCTTCACTGCCGGGAGCTAAAATTGGAAGCTCATAAGGTTCTAGACCTATTCCATGTCCCACATGATGCCGCCTATATTCTTGAAAACCAGCTTCATGGACAGATTGCATGGTTAATTGGAAAACCGCTTCACCGCTCATTCCTGGTTTAATCTGTTTAATAGCAGCCAGTTGTCCTTTATATAGTGCCTTATATTTCTGATATTCCGGCTTAAATTCTTTGAAAAATAATACTCTGGCAATATCAGCCCAGTACCCATCACATACAATGTCACAATCAAACCAAATCAAATCCCCTGCCTGAAGTTTGTTGTCATCACGCTGAAGTCTTTGTCCGCCAACAGCATGTCTGCCAATTTTCAACATAGGCAAATATGGATTTGCCCCTTTAGAGGCAATAAAATAATTGAATATTCTTAAAATTTCCTTTTCGCTAATTCCTTCATAAATTTCAGCTGCAACTGTGTCAACAGCTTGTTCAATACATTGGGCAGCGTAACTTAATGCCGCAAGTTCTTCACTCGTTTTAACAGCTCTGACAAGTTTAATCATTCGTGATGAGGGAATAAATGCCGCAGCAGGCAGATTGGATGCTAAAAATTGTTTTACATTCAAGTTTATCCCTTCTTCATCTATTCCGATTCGTCCGGAATGTAAATGAAGTTTCACGAGAAGAGATTGCAGTGCTTCTTCTCCACTTTTATAACTGTTTTTGACTTGAGAATAGTGTTTTAGGAGCTGTTCTTCTTCGGTCAGCATTGATCTGCCGTTATCTTCTCGATAAAATGTTCCATATGTCATGACTTCACCGATTTGCGATGTGGCATCAAGAACTTGATCGATTTCTCCTATTGAATGAACAATATGAACAACTTCCGGATGTTGAGCAGTGATGACAGCATAACATTGTCCAGAATAAGGGTTTAATATTTTCACTACTGGATCAAACCCAGCAAAGTAACGAATATTTTCTCTTGTACAAGCAATGATCGCATCAAGATTTTGATTTTCCATTTTCGAAATCAATCGTTTAATATTAGCACCCATTGCGTTACGTGCACCTCTTTTTAAAAGTCTAGTATACCTTCATTAGTTCAGGTTTTTCATTTAGAGCCCTGTCAACCATTTCGAGCATTTCTTCTTTTTCATAGGCTAAATAATGATTTGCTGCAATTCTCATTGGATCACCTGCATGATAATATTCATAGACTAATTGACGCTGTCCGAAACTATCTCCAGACACATCCCAAGCTAAATTTAATAATTTGGTGCGTTCTTGTCCGTCAAATTCTCCAGTAGATAAAGCAGCCATCAGCATGTCCCCATTCTCAGACAGAAAATCTTGAAGAAGAGGTGTCGCCAACATCGAGCCGGCAGCTAAAGACTGAATATGTTTGATCATCTTTTCATACATTTTCGGAAAATGGTATCTGATCGCTTGAATCGTGTGGATATTTGGCGTGATGATCCCTTTTTCATTAAGATGAGCCGTTTCTTCACTTAAGATAATGCTTGCTTTTAACAGTTCTACAGATGATGTGAGTTCACCCAATTTTTCTTGTACATTGACAAACTGATCCAACTTCAGCATTTTTGCTAATTTGATTGCTACACCTGTTAAAAGTTCAGCTTTCGATACACCTCTGACAATCCCTTGATGCCCTGTATGATGTCTGATAAATGTCCGATCATAAAAAAGGTTTGATTTTTCCACATCTCGGAAAATAAATACTCGATTCCAAGGGATATGAACATTCTCTAAAACAAGGTAAGCGTCCATTTCATCAAAACGATTGGCTAATGGATGATCAAACTGGCTCAGTGTTGGTTTGACTGTCGTTTTTCTGCAAATAATCTTAGCTCCCGGTGTCTGGACAGGAAGAGCAAAAGCAATGGCATATTTCTCATCCCCCGGCCGTAAACCAGGCATATTGAAAACTAACAATTCATCGGCAATCGGTGCTAAAGTGACAATCATTTTTGCCCCGCTAACGGTTATGCCATTTACATCATGGGAAACGACATGAACACCGGCAAATTCATTTGTTTGTTCACCAAGTGAAACCGAACGGTCAATTTGAGGATTGATCGCGCCGTGTCCAATAAACAAATTTTTATTTTTGACAAATTTATAATATTCAACTGCATTGTTTTGATAGTCGGCATATTGATCCATACCTAAGAAGTGGGAGTGGGCATACAAAGTTGAAAGAGCTGCATTGATAAAATCTGGGGTGCGTCCTAACATACCAAAGGAAATATCTGCAATCGCTTTGTAGGATTTCCTTTTTCTTCGTAAATCTTCAATTGTTTTTGGAACCATTAAACTAATCGGGGCATAGTTTCCTTGTTCATCACGAAAACAGTGGGTTTCCGGTTCATCTTTTTGCAAATCATAATACGTCTGCATAGCTTGTGCCGCCCCTTTAAAAGCAGGCTCAGCTAGTAAATCATTCACTTGTTCGCCATTAAGGTACACATTTTTCATACATTTCAATCTTTCGAAATAACTGCTCAACACAAGACCCCCTTTTTCACCTTAACAATTGTTAAAATTTGTGTTAAAATGGCTTTTGTTCGGCAATTTTCCACTTTTACTAATATTATGAACACCCAAATATTAACTCAGTGTGTTTCTTATTGTCAAACCAAGATAATGTAAATGATGTTAATTTAATACTGTAAAAAAATACAAAGGGGTATATTGAATGGTTATTATATTTATCGTGTTTTCTTTATTAGCAGGCATGGCTCTGCCTACACAGTTTAGTATTAATGCTCAATTACGGGGAATTGTCGGATCTCCACTTCTAGCCTCGACAATCTCTTTTATTGTCGGTTCAATTGCTTTATTGATAGTATCTATATTTGGAAATAGTGTACATATCAAAAAAGAATGGCTAGAAGCACCTTGGTGGATTTGGACCGGAGGACTGCTAGGTGCATTTTATGTCGTAGCAACTGTTATCCTCATTCCGAGAATTGGTGCTGTTGCCACAGTTTCTTATATCTTGCTCGGTCAAATGATTGCATCTGTTTTAATTGATCATTTCGGTTTAATCGGTGTAGCCACACACAATCTTAATATTCCTAGATTACTAGGTGTACTTCTTGTGATTTGTGGTGTTGTCATTGTCCAAAGATTTTAAAACGAAATAAAAAGGAGGAGCACCTCATGAGTCCCTCCCCTTTCCAATTTATTGCTTCTGAAAATAACGCCCATCCAGCTTTTCTTTGTGGGAGTTAAAAATTTCTTCCAGAGATATATCGTATTTATTAGCGATCACAATCACATTCCCTAAAACATCACCTAGTTCTTCAGTTAAATCTTGTTTTAATTCACTTGTTATTTTTTCTCCCTCATCTGGTCGGTCTCTGCCGATTTCCAACGCTCTAATCGCTCTTGCCACCTCCCCTGTTTCTTCTGCTAGAAAACCAATTCTCACAAAAATATCAAGCTCTGACCAGCCTCTTTTAGCATAATATTTTCTGACCCAGTCCTGAAAATCAGTAATATCCATCTTTCTCCCCCTCATATTTTAGACTCCTTCCATTTTATCAGAATCTCTTCTATAATGTTTAATAGTGTCACTTTATACAATGATTGGGGGAGTTTTTTTTGAAAAGGCTGGCTGTTTTCTGTGGTTCAAGCAATGGGGCCTCTAAGGTTTACAAAGAAGGGGCTGTTCAGCTCGGAAAAGAATTAGCAAAAAAAGGGATCACACTTATCTATGGCGGTGCTAGTGTTGGAATAATGGGTACAGTCGCAAATACAGTCTTAGAGGAAGGCGGCAAAGTGATCGGTGTGATTCCTAAAATGTTAGAAGACCGAGAAATTTCTCATCCTGGTTTAACGGAACTGATCGTTGTTCATTCCATGCATGAACGAAAAGCAAAAATGGCAGAGCTTGCAGATGGATTTATTGCGCTTCCAGGTGGACCTGGTACACTTGAAGAATTCTTTGAGGTCTTTACTTGGGCACAAATTGGATTACATCAAAAACCTTGCGGGCTGTTAAATATTAATCATTACTATGACCATCTCATATCGCTTTTTAGCCATATGACAAAAGAAGAATTTTTACAGGAGAAATACCGGGCAATGACGGTTATTGAGCAAGATCCCGAGAGATTAATAGAACGATTTTCTACATATGAAGCACCAAGTGTAAAAACATATACGACATGAGATTTTTTAAGAGCAGAGCAGGTCATGACTGCTCTTTTTAAACTAAAATTTTCGACAGATAAAGCTTTTTCACCATTTCTTTTTTCAATAATTGGAACCATAGTGGTCATCAGTATCTTAGTTATTAATCTTATGAGCCGAAATGCCACTAATAAAGTAATTAACGAAAATACGGCTAACATATAATATTCTCTATGACAGCATACTGATTGTATGCTGTCATTTTTTTTAGTCTACAAAACCAGTTTCTCTCTGTTAAAATGATAAGATCATATCCGCCAAGAAAGGACTGAACTGAATGAATGTCAAGAGAATCATAACTGAAAGCGATTTAAAAAAAGCTTTTGAGATTAGAATATCAGTGTTTGTTGAAGAACAAGGCGTTCCATTGTCTGAAGAACTTGATCAATACGATACGATTGATGAACAATGCCAGCATATTTTAGTTTACTATGATGATAAACCTGTTGGAACTGGACGAGTTCGTTGGGTTGAAGACATCGGCAAACTGGAAAGAATTTGTCTTCTAAAAGATTATCGAGAATTCGGACTAGGGAAAGTCATTGTCAAAGGTTTGGAGGACATCACTAGAAAAAAAGGCCTTACAAAAGTAAAGCTGCACGGGCAAACACAGGCAAAAGGTTTTTATGAAAAACTTGGCTATCAGACGACATCAGATGTATTTATCGAAGAGGGTATTCCGCATGTTTTGATGACAAAAGAATTAACTACATAGAATACCAGAAAAAGGCTGCTACAAGAGCGGCCTTTTTCTCATGTATTTCCTAACTTGTGAAGTAATTTTTCAAATTTGTTGACACTCATGATTTCGTGGGTGATAAATCTACCTTGATAAAACACGGCAAATGTCGTCCATATCGCCGGTCCATTTTGCGCCTCAGCTTTTGTTTTGAATTGATATGATTGAAAATGAACACCGTTTCGATCCGCTACTTTTCTTAATTCTTCTATCATCCCCACAGCAAATGGACATTGGGCTGTATAGTAAATGACTATTCCCTTGTCATCTACCTCGTTTTGTTTTACTTGCTGTTTAAAACTAGGATTCACTCCTTGATCATTCCACTTTAAAACAGCTAATTGAAAATAGGGATCTGCTTGATCAGACATGTTGAACCCCATATGTTCAAAGAACCGCTTATCACTCAAGTAAGGCAGCTTTTTCTTTCCTACGATATGGACGATTCCGTCCATACCGCGAGCCTTTGCATCATTGACACATTGATCTAGCAATTGCTTTGCATGACCTTGATCCTTATATTTCCCTGATACCCACAGACAGTTGATATACATGTAATTTGGTGCATGAAGCGGAATCCAGGCCTGATCTGCGGGCAAATATTCAATAAAAACTTTTGCTCTTTCATTTAAACGATAAAATATTAACCCTTCCTCCATCCGCTCCTTCAGCCAGTTCTTCTTCTCATGAACAGCCTGTTCATACTGTTTTGCACCTAATGCACAGCAAATGTGATGATCATCAAGATTGTCTTTTGTTAATTCAATGTATGCCATAGTTCGCTCCACCTCTCCATTAGGTAAAAGAAAACACGAAACTTCTCTTTCATTATAAAGCCCAGCTCTTCTTTTTAGAAATCATTTTATGAGCCCTGAGTCTCTCTTTGACAAAGGTTTTTGTCAGTATTGGTCGAACAACATCTATAAAGGAGGGAGCAAAGTGAGCAAAATATTATATATACTGGGACTTTTGTTATTCCTTATTTCAGCCATACCATTGTTTCAAATCACACATGAAGTCGTAACTGAGTGGTTGATAAATCGCAATATATGATTCAACATGTCTATATAGAGGATGGCTTTCCAACACATATTGACGTCCAAGAAGTAACGGTTAATGACCAACATATCAAAATTGTTGAGGAGCAAACAGGCAAAAAAGCAAATTTGACTTCATTTGATATAGATGAGAGTGTGAAAGCAGGAGATATTGTAAAAATTCATCTTTATGTAAATGAAAAAGAAGTGACAAAAGCAGATAAAATTTGGCTGTCAAACCGTGATGGAGGTGGTCGTTACTTCTCATGGCTTGATATTTTAAAGGTGAACAAGCAAATTGCTATTATAACAAAGACTTACTGATGATGATGTTGAAATGAAAAATAGTAAATGGAAAATCCTTTGGATTGATGAAAAAGGAGATATATTAGAAGAAAAAATTTCTTATCAAAAACGATTAAAATATCCACTTGCCGTTCGTTTAATTGAGGTTTCAGAGACATCATTAATGCCGATAGGTTATCATTCAGATATATTAACAGGCTATCCTTCTATTTTGTTCCCGCTCACATATCCAATTGCTACAGGAACAGTCGGATTTGTGTTGTGGATTTCAGCCATTATTTACAGGAAAACAAGAAGGCAAGAGTGATGAATCAAAATACCTTCATCACTCTTTTTTTCTAGAAAACGGCCACCAGTTTCCTTCCCCAAATGAGATGATGACTGATGGAATCAAAAGCGGTAGGATGATGAGCCCGTAAAGAAGCAAACCGATTATAACAACAGTAGCGACTTGCATTAAAGTATTTACCCCAGATGGCATCATTGCAGCAAATGTACCTGCTAGAATAATTGCCGCTGTCATAATAACAGAACCCATTTTACTCATTGACCTTACAATGCCTCGAGAAATTCCGAGCTGAATTTCTTCTTTAAAACGATCCAGCAAGAAGATCGAATAATCTATTCCTAAAGCAATAAGAATAACAAAACTAAAGAATGGTACGGCCCAGCTAATACCATCATCGCCACTGATGTGCACAAAAATGAATTCCGTTATAGATATGGCTGTGTAATATGTGACAAATAGAGATGCAAGCATATAGATTGGCATCATCATTGAACGAAACAAGATGGATAACACGAAAAACAAACCAACCACCATGATGATCATTGTTCGAGATAAATCAGCGGTGGAGATATCTTTTAAATCTGCATTTTGACTTGTCACTCCCCCATACATAATTGTTGCCTTTTTTAAAGGGGTACCTGCGACTTCATCTGCAACAGATTTTTTTATTTCATTAATTGTCGTAATCGCTTGTTCTGAATATGGATTAATATCTAACCCTACGCTTAATTGAACACCCTTGCCATCTGAAAATGAGTAATGATCAATAGACTTTTGAAAGTCTTTGTTTTCCATCACCTGCTGAGGGATAAATATTCCCGTGTCATTTAAGTTTCTGCTTTCACTCATTTCCTTTAAAATTTGACGGGATTTAGTTATACCATCTGCTATTTTGACAAGACCAGCGTTTGCACTCTTCACACCACCTGCTAGCTGACCGAGATGATTTTTTAGTGTACCTGCCTGCTTTTGCTGTCCAGCAAACTGTTGATTTGCCTGCTGAAGACTGCTTTGAATTTTCACCAATTGGCCACTGATCGCTGTAAGCTGAGGAACCGCCTCTGAAACATTACCCGTTTGCGCCATCTGTTTGCTGACAAGTCCTAGCTGACGTTTGATTTTCCCTACAGCTTTTGCCGCACCTGCTAGTGAACCTCCTGATTGTTGGCTTGTTGCTGAACCAGCCGCTTGCCCGATTATTTTTCTCAGACCTTCTTCTACTGTCGTTAAACCGCTCTGAACATCGTCAAGCCCTTTGGTTGTCTTTTCTAATCCGTCTGATACTGCCCGTAACTGGTGGTCTATATATAAATCATCCATTTTCTTTCCGGTTGGTTGCGTGATGGTCATGACCGAATCAACATGCTCCACTTTCTCAATTGCTTGACTAAGGTTCCCGAGAAATGGGATTGTATCAGCTGTCGTTAACTTATTTTCTCCCTTTATTATAATATTCACAGGAAAAGCTTTTCCTTCACCAATACCTTCTTTGATTGCCTCAATTCCTTTTACCGATTTATAACTACTGCTTATTTCTGAAGTCGAATCAAAAGAAATTTGCTCATCATACGTCACAATAAACGGAACAGTAATAACAGCTGTAATGATGATAAATAAAAATGGTCTTGCAACTGACTGTTTACCAAGAAAGGACCATAATCGGTTATCACCATGAGAAAAAACCTTTTTCGACGGCCAAAATATTTTTTCTCCCAGTGTTACCATAAACAATGGTAATAAAGTATATAGCAACAGCATTAAAACGCCAACCCCGACTGCAACCCCTACAGCAGACTGAAATACAGCAAACTTGGCAAAACCCAAAGCGAAAAATCCTATTAACACCGCAAAACCGCTAATAAATAGTGTTTTCCCTGCCGTACGGTAAGCAATAAGGGTCGCTTCAATTCTGTCATGTCCGTTTGCCAGCTCTTCACGAAAACGTGTGAGGAGCAGAATACAATAATCTGTCCCAATCCCAAACAAGATGGCTACTAAAAAAGTTTGGGTAAAAGTCGAAATTGGAAAATCAACATGTTCCACTAAGATTGCTAATAACGATTGACTGATGAGATAGGAGAACCCAACTGTGATCATCGGGATGAAAGGGGTAACGATTGAGCGAAAAACAACCAAAAGTAAACCTACAATTAAAAATGCTGTAATGATTTCTGTTTTCTTTAGACCCTCCTCAGAACTGTGGGCAAAGTCTTGATTAATAAGCGAAGCGCCTGTAATGTATACCGTTAACTCATCAGAAACCTTTTTATAAATGTTGTCCGCAATCTTTTCTACCTGTTGATCAGATCCTTCAACCATAACAGGCAAGAGAACTGTCTTCTGATCCTTAGATATAAGTTGACCACGCATTTTTTGATCAAAAGGAGAAGTTACCCTTTTGACACCAGCTATTTTTTCGATTTGATCTATGATCTTAGCTAATTTTTCACGTTTTAAGGATTGATTTAACTTAAATACGACACTAATGGTCTGATGATCTTCACCAGCACTTTTTAAAATGTCCTTTGCTCTCTCTGACATTGAATCAGCTGGCAGCTGAGACTGTCCCTTTTGATTTGCCAATTCCGTTAGGTTTGGGGAACATACGATCAATACAGCAGTAAGCATTAAGATAATCGACGCAATCAACCATTTGAATTTCACAATCAATCTCATTCAGAAAAGTCTCCTTTAAATTTGCCTTTTAAAATTGTAAAAATCTTAATAAAAGAATCTAAATGTTCCTCATCTACTTCATCTATTAGCTTTCTTAAAGCTTTAAAAATAGCAGAATTTAATTCCTCTATCATTCCTTCGCCTTTTCTCGTAATATTAATTCGTTTAGAACGTTTATCACGATGAATTTGAGAATCATCCCATTCAACAAACCCTTTTTCTAACAACTTTTTCAACCTATTGGAAATAGCGCTTTTATGAACATTTTGTATAAGAGCCAAACTACCTGGAGAACACGAACCTTTTATTTTTAAAATGGTTAACAAGTCGGCCTGCTCTCTGGATATATGTTCAAACAAATCCTGGTTGATTTCCCGTTGCACATATTCTGTAGCATCAAACAATACTTCAGCAAAAAGATCGATGGCTTGGGATAATTTTTTTTCATCCAGAAGCTTTCACCCCCACATTTAGTTTAGACCCTTAAACTATATGATGTTGATCTAATTTTTAGACATTAAAAAAAGAGCCTGACATCTCTCAGGCTCATGGTCTTATCAGCTCTTTTTCACTTTAAAAACGATAAAATCGGGACATCTAAAGTCTTCTTCAAATGAAGGATATTGTTGCAGCAGCTCTTCTGATGGTTTTGGTTCAATGATGCCTTCTAAACGAAAACCTGTTTTAATAAGGGTGTTGATATAACTTGTTAAGGTTCTATGGAAAAACAACATTTTTTCCTGATCACCTAACCTTTGTTCATATGCACCTTCATAGAAATATCGATCGACATTCCAATGCAATTTTTTGCCCTCTTCTGTTTTCTCCCAACCACTTTCAGGCGTTACAAAACAAGGGTGTAAAATGGTAAAAATAAATGTGCCTTGATCTCTTAATAACCGGTACATTTCTCGAAATGCTTTTTCATAATTGGCAAGGTCATGAATCACCATATTGGCGATGATCAAATCAAAGCTATGATCCTCTAAAAAGTGCAAGTCTTCACAATTCCCTTGCTGATAATGAATTTGTAAATCTGGTGGTGTTCTTTTTTTAGCTATCTCGATCATTCGTTCTGAATAATCCACAGCTGTTACATGAGCTCCAGACTTGGCTAGCATTCTACTTAAATATCCTTCACCACACCCTGCATCTAACACATTTTTGTTGGTTATTGTTTCAATGAAAGAAAATATCGCAGGGTTTAAAAAAACTTCTTTATGAATGTCCCCATGTTCGGAATGGTTCTGATCGGTCCCACCTTTTAATTGCTTCTTCTGTACCCATATGTTTCATACTTTTTCCTCCCTCTCACCGTTATGCCTTGATTGATAAATACTGATGTACAATGGCTTTAGCCAGACTAGCTGAAGAATCAATCAGGCATAGATTTCCCGCCTGCTTATCAGTCACTACATTTAAATCTGTACATGCAATAACAGCCACATCAACTTCTTTCGTTAGTTCTTCAGAGAGCTTGTTCCACAACGAAAAAGAATCATTCACATGACCACTTTTAATGTATAAAATGATTTGATTTACAAGAGCTTGCCAACTGTCTTTATGAATATAGTCAAATCCATTTTTTACAAAAGCCTCTTGATATAACCCAGATTCAATTGTCAACTGAGTAGCTAATAACGCTATTTTCTTGGATTCTTCAGGGATTATTTTCATAGTTTCGTCCACCATGTTTAATAAAGGCACAGAAACTGCGTTTTTTAATGACTTAAAATAAATATGTGCGGTAGTACAAGGTATGGCAATAAAATCAACACCTGTTTTTTCAAGTTTACGAGCACCGTTTATAATAGCTCGTTCCATCTCTTTGTGATCTATTGGTTGATCAATGTAGAAAGGGGTTGGACATGAATAAATCATCATGTGCGGAAAATCTAGATCATATGTTGCACCATAAATTTTTTGACATTCATCTACAACTTTATTCACAAATGGGCCGGTCGACTTTGGTCCCATTCCTGCTAATATGCCGATCATCGTTGTCCCCCCATGTTCAAATATAAATAAAGCCCGTAATCTGTCGGGACAGAAGCATATCCTATTTGCCTCAACATAGCTGTTATATTTCCTCGGTGATATGTACCATGATTAACAACATGGATCAGTAGTTCAGAGATACTATATTTTATGAATTCACCAGAAGGGTTTTCAATCGCCAGTGGCTTATCCATGTTTTCAGCTTGCTTAAGGAACGATGTGTATCGGTTTGATAACTGCTCAAACATGGTTTCCATTTCTGCTAATTGTTTTGACGCTGTTTGTTCCATTTGTTGTTCAGCAAACTTTAAGGTGTCTTTCAAGCTTTTCCCAGAAAAAACTTCAAGCCAACTATGATCAGAAAGATAAACATGTGCCAACACATGAGCAATTGTTGGAAATACACTTTGAATCTCTTGCTGATAAACCTTCGTTGGAAGCTCTTTTAACCGGTTAAACACTTGTTGGTTTGCCCATCTGTTGTATTCGTAAAACTGTAATTCTTGAGATGCCATCTGAAAGCCTCCTCCTAATCCCAAATGAAAGGCCGATCAATTTTAGCCGTTCTCAAATAATCTAAAAGTTGACCGGTATGGACTGATTCATGATATGCAATTCTTACCGAGTTTGCGGATATATCCAACCTCAGACCGATCTATATGAGTAGTTGTTAAATCTTGAACATTCAAAGATTTGACGAAATCTATAAATTGATTTCGAAAGGGTTGTGCAAATTCTAGCTCTTCAGTTACTGTTGTAAACACTTTTGATTGATAAGGATGAGCTGGTTCCTAATTTGGTAAAGATATTCTCCTTCAAGGACATGTCTTATTCATTTCTTTACATGACATCGCATTTGGATCGGGACGCCAGTCCAACTTTTCTTGAGGTATACTTGTCCACACCTTCATACTTCGACGCCTCACCTCTTCAAAATTTAACACAATAAGATCAATTGGATTCATACTTTTATCTCTCCTCCTTTTTTACAAACAATAAGTAAAAATTCTCTTTTATATTTGAATATTCCTTCAAAAACTAAAATTCTTCTTGCACCTAACCTCGCGTTACCTCTTTATAATGGATGCTAAAGATGCCAAAAAGAAGAACAACAAAATGGAAACCTGTTTAACCATTGCACAGATGGCAAAACGTGCTGGTGTTACCATTCGGACATTGAGGTATTATGACAAAATAGGGTTACTAAAGCCAAGTGACTTTATAAATGACTTAGATAAACTCAAAAAAATTCAGTCATTAAAGTTCTTAGGCCTTTCCTTAAAAGAAATCGACGATATTTTAAAAAATCCGATTATACTAAAAGATGACTTAAAAAAACGAATCTATTATAAAAAACAAGAATATATCGAGGAAATGGAAGAGATAAAGAGAATCATTGACAAGTTAAATATAATGAATGACGTTATTAATAACAGTGATCACATTGATTTAAGCATCTTTTGTTTTGTCGTGCACGCTATGATTTGGGAAGAACAGCTTGATGTAAAAGAGCGGCAACTTTTAGAAACAGTGATCAACAATGAATAAAACGTATTTTCATTTGTTTATGGAGTTAAGACAGTTAGTTTCAAACAAAATTCCCCATACCTCTGCCGAAGCTCAGGGTTTGATAGAAAGAATTCAAGCGGCTTTAACAAGTAGTTTATCCACCAACATTGATAATTTAAAATCACTAAATATCCAAGGCATTGAATTATATAACCCACTGAACCGTGAAGAAATAGAGTATTTAAAAAAAGCGTATGAGTTCGTCGATAAAGATCAAATGATGTAAATGGGGGAATGGAATTGTTTGAAGAATTGTTTGAAGAATTGTTTCAAAAAGTTATTGATTTGCCGTTTTTTTTCAATTGCTAATTTTATTTATCATCGGATTCATTCCTTTTCTTGAAGCACATGTCTCAGTTCCTTTAGGAGTGATACTTGGCCTGCCTTTTTTCGTAGTCACAAGCATCGGTATTGCAGCTAATTTTATTTCAGTCAATGTTCATCATCAACCTTACAAAATTTGTTCGAAATAAAACTATTAAGGAGAACGCATCGTCCTGGCTAGGACATCGATTTAGTAAAGCCAAAGGTTATTTTCATCGATATGGAGTTCCTGGGTTGACACTGATGGGACCCATTATTGGGGCAAATCATATATCCGCTTTCGTTTCAGTGATTGCCGGAGCTGAAAAAAAACAAGTTGTAATATGGCAATTGATTAGTATATTGATATGGGGAATAAGTACAGGACTATTAACGATATTTGGAATAGATCTCTATCATTTTATTAGGTAAAAATGTTGGAACTACAACAATCCGGTTTTTTGTGGATGAATAAAAATCGGGAATTTGCTCGCTTTCCGCGGGCGATCCGCGAGCCTCCTCGGAGCTCGTTCCTTGCTCCTCTTGGGTCTCGCCTGGCTCGCTGTTCCCGCAGGAGTCTCGCAATTCCCCCTGAATCATGTTGATAAAGGACTTTTTAGACAGCCCCTTTCCCATTTAATAAACAACACTTACACTATAACTGTTGTTCAGCAGCCGCCTTCCTTTTCCCGGAAAAAAGAAATCCCAATGCAATTGAGGCGCCTGCAGGGTGATAACAAACCTGGGGACTTATCAAGACTCTAAACATTTACATTGGCATATTGTATCTGGGAAAACGCTTAAATCTTAAATACAATGATCGATGGGGACTCGATGTCAACGAGTCCCTATCTGGGTTTCAAATATAATCGTCGTCTTCTAGAACTATCCACATATCATATTGCTCTCCATAATATTCACCATTTTCTGTAAGAAAACCCACAACTCAGTTATACGATTATATACACAACTGATGATTTGATTGGGTGACTATCGAACTGAATAAACGGAATCAGTCTTATGGCTTTATGCTCGGAAAGGTTCTGCAACGGATGGAAAATAAGTTTCTTAAAGGACTGGACCCCTTTCATATTAACGCAAGACAATATGGAGTACTTTTATTTATTCAGGGAAATCCTTACTCATCACAAAAAGATATTTCTGAAAACCTGAAGATCGATCGAACAACGATGGTGAGCCATATTGATCATTTGGAAAAGCTCGGGTTTGTTGAGAGGACAAAGAATCCTCATGATAGAAGATCTTATAGCCTTTTGATTACTGAAAAAGGTCATGAAGTGCTGGATTCGCGTTGGGAATTTTTAATCAATACAGAGTCAGAAGTTTTAGCTCCTTTATCCCAGCAAGAAAGACAATTGCTTAAAGAGTTTCTTGTTAAAGTTTGGAGATCGCTATAGAAAACAGGAGGTTATAAATATGAACGCACTTGATTATTTTAATGCGCGTCTAGAAGCAACAATAAGTCCTATGGATTATTTGAGATCTAAGCAAATAGAACCGGAAAAATACTTCTTAATTGATGTTAGAAACGGTCCAACTCATGTCAGAAGTTTAACAATTGAAGATGCTAATATTATTCCTGAACAACAGTTACCAGAACGTATAAGTGAAGTACCAAAGGACAAAGAAATTATTGTTTATTGTTGGGATGTCTGGTGTAATACTGCTGCAAAAGTTGCAAAATTTTTATTGGACTAAAGCGAAAGAGTTGACTGGAGGTATTGCAGCATGGCAACAAATGAACTTTCCTGTTTCAAAATCAAACAACATATCTGATAATTGTGGGTGTTGAATCAAGACTTAAATGTTGGAACCATGTAATGAAGGGATTCATAATTTTGTACTGAGAAATCGGATTCTTTCATTAACCACATATTTCGAAGTTAATAGAAAAGTGTAAAGGAAGCCTTAAAATCAACTTATAGGCTTCTTTTCATTTACCTTGTAAATCTATAGTAATAAACGGTAAAATCAAGAAGTTGTCATTAGCATATGATAAGCTATGACCATTCATTACATAAAAAGGGGTTGAGGCGAAATGAAAAAAATGCTTAATCGGTGGTTTACTGCTTAGTTACCAAAACTGACAAGCATACTCCACCTTTTCTTGAATCAACATCATAATGAAAGGTGGAAAAGAAATGAGTATTTCTTTGAAAGAAATTAATGCCACTAATTGGTATGAATGTACAGAACTTTCAGTAAGTGAAGAACAAAAAAAGATATTTCCTGTCTCTGTTGTATATTGGATGGCAAGTTCTAAATATGAATATAATAACGAACTTGAGTTACTTGCCGTATATTATGAAAATTTAATTGTTGGTGTTGTTGCATATGGCATTGACCCTGATATTGATGCACCATGGATTACTACAGTAATGATAGACGAGAAATATCAGGGAAAGGGCTATGGAAAAGAAGCAGTCAAGCAATTGATAGATTTGATTGTTAAAAGGCACCATTATAAAAAAATAATAATTTGTCATAGACCAAACAATGATGTTGCAGCCAAATTATATGAGTCTTTAGGTTTTCACGAAACTAAACAAACAGAAGATGAGGTTGTAAGATGTTTACAGTTATAGTTTAGTCTGAAAACAAAGGCTGTTGGTTTTCCTTCAGCCTTGTTAATTTCGGTTTTAAGTACTGTATCTCCATCTACTTTAGGTTATCTTGTAGCTAGTTTTTTATGTGGATTTGAAAAAACAAAGTAGACCCACTATTTATTAATAACAATCGTCAATTTATAGTTTGCCTGTTTGTTTAAACTTTGCAAAAACTGATTTAACAATTCATTTGAAGGAAATGTACATTCAAGAAGATAGCAGCCATCTCCACTAATTTTATAGTTATTGAGTACATATTGCTCTTGCGATTTAATAAATGAGAGATAAGGTTGGTGATGAATGCTTTTTGTATAAATATTAATAAAAGCATGTACAAAATATCCTAATTTAACTCGGTTGGTCTTAATCGTGTAACCCTCAATCACTCCGTTATCTTCTAATTTGGCAACTCTAGCTGCAGCTGCCTGCCCTGTCAAATGAACTCTATCTCCTAATTCTTTCATTGTTATACGGCTGTTTTTAGATAATTCTTCCAATATTCGCATATCCGTGTGATCCAACATAAAATCAAATCCTTTCAAAGCAAATCTAAAAGTACTTTTTGTAACAGGAAATGCCTAAAACTCGTTTCTTACCCATTAGCCCAAACTCAAATATTCTTTCAAAAATCAAGGCAAACGGTAAAAACACCTGATTTTATCTATGTATCTGTTATTTGACCATAGTATAAACTAAACGTAATTCAAAGAAAAGGAGCATTAAAAGATGATTAATCAACAGATTCGTAATGCTACATTAGTTGTCGAATATCCAGGTAAGAAGCTTTTAATAGATCAATGTTAGCAGAGAAAGGTACTTACCCCCTATCCCAAACTCGCCAAGACAGGAGCAAAACAATACTTTAGTAAGTTTGCCAACACCAATTGACAATTTGATGAAGGAAGTAGATGCTGTCATTGTCACTCACCTGCACTTAGACCACTTTGATGATTTTCTTTCCCGCACATTTGAATATCTGTTTCCTGTAATTCTTGAGGACAATCGAATTGTCCGATTGGATATTTTTTATTCATTGGAAAACCCTCCGTTCTTATTTAACATCTCTTGTAAAACCAAATTCTGATTAAAAACCCACATTAATTTCAACACCCTTTAAAATAAAGATGATTAATCCCAAATCAAAGTAACATCTAAGAGATTTAGATAGACTCAAATATGAGATTTACAAAAAAAGCAAAAACCTAAATGTGATTCAATGTTGATTTTCTTAGACACAGTGAAGGGAAGTTTCTAGTATTAATTGGCGCTATGAAAAGCACAATCAATGCGTAAAAATGTCTCTTTCGCTACTATCTTACGAAGTGTATCCGTCAAAATAACTCGAAGCTTACTCGTGCTGTAAGCGTTCGTCGTTGAAGCTAGACAGCCTTCAAAACACAAAAAAAGAGCTAAGATAGCCCTATTGTACAACGTCCATATGATTTTCCGATTCACAAACTCCTTGATCATAGTTTTTCATGGTGTTTTTGTCTATCACTCTTCGGTCTGTTGATCCATTTGAAATATCCATTTTTGGAAACTTCCAAAACATGGCACATCTTCTCCACTCGGTAATGGGAGCGATTTTCATGGATGAACGAATACTTTACCGAGGGCTTTTTGCGAAGTAGTGCATCGCCTTTTGATTTTAGGTTGTTGTCCATACTTCTTGACCCAACCGTGAACAGTATTTTCATTGACACCGACCTCTCTAGCTACTTGTGCTACAGGCTTGTTGTGCTCAGCGATATACTTAACCGTTTCTTTCTTAAATGATTCATCGTAACGTTTTCCAGTTCCTCTACCCATTTTAGACACACCTCATTATTTTTATATTTTTATTATAACAATCCGTGTCTACTTTTTAGTCTAGCATCACAACACTTTTATTTTACTTGAAAATAAGGGATAACTATAAAAGCAGTTGCAATAAAAATTAATACACTAACCACGAAAATATATATATACTTAATGAAAGAACCAAAAACGATTAACAATAGTGGCATTAATAAAGTGAATATGCCAATTATCAAAAGCAGAAAACCCATTCTCTTGGATAACTTATTTTTATCTCCTAAAAAAGTCAGTTCATTATATTCAATTAATAGACTTAAAATTTTTTTTACTCCTATTAAATATGAAAAAAATATGCAAATAGATCCACCCACAATATAATTTAACAATTTTCATCAGCCCTGTGTATATTATTTTGTATAATTTTTAAAAAATTCTGTGAATCAAAACCTAATTCTTTATCCGCTTCTTTTTTTATCTGCTTTTGATTATCTAAGAACGCTTTATATTTGGGACTAATTTTATATAGTACATCGCTGAATGGACTACCTTCTTTTAATTGAGGAAGATCTTTACTATTCTTCAATTGTTCAATAAAATTTTGCTTGAACTCTTCATTCTCTGAAATATTTTTCACTAGATTGATTATTGCATTTTTTTGTTGTTCCCATAGCTCATAATCTTTTTTTATAATTTTATCTATAAAATCACGATTATTCTCTTTAAACTCTACTAATTGATTTGAATTTTCAAAAATTAGTTGCATTACTGGATGTTCAATGCTAACTTCATCTATATCATCTAAGTAACTCACTAAATTTAACCAGTCCATTTGTTTATTTTCATCGTCAATTTTGAATTCTAAAAATGGTTCAAAAATAATCGCAATAAGTTCTCCAAATTTACCCGGAAACATTCTTAACAATTTTTCTTTGACATACTCTTTCTTCTCAAAATCTTTAAGTTGTAACGTACTTTCTAATGCTTTAATTTTACTACTAAAATCCTCAATTTCACTTAAATTTTGAATTAATGTTTCTGTTAAAATTTTACTTTGATGAAGTTCTTTTAACTTGCAATTGATTTGATTTAACTGATCATTTAATAAGTCAGGCAGACTTTTGTTTCCGTCGAGAAGGGATTTTATCTCCTTAATTGGTAGTCGAAGTAAACGGAGTGAAGCAATAACTCTTAATTGAGACACTATATAATCAGAGTATTCACGGTATTGATTATTAGGGTTTTTTTTTACATTGATCAAGCCCTCTGTTTCATAATACTTGATCGCTTTTTTTGTTAACCCTGTCAGTTCAGACACTTGTTTGATATTCAATATAATCACTCCCTAATAAATATTTACTTTTATTGTAAAGGTGCCTGTTAGGGGCAAGTCAAGAAAAAACCTTAATATTTAAAAAATGAGCTTCTTAGCGCCCTCGAAGATAAAATAAAACAACTTGCTAAAGTTTGGGAGATCATTAAAGATAATGATGAAAACAAAAAATAAGTTTGCAAAAAAATGCTCGGTTATCGGGCTTTTCTTCATCACGAAAAGCGAACGCAAATGATTTTTTTATACATTAGATAGGAAGATAGAAGTTTACACATATTAAAATTTCTATTATTTAATGTATTATACCCGGAGCCATTTAGAAGATTTTATCGAAAAGATGTATATATTTATAATCCCAATTAAAAAAAGAGCTAAGATAGCCCTATTGTACAACGTCCATATGGTTTTCCAACTGATTCACAAACTCCTTGATGGCCTTTGTATTTAGGGTTGAAGTATCTGTCACGACACCACTAACCTTTTTTACGATTGCTTTTTCAAAGAAATTCATTTTGGTAACCAGGAACTCTCCGCCAAATAATCCATGAACAATGGCTTTCTTTCGTAGTTCTTTTGGAAAAGCCTGCTCAAATTGATTCTGGGCTGTCTCTCCTTCTCGCATACAACAAAGAAACAAACCTAGTTTTTTATTAAGAAGTATATCCATATTATTTTTCATAAAGTTTCTAAGCTTCCCTTGAATTTGACCTGCATGGATGGAACCACCAACCAATACATAATCAAATTCATTTATATCAACCTTAAGTTTCTCTCTTTTTAAATCTATCGACTTCGTTTCTCCAGGGAGTTGGTTGACTAGATGTTTTACAGCCTTCTCCGTTGTTCCGTGATTCGAACAGAATACAACTAACGTTTTCATGCATTTCCCGCCTTCCATTTTTTATGGTATAAACCGCTAGAATAATTGTCACTAAATTTATAACTGGTATGATGATAGCAGGAATCCCATCTGCTCCATTAACAAATGCACTTTGTCATCATCAACAATCAGAATGTTAGACTCCATATGATTCCCCCATCATCATGAGTTATAACGAGCAGCTAAAGACATAAGCCGGCGGCAAATTTCTTAATTCTTTTTTTATATCTATTTTCGTAAAAAACTGGTCAATTAGCGTCTTTTTATACTTAGTGTATTGGAAAGTAATGAATTGTCCATCCTTTTTTAAGACTTTGGTGGTATTTAATAAAATCTGGGCTGAAACGCTTTTTGGTAAACTTGCAAAAGGAAGACCTGAAACAATATAGTCAGCATAAGGAATACAATACTCCTTTAAATACTGGTCAATATTTTCGGCAGATCCATATAAAATGAATACATTCTTCTCCTCTTTAAATTTCGCTTTCAACAATAAATAAAATTCTTTATTATTTTCCACTAATAAAAGAATCGTCTTTGGATTTCGCTTTTCAAGCAACTTTTTTGTAAATACGCCTGTACCTGGTCCATATTCAACGATGTATTTTGCTTTCTGAAAATTAATTGTTTCCATCATCTTATCTCCAAGAAACCTCGAGCTAGGAAGGACGGCACCAATAGTTCTTGGATGAACTATATATTGAAATAAGAATTTCAGACGTTTCATATTAAAATCTCTCCATTGTTTTGAATTTATAATCATATTTTACATTAAAACCTGAAGAAAAAGGGGCAAAAAACCCTAAGAATTCTTAACATTTGAACGCAACTCTTTTCTTAACATATAAAAGACCTCTTTTTTTAATATTTGTATATTAAATCATCGATAGACAGTACTGAATAAAAATTTGTCTAGAAAGAAGGTGATTCCATGCCAACTTCACCCGCCCGACCAGAGGATACAGTAATGTCCTTTAGAATCAAATTGCTCACCACCTAATTTTCATATTATTGAAAATCTTAACTCGCATTGGTATGTTTGTTAATTTTTTATAAATCCAAAAAATATGATAAATTTGTATTGCAAGGAAATTAAATGGTAAGGAGGAAGAATTATATGTTTGTTGGAATTGATCATGTTCAAATTGCCGCCCCTAAAGGTAGTGAAGATAAGTGCAGAAAATTTTTTTCGGAAATTCTAGGAATGGAGGAAATACTCAAACCAGAAAATCTCAAAAAACGCGGAGGGGTTTGGTTTCAATGTGGCACTCATGAACTTCATATTGGTATTCAGGAAAACTTTATCCCAGCAATTAAAGCACATCCAGCCTTCAGCATAAAAGATATAAATAAACTAAAGCAAAGGTTAATTGAAAACAATATTAAAATAAAAGAAGATGAACCTTTAGAGGGGGCAACACGATTTTATGTAGATGATCCATTCGGTAACCGATTGGAGTTTTTACAACGGCACTAATTACTAGAACAAAGTAATGAGAGTATCTTCATTGCTTTGTTTTTTCTTTTATTTCATGGAATACAGATCCAAACTTAAATATTTTCTTACTTCTGTAATTTCTAAAAAAGTTTCTCGTATCTACTATGAGTTTAGTGTTTTGAAAGATCAATTCACGATTATAATCGCTATGATCAGTTATTCATATAACACAATCATAATAATTAAACAGATCATAGTTAAGAGGTTTGGATATTAATATCCTTCCTTATCCTCATGGAGTAGCTAGTTATGAAAGATGGACCTATGTCAAGATATTGGACACTTAAAATATTAAATTATTGTCAAGGCTACCGCGCTTCGCTTGCTGTCCTCTTAATAGAAGGAACGGCATTCTCCCATTCCTTCTATTAAGAGGTAACTAAACTTCTACTCTATCAGTTGTATTCACTTTTGCGCATACTTTTTCTCATAAGCTATCGGTGATAAATAACCAATAGATGAATGAATACGTTTGTAGTTGTAAAAAGTCATGATATAGGCAAATATGCTTCTTTTTGCTTCTGCTCGTGTTTGATACTTCTGATGGAATATGAGCTCCTTCTTGATCACACTGTGAAAAGATTCAATACATGCATTATCGTAACAGTTACCTTTTCTGCTCATACTTGTCGTAATCTTATAGTCTCGTAGAACTGCTTGATAGTCATACGCTGCGTATTGACTACCTCGATCGGAATGGTGAATAAGCCCTTTCTGTGGTGGCTGCTGGTTTATCGCCCGTTTCAAAGCGGTAATGGTCAATTCCTTCGTCATACGTCTACTCATTTCCCAACCGATGATTCTCCTTGAAAATAAGTCCATGATCGTAGCTAAATACAACCAACCTTCTCTTGTCCATACATAGGTTATATCACCAACCCAAACAGCTCCAGGCTTGTCTACGTGGAAGTTTTGCTTCAATACATTCGGATAAATAGGATAAGAATGCTTAGAATTTGTCGTCGCCTTGTACTTTTTCACCGTTTTAGACCGCAAGTCATTCTCGCTCATGATACGAGTAACAGTCTTTTGAGATACATCCCAACCCTCTTGTTTTAATTGTTCAGTGATTTTAGGGCTACCATACCTTCTCTTGGACTCCATATAAACACGCTTCACTTCGGCTGTTAGCTTTTCTCTACGCTTTTTCTGCTCACTCTTATCTCGATTCCTCCAGTCATAATAACCACTTTTCCAAACACCTAATACTTCGCACATCTTCGCTACACGGAACTCGTGTCGGTGTTTTTCGATGAAGTCATAAATTACTTCTGGTTTTTTGCGAAGATGCCCATAGCCTTTTTTAAAATGGAAACTTCCTCTTCCAAGTCACGAATACGTTTATCTTTTTCATAATTAGCTTGATCCTTGGGATTAAGATTCCCACTTCCTACAAAGGCATCCTCCTGCTCTTCCTTATACTTATCCACCCACTTATGCAAAGTTTGATGAACTAAATCTAGCTCTCGTGCAACTTCAGCTACCTTTCTTCCATCTTCCACAACCATCTTAACAGCATAGATTTTAAAGTCTTTATCGTATCTTTTTCCGTTCATTTTGGACACTCCTAGAAATTATTAGTTTCAGTATAAAAATCTCTATTCTCTGTGTCCAATTATTAGACTAACATCAAGATTATCCGAAGCTATAGATTTTGCTTTGAATTGGAAGGGGAGAAATAATGAAAAAGTAGATATAATAAATCTTTCTTTAGGTGGAAAAAAAGATGACAAACAATTAAAGAATAGTATAGATAATGCAATCTCGCTTCTGCTGGGAACTATGGAGATGGAGAAACTGATGAAATTCTTTATCCAGGGTTCTTTGAGGATGTATTTCAAATTGCAGCAGTAGATCGTTTTAACAAGCCACTAAAATTTAGTAATACAAACAACAATATTGATTTTTTAGCTCCTGGGCATAATATTTATTCAACCTTTCTGAATAATACTTTTATAACAGCATCTGGAGAAGCAATAATATTCCAGTGAAGGTAAAAACAATAAAAAATCACCTGCTATCCCAATCAATTAAATTAACTGGATATACAAGTAGGATTCAAGGCAATGGACTGTTGAAATTATAAAAAAATACAAGCAGTATGAATAGATCAAAATCGTAAAATTAATGGCTTCCAACTGTCTGTGTAAAATGACATATTAGAAGCCATGATATCGTTTGATCCAAAAATTTCATTCAGGAATAGTCAGGCACCAAAAAGCAGAGTGCCAATTATGTTATATGCAATTGGGAATATAAAGAGAAGGATGTTAAAAATAATTCCTATTTGAGAAAGTTTATCTTTCTTCAATCTATAAGAAACAAAACCGAATACTGCTGCAATTGGACATAGAAATAGTGGAAATACCAATGGCAACCCTTGTATTTTTTCTAAAGGTACTATTTCAAAGAAAAAATTAAGAATTAAAATTGTTAAAAATGAAGGAATCAATAGAGATATAAAATTCATAAAGTTTAAGCCCTTCAAGAAAAAAACTCCTTTCACTTAAAAAATTTAAAATAAATAATCAAAATATAGTAAAGAAGGAAATTCACCAATCCTAATATTGCAAAAAAATCCACTTCACTCAAAAATATTGAGTAACCATTAAAGAAATAGAATATGACTCCTAAAAAAATAAGATTCATCCAAAACGCATAATAACCAGATTTATAATGATTCCTCAATGATCTTTCATCTATTTCTTTGTTTTCATCGACAACTTTAAGATTGCGCTTTTTTAAGTTAATAAAGTCAATGATCAACATTGTTATAAGTATTATAAATAGAAAAGGAAAGATGAAATTTGCCAAGTAAGCATCTGAACTTTTCCATGCACTGAACGAAAAAATCATAAATAGCAATGAAACCGCTAATCTTAATAAAAATCCGTGTAAGTAATTCAATTTTCCTCCTCCACAGTAAATAAGTCTTCAACTTTACAACCAAAAAAAGTAGCTATTTTTATTGCCAGCCCAACTGTGGGTTCATATCTTCTTTTCTCAATAGATATAATGGTTAAGCGAGTTACACCAACTTCTGATGCCAATTGTTGTTGGGTAAAACCAAATTTATTTCTATATTCACGAATTTTGTTTTGTGTATTGTTTCTCATAACATGTGTTACCACCTCATTCATGTGTATAGTATACTATACTCAAACACATTGTATAGTATACTTAACGTCATGTAAAGAGTTAAAAAAAATCCATGGAGGATTATCTTTTTCTCCATGGATTTAAAACTCCTGTTTTCATTTTTTACTTAAAGAGATTACAAGGTTGTTGCGTAAACCAAGCAAAAATAGTAATTGCCCATTGGCTCCCTTTAAGAACATACGGGCGAGTGAGAGGCTAAAGGAGGAATATTAAAAAAATGAGGAAAACAGTAATTATATACACTAATCCCTTGTGTGAACCGTTTAAGAAGTTAAAAAAATGGTTTCATAAACACAATATCGACTTTGAGGAAAAAGACTTAATTAATGATAAAAAAGCATTGATAGAATTTTAAAAAGAATGGTTATCAATTTACACCTCTAACAGTTATAGACAATAAACATAAGATCGTTGGATTAAATAGAATTGTTTATCAAAAGATGAACAAGGGGATAAAAAAAGGAATTTGACTTGACCAAAATAAACAAAATAAAAGCAGAGCTACTCCAAATATCAAAGTGTATTGATTCTTGTCTGGATGAAGAAAAAAAATTATACCAAAATGTTGCAATCAGTTACTCTTCAGAGTTGAAGCGTTTGAAGGAGCATATTGAGGAATTATACGATAGCAAATTATGTAATTGTTAGGGCAGCGAAAAAGAGAAATACTTAGTCTTAAAAATGCACAAGTATTTAAGGGAAAAGAGAGCAAAAAGAAAATATCACAGGAAAAGTTTTTCTGCGATTCAAAAACTAAATTCCTCCAAAATAACATTATAGTTATGAATTTTAAGTTCTTAAGAATTTAAAATTAACTTTTTTAAAAATTTCTGATAACTTCCTTTTACACTTGCGGTATTTTTTTATTCCAATGTGGTAAGTTAAACAAAGAAATTATTGTATAGAAAGAAGGTGATCCCATGCCAACTAACGATAAACCCAATAGATTAATCGCTGAGAAATCTCCATACTTACTTCAACATGCCCACAATCCTGTAGACTGGTTCCCTTGGGGAGAAGAAGCATTTGACAAAGCGAAACGCGAGAACAAGCCTGTACTCGTATCTATTGGGTATAGCTAGTTTGGTTACTCTAATGCACATGCCACTGGTGTCACGTCATGGCCCATGAAAGCTTTGAAGACCAAGAAGTTGCAGACCTTTTAAATGAAAAATTTGTCTCAATTAAAGTTGATCGTGAGGAACGACCTGATGTTGATTCAATCTATATGACCATTTGTCAAATGATGACCGGTCAGGGCGGTTGGCCGTTAAATGTATTTTTAACGCCTGAACAGAAACCGTTTTATGCAGGCACTTATTTTCCGAAGACAAGTCGGTATAATCGTCCGGGGTTTATTGAAGTTTTAGAACATCTTTCAGATACGTTTACAAAAAGCCGTGACCATGTTGAAGATGTTGCTGACAATGCAACTAAACAGTTGAGCATAAAAGCGAAAAGTACTGCTGGTGATTCACTTGATGAAGGAGTTTTGAAACGGACATATGAACAGCTTAATAAGAGCTTTGATGCTGAATACGGCGGGTTTGGCAGTGCGCCAAAATTCCCAATCCCACACATGCTGACCTTTCTGCTTCGCTACTATCGATTCAGCGCTGAAGAAAAAGCTTTACATATGGTCACAAAGACGCTGGACAGTATGGCAGATGGAGGGATTTACGACCATATTGGCTATGGGTTTGCTCGCTATTCGACAGACCACAGTTGGCTTGTTCCCCATTTTGAAAAAATGCTTTATGATAACGCTTTATTATTAATGGCTTACACCGAGGCCTATCAAGTGACAAAAAACCCACGGTATAAAACAATATCTGAACAGATCATTACGTTTATCAAGCGGGAAATGACCAATGACAAAGGTGCTTTTTATTCAGCCCTTGATGCAGATACAGAAGGTGTTGAAGGCAAATATTACGTCTGGTCAAAAGAAGACATTCTCGAAACAGTAGGAAATGATCTCGGTGAACTCTACTGTCAAACCTATAACGTCACAGCTGAAGGAAATTTTGAGGGACACAATATTCCCAACCTGATTCATTTTCGTGGTAATAGGACTGATGAGGAACTAAACAACAAACTTGAAGTAGCAAGACAAAAGCTTTTCAAAAAACGACAAGAACGCGTATACCCTCATGTGGATGATAAAGTCCTTACATCATGGAATGCCTTAATGATAGCGGGTCTCGCCAAAGCAGCAAAAGTGTTTCAGTCATCTGACTATATGAAAATGGCAGTAACCGCTGCTACCTTTATCGAAAACGAATTAGTCAAAGACGGTCGCCTGATGGTTCGCTACCGTGATGGTGAAGTGAAAAATAAAGGGTTTATTGATGACTATGCATTTTTGCTTTGGGCTTATCTTGAATTGTATGAAGCTTCCTTCGATTTAAGCTATTTGCAGAAAGCCAAACAATGGTCGGCGGGCATGTTGAATCTGTTTTTAGACAAGGAAAGTGGCGGGTTTTATTTTACAGGCCATGATGCGGAGAATTTAATCGTACGGGATAAAGAAATCTATGATGGTGCCTTACCTTCTGGAAATGGTGTAGCAGCCGTGCAGCTCTTACGATTGGGACGGTTGACAGGTGATCTGTCATTGATTGATCAAGTTACAAAAATGTATTCCGCATTTCATGGAGATGTCTTATCATATCCAAACGGTCATACAAACTTTCTCCAAAGTTTATTAAGCCATGTCATGCCGCAAAAAGAAATTGTTATTCTCGGAAAACAAAATGATCAAAACAGGCAGACGATCATCACAGCATTACAGCAAGCATTTCAACCACAATATGCGATTCTTGTTGCCGAAACACCAAACGATTTTCAAGGGATTGCCGAATTTGCAACAGACTATCATTCCATTGAAGACAAAACAACCGTCTATGTTTGTGAAAATTTTGCCTGTCAGCAGCCAACGACAAACATAGACGAAGTACTGGAACGTTTAATCAATCGAGGAAACGGGAAAAACGATTAAAACATTTGGAAAGGGGCAGTGCTGATGAAAAGAAAAACCATCATGTCTAGTCTTGTTGTTTCCACAGTGGCGGTCGGACTCACTTCCTATTTGCTAAAACAATATATGAAGAAAGCGGAAAAATCGCTTCCGATTCATAAAGCAGGAAACCCGTCACCTGAAGATATTGAAGACAACAAAATGGTATCAGAAGGCTCAGCCTATCCGGTTCAATATTATGATCAGCAAAAAAAATGAGCTGCCACATCTCGGCAGCTCTTTATATTTTGTTCTCATAGCAATAATGATTCACCAATTCTTCAATCAAATCGTGCTCTGGAAACTCACCTTCAAAACCAAATCGAATTTCCTCGACAAATTGTCCACGTCTATAAACATGGATGGCTCCATTTTGCCTTGTCACACTATATTCGGGTTCAAACGTATAACCGTTTCGCTCGATCGCTCCCATTTTTATCTGTCCACCCTTCAAAACAGCAGTTCATATATTTCATTTAATTGTCTTAACCGTTCATCATCTTGCTCATTTTTAACATAATTCATTTCATGTTTCAATACCTGATTCAAAAACGACATTTCTCGCTGACTTAAATGTTGGGCAAACTCTTCCTCATTGGCATAATGTTTAAGTTTTTTATAAATACTCCGTCCTATATCATGCTGAAGATGATTTGACAGTGACTCACGCAAATAACCTAATGTTGTATCCATTGGTCGCTCTCCTTTTTTTCTATAGCTTGAGTCAATCGGACACAATTCATTCATCTATTTTGAAATTGATCGTTTAACTATTATTCTTTTAAAAATAAGCATAAAATAACAATTTTATTAAAATTTTATACTATTTATTCTTTTGTATTCAATATATAATAACATCAAATAGGTATTTGTATTCATTAAACATCCAAATACAGGATGTGACAATACGATATGGAGGGATTTCATGAGATTATTCAGAAAGTTTGTAACACTCCTTGTTGTTTTAGGTCTCACTTTTGGATTAGGGACAAGTCAAGTCTTTGCAGATGAACAACCGGTAAATCAGGAAACTGGCACAACAGCAGATGCTCCCTCACTTCTACCTGGAGATTTCTTTTATTTCGCAAAAAAACTAAAAGAAAATGTTCAGCTTGCTTTAACATTTGACAGCGTAAAAGAGGCTGAACTATTAGCATCTTTTGCCGAAGAACGTATTAAAGAAGCAGAAGCATTACTTGCACAGGGAGAAGAATCTTTGGCTCATGAAGTTCTTGAAAAAGCCCTTGAACAACAAGAGGCTGCATTAGAAAAATACAAAGAGGAAGCAGAAGATCAAACAGCGAATCAAGAAAACAAAGATACTGATACAAAAGAACCAGTGTCTATTGATAACATTCGAGCATCACTAGAAGAAAAATTCGCTTCTAATGTACTTGCACTACAAGCAGCATTAAATAAAATTGAAAACCCAACAGCAAAAGAAGCACTTCAAAAAAATATTGTAAAAGCAAAAGAAAAACTGGAAAAGAAAATCAACAAAAAAATAGCCAAGTTAGAAGAAAAGCAGCAAAAGGCTGAGAAAAAACGTTCTGAACTTGAAGAAAAATTAAAATCTGGTGAAATTGATGAACAAGAATATAAAAATGAACTTGCTGAAATTGATAAAGAGTTAGCAGAAGAGCAAGATGAAGCGGTGAAAGATATCAGTGAAGAGGCTGATGAAGCTGTCAAAGATTCTTTAGATGAAGATCGTCAAGATCAAGACAATAAAGATGAAGCTGATGTTAAAGAAGACAAAGACACAACACCTGCCAACACGATTGAAAAACAACGCGAAAAACAGGCTGAAAGAGAACGTGAAAAAGCAGAAAAAAGAGCTGAGCAAGCAAAAAAGGCTCAAGAAAAACAACGTGAAGCTCTGAAAAAACAGGCTGAAAGAGAACGTGAAAAGGCAGAAAAAAGAGCTGAGCAAGCAAAAAAAGCTCAAGAAAAACAACGTGAAAAAGCAGAAAAAAGAGCTGAGCAAGCTAAAAAGGCTCAAGAAAAACAACGTGAAGCTCTGAAAAAACAAAAACAGAAAGAAGCAAAAGACCAAGAAGATCATCAAGAGTAATTTCCGCATGAGCAGGCGATTTATAGCCTGCTCTTTTTTCTTGAAATTCCTACGGATAATATGGTATAAGAAGGAGTGATTACCAATAAAATACTAGTTCTATAGTTTCTGCTTCATATTTTGAATTAAGGGGTTATTTAACATGAAAACAGAAAAAAGTAGTCAACAATCCTTCTATTCATTCATTCTCTCAATGAACATCCCTAAATTAGCACTAGCAATTGGTCTGTGCACAAGCCTTGTCACCACATTAGTTGAACTATCAATCCCGTTATTAACTAGGAAAATGGTTGATGACTTTTCGGCCAGTTCCATTACTTTGGCCTTAGCCGGAATCATCGCGATCGTCTTTATTATCCAAGCAGTTTGTGATGGCTTTTCAACCTATTTGCTCTCATATGTTGGGCAAAAAGCGGTTTCGTCTTTAAGAGAACGAATGTGGTTTAAATTACTGCGGCTGCCTGTTCGTTACTTTGATCAAAAAACGAGTGGTGAAACCGTCAGCCGTGTCGTTAATGATACGGTGATCATTAAAGGTTTAATTTCCGATCAATTCCCGCAATTTATCACAGGCATGATCTCCATCATTGGCTCAATTACTATTTTACTGATAATGGATTGGAAAATGACACTTCTGATGCTTATTGCTGTTCCGGTTACAACTATTATCATGATTCCGCTAGGCAGAAAAATGGAGAAAATCTCTAAAGGCTTACAAGATGAAACGGCTACATTCTCTGGGAATGTTCAACAAACATTAAGTGAAATTAGATTAATGAAAGCATCCAATGCAGAACAGACAGAAAAAACAAAAGGAAATGTAGGTATTTTAAAACTATTCGAATTTGGTCTCAAAGAAGCGCGTATTTTTGCGCTTGTTACACCGCTCATGCATCTTATCGTGATGGTCGTGATTGTGATGATTATCAGTTATGGCGGAATTCGTGTTTCTGACGGCACAATGACAACCGGCTCTCTTGTCGCATTTTTGCTTTATCTGTTTCAAATCATTATACCAATCACATCCTTTACAATGTTCTTTACCCAAGTTCAAAAAGCAAAAGGAGCAACAAAACGGATCATTGAGATTTTAAATATAGATGAAGAACAAGGAAACCAAGGAATTGACGTGGATATTACAAATCAACCGATCCATGTTGAGAATCTTTCTTTTTCCTATAGTGATGATGAACCCGTTTTACATGATATATCATTTCATGTTGAGCCTGGACAAATGATTGCGTTTGCAGGGCCAAGCGGTGGCGGCAAAACGACGATGTTTGCTTTACTGGAGCGCTTTTATGAACCAAATGCTGGAGTGATTAAAATTGGTGATACACCCATTCAAATGCTATCAATGAAGTCTTGGCGGAGCCAAATCGGTTATGTGTCACAAGACAGCCCAATGATGGCCGGAACAATTAGGGAGAACCTTTGCTATGGATTAGATCATGAGGTTAATGATCAAAAACTATGGGAAGTAGCAGAAATGGCTTTTGCTGATACGTTTATAAAACAATTTCCCAATCAACTTGAAACGAAAGTTGGTGAGCGTGGTGTGAGGCTATCAGGAGGACAGCGGCAGCGAATTGCGATCGCTCGTGCCTTTTTACGGGATCCAAAAATCTTGATGATGGATGAAGCAACAGCAAGCCTTGATAGTCAATCAGAAAGAATTGTCCAACAAGCGTTGACAAGACTGATGGAAGGACGGACTACCTTTGTCATCGCCCACCGCTTATCAACGATTATCAATGCAGATAAAATTATTTTTATCGAAAAAGGCAGAATCACAGGAATCGGGTGTCATCATGAATTAGCAGCTTCACACCCTTTATATCATGAGTTTGCTGAACAGCAGTTAACATAGGGGGATATCGATGAATCAAGAACAGTGGACAAAAGACCACCTTCATGAAATCAATGATCAATTAGAATCGTTCTCATTTTTAGATCAATACTTACAAAATAAAAGAATCGTTTTTCTAGGTGAAAATGGTCATGGAGTTGCCCAACATAGCCAATTAAAAGTTCGAATGATTCAATATCTTCATGAACAGCTTGGATTCAATCATATTCTCTTTGAGAGCGGTTTAGGTGAGTGCAGTTATTTTAATGACTTTGAGAAAACATTGGAACCAGAAAAGGTCATGAAGAAGACCATTTTTCCAGTTTGGCATACCGAAGAGGTGCTAGAGCTTTTTAAGTACATGAAAAAATCTCATCTCCATTTAAGCGGGATTGATATACAATTCTCCTCTAGGGAATTGATATTTTCGAAAAAATTGGTCGATATGATTGCTAAACTTGATCAGCCTTATTCAGAGAAAGTCTGGACAATGGAGAATGACGTTTTAGCACTATATAAAGAAAAAAAAGGACGAGCCTATTTTTTACCTTTCTACAGAAGGAACGTAAGAACATGCAGAACACTCAAGGATGCGTATAAAGAATTACTGAGCTTTCTAGATCAGCATGAAGAAGAAATCGCAAACCATATACCAGAAACGAGTTATTTTCAAATCATCAGACGGGTCATTGTTAATCGCATCGACTTTATTTCAATGCTTTCCCATGGTATGAGAAAAACATTAAAAATTCGTGATCAAGCAATGGCTGATAATCTTAAATGGTATGTGACAAACATGCACCCTGACGAAAAAGTAATCATCTGGGCACACAATGGTCACATTGCAAAAAACATTAAAAATATCATTGGTTTTCGTTCGATCGGCTCCTATTTGCCTGAGTCAATTAAAACGCAGTCTTACATCATCGGCATGTTTATGTATGAAGGATCGGTCGCTCACAATAATAGAGAAGTATACGAAGTGAAAAAGCCACCCGAACACAGCATTGAACAATATATGGCTTCAACTCATTTACCCATTTCCTTTATTGATCTCACGAGTCCTCCAAATCATGGTGATTCAATGTGGATTCACAACACGATCACTGCAATGGATGGAGGTCTTGGAGAAATGACCATAAGACCTTCTGAACAATATGATGGCCTTGTTCTAGTGAAGAGCGTCACTCCCCCAGCGTATATTTGAGCAATTGAAAAGCTCCCCTATTTTTTTGGGGAGCTTTTCATGATCAGGCTCAGTACTGAATTTTTAAACACGCTTGCCAATTCTAAATAGATAATAACTAGCAGTAATCACCGCCATAAACGCAACCCCAACAATTAAAGATACACGCGTATCATCGTTGAACCACATTCCAACTAAAACCATGAGTAAAAAGGCAATCGTTAAATAGTTTGTAACAGGCGCAAATGGCATTTTGAACGGATGATTGTCAAGTTCAGCCCCTTTCGCCTTTCTAAAACCGATATGGCTAATTAAAATCACAAAACATGGAATCATCCCTGGTAGGACACTGGCACTATATACATAGACAAAGATGTTCGGCGGTGAAATATAATTTAAAACAACACCGACTACTAAACCAGTTAGCACAGCAATGGTTCCATACAATGGTACACCATTTCGGGAAATCTTCTTAAAGATTGCTGGCGCTTGTCCATTGACACCCAAAGTATAAAGCATACGTCCTGCACTGAAAATACCGCTGTTACAGCCTGACATAGCTGCAGTAATCACAACAAAGTTAATGATACCAGCTGCTGCAGTAATTCCGATTTTCGCAAATGTTGAGACAAACGGGCTTCCCAATGTGTTTAGTTCATCCCAAGGGTAAACTGTAACGATGACAAAAATGGCACCGATATAAAAAATTAAAATACGCCAGATGAGACTTTGAATAGCACTTTTTAACGTGTTTTGCGGATCTTTTGCTTCCCCGGCTGTAATCCCGATCAGTTCAACTCCTTGATAGGCTGCGATGACAAGAGATAATGCAAAGAAGAATCCTGTAAAGCCTCCTGTAAAGAAACCTCCATGTGACCAAAGATTTGACAAACCGATGGCATGCCCGCCATTGCCAAAACCGAAGAAAATCAAACCAAATCCAGCGATAATCATTAAAACAATCGTAATGATTTTAATCATGGCAAACCAAAACTCAAATTCTCCAAACGATTTAACGGAAATCAGATTAGCACCGCCAAGGATTGCCATCGCGATAATCCCTGGTATCCATGCAGGCAGATCAGGGAACCAATACTGCATATACTCCCCAACGGCGATAATCTCTGACATCCCGACGATTACCCACTGAAACCAGTTGCTCCACGCTGTCAAATAGCCAGCAAGCGGGTGAATATATTGATGACCAAATGTCGCAAATGAACCCGTACTAGGTTCCACATACAACATTTCTCCCATTGCACGCATAATAAAAAAGATAAAGATTCCGCAGATTGCATAAGCAAGTAGAACAGACGGACCAGTCCATTTAATCGTGCTGGCTGATCCCATAAATAAACCAACACCGATTGTACCGCCTAAAGCAATCATCTGAATATGGCGTGCTCCCAAACCCCTCTTCAGTTCTTTGTTAGCCACTTCTCTTCCTCCTCTAAGTAAAAGGGGACTCCTTTTTCTATTTAAGTAGTGATAAAAATCTGAAAACTTATGATATAATTTCCAATTAACTTATTTTATCATAATAAATTTTTTCATAATATACAATTGTTTTTTCAGAAGAACACTTTTTTAAGAGATTAAATGATGGCTAAGCACTATATTGATATAAAATAAAAAAACGCATCTTGATTTTAAGATGCGTCTGCCTTACGGTCTAGAATTTGATACAACTCAGCCAGTTTTTGAATTTGATATGTAGGAACAATGTCGATATGATGAGGTTTCAGACTAGGGTTCATCCAGCACGTATCAACTCCTGCCAATTGACCCCCTTTGATGTCCGCTGTTAAAGAGTCCCCGATAATCAGGCTTTGTTCTTTTCTAAAATGCGGAACCCGCGCAAACACGTAATCAAAGTATTCCTTCATCGGCTTTTGGTAACCGGTGTCTTCTGAAACAAAAATATCTTTAAACATCGGATACAATCCTGAATCATGCAAACGTTTATACTGTGTTTTAGAAATGCCGTTCGTCACGATATATAAATCATATTGATCTTTTAAGTTTTCAATCAATTGAAAAGCTCCATCTATTAATTGATGCCCTTTCTCAAGGAAACTCTGATACTGCTTCTCTAGTAAAACTCCATCAACATCAATGCCATACTCCTTGAATAACAGAGAAAAGCGAGTGTTGACCACTTCATCACGATCCATTTCTCCGTCTTCGAACGCCCTCCATAATCTATGGTTCACCTTTTTATAATCTGATTCGATCTCCTTTGTAAAAGCTATGTTTTGCTGCTCAAAAAGCATGTGCAGCGCTGAATCCTCCGCTGCACTAAAATCTAAAAGTGTCTGATCTACATCAAAAAATAATGTCCGATACTGTTTCATAGGTTGCCTCCGTTTTTTGTTTGTTGATTTAAGTATACACACTTGTAGAGGCAAAGTGTTCTCTCCATGCTTAGTTAACGGAAAGATGACTAACCCTAGAGAGACCTTCAAGAAATGAAATAAAAGGTATTTGTTTACTGTCGTGTGATTTCAAAAAGCTAAACTGATTATCTATTGATTTGGACCGTTATCCTTTGGTTTAAGTGTTTTAAAAAGAGAGGGGGTTTTTCCAGAAACCCCTCTCTAATGAACGATTCAGCTTTTAATTGTGGGGGATTTTTCTTGCAATTGTGTTTTGTCTGGCCGAGTTGTCGCGATAATTCCCAGTAATACACAAGCAATCCCTACAAAATGTCCCCACTGAATGGTTTCTTTCAGAAAAATATATGAAAGCAGAAGGGAAGATACAGCAATAATTCCAGTAAATACTGCCGATGTACTGACAGGAACTTTAGAAACGCCATAATACCAAAGCACAAAGCCGACAACTGTCACAATCACTGCATAATAAATGATATTGAGCCAACTGGTCATTGTTGGTTGAGTAAAATCGAACGATAGTGCCTCATAAATTGCAAACGGTAAAAACATGAAGAACCCCATTAACGTAGCAAAGGTTGCAATACATAAAGCAGACAGTTTCCCAGAGAGTACCTTACCGAATATCGTAAATAATGACTCGCCTACAACAGCACCAAATATTAAGATTGTTCCTATCCACTTAGGAACACCTGGAATGACTTCATGAGATTCACCGCTTAACAAGTGGATAACCGAAATCCCGCATACAGCTAACAATATCCCAAGCCATTGATGACGAGATAACTTTTCTTTTAAAAACATAAATGATATGAAACAAATGACCATTGGAGTAGTACTAGTGATAATGCCACTTTCTGTTGCTGTCGTGTACTTTAAACCGTAAAGCAATAATACGCTAAAGCCAAATACACCTGTCAATGCCAACATAAAGAGAGTCCATAAATCACTTTTTGAAATCTTCGGAAAAGGTTTTTCCGTCAAATAAAGAAATATTAATAGTAATACCGCAGCAATTCCATAACGGATTCCCGAAGCTAAATATATGGGAAAGTCATTTAAAATCCATTTTCCAATGACAAAAGAGCTACCAACTGTCGTCATCGCAATTGCCATTGCTAGATAAGCTTTTACCTGATGTTTCATTTGATTCCTCCTATACGGAGCCAATTCACCCGCCAGCAAGCACCGTTTCTGATATGACAGGACCGGCCTCTTTGAGGACGTCGCCAATACATGTCACATGAGGTGTGTTCAATCCATTAAAAGCATTCCGAGTATCTAAGATTGGCACTCCGGATTCAGCAATTCTTTTGAAATCATAAGTGGAATGTGCAGTAAGGAGCGCAATCAAGTCGTAGTGACAAAGTTCTTCATAGTTCATCTCTGTTTGAATGTTGATTTGCTGATCATTAACATCTAAAATATGATCACAAAATGGATCGTTAACCGTTATGACGGCTCCTTTTTCTTTTAAAAGTTCATAAACATTTAAACTGGGCGACTCTCGGTGATCGTTTACATCTGGTTTATATGCCATTCCCAGCAATAAGATTCTTCCTCCATTTACACATTTCTTTTGAGCATTAAGCAATTCAGATATTTTTCCGACAACATACTTTGGCATGTTCCTGTTGATATCTTGGGAAAGTTCGATAAAGCGACTAAAAAAATTCTCTTCTTTTGCTCTCCACGTCAGATACATCGGATCAAGGGGTATACAATGTCCGCCAATACCAGGTCCCGGATAAAATGGCATAAACCCAAAAGGCTTAGTAGAGGCTGCTTTTATAACTTCCCAAATGTTTACACCTAAGGAGTCACACATTAGTGCCATCTCATTAATAAAAGCAATATTAATACTGCGGAACGTATTTTCTAATAATTTAGATACTTCAGCAACTTTTGGAGTTGAGACCGGAAAAATCTGATTTACGATTGTGCCATAAAGAGTTTCTGCAAGCTTTAAACAGTTATTTGTAACACCTCCTATTACTTTTGGGGTATTGAGAATGGTGTACTTTTTGTTTCCAGGATCTACTCGTTCAGGTGAATAACATAGGTGATAATCAATTCCAGCATGCAGATCAGTAAGAGCTAGTGCTTTTTCAATTCGCTCCTCAGTAGTACCAGGATAAGTAGTACTCTCTAATACCACAAGTGTCCCAGGTCTCAAATGTTTTTTAAGTTTGTCAACAACATATTCAATTGCAGAAAGGTCCGGATCAAGGTTCTTGTTCAATGGTGTTGGAACACAAATACAGATGGCATCAAGAAAGCTCATGCAGGAAAATTCAGTTGTTGCTTTAAAGTGACCATTATCAACTATAAACTGAATATCCTCATCTTTCACATCCGTGATATACGAATAGCCCTTATTTAAAATATCTACTTTCTCTTGATTTAAGTCAATTCCTGTAACTCGAAATCCAGTTTGGGCAAAAGCGATACAAAGAGGTAGACCTACATAACCTAAACCAACAATACCAATATTTGCTTGTCTTGAATTTATTTTTTCAATAAGATCCAATATTCCCACCTCACAATTTTTCATTATTTAAGATGAAATGTTTGACTGAGATAAGACTGGGATGCATCTAATGCATGAAAGATAACTTCAGCCGAAACACCTGGAACTTGACAGCCTAGAATCCATATCGAACGTGTTTTTTCTGTTATCTTTTGTTTCTCACTATCACGGTAACAGAACAGGGAAAGGACTTTTTCATCATCTGTTAACACCAACATATTTGAAGCCAATTCTTCTGGATTTTGGCTACCGATCGGTTGAAACCGTTCTCCACCTTTCGATAAAGTTAAACGAATATCTCCTTCAACTTGGGCAGCATCAAAAACGCCAAGGGGGATCAAATGTTTAACAGCGGCTATATTTACTGCATCTACAATCGGATGAATCTCAGGAATTCGAGCCAACTCCTCCTTTATCAAAAATCGCTGAATTAAATTTTGGACTGAAGGAGGTGTTTTTTTAGTATTTAAGCCAAGTTGTTGATAAAAATCTTGATAAGCCATGATACGTTCTGTTTGTGCAACTTCTGACTTGCTTTTCCCTTTCCATTTTTCATGTAGAACCTTCCAATCAGCTTTTAAATCTAACTTTTCGTTATCTATGGGTTCTAAGTCAAGTTTGACAGCAAAAACTTGTACCCCATTCAGCTTGTTTTCAACTTCGTCTGACATTGAAATGGTTTGATACATATGGCTTTCACTACCCTCCAAAAATAATTTCATTTTCAACCGCGATATGGAGTTCATCGGCCGTCATTGTTTGTTCTACAGCAATCAAAACATTGTAATGATTAGGAAAATGACAATCATCAAAACCTAAAACATAACCTATTACCTTGTTGTTTATAATGACTTGATCTCCACGCTCAATCACACCGCCACAGTTCATTTCTGCAAAACCAAGAAAGCCGACTTCATCTATGGTGTCACCACTTTTAGCATTTTTGTGTGTTGTTGTTACGATCTCGTGAATCTCACCCTGTTGTACACAGCGTGTTTCGAAATCCATCAATCTCATCCCTCTGTACTTTTGTTTATGAAATAGTAATTTAACAAATGCACCTTTGACAATTCGCTTATTTACAAGCTTCATATTTTTAGATTCTCGGTTTCATATGTTTCTTGTACCAATCGGACAGCATCTAAACCTGCTTCTCCATGACAATTTCCAAGCTCTATTTGCCTTTTGAAATCAAGTAAAATTTGCTCATATTCATGGTATAGAGACGACTTAAATTCAGGAAATCCTTCGAGCATATCGACATATATCTTTTGACCATTCTTTAACATAATAAGAACATCCTTTTTCTCACCATGAAGATAACCCCAATCAAGTTCTACATGTACTTTAATATCTGAATTAGTAATTAACTGAATATATGCTTTGATGTCAACATGATGTTCATCACGGATGATATTTGCAGCTTGCACCCTCATTTTTCCTAAAAAGAAGGAGAGTGTATCAAATACGTTCGGTCCATTATCTGCAACACAGCCTCCACCACATCTTTCTGGCTGCAGATACCATTTATCTTCCCCTGCGTGTTCTTCAATCAACTCTAAATAACTAGCATGAACAGCAGCAATCTCTTCTCTAGACGTCAACTTCTCTAGCGCTTGAACAAAATGAAGATTGTATCTCCGATGAAAAGCTGTGAACAAAGTAACATTCATTTCACGAGAAATAGCAACCAGTTCCTCAGCTTCTTCCATAGTTAAAGTCAATGGTTTTTCGCAACATACATGTTTTCCAGCTTTTAAAGCATCTCGACATATTTCAAAATGTTTATCATTTGGAACATTTACAATCACTGCATCAATATCTTCTCTGGCTAATAGATCATGGTAATGAGAGAAACACCAAACTTCACTATCATTAAAATTCTTCAATCTTTCAGCATTGAGGTCACAAACTGCTGTTAATAGAGGATTGTTCAGTTTGTTTTGTAAAGCAAAAACATAAAATTTAGAAATAACGCCCATGCCGATTATGCCAATTCGTAGACTCATGAGTGTGTGACCACCTTTTCAGTTTCAGGTATAGTGATATCAAATTGGTTGCCTAATCTTGATAAATCTTCAAAAACACTTCTATCGATTGCGACTAATTCAGATTGGTTTTTTCTCATTGATTCTAAGTATCCTGGATAAACAACTTGGTTTGAATCAGAAGTAGTCGGACAATTTAATAATGTTTCTAGCATTGAATCCATTTGATCTTGAAACTCTAAAAGAGGACGAAAAGCTTCTACATTTAATGCGAGAAAAAAGTGGCCAATGTTTTGATCTTTTTTTGATTGCTCATCACTTTGTCCTGCTTTCAATATTTTTGGATCTGGACCTACATTTGCGCCAGAAAGCACACCGCAAAGGATATCGACCAATAAACCTAAGCCATACCCTTTTGCTCCTCCTGTTGCTAGCGCTCCCCCAAGCATCTGAAGATGACCGGTGCCCTCGAAGTATGTATTGGGGTCGGTTTGCGGCTGACCGTAATCATCAATTAACCAACCTTCAGGTATTGATTCTCCCCGACGTTGAGCATCTCTAATCTTTCCAGTCGCAACAACGGTGGTACTCATGTCAAGGACGAAAGGTGGTACTTTTTTTGCAGGTGCACTCATGGCAATAGGATTGGTTCCAATCATGTTCACTGAACCACCTAAAGGGCGGGCAATCGTTTGGGAACCAAGATTTGTCATTGCTATTCCTATCATACCGTTTTTAAGCGCTAAATTTGTATAATATCCTGCACTGCCAAAATGAGAACTTTGACGAACAACTACACATCCGACACCGACCTTTTTTGCTTTTTGAATAGCGACATTTATAGCATAATCACCAGCTACTAAACCTAGACCATGATGAGCGTCAATGACAGCTGTACCAGGCGATTCTGCGGCTATAGAAAATTCCGCTTTCGGATTGATACGCCTATCCATTAAACGTTCTAAATAGACATTTCTTAAATTGGTCACGCCATGTGTAGTAAAACCATGCTCATCTGCATAACATAGTACATCAGCAGCAGTTTGACTATGCTTTTCTAATAATCCTTGAGAAATAAAGACCTCTTTTATAAAACGACGCAAATCGTTTTTTTGGATGTTCACAAAATGGTTAGTGCTCATATTCTCAGCTCCTTCTTCAGCGGTAGGTTACTGTATGCAACAAGTAAATCCCCAATGTTAGACGAATACTCCTCAAGTTCTTTTAATGTAATAAATTCACCTTCAGCATGTGCATTATTATTGTTCAAGCTACCAGGACCATAAACAACTGTATAAATATCTGAACGCTGAGCCCACATTGCATCACAAGTAAAAGCATGATTTAGTTGTTTCTCTGAGTTTCTTACGAATCCAAGCTGGTTTAAAAATTGTTCTATTTCTGAGCTACGGTTGTTCAGCACTGGTAAACCGTGTTTAATCCAGGTTAACCGACATATATCCTGTGCTTCTTTCACCGTCAACAAGGCCGTCGGAATCGCTGAAAATTCTTGCCTGAAATGTGTTAATGCCCGATCAATTTCTGTTTCAACCCAGTTTTTGATGCGGTCACCATCTTTGTTTTCTACATAAGCAAAGTTCATGAGGAGCTGCCCTGTCCCAAAAACTTTATTATGCATGTGCCCGGTATGAACACCTGCCAGACACATTTTTCCTCCTCGATCTTCAATTCGAGTCGACCATTGTTTCATTAACCATTGTGATAGATATCCTAAAAGTAGTGTCGCATTATGCCCGTTATGTGGTGCATCATCTGTTGAATCATTTCCACTGACATCTATTCGTGCTGTCATAGATGTACTAGAATGATCAAAGTAAACACCGGCAGATGGTTCTGCAAATAGATTAAACCGGCCGAAATATCCTTGTTCAACTAACGATTTGGTGCCGTATACACCCATAGCGCCACCTTCTTCTCCTGATACACATTGAACTAATATGGAAAGATCATCTAGCAGATCATCCTTTTGTTTTAGTGCTGCTTCAATACCTGCTAACACTGCCACACCGGGACCTTTCATATCAACAGCTCCCCGCCCACAAAACTTCTTTCCGTCAAAAGTGACAGGTAAAAAATTAGCAACTGTATCCATATGAAAATTAAACATCATCGTCTCTTCTATAGAACGTTCCTTACCAAATCGAAGAACGAGGTTAGGTTGATTGTCCCAAAATAGATGTCCCATTTGTTTAGCTCTCTCACGAATAGTGAGAGGAATATGTTCTGACTGAAGTACAAGGGGATCTGAAGATGCATGATGGACAATGTCACACATTCCATTAAAATGACCTAAAGCATAATCTGCGTATAATTGTTGCGCCTTTAATGTCTCAGATTTTTCCCCTGTTTCCATCGGTGTGATCGTATTGGTATGGAGCAGGGCTAACAGCAAATTGATATAATCTGTTGTGAACACCTGTTTACTCATGATGAATTCTCTCTTTTGTCGATAGTTCATCTAAAAGCGCCTCTAAATGGTGACCGTATTCAATATATGAATCCATAAATGAATCTGTTGTCCCACCTTTTCCTAAATGAGGGATCAGATGCAAATGTGGTTCTATGGAAAAAATTCCTTTGTAATGATGGTTTATTAAAAATTGTAAGCATTCTTTTACCTGAGAGTGTCCTTGCCCAGGAAATGTATATACAGCTTCCCCATTTTGCAATAGACCATCCTTAATATGAACATGTTCTACATATTGATATGTTTTTTGTAAGAACTCATAAGCATTATAGCGGTATGCAATCCCATTTCCAGTATCGAACAGCAACCTTAGTGCGGGGTGATTCACTTTTTCTATTAAATAGAGTGAATTTTCTGGTGAAATACCTCCCCAACCAGCACAATTTTCGTGAAGTAGTACAATGTCTGATTTCTCAGCAAGCATTGATAATGCATACATTCGTTCAACCACACGGTTACGCCACTCTTCTTCTATTAGCCCGTCATTTGGATATGACATGATTCTTACATATTTAGCTCCGAGTTGATTCATTCTGTCTGAAAGTATTTTAAGCTCTTCCAAATCTTCAGCAAATGGAGAATGGATCGACCTTCCCCAGTTGCCAATGCTTGATGCAACAGCCGTCACTTTAAGTCCGGCTAACGACATCTTATGTCGTAATTGTTCAAATGTAGAGCTATCTAGTTGATATAGAGGTATCCCATTTACTGAACGCAGCTCGATCTCTTTCCAACCCAGCTTTAGATGGGCTTTGATTTGCACATCGATTGATGCTCCAGCCTCATCACTAATTCCTGAAAGCGCATTTGCAGGTTTAGACATGTGCATTCACAACCGATACAAACTGTAATACACTTTGCACGACATACTCGACATGTTCGTCTGGCATCTCTGCATAAAGCGGTATAGCAATTGAACGCTTAGCTATTCCTTCTGCCACTGGAAAATCGCCTTCTTGATGCTTTAGAAAGGAAAAAGCCGGTTGTAATGGTAAGGCAAGCGGGTAATAAATCTGTGTTTCAATCCCTTTCTCATGCAGGAACTGACGAAAATTGTCACGATTCTCCACTTGGAGAACATACGTATAATACACACGATCATAAGTTGTTTCATTGACTACTTGAATTTGCGGGTTTAGGTCTTTAAATGCTTCATTGTAATCACTACCAATCTTCGAACGCCGTGCAAGCAATTGATCATATCGACCTAGCTTGTGAACTAAATATGCAGCTACCGTTTCATCCATTCGATGATTATAGCCAAGGTGATGATGGAGAAAACGATTGATTCCATCCTGCCCATGATTTCTTAGCATCCGGCACATCTTCCCAAGCTCATCGTTATTCGTCACAATGATTGCCCCATCACCTATACCGCCAAGTGGTTTTGCTGGGAAGAAAGAGTATAATCCTGCATCACCTAACATGCCTGCCATCTTACCATTCATGCGTGCTCCAAGAGAAACAGCACTGTCTTCAAGTACCAATAAATGATGTTTCTTGGCAATTTTCTGAATTTCCGACATATCAGCCATGACCGAAAACAGGTGCGTTGGAATGATCACTTTACTTTGCGGAGTAATCTTTGCTTCTAAATCACTTGGATCCATCATTCCAGTCAATGGATCGACATCTACAAATATGGGTCGTCCTCCTAATAACACAATTGTGCTTGCCGTTGAGATAAAAGAAAATGCTGGAGTAAGCACATCCACTCCTGGACCGACTCCCATCGCACGTAAAATAATTGTCAATGCACTGGTTCCATTTGATGTAGCAATGGCATGTTTCGCTCCAGTATAGTCGCGTATTTTCCCCTCCAGTTCCAATACATTTTTTTTCAGGATGAAATCATCAGATGTTCCGATTTGATAGACTATATCTTTGATGGTTTCACGATCTTCTGCATAGCGTGCCGGGTAATTAAAAAATGGGACTTTCATCATTCAACCCCCTGTTTGTAAAACTTTTGAATAACCTCACAAACCTCTCGCACCTTTATTTCTGTTAAATCAGGATACATTGGTAGACCAACTGTTCGAGTGCATGCTCGTTCAGCATGAGGCATACTACCTGATTTATAGCCTAATTCTGAAAAACAAGGTTGGGTGTGTAATGGAGTTGGGTAATATGTTTCTGTACCAATTCCATGTTCCCCTAAAAAAGTCACTAAGGAATCTCTCTGTTCCGCTTCAATTAAATAAACATAGTAAACAGGATTTGCAGTATCTTCCCGCTCTTTAATAACCGGTATCTGAACCTGTGGCAATTCACCAAGCAACTGATCATAAAGCCGGGCTAAATGTGCACGTCTAGCAATCTCACTTTGTAAATATTTTAGCTTTACAAGAAGGACAGCTGCTTGAATATCATCCATACGGCTGTTATAACCAATCACTTGATGAATATAAGGTCTATCTTCCTCTCGACCATGAGTCCTTAATAGTCGTGCTTGATGTGCAATATCATCATCATTTGTTAGCAGCATACCCGCATCACCGATTGCACCAAGAGTTTTTGTAGGAAAAAAGGACAGAACACCAGCCATTCCAATTAAACCAGCATGAGTCCCATCATTGAACATTGAGATGGCTTCAGCACTATCTTCAAGGATCAATAAATCATGTTTTTCCGCTATTTCACAAATAGCTGCCATGTCAGCCAGTTGGGTAAATAAATGGACCGGCATAATGGCTTTTGTCCGCTTTGTTATTTTGCTTTCAAGATCAGCTATTTTAATGCTGTATGTTACTGGATCAATATCACAAAAAACAGGTACTGCACCAACATGTGCTATGCTAGAGGCTGATGCAAAAAAAGAAAAACAAGGGACAATCACTTCATCACCAGATCCAATCCCTGCTGCTTTCAACATAATCACTAAAGCTTCTGTTGCATTCCCAACAGCAATAGCATGTTTTGCACCTGTAAACACTTGTATCTCTCTTTCTAATTCGCTCACGATCGGGCCATTTGTGAACTGTCCTTGATGAAGAACTTCATCAAGCTTAGAAGAAATGAGCGGCCATTGCTTTTCAAAAGATTCTCGATTGGTATAAAAAGGAACACTCATAATATCACCTCATCTTTCTCAGTAAACATCAATCCGCAAGATTCTTTTGCTTGACAAATAGCTTCAACTATTTGCGAATTAAATTGTGCATCACTAACTGGCTTTTCTTTAGATTCATCAAAATATTGATAATATTCTGTGAAAACAGCCGATAGTGGATCATCATACATCACACGTTCTTCCAGAAGTTTTCCTGAAGCTGAATATATTTTAATCCATGAGTAACTGTCATCTTTACTGCTTGGATAATAGCCTACAACCCTGTGTTCTTTAAAATATAGACGGATACAACGTTCACGAATCGGAGTTTTTAAGTTTGACAGTAATTCAGATGTCATACCATTGTGATGCAATAAAGATATATTAGCCTGCCCCATATGTGGCACTGTAAGATTACCGATATGCATATCAGCAACTTTTGCTGAAACAACTTCAACATCTGACCCGCCTAAATAAAGAGCAAGTGCCATAAGATGCGGTATCTCAACATCAAATGCACTACCATGGCTATGGTTACTCATCGTCCGTGATAATCTTGCCTTGTTTTGTTCTGCAACCATATGCAAAAGCTGTCCATATGTTTTCGTCTTAATAATATCGACTAATTGAGATGTTAATGTGCTCGATAACCAATTGGCAACGACTAAAAGGTCAATGGAGAACTTTTCAATCAACTCATGTATGCTTGCTAGTTCTTCTTTGCTGGTTGCAAGCGGTTTTTCCATCATACATTTCGTAAAACCTAACTTAGCCACTTGCTTTAAAGTTTCATTATGCATTTCAGGTGGAGTACAAATGTGTACAACAGTGTTTTTAGGATCAAAACCATCTACTTCCTCCATGTTTGAAAAAAACTGAATGTCTTCTTTTTTAAAGTCAGATGACTTAACATATGGATCGACAACACCTATTTTGGGGTCGAAGAGGCTGGGATGAGACTGATCAGAATAGGCTTTACGCAGACAATGTAAATGCAACTCACGACCTGCCTTTCCAAAACCGATAATTAACGATTGCTGCATTGTTATCCCCTCTCTATTTATCAGAACTGATCTTCATGACGCAGTTTCTTACACGGTTAACAAACTCATGCATCTTAAGAGGATCTTTCACATTATTGGTCTCTATACCACTACTAACATCCACTGCATAAGGACGTGTTTTTAAGATGGCTTCCTCAATATTGTCAACATTTAATCCCCCAGCAAGAATCACTTTACTTTTGTCTTGAATGGAAACAATGTGTTCCCACGGAAACGATTTACCTGTCCCGCCGGATTTTCCATGAACGTGCGAATCAAAAAGAATTCCTCTCACAGCTTCTGCATACACATGCATATCTTCCAAATCACCAGCATTACGAACCTTGATTGATTTAACAACTGGGCGTTCAACTAAGCGACAATATTCAGAGGACTCAGAACCATGTAACTGTATGAAATCCAACTGACAAAAGTTTGCGATTTCATTTACAAGTTCTAGTCTTTCGTCAACAAATACACCTACGGCGGTCACAAATGGAGGTAGTTGGCTGATGATATGTTTGGCTTGTTCAGGTGTCACCTCGCGCTTACTATTTGTAAACACGAAACCGATCGCATCAGCACCAGCTTCAATTGCACTTTTTGCAGATTGTAGGTTCGTGATCCCACAAAACTTAATTCGGACCATTTTGTTTCCTCCATCATGTTATTAACTTCTTTTGTGTTGCTTCTTTCAATGAAGCTATATAACTTCTGACAACTGTTTCTATCTCGTTAGGTGCTGCATGTTTCATCACATTAATTAAAGCGCTGCCTACTATTGCCCCATCGGCATACTCACACACTTCAGTTACGTGGTTTGCACTTGAAATTCCAAAACCTACACATAAAGGTGAATCAGTTACAGCTCGTACATGTTTTAAAAATACAGGTAATTCTTTAGGCATATTTTCTCGCTCGCCTGTTACACCATTTACTGATATACAATATAAGAACCCTGAACCTTTTTTTACGACTGAAGCCATTCTAGTATTTGATGTTGTTGGTGCTAAAAAGAATATCAAGTCTAGACCGTATGGACGAAACACAGTTAACCAAGGATCAGCCATAGTGGAAGGTAAATCAGGAATGATAAATCCATCTACACCTGCTTTTGAAGCATCAGTAGCAAGTTGCTCTAATCCATAAGCTAAAAAGGAGTTACAATACCCCATTAATACAATCGGAGTTTCTAAACCATTACTTCGCAACTTGTGAACCATTTTGATACATTCATTTAGATTTATACCATTATCTAAAGCTTGAGCACTTGCTTCTTGAATTGTAGGACCATCTGCTAAAGGATCAGCGCATGGAACACCTAGTTCTAAAATATCAGCACCTGCATGACATATCGTCTTGATTATTGTTTCAGATGAATCCATGGTTGGATAACCGACAGGAATATATGGAATAAGCGCTCCTTCATTTCTTTTTTTAAGCTTCTCAAACGTATTCTTGATACGACTCATAGTCTGAAGATCTCCTTTCTCTTAAATTTTCAAGGGCATCTATAGCTTGGGTTAAATCTTTGTCACCTCTACCTGATAAATTGACAATCAGAATGTCTTTTTCATTCATTGTTCCGGCTATTTTCAACGCATAAGCAACAGCATGTGAAGATTCCAGCGCTGGCAATATACCTTCTGATCTACACAAATACTCAAATGCCTCAAGGGCTTCATCATCATTTACATGTGTATATTGAACACGACCAATATCTTTCAAATAACTGTGTTGCGGACCAACCCCTGGGTAGTCAAGACCAGGTGCAATTGAATAGGTTTCCTTTATTTGACCATATTGATCTTGTAACATATAGGTATGAGCACCTTGAACAATCCCTAATGTTCCTTTAATAAGTGGTGCAGCATGTTGATCTGTTTCGATTCCTTTTCCTGCCGATTGAACTCCCACTAATTTGACCGACTGATCATCTAAAAAAGAATGAAACATCCCAATTGCATTACTCCCGCCTCCTACACAAGCGATAACGCAATCTGGAAGGCGCCCTTCTATCTCAAGTATCTGAGCTTTTGTTTCCTCACCAATGACTGATTGAAAATCTCTCACAATCGTTGGAAAAGGATGAGGACCGACAGCTGAACCAAGTAAATAATAGGTATTATTAGCATTGGATATCCAATCACGAATAGCTTCACTAATGGCATCTTTTAATGTTTTTTGCCCGATGTTTACAAGATGCAGCTCTGCACCAAGCAATTTCATTCTTTGAACATTAGGTGCTTGCCGTTCCGCATCAACAGCACCCATATAAATGACACATTTCAGTCCAAGTAAGCTAGCAGCAGTTGCCACTGCAACACCGTGTTGTCCAGCCCCAGTTTCTGCTACAATTCGCTTCTTCCCCATTTTTTTGGCTAGTAAAGCTTGGGCCAAAGCGTTATTTATTTTATGAGCACCTGTATGTGTCAAATCCTCCCTTTTCAAATATATCCTTGCCCCGCCTTTCTCTGCAGTCATTCTTTTAAGAGGAGTTAACGGTGTTGGACGACCAACAAATTCTTTTAAAAGTTGGGATAGTTCCTCTTTGAACTCAATATCCTTCTTCGTTTTCCGATACTCTCGTTCCAAATCTTCTAAATTAGAAATCAATGTTTCCGCAACATATGCACCGCCAAACTGTCCAAAAAATCCTTCCATCTTAACCGTCACTCCTCTTACCTTTTTTCTCTTATGACATCATTAAGCCCTAAAAACTCTTGAATTCGATTTCCTACATCATCTGACTTTAATAGAGCTTCACCCACTAGCATTGCATCAAATCCGATTGATTCTACTTTGAGAACATCAGTACGATTGTGCAAACCACTCTCACTGACTGTGACGATTGAAGATGGCAGCATCGAACGAATTTCTTCTGAGCGCTTTAAGTCTACTTTAAACGTCTGTAAATCACGATTATTAATTCCAATTATTTTAGCTCCTGCTTTTACCGCAAAAGTTGCTTCCTCCAAAGTAAAGCATTCAACAAGAGCATGCATTCCAAGGTCGTGTACGATTGCCAACATCTCAGGCAGTAACTCAGGATCAATAATACGAACAATGAGCAATACAGCATCAGCTCCTACAGATCGAGCCTCAAAAATCTGGTATGGATCAATAATAAACTCTTTATACATAACCGGTAAGTTCACTTGTGGGTCATTTGCAACACTTTGCACAACATGAGGCCCGCCACCGAAAAAGACTTCATCGGCAAGAACGGAAATTGCGCTAGCTCCATATGTAGAATATGTGCGAGCTAGTGTAAGTGCATGAAAGTCGTTCCTTAATTCTCCTTTCGAGGGAGACTTACGCTTTACTTCAGCAATTAAAGAAATACCCGGCTTTTGCAATGCATGATAAAAATCACGTGGTGCTCTCGCATCTTCTACCTTTACTTTCATCTCATTCAACGATTTACTCTGTTTCTTAGCTTCAACTTCTTGGATTTTATTTTGCAAAATCTCATCAAGCATAAACATTTTAACCGTTCACTCCTTCTTTACTTCGATTCATTAGTTCATTTAGCTTTTCTTTTGCTAAACCTGAATCAATAGCTTTTCTAGCTACAATTAAACCTTCGCGAAAATCTTCAGCCTGACCCGCAAGCATTAAAGTTACCCCTGCATTAAGGCAGACTATTTCCCTTACACCGTTTTTTTGTCCATCAAATAGCTCTATTAACATGTTTTTATTATGGTGAGCATCACCTCCACTAATGTCTTCATGAGATATATATTCAAGTCCAAGTGAAGCCGGGTCAAATAGCATCTTTTTCACATATCCATTCCGAATTTCATACAATTCAGATGGAGCGCTAAGGGAAATCTCATCCATTCCATCAAGTCCATGAACAACCAATGAATGTTTTGCACCTAACTCTAATAATAATTCTGCATATAAAGGAGCAAGCGTTCGGTTAGACACACCTAGTAAATGTCGTTTCGGGCTCATCGGGTTCCCAAGCGGTCCTAAAAGATTAAATGCAGTTGGCACACCAATTTCTTTTCTAAGAGGAGATAGCTTTCTTAAGGAAGGATGGAATTTAGGAGTAAACAAAAATGCAAAACCACTTTCTTTTACCCAATTTTCAGCCTCATCTGGTAATAATTCTATTTTAATTCCTAACTCCTCTAACAAATCTGCACTACCACATAAACTACTTGATGATCTATTGCCACACTTTGCTACTTTTGCTCCAGCAGCACTTGCCACAAGTGCTGCAGCAGTAGAAGTGTTAAATGAACCTAACATATCACCTCCTGTACCACACGTATCTACTACATCTTCTACTTTATCAATCTGAATCATCTGCTCATGAATAGCTTTAAGAAAACCCATTAATTCCTCTTTTACTTCTCCTTTTGCAGATAATGCACAAAGAAACGCCCCTATTTGAACGGGTGTGAAATTCCCTTTTAGTATTTCACTCATGCAATCATAGGCTTCTTGAAAACTCAGTGACTGATTGTTGGTTAACTTATAAACTAATTCCTTAATCACAGTCTTTACCTCCTTAAAAAGACCAAGAATTGATGAATAGACTGATTCAAATTTACCTTTTTTGTTTAATAATGGGTTTGTTCTGTTTAGTTATACTTTAACATGCTATAATTCAGATGATTAGTACCACTTGTTAAAAATTTTTGTGGTACCACTTTTTAAGAAAGGATCTAACGTGATGCTATTGATACCAATTAATCGTCTTTCTACCACATCTTTAACAGGACAAGTTTACCAGTATATTAGGGATCAAGTTTTAAATGGAAAGATAAAATCCGGAGAAAAGTTACCTTCAACAAGAGAGCTGTCTTCTCACTTAGGTGTCTCTAGAAATGTCATTTTAACAGCATATGAACAACTAATTGCGGAAGGTTTTATCGTTACATATAAGGGTTCTGGATCATACATTGCTGAAGGAACCTACTTAAAACAGGAAAAAATACAGACATACAAATTAAATCAATCGAATGAGAAAACTAGCAATGATATGATCGATTTCCGCTCAGGAGTTCCTGCATTAGATTTCTTCCCCCGAAAAATATGGGCAAGGTTATCAAATATAATATGGCATGAAACTAGGTCCTCTATGTTTGGATATGATGTACCTGAAGGCCGGATTGAATTAAGAGGGGCTATCTTAAATTATTTAAATAAAACAAGAAAAGTTTTATGTCACCCGGACCATCTGATTATTACATCTGGTGCAGTACAAGCATTAACACTTGTTTCTAGTTTGCTTTTAAAATCAAACGGACAAGTTGTCATTGAAGACCCTATTAAAGACAATGTACAAAAAATCTTTAAAAGTTCAGGTGCTTTTCTTTATCCAATTCCGGTAGATCGCAATGGAATAAAAACAGATTTATTACCCACCAACAAAAACCCAAAATTTGTATTTTTTACTCCTTCTCATCAATTTCCCTTGGGCGGAACTCTTTCAGTAGAACGTCAAATCGATTTAATCAATTATGCGAGAAACAATGATTGTTACCTAGTTGAAGATGACTATGGTAGTGAATTTCGTTATGAAAATACCCCTGTAAGTTCTTTACAAGGATTGGCTCCTGACCGAGTCATATATATTGGAACACTCAGTAAAATACTTTCCCCATCACTACGTCTAGGATACTTAATCCTTCCACCACATCTTGTAGAAGAATGCCGCAATCTTAAAAAATACTTAGATTTACATACACCAACAGTTGATCAACTTATTCTTGCACAGTTTATAGAACAGGGATATTTGGAGAGACATATTTTGAAAATGAGAAAAGTATATAAAAAAAGGAGGGATTACCTTATTAAACGATTATATGAAACATTCTCAAACAGAGTTAATATTTTTGGGTATTCGACAGGATTACATTTAATTGTTGAATTTAAAGAACTTCAATTTACAAAAGAAATCATAAACAACATCGAAAAGTTCAAAGTCAAAGTCTATTCAGTAGAAGATCATACCATTCAAAAAGGCATGCATGTAGATAAGATTATCATAGGGTATGGACATTTAACTGAAGAACAAATTAATGAGGGGATCACAAGACTATCTAAGGCTATAAATCACATATTAGGAGGTTGATAGAAATGAACTTTCAACTTAAAGAAGCAATCGAAATTCTTGAACGCACACCAAAAACACTTCAGCATTTGCTTGATGGATTATCAAACTCATGGATCACTTGCAACGAAGGTGAAGCAACTTGGAATGCTTTTGATATCGTCGGGCACCTGATTGAGGGCGAAAAACATAATTGGATACCGCGAATCGAAATGATCATAACTAAAGGAGAAACTGAAACATTCTCCCCATTTGATCGCTTTACTCAGCTTCAACAAAACATTGGGAAAACAATTGAACAATTACTTGAAGAGTTTGTGAAACTTCGTCAGAAAAACCTAGAAAAGCTACAATGTTTAGTTGATTCACAGACAGATTTAGAGCAAACAGGGGTACATCCTGAGTTTGGCATTGTCAAACTGAGAGAACAAATCTCAACTTGGGTTGCACATGATCTCGATCATCTCTCTCAAATAACTAGAGTGCTGGCGAAACGATATCAGGGAGATGTCGGACCTTGGAAGGAATATTTGCGGATATTAAAACAATGAAGATGTATGTCACATGAAGCTGTCTCTGCCTTATAGCCCATTCACCCGACATGATGTACTTACTAGAAAGAAGCTGTCTAAAAAGCCCTTTATCAACATGGATCAGGGGAAACTGCAAGACTCCTGCGGGAACAGCGAACTAGGCGGGACCCCACAGGAGATTCGCGGATCGCCCGTGGAAAGCGAGCAAATTCCCAGGTCACCCCAACCCCTTTTCTCGACCTCCCTCACTATTATTATCTCTGGAAATATCAATATGATCCCCATATGCTAGGCGATCTTATTTGCTGACAATAGAATGACCTAATGGTAGTTTCATATCATCAATTCTCTAAAAAATTAATTTACCATAAATATGACTTGTTTTAAAAAAAGATTTGTTTATAATTGATAACGATTATCAATTATAAACTGAGATTATAGAGAAAAGAGGGATCAACTATGCAAATAGAAAGTCTTGATACAATTTATCACGATTTTTTCTCAGCCATGCCTGTTCATTCTAAAAACAACCGTATTTATACGCTACCTGAGTTATTGGGAGAAGGCGGTTTTAAACGAGTTAAAACATTTTCAGGACTTGAGATTGTCTATTCAAATTTTTTTTATAAACAGCAACAAATAAAACGTTTTTCTTCAGAACACGAAATGGTGGAAATTCAGTTTATGCTTGAAGGAGAAAGTGAGATTTGGGTAAAAGGCTCTAATTGCAATGTAAATCCGGGAACAAGTTCATTTTTATTTATGAAAGACTTTGAGGTCAGTTTTGAATTCCCGGAATTAGGGCGAATTAAATCATTATCGATAGGACTGCCTGTTCAACTTTTCGATTATTATTTGGCACAGTATTTAGACCATTCACACGCTAAATTCGAATATTTTTTGTTGAGACAGTCATTTAAACAGTATGAATTAGAAATTGATCCCATCATTGAACATTTGATACATCGCATCGTAAAAGAAATATCTGCTCAAGATACATCGGCATTTATTATTGAAGCTAAAGCATTAGAGCTGCTTAATCGTTCACTTCATCTTCTCATGTTTGATTCAAGTCATGTTCGGCATCAAGTATCTTTATCAAGGAACGATACAATGAAATTGCGTAAAGCAGCTGAGCTCATCACTTCAAAAATGGATTACCCTCCTACTTTATTAGAGTTAGCCCGTTCAGTAGGTCTTAATGATTATAAGTTGAAAGTCGGATTTAAGGAGTATTTTGGAACAACAGTCTTTGGTTACTTACGAAAAAAACGGATGGATCATGCTTTTGACTTATTGTGTACCGAAAAAAGAACCATAACAGAAGTAGCCTCTGAAGTGGGTTATACAAATTTAAGTGCATTCTCTAAATGCTTCCGCGATACATTTGGTATCACCCCTTCACATATTAAACGTTATTATTGATTTTCTCACCTCTTTTTATAAAAAATAATCCTTTTGAGCGTAATTTTATCCGCTTTGAGGTAGTTCGCATTAATAACCGCCACTATAATTGAGAAAGAATATCAATTACAAACTATTAAGAGGTGAAAAATTGGAAAAAATCAAATTTAGTATTTTTATTTCTGTTTTCGTATCTTTCCTTGGTTTAACCGTGATCATGCCTGTTTTGTCACCTTTAATTCGTGAACTTCACCTTTCAGAAAGCCATGCAGGCTGGATTGTTTCGATAGGGTCCATTGCAATGACTGCAGCAGGTCCTTTATGGGGTGTATGGAGTGATAAAAAAGGCAGAAAACCGATCATGCTCATCGGTCTGTTAGGGTTATTTGTAACATATGCGCTGTTCACCATTGTTGTCTATATGGGATTGAACCAGCTTATAAGCGGCGGTTTATTATTAGCAAGTCTTATTGGAACAAGATTTTTAATTGGTCTATTTATTCCATCTGTACCGCCAACAGCACAAGCTTATATGGCTGATGTGACTCAAAGCCAAGATCGATCTTCTGGTATGTCACTAATAAGTGCAGCAAATGGACTTGGACTTGTGCTTGGACCAGCTCTTGCAGGAGTACTGGCGTTAGCCGGCCTCATCTGGCCTCTTTACTTAGGAACATTTTTACCTTTAGCGGCTTTTACTATTGTTTTAGCAATTATTCCAAAAGCTAAACCGCTCGTAAGAGATAAGCCTGCTAAAGTAAATCCTTTTCAGAAAGATGTACGTTTATATTTATTAATAGGATTAACAACAATGATTGGCATTATTACGCTTCAATCAATCACCGGTTTCTATCTCCAAGATAAACTGATGATATCAACAGATGAAATGGCGAAAAGCCTTGCCATCGGTTTTACATTGTCTGGTGTAGCCATGGTGTTAACTCAAGTTATTCAAATGAAATGGTTAAAATGGGGACCAGACATCATGATTATAACAGGTAGTTTCCTTGTCATTTTAAGCATGCTTTGTTTGCTGGTAGGGCATACTTTGTTCCTTTGCTATTTAGGATTTTTTCTATTTGGTTTAGGTGCAGGGCTGATGATGCCTGGATTTATGACTGGCGCATCTCTGGCTGTTTCAAGTAAACAACAAGGTGCAGTGGCTGGGCTAGTAGCAGCAGTACAGGGAATTGCCGCCATCATAACCCCAGTGCTTTCAACTAGCTTATATGAGTTTAATCCATCCATTCCCTATATCCTTGTCACTGTGATTGTATCAATCTCATTATGTTCGACAATAGGAATAAAACATGCTTCTCGTGAAAAAGCCCCAACATCATCACGTTTTTAGGAAATTGATGAAGTATAAGGAGTTATATCACCTGTATGTGAGAGAGCACTGAAAATCGAAATGATTATGATTATTATTTATATAGAAGAAATGAGGGATGAAGAGATGCATGGATCATCAAGGTTAACAGCAAAAGATTTCATTTCCATTGGGTTATACAGTATTTTAATTTACATTGTCAATGCAATTGTCAGTATGGTGTTAAGTCCGGCAGTCTTTGTTGCCATGCCACTTATATCTGGCATATGTCTGTTTTTTTCAGCAACCGTTTATTTATTAATGGCCATTCGTGTCGGCAAGCGCGGAACATTATTTTTAATGGCTGTTGTGACCGGCATCATTTATACATTGATGGGTGTAGCACTCATGCTTCCTTTCTTTGCAGCCGCAGGGTTAATCGGCGAAATCACGTTGCTTCCCGGTAATGGAACACAATACAGGCAAATCAAACGGCAAGCCATTGCTTACGCTTCCTATGGAGCATTATTTGGAATGGGTGCCTTTGTTACAATCTATGCACTCGGATCAAGTTATTTTGAAAAAGTAAACTATCCACAAACATTAATAGAAAGAACCATTGAGTTTGCTTATTCACCATCTTGGATGATTTCAGGATTGGTTTTCTCATTTGTGTTTGCTTGGCTAGGTTCTATTTTTTCTACTCGGCTGCTTCAAAAACATTTTGTAAAAGCCGGCTATATAACACATCAATAAAAACTAGGAGATGACCATGTTATTTGATGTTCGTTTACAATTTCTTATGCTTCTTTCTTGCAGTGGCGTGATCCTATTTACTTCCGTAAAAGCAACGATTTTCCTAGCGGGGATTGCTCTTTTATTTTTAGGCTGTCAGAAACTGTGGAAACCATTATTCTATTGGATGATCATTTATACAAGTCTATTACTTGCTTACAGTTTAGCAAATCAGTATCTCAAGATATCCTCTTTTGGATATATCAGCATCATTTTATTTATTATTTTACGTATCTCACCGACCCTTATCATTGCCTCTTCTTTAGCAAAGGTGCCATCTGGAAAACTGCTCGCAAGCTTACAAAGAATGCGAATTCCTGACAGTCTTTTGTTGACATTGACTGTTGCATTACGTTTTTTTCCTGTTTTAAAAATGGAGGCGAACATCATTAATGAAAATGCTGTCGTTAGAAGGGTGTCATACAAACAATTGGTTAATTGGCTTAGGGTCACTCGATTGTTTGAATACAATATTGTCCCACTCCTTATGCGTACCATAAAGTTAGCAGATGATCTAAGTTCATCTGCTGCCACGCGTGGGATAGATGCACCATTTAAAAAGACCACTATCTATACCATTCGCTTTTCTGCTAGCGATAGTATTGGTTTTATTTTATTAACTTTCAGTCTAATGACGCCATTTATATAAAGCTTAGAAAGGGAATATCTTTATGATTACTTTGAGAAATGTTTGTTTTCAATATAATGAAACACACCCTTTACTTCAACATATTAATTTAAAGATTGAAGAAGGGGAGTTTGTTGTTCTTACTGGTCCTTCAGGCTCTGGTAAAACAACATTAAGCCGGATTATAAATGGGTTAATTCCGTATTTTTACGAAGGAACTCTCTCAGGTGATGTAAATATTAAAAATCAAGACTTGAAAGATATGCCCATTTGGCAGATTAGCCAATCAATTGGCAGTGTATTTCAAGATCCAAAAGCACAGTTTTTCACATCTGTTGTTAAAGATGAACTGGCTTTTGAATTAGAGAATTACGGGTTGGATCGTTCTTTCATTCACCATCGGCTTGATGAGGTTTGCAAGCAGATGAACATCTTACATATGAAGGACGCCTTACTTCATACCCTTTCCAGCGGGCAAAAACAGAATGTAGCAATTGCTGCTGCAACCATGATGGAACCGGATATATATGTGATGGATGAACCGTCTGCGAATCTGGATATTAATGCAACTGATACGTTAAAAAACCAGCTGATACATTTAAAAAATCGCGGAAAAACTATTGTTATTGCTGAACACCGTTTATATTATCTGATGGATTTAGCTGATCGCATCATGTATATGAAAAATGGACGTATTGAACAAATATTAAACCCACAAGAGCTGATGCACTTTTCACATGAAAAGTTAAAAAATCTCGGGTTGCGTTCTCCCTCTCTTACCGCGGGATATTCACCAAGGAATGGAGAGCAAAACCTTATCCGTGATACTGCTGTCGACATTCGGAAACTGTTTGTCCGTCATAAACGAAAAAAAATGCCAACGATAAAAGGAATGGATCTTTCCTTAAAACTTGGCGAAGTCTGTGCTTTAATCGGGGAAAATGGTGCAGGAAAAACAACACTTGCTCGAACAATTGCAGGACTTACACAAGAAAAGACAGGAGAAATATATGTTTCTGGGCAAAGAGAAAAAGCGAAGCAACGTTTAAAAAAAGTGTGGTTTGTTATGCAGGATACTGTTTATCAACTGTTTACTGACAGTGTATGGAACGAACTTCTGCTAGGTCATGAACGATCATTAGAAAATAAACAACAGGCTGAACAGCTTCTCAAAATGTTGGAGCTTTGGTCATTGAAAGAACAACATCCTGCTACCTTATCAGGTGGACAAAAACAACGCTTAGTATTAGCGGTAGGTCTTATGCAAAACGCAAATATATTCATCTTAGACGAACCGACTTCAGGACTTGATGGATCTAATTTACAGCGCGTCATTTCAGTCATTCAGAAATTAAAACAGCGCAATTGTCATGTGTTAATTATCACACATGATCATGAATTAGTAGTTGGTGTTTGTCAACGAATCATTAAACTCGAAGACGGAAAAATCTCTCAAAACATTTTAACCGCAACACTTGACTGTGAAGATATAATTCAAATTATGACTAAAAAGGAGGCTCATATATGTCGTCATCAATAGCAATTAGACGCCTTTTAAGTTTAGCAGGGGAAAAGAAAGGTTTACTCATATTTGCCTGTATTTTTTCTTTTTTTAGCACAGTATTAATAGTAGTGCCTTTTGGTTCTGTCTATTTTATCATTCAAGAGTTGTTAAAAAATGCCCATGATGTCTCTGCGATTTCAGGAGAGCGTTTCATTTTATACGGTTGGATTGCTCTTGGTGCTCTCGTTTTAAGTTTCATCTTTCTTTATATTGGTCTCATTTTCTCACACATTGCTGCTTACCAAATTCTTTATCGTTTACGGGTAAGGTTAAGCAAACATCTTTCTACTCTCCCTTTAGGCTATTTTACTAAAGGTTCAAGTGGAGCGATTAAAAAGATATTAGATTCAAATGTTGAAAAGATCGAAAGCTTTACTGCTCACCAAATTCCTGATCTAGTAAGCGCCGTTTTAATGCCTTTGATCATGATCATCACAATGTTTATTCTAGATTGGCGTTTAGCGATTGCTACGATTATTCCAATTTTAATAGGCTATTTTATTCAATTTTCCATTTTCAGCAGTAAGGCAGGCAGAAAAGCAATGAGTGACTATCAACATTCACTTGAAAAAATGAGCGCATCAGGAGTTGAATATGTTCGTGGAATGCCCGCTGTTAAAGTGTTTGGTATAACACTGGATACCTTTTTACATTTTAAATCGACGATTCATAACTTTCGTGATTGGGCAGTTACTTTTACAAAACTATGTCGGCGTCCATATATGATCTATCTCGTTTTACTGACCTCCATTCTTACATTTATTTTACCAGTGGGTGTTTTTATCTTGAGCGGCCAACCAAATAATCAAGCTTTTGCATTGACTTTTCTGCTTTTCTTAACCGTTGCGCCAAGTATTTCCACACCGATGTTCCAGCTTATGTATCTAGGAGGAGAATTACAAAAAATAACGGAGGGTACTCAAAGGATTGATGCGATTCTAAATGAAAAATCAATTGAAGAACCAGTAAATCCAAGGACCGCATCATATTATGATGTACGTTTTGAAAACGTCTCTTTCTCATATCAAGAAAAGGATAGTGATGAATACCAGCTTGCCTTAAAAAACGTCTCATTTACTGCTCCACAAGGAAAAATAACCGCTTTAGTTGGTCCTTCTGGAAGCGGAAAATCTACAATCGCAAGTTTAATACCCCGGTTTTGGGATGTTGAAGATGGGCAAATCTTAATTGGCGGTATTCCTATTCAATCGATGTCAACAAATCGTTTAATGGAAACTGTATCATTTGTATTCCAAGATGTACATTTATTCCAAGATACAATTGAAGAAAATATTCGCATGGGCAATCATAAAGCAACTAAACAAGATTTGATCTCAGCTGCAAAACTAGCTTGCTGCCATGATTTTATTTCATCCCTTCCTGCTGGCTATAACACGAAAATTGGTGAAGGCGGTGTTTTGCTTTCTGGTGGAGAAGCACAGCGTATTACGATTGCTCGTGCAATCTTAAAAAACGCTCCTATTATCATTTTGGATGAGGCAACTGCTTTTGCAGACCCCGAAAATGAGATGAATATTCAAAAAGGACTCAATGCATTGATCCAAAATAAAACAGTAATTACAATTGCTCATCGCTTATCAACGATCCGCCATGCCGACCAAATCTTAGTATTGCATGATGGAGAAATTGTAGAGCAGGGTACCCATCCAGATCTACTCGCTTTAAAAGGACTTTATACAACGATGTGGAATTCTCATCTGAGTTCAAAGGATTGGAAACTTGAAGATGGAAGGGAGACACATTCATCATGATCAGCTATTTTTACAATATTAGCAGTGGAAATCCGAAATCCTTGCTCCCTTCGATTGGAGCAGCTTTACTTGATGGATTAGTCAAAATGTTGCCCGCTATTTTAATAGTAGATGTATTTAATACAATCTTCGAATTTTATACAAAAAAAGTGTCAGCATTAGATATAAATCGATTATGGACGGTGACTGCAATTTTAATCGGCTGGTTGCTCATTCAATATGCCGTTTCCCTATTGTCATATAATTGTAGTTTCGTATCTTCCTATAAAATGTCGGCAGCTGGACGTATTGAACTAGCTGAACACTTGAGAACACTTCCATTAGGTTATATCAATTCTAAAAATCCAGCTGACATTACGAATATGATGATCAATGATTTTGCTGAAGTGGAAAAGGCAATTTCACACAATGTTCCTCAATTCGTTAGCGGGTTGCTATTTCCAATTTTAGCTTTCATCGGCTTAGCTTTTGTAAATTGGAAAATGGCACTTGCAATGTTTATTGCTTTACCAGTTGCTTGTTTAGTACTTTGGGCAACAAATCGTTTTCAGGAGTCTCTCAATAAGAAACAAGTATTTGCAAGAAATAGAGCTGGAAGTATGCTGCAGGAATATATTAGCGGAATTCGTGAAATTAAAGCACACCAATTAGGTGGTGAGCGGTTTCAGAGGTTGCGGGAAGCATTTGACGACTTAATGCGGGAATCCATACGACTGGAGACATTAATCGGTCCAATCATGATGATAGCGATTATTCTAATCAGATCTGGCATGACTTTCATGATCTTTACAGGAACCTATCTAATCATTGACGGCCAATTAACCTTACCCATTTTTCTAATGTTTTTATTAGTTGGTTTAAGAGTGTTTGAACCAATGACTGTTACTCTAATAAATTATGCAGAAATTCGTTATGGTTCCTTTAGTGCCAAACGAATCATGGAATTGCGCAAAGAAAAACCCCAAAAGGGGAAAGATACTATTAAAAAACTTGACAATATTAGCTTTGAAAACGTTACTTTTTCTTATAAACCTGACCAACCGGTCATCAAAAATGTTTCGTTTAATATCCCAGCTAAACAAATCACCGCTTTAGTTGGTCCTTCTGGAAGCGGGAAAAGTACCATTACCAAATTGATTGCACGTTTTTGGGACGTAGATTCTGGTGTTATTCGCACAGGAAACAAAGCACTAGTTGATGTTAACCCTGAAAACTTGCTATCTCATATTTCCATGGTTTTTCAAGAAGTATACCTGTTTAAAGATACGATCTATAACAATATTAAAGTAGGGAAACCACATGCTAGCCGTGAAGAAATTATTGAAGCTGCTAAAAAAGCAAATTGTCATGAATTTATTACAGCACTTCCACACGGCTACGATACTTTAGTTGGGGAAGGCGGCTCTACATTATCAGGAGGAGAAAAACAACGCCTTTCAATTGCTAGAGCATTATTAAAGGATGCCGATATAATTCTTCTTGATGAAGCAACTGCTTCTCTAGACCCTGAAAATGAAGCGACTGTTCAGAACGCATTAAATCGGCTGATCGAAAACAAAACCGTCGTTATGATTGCACATCGTTTACACACCATTCGAAATGCGCATCAAATCATTGTAATCGATAATGGGAGTATCCTTGAAAAAGGGACTCATGGAGCACTGTTAGCGCAAAAGGGGCTTTATGCTAAGCTTTGGCACCTACAAAATAAAGCTAGTGATTGGCAATTGAAATAACCTAAAAAGAGGGTGTCCTGAAAGTAGTGTGAATGAATAAAAATTGGGGAATTTGCTCGCTTTCCGGCGGGCGATCCGCGAGCCTCCTCGTAGCTCTCCTGCGGGGTCTCGCAATTCCCTCTGATTTATGTTGAAAACTCATCACTTGTTCTCCTCGATTTGAACAGAATCTAATTGGACAGCTTCCTGTTCTTTCATACGTGGTACGGCGATATACATGATGATACACGGAAGCAAACAGATTGCTGCGACAATAAACGTAGCAGCCAGACCGAATTTAACAGCAATAACTCCAAAAATGACTCCAGACAAAATTTCTCCCGCAGCCCCCACACCTGAATAGATTGGAAATAATGTTGCTTTATATTGCTCAGGGAAAAATTTATTTAAATAATGATAAACAACCGGTTCTCGTACATCTTCTATAGCTAATAAAATAGAGGTTGATGCAAATCGGTTTAACACCAATGGCTAATAATCCTGCTAGAATCATACCGCTCGTTTCGATGATCGTGAGGACTGTTATTGACTTTCTGTCAATCATTTGCTCCACTTTCATCATGAGCGTTAATAAAATAAACGTGCATAACCCTGCAAACGCCATGACAAGCCCTAATGTTTTCGGACTAAAACCTATCGTCTCTAGATAGGGTTGCCAATAGCGGGCAATTGTATTTATAAGTTAGTGCCGAAAAAAAGCCAGCAATCACGATTAGCATGACCTTTCGTTTATTTAAAAAAAGTGCTAGACTTCGAGTCAATATTCGGAAAAAAGTTTCTTGAGAATCCTGAGATTCAATTTCTTTGACTTCCGGAACTTTTATATAAAACAAACTCCACAAATACCAAAAAGCGTAAACTAAAGCTGTGAGAATAAACGGCATTATCTGATTTGCACTATATAAAAACCCACTGGCAATACTTGAGATCGTTGTGAAAATGATCATCACTTGTGTATTTTTCATCATTTCCTTGCCAAACTGTTCTGTACCCGTTTCCCGGCTCATCCAAGTTTGAAATGAACCTGAAATGAGTGCATCTGAAAGTGCCCATGTAACCATTGCAATGAGACAAAGGATAAAAGTTTCTGAGAGAGGAAACAAAGCCCATGTTAAGGCTGAAAACAACAAAGATCCTGTGATAGACAGCTTGACACCAAACCGATCAGCAAACGTTCCCGAAGGAATTTCAAAAATGAACTTGGCTACTTCAAAAACAGTACCTAGTATACCGATAGTGAGTAAATCAAATCCGCAGGCAGCAAGATACAATATCCAGATAGGTAAAAAAAGACCCATAGCTAAACCGCGAAGGCTTGAAAAAAGATAGAAAACACGCATGACTTGTCTCCTTATAATCATTCATAAATCCTTATTATACCTTAAAAGGAAAAAACTAAGCCCTATTTTAGCACATTGTGGTTACAAATCATATATTAATAGGGAGTTCTACAAGCACCTCACCAGAGTGAGTAGCATTATTTCTAAGTGTCATCCTTCCGTTATGTTGTTTGATCACCTTTTCTGTAAATGTTAATCCTAATCCAAAATGACTATTATTGGTCCGCCCTATATTTTCGGTATAGAAAAGTTCAGTTCCCTTTTTTAGAGCTTCTTCCGAAAAACCGGGTCCTTGATCGATGATAACAAATTGAATATAGTCTTTATCCTGCTTGAAAATCATTTGCACTTTTTCATCCGGTGCCGTTCTTTCTATTCCGTTTAATACAATATTATTTATTGCTCGAATAAGGAGGATTACGTCTATATAAAGGCTAGCCTCTTTATGTGTCCAATCTTCAACAATGATATTATTACCCAAGCTTTTAACTTCGACTTCCAGCTTGCACAAGAAATCGGTTACAGCTACTTCTTCCATATTCGTATTGTCTTGTTTGTTGTCCAGATTGATATCGATAACTTCCTGAATATACCCTTCAATCTGCTGTATAGAATTCATAATGTCGCTAAAGTTTTCCTTCATATCATCGGTTGCCATGACTTCTAAAAGTTCGACATTCCCTTTTATCACAGTCAGCGGAATTTTTAAATCGTGGACCAAATAGCTAATTTGTTCAGATTTTGAGTTAGTCATCTCGATTTCTTTTTGGATCGAATTGATTAGTGCTTCCGAAAGACTCTCCAATGCCCCCATTACATCTTTATACTCATAAAATCGGACTTGCGGAAATGTGATACTTAAATCTCTTTCTTTGATTTTACGGGCAACTTTAATCAGCTTTTGATTTTCTTTCATAATCACTCTGGAGAAGTTTCTAATATTCCAGATTAAATAAACACAATAGATGAAAATTGAAATAGCTGCTATCCAAACGCCAGGGTTAGGGAAAACCTTTCTTAATTCACCATCTGCAAACTGAATATTTAAGTTGTAATAAACTAAGATCGTTTCATATTGACTGTCATATCTTATAAAAGAACTCATTTTATTGTTGTCAGGATGTTGCAAAGCTTCTTTTGCTTTCCTGTTCATTCTTGAATTCATATTACTCTTGACGATTTTGTTTGTATGCTTATTAAAAATGGCATAATCCAGTTCAGGAGGAATGATATCAACATTAATATGATTAGCTTTTTCAACTTTGGTCTTGATTTTTTCCGCTTTTTTTATCGGTGCGTTGGCTGGAAGGAAAAGATGATGATTGATTCCCCATTCCACCAACCCAATATTTAAAATCAGTATGATAAAACCAACAAACCCCAACTTTATTACCCATTTAAGGAAATAAAACGCTAATGTATTCTTCATTCCCATATATATCCTACACCCCAGACTGTATGAATGGGGTTTACGTTAAATTGAGCCATTTTCTTTCTAATCACCCTAATGTGTTCAATAATCGTTGAGATTTGCGAATTGCTTTCAATTGAATAGACAGCCTCATAAATTTGCTCTTTTGAGAAAATTTTCCCTTTATGTAAAGCAAGCAGTTCGCAGATTTTGTACTGTGTCTTTGTAAAACTTACTTCATCCCCTTGGATCACCACTTTTTTTGCTTCTAAATCAATGAGGATATCACCATTAATCATCACGTTTTTCGTCCTTCTTTTCGGTCTAGCCTCCCGCCTTAAATAGGCTTCAATTCGCGCATTCACCTCATGAATGCTAAACGGCTTCACAATATAATCATCACCGCCAATTGATAAGCCTTTAATAATTGAAGCTTCATCACTTTTAGCTGTCATAAAGATAATCGGAATATCAATTAAAGATCTCAGCTTCTGACAAATGTTAAAGCCATCTTCATCAGGCATCATAATATCTAATAGAATGAGATGATATTTATTTAGTTCCTCTATTTTCATATCTTTTATAGTTTGTAGAGTTGACACATCATGTTTTTTTAATTCCAGCATTTTTTTTACCAGCCTTAGAATTGCGGCATCATCATCAACTGCCAAAATTTTCGCCATACTAAATCACCCTTTAACCGTGCGTTTTCCTCCCAGACCACCTATTAATCCAAACAATACTTAGAACAATCATTCCTGTTGTCATCATTAAAAAAGAATAAGTTCCCATGACAAACTCAGCATTACTAAGCAGTTTTTCATCCGTGATTTTTAAATAATACTCGCTAAATCGGTTTGGCCAAGCCCAAGGCAAGAGCCACCAGATTTTATCTCCCAGTTTGGTCAAGCAAAGAGCAGTCATGATTAGTCCACCAAACCCGCATATACTGCACATTCCTATCCCGTACTTATAACCAACGACTTGATAGAAGAAATATTGAAAGATGGAAGTTCCTGAGAAAATTATACCTAATAAATAATAGTGGGTAAAATTAACATCATCAACTCCGGCTAAATATTTTAGAGTCAAGGTGTAGACGAATATTGTTAAAAACAGGGCAGCAGAATAAGAAATGACCATCACACATGTTTGACTGATAAATGCAACGGTTCTGCTCCGAATCAATCCAAGTATATTTTGGAAGTGACCTGCTTCATGTTCAGAATCGGCCACCAACCCACAAATAATCGAAATGATGACCGGTGTGCCGATTCCAATTAACTCGAAAAAAATAAGATTACTCGCTTCAGCACCTATAGATACTTGCCTGAATAAGAAGTACAACACCAAAATGCTAGGTAAAACGACCGGAATACTTAAATGTAATAATAAAAAAATACTGTGTTTTTTTTTATTACATTCACCCAGTAAACATCTATAAAACTGCATGATTATTTCACCTCAAGCTTATTAAACGACCTAACACTAACAAAAGTTAGTATGAAAAAAAGTATGGAACTGAAAACAAGAGCATATGGGATAACCGAAGTGTTCAGGAGCTCATCGTTCTTCGGTAATGGGATACCATTTGAATGTAGTTTTGTTAAAGTCATTTGCACTCTTAAATGCCAGCTGTATGGAAAAAACCACCAATTTTTTTCAGGAGCAAACAATGTACCTAAATTTAAATTCAACATGCTATTTAACAGTAAAATGACAAATAGATTCGTTTTTCTAGAAAGCCACAAACAAAACGGGATCTGCCATAGTGAAGTAATAAACATCAAAATCACCGCTAAAATACAAGAAGAAAGTGAAACCAAGTATGGACTTGTTTTAACTAGCAAACTTGTCAGGATGATAAAAATGATTAACAGAAGAGAACCTAATCCTACTAAAACAGATATAAATAAAATCCTGCTCATTTCTTTTTTTGGTAGATTGATTGGTAAACCCATAATCATCTTAAAATTCGTTGCTCTTTTTTCGAGGTTATTTAAAAGTCCGGTGGATAGGGCTATAAAAACGGATAGCCATAATATTCCCCAATGATTAATGATCGTTTCTGCACTCAGCCTTACGATCTCTGGACCGCCCAGAAAATTAAAACCTAGTGCAAGAAGCGCACATATTAAGGGAATCACCAGCAACAATTTTCTAATCATTGTTCTTTTTGTTTTTATGATTTCTGATTTCAAATAACAGTACATACGGAAAACCTCCTAATAGGCTCTATGCCTTCGGACAATATCTGTAAAAAGGCTTTCTAAGTTAGTATTATCGGATGTATGGTATTTTCCTTCATAACCAAGTATTCCATGACTAATAATACCAATATCATCAGCTACATGTTCAACTTCAGATAACAAATGACTGGACAAAAGAACGGTCATTCCCTGCTTCGGAAATGAAGCAATTAGTTTTCTTAATTCTAGAATCCCAATAGGGTCTAGCCCATTCGTAGGTTCATCCAAGATCAATAGCTTCGGACGATTTAAGATAGCGAGCGCAATACCAAGACGCTGTTTCATTCCCATCGAAAAGTTCATGACTTTTTTACTTCCTGTGTCTGTCAGCCCCACAACTTGAAGAACTTCTTGAATTCGCTCTTTTGGTAATCCAAGAACCGTATTCATCACCTCCAAATTTTCTTCAGCAGTTAAATTCCCGTAAAGCGGTGCATGCTCAATTAAAGAACCGATATGAATTAAATCCTTTCTGGTCCATGGGTTTCCATTAAAAATGACTTCTCCTGCTGTTTGTTTGAGAAGGCCGCATATTATCTTTAGTGTCGTTGACTTTCCCGCCCCATTTGGTCCTAAAAGACCGTAAACCGTGTTCTTCCTTACATTGATTGATACATTGTTTAAAATGGTAGATTTTCTGTATTGCTTAGTTAAAAACTTGGTTTGTAAAATATAATCGTCATTCATAGGCATATCACTCCTTCTTTATAAACAAGTTTAACAATGAAAAATCAAGACTCTATCAATATTTCAATAAAAAAACAGATGATTGATCAATTCATCCTGATCAATCATCTGTTATGATGTTTTTTTAAAAAATTCACGACTTCTGTAAACGCTTTTTGAGCTGAGTTTTCATTATATCTTGAAGAATAGGGATCACTAAATCCATGTAATCCGCTAAACTGGTGGACCATGATATGATGATCTAACCTTGAAATGATGTCATTTACATGAAACGATTGTTCTTCTTCAGGAAAGAATAGCAGTGTTGGACAGGAAGGTTTGATCTCTAGATAATCCCTAATTCTCGAACCATAGTATCCAATAATTCCATTGAGACCTTTTTCCTCACTGCACAACCAAGCCACAGTTGCTCCCACACTAAATCCTACAATATAAATACTTTTATATTTGTCCTGAATGTCGACTAGCAGCCTTTTTATTTTGTCAGCAGCATGAGCAAAACCGATGTTTTTCATAAAATGATCGTAGGCTATTTCCTCTTGAGTATAGTCAAAAGGTGTCTTTCGTTCCAGCAGATTCGGACATATAAGATCAAACCCTTGTTCTGATAACAATCGGCTGACATCGATCATGTGTTGGTTTATTCCATAAATCTCATGAACTAAAAGAATAAGACGATCTGATTGTTTGTTCATATGGATCAATTTTACCCTTTTCTATTATTTATTTGACGTGATCATACCACTAGTTATATTTCAAAAAAGTGTTGTCTCTCAACTTTGCAAACTCTTAATGCGAAATTTTCGTACCATTCCGTTTTACCTCTTTCTTGTGCAACCTGATGAGCTGAGTTTTCCTTCCAACTCTTGATCGCATCTAAAGATCTCCAATATGAAACAGTTATTCCTAATTGATAATCACGAGCACTCTCCAAACCTAGGAATCCAGGCTGCTTAGCAGCTAACTCCACCATTTTATCTGCCATTTTCCCATAGCCATTGTCACCTTCTGTTCTTTGCGAAGCAAAAATGACTGCATAATATGGTGGTTGTGGTGTTTTGGCAATGCTACTCATAATCTGTTCCTCCTTTCGTCATCATATGAAAAAAACATTATCATTCCTACAAAAACTAAGTCCATCAAGTCAGGGTTGTTAAAAAGCTGAACGATAAAATATCAGATTCAATTATTGGCGCCAGCAGGTCTATATGTCCAAAAAAGACAATATTTTCACAGGTTATTAATCAAAAAGGGGGCATCTGTTCGTCAAAAAATAGACTTTGATGTGCAACACAAAAATGTTCTCCGTGCCATAATCTTCTCCCGACTGGGTACGCTATTTCTGAATTCAATTCTTCTGCCTCGCATTTTTGTAATCTATATTCCATATGAACTCATTCCCTTTTTTGTTTTCAAATCAACAATTCTTTACATGAATCATATCAAACCTGATCAAAAAAGGACTTTCTTTTGTAAATAAATAAGCTTTTTGGTTACTGCTCAGAACTCCTCAACTTCTATAAAAAGTGGAGGATGAGAATATATTTTTAAAAATCCATTGTATATATTGTTCATATTGTGTATATTGTATATAAATGGATCATTTAAAGAGGTTTAAAAATGAAAATTATCATTTCGAATCATTCAAAGCAACCTATTTATGAACAAATTTACACTCAGATTAAGGATCATATTCTTGCAAATGAATTGAAACCGGGGCAGCCCCTGCCTTCTATGCGCCAATTAGCCAAGGATATGAATGTAAGCCTGATTACGTCAAAGCGTGCTTATGAAGAACTTGAGAAGAATGGATTCATTTATTCTGTAGTCGGGAAAGGCTCTTTTGTATCCCATCAGAATGAAGAAATAATGAAGGAAGGAAAAATGAAAGCGATTGAAGAACAATTGCTGGCAGCCATAAAAAACAGTAAAGACATTGGCATTGCCCTTACAGAATTAAAAGATTTACTTACCATTTTATATCGGGAGGAAGAATAATGGACAATGTAATTGAACTCCGGCATGTTCATAAGTCATTTGATGGTTTTCATCTGAAAGATTTTTCAATGACGGTAAAAAAAGGTTTTGTCACCGGATTTATAGGTGGCAATGGTGCAGGGAAATCGACAACGATTAAATTGATCATGAATTTATTGCAGCCTGATAACGGAACGATTACGGTATTTGGCTTGAATTACAAGGAGCATGAGAAAGAAATCAAACAACGAATCGGTTTTGTTTTTGATTCCAATGTATTCTATGAACATTTAACATTGACAGAAATGAAAGAAATCGTCAAAAAACCCTATGTAAATTGGAATGATCAAGTATTCAATGATTATGTGAAAACATTTAACTTGCCGCTAACGAAAAAAATCAAAACGTTCTCCAAAGGTATGATGATGAAAGCTTCATTAGCCCTTGCTTTGTCCCATCAAGCGGAATTAATTATTATGGACGAACCTACATCAGGACTAGATCCGATTTTTCGCAGGGAACTGTTAGATATTTTACATCAAATCATGCAAGATGGCGATAAAACGATATTTTTCTCGACTCATATTACAACTGATTTAGATACAATTGCAGATGATATCACGTTCATTCATAAAGGAGAGCATATTTTCACAAAGAACATTTACGAAATTGAAGAAGAGTATGCCATAGTAAAAGGAGGAATGGAGTTATTAGATCATGAGACAGAACAGGAATTTGTAGCGGTTCGAAAATCAACTTATGGATTTGAAGCATTAACTGCAAATAAACGACGAATTGAAGACACTTTCGGGGATATGGCGTTAATTGAAAAACCTACTCTTGAAGATATTATGTTTTATACGAAGAAAGGAGCTAAAGCAGCATGTTCAACTTAATACATAAAGACTTTGTCTTGCAGAAAAAAACGTTGGCGGTTTTGTTTTTGGGGTTATGTGCATATTTAATATTAGATGTTTCCCCCATCTGGGTGGGAATTGCCTTTAGTATCGCTATTTGTATGAATACCTTTACAATAGATGAAAAGTCTTCTGTACACATCCTTCTCAATTCTTTACCTTATACACGGAAAGAGATTGTCAGTTCCAAGTATATCGTCGTTGTTCTCTTTACACTTATGATGGCTGCAGCCATATTTATTGGCAATTTTATCATTCATGGAGAATTCATTTTATGGAAACAAATATTGTTCATGATTACCATTGTGATCGCAGCTGCCTCATTCATGCTACCATTCTGTTATAAATTTAAAAGTAACTATTTGCTTATTGCTTCTATTATGGCATTTGCCTTATACATGCTGACGGTTAATTTTGTTGTTCAAAACTTAAACGATAAAATCAGAGAGTTTATACACATGCTTTTAACTTTACAAAATACTTCGTTGTATCTGATCATCGCCATATCGGTTATCACCCTATATGGATGTTCATGGATTCTGTCAATTCGTATTTATAGAAACAAAGTGTTTTAAATGGGCAGCTGGATTCATCTGGAGTATATCGGACAAAAAACAGCACCGTCTACTCCTTCGTCAGGCTGTCATAGTGAGATACAGCAGAATGACGGAGATGAACGGTGCGAGCTTTGCTTGAAACTTCGGGCAGAAGTTGTATAATCTGCCCATTGAAAGCAAGATGTACGAAAGCAAACGGCAATTGCCCAGTTCACTGGAACACAATCTTCGAAAAAATGAAAACGCAGTCCTTGAATGTGAAGAGAAAACCGCTATCTATGACAAAAGGTGAAGTAAAAAGCGTAGTGTGTTCGGTCATATCAAAGGTTCGTCGACAAATTTGCGGTATTAGTTCACAGCATATTGAAAGCAGCAACCATCTGCCACAAAAGCAGGTGGAGAAATACAACTCATATTTCTTCACTTGCTTTATTTTTTGGACTTATGGGGCAGCCTTTTCTTGTTTGGAAAAACATTTTCTGTCAATCTTCATTATTCAGTTCATGACAGCTCACAACTTAAGCTTCTTCACTCTGTGTGTGACCCCTTATCGAATTTATCCGATTGATCATTTCATTGGGTTCATCAGATCTGAAAAGAATCGTTTTTACATATTTTTTTCTTCTATAAGACCTTTTCATTAAAACGGGTTCTTTTAAAAAGAGTTCATATTGTGGAGAATCAATACTTAACAATGAATCATAAGTGTCTTTAGATATTTTCTCTCCAAATCTAGCTTGTTTAGCGTTTTTGATACTCTCTATATTTTGAATGTTCAATTCAATACTGCTCTGAAATCCTAGACGGATCACGAGCTTATCCTGATTGATCACATGGGGCAAAAATCTTGCAGAATGATATAGTGCCACCATATAGAATAAAGCATAAATATTTAGTACTGTAAAAATCCATGCAGCAATATCACTCCATAAATGAATAACATAATGAAATAACACGCCTTCCAGTACAATTAAAATTGAAAATACGATCACGATAATCTTAATTTGAGAAGTTTTATGATAAGTAAAAACCTCATTTTCCTTTATATTTGGTTTTCTGAACCAAACCAATATAGCGTAATAAAAAACACTCAGTTCCGTTATGACCGCTTCCAATACAAAACCATTTCCTAGTTTTTTCTCAAGTGACATTCTTACGACTCCAAGAAAATGATGGTGCTCATTTGAGTTCATTTTTTTGTAAGAGACAATGCTTTTAACGATACTGCACACAACAAAAATAATCACACTCAGTTCGACTATCGGTAAGAGCCATCCTAATACTTGATTTAAAAAATATTTTTTTGAGAAAGGAATAATCAAATAAGCGGCTCCCAAACATAAGATAAAGGACAAATAAGCGAATAACTTCGGCATAGACCTAGGTCTTATGAATAAAAAATAAATACTCACCGGGCATAAAGTGATTAATACCAATGTTAATATAACAACGACTGATTGACTAATCGTATTTAAACGCAAAATAAAGGAACTTCCCGTCATTATGACTAAAAGTATGATAAATAAACTTGATATCTGTAACTTTCTAATACTCACCCGACATACTCCTTACACATCATTTCATCCATGGAATCTTTTCATGGCATCGCCAATAAAATCTTGAACTCCTTTTGACATAAACGAAAAATGGTATAATGAATCTTCTTCAATCTCTAGTTTTTCTATTTCTTCTTGATACTTCGGTTCTATTATTTTGTTTATACACTCTACTAATTGTTTTATGATATTCTGAACTTCTGCAGCATACGAAGAGTATCCATTTTTGTATAAACTTTGTAATTTATTGATATTTGTGAGTAGATCACGTTCAATCGCTATTCTTTCCTCTTTAGGTATATGCTGCATAAATGCTTGCTCAACAATAGATTTACAAACTTGATTTGATAGCCAATCTTCTTGGTTTTTTTCGTTTTGAATTGAGTGAATGATGGCTAATAGCAAATCGCTCTCCACCTCTTCATTTTTAATCATTTGTTCTACTCTCGAAATTGTACAAATGACATGGTCAATTTCATCTCTTTGTTTCTTGAGTAACTCCTTTTGTTTATCTAACGTATCATGTACACTATTTGTCGTGATTTTAGAGTTATATTCGATGATCTCCTTCAGAGAAAACCCTAAATATTTGAGTGTTAAAATTTTTTGCATTTTAAAAATGTCTTCACAGCTATACAGACGATGCCCCTTATCATTAAAGTTAGTTGGAACTAGTACTCCTTTCTGATCATAGTAATGGAGTGTTCGTTCTGTGACACCAGTCAATCTTGCAAAGGTTTTTACTGTATACAGTTTTTCATTCACCCTAGTCAACTCCCTTTTCTTATTAAATATTACATGGTGACGTTACGTCATAGTCAACTGATATAGGTCACAAAAATTACCTATTCACAATTCATCTATCCCTTTACAACAATTTTATGTACTTAAGCTCCTCTTTTTTCTTTAATATAAATGTGCTTAGCATTAATCTCGGTGACCCGGCCTTGTTTATAAAGAGCCAACTTGAGTTTTAAATTCCTGTCCCACTTCCTTCTTTAACACACATAACGACTTTAAAATGTTCGTTTTCTTCGGAATCAAAAACACCCCTTTAGACAATTTATCTAAAGGGGTAAAATTTAATTTACAGCTGTACTGTTCTCCATGTTTACTTCTTTTCATCAGGTCTTGAGCAAGGTTTGTCCAACAAGGATTCTCGACAACTGGTATGTCTTTTTTAGATGATCGCTTGCAGTTTCATTATGTTTCACAAACATAAACGGGTTTGGAGTAATAGCGCAACAAGTTTCTTCTGCTATCGAGCAACCCATTCCATCCTTCCAGTTCCGTCTCAATATTTTGAAGCATCGAAAGAGGGATTTGCAGATTCAAGATTCGGCCTTGAATTTCAAAGCGCGTTACCCCTGCCGGCATAACTTTGCCTTGAAGTACGACCTCTTCAATCTCCTGCAAGGTATAAGTCGGATAAGAAATACGCAACATGTTTGGCTCAAGTTTGATCTCGATCTCCGCAGGTACCCGGGTGACACGGTATTGATGCTGGTACACATCGACAAGTTGATGCCAGGCATCAAGTTGGCCTTCTGTCGAAAGCGGATAGACATAGTATGTGACATCACCCTTCCGAACTTTTGCGAGAGCATATTCTTTCAGTGGAACGGTTTCCACTCGAAATGCTTGTTGATTGTTCTCCAGATACGTCATCAACTCTCCATTCGGTACGACATGATCCCAATTTCCAATCATCACATCTTCCACATCAACGATTTGGAGAGGGATTTGGCTACATCCTAGCGCTTGCAAGGAACAGGTCCGATGGGCGCCATCGATGATCAAGTACTGCCCGTTTTTCATTTCTACTGCAACCGGCGGGTGACGTAAAACCCCCTCCGTTTGGATGGACCGTTTCGTTTTTTCAAGTCGGGACGGTTCATGCGCTTCATGCAAAACGATTAACGTACGATCTACCATTTTTAGATTAGAGAGAACATCAATCAAGTTCCTCACTCCCAGATATTGTTTATCCTCTGACAGAAGATACTAGTCAGCCAACTCGGTTCCGACACCGCTTTCTAATGCTTTTCGGTAATAGTACGTCGAAATCGCCACATCAAAGATTGCCATGCCCATCGGGTTAAAGAGGATCGGCTTGTTGCTTGGAAATGCTTTCATTTGATCTTCGCACACGACCTCGGTAATTGACTTCGTGTCGCTTTTTTGCAGACCGCGTTGCAGGTGCATCAATTCAATATCGGTGTTCTCACGACAAACTTCTTCCCAGTCATCCACGATAATCGATTGTGTGTAATCCAAAATGTTCGGCTTGAAATCGCGCAAGGAAACGTTGAGCAGTAACGAGCGCTCTTTCGGCTTTTGATCGATATACCCGCTCGGAGACACAGTGCAGGTGATGAATACGTCCGCTTGCCTATATGCTTCTTCCCAGCTCTCCACGACTTCCGTACGATCCTTAATATCCTCCGAGATCAGGTCTGTCTTGATCCCAGCAATGTCGTACAGCAGGACTTTGGAAATGCGGTCTCCCAAAAGGGCGGTCACCATTTGCAAATGCAACTGCCCGATCGGTCCAAAACCGATAATGCCAACAGTCACGTCTTTCAGCGGATACAATTCATCATATTTTTCGATGATCAATCCGGTGACGGAAGCGGTGCGAATCCCGCTCATCAAGGCTGTATTTAGAACAGCCAGGGGCTTGCCTGTATTCGCATTGTTTAAGATGGTCACCGAGTGAGCGCGTTGGATCCCATGCTGGATGTTTTCCGGAAAGCTTGCGATCCATTTAATTCCAGCCATGTTAACATCTCCACCTACAAAAGCAGGCATTGCGATGATCCGATTGCCAGGAGCGCGAAAACGTAGGTACGGCTTGATCGGCTGTGCGACATCTTGTTGATGCAAAGTAGTAACAGCTTGTCTAATCGTCTCAATCGTCTCGTCCCATTCAATCCCAATCTTCTTGATGTTGTCAGTGTTTAAATATCTCATGTTATTCCCTCCAGATTGTTCGTTGGATGTTTGACAGTTAGGCCATGATATGCTGTTCGCGCATTGTGTTGACCCAATTTCGGTTGTACACGGTGTTCACATACGGTGTTCCCCCGTCTGCGCAGATGAACAGGACATTCGGCTTTTTAGCAAACATTTTCTTTTGAAAATAGTTCTGAATCCCAGCAAATACGCTACCGGAAGAGCCGCCTACGAACAGCGCGTGTTTCTTCAACATCTGGTGACACCCGTCAACGGCGTCCAATTCTGAGATGTGTAGCACTTCATCAATTTGTGCCTCTTTCAAGTTGGGTGGCACCAAACTGGCACCGATCCCTGGAATAAACCGTTTGCGCGGCTTGTCTCCGAAAATTACAGACCCTTCGGTATCAACCGCAACCACTTTGATGTTCGGGAATTTTTCTTTGAGCCGTTTGGAAACACCGGCGATCGTGCCGCAAGAACTGACTCCGAGGAACACATAGTCGAGTTCATCAAAACTTCTGGCAATCTCATCTCCGAGACCATAATAATGCCCCATCACCGCATCTGGGTTGCCGTATTGGTTGGTCCAGAACGTATCAGGTATTGTCTCTAGCATGCCTTGCACACGTTGCAGCCTTGTAAGAAGGAACCCGTTCGTTTCATCACGTTCAATCACTTTTTCCACATGATCCGTTAAAGACAGCAGAACCTTTTCATAGATCGAATTTATATTCGGATCGACGACCGGGACGAACTTAATGCCCAGCCGCTGGCACAGGATGCTAAGTGCGATCGCAAAATTCCCAGAGGACGATTCGATTACGGTAGAATGCTCATGAATTTCTCCTTGTTTGATCGCCGACTCCAGAATGTAGAACGCTGGCCTTACCTTCACACTTCCCGACAAATTTTGATATTCCAACTTGGTAAAGAGATTGACCTGATCATGCTCCAACGACACTAATTGGGTATTTCCAATCAGATGCTTCAAGGATTGAAGTTTTTCCAGCATTCGATTTCCCTTCTTTCGCGTTTTTACCGCTTTCAAAATGTTGCGGTAATGTTAAAGTTCGAATGTTCGGCTAACGATTGTCAACAGGTCGAAAAACATCTTTGGCATGAACGGCTCCGTTCTCGGCTAAATGTTTACCCTGGGAGGTTCGGCAAACCGTCCATCACAGCGGACACGATCACTTTGATCTTGCCCATCAACTAGGATGGTCACTTCGAGCGTCAATGTGCTGTCAGGGGTTGCAAAGTATTCAATCCACATACCCCATTTTCCAACGGAATGGACAACGTACGAACAGATCCTTCTTCCCATGCATCTTGTGGCTAAAATTCGAGGCGGTATTTTCGTGACGACTCCCTTGTCTTTGGGCAATCTTAGGGGGCATAAGGCATGAATGACCGCCAACAATTCCTCGTCACGTCAGTAAGTTAGGCAATACTTTCCGTTTTCATATCAAGCCGTTGCCAGAATTTCTTCGGAAAATATCCAGAAAGTCCAACAATCGCAAATCATTTTCCCGATTTATAACGACCTCCGTTCTTAATAAAATCTGAGGATCATTGTGAGTTGAATAACGGCCATTTAGTTTCTGCATCAGCAACCCTACGAGAGAGATTAATTGACATTGTCCTGCCTACAAAAACCCTATTTTTAGTGATCAAATGCTTTAGGGTTAAACATATCGAACAATCTTTTTCAAGAAAGTCACAAATCTTACAAATTTGCCGAATACCCTTGTGATTGTTCTCATAGACCTGACAATGATTATAGAATAGACAATGCCATTTCACCATGGTTGTAACCTTCATCATGACTAGAAAGAGCCTTTGCAAGTCGCTCTCTTTCTCGTTAATTTCTCGACAAATTCTGCGTTACCAGAAATGCGACTTGTTTTCTATGTATTAGTTTGGTAAAGAACCTATTTTTATTCTATTCTATCAAATAATCCCAAACCATAGTAACAAAATAGTAACACATCTTCATAAGGCTGTAAATGAACCTTTAGAATAATTCGAAAGTTCAAAAATATGACAAAAGTTCTACTTTCAATAAAGCTGGCTAAACACCGAACTGAACCTGATTGTACACAAACTCAAATGAAAAGTTCTTTTTTCTTCGAGCGATAAGTCCATCCATAAGGGAACCTTCATATTACTGGAAAACAACAACAGTGTTTAAGAAAATTGGAAAGCTTGATTTACACCATCCGCCAACAATGATGGATTCTCATATCTATTTGAATTTTAGACAAAAAAAGAACACCTTTGACGGTCACATCAAAGTGTTCCTTACTGATGGGTGCAACCCCCTGCAAACTGGAAGGTACATTGCATAGCTCCTTATTCCCAAAATGCAGTGAGCGATTGTAAATACCAAAACAACTAAAATGAATCCTAAACCAAGATCAAACCAGTGCATATATTAATGATTAGATCCTGCAAGTTTTATGATATTAAATACGATAGGCCATTTTTCTAAAATATTCGTAAATCCTAAATAGAAGAGCACTGGCAATGCCAAGAACTGTAACAATAGCGAAGCTCTTCCTCCACTTAAAATATTTTTCTTCACAATAACAAAATCTGGATTAAGGTACTAACCCAGCAAGGATGCCAACCAAAAAACTTCTATATACATTGTGAGATACACCCCATCACTTTTTATTATTTACGATATAGTTTAATAGGTCGTCCCCTCGCCATAACGTATTCAGCTGATTATTCCCTAACCTATTACCTACAACTTTCATCATCATATCATGACGAATATATGATTTTGCAAGAAGTACTAGTATCTTATCCGTGCTTTGAATTGCCTGTGGTGTTTGACCATTTATAAAACCAGCAATTCATACTTCTTGGTTATCCTGAATAACAACAGTCAGTCTTTGGCCGATACGTTTTTCTTCAATATAAATCTTTATTTTATAATCGTTGGTTAATCCCTTTGATTGCACCAAAATGCATTCCTTCGTGATAGAGACAAAAGCTTAAACATTCAGCAATACTGCTAATCTGCAATCCTGTAGAAGAATGATATATTTCCTGCAATGGTTGTGCTAGTCTTTCCGATAAATTTGCTTTCATTCTTTCCTGTTGTTCATTTAATAAGGCGATTAGCTCTTCGATTGTTGGTGTTTCGATAGCCCAATCTTTTGGAGATGTGCCTGAATTAAAAAGCTCAGGGAAGTGATTAGGGACAACTGCTTTTTCACCCGTAAGTTGAAAAGCAAATTTTTCCATCACCATGTAGATATGGCCTATATTCCATTTTATATTATTGTTCAATCCATCAGGGATTATTTCCAATTGCTTTTCATTTATCCCTTTTACATATTCTATTGTAGCTTTCCGGACAAATTTTAACTGTTGAAATAAATAATGACCCATTTATCATTCATCCTTTCTATTTACTAATATCTCTATTGCAATGCTGTTTTACTTTTAATTGATATAGTTTGCTCCTTCATTAATGTCGTTAGGACTACCCCAAGTCCTAATAGAGCGGCTCCTAACCAAAATACAGGTGTATAGTTACCAGCCATTGTTCGAAGGTAGCCACCAAGAAATACTCCTAAAGCTGCAAACACTTGATGGATTAACCAACTAAATCCAAGAATGCTTCCCATTGCGTTTTTCCCAAATTTATCACCGATGATTCCTGTTACAAGCGGAATGATTGGCATAGAGGAAATGCCATAAACAACAGCAAACACATATAGCTGCCAAATACCTGGTGATATCGCAAGCCACATAAAAGCAAGCAACCTTACCATGTACAAAATAATCAGTAATTGCTTTTTCCCCATTACACGTGTCAATTGCCCAGTAATCCACATCGAAATCGCACTTCCGCAGGCAGCAATACCTAATAATTGACCACCAAGTGATTTCCCTCCTCCTAGATCAACTGCAAAATTTGGAAGATGCATGGTCACTAGGTATAAAGTAAAACCACATGTAGCGAATCCTAGCGTTGCAATCCAAAACTCCCGATTTTTTAGTGCTTTTGACAAAGAAACACTTTTTGTTTTTGTAATTGATTCTACCGTATCCCCATCTGCCATTTGATCAATATCTGTAGGATTATTTTTTACGACAATTAACACGCATGGAACCACCATAACAAGCATAATGAAGCCTAAAACGACAAATGCCATCCGAAAACTAGAGCTAGCAATTAAGAAACCAGTTAAAGGAAGCAAGATAAGCTGACCAATATTCATTCCCATAGAGCTTCTAGAAAGCATTTTAGCTCGTTTCTTCACATACCACCGTGATACAAGTACCGAATTCGCCATGGAACCACACCCAGCAAAACCAATAGCAGTAAGCACACCATAGTAAAGAAAGAACTGCCATAATTGCGTGATTGTTGCCGAAAGGATAAAGGCACTCCCCATTAATGTAGCACTACCTGCAATGACAGATTTTGGACCAAACCGATCAATCATTTTTCCCGCAACTGGCTGGAAAATCCCCCAAGTAACCATATTCAATGATACTGCTAAACTCAGAATGGTTAAATCCCACCCATATGTATCATTTAGCGGAGCGAAAAACTGTCCTGCTGTTAAATTCAATCCAAACGCACCCATCAACGTCAAAAAAGTTACCATTACTATTTTGGGACCTAAAAAAGTTTTTAACATAAAATACCCCTCCTATTTTTAACCCCTTAATAATTTATTTAATGGTTAATAATATACTGCATTATTATTAACCTGTCAAATTTGTTATAATAGGTTAAAATAACAAGAAGGTGATTTACATGACAACTGAAATAAAGTTTCCACTCATATCAGGCAATATTTCAATGGATCTAGTTAATACTGAAGTTGTTCGACACGGAACCCGACATGATTTATTAACAAATACAGAGCATGTCCTAGCATGGTTTGATACTTTAATGATGGAAAACATCATTTTTAAAGAACAATTTAGACATCTAGAACAGTTGGGGGATAATGCATTCATCCTTTTACAGGAATTGCGTTCATTTCTTCGAGAAGGTTATGAAAATATGGCAGATGGAAAGGAACTTTCCTCTGATTGGATTACACATTTGGAATTACTTATGAAAAAGGCTCCTTTTACTTATCATTTAAAAAACGATATGTTAATTCCTACACCAATGGGAACACCAGAAAATGCGATTGCATCACTAATTGCATTAGATGCATTAAAACTTATCTCTTCAGGTCAATTAAGTTATATACGCCGATGCGCTAATCCAGATTGCGTCTTATTATTTATTGATACACATGGACGGCGCAAATGGTGCTCCATGAAAATATGCGGGAATAGAAGTAAAGTAACTCGTCATCAACGTCAAAAAGCTCAAAAGAAATAATATGTTCTATCTTGTAAATAGAAAAACACGAGAGGGAATAGATGAATTATCCATTCCCTCTCGTGTTAAATGTCGTACGTATTATGATATATAAACCTTATGAACCTCTTTTAAAGTTCTTATCAATTATCTGTGACTGATAAACCAAAGTGTAGATTAGAGTATCCGGTAAATAAATCATGAATTCTATAACTCATATCCCCAAAAGAACTAGGAGATAATATGCTGTATCGCGAATAAAATCAAATTCTTCCTTTGTAATTTTTCTATCTATTATAAACTCTTTGCATGCGTGTCTGGTCTCGATTTCAGTCATAAAATAATTATAAATTTAAAGCTACAAAGCGGGATACTTCATCAATGAGAATTTCACTTTTTTCCCAAGGAACCAAATGTCCTGATGAGATTTCTCGATATTGAGCACCTTTTATTAATGATGCAAGTTCTCTAGCGTTTTCAATGGGAACCATTCGATCGTAGGTTAAGCCAATGACCAAAACAGGTGTGTCGATCCTGTTAAGTAAAGGGCGAATATTGATGCGACTATCCAATTCAGATTGCCGATCCGTTCCTTTGGCTAGCATTTCTGAAAATTGATTTGACATTTGATCCAATTCCTCTAAGCTATTAAACTGATTATAAAAATCCGGACTAAATCCGGTATTCATCAAGAATTGTGCGAAAAGCCTCCGGTCTATATGGAAAAGTTTTTGCCAAAGTGCAAATTGAAATGCTGAAGCTAAATCGCTTTCTACCCAACCAGCTATTAATGTAGCTGATTTTACTCGTTTTGGATACTTGGCTGCAATCGCTGCTGCAATTTCTGCGCCTAGCGAATATCCAACGATATGGAATTCGTTGATACCTTCTTGCAGAACAGCTTGTATGTTTTGTTCAACCAAATCATCTAGTTGCAGGTTCTCTCCACTATCCAACGTCTCACCAGAACCGCTGTAATTAGGAGAAACAATCGTGTATGAACCAGCTAGAGACTTGATCATATCTCCCCAAGTATTTTCATATGTGCCACCTGTTCCGTGTATTAGCAACAACCCAGGTCCATTTCCTTCAACAGAATATGTTACATCAACACTACCCACTCGAACGATTTTTTTCATATTAGCCTCCTTGAAATGCTATATTGTTTACAAATTGAATCATACATAATAAACTCAAAAAAAATAAGTACGCACTTTTTTGTTCAATACTTACCAGAAGGGAAGTTATGCAATGGTAATGAATCAAACAATATATGAAATGAACGGAAAACAATTTCAATGTCCTATCGAGCTTTCCGTTTCAATTTTTTCTGGAAAATGGAAAACTACAATCGTTTGTGAGCTTCTTGAAGGTAAAAAACGATATGGTAAGCTTCATAAGAATATTGTAGGGATTACCCATAAAATGCTTGCTCAACAATTACGCGAACTGGAGGAAGCAGGGATTGTCCATAGGCAAGTATATCCGGCCACTCCACCAAAGGTTGAATATAAGTTGACAGTTCTCGGAGAAGGATTGAGACCAATTGTGGAATATTTGCAGGAATGGGGTAAGCACTTTGAATTCAGTATGTCGACTGAGCCAGAGTCCGCTATTCAGAAAGAATAAGAAGATTAGTAAAGACAGGAAGCATAAAATATACGATAAAAAAAAGCGATAATTCCTTGACGCTGAAATTATCGCTTTTAGATGATGAATGATTTTTGCTCCTAAACATCTTCTTGCGTTCAAGCTCCCTCTCTCTGTATGTCTCACCCAATCATGGCTTTAATGGAGATGCTGTGCCTCCCGAGATATTGTACATTTCGATAACCAGTGTCCTATCGCATCACTTTAATAAGAGCACCAAGTTCCTCATGTCCATATCCAGCATCCAAAGCCTTCTTAAAGAGCCCTTGGGCAAATACCGGAAATTCGTTGTTAATGCCTGCTTCACGAGCTTGTTCCATGAGGAGCTCTACTGATGTCATACACATATTCACAGAACTCTGTGGATTATCGTATGTTTCTGATTGGATCACTTCACTCTCATACTTGATAACATCACCGACAACCTGTGAGACATGAGCGATCATGGTCCCGAAAGCAGACACGCTAAGGTCATCCGATTCAAGGATACGTGCCGCATGAAAAAATCCGAGATATGAACCAAATAAGTATGACAGAAACGCCAATTCTGTCGAAGATGCTGCGCTAACCTGCTCTCCTAGGTAAGGCACATTTCCGGCCAAGCATTTCAAAACCAGCTCGCTCTGTTGAAAAGCTTTAATGGAGCCTGATGTGAAAATTGTAGCCTCCGGTTCGCCCATCTGGGACGGTGAAGCCGCTATGGCTCCATCGAGATATTCCGCATTACGTTCGCGAGCCCATAATTCATTGTCCCGTGCTTGCTGAGGGCTTCCTGTGCTCAACTGGACAAGAACGCGACCCGCGAGGACAGGTCTGACCTCCTCTGTATCCAAAATATCGTATGAAGCCTTATAGTTAGACACGCAAATAATCGATACCGTGCTTGCACTTATAGCAGAAGCTGCACTGGAAGCAAGGATAGCTCCTTCTTTGACGATTGGTTCCGCTTTTGCGCTGGACCGGTTCCATACTGTCACTCGATAGCCATTATGAAGCAAGACGCGAGCCAGTGCTGTGCCCATTGGTCCCAAACCGATTACAGATACATTACTCATATTGTTTCCTCCATATCATAAAGTTCTAAATCAAAGTATCGACCTTTTCAGTTGCAAACGTTCGTTTTCAAAAGGACTCTGCGGTATCGGTAACATAAAAATCTGTTGCTGCCAGCTCTCTTCCATTTATAATTATGGATAGTCGATGTTTGCCCGGATAATGCTTGCGTGTCGTCAAATCCTTGAAATGATGAGCCCGCAAGTATTTCCGCTCCACTTTGTTGAAGTTGTGTTCTGTTACCTTGAATAGCTTTCTAGATGTCGTGCGGTTCGCTTTGACAAAATCTATCGCGTATTCGACCCGTAGCCGCTGGAATCCAGAGGAGTTGGTCCGGATGGAAAAAGAAAAGTTGAGAGTTTGGCCGATTGCCACTGTCTCTTCTTCCAGCGACAAACCACTTACCGTCACATCCGGCGAATTCTCAAACCCAAACAAAGAAAGCACATCTGGATCGCCTTTTCGCAGCAAACTGCGACAACCGTGTTTAACAATCCAATTGGTCTGCAGGTTCTCTCCGTACCAATCTTGAGCGAGTTGTTTAATTTGTTCGGGATGATCCTTAGAAATATCGTTCAGATTATTAGCAACGCTTTTCTGCACATAGACAGATGGATCACTCTTGAGTTTTTCCAGTATTGGAAAAATTGGTAATGGATCAACTTTGAATATTTTTAAAGCCATCGCCCATGGTAATCGGGGACGGCAGCCTTCACTGGCTAACCGTCTGATGTGATGGTCAGAATGGCTTGCCCATTGCAGCATCTGGTCCATCATTTTAACGGGATCTTGCACAATAAACGGACGAACGGCGAACTCCGAACTAGAAAAAGGTGTGAACTGTTCTAGTGCAGGAATGGAGGCTGTCCAATCTTCAAGTCCGTATACTTCCACAAAATCTGGAAAGAACAAGTATTCGACTCCTCTACATTGGGGAGCGATTTGGATCAAGACCGATAATGCGTCTCTATAGGACGCAGGCAGGGTTAATCCCAAAGAGTTGGTTATATGCCGGATACGTTGTTTCAATCTTTCCTGTTCCCAGCTGTCGTCGTAGATCAAATTCAAAAACTTTGTTGAGTCAAATGCTGGATACTTGAGTTTGACGTTATCCATAAATTGGTTGAAAAAATCCAGAGTATATTTACCCGAAAATGTATCTGCCATGTTTCATCTCCTTTCTTGAATGATCGTCTTTCATGCAAATGGACAACGGTAAAGCCCCTGACCTATACAAATTCCCTACATGCTCAGATTAGCTGGGACGAAATGCCGCAGCATAATCTCTCTTGAATCAATCATCGACACAAAAGTTTGGAAAGCTGGAAAAGACTTGAGTTGGTCCATCGCTGTCAATGCTACATCCATATTGGACCAGTATATGATGTCCGTCCATTGGGTTTCATCTGGCGTATGCAGCAAAGTGCGTCCTTTAAACCCAGGTACTTCCGTCTGCAGTGCTTCAGTGAGTGTGACAGCCGCATGACAAAAACGACGCTTATTCGTCTCTTCTCTCAACTTGAACAAAACCATTTCCATCACGTATTGTTGATTCACCTGCTCCATTTTTTAACTCACCTCGTTTTATATTTGAAGATGCCATTTACTATTCTTGATTATGGTCAGTATTCGCCATAAGACAAAAAACGCAACATGACAACGTTCTAGCTATACTAAATTGCATGTTCCCCTCCCCCTTGATGTGTAAGATTGACTTCAAGGTTAAGCATACGGGATAATGGTGACAAGTAATGGCATCATTATTATTAATTAGAGTGTTAAAAGGAGGGAACTATTCATGCACAAAGCACAGCGACTCATTCACCTTATGATGAAGGTCAATGAACGCAAAAAATTTACGATACAGGAGATGGCAGACGAATGCGGCGTTTCACGCCGCACAATGATTCGTGATTTGATGGAGCTGAGCGAATTGGGTGTTCCACTCTATTCCGAGGCAGGGCCTAGGGGCGGTTATCGCGTTCTACGAGAGAAGGTGCTGCCCCCCATCAGCTTTACGGAACATGAGGCAATCGCTTTGTTTTTTGCTTGCCAATCGTTGCGCAATTACAAATCTCTCCCCTTTAAAAATGAAGTGGATACCGCACTGGATAAGTTTTTTCATTACTTGTCGAGTGAGTTAAAGCAAAAGATCGAACGCATGCAACAACGACTTGTATTTTGGATTCCTCCACATGAGATGGAAGTTTCTTTCTTAGAGCAACTACTTGAGGCTGCATTAGAGCAACGCGTTGTCACAATCATGTACGAAGCTTCTTCGCGTCGAGAAAGAATGATCCAACCACTCGGGATATATACAATGAACGGGTTATGGTACTGCCAGGCTTACTGCTTCTTAGCAGAGGATTATCGATTGTTTCGCGTCGATCGTGTGAAAAATTTCTCGCTTGAGGCCGACCAAAGTATGAGATTGAATACAGCAGAGGAGCAGATTCAGACATGGATCATGCGAATGGATGAGAGTGATACATTGGACCTTGAGGTGGAGTTAACGCCGGAGGGTGTACGTCGATGCCGATCAGACTTATGGTTAAGCCGATGGATCAATCTGCGCGAAGACGGTTCAGGTACAGTTTGTACAAAGATGAGCGCATCATATGTACCATGGGCAGTACATTTTTTCCTCGGCTTTGGCATGGAGGCGAACGTGAAACGTCCAGATGTGGTACGCGAACAAATACAAAACAAGCTCCAGGAGCTGATCAAACAATACGAACATTAGAGAATGTGTACTCGAGACCAAAAAAAAGCTGCAGTCCTCTGATGTCAACCTTAAAATGAATTGGTCATCAAGTTAAAACATATATCCCTTTTAAACACTCCATTGGAAGGCCGCGACTCTAAAAAGGAGTTCTTTTCGTTCTTCTATATTAATTTCGTTAATCCAGACACCCATTATTTCAAGGAATCATATTTGTGCAACAATTTATTTTCATTTTAGCAAATGATTCATTTTCAGCAATCTGGTCCTGATTGTTGAAGAAATAATGGGTTCATTTTATAACAGGGGAGCTGCTCTAGACCGCAAAGCAGCATAAAGGATAAGTATTGGATCGGAAGTGCTTGGGCGACCACATTTACATATTTATCTCATGTATCATTTGAATCATCAACAATTGGATTGAAGCTTTTAATCATCAGATAAACAGCCAGAACCAACTCAAATATAGCTGTCGGTGTATTCATAATAAAGTAAATGGGTGTTACTATTTTAATTAAGTCAAACATCAACAGCAATGTTGCTATTAGAGTAAGGATAGAGCCAATCATGCCCCAAACTGATAGCCACTTTGGAATAAGTTTCATTTGAAAAAAGCAAAAATATAGTATTAAACCACCTAAACTCCACGGTAGTATCATTACAATATGATTCATCAAATCTCTACCTACCCTAAGTAATTCCCCCATAGTTTGGAAATAGGATGAACTTGGCTGACCCTCTATTACAAAACGTTCACTTATGAATAATAGTAGCAGAAGAGAAGCTATTCCAATAAAAAGAATGGCTGCTCCAATCATTCTAAATCCGAAATAACCAAGTGCCAATTTTTCATTATATTTCTTAATGATTGGATATAAGAGTACCGCAATACATACATATACAGCGGCCATCATAAATTGACAAAATACAGCAATCAATACTTGCATTTTAATCGATGATAATTTTATAAGGTAATCGGGTTGCTCTAAAGCTGGAACCGATGAGAATATGCCAAAAACTATTCCTAAGATGATGAGTACTCCAAATGTTATGGCTGTTTTTCTATTGGTAGTCATCCTTCAATCCTCCTCATAGTTTTATATCTTATATCACTCAGAAATTTTGTTTTTCCCTTTATATTATATACGTTAGCTGCAGGCAATAGTTTCGTAATTTTCAGAATTTAAAACAACTTATTTCTCATTCATAGTTTTGTTATGCAACATTTTAATGTTATGTGATGAGAGGGTATTCGGACAACATATTCCAATAAAATTTCTTTAAAAACACTTGACTAGAGGGAAGAACAAGGTTGTTATACTTGGATCAGGGTGCATTGCGAGACTCCTGCGGAACAGCGAGCCAGGCTAGACCCAGCAGAAGCAAGGAACGCGCTCCGAGGAGGCTCGCGGAAAGTGAGCAAATCCCCCCATTTTCATTCATGGACACTACCCTCCTTGTTATTATTTTGGATGAAAGAGAAAGTCTCCAAGTCACATCAAAATTATCTGTACGTATAAAACTAATATTAACTCAGCAGGCTAGACTTACTATCGACTTGTATATGAGGATTTACTTTGAGTATTTGTCTTACAAACGCCCCTTTATCTTTTGGAGATATATGAATGGATTCAAACTTATTATAATTGATTTCAATTCTATCTTCTGATAATGCAGGAGCAATAAATGGATTTTTTGTCCGCCTGATCGTCTTTATTGCACAAATATCAATTATTTTTTTATAGGGTCCAAAATGCACTTTTAATGTTGATTGTTGAATTTCATAGCGTGTTCCAAACCATACCCACAATAAATAAATTGCTGGTATTAACAATATTATTGTTGTTATTACTTTATTATTAAGGATTTCAGGTAACATGATTACTCCTATTGGGTCAATGGATAGGATAGGTGGCAAGATGCAAGCTAATATGATTGCCCAAACAACCACAGACATCCAAATGCTTTTTTTCGATGGAAAAACCAATATTATCTCTCCTTTTCTCTATCATTAGGTGCAAAAATACTAAACATGTATTAGTCAAGAAAATTTACCGCCATATATGAGAACTCCAACCCTTATTCCCAATACAAATACCAAAACCATATACCTAAAATTCCGTTTAAATTCATCTAATACGCCAAATAGAGAAAGTAAATGGGAAAGTTCAAATATTGATGCTATCCGAACTATTCCTATCCAGTAGTAAATTGTAATATTTGCTTTCTTTTTTTCGAGTAACCATGACCAACACCCATATCATCAAGTTGATACCAAATTATCTTATTCTTATTTCTTCAGTAATTTCACATTGAAAATTATTAGGAATCCGAACAACAGATTAGTTTCCTGCTCAACTTCAGAAGGATTGATTGTGGGCATAAATAATATACTTATTTAGAAATTTAATCAGAAGGCTGCCTCAATAGGTTATCTCTACCTGGAAGGATCGATGTGGAATTTTTGTAACACAGCTAAATGTAATGAAAACAGAATTCAAGAACAATCAAGAAATTGAGGAGTTTTGAATAAACTTACGGCTTATTATCGCTCAACAAATTCGGTGCAAAATAATGATTAACTCGCCCTTCTTTATCCATTTTTCAATTTAAGATGTTCTTTTTCTTTTAGACATAAAAACACCCCTTTAGATAATCATATCCAAAGGGGCAAAGCTTCACAACGTTTTCTTTATTTCAAATCAACAACACTCTTCTAAAAAGCAAATAATCTACTCCACCGTCACACTCTTCGCCAAGTTCCGCGGCTTATCAACATCACAGCTGCGGTGCAGAGCAGCGTAGTAAGCAATCAGCTGCAACGGGATGACTGAGGCAAGCGGTGCAAGTTCCGGGTGTACTTCTGGAAGTATGAATCTGTCGCCTGCATCTTCTAAGCCTTTCAGTGAAATCACACATGTATTGGCGCCGCGGGCAGCCACTTCTTTGACATTTCCGCGAATGCTCAAGTTGACATGCTCTTGAGTAGCCAATGCAAATACCGGTGTTCCTTCTTCAATTAAGGCGATTGTACCGTGTTTTAATTCACCGCCAGCAAAACCTTCTGCCTGAATGTAAGAAATCTCTTTCAGTTTTAAGGCGCCTTCGACACAGACGAAGTAGTCAAGACCGCGCCCGATGAAGAAAGCATTTCTGGAGACAGCCAGATATTCGCGAGCAATCATTTCTAACTCATCTTTTTGACCGCAAAGGACTTCCATAGCATTTGCGACAATACCAAGTTCATGAACAAGATCAAAACCGATCTCAGCACCATTCCGTTCCGCAGCAACAGATGCTAAGATACCAAGAACTGCAATTTGTGCTGTGTATGCTTTTGTTGATGCAACGGCAATCTCTGGTCCTGCGTAAAGTAACAATGTGTAATCAGCTTCACGAGAAAGTGTTGATCCAGGTACATTTGTAAGTGTCAGTGCTTTGTGGCCGAGTTTTTTCACCTGTACAAGGACAGCCCGGCTGTCTGCTGTTTCACCACTTTGAGAAATAAAGATAAACAGCGGTTTCTGAGATAGCAATGGCATGTTGTAAGAGAATTCACTTGCGACATGGACTTCAGTCGGAACTTTTGCCCATGATTCAATGAATTGTTTGCCAACAAGACCCGCATGATAGCTGGTGCCACACGCAATAATATAAACGCGGTCTGCTTTAGCAACGGCATCTGCAATATCACCTGGTATGGATAATTTGCCATGTTCATCTTGGTATGTTTGAATAATTTTCCGCATCACGAGCGGCTGTTCATCAATTTCTTTTAACATGTAGTGAGGGTATGTGCCTTTTTCAATATCGCTTGCATCTAACTCAGCAATATAAGAGGCACGGGACATGATTTCGCCATCAAAGTTTTTAATCACAACTTTTTTGTCAGTGACGATGACCATCTCTTTGTCCATAAGCTCCACATATTCATTTGTCACTTGAAGCATTGCCATCGCATCTGATGCAACAACATTGAATGTATCTCCAAGACCGACAAGCAATGGGCTTTTATTTTTCGCAACATAGATTGTTTCTTTGTTGTTATTGTCGAACAAGGCAATCGCATAAGAGCCTTTAAGGAGCATCAGCGTTTTTCGGAACGCTGCTTCTGTTCCAAGACCTTCATTGACAAATTGTTCAATCACTTGAACAACAACCTCTGTATCGGTATCACTTTTCAGTTCCACATCTTGTAAATGCTCGCGTGTCAGCTGAACATAATTCTCGATAACACCGTTATGAACAAGTGTAAAACGACCTGATGCACTTTGATGAGGATGAGCATTTAAACGGCTTGGTTCGCCATGAGTTGCCCAGCGTGTGTGTCCAATTCCGGCTTGTGACATCACTGATTCATCAACTGCTGCACGAAGATCGGCAATCCGGCCTTTTTCCTTAAAGACATGGACACCAGCTTCATTCGCAATCGCAATCCCTGCTGAATCATACCCGCGGTACTCTAATTTTTCTAACCCTTTTAATAAAATCTCTTTTGCATCAAGCTGTCCAATATAACCTACAATACCACACATATTTCTCTTCCTCCTGAGTTTGCAGGAAGGAGACGAAGAAGGCCAGCTTTAAGATGGGGACATCTTCGTCCCCTCCTACATGTTTGATGGAAGATCATGTCATTTTCCTTTGTTCAAAGAGTCACCTCTTTGGTTTAAGAAAATCCTTGCGGCTGTGATCTTTAGTGGTCAGCCGGGAGGCATCCGCCGAATATTCGATAACCTCCATCCTCGTCAACTAAGCTTGTTGTCCGTTCAGCTTAGTTCGGGCGCTATCATTATTGATTTAAACCGCTATCCACCTTTCCTCTTAAAATAAAACAAGACAAGCTGATTTTACTACACAGAAAAAGAACCGTCAAACAATTTTTTCAGTTTGAAAATCGATTCTCTTTAACATATGTTCGTTCAGCATGTCTTGTTCATCGATCTTTCTTAAATGGTTAAAACTTATGCTCCCATCTCTGTTTTGACAACCTCAACAATGCGGCTGACATATTCATCGCAAAGTTCTTTCGTTCTTGCTTCAGCCATCACACGAACAAGCGGTTCTGTACCTGATGGGCGCACAAGGATCCGACCGTCACCATTCATGTCTTGTTCGACTTGTTTGATCACTGCTTTCACTTTTTCGTTGTCTGTCACTTTATACTTATCTGTTACTTTAACATTGATCAAAAGTTGCGGGAATTTCTGCATTTCTGCAGCAAGCTCGGATAATGGTTTTCCCGTCATTTTCATTGTATTCAACAGCATAATCGCTGAAAGCAAACCGTCACCTGTTGTATTGTAATCAAGAAAAATTAAGTGTCCTGATTGTTCACCGCCCAAATTATAGCCGTCTCTTTTCATTGCTTCAACAACATAGCGGTCACCGACAGCCGTTTGAACACTTTTTATTCCTTCCGCACCAAGCGCTTTATAAAAACCGAGGTTACTCATAACAGTAGAAACAACCGTATCATCAGTCAAACGTCCTTCATGTTTCAGGTACTTCGCACATATATACATAATTTGATCACCGTCAACGATTTCTCCCTTTTCATCAACAGCAATTAAACGATCTCCATCACCATCAAATGCCAACCCAACCTCTGCTCCTTTTTCTTTTACAAATGCTGAAAGAGCTTCAGGATGTGTTGAGCCAACTCTATCATTGATATTTAATCCATTTGGTGATGTCCCCATTGTTGAAACATCCGCATCAAGATCAGCAAACAGGTGCGTTGCTAGCGGTGAAGTCGCTCCATGTGCACAATCAAGGGCGATATGAATACCTGTGAAATCCTCATCAGCAGTTTGCTTTAAGAATTGCAAATACTTTTGTCCGCCTTCAAAGTAGTCATTCACCATCCCAAGGTCACTTCCAACAGGTCTTGGCAGGTTATCTTCCGCCTGGTCCATCAATTGCTCGATTTCAAGCTCTTGCTCATCAGACAGTTTAAAACCGTCACCACCAAAAAATTTGATTCCGTTGTCTTCAACAGGATTGTGAGACGCTGAAATCATCACGCCCGCTTCCGCATCCATTGCTTTTGTTAAATACGCTACTCCAGGTGTTGAAATAACGCCTAACCGCATGACTTCCGCTCCAATTGACAAGAGACCGGCAACTAAGGCTCCTTCTAGCATATGTCCGGAAATGCGTGTATCACGGCCGATTAATACCTTGGGACGTTTTTTATCCTTTGTAAGGACATAACCACCAAACCTTCCGACTTTAAAGGCCAGTTCCGGTGTAAGTTCACTGTTTGCCACACCTCTCACACCGTCTGTTCCAAAATACTTGCCCATTCATATCGCTCCTTTTTGATTCATGAAGATTGTGAATCTGTTTCAGAATGATCTTGATCTTTTTTTGTGTCATCCTGATCATCTGTGTCACTTTCTTTTTGAGATGTTTTAGAAGAAATTCTCACTTTGACATTTTTCGGCAGTGACCATGTAATATTCTGCGGTCCATTTACTTCAAGTTTAACGCGGTGTACTCCATCATTTAAATCCGCCACATTGACATAAAGTTCTATGTCTGACGACTGAAGTTTGGCTAGTTCAGCCTCAGATCCCTTTGCCGTAATGTCAAGCTTTCCCGTTTTTGGATCGAGAAACTCGAGAGTTCGAGTATCATTCAGTCCTACGGTTTTAATTGCTACGTTTTTTATCGTGTTCTCTTCTTCTTTATCTACTTTGACTTTTACTTTTACTTTTTCAGGTGACACCTTATGAGCACCCTTTGGCACTGGAACATCAACTTCCAATTCAGTGTTATCTTTAATTTTACTTAAATCAATTTTAGCGCCGTCAATAAATTCTAACGAGTCAAGCACGTTTTTGGGACCGTAAACGGTCACTTCTCCCGGACTCGTATCCAAGCTTGAAATGCTAACCCCGCTAGGAAGCTTTCCTTTCCGCTCAAGCTTGAGCGGAACCTTTTTACTTGGACTTGTCACCGGAACAGTGATTTTGACGACAGACGGGGAGACCCCCAGCGGAAGGACATTTCCATCACTATCATAAACGGTCAGTTTTGTTTCTTTTTCAATCGTCTGATCTACACCTTCCAAATTAACCATTGCCTTAATATTTTCAATTCGGTCAATGACAGTTTTTGACCCTGTTACACTGACATTTTTCGGATTGATAATCGGTTGTTCTGGTGTAAAGCCTTCTTTCATTTTATTCTTATTGTAAAACTCAACCTCAACCGGGAATTCCTTCGTTATTTTCTCTTCAATTGTTACGGTTGCTACCGAAGGATTAATCGAAATACTAACCCCCTCAGTAACATTTCTTGCTTTTAATTCCACTTTATGTCTTCCTGTTTTCAAATGTTGCATATCTACATAAATTTCAAAGTCTTTCACTTGCCTTACTTTCTTTACAGTACCCGTCGGTCCTTTGATTGTAACGTTCACACTTTGCGGAACGCCAGTAACAACATAATTTTCATCATCATAATAAGTTTTCACCGGGATGTCAGTCAACGTTACTTCATCTGTAGTGGATATCGGAAAAAGCCAATCCATTGGTTTTTTCGGAGTCGGCACTTGTGCACTATGGACTGCAAAGTAAAGAAGAAAAGCAAATAGTAATGCAACAACTTTAACAGCCCAAGGATTTTTTAAGAACTTATCCATTCTTCTTCCCCCTCCAATACCAGCGAATTGAGGAAGTTTCCCGGGAATTTTTCTTAAATTCCGCTGTGAGCATATCTTTCAAATCCTCTTCCGATAAACCGCGATGAAGGCTACCGTTCTTTGCGACACTGATGCCTCCAGTTTCTTCAGATACAACAATCGTCAAACTGTCTGTCACTTCACTGATCCCTACCGCTGCTCTATGTCTTGTGCCAAGCTCTTTAGAAATAAACGGGCTTTCAGAAAGAGGCAGGTAACAAGCCGCGGCAGCAACTTCATTATGTTTCATAATAACAGCTCCGTCATGAAGCGGTGTATTCGGAATAAAAATGTTAATTAATAGTTCAGAGCTAACCTTTGCATTCAAAGGAATCCCAGTTTCTATATAATCACCCATTCCGGTTTCTCGTTCAATCGTTAAAAGCGCTCCAATCCTCCGTTTTGCCATATAATGCATCGATTTTGTAATGGCATCAATGACCTGCTGCTGTTGTTCCTCTTCAGGGTTTCCGGTACGGGAAAAAAACCTCCCTCGCCCCAGCTGCTCAAGCGCTCTTCTTAGTTCAGGCTGAAAAATAATGATAATCGCCAAAAAACCCCATGTAATAGCCTGATCGACCAGCCATTGTAGCGTGTTTAAGCCGAAATATTGACTGGCCAGCCGGACAAGAACGATGACCACGATTCCCTTTAACAGCTGAACCGCCTTTGTTCCGCGGATAACCATCATTAATTTATATATAACATACCAAACAAGGAGAATATCAACGGCATCGCCGAGGTACTGTAAGAAAGGGATATCCTCAAAAGCCATTTCCTCGTCCTCCAAGATCTCAGTCATGATTTAAATGTATATGTTTAAGTTATATTATTTTATATACAGAACGATTATATCACAATTTGTTTTCCCAAGTGAAACAGCCGCCTTCCGCACGAAAAGAGCAAAGCCCCTATTGTCCACTTTGCTCTTCGTCATTGGAATGATCCAAACCAAAAATCGTCTTTCCAGTTGATTTTACTTTGTACCAGATCCAGTCAAATGCCTCATTTATTTCGTGAATCTGACCTGTAACTTGACCAGCTGAAGCTGTGTATTGTTCCCCATTGACAATGGTTACATCTCCATCGATTTTACCTTTAATAATAAGCTTTCCGTTTTTTACGGTTACATCTCCTTTTACAACTTTGCCTTCAGGTACGGTAACCGTGTTGTTTTCCACAACTAGATTGGAGTTATTTGACACACTGAAGTCTTGGTCACTTTTCCAACTTGAAAGAAAGCTACCTCCCATTAATAAAATGAAAATAGCTGCTGCAACGATAAACGGATGAGTTTTCAGCCATCGATTAATGGAAACCGTCCGTTTTTCCTTTGGCAGATTTGCCAATACGTCCGCCGTAAAGTTTACCGGAGCTGTAAGATGTGACGTGCTTTGCACAAGAGCGATGGATTTTTCCATTTCGTGAAGATGTTTTCTGCAGCCTTCACATGATTGTATGTGCTTTTTTAATCTCGATTCATCTTCCGAAGGAATATCCCCATCAAGATATTTATGGATAAGCTGAACAATGTGCTCCGGACAGCTCATTTCATCACCCCACTTAAAGATCCCTTAATTGTTTTCTGAGAGCCTCTCTTCCTCTGTGTATTCTCGTTTTCACTGTACCTACGGGAATATTTAATATCTCACTGATTTCAACAAGGGAAAGCTCATCAATGTACTTTAATACGATGACAGTCCTGTATTTATCGGGAAGCCTTAAGATTTTTTCCTGAATCGTACTGTGCAGCTCCAAAGAAAGGAGTTCTTCCTCTGGAAGCGCAACATCTGCCGCTACTTGAGAATACATAGTCAGCCCCTCTGTTCCTGCCACTTCTGCATCCAAATAATAATCCGGCTTTTTTTTGCGAATTCGGTCAATCGTTAAATTGGTCGCAATTCGGTAAAGCCATGTTGAAAATTTCCGGTTAATATCAAAGCTATTGATATTAACGTACGCCCGAATAAATGCTTCCTGCGCAATATCTTCCGCCTCATGGGCATTACCGAGCATACGGTAGCAAAGCTGATAAATTTTGTCTTTGTAAATGTCTACGATGTCTGCAAATGCATTACGATCGCCCTTTTTGACTTGTTTAATTCTTTTTTTTATCATCATTTCCATATTTATCTAACCTCTGCCTTCACCGGTCTTTAAACATACGAATTGAAATTTAAAAGGTTTCATTAAATTCATAAAAATAGTTTATCAAAATATTAGAAAGGTGTAGATAGCTAAAAACGGTTTAATCCTTAATATTAGTTTAAATTTATTTATCTCAATGAATATTTCGAAACTGAAACTTTTGATAAACCGATTTCAAACTTTCTATAGCCTAACGATTTTATATCAAGGCGAGGTCAACCATTCGCACTATATTTGTAAAACGTTCAATCATATTAATCAAAATCACAACAAAAAAGACACCCTATTACAGGATGTCCAAAAACTGGGCTAGCTGGATTCGAACCAACGCATGACGGAGTCAAAGTCCGTTGCCTTACCGCTTGGCTATAGCCCAAAAATGGTGGAGGGGGACGGATTCGAACCGCCGAACCCTGAGGGAGCGGATTTACAGTCCGCCGCGTTTAGCCACTTCGCTACCCCTCCGATAAAACAGTGCCGGCCAGAGGACTTGAACCCCCAACCTACTGATTACAAGTCAGTTGCTCTACCAATTGAGCTAGACCGGCATATTGATACCTTATGCTGAAACAACAAAAGTGTTCCAGGAAAATGGTGGAGGATGACGGGCTCGAACCGCCGACCCTCTGCTTGTAAGGCAGATGCTCTCCCAGCTGAGCTAATCCTCCGAAGCACAGGACGTGCGAGTGCATGCGTTGCAACAGGACGTTGCGCACTTAGCATGCCTTCCTTTTCTTTTAAAGCACAAGTACGCATCATAACAGATGTCATACCCTGCATTTGAAGACGAGTGCATGCCTGCTTAAAATGCTGTCCTAAAATGGTGACCCGTACGGGATTCGAACCCGTGTTACCGCCGTGAAAGGGCGGTGTCTTAACCGCTTGACCAACGGGCCTGATCAAACATATCAGCAATTTCTCAAAGCTGACAAAAATTATTATATACAGGTTGACCCCTATTTGTAAAGAGATAATTTAAAATTTTTATTTTCAAAATTTTCGACTGATGTTTTTAATCATGACCAATGTTTTTGTTTACAATATAAGTATCTATTTTTTGAGAGGAGTAAACATAGATGATATTAGTCAGCTCTTGTTTAGCAGGGATTGAGTGCCGATATAACGGAACCCATTGCAATGTCGAAAAAATAAACAAACTGATAAAGGAAAATAAAGCAGTGACAGCCTGTCCTGAATTGCTCGGCGGTTTTCAAACTCCTAGAGAGCCTGCGGAAATTGCAGATGGAAAAACGGGTGAAGATGTGTTAAATGGCAATGGTGTCATTATCACAAAGTCTGGAGAAGATGTAACAGAGCTCTATTTAAGAGGTGCTTATAAAACACTTGAACTAGCTAGAGATATTCAAGCGGATACCGTTGTGTTAAAAGAAAACAGCCCTTCCTGTGGCAGCAATTATATATATGATGGAAGTTTTTCTGGCAGCAAAATAATCGGAAACGGGATCACAGCAGCCCTACTTAAAAGAGAAGGCCTTCGAGTCATTTCTGAACAGCAAATAAATGAACTTAAAGAAAACAATGCTTCTAAATAACGCTGTGCAATTAAAATTTATCAAGGAAAGTTTGAGATACTGTCATTGGGGTTGTGGCAAGCGGAAAAACTCCATACAAAACAGTCCAAGCCATTATGCCATCTGCGAACTTTCCTTGAGCTGTTTCATGATGGATCTAATTTTTCAAAATACAGCTAGGAGTGCTCCAATAAAACAAAGCATATTTCTAGGCCTGAAAGAATTATAATAATAAAAAAAAACTTAAATAATATTGTCATCAACTGCACCTAACAATAATTGTCCATAATACATAAAGAACTAGAATTTAATAAGCCACATTTCCTTTATGAAGTCCCTCTGCAAATCATTGAATTGGTTTATCCCTCTCCTATACCGTTAATCCTAATGCATGCTTGAAAAATGATATGGTAGTTGAATTTAATTAAACGTTTGTTTAAAATTACCATTAACATTTATTTGCAGAAAGGAGCAACACCATGAAGAAACGCGTGATTTCCATGCTTACAGCCTTGTTATCCATTACAATGATATACCCTTCCACCTCTTCTGCGAAAATCGCAGATCAACAACAAACATTCCCTGTCTTAAAACATGCAAAAACCCCTGAAGATGCTGGATTTTCAGCAGAAAAACTAGAGAAAGTTGACCGGTTGATTGAAAAAGATATTCAAGCAGGATTTCCCGGTGCTACATTAATCGTGATCAAAGATGGCATGATTGTAAAAAAAGAGGTTTATGGCTATAAGAAAAAATACAATCAACTCAACCTGTTAAAACACCCGAAAAAAATGAAGGCTGATACAATGTTTGATCTTGCTTCCAATACAAAAATGTATGCTGTCAACTTTGCTCTGCAACATTTAACAAACTGCGGCAAGCTTAATCTAGATGCAAAAGTCTCACATTATATTCCAGAGTTTAAAGATGCTCCGAAAGACACCATCAAAGGAAAAAAACAGCTTCGTGTTCGTGACTTACTTCAACATAGAGCCGGACTTCCAGCAAGTTGGAGTTACTATGATCCGAAAAGAGCGGGGCAACTTTATTCTCAAGAACGGGAAAGGACATTAGCATTCCTGGCAAAAACACCACTTGCATACAAACCCGGAACAAAACAAGTTTACAGTGATATCGATTACATGCTGTTGGGGCTAATCATCGAAAACATCACGAACCAACGGTTGGACAGATATGTTGAACAACAGTTTTACAAACCACTCGGTCTCAACCATACGATGTTTAACCCTTTGCAGAAAGGCTTTAAACCACGTCATTTTGCAGCCACTGAACGGGTTGGAAATACACGTGATGGAATTGTTTCGTTTCCTCATGTGAGGAGATATACGTTACAAGGCGAAGTTCATGATGAAAAAGCTTTTTATTCAATGGCAGGTATTTCAGGTCATGCGGGTTTATTCTCAACAACTGAAGATATGGCTGTACTACTTCAAGTCATGTTGAATGGCGGCGGTTATGGGTCTCACCAGTTCTTTAGCAACGCGATTATTCAACAGTTCACAAAACCCGCCTATGACACATATGGTTTAGGCTGGCGATTGAATCGAAATCATGATGTGAAATGGATGTTCGGAAAACATGCGAGTAAACAAGCATACGGACATACCGGTTCGACGGGAACAATTACACTGATTGATCCGGCCTATCAATTAGGGATTGTTTTACTGACCAATAAAAAACATTCGCCAGTCATCGCTCCTGAGAAAAACCCGAATCAATTTGAAGGTGATGGATTTGCAACAGGTAAATACGGAAGTGTGATGACCACTATTTATGAAGCACTGAATCATCAATAGGAGGCGACTTTTCATATGAAAATAGTTTTTCGTTACATCCTGATCACTACATTGCTATTTTCTCTCACATTAGCACCAAGTGCTGAACAGGCTGATGCAAAAAAACAGACGATCAAGCAAATGGTCAAATGTATGTCACTTGAAGAAAAACTTGGTCAAATGTTGATGTTGGATTTTAGAAATTGGCAAAAAAAAGAGGAGTCTAAGCCTTCAGGGTTAACTAAAATGAATAACGAAGTAGCCAGTATCATTCAACAATATCATCTAGGCGGTGTTATTCTCTTTGCAGAAAATGTTACCGGCACTGAACAAACGGTTCACTTAACAAATGGTCTGCAAAAGGCAAGTCGAAAGCTCCCGCTTTTCATAGCGATTGATCAAGAAGGCGGGATTGTCACACGTTTGGAGTCAGGTACAAACTTACCTGGAAATATGGCACTTGGCGCTTCAAGAAGCCGAAAAAATGCTTATCGATCAGGAAAACTGATTGGGAAAGAATTATCTGCATTAGGTATCAATGTTAACTTTAGTCCGGTACTTGATGTAAACAACAATCCCAATAATCCGGTGATCGGGATTCGTTCCTACAGTTCAAAACCTGAATTAGCGGCTCAGCTAGGTATTAAGACGATGAAAGGACTACAGAAGGAACAGATCATAGCGACAGCAAAACATTTCCCTGGACACGGTGATACAAGTGTTGATAGCCATTTAGGTCTGCCGCTTGTTCCGCATGACCGCGATCGACTCAATCGTATCGAACTTTATCCTTTTCAACAAGCCATTAATGCGGGAATTGACATGATCATGACAGCACACGTCCAATTCCCTGCCTTTGATGACACAACTTACAAAAGCATCAAAGATGGGCAAGACATCATTGTTCCCGCAACACTTTCTAAAAAAGTGATCACAGACCTTTTACGGAAAAAGCTTGGATTTGATGGTATTGTCGTAACAGACGCTTTAAACATGAAAGCCATTTCAGATCATTTTGGTCAAGAAAAAGCCGTTATTATGGCTATTCAGGCAGGTGTAGATATCGCACTTATGCCAGCGAAAGTGACATCCCTTAAAACAGAAAAAAACTTAGCAACTGTGTTTCAGTCCCTCCTTCATGCCGTCAAACAAGGGGAGATACCCATCAAGCAGATCAATCAATCGGTCGAGCGAATCCTGACAGCAAAAATGAAGCGCGGAATTTTGAATGATGATTCTACATCAATTCGTAAAAAAATCAAACGCGCTTTAAAAACAGTCGGAAACCATAAGCATTTGAAACAAGAAATGAAAATGGCACGAGAAGGTGTGACCGTTTTAAAAAACAAACACAAAACACTGCCATTTAATCCGAAAAAAGGGGACACCATTTTAGTTCTTGCACCTTTTGAAGAACAAACAAAAGCGATCAAAAAAACGATCAGAAGGATCAACAGAAAAGCAGTTATAAAGGAATATCATTTTGCAAAAAAAAGATTTAACAAAGCAATCGAAAAACAAATTGATCAAGCTGATTATGTTATTACGGGATCATATATCGTCAAAAACGACCCAGTCTTAAATGAGGAAACCACCCATCATGATTCAAACAAATGGGCGACCATTTTCCCTCGAGCCGCCATGAAATATGCACAGTTAAATCGGAAAAAGTTTGTTTTAATGAGTCTTCGCAATCCTTATGACACAGCAAATTTTGAAGAAGCTCAAGCGGTGATTGCAGTATATGGCTTTAAAGGCTATACTGACGGACGTTTCAGGCAGCCGAATATTCCGGCCGGAGTGGAAGTCATCTTCGGAAAAGCAAAACCGAAAGGGCGATTACCAGTTGATATCCCTTCAGTCACACATCCAGGTCAAATCCTCTATCAATACGGCTATGGATTAAATATGAAAACAGGCAAGCCGCTTAGTCAGGAGGGAAACTGATGAGAAAAAAACCACTGTGGTTGTTGACAGGAATTGTTGTTATTGGCACATTGACAGGAGCAGTCTGCCCAGACCAAAAAGTCTCACCAGGCATTGAAATGCTCATGAACAACAAACGTTTATTAACCAATAAAAGGATCGGACTGATTACAAATCCTACTGGTGTTGATTCTCACCTGACAAGTAGCATTGATTTACTCCATCAAGATCCACATATTAAGCTTGCCGCACTTTTTGGACCTGAGCACGGTGTTAGAGGCGATACACAAGCAGGTGATCAAGTCGACTCATACATTGATGAAAAAACCGGTCTGCCTGTTTACAGCCTTTATGGTAAGACAAAAAAGCCGACAGGAGAAATGCTCCAGCATATTGATGTTCTTCTCTTTGATATTCAAGATGTGGGAACACGTTTTTACACTTACATTTACACAATGGCATATGCAATGGAAGCAGCAAAGGAAAACAACATTCCCTTTGTTGTCCTGGACCGACCTAATCCACAAAGCGGAAAAAAAGTGGAAGGTCCTGTCCTTGATCCTGACTATTCGTCTTTTGTTGGAAGATATCCGATACCTTTAGTACATGGCATGACAACCGGTGAATTGGCAAAACTTTTTAATCGAGAATTCAAGATTGGTGCTGACTTAACCGTCATTAAAATGAAGGGCTGGAAACGACAAATGTTTTTTGAAGATACAGAACTTCCTTTCGTCCTCCCTTCACCAAACATGCCGACTCCTGATACAAGCATTGTCTACCCAGGCACAGGCTTACTTGAAGGAACAAATATTTCTGAAGGAAGAGGGACAACAAAACCATTTGAATTGATCGGTGCACCTTACATCAATAGCACAGATCTCGCCGAAAAATTGAACAGTTTAAAACGACCAGGCGTTCGATTCAGAGCTGCATCGTTTACACCAACATTTTCAAAATACCACCATCAATTGTGCCACGGTGTTGAGCTTTATGTAACAGACAGATTCACATTTCAGCCTGTCAAAACCGGCATCACCATTATTAAAACGATACACGATCTTTATCCGGATCACTTTAAGTTCCTATCCTCAGGTAGCTTTAATCGTCTCGTTGGCAATAGCTGGATGAAAGCAATGATTGAAAAAGGCACAGCAACTAACGAAATGTTCAAAATAATGGATGCCGAGAAAAATCAGTTTATGAAAGTCAGAAAGAAATATTTGCTTTATTAAATATCAAGCTTTTCAGGATGTTGTAGATGATCGAAATATAACACCGATACCTACATGATGGCATCGTTCCACGAACTACACTGATGACAACAATAACAGCAATGATTGTAAGCATGTTAATAACCCGATTCCACAAAGCGCAGCCATCACAAACTTCATTACATCAACACCAAGCATGTAAACGAGTGAAGTAAGCTATTAAAGAACAAAAGAGCACCACAGAAATGAGGGTCATGATGATAACAGAAAATCGCTAACATCATCAAGTCTCCTTCTTTTCTCGCTTGCCCGAATAAGGTGGCAAGCTTATTTTTTCTCAAAATCGGGCGAAACCGCTAGATTTCCCAAGATGCCAATTTGCTGAGAAAAGCGCTGACTGAACAATGGTGAAAGAACGATATCTAATATAGAGTGTAGCGAAATAAATAATGCTAGAATCAACTAATCTATTTAGATGGTTTAAAAGAAATAAATACACGTATAGGACAAACTCAGTACAACAAAAATGAATGGAATAATTTAACTAATTGGTTGATGTATGAAATTATTTCTAATTGGAAGAAACTTTTTAAGGGGGTCATGCGTCAGTAAATACGTCACATCATTTAGAAGGAGTACCGCCATGTCCAGATCATACAGTACACGAACGACTAAACAAAAACATAAAAAAATAAGACGACGGCTAATATTAACCGCTTTATTTCTTGCTTGTGTGGCTTTTTATGTTATTGTCCCAGCAAATTTATATCAACACCAAGAAAATCACTTGCAGGCATCTGAAAAACCAACTAAACTCGAAAAGAAAAAGAAACATCAGCAAAAAAAACAGAGCAGTATTCTGACGAAAAACGAAAATAAACAAGTCGATCAGTATTTGAAAAGCATCGGCTTCAGCGGTACAGCACTGATCGTGGATAAAGGAAAAATTGTTACCAGCAAGGGCTATTCATACGCAGACCGTAAGAACAAGGTGCTGAATACAACTGATACCGTTTTTTATATTGGTTCTGCACAAAAATCAATTATTGCAACTGCTGTTCTCCAACTTGAAGAAAAAGGTCTACTGTCAGTAAACGACCCTGTTTCTACATACATTGCCGACTTTCCAAATGGATCGAATATTACTTTATATAACCTATTGACACACACATCAGGAATTAAAGGTCACAAAGAAACTAAAGGATACATTTCACCGGAAAACCTTATGAAAGACATTAAAAATCGCGGTGTGGTGAATCCACCAGGAATATGGAAATATAAAGACTCTAACTATTCTGTACTGGCCTACATTGTTTCTAAACTGAGCGGTGAACCAATTGACCATTATATTGACGAACACATTTTTAAACCTGCCGGCATGAAACACGCAGGATTTTATCAAACATTTGCTAAACAAGCTCGAACATCAATAGGCTATAAATTTAGCCCGTTACAAAAACTATCTACTCCTTATATGCCTGATTTATCACAGCTTTACGGGGCAGGCGATATGTATATGACCGCTTATGATATGTATTTATTTGATAAAGCACTATTTGAAAGGACCATTATTTCCGATGTAAGCTTTAGAAAAATGTTTACACCATATCGCGCCACATATGGCATGGGCTTTTACATTGCATACGGAAATTATTCGAGTCACGGTGTCATGCCTGGATATAATATTTTAAACAACTTCAGCCAAACAGGAAAAAGATATGTGATTCTTTTTTCCAACATACAAAACAATATCAAATCATTTGGCGCTGTGAACAACCATATTTACGGTATATTGAATAATGGAGCTTAACGAAAAAAAGGGCTATCCTGAAAGTCGTGTGGATGAATAAAAATTGGGGAATTTGCTCGCTTTCCGCGGGAGTCTCGCAATTCCCCCTGATTTATGTTGAAAAAGGACTTTTTAGACAGCTCCGTCCTTTTTGACGTTTAAAAAGTATTGACCAAGCAAGACTTTTTATCAGAGTCACATGATTTTCACCATTATTCTGCGTTTATCTCTTTTGGCAGCCGAGATGGGGCCTTCGGAACTTGGCGTTGCTCATGATTGATGACATCAGAAGAGTATACTGTAATGATCATACTTCCTTTATTTTGTTTAGCACGAATCAAAACCGGCTGGTTATATCTGTTTTGAAAACGAAAGTCGGGTCCTTCCCAACTGACAGTGGCATCTCGCTTAGGTGGTACATAAGGTACACGCCTACTATGGGAAAAGCGCTGGACGATATGAAGCCCTGCCCGATCGGCTGCATTAAATAGTGTTGAAGATACTTGACAAATGCCCCCACCAACTCCTTCAGACAATTCACCTCTAACAATAACAGGAGCTCGCATATATCCCTTTTCTTCGGTTCTCATTCCAACTACTTTGTTAAATGAAAAAACTTCATTAGGAAAAATAACATAATTATCAATTGCTTTTGTAGCAAGCGCTATATTATGTGAACGGCTTTCGTTGTTAGAATTAAAATAAGTCACATACTGACCTATCCGCTGTGTCCGAATGTGAGCGAGTAACTCACTATCAACTTTTGGATAAATATTTAACTCCGGCACTTCTACCTGTGCTGGACCACGGCCAAAGAAATACGCATAAAACTTCTCATTAAACGCCTGCCGATAAAGTTTATATCCGATCCGCCCTGGAGTAATTTCTCCCCTTTGATTAATCATAGCGTTTTCAGGGTTCCGATATATTTTTTGGTCAAGTTGGTCAATAAACTTACGATATTTTTCCTGGTCGATGATTGGAGTACCAGAAGGAGACATCATAAAATCTTCACGATTTACAGTAGCAATTGTCTGACCTTGTTGCGTAATTGTTAATTGATCAGAAAGTGCGCCAACTTGAGACCATAATAAAAATCCTGTTATCCATATATGTATCATGATCAATTTACCTCCCATCCTAGTTTGAACAGAGGCTCTCCCTTTCATGTATGACTTGCTTTCGACTCAATAAGATTCATTGATCGGCCAGTAAAGATTAATTAGAAGATGTTTACAGTTAATATTGCGCGGGTAAATGCGTTGAACAAAAATTTAATGATAGCAGATAATAAAAAAAGGCTCCCAAAGGAAGCCAAAGTATGAGGGGTAAAACCTTAAGAACGTATGTTCTATTATATTTTACCTTTATGGAAACAACTTGTCAATACTTGAAGAAGTGAAAACTTGTTAATTTTGTTTTATTAAAACTTTATTTAAGGTTCTCATTTGAATATTAATCTATAATTGTTTTCCACTTACCCATTGTAAACCAGCGAAAGGCAACACCTAGCGCGGTTGCTAGTGCATATAGAGGTGTCGGGTCAAAAACCAACTACGTTCTTTAACGGTTTTCGAGATTCAGTAAGTTCCTGTTGTTTTTTCTTATCTACATGAAGCTCTAAGGGAATCCATTACCATTGATTCTACATATTTAATTGGAATGTCTCACATGAATCTTGGAATATGCTATAATGAACTTGAATAACTTGACAAATCAGCTGTTCATCTACAAAAATCCCTTAAATTGTATAAGGAAGAAGGCTGCACCCATTTAACAAAAACTTTATTTAATCTGTCTCATGTTAATGCAAAGAAGAATGAGATGACTTTAGCCAGAGACTTATATCTTGAAGGAAAAGAACTAGCTGAAAAAAAGCATGAATTCGATTATGTTGCAAAATTAAACTTGCTTAAAGGGCTTTACTTTGCAAACGATCTAGATCTAATCCGAGAATCATTTAAGTTCTTCGAAGATAAAGGTATGTATGCTGACATGGAGAATTACAGCATTCTTACAGCAGAGATCTTGAAGAAAAGAGAAATGTTTTGTGACTCTTTAGAGCTTTATGACATTTCAGTAAAAGCAAGAAGACAGATTAAGAGGAGCGGGATATCTATATGAAAGTTAAATTGTTTATTTGCGCTAATGTATCGTTAGGTGTTGGAGGAACTCTTAGTTCTTCTTTAGGAAATCAGGCAATTAACACACCTCTTAGTGACAGGATTGGATCTTAAGCGATTAATGGTGGAATAAAATTATTGAAAAGACAAAGAGCATGTATTCGATACATGCTCTTTATTAATCAAACATACAGATCTTTTTGATAAGTCATCTTCTTTTTTGAGGCTCTGAAATATTGGGCTACTTACTCTCTACTAAAGTCAAAAAGAATTAAAAACTATTATTCTTTCTCAATTATGGTTAGGTTTTTTTACCTAATCCAAATGGTTCATTTTCTTAGAATGAAAAAACCTCCCGCCATCCTTTTCATTAACATGATAAAATTTTAACTGATTGCCATTTTTATGATGTTGTTTAAAAATAACTATCTGAAATGAAAATGTGATGGCGGACAAGAAAAAACAATTAAAAACTGAACTGAAAAATGCAGATAAAAAGTCCGATCAAATCGTCGATACCCTCAAAAATAACATGGATCGGATCATAAACCGAGTGAATGATATCGTTGATCGGATAAGTGGACTAATTATTATTATACAATGAAGATATCAAAATCGCAAACAACTCGGAAAAATGCGTTTCATGCTGTAGAAGATCTGAATCAATCTTTGACAGTCGAATACACACAAGCATTGGCTGAAGCCGAAAGTGTCTCCAAAAAATTCTCAGCATTGATGGAAGCCACAAGTAATGGAAAAAGCGCTTCTCCTATGTATTTTGATAAGAAGGCTTTTCACTCGAATAAGTTATATAAAGAAGCAATCAAAACCGACAAACAAGCGACTACATATATTAATGCAAAAAAGAGCAAGCAGAAGCCCGCAGAATTGCAGAGTTGCAAGAGAAGCTTGCAAATGTATCTGACCCTGATGAATATATTAAAATGGCTAAAGAAATTGGTTATAACAACCTTTCACCAGAACAACAGGAGTATGTTAAATCCCTTGAAGAAGAAGATGTTAATTTCTGGGAACGCCCTATTGATTATGTATCAGAGAAGTTAGACGATATCGATGACGGTGTTATAAATCTTATAGAAAAAGGAGATGAGAAACTAAAAGAAGTTTTAGCACCTGTAGATGAGGCAGGTAAAAAATATTTAGGGCCTGTATACGACTACATAAAAGCAAAAGAAGCGGCTAAAGAGGATTTTTGTATGGATACTCTTCACGGTGTTGCAGCATTAAATAAATTTTTAAGAAATGCTATCTTTCATCCCGTTAGAACTGCAAACTCGGTTATAGAATTCGACTATAAAAAAGCCTGGAATGCTTCTTGGGATGAAGTAAAAGAAAAATGGGATAAAAACTTTGTACATGGAGATTTGTATTCAAGGACACATTATGCTGAATATCTTAAATTAAATATCGTCACTACATTTATATCAGGTGGTGCCGGTGCAGCATCAAAGGGTGCATCAATTGCTTCGAAAGCTGGGAGATTTGCAAGCATGCCGGAAAATAAATAGTCAGACAAGGAATAAAAGGCGCTGGAAAAGTTGTGAGGGACGTCAAAGAAGTTAAAGAAGTTTTTAAAACTTTATCAAAGGCTGGAAAGATGTCCAATACTCGTGCTCGTCAGTTCCTAGTGAAAAAAGGAATCCCAATTAATGCGAAAAATTTACAAAAGGATGGACATGGTCCCATTCATCAAATCAAGAAGGCTTATGATCCTCAAATATATGCTGTAAAGTTAGATTTACAATTCTTTGCAGAGAGGACAAGTGAATCCATATTCTCTAATAAAGCTACCAAGCATATATTCCACGGTAATATTAATGGTAAGGGTAACCCTTCTGGATATCACCATTCAAATATTATATCAGATGCTACTTTATCAAATGTAAGCGATCCTGATAATTTTGGAGTATATAAAGCCACAATAGAGATGAATGGAAAGAAGAAATTTTCTACATTCTTCCCCAAGAACTGGAATCGAGTAGACGTTATGGATGCAATAAAAGATGCAAGAAATTCTGTAGATTTTGATGGTGCTGGTTGGTATACGGGAAAAACTGAAACAAGAATGAAAGTAAAAATGTGGTTAAATAATAGAGGTCATGTAGATACTGCATTCCCAATTTATACAAATAGAAATATGAGGTGAAATAATGAAGATAGAGTACACTTTTAAACTAGAAAACGAGGGTTTCTATATACCGAAGTTTACTAGTGAGTTTAAACTAATTGAGTTAATGTTTGAAGACATGGCAGCGTTTGGAGAAGCCATTTTCAAAGAATATATAGAAAAGGTAATAAATGGGGAAAGTAACTTCGAAGAAATTTATGGAAACATATGTGCTTTGGAAATTTCACTAGAATTCACTAAAATAAGTACAGAATTTGTATCTGATGGATTAGCTAATGAAATAAGTGTTGAGACAAGAGAGTTGCTTAATCTAATAAACAAATGGATTGAAAAAAATGATCTTTAGTTTATCGAATTTATAAGAAAATCCTAAATATTTCAATGTAACATAATTATTATACTTTTGAAGAATTAAGTAATCTTTTAGGTAGCAATTTCCATCAAGATATAGAATCTCCAGAACAAGCTTTACAAGATTATATTAATAGGCAAAGTAAAGATTGGATGCAAATATTAATTTACTGTGCAGAAAGTTTTTTAAATAGCAACATATCCAATCAAGAAAAAGAAAACTTTATTAAATCGAACGCTGAAATTTACTTTCATGCCATGGATTTAACTCCTATACAATGGTTAAAAAGTGTAATCGAACAAATAAAACAATCTATTTAAATACTTTTGAGGACCCCTCTATCGAGAAGAAGGGTCTGTTTTTATGCAAACAATCTTGTCCAAGTAGCTTTCCGAGCAACCGCATCCACAACCAGACCAAAAACACGAAGGCAAAAATGTTCAAAAAGGCAAGCATGGTGACGGAGATCCCAAAACTCCCCATCAATCAAAATCAAAACCACACGAGCCTGTTCAAAAGGTTGATAAGCCTCACGAGTCTACTAAAGATGCTGGAACAGTTTCTGGCAAGCGTCCTCATGAGTCTTCTAAGCCGAAAAAGAAAGATGTTGACAATGGAAGTAAGGGTGCGGGGGAAGATACGAAGAGGTATGGTAATCCTCCTGAAGAAGAAATTAAATTTAAGATTGATATTGCTGCTGAAAAAAAAGCTGAAGAAATAAGAAGTACAGGTTTGAAAAATATAGAGGACTTTGCTAAGAATACTGGTTTGAAGTTACAGGAGGCAACAGATTTAAAATCACATCTTTTTCTTAATAAATATGATCTTCCAGCTTACGATGAGAAAGGTTTATACTTTTATAATACTAGATTAACACCTGATCCTGAAGTAGTATATGCTTTTCATAAAGCTCTGAAAGGAGAACTAACTCCTGATCAGAAAAAATGGTTTCAACAGTTAAAAGCACATGAATTGGATGAAAAAGTCCGAATGGATTCTGGAAAAGAATACTATAGACATCCAGACTCTTGGGATTTCGAGTCAAAAAGCTGGAAATCAAAGCCTCCTGGTGCACATGATAATGCTGTTGCCACAACCTGAATTTGGAACATTTCCTGGATATAAGGAGGAAAGTTCGTCATTTTATAAAATCAAAAAAGGTGATGAATATGATATTGTCTTTTAGTAGTGCGGTACAAAGAATAAATGAAATAGACTGGAATATTGAAGAAAAGCCCAAAGAATCACATTCAGTTCTGTTGGCCGAATATTTGAGAAGAATGGCTATTTTTACAAAGCCTTATACTTCTAATCAAAGTCCAATAGGAAGTCCGCTAAAAGTCCTAAATATTGAAAACAATGATTTGTTGCTAGAAATCGATAGGGTTGTGGATAAAGGTTTTCCTGATATTGACAACTCAATACACTATAAAATATGTAGAGATTATTTAGAGACAGCATATATTGTTGAAAAAGGCTTATCGGAAGCTTTAAAAGTAGCAAATATTTATGAACCTATTATTATATTTTTTGAAAGAGGTGGGAAATTAAGATTTGATAGCGACAGGGCTTTGAGTTGTGGTAGTGCTGCTTTTGTTCTCAATAATTGGATTGATTTTCATAGCAGTAGGTTAGAAACCGATATTAGCGATCCTAATTTGAAGACAATCGATCTTAATAAAGAAAATTAACTCCTTCTGAAACTAGAAAACATAGACGAGCATTCAACAAAGTTAAAAATAAACTAATTGAAGAGTGGGAAAAAAAGACTGGTCAGCAATGGCCGACTTATTCTGAAGACATTATTTCAGAAAAGACAGGTGAACCAATTCGAAGAAAAGGTGATAATTATGATGCCCATCATATAATTGAAAATAGTTTTCAGGGAGAACATGAATGGTGGAACATACACCCTGCAAGATTTCCGAATGAACATCAATCCGGTATTCATGGTACTGGATCACCAGCTAATAAGCTGTTTAAAGGAGGTAAGTAATTTATGAAATATGACTTTATTAAAAACCAAGCCGGTAATCAGTTTTACCCAGTAAGCGAAAAAGAAATTGAAGAAACTGAATCAATTCTAGGACTAAAACTTCCTTATGATTTAAGAGAATTCTTTATTGAAGTTGGTTATGGTTTTTTAAGAAAAAAATCTGAGTACAATATCAATCGTATTATGGGACCAGCTTCTATAAGAGATGCTAGATTAAAAATTAATGATTTTGAGTTTTATCCAGATATAGAAGTTTATGAAGAACTTGAAGAAGATAAGTTGATTTTTTTTGAAGCAAATGAAAGTGCCCTGTTACTAATAGAATTAGGTGAAGAAAAAAATAATTCAATTTATTACGACGAAATAAAAATAGCTGATTCTTTAGAAGAGTTTTTGATTAAAATTATGGAAGATGATAGCTATTATATTGATCTAGAATAAAACTAGAATCTGTATAGTTAAAACATCTATTGTTCTTTTCATGAAATAAATAAACTCTTAACCTTGATTGGCTATATGTCTTTCAAGGTTCTTAACATAAAAAAGACCCTTTTGAGACCTTTTTTCATATAAACAACCATTATGATTAGACTGTCCAGTTCTAGCAATAGTTACAATCTTCCACAACAATGAATTTATATACTCATGTTACTAAAGAGCTCAATAAAGATGCCGGAGATGCATTTTTAAAAATAAGAAAAGTGTTTGGTCAGTTATTTGGTCAGCTGAAAAATCTTATATAAACAAAAAAAGCTTTCTCATCATCGAGAAACCTTGTCATCTCAACATATTCATGTAAGCTTCCAAGCGGGCTCGAACCGCTGACCTCTTCCTTACCATGGAAGTGCTCTACCTGCTGAGCTATGGAAGCATTGGCTCCGCAGGTAGGACTCGAACCTACGACCGATCGGTTAACAGCCGATTGCTCTACCACTGAGCTACTGCGGAATAAAGAATTGCTTCGTTTCATGCAAGGTAAAGATATTAAAAAATTCAGCTTGGCGGCGTCCTACTCTCACAGGGGGAAACCCCCAACTACCATCGGCGCTGAAGAGCTTAACTTCCGTGTTCGGCATGGGAACGGGTGTGACCTCTTCGCTATCGCCACCAAACAAATTGCCTACAGGACGTAGGTACTGGGCGTTCCTCACAGAGGTGAGTCATTAGCCGAGTTTCCTTGCCTTTGGCTTCTTGAGAGTATTCTCTCAAAACTAGATAACGCGTTATAAACCATTCACAAATCATTTTAGGTTAAGTCCTCGATCGAT
>NZ_JABJUQ010000007.1:0-122500 GCF_013155385.1 Bacillus sp. WMMC1349 | reverse complement strand
CCACTCAGGAGAGAACGAAGTTTTGACTACAGGGCTGTTACCTCCTATGGCGGGTCTTTCCAGACCTCTTCATCTACCTCGTTCTTTTGTAACTCCACATAGAGTGTCCTACAACCCCAAGAGGCAAGCCTCTTGGTTTGGGCTGTTCCCGTTTCGCTCGCCGCTACTCAGGGAATCGCATTTGCTTTCTCTTCCTCCGGGTACTTAGATGTTTCAGTTCCCCGGGTCTGCCTTCTCATATCCTATGTATTCAGATATGGATACTGCTCCATTACGAGCAGTGGGTTTCCCCATTCGGAAATCTCCGGATCAAAGCTTGCTTACAGCTCCCCGAAGCATATCGGTGTTCGTCCCGTCCTTCATCGGCTCCTAGTGCCAAGGCATCCACCGTGCGCCCTTTCTAACTTAACCGTTAAAAAAAGAATCACTACAGATAATTCTTGGTCTTACTTTTGAATGTGATTGTCTACTTACGTTATCTAGTTTTCAAAGAACAACGCACAGGATGTGCTAACACATGCGTTGCCACAGGATGTGGCGTATTTAGCAGGTGTCTCCTATGTTTGAAGGAATGATCCTTCAAAACTAAACAAGATCTGAAACGTACCTGTCTGATAAGACCGAGAGGTCTTACATTCCGTATATATCCTTAGAAAGGAGGTGATCCAGCCGCACCTTCCGATACGGCTACCTTGTTACGACTTCACCCCAATCATCTGTCCCACCTTCGGCGGCTGGCTCCAAAAGGTTACCTCACCGACTTCGGGTGTTACAAACTCTCGTGGTGTGACGGGCGGTGTGTACAAGGCCCGGGAACGTATTCACCGCGGCATGCTGATCCGCGATTACTAGCGATTCCAGCTTCACGCAGTCGAGTTGCAGACTGCGATCCGAACTGAGAACAGATTTGTGGGATTGGCTTAGCCTTGCGGCTTCGCAGCCCTTTGTTCTGCCCATTGTAGCACGTGTGTAGCCCAGGTCATAAGGGGCATGATGATTTGACGTCATCCCCACCTTCCTCCGGTTTGTCACCGGCAGTCACCTTAGAGTGCCCAACTGAATGCTGGCAACTAAGATCAAGGGTTGCGCTCGTTGCGGGACTTAACCCAACATCTCACGACACGAGCTGACGACAACCATGCACCACCTGTCACTCTGCCCCCGAAGGGGACGCCCTATCTCTAGGGTTGTCAGAGGATGTCAAGACCTGGTAAGGTTCTTCGCGTTGCTTCGAATTAAACCACATGCTCCACCGCTTGTGCGGGCCCCCGTCAATTCCTTTGAGTTTCAGTCTTGCGACCGTACTCCCCAGGCGGAGTGCTTAATGCGTTTGCTGCAGCACTAAAGGGCGGAAACCCTCTAACACTTAGCACTCATCGTTTACGGCGTGGACTACCAGGGTATCTAATCCTGTTCGCTCCCCACGCTTTCGCGCCTCAGCGTCAGTTACAGACCAGAGAGTCGCCTTCGCCACTGGTGTTCCTCCACATCTCTACGCATTTCACCGCTACACGTGGAATTCCACTCTCCTCTTCTGCACTCAAGTTCCCCAGTTTCCAATGACCCTCCCCGGTTGAGCCGGGGGCTTTCACATCAGACTTAAAGAACCGCCTGCGCGCGCTTTACGCCCAATAATTCCGGACAACGCTTGCCACCTACGTATTACCGCGGCTGCTGGCACGTAGTTAGCCGTGGCTTTCTGGTTAGGTACCGTCAAGGTACCGCCCTATTCGAACGGTACTTGTTCTTCCCTAACAACAGAGTTTTACGATCCGAAAACCTTCATCACTCACGCGGCGTTGCTCCGTCAGACTTTCGTCCATTGCGGAAGATTCCCTACTGCTGCCTCCCGTAGGAGTCTGGGCCGTGTCTCAGTCCCAGTGTGGCCGATCACCCTCTCAGGTCGGCTACGCATCGTTGCCTTGGTGAGCCATTACCTCACCAACTAGCTAATGCGCCGCGGGTCCATCTGTAAGTGGTAGCCGAAGCCACCTTTTATGATTGAACCATGCGGTTCAATCAAGCATCCGGTATTAGCCCCGGTTTCCCGGAGTTATCCCAGTCTTACAGGCAGGTTACCCACGTGTTACTCACCCGTCCGCCGCTAACCTTTCGGGAGCAAGCTCCCTATGGTCCGCTCGACTTGCATGTATTAGGCACGCCGCCAGCGTTCGTCCTGAGCCAGGATCAAACTCTCCATAAAATGGAGTGCAGATTAAGTTCGTCACTTGTGACGACATCTGCCCTGACTTGCACTAAATGTGCTTTGTATTTCTTATTTCTTGAATTAACAGGTACGTTTTGTCTTGTTTAGTTTTCAAAGATCATGTCCCGCCTCGTTCAGCGGCTTTAATAATATAACATTTAGCTCGTATTATTGTCAACACTTTTTTTAAATGTTATTCATTAGAGCTTTTTCATGTCAGCTGTTCATCAGCGACGAATATAAATATACCATGTATGTAAATAACAAGTCAATTATTTTTTTATAAAAATTTAAACATGTTCTATTTTATACGAGCATAGGATGTAAAACAAAGCAGCATGGACAAGGAGGAGTTTTTTTGTGAATCATTTTTATGTGTGGCACATCAAACGAATAAAACAACTGGTTGTGATTGTGATTGCCGCTTTTGCTACAGCAAGTTTTTTTTATATGCAAAACCTGCTTCCTCTTCCAGTGTTTTTGAAAGATGACAGTTTAAAAGCAATATATAGAGGAGATGCGGACTCTCAAGAAGTTTCCCTTACATTTAATATTAGCTGGGGAGATGAAAAGGCAATACCTATTTTAAATACATTAAAAACAAACGGAATAAAAGATGCAACCTTTTTTTTATCAGCTTCTTGGGCTGAACGTCATCCCGATATTGTGGAACGGATCCGAAAAGACGGTCATGAAATTGGCAGTATGGGTTATGCTTATAAAAACTATTCTCAGATGAAAAAAAGTGAAATTAAAAAGGACCTTGTCAAAGCGGAAAATTCCTTTCAAAAATTAGGTATTGAGGATCTTACATTGCTTAGAGCACCAACTGGCCAATTTAATAAAGATGTCCTCGCTATTGCCAAAAAACTTAATTACACATTTGTTCATTATAGTATTAATTCTGATGATTGGACAAATCCCGGTGTAGCACAGATCGTTCAAAAAGTGAATAAATCTGTGAATGCTGGAGACATTATTCTGTTCCATGCTTCTGATTCCGCAAAACAAACAAAAAGAGCCCTGCCTGATATTATTCACCATCTGCGAAGCAAGGGACTCAGAAATGTTCCTGCTAGCGAGTTAATTGCAAATACAGAAAGTAAATCTTCTGAAGTTCATTGAACATGGCTTTGAAACCTTGGCAGCATCAACAACTGAAAAGCATTACAGCTTAATAGAGGAAACAGCATAAAGTAGAGCCAGTCCTCTTCATTTACTCTTAACGCTGGAAACCACTCCATAATGGTATATACAACCATTAAAAACAGTGCAGAAATGAACGTTTTTTTGGAGGACTGTTTTTGTTTCAAAAAGGCTACACCCACACCAACAACTAATATAAATAACGGGAACCAAAGATATGGAATTAACGATCCGCCTTCTGTTTCAAAAAATAAAAACCGTAAATAAACAAGATCGAAAGTGACAAAGAGAATAAGAAATAACTGAATTGAATTCCATAAAGAATGAGACCGGAATATTTCCAGCGCAAATCGGTGAATGGTTAAAAATATAACAAATCCCATTTGGGCAATGACACTAAAAATCATCCCTACCCCAATAAACCATATGAGGACTGAAAGAATTTCCAAAACCTCAAATGAAAGAAACAACTCCTTGTATCTTCCCCACTCAACAGCAAAACCGACAATACTTGTAGTTATAGCACCAATACCTAGTACAGAAAAAAAGAATCGGACAAGATCACGGCTTTTCATTTCAGACTTTCCAACCCCTAATTTTTCGCTAAAAATAGCGATTTTTTGTTATGTATAAATTCCCTAAAGACATTCATATTAAAAGTATGAAGAGTTTACGAAAGGAGCTTAAGCATGTTAAAAACCACAATGCTATGGATAAGCTGTGTTTTGTTCCTATCTGTAACAGCTTGTGCTCCCGCAGACCAAGCAGCCGAAATGGACTATGAGGAAACAAAAAAAATGGTTGTCGATATATTAAAAACCGATGATGGAAAAAAAGCGATTCAAGAAATTCTAAATGATGACAAATTGACTCAAACACTTGTAATGGATAAAAAAACTGTTAAAGAAACCGTTGAAAAAACAATGACTTCCAAACAAGGAACTGAGTTTTGGAAAAAAGTCTTTGAAGACCCAAAGTTTTCTGAGAGTTTTGCCAAAACGCTTCAAACTGAGCACGAGAAAGTGCTGAAAAAGCTAATGAAAGATCCCCAATATCAAAAAATGCTCATTCAGGTCATGCAAGATCCAGAAATGGCCAAAAAATATGGTGAGCTCGTCAAGAGCCAGGAATTTCGCACCCATCTTCAAGAGGTTATTACTGACACTTTGACAAGCCCACTTTATAAAAAACAATTTGAAGATGAGCTTAAAAAAGCAGCAACCGAGACTATAAAAGAAGAAATGAAAGACGGCAAACAAAGTTAACACCCAGCTTCTTCTTTGAGAAGAAGCTTTTTATCATTCAGCGATTTTTTTTGCAATATCCAAATAAATGAGACCTGTCGGGTGGTCTTCTTTATAAACTGATGGCGCAAAATCATGATCATCCCAATCAGGCTGTTTTAATGGAATCTTTCCCAATAGAGGGACACCGAGTTCTTCTGCAAGTTTTTCGCCCCCGCCTTTTCCAAAAACATACTCTTTTTCACCTGTTTTGACACTTTCATAATAAGCCATGTTTTCGACGATCCCAATGATTTCATGGTCGGTTTTTAAAGCCATTGCTCCTGCTCGGGCAGCAACAAAAGCAGCTGTCGGATGCGGTGTCGAGACAATAATCTCCTTACAGCTTGGAAGCATTGTATGGACATCAAGCGCCACATCACCAGTCCCTGGTGGGAGATCTAAAATAATATATTCAGCATCGCCCCACTCAACTTCATTGAAAAAGTTATTGAGCATTTTACCAAGCATCGGTCCTCTCCAAATCACAGGTGCATTGTCTTCAACGAAAAAACCCATCGAAATCACTTTCACACCAAACCTTTCGACAGGAATGACTCTGTCTCCTGCTATTTTGGGTCTGACGGTAATCCCCATCATATCGGGTACACTAAAGCCATAAATATCAGCATCAATAAGACCGACTTTTTTTCCAAGCCGAGCAAGAGAAACTGCCAAATTAACAGAAACCGTTGATTTACCGACTCCACCTTTACCACTGGCAACTGCTAAAAAAACAGGCTGTTTGTTGCTGTTTAAAAGTGTTTTCTTCTCCCCTTGAGCAGCAGGCTCTTGATATTTTGCAATAACTTCTTGAGGCAACTCTTCAAATCGCAAACCAACTGTTTCCGCCCCAGCCTCTTTAAGCAGGTTTACAATCTCCTGTTGAAGCTGGATTTGTTCGGCAGATCCCGTTTTGGCAAGCGCTACTTTTACACTAACATGCTGTTTTTCAGGTTTCACTTTAATGTCTTTGATCGCATTCAGCTCTCGAAGTGGTTTATGTAAAAACGGCTCGTCCAAATCACCAACTATTTTTTTTACATCATCTTCTCCCAACATGATTGAATCTCACCCCTGTTGTATTCGTTTGCAAACTAAGTATATCATAGATCATGTAAAAATCCCCCTTATCCAGGAGGATCTTTATCTTCTGTGAAGTATCGCAAAACTCCTTTATAAACAGAAGCTGCGATTTTGTCTTGATATTTAGGTTTGCCAAGTTGTTCTGCCTCCTCAGGGTTAGATAAGAAACCGAGTTCAACAAGAGCCCCTGGCTTTTTTATATTTTGAATTAAATAAATACCGTGTACCCGCTTTGCTTTTCGCATTGTATTCCCAAGGTTACGCTTTAGTTCATCTTGAATAAATTTCGCCGCCCGCTCATTTTCTTCATATTGTCCGTAGAAAAAACTTTGCGCACCGCTCCACCTTGCTGAAGGTATCGCATTCAAGTGAATGCTAAGGTAAAAATCCGCTTCGGAATTATTAATCATTTCCACTCTTTTTCGTAAATCTTCAGCTTTTCTTCTGCTAAGACCTTTTGTCTCTTTAGCTGCAAGATCATGATCGCCCTCCCGTGTCATCATCACTAGAGCGCCTTGTTCCTGAAGATAGTCCCGTATTCTTAATGAAACATCTAAGGCGACATCTTTTTCAAGCAGATCTCCACTTGAGGCACCTCCATCAACACCACCGTGCCCCGGATCAATATAAATGATTTTTCCACTAAGCGGTAAGTTCCACGACTTCCAAGAATCGTCATTATTGAATTGGTACTGAAACAAACATAATAAAACGATAAAACCGAATAACAACCCAATCCATTTTATTTTTTTCTTCATCCCTTTCCCTCCCGCTTGTCCTTACTACAAAGATATGGGACAAGAAAGGGAAATATGAACTGATTATTGAAGGCGCAGCTTAAAACGCTTGATTCGTTGACTAAAACCTTCCTTCCACCAGCTGTGAATAAAGTGTTCACAAGCATGATATAGCGGTTCAGAGGCAATTGTTAGATTGAAGACATCCGTCCAGCTGACAGCATAATCATAAAGTTCAAACAAAAGCTGGGTCTCTTCTTTTTCAGACCGTCCCCTTGCTTTTTGAATGGGTTCTCCATAAAAACCGAACTTACCAAATTGAGCACCTAATAAATATGCTTCAATCGCAAAATCAATACACCCATCATATAAAATGTCCGTCTGCTTTGGAACAAAATAAAAAAGAGGAGAAAAACAAACCTCTGCTGTCCGAATAATTTTTTCAAGAGAAAGCTCTCGAAGTAGTTTCTTCTCGAGAATTACCTGTTTTTTTTGTTTTTCACTGATGAACGATACCACTGTCCCCATAACTCCGCCTCCTTTTTACCCTGTATTGTGTAATGAGGGGCCGGAAATCATGCTAAAAGCAGCGGAGGGAAACAGAGGAAGAATCCGAAAAAATTAGAAAAGTTCCCACTGTTCGTGTAGATAATCACTCCATATCTCTTCCTCTTCTTCAGACATTTCCCCAATCATTTTGGAAAAATCCACTTTTCCCTTACATAAATCTTTTAATGAATGAAATTGTGCAAAAGACCCGGCAAATTTTTTTAAGGGAGCAGAACGTGCGATTACTTCTAGATTGGTTATTGAGGTTCCACTCAATTCTAATTCCGATAAACGTTCTAATTGAACGAGTGCCGAACCATCTTGAATAACAGAGTCTTCAAAAATAAGCGTTTGAAGCTTATTTTGGGCACGCAAAAAATCAAGGTTTTCTAAACAGATATTTTCAATTGTCAACGACTTTAATTTTTTTAAATTTGCTAATGGTTGTAAATCCTCTTCCTTTATGTTTTTCAATCCTTGAAGGTGCAATTTCTTTAATGAACCAATGTTAGAAACGTCTTTTAATTGTTCTGCGTTAGAAATGGTTACTTTCAAAATCTCAAGATTTTTGCAGTACTGCAATGGTTGATAGTCAGCAGCCGGAATATCGGTGATATCCAATTCTTTTAGGGATGATAAATCTGCAAGTGGCTGTAAATCGATTACTTTTGTGTCTTCCAAATTTATGTTTTTCAAATTTCTTAATTGGACAATTGGTTTTAAGTCTTGGACTGGATTACCGCCAAGATAAAGCTTTTTCAAAGACACCATCTGTTGTAATGGTGTTAAATCTTCAATATGATTAGCGCTTAAAATCAACTCCCGAACATCGGAACAAATCACCAATGGTTTAATTCCCCTTAAATCTTTATCGATTAAAAGCAGTTTCTTCATTCGGCTAAAATTTTGCGGGTTTTCAGAGATCTTCTGAACAATCGAAGTCCAATGGTCATCCAATTGACTAAACCATAAATCAGCATGTTCTTGATCATGCTTTGGTGATTGCGGCTGGCAGTGCCATGGAGCGAATAGCGTCTAAAAAGTGAAGCTCCTCTTCCTCTCCATAACTCCAACTGATAAAATCTTCTTCATATTCATCAATTGTATAAAATCCTTCTTTAAGGGTATTTGTAATATGTATTAGGAAATCTTTTAATTGGTAGGCGATGACATATTTTACTTCTTCATCAGCTCCAAAATTAATGACTTGTCCAACTTTACCTTCTTTATCAGGATCAAGATCGATACCAATATGGTTTCCGCTACCGTCACTGCTAATCGGAATCCAATATTGATTAGCATATTTTTCTTTAATCCAAACTGGCGGAACAGAGTATGCATCAACCTCATCTTGCCATTCATCACTGGCAATTTCTTTCCACGTTCTCCATTCTCTAACCATTTCTTCCAAAGAGAGAAAAGAAAGTCCAAAAAACAACCCAGGTCCCAGTTCTTTCTCACCATTATGTGTAAGATATAATGTTCGGAGATCTTCGGGAAACGTGATATTCATTTCTTTTTCAACTTCTTCAATTTCTTTCACAGTTGCAGGTGGGTTTAAAAACGGCTGAAAATGTTGATTTAGTTCTTCTTTTAAATGTTTGATAACAGATAAGATCATGTTTGGCTCTCCCTCAATAAAGTTCGTTTTTCTTCCAAATACTCATGCATTCTCACTATTTCATAACCACCATATAGTTGACACACCAATATTACTGGATATCTTTTTAATATATATAAAATATTTACAAGGAATAAGCCATCCTATCTACCAAACTGGATTAGTTTGGAAAACAAGTGTATAACCGTGCTAGGAATTCTCCACACAAATCACGGTCGCTAACCCTCCCATATCTCTCCGGATCGTATCCATACTTTCCTTCGTCCTGCGTATCCATGAGGTGGAGGTTGGAAATGCTCCTATGCTGGGTCTAAAGCCCGAATGGTGAAAATAAGCTCCAACTCTGCACTATTGGTGTTTGTATGAGAAATTGTTGGTCTTTAGAGTGTATTTCTAAAGACTTTAAACAACCTGTAATTCTTGGGTTCGAGGCAATCCTCTTAATAGTTTAGAACCATCAAACTGACATTGTTTTTGCCCAATGACAAATAATACACGTAGTAACTTACAACACAAGGCAATGAGTGATTGTTGCTTTTTCAATGGCTTTTCAGATCGCATTGTATAGTATTGATGCAATGCTTTAAACGTCGGATTATGAGCGACTAATGGGCGAATAGCCAAATATAAAGCTCGTCGCAAACGACTTCGTCCTCTTTTCGTAATTCGTGTTTGACCCTTGAATTTACCAGAGCTATGTTCTCGTAAAGAGAGACCTGCTAAATTTACTAGCTGTTGGGGATGACTATATTTTGTCATGTCACCTACCTCTGAAAAAAACAGAGCGATTGTCGTAGATCCTAATCCTGGTATCTCCATCATTTGTTTGGCTCCTGGAAGTGTTTCTACTAGAGCTTCTAGCTCTTTGTCTAACTGTGCTAACTGTTGCTTATAAAGCTCATATTGGTCGAGTAAATAATCTAGTTCACGCTGGGCAAACTGAATACCAATTTGAATACCAATACTCTTCTTCGCAGCTTCTACTAGCTTCCTCGCTCGTTTTATTCCCACTCCTCGTTGAACAAATGGTTTCCATTTCTTAAGCACCTCTTCCGCTGACATTTCTTTAATTTGAGACGGAAATGGAAACATACGCAACGTACAAAAAGCTGCTTTTCCTTCCCAATCTCTAAACACATCAAAGAATTCAGGGAAGTAGCGTTGTATATGATTTTGGATGCGACCTTCTGTGGTCATCAGTTGCTTTGTGAGCTGATCTCGTAATTTGACGCCTTCTCTTAATTCGGCATAAACGCCATCTAAGAGGTTTGGTACGGAGTATCGCCCATCCTTAATCAACTGCCCTATTACTCGAGCATCCTTTGTATCATTCTTGGTAGGGGAATTGTCATCTAGTTCTTTACTTTTCTTTACATGCATTGGATTTACCATGACAAAATCGTACCCTTTTTCTACCAAAAAATAAGCGAGGCTAAACCAGTAATGACCAGTCGGCTCTACGCCAAGAATGACGTGATTCTTGCCATTTTCTTTTCGAAGACTTTCCGCCCAAGTCACTAATTTTTGAAAGCCATGTTTTCGATTTTCAAAAATCAAGCGTTTTCCGAACTCGATACCTCGGTCATCTTGTGCACGTGCTACATGTTTATCCTTGGCAATATCAATGCCAACAATAAGAGTTAAAGGTGTAATTTGAGAGATTTTATGATTTTGTGTATAATTCATTATTGAGTCCTCCTTGGTTACTTAAATTAAGGGTCCATTTTTGCTTCGAAGCTTTGGACACCTCGTATGATACCAAGGGGCTCTTTTTTTGTTCAACTCTCAAATTTCTTCATTACAGGAATGCTCCTAGTAATTTTAAGTTTGTTCCACTTTATCATGTTCTGCAATCCAACTTAAAATCGATGTATCAGCTCCGCCAATGGCAACGATTCTATTTTTATGAGTCATCACGCCTAGCCCGTGTTCTTCTTCCCATGTACAAGCAAGTTCATAGCCGACATATGCCATACCATCGTTGCTAACATCATGAATGTGAATATTGCACAATTCAATCAAATCAAATAATTGGCCAGAACTATTTATATCAGGCAAATATTTCGCTCTTTCTTCTTCATTTAAATCCCAACCATAGTCATCCTGAATCTCGGGATACAGATCAAATAATTTCTTAAGGATTAACTTTTTCATTTCATTCTGATGATCGATCAGCCAATTATATGCCATTTTATGCACGGTGTTTATCGTTTCAGTATTGATGGTTAATCTAAATCTATCTGAAGAAAGCTTGTTCCAAGCTTCGATTTTGACTGTTCCTTCGTATCCGTATAAACCTAAACTCACATTTGGAATGATACTTTTCATCATGACACCTCTCTTTTATTCATATCTCTCCATATAACTTCTTGTCTTCTGTTAAATAGTACTCGAAGACCCTCCTTTTTTAATTTTGAAAGGCTTTATGATGGATTTCCATTGGTTTTTTCTCAAAGAACAATGGCTACATTTTCAAGCATGCTTTTTGTTTGCTTTTTCCAAAACAATAAAACAGCTGAACAGAAAAACACCTAACACTACAGTCAATAAAGTTGATTCTAAAGGTGGCATCATGATAAACCCTAGACAGGGAACGACGATTGCAGCCAAGAGTATCCAAATTGGTGGAGCGATAAATTCGCCAGTTTTGATTTTTTCATTCATTGTCTTGATTGCAAAAAAAGTCGCGGCTACAAAACTTAATGTCACAACCACCTTCCAATATGGGAAAAAACGATATGTAATCAACCCGACAAACGTTGCGAGAATGAAAAAATTATAGACATGCCGTTGAAGTTTACTAGCTGAGTCTTTCGAATACACATGCAACAATACCCCATAAACAATGAATAAGAGACTTTTTACAATTTCCATGAAACATTCTCCTTCGCCTTATTTTAAACTTTTCGTTCTCTTCCGCTTCAACTTCCTTCATTATAAAGTTTTCTTTCAACCCGAAAGTAAACGGTATGTAAATCCCCATAAAAACAACCTTCTTTTAAATATTATACCAGTTTTATATTTTGAAAATGGAACGGAATCGGGTAAAGCTGGAATGGTCTTTTACTAAAGCGGAGAAGAAAGGAGAATCTAACAAAAATATACCACCATGTCGATGTTGCCAAGAATGTTACCGGAACAAATTAACGATCGGTAATTGTGCATATCTGAACAAAGTCGAGAATTTTGATTGGTTAAGGAGGCACTTCTCATGACCCAGTCATCAATAATCTTCATGTCGCTTTCAATTGATATCAGGATGGTGTACAACAAAAAAAGGCTGGCAGGATAAAGAAGCGAATAACCGACGGTAAGTCTTCCAAAAAGGAAATTATTTAATGAAAGAGCCTTAGTAAGCTAACTCCAACCAAATTTGGTTGGAGTCTTGTATTTTTCATAAAATTCCTATAAAGTAAAAATTAGCAATAAATCGGCTTTTTGTAGGGGCGTTCGGCTCACCCCCAGTTTAGAAAGAGGGGAGGTGAGAACATGGCTGTGGAAAGCGCTATTCAATTGATGATTTCTTTTGGAATCCTGATCGTAGGGATTCTGTCGCTTGCCCATAGTTTCTCAAACAAAAAAAAGTAAGAACGCCCCTGACCATCACATCATGGCGTTCCTACAGTTAAATCGAAATAAAAGCCGACTCCCTTACAGGAGCTATTCTATTGCCGATCGGAGATGTTGCGAGCATCTTCGATCTTTTTGTATTCACAGTATACTCTTCAGAATAAATAATATTCATATCGCTCTATTTATGTTTGAGAATTTGAGAAAAAACGTTTACTGGTTATATTTTGTGATCTAGTTTTTATTGTAGCAACAAAAACACTAGTTTGTCCATCTCTTTGCAAATCATTATTCTTGCTTTGAGTCATTTACCCGCTAACAAATCCTGCCAATCGTTGACACAAAATAGCGTCATCCAGAATGGTGCACGACTAAGAAGGAGCATTGTTTTTAATGATGACTTTATACGCCTTATATTCTTTCTTGGACTCCAAGCTTTAGATGAGCGGTCTCGGTCTGGCACGAAAATGAATTTTTGGTACAACTCATTAAAAAACCACTGGATACGTAAAGCCAAGGAGACAAAAAAGGAAGTCAGAGAGTTACTCATCAATATGAAAAAAAATCAGGATGTCCTTGTCTATTATTCTTTATTAAAGTCTCGGCATAAACTTCAGCTTGATTACTTATAATCTTATAAAAATAACGGGAGAGATTGACCTCGGTTCAGCCTATTTCTCTCCTCTTTATTTTAACGATTGACGACTCTTTGAATATGAATAGCCAAGTAAAATTTTTCATTATTTGTGAGATTGTAATCAAATTGTTTTTCGATGTATTGATTAATCTTCTCTGTACATTCGAATGCTGCTTGTTGCTTCTTGCGAACAGTCTCAAACAAAAGTGGATCATCATCATCAACATACGTTTTGCTATATAGTCTTTGGGCAAAAAACTTTAAATGGGTAACAAATCGAAAATAATTTAGTGATTCCTCGTCAAAATCGATTTTAAAATGATATTTAACTATATTCAAAATGTCCTGCATCACGTTTGTAATATTGGCGACGTTTGGCATTTCCTGACTGAGTTCAGCATTGACAATATGCATAGCGATAAAGCTTGCTTCATCCTCTGGCAAAAGTACACCTAGTTTTTCTTGAATGATTTGCAAAGCCTCCATACCAATGGCAAACTCTTGATGGTAAAACCTTTTGATTTCCCACAATAATGCATTTTTGATATCATACCCCTTTTTATTTCGTTCTATAGCAAAGTGAATATGGTCTGTTAATGAGAGATAAATGCTATCATTAAGATTTCTTCCCAGCCTGCTTTTTTGAACCTTTATAATTTCCTCTGTCACTTCCATATATTCAATCGGGACTTCATATAAAAGTGTTTTAAATTTCTCAGATATATCATTATTTTTCAGTTCAAAGACTTTCTCAATTTTAGCTTCTTCAACAAGATCTCCTGATTTTTTCTGAAATGCCAAACCTCTTCCCATGACAACTAACTCTTCGTTTTTTTCATCAAACGCACTAATTACGTTGTTGTTGTATACTTTGGCTATTTTCATTTGATCACCTATAAGTTTTATTATGATTCTTTTTCCATGATAATAGAAAGTGATTCAACAACTTATAGTTTTTCTCCGTTTGAAGCAATAACTTGTTTATACCAATCAAAACTTTTTTTCTTCGAACGCTTCAATGTTCCATTACCTTCATTATCTTTTTCAACATAAATATATCCATAGCGTTTTTTCATTTCTCCTGTTGATGCACTAACAAGATCAATCGGACCCCAGCTTGTATAACCGAGGATTTCAACTCCGTCTTTCATCGCCTCAGACATTTCTACCACATGTTTTCTCAAGTAATCGATTCGGTAATCATCGTTCACTTTTCCGTCTTCTGTCGGAATATCAACAGCACCTAGACCATTTTCCACAACAAAAAGTGGTTTTTGATAACGATCATATAACTGATTTGCCGTGATACGGAAGCCTTTAGGGTCAATCGTCCAACCCCATTCAGACTTTTCTAAGTATGGGTTTTCAACTGACCCAAATACATTCCCAGCGGTTGTTTTATGCTGATCTAGATCACCGCTCGTTGTACGGCTTGCATAATAACTAAATCCAATATAATCAACCGTATGTTGTTTTAGAAGTTCTTGATCTTGTTCTTCCATCACAATCGTTAAGTGGTTTTCTTTAAAAAATCTTTTTGCATAACCTGGATACTCACCGCGAGCTTGTACATCGATAAAGAAGAATGATTCACGGTCTTTTTCTATTGCCGCAAACACATCATCAGGATTACAAGAGTATGGGTATGTCTGACCAGCCGCTAACATACAGCCGATTTTCATTTTTGGATTGATATCGTGACCAGCTTGAACCGCTAGTGCACTAGCAACCAATTGATGGTGAGCTGCTTGGTACTTAGCTTGCTTTTGATCTTCTCCTTCTTCAAAAACAAGGCCTGCTCCAACAAATGGTAAGTGGAGAAGCATATTAATCTCGTTAAATGTCATCCAATACTTGACTTTGCCCTTATATCTTTTGAAAAGAGTTGTCGCATAGGTTTCAAAGAAATTGACAAGCTTACGATTTTTCCAACTACCATATTTTTCAACAAGATGAACAGGAACATCAAAGTGTGCAATCGTAACAACTGGTTCAATATCATACTTTAGCAGTTCATCAAATACATTGTCGTAAAATTGCAAACCAGCTTCGTTTGGTTCTGCATCATCCCCATTTGGGAAAATTCTTGCCCAAGAAATTGATAATCGTAACGCTTTGAAACCCATTTCAGCAAATAAAGCAATGTCTTCTTTATACTTATGATAAAAATCAATCGCTTCGTGTGAAGGATAAAATTCTCCTTTTAGCGGTTCATAGGAAGGAAGCTGTCCTTGCATGATCTCCCACCGCTTTTTACCTGCAGGTAATAAATCAACTGTCGTTAGGCCTTTGCCATCCGTTAAATATGCACCCTCTGCTTGATTCGCGGCTATTGCGCCACCCCATAAAAATCCTTTTGGAAAAGTCATCATATCCACCCTTTCTCCTGAAAATTTTAATTATTTTGTAACTAGTGTATATAATCGTTCACCAGTTTTCACTTGGTTCTGTCTCGTTAACTCTATGTTGTATTCTTTTTGGTTTGTCACAAGGATTGGTGTTGTTAACGATTTACCAGCATTTTTAATTTTATCAATATCAAACTCGATCAGTAATTGGCCCTTTTCAACATGAGCACCTTGAGTAACATGAGCAGTGAAAAACTTTCCATCAAGCTGAACTGTATCCATACCAATGTGAATCAAAATATCTGCTCCTGAATCCATTGTAATACCAATCGCATGATTGGTTGAGAATAAAGCTGACACCATGCCTGATACTGGGGCAAACAATTGGCCTTCACTTGGTTCAATGGCAATACCATGTCCTAATGCACCAGATGAAAATGCAGCATCTTGAACTTCAGATAATGGTACAACTTTTCCGTTTAATGGACTGGTAACTTCACTAATGGTAATGTTTTCATTTGTTGTTGAAGTTGTATTTGCTATTTGTTTTTGTTTTTGTTTGTTGATTCCACCGAATAATAATGTTAGAACAAATGCTGCAACAAACCCAACAGCTATCGAGATGATGGTCCCATAGAAGCCTAAATCAATTCCTGCAGGATTGATGTAAGACGGAATACCAAAGATACCAAGGCCGCCAGCGATGTAACACTTGATACTTAAAGAACCAGCAAGTGCTCCGCCTACTGCTGCACCAATACAGCTAATAATAAATGGTTTTTTTAAAGGAAGTGTAACCCCGTAAATCGCTGGCTCTGTAACACCAAAGATACCGGAAATAAAGGCTGGAATACTTAATGATTTTAACTTTTTGTTTTTCGTTCTGATCATGATCGCTAATACCGCTCCAATTTGGGCAAATGATGCAGCAAATATAGGGGCAAAGATGGTCGCATCATAACCTAAAGTTGCAATATTGTTAAAACCAATCGGCACTAATCCCCAATGAAGACCGAAGATGACAAATACTTGCCAAAAACCGCCTAAAATAAAACCTGCAACAACAGGACTTATGTCATAGATGGCTAATGTTCCTTGCCCCAGTAAACTTCCTGCCCATGTGGCGATAGGACCGATTATCATAAATGTAAGTGGCACAACAATGACTAATGTTAATAATGGTACAACAAACGTTTTCACTACATTTGGAATAATGGTCTTGAGCCATTTCTCCACTTTAGCTGCAAAGTAGGAAGAGATGATAATCGGAATAACAGATGAAGAATATGTCATTAAAATCACTGGAATACCTAAAAAAGTCACATAGATTGGTGATTCAAACATTGTTCCTGCAAAAACAGTATAAAGAGGTTTACCAGCTGTTAATGTTGAAAGTGTTGGGTAAACTAATGCTGCCCCGATAGCCATCCCAATAAATGGGGTGCCGCCAAATTTCTTAATGGCTGTATATCCTAAGAAGATGGGTAGAAAGTAAAACAGTGAATCACCAGTAGCATTTAAAATTTGATATGTACCTGATGTATTTTCTAACCAGCCAAGTGCTACAAATAACGCATTAAAACCTTTGATCATCCCTGTCGCTGCCAATATACCAAGTACTGGTGTAAAAATGCTTGAAATCATATCAATAAATCGATTAAAAAGCGATCCTTTTGAATTCTCTTCTTCCACAGAACCTATATCTTGGAATCCTCCTACTGCAACCACTGCTTTGTAGACATCTGGGACATGATTTCCAATCACGACTTGATATTGACCACCGCTTTTCATTACGGTCACAACACCATCCATGTTCTTTAATACTTCTGTATTGGCTTTACTTTCATTCTTTAACTTAAATCGGAGACGGGTAATACAGTGAACGACATTGGAAACGTTTTCATTTCCACCGACATTTGCAATAATATCTTTGGCTAACTGTTCATATTTCACTTTTGACCCTTCCTTCTTGAATTTTTTGCAAATAAAAAACCTGAGCCAACTAGAATCATTCACGGCTAAAAAAGCGTGATCTAGTCAGTCCAGGTTATGCCCACTTAAGGTAACATTCCTACAAGGAATTTATGAAGTTCTATTTGCTCATAATTTACCATGGGTATTTAGTTTGTGTCAACGCTTTCTTTTAAAAAAAATGAAAATAAAGTCCTTAGTCAAACAAACGATCATGATATGACTAAATTCGAAGCACATAGGAGCTGTCTAAAAAAAGTCCTTTATCAATATGAATCAGGGAGACTTGCAAGACCCCGCAGGAGCAAGGAACGAGCTCCGAGGAGGCTCTTAGATCGCCAATTTTTATTCATCCACACCTACTTTCAGAACACCCCCTACGGTGAAAAATCTATTGTTTGTTAAAATTACAAAGTTATCATCTAGTTTTCTTCTAAGATAAACTCGCACAGGTGCAATAAACACAGACGGACTTTATAATGTAGAAGTGTGTCACAAGAGAAAAATTCACATTATTTTGGGGGAATATGATGTTTCAACTTAGTCTATTTATAAAATGCAAAAATGCTAATCAGTCATTGAAAATATTAGAAGATTTAATGAAGAACATCGACACCTACATAATATCCTATGATGTAATTTCAAATGATCCTTATTGGAAAGGTGATGGTTGGTTTAAGATTGTATGTTCTATAGAAACATCAATCACTTTAGATATAAAGAAAGCAGATGATATACTTGGATTGATATCAAATCAATGGTTTTGGGATACAGGGAGGGTTTCTGCTACTTCTGATGTAAATAATATTGACACAGTTTTTTTCAATGATACAATACAATTTTTCAATTGTTGGTTCGAAGACCTAGATTAGTAGGCAATCAAAGGAAAAAACGATATTCGATAATCAGCATCATACCAAGAAGGCTCTTTTTTGTTCAAATCCCCGAACATCCTTCTAACAGGAATGCTTCTTTAAGGGTATTTGTAATATGTATTAGGAAATCTTTTAATTGGTAGGCGATGACATATTTTACTTCTTCATCAGCTCCAAAATTAATGACTTGTCCAACTTTACCTTCTTTATCAGGATCAAGATCGATACCAATATGGTTTCCGCTACCGTCACTGCTAATCGGAATCCAACTTAAAATCGATGTATCAGCTCCGCCAATGGCAACGATTCTATTTTTATGAGTCATCACGCCTAGCCCGTGTTCTTCTTCCCATGTACAAGCAAGTTCATAGCCGACATATGCCATACCATCGTTGCTAACATCATGAATGTGAATATTGCACAATTCAATCAAATCAAATAATTGGCCAGAACTATTTATATCAGGCAAATATTTCGCTCTTTCTTCTTCATTTAAATCCCAACCATAGTCATCCTGAATCTCGGGATACAGATCAAATAATTTCTTAAGGATTAACTTTTTCATTTCATTCTGATGATCGATCAGCCGATTATATGCCATTTTATGCACGGTGTTTATCGTTTCAGTATTGATAGTTAATCTAAATCTATCTGAAGAAAGCTTGTTCCAAGCTTCGATTTTGACTGTTCCTTCGTATCCGTATGAACCTAAACTCACATTTGGAATGATACTTTTCATCATGACACCTCTCTTTTATTCATATCTCTCCATATAACTTCTTGTCTTCTGTTAAATAGTACCCGAAGACCCTCCTTTTAAAGATAATTTCAAAAAATCAGACAATTATTAAAAATTTATTGAACCGTTTATTTTTTTCCGGTATAATACATTTATGTTTAATTACAAAATATAGTTTAAGAGGAATTTATTTGTTAAAAAGGACTAAAATTGAAGGATTACATTTTCAAAAAACTTTTTTTTCTCAATCAGATGATAATAAGTACTATCATGTTATCTCTAGTTTGGGGCCCGGCATTTCTGATATGGTAACACATAGTGATAAGTTTTATTATAATCATTACGGAATTCATATAGCTCAAGTTGACAGATTGACATTTTTCGGTGACCCGAATAAAAAAATTACAGGGTATTTTGTAGATTGTAGAAATGGTTCTCCAACTCTACATAAACAAGTTGTACTTGAATTTAATCCTGATCCTAAAAGAATGTTATACATTGATCGAGGAATAGCACATACTTTTGATGGTCTAGAAAATATCTTGACAAGAGATGAACCCATTTGGTACCTCTCGGCAGATAATGATCATTACAATATAGCCAATGATGTAGTCAATGTTGAAAGAACCATACAATTGAACAAGTTTCCCGTTGTAGAAGTAAATAAATACCCTATTCCAAGAGAAGCTTATGAATTTACGTTAAGAGTCCAGCAATATAAAATAAAGGATTTACAGGAATTTCCTAACAGATTCCAAATATTCTTAGATGGAAAGAAAAGATATGTAACATTAACACCTAAGAATAGAAATGAGGATTGACATGACTATTAAAAAAATTGAAGAAACCAGTATTAAAGGTTTATATTGGAACAGAAATTTTTATGTGGGAACAGGCGTCGAAAGCTATACATTGGTAGCAAATGAGGGGCCAATTGTAACAGATTTTCTTTTTTTTGAAGATGATAGCTATTATGAAGATTTTTCTCTTCAAATAGGACAAGTTGATAGATATACATTTATTGGCCAACAAAATAGTTTAATAAAAGCTGAGTTTGTAGATTGTAGAATGAACTCCCCAACTTTACATCATAGAGTTGTTATGGAATTTAATCCTGATCCACGTAAACATTTGTTTATTGAAAGAGGAATTGCAAAAAAATTTACAGGTTTTTCAAACACAACAATACGCTCTGAACCAATTCTTTATGCAACCACAGAAAACAACGGTTATAACCTGGGAAATGATAGAGTTATTATTCCATCTGATTCAAACCAGTTTCCTATTGTTTCTATAAATAAACTTCCACTTCCTAAAGAAGCGTTACAATTTTTATTAAAAAAAGAACAAGAAGTAATAGAAAAAAATAAAAAACATGCATACTCATTTGATATTTTTTTAAATGGGAAAATGAAAAGGATAAATGTTACGCCTAAAAATAATTGAAAGGAGGTGATATTATGTCAGTAGCAATGGAAGAAATCTTTACTTCATTAGATGAGCTAGAGGCACTAGTTAATAAAACTAATGATCCTATGGAAAAAGAAGGTCTGAAAGCATTTATTAAATGTATTTCTCCTCAACTTATGAATGAGGCATCTTTTTCTCTATTAGGTAAAATTGCCCAAACTGTAGGAAGTCCATTAGAAACAATTAAAGTATCTACATCCAAAGAACTTATAGCAGCTATCGGATCAGAATACGTGGTTACAGTTGAATAGCAAAATGAAAGAGGCTGGTTCAAAAGTAATTTAATAATAAATTCGAACTTTAATTTAAAATCTTACTATTAGAATTAAGTTCGGGTTTTTCCTATTTAAGTCTTTCCATAGGGAATAATTGTTCGTTTTATAGTTGAGTAAGGTAGTTATCTCCCAGCCTCTTTAATTCACATGGGGGTTAATAAATGAAATTTAATAAATCTTTTTTATTTGTAGTAAGTAACCAATTTATATATAAGGTTAGTGAAAACATATACGATTTAGCTTTACCGTTAATAATTTTATTTTACACTAAGTCCCCTATTTTTATGAGTATTTCTTATGCATTAGGATTTTTAGCTGAATTTTTAGTGGGATACTTTGGTGGGTCATTTGTTGATTCATTTAATAGAAAAAAAATTTTAACTGTTATTGCCTTTTCGCAAGCCATATTAATATCTGCAATACCTATATTACATAGTACTGAATTACTTTCAGTATATTTATTACTTATAATTGCTTTTTTAATCGATTTTTTATTAGCTCTTTATGGTATTGCAGAAATATCTATAATACCTGAAATTGTTAACAAAAATGACTTAGCAAAAGCTAATTCTTACATGCAGATGTCGCTATCAATTGCAATTTCTGTTGGTCCTTCTTTGGCAGGATTAACATTAACGGTTATAGGTATTTTCGGAAGTCTTTGGATAACTTTCTTTGGATTCATCTTATTAGTCTGTTCATTAGCACTTATTAATTATAAAAATCAAATTAAACCTATAAAGGCAAATCCAAAGGCTATTTTTAAAAGAAGTTTTGAAGGGTTAAAATATACATGGTTAAATACACTATACAGAAATGTGTTAATATGGAATGTTTTTATTAATTTAGGGATAACGGGTTCTGTTTTGATGGTAATTTTCAGATTAAAAGAAGAATTATCTTTACCATCATATCAAATTGGGATAGTTTATACATTAAGCGCTTTAGGAGGTATATTTAGTGGATGGATCTTACCTCTAATAAATAAAAAAATGAAGTCTGGACCAACTTTGTTATCATCTTCGTTGTTAACAGCAATATCTTTATTTGGGTTATTTGCCACAACAAATTGGGTTATAGTTGGTATTTTTTATGCTTTATTGATGGGAAGTGTAGCTCTAAATTCTCGTTTAATTAATATTTTATATCAAACTCAAGTACCTATAGACTATCTAGGGCGGGTAATTAGTGCAAGTCGTCTAATCTCAACAATTTTAGCTCCTATAAGTGTTCTACTAGCTGGTTATTTGTCAAAAGAATTCGGTTCTTCAACTGTATTTTTAATTGGTTCTATTATTGTTTTCTTAACAAATATATTTGCCTTCACTTCTTCACTTAGAAAAGCAAATTGGGGAGTGCAAAATGAAATATTGCATAAATCATCTATATAATTTTTACTAGAAAGTGTTAGTCGAGTAGACCTAGGGGTTTCACTTAACCCTTTCACAAAAACTTACTGGAAATTCCTCTTCATTCAGTCATTATTCCATATTTTATATCTTTGATAATAATTTATAACTATCCATTTATAAACTCCCTCTATAATTTCTGCAAATAAAGCAATGTCTTCTTTATACTGATGATAAAATTCTCCTTCTAGCGGTTCATAGTAAGTGGACCTATGTCAAGATATTGGACACTTAAAATATTAAATTATTGTCAAGGCTACCGCGCTTCGCTTGCTGTCCTCTTAATAGAAGGAACGGCATTCTCCCATTCCTTCTATTAAGAGGTAACTAAACTTCTACTCTATCAGTTGCATTCACTTTTGCGCATACTTTTTCTCATAAGCTATCGGTGATAAATAACCAATAGATGAATGAATACGTTTGTAGTTGTAAAAAGTCATGATATAGGCAAATATGCTTCTTTTTGCTTCTGCTCGTGTTTGATACTTCTGATGGAATATGAGCTCCTTCTTGATCACACTGTGAAAAGATTCAATACATGCATTATCGTAACCGTTACCTTTTCTGCTCATACTTGTCGTAACCTTATAGTCTCGTAGAACTGCTTGATAGTCATACGCTGCGTATTGACTACCTCGATCGGAATGGTGAATAAGCCCTTTCTGTGGTGGCTGCTGGTTTATCGCCCGTTTCAAAGCTGTAATGGTCAATTCCTTCGTCATACGTCTACTCATTTCCCAACCGATGATTCTCCTTGAAAATAAGTCCATGATCGTAGCTAAATACAACCAACCTTCTCTTGGACTCCATATAAACACGCTTCACTTCGGCTGTTAGCTTTTCTCTACGCTTTTTCTGCTCACTCTTATCTCGATTCCTCCAGTCATAATAACCACTTTTCCAAACACCTAATACTTCGCACATCTTCGCTACACGGAACTCGTGTCGGTGTTTTTCGATGAAGTCATAAATTACTTCTGGTTTTTTGCGAAGATGCCCATAGCCTTTTTTAAAATGGAAACTTCCTCTTCCAAGTCACGAATACGTTTATCTTTTTCATAATTAGCTTGATCCTTGGGATTAAGATTCCCACTTCCTACAAAGGCATCCTCCTGCTCTTCCTTATACTTATCCACCCACTTATGCAAGGTTTGATGAACTAAATCTAGCTCTCGTGCAACTTCAGCTACCTTTCTTCCATCTTCCACAACCATCTTAACAGCAAAGATTTTAAAGTCTTTATCGTATCTTTTTCCGTTCACTTTGGACACTCCTAGAAATTATTAGTTTCAGTATAAAAATCTCTATTCTCTGTGTCCAATTATTAGACTAACATCATAAGGAAATCAAAGGAAACAACGATATTCGATAATCAGCATAATTGAACTAACAATTATATTATTTTTGCAACTCCATGTATATCTTTATTTGCTTTGATTGGAAGAGTGCATGTAATATACGGATATTTTTTCATTTAAGATTCTCCTATTTATTTTTATAAACCTTTAGTCGTTTCTATTTACATATGCTCTCGTTTTTGTTTGCCTTAGGATGGGATTGTGCATCCATGATTTAAGTGTATTGAACAATATAGAAGTGCTCCTCAAGTAAACGTTTGTTCGTATTCATTGAAATGATGCTCTTCTCAAATCTGATCCAGGTATGTCTATCAAGCTAAGATTCACATCGTCAAAAGACGTTTTTATCCAACTCACTTCTTTATGCTTTTCCTAATTTACAGTAGAGAAATAATTATAATATTGAAGATAAAAAGATCAAATTCCACTTTCTTTGAACAAGGAATTAGGTTTTTGTTCTTTCACAATCGCGCCCCATTGGAGCATAAAGGCTAAAAAATTGTCATCAGGACAACCTCTTTTTCATAAAGTATATTATAACTTTATATAAGTTTACTTTACTTTTATAAATATTTAATTTACACTTATTTTAAAGAGGTGATGATGATGAAGGGAGATTTTGGTGATTCGATATCAAATAAGGTTTATGAATATCGCGTGCTTGCCAGAATGTCTCAGCAAGAGCTGGCTGACAAAGTCGGTGTTTCTAAACAAACAATTTTCGTAATGGAAAAAGGAAATTATGTTCCTTCGTTACTATTAGCTTTTCGTATTGCAAATTTCTTCAAAGTTGATGTTAACGATATATTTACTTATTTAGAAGGTGGTGATATGAATGAACTATAAGCCTATAGGAGAAATAGCATCAGAAATATCAGACACAATCTTTTATCCCTTAAAAACTTGGGCGGAAGAATCACAAGGTAATTGGAATATGCTTCTTGGTATCGGTTTTGTATTGTTTATAGGCGGAGGGATTTTGACATGGGTATTTCGAAAAAAAATGGGTAAGGCTGACGAAAGAACAAATGAAATATCTTTAAAAAGTTCCCTCTTTATGTTAAGTGGAATAGTTGTGTGCGACATGATTTTCCCCAAAGAATATATGTGGCAAATTTTCTTCCTATATAAATATTCTTTTGCATTCATCGCTTCAGGAATCTATCTAGCCATTCGATATAAAAAAGATTTTTTAAACTGAAGTTGAGGGCTGAACAAAAAAAGAGCTCCTTGGTATCATACGAAGTGTCCAAAGCTTTGAAGCAAAAATGGACCCTTAATTTAAGGAACCAAGGAGGATTCATCTTTGAAAGTCGAAAACATGGCTTTCAAAAATGCAGAAAGACTTCGAAAAGAAAATGACAAGTTCTTGGTGTAGTGCCGACTGGCCATTACTGGTTTAGTCTTGCATATTTTTTAGTAAAAAAGGCTGCGATTTTGTCGTGGTAAATCCAATGCATGTAAAGAAAAGTAAAGAACTAGATGTCAATTCCCCCACCAAGAATGATACGAAGGATGAGCGATACTCCGTATCAAACCTCTTAGATGGCGTTTATGCCGAGGCATCAAATTACAACTGATGACCACAGAAGGTCGTAATCAAAACCATTAAACGATATCCAGTAATATTGGTGTGTCAACGATAAATATGAAATCATGAGAATGCGTGAGTATTTGGAAGAAAAACAAACTTTATTGAGGGAGGATTGATTGGGAAATGCATGTTAATTCAATTACCAAGAAATATAGTCACTCTGTCGTTTTAAAAGGGGTATCTTTTGATTTTAAACAAGGTGAAATCATTGGTTTAATTGGAAGTAACGGTGCTGGAAAAAGTACACTTATGAAGATCATTGCTCAAACAATTCAGACATTCGATGGATCTGTTGAAGACAATCATCATGTCGGATACTTAATTGAGGAACCCAAACTATATAGTAATAAGACCGGATTAGCGCATCTGTTCTATTTCTCGAAAATATATGGATATAAATTCAATCTTGGTGAATACGAAGAACTTCTAAAGGGTCTGCAATTATTTGATGTATTGAATAAAAAGGTGAAAGAATATTCTTTAGGAATGCGGCAGAAATTGGGGATTGTCATAAGTTTATTGAATAAGCCAAGTTACGTTGTATTGGATGAACCAACAAACAGTATGGATATAGAAACATCCCTCGAAGTATTACAGCAATTAAGAAAGATGGCTAATGAGTGGAATGTCGGTGTCTTGATTTCAAGCCATAAGCTAGAAGATATTGAAACAATCTGTGATCGAGTTTTGTTTTTAGAAAAAGGCACTATTTCCGAAGAACAACAATTTCACAAGACAAGTCAATATATTCTAAAATTGGTTTTTGATACTCCTGCTGACTTAGCAACATTCATCGAGAATCAAAAGTTCGGAAGTATTATTCACTCAAGCGAAAGAACCATTCAAATTGAAACGACGGCAGAAAATACTGAGATATTCCAGTTTTTAAATCAGTTGGGACTAAGGTTAATTGATTTTACTGCTGAGAAGAAAACGCTTCGCAATGTCTATATGAACAAATTAAGGGGTGAAGACCATGATACTAAATATTAAAAATTATGTTAATTACAATATAATAGAACTATTGAAAAAAGGCCATTTGGCTGTTGGATTGTTAGGAGCTTTCGGACCAGCATTACTCGTAAGTTACTTTATCTTAACAGCAAATACGCCTACGCCGTTTAACATTAAACATGTCTCCAATTTTTATTGTATGTTAGGGATGTTGGCGGCGGTATTACACCCACTTTATTTTGTCAATAGGGATTACTCTTCTAAGACAATCACATTGATTAACAACTCAAAACAAAACAGAAAAAACTATGTGTTGGCCAATGTCGTAATTGCACTACTTGTGAGTTTACTTTATTTAGCATTGGGAATAGGTTTACTTCTAGTTACAAAACAACTTGGAGTGCCTGGAGAATTGAAAGCTTCCTTCTTTTTAGGTTTCTCTGGTAATGTCTTTCTTCTAGTGCTGACTTATTTCTTGTTCGGATATATTTTATTATTATATGGTGTTCGAAGCGGTGCTGTTTATGGCATTTTGACAGCAATGTTGCTTTTTTTTCCAAATATTTTGCATAATGTTTTAGGAAATACTCAAAACGAATTTATTTCAGGCTTAATCGAAAATTTCCCTGGTTACTACTATCCAGTTATGGTTGGCTCAAACCCGCTTTCGCTTCTACAGTACATCATTGGTTGTTTTACCTTACTTGTACTTTTTGTACTTGGTCTTAAAAAAAGCAAAAAAATTGAAATATAAGATTGTTTGTAAAGTTTTAAAAGAGTACGAACTGACGCTTGGATCGGTTACACTTTGTTAGACAGAAATTTTAAGGTCAAGTAGAATTAACTATACCATATCTGTTAAGAGGTGGATCTACATGACTAAAAAAAAGGCGTCTGACTTTTACCGAAGAATTTAAGCAACAGATCGTGCAACTATCATAAAATGGAAAGCCTCGTAAAGATATCATTCGAGAATATGATTTAACCCCTTCTTCCCTTGATAAGCGGGGTGAATCAAAGCAAAACCTCTGGTTCCTTCAAAGAAAAGGAGAATCTCAGCCCCGAACAGAAAGAGTCTAGGGATCTTAGAAAGCGTACTAAGCAATTAGAGATGGAGAATGATATTTTAAAGCAAGCTGCGCTGATACGAGGACGAAAGTAAATGTGATCAAGAACAACCAGCACAAATACTCGATATCAGCAATTTGCAGGGTCCTACAACTCCCTAGAAGTACGTATTATTACGAAGCAAAGAACGAAAGAATGAAGATGATGTTACCTCTGACATCGTTGAAATCTTTCATCAAAGCCGGCAAAATTACTGTGCAAGAAAGATCAAACATGAGCTAAAAAAGCATGGGAAAATCGTTTCTCGTCGTCGCATCGGCAGAATAATTGAATGAACAAGGTCTTATTTCAGCTTATACTGTGGCTCAGTTCAAGCCACATAAAGAAAAACCAAATGACAGTACACAAGCAAATGAGTTGAATCGTGAATTTACACAAGAAAAAGAGTTGACCGTCATGGTCAGTGATCTAACGTATGTAAGGGTGCAGAAAAAATGGCATTACATATGTGCATTTGTTGATCTCTATAATCGAGAAATGATTAGATTTAGTACAGGTGAGAATAAAGATGCGTTACTCGTTTATCGGGCCCTATCGTCCATAAAGGGGAACTTGCATCATATTCAACTATTCCATACTGACAGAGGAAAAGAGTTTAAAAACCAGGTCATTGATGAAGCGCTAAAAACGTTTAACATCAAGCGATCACTAAGTATGAAAGGCTGTCCGTATGATAATAAAGTTGTTTGAACTGGGGGATCCTAAACACGGCATTCTTACATAGCAGAAATCCACAAAATATGGATTTCTGTTTTTTTCTCCATTTCTTCGTGAATTTTTCCTGTTTTTTTCTCCTGTTGTCATCTTAAATATTTTTTCCCCTATTTTTTGTGGAGAACACTTAGTTTTCTCTTATTTTTTCCCCATTTCTTCGTGCTATTTACCATTCTATATATACATTGCTATAATGTTTCTTGATTAATGTCGATTTTAGACTCATTTTAGACTCAAGGAGGTGCTCTCATGCCAAAGGAATTTACTAAGATAGGTAAAATAGTTATAATACTTGTTCTAAATCTACATTTTTACTAATCTTAATTTTAACCATTTGTAAATCGTATATTTTTACTCTTCACTATAATCATAGACATCATCATTTACTAATCCTTTAATGAAGCTTTCAAAATTATTAGCTAACCATGTCATTTCATAGTCGTTTTCTTGGTCAATGTGTACCACACAAGGCTCACCATTAGGACCACATTCTCTATAATCCAAAAAAATCATATCATGTCCTGCTGAAGGGCAATCTGATATAGCTACTCCGATATTTGGATAGTCCCACTCCTCAATCCAAAATTCACTCCCAAATTCCCCACCTAATGAGCAACTTCTCTCATAGCCAATACCAAATATACCTGATATAGCTATATGGTCTTCTGCCCAAGATGTTGGTGCGGTGGTAGGAAAACAAGTATTTATAGGAATTCCCCCATTATGTCTTTTCATTAACCAGATATAAGATTTTGGCAACCTATATCCTAAATCACTTTCAATTTTAATTATCATTTCATTTGAAGGATGATCAGAAACGTAATTCTTTTTTGCATACTCACTGTCATCCCAAAAATTATCAAAATTAAAACCAGAAAAATAAGTCATAGAGTTAAGTTCCTTTCAAAATCACTTTGATTTTTTTTATAAAATGAGCTACACTACCAATTTTTATATTAAACAAATTGTGCCGTTAGTACAACAAGCACGGTCATTAGAAGATCCATCTTACTCAATATTTAATGACATTAATGCCCTTTTGAAATACAACCAAAGAGAGGAAGTTATCTTCTAGAGAAATCACAAAATCAGGATCTATTTTCCTCAATTTAGCCTACCATTAGACTTGAAACCCAAAAGTAAAAAGGAATACCGAAAATAAGATTAAAGGGCAGTGTTAGACCTAAAGAAGAACCAACATACACTCCAGAGTTTGCTTCAAGTATAGAATGTTCGATAGCTGCTGGTGCTGCAATGTAGGACGAACTCGCAGTTAATACACCCAAAATAAAAGTTCCCCCAAGCGATAATCCAATAAAATCACCAACAAGAATACCAATAATCCCACCAATGATAGGAAGAATGAATACATAAGCAAAGGAATACCATTGTATGCCTTTCAAATCTCTAATTCGTTGTGTCGCTACCATTCCCATATGAAGTAAAAAAATACTGAGAACACCATAGAACAAATCACCGAAAAGCGGCTTAATCATAAGTAGTCCATCCTCATGAGCTATCAAACCAATGAAGATCCCCCCAATTAAAAGGAAAATGCTTTTTCCAAAAAAGGCTTCCTTTACAACTTCAGTCAAACCTGATGTTAAATATCCTTCTTTTTTTTGTGTGAAAATTTTATACAGTATAATTGCAGTGATGATGGCTGGCCCTTCCATAATAACAAGAATAGCTGGCATATAGTCCTCATATTGGACTTCCATTTTATCTAAAAAAGATAATCCTGCAACAAATGTTACTGCACTCACTGAACCATAATGAGCAGCCAAAGCTAGCGAGTTCGGAGTATCAAATTTGAACACCTTTTTTATAAGAAGATAAGAAATGGTTAACATGAGAAAACTTAAAAACAAAGCACTTAAAATCACCACAAACATATCTCCTATTGAAGCGTGTTTAAGTTTGGTTCCACCTTTAATACCAATGGTAAATAAAATAATCATCGTGTAACCCGTATAAAAAGCCTCTGGAACTTTAAGGTCCGAATTCACCAATGTTGCGATTATACCAAGGATAAAGAACAAAATTAACGGAGACAAAAGGTTTATGTATACTATTTCTAAAACTAGCCCCATTTAGTTTTCTCCTTTTAAGAAAAAGTATATTTATTTCATTATGATATCCATAGGTCATTCTGTTATTCGGGTTATTTGTTTGTGAAAAAAGAGCAGTATGTATTTTTTATGCATTACTCTCCACTAATGTTCCACTAGAATGAATAAATCCAGCAAAAAGAGGAGTGTTTGAACATATTAAAGTGACAAAGCTATGAATTCAAAATATATGCCCAAAAAGGATTTAAAATATTCGAAACAGCTAGACAGCTTGACCTCCGACAAGTGCTGAATATCTTAGAGTGATAGCGGGAAAAGGAAGAAAATTTTCTTGATTGTTAGCATATTATTTTTCTTTATTTTCGGGGAGATACTATTTTTCAGAAGGAAAATACATAACAGCTATTAAATCCTACAGAGAAGCAGAAAAAAAGTTAGCGAAAGGTTCAGATAAAAATGAAAAGGCTAAATTTTATTACAAATCGGCTGAAGTCTTTTATTATTATGAAACAAAATCATCTATCCATGGGGAGTGTAAACTAAACTGTGTAAGTGAGAAAAGCGTACGGTTTCTTACTCACACAGTTTTTTTATTTGCTAGAATGATACGTCTAAAGCTAAAGGAGTATTTTCGATGGGGAAATTGAAAAGAGATCCTGCCTCCGTAGAATGAGCTAACAAGATGATTGAACAGTATCAACCTAAGTCTGTAGAGGAGGATATGCAACATGCATTAAAGGACATATTTGGTCCGATGTTTGAGTATATGTTAAAAGGTGAGCTGAATCACCATTTGGGCTATGAATCAAATGACAAAGGAGAAAAAGAAACAAGCAATAGAAGAAACGGGTATGGGAAAAAGTTGGTCAAAACGACTGCTGGAGAAGTTGAGATTGCTGTACCCCGTGATCGTGATGGTTCATTTGAACCGGACTAATTCCAATTGCAGAAATGCGACCGGACTTGTCGGGAACCTTTCTAATTGTCTTGATGGTTTTTGTTTTTCCGTTCATGGGACACTCGTTAAAAAATAGGTCAGGAACATAGCACCAGGTTACAACTGCATGTTATCGACCATTTTAGAGGGGAGCCAGATGCCTCAGAGAGTTAGTCAGCGTTTTTGGCTGACTTACGACTGAGAGCAGACCCTTTGGGTGACCCCAACAATGATTTTAAACCATGAAAACAACTCCAAACCTATTCTATTTCAACAAAAAAAGGGCAGATCTCATTGATCTACCCCTATGCTGACTTTTAGTTATCTTTAATTAAGTACGATTTCGTGTTGCAACGTGCATGTCACTATAATCTGTTTGAAAAAATTCGCCTATCCCTATCGTCAAAATTCCCAAAATACACACAGCTGAAATAAAACTTTTAAATTTCATACTGAAACTCACCCCTTCGAATTTGATTTTGAGCCTCCATCATCTGCTTTAAAAAAAACACAGAGTCATCAGGACGCTTATTCTTAGTATAAAATTCTGAAGCCACAAAAGCTAGTTCTTCTAAATAAGGATAACCCTGACCATTTCTAAGTGGTTCTAGAGATTCCAACACTTCTGACCTATCTCCTTGCTTGATAAACAATACCTCTAAAAAATTTAACAAAATTAATGATAAACCATCATCAAACTTCTGAGCACTATCTATAGCCTGTTTAATCCATTTCTTTGCTGCGTTTTTTTTATCATCAATAAAATTTATTAAAGCCAAACCATAGTAAGCAAATGTAATATCGTTTGATCCTGTTTTTTCTGCTGCTTTAATAGCCTCAAGAAAATAAGGGGTAGCCTGAAAGCTTCCAATGCATTGATAACTGTGTGCCATATTGATCAGTGATTTTGTGATCATAGGCCAGTTGTCAATTTCTTGAGAAAGAGCCAAAGCTTTATGTAAATGAGGCAAAGCCTTATCATGGATATGTAAATCATCATAATTTCCTGCAATCACAAAATGACATTGAATACAACGAACTTTGTAGGTAGCCTGCTCTTTATAAATTTCATATGCCAGAGATATGTAATACATGGACATATGTGTTTGCTTCATATGATAAAATACTTCACCCATCTTGAAATAAAATTCTGCTTTTTCAATTTTATCTGAAATTTTTGATAATCTTTTTTCTGCCAGTCTATAAGATCGAATCGCTGTTAAGTATTTTCCTTCTGAAAAATAATACATTCCCGAAAAGAAAGAAAAATAATACTCTAATAATCCAGAAAATTTTCTTCCCTGTCCTTCTATCTCTCTAAGATAATCCGCAAGGGACATTTTTTTTTCTTTTGGAAACAGATAGTCCAACATTAATTGATGCCTGAATCCCATTAACTGATAATACAACAGCGTGTCCTGATCTTCTTCCATGTTATCTATTTCTTGACAAACTTCCTCTTTAAGCCGTTCTGCTTCTATAACGTCTAATTTTTGAATCTTGTTATACCACTCATTAATTTTCATTCCCACAATAGAAGATGGTATGACTTTCAAGACCCCTCATTCCTTTCTTTTTAAGAACAACCTTTTTATGTTAAATAATAGCACAAATATTCCAAAAACAAAGCGAAAAAATTTTTTTAGGAGAAGTTTGCGTGACACCGAATTGTAAACAAGAGGACAACTGTATTCTCAAAAAAGTTTGAACCATTTTATTAGTTTTATGTTAAAATTATTCATGTTACCTAAATATTGTATTATCGAGTAGGGAGTGGACTTTGGTTTATGGGAAAATTAAATAGCGCATTAACTGTTTGGAATAAGAATTTCACATTTCTTTTTTTCTCTAGACTCATCAAGGTTTCGGCTGACAGCTTTGCATTTTACTCGATTCTGTGGTTTTTGATTTTTAGTGGAAAAGGAGCACTTGGCACTGCTTTATTAATTGCTGTCACCTTTCTTCCAGAAGCATTGATAGCACCGGTGACAGGTCCTTTAATGAAAAGAAGCACTTTAAAGTTTTGGATGTACTTTTCTGACTTAACAAGGGCATTAATTGTACTCTCAATACCAATTAGTTATTTTAACGGGTTTTCACCAATGTGGTTTATTATCGGACTTATGATTATTCATTCAGCAACAGGTGCGACATATAACCCTGCGTCAATTACTCTGATTCCGCAAATTGTCCACGATGACTTCATGCAAAAAGCAAATGCGATCATACAGTCTTCCTCTGAAATTGTAAAGCTTGGAATTGTTACACTGTGTGGAGGCCTTCTTACTTTAATTGGTCCAGCACCAATCATGATCATTTCCTTCACACTCTATATCATTTCTGGAATTTTGGTTCTTTGTATTAAGTATCAAGCTGATCAGCCATCTACTGAGCATGACAATGCCAATCAAAGAGGCACATACATAGCAAAATTAAAAAGAGGGTTTTCTTTAGTGAGACATCATAGAATTTTATTTCCTTTGGCCATCTATTGTATTTTTATGAATTTAGCAGCAGCCCCATGGGAAGCATTATCCGCAATTTATGTTTCAGAAGACTTAAATGGTACACCGTTTACCCATTCGCTCCTGAGGGCTACAACAGCTATTGGTGCATTTACACTTGGATTTATCCTGGCTAAAGTGAAGATCAACAGATATGGACTTCTTTTTATAACAGCCGGAATGATTGAAGGTGCATCTTACGTTATCACTGGTCTATTTACAATGTTACCGCTTGTATTCCTGGCTGCCTTTGCATTTGGGGCAGCAGTAAGCGCAATTAATGTTCCTGAACATACGATTATCCAATTGTCTGTAGATGGAGATGATCAGCCACAAGTGTTTGCTGTCATCAATATGATTGGAAATCTTGCACTTCCATTAGGTTCAGTGATCTGCGGATATGCAGCAGAAGCAATAGGATCAGGAAAGGTGATTGCAATTGGTGGTTTAATTCAACTTATTGCTGGTGTTGGAATCTTGCTGTTCACACAACTTGCTAAAGCTCAAGAGTCCGATCTTATTAAAGAAAAAAACGCAAGTGCCAATCTATAACACCTAAAAGCCCAACAGGGCTTTTATTATTTGGACTTTTAGATTATGTAGCTGTTACAATTTTGTTTGTTCTAAAAAAATTGAAAGGACTAAAAATGATGAGAGAATCAATTTTAAAAGAAATCAAAAAAGAACTAGAACAGACCATTAAAGACTTGAGTCTTAAAAACTTGTCAAATACAAAAGCATATGTGATACAGTATTTTGAGCTATTGGTGAAATAAATTGTTTTACCAGAGTTGATAAAGGAAAACAAGCAAAAAATAAACAGTGAAGGAGAAGAAGTAAAGAGAAAAAAATACATAGACTACTATATTAATCCTCCCCAAAAAGAAGGAGCAACAACTTTAGAAAATTGTGGACAAAATACCGAAAAAGGTTTACTCGACAATCCTAAAAATTATGAAGTTAGGGAGTGCCAGTTAAGGGGAGGAGCTATTGCTTCGATAAGGAACAGAAGCATTTGTACCTGAAAAAGTCGTGAGGGATAAGAATATCTACCTTGGAGATATTGTTCAAATAACAAATGATGATCGCTATGGAGAAAAAAAGGCCTTTAAAATAGGTAGGAAAATATATTAAAGCAAAAATAGGAGCTGGAAGCATCAAGTTGTTTCACGATGGGCAGTTGATTGCAGAACATATCCGTAATTGGGGGCTTCACCAATGGGAAATGAATATTTATCATTATCTGAATACCTTCCAAAGAAAAAAGGGCGCCATCGCTCAAAGCCAATGCTTTAAGCAGGCACCATCACACATAAAAAACTTATACATGAATCATTATATAGGAAAAGAGAAAGAATTCATAGAGTTACTCCATTACGTCAAAGAAACAAATCAGTTAGATCGTGTGTTAGAAGCAGTCAAACAGCTGACGGATATTCGATTAGATTATCTGTAAGCAGGAGAAGGAGAAATCTCTTACGCCGAACAATCAAGCACACGATGAAGTAGACTCGGAAAACGAGCAAACTCCCCAATTTTTATTCATCCACACGACTTTCAGGACAGCCCAGGTCCAAGGCATAACGCTTAGCTGCAATACCTGCCCCATTGAAATAGTTTTGTGGTGTTCATGGTTATCCAGCATAAAAAAGACCCTTTCCACAAAAGTGAAAAGAGCCTTTGAAACGTATATAAATTAACGTTTAGAGAACTGTGGTGCACGACGAGCGCCTTTAAGACCGTATTTTTTACGTTCTTCTATGTTTAATGGATATTACCAAATCCTACATAATCCCGCATTAATTTTCTCTATATTTATTCCTTTATAAAATTTGAGAAAATCAGAGGCAATATAAGAAAAATGGTCAAAATGTGGTCAAGAAGATCTAAAATGACCTTCATAATTAATTGATAACATAGGAAGCCTATCTTCGTAGATGCTCCCCAATACCCATTGAATTTAATCCTCTTAATATTGCTACAACCAGTATAGCGGTGACCATCACCCCGCCATAATTTTTATCATTTTCGTTCATTACTACATGATATTTAATGCTTTTTTAGCCAGGGCATCAACTACATTGATATATTCATTGTTTGAATAACCTTTATCCAATTCAAATGTGATATTAATCTTTTCTTTTTTCTTATCAATAAACTCTTTATATTGTTTTGCCACAAAGGAGACTGTTTTCCACTCTCCATTAGCCCATTTTGTAATCCCTTCATAATCATGAATAATATAAATATTTTTAAATTTTAATTCTATCGCTTTGTCAATCGCAACCACTGTGCCTAATAATTTACCAGCGACAGTGTGCGAAGCGAGAGCTTCTTCCTCATTATCACTACCGAAACCTTTAATCTGTTTACCATCAGGTAAGATCAGTAATAAACCATAGGAATACTTTTTTGGCTGTTTTTTATAGCTTCCGCCTATATAGGTAACAACTGTGTTTTCTTTTTCAACTTTTGCAGTTGGTTTTGGTTGTGTTTTCTCTTTTTCATCACATTCATCAAGAAAAATTTGGGCTTCTTCCATGCTTGCAAAACTCTTAAATTCAGGCTTACTATAACAACTCACAGCTTTCATACATTCATCCCAAGTAGTAAAAACCCCAGTTTCATGTCCTCTTCTCACTACATAAAATCTCTTAGCCATGATACTTCCCCTTCATAGTAATATCTTATCTAATATATCATCAAAATGGAGAACAGGGTTATTTTCTAGAACTTTCAGGTGTTTTTCAACAGGCTTCTATTTTTCCTCAAATCCAATTTTTATTAATTCAAATTATGTAAGTTTCACGAAGAATTGTATACTTCCCATCAACATTTTCCTAAAGTCAATAAAAAAAGCACTCTCAGCAATTTGGAGTGATGTGGTAAAATATTCTTTGTATATAAAGTTCGGCTCCCTCAAGGGTGGTCTGGCTCACTCCCTATGAAAGGGGGTGAAGCTAATGATGTCAACATTTCAGAGTATATCTTTGATGTTATTGTTCGGGATGTTTATCCTAGCATTGTTGACATACATTAGAAAGAAGTAGACCTCCCTTGAGCCGACAAACCTTTAGGGAGGTCATGTGTTTTATTGATCCTGGAGTCAGACTCTTGTAGGGTCTGCTTTGTATACGCTGACTCGACTGTTACCAGCAGTCGGGTCTTTTTTATTTTATGCAATTTCTTTAGAAGATAATCCTAATTATGTCTTTATGATAATGCAAAAAACGTTTTTTTGCAATGAGATAGCCCGCCAAAATCAACTTTACAAGTAAGTGATCCCCTGCTCCTAAGAAACTCTCCAAACAACTTTTTTCTGAACCGCAGGAAAAACAGCGAGGATATTTTCAATTGTAAACGTCTTTGGTTGTCGGCTCTTAAAACAATACGCTCGAATAAAACCTTCATTGATTTGATGAACAATGATTGACCTTTTTGAAATTCGACCGTCTCTTCTCATATAAATCATATCTAAAACTGTCTTTTCTTTTAATGAACGTTTTAACATCGTATCCATGTGTTTCTCCTCCTTTATTATTTCATTTTACCAGAACGTGTGTTCCTGATACAATCATAATACGAATGTTTGTTCGTTTTGTGTTTTGTGATTTTCTTCAACCCCTATTATTCAAGGTGATCATCAGAAAAAATAGGACTATTTTAATAACTATGAAAGCAGTTACCTATAAAAAACAGTTCTAAACGACCATTTCACTCCCTTCTCTTCTTTTTTATGATTAAAGGTATGGTAAAAAATTCAGTGGTTAAATCTGTATAATCCCTTATGTTGAGGTGAAACAAATGAATTACGGAACTATTGTGAGTGGTATTAACAGCATGACGAAGCAAGGTATACATCATGCAGAACACCAAATTCAAAAATTAAAAGCAACAAAGAAAAAAATTGAGGGAGAACATGAAAAAGGAATCTCCCATATTAGAAAAATTTTAAAACCCCATCTAGACAAGCACTGGATCGGAGACTCTGCCACTGACTTTGACAAGGACCGCGATCAAGCGCATACATCCATGCACGATATTGTAAATGAAGGGTACTTAGATTATATCTCCAAAATTGAGGAAGAAATTAGATCTTTGAAGGCTGAAAAAGCTTTCCTTGAAGGAGTAGGAGTATTAGCCAAGGCTGCAGATGATCTACTGAATCAAGGGGAAAAAAAGCAGGATGAACTGTCCAAGACCATAAACTCAATTCATAAATTATTAGGGGAACGATCTAAATGACAATTAAGTTTGTACAAGATACTTTCATAAAAGAACTCAAAACTGTCGAACAGGCCCTAGAAGCTTTGCAACTGGCAGAGCATCCGGGTTCTTGTGGCAAAAATGATTTATCCTTTACAGCTAGTTTCAAAAGCCGAGAACAAAAGACTTATAACATGCTTGATGAATACAAAAAAAACGTTCATAAAAATATCAAAGATGTAAAAAACAACTGCAACTTACTGAAAGAAAAGGATCTTGAACTTGCTAGAAAAGCCATTGGGAGGATCATAGATGAGTTCAAATAAAAAACCCAAAAAAGACAGCTCAAATAAAGTATATGAAGCAAACTCTTTAATTGATGCTGCAGACAAACGAAAAAAGCAATATGAAAGTTTTGAAGAACAGCTTCAAACCCTAAAAGATGCTTTTCTTCGAATGACAAAATTAGACGATTTTCAAGGGAAAGCCGCAACAAACATGAAAAATTTCTTTAGTGGACAAGCTGAAATTGTGGACAGCTGGTTACTACTTGCAAAAGAAAGAATTGTTTTCTTTGAATTACTCTCTTATGCGGTTAAAAATAAAAAGTTGGAAGACTTATACGTAGAATTATCTTTTTTAAGTCAGGATCTCGACACTGCCGATAAAACAGCTGATCAAGTTGTTGCTTCACTCAAATCAGAAATGGACGGCATTATCGACAGCATCAAAGATATTATACATTTGGATAAGTGGACCGAAAAAAACTATCATGAGAGAATGTCCAAGGCACAAAAAACACGGACAGACACGATCGATGCTGTCAACGAACTTGATCATTCTCTAACGGCTGATTACCAACAGTCAGAAACTATGGAAGATGTTGTGCAAGATAAATATAAAGGATTGATAGACGCCACAAGCAATGGAAAAAGCTCTGAACCGATGAATTTTAGTTTGAAGAAGTTTCATGCAAGTAAAGTTTATCAAACATCAAAAGCGCTCGAACTATTTAAATGGGCAAAAATCAAATATAAAGAACACCAATTAGCAGTAGAGAAAGAAAAAGAGAGAATCGAAAAACTACAGATAAAACTCAAAAGTGTTTCAGATGATGATGAATTTCTTGAAATTGCGACAGAGATTGGGGAAGAGAACCTCACACCTCAACAACAGAAACGCATTACATTCATTAAGAAAAAGCAGAGAATGGAGAAACTAAAGGAAGAACTTAAGGAAGAACTTAAGGAATATCAACCAACAGACCTAAAGTTTCTAGTGGTGACCGAAAGGTATTATGATATGGTCGAAGACATTGGTTATGAAAACCTTACTCTGGAGCAAAAAATTTATTATAAGCTGATTAAAACGGATGTTGAACTTAGGAGAGGGTGTTATGCAGCAGTCGAAGGCATGAGAGAAACGGTTATAAACGGAGTTAAGGACACTTGGGAATCAGCAACACATCCTGTACAGACTTTGGAGAGCATCGCTAACTTCGTAGCTCATCCTATAGATTCTACTAAATATGTATTAAACGCAATTGCAGAATCTTTTCAACGCGACGTAATCAATGGCGATGCCGAAAGCCGAGGTAAATGGATAGGTAGTGCTTTGGCTATGGTTGGAACGTCGCTTGCAGGCGATAAAGGTGTCAGTAAAGTAAAAACTGCAGCACAGGCGGGCAAACTAGGTAAAGCAGGAAAGATTGGAGCCGAAGTTGCAGAAGCACCCAAGAAATTCGCTAAAAAAGGGATAGATGCATCTAAAAAGCTTGGAAAAAAAGGATTGGCTGCGTCTAGAAAGTCCGGTAAAATAGCATTAGAAAAAGTGATTAAAGTACCGGTGAAAGTTTTGAAGAAAGCTTTGAAGAAAGTTTTGACAAATCCTTTAGTCGAAAAACTTAGATTAGGAGCTTTAGGGCGTCTCCCAATAAATGCTCTTAATTTAAAAAAACTTGGACATGATTTTATTCAATTTATCAAGAAGAAGTTTTCTCGTAATAAAGGGACTCTAAAGTTAGATTTACAATTCTTTGCAGCAGAGGAAAAAGGCGTTGGAAATGGTTCTGTTAAGCGTCCTAATGGATCTTCACAACCAAAGTCAAACGAGCCGTTTCTTAAGGTTAAGAGGAAAAAAGAAGCAACCAAAAGCACTGGAAAAGTGACCGAAAAACACGAAGGCAAAAATGTTCAAAAAGGCAAGCATGGTGACGGTGATCCCAAAACTCCGCATAAACCAAAATCAAAACCACATGAGTCAGTTCACAAGGTTGATAAGCCTCACGAGTCTGATAAAGATGCTGGAACCGTTTCTGGCAAGCATCCTCATGAGTCTTCTAAGCCGAAGAAGCATGAGCTAGGGGAAGATGTTGGTAAAGGTGCCAAGGGTGCGGGTAAAAACATTACGAAAGGTGTAAGATATGGCGAAAGGAAAATTTCCGATGAGACATATCGTAGATTAAGAAGAGCATCACCATCTTCTAAAATACAAAAAGAAGTAAACAAAAATATTGATGACATTATTGGATCTGAGGATTTTGCCTTACCTGGATTAATAATTGATAAAAAACTGCATGCAGACCATATTGTTTCTCTAGAGAGAATTGCTCGTATGGAAGGTTTTGAGACACTAACTTACAATCAACAGAAGGAAATTGCCAATTTTGTAGAGAATTTTATAGGCCTTAGTGAAACAGCTAATAAATCTAAGGGGCCAAAATCATATGTGGATTGGGACATCTACAAAATTGGAAATATTCCGGTAAATCCTGTATTTAGAAAAAAAATGATAGTAAAAGAAAAAGAACTAGAAATTAAGATCCAAAAGATGATAGATGAATTTAATAGGATAAATAAAAAGGAGTGATTTCGGATGGATAAATTATCTTTTTTAAAACAATATAGAAAAAGTATAGAGTTTGTATCTAACAGAGACTTACTCAATATTGAAAAGGAAAAAATGCCCGAAAAATGGATTGAGATATTTAAAGAAACAGATAAAACAAGAAAGAAAAATAAATTAATAACTTTATGGAATAGTGTGTGTGAAAAAGAATTAAGTAATACTATATCATACTTGAAAGAGAATTTATTAGAATTTGAACTAATTATAGATAACGGACAATATGCAGTACTATACAGCGTAAAGAGTGAAAACAACGAAATTCTTTATTATGAAGGTGGTATACCGACTGATTCTATTTATACTTCAGAAATGCAACAAGTTTGGTCAAATGTTCCAGAATCTATTAAGGAGTTCTATGAAAAGTTACACAATGGTTTTTATTATTTGCCAAGCAGAGCTATGGGACTTGTACCAATAGAACGCATTACTCATTTTGAGGATCATGAATGGGGAATACTTGAAGAGTTAGAAGAACCTTTAGGAATTAATATGGCTTCAACATATGGTTTTTTTGAAAATGGCATGGGAGGATATGTTGCTATAGATTTAAATAACTGTATAGATGATGTAGCGACATTGTGGTTTACCAATGATGAACCTGAATATAATTTGAATTTCTGGGATATTGTAGATGAATGGATTGTAATAGGGCTTCAAGACAATTAAAAAATACATGTAGAATTTAGAAACAGCAATATTTTTTTGCATACCATTCACAAAATAATTTTATTGAAGTTAGTCAAAATCAATAACTCATGAAAGTTATGTCAAAACAACAATATAAGAACCCTCTTCACAGAGGGTCTTTTTCATGCAAACAACCTTGTCCAAGTAGCTCTCCCAGCGATCCCATCCACAGCCAGACCATTTGCTTTTTGAAAAGCTCTTACAGCCTTCTCAAGTCCATGACCAAAGATAGAATCAAGCCCATTCACATCATATCCCTTACAGATCAACAACGCTTGAAGAATCCAAGTGAGATTTCCTTTTGCTCCCTTGCGAACATTTACGACAGCCGCACGAGTTTTCGGTCCCCACTCTCCGTCTACGACAAGACCTGCATGAAATTGCTTATTTAATTCGGTCTGGAAGCCCTTAAGCAAAGCTTTATATGTTTCAGGTCCTTGATAACCATCTACTTTAATATTGAGCTTATATCGTTTATTCAAGGTACTCTGAATGGTTCTAACAATCGCACGACCACCACTGGAAGATGATTTCTTTGTTGATGACTTCTTTTTAGTTGGTTTAGGAATGGCAGGTGTTGCGTTGTTGACTTTTGATACGAGGACTGGACGTTTACCAGCTTGTAATTGGCTCAAAGTTAAACCGCCTATCATCTCTAAATGCGGATAGTCTTTAAAGCTGTTCCAGTCCCCTCCCCATGCAAATCCTAAAGCCTTTGCAATTTGAGCGACTCTTTTCCATTTGGAATTAACAGTCCAGATTGCTGTTTTGCCATCTGAGGATAATAAAACATAATCGACTGCTAAACCGTAATTGTGATTGGATTGTCCAGCTCTAGCATGAGTCACAATCTTCCCTGGCGCAGTACGTCCTTTCGCATACAGCTTATTTTGTTCCGCAAAAGAACGATAGCCAGATGTCATCTGCACATAAATACCCTCTTTATAAGATCTTTTGATGACTTCGATTGCTGTTTCTTTCACAACTGGATGGATTCCCGAACCCATATTCCGAACAGAACGATCAATCAATGCTTGTAATGATACCGCCATTGTGAAACACCTCTATTTTTTAATTTTTACAATTAAAAGAGACTGCCAACCGGCAGCCCTCTCATTTTGTTAATCCGTTTTGTTTTAACACTTCTTTTTGTTGCTTACCTTTCTTAGTCACATAATTGTTTTTATACCAAGCGACAATTGAAGTCACGATCGTAAACACTGTAGAACCGACCAAATACAAAGCATCCGCCACCGTATTGACTTGATCTTCACTGATTGGCAAAGCGCCCTTTCCGAACATCATCAAAGTTTGGTTAATAAGTGCAATAAAAAGAAGCACCGTCCGAATGACTGTGCCTTTGTCAACGTTTTTCATATCATATTTTCCTCCTTCTTATTTCTGCAAGAGATTATAAAATAATGCGATCGTTCCACCGATTACACCGGTGCTGATTGCTGTAATGATTGCGCCCGTGATGCTGCGCTTGATCCATGTTGTATTTTCTTCAATTTTGTTAAGCTTTTCATTGATAGATATGATCTGTTGATCGTGTCGATCCGTTGTCCTCTCCAGAGTGCTGACACGTTGCTCCAAGGCTTTATGATTACCTTTCATCTCTGTCATCTCTTTTTGAAAAACATCTATTTCATTTGCTTGTGACATCCCCTAACCTCCGTTCTACATTGCTTTCACCCCTTTCGAGGCAAAATAAAAAAGCCGCCTATTTCGCCGCTTGTGGTTTAATTTATTTTAATAGCTTTTGTTCTTCCTGTAGTTTTTCAAAATCTGCATTTTGGAGCTTATACATTGTTTGAACATTAGTCAATGTGTCGTAAGCTGCCATAAGCTCTTGTTTATAGGATTCACATTTAAGCTGGATAAATCTAAGTTGTTCTTCTAATTCCTCATATGTCGGTTTCTTTGTCTCCATTATCATTCACCTGTTTCATCTGGAATTGCACCGCCGCGCGGGGATGCTGTTATTTGGTCATAATCACTCTGGGTAATCAACCCAGTGGAGAGCGCCTTTTTCAATTGGATTGTTGTTACAGTGCCATTTTCCCAGCAATCACAAAACAATTCATATGGGGGAGTTGAGTTGCCGTCACTTAACACCTGGCTAATCATTGCTCTTTGGAGTGTAATGTTTTGCCTAGTTAGCTTTTCATAAATAGTTTCTTGTAGTTCGCCTATTTTAATGTTCTCAGGTTCTAGGATCTTGAACATCAATTACACGCTCCTTTTTTGAATCCTCTCTTTCATAAATGCCTTCATCAATCCTGATGTTAAATTGCGGAGGCAACTTTTTGAGATCCTCATTTGTTGAATATGGTGCTTCATCGGTCGAATTATAGATCACTCCCGCAATTGTGTTATCTTTCTCAACATAAATCTCTGAAAACAAGTATATGGCGTTATCTGGAGGGGCGAAAAAGTCAAACCCGTTCGCATCTAGTTCAATCCTTGCCAAATGATAAGTAAGGCTTTCATTGTTAGCTTGTATGACGTAGAGCTTATATAAAATCCTTTTTGTACTATCACCTTTAAGGTCAAAACCTACTGATTCCATACTGTGGGTACTGCCATCTAATGTGAGATCAAAATTACTAATAACAACCTGATTGCCGTTTAAATCAGCTTTAAAGCCTTTAGTTTTTAGTTGACGACCTCTCAAATTAATCGTATTAACCACAAAACCCCTCCTACTTCGGTTCATATAGATAAGCAATCATTAAACGCGAAAGTGTTTTGTTTTCCACATTTACTGCGCCTGATCCCCGTACCCTGACTTTAATGAAATGATCACCGGCTGCCATGCTGCTGATCCCTACCGTTACACAGTCAGAATAAGAACCATAAGGCACAGCCACAGCCCAAAATAGATTTTCTATATTCGATCCAATATCAAGAGTTCCGTCACCATATGCAGTGCTCCCACTGCCCTGATTTATGATAAAGTCATTCCAATAATGGATACGTAAAACAGCGTTGTAATTCAGAGCTCCCCTGCTATCCTCAACAGCGCTGCTAACCGTTACACCTAGTCCATGGGTAGATATTTTTATATCATTCCCCGCTTCTAATACTGTGTTATAGGGTAAAAATGCGGTATCTCCCCAAAACCCCATATAATGGCCGTCTGAACTTGACTTGTCTATTTTGAGAAGTTGCTTTGCCTCTGATCCGTGCCCTAGGTACTGCCAGACTTCAAAACCAAATCTTTCATCTGAGTGGTTTGGAGCATCTGGACCTCGACCTGTATAGATAGCGCAATTTGCCCATTTTGTTCCTCTAGAGTCATTGTAGTTATCTAAGAAAATTTTAGGGACGTATGTGTTCGAGCCATTGTCATTACCCCAGTTAGCCTGAAAGGTTGATCTTAATTCAAGGCTACCGTTCCACTTTCCTGATTCGTTTACAGCTCCGCCTAATATGGTAGTTCTATCCCCAAAATCACTATCTAAAAAAGATGAATACTTACCACTACCTGTGCCTGTATTCTTCCCGAAACTCAAATAATCTTTTGTTCCATTTATCGAAAAACCTCTTCTTGAAGATTTAGAACCACCCCACGAATTAGATATTGTTCCAACTTCATCGTACTTAGGTGAGGATGCGTCTGTGCCTGAATCATAAAAATATAAGTTGTAATTGGACATTTTTATCATGGTTCTCCCATCTAATATAGATGTGAGTGCACCGTCCTTCAATTCAATTGTGTCGCCGCTTTCATTATCACTTCGGACAATAACACCCGATAAAATGCCACCTTTAATCTTATCCGCAATTAAACTATTGATTTTTGCGTTTGTAATAGCTCCATCTGCCACATTTAACGTATCAATGGCTGCTTTGCCGATTTTAGTGTTTGTTATCGCTAAATCTTCAATATGATTTGTCCCGATGCGCACGGTGGCTGCCGAATATTGAGCAGTAAAATCACTTGCCGTTCCGTGAGTGTTAACGGCACGAATTCGATAATACCAAAGCTGATTGACTTCCACTTCATGCACTGTTCCGCCCTCTTTACCAGCCCATAAAAGATTAGATCTATTCGTGATATCCGGTGTAAAATCCTTCATCTGAGATCCGAAAACCTCATATTTCGCAATATATGAATATGGCTCAAAATCCCATGAAAGTGCTACTTTTGAAAATAGCCCCTTCACCTCGACATTTTGGGGCATTGGTGGCTTTTTGTCTGGGAAGCTATCGTCCGTAACAATCGTGTTGCCTTTCTCCTGCTCAATGTCTCTTATTTTTTCTTCGATCTCATCAAGCCGTTTATCAGGCTCATAAACTTCTAGAAATTGTCCCATTTCGACTTTAGCTGTACCTTCTGGGTCTGAAATATCGTATTCTAAGACAATAACCCGACCAAAAAATTCGATAGGTTCAGAAACCGTTCGATCAATCGCAAGGCGTGTGTCTCCCAATGAAACAGGTTCATCTAATAAAAAGACTTCTAAAGCATAATTTGTCTGTGTGTTTGATGCTGTATGAACGAGATATTCAAAAGTCTTTTGTAATAACCCTTTTGCCTCTTCAATGTTTTCATCCTGCCATTTGCCAAAAGCATTAATAATCGTACCATCTGTCTTTTTATGTCCGTATTTTTCTTTAGCCGGAGGATATTCAACCCATTTTTGACCCTTCGGTTTATCGACAGGATCACCATTAGAGACTTTCCACTCAATATCTGCAAAATCAATATATCGAGAATTGCCGCCCCCTTCTGTTTCGACACTGGCACCCCATCCATAGAGAGCCGAAACAGGATAGGCCATTTCGGTTACATGAATGCTTTCAATGTTGTAACCGACTTCGAAACGACCACCATCATCCGAGCCCCTGCGCTGCATGATGTTAACAACACGTTCAATGACTTTATTATTTTTCGTGTTGAATGTAACGGTAAATTTCAGTTCTCCGCCCCATACTTTGATGATGTCTTTAATCGCCTCATATGCGCTAATATGATAGAAATGGGTTGAGTTAATACCTAAATCAGCCGTAACATTTCCTGTCCATCTAGTACCTGCTAATGCACGATTAAGAGCATCCTTTTGGGTTGTCTTATATGGGCGAACATCATCAATAATCCATTCAAGTAATTCCATTTCGGCTGGTTCACATTGTACTGTTTTTTCTGCTCCTTCTTCCCCGTTTCCACTGTCCACTTCTCGAATGTTAAAGAGACGAAAAAAGCTGTCTTTATCTTTAAAGACGACCTGGTTTAACTTAGTCACATGTTGACTATCTGGATGTGTTGCATCGCATGTAAATGAAAATGTTGAGCCTTGGTTTAGTTCTTCTCTGAATATTGCATTCCAAAAAATGCAGGCGCTTTCGGCTTGGTTGGATAAGATCGCTAATAAATTGTCCTCTTTGTCTAATATCCACAAGTCCGCCATGTGATCACCTGCCTTTTACTTATATTTATCGGTAAACCGTATCGTACTCGGTTGCGTTACTTTTATCAATGTATTTCTTTTCGGCGGTATCTTGAAGAAATCAGAAGTATGATGATAAGCCGTTTTTTTATCTTCTCCATTCAGTGCTGCTGATCGGTTAGCGAAATCGAGAATCAATTGATCACCCGCAATGAAATCAAAATTCAGCAATACGAATGCTTTTACACTTGCATCGTCATTTAAAAGTTGTACCTCATATTTGTCTACCGCCTCCGTAAATGTACACTCGACGATTGGATAAATTGGGATTGTTCCAGCACTTTGTACATGTCCTATAGGATCTGATAGGCTACCAATATCGAAAAAATGTTCCGAACCGTGTTTGTATGGATCAGGGCAAATAAAATTGATTGTGCCTTTTCCGAATTTGAATAATTCCGTAAGTTGTCCTTCTCCATCTATCATGCCGTAATATGTCCGGTCGGGTTCGTCTGGAAAAATTAAAGCTTCTGGCTCATCCGTGATCAGCCAGTCCGCTATTTCTTCCTTTGCTTTCTGCAAGTCGTCAACACCTTTAATTAACAAGTTGACAGCAAGTATCCGCGGTTTCGTCTTGGTACGCCTCAAATAAGCACCCGGCCGTCCTGGAATTTCTATCATTTCTTTTTCAACTGGCGCCCATATAGGACGCTCTGTCTCAATTGTAGCGTGTACAAAATCCTTTGATATGCCATTGAAGGTAAAAGACATTATTTATACCTCCGTTTGTCTCTGAATGATTGCCTTTTTTGAGCTCTAGTTATAGCTCCATTGGTAACCTCAGCGAATTTCCGATCATTAATATTTAAGTTGGTTTGAATTCCTGATATCTCAACTTCAACGGGTTGATTTAAAACGGCATCGGCAAGATTCTGAATAGCCGACATGATTCCAGTTGTATGGATTGGATTCGGTGTAATATCAGGCACATTCAAGACGCTTGAAGCAATCCCTTTTAAATCTGGTATATCCGGAACAGCTGCGTTCGCTAGTTGCTCAGATGCTTTGTCTATGCCTTTCACACTGTCATCCATACCAATTTCCATACCTTCGCCCGTCCATTTACCAATCTTCTTCATGACCTTTGAAGGTGAAGCAATATGAAGGATTTCTTTGAATTTTGTTACAACGCCGTCTGCGATTTCCTTTGCCTTTTTCCAAAGAGCGTCCGCCATTTCGCCGATACCTTTAATCAAACCATTAATGATGTCTTTTCCGATCTTGAATAGGTCGATTTTTTTAAAGAACGTCATGACCTTATCCCAAATGGTTTTGATTTTACTCTTAACAGCATTCATCTTTTCGCCAACAGAACTAACCATGTTTTGAAATTTTTCTTTTACTGTTCTCCACATATTGCCTAGTGTATTTGAGAAAAAATCTTTAATGTTATTCCAGATACTTTTTGTAGTGGAAGAGATTTTATTCCATATCGTTGTGACAGTGCTTTTTATGCCGTTCCACACTCTCGAGAAAGACTTTTTTATTGAATTAATGAGAGTTGTCAAAAAACTTTTCAAACCATTCCATACGCTTTTTCCGGTTGAAATGATTCCGTTCCAAATGGAAATGACAGCTGACTTAATGCGATTCCATGTTTTCGAGAAGAAACTTTTCAGTGTGTTGAAAAGTGTCGTGAAAAAGCTTTTCAAGCCATTCCACACCGTTTTCCCAACAGCAATAATCGTATCCCAAATGGTGGTGACCACTGTTTTAATGGCATTCCATACCGTTTCGAAAATGGTCTTGTAAAGGTTGAAAACGAATGTAAAGTAAGCCTTCAACCCATCCCAAATGGTTTTGGCAACCGCGACAATTCCATTCCAAATGGCCTCCCCGATAGCTTTTATGGCATTCCAAACTGTTTCGAAGATCGTTTTATATAGATTGAAAACGAAAGAAAAATACGCTGTCAACCCGCCCCAAATGGTTTCAGCGACTAAAACGATACCTTCCCACAGATTTTTAAAGAACTCGGAAATAGGCTCCCAGTTTTGGATAATCAAATAAGCAGCTGCGGCTATGGCTGCAACTGCAATTAATATCGGGTTTGACATAAAAAGCGTGCTAACAGTTTTGAAGACAGTTCCCATCTTTTTTATAGCAGTAATTGCTGGGCCAATTCCGGTTGCAATTTTACCTATTACGATAAGCGCAGGACCGAGGGCAGCTGCAAATGCACCAACTGCAACAACCCCAGTTTGAACGGGTTTGCTCAGATTTTTAAACCATTCAGCTGCCTTTTTTAATTCCTGTAATAATGGCGGAATCATATCATTCGCAACGTCTAATAGAATTTTTCCGATAGGTTCAAGAGCTAGCATCGTATTATTTTTCAAGATATTGAATTTATCGCCCAATGTTTCCGTGTCTTTTGCTGCTTTTCCAATGGTTTCTTTCGATGATCCGAGCGTTTTCATAAGATCGTCAATTTCAAAACGTCCCTCTCGAATAGCTGCGGCCATGTCGGCGCCCGCTCTGGCTCCGAAATGCTCAAGAGCGATTGCATTTGCTGCTCCGGCTGAACCGGCTTCTTTGATCTGTTTTATGATTTTAGGAAACTCTTTTTGTGGGTCCTTTCCGGCTTTGGCCATCTTTCCGAGCGCTACCCTTAGTCCTCCCATGACCAATTCCATATTGACCCCTTCTTTTTCCCATTTACCCATGAGGGCCGCACTTTCTTCAAAGCTGAAACCGATATGACGTAAAGGTGCGCCGAATTGTACGAGTTTTGTACTCAATTGATCAACACCGATCCCTGTTGTCTGACTGACTTTCCACAGGTAATCCATGGTTTTGCCTGTATCCTTCGATTTGATGCCCCAGTCACCGAATAATCGAGTAACTTGGGCAATTGATGTTGAAACATCCTGCCCGGTTATACGACTCAGATCAAGGAACTGCTTTGTCAGTTTTTCAAGAGGCTTCCCAGTCAATCCAGTTCGTGTATTTATATCAGCAAGAGCATTTGAAACGGTCTCGGCATCCTCTGGCACTTTAGCAAACACATGATCAAAACTTTTACGAAGTCCAGTTAATGCCTTTCCTGTTGCGCCTGTCCCTGCTCGAATATTTTTGGTCGCTTGATCAAGCTTATAAGCAGCTGCCATGGCAGCTCCACCAAATGCCACGATTGGGGCTGTTATATATTTTGACATTGATGATCCTGCAGCTTTCATGCTAGCTCCGGCGCTCTGTAATCTCTTTTGGAAGCTTGAAATCCCTTTTTCGGCGGGCTTTCCGTTAAATATGGAGTCAATGACAACCTTTCCGTCTGCCATTATGTGCCCCCTTTCTGCCTCAGCTTGCCCGCCACAGAATTGGCTTTATTGTCCATGGCCTGAATCTGTGCGGCAACTTCTTCCGCCGTCTTCGCCTTCAATGCGTAAACTCGTTTGAGCCTTCTCAAGTTTTCGACTTGCTTCCGTGACATGTCACGAGTGATTTTTTGCGTTCGGATACCGACGACTTCACGAAACTTCGTTTTCTCGCTCAGACCGTTTAAAAGAGCCTGAAATTTCCTCCAATGTAGCCGTCCTTGTTGTTCAATGAGATCAATATTGTAATCAAACAAAAAAGACGCATATATGAAATCAGCGTCCTGAACGAAGTCATAATATTTTTCTTGGTAAGGTGATACTTGTTGTTGGTTTTCCTCTTGATCCTCGTCTTCTTTGATAAAGTTTTCTAGAACAGCTTGCACGAAAATGATCTTTTCGTAAGGCTCCATTTGCTCATAATCTTCATTGTTTGCAGCAAACATTTCAGCCATGATGTCCCACTTCTCAGCATCTTGGAATGTTATATCTTCGCCCAATTCAAAGGCTCGCAAAACGACGTCAAAGGAAACGTCAATGGGGATTTCTTTGCCGTTTAAAACGATCACATCGTCAAAAGAGTCTGTCAACTTCATTGTTTATCACTTCTTCTTTTTCGTGTATGTTGCGCGCTTTTCGTTATGCTCTCCTGATGTTTTGCTATAAATGAACTTTCCAATTTCTTCAATCACTGTAAAGAGAATCAGCATAGATTTCCCGGCAGTCTCGTAAATCTCTATAAATGAACCTTCACCAAAAAATGTGTCAATCGTCTCCTTCACAACTTGGATGGAGTCCTCTTGAGTTTTTTTCTGATCTTCATCTGACATATTTTCAAATGTAATCTCATCAGCTTTTTTGGCATGCTCATAAAACTTCCGCATTTGAGTTAATTGATTTTGCATGCTTTCATCATCGTAATAGAGTGTATATGTTTTACTACCTATCTCAAATTCCTGTGTTGGTTGATCTAAATTGATTTTGATGACTGACATATTGTCATTCCCCCTTTATTGAACTGTTCTTGAACCTGACCAGCTATACTTTAGGTTTTGAGGGAGTGGCAGGCGCAGTGGTTTCTATTGGTGTTCCGTTGAAATGAATTTCTACACTGATTTCGCCTTTTTCTCCAGCTTCTCCGCCCGGGCCTTCAATCGTTGCAATCGTACATGGCCCTTCTAAAATAACACCGTTTGGCTGTTCCCATTTCATATTGGTTTCACGTTCCGTACCAATTTTGATGAATTTACTAAAAAGCCAGTCCTGAACAACATCACCGAAATAGCGATGACCTTCAAAAGTGAAAGTGACTTGTCCACCCATAACAGTTGTGGTTCCAAGACCACCACCATCTAAATACTTTGTTTGATCGGTTTCCTCGTTCATACTAGGTTCAAAGGAACTAAAGCCACGCGCTAACCTTTCATACGTCGGTTTTTCAGCCTCTGGTGTGATATTGAGAAAAAATTGATGTTGTGATTGGATTAATAAACCTTCATTTTGAGCCAACCTCACTCACTCCTTTTATATAAATTTCCGCCTGAAAAAGTGCGGTATAAATATCGCCATCTGGTGTTCGTTCAACCCAATTCGGAGTTGTGTATAGATCGCATTTAATAAAATCAAAAGAGCCGTCATGACTCGTGACAGCTCCATTTGTTAAAGCATCCAGTTTGTTTGCGATTTCTTGACATGTTTTATATCCGGTTCTGGATTCTTGATGTCTGACCAATATTTGAAAAGGAAAAGTGTAACTTCTTCCTAAATCAAGACTTTTAACCGATTGAGAACCAGAAGTAGGACGGATTGACATACTATTTCCATTCTTCAATGGGCCGACATTCAATGCCTGGTCAAATAAAACATTTGTTTCAATATATTGTTTTATACGCTCCAAAAAGTCCAATTGCCCGTCCCCTCCTATATATGCCGTTTTTTAAGCGCTTCAAGTACATTTATCCATCTATCAAAAAAACTTGACCTTGCAGCCTCAAACCATAGGCCCTGAGCATTTGGATTTTTATCCTTTGAAAAGTGATATTGTGAATTGTAATAAAGCTTTCTCGCGTATTTCGTATCCCAAATCAGTTTTCCTTTTTCAAAGTCTGAACTACGTTGAGAACTAGCGATTAAATTACCTGTATCCTGTGGCGCATAATTGTTTGAATCTTTTAGGACTTCAGAAGAAAGTAACGGCTGTGCTGCTTGATGATATTTTGAAAGTTTCTTATCCACACCATTCATTTCCGTCTTGACCTTAAACTTGATCATTTTAGGATCACCTCGTAATGATGAGGTAAATTTGGACTCTCATCATAATGCTCTTTCACTTTATTCACTTCATATTCTTGTCCATCAAACGTCACCTTTGAACGTTCTTTCAGCCTCATGTACGGCTTTGAATTTGTCCGGTCTATCAATATGATGGACTCTCCTTCTGTCTCATCTCGAACTTGATTTCGAATGATAGTGCTAATCGGTTCAACCCTTACCTTTTCGATATGAATAGGCTTATCATAAGAACCTGAACCACCATTCCACCCATCATCGCTTCCAAGATATTTTCGATAGATAATGGAATGAATCAAAAGTCTTTCGGGAATCGGTCTAGCCACGAGCACACACCCCACTATATAACAGCCCTGTCCGTTTCAAGAAAGCAAGCGTGGACGGACTTACCCGTTTTTCATCTCGATGAGAACCGCCCCCACTTGAAGTACCTTCCGAATAACTGAATGAGCCGACACTAACACTCGTCAAGTCGTCAGTCCCGGCATTTACTGAAGCATCTCCGCCCTTTATCACATAAAATTCAACCTGTGCAGCAGTTGCTTTTTTTACTAAGTCTTGAATCAACGGTGGTAAGTTGCTGAGATTTTTTCCATACAACTTATACCCTGTCAGTTGATCAATTGTGTCACTTGCTCTTTCAATGTATTTTTCGATATCTTCAACTGATGCAGGAACACCTTTATAATCATCGTTATAGTATTCTAACGTTATATAAGGCATATGAACCGCCCCTCTCAAAGGCCTTAGACCTTCTCATCTTTCTTTTTATTTGTACCTTTTTCAGGTCGTAACTCGGCTACTTCAACTTCCTCGTAACCTTCTAGTTTTAATTCATTGATTTTACCTACTTCTTCCTCTCTCAATATCACATTTTCTTTTTTTAGGATTGCCATTCTGTCCCCTCCGTTTATGCCTTTGCAGGTGCTACATGAGACACAACCACACCGTCAGCTTTGTTTTTCATGACAAATAAATCATGATACATGCGGTTTTGATAAAGGTATCCGTCACCTTGGGTGTGCTGCCCTGGTTGGAATAAATAGACCGTATTTAGTTTTGCTTTCGCAACGATCGCGCCTTTGTAGACGATAATCCAGTTTAGAGAAAAGGAACCTGGAGCACTTTTGAAACCTGTAGTAAAATCAAAAGATGAATAAAAACGGTTGGCATCCCAAACCTCAACTAAACGAACTCCGTCAAGACTTGTCACACGCGTTTCAATCGCTGTTCCTTGGTTTTGAACCTGAATTTGACGATTGAACTCTGATGAACGCTCCAAAGCGTCCATTGCTACACTAGACATATAGCAAACTAAGTTTCCCGGGCCATATTTACGAACCTTGAGAATATCACGTTTTAGCGCTGTATACACTGAATCTTTTGTAATGGTTTCAGCTGTTGCTCTCTTTCCTGTCAGCGCTTTTGTCGCCATTTTAGAGAAACGATAAGCATCAACCTCTGGTCCTGCATGTTCCGTTAAGAATGTCCGTGTAATATTGGCGGCGCTTGCTGCTTGATTTGATTCATCAACGTCCATTTGATCAACAAAGAATTCAACATCACGATCAAATCCCAATGTGTATGGTTCGTTAGTTGTTGTAACATCGCCACGATTAAAGCCGCCGTTACGTGAATGATTTTTGTAACCTGTCAATGAAACAGTTGGAACATGAAACGTGCGTGCTCCCATCCAGTTTACGTTTGACGTTTCTAATTCAGTTGTAAGCATGGATTGAGTCAAGACTTGATCTAGTTCATTTGAATACTTTTCAGCGTAGTTAATAGCATTAGCCATGTTTTAAATCCTCCTTATTGTTTACCTAGTAGTGCACTAGCAAACGAATCTAATTTTGAGTGTTTATGATGCGTGCCAGTTGTGTAAACAGGTGGCTCTTCATCTGTTACACCACCCTTAAAATGCGGGTATTTTTCGAGTACCTTTTCAATGGCTGCATTCATGTCCATCTCGTCAGATACAAGGGGCTTTGCAAGCGTGACAACATCCTGCACAGCATCCGATTGTACTCCAGCTCCCATAGCTGCTATTTGAGCCTTGAGACTTTCGTTTTCGCTTGCGAGTGTTTGGTTTTGAGTCTCAAACTCTTGCAAGCGTTCCGTCTGCTTCTCAGCTTCTGTTTTTTGTGAATCCTGCCATTCTTTTAGCTTAGAAAGACCTTCTTTTGCACTCTTGAAATCATCAACACCAAGTTGCTTTAATAGTTTTTCTTGCGCTTTTTTGGCTTCCTTAGCTGCGATATTGTTCACATCTTCTTGGGTAAAAGGTTTAGGTTCTTCCTGATTGGAAGTGTCTGTGTTTTCTGCTGCTTTGCCTTCCGAATTTGCCGTCGGATCGGTATTATTTTCTGATCCTGCATTTTCGCCACTTTCTGCGAAAAATTGAAGATCTAATTTTAAAAAGTGATCCATGTTATAACCTCCCGAATGGGTAAAGTACTTCTGTTTTCTTTAACGCCCACCCCAGATAAACGGGCAATAAAAAAAGCCTTATCCTAAATAGGAAGGCTTCTTGTTCTCTCGCTTTAAAATTTCAAGTTCATCAACCATTCTCTTAATGGTGATCTCTAATAGAGCAACTCTATTTTCTAATTCTTTATATTCCTTTCGTGAATTAAACACTATGACACCCCCTTAAAGTAAATCTGTTCTCTATCCCTTCGTCTTGTTCTTCCTGTCTCGTCAATAAATTCCCTTAGCTGTGCTTGCCGCCTTGAAATCTTGGCTTGTGCACGTTTTATACCTACTTCATCATTAAGTTTTTCAAAAACAACCAGTTCGCGCTTTCCTTTTCTTATGAATCGTTCAAACTGCCGCTGTTTTTGGCTGTCTTCGTATACCTCTTCGTTTTTTTCTTCATCAACAGGGCGATAACGTTGCGTTGAAACACCAGGGATGTACGGATATTGAAAATGACCGCAGTTAATGCCAAACAACCCGTCAGGCTCGCCTATACTTGTATCGGATAAAGCCGGATAATTTGGGTCATTGCCACTTCTACTGTATATCTGCCCTTGATACGGCGCACAGTTTGGGCGAGCACCTTCATGTGAACTGATTTCAACAAGATCAACGCCCCAACTATCAAATCGTGAATTCTGCATGTCATTCGCTACCCGGTTACCCATCGTTCTCATGACTTGTGAAGCATATTCTTCCGCATACATACGGTCACCGTTTCTTTTGATCAGGGTTGGAATCCCTCGTTCTGCCCAACTACCTATTGTACGACGCAACGCCTCCTGTGGCGTTTTCATTCCAGTGATGACATCAGCTGTCGCATTCGTCAAAATGTCCCTGTATACTTGCTCACTGTTGTTTAGCATGCTTGAATTGATCATGTTGAAAATACTTGATGATTGACGCTCAAACGATTCTAAAACACGCCAGATTGCTGGGTCATCTCTTGGCTTCGGAGCTTCTATAAGAGGGGCTCCTGCTTTCAAGGCTCTTTTTAACAAAGATTCGTTTGAATCAATAGCCGCCAATCCTACATTTAACAAGATTTCAGTCACCTTTGATGTTTTTAAGCCACTTTTTCTTGCGATGATCTTGATAGCCTGCTTTCTAAGTGGCCCAATCTGTTCAAGTTTCATCGCATGCCATGCATTCGCATCGTCCTCTAGAGCGCCCTGATCCTCTGCCAATGCTGCCGCGATACCCTCAAGAATTTCTGTTTGAATCTCTGTATAAATCTTGGCGATCGGCCATGTCATTTGTTCTAATTGATTCCTGCTCAAGCGTGTCATGAAGCACCGCCACCAAATTGTTCATCAATGTCTGGCAGTTCGTTCGCTTGCTCTGCCTGTGCATCCTTTATGATCGCTTTTGCTTCCTCTTCTGAAACTTTAAGGATGTTTTGAAGTGCCATCCATTTTGGGATATTGCCATTGTTCTGCAGTTTAAGCCAGTAATTCGAGTCAGAATCCCGATCCTCAACAATAGAATCATCAAAATCAACTGATACCTCATATTCCTTTTGTATATTAAAGACTCCATAGGTTTCAGCTACTTCACAGATTGTTTTGACTAGTTGTTTTAAACTTTCCTCAATGATTGTTTCATGACTGTTTTTAGACTTATAAGTTTTACTATTCTCACTAACAACCTCTGTCGCTGTTTTAAGCCCTTTACCATCAAATGTAAATGTCCCGGGACTAAATCCAATCTTTGCTGAAAACAAATCTAATTCGGTTTGTATGGCTGCAATATGTTCATTGACTCGAAGTGAAATATCATTTTCGACGATCTTTTGATTGTCAACAGAATCAAAATCAAAAGCCTCGTAAACTTCATCGTTTTCATCAAAATAACGCGTCATGGCTTGTGTTTCACGATCAACATGTGTACGAACTGCAGTCGCTGGAACTATAATTCGCTTTTTGCCTAGCCTGAATTCTCTTAGAAAACTGTCGTAAACCGTATCTATCGCTTTAATATTACTGATTGCATTTGCAAATAAAGAAATCCCCAAAGGACTTTGGAGATCGATATTATTCGCTATATTCGGTTTGATATAAACAAATGTTGGGCGCGTTAGCTTTGTAAACACTGTTTCAGGTGCTAGACTTTCATATAGTATTGATAGAGGAACTTCGATCCCTAATTCATTTTCGTTGTCAGATTGAAAAAGCTGATTTCTAACAACATATTTTTGACCTTCCCATTGATTCCATTCAAGAAGAGTATAAAACTTCTTACCTTTTCGAGTGGTACTAATAAATAGCCCTTCATTTACCCTATCATTAGAGTAAGATAACGGTATAAAACAATCAGCCGTTACAAATCCAATCTTTATTTGTTTATTTCCTAAACGATCAAGTTCCACATATACTTTCATCACCATTCCACCGAGAGCAAACATATACTCAAGGTGATCTTGAAACATCTTATAAAAATTGTTGTTCTTCAAGATTCTGTTTATTTCTTCTGCTAAATCTTTATTTGAAATATTAAGTTTACATTTCTCATTGAAGATCAGCCGCGCCATTTCCTCACTTGCCACTTTAGCCATTCCTAAAGTCTCCATACGTCGGATTTTCCTACCGCGGCCGATTGTCGTATATTCGAGTTTGTGAAAGTTTTCATCTTTATATATCTCTAAGTAGCCTCGATACAAAGGCAGCCAGACATTTTCAATGTATCTGTAAAACTCATCGTTTACGGGTAAGTCCTTCATATCCGAGACTGACTTAATATTACTGATAAGCCCCATTTTCAGCATCACCGCCTTTATTTTAGCAATTAGGCTTTGGAACATTGTTGTGTCACCGCCCTATATTACATATCGTTTATAGAAATAGTTCACAGCATATCTAAACTCGTCCATGCTGTGGTTATCTTTATCAATTGGCTTACCATTATCATCCCTGCAATAAAGTCCAGCCTCTTTGATGAAATAGTAATGATCGTATTTATCATCATCTACTAGATAGAATTGACTATTGGTTATGACGTTTTGCGCCCGTTCAATTCCCACTTCTATTCCTTTTGAACTTCCCTTTATATCCTTAGCGTTATTATCTGCTGTTCTGGTTTCAAGACCAACAAGCCGTAATTCTTCTCTTAGCGATTTACAGGCAGGGTCAACAAAGAAATCCTGATACCTCATTTCGTATTTATCCACGCAATAACGAACAAACTCCCTGATTTCCTTTGCATATTCACTCATAGCCTTTACTTGCCCTGTCTCAGCCCCTGAATGGTAGTAATGAGCAACACGATTGAGTTTGAATTTGTTTCTATACCGCGTGATGATATTACATGAAACGCTTGTTGCATCAGATTGACCACCGTCAGCAGCGAAAAACATTTCGTAAGGTTTTCCAAGCAGTGTTTTTTCTGTATGTTTATCTAGGTCTAGCATTCCGTATATAACGCCTTGAGGGTTAACACGTTGCCCTAACCAGTCTCGTTTATACAAATATGGATTTTTAACAAGTGTGTTGTAAATCTCCTGTTTTCTGTCTTCGGTCAAAATCGGGTTGTCGTGAATTGTCCAGTGCTGCCAACGTGTATTTTGAACTTCGAATACCTCTTTAATCACTGGATGATTCGGTGCAGGTGGGTTAAGATCGGATAAGTGATAGCGCATTTTTGCCGCAAAGGTTCGTCGGAAACACTCTTGAATCATGTCCATGTGCAGCAGATTAATTTCACAGAAGACAACCGAACCAAGTGACATACCTGTAATGGCTTTTACGCTGTCAGCCTTACCACCGCCCTTATAATAGACTTTCTTTCTCCCAATTGGCGTCTGTATTTCTAAATGGTCGCCTAATTCATCATGTTTAACCTTTGCCAGCTTACCAAATTGATGTTTCAGCCCTGTCCCGTCACCGTCAATAAATAACCGGTATGCTTGTTCTTGGTTGTAAGCAACGATTAAATGATTTTCATCTGGTGTAAGACTTAAATAAAGTGCATAACGAAAATGCCCCGCTGTCGTTTTACCAGACCGAGGAGTCCCTTCATTAGCCTCTAATGTATGATCAAATGGTCGTTTTATAATGTCCTGCTGCTTGGATGAAAAATCAATCTCCATTTGTGCCATTTCCTTTTTGGATTGCTTTAAATAGCTCGGCAACATTCGCAATAAGCGCTGTATCACCCTTGTCACCTTTCAGCAGCTTAATACGCTCTTTCGTCAGTTCGGTTTCAGCTTTGATTTTTTCAATCTGGGCAGCCGTTAATTTGTGTTTGTTATCAAAGAAACCTATATGTTTGCCAATATTCTCTAACGCTTTATTTGCTCCCGTTGAATCGAATTGATATTCTCCTGTCTCAACCATTTCCTTTGACTCATAGTCAAACGTCATGACAGGTTCAGCTTTCATAGACATTTGAGCAACTTTGATGAAATTTTGCAGCACCCAATCAGCATCAATCTGATTTCTTTTAGCTCTGTCAGCTTTCATTTTCTCTATACGCGCGACAATTTGAGGTTTCTTGAGGAGATCAGCGCCTGTCCGGTAAGCCGTTCTCTCACTGTATCCTGCCCTTTTAGCTGCTTGAGTAGCGTTTAAATCCTTCATGTACTCTTGAATAAATAACTCTTGTTTTGGTGTCAGTTTACTCATTACATCCTCACCGCCTCCCAGGATGATCATTTTTATATTGACTCTGAGCCACGCCCGTGCTTGGCGTTATTCATTTGTTTTCCCAAGGCTCACCGGACGCGAATCACAGTAAACATAAAAAAGCGACTCCGCATCATTGCAGAACCGCATTGTGTCACTATATTTTGTGTTGTGTAAACCCGGGGATGATCCGCCTCCCCGTCCTGCCTTCCATTTTACATTGTTGGAAATGAAGAAATCAAAAAAAATTCTATATTTTCATTTGTGTCGTTTGTGTCATTTCTTCCTTAAATTGCGACTCATAAATTTGATTAACGATTTCATTTTTGCGCCGATTAACTTGAGCAAAAGATATATTTATTTCGTCACTTATTTCTCTAATTGTTAGCCCATCAAGTAGTCTATTAAAGATAAAAGCATTTTTTTCATCAGTAATGACCTCTTGATGCTTTAAAATAAATTGAAGATTTCTTTTCATCTTTTCAAATTTTTGATTATATTTTTCTATCCTTAGAACTTCTAAATATACTGGATCAGATTGATTCCCTTTTGAAGTTGGCAGCGCAGCTTCAATACCGTACTTGGAGGTTAATGAGTGACTGTTGCTGACCATTTCTTGACGCTTCATAATAATTAATTTCATCATCCAAGAGTAATTTTTGATAAGGTAATGTATTTCGGATCTTGATTTGATCATCACTTTAACCCCTCCGAAGCTATCTTTTTTAAAGCGTAATAAGATTTGTTATCTCTATGTGTTTCAGCATGACAAGAAGCACATAGAAGTATTAAATTTTCTAAATCTGTCCTACCCCCTTTGGCATACTCTTTGATATGGTGCATATGCAGATTGTCTTTTGACTTACAGACCACACACCGATTTCCACATTTCTTTTTCACTTGTTCTTTTAACTGTTTATTTATTTTTCTGCTATCATTGAAGTCTTTTTTATTTCCGGTCAGTATATCTCTAAACTGATATACGTGATGCATTGTACAATTTAAATGTCTCATATATATCCCAGCCATTGGAGGAGGGGCAGGGAAAATATAAGATTCATCTTTTTCAATACCTATTATGTCGAATTGATCCTCTGTCACTTTGATCATCTCTCTAATTGATTTTTTTCTAAGAAGCCTCATACCCATTAATTCAGGACCATAGATCTCATACTTCCACCATGGCATTGCCTTATTATAAATTGGATCAACACCAAATGAATTATTTCTCTTTTCCATATCTTATTCATCCCCCTTATCGTTGTCTGAATGCCCCGCCTTTGGCTCTTTTGTAGATGGGTCTGTCAATGTCCATTAAGTACTTTAAATCGTGATCAGTGAGCTTCTCTGGCTTTTTCTGAAACTTGTATTTGGTTTGCTTCATGTGTTCCTCCTTATCAAGAGAAATAAAAAACGGACACCAAACCAACAGCATAATTGCTGTAAGTTCAGTGTCCGCAGGCTTTCCGTCTTGGACGATTATATTGTTTCCATCTTCTTTTATGATACAATAATTTTAGGGATCTTAGTAATTTGATGCCATCATATCTCTTAAATTAAATAGGAAAGCAGACCAGAAGGCCTGCTCTTAATTCAACTTAGTTTTTTCATTTCAATTGAAATAAATTTAGTCCTCTTTTTGTCTTTGTAACTTTTTATGATTAAATATTGATGGTAACCGAAGTAGTCTTTACATTCTCTATGTTGAATTGTTACATAGACTGGTTTGTTTTCAGGAATTTTTGCCCACACTGCACCTCCGGCTCCCCAAAGAAAAGCCTTTAATGGTCCTTTTGCGATATAGTTGCCGATGAGTCCAAGCCCTCCTCCAGCAATTGCCGAAATAATTTGATTTTCCCAGTTTGTGTACGTTACGTTATCCCGTTTTTCTGTTTTGACAATTTTGCATGAGTTATTATAGTCTCCTGGGATTCTCTGAATTCCTATTTTTTGATTTGAATCTTCAGTTGTGCTTGAAGAACAAAATGTAGTATTTTCTTGAGAAAGAGTAGCAAGTGCAACAGTAGCTTTGCTTACATCATTGTTCTGTTCATTGTTTTGTTCAGCGGCAAACGAGTTGATAGTAGGAACTAGTAAAACAAGACTCATTACGACTGCAAATACAACTTTCATACTTTTTTTCAATCAAAAACATCCTCTCCTGTAATTTTATGGGCCCACAAATAATTATACATTTTTTTGTAACTGTTTGGTATAATTTTTATTAAAATTTATAGAAAATTTAGAAGGGTTTGATATTTATATGAAAGTGCTTGCGAGTTTTATACTTGGAGCTTTAGGTGCAATACTAATGTTTAATGTTAAAAAGAATACTTCCCCTACTGTGACAACCATTGTTTTAATTGTTCTTGGTATTGTAGTTTTCACACTTGATGAATTATGGAAAAGATATAAAAGAAAGCAAGAGCAGGACTAATCATGCTCCTGCTTCTCTTTCTCTGATATCATATTCTTGAAATCTCTCTATGTTGCCTCCTCCTCTGCCACATGCAAAAACATCGCAGAAGCCATAGGAACCATAATTAATAACATCGTAATGAGCTGCTTAAAATCATCAATAAATCGAGCAACATAAAGAACAAGGCAGCTTCCACACAGGAGAAAGAAAATTGTTTTAAAGAACCAGATATCAACAGCTGTCATGATCACAGCGCACATTGTGATGCCTATGATCAGCGAGTATTCTCCGATTTCGGGTTTATACACCCATAGATAGCCTGTCAAGAAGCCACTGCCAAGAACAATCAACACCCCTTTTATAACCTTAAGTTCTTTTATTTTAATCGCCCTCGTCTTCGTCAAAGGCCATCCTGAATGTTTCTTCAATCATGAATATATAATTCTCGATCTGCTCGTTCGTCATTTTTTCAAAATCTGGATCATGCCCAGTAACATAGAACGCAGATGCTTTTTTGATCAGTTTCTGACGTTCGTTTTCCATTTTTAAACCGCCCTTTCTTATGTCGCTATTTTTGTCAACTACGACTGAACATATGGCGCTTTTTCTTCGGACTATGCAGCACCTAAAATAAACTCAGTTGCTTTGTTTCGTAATTCATTATTAACAATTCCTCTGCTTGGCCACCTACATTCTGACCGCCTACAGCCTGTTTAAATGCTCCATGCCTTTCTATGTTCCAGTGCCCGTATATGTCATTGATTATTGGATCATCGTAGTAAGAAACAATCACTTTCCCTTGAACTGAATTGAGCAGTTCTCCAAGCTCGTAATGGTCTTTTAATGTAAACCCTCCTGCGTAAAACTTCTCTCGCCCTACATAGGGTGGATCAACATAAAACAATGCCTCGGCCGAGTCGTACTTTTCGATGATGGTTCTAAAATCCAGCCTTTCAATCATTACACCCTGCACCCGTTTTGCGAAAGTCCTTATTTTCTCACATGCATTTACATATCCCATTGCCGGATTTTGACTCGAGCTGGTGCTATGCCTCCATCCTGTTTTTGGTACTTCCTCTGAGTTCCCCTTTGATATGGCTGACCGATTTAAGTAAAAGAATCTTACAGCCCTCTCTAATGGATCTCGAGGCATTTCTTCTTTTCTGTACTTCTCATATAACTCACGGCTGTACGGAAGTACTGAGCACCTTTCAATAAGGTTTTCTGTATTCTCAATGGATTGGAGAATGAAATTCACAACAATCCCATCAATGTCGTTATAGACCTCATGGTTAATCCTGCTCTTTTGTGAGATAACATGTGCAGCTCCTCCGAATGGCTCAATATAGACTTTGTGCCCCGGCATTTTGCTTATAATATACTCTGCTTGCTTGCCTTTTCCTCCGAACCATATCAAAGGTGAAACTGTAGTCATTTACAATCCTCCTTACTTAACAATTTGAGTCAACTACCACTGAACACTATGGCGTTATTTTCTTAAACTGTGATTTAGTCAGCTTTCTTCTTTCCAAGGCGCTTCATCTATAAACTCAAGCCAACAGCTTAGCGAACAACAACATTCAAACCTGTTTTTTTGATTAGTTGGATAACCTTCATCTGTTTGAAATTCATCACCACAATTTGAACACTCTTTCATTTTTGTCACTTCCTTTACTACGGAGTGTTATTCCATAGGCTCAAAATGAACAACCACATCATTTGAGTGAATCCGTAATATATCCCCTGTATCAAAACGAACCTCAAAACCTCCATCGTTATGTCGAAAAGCGTTTCGATTATCAGTAATGCTTGTTACCGTTGCCCCGTCAGTGAAACTTGGCGGTTTGTATGCTTCGCCAACAACATAAGTATCTGAATGATAAGATATTGACTTGATCGTTTTCATTTTGTTCCTCCCCATACAGGGAAAATCCCCTGCTATAATTTGAATCCGATTTTATGATCTAAACGTTTGAATTTTCCGTTGACTGTTTCAATTGTTAATTGGCCATGGAATGGGACATCGGTTGTCTTAACTGTCCCTGTTGAGCCGTCCACGATCAGTACCATGAGCTTGTTCGGCTCAATCTTCCCTGAGAATGTGAGATCATCATTGATAGAAATTTCTTTAGGTTTGTTCACCTGACAGTCCCCCTGTGCTATGATAGAAGTACCAGTTCATATCAAGGCACAGAGGCAGCTGCTTCGGTGCTTTTTTCATTTTTAATAGAGTCTATAGTCCCATTTTTCCATTGTGAAAGCTGGTGACGGTTTTAGATCCTCTCTGAAGATGATTGGATGCTTTTTGATGTATGCTTGACGTTCTCTCTCCGTCATCCTCCAAACTTTGACTTCACCCGGCAATCTCCAGTTTCTACTTGAACTCATAATTGTTTCCCCCTTTGTTTCTGTAAAGCACACCATGCCTTCTACAGAACGGTGTTTGACATTTAGCAGCTTGTTTATTTAACCCTTCTTCAAAAACGGTAATCACCTGTAGATTTTCAGAATCATAGTTTGTTGCCATCCACTGAACAACACGCCTAGTCATGCTTACCTCCCTTAAAAAAAGCGTTTTCTTTTCATCGTATTCCGTCAAAAATCGACATTCAGAACCTAGATTTTATCTACCTTTCCGCTGTTTACTTGCATTTTTACGGAAAGTTAATTGTCATTGATAACCTTTTCTTTTGAGTGCTGCCCTTACCTTGTCGAGATCGTATTCAACGCCCTCGATTTCAATATACTCTAAATCGTCGTTTAAAAAGCCGTAGCGACGTTTTAACTCTATTAGACTATCAATGTTCACCCAAAGGGTGTTATGCCCCACAGTGCGCCCGTAATCGTTTTTATAGCGTATAATCAGACGCTTAGCTGTTCCCATTCTTCTGTCGTCCTTGTGATCTGAACTTCAATTCCTGGCTTTTCACCGTACTTTTTACAAGCAGTCACTTCTGAAACTTGGTTATCATCATTCCAAGCGATTTTATTTAGAGCATCGAACACACCTTTCACAAGATTGTCGATGTCCGGCTTTTTGGTATGTAGCCTACCGATGGATTGCTGCTGTTTTTTCTTTGACCAGCTTTTTGGAATGGGCATAACGAAAGTTATATCTACATGAAGCGCTCCCGACTCAAAAGGTTCGCTTTTTATCTGCTTCTTTACTTCCCACTTGATGAAGTCTTTATACGCTAAGTACCGTTGAGCGTTATTTTTTACGAATTTGCCACGCCCAGTCATTCGAACGGCTCCCATTGGTGTAACGGGTATGTTAAGGGTGATCATTCTCCTTACCTCCCATCATCCTCAATCCACTGCTGAATCTGTTTTTCTCTGTATCCAGCTAGCAATATGATTTCAAATGCAGCTTTTATTTGCTCAAGCACCGAATATCCCGCCTTCTCTTTCCCTGATATGCCCCAATTCCGCACGGTCATAGAGTAAGAGAAAGACTTCTTTTACCGGCCGTTTCACGATCTTTGCAATTCTTTCAATGGGTAAACCGCCCTGCCAGTAAGATTCAATTTTTTCAACTTCCTCCGGCTTCCAATCAAAATTGCAATGATCAAGCATGATATAAACACCCATTAGGCGCTCTCCTTTATCGTTTTTTCCATTTCGCGCATTTTCGCTTCTAGCATTTTGATAACTGGTGTCAGGTCTTTTCCTTTCCCTGTCTTCCTTGGCGACAATTCGTATACTCCTGACATCAAAGGAATGATTTGATAGTTTTTCATAGTTACTCCCCTTATTCAAAAAGTGTTTGCAGTAGCTGTTCATTTTCTTGTTTTGCAATCTTACTTCTGATCTTCTCGTCTGGCATCCTGACAGGAAAGGCAAGTTTTTCAACCCTGCTACTGATGCGACCATCTGGATACTTTTTGTCCAGTTCATCAATTCCTAAATTGCTTGTGAAAATGGTCGGTTTTTTATTTTGGAGTCTAAATTCCAGAATGCGAGTGAACGTTTCTTCAATCCAACCTTTCACGTTCTCTACACCGATATCATCAAAGATAGCCAAATCTGCTGTTTTTGCAGCCTCTATAATGTCAGATGTTTTTATCTTCGAACCCTCTTCAAAAGTCTTTTTGATTTCTCCAATCAAGTCAGCTGTTGACGAATAAATGATTCTCAATGGACTCTCTGACTTGTCGTACATTTTAGTAATAGCCTTCATAATGCTTGCGGCCAGTCTCGTTTTCCCACTCCCTTTTTCATGGCTGTAAAAATATAAGCCTTTGCCCTGCTCCTGCATTTGCTCGAATTTCAGAATATAGTTTTTAGCAATTCGTTTTGCATTGGCTGCTCGTTCTTTTGAGATGTCCTTTTCATACACATCAACTTCAAATGAGTTTAAGGTGACATCTTTAAATTCTTCCGGCAACCGAGCGCCCAACAGCTTTTTTTCTAAAAGTTTTACAGCCTTGCAAGGACATTCTTTCATGAACTCTATATTTTCTTGATGATCCTTAATCCAGATAAGCCCCGACCCGTCACATTGCTTGTAAATGCAGCTTTCCTCAGAAATCACAGTAAGTGTCTCGTATCTTTCCGGATAAACCTTTTTCCCTTGCAAGTGCTTCGAGTCTTTCAGCCTCCTGGCAAGGCTCGGATTCGATTTCTCCAACTGCTTTAGGGTATTTTCTAAACTGTTCACCTTTCCGATTACCTCCCTGATTCATCAATTTCATGAGACCCTTCCGCGCTTCGTGATCATCGGTGTTTCTAAGAATGCCAAGCGTGTATTTTTCGTTTCGATCATCGTATTTGTCCACATGTATCCACATTGCATAATGCAGCTGGTCAACGTTGTACTTACTCATTTTTTCAACATGGTTTTTTAAGACATTAGCTGAGATTTTCCCAGTTGTTCGAGTAAGTCGAAGGCAGTCAAAATATTGAACTAAGATACTTGTTTTGATCCCTACTGGAAGAATCTCTTTTTGAATCATCAGTTCTGTGAATTTTTCAATCTCTTCAACACTTGAAAGATTTGTGTTTTTAAGTCCAACTGATTTCAGTTCACTTTGAAATGAATCATCTTTGCTGATATCCTGTTTTTCAATTTTCGGTTTATTGTTAGTCTCTGATGTAGTCTCTGTGTAGTCTCTGGTATTGCTCTGTTCATTTTGAACACTCTCATGTGTCCAATTTGAGCAGTCCGACTGTTCATTTTGAACACTCCCTCTGCTCATTTTGAACAGTCGGTCATAATCAATTGAGTACCATTTTGTTTTGTCAGCTTTCATCTTGTTGAAGTTTCCTGTAATCAACAATCCAGATTCCTCAAGACTCGAGACGATTCGCCTCAAGGTGCTTTTTGACCAGAATGGGAACTGCTCCAACCACTCGTCGTAGGTGTTATAAATCCATTTCCGACCTTCTATTTCTTTGCCTGAAGACTTTAACCAATAATGGACTTGTTGAATAACTATCGCTTCGTTCAATCCGATTTCTTTTGCCAAAGAAGGAATGACAATTAAGGGATATTCGTCTAATAGCAAACCGTTCAAAGCCGTGGCCTCCTTTTAAGTCATTTTTAAATGAATATCTTGCGTTCTTTATGAGTGGAAATCCGCATATAATTCCTCGATCTGGTTGCAAAGTTCGTGCTGCCAGTCATTATCATTTGTCATGGATGCAAGCAGCGACAAGTTTTTCAAGGCGGCTACCTTACGACACTTGTGCATGTTTGCATCCAGACAGATTTTAAATTCGCTCATTTCTTCCTCAGTCAGCGCCCTTTGATTGCTCTGAATGTTCCATAATTCTGCTAATCTTTGATGTACTCCCCACATATAACGTTTCTCCCTTCAAAGTGAAATGATTAGATAACCTATTAACACATGCCATCCGTATAGGAGAGCCGCAAGAACGACGGCCGTGATATTCTCAATTCTTTCTTGCTGTTTCTGCGACATCCTCGACCATTTGCGAGCGAGTCTTCTCATTTCAAACGCCGCCTTTCATCAATAACTTTCAATCAGTTCAGAAAAATGGATTATATAATTTAATTGATTAGTAGACCGGCAATATTTGCATTGTCCGCATCGCTTTGGCTTTTCTCCACCGTATTTCACCTGAATAATGCGATCCATTCGCTTTTCAACGTCCTCAAGTTCAATTTCCATTCGAGCTTCATCTAGATTGATTACAGCTTTATCAGGTGGATCTTCTTTTGATACTCCAACGATCAACGGTTCAAGCCATTCTGAACGGCCTGTCATCCGTTTTTCGATTTCGGCATATAATGCCATTTGCGTTATATAGCCGTTTACCTCTACAAAAGAGCAATAACCTATTTCTGAATCCCATACTTTTTCGCGCAAGGATCGGGCAGTTTTTAAATCCGTGAAACGTCCGCCAGCAGGATTATAAACGTCAATCTTGCCTTTCCAAGGAACACCGAACAACTCTGCTGTAATCATCACTTCTTTTTCTCCTGAAAGAACGAACATACACAGGTCGTCATTTTGAATAGATTCAATCATCAAATCAGCCAATTGATACTGCTTGTATAGTTGACCTTTTTGAGTAAATAAAGAAGGCGTGTTTTTCTTAAACTCATCAAAAGCCTGTTCTCCTTCCAACCAAGCATGAACGTACTGGCCGAAGAGAAGGGCCTCCGAAGTTGGAGGGTTCCATTCTCCTTTAATCTCAGCCATAGTTGCTGCCTCGCACTTTAGAAAGCTTTTATATTGCGAATTTGACATGTAATATTTATCAATCTCGTTAGAGTAATAATTCTCCTTGGTTAGCCTCGGAACCGTCCGCATGAGCAGGATCACCCGCCTTATGATCGTGTCCTGTTTTCTCTTTCTGCTTTTTGAATTCTTCCTCTGCCTTAGATTTGGTTGCACCTGTTGCTTTGGTGTTAAAGTAATCTTCTTTTTTAGCCATACCATCACGTAGAGCGGTGTAGATGCGGCCTATTTTCAAAAAGTCTTGTTCTGTAAATACATCTAAGTTGCTACCGATGTACTCTTGGATCATTTCTTTTGTCACACCGAACTCTTTTTTAAAGAGCGTCATAGCATTTCGTAGCCGGTCTTCCAAAGGTTCTTTATGTCCACTGATTAAGGTTTTTTGACACATATCGACCGCAGCGTCCACTATATCCCCTGGGATAACACCAAGGATGCAGGCACGAACACGGCGCGCTCCTTGGTTTGCTACCATTTCATAAATATCACGTGGATCATCAAGCTTTGTAATTTTCCCTCGTGCTTTCCGTTCGTGTTTAACAGTGAAAATCTTTGTTTGTCGAGTGTTTGTTTCAAGGTCCCAAGCGTAAGCCATTACAGAGGATTCCCCGGCCTTTTGTTCTAATTCCATGATGCCGTAATCAATGTTTCCCCAGTTCTGTGCCAAAGCCTCAGCTAGTCGAATAGAAGGACCAGATACTTTTGAACCCCCACGCGGATATTCATAAACTGCATTTTCGGCTAATAACCTTCTTTCACATGCTTTTTTTATACGATCAAAAGCTGCATAAACATCACGCGGAAACTTTTTTGCAATAACCATAGCCGCTTGTACTTCCTGTGCCTGACGGCTTACTATTGCTTCTGTAGTAACGCTTGTGGTCTGCTTGCTTTTCTGAACATAGTCTGAATAATCAACCTTAGATAATCCGTTCATTTTGCTGCTTCCACCTTTCTTTTATAGGCTTCTATGCCTAGCTTTTGCCATTCTCGATAAGCATCCATAGAGGGAAAACGAAATAGAACCTTTCCTCTCTTATCGATAAAGATAGAACCTCCAACCTGTGTCAGCCGGTCTTGATCACCAGGTCTTTCGCTAAATGGTGCAGTGATTGCTTTTGCCATATTCAAAACCCCCTTGATTTTTTAAGAGTCGTTTGATAAACTATTTTCATCTTTATTTTTCTTTTTTTTATTTGCCATCGCCCACTTATCCTGTGAGTGGGCTCTTTTTTTATTGCCCCTCAAAAAACTCAAACCCAAGTTGCTCCTTTAAGTATCTTTCCAAGTTCTCTATTAAAATCACTTCTCCACAATCAATGACATAATCATCCGTTGGCATCACTTCATCTCCAAAGAAATCCTTTTTTGTTTCCGGCTCTGTAAGTCTGTCATGCCAGTTGTTTAAAACCATTGGATTTTCAATCATCATTTGAAAGCTCCTTTCTGTATTTAGCTGCTCTTTCGTCCCATAAGATATGTAACTCTGGATAGTTTCGTATTCTTGCACACCAAGCCCGAACTTCTAACGCTTTGACTGGTTTATGAACAAAGTGAACCATCAATTGACATACCTCCGTATGACGGCTAGATTGACGCCTCTTTGTTGCATCTTCATAGCTGTTTGATACAGTTTCCCTTTGTTTGCTAGACGACTGATGTCCTCAGTTAACACTTTGATGCTTCCCGCTAAACTTATCGCCTCTTCATAGTCACTATCTCTCAATGCTTCTAAAAGCATGGTTGATAACTCCTCAGCTGATTCTATTTTCCGTTTCACTCGTGGGATATCATCTTTAAAAAAGTCGCTTGTATTCATGCTAATACCGCCTCCTTTTTTCTCATCGCCACTTGATCCATCAATGCTTTCTTCGTCCATCTATCAGCTAATTCTTTCATGTTGAGACCATGGCTTCTTGATAATGAGTAAATCAATGTTTTATTGGCTGGAATCAAGTCAAAAATCTGTTTGATATCGTTCATCGGTAAATCTTCAGTCCGCCCTGGGCGATCTCTTGCCACCCATTGCGCCAGATGTTTAGTAGCTTGTAAGGCTTCTTCTAGCTGATGGACCATGTTGATGACTGCGGTACTCACACTTTCGTTTAATGCAGGATCGATTGGAGCAGCTGCCACAGGATGAAGCTTGAAAAGGTAATGTACAAGATCGATATGTTCATAGGCTTCACATGCTTCAAACCACTTAATACAAAGATCAGGCGTTAATGTAACCAGACCATTTTCAACGTTTGAAACATACGATTGATCCTTTTTTCCAAGCAATCTCCCCATTTGAAATTGGGTTAAACAAGCTTTTTTTCTCTCTATATGGAGAATCTTGTATAAATTTGCTAGATTATATGGATTGTTCGACATTTGTTCGCCTCCTGAATTATTGGATTTTCATTGGTAATATTTATTAATAGGGGGACTCGCAAAGGTTTTAAGAAACCTTTCGAGGAACCCAACTTTCAATATATTTGATCGCGGTGAACAGCTCCCTACGCTTCAAATCTTTATAGCTAGCAACCCCAAACCGGTCTTTGATTTCACGATACAATTCCTTAAAAAGCCTGGCCGCTTGTGTTTTGTCATCCGTGAAAGAATAGACTCGGCGTGCAACGCCTTTTTGAAGCCGGCGCTGTTCTCCGTGGTCAAGTGTGATTTGTTCATCCACTTTTGTGTTCAGTTCAACTAGCTGACTTTCATGAATGTTCAAGACTCTTGTCATCTCGTCTTGGCGCTGTGATGTTTCAAGTAAGAGTTTAAGAGATTCGATTCGCTGTTCTCTTTCGGATAAAATTCTTGGGCCACCGTATTGGCCTGTTTTTCTTATGGTTGGGATGACTTCAATCGCTAGCCAATCTTGAAATTGTTCTGCGACTTCATTTTTAGCTTTGAATGCTAGCTTATAAACTAGTGGTTCTGGGATGAAATCGCCTTTCCCAACATCTTGGGAAAGATATTTTTTTAAATATCTGTTAACTGTTTCCCATCTGATGTATTCTTTTTTATTTTTGATTTGTTTAAAACCTAAACTTCTTGAAACTTTTTCAACATCAAATAAAATTTGATCATTTTCAACTTTGGCAGAAACTTCAAATATTTCATTTTTGAATGTTTGTAATTGGTACATTTAACTCGCGCCTTTCTTAAAATAGTTTGTGTTTTCTTCAACCCAGGTTGAATTTTGTTTAATCCATTCAAAAACGAGGTCACGCGGATACCTAGCTTGAATAGTTTTTAATTTTGGAAAAGAATCAATTCCTGTTAACCTTGTAACTGCTGCTGATTTAATTTGGAAAATCTCTTGCAAATGAGTGTTTTTTAATATTGGAGGAAACGAGTATCTTTTCGCCCCGTCCTCTATTCCTTTCTCATAGGCTTTTTCACAAAGAGATTTAACAATTTCGAAAATCGTCTCATCTGCCAAGTTATCAAGTGAGATCCCGAGTTTAGCCAATTTAATCACCTCCTACGCTGAGTGGGATTTTTGTTTCGTTTCGACGACATTTTCATCAAAAAAAATTGTCCAATTGAAATTAAGCTCCCTTGCAATTCTTTTAGCTACTTGAACCGACGGGTTCCTTTTACCTAACTCAATGTTGGCATAGGCTCCACGTGAGATGCCAGTTTTTTTGGCTATCGTTTCTTGACTACGTTTACCTCGGTGTTCGATAAGCCATTTTCTCATGTTGTTTCACCCCTTTATTGTGTCGAATCGAATCACTTGTTTATTATATTATCGTCGTTTAGAAACATTGTCAATGTTTTTTCGTCGTTTTGACACAAAACTTTTTTGTTTCATTTTGACACGTTATAATTGGTTGTTAAAGAGGTGTAATTTATGTTTAATAAAAATCTGATAGCGCTCAGAAAATCCAAAAAAATTACTCAAGAACAGATGGCTGAAAAAATAGGTGTTCATAGAGGGACTTACGCCAATTATGAAAGAGGGCATCGTCAACCTGATTATGATACGCTTATTAAAATAGCTGATTTTTTTGGCGTTACGATCGACTATTTACTTCGTGGCGTCGATCCGAAAGAACATAACAAGATTTTCACAGAAGAAGCGAAAAGACTTTTAGATAGTAAAGAAGCTAATATTACGCCTCTTGACGGCGAGGAAGTCACAGATGAAATGTTAAATACAGCCCTTGAATTAATCATTGAACAATTGAAGTACCGACGTAAGCCTGGGGATGTTAAGAGTCGCAAATACCCTCCAAAAAAAGATGAGAATGAAGGGTGATTTTTGTTTTATCTGTATGTAGCATTTAACATAAATGGAATGATAATCTTGAAATAGAGAGAGATTTGACCTATTATAAAAGACATATTGATTATGAACTGGGAGGTGATAATATGGGTGAAAAGAAATTCCCGAAAAAGGTACAAAAATTAATTGATCAATCTAGACAGTATCTTGATAACAACGAAGTAATAGAAAGCGCCATTTTTGGGGTATATGAAACAGATTGGATGGGGAATAAAACCACTAAAAACGGGGCCTTTATAGCAACAAACAAAAAACTTTTCTTTTTCTCAAAAAAATTGACAGGCTATGAGTCCGAAACGTTCCCTTATTCAAAAATAAGCAGCTTTGAATCAGGGAAAAAGTTAATGGGACATTATATCAAGTTTTATACTAGCGGAAATAAGGTTAGCATGAAATGGATTCAAGACAGCAATATTGGCGAATTCATCAATTATATAAAAGATAGAATCGAAGATGCGCAGTACAAAAAAGATGATTATGCGGGGGCTTCTGCCAATTCTGCCGCTTCTTCAGTTGCTGACGAATTAAAGAAGCTGGCCGAACTAAAAAACGACGGTATCCTTACTGAAGAAGAATTCACAATCAAAAAAAAGCAACTATTAAACCCTTAATTTTAAACACGCCCTTTTTTAGGGTTTTTTTTACACTAATTACAGAACACATGTTCGAATTTCGTGGTAAAATAAGACCTTGTGTTCCTATTTTTGTGAAAATTGATAAATTGGATACTTTTTAACCACAAAAGAAGGTGAGCTTTTCTTATAATGGCAATACACATATTAATAGGGGGCCTTAAAATGAGAGATGGGGAAAGCAAAATCCATGAAAGGATTGAACAGATTTCCAAAGAAAAAGACATTCATATTAGTTATAAGCCTGTTAGAAGCTGTGTTTTCACACAAAATGATATGTACTCTATAGTTCTTGATAGTCAGAAGACATCTAAAGAACAGTGGGTTGAATTCATAAAAGCTATGTCTTGTTTAAGATTAAAGTAATAAAAATAACGATTGGTTTGAAAGGATGATAACATGGCTTCATTCCAAAAATATAAAACAAAGGCTGGTTATAAATGGCTTTTTAAAATAGGAACAGGAACCGATCCCGTTACAGGAAATCGAAAAACCACTACCCGAAGGGGATTTAATACAAAAAAAAAAGCCGTTGCTGCTGCTGCTGAATTCCAAAAGGAAATTGATAATAATGATATTATTCGAAACTACTTCACATATGAGGAAATTTATAAAGAATGGTGGGCTATTCACTCGAAAACAATTAAGCAAAGTACACAGATCTCTAAATTATCAAAATTCAATAAACATATCCTTCCGCGATTCGGGAAATTGAAAATGAAAGACATTACAAAAGCATATTGCCAAAAGATGATTAATCAAATGGCCAAAGAGATAGATTCTGTCCATGATGTTAAAATCCAAGCTAACCTCGTTTTTAAATATGCTTTAAGAATGGATTACATAACAAAAAACCCAATGGCATACGTTGTAATTCCGAAAAAAGAAGAAGAATTTCTATCTAATAACGAGGACAAACGAAATTTTTGGGAAAAAGACGAAATAAAACTATTTCTTAAAAAGGCAAACGAACAACTCAAACTGCAAGATTATGTTATGTTTTTTATTCTCATTTCTACTGGAATGCGTAAGGGGGAACTCATTGCATTAGAATGGAGCAATGTTGATTTAAAAGAGAAAACAATCAACATTAAGCAAACCATGTTTTTTAAAGATGGAAAAGAAGTAGTCCAAACTACAAAGAAATATCATTCCAAACGGATTATTACTATCGATGACCAAACTGCTCAAATACTTAAAAAATGGCGAACTCAGCAAAAGGAATTACTCTTGTCTAATGGGATTACTTTAGACGCCAAATATGTTCTTATAAGGGACGATATGAGGCCCTTAAGGCTTGCTTATCCAAATGACATACTGAACCGACTAATTAATAAAATAAACAATCTTCACAGAATTACTATTCATGGTTTCAGACATTCTCATGCCTCAATCCTTTTTGAAGCAGGAGCATCCATTAAAGAAGTACAAACACGTTTGGGTCATAAAGAAATCCAAACCACGATGAACATATATACTCATGTCACAAAAGCAACAAAAGAAAGAACGGCAGAAATCTTCAAAAAATACATGGAATTATAAAAAAACCATAAAAGTGGTCAAAATGTGGTCAAAAATCTACTTCTAGCAAAAAAAGCCCTCTTCTGATTAACCAGAAAAGGGCTTTAAACGTATATAAATTAACGTTTAGAGAACTGTGGTGCACGACGAGCGCCTTTAAGACCGTATTTTTTACGTTCTTTCATACGAGCGTCACGAGTTAGAAGTCCAGCGCGTTTTAGTGTTGAACGGTATTCTGGGTCCGCTTCAAGTAGAGCGCGAGCGATACCGTGACGGATTGCGCCTGATTGTCCGGCATATCCGCCTCCATGAACATTGACTAAAACATCGTAGCTTCCAGTTGTTTCAGTTAAAGTTAATGGTTGTTTAATATCTTCAATCAACGCTTCAGATGGAATGTATTCGTTGATATCACGTTTATTCACGATGATGCGGCCTTCTCCAGGAACTAGGCGTACGCGAGCTACAGAGCTTTTACGACGTCCAGTACCGTAATATTGAACCTGTGCCAAATTAGTAACCTCCCTTTAATTATCCGCGAAGTTCGTAAACTTCAGGTTTTTGTGCTGCATGTGGATGCTCAGAACCACGGTATACGTTCAATTTTTTGAACATTTGACGACCTAGAGAACCTTTTGGAAGCATGCCTTTAATTGCAAGCTCAAGCATTTTCTCAGGGTAATTTGTACGCATTTCAAGAGCAGTTCTTGATTTTAAACCGCCTGGATGTTGAGTGTGACGGTAGTAGATTTTATCAGTTAACTTCTTACCTGTTAACTCGATTTTTTCAGCGTTGATGATGATCACATAATCTCCAGTGTCAACGTGTGGTGTGTAAGTTGGTTTGTGTTTTCCGCGAAGGATAGATGCAACTTCTGTTGAAAGACGTCCTAGAGTCTTGCCAGCAGCATCAACAACCAACCACTTGCGTTCAATTGTACTTGCGTTAGCCATATGTGTTGTACGCATTGAATTTCCCTCCTAAATGATCTGTCATTTTACAATAAACTTAGATTACGTTCTATTTCAAAACACAATAAGTTCCGGGGCTTATCGTGGGGTTGAAATACATACCATATAACATAATATAACTTTCTGTACCTACTGTCAAGAAAATGTTACACCAGGATTAGTTGTCATAGATGACGTTCCATAAATATAGTCCATGAGCAGGTGCAGTTCGCCCTGCCGCTTCCCGATTTTTTGCCTGAATGATCTTCTCGATAGCCTCAGGAGAGATTGCTCCTGTTCCAACTTCAAGGATCGTACCAGTGATAATCCTGACCATATTATACAAAAATCCGTTGCCGACAATCCTCATTTGCAGACCGTCAACCGTTTCAGACCAGTCCAGTTCATAAACGGTTCTGACTTTATCTTGCACGTCAGTTTTGGCTGTGCAAAGGCTTGTATAATCATAAGTACCAACCAAATACTGAGAAGCTTCTTCCATCTTTTCGACATCAAGTTGATATGGAACATGGTATGCATAAAATCGTTTAAATACATCCGGATGTCTGCTTCTATCAATCAGATAACGATATTCTTTTTTCTTCACAGAGAACCGCGCATGGAATTGCTCATCGACCAATTCCGCTTTGTTTACCACAATATCATCAGGGAGCAGGGCATTTAATGCATAGGGCCACTTTTCCTCTGGAATCAGGAGCGGGCTATCAAAATGAATCGTTTGTCCGAGAGCATGAACACCGCTGTCAGTTCTGCCTGAAGCCACGACAGGAATACGTTCCTGTGTTTTGTGAAGAGTTTTTAAAGCCTTTTCTAGTTCATCCTGAACCGTTCTCTTTCCAGGCTGAACTTGATAGCCGAAAAAAAGATGGCCATCATATGAAATTGTACACTTTATTCTCATGGCATCTCACCTAATTTCGTAACAGGATTAACAAACTGGCTAATCCTATTAATATTAGGAGAACGGAAGTATCTTTGCCTTTCCATATCAACTGTCGATATTTCGTGCGACCTTCTCCTCCGCGGTAACCACGCGCTTCCATTGCCGTTGCTAACTCTTCTGCTCTCTTAAAGGCACTAACAAACAGGGGAACAAGCAGGGGAACGATTGCCTTCACACGCTCTTTGATTGGACCGCTTGTAAAGTCAACACCTCTTGCCATTTGCGCCTTCATAATTTTATCCGTCTCTTCCAAGAGAGTAGGTATAAATCTTAGTGAGATGGACATCATTAAAGCGAGTTCATGAACAGGCAGTTTCAGCTTTTTAAATGGTCCAAGTAACCGCTCCAACCCATCAGTGACTTCGATAGGGGTTGTCGTTAAAGTTAAAAGTGTTGTGATCAAGATTAAATAAATAAACCGCAGAGAAATAAAAATTCCTTGAACAAGCCCTTGCTCATAAATGCTAAATAAGCGTAAATCAACGAGTACAGGACCTTCCCGAGTCATCAAAATATGAAGCAGAAAAGTAAACAACACAATCCAGATGATCGGCTTCATACCCTTTAACAAGAAACGAATAGGTACGCTTGATAGACCGACCGCAAGAACCGTAAACAGGCCAAGTAAAGCATATGTTACGATATTATTGGCAAAAAAGACGATAAAGATAAACAGAAATATAGTTAACAGTTTTGTGCGCGGATCAAGACGATGAATGATCGAGGAGCCGGGCACATACTTTCCGATTATAATACTATCCATCATAAAGCATTTTCCTCCTGAAAGAGTGCTCTAATTTCAGAGGCTGCTTCTTTTATCGTTAAGAATGGAGCTTTAAAAGTGATCCCGAAGGTTTCTTCAAGTTGTTTTTGAAACTTTATTGTTTCTGGTAAATCAAGTCCTAACGCGGTAATATCGCTTCTGTTTGCAAATAGTTCTCGCGGTGTCCCCTTAGCCTTAATCGTACCTTTGTGCATGACAATCAGTTCATCTGCATAGACTGCGGCATCCTCCATACTGTGGGTAACTAAAATTGTTGTCAGTTTCCGGTGTTGGTGAAGGTGATAGAACATATCCATAATCTCTTTCCGACCTCTCGGATCAAGCCCAGCGGTCGGTTCATCAAGAACGAGGACTTCAGGCTCCATTGCAAGCACACCCGCAATGGCAACACGGCGCATCTGCCCCCCGCTTAGTTCAAATGGAGACCGATCTGCCAATTCTAATGGCAAACCAACTAGTTTCAATATTTCCTGAGCTTTTGCTTCTGCTTTCTCCCGGCTGACTCCAAAATTAATCGGACCAAAGGCAATGTCTCTAAGTACAGTTTCCTCAAATAGTTGATGCTCTGGAAATTGAAAAACAATTCCCACTTTTTTTCGTAAAGCTTTCATATTTTTAGTCTTTTTACCTGCTTCAAGAACAGTTTCACCTAAATGAATTTGTCCTTTCGTTGGCTTTAAAAGACCGTTCAGATGCTGAAGGAGCGTCGACTTACCTGAGCCAGTATGTCCAATAATGGCTACATAACTTTCTTCCTTAATCACAGCGTTAACATCATATATCGCTAAACGTTCAAAAGGTGTTTTCATCTGGTATCGGTGTTCTATATCTTTGATCGTAATGTCCATAGCTCATTCACCAATCCTTTTTGTGACAGATGATTACCTTTGAGGGCCAAACCGCTTTCTTTTAAGATTTGACTAAGCTGAAAGGAAAAAGGTAAATCAAGTCCGATGTCAACCAGATCTTGACCTAGATGAAAAACGTCTTCAGGTGAACCTTCAGCATATTTTTTTCCACCATTCATAACAATGATTCGATCGGCCTTGGCTGCTTCATGTAAATCATGCGTTATCGAGATGACTGTCACCATCCCTTGATCTTTTAACCTTCTGACCGTCCCGAGCACTTCTTCTCTTCCGATTGGGTCAAGCATTGATGTTGCTTCATCAAGAATGATGATATTGGGCTGTACGGCTAGAACTCCCGCAATCGCAACCCGCTGCTTTTGTCCACCGGAGAGATGGTGCGGCTCTTGATCGAGAAAATCCTGCATGTTCACCTGTTTAATAGCCCAATCCACCCTTTTCACCATATCTTCTCTTGGAACTCCATTGTTTTCTAAACCAAAAGCCACATCATCGCGAACGGTTGTCCCGACAAACTGATTATCAGGGTTTTGAAAGACCATCCCTACTTTTTTTCTAATATCCCAGACTGTCTCTTCCGTCAACGTGATCCCATTGACTTTTATTGACCCTTTATCAGGTATGATCAAGCCATTTAAAGTGCGGGCCAATGTCGACTTCCCAGAACCGTTATGACCGACAATCGCCAACCATTCACCTTTTGTGACATGAAAAGAGACGTTGTCAAGCGTAGGTCTGTCTGCATCTTTTTGATATGAGAACGTCATATCCTCTACTGTGATTAAGCGTTCAAGACTCATTTTGCCTGTCCGCCCTCCTCTCCACTAAGACTCTGCTGAACTAAACGGCTTAAAAACACCGCATATCTAAAAAAAGGGCATAGATCCAGTTAAAAACTGTCCCGCCCTTCTTTAGACACACAATATATGTGATTAAACCAATTCGATAATAGCCATTGGTGCTCCGTCACCACGGCGAGGACCAAGTTTCATAATACGTGTGTATCCGCCTTGGCGCTCTTCATAACGAGGTGCTACATCAGAGAAAAGTTTTTGAAGTGCATCTTGGTTGTTCTCTGCATCCGCTACCTCATTGCGAATGTATGCAGCTGCTTGGCGGCGTGCATGTAAATCTCCACGTTTGCCAAGAGTGATCATTTTTTCAACTACAGAACGAAGTTCTTTAGCGCGAGCTTCTGTTGTTTCGATTCTTTCGTTGATGATCAAATCTGTTGTAAGGTCACGCAGCATTGCTTTACGCTGTGCACTCGTACGTCCTAGTTTTCTGTATGACATGTGATGTCCCCTCCTTTATGGAAATACTCTATCTGAAATAAAAAACAAACGAAAAGGCTAGTTTACATTGAAACTAGTCAATCGTCTTTGCGAAGGCCCAGTCCAAGTTCTTCAAGTTTCGCTTTTACTTCTTCAAGTGATTTGCGACCTAGGTTGCGAACCTTCATCATATCTTCTTCTGTCTTGTTCGCAAGCTCTTGAACTGTATTGATACCCGCACGCTTTAGGCAGTTGTAAGAACGAACGGAGAGATCAAGCTCTTCAATTGTCATTTCCAGAACTTTTTCTTTCTGATCTTCTTCTTTTTCAACCATAATTTCAGCATGTTGGGCTTCGTCAGTCAAGCCGACAAAAATATTAAGGTGTTCAGTTAAAATCTTTGAACCAAGAGCAATCGCTTCTTTTGGTCCAGTGCTTCCATCTGTCCATACGTCAAGCGTCAGTTTGTCATAGTTTGTAATCTGACCCACACGAGTGTTTTCAACTTGATAAGATACGCGAGAAACAGGTGTAAAGATGGAATCAATCGGGATGACGCCAATCGGCTGATCGTCTCTTTTATTCGCATCAGCTGGTGTATACCCTCGACCTCTTTGAGCAGTTAAGCGAACTTTGAAACTCGCGTTTTGACCAAGAGTTGCAATGTGGAGATCATGGTTTAAAATCTCTACATCACTGTCATGGGTAATATCAGCAGCTGTTACAACTCCTTCACGCTGTACATCAATCTCAAGCGTCTTCTCTTCTTCAGAGTAGATTTTCAGTGCAAGTTTTTTAATGTTTAAGATAATCGTTGTAACATCTTCAACTACACCTTCAATTGTCGAGAACTCATGCAGTACACCATCTATTTGAATCGATGTTACAGCGGCACCAGGGAGTGAGGATAAAAGGATACGACGTAAGGAGTTACCCAAAGTTGTACCATATCCACGCTCAAGTGGCTCTACGACAAATTTACCATACTTGGTATCGTCGTTGATTTCAACCGTTTCGATTTTTGGTTTTTCAATCTCAATCATTTCATAAAACCCTCCTTCAAAACGTCGAAACCCCGGAAAGAATTTCTCGTATTCTATCCGAAATTCCCCATTGTTTAGTCCCGTATGTGCTCAGGCAACGAGTGTGCATTCGTTTTATAAATTAACTGTATCATAACCCATTATTGACAGGGACACAAAATCTATACAAACAAATTACACGCGGCGACGTTTTGGTGGACGGCATCCGTTATGAGGTACTGGAGTTACGTCTCTGATCGCAGTCACTTCAAGTCCGGCAGCTTGAAGTGCACGAATTGCAGCTTCACGGCCAGAACCTGGTCCTTTAACAGTTACTTCTAAAGTTTTCAATCCATGTTCAATTGAACCTTTAGCAGCAGTTTCAGCAGCCATTTGGGCAGCGAAAGGAGTAGATTTACGAGATCCTCTAAATCCTAAAGCTCCCGCACTTGACCAAGAAATCGCATTACCGTGTACATCAGTAATTGTTACAATCGTATTGTTGAAAGTTGAACGAATATGGGCAATCCCAGCTTCAATGTTCTTTTTTACGCGACGTTTACGCGTATTTGATTTACGAACAGCAGCCATTGTTTAAATAACCTCCCTTACTTTATTTTTTCTTGTTAGCTACAGTACGACGCGGACCTTTACGAGTACGCGCATTATTTTTTGTATTTTGACCGCGAACAGGTAATCCGCGACGATGACGAATTCCGCGGTAGCTTCCGATTTCGATCAAACGTTTAATGTTAAGAGACACTTCACGACGAAGGTCACCTTCTACTTTGAGTTTATCGATTACGTCACGGATTTTACCGAGTTCTTCTTCAGTCAAATCACGAACGCGAGTATCTTCAGAAACACCAGCGTCTTTTAAAATTTCTTGAGCCGTTGGACGACCGATTCCAAAGATGTATGTTAATGAAATAACAACACGCTTATCGCGTGGAATATCTACACCAGCAATACGAGCCATTCTTTCTCGCACCTCCTTAAAATGTTATCCTTGTTTTTGTTTATGCTTTGGATTTTCACAGATCACCATTACTTTTCCTTTTCTGCGAATAACTTTACATTTTTCGCAGATCGGTTTAACTGATGGTCTCACTTTCATGTGTTTCCAACCTCCTTCAATTCCGGAGTGCTTTATTTGTAACGGTACGTAATTCTACCACGAGTTAAGTCATATGGAGATAATTCTACCGTAACCTTGTCTCCAGGTAAAATGCGAATGAAGTGCATGCGGATTTTACCAGATACATGAGCCAAAACGGTATGACCATTTTCAAGTTCTACTTTGAACATTGCATTTGGCAGTGTTTCGACTACAGTACCTTCCACTTCAATTACATCGTCTTTCGCCATTCAAGTGTTCTCCCTTCTTCAAATCAGTAACTTGCTTTCTGACAAATTTCAAAAGAGAAAATCTCAATTTTCCGTTTGTCACACGCCCTGTTTCGTTTATACTGTTCTGAACTTCCGGAGAAACGCAATCATAAAAGGTTAAATGATTGATATTCTTTTTCTTAGGAGAATGAAATTTTCGCTTTTCTCCGTCTGCTAGCAGCACATGATGATCATCGAATATTCCAATGACAACTGCATATTGAGTCATTTCACGACCTTTTAAGATACGTACAAACTGACCAATTTGAGGAGTATCTCGATTCATCTGATTCACCTAGATTTTTGTCAGTATATCAAAACCTGTCTCCGTTATCGCAATTGTATGTTCAAAATGAGCACACTTTTTCCCGTCCACTGTGACAACCGTCCAGTTATCAGCCAATGTTTTCACATAGCGGCTACCAGCATTAACCATCGGTTCAATGGCCAAAACCATACCTGGCTTTAACCGGGGACCTTTGTTTGGGGGCCCATAATGAGGAATCTGTGGGTCTTCATGCAGATCTTGCCCGACTCCATGACCAACATATTCTCTTACAATTGAAAAATGCTGGCTTTCAACATACGTTTGCACAGCGTGAGAAATATTCGACAAACGCTCTCCTGGTTTTGCTTCCTGCAAGCCTCTATATAAAGACTCTTCTGTCACTTCCAGCAGTTTTTGATCATCATCACTGATCTTCCCTACCGGATAAGTCCATGCAGAGTCGCCATGATAACCGTTTAGCTTCGCACCAATATCAATGCTGATGATGTCACCGTCAAGTAGCTTTCGGCTCCCAGGAATACCGTGAACCAGCTCTTCATTGACTGAGACACAAATGCTCCCACGAAAACCATTATATCCTTTAAAAGATGGGATTGCACCTTGCTTTTTAATAAAGCTTTCGGCAATTTGATCCAATTCTTTTGTTGAGATGCCAGGCTTAATATGTTTTTTTAGCTCTTGGTGAGTTAAAGCAACAATACGACCTGCTTCCCGCATAATTTCGATTTCTCTGGGAGTTTTACAAATAATCATTTGTTCAGGCCTCCAAGAAGCTCCTTAATATCACTGTAAACATCATTGATATGCTTTTGCCCATCAATATTTACAAGATAGCCTTTATCCGTGTAAAAATCGAGTAAAGGTTGGGTTTGCTTCATGTTAACCTCAAGTCTTGTGGATACAGTAGCCTCATTATCATCTTCACGCTGATAAAGTTCTCCTCCACATTTATCGCATACATTGTCTTTTGTAGGCGGATTGAAAACCAAATGATATGTTGCACCGCAATTTTTACAAATTCTGCGGCCAGTCAAACGTTCCATCAATGCATCTTTATCGACTTGAATGTGAATAACATGATCGATCGACTTTCCTAGGTCTTTCAGAATTTCCTCAAGTGCTTCTGCTTGAGCAACTGTTCTCGGAAATCCGTCCAGAAGAAAACCTCGTTCACAATCATTCTTGCCAAGTCTCTCCCTGACAATACCAATCGTTACTTTATCAGGAACGAGCTCACCTTTATCAATGTATGACTTCGCTTCAAGCCCCAGATCCGTTTGTTCTTTCATCGCAGTACGGAACATATCGCCTGTTGAAATATGAGGTATCCCAAAATCATCAACAATCCGTTCAGCCTGTGTTCCTTTACCGGCTCCAGGCAGCCCCATTAAGACTAAGTTCATTTCGGATTCCCCGTCCTCTCTATTTTAGAGGGAATGGGCACATCCCATTTCCCCTATTGCTTCATAAATCCACGATAGTTTCGTTTCACCAACTGGCTTTCAAGCTGCTTCATCGTTTCAAGTGCAACACCGACAACGATTAGCAAACTTGTTCCTCCAATTTTTGCAGAAGCAGGCAGTCCGGCATAGTTAACGAACAATACAGGAAGAATGGCAATTACAGCCAAGAAAATGGAGCCGACAAACGTAAGTCGATACAAAATGCTCGTGATTTTTTCTTGAGTCATTTTCCCTGGACGAACTCCCGGAATATAGCCACCTTGTTTTTTAAGATTATCGGCCATTTGTTCAGGGTTTACCTGGACAAATGCATAGAAGTAGGTAAAGGCAATAATTAATCCCGCATAAACACACATTCCGATCGGATGCGTATAATCAAATGTTTTTTGAATCCAATTTGTTACATCGTTTTGACCAAAGAACGTTGCTACTGTCCGAGGGGTCATAATAAATGCAACAGCAAAGATAACTGGTATAACACCCGCTGGATTAACCTTGAGTGGTAAATGTGTTGATTGAGCACCAGGAACAGGTGAACGGGCATTGCCTTTTGCATATTGAATTGCGATTTTTCTTACTGCTTCTTGGATGAAAATGACTCCAACGACAATGGCCAAAATCACAACCAATATGATGATAACTTTTACGATTTGCAGGAACAGCTGGTCTCCAACATTTTCAAACTGCTGAGCGTACATTTGGTTAACTGTCTGTGGAATGCCGGCAACAATCCCAGCAAAAATAATGATGGATATTCCGTTGCCAACTCCGTGAGAAGTAATTTGTTCGCCAAGCCACATGAGAAAAGCAGTTCCAGCAGTTAGTACAATTGCAATTGTCAAGTAAGTCCCCAGCCCTGTGTCTTCGATTAACGAGCCACCAGCCATGTTGTTAAAACCGTATGACATTGCTAAGGCTTGGATAAATCCAAGTACAATTGTGAAGTACCTTGTAAATTGAGATAGTTTTCGACGACCAACTTCCCCTTGCTTTGACCATTCCGTAAACTTCGGCACAACATCCATCTGCAAAAGTTGGATAATGATTGAAGCCGTAATGTATGGCATAATTCCCATTGCGAGAATTGAGAAGTTAAATAATGCTCCGCCGCCAAACGTATTAAGAACTCCAAACACACTCATTTGATCCTGTGCCTTTAAAACTTCTGTATTTACACCGGGCACAGGAATGAATGAACCGAGACGAAAGACGATAAGCATTAGAAGTGTGAAGATAATCTTATTCCGAATATCCTTCACACGCATAAAATTGGAGATTGTCTTAAACAAGTTAGATCACCTCAGCTGTACCGCCAGCAGCCTCAATTGCTTGTTTAGCAGAAGCGGAGAATTTGTTGGCTTTAACAGTTAACTTTGTTTCCAACTTTCCATCGCCAAGAATTTTCACTCCAGATTTCAACTTGCTAATTACACCTGTTTCTAATAGAAGTTCAGGAGTAACTTCTGTTCCCTCTGCAAAGCTGTTGAGTTTATCTACGTTGACTACAGCAAAATCCTTACGGTTAATGTTTGTAAAACCGCGTTTAGGAAGACGTTGGAATAAAGGCATTTGTCCACCTTCGAATCCAGGACGTACGCCGCCACCAGAACGAGCGTTTTGACCTTTATGACCTCTTCCAGCTGTTTTGCCGTTACCAGAACCAATACCACGACCTACGCGGTTGCGCGTTTTACGTGAACCTTCTGCAGGCTTTAATTCATGAAGTTTCATTAGGACACCTCCTTAGCCTATCGTTTATTTTATTGTTCTTTAACAGAAACTAAATGAGATACTTTGTTAACCATACCACGGATTGCAGCATTATCTTCATGGACAACCGTTTGGTTTGTTTTCTTTAAACCAAGTGTTCTCACTGTGATGCGCTGATCTTCCGGGCGACCGATTACACTGCGCTTGAGGGTAATTTCTAATTTAGCCATTATGTTCCCTCCTTATCCTAACAGTTCTTCTACAGATTTTCCACGAAGCTTCGCAACATCCTCAGCGCGTTTAAGCTCGCTTAATCCTTGAATTGTTGCACGGATCATGTTGATCGGTGTGTTAGAACCTAAAGATTTAGAAAGGATATCAGAAACACCTGCAAGCTCAAGTACCGCACGTACAGGGCCTCCGGCGATAACTCCCGTACCTTCAGAAGCCGGTTTTAACAAGATGTTGCCTGCACCGAAACGTCCGATAATTTCGTGTGGAATTGTAGTTCCAACCATTGGTACTTCAATCAAATTCTTTTTCGCATCTTCAACAGCTTTACGGATCGCTTCTGGTACTTCTTGAGCTTTACCAGTTCCGAATCCGACGTGACCGTTTTTGTCACCGACAACAACAAGAGCTGCGAAACGGAAACGACGACCACCTTTAACAACTTTCGCTACGCGGTTAACGGTAACTAAGCGTTCTTCTAACTCTAATTTGCTTGGGTCAATACGACGCATATTCATATGTCCCTCCTTTTTTTATTAAAATTCTAATCCTGCCTCACGTGCTGCATCAGCTAATGCTTTTACGCGTCCATGGTAAAGGTATCCTCCACGGTCAAAAACAACATTTGTAATACCTTTTTCAGAAGCGCGTTTTGCAACAAGTTCTCCAACTTTTGCAGCCGCAGATGCATCGCCACTGTTTTCGGCATTAAAGTCTTTATCAAGAGTAGATGCACTCACAAGTGTAACACCGTTTGCGTCATCGATTACTTGTGCATAAATATGTTTGTTTGAACGAAAAACATTTAGACGAGGTCTTTCAGCTGTTCCTGAAAGCTTCGCACGAACACGAGCGTGTCTTTTAAGACGAGCGGCATTCTTGCTTGTTTTCATAATCATCTGGGTCACTCCTTTCTCACTTTAAGCGGTTTTACTTAGCAGATTTACCTTCTTTACGACGAACCATTTCTCCTTCATAGCGGATTCCTTTACCTTTATAAGGCTCTGGAGAACGTACAGCGCGAATGTTTGCAGCAGTAGCTCCAACGCGTTCTTTATCTGTACCTTTAACAACCACTTTTGTTTGAGATGGAACTTCGATTTCGATTCCTTGTTCAGGAACGATTTCTACTGGATGTGAGTATCCAACGTTTAAAACGAGTTTGTTTCCGGATTTAGAAGCACGGTAACCGACACCAACTAATTCCAAACCTCTTTCAAAACCTTTAGATACACCTTCAACCATGTTTCCAATGATACTGCGAGTTGTGCCATGTAGAGCACGATGTTCTTTATTATCAGAAGGACGTTCTACAGTCAGTACATTGTCCTCAATTTTAATCTTCATATCAGGATGAAACGTACGAGTTAATTCTCCTTTTGGTCCTTTCACGGTTACAGTACTGTCATTCAAAGTAACTGTAACACCTGAAGGAATCTCAAGTAGCTTCTTACCTACACGAGACATACCAAACACCTCCATTCATGTTAAACTTCTTACCAAACGTATGCTAATACTTCTCCGCCAGCTTGTTTAGCGCGAGCTTCTTTATCAGTTAACACACCTTGTGATGTAGAAAGAATTGCAATTCCAAGTCCGTTTAGTACGCGAGGTACTTCATTTGACTTAGCATAAACGCGCAGACCAGGCTTGCTGATTCTTTTAAGGCCAGTGATGACACGCTCGTTGTTTTGACCGTATTTCAAGAAAACACGGATGATGCCTTGTTTGTTATCTTCAACGAATTCTACGTCACGGATGAAACCTTCACGTTTCAAGATTTCAGCAATTTCTCTTTTCAATTTAGAAGCAGGGATTTCAAGCTTCTCATGACGTACCATATTTGCATTACGAATACGAGTCAGCATATCTGCAATCGGATCTGTCATAACCATTATTTATTAACCTCCTTCCCATTAACGGGGATTACCAGCTGGCTTTTTTAACGCCAGGAATTTGTCCTTTATATGCAAGTTCACGGAAACAAATACGGCAAAGTTTAAATTTACGAATAACAGAGTGCGGACGTCCACAACGTTCGCAACGAGTGTACTCTTGTACTTTAAACTTCGGTGTGCGTTTTTGTTTCGCAATCATAGACTTTTTAGCCACGATTTCGCCTCCCTTTCATTGATTATTTCTGGAATGGCATACCTAATTGAGTCAGTAGTTCACGAGCTTCTTCATCTGTATTGGCTGTCGTAACAATAACGATATCCATACCGCGAACTTTACTTACCTTATCATAGTCAATTTCAGGGAAGATCAGCTGTTCTTTAATACCTAGTGTGTAGTTTCCACGTCCATCAAAAGACTTCTTAGAAATTCCGCGGAAGTCACGGACACGCGGTAAAGAAACAGAAATTAGTTTATCAAGGAAATCATACATGCGTTCTCCACGAAGTGTTACTTTCGCACCGATCGGCATTCCTTCACGAAGACGGAATCCAGCAATAGACTTCTTCGCACGAGTAACGACAGGTTTCTGACCTGCGATAAACGTTAATTCTTCAACAGCGCTATCGATCGCTTTAGCGTTTTGAACAGCGTCACCAACACCCATGTTGATTACGATTTTTTCAATTTTAGGCACTTGCATCACAGATTTGTAGTTAAATTTTGACACTAATGCAGGTGTAATTTCTTTATTGTACTTATCTTTAAGGCGGTTCATGAGATAGACCTCCCTTCCTTTAATACTATTTATCTAGAACTTGCCCAGATTTTTTTGCAATACGAACTTTCTTTCCATTTTCTACTTTGTATCCTACGCGAGTCACTTTACCTGTTTTAGGATCGAGCGGCATTACGTTTGACACATGAATTGGCGCCTCTTGGTTTAAGATTCCACCTTGTGGATTCGTTTGTGTCGGCTTAGCATGTTTTTTAACCATGTTGACACCTTCAACAAGGACACGGTCTTTTTTAGGGAAAGCAGCAAGGATAACTCCTTGTTTCCCTTTATCTTTACCAGAGATAACCATTACTTTATCGCCTTTTTTTACATGCATCCTGATCGCACCTCCTTAAGTCCGGCATTGATATCATTAAAGTACTTCTGGAGCTAGAGAAACAATTTTCATAAAGTTGTTATCGCGAAGTTCGCGAGCCACAGGTCCGAAGATACGAGTTCCGCGCGGGCTTTTGTCATCACGGATGATCACACACGCATTCTCATCAAAGCTGATATAAGATCCGTCACTTCTGCGCGCTCCGCTTTTTGTACGAACGATGACAGCCTTCACGACCTCACCTTTTTTGACAACGCCTCCTGGTGTTGCTTGTTTAACCGTGCAAACAATGACATCACCAATGTTAGCTGTTTTACGTCCGGAACCACCAAGCACTTTGATTGTTAATACTTCGCGTGCACCAGAGTTGTCAGCTACTTTTAAACGAGTCTCTTGTTGAATCATTATTTGTTACCTCCCTTCGGAAAAGACGTTTCCGAACTTTATTAGATAATAACAGCTTCTTCGACAACTTCAACTAGACGAAAACGTTTAGTCGCAGATAATGGACGAGTCTCCATGATCTTTACAATGTCTCCGATTTTAGCTTGATTATTTTCATCATGTGCTTTAAATTTTTTGGAATACTTTACGCGTTTACCGTAAAGAGAGTGTTTTTTGTAAGTTTCAACAACAACAGTGATGGTTTTATCCATTTTATCAGAAACAACACGCCCTTGGTAAACTTTGCGCTGGTTGCGTTCGCTCATATTCTTCTAGAACCTCCCTCCAGAATTATTTGTTGGCAGCAATTTCTCTTTCCCGAATCACAGTTTTCATGCGCGCGATAGACTTGCGCACTTCACGAATGCGAGCAGTATTTTCAAGTTGTCCTGTCGCTAATTGAAAGCGAAGATTAAAAAGTTCTTCTTTAAGAGACTTTACTTTTTGTTCAATTTCAGCAGTGGTAAGGTCACGAATTTCATTAGCTTTCATTTGATTCACCACCAATTTCTTCACGTTTTACGAACTTAGTTTTAATTGGTAATTTGTGAGATGCAAGACGAAGAGCTTCACGAGCGACTTCCTCAGACACACCAGAAATTTCAAATAAGACTTTGCCCGGTTTGACAACAGCTACCCATCCTTCTGGAGCACCTTTACCGGATCCCATCCGTACCTCCAAAGGTTTAGCTGTGTATGGCTTAGAAGGGAAAATTTTAATCCAAACTTTACCGCCACGTTTCATGTAACGAGTCATCGCAATACGAGCTGCTTCAATTTGGCGGTTTGTAATCCAAGAAGCTTCTAATGCTTGGATACCGTATTCACCAAAATGTACTTCAGCGCCGCCTTTTGCACGACCACGCATTTTACCACGATGCTCTCTGCGATATTTAACGCGTTTTGGCATTAACATATTATTTTCCTCCTTCCTCAGTTTTCTTCTTAGCAGGAAGAACCTCTCCACGATAGATCCAAACTTTTACGCCAAGCTTACCGTATGTCGTATCAGCTTCAGATGTAGCGTAATCGATGTCAGCACGCAATGTGTGCAATGGAACAGTTCCTTCACTGTAGTATTCAGAACGAGCAATATCAGCTCCACCAAGACGACCGGATACCATTGTTTTCACACCTTGTGCTCCAGCGCGCATTGTGCGTTGAATTTGTTGTTTTTGCGCACGACGGAATGAAATACGGTTTTCCAATTGACGAGCGATATTATCTGCAACTAGCTGAGCGTCAAGATCAGCTCTTTTAATTTCAAGAATGTTAATGTGTACACGCTTGCCAGTTAGGCTGTTGAGTGCTTTACGAAGCGCTTCTACTTCAGAACCGCCTTTTCCGATAACCATACCAGGCTTAGCTGTGTGGACGGTAATATTTACACGGTTTGCCGCGCGCTCAATTTCCACTTTAGAAACTGAAGCGTCAGACAGGCGTTTATTTATGAATTCACGGATTTTTAGATCTTCGTGAAGGAATTCAGCGTAGTCTTTGCCAGCATACCACTTAGATTCCCAATCACGTATAATCCCAATACGAAGACCGACTGGATTTACCTTTTGACCCAAGAGTTATCCCTCCTTCTTTTCTGATACAACGATTGTAATGTGGCTCGTACGTTTGTTGATTTGGCTTGCACGTCCCATAGCACGCGGACGGAATCTTTTTAACGTAGGGCCTTCGTTCACATAAGCTTGAGTAACCACTAGGCTGTTAGCATCCATTTCATAGTTATGCTCAGCGTTAGCGACAGCGGATTTTAAAACTTTTTCAATAATCGGGGAAGCAGCTTTTGGCGTGTGGTTTAAGATTGATACTGCTTCACCTACTTGCTTGCCTCGAATCAGGTCCATTACTAGACGTGCCTTACGAGGAGCAATACGGACTGTTCTTGCGACAGCTTTAGCTTGTTGCATTTAAAAGCCTCCTCTCATTAGCGTCTTGTTTTTTTGTCATCACTAGCATGACCTTTGTAAGTACGAGTTGGTGCAAACTCACCCAACTTGTGACCTACCATATCTTCAGAAATGTAAACAGGCACATGTTTGCGTCCATCATAAACCGCAATTGTGTGTCCAACAAATTGTGGGAAAATAGTAGAACGGCGTGACCAAGTTTTTACAACTTGTTTTTTATCCGTATCATTTAATTTCTCGATTTTTACCATCAAGTGATCATCGACAAATGGTCCTTTTTTTAAGCTGCGAGCCATTTTGGAACCTCCCTTCGCGATTGCACTACGGCCCTATTTGAACCGTAGACAACCTCGTTATTTATTTTTACGACGACGTACAATGAATTTATCAGATTTGTTGTTTTTCTTACGCGTTTTGAATCCAAGAGTTGGTTTACCCCATGGAGACATCGGTGATTTACGTCCGATTGGAGCGCGACCTTCACCACCACCGTGTGGGTGATCGTTAGGGTTCATAACAGAACCGCGAACTGTAGGGCGAATACCTTTCCAGCGAGAGCGTCCTGCTTTACCAATGTTAATCAATTCATGTTGTTCATTACCTACTTGACCGATTGTTGCGCGGCAAGCAGAAAGAATCATCCGCACTTCACCAGAGTTAAGACGTACAAGAACGTATTTACCTTCTTTACCAAGAACTTGTGCAGATGTTCCAGCTGAACGCACAAGCTGGCCGCCTTTTCCAGGTTTCAACTCAATGTTGTGCACAACTGTACCAACTGGAATGTTGATAAGTGGAAGTGCATTACCTACTTTAATGTCAGCTTCTGGTCCTGACATGATTTCAGTGCCTACTTTAAGCTCTTTTGGAGCTAAGATGTAGCGTTTTTCTCCATCTACATAGTTAATTAAAGCAATGTTAGCTGAACGGTTTGGATCGTACTCAACTGTAGCAACGCGTCCAGGTATACCATCTTTATCGCGTTTGAAGTCGATAATACGGTATTGGCGTTTATGTCCGCCGCCTTGATGACGTACAGTCAATTTACCTTGGTTGTTGCGTCCGCCTTTTTTATGAAGCGGGGCAAGCAGTGACTTTTCCGGCTGATCAGTCGTGATTTCAGCGAAATCAGACGATGTCATGCCTCGACGTCCGTTAGAGGTCGGTTTGTACTTTTTAATCGCCATTGTGATTTCCCTCCTTTTTGTTACAAATCATTATGCTTCAAAAATTTCGATTTCTTTGCTGTCTGCAGTAAGTTTAACAATCGCTTTTCTGCGTTTGTTTGTCATACCAGAGTAGCGGCCGACACGTTTGAATTTTCCTTTGTAGTTCATAATGTTGACTTTTTCAACCTTCACTCCAAAGATCTGTTCAACTGCATCTTTCACTTCTGTTTTATTAGCTCTTACATCTACATCAAATGTATATTTTTTTTCAGTCATTAACTCAGCAGAACGTTCAGTAATGACGGGGCGCTTAAGAACATCACGAGGATCTTTCATTATGCAAGCACCTCCTCTACTTTTTCAACCGCTGCTTTTGTCATCACAAGTTTATCGTGAGCAACAACATCAAGCACATTGACTCCGTTAGCTTCAACAACTGTCACTCCAGGAATGTTGCGAGCTGACAATGCAACTGTTTCATTTTCATCCGCAGTTACGATTAAAGCTTTTTTCTCGATAGACAGCCCTTTAAGGATAGCTACCATTTCTTTTGTTTTAACTGCATCAAAAGTTAAATCCTCTAGAACGATCAAGTTGTTTTCAGTTACTTTAGAAGACAATGCAGATTTGATTGCCAAGCGGCGAACTTTTTTCGGTAATTTATAAGAATAGCTGCGTGGTGTTGGACCGAATACGATACCACCTCCGCGCCATTGCGGTGAACGGATAGATCCTTGACGAGCACGTCCAGTACCCTTCTGACGCCAAGGTTTGCGACCTCCGCCACGAACTTCAGAACGATTTTTAACTTTGTGAGTTCCTTGTCGCAAGGAAGCTCTTTGCATTAGAATAGCGTCGAATACAACACTCTCATTTGGTTCAATTCCAAATACAGCGTCGTTTAATTCGATGTCGCCAGTAGTAGAACCGTTTTGGTTATATAATGCTACTTTTGGCATAATCCATTTCCTCCTTTCCTAAGAGAGTTATTTAGATTTAACAGCACTTTTAATAGTGACTAGTGATTTTTTTGCACCAGGAACGTTTCCTTTGATTAAAAGAAGATTGCGTTCAGCATCTACTTTCACAATTTCAAGGTTTTGTACAGTAATTTGCTCTCCGCCCATACGTCCAGGAAGCAGTTTACCTTTAAATACACGGTTAGGATCTACCGGACCCATTGAACCAGGACGACGATGGTAGCGAGAACCGTGGGACATAGGTCCGCGAGATTGTCCGTGGCGTTTAATCGCACCTTGGAAACCTTTACCTTTCGATGTTCCTGTTACATCAACAATTTCTCCATTTGAGAAAATATCAACTTTGACTTCCTGACCAACTTCATACGCAGCCATATCCACTCCGCGTATTTCTTTAACGAAGCGCTTAGGTGCAGTTTCCGCTTTAGCAACGTGGCCCTTTTCCGGTTTATTGGCAAGCTTCTCACGCTTGTCGTCAAAACCGATCTGAATTGCTTCATAACCTTCGTTTTCAGCTGTTTTCTTTTGAAGTACAACGTTAGCTGCAGCCTCAACAACAGTTACCGGAATAAGATCACCGTTTTCTGCAAAAACTTGCGTCATACCAATTTTTCTTCCTAAGATTCCTTTGGTCATTCGTCACACCTCCTATTAAGATCACTCTATATTTTTTTCATTAAAGTTTAATTTCGATATCGACACCAGATGGTAAGTCTAAACGCATTAAGGCATCGACAGTTTGTGGTGTTGGGTTTACAATGTCGATTAAGCGTTTATGTGTACGCATTTCAAATTGCTCACGAGAATCTTTGTATTTATGAACTGCACGAAGAATCGTGTATACAGACTTTTCAGTCGGCAATGGAATCGGACCAGATACACTGGCACCTGAACGCTTTGCAGTTTCAACAATCTTCTCAGCAGATTGATCAAGGATTCTATGATCATAAGCTTTTAAACGTATACGAATTTTTTGTTTTGCCATTATTTTCCCTCCTTTTCGCCTACTTACATTAGACAATTCTCCGTGAGAAAAACCTGAATCACCTTGCCATGGCAAAGCGGCCGGGTGTGTCAGCAACCTCTCACTTCATCGCAGTCAAAGACCAACATGCACTATTATACAAAAAAACTAGGCATGTTGCAAGGTAATATTAGAGATTACGTCATTTGCACACTTTTTTTATTATACAGATTCAAACGGAGTTAATCAAGGATTAATCCTCCCATATTAAAAAAAACAAAATTCACTAAAAAAAACGAGACCCAACGGATCTCGTTTTTCATTAAGTATTATTCAGTGATCGTCGTAACAACGCCTGAACCAACAGTACGTCCGCCTTCACGGATAGAGAAGCGAGTACCATCTTCGATCGCAATTGTAGAGATCAGTTCAACAGTCATTTCGATGTTGTCTCCAGGCATAACCATTTCTACACCTTCAGGAAGCTGAATGATACCAGTTACATCAGTTGTACGGAAGTAGAACTGAGGACGGTAGTTTGAGAAGAATGGAGTATGACGTCCACCTTCTTCTTTTGAAAGAACATAAACTTCAGCTTTAAATTTTTGGTGTGGAGTGATTGTACCAGGCTGAGCAAGTACTTGACCACGTTGGATATCTTCACGAGCTACACCGCGAAGAAGTGCACCGATGTTGTCTCCAGCTTCAGCATAGTCAAGAAGCTTACGGAACATTTCAACACCTGTAACAGTTGTTTTCTTGTTTTCTTCTTGAAGACCGATGATTTCTACTTCGTCACCGACTTTAACTTGACCACGCTCTACACGTCCTGTAGCAACTGTTCCACGACCAGTGATTGAGAATACATCCTCAACTGGCATCATGAATGGTTTGTCAGTTTCGCGTTCTGGAGTTGGGATGTAATCGTCAACTGCAGCCATCAATTCAAGAATTTTCTCTTCGTATTGAGCGTCACCTTCAAGAGCTTTAAGAGCAGAACCTTTAATAACTGGTACATCATCACCAGGGAATTCATACTCAGAAAGAAGATCGCGAACTTCCATTTCTACTAATTCAAGAAGCTCTTCATCGTCTACCATGTCGCATTTGTTTAAGAATACAACGATGTAAGGTACACCTACGTTACGAGAAAGAAGAATGTGCTCACGAGTTTGTGGCATTGGGCCATCAGCAGCAGAAACTACAAGAATAGCTCCGTCCATTTGCGCAGCACCTGTGATCATGTTTTTAACATAGTCAGCGTGTCCTGGGCAGTCAACGTGTGCATAGTGACGAGTGTCAGTTTCATATTCAACGTGTGCAGTTGAGATTGTGATTCCGCGCTCACGTTCTTCTGGTGCACCATCGATTTGATCATATGCACGTGCTTCTGCTTTACCTGTTTTAGAAAGAACAGTTGTAATAGCAGCTGTTAATGTAGTTTTACCATGGTCAACGTGTCCAATTGTACCAATATTGGCATGTGATTTGGAACGGTCAAATTTTTCTTTAGCCATTCTGAAAATCCTCCTTAAAAAGGTTATTTTTATAATATAGAGTGATAGAAAGTGAAATCGTAATTCCACTTTCTGATCTTACAATAGTAGTTATACTTTAATGCAGCGGCAAAATCAATTATTCGCCTTTATTTTTTTTGATGATTTCTTCTGAAATGCTCTTCGGCACTTCTTCATAATGATCCATGTGCATTGTGAACGTACCGCGTCCTTGCGTGTTAGAACGAAGAGCAGTAGCATAACCAAACATCTCAGAAAGAGGAACCATCGCGCGAACGACTTGGGCATTACCGCGAGCTTCCATACCTTCGACACGGCCGCGTCGAGATGTAATGTCACCCATGATATCTCCCATATATTCTTCTGGAATAACCACTTCAACTTTCATGATTGGTTCAAGAAGAACAGGGTTACATTTGCTGACTGCATTTTTCAATGCCATAGAAGCAGCGACTTTAAACGCCATTTCGTTAGAGTCAACATCATGGTAAGATCCATCAAAAAGTTTCGCTTTAATATCGATCAGCGGGAAGCCAGCTAATACACCGTTTTGAAGTGAGTCTTGAAGACCCGCTTGAACAGCCGGAATATATTCGCGTGGAACAACCCCTCCGACGATCGCATTTTCAAATTCAAAGCCAGCGCCTTCTTCATTTGGTTCAAATTCAATCCAAACGTGTCCGAACTGACCGCGCCCACCTGATTGACGTACAAATTTACCTTCAACTTTTGCACCGGAACGGAATGTTTCACGGTACGCAACTTGAGGTGCACCAACATTTGCTTCAACCTTAAATTCGCGCTTCATCCGGTCAACGATAATATCAAGGTGAAGTTCACCCATACCGGAAATGATCGTTTGCCCAGTTTCTGGGTTAGTTTGCGTACGGAAAGTTGGATCTTCTTCAGCAAGTTTAGCTAAAGCAACACCCATCTTATCTTGATCAGCTTTTGATTTTGGTTCGATCGCAACGTCGATAACAGGTTCTGGGAATTCCATTGATTCAAGAATAACAAGACTCTTTTCATCACAAAGAGTATCCCCGGTAGATGTATCTTTCAGACCAACAGCTGCCGCAATATCCCCAGCGTAAACTGTAGAGATTTCTTGTCGGCTGTTGGCATGCATTTGTAAAATACGACCGACACGCTCACGTTTGCCTTTAGAAGAGTTTTTCACATATGAACCTGACTCAAGTGTTCCAGAGTACACACGGAAGAACGTTAATTTACCAACGTAAGGGTCTGTCATCACTTTAAATGCAAGGGCTGAGAATGGCTCATCATCAGAAGATTCGCGTACGACTTCTTCATCAGAGTCAGGAACAATACCTTTGATCGCAGGTACATCAGTTGGCGCAGGTAAGTAATCAAGAACTGCGTCAAGTACCAGCTGAACACCTTTGTTTTTGAATGCAGAACCAGCAAGAACTGGATAGAACTCTACATTCAATGTACCTTTACGGATACCAGCTTTCAGCTCATCAACAGTGATTTCTTCACCTTCAAGATATTTTTCCATCAGCTCTTCATCAAGCTCAGCAACAGCTTCAATTAAGGTGCTACGTAGCTCTTCAGCTTTTTCTTTATACTCATCAGGAATTTCTTTCGCTTCTGAACGAGTACCAAGATCATCTTCATAGAAATAAGCGACATTTTCTACAAGGTCAATAACCCCTTCAAAATGGTCTTCAGCACCAATCGGCAATTGGATTGCATGTGCATTCGCTTGAAGGCGATCTCTTAAAGTACTTACAGAGTAAAGGAAATCAGCACCGATTTTGTCCATTTTGTTGACAAATACGATACGAGGTACTCCATAAGTTGTTGCCTGACGCCAAACGGTTTCCGTTTGTGGTTCAACACCGGACTGTGCGTCAAGGACAGCAACAGCTCCGTCAAGCACACGAAGTGAACGTTCAACTTCAACAGTGAAGTCTACGTGTCCTGGTGTGTCAATAATATTTACTCGGTATCCTTTCCATTGTGCAGTTGTTGCAGCAGATGTAATCGTGATACCACGTTCTTGTTCCTGTTCCATCCAGTCCATTTGGGAAGCCCCTTCATGAGTTTCACCAATTTTGTGGATACGGCCAGTATAGAACAAGATACGTTCGGTTGTTGTTGTTTTACCGGCATCAATGTGAGCCATGATTCCGATATTACGTGTTTTTTCTAAGGAGAACTCTCTTGCCATTGGGTCTTTTCTCCTTCCTTCTTAGGGAATAATATTTTTTTCGCGTAAGATTACCAACGATAGTGAGCAAATGCTTTATTAGCTTCTGCCATCTTATGCGTATCTTCACGTTTCTTAACAGCAGCACCAGTATTGTTAGCTGCATCAAGAATTTCGTTAGCTAGACGCTCTTCCATTGTCTTTTCTCCACGAAGACGAGCGTAATTCACTAACCAGCGAAGTCCTAGAGTCGTACGACGATCAGGACGTACTTCTACAGGCACTTGGTAGTTCGCACCACCTACACGACGTGCTTTAACTTCAAGTACTGGCATGATGTTTTTCAATGCTTGTTCGAAAACCTCCATTGCATCGTTGCCGGTACGTTCTTTAATGATATCGAATGACTTGTATAGGATTGTTTGAGCTTTACCTTTTTTACCGTCGATCATCATTTTGTTGATCAAACGAGTTACAAGCTTAGAATTATAAAGCGGATCAGGTAAAACGTCTCTTTTTGCTACAGGACCTTTACGAGGCATCTGATTATCCTCCCTTCTATTGTATACGGGCTTTAAGCAGATGAGTTTCTCGCTCTTATACCGCCAAAAGGGTGAACAACCGCATGACGCGGAAGTCCGATGCCTTTAAACAGCTTTGCCAGAATTTCTTGCTTTAAAAACCCTTTTTGGTTTTATTTAAGCCTTAATCATTATTTTTTCTTAGGACGTTTTGTACCATACTTAGAACGACCTTGTGCACGGTTTTCAACACCGGCAGTATCAAGCGCACCACGTACGATATGATAACGTACCCCTGGTAAGTCTTTAACACGTCCGCCACGGATTAGTACAACACTGTGCTCTTGCAAGTTGTGTCCGATACCAGGAATGTAGGCAGTAACCTCAATTCCATTTGTCAGGCGCACACGGGCATATTTACGAAGTGCTGAGTTTGGCTTCTTAGGTGTCATTGTACCAACACGTGTACATACCCCGCGTTTTTGTGGTGAAGATACATTAGTGTGCTCTTTCTTGAAACTGTTGTATCCTTTGTTAAGTGCAGGAGACTTAGAAGTTTCCACTTTATTCTCGCGTCCCTTGCGTATTAACTGATTAATTGTAGGCATGTTGAATCTCCTCCTTTCATTACGTTTTATAATCCACATACCCAGGTGGTTCATTTTAATACAAAAAACAATGTCTTTGCAAACAAGCAAAAACAACAAGTACGTTATTGAATAATGGCAACAGCTGCTGCACCTACCTCAATTCCGCAGGCTTTGCCGAGCTTTTTCATAGACTCTGCCACTGTAACCGGAACACCATGTTCAGTTGCCAGAGTAATGACCTGAGTTGTCAGACTAGTGTCCGCATCTTTTGCTACGACAACTTCCTTTACTGAATCGCGTTTGAGCGCTTTAACTGTCTGCTTCGTACCGATAATAACAGATTGTGCCTGTGATACTTTATCATAAGACATCAGAATATCCTCCAAAGTAACAGGTTAACTTGAGCACCTTGATTATATTATCATCCTAAAAGAAGGATGTCAACACAGTATGACCATTTTTAGACATCCTTCTTTAGGTGATTTTAATTTTTATTCTGTAGGAACCATTTCCTCGGAAGGGTTTGCTTGTTTGATTGGTTTTACTTTGCGGTAATTCTGCATACCCGTTCCCGCTGGAACAAGTTTCCCAATAATAACATTCTCTTTCAGACCGAGTAGTTCATCGCGTTTTCCTTTAATCGCTGCATCTGTCAAGACACGTGTTGTCTCTTGGAATGAAGCAGCAGACAAGAAGGAGTCTGTTTCAAGCGATGCTTTTGTAATTCCAAGTATGACAGGGCGGCCTGTCGCAGGTCTTTTTCCTTCAAGCAATACTTTTTTGTTTGCTTGTGTAAACTGGTGAATGTCCAGCAGTGTTCCAGGTAACACGTCTGTGTCCCCGGCATCGATAACCCGTACTTTGCGGAGCATCTGACGAACCATCACCTCGACGTGTTTATCACCAATTTCAACACCTTGCATCCGGTAAACCTTTTGCACTTCATGTAACAGATATTCTTGAACTGTGGTGATATCCGTTACTTTCAAAAGTTCTTTCGGATCAACTGAACCTTCAGTTAGTACCTGTCCGCGGTAAATTTTGTCGCCTTCAGATACTTTAAGACGGGCATTGTAAGGAGCCGTATATGAACGACTTTCTACTTCCCCTTGAACGACGACTTCCTGCTGTTTGTCACGGACTTCGTTAACTTCAGCTATGACACCGTCAATTTCAGAAATTGTTGCCTGACCTTTCGGATTACGAGCTTCAAATAATTCCTGAATACGCGGTAAACCTTGGGTAATATCGTCTCCAGCAACCCCACCTGTATGGAAGGTCCGCATCGTTAACTGTGTACCAGGTTCACCAATCGATTGGGCTGCAATGATTCCGACTGCTTCACCAACTTCAACATCTGTGCCAGTCGCCAGATTGCGACCATAGCATCGTTTACATACACCATGTGATGTATTACATGTAAATGCAGAGCGAATCCAGACTTCATCTATGCCTGCCTCAACAATTTCCAGTGCTTTGTCTTCATCAATCAGCTCATTCTCTTTAACGAGAACTTCCCCGGTTTCAGGATGTTTAATAGGCTTTCTTGCAAAACGACCAATCAGTCGCTCTTCAAGGCGTTCGATCACTTCTGTGCCTTCTGTAATAGCCTTTGCCAAAATACCTCTATCCGTACCACAATCTGTCTCACGAATAATAACATCTTGAGCTACGTCAACAAGACGGCGAGTCAAGTAACCTGAGTCGGCTGTCTTCAGCGCTGTATCGGCAAGACCTTTACGAGCTCCGTGCGTTGAAATAAAGTACTCTAGCACTGTTAAACCTTCTCGGAAACTCGATTTAATTGGAAGTTCGATAATCCGGCCTGCCGGGTTGGCCATCAGACCACGCATACCTGCAAGTTGTGTAAAGTTTGATGCATTACCCCGGGCTCCAGAGTCACTCATCATGTAGATCGGGTTCACTTCATCCAACGATTTCATCAACTTACCTTGAATCGTATCTTTCGCCGCACTCCAAATGGAAATGACACGTTCATAACGTTCTTCTTCTGTTATTAGACCGCGTCTGAATTGTTTCAGAACGTTGTCAACTTTCCCTTGGGCTTCTTCAAGGATTCTCTGCTTATCATCCAGAACCACGATGTCAGAAACACCGACTGTAATTCCAGCTTTGGTAGAGAATTTAAAACCAAGATTCTTCATGCGGTCAAGCATTTTCGATGTTTCAGTAATGTGGAATCTTTTGAATATCTCCGCAATAATTTTACCTAAAATGCCTTTTTTAAATGGGGCATTAATTTCTTGTCCTTGAATTGCGGCTCTCACATCTACACCATAGTCTATGAAGAAACGATCAGGCGTTTTTTCTTCAATATTACTCTTTGTCGGCTCATTCATATACGGGAATGATGGCGGAAGAATTTCATTGAAGATCAACTTTCCTACGGTTGTCATGAGCAACTTAGAACGCTGTTCTTCAGTAAATGTTTCATTCTTCAAAGAATTAACCGCAACAGCGACTCTCGTATGCAAATGCACATACCCGTTTTGATAGGCTAACAACGCTTCATCTGTATCTTTGAAAATCATACCTTCCCCGACTGCACCAGGGCGCTCTAATGTTAAGTAGTAATTTCCAAGTACCATATCCTGTGATGGTGTAACAACCGGTTTTCCATCTTTAGGATTGAGAATGTTTTGTGCAGCAAGCATAAGAATACGCGCTTCCGCTTGTGCTTCGGCTGATAAAGGAACGTGTACCGCCATTTGGTCACCATCAAAGTCTGCATTGTATGCTGTACAAACAAGCGGGTGAAGACGGATGGCACGGCCTTCAACAAGTGTTGGCTCAAATGCCTGAATTCCCAATCTGTGAAGCGTAGGGGCACGGTTTAGAAGTACCGGATGCTCTTTAATAACCGATTCAAGAACATCCCAAACTTCTGGTTGAACACGTTCGATTTTACGCTTCGCACTCTTTATGTTATGGGCAAGACCTTTTTCAACCAGTTCTTTCATGACGAAAGGCTTGAAAAGTTCCAAAGCCATCTCTTTCGGTAGTCCACACTGGTACATTTTCAGGTTCGGACCAACAACGATAACAGAACGACCTGAGTAGTCAACACGTTTCCCGAGTAGATTTTGACGGAAACGACCTTGTTTACCTTTCAACATATGAGAAAGTGATTTCAACGGTCTATTTCCTGGACCTGTAACAGGACGACCTCTGCGCCCATTATCAATTAATGCGTCGACTGCTTCTTGAAGCATACGTTTTTCGTTTTGCACAATGATACTTGGTGCTCCAAGATCAAGAAGACGTTTTAAGCGATTGTTACGGTTAATGACACGGCGGTAAAGATCATTTAAATCAGATGTTGCAAAACGACCACCGTCAAGCTGTACCATCGGTCTCAGTTCAGGAGGAATAACCGGAAGAACATCAAGGATCATCCAAGATGGTTTGTTTCCGGAATTACGGAAAGCCTCCAATACTTCAAGTCGTTTGATCGCCCGTGTCCGTCGCTGTCCTTGAGACGTTTTAAGCTCTTCTTTAAGTGCATCTACTTCTTTTACAAGATCGATATCTTGAAGAAGTTTATGGATCGCTTCTGCGCCCATAGAAGCTTGAAACTTGTTTCCGTATTTATCAAGATATGCCCGGTATTCTTTTTCAGACAACAGCTGCTTCTTCTCAAGCGGCGTGTTGGCCGGGTCTGTTACCACATAGGAAGCAAAATAGATCACTTCTTCTAAAGCACGAGGTGACATATCTAGCACAAGACCCATACGGCTTGGTATTCCTTTAAAATACCAAATATGAGAAACTGGAGCCGCCAACTCAATATGTCCCATTCTTTCTCGTCGGACTTTAGCCCGCGTTACTTCAACTCCACAACGGTCACAAACTACGCCTTTATAACGAACTCGCTTGTACTTTCCGCAATGGCATTCCCAGTCCTTTTGAGGACCGAAAATGCGCTCACAGAACAGACCATCTTTTTCAGGTTTCAAAGTACGATAGTTGATTGTTTCAGGCTTTTTCACTTCTCCATAAGACCATGAACGGATTTTATCAGGTGAAGCGAGACCGATGTTCATATACTCAAAATTGTTCACATCTAGCAAGGGGCCTACCTCCCTTTTTTCTTCGGGTTATACCCTGTCACTTGCACAAAAATTCATTTATTCCTTCGTGACGCTATCATGTTCTATATCAGGGGATGCCGCTTCTTCATCTTCATCATTCGATAAAGTAAGACCTTCATTTTGTTTTGCATCCTCATCATCTTCCAAGTCTCTCATTTCAATTTCTTCTTCATCACTTGAGAGAATTTTAACATCCATACCTAAACTTTGAAGTTCTTTAATTAATACTTTAAACGATTCTGGAACACCTGGTTCTGGCACGTTGTCACCTTTTACGATCGCTTCGTAAGTCTTCACACGACCCACGACATCATCGGATTTAACAGTCAGAATTTCTTGAAGTGTGTATGCAGCACCATATGCTTCAAGTGCCCACACCTCCATCTCACCAAAACGCTGTCCGCCGAATTGCGCTTTACCTCCGAGAGGTTGTTGAGTAACGAGTGAATAAGGTCCTGTTGACCGAGCATGGAGTTTGTCATCAACCATGTGGGCAAGTTTGATCATATACATGATCCCAACAGAAACCCGGTTATCAAACGGTTCTCCCGTGCGACCATCGTATAGTACAGTTTTTGCATCTCTTGACATCCCAGCTTCTTCAAGCGTTTCCCATACATCTTCTTCACGGGCACCGTCAAATACCGGTGATGCGAAGTGAAGACCGAGACGGCGTGCAGCCATACCGAGGTGAAGCTCCAATACTTGCCCGATGTTCATCCGTGATGGAACGCCGAGTGGGTTTAACATAATATCAATTGGTGTTCCATCAGGTAGATATGGCATATCTTCTTCAGGCAGAATCTTCGAGATAACCCCTTTATTACCATGTCGGCCTGCCATTTTGTCCCCTTCAGAAATTTTACGCTTCTGAACAATGTACACCCGGACAAGCTGATTGACGCCAGGAGGCAGTTCATCGCCATCTTCACGATTGAAAACTTTGACATCAAGGATAATCCCGCCTCCGCCGTGCGGAACACGGAGAGATGTATCGCGAACTTCACGCGCTTTTTCTCCGAAAATAGCATGAAGCAGGCGTTCTTCTGCAGTAAGCTCAGTAACCCCTTTTGGCGTTACTTTTCCAACAAGAAGATCTCCGTCTTTTACTTCAGCACCGACACGAATAATACCGCGCTCATCCAAGTTGCGAAGAGCATCTTCTCCAACGTTTGGAATATCGCGTGTGATTTCTTCAGGCCCAAGTTTCGTATCTCTAGCTTCTGATTCATATTCTTCAATATGGATCGATGTATATACGTCGTCTTTAACAAGGCGTTCACTCATGATGATGGCATCCTCATAGTTATAGCCTTCCCATGTCATGAAGCCGACCATCACATTGCGTCCAAGGGCAAGTTCACCCTTTTCCATAGAAGGACCATCAGCTAAAATTTCACCTTTTACAACCTCATCTCCGACGCTCACAATTGGACGCTGATTATAGCAAGTTCCCTGGTTGGAACGAACAAATTTCAGCATACTGTATTTATCAAGATTTCCTTTTACCTTTTGACCATCTACTTCCTCATATCTGCGAACCCAAACATTTTTAGCCTCTACCCGTTCAACGATTCCCGGATAGCGACAGATGACAGCAGCACCAGAGTCTTTCGCTGATACATACTCCATTCCGGTTCCGACAACTGGTGATTCAGGCTGCATAAGCGGAACGGCTTGACGTTGCATGTTCGCACCCATCAAAGCACGGTTTGAGTCATCGTTTTCCAAGAAAGGAATACACGCAGTGGCTGCAGAGACAACCTGTTTTGGTGAAACGTCCATGTAATCAACACGGTCTTTTGGAACAACTGTGTTCTCACCTCTAAAGCGGGCGATAATTTGGTCGTCAACAAATGAACCGTCTTCAGCAAGGCGAGCGTTTGCCTGTGCCACAACATAGTTATCTTCTTCATCAGCCGTTAAATAATCGATTCTTGGCGTAACTTTTCCTGTCTCAGGATCAACCCTGCGATAAGGTGTTTCAATAAAGCCAAAACGATTTACTTTAGCAAACGAAGAAAGCGAGTTAATCAACCCGATGTTTGGACCCTCAGGTGTTTCAATCGGACACATCCGACCATAATGTGAATAGTGAACGTCACGCACTTCCATTCCGGCACGTTCACGTGTCAAACCACCAGGTCCGAGCGCTGATAGGCGACGCTTATGCGTTAACTCAGCAAGCGGATTTGTTTGATCCATGAACTGAGAAAGCTGTGAACTTCCGAAAAATTCTTTAATAGAAGCAATAACAGGACGAATGTTAATCAGTTGCTGAGGCGTGATCGTATTTGTGTCCTGAATGGACATTCTTTCCCGAACAACGCGTTCCATCCTGCTTAGACCAATCCGGAACTGGTTTTGTAACAGTTCACCTACAGAACGGAGTCTGCGGTTTCCTAAATGGTCAATATCATCAGTGTCTCCAACTCCATGAAGCAAATTGAAGAAATAGCTGATTGAAGAGATAATATCGGCTGGTGTAATATTTTTGACACCTTCCTCAATAAAAGCATTCCCGATCACATTGATCGTTTGCTCCCCTTCTTGGTCAGTTGGAGCGTAGATTTTAATAGATTGAAGGATCACTTCATCTTCGACTACACCGCCATTCGGATACAGCTTTTTAAAGCCGATCCCATTTTCTAAGTATGGCAGTACTTTATCAAGTGTTCTTCTGTCCAAAATCGTACCTTTTTCAGCAAGAATCTCTCCTGTTTCAGGATCGATAAGCGTTTCCGCAAGTCGTTGATTGAAAAGACGATTTTTAATGTGGAGCTTTTTATTAATTTTATAACGTCCTACACTTGCAAGGTCATATCTTTTTGGATCAAAAAACCTTGAGTCAAGCAAACTCTTTGCATTTTCCACTGTTGGCGGCTCTCCAGGACGGAGGCGTTCGTAAATTTCAAGAAGTGCCTTATCAGTGTTTTCTGTATTATCTTTATCAAGAGTATTGCGCAAATACTCGTTTTCACCGACAAGATCAATAATCTCCTGATCAGATCCAAAGCCAAGAGCACGCAAAAGAACCGTAACCGGCAACTTACGTGTGCGATCAATGCGGACATAAACAACATCTTTCGCATCTGTCTCGTATTCTAACCATGCGCCACGGTTTGGAATGACAGTTGCGGTAAAACCTTTTTTACCGTTTTTGTCAACTTTACCACTGAAATATACACTTGGAGAACGAACAAGCTGAGATACAATGACGCGTTCCGCACCGTTAATAATAAAGGTACCGGTGTCTGTCATGATCGGGAAATCCCCCATGAAAACATCCTGGTCTTTTACCTCGCCAGTTTCTTTGTTGATTAAGCGAACTTTAACCCGCAACGGAGCTGAATAGGTTACATCACGTTCTTTTGATTCTTCTACTGGATACTTTGGATCACCTAAGCTGTAATCAATAAATTCCAGAGAGAGGTTACCAGTGAAATCCTCAATTGGTGATATGTCTTGAAACATCTCTCTAAGACCCTCATCAAGAAACCACTGATAAGAAGAGGTCTGAATTTCAATGAGATTTGGTAATTCTAACACTTCGCTAATGCGTGCATAGCTTCTGCGCTGGCGGTGTCGTCCATACTGAACTAGTTGACCTGTCAACTGATTCACCCCTCAAATCATGCGTAATATATGTGTAACAAGCATTTCTTTCTCATATATGTAAGAAATACCTTTACAAGACAAAAGAAAAAAGGGTTTCTAATTAGAAAACCACATCCAAAAACAAAATACCGATTTTATTAGTGTTTCCATAAATATATATTTTATACAAACCAATATGTTTCAGAAAAAAAGCGGCAAGCAAAATATATACATTGGCATTTTATAATACTAACATAGCTGAAAATTCGAGTCAAACTTTTTTTGCTCTGATAATATAGTATCCTTTCTTTTTTTGGACGATTTCAACATCCGCAAAAAGCTCTTTTAATTTATCAATAGCAGAAGGCCCGCCTTGTTTTTTTTGAATGACGACCCATAAGTCACCTGAAGACCGTAAATATTCGGCACTTTTTTCAAAGATAGCATGCACTATTTTTTTCCCAGCTCGTATAGGGGGATTCGTAATAATAGAAGCGAATGTTTTAGCAGGATCGACATTGGAAAACAGATCACTTTGGTATATATCAACGTTTTCGATCTGATTATGTAACGCATTATCTTTTGAAAGTTCAACTGCCCTTTCATTGACATCAACCATGTGAACGAGTCGATTTTTAAAATCTGCAGCAAGAGAAAGACCGATAGGACCGTATCCACAGCCTACATCTAAAAAATCACCTTCTACCTCAGGTTCTTGGAAAGCCTCAATCAGCAGTCTAGAACCAAAGTCGACCTCTTTTTTTGAAAACACGCCACTGTCACTTACAAATGTAAATGTCCGGTTCCTTAATAGAAATGTCCACTTTATTTTGTTGCTCTTCACTGAAGGTTTTTCAGAATAATAATGGTCAGTCATGATAGAACCTCCTAAAGTTGTGAACCCTTTTCACTATCTTGAAGCAAGATGGCTTTTATTATACGGAAGAAAAATAGTTAATCAGCAAAGAAAAAGCTCGCTTTTAAAAGCGAGCTTTCCCCTAAAAGGTTAGGCGAAGATTACTTAACTTCTACAGAAGCGCCAACTTCTTCAAGTTTAGCTTTAAGCTCTTCAGCTTCTTCTTTGGCAATACCTTCTTTAAGAGGTTTTGGAGTGTTATCAACAAGTTCTTTAGCATCTTTCAAACCAAGACCAGTGATTTCACGCACAACTTTGATAACTTTGATCTTTTGATCTCCTGCTCCAGCAAGAATAAGATCAAATTCAGTTTGCTCTTCAGCAGCTCCGCCAGCAGCAGCAGCAGCTACAGCTACAGGAGCAGCTGCAGTTACACCAAACTCTTCTTCAATTGCTTTTACTAACTCGTTTAATTCAAGCACAGTTGCTTCTTTAACGGAAGCAATGATTTCTTCAATGTTTAAAGCCATTTGTAATTCCTCCATTTGTTTTCATTTTTTATGAAACAGACTATATTAAGCGCCTTGTTCTTCCTTTTGTTCTGCCACAGCTTTTGTAGCAAGAGCAAGATTGCGAACTGGAGCTTGAAGTACACTAAGCAACATAGAAAGCAAGCCTTCGCGTGATGGAAGTTCAGCAAGAGCTTTCACTTCTTCAACAGTAGAAACTTTACCTTCGATAACGCCAGCTTTGATTTCAAGAGCGTCGTGTTTTTTAGCAAACTCGTTAATCACTTTTGCTGGAGCGACAACATCTTCAGCACTAAATGCAATCGCATTCGGTCCAGTTAAGACATCATTCAAACCATCAAGTTCAGCTTGTTCAACCGCACGACGAGTCATTGTGTTTTTGTAAACTTTGAACTCAACGTTCGCTTCGCGGAGTTGCTTACGAAGTTCAGTTACTTCAGAAACATTAAGACCGCGATAATCAACAACAATTGTTGATTTACTTTCTTTTAGTTTAGAAGCAATTTCTTGAACAACAGCTCTTTTTGTTTCAATTACGCTGCTCATGGTTACACCTCCTGTAGATTTAATCGTGTAACACTTATACCGCCTCGGTGTCACGTTCTTTAACGACGAATTCCATATAAAAAGCCTCCATTTGACATGGAGGCTGTATATACAAGCATACGTTACGTAAAGCTGTGATATATATACACCTCGGTAGGAAATTAAGCCACAGGCACCTACTGTCTACGGTATAAATGGACATATTTTATTTTACAACGTTTTGAATTATATCAAAACGAATGATATGAGTCAATACTATTTTACGTTAAAAGTTGAAGGGTCCACTTTAATTCCAGGTCCCATTGTAGATGTGACAGATACATTCTTCACATATACACCTTTAGCAGCAGCAGGTTTTGCTTTCATAACTGTATCGTAAATTGTTGCAAAGTTTTCAACAAGCTTCACATCATCAAATGAAACTTTACCGATTGGCACATGAATGTTTCCAGCTTTATCGACACGATATTCAACTTTACCAGCTTTGATTTCGTTTACTGCTTTTTCAACTTCAAAAGTAACTGTACCTGTTTTAGGGTTTGGCATAAGACCTTTTGGTCCAAGCACACGTCCGATTTTACCGACTTCACCCATCATATCAGGAGTCGCCACGATCACATCAAATTCAAACCAACCTTGCTGAATTTTGTTGATGTAATCAGTATCCCCTACATAATCTGCACCAGCAGCTTCTGCTTCTTTCGCTTTTTCTCCTTTAGCGAAAACAAGGACGCGTTGTGTTTTACCTGTTCCATTTGGAAGAACAACCGCACCGCGGATTTGCTGATCATTTTTACGAGGATCAACACCTAAACGAAATGCCGCTTCAACAGTAGCATCAAATTTAGCTGTGTTTGTTTTTTTCACAAGTTCAATCGCTTCATTTACATCATAAGCTTTTGTACGTTCAACAAGCTTAGCAGCTTCTACGTACTTCTTTCCTTTTTTTGCCATTTAAAAATTTCCTCCTTAGTGGTTTTAGCGGAATAACCTCCCACGAATAAGGGTTGCGAACTTGTCTAATCCAAACTCGCAACCCAACAAAGAAACAAAAAATTAGTCTTCAATCACAATACCCATACTGCGGGCAGTTCCTTCAACCATGCGCATAGCCGCTTCAACACTTGCTGCATTCAAGTCAGGCATTTTTGTTTCAGCGATTTCACGTACTTTATCACGCTTGACGGTTGCCACTTTATTACGGTTAGGTTCACCAGAACCTGACTCAATTCCAGCCGCTTTTTTAAGTAACACAGCAGCCGGCGGAGTTTTTGTAATAAATGTAAATGAACGGTCTTCGTAAACCGAAATTTCTACAGGAATGATAAGACCAGCTTGGTCAGATGTACGAGCGTTAAACTCCTTACAGAATCCCATGATGTTAACACCGGCTTGACCTAACGCAGGACCAACTGGTGGAGCTGGATTCGCTTTCCCAGCAGGAATTTGCAATTTTACTACTTTTACTACTTTTTTAGCCACGAGACACACCTCCTTAAGTCCGTGATGTGGTAATAGGGTGAACCCTCCCACTCAAGGTCTCATTCTTTATATGAATGATGAAAATATCAAGCTAGCTGCCTTGACATTTCTGCCAAGACGCACCTTTGTATATTACCACTTTTATATAGTGATTTCAAGCGCTTATTCCATTACAATTTGTCAACTTGAGTAAATTCAAGTTCAACAGGGGTTTCTCTTCCGAACATATTAACAAAGACTTTCACCTTGTTTTTGTCATGATCGATCTCTTCAATTGTCCCTGTAAAATCAGCAAACGGACCATCGATCACTTTAACAGTTTCCTTCAATTCAAAATCAATTTCTGTTTTTCGTTCTTCAAGGCCCATTCTTTTCAAAATTCTTTCTGCTTCGCCTGGTAGTAAAGCGGTCGGTTTAGAACCTGAACCAGCAGAGCCGACAAAGCCTGTCACACCTGGTGTATTTCTGACAACATACCAAGAGTCATCTGTCATCACAAGTTCAACTAAAACGTAACCAGGGAATACTTTCTTTTTAACTACTTTTTTCTTACCGTTTTTGAAATCCGTTTCTTCTTCTTCAGGTACAACGACACGGAAAATTTTATCCTGCATCCCCATCGATTCAACCCGTTTTTCTAAGTTTGCTTTGACCTTATTTTCATAGCCGGAGTACGTGTGTACAACATACCATTTCTTTTCCATTCTCATTCAGGACCTCTCTAGTCCTTCCCTCCCCACACCATAATTTTTGGGCCGTAATGAGAAACCGACATTCTTTTATACGAGCCTCATATTTTGAAACAATGAAAAAACCCGTTGAACGGGTTTTTTTGCGAGTCATATTTAGATCTATTATAACACGTTTTCCTGATCATTATTCAACTATTAAACGAATTAATTGTGTAAAACCCGAATCGACCAAGGCAAAAAAGACCGCGAAAAAAACAACAGTAATAATAACAGTAATCGTATAGCGCGTTAATTCTTTGCCTTTTGGCCAAGTGACTTTCTTCATTTCTTTTGCGACATTTTTAAAAAATTTCATATTACGCCTCCACAATCTAAAAACAAAAAAACTATTTTGTTTCCAGATGTACTGTATGTGAGTTGCAGTTATTACAGTATTTCTTTACTTCAAGCCGCTCAGCTAATGCTGCGGAGCTTTTCATTGTCGTATAATTGCGACTCCCGCAATTTTTACAAGCTAATGTTATTTTTTTCTTCATGTTTACACCTTTTTTCTGGACAATCATTTCTTTTAGTAAAATACCACAGTACTAAATTCACTGTCAATAAGCCGGAAGCATCAGTTACAAACTGATTTCACGAAGTTCCAGATATTTCTCCAGTTTGCGTTTGACACGTTGAAGCGCGTTATCGATTGATTTGACATGGCGATTCAACTCTTCGGAAATCTCCTGATAGGATCTTCCATCAAGATAAAGTGCAAGTACTTTTCTTTCTAAATCGCTAAGTAATTCTCCCATCTTAAGTTCAATATCATCAAACTCTTCCTGATTGATGATCAACTCTTCTGGATTCATTACTTTAGCTCCCGAAATAACATCCAGAAGCGTCCGGTCTGAATCTTCGTCATAAATAGGCTTGTCCAGCGACACATAAGAATTTAACGGAATATGTTTTTGACGAGTAGCTGTTTTAATCGCGGTAATAATTTGGCGGGTAATGCATAATTCTGCAAAAGCTTTAAAAGAAGTCAGCTTGTCCTCTTTAAAATCACGGATAGATTTATAGAGACCAATCATCCCTTCCTGAACAATATCCTCTCGATCAGCTCCAATTAAAAAATAGGATCTCGCTTTTGCCCTCACAAAGTTACGGTACTTTGTAATTAAATAATCTAACGCATCACTGTCTCCGACATGAACCATTTCAATAACCTGCTCATCTTCCAACTGGCAAAACCGTTCTTTGCTGAACTGCTCCTTGCTGAATTTTCCCTGGTTGTTTTTTAAGTTCACTCCGATCCCCCCGACCGCACGTAGATAGAAATATTATACAGTAATAGCTAAAAATGCGTCAACCTACTCCAAATCGCCCCGCCGCCATTTTTCAAATTTTTTTAGAACTTCTTCTGAGATTGGTATCTTGCTGATTGGGCGTTCAGAGGTAATTTTTTTTACCCTTTTTTCAATTTTTCTTTCAATCGCTTCAACTTCCCTCAGCAATTCCCGGGCAGACTTGCGTAACGCTCCCTGCCCAAAGATCGCCCACTGCTCAGTATAGTCTGATGTAGCAACATGAATTTGCGTTTGAATATCATTTAAATCTGAAGCTAGTTTTTCAATTCGTTCATCAGCTGTTTCGTTTTCTCTTGTGAAAATCACCTCTACACGGTGATTGATTTTTTTCTTTTCAATCCCTTTGACTAGGTGTGCATCAAACACAACAATCACACGAAAACCCGTGTAAGATTGATATTCTGCCATTTTTTGAATCAACAGGTCCCTTGCTTCTTCAAAGCTGTTCTTTTTTAGATCCTTTAACTTAGGCCAGGATCCAATCATGTTATAGCCGTCTACTAAAAGGATGTCCATTGCCTCTTTAATCTCCTAAAGGGCTTCGCTTCCGAAGAACTTCATACATAAGCAAGCCGGCTGCAACAGACGCATTTAAAGAAGTGACTTTTCCTACCATTGGCAGAGAATAGAGAAAATCGCATTTTTCTTTGACAAGTCTCCCCATTCCTTTTCCTTCACTCCCGATCACCAATGCTAGCGGCATGTTTCCATCCATTGACCTGTAATCCTGATTCGCTGACGCATCGGTACCGGCAACCCAGACACCCTGTTCTTTCAGCTCTTCTAATGTTCGTGAAAGATTGGTTACTCTAACGACCGGAATATGTTCAATTGCACCTGTTGAGGCCTTTGCAACAGTAGTGGTAAGACCGACCGCACGCCGTTTTGGAATGATGATTCCATGGGCACCAGCTGCATCAGCTGTCCGCATAATTGATCCTAGATTATGCGGATCTTCGATTTCATCTAATACGAGAATAAACAGCTGTTCATTTTTCGCTTCTGCCTTCTGAAAAAGGTCGTCTAATTGTGCATACTCATATGCCGCAACTTGTGCGACCACCCCCTGATGCTGTCCGGAAACCATCTGATCAAGTTTTTTTCTGGGAACATACTGAATTGTAATCCCTCTTTTAGCTGCGAGTTCTACGACTTGCTGAGCTTGTCCCTTCACCGTGTTTTCCGCCATCCACAATTTATACAGTTCTCGGTCTGATTTTAACGTTTCAATTACCGCATTTTTCCCAATAACATAATCGTGTTGCTGTGTCATTTTATTTCCTCCTTTCCATCCCGTTTTTCCAATGCTTTTTGAATCAACTCGTCAAGCCTTTCTTCTCTGTTTTCCAAAAAAAGATACCCTATAACCGCTTCAAAAGCTGTACTGTAGCGGTACGTTTGAACATCTGTATTTTTAGGTACTGTTCCTGATTTTGCATTTCGTCCTCTTCTGAGCACAGCTTGTTCTTCTTCCGTGAAAAAACCTTGCTTTTCCAGTTCAAATAGCATACATGCCTGTGATTTTGCAGAAACATAATGACTTGACCGTTTGTGTAAGTCATGAGGTTTTGACACCCCTTGCTTTAACAGGTGATGCCTGACATAGATGTCTAAAACGGCATCACCCATGTAAGCCAGTGCTAGCCCATTCATTTGTTTAGCATGTTTAATGGTTTCTAACTTCATGTTTATGATTCTCCTCTTTTCCAGCGTGTCCCTTGAGGAGTATCCTCTAAAATGATGTTCATGCTTTTTAATTGATCACGGATGTTGTCAGATGTTGCAAAATCTCGATTTCTGCGCGCTTCGTTTCTCTTTTCAATCAACTCTTCAACTTCTTGATTCAAAAGCTCTTGTTCCTGAAGTGAAAACCCCAGAACCGAAGAAATCTCATCAAACAGCTGAAGGAAAGACTTGATTACATGTTCAGCAGTGTTCTTTTCTTGTAAATAGTAGTTTGCATGCTTAGCTAAATCGAACAGGACAGAAATCGCATTCGCTGTATTGAAGTCATCATCCATTGCAGTTTCAAAAGCGGTACGCTGCTCAGCAATTTTTTCAAACCACATGGAATCCCCTTCTGTTAAATTTGTACTGCTTTTTAGCCGATATTGCAAATTGCCATAAGCGGTTTTTAACCGATCAAAAGCATTTTTTGTATTCTCCAACAAGTCAACTGAATAGTTAATTGGATGCCTATAATGAACAGACAACATAAAAAACCTCAGTACTTTCGGATCATATTCTTTAATAATCTCGTGAACAAGAACAAAATTACCTAGAGATTTGGACATCTTTTCATTATCGATATTAATATAACCGTTATGAAGCCAATATTTCGCAAAAGTCTTTCCTGTTAAAGCTTCAGATTGGGCAATTTCATTTTCATGGTGTGGAAATGTCAAATCCTGTCCGCCAGCATGAATATCGATCGAATCTCCTAAGTATTTTCTAGCCATTGCCGAGCACTCAATATGCCAGCCTGGCCGCCCTTTTCCCCATGGACTATCCCAAGAGATTTCATTTTCTTTAGTCGCTTTCCATAAGGCAAAGTCAAGAGCATCCGCTTTTTTCTCACCGATCTGAATTCGTGCACCTGATCTTAACTCATCAATCGATTGGTGAGAAAGCTTTCCATAGCCAGCAAATGATCTTGTTTTATAATAAACATCTCCCTCGGCTTCATAAGCGTAGCCCTTTTCAATCAAAGTCTTAATAAAATCAATAATATCATCCATATTTTCAGTCACACGTGGATGGCAATCGGCTTTTGAGCAGCCAAGTGAACCAACATCTTCGAAGTACGCCTTGATAAACCGTTCGGCGATCACAGGCACCTCTTCACCGAGCTCCTCTGCCGCTTTAATCAATTTATCATCAACATCAGTAAAGTTGGAGATATAGTGAACATCATAGCCTCTGTACTCCAAGTATTTTCTGACGGTATCGTAGACGATAGCCGGTCTTGCATTTCCAATGTGAATGTAGTTATAAACAGTCGGTCCGCAAACATACATTTTCACTTTGCCCTCTTCAAGAGGGATGAACTGTTCTTTTTTTCTTGTCAGTGTATTATAAAGTACAATCGTCATGACTCATCTTCCCTTCTTTTTCCTTTAGTTCTTCTTTAAGACGCTGGATTTCACGTTCTAATTCTCGGAAACGGTCAGCCACTGGATCTGGTAAATCCTGATGATTAAGATCCCGTTTAATTTTCTTTCCATTTTGGACAACAACACGTCCCGGGATTCCGACGACAGTTGAACACTCTGGAACATCATGTAGAACAACAGAGCCCGCTCCGATTTTTGAACCTCTCCCTATCGTGATAGAACCAAGTACCTTGGCCCCTGTTGATATCAATGCATCATCCTCAATTGTCGGATGCCGCTTGCCTTTTTCTTTTCCTGTTCCTCCAAGAGTCACTCCTTGAAAAACTGTTACATTATGGCCGATCTCACATGTCTCTCCAATAACAACACCCATTCCATGATCGATAAAAAACCTCCTGCCAATCTTCGCACCTGGATGAATTTCGATTCCTGTGAAGAAGCGAGAAATTTGTGAGATGACTCTGGCAATGAAAAATCTTTTTCTTTTATATAAAGCATGTGCAATTCGATGAGCCCATATTGCATGCAAGCCTGAATACGTGAGGATGACTTCAAAATAGCTTCTGGCAGCCGGATCTTGATCAAATACGACTTCCACATCTTCTTTAAGCATTTTCAAAAACACATAATTCCCCCCTTTTCCCGCTTCTCTTTTTTACTGATATTAAACCATACAAAAAACGCCTCTGTCCTAATGACAGAGACGTTTTGATAAACGCGGTTCCACTCTGTTTAGAAAACAGCCTATCTGTTTTCCCAACTTTCATCCATAACGGTGGACACCGCCTTTAAATACTAGTTTAAAACGTTCTTTAAAGGTCTCAAGAGTGCATTTCTAAAGCAAGGCATTTAAGTCTCTCTCAGCCGGTGAAGACTCTCTCTTTAATAGCCATCTGCTTTATACTTTTCTCTGTCAATGATTTTTGCTTATTTACTTTTCAACCGTTTTAAAACAGTATCTTTTCCGATCAATTCAATCGACTGAGGCAATTCAGGTCCATGAGTCTGACCTGTTGTTGCCACACGGATTGGCATAAACAGTTTTTTTCCTTTATGTCCTGTTTCCTTTTGAACAGCTTTGATGGATGCCTTGATGTTTTCCGCAGTAAAATCCTCTAACTGTTCAAGTTTTTCAGCAAATACTTGAAGCACTTCCGGAACCTGTTCTTCTTCCAAAACTGTTCTTGCTTCATGATTATACTGGATTTCGTCTTTAAAGAACAACTCCGTTAACTCGACAATTTCCGCACCATAACTTAACTGTTCTTGATAAAGAGAGATGAGCTTACGAACCCATTCTTGTTCATTTTCAGAAAGTTCTTGTGAAAGTTTCCCTGCTTTCTGCAAATGTGGCACCGTCAATTGAATAACCTGATCAAGATCAAGTTTTTTCACATATTGGTTATTAACCCATTTCAGTTTATGCGTATCAAACACAGCTGGTGATTTTGATAAACGCTTCACATCAAAGATCTCGATAAACTGTTCTTTTGTAAACAGTTCTTCTTCACCGACCGGTGACCAGCCAAGCAGAGCAATGAAGTTAAATAGCGCTTCCGGCAAATAACCAAGTTCTTCATACTGTTCAATAAATTGAATGATTGATTCATCGCGTTTACTTAGTTTTTTACGATTTTCATTGACGATCAGTGTCATATGTCCAAAATTCGGAACGTCCCAACCAAACGCATGATAGATCATGATCTGCTTCGGTGTATTAGAAATGTGGTCTTCTCCACGTAAAACATGTGTAATTTTCATCAAATAATCATCGACTGCGACAGCAAAGTTATATGTTGGTGTTCCGTCTTTTTTGACAATGACAAAATCACCGATTCCATCTGTTTCAAACGTAATGTCGTCTTTGACAATGTCTTTAAAAGTAATGACGTCTCCCTTAGGAACCTTAAAACGGATGCTTGGCTGCCTTCCTTCAGCAAGATGTTTTTCTTGTTCTTCTTTTGTTAAGCTACAACACTTTCCAGAATAACGCGGCATTTCTCCGCGAGCTGATTGGTCTTCTCGCTCTTTCTCAAGCTCTTCCTCTGTGCAATAACAATGATATGCCAGACCTTTTTCAAGCAGTTCTTCATAATATGTTTTGTAAATTTCGTTTCTTTCAGATTGACGGTATGGTCCATATTGACCACCGACATCTATGCTTTCATCCCAATCCATGCCCAGCCATTTTAAATAATTGAGCTGGCTTTGCTCTCCACCGGCAATATTTCGTTTTTGATCTGTATCTTCTATCCGAACGATGAATTTCCCACCTTGGCTTCGAGCAAATAAATAATTAAAAAGGGCGGTTCTTGCATTTCCGATATGTAAATGACCGGTAGGACTCGGTGCATATCGAACCCGAACTTCATTTCCCATCTGTCTAACTTCCTTTCGTATCAGGTCATAGTTCAAATTTAGTTCTATTCTATCATTAAATGAAATGACCTACAAAGTGAATCATCTTTTTTGGATGAGTACAACAGCCTGAGCGGCTATTCCTTCAGCTCTTCCTGTAAACCCAAGCTTTTCGGTTGTCGTCGCCTTTACATTAATTTGCGAAATATCAGCATCCAATCCTTCCGCAATTCTGACCCGCATGTCTTCAATATAAGGAGCCATTTTTGGTTTTTGGGCAATGATCGTACAATCAAGGTTTCCAAGCGTATACCCTTTCCCCTTGACTAACTGCCACACATGCTGAAGAAGCTTAAAGGAATCGGCATCTTTGAATTCTGGATCAGTATCCGGAAAATGTTTGCCAATATCACCTTCTCCAATCGCTCCGAGACAAGCATCAGCAATGGTATGCAAAAGCACATCAGCATCAGAATGCCCCAAAAGACCTTGTTCAGATGGAATCGTCACTCCTCCAATAATAAGCGGTCTTCCTTTTACAAGCTGATGAACGTCAAACCCTTGTCCAATTCTAAACATGTTCATTCCTTCTTTCCGCTTCTAATATCGCCTCTGCAACAAGCAGGTCATCAGGTGTTGTCAACTTAATGTTTTGATAATCCCCCTGAATAATAGCGACCTTTCCACCCGCTTCTTCGACCAGACTGGCATCATCTGTTCCAAAAAAACCTGTTGCTTCAGCTTTAAGATGGGCGTTCATCAAAATAGAAAGACGAAAAGCTTGCGGGGTTTGAGCGGCCCACAAGCTTGAACGTTCAATAGTTCCAGTTATCTCATTGTCTTGAACGCGTTTGATAGTATCTTTAACTGGTACAGCAACAATTGCAGCACCTGTTTCATTTGCTTTTATAACAAGCTGTTCGATATGTTCCTGTTTGATAAACGGTCTGGCCCCATCATGAACAAGGACCATTCCTTCTTTTCCAACTGCTTGAATTCCTTGCATAACACTGTGCTGGCGTTCGTTTCCGCCAGTTACAATTTTGATAGGTGTGATAAAATGATACTCTTTTAAAAGACGGTTAAATTCATCGTATTCTTTCTCATTGATCACAAGAATGATGCTTTTACATGCACTGTGATGTTCAAACACCTTTAGTGTATGAATAATAACAGGTGTTCCTTTTGCCTTAATAAACAGTTTATTTTTTCCGACATTCATTCGTTTGCCTTGTCCGGCAGCAGGAATAATGACTTGATAATCCATCTTTCTTTCTCCCTTTTTACAGCGCCTTCTCCAGCAGTTTCGGTTTCGCGAATATCATTCTTCCCGCAGCTGTCTGCAGTACACTGGTCACGAGCACATCGATATGTTTACCAATATAGTTTCGACCTTCTTCAACAACGATCATTGTGCCATCATCCAAATAACCGACACCTTGATTATGTTCTTTACCGTCTTTTATCACCTGTACCTTCATCTCTTCACCAGGAAGCACGACAGGCTTAACGGCATTGGCCAAATCATTAATATTAAGAACAGCCACCTTTTGAAGTTCACACACTTTATTTAAATTGAAGTCATTTGTGACAACAACACCTGAAGTTAGCTTCGCAAGTTTGACTAGTTTACTGTCAACTTCTTGAATATCTTCAAAATCGCCTTCATAAATTTCAACCTTGATATTTAACTCTTTTTGAATTCTATTTAAAATATCCAGACCTCTTCGACCTCTGTTGCGTTTAAGAACGTCAGATGAGTCAGCGATATGCTGAAGTTCTCCAAGAACGAATTGAGGAATCACGATAACACCTTCAAGAAAACCTGTTTGACAAATATCAGCGATTCTTCCGTCTATAATAACACTTGTGTCTAATATTTTCAGCCTTTTATCTTCTCTAGTACGCTCCTCTTCAACCGGACCTTTTTTCTTTCGTGACGTAAAAAGAGTGAGAATCTCATCTTTTTTCTTAAACCCTACCCTGAACCCCAAATAACCAAGAAGTGCAGCTAATACAAGGGGAATGACAGTGCCGATTAACTGATATGGGAAATACTTCAACGGGATAAGATTAACAATAAGATATGCCAGCAAAAGCCCAAAAACCAACCCTAATGATCCAAACAACAAGTCTGAAACAGGGGCTTTTATTAAAGAGTCCTCAATTCTTTTCAACCAGTTGATCACATAATCCGCACACCAGATGCCAATAAGAAAAAAGATAATAGCCCCCAAACAAGCAGATACATACGGATTTGTTACTAAAGGTATGTCCTTCACGTTCAACAGTACAAACAATTCCGGTACGAGAAAAACACCGATAACGCCTCCCAAAATCGCAAAAAACGCCTGAACTATTCGTTTTAACATACCTTCACCTCCTTTTTTAATGTTCAATAGTTTATAAATAGAACTGTCAGTAAAATAAAATTAAAAATATTATACCCAGATATTTCATTTTTTAATCAATTATTAGAAAAAGACTACTATGGTCGATCAATATAATGTTTTTCTTGTAATCCTTTAAGTCCATTCTTGATTTTTTGGGCGCGAACTGTACCGATTCCGTCTACTTCATCTAATTCCTTCATATCTGCTTCGATGATCAGCTTTAAATGACCAAATGCTTCAACAACATTTTCGACAATCGGCATCGGCAACCTTGGAATTTTGTGAAGAAGTCTGTAACCTCGTGGAAAAACATAGTCCTCCATATTTGTTGAAGCTGAGTACCCAAGAAGCTTTAATAAAATACTATCATCCAACAATTCAAAGCTGGACATATCTTGAAGTTGCTTTAAAAGAACAAACGGATCTTTAACTTTTTCTTTGACATAGTCTTTTACAAAAAGAGCTGCTTCTTGTTCCATATCGGTTATGAGTTCACTTACTTGTAGTCTTATTAAATGTCCTTCAGTTCCGAGCTCTGTAATATACATATTAATCTCATTTTTAATTCGAAGCACCATTTCATATCGATGGAGAACAGATATGACATCACTAAATGACACAAGCTCTTCAAACTCCAGGGCATTCAATGTGGAAATTGCATGATCTAAAATCAGCTTGTACTTTTCAAGCGTCTGAATCGCTTGATTGGCTTTTGTTAAGATAAAGCCAATATCTTTAAGAATATACTTCATACTTTTTTGATAGAGTGTGATGACATTCCGTCTTTCAGATATGGCGATTACCAGACATCCAGTCTGTTTGGCAACTCGCTCAGCTGTCCTGTGCCTCATCCCTGTTTCTGAAGAAGCGATCGTCGCCTCAGGCATAAGCTGGGTATTTGCATATAAAATCTTTTGTCCTGAATCACTAAGGATAATAGCGCCATCCATTTTTGCCAACTCATATAAATGAGCCGGAGAAAAAGAAGAATTAATATGGAATCCGCCATCAACCACTACTTTTACTTTGTCATTAAAACCAACAACAATTAATCCACCAGTTTTCGCTCGAAGTACATTTTCAATCCCCTCGCGTAGAGGTGTACCTGGGGCAACAAACTGCAATATTTCTGAAAGGTCTTGTTTCGCCCCTTTTTTATCTTTTTCCATCTATTATGATCCTCCTAATGAAGTTCGAAGAGCCTCAGCTACATTTTCCACACCGACAACCTCAATTCCTTTCGGTCTGGTCCATCCTTCCAAATTTGCTGATGGAATAATCATTCTCTTAAACCCAAGCTTTGCCGCCTCCTGAACTCGCTGTTCAATCCTAGACACTCTTCGAACTTCTCCTGTTAAACCGACCTCCCCGATAAAACAATCTGTCGGATGTGGCGGGTTATCTTTAAAACTTGAAGCGATGCTTACGGCTACAGCTAAATCTATTGCCGGTTCATCTAACTTCACTCCGCCAGCTACCTTTAAATAGGCATCTTGATTTTGCAAAAGTAGCCCCACTCTTTTTTCCAACACGGCCATTAATAGCGAAACTCGGTTATGGTCAATTCCAGTTGCCATTCTGCGTGGATTACCAAAGCTTGTAGGAGATATGAGTGCCTGTATTTCAACAAGAACTGGTCTAGTACCTTCCATTGAAGCGACTACACTCGATCCAGCCGCACCTGCAGAGCGTTCTTCAAGAAATATTTCAGAGGGGTTTAATACCTCTGTAAGGCCTTCTTCCCTCATTTCAAAAATGCCCATCTCATTAGTTGACCCAAATCGATTTTTAACAGCTCTTAAAATCCGAAACGTATGGTGCCGCTCACCTTCAAAATAAAGGACTGTATCGACCATATGTTCCAGCAATCTTGGTCCGGCTATCGAACCTTCTTTTGTTACATGCCCAACAATAAATATTGGGATTCCTTTTGTTTTTGCTATTCTCATCAGTTCAGCTGTGCACTCTCTCACTTGTGACACACTGCCTGGTGCAGAGGTAATATCACTTTGATAGACAGTTTGAATCGAATCAACCACAACAAATGAAGGATTCATCTCTTCTATAGAAGACGTAATATACTCCATATCGGTTTCAGATAAAACGTGTAGAGCCGGACTATTGATACCTAACCGATCCGCTCTTAATTTCGTTTGTTTGACAGATTCTTCTCCTGAAATATACAGGACAGTTGCATTGGATTCTGCAAGTTGGGCTGATACTTGTAGCAGTAAAGTCGACTTTCCGATCCCAGGATCACCACCAATTAAGACAAGTGAACCTTTGACAATACCGTTTCCTAATACACGGTTAAATTCGCCTAATTGCGTTTTAATTCGTGGCTCTTCTGTTGTTTCAATCGATGAGATAGGAGAAGGCTTCTGTACTTTTTCAACTGAATGAGAAAAAGCTGTTCTTCTGTTTGCGGCAGGTTTTTTAATCATTTCTTCTACCATCGTGTTCCATGTACCACATCCAGGGCACTTCCCCATCCACTTGGGAGATTCATAGCCGCATGATTGCAAA
>NZ_JABJUQ010000006.1:62500-87936 GCF_013155385.1 Bacillus sp. WMMC1349 | reverse complement strand
CTTGTTTACCTTTCAACATATGAGAAAGTGATTTCAACGGTCTATTTCCTGGACCTGTAACAGACGACCTCTGCGCCCATTATCAATTAATGCGTCGACTGCTTCTGAAGCATACGTTTTTCGTTTTGCACAATGATACTTGGTGCTCCAAGATCAAGAAGACGTTTTAAGCGATTGTTACGGTTAATGACACGGCGGTAAAGATCATTTAAATCAGATGTTGCAAAACGACCACCGTCAAGCTGTACCATCGGTCTCAGTTCAGGAGGAATAACCGGAAGAACATCAAGGATCATCCAAGATGGTTTGTTTCGGAATTACGGAAAGCCTCCAATACTTCAAGTCGTTGATCGCCGTGTCCGTCGCTGTCCTTGAGACGTTTTAAGCTCTTCTTTAAGTGCATCTACTTCTTTACAAGATCGATATCTTGAAGAAGTTTATGGATCGCTTCTGCGCCCATAGAAGCTTGAAACTTGTTTCCGTATTTATCAAGATATGCCGGTATTCTTTTTCAGACAACAGCTGCTTCTTCTCAAGCGGCGTGTTGGCCGGGTCTGTTACCACATAGGAATCCAAAATAGATCACTCTTCTAAAGCACGAGGTGACATATCTAGCACAAGACCCATACGGCTTGGTATTCCTTTAAAATACCAAATATGAGAAACTGGAGCCGCCAACTCAATATGTCCCATTCTTTCTCGTCGGACTTTAGCCCGCGTTACTTCAACTCCACAACGGTCACAAATACGCCTTTATAACGAACTCGCTTGTACTTTCCGCAATGGCATTCCAGTCCTTTTGAGGACCGAAATGCGCTCACAGAACAGACCATCTTTTTCAGGTTTCAAAGTACGATAGTTGATTGTTTCAGGCTTTTTCACTTCTCCATAAGACCATGAACGGATTTTATCAGGTGAAGCGAGACCGATGTTCATATACTCAAAATTGTTCACATCTAGCAAGGGGCCTACCTCCCTTTTTCTTCGGGTATACCCTGTCACTTGCACAAAAATTCATTTATCCTTCGTGACGCTATCATGTTCTATATCAGGGATGCCGCTTCTTCATCTTCATCATTCGATAAAGTAAGACCTTCATTTTGTTTTGCATCCTCATCATCTTCCAAGTCTCTCATTTCAATTTCTTCTTCATCACTTGAGAGAATTTTAACATCCATACCTAAACTTTGAAGTTCTTTAATTAATACTTTAAACGATTCTGGAACACCTGGTTCTGGCACGTTGTCACCTTTTACGATCGCTTCGTAAGTCTTCACACGACCCACGACATCATCGGATTTAACAGTCAGAATTTCTTGAAGTGTGTATGCAGCACCATATGCTTCAAGTGCCCACACCTCCATCTCACCAAAACGCTGTCCGCCGAATTGCGCTTTACCTCCGAGAGGTTGTTGAGTAACGAGTGAATAAGGTCCTGTTGACCGAGCATGGAGTTTGTCATCAACCATGTGGCAAAGTTTGATCATATACATGATCCCAACAGAAACCCGGTTATCAAACGGTTCTCCCGTGCGACCATCGTATAGTACAGTTTTTGCATCTCTTGACATCCCAGCTTCTTCAAGCGTTTCCCATACATCTTCTTCACGGGCACCGTCAAATACCGGTGATGCGAAGTGAAGACCGAGACGGCGTGCAGCCATACCGAGGTGAAGCTCCAATACTTGCCCGATGTTCATCCGTGATGGAACGCCGAGTGGGTTTAACATAATATCAATTGGTGTTCCATCAGGTAGATATGGCATATCTTCTTCAGGCAGAATCTTCGAGATAACCCCTTTATTACCATGTCGGCCTGCCATTTTGTCCCCTTCAGAATTTTTACGCTTCTGAACAATGTACACCCGGACAAGCTGATTGACGCCAGGAGGCAGTTCATCGCCATCTTCACGATTGAAAACTTTGACATCAAGGATAATCCCGCCTCCGCCGTGCGGAACACGGGAGAGATGTATCGCGAACTTCACGCGCTTTTTCCCGAAAATAGCATGAAGCAGGCGTTCTTCTGCAGTAAGCTCAGTAACCCCTTTTGGCGTTACTTTTCCAACAAGAAGATCTCGTCTTTTACTTCAGCACCGACACGAATAATACCGCGCTCATCCAAGTTGCGAAGAGCATCTTCTCCAACGTTTGGAATATCGCGTGTGATTTCTTCAGGCCCAAGTTTCGTATCTCTAGCTTCTGATTCATATTCTTCAATATGGATCGATGTATATACGTCGTCTTTAACAAGGCGTTCACTCATGATGATGGCATCCTCATAGTTATAGCCTTCCCATGTCATGAAGCCGACCATCACATTGCGTCCAAGGGCAAGTTCACCCTTTTCCATAGAAGGACCATCAGCTAAAATTTCACCTTTTACAACCTCATCTCCGACGCTCACAATTGGACGCTGATTATAGCAAGTTCCCTGGTTGGAACGAACAAATTTCAGCATACTGTATTTATCAAGATTTCCTTTTACCTTTTGACCATCTACTTCCTCATATCTGCGAACCCAAACATTTTTAGCCTCTACCCGTTCAACGATTCCCGGATAGCGACAGATGACAGCAGCACCAGAGTCTTTCGCTGATACATACTCCATTCCGGTTCCGACAACTGGTGATTCAGGCTGCATAAGCGGAACGGCTTGACGTTGCATGTTCGCACCCATCAAAGCACCGGTTTGAGTCAGCGTTTTCCAAGAAAGGAATACACGCAGTGGCTGCAGAGACAACCTGTTTGGTGAAACGTCCATGTAATCAAAACGGTCTTTGGGAACAACTGTGTTCTCACCTCTAAAGCGGGCGATAATTTGGTCGTCAACAAATGAACCGTCTTCAGCAAGGCGAGCGTTTGCCTGTGCCACAACATAGTTATCTTCTTCATCAGCCGTTAAATAATCGATTCTTGGCGTAACTTTTCCTGTCTCAGGATCAACCCTGCGATAAGGTGTTTCAATAAAGCCAAAACGATTTACTTTAGCAAACGAAGAAAGCGAGTTAATCAACCCGATGTTTGGACCCTCAGGTGTTTCAATCGGACACATCCGACCATAATGTGAATAGTGAACGTCACGCACTTCCATTCCGGCACGTTCACGTGTCAAACCACCAGGTCCGAGCGCTGATAGGCGACGCTTATGCGTTAACTCAGCAAGCGGATTTGTTTGATCCATGAACTGAGAAAGCTGTGAACTTCCGAAAAATTCTTTAATAGAAGCAATAACAGGACGAATGTTAATCAGTTGCTGAGGCGTGATCGTATTTGTGTCCTGAATGGACATTCTTTCCCGAACAACGCGTTCCATCCTGCTTAGACCAATCCGGAACTGGTTTTGTAACAGTTCACCTACAGAACGGAGTCTGCGGTTTCCTAAATGGTCAATATCATCAGTGTCTCCAACTCCATGAAGCAAATTGAAGAAATAGCTGATTGAAGAGATAATATCGGCTGGTGTAATATTTTTGACACCTTCCTCAATAAAAGCATTCCCGATCACATTGATCGTTTGCTCCCCTTCTTGGTCAGTTGGAGCGTAGATTTTAATAGATTGAAGGATCACTTCATCTTCGACTACACCGCCATTCGGATACAGCTTTTTAAAGCCGATCCCATTTTCTAAGTATGGCAGTACTTTATCAAGTGTTCTTCTGTCCAAAATCGTACCTTTTTCAGCAAGAATCTCTCCTGTTTCAGGATCGATAAGCGTTTCCGCAAGTCGTTGATTGAAAAGACGATTTTTAATGTGGAGCTTTTTATTAATTTTATAACGTCCTACACTTGCAAGGTCATATCTTTTTGGATCAAAAAACCTTGAGTCAAGCAAACTCTTTGCATTTTCCACTGTTGGCGGCTCTCCAGGACGGAGGCGTTCGTAAATTTCAAGAAGTGCCTTATCAGTGTTTTCTGTATTATCTTTATCAAGAGTATTGCGCAAATACTCGTTTTCACCGACAAGATCAATAATCTCCTGATCAGATCCAAAGCCAAGAGCACGCAAAAGAACCGTAACCGGCAACTTACGTGTGCGATCAATGCGGACATAAACAACATCTTTCGCATCTGTCTCGTATTCTAACCATGCGCCACGGTTTGGAATGACAGTTGCGGTAAAACCTTTTTTACCGTTTTTGTCAACTTTACCACTGAAATATACACTTGGAGAACGAACAAGCTGAGATACAATGACGCGTTCCGCACCGTTAATAATAAAGGTACCGGTGTCTGTCATGATCGGGAAATCCCCCATGAAAACATCCTGGTCTTTTACCTCGCCAGTTTCTTTGTTGATTAAGCGAACTTTAACCCGCAACGGAGCTGAATAGGTTACATCACGTTCTTTTGATTCTTCTACTGGATACTTTGGATCACCTAAGCTGTAATCAATAAATTCCAGAGAGAGGTTACCAGTGAAATCCTCAATTGGTGATATGTCTTGAAACATCTCTCTAAGACCCTCATCAAGAAACCACTGATAAGAAGAGGTCTGAATTTCAATGAGATTTGGTAATTCTAACACTTCGCTAATGCGTGCATAGCTTCTGCGCTGGCGGTGTCGTCCATACTGAACTAGTTGACCTGTCAACTGATTCACCCCTCAAATCATGCGTAATATATGTGTAACAAGCATTTCTTTCTCATATATGTAAGAAATACCTTTACAAGACAAAAGAAAAAAGGGTTTCTAATTAGAAAACCACATCCAAAAACAAAATACCGATTTTATTAGTGTTTCCATAAATATATATTTTATACAAACCAATATGTTTCAGAAAAAAAGCGGCAAGCAAAATATATACATTGGCATTTTATAATACTAACATAGCTGAAAATTCGAGTCAAACTTTTTTTGCTCTGATAATATAGTATCCTTTCTTTTTTTGGACGATTTCAACATCCGCAAAAAGCTCTTTTAATTTATCAATAGCAGAAGGCCCGCCTTGTTTTTTTTGAATGACGACCCATAAGTCACCTGAAGACCGTAAATATTCGGCACTTTTTTCAAAGATAGCATGCACTATTTTTTTCCCAGCTCGTATAGGGGGATTCGTAATAATAGAAGCGAATGTTTTAGCAGGATCGACATTGGAAAACAGATCACTTTGGTATATATCAACGTTTTCGATCTGATTATGTAACGCATTATCTTTTGAAAGTTCAACTGCCCTTTCATTGACATCAACCATGTGAACGAGTCGATTTTTAAAATCTGCAGCAAGAGAAAGACCGATAGGACCGTATCCACAGCCTACATCTAAAAAATCACCTTCTACCTCAGGTTCTTGGAAAGCCTCAATCAGCAGTCTAGAACCAAAGTCGACCTCTTTTTTTGAAAACACGCCACTGTCACTTACAAATGTAAATGTCCGGTTCCTTAATAGAAATGTCCACTTTATTTTGTTGCTCTTCACTGAAGGTTTTTCAGAATAATAATGGTCAGTCATGATAGAACCTCCTAAAGTTGTGAACCCTTTTCACTATCTTGAAGCAAGATGGCTTTTATTATACGGAAGAAAAATAGTTAATCAGCAAAGAAAAAGCTCGCTTTTAAAAGCGAGCTTTCCCCTAAAAGGTTAGGCGAAGATTACTTAACTTCTACAGAAGCGCCAACTTCTTCAAGTTTAGCTTTAAGCTCTTCAGCTTCTTCTTTGGCAATACCTTCTTTAAGAGGTTTTGGAGTGTTATCAACAAGTTCTTTAGCATCTTTCAAACCAAGACCAGTGATTTCACGCACAACTTTGATAACTTTGATCTTTTGATCTCCTGCTCCAGCAAGAATAAGATCAAATTCAGTTTGCTCTTCAGCAGCTCCGCCAGCAGCAGCAGCAGCTACAGCTACAGGAGCAGCTGCAGTTACACCAAACTCTTCTTCAATTGCTTTTACTAACTCGTTTAATTCAAGCACAGTTGCTTCTTTAACGGAAGCAATGATTTCTTCAATGTTTAAAGCCATTTGTAATTCCTCCATTTGTTTTCATTTTTTATGAAACAGACTATATTAAGCGCCTTGTTCTTCCTTTTGTTCTGCCACAGCTTTTGTAGCAAGAGCAAGATTGCGAACTGGAGCTTGAAGTACACTAAGCAACATAGAAAGCAAGCCTTCGCGTGATGGAAGTTCAGCAAGAGCTTTCACTTCTTCAACAGTAGAAACTTTACCTTCGATAACGCCAGCTTTGATTTCAAGAGCGTCGTGTTTTTTAGCAAACTCGTTAATCACTTTTGCTGGAGCGACAACATCTTCAGCACTAAATGCAATCGCATTCGGTCCAGTTAAGACATCATTCAAACCATCAAGTTCAGCTTGTTCAACCGCACGACGAGTCATTGTGTTTTTGTAAACTTTGAACTCAACGTTCGCTTCGCGGAGTTGCTTACGAAGTTCAGTTACTTCAGAAACATTAAGACCGCGATAATCAACAACAATTGTTGATTTACTTTCTTTTAGTTTAGAAGCAATTTCTTGAACAACAGCTCTTTTTGTTTCAATTACGCTGCTCATGGTTACACCTCCTGTAGATTTAATCGTGTAACACTTATACCGCCTCGGTGTCACGTTCTTTAACGACGAATTCCATATAAAAAGCCTCCATTTGACATGGAGGCTGTATATACAAGCATACGTTACGTAAAGCTGTGATATATATACACCTCGGTAGGAAATTAAGCCACAGGCACCTACTGTCTACGGTATAAATGGACATATTTTATTTTACAACGTTTTGAATTATATCAAAACGAATGATATGAGTCAATACTATTTTACGTTAAAAGTTGAAGGGTCCACTTTAATTCCAGGTCCCATTGTAGATGTGACAGATACATTCTTCACATATACACCTTTAGCAGCAGCAGGTTTTGCTTTCATAACTGTATCGTAAATTGTTGCAAAGTTTTCAACAAGCTTCACATCATCAAATGAAACTTTACCGATTGGCACATGAATGTTTCCAGCTTTATCGACACGATATTCAACTTTACCAGCTTTGATTTCGTTTACTGCTTTTTCAACTTCAAAAGTAACTGTACCTGTTTTAGGGTTTGGCATAAGACCTTTTGGTCCAAGCACACGTCCGATTTTACCGACTTCACCCATCATATCAGGAGTCGCCACGATCACATCAAATTCAAACCAACCTTGCTGAATTTTGTTGATGTAATCAGTATCCCCTACATAATCTGCACCAGCAGCTTCTGCTTCTTTCGCTTTTTCTCCTTTAGCGAAAACAAGGACGCGTTGTGTTTTACCTGTTCCATTTGGAAGAACAACCGCACCGCGGATTTGCTGATCATTTTTACGAGGATCAACACCTAAACGAAATGCCGCTTCAACAGTAGCATCAAATTTAGCTGTGTTTGTTTTTTTCACAAGTTCAATCGCTTCATTTACATCATAAGCTTTTGTACGTTCAACAAGCTTAGCAGCTTCTACGTACTTCTTTCCTTTTTTTGCCATTTAAAAATTTCCTCCTTAGTGGTTTTAGCGGAATAACCTCCCACGAATAAGGGTTGCGAACTTGTCTAATCCAAACTCGCAACCCAACAAAGAAACAAAAAATTAGTCTTCAATCACAATACCCATACTGCGGGCAGTTCCTTCAACCATGCGCATAGCCGCTTCAACACTTGCTGCATTCAAGTCAGGCATTTTTGTTTCAGCGATTTCACGTACTTTATCACGCTTGACGGTTGCCACTTTATTACGGTTAGGTTCACCAGAACCTGACTCAATTCCAGCCGCTTTTTTAAGTAACACAGCAGCCGGCGGAGTTTTTGTAATAAATGTAAATGAACGGTCTTCGTAAACCGAAATTTCTACAGGAATGATAAGACCAGCTTGGTCAGATGTACGAGCGTTAAACTCCTTACAGAATCCCATGATGTTAACACCGGCTTGACCTAACGCAGGACCAACTGGTGGAGCTGGATTCGCTTTCCCAGCAGGAATTTGCAATTTTACTACTTTTACTACTTTTTTAGCCACGAGACACACCTCCTTAAGTCCGTGATGTGGTAATAGGGTGAACCCTCCCACTCAAGGTCTCATTCTTTATATGAATGATGAAAATATCAAGCTAGCTGCCTTGACATTTCTGCCAAGACGCACCTTTGTATATTACCACTTTTATATAGTGATTTCAAGCGCTTATTCCATTACAATTTGTCAACTTGAGTAAATTCAAGTTCAACAGGGGTTTCTCTTCCGAACATATTAACAAAGACTTTCACCTTGTTTTTGTCATGATCGATCTCTTCAATTGTCCCTGTAAAATCAGCAAACGGACCATCGATCACTTTAACAGTTTCCTTCAATTCAAAATCAATTTCTGTTTTTCGTTCTTCAAGGCCCATTCTTTTCAAAATTCTTTCTGCTTCGCCTGGTAGTAAAGCGGTCGGTTTAGAACCTGAACCAGCAGAGCCGACAAAGCCTGTCACACCTGGTGTATTTCTGACAACATACCAAGAGTCATCTGTCATCACAAGTTCAACTAAAACGTAACCAGGGAATACTTTCTTTTTAACTACTTTTTTCTTACCGTTTTTGAAATCCGTTTCTTCTTCTTCAGGTACAACGACACGGAAAATTTTATCCTGCATCCCCATCGATTCAACCCGTTTTTCTAAGTTTGCTTTGACCTTATTTTCATAGCCGGAGTACGTGTGTACAACATACCATTTCTTTTCCATTCTCATTCAGGACCTCTCTAGTCCTTCCCTCCCCACACCATAATTTTTGGGCCGTAATGAGAAACCGACATTCTTTTATACGAGCCTCATATTTTGAAACAATGAAAAAACCCGTTGAACGGGTTTTTTTGCGAGTCATATTTAGATCTATTATAACACGTTTTCCTGATCATTATTCAACTATTAAACGAATTAATTGTGTAAAACCCGAATCGACCAAGGCAAAAAAGACCGCGAAAAAAACAACAGTAATAATAACAGTAATCGTATAGCGCGTTAATTCTTTGCCTTTTGGCCAAGTGACTTTCTTCATTTCTTTTGCGACATTTTTAAAAAATTTCATATTACGCCTCCACAATCTAAAAACAAAAAAACTATTTTGTTTCCAGATGTACTGTATGTGAGTTGCAGTTATTACAGTATTTCTTTACTTCAAGCCGCTCAGCTAATGCTGCGGAGCTTTTCATTGTCGTATAATTGCGACTCCCGCAATTTTTACAAGCTAATGTTATTTTTTTCTTCATGTTTACACCTTTTTTCTGGACAATCATTTCTTTTAGTAAAATACCACAGTACTAAATTCACTGTCAATAAGCCGGAAGCATCAGTTACAAACTGATTTCACGAAGTTCCAGATATTTCTCCAGTTTGCGTTTGACACGTTGAAGCGCGTTATCGATTGATTTGACATGGCGATTCAACTCTTCGGAAATCTCCTGATAGGATCTTCCATCAAGATAAAGTGCAAGTACTTTTCTTTCTAAATCGCTAAGTAATTCTCCCATCTTAAGTTCAATATCATCAAACTCTTCCTGATTGATGATCAACTCTTCTGGATTCATTACTTTAGCTCCCGAAATAACATCCAGAAGCGTCCGGTCTGAATCTTCGTCATAAATAGGCTTGTCCAGCGACACATAAGAATTTAACGGAATATGTTTTTGACGAGTAGCTGTTTTAATCGCGGTAATAATTTGGCGGGTAATGCATAATTCTGCAAAAGCTTTAAAAGAAGTCAGCTTGTCCTCTTTAAAATCACGGATAGATTTATAGAGACCAATCATCCCTTCCTGAACAATATCCTCTCGATCAGCTCCAATTAAAAAATAGGATCTCGCTTTTGCCCTCACAAAGTTACGGTACTTTGTAATTAAATAATCTAACGCATCACTGTCTCCGACATGAACCATTTCAATAACCTGCTCATCTTCCAACTGGCAAAACCGTTCTTTGCTGAACTGCTCCTTGCTGAATTTTCCCTGGTTGTTTTTTAAGTTCACTCCGATCCCCCCGACCGCACGTAGATAGAAATATTATACAGTAATAGCTAAAAATGCGTCAACCTACTCCAAATCGCCCCGCCGCCATTTTTCAAATTTTTTTAGAACTTCTTCTGAGATTGGTATCTTGCTGATTGGGCGTTCAGAGGTAATTTTTTTTACCCTTTTTTCAATTTTTCTTTCAATCGCTTCAACTTCCCTCAGCAATTCCCGGGCAGACTTGCGTAACGCTCCCTGCCCAAAGATCGCCCACTGCTCAGTATAGTCTGATGTAGCAACATGAATTTGCGTTTGAATATCATTTAAATCTGAAGCTAGTTTTTCAATTCGTTCATCAGCTGTTTCGTTTTCTCTTGTGAAAATCACCTCTACACGGTGATTGATTTTTTTCTTTTCAATCCCTTTGACTAGGTGTGCATCAAACACAACAATCACACGAAAACCCGTGTAAGATTGATATTCTGCCATTTTTTGAATCAACAGGTCCCTTGCTTCTTCAAAGCTGTTCTTTTTTAGATCCTTTAACTTAGGCCAGGATCCAATCATGTTATAGCCGTCTACTAAAAGGATGTCCATTGCCTCTTTAATCTCCTAAAGGGCTTCGCTTCCGAAGAACTTCATACATAAGCAAGCCGGCTGCAACAGACGCATTTAAAGAAGTGACTTTTCCTACCATTGGCAGAGAATAGAGAAAATCGCATTTTTCTTTGACAAGTCTCCCCATTCCTTTTCCTTCACTCCCGATCACCAATGCTAGCGGCATGTTTCCATCCATTGACCTGTAATCCTGATTCGCTGACGCATCGGTACCGGCAACCCAGACACCCTGTTCTTTCAGCTCTTCTAATGTTCGTGAAAGATTGGTTACTCTAACGACCGGAATATGTTCAATTGCACCTGTTGAGGCCTTTGCAACAGTAGTGGTAAGACCGACCGCACGCCGTTTTGGAATGATGATTCCATGGGCACCAGCTGCATCAGCTGTCCGCATAATTGATCCTAGATTATGCGGATCTTCGATTTCATCTAATACGAGAATAAACAGCTGTTCATTTTTCGCTTCTGCCTTCTGAAAAAGGTCGTCTAATTGTGCATACTCATATGCCGCAACTTGTGCGACCACCCCCTGATGCTGTCCGGAAACCATCTGATCAAGTTTTTTTCTGGGAACATACTGAATTGTAATCCCTCTTTTAGCTGCGAGTTCTACGACTTGCTGAGCTTGTCCCTTCACCGTGTTTTCCGCCATCCACAATTTATACAGTTCTCGGTCTGATTTTAACGTTTCAATTACCGCATTTTTCCCAATAACATAATCGTGTTGCTGTGTCATTTTATTTCCTCCTTTCCATCCCGTTTTTCCAATGCTTTTTGAATCAACTCGTCAAGCCTTTCTTCTCTGTTTTCCAAAAAAAGATACCCTATAACCGCTTCAAAAGCTGTACTGTAGCGGTACGTTTGAACATCTGTATTTTTAGGTACTGTTCCTGATTTTGCATTTCGTCCTCTTCTGAGCACAGCTTGTTCTTCTTCCGTGAAAAAACCTTGCTTTTCCAGTTCAAATAGCATACATGCCTGTGATTTTGCAGAAACATAATGACTTGACCGTTTGTGTAAGTCATGAGGTTTTGACACCCCTTGCTTTAACAGGTGATGCCTGACATAGATGTCTAAAACGGCATCACCCATGTAAGCCAGTGCTAGCCCATTCATTTGTTTAGCATGTTTAATGGTTTCTAACTTCATGTTTATGATTCTCCTCTTTTCCAGCGTGTCCCTTGAGGAGTATCCTCTAAAATGATGTTCATGCTTTTTAATTGATCACGGATGTTGTCAGATGTTGCAAAATCTCGATTTCTGCGCGCTTCGTTTCTCTTTTCAATCAACTCTTCAACTTCTTGATTCAAAAGCTCTTGTTCCTGAAGTGAAAACCCCAGAACCGAAGAAATCTCATCAAACAGCTGAAGGAAAGACTTGATTACATGTTCAGCAGTGTTCTTTTCTTGTAAATAGTAGTTTGCATGCTTAGCTAAATCGAACAGGACAGAAATCGCATTCGCTGTATTGAAGTCATCATCCATTGCAGTTTCAAAAGCGGTACGCTGCTCAGCAATTTTTTCAAACCACATGGAATCCCCTTCTGTTAAATTTGTACTGCTTTTTAGCCGATATTGCAAATTGCCATAAGCGGTTTTTAACCGATCAAAAGCATTTTTTGTATTCTCCAACAAGTCAACTGAATAGTTAATTGGATGCCTATAATGAACAGACAACATAAAAAACCTCAGTACTTTCGGATCATATTCTTTAATAATCTCGTGAACAAGAACAAAATTACCTAGAGATTTGGACATCTTTTCATTATCGATATTAATATAACCGTTATGAAGCCAATATTTCGCAAAAGTCTTTCCTGTTAAAGCTTCAGATTGGGCAATTTCATTTTCATGGTGTGGAAATGTCAAATCCTGTCCGCCAGCATGAATATCGATCGAATCTCCTAAGTATTTTCTAGCCATTGCCGAGCACTCAATATGCCAGCCTGGCCGCCCTTTTCCCCATGGACTATCCCAAGAGATTTCATTTTCTTTAGTCGCTTTCCATAAGGCAAAGTCAAGAGCATCCGCTTTTTTCTCACCGATCTGAATTCGTGCACCTGATCTTAACTCATCAATCGATTGGTGAGAAAGCTTTCCATAGCCAGCAAATGATCTTGTTTTATAATAAACATCTCCCTCGGCTTCATAAGCGTAGCCCTTTTCAATCAAAGTCTTAATAAAATCAATAATATCATCCATATTTTCAGTCACACGTGGATGGCAATCGGCTTTTGAGCAGCCAAGTGAACCAACATCTTCGAAGTACGCCTTGATAAACCGTTCGGCGATCACAGGCACCTCTTCACCGAGCTCCTCTGCCGCTTTAATCAATTTATCATCAACATCAGTAAAGTTGGAGATATAGTGAACATCATAGCCTCTGTACTCCAAGTATTTTCTGACGGTATCGTAGACGATAGCCGGTCTTGCATTTCCAATGTGAATGTAGTTATAAACAGTCGGTCCGCAAACATACATTTTCACTTTGCCCTCTTCAAGAGGGATGAACTGTTCTTTTTTTCTTGTCAGTGTATTATAAAGTACAATCGTCATGACTCATCTTCCCTTCTTTTTCCTTTAGTTCTTCTTTAAGACGCTGGATTTCACGTTCTAATTCTCGGAAACGGTCAGCCACTGGATCTGGTAAATCCTGATGATTAAGATCCCGTTTAATTTTCTTTCCATTTTGGACAACAACACGTCCCGGGATTCCGACGACAGTTGAACACTCTGGAACATCATGTAGAACAACAGAGCCCGCTCCGATTTTTGAACCTCTCCCTATCGTGATAGAACCAAGTACCTTGGCCCCTGTTGATATCAATGCATCATCCTCAATTGTCGGATGCCGCTTGCCTTTTTCTTTTCCTGTTCCTCCAAGAGTCACTCCTTGAAAAACTGTTACATTATGGCCGATCTCACATGTCTCTCCAATAACAACACCCATTCCATGATCGATAAAAAACCTCCTGCCAATCTTCGCACCTGGATGAATTTCGATTCCTGTGAAGAAGCGAGAAATTTGTGAGATGACTCTGGCAATGAAAAATCTTTTTCTTTTATATAAAGCATGTGCAATTCGATGAGCCCATATTGCATGCAAGCCTGAATACGTGAGGATGACTTCAAAATAGCTTCTGGCAGCCGGATCTTGATCAAATACGACTTCCACATCTTCTTTAAGCATTTTCAAAAACACATAATTCCCCCCTTTTCCCGCTTCTCTTTTTTACTGATATTAAACCATACAAAAAACGCCTCTGTCCTAATGACAGAGACGTTTTGATAAACGCGGTTCCACTCTGTTTAGAAAACAGCCTATCTGTTTTCCCAACTTTCATCCATAACGGTGGACACCGCCTTTAAATACTAGTTTAAAACGTTCTTTAAAGGTCTCAAGAGTGCATTTCTAAAGCAAGGCATTTAAGTCTCTCTCAGCCGGTGAAGACTCTCTCTTTAATAGCCATCTGCTTTATACTTTTCTCTGTCAATGATTTTTGCTTATTTACTTTTCAACCGTTTTAAAACAGTATCTTTTCCGATCAATTCAATCGACTGAGGCAATTCAGGTCCATGAGTCTGACCTGTTGTTGCCACACGGATTGGCATAAACAGTTTTTTTCCTTTATGTCCTGTTTCCTTTTGAACAGCTTTGATGGATGCCTTGATGTTTTCCGCAGTAAAATCCTCTAACTGTTCAAGTTTTTCAGCAAATACTTGAAGCACTTCCGGAACCTGTTCTTCTTCCAAAACTGTTCTTGCTTCATGATTATACTGGATTTCGTCTTTAAAGAACAACTCCGTTAACTCGACAATTTCCGCACCATAACTTAACTGTTCTTGATAAAGAGAGATGAGCTTACGAACCCATTCTTGTTCATTTTCAGAAAGTTCTTGTGAAAGTTTCCCTGCTTTCTGCAAATGTGGCACCGTCAATTGAATAACCTGATCAAGATCAAGTTTTTTCACATATTGGTTATTAACCCATTTCAGTTTATGCGTATCAAACACAGCTGGTGATTTTGATAAACGCTTCACATCAAAGATCTCGATAAACTGTTCTTTTGTAAACAGTTCTTCTTCACCGACCGGTGACCAGCCAAGCAGAGCAATGAAGTTAAATAGCGCTTCCGGCAAATAACCAAGTTCTTCATACTGTTCAATAAATTGAATGATTGATTCATCGCGTTTACTTAGTTTTTTACGATTTTCATTGACGATCAGTGTCATATGTCCAAAATTCGGAACGTCCCAACCAAACGCATGATAGATCATGATCTGCTTCGGTGTATTAGAAATGTGGTCTTCTCCACGTAAAACATGTGTAATTTTCATCAAATAATCATCGACTGCGACAGCAAAGTTATATGTTGGTGTTCCGTCTTTTTTGACAATGACAAAATCACCGATTCCATCTGTTTCAAACGTAATGTCGTCTTTGACAATGTCTTTAAAAGTAATGACGTCTCCCTTAGGAACCTTAAAACGGATGCTTGGCTGCCTTCCTTCAGCAAGATGTTTTTCTTGTTCTTCTTTTGTTAAGCTACAACACTTTCCAGAATAACGCGGCATTTCTCCGCGAGCTGATTGGTCTTCTCGCTCTTTCTCAAGCTCTTCCTCTGTGCAATAACAATGATATGCCAGACCTTTTTCAAGCAGTTCTTCATAATATGTTTTGTAAATTTCGTTTCTTTCAGATTGACGGTATGGTCCATATTGACCACCGACATCTATGCTTTCATCCCAATCCATGCCCAGCCATTTTAAATAATTGAGCTGGCTTTGCTCTCCACCGGCAATATTTCGTTTTTGATCTGTATCTTCTATCCGAACGATGAATTTCCCACCTTGGCTTCGAGCAAATAAATAATTAAAAAGGGCGGTTCTTGCATTTCCGATATGTAAATGACCGGTAGGACTCGGTGCATATCGAACCCGAACTTCATTTCCCATCTGTCTAACTTCCTTTCGTATCAGGTCATAGTTCAAATTTAGTTCTATTCTATCATTAAATGAAATGACCTACAAAGTGAATCATCTTTTTTGGATGAGTACAACAGCCTGAGCGGCTATTCCTTCAGCTCTTCCTGTAAACCCAAGCTTTTCGGTTGTCGTCGCCTTTACATTAATTTGCGAAATATCAGCATCCAATCCTTCCGCAATTCTGACCCGCATGTCTTCAATATAAGGAGCCATTTTTGGTTTTTGGGCAATGATCGTACAATCAAGGTTTCCAAGCGTATACCCTTTCCCCTTGACTAACTGCCACACATGCTGAAGAAGCTTAAAGGAATCGGCATCTTTGAATTCTGGATCAGTATCCGGAAAATGTTTGCCAATATCACCTTCTCCAATCGCTCCGAGACAAGCATCAGCAATGGTATGCAAAAGCACATCAGCATCAGAATGCCCCAAAAGACCTTGTTCAGATGGAATCGTCACTCCTCCAATAATAAGCGGTCTTCCTTTTACAAGCTGATGAACGTCAAACCCTTGTCCAATTCTAAACATGTTCATTCCTTCTTTCCGCTTCTAATATCGCCTCTGCAACAAGCAGGTCATCAGGTGTTGTCAACTTAATGTTTTGATAATCCCCCTGAATAATAGCGACCTTTCCACCCGCTTCTTCGACCAGACTGGCATCATCTGTTCCAAAAAAACCTGTTGCTTCAGCTTTAAGATGGGCGTTCATCAAAATAGAAAGACGAAAAGCTTGCGGGGTTTGAGCGGCCCACAAGCTTGAACGTTCAATAGTTCCAGTTATCTCATTGTCTTGAACGCGTTTGATAGTATCTTTAACTGGTACAGCAACAATTGCAGCACCTGTTTCATTTGCTTTTATAACAAGCTGTTCGATATGTTCCTGTTTGATAAACGGTCTGGCCCCATCATGAACAAGGACCATTCCTTCTTTTCCAACTGCTTGAATTCCTTGCATAACACTGTGCTGGCGTTCGTTTCCGCCAGTTACAATTTTGATAGGTGTGATAAAATGATACTCTTTTAAAAGACGGTTAAATTCATCGTATTCTTTCTCATTGATCACAAGAATGATGCTTTTACATGCACTGTGATGTTCAAACACCTTTAGTGTATGAATAATAACAGGTGTTCCTTTTGCCTTAATAAACAGTTTATTTTTTCCGACATTCATTCGTTTGCCTTGTCCGGCAGCAGGAATAATGACTTGATAATCCATCTTTCTTTCTCCCTTTTTACAGCGCCTTCTCCAGCAGTTTCGGTTTCGCGAATATCATTCTTCCCGCAGCTGTCTGCAGTACACTGGTCACGAGCACATCGATATGTTTACCAATATAGTTTCGACCTTCTTCAACAACGATCATTGTGCCATCATCCAAATAACCGACACCTTGATTATGTTCTTTACCGTCTTTTATCACCTGTACCTTCATCTCTTCACCAGGAAGCACGACAGGCTTAACGGCATTGGCCAAATCATTAATATTAAGAACAGCCACCTTTTGAAGTTCACACACTTTATTTAAATTGAAGTCATTTGTGACAACAACACCTGAAGTTAGCTTCGCAAGTTTGACTAGTTTACTGTCAACTTCTTGAATATCTTCAAAATCGCCTTCATAAATTTCAACCTTGATATTTAACTCTTTTTGAATTCTATTTAAAATATCCAGACCTCTTCGACCTCTGTTGCGTTTAAGAACGTCAGATGAGTCAGCGATATGCTGAAGTTCTCCAAGAACGAATTGAGGAATCACGATAACACCTTCAAGAAAACCTGTTTGACAAATATCAGCGATTCTTCCGTCTATAATAACACTTGTGTCTAATATTTTCAGCCTTTTATCTTCTCTAGTACGCTCCTCTTCAACCGGACCTTTTTTCTTTCGTGACGTAAAAAGAGTGAGAATCTCATCTTTTTTCTTAAACCCTACCCTGAACCCCAAATAACCAAGAAGTGCAGCTAATACAAGGGGAATGACAGTGCCGATTAACTGATATGGGAAATACTTCAACGGGATAAGATTAACAATAAGATATGCCAGCAAAAGCCCAAAAACCAACCCTAATGATCCAAACAACAAGTCTGAAACAGGGGCTTTTATTAAAGAGTCCTCAATTCTTTTCAACCAGTTGATCACATAATCCGCACACCAGATGCCAATAAGAAAAAAGATAATAGCCCCCAAACAAGCAGATACATACGGATTTGTTACTAAAGGTATGTCCTTCACGTTCAACAGTACAAACAATTCCGGTACGAGAAAAACACCGATAACGCCTCCCAAAATCGCAAAAAACGCCTGAACTATTCGTTTTAACATACCTTCACCTCCTTTTTTAATGTTCAATAGTTTATAAATAGAACTGTCAGTAAAATAAAATTAAAAATATTATACCCAGATATTTCATTTTTTAATCAATTATTAGAAAAAGACTACTATGGTCGATCAATATAATGTTTTTCTTGTAATCCTTTAAGTCCATTCTTGATTTTTTGGGCGCGAACTGTACCGATTCCGTCTACTTCATCTAATTCCTTCATATCTGCTTCGATGATCAGCTTTAAATGACCAAATGCTTCAACAACATTTTCGACAATCGGCATCGGCAACCTTGGAATTTTGTGAAGAAGTCTGTAACCTCGTGGAAAAACATAGTCCTCCATATTTGTTGAAGCTGAGTACCCAAGAAGCTTTAATAAAATACTATCATCCAACAATTCAAAGCTGGACATATCTTGAAGTTGCTTTAAAAGAACAAACGGATCTTTAACTTTTTCTTTGACATAGTCTTTTACAAAAAGAGCTGCTTCTTGTTCCATATCGGTTATGAGTTCACTTACTTGTAGTCTTATTAAATGTCCTTCAGTTCCGAGCTCTGTAATATACATATTAATCTCATTTTTAATTCGAAGCACCATTTCATATCGATGGAGAACAGATATGACATCACTAAATGACACAAGCTCTTCAAACTCCAGGGCATTCAATGTGGAAATTGCATGATCTAAAATCAGCTTGTACTTTTCAAGCGTCTGAATCGCTTGATTGGCTTTTGTTAAGATAAAGCCAATATCTTTAAGAATATACTTCATACTTTTTTGATAGAGTGTGATGACATTCCGTCTTTCAGATATGGCGATTACCAGACATCCAGTCTGTTTGGCAACTCGCTCAGCTGTCCTGTGCCTCATCCCTGTTTCTGAAGAAGCGATCGTCGCCTCAGGCATAAGCTGGGTATTTGCATATAAAATCTTTTGTCCTGAATCACTAAGGATAATAGCGCCATCCATTTTTGCCAACTCATATAAATGAGCCGGAGAAAAAGAAGAATTAATATGGAATCCGCCATCAACCACTACTTTTACTTTGTCATTAAAACCAACAACAATTAATCCACCAGTTTTCGCTCGAAGTACATTTTCAATCCCCTCGCGTAGAGGTGTACCTGGGGCAACAAACTGCAATATTTCTGAAAGGTCTTGTTTCGCCCCTTTTTTATCTTTTTCCATCTATTATGATCCTCCTAATGAAGTTCGAAGAGCCTCAGCTACATTTTCCACACCGACAACCTCAATTCCTTTCGGTCTGGTCCATCCTTCCAAATTTGCTGATGGAATAATCATTCTCTTAAACCCAAGCTTTGCCGCCTCCTGAACTCGCTGTTCAATCCTAGACACTCTTCGAACTTCTCCTGTTAAACCGACCTCCCCGATAAAACAATCTGTCGGATGTGGCGGGTTATCTTTAAAACTTGAAGCGATGCTTACGGCTACAGCTAAATCTATTGCCGGTTCATCTAACTTCACTCCGCCAGCTACCTTTAAATAGGCATCTTGATTTTGCAAAAGTAGCCCCACTCTTTTTTCCAACACGGCCATTAATAGCGAAACTCGGTTATGGTCAATTCCAGTTGCCATTCTGCGTGGATTACCAAAGCTTGTAGGAGATATGAGTGCCTGTATTTCAACAAGAACTGGTCTAGTACCTTCCATTGAAGCGACTACACTCGATCCAGCCGCACCTGCAGAGCGTTCTTCAAGAAATATTTCAGAGGGGTTTAATACCTCTGTAAGGCCTTCTTCCCTCATTTCAAAAATGCCCATCTCATTAGTTGACCCAAATCGATTTTTAACAGCTCTTAAAATCCGAAACGTATGGTGCCGCTCACCTTCAAAATAAAGGACTGTATCGACCATATGTTCCAGCAATCTTGGTCCGGCTATCGAACCTTCTTTTGTTACATGCCCAACAATAAATATTGGGATTCCTTTTGTTTTTGCTATTCTCATCAGTTCAGCTGTGCACTCTCTCACTTGTGACACACTGCCTGGTGCAGAGGTAATATCACTTTGATAGACAGTTTGAATCGAATCAACCACAACAAATGAAGGATTCATCTCTTCTATAGAAGACGTAATATACTCCATATCGGTTTCAGATAAAACGTGTAGAGCCGGACTATTGATACCTAACCGATCCGCTCTTAATTTCGTTTGTTTGACAGATTCTTCTCCTGAAATATACAGGACAGTTGCATTGGATTCTGCAAGTTGGGCTGATACTTGTAGCAGTAAAGTCGACTTTCCGATCCCAGGATCACCACCAATTAAGACAAGTGAACCTTTGACAATACCGTTTCCTAATACACGGTTAAATTCGCCTAATTGCGTTTTAATTCGTGGCTCTTCTGTTGTTTCAATCGATGAGATAGGAGAAGGCTTCTGTACTTTTTCAACTGAATGAGAAAAAGCTGTTCTTCTGTTTGCGGCAGGTTTTTTAATCATTTCTTCTACCATCGTGTTCCATGTACCACATCCAGGGCACTTCCCCATCCACTTGGGAGATTCATAGCCGCATGATTGGCAAATAAATTTAGTTTTTGTTTTAGCCATTGCTCATTTAGACGCTCCTCTTTATATGAAAGTGAGGCATACGAATCAAACTGTATGCCTCTTTCTTTTGTCTCTATATTAGTTCGTTTTAACTTCTGTTTTTACGACAAAGTCTCCATTTTCCACATCTAGCAAAATATGCTGTCCTTTTTTAATTTGATCTTTTAAAAGTTCTTCTGAAAGCCGATCTTCAACGTGTTTTTGTATAGCTCTTCTGAGTGGACGAGCACCGTATTCAAGATCGACACCTTCTTCAGCAATTTTTTCTTTCGCTGCTTCAGATAGTTCAATTGAAAGATCCTGTTCTTTCAAGCGCTTTGTCAACTGTTCTGACATTAGTGAAACAATGTCTTTCAAATGTTTTTTCTCAAGGGAGTGGAAGACAATAATCTCATCAATACGGTTAATGAATTCAGGTCTAAAGGCACGCTTCAACTCACCCATCACTTTATCTTTCATATCTTTATAAGTCTGGGTTTCATCATGAACATTAAACCCAACATATTTATTGCGCCTCAGTTCACTGGCCCCTACATTTGAAGTCATAATTAAGATGGTGTTTCTGAAATCGACTGTACGTCCTTTTGAGTCTGTTAAACGACCGTCTTCAAGAACTTGCAACAAAATATTGAATACGTCTGGATGAGCTTTTTCAATCTCATCAAGCAGGACAACTGAATATGGTTTTCTTCTCACTTTTTCAGTTAGCTGTCCGCCTTCATCATAACCGACATACCCTGGAGGTGAACCAACGAGTCTTGATGTTGAGTGCTTCTCCATGTACTCTGACATATCGATGCGAATCATCGCTTCTTCATCACCAAAAATAGATTCTGCAAGCGCACGGGCAAGCTCAGTCTTACCTACACCTGTCGGACCAAGGAAAATAAATGAACCAATCGGACGTTTTGGATCTTTTAATCCAGCCCGTGCACGTCTGACAGCCTTCGCTACAGCAACCACTGCTTCATCCTGTCCGATCACTCTAGAATGTAAAATATTTTCCATATTTAAAAGTTTATCTGTTTCAGTTTGAGCAATCTTTGAAACAGGCACCCCAGTCCAGCTTGATACCACCATCGCAATATCATCAACTGTCACTTCGGAATTTTCTTGTCCTTGCTTTTCTTTCCATGTTTTCTTTGTTTCTTCAACTTGTTCCCGCAGACGCTGTTCTGTGTCACGCAATGAGGCTGCTTTTTCAAATTCTTGACTTTGAACAGCGGCATCTTTTTCTTTACGAACCTCGTCAAGCTTTTGTTCAAGCTCTTTTAATTTTGGTGGTGTTGTAAAGGAACGTAAACGAACTTTTGAACCAGCCTCATCGATTAAATCAATCGCTTTATCAGGCAAGAAGCGATCAGAAATGTAACGATCAGACAGTTTGACAGCTGCTTCGATTGCTTCATCTGTAATTGAGACACGATGATGAGCTTCATAGCGGTCCCTAAGACCCTTCAAAATTTGAATACTCTCCGCAGGTGATGGTTGATCGACCTGAATCGGCTGAAAACGTCGTTCTAATGCAGCATCTTTTTCAATATATTTACGATATTCATCAAGGGTTGTCGCCCCAATACACTGTAGCTCACCGCGGGCCAAAGAAGGTTTCAGGATATTTGAAGCATCGATAGCGCCTTCTGCTCCTCCTGCTCCAATTAGTGTATGAAGTTCATCAATAAATAGAATGATATTACCTGCTTGCCGAATTTCATCCATCACTTTTTTAAGACGATCTTCAAATTCTCCACGGTATTTCGTTCCTGCAACTACAGTTCCCATATCAAGCGTCATGACCCGTTTGTCACGCAAAATTTCTGGAACTTCATTGTTAATAATTTGTTGTGCTAAACCTTCAGCTATCGCTGTTTTACCTACACCCGGTTCACCAATTAAAACAGGGTTATTCTTTGTTCTGCGACTCAGCACTTCAATCACACGTTGAATCTCTTTGCTACGACCAATAACAGGGTCAAGACTGCCTTCTTTAGCGATTGTAGTCAGGTCTCGAGCTAAACTGTCCAGTGTTGGTGTATTGGCATTACTATTTGCTCCGGATGCTGTACCACCGCTCTCATTACTACCCAAAAGCTGTAACACCTGTTGCCTCGCTTTATTTAGGCTGACACCTAGGTTGTTCAACACTCGTGCAGCTACACCTTCTCCTTCCCGAATAAGACCAAGGAGGATATGTTCTGTTCCCACATATGAATGACCTAGTTTTCTTGCTTCATCGAATGCCAGTTCAGTCACTTTTTTAGCCCTTGGTGTGTAAGGGGCATTGTGGGTCATCTCTTGACCGCGACCGATCAGGCTTTCAACCTCTTTTTGAATTTTCTCAGGACTTAGACCTGAGGCTTGCAATGCTTTTGCAGCAATTCCTTCACCTTCTCTGACAAGTCCAAGCAAAATATGTTCAGTTCCAATATTATTGTGACCAAGACGCAAAGCTTCTTCTTGAGCAAGTGCAAGCACTTTTTGCGCTCTTTCAGTGAATCTCCCAAACATCATACCGTTTCATCCTCCTATCATTCACCATTATCCTCTAATTTAAGCCGTTCTCTAATAAGAGTTGCTCTTCTAACATCCCTTTCGTCAGCACTTAGTTCACTTCCAGAATATTGTTGAAGAAAACCCGGCTGAGTTAAAATCATGAGCTCATTTAAAATATTTCTGGAAAGACCTTTTATTATGCCCAGATCTATCCCAAGCCGGACATCTGATAGACATCTGGCTGTCTCTTTGGATTCAATCATCCGACAGTTGGATAATACACCGTATGACCTATAGACGCGATCTTCCAACCCTATTTGCGAAGTTTGATAAAGTGCCTTTCTTGCTGAACGCTCTTGTTCAATCAACTGGACAACAACACTGTTTAGATCTTCAACAATGTCAATTTCTGACTTCCCAAGAGTAATTTGATTAGAAATTTGAAAGATATTTCCTAATGCTTCGCTTCCTTCACCGTAAATTCCTCTTACAACTAGACCTAATTGATTAATAGCTGGAATAATTCGATTAATTTGCCTAGTCAACACTAAAGCAGGAAGGTGCATCATAACGGAAGCTCGCATCCCTGTCCCTACATTTGTAGGACAACTTGTTAAATAGCCCCTTTGTTCTGTAAAAGCATAATCGATTTTATCTTCCATCCAATCATCAACTCGATTTGCTGCTTTTAAAGCATCAGATAGTTGAAAACCAGGGAAAAGACATTGAATCCGCACATGATCTTCTTCATTTAACATAATGCTAACTTCTTCGTTTTCAGAAAGGAGACATGCACCAAAAGAAGCTTCCGTCAAATGGGGACTGATCAAATGTTTTTCAACTAAAACCCTTTTTTCTAATGGTTGTATTTGATTCATTTTTACCATTTCGAATTTACCTATTTCATGGGCTTCATATCCGGTAAACTGTTCTTCAAATAAAGCAATAATTGCTGATGCTTCTTCATTAGAAAATTGTGAAGGGAAACGCACTTTCTCTAAATTACGGGCCAGACGAATCCGGCTGCTTAGCACGATGTCACTTTCAGGACCTTCTTGCCGCATCCAACTACTTAAAGCATTCTGTATAAAATGCTGTAGTGACATCAGTCTTCCCCCTCCTTCTTGTTTTCACTCAGACTTTGCTCAAGCGCGCGAATTTCGTCTCTAATATTAGCAGCTTTTTCAAACTCTTCCTGCTGAATTAATTCTTTTAATTCTTTTTTCAATGTATCAACTTGTCTTCTGACATGAAGATTGCCACCAATTCGTTTTGGAATTTTACCTGCATGAACAGTATTGCCGCTGTGAACTTTTCTTAAAATCGGAGTAATGTATGAGTGAAATGTTTTATAACACTCCGAACAGCCAAAACGTCCTGTTTGTCGAAACTCAGGAAAGGTCATATTGCACTTTTTACAGCGTAAAATTTGTTCAGGTTGTTTAAAAATTTTAGCTTCACTGTTTTTATAAGCTGAATCAATGTTTAAAAGTCCAGATAATAAATTATGAATGGAAAATCCGTTATTTTCATTCATAGAGTATGATTCACTGTTCTCTTTCGCACATTGTTCACATATATGCATTTCTCTTTTTTCACCGTTAATGACTTTTGTAAAGTGAAAAGTAGCCGGTCTTTCTTTACATTCTTGACAAATCATGCTTTTCACCCGCTTTATTTAAATTTAAGAGAGGTCAGCATGGCCTTCATCATTCTTGCCCTCAACTCATCACGCTCAGGCAAATCAATATATAGAACTGAACGATCCATTACACTGACCATCAACTTAGCCTCACTTTTCGTCACAATTCCATTTTCTAACAAACGCAAGATAATGTCATCTGAGGCGGCTTGGGAAAGTCTAGTGTAAATTTGATCTATAATATTGTTAATCAAATCGATCTTATCGTTCATTTTAATTTTTATAATTCGAATATATCCACCGCCGCCCCGCTTGCTCTCTACAATATATCCTCGCTCACTTGTAAATCGCGTATTAATGACATAATTGATTTGGGAAGGAACACACTGAAATTTATTGGCGACTTCACTTCGTTTAATCTCCAAAATTTCCTTTCCGTTTTTTTCTAGCACTTGTTTCAAATACTGTTCAATAATATCGGAAATATTTTTCCCCACTCAACCTCCTCCTTCACTTGACTTTGACTATATTTGACTTTAAATTTAATATAAGTGCTTTTTAATTTTTTTTCAACTAATTACTCTTATTCTTTATTATTTCCACTTTTGACTTCATAAAACCTAAAATAAAAATAAAACAAAAAAAGATCAGCTTTTTCTGCTGATCTTTTTAATCGCTTGGCGGCGTCCTACTCTCACAGGGGGAAACCCCCAACTACCATCGGCGCTGAAGAGCTTAACTTCCGTGTTCGGCATGGGAACGGGTGTGACCTCTTCGCTATCGCCACCAAACTATGCCTTCAGGACACAGGTACTGGGCGTTCCTCACAGAGGTGAGTCATTAGCCGAGTT
>NZ_JABJUQ010000006.1:57500-60000 GCF_013155385.1 Bacillus sp. WMMC1349 | reverse complement strand
CTGGTTCACTATCGGTCACTAGGGAGTATTTAGCCTTGGGAGATGGTCCTCCCGGATTCCGACGGAATTTCACGTGTTCCGCCGTACTCAGGATCCACTCAGGAGAGAACGAAGTTTTGACTACAGGGCTGTTACCTCCTATGGCGGGTCTTTCCAGACCTCTTCATCTACCTCGTTCTTTTGTAACTCCACATAGAGTGTCCTACAACCCCAAGAGGCAAGCCTCTTGGTTTGGGCTGTTCCCGTTTCGCTCGCCGCTACTCAGGGAATCGCATTTGCTTTCTCTTCCTCCAGGTACTTAGATGTTTCAGTTCCCCGGGTCTGCCTTCTCATATCCTATGTATTCAGATATGGATACTGCTCCATTACGAGCAGTGGGTTTCCCCATTCGGAAATCTCCGGATCAAAGCTTGCTTACAGCTCCCCGAAGCATATCGGTGTTCGTCCCGTCCTTCATCGGCTCCTAGTGCCAAGGCATCCACCGTGCGCCCTTTCTAACTTAACCGTTAAAAAAAGAATCACTACAGATAATTCTTGGTCTTACTTTTGAATGTGATTGTCTACTTACGTTATCTAGTTTTCAAAGAACAACGCACAGGATGTGCTAACACATGCGTTGCCACAGGATGTGGCGTATTTAGCAGGTGTATCCTATGTTTGAAGGAATGATCCTTCAAAACTAAACAAGATCTGAAACGTACCTGTCTGATAAGACCGCGAGGTCTTACATTCCGTATATATCCTTAGAAAGGAGGTGATCCAGCCGCACCTTCCGATACGGCTACCTTGTTACGACTTCACCCCAATCATCTGTCCCACCTTCGGCGGCTGGCTCCAAAAGGTTACCTCACCGACTTCGGGTGTTACAAACTCTCGTGGTGTGACGGGCGGTGTGTACAAGGCCCGGGAACGTATTCACCGCGGCATGCTGATCCGCGATTACTAGCGATTCCAGCTTCACGCAGTCGAGTTGCAGACTGCGATCCGAACTGAGAACAGATTTGTGGGATTGGCTTAGCCTTGCGGCTTCGCAGCCCTTTGTTCTGCCCATTGTAGCACGTGTGTAGCCCAGGTCATAAGGGGCATGATGATTTGACGTCATCCCCACCTTCCTCCGGTTTGTCACCGGCAGTCACCTTAGAGTGCCCAACTGAATGCTGGCAACTAAGATCAAGGGTTGCGCTCGTTGCGGGACTTAACCCAACATCTCACGACACGAGCTGACGACAACCATGCACCACCTGTCACTCTGCCCCCGAAGGGGACGCCCTATCTCTAGGGTTGTCAGAGGATGTCAAGACCTGGTAAGGTTCTTCGCGTTGCTTCGAATTAAACCACATGCTCCACCGCTTGTGCGGGCCCCCGTCAATTCCTTTGAGTTTCAGTCTTGCGACCGTACTCCCCAGGCGGAGTGCTTAATGCGTTTGCTGCAGCACTAAAGGGCGGAAACCCTCTAACACTTAGCACTCATCGTTTACGGCGTGGACTACCAGGGTATCTAATCCTGTTCGCTCCCCACGCTTTCGCGCCTCAGCGTCAGTTACAGACCAGAGAGTCGCCTTCGCCACTGGTGTTCCTCCACATCTCTACGCATTTCACCGCTACACGTGGAATTCCACTCTCCTCTTCTGCACTCAAGTTCCCCAGTTTCCAATGACCCTCCCCGGTTGAGCCGGGGGCTTTCACATCAGACTTAAAGAACCGCCTGCGCGCGCTTTACGCCCAATAATTCCGGACAACGCTTGCCACCTACGTATTACCGCGGCTGCTGGCACGTAGTTAGCCGTGGCTTTCTGGTTAGGTACCGTCAAGGTACCGCCCTATTCGAACGGTACTTGTTCTTCCCTAACAACAGAGTTTTACGATCCGAAAACCTTCATCACTCACGCGGCGTTGCTCCGTCAGACTTTCGTCCATTGCGGAAGATTCCCTACTGCTGCCTCCCGTAGGAGTCTGGGCCGTGTCTCAGTCCCAGTGTGGCCGATCACCCTCTCAGGTCGGCTACGCATCGTTGCCTTGGTGAGCCGTTACCTCACCAACTAGCTAATGCGCCGCGGGTCCATCTGTAAGTGGTAGCCGAAGCCACCTTTTATGATTGAACCATGCGGTTCAATCAAGCATCCGGTATTAGCCCCGGTTTCCCGGAGTTATCCCAGTCTTACAGGCAGGTTACCCACGTGTTACTCACCCGTCCGCCGCTAACCTTTCGGGAGCAAGCTCCCTATGGTCCGCTCGACTTGCATGTATTAGGCACGCCGCCAGCGTTCGTCCTGAGCCAGGATCAAACTCTCCATAAAATGGAGTGCAGATTAAGTTCGTCACTTGTGACGATATCTGCCCTGACTTGCACTAAATGTGCTTTGTATTTCTTGTTTCTTGAATTAACAGGTACGTTTAGTCTTGTTTAGTTTTCAAAGATCATTTCTAAAGCAACTCTATTATTATATCTCTATTGAAACAAATAGTCAAGTGCTTTTTTAAAAAAATGGTGGAGCCTAGC
>NZ_JABJUQ010000006.1:0-52500 GCF_013155385.1 Bacillus sp. WMMC1349 | reverse complement strand
GCTTTCGCGCCTCAGCGTCAGTTACAGACCAGAGAGTCGCCTTCGCCACTGGTGTTCCTCCACATCTCTACGCATTTCACCGCTACACGTGGAATTCCACTCTCCTCTTCTGCACTCAAGTTCCCCAGTTTCCAATGACCCTCCCCGGTTGAGCCGGGGGCTTTCACATCAGACTTAAAGAACCGCCTGCGCGCGCTTTACGCCCAATAATTCCGGACAACGCTTGCCACCTACGTATTACCGCGGCTGCTGGCACGTAGTTAGCCGTGGCTTTCTGGTTAGGTACCGTCAAGGTACCGCCCTATTCGAACGGTACTTGTTCTTCCCTAACAACAGAGTTTTACGATCCGAAAACCTTCATCACTCACGCGGCGTTGCTCCGTCAGACTTTCGTCCATTGCGGAAGATTCCCTACTGCTGCCTCCCGTAGGAGTCTGGGCCGTGTCTCAGTCCCAGTGTGGCCGATCACCCTCTCAGGTCGGCTACGCATCGTTGCCTTGGTGAGCCGTTACCTCACCAACTAGCTAATGCGCCGCGGGTCCATCTGTAAGTGGTAGCCGAAGCCACCTTTTATGATTGAACCATGCGGTTCAATCAAGCATCCGGTATTAGCCCCGGTTTCCCGGAGTTATCCCAGTCTTACAGGCAGGTTACCCACGTGTTACTCACCCGTCCGCCGCTAACCTTTCGGGAGCAAGCTCCCTATGGTCCGCTCGACTTGCATGTATTAGGCACGCCGCCAGCGTTCGTCCTGAGCCAGGATCAAACTCTCCATAAAATGGAGTGCAGATTAAGTTCGTCACTTGTGACGATATCTGCCCTGACTTGCACTAAATGTGCTTTGTATTTCTTGTTTCTTGAATTAACAGGTACGTTTAGTCTTGTTTAGTTTTCAAAGATCATTTGTTAAGCGACCTTTATATTATATCTAAATCTTAATATAAAGTCAATAACTTTTTTTAATTTCTTTTTTTCTCTCATTGCCTGTTTTTGTGGCAACGAATAATAATATACCACCATATTAATAATAGTGCAATACTTTTTTTAAAAAAATATAATAAAAGAAACAACAGCCGATATACAGCTGTTGCTTCAGGATGATTAGCGATGTCTCATTTGCGGGAATAATAAAACATCTCTAATAGAAGGTGAATTTGTCAAAAGCATAATTAACCGGTCAATACCGATTCCCAAACCACCTGTAGGCGGCATTCCATATTCCAATGCTTCAATATAATCCTCGTCCATCATATGAGCTTCATCATTTCCTGCTTCACGTTCTTTAAGCTGGTCCTCAAAGCGCTCTTTTTGATCTATCGGATCATTTAATTCAGTAAATGCATTGGCATGCTCACGACCGACAATAAATAGTTCAAACCGATCTGTAAAACGGGGGTCATCTGGATTCTTTTTAGCAAGTGGTGAAATTTCCACAGGATGACCGTAAATAAAGGTTGGTTGAATAAGAGTTTCTTCAATTTTTTGCTCGAAGAACTCATTAATGATATGTCCAACAGTCATATTTTCATTGATTTCAATCCCATGCTCTTTAGCATATGCTTTTGCTTCATCTAAAGTGACTTCTTTCCAAAAATCAACACCAGTCGCTTCTTTAACAGCGTCTACCATATGAAGTCTCTTCCACTCAGGTTTAAGGTCAATCTCATGTTCACCATATTGAATTGTTGTCGTTCCATAAACTTCTTCTGCAATGTGGGCAATGAGGTTCTCAGTCAAACTCATAATATCTTTATAATCAGCATAAGCCTCATAAAGTTCAATCATTGTAAATTCGGGGTTATGCCGAGTGGAGACTCCTTCATTACGAAATACACGCCCAATTTCATAAACCTTTTCTAACCCACCAACAATCAGTCTTTTCAAATGAAGCTCAATCGCAATTCTCATATAAAGCTCCATATCAAGTGCGTTATGGTGTGTGACGAACGGACGAGCAGAGGCGCCTCCAGCAATATCGTGCATCATAGGTGTTTCAACCTCTAGATATCCATGGCTATCTAAGTATCTTCTCATTGACTGAATGATTTTACTGCGCGCGATAAATGTTTTTTTGCTATCAGGATTCATAATTAAATCTAAGTATCGCTGACGGTAGCGTTGTTCTATATCCTTTAATCCGTGATATTTATCAGGAAGTGGACGAAGTGCTTTTGCCAATAGTTCAAAGGATGTCGCTTTAACAGATAACTCGCCTACTTTTGTTTTAAACATCACACCCGTGATACCGACCAGATCACCTAAGTCAGAGCCTGTAAATAATTCATACTCTTCATCTCCGACACTGTCTTTTCTTATATAAATCTGTATTTGTCCTTTTAGATCTTGAATATGAGCGAAACCAGCTTTACCTTTTCCACGTTTCGTCATCATTCGACCAGCAACCGTTACTTTAATGGCTTTTTCTTCTAGTTCTTCCTTTGTGAACTCACTGTATAGATCATGAAGTTCAGCTGATTGATGGCTGCGTTCAAAACGCTGGCCAAACGGATCCCTACCGCTTTCTCTTAATTGATTCATTTTGTCCCGTCTGACTTGCAATTGGTCATTTAACTCTTCATGGTTTTGTTCTCCATGATTCATCAATATCACTCCGTTACTTTTATTTTTGAAAAAAGCAGAAAAACTGCCAGTTAAAACTGGCAGTGAGCAGAGGAAGGCTTTATCCTGCTTTTTCATCCTGAAGCTCTTTTGCCTCTACTTCGATCGTAAACGCATCCAAAAGCTGGACAAGTTCAGCTTTTGTTTCACAATGATTGATTTCATTCCGGACCTTCGCGTTTCCTCTTATGCCTTTTAAATACCAGGCTGCGTGCTTTCTCATCTCACGAACTGCCACATTTTCTCCTTTTAATTCAATTAATCGGTCAAGGTGAAGCTTGCAGACAGAAATTTTTTCACGCACCTTAGGTTCATCCTTTAATTCACCTGTTTCAAGGTAATGAACCGTACGGTAAATCATCCAAGGGTTTCCCAAAGCGGCCCGACCAATCATCACACCGTCTACTCCTGTTTCATCAAGCATACGTTTGGCATCTTGAGGGGTGTTTACATCCCCATTCCCGATAACAGGTATCGAAACGGCCTGTTTCACCTCTTTAATGATATCCCAGTTTGCCGTTCCTTCATACATTTGCACGCGGGTCCGCCCATGAAGAGCTACAGCTTTTCCCCCTGCCCGTTCAACAGCTCTAGCATTTTCAACTGCATAAATATGATTTTCATCCCAGCCCATTCTCATTTTAACAGTTACAGGCTTATCAACCGCTTCAACAACTGAAGAAACCATTTCATAAATTTTATTAGGATCAAGCAGCCATTTAGCACCCGCATCACACTTCGTAATCTTTGGTACTGGACATCCCATATTAATATCAATAATATCAGCTGTTGTGTTTTGGTCAACAAATTTCGCAGCTTCAACAAGTGTTTCTTTTTCGCCACCAAAAATTTGTAAGCTCAATGGTTTTTCTCGCTCATCAATATAAAGCATCCCCATCGTTTTTGCATTGTTATAAAGGATCGCTTTGTCACTTACCATTTCAGCGCATACCAATCCAGCTCCGAATTCTTTCACCGTTAATCGGAATGCAGAATTACACACTCCTGCCATCGGTGCCAACACAACCCTGTTTTTTAATTCTATATCACCGATCTTAAACATTTTTTATCCTCCTTTCATTCCTTTGGAGGGGATAATTCCTCCATTGTTAAATTTAAAGTTCTAGCTATATCTCTCACCATAAGATCAGATGGCATGCGATTTCCCCGTTCAACTTCTCCAAGAACAGAAACGGATATACCCAATGTCTTAGCGAGCCCTTCTTGGGTATAACCTTTTAATTTTCTATACGCACGAATTCTTCTACCCCAGATTTCTGCTTCCATACCCTTACACCTTCTCGATTTTCTACATCATCTATAGACCCCTTAAAATCAGGGAAAATCTCTAGCAATGGGATGAGTACAAACAAGCGTTCATTCATTCTCGGATGAGGAATGATGAGTTGTTCTGTCTCAATATTTTCACGATTATACAGTAAAATGTCAAGATCTGCAGTCCTCGGCCCCCACCTTATTTCTCGTGTTCGACCCAACTCATTTTCAATACTTTGCATCAACTGAAGCAATTTGAACGGAGAGAGGGACGTCTTAACACCCACAACCATATTTAAAAAGGGGGCCTGTTCAGTATACCCGACAGGGTCGGTTTCATAGATTGAAGAAATATCAAAAACCGTCACACATGGGTGTTGATGGAGGAGTTGAATTGCTTTTTTTAAATAGACTTCCCGCGGAGCGATATTTGAGCCTAGCGCGATATATGCTGTGTGTTTCATGGGCGTGTTCTCGTCATTTCTATAGCTACAGATCGATAATGACCAGGTATCGGTGGATCAGGTTTTATCACTTTAACCGTACATTTCTGAACTCTTTCAAAGCGCTTGAAAACATTCTCAGCAATCGTTTCTGTAATCGATTCAACAAGTTTTACTGGCTTTCCTTCGACAACCTCTTTGCACAACTCATAAAGCTCTGCATAATTAATTGTTGCTTCAAGACAATCCGTTTTCCCCGCCTCACTTAGATCTAAAAATGCAGTTAAATCGACGCGAAACCGCTGTCCAAGCACATTCTCCTCTTTGTATACACCATGATAACCATAAAACTCCATACCTTCGATATAGACTTTATCGATGATAAACGCCTCCTTTATCCATCATAGCATCCATCATTTTAGCCATTCTCGAGATTTGTTTGACATCATGCACTCTAACGATGTCACATCCTTTTTGAATGCCGAGACACACAGTAGCCCCCGTGCCTTCTGCCCGCTCTTCAGGCGGAAGATCCAAGACTCGTCCAATAAATGTTTTGCGTGAAGTTCCCAATAGGACTGGATATCCTAGCTGACAAAATGCCTCTAGCTGTTTCATGACAGCAAGATTGTCGGAATAGGTTTTAGCAAATCCGATCCCAGGGTCAATCACAATATGATGTTCTTTGACTCCAGCAGTTTTTGCAATACTCACACTTTCCATCAGATCTGATATCATATCAGGTATTAAATTTGTATAATTTCGCTCTTTTCGATTATGCATTAAAACAATTGGGACATCATGCGCAGCCGTGATAGATGCCATTTGAGGATCTGCTTTAGCTCCCCAAACATCATTAATGATGACGGCACCCGCTTTAATGGCTTCATCCGCAACTTTCGCTTTATAAGTGTCAATCGAAATTGGTACATCGATTTCCTGAACGAGCTTTTCAATGATAGGAATAACTCTTGTCAGTTCTTCATCAAGAGAAACCTTATCTGCACCAGGTCTTGTTGATTCCCCGCCGATATCAAGAATATGAGCACCGTCTTTCACCAATTGTTTCGCATGGATCACAGCTCGATCGATACTATTGTATTTTCCTCCGTCTGAAAACGAATCAGGTGTTACATTTAAAATTCCCATAATTAACGTTTGATCTTCATATGACAATGTGTGGTGTTTTGCAGTAAGCTGTTTTGAACGAATCAATGTTTGCGGTGTCATATCCTTCACCCTCTAAATCATTTATTTATAGTCGTTTATTTTAGTTCTATCTTTAGCATATAGCTGTTGTAGACTTTTTGCCATGTTTCCATTCTTCCCTGGAAAGACAGCATGACCAATTTTGTAAAACGGGACAATTTCTTGGACAGAATTGGTCATCCAAGCCTCATCGGCACGAAGTAAATGTTCCAATGAATATTCCCCTTGCATGACTTTTATATTCAATTTTTTCAGAAGTTCAATGACATAACGCCTTGTTACACCATCCAAAATTCCAGTTTTAAGAGAAGGCGTAAACACACTGTCATTTATTTTCCAGAAAATATTAGAAATAATCCCTTCTGCTACAGCCCCATCATCCGTAAGAAAAATCCCTTCTTTTCCCGGATCATTCCCCAACTCCCTTTTTCCGTACAAGTTGTTTAAGAAATGATGAGATTTTAAGCGAAATAAGCCCTCTGGGGTATTTCTATGAACTTGTAGGACAACTCCTTCCTTTTCAGCAGGAACGGATTCAGGCTGAAAAGGGTTGATCAGCACCATAAGGACGGGATCTTTGTATGGTTCAGCAGAAAGACCTGAACCAGCTAAACCAGCAGATAGATTGACTCGAACCCTTGCATTTCCGCTTGTTAGCTGATTAATCTCTAAAAGATTTTCCAATATTTTCAGCACATCATCCTCAGTCAAGGATGCTTCGATTTTCAGGTCGTCTAATGCTTTTTTAAGTCGTTCCATGTGCCATTTTAAAAGAAACGGCTGACCTTGATAAAGACGAAATGTTTCAAACACACCAATGCCGTATAAAAAACCATGATCAAGAGGAGAAAGTCTTGCTTCCTCCTCCTTCACATATTCACCGTTTAGATAGATGATCATGCGTTCACTTTCTTTCGGTAAGTCTTAATAAAGTTTTTCAACATATCTTTTCCAAATGGTGTCATAATTGACTCTGGATGAAACTGAACACCCTCTAGCGGCAGTTCCTTATGCCTGATCGCCATGATTTCCCCTTCTTTTGTCCATGCAGACTTGATAAAGCAGTCAGGTAATGTGTCGTCCTTTACAATTAAGGAATGATACCTAGTAGCAATCAACGGGTTTTCAAGATTTTGAAAAATCGTCAACCCATCATGGAAGATTTCTGATGTTTTCCCGTGCATTAACCGCTCTGCTCTAATGACATGACCGCCAAATGCTTGGGCAATTGACTGATGTCCAAGACACACTCCGAAAATCGGAATTTTCCCTGCAAAAAAGCGGATCGCTTCAAGACTGATCCCAGCTTCATCTGGACTGCATGGTCCAGGGGAAATCATCAAAAAATTAGGTGACATATCATCTATTTCCGATACTGTGATTTCGTCATTTCTCTTCACAATCAATTCTTCACCAAGCTCACCTAAATACTGCACCAAATTGTAGGTAAATGAGTCATAATTATCAATCATCAATATCATAGCTCAGCTCTCCTCTGCTCTTTTTTCTCTTCTTCACTCAACTTTAACGCCGTTTCCATCGCAACTGCTTTTTTAAATGATTCTTGATACTCATGCTTAGGATTGGAATCAATGACAATCCCTGCTCCTGACTGCATAAAAGCCTGACCTGCTTTAACAAAAATCGTTCGGATGACGATATTAAAGTGCATATCTTGATTATATCCAATCCATCCTATAGAACCAGTATAAAGCCCTCGCCTCGTTGGCTCAAGTTCCTCGATAATTTCCATTGTTCTAACCTTTGGCGCTCCTGTAATTGTACCACCCGGAAATACAGCATGAATCACATCTACCGGATCACATTCTTCTCTTATTTCTCCACAAACATTTGAAACAATGTGCATGACATGGGAGTACTTTTCAATGACCATAAATTCGTTGACTTGGACAGAACCGTACTTCGACACTTTACCAAGATCGTTACGCTCTAAATCAACAAGCATCACATGTTCGGCACGCTCTTTCTCATTCATGATGAGTTCAGCGGCAAGTGCCAAATCTTCGGCATCATCAGCTCCGCGAGATCTTGTTCCGGCGATGGGTCTCGTCTCAAGCAAGGAACCTTTCTTTTTAATGAGCAGCTCGGGAGACCCGCAAATGACTTGAAAATCAGGAGTTTCTAAATATGCCATATAAGGTGAAGGATTGACCTTCCTTAACATTTTGTAGACTTCAAAAGGCGATACAGAAAGCCTCTGTGATTGTCGCATAGAAAGATTGACCTGAAATACATCTCCGCTAGCAATGTATTGTTTTATTTTTTCCACCGCTTCAACAAAACCAGCCTCCGTAAATGATGCAGCAAACGATGCTCCATCACTTTCATCTGGGTTTACTCGTTTTGTATATTCCCGAAGGTCTGACATCCACATCGTTTCAAGAATACTTAGTTTCACGTCTGCTTTTGTGTGATCTTCACCGCAGTGAGTAATCAACCACAGCATTTCCTTCGCATGATCATAAACGGCTACATCATCAAATACTAGAAAAAATAAATCCGGTGTTTGCAAGTCATCGATCGCCAAAAGTTTAAATTTTTCAATATAGCGAGCATAATCATAACTTAAAAAGCCGACTGCCCCGCCCTGAAAATCGGGGAAGTCAGCAATCGTTTCCGTTTTCAGTGTTTGAAACCATTCAGTAAACTGTACGAATGGGTCTCCTTCCCTGTATAATGTTTCTCCTTGATAACGAATTTTGGTAATACCATCTTTCCCCTCCGCTATAGCGATTGGATCAAGACCAGCTATACTGTATTCTCCACCTCTAGCGCTTTCCAGAAGAATGTGGTGTTCTTTGCCTACTGCAAGGCACTCATACTGTTTCAAAAACTGTTCATAGGAGTAAGGTAATGTTCTGGCTACCGGCCTTCTTACTGTCATCTTATCATTCCTCTGCCAATAATCTACTGTTCTTATTGTAGCAAATCTTTTTTTGAGGAAAACAAGATTTCATTTCCAATATGAAAAATCCCCCTAAGTATGGTCACTCAGAGGGGAATTTTTTTAACTATTAATCAAACTGATATAACGGAGTGCTTAAATATACATTAAGTCACCATAAATTTTTTCTCAATGACAAGGCTTCTCGACTTCCAAAAGGGAGTCTTGTTCTTCTTTATTCTTTTTTCCTTCATTAATATGGTTGCATTCTTCAAAGTATTCTTTGATATCTTTCTCAACAGCGGACTTTATACTTTCATTTTCTTTTAAAAACATTATAGCGTTTTCTCTTCCCTGTCCCAGTCTTTCTTCCTTATAAGAAAACCATGTTCCACTTTTCTGAACTATACCAGCATCAGACCCAAGATCAATAAGCTCTCCAGGTTTTGAAATGCCTTCACCGTAAAAAATATCGAATTCTGCAATTTTAAAAGGCGGTGCAATCTTATTTTTTACTACTCTTATTTTTGTTCGGTTTCCAATAACTCTTTTTTCTTTATTTTTTAAAACTTCACCCCGTCGAACGTCAATACGAATAGTAGCATAAAATCGTAACGCTCTTCCTCCAGTTGTAGTTTCTGGATTGCCATAAGTCCCTATCTTTTCACGAATCTGATTTATCATAATGACAATTACATCATTTTGATTAATTGCAGCAGATAACTTACGCAATGCTTGCGACATAAGGCGTGCCTGCAATCCAACATGTGAATCGCCCATTTCACCTTTAATCTCGGCTTTGGGTACAAGTGCTGCAACAGAATCAATCACAATAATGTTCACTGCACTGCTTCTAACCAAAGCTTCCGCAACTTCTAAAGCTTGCTCACCACTATCTGGTTGTGAGACCAATAATTCATCTATATTTACACCTAACTTTTGAGCATAATGAGGGTCTAAAGCATGTTCTACATCAATAAACACAGCTTGCCCCCCTGTTTTTTGCACTTCAGCAATTGCATGTAAAGCTAATGTTGTTTTCCCAGAACTTTCTGGACCATAAATTTCAGTTATCCTCCCCTTCGGATATCCTCCTAAACCTAAAGCTAAATTTAAACTTATGGAGCCACTTGATACAGTTTCAATTTGCAAAGATGGTTTTTCACCCATTTTTATAATTGCACCTTTTCCAAAAGCCTTTTCAATATCTTTTAATGCTTTTCCCAAGGCTTCTTCTCTTCCGATTGTTTTATTCTCTGCCACCATCACATAAATCATCTCCTAACAGAACATTCGTTCCTATCATAGCACATTTATTTCTAAAATAGAACATATATTCTCAATAAGTTCTAAAAACTTCCTGAAAGACGACAGTTTAAGCTGCCTCTAAAATACTTAAATAACTTAACTAAGGATCTTAAACGCCTTAGATACTTTTAGGTTTTTCTGCTTTAACTATGAAGTCTCAATACACGAGCCTTATAAAAAATCATCATATCGACTATGGTTGTTTTCAAACCCAACTGTGGACACCACGACAAAAAGAGGTCGATCAATAGACCTAACAATAAAAGCAGGCCGCCGAGGCCTGCTTTACTTTAGTTTAATTGTTGATGGCAGGAGAAGGAACAGATTTCGGACCACCATAATCATTTGTTATATACTCCTGCGTATGAATTTTCTTTTTACGTTTTCTGTCCTTATACCATGTTACCCTGTGCTTTACTTGACGAACAAACCCAGCCATTCTCCAATATTTTCTGTCTGTGTAATAAATCCAATCATTATAATTAGCAATGATATAGTTCCCTACAATCCCCGCAAGGGTTAAATGTTTGATACCCGTATAGAGTCCCATTGCAGTAGCCGCCGCAGATACTGTAGTCCAGACGATTTTATTACTATACTTTGAAGTTGCGTAATATCTCCATTTCCCAGCTGTGTCCGCTTTTTTATCATCCCCCAAAACTGTCCCCTCTGGCAATACAGACGAAGTAATAGGAGCAGCCTTTTTCACCACAGCATCATTCGAAAGCTCTTGAGACGGTAATTCACTGGCACTCGCCAATGTAGTTAGAGGTGACACTATTCCAACCAATAAAGACAAAGACAACAACGAAACTATTAACTGTTTCATCATTTCTATTAAATTCCTCCCTTTATATATTTTGTAATACAAAATTATGATATCATAAATGAAAGCGTTTGAATATATTTATTTATGAAAAAATATCCAAAGGTGGTAATTTTATTGAAAGATGTCATAAGGATGGTAATTAAGATTATAGGAATTATTGGTTTTATTTTAGCCATTGTACAAATTTCAATTGGTTGGTTCATAGGATCTTTCTGCACGGGTCTTTATTTCATAACCGAAAAGGACAATAAACAAAAAAAATTCGCTTTATTCGTAGGAATCTTAGCGCTTTTGTTTTCATTCTATTATTTATTCACTCAAACAAGTATTTTTTAATCAGCAATAAAAGCAGGCCTGATGGCCTGCTTTCTGACTTGATTATAAAATTTAGTTCCAAGATGCCAATACACCATGACTTCAAATGAATTGTCTACTATATGTTCTTCGTCCTCTTTCTCCATCCTCTGTTACCTTTCTCTAGAACAGCTTTTTGTTCCTCTATTGCTTCCCTGACTTCACTTTCAATCTGTTCCGCATCAATATTGTCTTTTCCTTTAACTTGCTGAATATGAACAATCAGTGTGTTTGAGGTTACATTATATTGAGGCACTTGCCTTTTTTTCCTTGATAAGATCTGATTCCTTAGCCTTGGCTAGTTTCGTGAACAGTAAAATTCCAAGACCTGCGAGAAGTTCAATTAAACCACCAAACGCGATCACCTTGCCAGCTCCAAATGTGACTGCTGCATACCCACAGACTATTGAACCTAGTGGAAAAGCAAAGTTTCCAATCATACGGATGATAGCAAATACTTGAGGCTGATCATCACCATCAACGGTTTTTTGAATAATTGTGTACTCTGGTACATTGATTGAGCTTACTGCTGCTCCAAATACAAAGGCAGCAATAAATACAAGTGGTAAAATTGTAAATAATCCTGTGATGAAGAAAGATGTGCCTTCAATAATTCCAGCTGTTATGAAAAGAAGTCCATATCTATTGATCTTTACCTTAGTAAGGATAAGCCCAAGTAAAAAAGCACCGGTAGTTGTTGTAGCCTTCAAAAGCGAATGAATAAACGGCGTGGCATTTAAATCTTCTGAAACATAAACGGCGGAAAGTGCTTCCCATGGAGTTGCTGCTAAATTCATAAAAATACAATAGATGGCTAATGGAAATAGGATTCTATGATGTCTAACCAAAGAAAATCCTCTTTTTAATCTTTCCTTATATGTACCTCTATTTTTCTCAGTTTCGTGTACAGCAGATTGCTGTTCGATTTGATACTTGATACAAAGAACAAAAATGCCAGAAATGATATAAAGTATAAAAGAAATGATCAATGTCGTTGCTGGTCCGATCAAAGTCAAGAGGAAACCGCACAGTGTTACAGTACCAAGCTTCGCAATTTCAGAGGAAGACTGGAGGATTGCATTTGCTTTTTGCATGAAATTTTCATGGATAATTTGCGGAATCAGGGTAATTGATGCAGGATGATATGTGGCTCCAGTTGCTGAATAAATAATCATGAGGCTCAAAATAAACCACATAGGTGAGAAACCGTTGAAATAACAAATTGGTATTGATAGCACAACCACTGCTCTTGTTAAGTCAGAGAAATACATCCAAAACTTCAAAGTGCTTCTTTTCATTAACGGACCTGTCACCGGTCCCAACAAAGCTTCCGGTAGAAAGGTAACAGCAATTAATAAAGATGTACCGATAGCACCTTCTCCACTAAAAATAAGAAACCATAAAATCGAGTAGAATGCAAAGCTGTCAGCCGAAATTTTGATGATCCTTGAAAAAAAGAGAAAAGTGAAATTCTTATTCCAAACAGTTAATGTCCCATTTAATTTCTCCATCACGCAGAGTCCCTTCCTGTCCCTATTTAAACAATATTAAAATAACACCAATAATTTTAACATAAAATTGATTATTTGGATTATTTTATTTAATATCTGTTAAATAAAAGAAGGAAAGTGAAAAGGGTTAAGCAAATTTAAATTTAGAAAAAAAGCAGATCAATGTGATCTGCACTAATTTGTTTCCTTTATTTTTAATGAGATTAGGACAACATCCTGTCAGCAACCTTGTAAGTAGCGTTATCTAGTTGACTGTAAGTTACTCCTAGGGTAGTGCCCGCCACACCCAATATTAAAATTACGCAAACTAATATTTTAGATTTCATCTAATACCACACTCCTCTTGATTAGTCGCTTCGCCTCTACTGCAGCACGATAAAAATCAAGGGCATCATACACCTTTTCCCTTCTTCTTAGAACTTCTGCTGCAACTATAGCGTACTCTTCCAAGTCTGCATACATACCTCTTTCCTTGAAGAACTTAAATGATTCCCTAACTAAGTCCGTATCATTTTCAAGATAAAGTCCTTTAAGAAGTTCCATCTTCGCAAGGTCATCTAACTTTTGATTCGTTTCAGCAAATTCTTTTCCTTCTAAATATAAATCATTGGCAACAATAGTGTTACCTTGCTTTACTTCAACATGCGCAAGGTTAAATATTACTCTACCTTGATAACTATTATTCTCTTCTCTGTATATTTCAAGGGATTTTCGTAGATGACTGGAGGATTTCTCAAGTTCTTCAAGTTGATCATAACATATTCCAAGGTTTGCGTGTGCCATTCCCATTAAATAACCCACATTCATTTTTTCAGATTCAAATAGTGCTTGATATAGATTATCTAATGATTTCTCAGGACACATGTGATCTAACCAGTTTCCAGCCATAATAAACTGACTTTGAATACGACGCTGACCATATGTTTCATGATCCTTGAATATATTATATGCTTGAGTTGCATAATCCATCGAAAACAAAGTTTGTTTCATATTGTAATAAAGTTCTGAAATTTTAAAATAAAACTCAGCTTTCTCTAACTCATCGCAGTTGAAGACTTCAAGTTTATTTTCTGCACTCCCTCAATAAAGTTCGTTTTTCTTCCAAATACTCATGCATTCTCACTATTTCATAACCACCATATAGTTGACACACCAATATTACTGGATATCTTTTTAATATATATAAAATATTTACAAGGAATAAGCCATCCTATCTACCAAACTGGATTAGTTTGGAAAACAAGTGTATAACCGTGCTAGGAATTCTCCACACAAATCACGGTCGCTAACCCTCCCATATCTCTCCGGATCGTATCCATACTTTCCTTCGTCCTGCGTATCCATGAGGTGGAGGTTGGAAATGCTCCTATGCTGGGTCTAAAGCCCGAATGGTGAAAATAAGCTCCAACTCTGCACTATTGGTGTTTGTATGAGAAATTGTTGGTCTTTAGAGTGTATTTCTAAAGACTTTAAACAACCTGTAATTCTTGGGTTCGAGGCAATCCTCTTAATAGTTTAGAACCATCAAACTGACATTGTTTTTGCCCAATGACAAATAATACACGTAGTAACTTACAACACAAGGCAATGAGTGATTGTTGCTTTTTCAATGGCTTTTCAGATCGCATTGTATAGTATTGATGCAATGCTTTAAACGTCGGATTATGAGCGACTAATGGGCGAATAGCCAAATATAAAGCTCGTCGCAAACGACTTCGTCCTCTTTTCGTAATTCGTGTTTGACCCTTGAATTTACCAGAGCTATGTTCTCGTAAAGAGAGACCTGCTAAATTTACTAGCTGTTGGGGATGACTATATTTTGTCATGTCACCTACCTCTGAAAAAAACAGAGCGATTGTCGTAGATCCTAATCCTGGTATCTCCATCATTTGTTTGGCTCCTGGAAGTGTTTCTACTAGAGCTTCTAGCTCTTTGTCTAACTGTGCTAACTGTTGCTTATAAAGCTCATATTGGTCGAGTAAATAATCTAGTTCACGCTGGGCAAACTGAATACCAATTTGAATACCAATACTCTTCTTCGCAGCTTCTACTAGCTTCCTCGCTCGTTTTATTCCCACTCCTCGTTGAACAAATGGTTTCCATTTCTTAAGCACCTCTTCCGCTGACATTTCTTTAATTTGAGACGGAAATGGAAACATACGCAACGTACAAAAAGCTGCTTTTCCTTCCCAATCTCTAAACACATCAAAGAATTCAGGGAAGTAGCGTTGTATATGATTTTGGATGCGACCTTCTGTGGTCATCAGTTGCTTTGTGAGCTGATCTCGTAATTTGACGCCTTCTCTTAATTCGGCATAAACGCCATCTAAGAGGTTTGGTACGGAGTATCGCCCATCCTTAATCAACTGCCCTATTACTCGAGCATCCTTTGTATCATTCTTGGTAGGGGAATTGTCATCTAGTTCTTTACTTTTCTTTACATGCATTGGATTTACCATGACAAAATCGTACCCTTTTTCTACCAAAAAATAAGCGAGGCTAAACCAGTAATGACCAGTCGGCTCTACGCCAAGAATGACGTGATTCTTGCCATTTTCTTTTCGAAGACTTTCCGCCCAAGTCACTAATTTTTGAAAGCCATGTTTTCGATTTTCAAAAATCAAGCGTTTTCCGAACTCGATACCTCGGTCATCTTGTGCACGTGCTACATGTTTATCCTTGGCAATATCAATGCCAACAATAAGAGTTAAAGGTGTAATTTGAGAGATTTTATGATTTTGTGTATAATTCATTATTGAGTCCTCCTTGGTTACTTAAATTAAGGGTCCATTTTTGCTTCGAAGCTTTGGACACCTCGTATGATACCAAGGGGCTCTTTTTTTGTTCAACTCTCAAATTTCTTCATTACAGGAATGCTCCTATAATACCTTAAAGCATGTAACAATTCTTTTTGTCTAAAATGATACATCCCTGAAAAGAAATGATAGTAGTAGTCAAGCATACCTTCTAGGTTATTCTTTTCTCTAATCTCTCTAAACTCCTCAAATCGTTCCTCAAGACTACCACCAGAACCAGCACACAAATAGTCGAGCTGGAGTTTATGTCGAAATTCTAATAGCGAGTAATAAATCAGGACGTCTTGATTCTCTTCCATATTATCAAGTAACTGTCTAACTTCCTTTTTTGTTATCTCCGCCTTTTCTATCCAGTTGTTCTTTAGTGAGTTATACCAAAAATTCATTTTTGTAGCAACTAAATCATAAGGAATTATTTCCACTCAATTTCTCCCCTTTTCCCAATATTTTATTTTTTGAAAATAATCAGAATAATATATCCTCTTTCTTATCGTAAATATTCTACACAATACCCCACTTTTTGACAACCATATATTGTTATAGTTCCCAAAAAACATCTGTTGATTGATGGCAAATAAAAATTCATAGAGAAGAAAAAACCATTTATTGGGATCTTATACCTAATCCTAAAGATTCATTTTCTTAGAATGGAAAAAATATCCTACCACCCTTTTTATTAACATGATAAAATTTTAACTGATTGCTATTTTTATGATGTTGTTTAAAAAAATAACTATCTGAAAGGAAAATGTGATGGCAGACAAGAAAAAGAAAAACAAAGAGTTAGACAGTTCAGCTAAAGTTTTTGAAGCCAGTACTTTAGTTGAAAGAGCCGATCAACGTAAAAAAGATTATAAAAACCTAAAAGAGAAACTTCAAACGCTAAAAACAGCCTGTCTTGGAGTGGCAGATTTAGGTGATGATTTCACAGGAAAAGGCGCAGATAACATTAAAGAGTTTTTTAGAGGACAGGCTGAGGTTGTCGACAGTTGGATCACTCTTGCCGATATGCAGATCTCGTTTTTTAATGGGGTTTCTGGTGATATCGAAGCGAAAAAATTGCCCGATTCGTACATTGAAATGTCTTTTTTAAAGACTGAATTAAAAAATGCAGATAAAAAATCCGATCAAATCGTTGACTCTCTCAAGAGTAGCATGGATCGGATCATAGACCGAGTGAGCGACATCGTTGATCTGGATAAGTGGACTGACCACAATTACACAGTAGAGATGTCAAAAGCACAAACAACTCGGGAAAATGCAATTGATGCAGTAGACGATTTGGATAAATTTATGACAGGTGAATACACACAAGCATTGGCTGAAGCCGAAAGTGTCTCCAAAAAATTATCAGCATTGATGGAAGCCACAAGTAATGGCAAAAGCGCTTCTCCTATGTATTTTGATAAAAAGGCTTTTCACTCGAATAAGTTATATAAAGAAGCAATCAAAACCGACAAACAAGCGACTACATATATTAATGCGAAAAAAGAGCAAGCAGAAGCCCGCAGAATTGCAGAGTTGCAAGAGAAGCTTGCAAACGTATCTGACCCTGATGAATATGTTAAAATGGCTAAAGAAATTGGTTATAACAACCTTTCACCAGAACAACAGGAGTATGTTAAATCCCTTGAAGAAGAAGATGTTAGTTTCTGGGAACATCCTATTGATTATGTATCAGAGAAGTTAGACGATTTTGATGATGGTGTTATAAATCTTATAGAAACAGGAGAGGAGAAACTAAAAGAAGTTTTAGCACCTGTAGATGAGGCAGGTAAAAAATATCTAGGCTCTGCATACGACTATGCAAAAGGAATAACAGTGGCTAGATATGATTTTGTTAAGGAAACTCTTGAAGGTGTTGTAACACTAAATAAATTTGTAAGAAATTCTGCATTACATCCAGTTAGAACTGCAAACTCAATTATAGAATTCGACTATAAAAAAGCTTGGAATTCTGCTTGGGATGAAGTAAAAGAAAAATGGGATAAAAACTTTGTACATGGAGATTTGTATTCAAGGACACATTATGCTGAATATCTTAAATTAAATATCGTCACTACATTTATATCAGGTGGTGCCGGTGCAGCATCAAAGGGTGCATCAATTGCTTCGAAAGCTGGAAGATTTGCAAGCGCTGCGGGTAAATCAATAGTCAAACAAGGAATCAAAGGCGCTGGAAAAACGGCAATCAAACAAGGAATCAAAGGTGCTGGACACGTTGGAATAGTCGTAGGAAACAGAGTCGTTAAAGATCTCAAGGAAGTTGGAGAACTAATCAAAAAAGGACTCATAAAAATAGGAGACTTACCTAACCCAGTTGCACGGGAGATCCTCGTAACAGAAGGAATTCCTATACATGCGCTTACTTTACGGCAGTCTGGACATGAGATGATTCAGTTCATCAAGAAGTCGTTTGATCATTTTACAAGTCCTAAAGGTGGAAAAGCTCATGGTGGGGACGGCATTAAGAAGACTCCGAAAGGTGACCATGGTGGAGAACCTAAAGTTCCACATAAATCAAAACCGAAGTCACACGAATCAATTCAGAAGGTTGAGAAGAATAAAGAAGCAACCAAAAGCACTGGAAAAGTGACCGAAAAACACGAAGGCAAAAATGTTCAAAAAGGCAAGCATGGTGACGGAGATCCCAAAACTCCGCATCAACCAAAATCAAAATCACACGAGCCAGTTCACAAGGTTGATAAGCATCACGAGTCTACTAAAGGTGCTGAAAACGTTTCTGGTAAGCATCCTCATGAGTCTTCTAAGCCGAGGAAGCATGAATCTGGGAAAGATGTTGACAATGGGACTAAGGGTACTCGTAATCTTATTGGAAAAACTTTAAAAGATAGGGCTAACGTCGTAAGAACAAAATTATCTGATTCAATAACAGCATTCAAAAGTTCAGATGAATATTTAAATCTATCTAACACACAGAGGAAAAAAATAGATAGAAAAATAAAGTCACTTACTAAAGGTAATGTTGCTACAGCAGATGTTAATATACCAGGTATAAGAAATGAATTTACTGCTCATAGTCAAATTCATTCTGTGGATAATTTAGGAACGGATGTTATGGATTTTTCATATACACCGACAGATAGTGAGCGTATCTTCAAAAATTATGTAGTAGATCAGTTTCCGAGATATAATGATACAGAAGCGAAGATTCTTGAAGACATTGCATCTAAAATAAAAGACCCAAATATTAAAGGAGAAATTAATCTTTTCTCAGAGTTAGATACTTGTCAAAGTTGTACAAATATTATATTAGAATTCAGAGCAAAGTATCCTAATATAAAGTTAAATGTATTTTCAAATAATACAGTAACTCCATAGGAGTACAGAATTTAAGGGGAGGTTTGTGATATGAATAATAATGTTGATTATGAAAGCATCAAAGATTCCGTTGTATTTAGTTTTGAAGAATATGTAGAGGATGATGGTTTTACAGCACCTCAATCTGCAGCAAAAGTATTTGAAGAAGATTGGAGAGAGCTAAACTATAATATTTTCACAAAGACTGCATATTATATTTGTGTTGCAATAGAGTGTTTTAAATTAAAAGAAATACCTGATTTTATATATGAAAAATTAGATTATTATATTAAAAGTAACGAATTTAAAGTTGAAGCTAATACAGAAGATATAGATCAATTACTGCAAGATATAAATAAATGTAAACAATTAATGGGAAGTAAAGATTATAAGGTTATAGAATCAAGCTTTGGTGCAAAATCACGAATTGAATATATTCTTAGTTTGAAGCCATAAAAAATGGGGGTAAAAGGTGATGTTGTGACAATTTTGTAAATTCATCACCTTTTACCTTATTAGTAATTAAAAACTCAACACCCAGCCTAAAATATGTTCATACAAACAACCTTGTCCAAGTAGCTCTCCCAACAATCCCATCCACAGCCAGACCATTCACCTTTTGAAAAGCTCTCACAGCCTTCTCAAGTCCATGACCAAAGATAGAATCCAGACCATTCACATCATATCCCTTACAGATCAACAACACTTGAAGAATCCAAGTGATATTTCCTTTTGCTCCCTTACGGACATTTACGACAGCCGCACGAGTTTTCGGTCCCCACTCCCCATCTACGACAAGACCGGCATGAAATTGCTTATTTAATTCGGTCTGGAAGCCCTTAAGCAGAGCTTTGTATGTTTCAGGACCTTGATAACCGTCTACCTTAATATTTAACTTATAGCGTTTATTTAACGTACTCTGAATCGTTCTAACAATCGCACGACCACCACTGGAAGATGATTTCTTTGACGACTGCTTTTTAGTTGGTTTAGGAACCGCAGGTGTTGCGTTGTTTACTTTTGATACGAGGACTGGACGTTTACCAGCTTGTAATTGGCTCAAAGTTAAACCGCCCATCATTTCTAAATGTGGGTAATCTTTAAAGCTTTTCCAGTCCCCTCCCCACGCAAATCCTAAAGCCTTTGCAATTTGAGCGACTCTTTTCCACTTAGAATTGACCGTCCAGATCGCTGTTTTGCCATCTGAAGATAATAGAACATAATCGACTGCTAAACCGTAATTGTGGTTAGACTGTCCGGCTTTAGCATTAGTCACAATCTTCCCTGATGCAGTACGTCCTTTCGCATACAGCTTATTTTGTTCCGCAAAAGAACGATAGCCAGATGTCATCTGCACATAAATGTTCTCTTTATATGCCCTTTTGACGACTTCGATTGCTGTTTCTTTCACTACGGGGTGAATACCAGACCCCATATTTCGAATAGAACGATCGATCAATGTTTGTAAAGAAACTGCCATTGTAAAACACCTCTATTTTTTATTTTTGACAATTAAAAGAGACTGCCAACCGGTAGCCCTCTCATTTTGTTAATCCATTTTGTTTTAACACTTCTTTTTGTTTCTTCCCTTTCTCTGTGACATAGTTGTTTTTATACCATGCGACGATTGAAGTAATGATCGTAAACACTGTGGAACCCACCAAATACAAAGTATCTGCCAGTGTGTTTACTTGGTCCTCACTAATCGGCAATGCACCCTTTCCGAACATCATCAAAGTCTGGTTAATAAGTGCAATAAAAAGAAGCACCGTCCGAACGACTGTACCTTTATCAAAATTTTTCATTTTTCTTCACTCCTATTTTAGATTTTTTTCAATTTGATCCAACTTATCAATCACAACATCATATTTCTCACTGAATTTGGCTAGCACTTCATTTTGTGCATCAATCTGTGAATTAAGCTTGTTTTCCCTTTCTTTTGTTGTATTTAATACATAAAACAATATCCAACAAAAAAGAACCGCAAAGGGTCCTTGTGTCATTAAATATTGAGTTAAATCCATCTCCAAAGGCTTCACCTCCTTTAAGGCAAAATAAAAAAGCCCAATCGGCTCTTTTATAGTTCTGTTATTCTGTCTTGTTGCTAGGAGGCTTATTGGAATCGTAAGGTTCTCCAGTGATTTCTTCATATTGTTTCGGTGTAATCCTTCTGGCACCTACTCCATCATGAATTTGTTTCTTCGTCCACAGACCGTCTTTATAAAAGCCTTTCATATATGTGAACCAATCTGCCGTCTTTTCTGATCCTTCTATCGAGATCATATAGTATAGATGAGCAACCTGTTTCCTCAAAATCTCGGTTGCACTAGGTTCAGGCGGAGAAGGCTTCACGCTATCAATATACTCTTGTGTAGCCGATTCAACCCACACCACACCCTTCTCTAGCTGGTATTTAGGATCGTATAGCCCTTCAGGGATTAGCACTGTCGTACTATTAGGCGGTAATGTATCACCATTTATCTCAACATCATCTTCACCAGCATATTTAAAGTTTGCATCATAATAAAGAACGTGCATATTTTTCCCTCCCCTTACCATAACGGAATTCCGACATTAAAAGAGACTCTCGTAACACTTGCATTATCATTCGCCATGATGCCGTCATATCTCAGCTCCCCATCAGTGGTTAAAGAAAAACGAGCGATTCCGTAAGATCCAATTGTAGGTACAACAAAATCAACAAGCCTAGAGAGCTTAATTGTGAACTTTGCGACAATGGTTCCGATAGCCGGTAAGGAACTGAAAGAGCCACGTAACCATAAAACGTTATTATTGACGGAGAATTGTAACGGGAACGCTGAATCTTGCTTTGCCCCATTGATCAGTGTAGCCGCATTCCATTCCGGCGATAAGTCTGACGATGATAAAGACCGTTGCCACCCCTGCCAGCCTTCCGTTTGATCAATATAATTCGTATAAAGGTTGTTTTTCCAATCAAGCGCTATGACATACCCGTACGTACCTAGTCCCTTTTCATCCGTTCCGGTCATATGAAAAAGCCCTCTTGACGAGTGAGGACTCGGCGAGTTTTTGGCTTTCCCAGAACAATAAAAAGTTCCGAATCGTTTGCCGGACTGAACTATTTTCAAATAGAGATCATCCGTATCTCCTATGGATACCAACACGCCCCCAGTGTCATTAGATATTTTAGTTAATTGACCATCATTCCACTTCATTCGTTCCTCAGGCGTAATATGCCGAGTAGAATCTTCATTGTGTGTATCAAAATCAATCTTCGATGCTTGCTTCATATTTTCGACATTAGATAATCCAATCTGTTCTTTTGTAACTGCGTGTGGATTTTCCTTATTCGCTACATGCTGATCCGTATAATGTTTTGCGTTTGCTTCTGCCTTGTTTGCTTTTGCTTGCGCTCCGTCTTTTGTTTCAACGTTATTCAGTTCTGCAAACTTCTTTTGAAGTTCGTCTAATATGTTGTCTGCATGTGCTGCCTTTTCTTGAACAAGGGTTTTGAGCGTCTCAAAATCTTCGATATAATATTCTGCCATCGGGACAATATCCGCATCCACAAGAGCTTGATCAATCTTAAAAGAAAACTTGTGAATACTCATTTTCTGACCGTTATCATAATTGACATAAAGTTCAGCCTGCACTGTCCCAAAATGCTTCATTTGTTCCGAAGTCAAGACATAAAAAATAACGCCTGTAAGAGCGTCTCCGACTTCCGTATGAACATAAAAGTGACTACCGTCCGCGAACTTCATAAACAGTTTTCCGTGAGTCGCGTTTGATATGGGCAATGGTACACCGTCTTTCAATAGTTTAAAGGTTATTTTTGCCGTCCCAGTGTCTTGTGTACTGTATTGAATACTAGTTGATATATTGCGTTTGACTTGTGCGTTTACATCGAACTGAATGCCGGAGTCTTTATATATCATTTAACCACCTCCGTTATATTCCTGGATGAATAAAGACTTTTGCCACACCGTAACCCTGATCTTTATTAAAGTCTTTGCGGATTCGCATGACATAAAGACCTTTACCTTTATCCGATTTTGTACCTATTCCATCGTTAGGTACAATGAAATCACCGGTTTTTACTGTTTCATCAATTCTAACAAACACCTGACCGATTAAACCGACTACATGCCATTCATCGCGATCTTCTCTTGGTGTGTATTCAATCTTAGGATCATAATCTGGGTTTTCTTTCGGGATCTTATATTCACAGCCATCTTTAATCATTGTTTCATAGATCAAACCACCGAACTCGTTTCTAAGATATCGGTCATTCCAGTAAAACGCTGCACCACCCATGATAACGCCGGCAGTTTCAGAAATAACACCGAGAACTTTTTCACCTGTTTGCGCTTTTCGAATTTTATCGCCATCCAATGTCACCAGATAGCCAGATTCAATTTTGTTTCCGTCTTTAGATTCGAAGTATTCCGCAAGGTCCTTTAGGTCTGAAACGCTCTGGACGGCTCCCGTACCTCGTACCGATCCAGCCTCTGCATTCACTTCGACTCGTTTATTAGCCGTTGATGGCTCACTTCCGAACCCCCACACTGTGGTATAACTCTTGTCGTTTATGACATTGACAGAACCGAGAACCATAGCCGAAACTAAATCTTTGCCTTTCACATGGGAATTATTTGAACCCATGACAACAGACCGAGAGCCTTCTGTTGTGGAACCTCCCCGTGTTCCGATCAATACATTAGCGTCACCTTTAGCTTTGCCACCACCAGTAGAGCCGATAATTGCGCTAGTATCTGACAAAGGAGAACCAGAACTTGATGCAGCTCTAAAACCGCCCTTGATATTGTTTGGAACAAAGGGGTAACGTTCACCTGCGATCACAGCCGCATCAGTATATCCAACAGCACGCACCGAAACAATATTTGCTTGGTTGTTTGGCGCTGTTACACCGGCTATCCCACCTTTTGTATGTGTGATACCATTCATTAAATTAACGTAATATACCCCACCGCCTAAGCTAATACCGACTTTTGCCGAATCATGGATTGCAAAGTTTGAGATATGAACATCATCCGTTCGTTGATCGCCTCCGATCACATGAATATCTGTACCAGCTTTTGCGAAACCATGCATTTGTAATCCGTTAACATTAATCTTTCGACTCTTATATTGAAAAGCGATGATTGTTGTCCCTTTATAGTTATACGTAGGATCGCCAATCGCACGGAAGTTTGAAATCATGACATGTTGATAAGCTGAAACGACAAGCGCTCGTGGATCTAGTCCCACACATAGATCATTAAATACTGGTTCACGCGCTGTACAATTGACTAACGTAACATCTCGAGCTGTTTCGCTCCATGGTTCGTTTGCTAAGTGATGTCCAATGTGACGAAGATCAAACGCGCGAACATCTCGAAATGATTCACAACCTGTAATGTGGACGTTAGAAGGCGCCGGCCATTCCGGATGTGCTTTCACTTCAACACCACGAACATTCCCTGACGTATAACAATCAATAACCCAAACGTTTTTAGACCCGTCATCTACCTCGACACCGTTCGAATTTGCCTCTCCAACTGGATGGGCCTTTCCACTAGGATTGGTCATCACACATTGTGTGATAAAAACATACTCACTATAGTGCGTTGTTACTCCGTCATCTCCATACCCCGAACCGACGCATCGATCAAACCAGATATACCGGCATCCACTTTTTGTATAATCAACATCCGCAATATTATAGCTTGGTGCAGAGGCATCAAAACAATGTAACCCCGGATTAATGCCTTCTACTTCTCGCGCAATCCCGAATGTAACATTGGCAAAGGTAAGACAGCTCGAATGTATTCCACCGGTTGCACTTACACCGCCCTGGCGCTCCGAATTCCAATCAAGCGACATTCCTTCTACAACGATATTTCGGTTTCCCTTTACATGATCCGCGTTCGTGACCACCCACTCACTAGCTGGCGTATCTTCGTGCAGTTTCAGCGTAGTAACACCGATGCCTTGACCGACCATGTACGTCCAAGACGGAAGTTTGACGCCTTTTACAATATAGGTACCGGCTGATAGGTTCAGACGTACTTTACCGGTACCAATCGCTTTTTGAAATGCTTCTGTACTATCTTTTATACCGGTCGGATCAGCACCGAAATCGTCAACATTTACATTACGTTTGATTTTTTGTAGTAGCTTACCATACTCCGTATCTAATCGCTCTTTAAGCAAGGGAAATACCTCGCCATCAGCTGTAACTCTCGAATCGACTACCTCTTTAACGTTCGTCCCATCGGTATTTAATATTAAATTTCGTATTCTGTTCTTTAATCCTTCTAAAACCGAAGACACAGAAAAACCGCCGTGATCGACTTGTTTTGATGTATGGGCTGTTTTAGATAATTCATGACTTTTCAAATGATACTCGTGATCATTTAAGGTATTTTCAATACTTTGCATATCTGATTTTAATTGTGCTTGATGACGGGAGTTTCGCGTTTGATCATAATTTTTTATCAGCTGCACCATCTGCCTCACTCCTTTTTAAACAAAAATAAAAAAACGCTATCTGAGCGTTTGAAAAAGTTGGTTGATATATCGTTTTTGATCTCTTAACTGCTTAGCCTGACTAACGGCGATATCTTGAATATCTTTTCTGAAATTGGCGAATATCAATTTTGGACTACTGTAAGGATCTAAAGGATTGTACTGAATGGAGATCAGCCGTACATCATCTTCAAACGTGATACCATCTGCCGTATCAGCTAAGACATGAATCGTATCACCTTTCCAGAAGTCCTGTTCAATTTCTAATAGTTTTGGTTCATAGATATATTGAAAGTCTGCCTCGATTGTCATTTCAGGATATGGATTCACATGTTTTTTAAGCGCTGAAACCATGATACTCGCCTTTTTATATCTTTCATCCCTGATCGGTTCTGCCCAACGTGGTTTTCCTTCGAGTAAAAACTTTTTTTCATCTGGATGAATGTACAAAATCGGCTCAAATTCATATTTTGGTTTTTTGCTATCTGCGCTACTGCCTTTTTTCAAAGCACCATAGCCCCAAGCTCTAGTTGTGCTGTTTTGTGAGTTAATTTTAATGGAGATACCAGGCATATTATAGCGTGAATCTAAGGTGAAATTAATCCGTTTTCCCATCTTTTGATAAACATACATTTTATAGTTATCGACATCGATCTCAAGCTTGTAATCTTGGATAATTTCATCCATCAACTCTGTGGAATTCTTATCCCCAAAATTTTCTTGTTCTGCTGCATCAAATTCTCTTTCAGGCGTTTTAAAAATATATTTGAAATTCGTATCCTTTAACGCAATATCTAACGCCTCTCTTAACTTTAGCTTTTTTGAGACCGTTTCATGAATGCGATTGTTAATCAGAAGCACAGTGAAAATGTGGCTCGCTGATACAGTTTTCCTTAGAACATTTTTCTCTTGACGGATGTTAACATCTGTAATGTAATACTTTTGATGATTGAATTTCTTCTCATCCAAATACAGAATATTATCATTTACCAATAAATCGAATTCTATGGCGTTCTCCTGCGTTTTTGTGATCGTAAAGGTAAAACTCTTCTTCCCTGTCTTATCGTCCATCAGATCGACTGAAACGCCCGTTATTTCGACAACACTTTTTCCATCCTTTGTTGAAACATGTAGTTGTGGAAAGGTAACGTCAGAAGGTAAATTCTGATTGAGTGTGATGTCTTTCCCGTCATACTCTTTACTAGGAAATTCGGGATCAGGTGTCGGTGTATCTGGATCATCTGGTCCGTCAGGGACACCTTCCACAGTGTCATATTGTGTTAGTTTGTAAGTAAAGATTAAACTATTTAATTTAATGGCGTAATTCGGATCAGTCGCATAACCGGCTTCAACAAGTGCGGCTGTTGCTTTCTTGTAATCTTTTTCCCCTACGACAGCTTGATAGTGATTAGGATCCCAGCTTGTCCCGTTGACATATAACTTGGCTAAGTCTTGAATCGATTCAGACCAAGATGGGTATTTGCAAAACCTGGCTTGCACGGGAGTAGGTTTTCCGTTCTTGTCATATTCAGTCGTCCACATGAGGACATATTGTCCTTTATACGTACCTTTCATTCCGAATAAATTCTTTCCCTGCTGGGCTAGCTCACTTGTACCCCATCCACTTTCTAAACAGGCTTGAGCAATAATCAGGGAAGCAAGAATATCATGCTTTTTATAAACTCTCTGTGCGTCTGGTGCAATCTGTTTAATAAAATCTAAATTTGCCATATCACTTGCCCCTTACGCGTAGTAGAAACGTGTATCAAACGTGATGTCAAAATCATTGGTATTCTGCACTTCAAAATCATTCACTCCGATATCAAGCCCCGGAAGCCTCCCAGATGTTTTGACAGGCTTTTTATTGATCACCGTATATTGTTTAACAAAAGTCACAGACTCAGATTTTTTCAACTCGCGTTCTATTTTTAACTTTTCACCATTTGTATGATTGATGATCGTGACATTTTTTCCTTTTGCTCGTAAGGTTACATGATAATCATGCTGCATAGGGTTAATATAGGCGTCACCAGTGTTATAGACCTGAAACCTTTTTTGATTTTTGAACATGTATTTTAGATCATCACGCATTTGAATATTCATCCCCGGGCTCCAGTGTTCACCATTAAAATTTTGTTTTGTCAGAGAAGTAGATTTTGATTCAGCTAATCCTGTAAAGTTATTAAAGTCCACAGTGAAAACTACGTGATTTTTTTCTTTCTGTTTTGGAATGCTGAAATTCCCATCACAAGTTACTTTAAAACGGAGATTTGGCAATAAATCCGTTGAAATATAATATGGGAAAGGTTTAACCAGTAACGCATAAAGTTCATGTCTATACTGATAAAAATTTTCTGCAATAATTGAATTCATATAAATTTCGACTGTTATTTTTCTCTCCGTATACGTGATTTCACGTGGGTGCTGCGGCAAAATAACTCCATTTATTCTCGGAATATTGATTGTTTCACGACTTATCCCTGGAGCCTCAGGTGTAAAGCTTAGAACCTCGAAAAAAGGGAGCAAGCTATTTAAACTTTGCTCCCCCAGCCCATTATCATAATCAATAAACAATTTCATCATCTCACCCCGTTCATAAATGACGTTCGGGTAAACCGATCACCGGTAGATTGATCAATCTTTCTTCCATCAAGATAAGTGTCACTCTCTTTTAATAGAATCTGTTGTAACAGCTGCATGTTTTTATTCAGAAAATCAATTTGTTTTGCCATCATATTGATTTGTTTTTCTTGGTTCTGCACGATACTACTAATGTCCACAGATGGAATATTAGAAGAACCTCGTTCTTTTTCGGGTTGCATCGATACTTTTTGCAACAACACAAGAGCTTTTGAAATCATCCCTTCTTGTAAAGACGGGAGAACTCCAAGCTTGCTACCAATACGCGCCCATAATCCTATATTGCGTTCGCGGTATGAAGGATCTTCTGTAATTGTAGTTTCATCAAAGCCTCTTTCGTTTAAAATTGCCCATTTTGAACCACCACGACCGGGAGAAATCCCACCCTTTGCATACCCAACATATCCACCACCGAGAGCCATCGATCTTAAACCTGGATGGTTGCGTATATCTCCGTATCTGCGCTTAATATAGTTAATAGCCGCCAAAGTATTATCTACAGGATTCAATATGTTATTATGCCCAGGAAACTTGTTAGCGTTAAATGTAGATGGAATAGTTTGCATTAACCCTTGTGAAGGGTGTCCAGCCTTTGCATTAGAATCCCACAAGTTGATGGCATTTGGATTTCCACCGCTTTCTTTCATGGCAATTGTAACAAGACCAGGTATCCATGTAGGAGGAACACCAGCTATGTTTGCTGCCTCACTAACCCACTGGTTAACAGCTTTTGTCCCACCTGTTCCTTTAAATGAACTCGAATCCGTGGCCGTATTTTCTGGTATAATCCCTTTTAAAAACTGAAATGCTCCATCTTTTATGGTCTTCATTATGCCAGTTCCTATGGAATCAATGCCTTTTCCAGATTTGAAAGGTATTAATCCCTTAAACAGTTTTTTAATGAATTCACCTGGTCCTTTCTTAATCAACTCTACTGCCTTTGAACCCACATCAATCGTTTTATCTACAACATTTTTCCCTGCTGAAATCATTCCTTTGAAAAAACTTCCGACTCCACCCGCATATCCAGGTAAACCTGATCCTGTTAACACTTTAGACTCAGCATGTGGAAGTACAGAAGTCCCTCGTGGTAGATCCAAGATTTGTGGACCGCCTACCCCTATCATATAGGTTCCAATTCCTGGTGAATGAGCCAGTTCCCAACCTTCTTCACCAACAAGTGCTTGACCACCTGGGTGGAAATTTGTTCCTTTCGCATATGCAGCACCAGGAGCAACCTGCATCTTTTTATCATTGTCACTATATCCTTTAGGTTTCCACTCAGGAATAGTTGGGGCATGAAAAAATTCAAGAACCTTGTTTATACCACCAGTAATTTTATTAATGATACGGGCTAAATCAACAATGAAAAGATTCCATTTCCCGAGAACTTCACCCGTTTCCCAATCAACTTGGCTAACATGTCCGGTTGCCTGTTTTTTGGCTTCTTTTACAACACCTTGATGAGTTTCTTTAGCCTTTGATATCGTGTTTTTTTTCTGATCTCTTGCCTTTTTAACAGTATCATCATGTTCTTTTTTAGTAATCGTGCCTTTGACATAATATTGATCGTCCGCTGCCTTTACAACAGCATTAAATTGATCATTTGCTGCTTTTATTGTTTTGTTTTTAGCTTTATTACTGTTTCTTACAACTGCGGCTGCTTGTTTTGCAGAAAGATTGGAAGATTCCTCTTTTAATTTTCTTGAAATTTTTATTTGTTCATCTTTACTTTTAGAAAGAGCTGTCTTCATTTTGGCATACATTTTTCTTTGTATTTTAGCTATTTCTTTATTCTCTTTGTCTGTTGTTTTGCGATGTTCTTTTGCAGCTTTTCGATAGATTTGGTTAACTCGATTAACATACCCTTGAATTTCTTTTTGTTGCTTGCTATTTCCGTTTTTAATTTTATTTAGTATTTTAGCAGCTTCCTTGTCTGATGTTTTGTTATTAGAAGCATAAAAATCTGTTAATACCTTAGTAGCCGTATCTGCACTTGTCTGAAAACCTTTTTTCAGCGAATTTCCCATATCTGTGAATTGTTTAGATACATCTTCAGCAATACTTTTAGTGATTTTTTTATTCGTCACACGTAGTGTATTAAGCTTAGCTGTGATTTTTATGTTCATATCTTCATAAGCGTTTATAGCTTTTGAAGTAGATTTTGATACACCATTACCAAAATCAATTGTTGCTGGAAGAACTCTTTTCTTTAGATTGTCATAGTATTTGAAACCAGCTTCAGTTAAAAGTGTAGTTCCTGTTATAGCAAGACCAACAGGACCACCCAACAGGCTCAATCCACCACGTAATAAGCCGACTATCCCTACACCTTTTTTGATAATGTTAAACAGTCCGAAACCGCTTTTTGCTAGTCTCATAAAACCGCCAGCGCCTTTAACAGCATTGACCCCAACTTTTAAAATACCTGAGCCAAATTTTAATAGTTCCGGGGCAAAAGAAAGCAAAAGTCCTCCGATTACACCAACTGGACCACCAAACATACCAAGACCTAAACCAGCTACACGAGAGGCTCCACCCAACCCTCTCATGACCTTAGTACTTCTACTAGCTGACTGTTCAAGTCTACCAACTCTTGTTGTTGCTAAGTTGGTCGTTTGGTGAAATCTATTCATTCTTGTGGATGCTAAGTTTGCCGCTGTTGATGTTGTGCTCATCCCTGTGGCTGCTGTTCTGGAGGCTCTACCCGCGGCAATCGCTTCTGTAGAGTAAACTCCAAGACTAGTTGAAGCACGGTTTACATTACGAGTTAAATATCCACCGGCAGTACGAAGCATATTCCATCCTGCTGCCATCTTTGGCAAAGAGCCAAGCAACAACAAAGCTGCACCACCTAAAAGTGAAAACACAGTGACGGCTCCACCTGTAATAGCAATTGTACGAGACACAGAAGGAGGTAACGAATCAAACCAAGTTACCATCTTAGTCAATCCATCAGCTGTAGCTCTAATAACAGGTAAGAACTGATTTCCCAAAGTGATAACTGCGTTATTTGTAGCTGACTTTAGATATTCAAGTGATCCAGATAAATTATCCATTTGTTTCTTAGCTACTTTTTCAGCAGTTCCACCACTGTTTTCTACTTCTTTCGTGAAATCTTGAAGCTTGTCTTTTCCAGCGTGCATTAAGGTAATAAATCCTGAAAGTGCATGTTGCCCTGCTATTTGTTTGGCAATACGAATTTTCTCGGTTTCCGTATAGTTTTTAGTTTTCTCATTGATTTGTCCAATGATATCTGCCAGTGGTCGTAATTTTCCGGTTGAATCTGTGACCTTTAATCCCAATTCATCTATTGCATTGCCTGCTTGCTTTGGCGGTGCTGCTAAACGAGTAAGTGTTGATCGTAAGGCTGTTCCTGCCATATCCGCCTTAATCCCACTGTTTGCCATGATTCCGGTGGCTGCTGCTAACTCTTCCATACTGAGTCCGGCTGTTTTTGCGGCAGGTGCCGCATATTTCATTGTCTGTCCGATTTCTTGCAGTGTGGCATTTGAATTGGTAAACGTGTAGGTCATCGCATCTGCAACACGGTTTGTATCTTCAGCTTTAATATGAAATTCAGTCAAAATATCTGAAACAATATCTGCTGTAACACCAAGTTCAGTTTGACCAGCTGCGGCAGTCGCTAGAAGTCCCGGCATGGCTCCAACAATTTGATTCGTTTTATACCCCGCCATCGCTAGATATTGCATCCCTTCAGCAACTTGCCCATCTGTGAATTGAGTTGTCGCACCTAAATGACGGGCTGTTTCTGTTAACTCTCCCATTTGTTCATTCGTTGCGTTTGCCAAAGCACCTACACGACTCATTGCTTTCTCAAAGTCTGCTGCTGCTTTTACAGTGAGTCCAATTCCAACAGTTCCAGCTGCACCAATGGCAGAAAGTGCTTTCCCTGCTGTAGTAGCAGACTGATAAACTGCATTTAATTCTTTAGATACTTCACCTGAGTTACGTTTGAATACAGAAAAAACACCCGCTGCTCTTCGGGTGCTGTTTGTCGTATTATCAAATTCTCTGGTTACTCGTTTCAGTTCATTTCCAAGACCTTGGTGGACAGCAATCGCGTCATTTAACCGCCGGGCTTGTATCTGTGTTTCACGGTTATCTAATCCTTTTTCCCTTACTAATTTATTGTATTTAGTGCGATGTTCATCAACTAAACGTCCTTGAATCTGATATTTATTATTAAGGCCTTCTATTTGAGATTGGAGGAACTTAGACTGATTGCCCGCTGCTTTATAAATTGCTCCGGAGGCTTTCATTTCTGAATTTGCCAAACGCATTTGTCGTTTCAAACCTTCAATACCACGATTAAAGCCAGTATCGTCAAGCCCTACTTTAACAATCATGTTTCCGATAGGTTGCGCCATATGTAACCACCCCGCTTCCCTGGCTTAAACTCAACAAAAAAATCATTTTTAGAAAAATACTTGATCTATAGGTACTATTTTAGGTTTGTTTTCATGTGCCAAAACTTCTAAATAGTGATAAATATCCATCTGATCTATTTCTGTCATTGTCCATCCTTGCTTTAAAAGAGCCGAATAAATATCATTGAGTTGCTCTATTCCACTTTTGGCTGTAAGGTTTCTGTTTCCGCTGTCTGCAAAAAATCATCGTCCTCTTTAACCTCTTCGTATCCCATGATTTCGCCCATGATTCGTCTTACTTGATCAGATACCTCAAAGGATTGTAGGCCTTCTTGGAATTCCTCTAAGCTAAACTGGTTGTGAAATACTCGGACAATAAATTTCATGCGTTCATCTAGACTTTTAAGGACTTCTTTAATGTTTTTTGTTTTTTTTGCTGCATCTTCATCTAATTCCAAGGCTTCATACAAGATTTTTGTATTCGTACGAGGGGCAATAAACGTTTTATATTTTTGATCTTTTTCAAACCATAATTTAATTGCAATTTGCTTTTGAGCCATGCTGACTCCTCCTTTAAAAGTATTGAGTACGAAAAAAGAGAAGCACTAAGGCTTCCCTTTATGTTTATTTTCCTGGATTGACGTTAGGGTTATCTCCTGCACTAGGAGACTTGTAAGCATCGCCAAATACCTTCGTATAGAACTTATCCAAACTGAAGCTTGGTGCATCTTCATCAGCTAATACTTTAAAGACATTATCCTGCTCACGCTCCATAAACTCAGCTGAAAGTTTGATTGTTTGGAAATTCGTTTTTTCTTCTTTTGTTTTCCATTCATCATCTGGTAACGAGAAACGACCTTTCACTAATCCCACATGACGATGATTACCGTTTGCTTTCGGCCCAAAAAACGACATAGCAACCCATGGCGGGATAATATTCTTTTTAAACATATACAGTCCATCTGTTGCTTCAATTCCTAACAACTCAGCTAATATTTCCATTGGTAAATCACGCATTTCGAGTTCCAGTTTTGTGGAACCTGTTGTAACAGCCATATCAACCAGTTTATTATCCGCATACTGCTTTTCTGTTGAAGTTTCAGTATTTACTTTTGCATTAATTGCATAAGGGTAATCTATAATTTTTGAGGCTATATAAACCCCGTTTTCCTTTTTTAGTGGTGCGAATTTCACACCTTCCAACCCGGTAACTGAACTAAATTCAGGCATTTTTAAACCTCCAATTATATTAAAATATTGGCCTCAAATCGATATCCTTTCCGGATGAGGACTTCATCTTTTAAAAAACCATTGATTAAAACAGTCGTTTGAAAATCTAATTGATTCATCACATGAACGATGGCAACAAGAATCTCATCACAGGAAGAACTGTGATAGACATCAATTTGATAGACAGCACTATCCTTTATTGGCTTGCCATCAGCCCACTGAGTAGCTCTATACTCTAGTTCCTGTACAACAATATAGGCTGGCTTACTTTTGATCCCAATTGGTACAGCTAGTTCAAAAATATTTGATGGTTTCACCAATAATAAAAGCGCTGGATCATTCTCCAACGCTTCAAATACTTTGTTTTTCAGTAGTAAAGACCTTTCTACTACATTCATAGCTTGTACCCTCTTTTAATTACGCTTGCCATCGCTTGTAACATTCTTTCATTTGCGCTTCTCATACTTCGCTGAATAAATGGATTAGCTGGCTGATGAATGGTTCCGAATTCCGGTAAGTGAACACGGAATTTTGTGTCTTTAGTAGGTCCAACAACAGCATAGATTTCACCATCCAAATCCTTTCGAGTACGGTTTCCAACAATAATATCCTCATCAATATGGGGATGACTGCCCCCAATATCAGATCGAGGTGCATTTTTATCTATTTCTTTGGCAAGAATAGCACCCCCGGCTTTTACGGCTGCTTTATTGATTGACTCATCTTTCCTTGCAAGGTCAGTTAAATATGAATCTAATTCTTTAAAGCCCTGCATCTCCATTTCAAATTCCATTATTCCACCGCCTTTGCCCTTATTGTGGTGAAATGTTTCCGAGAATAGTTCGGCAAAATTGATTCAATCTCGTATGGTTGATCTTGAAAAAGAATTCGCATATGTTCGTTAAGATCTTCACGGTGACGAATTGTAAATTTTATAGTTTTTTCTTTCTGAACAGCTGCCGCTGCATAATACTCTCGGCCTTTTAATCCCTCAGCTTTGGCCCAGCATTCCACAACAGTTTCATACTTACCTTCCACAGGGAGGCGCCCGCCCTCTTTTTTCTGTTGAAATTCAATCCGATACCGCATGTCATTCAACATTGGAACCAGTCTCCGAAACCGTATATTTTAATTGATTGATCATCATCGTTAGCACCCCATCAAGGTTTGAAGTTGTGCCAGCTACTTCCCTGTTTTCATACCAATGCGTTACAAATGCTTTTACACACATATCAGCTCGTGCTGAATGATTTGGGAACTTTAAACCAGTTGCAGCTGTAATATATTCCTTCGCCGAAGCGATAAATCCCAGGATTAAATCATCTTCCAAATCACCATCAACCCTGAGAAATTTTTTCGCTTCTTTAAGTTCTTTTTGCTCAATTTCTGTCATTGGGCATCACCTAGCTTTCATTCACCTATTATTTGTTCTCACCAGAACCGGGATTTGGAACCCCATTGTCTGGAGTTGCATCTTTGATTGATGAAAACTCTGCAAACACAACAGCATCAGTATCCCAAAGAACAACATCTTCACGTTCAATGATTCGCATATCTGTAGAATTACGATAGAATGCTTTACCGCCAACATTTGTCGTTAAAATGGAATATTGCTGACGGTCAAATAGTTTAACAGCTTCTTTAAGATCACCGACAATCAACGGATATTTTGGCGCTGCTTTTGTACCACCGTTTGGCAAATATTTATCAGATATAACGGACACAGGCTTTCCGAATAAAAGTTTTTTAGTCGGATCTGTTGGATTAGGCTGTAGTAAGTACCGGCCAAAAGCATCCTTCAATTTATCCAAAACATTAAATCCTGATTGATTTGTAATAAAAGAGGTTGTGGCGTTGATAGCTGGATCAAGCTTGACGTTCAAAATATCTTTAATATCGTCTTGCTTTGAAACTGCTGTTTTTACGAGTGTTCCTAATTGCTTAATAATCAACGTATTACGCGTAACAGCTGATTTCTTAGCGAGCCAATTGGTCAAATATTGAAGAAGCGCTTCTTGTGTATCTGAAAGCAAATCATTAGAAAGAACCAAAATTCCTGCATAATCTTTAATGTTATATTTAATGTTTTCAAATTTAGGATTCTCTAGTTCCGTAATATCCGCTAATTCTTCAAGGTTTGCTAATGGAGTGATATCTGCTAGTTTTTCAAGCACTCGTGAACCTTTATTTGTAGATACCGGAATGACATCAACGAGATTAGCCAGTGTATCAAATTGTCTACGTTTTTCGTTGATCTTCGTTGAAATATCTTGCGGAACAACAAGACCGCCATCTTCATCCACACCTTCTTTCATTGCGGAAAGAGGTTTCGGTATTGTTCCAGATTTAAGAGCTGACGCAAAAAGCTGAACATGGTTCTTTACTTCCGTTTTGGCGATATCATCTGTTGGCTGTTGACCAGTTGCTACTGAATCTTGTGATGTCTGCTCCTGTTCATAAGGGACTTGCATATTTCGGACTTCTTCATATGTCTGGATCTGCTCTTTTATTTGTTGAGCTTCAGAAAGTAGTTTTTTAGCTTCATCAATTTTCCCTTTGTCTGTCAATGCTTCAATTTCTGTACGCTTTTCTGCTAGCGTTTGGCGTAACTCCCGTTCTTTTTTAGACATTCCACCTCCAGCAAAAAATTGAATATCTAGTTTCAATAAAAAATTTTTTTGTTTTAATAGTTTCGGTTTCAAATTCTTGTCCTCCTTAAAAGTGGCATTAAAAAAGAACCCTTAAAGATTTAAGAGTTCAAGTTTCATATCAATTTTTTGTTTTTGTAATTCATCCAATCCTGCTTCTTCAGCCGAATTTTCAGCAACTGTTTTAGCAACTATCTTTCCTGGCACATGTTTAAAGTGTGCCAAAATTTGATGATCAATACAGGCTGCTACATCCTTTGATTCTGAGACCTCATCAATCAAACCATAATGTAATGCTTCATCAGCTGTCAGCCACGTTTCTTCATCAAGTAATTGATGTAAAGTAACATCATCCAGCTTGTCACCAGCTTTATCAAGGTATGTCGAAACAATACTTTCTGTGATCTTGTCAAGATCATCGGCAGCCTTTCGAAATTCTGTTGCATTCCCGACCATTCCCATGTAAGGATTATGAATCATCATCATGGCGTTACTTGGCATTGTAATGTTATCCCCCGCCATTGCAATAACTGAGGCAATACTTCCAGCCAGTGCATCCACATAAACATTAATTTTAGCTTTATGACGTTTAAGCATTGAATGAATCGCTTGGCCCTCAAAGACATCTCCTCCAGGTGAATTAATGTACAAATCAATAGAGCTTACATCACCTAAACTTTTCAATTCTGACTGAAAAACTTTAGAAGAACTCTCACTAAACCATCCTTCACCCGTTATTGAGCCATAAAGTGTGATTTCAGCAGTAGAATCATTCAGAATCTTCATGTTCCAATACTTGTTTTTCTTCTTCGTTGCCATCACCCCCCTTCTGTTCATCAGATGTCCCTTTTACTTTGTTCAATTGATATTCTTTCATAATTGAAAGAGGAACAAGATTTAAATTCCCATAATGCTCATCCCCAATATCTCCAATTCCGGTCATGTCCTCTTTTTGAAGGATTGTGTTTACGCTAAAAGCGCCAACACTTTGCATCGTTTTATAAAACTCAGCACGAGATTTACTATCTCCACGAAGTTCTGATTCTAGGTTAAATTTAAAGTAATAACCACTTTTTAACTGGTTTTCTGTCAATATTTTATCGTTCAATTCTTGTTCTATATTTGTCACTAAAGGTTGTAACGTCGTTTTGACATAATCCAATGATTGTTGTTCGATATTAGAGAAAGTGGCTCGATCAAGTTCACCTATTTTATGTGGTGGTACCTTATAAATAGATGCGATCTGCTGACGGTTCCATTTCATGGACTCAATAAATTGAGCATCCTTCATCGGCATGGTTACTTGTGAATAGTCGAGACCAGCGTCTAGGACTGCAATAGACTGACCCGCATTTACACGCTCCCAGTCTTCTCTCACAATTTTTTTACTTTCTCTATCTAATAGAGTTGGTGCTTTGACAACGCCAAACGGAGCGCCACCATTTTTATAAAATTTTGCATTGAATTTTGTGGCAGCTCGATTTGATCCGATATTGTCACGAATAACTGAAATCGGAGTTTGTCCCACAATTCCATCAAGAGAAAGGTTTTTAAAATGCAGAACTTCTTCATAAAAAAACTCACGATATTTGCTGTCAATCGTGGTTGAATACCAAACCCGACCGTTATTAGGGTCAATATTTGTATTTGTTGCCTCAGGGTTTAAAGGTCTGATTCCAGTCACATTTCCGTCTTTATCAAAAAGCAAAAGATTGTAACTGTTCCCCCAAGTACAAAGCCTTGTGACCAAAAGCCTTTTCCAAATAAAACTTGTCATATAATCATTGACTTTGTTCAGAATCATCTCACTAATATCATTTTGGACTTGTTTGATATTGCCGTTTTTATTCTGAAAAAGTTTGATTGGCAGTTTCGCGATATCATCCGCCAAAACTATGACACATGCATAAACATCGGGATGAAGAACAGCTGTTTTTGATGATACTCTTTCACCTGATGAGGTTTCAGTGCCAGCAAAAATATTTCTAAACCAATTGGCTGGATGAAGAAGGGAGCCGCTATCCTCTTCTGCGATTTCATTCTTGACCCCGCCCTTTAAACGGCTTAATAGCATCTAATCCCCTCCTTCCTCCTTACGCTGCCTATCTACACCTAACAAGCCAGCAAGAGAAAATAAAAAAACACCGGTCGCAATCAAACCCGCGTTGATATTTATTCGATATATGGCAGTAGAAATGAATATCATCCCTATAATAAGTAAGATATCATCTATAAACGGCTGCATACTTTTTATAAATTTCATATTCCCACCTCCTACAGGCTGAAAGATCCTGACTTGATATAAGCATTTAAGTCAATCGTCATATCAATTTGAGATGCTCTCACATGTGCATTAATAAGGGCTGCAGCAGGGTCAATCCGTTGTGTTGACTTTGATTTGTCCAGCATGATATTTTCTTGAGCATCTACTTTTGTAACAGCATTACCCATCGCCCATGTCAGTAGATCGTTTTTATTATGGATGATGTTTTTCGCCTTTACTTTTTCGCGAAAGTCTTTTGTAGGCTCTGAAAGTGTGGCAACTCCCTGCCTAATTTCAATCATCACATATCCGTCAGCCTCCATCTGTTGAGCAAACTGTGTCGCATTATATGGATCGTAACCGATTTCTTTAATTTTCCATCCTTTCTCTTTCTCCATTTTCTTGATATAAGCTCTGATATAGTCATAATCAACTACAGCACCATCAGTAACGGTTAACCAGTTCCTCTCCCTCCACAAGTCATAAGGGACATGATCTGTCTTCATACGTTCATAGAATGTATCTTCAGGCATAAAACCATGACTTTCTACAGCAAAGCTCCCATCATCTAACGGAAAAATAAAAGATACGGCTGTCAGGTCAATTCGTTTTGATAAGTCAATTCCAACATAGCACTCCCGGCCGGATAGATCAGGAAAATGATCAGATCCACAATCTTTCCAAGCTTGCATGTCCATGTAGCCATTTTCACGCATGTTAACCCAGATATTCATATTCTTAGTCAGAAAGTTCCTCATTTTCTCTGGTACAGCCAAGGCAACTTCCAACTCTCCACGCAGATAATTAAGTCCATGTTCATTTTTAGCAACAATAGGATTGGCTTTGATCCAGTTCTGCTCATCCTTAATGTCATCACCTTTGTCTAATTCATTAACCATCACAAAATACTGCTCATTTGTTTCTACTTTATTTGGATCTAAAATGCGTGACACGTAATCATATTCAACGCGGTAGGCAGGGTTATTTAATTCAAAACCGGCAGTCGTAATAATGACCATTAACGGCTGATTTCGTGCAGCCATACCAGAAACAAGTACATCATATATTTCAGATGTTTTATGTGCGTGATATTCGTCTATAATTCCGCACTGAGGATTGAACCCATCTCCTGTTTTCCCTGCATCTTTAGAGAGTGCCTCAATTTTAGATTGTGTTTTTGGATGTTCAATTTTCCCGTAGGCAATCCTATATTTTTGCTCAGGTTTATTTAATAGCTCACACTGAAGAATCTGTGCTTTGATCTCATTCCAACATATTTTTGCTTGCTCAGTTTTCGTTGCCCCAATGTAGACCTCTGACATATTTTCATCATTTGCCATAGCTTCATAAGAAGCAACACAAGCTAAACTTTGTGTTTTCGCGTTCTTACGTCCAACTTGCCAATATACTTTTGTGAATCTGCGATACCTTGTTTCTTTGTGAACCCACCCATACACATTGCCAAAAATAAAAATTTGGATTGGTTCGGGGACAATATTTTCTCCTGCGAGAGGTCCTTTTGTATGCTTAAACTGAGTCATCCAATAAAGAAACCGTCTAGCTTTCTCGTCATCAAATATATAAGGGAACTCCCTTGTTCCTTCTCTCTTAATGTCATTTAAAAAGCGATGACAAGCCCAAATATGTTTTTGACACGCCACAATCTCACCCGATATCACATCGCGCGAGTAGTCAATCATAAACTGTTTAATTGTATTCATACATTACCAAACTCCTTTTCCGCTGCCGTCTTTTCTCGTTCTTCCTGAGTTTTGGTGATGGCTAGTTTTGCACGTGCAGACGGTGTAAGGCCAAAATGGTTGGCCGCAGATATCATCTGATCATAATAATTTTTCTCGCGTTTAAGAAGGGGATGTTCTTCACCAACCGACTTGATGGGCTGACCATTTTCATTACACCCTTCTGTGTTTATCATGATGCCATCTTCATCAATTTTTTTTGTAATAGAAATATATCGAGAGTAAATCTTACAATAGGTGGCCAACATGTTGATATCCGCCTCTGTGATGAGATCCACTTCAGACAATAAAGCAGCAACCCGTTTAAATTCTTTTTTAGCTACCTTATCATCCAACCATGAAGGAGGCTTAATATTTTCAGTACGCATTTTCATTTGTTTTTCATATTTAGCTCTGGTGGCTAATTCCTCAGTATTCTTTTTATTCGGATTACCCTGTATTAGTTGAAGAGCTGCAGATTTTGCGGGTCTCGGCATGTTTTTCACCTCATTTCGTTAAAAAAATCTTCTTTTTTCGCTTGTTTTTTCCGTCAAACATGCTATGATGAAACTAACAATCAAATCGTTTATATCAAGCCCTCTTGGCAAATCGCCGAGAGGGTATTTTGTATTTTTCGGGAACTTTGAAAAGCGGTGTTTGTTTGCAGAAGAGGGCGCGCCGTTCCCCAGACGGTTGTTTTCCAAAGATTTTAGTAGGGGGGTATCCTACTGCCCTAGCTTACTTCGATCACCATGAACCTTGTTATGGCAAGCATTACAGAGACTTTCAAGGTTTGAAAGGTCTAAACGCTTGGACCAGTCCTCTTTTACTTCCACAATGTGGTGAACCATGTCAGCAGGTATGAAGCGATGTTCCCTCAAACATCTCTGACAAAGATAGTTGTCTCTTAACAAAGCAAGTTGTCTTGTTTGCTTCCAATCAGTTGATTTATAAAAACTTGTAATTGTTTTGTCTCTTGAATGTTTGTTGTATTGTTTTGTTTCCTCTTGCTTGATGTGCTTATGATCATGGCAATAGGCTTCTCTAGTTAGTGCCTTACACCCATAGGCCTTACACTCCCTTAACGGCTTAGGTGGCATTGTTATCCTTCCTTCGGTTGTAAAGAGATCGATTGTAAACGATTGCTTTTGTTCCATACTTGCTATCTTTATCGACAAATTCAATGTCAATATGCGTTGGATTAAGCGTTGAATCATCCCTAGTTAAGTATGAAAAATCTGCATTTATAATCTTGTCAATTTTTTTACCGTTATAAAAAATACGTGGCGGAGAATCAATATCATCAAGTTCAATTTGAAGTAAAGGTGGTGCCATTTTCTCTTTAGTTGTGATTGATTGATACGGTTGATATGGACCATTTACTACCCTTTCCAATAGGTCAGATATACTCATATTGGCTAAATCCTTTTTAAAATCCACTTTTTATACCTCCCTCAAATAAAAAAACACCCTCCCTTTCGGAAAAGCGCTTGGCTATATTCTTTCTAAACCATGCCCACACTCAGAGGCTCCCTTTGCCATCAATCGTCTTATCTGAGATTCACTGGACACGGTTTACAGAGAACATCAACCAAGTCCATTAACACGCTTATATTTAATAAAATTGAACTTACACATACCCCGGGAGGAAGCCAAGCATAGTAAGATCATGGGTACAATGAAAATACTATTCCCCGATACGGCTGCCGCAAGACTAGCGCTATCCAGGCTCAGAATGTTCCTCCCGTTCGGCTTCATTCCTCAACACCTTTGTTCCGTATCCGGATACGCCATTGATAAGGGAAAGGCGCGTCTCCCATATATTCTTGATAAGTAAATGTTATCGCTAATGCAGACATAAATAGTCCCCCTTTTTGTCCCCCATTTTATCGGAAAAATGTCGGGATTTTGTCGATAAAAAAAGCACTCAGATAATTCCGAGTGCTGTAGCTATACGGTTTATAGCGCGTTGCTTGATTTCATAATAAGTATCCTTTTTCATTCCGAGTTCTATATAGATATGAATATCTTTTACCCTTGCAGCAGTTAGATATTTCTTTTCAATGATTAACCGTTCTTCTTCATCCAAGCTGTTTTGTAAGGCGCGTTCCATCTGCTTGACCTTGAGTTCATTGAGATTTAATGAATCTCGGAGGGAAGGGAAAGTATTTATGCCAGCAGATGAACATTCCTTTTTGTTCTCCAATTGGACTTTAAGCGCACGGTAATTTTTCAATTCTTTGATGACAACTTTGCGGACGGCTTTTTCATCCACAGCTGGAAGAAAAGATAATTGTTTAGACATCCTATCCCTCCTATTCTTCTACTTTTCTTTTTCCCATTTTTCAATACGTCTTTCGGTAAACTCTATCCAAATCAACGGTGCTGCAATAATAATGATTCCTATAATTAGATAGATCATGATTCTCCCTTCCCGTCTTATGTTATTTTTTAGTCAACTACGACTGAACACTATGCCGTTAATTTCTTAAACTGTGAATTAGTCAATTTCTTCTTTCCAAGGCGCTTCATCTATAAGCTCAAGCCAACAATTTAATGAACAACAACATTCAAACCTATTTTCTTGATTAGTTGGATAACCTTCATCTGTTTGAAACTCATCACCACAATTTGAGCATTCTTTCATTTTCGTAACTCCTTTAACGAACAATTATCTCAATAATTTCAACATCTTTATCACTGAATACAATTGAACAGGCCGGACAATACTCTCCCGATTGCCAATCTTCCTCAAACTCTTCTCGTTCATCAAAATAGGAGCCGAACATTGGATCTTGTTCTAAGTGGTAGAAAAACTCTTTTATTGTTCCACTATCTTTTTCTAGCCAGTTAACGAGACAATACCCGTCTCCACTCCAACTTTTTGCGACAATAACCTCTACTCCGGCAATTAAGCCATATATTTTAAGCCAATTTTGAATTTCTTCTTCATTTGGTTCTAGCCCAGTTAATTCGTTTTTAATTTGTTCTGATGTTTTTTTACTGGTATTCAATTTTGCCTTGTATAGATTTAGGAATTCCCCTTGTAAGAGTGTCATTTCCATGCCTCCCAATAATTCTGTTTTTCAAATATAAAATTACGTGAAGGTTTTAAATACTCTCGGTAGACAATTGGGTACTTTTTGATATAAGCCAACCGTTCTTTCTCTGTCATCTTCCAAACTTTCACTTCCCCTGGCAATCTCCAATTTTTATTTGAACTCATATTTATTCCCCCCTTTACTTTTGTAAAGTACCCTGTGACGCCTGCAGAACGGTGTTTGATTTTTAGCAGCTTGTTTATTTATGCCTTCTTCAAAAACAGTAATGACCTGTAGATTCTCAGAATCATAGTTTGTTGCCACCCACTGAACAACACGCCTTATCATGTTTATCCCCCTTAAAACGGCAAATCTGAATCTTTTATATCAATCGGCTTTCCATTATTGGCAAACGGGTCATCTAGGAATCTATTTCCTTGCTGTTGTCTCTGGTTCTGTCCTTGATTCTGGTTGCTGTTTTTTGTATCCAGAAATTGAACTGATTCAGCGACTAATTCTGTAATGAACACCCGACCACCATGCTGGTTTTCATAGTTGCGTGTCTGCAATCGTCCGTCTACGCCTGCTAATGATCCCTTTTTAAGAAAGTTCGCGACGTTTTCAGCCTGCTTTCTCCAAGCCACACAGTTTATAAAGTCTGCTTCTGACTCTCCATTTTGATTTTTGAACGGTCGATTAACCGCAAGTGTGAATCCTGCAACAGCAACACCTGAGCCGGTATATCTTAACTCTGGATCTTTAGTTAAGCGTCCAACAATAATTGATCTATTTAACATGTTTAAATTCTCCCTCTCATTTTTTCGACAAAATTCGACAAATGAAGCCGTTATTTATTTTACTCTCCGGTGTGAAATCCCATTTATACGGAAAGTTGTTTCAATCTCATGAATAACCATGCTTTTCGAGCGCTGCCCTTACCTTGTCGAGATCGTATTCAATACCATCAATTTCGATATACTCTAAATCGTCGTTTAAAAAGCCATAGCGACGTTTTAACTCTATTAGACTATCAATGTTCCTCCATAGGGTGTTATGCCCCACAGTGCGCCTATAATCGTTTTTATAGCGTATAATCAGACGCTTAGCTGTTCCCATTCTTCTGTCGCCCTTGTAATCTGAACTCGATTCCTGGCTTTTCACCGTACTTTTTACAAGCAGTTACTTTTGAAACTTGGTTATCATCTTTCCAAGCAATTTTGTTTAGAGCATCGAACACGCCTTTTATAAGATTGTCGATGTCTGGCTTTTTGGTATGCAGCGTATTGATGGATTGTTGCTGTTTTTTCTTTGACCAACTTTTAGGAATCGGCATAACGAAAGTGATATCTACATGGAGTGCTCCCGATTCAAAAGGATCGCTTTTCATCTGTTTCTGCGCTTCCCACTTGATGAAATCTTTATAGGCTAAGTATCGTTGAGCGTTTTTATTTACGAATTTGCCACGCCCAGTCATTCGAACGGCTCCCATTGGTGTAACGGGTATGTTAAGGGTGATCATTGGTTGCCCCTCAATTCTTTTAACTCTTTTGATTTATACTGATTTTTCCGTCTTATTAATTTTTTATCTGGAACTTTAAGCTTTTTGCTTAATCCATCATGGTATGGGCAAAAGTCAAATGGGCCGTGTGATTTTGCACACTCCTTACACATTGGCAAATCACAAGTTCTATGAATACCACCATGAACTGATGTCCACACATAAGCTGTTACAAAATCACATAACTGAGTTACCTCATTTTTCCGACAGATAGCGCAAGGATTTTCAGGTAATTTAATCATTCCGCCACCTCCAATAGATCAGGATTTCGATATATGTCGCCGATAACTTCGATTCTGTCTTTCCAATATTCCAAACCCGCATAACTACTGGCCCTTATTTGCTTACCTATAAAACTAGTGTCTTTATATACAACAACGTACAAGATATTTAGGTCGCCTTGATGGTAGACATCCCCCTCGTAGATCTCCTGACCGTTTTTGTCCTTCAATCCGGTGTATTGTCCAATTGATGCCCACTCTACCTGTATATGACCGTTATAAGGAGCACTGATATAGGCTAATTTTTTATCATGGTATAAGTCGATACCGCCATAAAACCATTTAATATCGCCATAATCCTCAATCGGTTTACCTCGAAACTTGATCTCTCTCAATCTCCTTACCTCCCGTCATCATGTATCCATTGCTTAATCTGTTTTTCTCTGTATCCGGCCAGAAATAAGATCTCAAATGCAGCTTTTATTTGCTCAAGCACCGAATATCCCGCCTTCTCTTTCCCTGATATGCCCCAACTCCGCACGGTCATAGAGTAAGAGAAAGACTTCTTTCACTGGTCGTTTAACGATTTTTGCAATTCTTTCAATGGGTAAACCGCCCTGCCAGTAAGATTCAACTTCATCCACTTCGTCCGGCTTCCAATCAAAATTACAATGATCAAGCATGATATAAACACCCATTAGGCGCTCTCCTTTATCGCTTTTTCCATTTCGCGCATTTTCTCTTCTAGCATTTTGATAACTGGTGTCAGGTCTTTGCCTTTCCCTGTCTTCCTTGGCGACAATTCGTAAACTCCCGGCATCAATGGAATGATTTGATAGTTTTTCATTTCCAAGCTCCTAATCTATGATTTAATTTCATCCGGTCACCCTTGATGATGACTATATAGTTCTCACACATTTCATAAATCCGTGTGCCGAGTGCTTCGTCTATTTGTACAAGCTGCTCAATATCCAATTCACTTGAAATGAGAATCGGCTTATGATTGAGATAACGATAATTGATGACTGAATATGTCTGTTCCACCTGCCAATCAGTTGCCCTAGGTTTACCCTTCAGAGGCTTAAATAGATCGTCTATAAAAAGGACATCAACCTCTTTCATTCGCCGTAGCTTCTCTTCCAATTTTTCAAAATCATCTTTCAGATCATTGAAGCCCTCGACATATGGAAAGTATTGAACTGGCACGTTTTTCGATTTGATTAATTTATTTGATATGGCTGTAAGTAAATGTGTCTTTCCTGATCCTGGCTGTCCCAAAAGGGCAATGCTGTTTTTACGTTTATCCTTGATACTGTCGAAATTCTTATAGTAATCAACAGCGCAATCGTAAGCATCAACGATCAGACCGTGTTTCCCTTCCGTAACAAAATTCTTGAATTGTAATTTCTCAAACTCTGCAGTTATGTCACTAGAATTCATTAATTTCCTAATTCGACGCCACTCAACACATTTACAGCGTACCCACACCTCAATGCCGTCCCTGTTTTCTAGATAACCCAATTCATCCTTACAAGTGGGACAGTCATATTCACCCTTTTTTTCTAAGGCGTCCGACTCTTCCACCAAAGATTGAGCTGACCTTTCCTGAAGCTTCTTCAGTATTTTCTCCATAGCTTTGTCCGTACGGTTGTTGGTTGCCATTTCTCGTTCCCCTTCTTTCTTCTTCATTCTTCTGAACTACTAATCTGGCATATTGTTTTCGCAATTTATCAGCACTTAAAATATTTTTGTACCAGAATTCGTGTTTAGTAGACCACAAGATCACTTCTTGAATATCTTTTCCTGTGCGTCCGTCACGTTCCATCATCAGTCGAATTGTATTAGCCCATTTATCAAGGTTTGGTTGTTTCATGTCAGGGGCGTTTATATGGACATGTTTCCAAAGCAATTCAGCCAGCTGCATTTGTTTTTCATCAAAAACCAAACGTTTATTATTATTATTATTTTCCTTCTTTACCTTCTTTACATTCTTATTATTGTTCCATCTGCGTTCCGTCTCCGTTCCATCTGCGTTCTCTCTCCGTTCCAAGTTGCCTTTTTTGTAGTTCTCTAACCCCTGATATACCTCATAATTTACGACAGTGAAGAGCGTTCCAAGTTCGGTGTCCTCGATTTTCAAACGATTTTCTTTAATCAGTCGATCAACCGCCCTTTTGATCCTCGAAAGTGAATACTGTTTGACCGATCTATTTTCGATATACTGCAAGTCTTTTTGTAAATTTCGATATGATCTTAAAAATTGACCGCGCTTCACCAAAACATCGCCTTTTCGTTGCCCCTCTTCCGAAAAAACTGCATTTCCATAAATAAAGAAGAATAGACGGAATTCGACTGGGTTTTGCCATATATCGCTTGTAAAAATGTCTCTACTTGTTTGGAACGCTCCGCCCATAAAATCACCCTCTTGTTATGCTAATTCTTTCTCTGCTTTAGCCACCCATCTTTTAAGTAGATAGATACAATGGTCAGCTTGCCCTTTATTGATTTTGTTAATATCTTTGATGTCAAGAGCTGTTATAACGGTCTTCACATCGCCTTGTCCACGCAATTCAATATAATGTTGAGCAAGGGATTGAATTTCATCCTTTTGCTCCTGTGTGATCATTTCAGGTGGTTTTGTCGCTTCTACTTTTTGTTGAAATGCGTCTGGATCGTCTTTATCTGTCGGAATGTTGAATTGTTTCAAAAGAAAATATTTTTCAGCGTATGTCAAAGCCTTACCGACTCCCTTTTCTCCTGCTATATCAACACCCTGTGCATAAAAAGGGACAGTCAACGTTTCTTCGGGATTTTCTGCATTCACCCAAATAAATTCAAGGTCTAATTCTGTGAAATATGTCGTTTTCTTTTTCTGATTGCCGTACTTATCTTTACTTTCAACTGTTTCTGTTAAGATGCGTTTGTCTACAATTTTCGGAATCAGTAAAAGCGTTTGTTTGTCTAATTCATCTCTGATAGCGCCTAAAACCTGACTTGATCCGACATATTCGTACTGGTTTCCTTTGTTTTCTTTTTGGAGATACGGGATCGCCTTTCTGACCTCGATCAGCTTTTGATAAATATTCATTATTCGTTCACCTCGACTGTGAATTTATCTTCCCTATCAACCACTGTCACACCTGAAATAATCTCGCCATCTGCGTCTATTAGCTTGTCCCCGAAAACTGAAGATTTCTTTTTAATGGATGCCCAATCAACGTCTTTTTTAATTTTGACTAACCCTTTTGTTTCCGCGTATTTCAACAAGTCGGTTTCATTACGTTGATATTCCGGCTGCTGCTTGGTAAGCTTAATTTTTCCATACGGTAGATTGATTGACTTATATGGCTTTTTGCCACTTTCAATCTGCCTTCTGACTTCTTCCCGCATGTATCGCTCTAGTCTATGGATATAGAAGTTTTCACGCTCGACATATGGTTTTTTAGACTCATCACGCCAAAACTCAACCCGTTCAATTTGAGTTCTGAGGCGTTCAAGCTGCTTTTCAGCCACTGCATCTATTTCTGATTGTTTCCCTTTAAAGTAAGTGATGCGCCGTTGTGCTTCGGCTGCTGATTCTAGGTCAGTCACCTCAAACACTTCATAATCCTTTTCCTCTTCTTCGACCTGATCGATTAACACTTGTTCTGTTTCTGGAAGACTACTCATTAATTTGTTTCCTCCCTTGATTTTTCAAAAAATATTCGATATGCTTTAAATATTCTTTCTTAAAAAATCACTTCCCTAAAGTTCACTTGGCAGAGTGAACTTTTTTAATTGTCTTCCTCTTCGTTGTCTTTCTCTTTTTCATACTTCAAATATTCCAACGGATAACCGTAACGGTTGATTTCTGTAATGATTGGATGCTCGATATTCATTGATACGCCCTCCTTACAGTTGAAACGTCTATCCCTTTACTTAAGAGTTGGGACGCTATTTCATGCAGCTGAACAACTTGTTCTGGATGCTCCATCCGTTTAAGATCCTTACAATGGGCAATCATCGACCCTGCTATTTCAATACACCCTTCATAATCTCCGTCCTCAATAGCATCTGGTAACAGTTCAGTGATTAGAAAATCCATTGATTTGATTAGCCTTTCAGCTCTTTCCTGATCAGACTTTAGAAATCGATTTAAATTCATGCTTATCCTCCTCTTTGGTATAATGTTCCTGTAAGATAGGGGGTGAAACTATGAAACTTGATCACGATTGTGTAAGAGAAATCCTTCTTGAATTAGAAGAAAAACTTACATTGAACGACCAGCTAAATACTAGCGAGGTAAGAGAACTTCAAACCGTTCAAAAGTTTGGAGAAGAAACCTCGTTTTACGCTATTTTAAAGCTAATTGATGCCAATTTTATCGAAGGTAAAGCAATACGATCTGATGATTCACTAAGTGGCTTAATCCTAGGTCATTTGACCTGGGATGGCCATGTATTTCTTGATAACATAAGAGAGACATCAATATGGGAAGCTACTAAAGAAAAAACAAAAGGTCTTGCAAGTATTTCAGTGTCGTTAATGGCTGGAATTGCACAAGATTATTTAAAACAAAGGCTCGGTTTAAATTAATATTGTTTTCCTTCAGTCCAACCATGCTCATTAAGAAATCTAATAAGATCATTTATAAACTGTGTATATTTTTCTGTAGAATAATCATTACTGTTAAAAGTCAGTTCAAGATTGAGCTGGCTTTCTTTAGCATCACCCATGGAAAAAGCATTTCTATTTTTTATTTCAAACCCTTTAATCCAGACAGCTGCCCAGGCCTTACCTTTTTCTAATGTAACTGGCATTTGATATTTCATATTAGCCATTTATTCTCTCTCCTTTAACTTTTAGATATGCTTCTTCACAAAAGCCTGATAAATCTTCATAAAACGTTCTGCCTCGCTTAGAGCAAGCCATTCTTTTGTTTTGATCTTCACTTTACCCACCTCCTTTTAGTTGGTCAGTAATGACCTAATCTACTGGCTGTATATATCTCGGACGCTTCTTTATCACTCTCTGCACTTCACCAGTTGTATTGTTAACCAATACTTGCTTTCCTCTGTGATCAGTCCCCATTGTGTAAGTATCAATCCCCTTTTCCTCAGCAAACTCTTCTAACAAACCTTTTTGTCCTTCTGCTCTTCGTAAGGCACTGACTGTTGATAGCGATTCGATCATAAATGATGTAATATCCGAGTTTTGATAATCTGAAATAAAGTCAAATACTTCTCGTTCTGTTCCAATGCAATTGTCTAGTCCCTTTTCTTCAATAACTCGCATTGTGTAAAAATAGTCTTTCATTTCATATTTATCACCGTCATAATGCTTTTCGACCGGGAACATCTGCATCAATTCCCTTGGCGTTAACCAACCTATCATTGTATTGATAGAGCCAATAATGTGAAATCTCGTTAGTACGTCTTCATATGTTTCAGGCATGTCCTCACTATTAATCATTTTTAAACCACTAAAGACAACTCTTTTGAGGGTCTCTCTTTCAATAGATCCCTGGCTTTCGCATTGTGCCAATCCTTCGTATAGCTCATTTAAAAATATTTTTCGATAGATCGAATAATAATCCACCTTTTCCTTTTGAATACCATCTATAACCTGCAATTGATTTGACATTATGAAACCGCCTCTTCTTTCGTTAGAAACTTATTGATGAAATATACTTGACCCTTGCCAGTGACTTTAGGTGTCTTACTGATGACTGATATGACCATCTGAATGTGTTATAGATGTTTCCTTAATTTCGAACAATCCACTTTCCATGCTCTTTTGAGTTGGCATGTTGTAATCTGTCCCTTTTCGCTTTATTAAATATCCGTTGTCTCTTAACCATGCGAAAATCGTTTCTGTCCCGTTTCAATTCCATTCTGTTTTTAATAGTTTTGCAAGCTCCCCCACCAAAATAGATGTACTGGATGCTGACACACTATCCGCAAACAGAACTTTAGGTTTGTTTTGCTCAATTTGCTTTTTTAGTTGATTGTTCTGATTTCGCAAATCTAGCACCATTGCTTGCTTTACTTCATCACTGAAACTAGGAAAATAGTTTTTAATGAATTGTTCTTCGTTACCTTTATTAACGTATCCGCCCGTTTTTCTAATTATAGGTAGCACTTCAGAGGTTACCCATCGTTTAAATTTTTTTGCCTTCTCTTTAATTTCTCGATTGTTCCCTTGTTTTGCAGCTCCAAATATTAAATCGTATAAACCTGATTCATTTACGAACTTTTTCTTTTGTTTTCTCTCCTATTCTGTCGATGACTCCGTGGACCGCGGAGTCATCTTCCTCAACATGGTTTTGAATTGCATTATGTGGTTTCGAAAAGCTTAATGCTTTAGCAATTTCCTTTGCTCCAAACCACTCAACTCCATCCACTATCATTACAGGTAAATCTCCAAAAATGGTAAATCTCCAAAAATTATGATTAATCGTTTGTAATTCATTCATTTATGAAATCTCCTTTTTTTGTTTTGCCTTTCGTTCTTTAATAATTGAATGCATGCTCGGTCTTATCTCTTGAACAAATGTAATAGCATACTTTCCGCTAAGAACAATTGATTCAACTGATTTGTTTTTTTTCATTAAGAAACATCCCTCTCTATATCTAACATTTTGTTAGGTTTTAGTTTAAAAAAAATGATTTCTGAAAAGTCACACCCAAATACATCAGCTAGTGCCACACCTTCTTCTATCTCCATCTTTTGCGGATTTCTCTCCCACGAAGAGTAAGTAGTTCTATGAATACCTAAGGCTTTAGCTACATCGTCTTGAGTTAAATTTAAACGCGCCCTCCATTCTTTTGGAGTTCTTGCAATTTTATATTCCAATTTACCTCACCTCCTCACACGTTAATAATATCTAACATTTTGTTAGATGTCAACGATTTTTACACCATTTTTATATATTTGCGTTGTTTTTTCTAACTGTATGTTTGCTATAGCTAACATTTTGTTTTATAATAACAACATAAATAACAAGGAGGTGAAAAAATGGGGAAAAAAATAAACTTCGCCAAAAACATAGCAAGGATTAGAACAGAGTTAGGACTTTCTAAAGCTGAATTCGGAAAGCGACTTGGCTTTTCTGATGTCACAATAGGGTATTGGGAGCGAGGGGAACGAACTCCCAAGACAGGTACAATTGAAACGCTAGCAAGAAAACTAGGAGTTAGCACAGCCGAATTGATTTTTGACAATGTGGGCGAACAAAATACGCATAGTAGTATTGTTCCGATGACAGAGACAGTTCCTATATATGGATCTATTCCTGCAGGTTGCCCTAAATGGGCAGATGACAATATCATAGGTAGCCTTCCAATCCCTGATAAATTAATTAAAATGTATGGTTTGGAAAACCTCGTATCTTTGAAAATCGAAGGAGATAGCATGAACAAAATAGTGCCTAATGGTTTTTATGCTGTTATAGATACTAAAACTAAAGAAGTTGCAAACGGTGATATTGTAGCTGTCCGTATCAATGGTTATGAAACAACACTGAAAAGATTTTACCAAACAAACAACAGCATTATTCTTGAGCCAGACTCATACAATCCTGAACAAAAACCTTTTATTTTTGATTGCACCAATCCTTTTGAATGTCCTGGAATTACAATAACGGGAAAATACGTATGGAGTTGTGCGCCGATTGATTAATTCATAA
>NZ_JABJUQ010000005.1 GCF_013155385.1 Bacillus sp. WMMC1349 | reverse complement strand
TAAGAGGTTTGGTACGGAGTATCGCCCATCCTTAATCAACTGCCCTATTACTCGAGCATCCTTTGTATCATTCTTGGTAGGGGAATTGTCATCTAGTTCTTTACTTTTCTTTACATGCATTGGATTTACCATGACAAAATCGTACCCTTTTTCTACCAAAAAATAAGCGAGGCTAAACCAGTAATGACCAGTCGGCTCTACGCCAAGAATGACGTGATTCTTGCCATTTTCTTTTCGAAGACTTTCCGCCCAAGTCACTAATTTTGAAAGCCATGTTTTCGATTTTCAAAAATCAAGCGTTTTCCGAACTCGATACCTCGGTCATCTTGTGCACGTGCTACATGTTTATCCTTGGCAATATCAATGCCAACAATAAGAGTTAAAGGTGTAATTTGAGAGATTTTATGATTTTGTGTATAATTCATTATTGAGTCCTCCTTGGTTACTTAAATTAAGGGTCCATTTTTGCTTCGAAGCTTTGGACACCTCGTATGATACCAAGGGGCTCTTTTTTTGTTCAACTCTCAAATTTCTTCATTACAGGAATGCTCCTATAATACCTTAAAGCATGTAACAATTCTTTTTGTCTAAAATGATACATCCCTGAAAAGAAATGATAGTAGTAGTCAAGCATACCTTCTAGGTTATTCTTTTCTCTAATCTCTCTAAACTCCTCAAATCGTTCCTCAAGACTACCACCAGAACCAGCACACAAATAGTCGAGCTGGAGTTTATGTCGAAATTCTAATAGCGAGTAATAAATCAGGACGTCTTGATTCTCTTCCATATTATCAAGTAACTGTCTAACTTCCTTTTTTGTTATCTCCGCCTTTTCTATCCAGTTGTTCTTTAGTGAGTTATACCAAAAATTCATTTTTGTAGCAACTAAATCATAAGGAATTATTTCCACTCAATTTCTCCCCTTTTCCCAATATTTTATTTTTTGAAAATAATCAGAATAATATATCCTCTTTCTTATCGTAAATATTCTACACAATACCCCACTTTTTGACAACCATATATTGTTATAGTTCCCAAAAAACATCTGTTGATTGATGGCAAATAAAATTCATAGAGAAGAAAAAACCATTTATTGGGATCTTATACCTAATCCTAAAGATTCATTTTCTTAGAATGGAAAAAATATCCTACCACCCTTTTTATTAACATGATAAAATTTTAACTGATTGCTATTTTTATGATGTTGTTTAAAAAAATAACTATCTGAAAGGAAAATGTGATGGCAGAAAGAAAAAGAAAAACAAAGAGTTAGACAGTTCAGCTAAAGTTTTTGAAGCCAGTACTTTAGTTGAAAGAGCCGATCAACGTAAAAAAGATTATAAAAACCTAAAAGAGAAACTTCAAACGCTAAAAACAGCCTGTCTTGGAGTGGCAGATTTAGGTGATGATTTCACAGGAAAAGGCGCAGATAACATTAAAGAGTTTTTTAGAGGACAGGCTGAGGTTGTCGACAGTTGGATCACTCTTGCCGATATGCAGATCTCGTTTTTTAATGGGGTTTCTGGTGATATCGAAGCGAAAAAATTGCCCGATTCGTACATTGAAATGTCTTTTTTAAAGACTGAATTAAAAAATGCAGATAAAAAATCCGATCAAATCGTTGACTCTCTCAAGAGTAGCATGGATCGGATCATAGACCGAGTGAGCGACATCGTTGATCTGGATAAGTGGACTGACCACAATTACACAGTAGAGATGTCAAAAGCACAAACAACTCGGGAAAATGCAATTGATGCAGTAGACGATTTGGATAAATTTATGACAGGTGAATACACACAAGCATTGGCTGAAGCCGAAAGTGTCTCCAAAAAATTATCAGCATTGATGGAAGCCACAAGTAATGGCAAAAGCGCTTCTCCTATGTATTTTGATAAAAAGGCTTTTCACTCGAATAAGTTATATAAAGAAGCAATCAAAACCGACAAACAAGCGACTACATATATTAATGCGAAAAAAGAGCAAGCAGAAGCCCGCAGAATTGCAGAGTTGCAAGAGAAGCTTGCAAACGTATCTGACCCTGATGAATATGTTAAAATGGCTAAAGAAATTGGTTATAACAACCTTTCACCAGAACAACAGGAGTATGTTAAATCCCTTGAAGAAGAAGATGTTAGTTTCTGGGAACATCCTATTGATTATGTATCAGAGAAGTTAGACGATTTTGATGATGGTGTTATAAATCTTATAGAAACAGGAGAGGAGAAACTAAAAGAAGTTTTAGCACCTGTAGATGAGGCAGGTAAAAAATATCTAGGCTCTGCATACGACTATGCAAAAGGAATAACAGTGGCTAGATATGATTTTGTTAAGGAAACTCTTGAAGGTGTTGTAACACTAAATAAATTTGTAAGAAATTCTGCATTACATCCAGTTAGAACTGCAAACTCAATTATAGAATTCGACTATAAAAAAGCTTGGAATTCTGCTTGGGATGAAGTAAAAGAAAAATGGGATAAAAACTTTGTACATGGAGATTTGTATTCAAGGACACATTATGCTGAATATCTTAAATTAAATATCGTCACTACATTTATATCAGGTGGTGCCGGTGCAGCATCAAAGGGTGCATCAATTGCTTCGAAAGCTGGAAGATTTGCAAGCGCTGCGGGTAAATCAATAGTCAAACAAGGAATCAAAGGCGCTGGAAAAACGGCAATCAAACAAGGAATCAAAGGTGCTGGACACGTTGGAATAGTCGTAGGAAACAGAGTCGTTAAAGATCTCAAGGAAGTTGGAGAACTAATCAAAAAAGGACTCATAAAAATAGGAGACTTACCTAACCCAGTTGCACGGGAGATCCTCGTAACAGAAGGAATTCCTATACATGCGCTTACTTTACGGCAGTCTGGACATGAGATGATTCAGTTCATCAAGAAGTCGTTTGATCATTTTACAAGTCCTAAAGGTGGAAAAGCTCATGGTGGGGACGGCATTAAGAAGACTCCGAAAGGTGACCATGGTGGAGAACCTAAAGTTCCACATAAATCAAAACCGAAGTCACACGAATCAATTCAGAAGGTTGAGAAGAATAAAGAAGCAACCAAAAGCACTGGAAAAGTGACCGAAAAACACGAAGGCAAAAATGTTCAAAAAGGCAAGCATGGTGACGGAGATCCCAAAACTCCGCATCAACCAAAATCAAAATCACACGAGCCAGTTCACAAGGTTGATAAGCATCACGAGTCTACTAAAGGTGCTGAAAACGTTTCTGGTAAGCATCCTCATGAGTCTTCTAAGCCGAGGAAGCATGAATCTGGGAAAGATGTTGACAATGGGACTAAGGGTACTCGTAATCTTATTGGAAAAACTTTAAAAGATAGGGCTAACGTCGTAAGAACAAAATTATCTGATTCAATAACAGCATTCAAAAGTTCAGATGAATATTTAAATCTATCTAACACACAGAGGAAAAAAATAGATAGAAAAATAAAGTCACTTACTAAAGGTAATGTTGCTACAGCAGATGTTAATATACCAGGTATAAGAAATGAATTTACTGCTCATAGTCAAATCATTCTGTGGATAATTTAGGAACGGATGTTATGGATTTTTCATATACACCGACAGATAGTGAGCGTATCTTCAAAAAATTATGTAGTAGATCAGTTTCCGAGATATAATGATACAGAAGCGAAGATTCTTGAAGACATTGCATCTAAAATAAAAGACCCAAATATTAAAGGAGAAATTAATCTTTTCTCAGAGTTAGATACTTGTCAAAGTTGTACAAATATTATATTAGAATTCAGAGCAAAGTATCCTAATATAAAGTTAAATGTATTTTCAAATAATACAGTAACTCCATAGGAGTACAGAATTTAAAGGGAGGTTTGTGATATGAATAATAATGTTGATTATGAAAGCATCAAAGATTCCGTTGTATTTAGTTTTGAAGAATATGTAGAGGATGATGGTTTTACAGCACCTCAATCTGCAGCAAAAGTATTTGAAGAAGATTGGAGAGAGCTAAACTATAATATTTTCACAAAGACTGCATATTATATTTGTGTTGCAATAGAGTGTTTTAAATTAAAAGAAATACCTGATTTTATATATGAAAATTAGATTATTATATTAAAAGTAACGAATTTAAAGTTGAAGAAGCTAATACAGAAGATATAGATCAATTACTGCAAGATATAAATAAATGTAAACAATTAATGGGAAGTAAAGATTATAAGGTTATAGAATCAAGCTTTGGTGCAAAATCACGAATTGAATATATTCTTAGTTTGAAGCCATAAAAAATGGGGGTAAAAGGTGATGTTGTGACAATTTTGTAAATTCATCACCTTTTACCTTATTAGTAATTAAAAACTCAACACCCAGCCTAAAATATGTTCATACAAACAACCTTGTCCAAGTAGCTCTCCCAACAATCCCATCCACAGCCAGACCATTCACCTTTTGAAAAGCTCTCACAGCCTTCTCAAGTCCATGACCAAAGATAGAATCCAGACCATTCACATCATATCCCTTACAGATCAACAACACTTGAAGAATCCAAGTGATATTTCCTTTTGCTCCCTTACGGACATTTACGACAGCCGCACGAGTTTTCGGTCCCCACTCCCCATCTACGACAAGACCGGCATGAAATTGCTTATTTAATTCGGTCTGGAAGCCCTTAAGCAGAGCTTTGTATGTTTCAGGACCTTGATAACCGTCTACCTTAATATTTAACTTATAGCGTTTATTTAACGTACTCTGAATCGTTCTAACAATCGCACGACCACCACTGGAAGATGATTTCTTTGACGACTGCTTTTTAGTTGGTTTAGGAACCGCAGGTGTTGCGTTGTTTACTTTTGATACGAGGACTGGACGTTTACCAGCTTGTAATTGGCTCAAAGTTAAACCGCCCATCATTTCTAAATGTGGGTAATCTTTAAAGCTTTTCCAGTCCCCTCCCCACGCAAATCCTAAAGCCTTTGCAATTTGAGCGACTCTTTTCCACTTAGAATTGACCGTCCAGATCGCTGTTTTGCCATCTGAAGATAATAGAACATAATCGACTGCTAAACCGTAATTGTGGTTAGACTGTCCGGCTTTAGCATTAGTCACAATCTTCCCTGATGCAGTACGTCCTTTCGCATACAGCTTATTTTGTTCCGCAAAAGAACGATAGCCAGATGTCATCTGCACATAAATGTTCTCTTTATATGCCCTTTTGACGACTTCGATTGCTGTTTCTTTCACTACGGGGTGAATACCAGACCCCATATTTCGAATAGAACGATCGATCAATGTTTGTAAAGAAACTGCCATTGTAAAACACCTCTATTTTTTATTTTTGACAATTAAAAGAGACTGCCAACCGGTAGCCCTCTCATTTTGTTAATCCATTTTGTTTTAACACTTCTTTTTGTTTCTTCCCTTTCTCTGTGACATAGTTGTTTTTATACCATGCGACGATTGAAGTAATGATCGTAAACACTGTGGAACCCACCAAATACAAAGTATCTGCCAGTGTGTTTACTTGGTCCTCACTAATCGGCAATGCACCCTTTCCGAACATCATCAAAGTCTGGTTAATAAGTGCAATAAAAAGAAGCACCGTCCGAACGACTGTACCTTTATCAAAATTTTTCATTTTTCTTCACTCCTATTTTAGATTTTTTTCAATTTGATCCAACTTATCAATCACAACATCATATTTCTCACTGAATTTGGCTAGCACTTCATTTTGTGCATCAATCTGTGAATTAAGCTTGTTTTCCCTTTCTTTTGTTGTATTTAATACATAAAACAATATCCAACAAAAAAGAACCGCAAAGGGTCCTTGTGTCATTAAATATTGAGTTAAATCCATCTCCAAAGGCTTCACCTCCTTTAAGGCAAAATAAAAAAGCCCAATCGGCTCTTTTATAGTTCTGTTATTCTGTCTTGTTGCTAGGAGGCTTATTGGAATCGTAAGGTTCTCCAGTGATTTCTTCATATTGTTTCGGTGTAATCCTTCTGGCACCTACTCCATCATGAATTTGTTTCTTCGTCCACAGACCGTCTTTATAAAAGCCTTTCATATATGTGAACCAATCTGCCGTCTTTTCTGATCCTTCTATCGAGATCATATAGTATAGATGAGCAACCTGTTTCCTCAAAATCTCGGTTGCACTAGGTTCAGGCGGAGAAGGCTTCACGCTATCAATATACTCTTGTGTAGCCGATTCAACCCACACCACACCCTTCTCTAGCTGGTATTTAGGATCGTATAGCCCTTCAGGGATTAGCACTGTCGTACTATTAGGCGGTAATGTATCACCATTTATCTCAACATCATCTTCACCAGCATATTTAAAGTTTGCATCATAATAAAGAACGTGCATATTTTTCCCTCCCCTTACCATAACGGAATTCCGACATTAAAAGAGACTCTCGTAACACTTGCATTATCATTCGCCATGATGCCGTCATATCTCAGCTCCCCATCAGTGGTTAAAGAAAAACGAGCGATTCCGTAAGATCCAATTGTAGGTACAACAAAATCAACAAGCCTAGAGAGCTTAATTGTGAACTTTGCGACAATGGTTCCGATAGCCGGTAAGGAACTGAAAGAGCCACGTAACCATAAAACGTTATTATTGACGGAGAATTGTAACGGGAACGCTGAATCTTGCTTTGCCCCATTGATCAGTGTAGCCGCATTCCATTCCGGCGATAAGTCTGACGATGATAAAGACCGTTGCCACCCCTGCCAGCCTTCCGTTTGATCAATATAATTCGTATAAAGGTTGTTTTTCCAATCAAGCGCTATGACATACCCGTACGTACCTAGTCCCTTTTCATCCGTTCCGGTCATATGAAAAAGCCCTCTTGACGAGTGAGGACTCGGCGAGTTTTTGGCTTTCCCAGAACAATAAAAAGTTCCGAATCGTTTGCCGGACTGAACTATTTTCAAATAGAGATCATCCGTATCTCCTATGGATACCAACACGCCCCCAGTGTCATTAGATATTTTAGTTAATTGACCATCATTCCACTTCATTCGTTCCTCAGGCGTAATATGCCGAGTAGAATCTTCATTGTGTGTATCAAAATCAATCTTCGATGCTTGCTTCATATTTTCGACATTAGATAATCCAATCTGTTCTTTTGTAACTGCGTGTGGATTTTCCTTATTCGCTACATGCTGATCCGTATAATGTTTTGCGTTTGCTTCTGCCTTGTTTGCTTTTGCTTGCGCTCCGTCTTTTGTTTCAACGTTATTCAGTTCTGCAAACTTCTTTTGAAGTTCGTCTAATATGTTGTCTGCATGTGCTGCCTTTTCTTGAACAAGGGTTTTGAGCGTCTCAAAATCTTCGATATAATATTCTGCCATCGGGACAATATCCGCATCCACAAGAGCTTGATCAATCTTAAAAGAAAACTTGTGAATACTCATTTTCTGACCGTTATCATAATTGACATAAAGTTCAGCCTGCACTGTCCCAAAATGCTTCATTTGTTCCGAAGTCAAGACATAAAAAATAACGCCTGTAAGAGCGTCTCCGACTTCCGTATGAACATAAAAGTGACTACCGTCCGCGAACTTCATAAACAGTTTTCCGTGAGTCGCGTTTGATATGGGCAATGGTACACCGTCTTTCAATAGTTTAAAGGTTATTTTTGCCGTCCCAGTGTCTTGTGTACTGTATTGAATACTAGTTGATATATTGCGTTTGACTTGTGCGTTTACATCGAACTGAATGCCGGAGTCTTTATATATCATTTAACCACCTCCGTTATATTCCTGGATGAATAAAGACTTTTGCCACACCGTAACCCTGATCTTTATTAAAGTCTTTGCGGATTCGCATGACATAAAGACCTTTACCTTTATCCGATTTTGTACCTATTCCATCGTTAGGTACAATGAAATCACCGGTTTTTACTGTTTCATCAATTCTAACAAACACCTGACCGATTAAACCGACTACATGCCATTCATCGCGATCTTCTCTTGGTGTGTATTCAATCTTAGGATCATAATCTGGGTTTTCTTTCGGGATCTTATATTCACAGCCATCTTTAATCATTGTTTCATAGATCAAACCACCGAACTCGTTTCTAAGATATCGGTCATTCCAGTAAAACGCTGCACCACCCATGATAACGCCGGCAGTTTCAGAAATAACACCGAGAACTTTTTCACCTGTTTGCGCTTTTCGAATTTTATCGCCATCCAATGTCACCAGATAGCCAGATTCAATTTTGTTTCCGTCTTTAGATTCGAAGTATTCCGCAAGGTCCTTTAGGTCTGAAACGCTCTGGACGGCTCCCGTACCTCGTACCGATCCAGCCTCTGCATTCACTTCGACTCGTTTATTAGCCGTTGATGGCTCACTTCCGAACCCCCACACTGTGGTATAACTCTTGTCGTTTATGACATTGACAGAACCGAGAACCATAGCCGAAACTAAATCTTTGCCTTTCACATGGGAATTATTTGAACCCATGACAACAGACCGAGAGCCTTCTGTTGTGGAACCTCCCCGTGTTCCGATCAATACATTAGCGTCACCTTTAGCTTTGCCACCACCAGTAGAGCCGATAATTGCGCTAGTATCTGACAAAGGAGAACCAGAACTTGATGCAGCTCTAAAACCGCCCTTGATATTGTTTGGAACAAAGGGGTAACGTTCACCTGCGATCACAGCCGCATCAGTATATCCAACAGCACGCACCGAAACAATATTTGCTTGGTTGTTTGGCGCTGTTACACCGGCTATCCCACCTTTTGTATGTGTGATACCATTCATTAAATTAACGTAATATACCCCACCGCCTAAGCTAATACCGACTTTTGCCGAATCATGGATTGCAAAGTTTGAGATATGAACATCATCCGTTCGTTGATCGCCTCCGATCACATGAATATCTGTACCAGCTTTTGCGAAACCATGCATTTGTAATCCGTTAACATTAATCTTTCGACTCTTATATTGAAAAGCGATGATTGTTGTCCCTTTATAGTTATACGTAGGATCGCCAATCGCACGGAAGTTTGAAATCATGACATGTTGATAAGCTGAAACGACAAGCGCTCGTGGATCTAGTCCCACACATAGATCATTAAATACTGGTTCACGCGCTGTACAATTGACTAACGTAACATCTCGAGCTGTTTCGCTCCATGGTTCGTTTGCTAAGTGATGTCCAATGTGACGAAGATCAAACGCGCGAACATCTCGAAATGATTCACAACCTGTAATGTGGACGTTAGAAGGCGCCGGCCATTCCGGATGTGCTTTCACTTCAACACCACGAACATTCCCTGACGTATAACAATCAATAACCCAAACGTTTTTAGACCCGTCATCTACCTCGACACCGTTCGAATTTGCCTCTCCAACTGGATGGGCCTTTCCACTAGGATTGGTCATCACACATTGTGTGATAAAAACATACTCACTATAGTGCGTTGTTACTCCGTCATCTCCATACCCCGAACCGACGCATCGATCAAACCAGATATACCGGCATCCACTTTTTGTATAATCAACATCCGCAATATTATAGCTTGGTGCAGAGGCATCAAAACAATGTAACCCCGGATTAATGCCTTCTACTTCTCGCGCAATCCCGAATGTAACATTGGCAAAGGTAAGACAGCTCGAATGTATTCCACCGGTTGCACTTACACCGCCCTGGCGCTCCGAATTCCAATCAAGCGACATTCCTTCTACAACGATATTTCGGTTTCCCTTTACATGATCCGCGTTCGTGACCACCCACTCACTAGCTGGCGTATCTTCGTGCAGTTTCAGCGTAGTAACACCGATGCCTTGACCGACCATGTACGTCCAAGACGGAAGTTTGACGCCTTTTACAATATAGGTACCGGCTGATAGGTTCAGACGTACTTTACCGGTACCAATCGCTTTTTGAAATGCTTCTGTACTATCTTTTATACCGGTCGGATCAGCACCGAAATCGTCAACATTTACATTACGTTTGATTTTTTGTAGTAGCTTACCATACTCCGTATCTAATCGCTCTTTAAGCAAGGGAAATACCTCGCCATCAGCTGTAACTCTCGAATCGACTACCTCTTTAACGTTCGTCCCATCGGTATTTAATATTAAATTTCGTATTCTGTTCTTTAATCCTTCTAAAACCGAAGACACAGAAAAACCGCCGTGATCGACTTGTTTTGATGTATGGGCTGTTTTAGATAATTCATGACTTTTCAAATGATACTCGTGATCATTTAAGGTATTTTCAATACTTTGCATATCTGATTTTAATTGTGCTTGATGACGGGAGTTTCGCGTTTGATCATAATTTTTTATCAGCTGCACCATCTGCCTCACTCCTTTTTAAACAAAAATAAAAAAACGCTATCTGAGCGTTTGAAAAAGTTGGTTGATATATCGTTTTTGATCTCTTAACTGCTTAGCCTGACTAACGGCGATATCTTGAATATCTTTTCTGAAATTGGCGAATATCAATTTTGGACTACTGTAAGGATCTAAAGGATTGTACTGAATGGAGATCAGCCGTACATCATCTTCAAACGTGATACCATCTGCCGTATCAGCTAAGACATGAATCGTATCACCTTTCCAGAAGTCCTGTTCAATTTCTAATAGTTTTGGTTCATAGATATATTGAAAGTCTGCCTCGATTGTCATTTCAGGATATGGATTCACATGTTTTTTAAGCGCTGAAACCATGATACTCGCCTTTTTATATCTTTCATCCCTGATCGGTTCTGCCCAACGTGGTTTTCCTTCGAGTAAAAACTTTTTTTCATCTGGATGAATGTACAAAATCGGCTCAAATTCATATTTTGGTTTTTTGCTATCTGCGCTACTGCCTTTTTTCAAAGCACCATAGCCCCAAGCTCTAGTTGTGCTGTTTTGTGAGTTAATTTTAATGGAGATACCAGGCATATTATAGCGTGAATCTAAGGTGAAATTAATCCGTTTTCCCATCTTTTGATAAACATACATTTTATAGTTATCGACATCGATCTCAAGCTTGTAATCTTGGATAATTTCATCCATCAACTCTGTGGAATTCTTATCCCCAAAATTTTCTTGTTCTGCTGCATCAAATTCTCTTTCAGGCGTTTTAAAAATATATTTGAAATTCGTATCCTTTAACGCAATATCTAACGCCTCTCTTAACTTTAGCTTTTTTGAGACCGTTTCATGAATGCGATTGTTAATCAGAAGCACAGTGAAAATGTGGCTCGCTGATACAGTTTTCCTTAGAACATTTTTCTCTTGACGGATGTTAACATCTGTAATGTAATACTTTTGATGATTGAATTTCTTCTCATCCAAATACAGAATATTATCATTTACCAATAAATCGAATTCTATGGCGTTCTCCTGCGTTTTTGTGATCGTAAAGGTAAAACTCTTCTTCCCTGTCTTATCGTCCATCAGATCGACTGAAACGCCCGTTATTTCGACAACACTTTTTCCATCCTTTGTTGAAACATGTAGTTGTGGAAAGGTAACGTCAGAAGGTAAATTCTGATTGAGTGTGATGTCTTTCCCGTCATACTCTTTACTAGGAAATTCGGGATCAGGTGTCGGTGTATCTGGATCATCTGGTCCGTCAGGGACACCTTCCACAGTGTCATATTGTGTTAGTTTGTAAGTAAAGATTAAACTATTTAATTTAATGGCGTAATTCGGATCAGTCGCATAACCGGCTTCAACAAGTGCGGCTGTTGCTTTCTTGTAATCTTTTTCCCCTACGACAGCTTGATAGTGATTAGGATCCCAGCTTGTCCCGTTGACATATAACTTGGCTAAGTCTTGAATCGATTCAGACCAAGATGGGTATTTGCAAAACCTGGCTTGCACGGGAGTAGGTTTTCCGTTCTTGTCATATTCAGTCGTCCACATGAGGACATATTGTCCTTTATACGTACCTTTCATTCCGAATAAATTCTTTCCCTGCTGGGCTAGCTCACTTGTACCCCATCCACTTTCTAAACAGGCTTGAGCAATAATCAGGGAAGCAAGAATATCATGCTTTTTATAAACTCTCTGTGCGTCTGGTGCAATCTGTTTAATAAAATCTAAATTTGCCATATCACTTGCCCCTTACGCGTAGTAGAAACGTGTATCAAACGTGATGTCAAAATCATTGGTATTCTGCACTTCAAAATCATTCACTCCGATATCAAGCCCCGGAAGCCTCCCAGATGTTTTGACAGGCTTTTTATTGATCACCGTATATTGTTTAACAAAAGTCACAGACTCAGATTTTTTCAACTCGCGTTCTATTTTTAACTTTTCACCATTTGTATGATTGATGATCGTGACATTTTTTCCTTTTGCTCGTAAGGTTACATGATAATCATGCTGCATAGGGTTAATATAGGCGTCACCAGTGTTATAGACCTGAAACCTTTTTTGATTTTTGAACATGTATTTTAGATCATCACGCATTTGAATATTCATCCCCGGCTCCAGTGTTCACCATTAAAATTTTGTTTTGTCAGAGAAGTAGATTTTGATTCAGCTAATCCTGTAAAGTTATTAAAGTCCACAGTGAAAACTACGTGATTTTTTTCTTTCTGTTTTGGAATGCTGAAATTCCCATCACAAGTTACTTTAAAACGGAGATTTGGCAATAAATCCGTTGAAATATAATATGGGAAAGGTTTAACCAGTAACGCATAAAGTTCATGTCTATACTGATAAAAATTTTCTGCAATAATTGAATTCATATAAATTTCGACTGTTATTTTTCTCTCCGTATACGTGATTTCACGTGGGTGCTGCGGCAAAATAACTCCATTTATTCTCGGAATATTGATTGTTTCACGACTTATCCCTGGAGCCTCAGGTGTAAAGCTTAGAACCTCGAAAAAAGGGAGCAAGCTATTTAAACTTTGCTCCCCCAGCCCATTATCATAATCAATAAACAATTTCATCATCTCACCCCGTTCATAAATGACGTTCGGGTAAACCGATCACCGGTAGATTGATCAATCTTTCTTCCATCAAGATAAGTGTCACTCTCTTTTAATAGAATCTGTTGTAACAGCTGCATGTTTTTATTCAGAAAATCAATTTGTTTTGCCATCATATTGATTTGTTTTTCTTGGTTCTGCACGATACTACTAATGTCCACAGATGGAATATTAGAAGAACCTCGTTCTTTTTCGGGTTGCATCGATACTTTTTGCAACAACACAAGAGCTTTTGAAATCATCCCTTCTTGTAAAGACGGGAGAACTCCAAGCTTGCTACCAATACGCGCCCATAATCCTATATTGCGTTCGCGGTATGAAGGATCTTCTGTAATTGTAGTTTCATCAAAGCCTCTTTCGTTTAAAATTGCCCATTTTGAACCACCACGACCGGGAGAAATCCCACCCTTTGCATACCCAACATATCCACCACCGAGAGCCATCGATCTTAAACCTGGATGGTTGCGTATATCTCCGTATCTGCGCTTAATATAGTTAATAGCCGCCAAAGTATTATCTACAGGATTCAATATGTTATTATGCCCAGGAAACTTGTTAGCGTTAAATGTAGATGGAATAGTTTGCATTAACCCTTGTGAAGGGTGTCCAGCCTTTGCATTAGAATCCCACAAGTTGATGGCATTTGGATTTCCACCGCTTTCTTTCATGGCAATTGTAACAAGACCAGGTATCCATGTAGGAGGAACACCAGCTATGTTTGCTGCCTCACTAACCCACTGGTTAACAGCTTTTGTCCCACCTGTTCCTTTAAATGAACTCGAATCCGTGGCCGTATTTTCTGGTATAATCCCTTTTAAAAACTGAAATGCTCCATCTTTTATGGTCTTCATTATGCCAGTTCCTATGGAATCAATGCCTTTTCCAGATTTGAAAGGTATTAATCCCTTAAACAGTTTTTTAATGAATTCACCTGGTCCTTTCTTAATCAACTCTACTGCCTTTGAACCCACATCAATCGTTTTATCTACAACATTTTTCCCTGCTGAAATCATTCCTTTGAAAAAACTTCCGACTCCACCCGCATATCCAGGTAAACCTGATCCTGTTAACACTTTAGACTCAGCATGTGGAAGTACAGAAGTCCCTCGTGGTAGATCCAAGATTTGTGGACCGCCTACCCCTATCATATAGGTTCCAATTCCTGGTGAATGAGCCAGTTCCCAACCTTCTTCACCAACAAGTGCTTGACCACCTGGGTGGAAATTTGTTCCTTTCGCATATGCAGCACCAGGAGCAACCTGCATCTTTTTATCATTGTCACTATATCCTTTAGGTTTCCACTCAGGAATAGTTGGGGCATGAAAAAATTCAAGAACCTTGTTTATACCACCAGTAATTTTATTAATGATACGGGCTAAATCAACAATGAAAAGATTCCATTTCCCGAGAACTTCACCCGTTTCCCAATCAACTTGGCTAACATGTCCGGTTGCCTGTTTTTTGGCTTCTTTTACAACACCTTGATGAGTTTCTTTAGCCTTTGATATCGTGTTTTTTTTCTGATCTCTTGCCTTTTTAACAGTATCATCATGTTCTTTTTTAGTAATCGTGCCTTTGACATAATATTGATCGTCCGCTGCCTTTACAACAGCATTAAATTGATCATTTGCTGCTTTTATTGTTTTGTTTTTAGCTTTATTACTGTTTCTTACAACTGCGGCTGCTTGTTTTGCAGAAAGATTGGAAGATTCCTCTTTTAATTTTCTTGAAATTTTTATTTGTTCATCTTTACTTTTAGAAAGAGCTGTCTTCATTTTGGCATACATTTTTCTTTGTATTTTAGCTATTTCTTTATTCTCTTTGTCTGTTGTTTTGCGATGTTCTTTTGCAGCTTTTCGATAGATTTGGTTAACTCGATTAACATACCCTTGAATTTCTTTTTGTTGCTTGCTATTTCCGTTTTTAATTTTATTTAGTATTTTAGCAGCTTCCTTGTCTGATGTTTTGTTATTAGAAGCATAAAAATCTGTTAATACCTTAGTAGCCGTATCTGCACTTGTCTGAAAACCTTTTTTCAGCGAATTTCCCATATCTGTGAATTGTTTAGATACATCTTCAGCAATACTTTTAGTGATTTTTTTATTCGTCACACGTAGTGTATTAAGCTTAGCTGTGATTTTTATGTTCATATCTTCATAAGCGTTTATAGCTTTTGAAGTAGATTTTGATACACCATTACCAAAATCAATTGTTGCTGGAAGAACTCTTTTCTTTAGATTGTCATAGTATTTGAAACCAGCTTCAGTTAAAAGTGTAGTTCCTGTTATAGCAAGACCAACAGGACCACCCAACAGGCTCAATCCACCACGTAATAAGCCGACTATCCCTACACCTTTTTTGATAATGTTAAACAGTCCGAAACCGCTTTTTGCTAGTCTCATAAAACCGCCAGCGCCTTTAACAGCATTGACCCCAACTTTTAAAATACCTGAGCCAAATTTTAATAGTTCCGGGGCAAAAGAAAGCAAAAGTCCTCCGATTACACCAACTGGACCACCAAACATACCAAGACCTAAACCAGCTACACGAGAGGCTCCACCCAACCCTCTCATGACCTTAGTACTTCTACTAGCTGACTGTTCAAGTCTACCAACTCTTGTTGTTGCTAAGTTGGTCGTTTGGTGAAATCTATTCATTCTTGTGGATGCTAAGTTTGCCGCTGTTGATGTTGTGCTCATCCCTGTGGCTGCTGTTCTGGAGGCTCTACCCGCGGCAATCGCTTCTGTAGAGTAAACTCCAAGACTAGTTGAAGCACGGTTTACATTACGAGTTAAATATCCACCGGCAGTACGAAGCATATTCCATCCTGCTGCCATCTTTGGCAAAGAGCCAAGCAACAACAAAGCTGCACCACCTAAAAGTGAAAACACAGTGACGGCTCCACCTGTAATAGCAATTGTACGAGACACAGAAGGAGGTAACGAATCAAACCAAGTTACCATCTTAGTCAATCCATCAGCTGTAGCTCTAATAACAGGTAAGAACTGATTTCCCAAAGTGATAACTGCGTTATTTGTAGCTGACTTTAGATATTCAAGTGATCCAGATAAATTATCCATTTGTTTCTTAGCTACTTTTTCAGCAGTTCCACCACTGTTTTCTACTTCTTTCGTGAAATCTTGAAGCTTGTCTTTTCCAGCGTGCATTAAGGTAATAAATCCTGAAAGTGCATGTTGCCCTGCTATTTGTTTGGCAATACGAATTTTCTCGGTTTCCGTATAGTTTTTAGTTTTCTCATTGATTTGTCCAATGATATCTGCCAGTGGTCGTAATTTTCCGGTTGAATCTGTGACCTTTAATCCCAATTCATCTATTGCATTGCCTGCTTGCTTTGGCGGTGCTGCTAAACGAGTAAGTGTTGATCGTAAGGCTGTTCCTGCCATATCCGCCTTAATCCCACTGTTTGCCATGATTCCGGTGGCTGCTGCTAACTCTTCCATACTGAGTCCGGCTGTTTTTGCGGCAGGTGCCGCATATTTCATTGTCTGTCCGATTTCTTGCAGTGTGGCATTTGAATTGGTAAACGTGTAGGTCATCGCATCTGCAACACGGTTTGTATCTTCAGCTTTAATATGAAATTCAGTCAAAATATCTGAAACAATATCTGCTGTAACACCAAGTTCAGTTTGACCAGCTGCGGCAGTCGCTAGAAGTCCCGGCATGGCTCCAACAATTTGATTCGTTTTATACCCCGCCATCGCTAGATATTGCATCCCTTCAGCAACTTGCCCATCTGTGAATTGAGTTGTCGCACCTAAATGACGGGCTGTTTCTGTTAACTCTCCCATTTGTTCATTCGTTGCGTTTGCCAAAGCACCTACACGACTCATTGCTTTCTCAAAGTCTGCTGCTGCTTTTACAGTGAGTCCAATTCCAACAGTTCCAGCTGCACCAATGGCAGAAAGTGCTTTCCCTGCTGTAGTAGCAGACTGATAAACTGCATTTAATTCTTTAGATACTTCACCTGAGTTACGTTTGAATACAGAAAAAACACCCGCTGCTCTTCGGGTGCTGTTTGTCGTATTATCAAATTCTCTGGTTACTCGTTTCAGTTCATTTCCAAGACCTTGGTGGACAGCAATCGCGTCATTTAACCGCCGGGCTTGTATCTGTGTTTCACGGTTATCTAATCCTTTTTCCCTTACTAATTTATTGTATTTAGTGCGATGTTCATCAACTAAACGTCCTTGAATCTGATATTTATTATTAAGGCCTTCTATTTGAGATTGGAGGAACTTAGACTGATTGCCCGCTGCTTTATAAATTGCTCCGGAGGCTTTCATTTCTGAATTTGCCAAACGCATTTGTCGTTTCAAACCTTCAATACCACGATTAAAGCCAGTATCGTCAAGCCCTACTTTAACAATCATGTTTCCGATAGGTTGCGCCATATGTAACCACCCCGCTTCCCTGGCTTAAACTCAACAAAAAAATCATTTTTAGAAAAATACTTGATCTATAGGTACTATTTTAGGTTTGTTTTCATGTGCCAAAACTTCTAAATAGTGATAAATATCCATCTGATCTATTTCTGTCATTGTCCATCCTTGCTTTAAAAGAGCCGAATAAATATCATTGAGTTGCTCTATTCCACTTTTGGCTGTAAGGTTTCTGTTTCCGCTGTCTGCAAAAAATCATCGTCCTCTTTAACCTCTTCGTATCCCATGATTTCGCCCATGATTCGTCTTACTTGATCAGATACCTCAAAGGATTGTAGGCCTTCTTGGAATTCCTCTAAGCTAAACTGGTTGTGAAATACTCGGACAATAAATTTCATGCGTTCATCTAGACTTTTAAGGACTTCTTTAATGTTTTTTGTTTTTTTTGCTGCATCTTCATCTAATTCCAAGGCTTCATACAAGATTTTTGTATTCGTACGAGGGGCAATAAACGTTTTATATTTTTGATCTTTTTCAAACCATAATTTAATTGCAATTTGCTTTTGAGCCATGCTGACTCCTCCTTTAAAAGTATTGAGTACGAAAAAAGAGAAGCACTAAGGCTTCCCTTTATGTTTATTTTCCTGGATTGACGTTAGGGTTATCTCCTGCACTAGGAGACTTGTAAGCATCGCCAAATACCTTCGTATAGAACTTATCCAAACTGAAGCTTGGTGCATCTTCATCAGCTAATACTTTAAAGACATTATCCTGCTCACGCTCCATAAACTCAGCTGAAAGTTTGATTGTTTGGAAATTCGTTTTTTCTTCTTTTGTTTTCCATTCATCATCTGGTAACGAGAAACGACCTTTCACTAATCCCACATGACGATGATTACCGTTTGCTTTCGGCCCAAAAAACGACATAGCAACCCATGGCGGGATAATATTCTTTTTAAACATATACAGTCCATCTGTTGCTTCAATTCCTAACAACTCAGCTAATATTTCCATTGGTAAATCACGCATTTCGAGTTCCAGTTTTGTGGAACCTGTTGTAACAGCCATATCAACCAGTTTATTATCCGCATACTGCTTTTCTGTTGAAGTTTCAGTATTTACTTTTGCATTAATTGCATAAGGGTAATCTATAATTTTTGAGGCTATATAAACCCCGTTTTCCTTTTTTAGTGGTGCGAATTTCACACCTTCCAACCCGGTAACTGAACTAAATTCAGGCATTTTTAAACCTCCAATTATATTAAAATATTGGCCTCAAATCGATATCCTTTCCGGATGAGGACTTCATCTTTTAAAAAACCATTGATTAAAACAGTCGTTTGAAAATCTAATTGATTCATCACATGAACGATGGCAACAAGAATCTCATCACAGGAAGAACTGTGATAGACATCAATTTGATAGACAGCACTATCCTTTATTGGCTTGCCATCAGCCCACTGAGTAGCTCTATACTCTAGTTCCTGTACAACAATATAGGCTGGCTTACTTTTGATCCCAATTGGTACAGCTAGTTCAAAAATATTTGATGGTTTCACCAATAATAAAAGCGCTGGATCATTCTCCAACGCTTCAAATACTTTGTTTTTCAGTAGTAAAGACCTTTCTACTACATTCATAGCTTGTACCCTCTTTTAATTACGCTTGCCATCGCTTGTAACATTCTTTCATTTGCGCTTCTCATACTTCGCTGAATAAATGGATTAGCTGGCTGATGAATGGTTCCGAATTCCGGTAAGTGAACACGGAATTTTGTGTCTTTAGTAGGTCCAACAACAGCATAGATTTCACCATCCAAATCCTTTCGAGTACGGTTTCCAACAATAATATCCTCATCAATATGGGGATGACTGCCCCCAATATCAGATCGAGGTGCATTTTTATCTATTTCTTTGGCAAGAATAGCACCCCCGGCTTTTACGGCTGCTTTATTGATTGACTCATCTTTCCTTGCAAGGTCAGTTAAATATGAATCTAATTCTTTAAAGCCCTGCATCTCCATTTCAAATTCCATTATTCCACCGCCTTTGCCCTTATTGTGGTGAAATGTTTCCGAGAATAGTTCGGCAAAATTGATTCAATCTCGTATGGTTGATCTTGAAAAAGAATTCGCATATGTTCGTTAAGATCTTCACGGTGACGAATTGTAAATTTTATAGTTTTTTCTTTCTGAACAGCTGCCGCTGCATAATACTCTCGGCCTTTTAATCCCTCAGCTTTGGCCCAGCATTCCACAACAGTTTCATACTTACCTTCCACAGGGAGGCGCCCGCCCTCTTTTTTCTGTTGAAATTCAATCCGATACCGCATGTCATTCAACATTGGAACCAGTCTCCGAAACCGTATATTTTAATTGATTGATCATCATCGTTAGCACCCCATCAAGGTTTGAAGTTGTGCCAGCTACTTCCCTGTTTTCATACCAATGCGTTACAAATGCTTTTACACACATATCAGCTCGTGCTGAATGATTTGGGAACTTTAAACCAGTTGCAGCTGTAATATATTCCTTCGCCGAAGCGATAAATCCCAGGATTAAATCATCTTCCAAATCACCATCAACCCTGAGAAATTTTTTCGCTTCTTTAAGTTCTTTTTGCTCAATTTCTGTCATTGGGCATCACCTAGCTTTCATTCACCTATTATTTGTTCTCACCAGAACCGGGATTTGGAACCCCATTGTCTGGAGTTGCATCTTTGATTGATGAAAACTCTGCAAACACAACAGCATCAGTATCCCAAAGAACAACATCTTCACGTTCAATGATTCGCATATCTGTAGAATTACGATAGAATGCTTTACCGCCAACATTTGTCGTTAAAATGGAATATTGCTGACGGTCAAATAGTTTAACAGCTTCTTTAAGATCACCGACAATCAACGGATATTTTGGCGCTGCTTTTGTACCACCGTTTGGCAAATATTTATCAGATATAACGGACACAGGCTTTCCGAATAAAAGTTTTTTAGTCGGATCTGTTGGATTAGGCTGTAGTAAGTACCGGCCAAAAGCATCCTTCAATTTATCCAAAACATTAAATCCTGATTGATTTGTAATAAAAGAGGTTGTGGCGTTGATAGCTGGATCAAGCTTGACGTTCAAAATATCTTTAATATCGTCTTGCTTTGAAACTGCTGTTTTTACGAGTGTTCCTAATTGCTTAATAATCAACGTATTACGCGTAACAGCTGATTTCTTAGCGAGCCAATTGGTCAAATATTGAAGAAGCGCTTCTTGTGTATCTGAAAGCAAATCATTAGAAAGAACCAAAATTCCTGCATAATCTTTAATGTTATATTTAATGTTTTCAAATTTAGGATTCTCTAGTTCCGTAATATCCGCTAATTCTTCAAGGTTTGCTAATGGAGTGATATCTGCTAGTTTTTCAAGCACTCGTGAACCTTTATTTGTAGATACCGGAATGACATCAACGAGATTAGCCAGTGTATCAAATTGTCTACGTTTTTCGTTGATCTTCGTTGAAATATCTTGCGGAACAACAAGACCGCCATCTTCATCCACACCTTCTTTCATTGCGGAAAGAGGTTTCGGTATTGTTCCAGATTTAAGAGCTGACGCAAAAAGCTGAACATGGTTCTTTACTTCCGTTTTGGCGATATCATCTGTTGGCTGTTGACCAGTTGCTACTGAATCTTGTGATGTCTGCTCCTGTTCATAAGGGACTTGCATATTTCGGACTTCTTCATATGTCTGGATCTGCTCTTTTATTTGTTGAGCTTCAGAAAGTAGTTTTTTAGCTTCATCAATTTTCCCTTTGTCTGTCAATGCTTCAATTTCTGTACGCTTTTCTGCTAGCGTTTGGCGTAACTCCCGTTCTTTTTTAGACATTCCACCTCCAGCAAAAAATTGAATATCTAGTTTCAATAAAAAATTTTTTTGTTTTAATAGTTTCGGTTTCAAATTCTTGTCCTCCTTAAAAGTGGCATTAAAAAAGAACCCTTAAAGATTTAAGAGTTCAAGTTTCATATCAATTTTTTGTTTTTGTAATTCATCCAATCCTGCTTCTTCAGCCGAATTTTCAGCAACTGTTTTAGCAACTATCTTTCCTGGCACATGTTTAAAGTGTGCCAAAATTTGATGATCAATACAGGCTGCTACATCCTTTGATTCTGAGACCTCATCAATCAAACCATAATGTAATGCTTCATCAGCTGTCAGCCACGTTTCTTCATCAAGTAATTGATGTAAAGTAACATCATCCAGCTTGTCACCAGCTTTATCAAGGTATGTCGAAACAATACTTTCTGTGATCTTGTCAAGATCATCGGCAGCCTTTCGAAATTCTGTTGCATTCCCGACCATTCCCATGTAAGGATTATGAATCATCATCATGGCGTTACTTGGCATTGTAATGTTATCCCCCGCCATTGCAATAACTGAGGCAATACTTCCAGCCAGTGCATCCACATAAACATTAATTTTAGCTTTATGACGTTTAAGCATTGAATGAATCGCTTGGCCCTCAAAGACATCTCCTCCAGGTGAATTAATGTACAAATCAATAGAGCTTACATCACCTAAACTTTTCAATTCTGACTGAAAAACTTTAGAAGAACTCTCACTAAACCATCCTTCACCCGTTATTGAGCCATAAAGTGTGATTTCAGCAGTAGAATCATTCAGAATCTTCATGTTCCAATACTTGTTTTTCTTCTTCGTTGCCATCACCCCCCTTCTGTTCATCAGATGTCCCTTTTACTTTGTTCAATTGATATTCTTTCATAATTGAAAGAGGAACAAGATTTAAATTCCCATAATGCTCATCCCCAATATCTCCAATTCCGGTCATGTCCTCTTTTTGAAGGATTGTGTTTACGCTAAAAGCGCCAACACTTTGCATCGTTTTATAAAACTCAGCACGAGATTTACTATCTCCACGAAGTTCTGATTCTAGGTTAAATTTAAAGTAATAACCACTTTTTAACTGGTTTTCTGTCAATATTTTATCGTTCAATTCTTGTTCTATATTTGTCACTAAAGGTTGTAACGTCGTTTTGACATAATCCAATGATTGTTGTTCGATATTAGAGAAAGTGGCTCGATCAAGTTCACCTATTTTATGTGGTGGTACCTTATAAATAGATGCGATCTGCTGACGGTTCCATTTCATGGACTCAATAAATTGAGCATCCTTCATCGGCATGGTTACTTGTGAATAGTCGAGACCAGCGTCTAGGACTGCAATAGACTGACCCGCATTTACACGCTCCCAGTCTTCTCTCACAATTTTTTTACTTTCTCTATCTAATAGAGTTGGTGCTTTGACAACGCCAAACGGAGCGCCACCATTTTTATAAAATTTTGCATTGAATTTTGTGGCAGCTCGATTTGATCCGATATTGTCACGAATAACTGAAATCGGAGTTTGTCCCACAATTCCATCAAGAGAAAGGTTTTTAAAATGCAGAACTTCTTCATAAAAAAACTCACGATATTTGCTGTCAATCGTGGTTGAATACCAAACCCGACCGTTATTAGGGTCAATATTTGTATTTGTTGCCTCAGGGTTTAAAGGTCTGATTCCAGTCACATTTCCGTCTTTATCAAAAAGCAAAAGATTGTAACTGTTCCCCCAAGTACAAAGCCTTGTGACCAAAAGCCTTTTCCAAATAAAACTTGTCATATAATCATTGACTTTGTTCAGAATCATCTCACTAATATCATTTTGGACTTGTTTGATATTGCCGTTTTTATTCTGAAAAAGTTTGATTGGCAGTTTCGCGATATCATCCGCCAAAACTATGACACATGCATAAACATCGGGATGAAGAACAGCTGTTTTTGATGATACTCTTTCACCTGATGAGGTTTCAGTGCCAGCAAAAATATTTCTAAACCAATTGGCTGGATGAAGAAGGGAGCCGCTATCCTCTTCTGCGATTTCATTCTTGACCCCGCCCTTTAAACGGCTTAATAGCATCTAATCCCCTCCTTCCTCCTTACGCTGCCTATCTACACCTAACAAGCCAGCAAGAGAAAATAAAAAAACACCGGTCGCAATCAAACCCGCGTTGATATTTATTCGATATATGGCAGTAGAAATGAATATCATCCCTATAATAAGTAAGATATCATCTATAAACGGCTGCATACTTTTTATAAATTTCATATTCCCACCTCCTACAGGCTGAAAGATCCTGACTTGATATAAGCATTTAAGTCAATCGTCATATCAATTTGAGATGCTCTCACATGTGCATTAATAAGGGCTGCAGCAGGGTCAATCCGTTGTGTTGACTTTGATTTGTCCAGCATGATATTTTCTTGAGCATCTACTTTTGTAACAGCATTACCCATCGCCCATGTCAGTAGATCGTTTTTATTATGGATGATGTTTTTCGCCTTTACTTTTTCGCGAAAGTCTTTTGTAGGCTCTGAAAGTGTGGCAACTCCCTGCCTAATTTCAATCATCACATATCCGTCAGCCTCCATCTGTTGAGCAAACTGTGTCGCATTATATGGATCGTAACCGATTTCTTTAATTTTCCATCCTTTCTCTTTCTCCATTTTCTTGATATAAGCTCTGATATAGTCATAATCAACTACAGCACCATCAGTAACGGTTAACCAGTTCCTCTCCCTCCACAAGTCATAAGGGACATGATCTGTCTTCATACGTTCATAGAATGTATCTTCAGGCATAAAACCATGACTTTCTACAGCAAAGCTCCCATCATCTAACGGAAAAATAAAAGATACGGCTGTCAGGTCAATTCGTTTTGATAAGTCAATTCCAACATAGCACTCCCGGCCGGATAGATCAGGAAAATGATCAGATCCACAATCTTTCCAAGCTTGCATGTCCATGTAGCCATTTTCACGCATGTTAACCCAGATATTCATATTCTTAGTCAGAAAGTTCCTCATTTTCTCTGGTACAGCCAAGGCAACTTCCAACTCTCCACGCAGATAATTAAGTCCATGTTCATTTTTAGCAACAATAGGATTGGCTTTGATCCAGTTCTGCTCATCCTTAATGTCATCACCTTTGTCTAATTCATTAACCATCACAAAATACTGCTCATTTGTTTCTACTTTATTTGGATCTAAAATGCGTGACACGTAATCATATTCAACGCGGTAGGCAGGGTTATTTAATTCAAAACCGGCAGTCGTAATAATGACCATTAACGGCTGATTTCGTGCAGCCATACCAGAAACAAGTACATCATATATTTCAGATGTTTTATGTGCGTGATATTCGTCTATAATTCCGCACTGAGGATTGAACCCATCTCCTGTTTTCCCTGCATCTTTAGAGAGTGCCTCAATTTTAGATTGTGTTTTTGGATGTTCAATTTTCCCGTAGGCAATCCTATATTTTTGCTCAGGTTTATTTAATAGCTCACACTGAAGAATCTGTGCTTTGATCTCATTCCAACATATTTTTGCTTGCTCAGTTTTCGTTGCCCCAATGTAGACCTCTGACATATTTTCATCATTTGCCATAGCTTCATAAGAAGCAACACAAGCTAAACTTTGTGTTTTCGCGTTCTTACGTCCAACTTGCCAATATACTTTTGTGAATCTGCGATACCTTGTTTCTTTGTGAACCCACCCATACACATTGCCAAAAATAAAAATTTGGATTGGTTCGGGGACAATATTTTCTCCTGCGAGAGGTCCTTTTGTATGCTTAAACTGAGTCATCCAATAAAGAAACCGTCTAGCTTTCTCGTCATCAAATATATAAGGGAACTCCCTTGTTCCTTCTCTCTTAATGTCATTTAAAAAGCGATGACAAGCCCAAATATGTTTTTGACACGCCACAATCTCACCCGATATCACATCGCGCGAGTAGTCAATCATAAACTGTTTAATTGTATTCATACATTACCAAACTCCTTTTCCGCTGCCGTCTTTTCTCGTTCTTCCTGAGTTTTGGTGATGGCTAGTTTTGCACGTGCAGACGGTGTAAGGCCAAAATGGTTGGCCGCAGATATCATCTGATCATAATAATTTTTCTCGCGTTTAAGAAGGGGATGTTCTTCACCAACCGACTTGATGGGCTGACCATTTTCATTACACCCTTCTGTGTTTATCATGATGCCATCTTCATCAATTTTTTTTGTAATAGAAATATATCGAGAGTAAATCTTACAATAGGTGGCCAACATGTTGATATCCGCCTCTGTGATGAGATCCACTTCAGACAATAAAGCAGCAACCCGTTTAAATTCTTTTTTAGCTACCTTATCATCCAACCATGAAGGAGGCTTAATATTTTCAGTACGCATTTTCATTTGTTTTTCATATTTAGCTCTGGTGGCTAATTCCTCAGTATTCTTTTTATTCGGATTACCCTGTATTAGTTGAAGAGCTGCAGATTTTGCGGGTCTCGGCATGTTTTTCACCTCATTTCGTTAAAAAAATCTTCTTTTTTCGCTTGTTTTTTCCGTCAAACATGCTATGATGAAACTAACAATCAAATCGTTTATATCAAGCCCTCTTGGCAAATCGCCGAGAGGGTATTTTGTATTTTTCGGGAACTTTGAAAAGCGGTGTTTGTTTGCAGAAGAGGGCGCGCCGTTCCCCAGACGGTTGTTTTCCAAAGATTTTAGTAGGGGGGTATCCTACTGCCCTAGCTTACTTCGATCACCATGAACCTTGTTATGGCAAGCATTACAGAGACTTTCAAGGTTTGAAAGGTCTAAACGCTTGGACCAGTCCTCTTTTACTTCCACAATGTGGTGAACCATGTCAGCAGGTATGAAGCGATGTTCCCTCAAACATCTCTGACAAAGATAGTTGTCTCTTAACAAAGCAAGTTGTCTTGTTTGCTTCCAATCAGTTGATTTATAAAAACTTGTAATTGTTTTGTCTCTTGAATGTTTGTTGTATTGTTTTGTTTCCTCTTGCTTGATGTGCTTATGATCATGGCAATAGGCTTCTCTAGTTAGTGCCTTACACCCATAGGCCTTACACTCCCTTAACGGCTTAGGTGGCATTGTTATCCTTCCTTCGGTTGTAAAGAGATCGATTGTAAACGATTGCTTTTGTTCCATACTTGCTATCTTTATCGACAAATTCAATGTCAATATGCGTTGGATTAAGCGTTGAATCATCCCTAGTTAAGTATGAAAAATCTGCATTTATAATCTTGTCAATTTTTTTACCGTTATAAAAAATACGTGGCGGAGAATCAATATCATCAAGTTCAATTTGAAGTAAAGGTGGTGCCATTTTCTCTTTAGTTGTGATTGATTGATACGGTTGATATGGACCATTTACTACCCTTTCCAATAGGTCAGATATACTCATATTGGCTAAATCCTTTTTAAAATCCACTTTTTATACCTCCCTCAAATAAAAAAACACCCTCCCTTTCGGAAAAGCGCTTGGCTATATTCTTTCTAAACCATGCCCACACTCAGAGGCTCCCTTTGCCATCAATCGTCTTATCTGAGATTCACTGGACACGGTTTACAGAGAACATCAACCAAGTCCATTAACACGCTTATATTTAATAAAATTGAACTTACACATACCCCGGGAGGAAGCCAAGCATAGTAAGATCATGGGTACAATGAAAATACTATTCCCCGATACGGCTGCCGCAAGACTAGCGCTATCCAGGCTCAGAATGTTCCTCCCGTTCGGCTTCATTCCTCAACACCTTTGTTCCGTATCCGGATACGCCATTGATAAGGGAAAGGCGCGTCTCCCATATATTCTTGATAAGTAAATGTTATCGCTAATGCAGACATAAATAGTCCCCCTTTTTGTCCCCCATTTTATCGGAAAAATGTCGGGATTTTGTCGATAAAAAAAGCACTCAGATAATTCCGAGTGCTGTAGCTATACGGTTTATAGCGCGTTGCTTGATTTCATAATAAGTATCCTTTTTCATTCCGAGTTCTATATAGATATGAATATCTTTTACCCTTGCAGCAGTTAGATATTTCTTTTCAATGATTAACCGTTCTTCTTCATCCAAGCTGTTTTGTAAGGCGCGTTCCATCTGCTTGACCTTGAGTTCATTGAGATTTAATGAATCTCGGAGGGAAGGGAAAGTATTTATGCCAGCAGATGAACATTCCTTTTTGTTCTCCAATTGGACTTTAAGCGCACGGTAATTTTTCAATTCTTTGATGACAACTTTGCGGACGGCTTTTTCATCCACAGCTGGAAGAAAAGATAATTGTTTAGACATCCTATCCCTCCTATTCTTCTACTTTTCTTTTTCCCATTTTTCAATACGTCTTTCGGTAAACTCTATCCAAATCAACGGTGCTGCAATAATAATGATTCCTATAATTAGATAGATCATGATTCTCCCTTCCCGTCTTATGTTATTTTTTAGTCAACTACGACTGAACACTATGCCGTTAATTTCTTAAACTGTGAATTAGTCAATTTCTTCTTTCCAAGGCGCTTCATCTATAAGCTCAAGCCAACAATTTAATGAACAACAACATTCAAACCTATTTTCTTGATTAGTTGGATAACCTTCATCTGTTTGAAACTCATCACCACAATTTGAGCATTCTTTCATTTTCGTAACTCCTTTAACGAACAATTATCTCAATAATTTCAACATCTTTATCACTGAATACAATTGAACAGGCCGGACAATACTCTCCCGATTGCCAATCTTCCTCAAACTCTTCTCGTTCATCAAAATAGGAGCCGAACATTGGATCTTGTTCTAAGTGGTAGAAAAACTCTTTTATTGTTCCACTATCTTTTTCTAGCCAGTTAACGAGACAATACCCGTCTCCACTCCAACTTTTTGCGACAATAACCTCTACTCCGGCAATTAAGCCATATATTTTAAGCCAATTTTGAATTTCTTCTTCATTTGGTTCTAGCCCAGTTAATTCGTTTTTAATTTGTTCTGATGTTTTTTTACTGGTATTCAATTTTGCCTTGTATAGATTTAGGAATTCCCCTTGTAAGAGTGTCATTTCCATGCCTCCCAATAATTCTGTTTTTCAAATATAAAATTACGTGAAGGTTTTAAATACTCTCGGTAGACAATTGGGTACTTTTTGATATAAGCCAACCGTTCTTTCTCTGTCATCTTCCAAACTTTCACTTCCCCTGGCAATCTCCAATTTTTATTTGAACTCATATTTATTCCCCCCTTTACTTTTGTAAAGTACCCTGTGACGCCTGCAGAACGGTGTTTGATTTTTAGCAGCTTGTTTATTTATGCCTTCTTCAAAAACAGTAATGACCTGTAGATTCTCAGAATCATAGTTTGTTGCCACCCACTGAACAACACGCCTTATCATGTTTATCCCCCTTAAAACGGCAAATCTGAATCTTTTATATCAATCGGCTTTCCATTATTGGCAAACGGGTCATCTAGGAATCTATTTCCTTGCTGTTGTCTCTGGTTCTGTCCTTGATTCTGGTTGCTGTTTTTTGTATCCAGAAATTGAACTGATTCAGCGACTAATTCTGTAATGAACACCCGACCACCATGCTGGTTTTCATAGTTGCGTGTCTGCAATCGTCCGTCTACGCCTGCTAATGATCCCTTTTTAAGAAAGTTCGCGACGTTTTCAGCCTGCTTTCTCCAAGCCACACAGTTTATAAAGTCTGCTTCTGACTCTCCATTTTGATTTTTGAACGGTCGATTAACCGCAAGTGTGAATCCTGCAACAGCAACACCTGAGCCGGTATATCTTAACTCTGGATCTTTAGTTAAGCGTCCAACAATAATTGATCTATTTAACATGTTTAAATTCTCCCTCTCATTTTTTCGACAAAATTCGACAAATGAAGCCGTTATTTATTTTACTCTCCGGTGTGAAATCCCATTTATACGGAAAGTTGTTTCAATCTCATGAATAACCATGCTTTTCGAGCGCTGCCCTTACCTTGTCGAGATCGTATTCAATACCATCAATTTCGATATACTCTAAATCGTCGTTTAAAAAGCCATAGCGACGTTTTAACTCTATTAGACTATCAATGTTCCTCCATAGGGTGTTATGCCCCACAGTGCGCCTATAATCGTTTTTATAGCGTATAATCAGACGCTTAGCTGTTCCCATTCTTCTGTCGCCCTTGTAATCTGAACTCGATTCCTGGCTTTTCACCGTACTTTTTACAAGCAGTTACTTTTGAAACTTGGTTATCATCTTTCCAAGCAATTTTGTTTAGAGCATCGAACACGCCTTTTATAAGATTGTCGATGTCTGGCTTTTTGGTATGCAGCGTATTGATGGATTGTTGCTGTTTTTTCTTTGACCAACTTTTAGGAATCGGCATAACGAAAGTGATATCTACATGGAGTGCTCCCGATTCAAAAGGATCGCTTTTCATCTGTTTCTGCGCTTCCCACTTGATGAAATCTTTATAGGCTAAGTATCGTTGAGCGTTTTTATTTACGAATTTGCCACGCCCAGTCATTCGAACGGCTCCCATTGGTGTAACGGGTATGTTAAGGGTGATCATTGGTTGCCCCTCAATTCTTTTAACTCTTTTGATTTATACTGATTTTTCCGTCTTATTAATTTTTTATCTGGAACTTTAAGCTTTTTGCTTAATCCATCATGGTATGGGCAAAAGTCAAATGGGCCGTGTGATTTTGCACACTCCTTACACATTGGCAAATCACAAGTTCTATGAATACCACCATGAACTGATGTCCACACATAAGCTGTTACAAAATCACATAACTGAGTTACCTCATTTTTCCGACAGATAGCGCAAGGATTTTCAGGTAATTTAATCATTCCGCCACCTCCAATAGATCAGGATTTCGATATATGTCGCCGATAACTTCGATTCTGTCTTTCCAATATTCCAAACCCGCATAACTACTGGCCCTTATTTGCTTACCTATAAAACTAGTGTCTTTATATACAACAACGTACAAGATATTTAGGTCGCCTTGATGGTAGACATCCCCCTCGTAGATCTCCTGACCGTTTTTGTCCTTCAATCCGGTGTATTGTCCAATTGATGCCCACTCTACCTGTATATGACCGTTATAAGGAGCACTGATATAGGCTAATTTTTTATCATGGTATAAGTCGATACCGCCATAAAACCATTTAATATCGCCATAATCCTCAATCGGTTTACCTCGAAACTTGATCTCTCTCAATCTCCTTACCTCCCGTCATCATGTATCCATTGCTTAATCTGTTTTTCTCTGTATCCGGCCAGAAATAAGATCTCAAATGCAGCTTTTATTTGCTCAAGCACCGAATATCCCGCCTTCTCTTTCCCTGATATGCCCCAACTCCGCACGGTCATAGAGTAAGAGAAAGACTTCTTTCACTGGTCGTTTAACGATTTTTGCAATTCTTTCAATGGGTAAACCGCCCTGCCAGTAAGATTCAACTTCATCCACTTCGTCCGGCTTCCAATCAAAATTACAATGATCAAGCATGATATAAACACCCATTAGGCGCTCTCCTTTATCGCTTTTTCCATTTCGCGCATTTTCTCTTCTAGCATTTTGATAACTGGTGTCAGGTCTTTGCCTTTCCCTGTCTTCCTTGGCGACAATTCGTAAACTCCCGGCATCAATGGAATGATTTGATAGTTTTTCATTTCCAAGCTCCTAATCTATGATTTAATTTCATCCGGTCACCCTTGATGATGACTATATAGTTCTCACACATTTCATAAATCCGTGTGCCGAGTGCTTCGTCTATTTGTACAAGCTGCTCAATATCCAATTCACTTGAAATGAGAATCGGCTTATGATTGAGATAACGATAATTGATGACTGAATATGTCTGTTCCACCTGCCAATCAGTTGCCCTAGGTTTACCCTTCAGAGGCTTAAATAGATCGTCTATAAAAAGGACATCAACCTCTTTCATTCGCCGTAGCTTCTCTTCCAATTTTTCAAAATCATCTTTCAGATCATTGAAGCCCTCGACATATGGAAAGTATTGAACTGGCACGTTTTTCGATTTGATTAATTTATTTGATATGGCTGTAAGTAAATGTGTCTTTCCTGATCCTGGCTGTCCCAAAAGGGCAATGCTGTTTTTACGTTTATCCTTGATACTGTCGAAATTCTTATAGTAATCAACAGCGCAATCGTAAGCATCAACGATCAGACCGTGTTTCCCTTCCGTAACAAAATTCTTGAATTGTAATTTCTCAAACTCTGCAGTTATGTCACTAGAATTCATTAATTTCCTAATTCGACGCCACTCAACACATTTACAGCGTACCCACACCTCAATGCCGTCCCTGTTTTCTAGATAACCCAATTCATCCTTACAAGTGGGACAGTCATATTCACCCTTTTTTTCTAAGGCGTCCGACTCTTCCACCAAAGATTGAGCTGACCTTTCCTGAAGCTTCTTCAGTATTTTCTCCATAGCTTTGTCCGTACGGTTGTTGGTTGCCATTTCTCGTTCCCCTTCTTTCTTCTTCATTCTTCTGAACTACTAATCTGGCATATTGTTTTCGCAATTTATCAGCACTTAAAATATTTTTGTACCAGAATTCGTGTTTAGTAGACCACAAGATCACTTCTTGAATATCTTTTCCTGTGCGTCCGTCACGTTCCATCATCAGTCGAATTGTATTAGCCCATTTATCAAGGTTTGGTTGTTTCATGTCAGGGGCGTTTATATGGACATGTTTCCAAAGCAATTCAGCCAGCTGCATTTGTTTTTCATCAAAAACCAAACGTTTATTATTATTATTATTTTCCTTCTTTACCTTCTTTACATTCTTATTATTGTTCCATCTGCGTTCCGTCTCCGTTCCATCTGCGTTCTCTCTCCGTTCCAAGTTGCCTTTTTTGTAGTTCTCTAACCCCTGATATACCTCATAATTTACGACAGTGAAGAGCGTTCCAAGTTCGGTGTCCTCGATTTTCAAACGATTTTCTTTAATCAGTCGATCAACCGCCCTTTTGATCCTCGAAAGTGAATACTGTTTGACCGATCTATTTTCGATATACTGCAAGTCTTTTTGTAAATTTCGATATGATCTTAAAAATTGACCGCGCTTCACCAAAACATCGCCTTTTCGTTGCCCCTCTTCCGAAAAAACTGCATTTCCATAAATAAAGAAGAATAGACGGAATTCGACTGGGTTTTGCCATATATCGCTTGTAAAAATGTCTCTACTTGTTTGGAACGCTCCGCCCATAAAATCACCCTCTTGTTATGCTAATTCTTTCTCTGCTTTAGCCACCCATCTTTTAAGTAGATAGATACAATGGTCAGCTTGCCCTTTATTGATTTTGTTAATATCTTTGATGTCAAGAGCTGTTATAACGGTCTTCACATCGCCTTGTCCACGCAATTCAATATAATGTTGAGCAAGGGATTGAATTTCATCCTTTTGCTCCTGTGTGATCATTTCAGGTGGTTTTGTCGCTTCTACTTTTTGTTGAAATGCGTCTGGATCGTCTTTATCTGTCGGAATGTTGAATTGTTTCAAAAGAAAATATTTTTCAGCGTATGTCAAAGCCTTACCGACTCCCTTTTCTCCTGCTATATCAACACCCTGTGCATAAAAAGGGACAGTCAACGTTTCTTCGGGATTTTCTGCATTCACCCAAATAAATTCAAGGTCTAATTCTGTGAAATATGTCGTTTTCTTTTTCTGATTGCCGTACTTATCTTTACTTTCAACTGTTTCTGTTAAGATGCGTTTGTCTACAATTTTCGGAATCAGTAAAAGCGTTTGTTTGTCTAATTCATCTCTGATAGCGCCTAAAACCTGACTTGATCCGACATATTCGTACTGGTTTCCTTTGTTTTCTTTTTGGAGATACGGGATCGCCTTTCTGACCTCGATCAGCTTTTGATAAATATTCATTATTCGTTCACCTCGACTGTGAATTTATCTTCCCTATCAACCACTGTCACACCTGAAATAATCTCGCCATCTGCGTCTATTAGCTTGTCCCCGAAAACTGAAGATTTCTTTTTAATGGATGCCCAATCAACGTCTTTTTTAATTTTGACTAACCCTTTTGTTTCCGCGTATTTCAACAAGTCGGTTTCATTACGTTGATATTCCGGCTGCTGCTTGGTAAGCTTAATTTTTCCATACGGTAGATTGATTGACTTATATGGCTTTTTGCCACTTTCAATCTGCCTTCTGACTTCTTCCCGCATGTATCGCTCTAGTCTATGGATATAGAAGTTTTCACGCTCGACATATGGTTTTTTAGACTCATCACGCCAAAACTCAACCCGTTCAATTTGAGTTCTGAGGCGTTCAAGCTGCTTTTCAGCCACTGCATCTATTTCTGATTGTTTCCCTTTAAAGTAAGTGATGCGCCGTTGTGCTTCGGCTGCTGATTCTAGGTCAGTCACCTCAAACACTTCATAATCCTTTTCCTCTTCTTCGACCTGATCGATTAACACTTGTTCTGTTTCTGGAAGACTACTCATTAATTTGTTTCCTCCCTTGATTTTTCAAAAAATATTCGATATGCTTTAAATATTCTTTCTTAAAAAATCACTTCCCTAAAGTTCACTTGGCAGAGTGAACTTTTTTAATTGTCTTCCTCTTCGTTGTCTTTCTCTTTTTCATACTTCAAATATTCCAACGGATAACCGTAACGGTTGATTTCTGTAATGATTGGATGCTCGATATTCATTGATACGCCCTCCTTACAGTTGAAACGTCTATCCCTTTACTTAAGAGTTGGGACGCTATTTCATGCAGCTGAACAACTTGTTCTGGATGCTCCATCCGTTTAAGATCCTTACAATGGGCAATCATCGACCCTGCTATTTCAATACACCCTTCATAATCTCCGTCCTCAATAGCATCTGGTAACAGTTCAGTGATTAGAAAATCCATTGATTTGATTAGCCTTTCAGCTCTTTCCTGATCAGACTTTAGAAATCGATTTAAATTCATGCTTATCCTCCTCTTTGGTATAATGTTCCTGTAAGATAGGGGGTGAAACTATGAAACTTGATCACGATTGTGTAAGAGAAATCCTTCTTGAATTAGAAGAAAAACTTACATTGAACGACCAGCTAAATACTAGCGAGGTAAGAGAACTTCAAACCGTTCAAAAGTTTGGAGAAGAAACCTCGTTTTACGCTATTTTAAAGCTAATTGATGCCAATTTTATCGAAGGTAAAGCAATACGATCTGATGATTCACTAAGTGGCTTAATCCTAGGTCATTTGACCTGGGATGGCCATGTATTTCTTGATAACATAAGAGAGACATCAATATGGGAAGCTACTAAAGAAAAAACAAAAGGTCTTGCAAGTATTTCAGTGTCGTTAATGGCTGGAATTGCACAAGATTATTTAAAACAAAGGCTCGGTTTAAATTAATATTGTTTTCCTTCAGTCCAACCATGCTCATTAAGAAATCTAATAAGATCATTTATAAACTGTGTATATTTTTCTGTAGAATAATCATTACTGTTAAAAGTCAGTTCAAGATTGAGCTGGCTTTCTTTAGCATCACCCATGGAAAAAGCATTTCTATTTTTTATTTCAAACCCTTTAATCCAGACAGCTGCCCAGGCCTTACCTTTTTCTAATGTAACTGGCATTTGATATTTCATATTAGCCATTTATTCTCTCTCCTTTAACTTTTAGATATGCTTCTTCACAAAAGCCTGATAAATCTTCATAAAACGTTCTGCCTCGCTTAGAGCAAGCCATTCTTTTGTTTTGATCTTCACTTTACCCACCTCCTTTTAGTTGGTCAGTAATGACCTAATCTACTGGCTGTATATATCTCGGACGCTTCTTTATCACTCTCTGCACTTCACCAGTTGTATTGTTAACCAATACTTGCTTTCCTCTGTGATCAGTCCCCATTGTGTAAGTATCAATCCCCTTTTCCTCAGCAAACTCTTCTAACAAACCTTTTTGTCCTTCTGCTCTTCGTAAGGCACTGACTGTTGATAGCGATTCGATCATAAATGATGTAATATCCGAGTTTTGATAATCTGAAATAAAGTCAAATACTTCTCGTTCTGTTCCAATGCAATTGTCTAGTCCCTTTTCTTCAATAACTCGCATTGTGTAAAAATAGTCTTTCATTTCATATTTATCACCGTCATAATGCTTTTCGACCGGGAACATCTGCATCAATTCCCTTGGCGTTAACCAACCTATCATTGTATTGATAGAGCCAATAATGTGAAATCTCGTTAGTACGTCTTCATATGTTTCAGGCATGTCCTCACTATTAATCATTTTTAAACCACTAAAGACAACTCTTTTGAGGGTCTCTCTTTCAATAGATCCCTGGCTTTCGCATTGTGCCAATCCTTCGTATAGCTCATTTAAAAATATTTTTCGATAGATCGAATAATAATCCACCTTTTCCTTTTGAATACCATCTATAACCTGCAATTGATTTGACATTATGAAACCGCCTCTTCTTTCGTTAGAAACTTATTGATGAAATATACTTGACCCTTGCCAGTGACTTTAGGTGTCTTACTGATACTGATATGACCATCTGAATGTGTTATAGATGTTTCCTTAATTTCGAACAATCCACTTTCCATGCTCTTTTGAGTTGGCATGTTGTAATCTGTCCCTTTTCGCTTTATTAAATATCCGTTGTCTCTTAACCATGCGAAAAATCGTTTCTGTCCCGTTTCAATTCCATTCTGTTTTAATAGTTTTGCAAGCTCCCCCACCAAAATAGATGTACTGGATGCTGACACACTATCCGCAAACAGAACTTTAGGTTTGTTTTGCTCAATTTGCTTTTTTAGTTGATTGTTCTGATTTCGCAAATCTAGCACCATTGCTTGCTTTACTTCATCACTGAAACTAGGAAAATAGTTTTTAATGAATTGTTCTTCGTTACCTTTATTAACGTATCCGCCCGTTTTTCTAATTATAGGTAGCACTTCAGAGGTTACCCATCGTTTAAATTTTTTTGCCTTCTCTTTAATTTCTCGATTGTTCCCTTGTTTTGCAGCTCCAAATATTAAATCGTATAAACCTGATTCATTTACGAACTTTTTCTTTTGTTTTCTTCCTATTCTGTCGATGACTCCGTGGACCGCGGAGTCATCTTCCTCAACATGGTTTTGAATTGCATTATGTGGTTTCGAAAAGCTTAATGCTTTAGCAATTTCCTTTGCTCCAAACCACTCAACTCCATCCACTATCATTACAGGTAAATCTCCAAAAATTTTATGATTAAACGTTTGTAATTCATTCATTTATGAAATCTCCTTTTTTTGTTTTGCCTTTCGTTCTTTAATAATTGAATGCATGCTCGGTCTTATCTCTTGAACAAATGTAATAGCATACTTTCCGCTAAGAACAATTGATTCAACTGATTTGTTTTTTTTCATTAAGAAACATCCCTCTCTATATCTAACATTTTGTTAGGTTTTAGTTTAAAAAAAATGATTTCTGAAAAGTCACACCCAAATACATCAGCTAGTGCCACACCTTCTTCTATCTCCATCTTTTGCGGATTTCTCTCCCACGAAGAGTAAGTAGTTCTATGAATACCTAAGGCTTTAGCTACATCGTCTTGAGTTAAATTTAAACGCGCCCTCCATTCTTTTGGAGTTCTTGCAATTTTATATTCCAATTTACCTCACCTCCTCACACGTTAATAATATCTAACATTTTGTTAGATGTCAACGATTTTTACACCATTTTTATATATTTGCGTTGTTTTTTCTAACTGTATGTTTGCTATAGCTAACATTTTGTTTTATAATAACAACATAAATAACAAGGAGGTGAAAAAATGGGGAAAAAAATAAACTTCGCCAAAAACATAGCAAGGATTAGAACAGAGTTAGGACTTTCTAAAGCTGAATTCGGAAAGCGACTTGGCTTTTCTGATGTCACAATAGGGTATTGGGAGCGAGGGGAACGAACTCCCAAGACAGGTACAATTGAAACGCTAGCAAGAAAACTAGGAGTTAGCACAGCCGAATTGATTTTTGACAATGTGGGCGAACAAAATACGCATAGTAGTATTGTTCCGATGACAGAGACAGTTCCTATATATGGATCTATTCCTGCAGGTTGCCCTAAATGGGCAGATGACAATATCATAGGTAGCCTTCCAATCCCTGATAAATTAATTAAAATGTATGGTTTGGAAAACCTCGTATCTTTGAAAATCGAAGGAGATAGCATGAACAAAATAGTGCCTAATGGTTTTTATGCTGTTATAGATACTAAAACTAAAGAAGTTGCAAACGGTGATATTGTAGCTGTCCGTATCAATGGTTATGAAACAACACTGAAAAGATTTTACCAAACAAACAACAGCATTATTCTTGAGCCAGACTCATACAATCCTGAACAAAAACCTTTTATTTTTGATTGCACCAATCCTTTTGAATGTCCTGAAATTACAATAACGGGAAAATACGTATGGAGTTGTGCGCCGATTGATTAATTCATAATTTACCAACGCGGGAGACTACCCGCTCTTCTTTTACAACCAAAAGAACATACATTCTGATAAAGGAGAATAAGGATGAAATGTGTGATATATACAAGGGTCTCTACTGATCTACAAGCAGAAGAAGGAATATCATTAGATCTGCAAAAAGAAAGATTGGAGCAATATGCTCTTTCTCAAGGGTGGGAAATAAAAGAAGTATATACTGATGAAGGATTTTCTGCTAAAAATACAGAGCGACCAGCTTTTCAAAAAATGCTTAATGACATGAAATCGAAAACTTTTGACATAATTTTGGTTTATCGCTTAGACCGCTTCACTCGTTCAGTTGTAGATTTATACGAAATACTAAAACAGATGGATAGGTATAATGTGAAATTCAAATCATCTATGGAGATATTTGACACAACCACCGCTACTGGGCGAATGTTTATAACATTAGTAGCCACTTTAGCACAATGGGAAAGAGAAACAATTTCAGAACGTGTCAAAGATGCTATGAAAAAGCGTGCTGAAGAAGGAAAATTTAATGGTGGGAAAGTTCCTTATGGTTATAGATTAAAAAATGGAGAATTAGTTACACATAAAGAAGAAGCTAAACTTGTAAAGTTAATATTTGAACGCTCCATATCTCTAGGAGCCGGTGCATTATCGCGATACCTAAATAAAAATGGATTTAGAACAAGAAGTGGTTCATTATTTCAACGTGCAGGAATATTAAGCATAATAAACAACCCGATCTATATTGGAAAAATACGCTGGGGAGAAGAGGTTTATACTGATATCGCGCAAAAAAGCTTTGAACAAATCATTTCTTTAGAATTATGGGAACAAGTCCATAAATCGATGGATATAAGAAAAAAGAACAATACTAAATCATACCGGAAATACACATATTTATTTAGTGGTGTTTTTAAATGTGCTCGTTGTGGTAATCCACTTATGGGTTCTCCTAAATACCGAAAAGATGGTAGCGTTAGATACGGTTATAAATGCAAGGGACATTACTCATTAGGAATATGCGATCTCCCGCAATTTGGACAAGATTCACTGGAAAAAACATTCTTAAACTTGTTAAAACTAACTGGTTTTAAAGACAAATTAGAAACAGATGAGACAAAAGATGATATGGGTAATATAAAGAAAAAAGTAAATGAATTAGATGCAAAGAAAAAGCGTGCAAAAGAACTTTATATTGAAGGTGACTTAACAAAGAAAGAATATCGAGAAATGTTAGAGAATTATTCAAATATGCAATCAAAACTTTTACAAAAAATCAAAACTGATTCTGAATCTGTAACACTTGAAGAGCTTGCCCTTTTCATTGAAAATATTCAAAGTGAATGGGTTAATTTAGATGACATTGAAAAGAAATCAGCTATCAACGCAGTATTTGATTACGTAAAAGTTGATGTAAAAACTTTCTCTAAACCATCTCGATATTCTCAACCAGCAGAGATTATCATTACTGAATATAAGTTAAATTAATCGTGATTTTCTGACCATAACGGAGTGCTTAAATATACATTAAGTCACCATAAATTTTTTCTCAATGACAAGGCTTCTCGACTTCCAAAAGGGAGTCTTGTTCTTCTTTATTCTTTTTTCCTTCATTAATATGGTTGCATTCTTCAAAGTATTCTTTGATATCTTTCTCAACAGCGGACTTTATACTTTCATTTTCTTTTAAAAACATTATAGCGTTTTCTCTTCCCTGTCCCAGTCTTTCTTCCTTATAAGAAAACCATGTTCCACTTTTCTGAACTATACCAGCATCAGACCCAAGATCAATAAGCTCTCCAGGTTTTGAAATGCCTTCACCGTAAAAAATATCGAATTCTGCAATTTTAAAAGGCGGTGCAATCTTATTTTTTACTACTCTTATTTTTGTTCGGTTTCCAATAACTCTTTTTTCTTTATTTTTTAAAACTTCACCCCGTCGAACGTCAATACGAATAGTAGCATAAAATCGTAACGCTCTTCCTCCAGTTGTAGTTTCTGGATTGCCATAAGTCCCTATCTTTTCACGAATCTGATTTATCATAATGACAATTACATCATTTTGATTAATTGCAGCAGATAACTTACGCAATGCTTGCGACATAAGGCGTGCCTGCAATCCAACATGTGAATCGCCCATTTCACCTTTAATCTCGGCTTTGGGTACAAGTGCTGCAACAGAATCAATCACAATAATGTTCACTGCACTGCTTCTAACCAAAGCTTCCGCAACTTCTAAAGCTTGCTCACCACTATCTGGTTGTGAGACCAATAATTCATCTATATTTACACCTAACTTTTGAGCATAATGAGGGTCTAAAGCATGTTCTACATCAATAAACACAGCTTGCCCCCCTGTTTTTTGCACTTCAGCAATTGCATGTAAAGCTAATGTTGTTTTCCCAGAACTTTCTGGACCATAAATTTCAGTTATCCTCCCCTTCGGATATCCTCCTAAACCTAAAGCTAAATTTAAACTTATGGAGCCACTTGATACAGTTTCAATTTGCAAAGATGGTTTTTCACCCATTTTTATAATTGCACCTTTTCCAAAAGCCTTTTCAATATCTTTTAATGCTTTTCCCAAGGCTTCTTCTCTTCCGATTGTTTTATTCTCTGCCACCATCACATAAATCATCTCCTAACAGAACATTCGTTCCTATCATAGCACATTTATTTCTAAAATAGAACATATATTCTCAATAAGTTCTAAAAACTTCCTGAAAGACGACAGTTTAAGCTGCCTCTAAAATACTTAAATAACTTAACTAAGGATCTTAAACGCCTTAGATACTTTTAGGTTTTTCTGCTTTAACTATGAAGTCTCAATACACGAGCCTTATAAAAAATCATCATATCGACTATGGTTGTTTTCAAACCCAACTGTGGACACCACGACAAAAAGAGGTCGATCAATAGACCTAACAATAAAAGCAGGCCGCCGAGGCCTGCTTTACTTTAGTTTAATTGTTGATGGCAGGAGAAGGAACAGATTTCGGACCACCATAATCATTTGTTATATACTCCTGCGTATGAATTTTCTTTTTACGTTTTCTGTCCTTATACCATGTTACCCTGTGCTTTACTTGACGAACAAACCCAGCCATTCTCCAATATTTTCTGTCTGTGTAATAAATCCAATCATTATAATTAGCAATGATATAGTTCCCTACAATCCCCGCAAGGGTTAAATGTTTGATACCCGTATAGAGTCCCATTGCAGTAGCCGCCGCAGATACTGTAGTCCAGACGATTTTATTACTATACTTTGAAGTTGCGTAATATCTCCATTTCCCAGCTGTGTCCGCTTTTTTATCATCCCCCAAAACTGTCCCCTCTGGCAATACAGACGAAGTAATAGGAGCAGCCTTTTTCACCACAGCATCATTCGAAAGCTCTTGAGACGGTAATTCACTGGCACTCGCCAATGTAGTTAGAGGTGACACTATTCCAACCAATAAAGACAAAGACAACAACGAAACTATTAACTGTTTCATCATTTCTATTAAATTCCTCCCTTTATATATTTTGTAATACAAAATTATGATATCATAAATGAAAGCGTTTGAATATATTTATTTATGAAAAAATATCCAAAGGTGGTAATTTTATTGAAAGATGTCATAAGGATGGTAATTAAGATTATAGGAATTATTGGTTTTATTTTAGCCATTGTACAAATTTCAATTGGTTGGTTCATAGGATCTTTCTGCACGGGTCTTTATTTCATAACCGAAAAGGACAATAAACAAAAAAAATTCGCTTTATTCGTAGGAATCTTAGCGCTTTTGTTTTCATTCTATTATTTATTCACTCAAACAAGTATTTTTTAATCAGCAATAAAAGCAGGCCTGATGGCCTGCTTTCTGACTTGATTATAAAATTTAGTTCCAAGATGCCAATACACCATGACTTCAAATGAATTGTCTACTATATGTTCTTCGTCCTCTTTCTCCATCCTCTGTTACCTTTCTCTAGAACAGCTTTTTGTTCCTCTATTGCTTCCCTGACTTCACTTTCAATCTGTTCCGCATCAATATTGTCTTTTCCTTTAACTTGCTGAATATGAACAATCAGTGTGTTTGAGGTTACATTATATTGAGGCACTTGCCTTTTTTTCCTTGATAAGATCTGATTCCTTAGCCTTGGCTAGTTTCGTGAACAGTAAAATTCCAAGACCTGCGAGAAGTTCAATTAAACCACCAAACGCGATCACCTTGCCAGCTCCAAATGTGACTGCTGCATACCCACAGACTATTGAACCTAGTGGAAAAGCAAAGTTTCCAATCATACGGATGATAGCAAATACTTGAGGCTGATCATCACCATCAACGGTTTTTTGAATAATTGTGTACTCTGGTACATTGATTGAGCTTACTGCTGCTCCAAATACAAAGGCAGCAATAAATACAAGTGGTAAAATTGTAAATAATCCTGTGATGAAGAAAGATGTGCCTTCAATAATTCCAGCTGTTATGAAAAGAAGTCCATATCTATTGATCTTTACCTTAGTAAGGATAAGCCCAAGTAAAAAAGCACCGGTAGTTGTTGTAGCCTTCAAAAGCGAATGAATAAACGGCGTGGCATTTAAATCTTCTGAAACATAAACGGCGGAAAGTGCTTCCCATGGAGTTGCTGCTAAATTCATAAAAATACAATAGATGGCTAATGGAAATAGGATTCTATGATGTCTAACCAAAGAAAATCCTCTTTTTAATCTTTCCTTATATGTACCTCTATTTTTCTCAGTTTCGTGTACAGCAGATTGCTGTTCGATTTGATACTTGATACAAAGAACAAAAATGCCAGAAATGATATAAAGTATAAAAGAAATGATCAATGTCGTTGCTGGTCCGATCAAAGTCAAGAGGAAACCGCACAGTGTTACAGTACCAAGCTTCGCAATTTCAGAGGAAGACTGGAGGATTGCATTTGCTTTTTGCATGAAATTTTCATGGATAATTTGCGGAATCAGGGTAATTGATGCAGGATGATATGTGGCTCCAGTTGCTGAATAAATAATCATGAGGCTCAAAATAAACCACATAGGTGAGAAACCGTTGAAATAACAAATTGGTATTGATAGCACAACCACTGCTCTTGTTAAGTCAGAGAAATACATCCAAAACTTCAAAGTGCTTCTTTTCATTAACGGACCTGTCACCGGTCCCAACAAAGCTTCCGGTAGAAAGGTAACAGCAATTAATAAAGATGTACCGATAGCACCTTCTCCACTAAAAATAAGAAACCATAAAATCGAGTAGAATGCAAAGCTGTCAGCCGAAATTTTGATGATCCTTGAAAAAAAGAGAAAAGTGAAATTCTTATTCCAAACAGTTAATGTCCCATTTAATTTCTCCATCACGCAGAGTCCCTTCCTGTCCCTATTTAAACAATATTAAAATAACACCAATAATTTTAACATAAAATTGATTATTTGGATTATTTTATTTAATATCTGTTAAATAAAAGAAGGAAAGTGAAAAGGGTTAAGCAAATTTAAATTTAGAAAAAAAGCAGATCAATGTGATCTGCACTAATTTGTTTCCTTTATTTTTAATGAGATTAGGACAACATCCTGTCAGCAACCTTGTAAGTAGCGTTATCTAGTTGACTGTAAGTTACTCCTAGGGTAGTGCCCGCCACACCCAATATTAAAATTACGCAAACTAATATTTTAGATTTCATCTAATACCACACTCCTCTTGATTAGTCGCTTCGCCTCTACTGCAGCACGATAAAAATCAAGGGCATCATACACCTTTTCCCTTCTTCTTAGAACTTCTGCTGCAACTATAGCGTACTCTTCCAAGTCTGCATACATACCTCTTTCCTTGAAGAACTTAAATGATTCCCTAACTAAGTCCGTATCATTTTCAAGATAAAGTCCTTTAAGAAGTTCCATCTTCGCAAGGTCATCTAACTTTTGATTCGTTTCAGCAAATTCTTTTCCTTCTAAATATAAATCATTGGCAACAATAGTGTTACCTTGCTTTACTTCAACATGCGCAAGGTTAAATATTACTCTACCTTGATAACTATTATTCTCTTCTCTGTATATTTCAAGGGATTTTCGTAGATGACTGGAGGATTTCTCAAGTTCTTCAAGTTGATCATAACATATTCCAAGGTTTGCGTGTGCCATTCCCATTAAATAACCCACATTCATTTTTTCAGATTCAAATAGTGCTTGATATAGATTATCTAATGATTTCTCAGGACACATGTGATCTAACCAGTTTCCAGCCATAATAAACTGACTTTGAATACGACGCTGACCATATGTTTCATGATCCTTGAATATATTATATGCTTGAGTTGCATAATCCATCGAAAACAAAGTTTGTTTCATATTGTAATAAAGTTCTGAAATTTTAAAATAAAACTCAGCTTTCTCTAACTCATCGCAGTTGAAGACTTCAAGTTTATTTTCTGCACTCCCTCAATAAAGTTCGTTTTTCTTCCAAATACTCATGCATTCTCACTATTTCATAACCACCATATAGTTGACACACCAATATTACTGGATATCTTTTTAATATATATAAAATATTTACAAGGAATAAGCCATCCTATCTACCAAACTGGATTAGTTTGGAAAACAAGTGTATAACCGTGCTAGGAATTCTCCACACAAATCACGGTCGCTAACCCTCCCATATCTCTCCGGATCGTATCCATACTTTCCTTCGTCCTGCGTATCCATGAGGTGGAGGTTGGAAATGCTCCTATGCTGGGTCTAAAGCCCGAATGGTGAAAATAAGCTCCAACTCTGCACTATTGGTGTTTGTATGAGAAATTGTTGGTCTTTAGAGTGTATTTCTAAAGACTTTAAACAACCTGTAATTCTTGGGTTCGAGGCAATCCTCTTAATAGTTTAGAACCATCAAACTGACATTGTTTTTGCCCAATGACAAATAATACACGTAGTAACTTACAACACAAGGCAATGAGTGATTGTTGCTTTTTCAATGGCTTTTCAGATCGCATTGTATAGTATTGATGCAATGCTTTAAACGTCGGATTATGAGCGACTAATGGGCGAATAGCCAAATATAAAGCTCGTCGCAAACGACTTCGTCCTCTTTTCGTAATTCGTGTTTGACCCTTGAATTTACCAGAGCTATGTTCTCGTAAAGAGAGACCTGCTAAATTTACTAGCTGTTGGGGATGACTATATTTTGTCATGTCACCTACCTCTGAAAAAAACAGAGCGATTGTCGTAGATCCTAATCCTGGTATCTCCATCATTTGTTTGGCTCCTGGAAGTGTTTCTACTAGAGCTTCTAGCTCTTTGTCTAACTGTGCTAACTGTTGCTTATAAAGCTCATATTGGTCGAGTAAATAATCTAGTTCACGCTGGGCAAACTGAATACCAATTTGAATACCAATACTCTTCTTCGCAGCTTCTACTAGCTTCCTCGCTCGTTTTATTCCCACTCCTCGTTGAACAAATGGTTTCCATTTCTTAAGCACCTCTTCCGCTGACATTTCTTTAATTTGAGACGGAAATGGAAACATACGCAACGTACAAAAAGCTGCTTTTCCTTCCCAATCTCTAAACACATCAAAGAATTCAGGGAAGTAGCGTTGTATATGATTTTGGATGCGACCTTCTGTGGTCATCAGTTGCTTTGTGAGCTGATCTCGTAATTTGACGCCTTCTCTTAATTCGGCATAAACGCCATCTAAGAGGTTTGGTACGGAGTATCGCCCATCCTTAATCAACTGCCCTATTACTCGAGCATCCTTTGTATCATTCTTGGTAGGGGAATTGTCATCTAGTTCTTTACTTTTCTTTACATGCATTGGATTTACCATGACAAAATCGTACCCTTTTTCTACCAAAAAATAAGCGAGGCTAAACCAGTAATGACCAGTCGGCTCTACGCCAAGAATGACGTGATTCTTGCCATTTTCTTTTCGAAGACTTTCCGCCCAAGTCACTAATTTTTGAAAGCCATGTTTTCGATTTTCAAAAATCAAGCGTTTTCCGAACTCGATACCTCGGTCATCTTGTGCACGTGCTACATGTTTATCCTTGGCAATATCAATGCCAACAATAAGAGTTAAAGGTGTAATTTGAGAGATTTTATGATTTTGTGTATAATTCATTATTGAGTCCTCCTTGGTTACTTAAATTAAGGGTCCATTTTTGCTTCGAAGCTTTGGACACCTCGTATGATACCAAGGGGCTCTTTTTTTGTTCAACTCTCAAATTTCTTCATTACAGGAATGCTCCTATAATACCTTAAAGCATGTAACAATTCTTTTTGTCTAAAATGATACATCCCTGAAAAGAAATGATAGTAGTAGTCAAGCATACCTTCTAGGTTATTCTTTTCTCTAATCTCTCTAAACTCCTCAAATCGTTCCTCAAGACTACCACCAGAACCAGCACACAAATAGTCGAGCTGGAGTTTATGTCGAAATTCTAATAGCGAGTAATAAATCAGGACGTCTTGATTCTCTTCCATATTATCAAGTAACTGTCTAACTTCCTTTTTTGTTATCTCCGCCTTTTCTATCCAGTTGTTCTTTAGTGAGTTATACCAAAAATTCATTTTTGTAGCAACTAAATCATAAGGAATTATTTCCACTCAATTTCTCCCCTTTTCCCAATATTTTATTTTTTGAAAATAATCAGAATAATATATCCTCTTTCTTATCGTAAATATTCTACACAATACCCCACTTTTTGACAACCATATATTGTTATAGTTCCCAAAAAACATCTGTTGATTGATGGCAAATAAAAATTCATAGAGAAGAAAAAACCATTTATTGGGATCTTATACCTAATCCTAAAGATTCATTTTCTTAGAATGGAAAAAATATCCTACCACCCTTTTTATTAACATGATAAAATTTTAACTGATTGCTATTTTTATGATGTTGTTTAAAAAAATAACTATCTGAAAGGAAAATGTGATGGCAGACAAGAAAAAGAAAAACAAAGAGTTAGACAGTTCAGCTAAAGTTTTTGAAGCCAGTACTTTAGTTGAAAGAGCCGATCAACGTAAAAAAGATTATAAAAACCTAAAAGAGAAACTTCAAACGCTAAAAACAGCCTGTCTTGGAGTGGCAGATTTAGGTGATGATTTCACAGGAAAAGGCGCAGATAACATTAAAGAGTTTTTTAGAGGACAGGCTGAGGTTGTCGACAGTTGGATCACTCTTGCCGATATGCAGATCTCGTTTTTTAATGGGGTTTCTGGTGATATCGAAGCGAAAAAATTGCCCGATTCGTACATTGAAATGTCTTTTTTAAAGACTGAATTAAAAAATGCAGATAAAAAATCCGATCAAATCGTTGACTCTCTCAAGAGTAGCATGGATCGGATCATAGACCGAGTGAGCGACATCGTTGATCTGGATAAGTGGACTGACCACAATTACACAGTAGAGATGTCAAAAGCACAAACAACTCGGGAAAATGCAATTGATGCAGTAGACGATTTGGATAAATTTATGACAGGTGAATACACACAAGCATTGGCTGAAGCCGAAAGTGTCTCCAAAAAATTATCAGCATTGATGGAAGCCACAAGTAATGGCAAAAGCGCTTCTCCTATGTATTTTGATAAAAAGGCTTTTCACTCGAATAAGTTATATAAAGAAGCAATCAAAACCGACAAACAAGCGACTACATATATTAATGCGAAAAAAGAGCAAGCAGAAGCCCGCAGAATTGCAGAGTTGCAAGAGAAGCTTGCAAACGTATCTGACCCTGATGAATATGTTAAAATGGCTAAAGAAATTGGTTATAACAACCTTTCACCAGAACAACAGGAGTATGTTAAATCCCTTGAAGAAGAAGATGTTAGTTTCTGGGAACATCCTATTGATTATGTATCAGAGAAGTTAGACGATTTTGATGATGGTGTTATAAATCTTATAGAAACAGGAGAGGAGAAACTAAAAGAAGTTTTAGCACCTGTAGATGAGGCAGGTAAAAAATATCTAGGCTCTGCATACGACTATGCAAAAGGAATAACAGTGGCTAGATATGATTTTGTTAAGGAAACTCTTGAAGGTGTTGTAACACTAAATAAATTTGTAAGAAATTCTGCATTACATCCAGTTAGAACTGCAAACTCAATTATAGAATTCGACTATAAAAAAGCTTGGAATTCTGCTTGGGATGAAGTAAAAGAAAAATGGGATAAAAACTTTGTACATGGAGATTTGTATTCAAGGACACATTATGCTGAATATCTTAAATTAAATATCGTCACTACATTTATATCAGGTGGTGCCGGTGCAGCATCAAAGGGTGCATCAATTGCTTCGAAAGCTGGAAGATTTGCAAGCGCTGCGGGTAAATCAATAGTCAAACAAGGAATCAAAGGCGCTGGAAAAACGGCAATCAAACAAGGAATCAAAGGTGCTGGACACGTTGGAATAGTCGTAGGAAACAGAGTCGTTAAAGATCTCAAGGAAGTTGGAGAACTAATCAAAAAAGGACTCATAAAAATAGGAGACTTACCTAACCCAGTTGCACGGGAGATCCTCGTAACAGAAGGAATTCCTATACATGCGCTTACTTTACGGCAGTCTGGACATGAGATGATTCAGTTCATCAAGAAGTCGTTTGATCATTTTACAAGTCCTAAAGGTGGAAAAGCTCATGGTGGGGACGGCATTAAGAAGACTCCGAAAGGTGACCATGGTGGAGAACCTAAAGTTCCACATAAATCAAAACCGAAGTCACACGAATCAATTCAGAAGGTTGAGAAGAATAAAGAAGCAACCAAAAGCACTGGAAAAGTGACCGAAAAACACGAAGGCAAAAATGTTCAAAAAGGCAAGCATGGTGACGGAGATCCCAAAACTCCGCATCAACCAAAATCAAAATCACACGAGCCAGTTCACAAGGTTGATAAGCATCACGAGTCTACTAAAGGTGCTGAAAACGTTTCTGGTAAGCATCCTCATGAGTCTTCTAAGCCGAGGAAGCATGAATCTGGGAAAGATGTTGACAATGGGACTAAGGGTACTCGTAATCTTATTGGAAAAACTTTAAAAGATAGGGCTAACGTCGTAAGAACAAAATTATCTGATTCAATAACAGCATTCAAAAGTTCAGATGAATATTTAAATCTATCTAACACACAGAGGAAAAAAATAGATAGAAAAATAAAGTCACTTACTAAAGGTAATGTTGCTACAGCAGATGTTAATATACCAGGTATAAGAAATGAATTTACTGCTCATAGTCAAATTCATTCTGTGGATAATTTAGGAACGGATGTTATGGATTTTTCATATACACCGACAGATAGTGAGCGTATCTTCAAAAATTATGTAGTAGATCAGTTTCCGAGATATAATGATACAGAAGCGAAGATTCTTGAAGACATTGCATCTAAAATAAAAGACCCAAATATTAAAGGAGAAATTAATCTTTTCTCAGAGTTAGATACTTGTCAAAGTTGTACAAATATTATATTAGAATTCAGAGCAAAGTATCCTAATATAAAGTTAAATGTATTTTCAAATAATACAGTAACTCCATAGGAGTACAGAATTTAAGGGGAGGTTTGTGATATGAATAATAATGTTGATTATGAAAGCATCAAAGATTCCGTTGTATTTAGTTTTGAAGAATATGTAGAGGATGATGGTTTTACAGCACCTCAATCTGCAGCAAAAGTATTTGAAGAAGATTGGAGAGAGCTAAACTATAATATTTTCACAAAGACTGCATATTATATTTGTGTTGCAATAGAGTGTTTTAAATTAAAAGAAATACCTGATTTTATATATGAAAAATTAGATTATTATATTAAAAGTAACGAATTTAAAGTTGAAGCTAATACAGAAGATATAGATCAATTACTGCAAGATATAAATAAATGTAAACAATTAATGGGAAGTAAAGATTATAAGGTTATAGAATCAAGCTTTGGTGCAAAATCACGAATTGAATATATTCTTAGTTTGAAGCCATAAAAAATGGGGGTAAAAGGTGATGTTGTGACAATTTTGTAAATTCATCACCTTTTACCTTATTAGTAATTAAAAACTCAACACCCAGCCTAAAATATGTTCATACAAACAACCTTGTCCAAGTAGCTCTCCCAACAATCCCATCCACAGCCAGACCATTCACCTTTTGAAAAGCTCTCACAGCCTTCTCAAGTCCATGACCAAAGATAGAATCCAGACCATTCACATCATATCCCTTACAGATCAACAACACTTGAAGAATCCAAGTGATATTTCCTTTTGCTCCCTTACGGACATTTACGACAGCCGCACGAGTTTTCGGTCCCCACTCCCCATCTACGACAAGACCGGCATGAAATTGCTTATTTAATTCGGTCTGGAAGCCCTTAAGCAGAGCTTTGTATGTTTCAGGACCTTGATAACCGTCTACCTTAATATTTAACTTATAGCGTTTATTTAACGTACTCTGAATCGTTCTAACAATCGCACGACCACCACTGGAAGATGATTTCTTTGACGACTGCTTTTTAGTTGGTTTAGGAACCGCAGGTGTTGCGTTGTTTACTTTTGATACGAGGACTGGACGTTTACCAGCTTGTAATTGGCTCAAAGTTAAACCGCCCATCATTTCTAAATGTGGGTAATCTTTAAAGCTTTTCCAGTCCCCTCCCCACGCAAATCCTAAAGCCTTTGCAATTTGAGCGACTCTTTTCCACTTAGAATTGACCGTCCAGATCGCTGTTTTGCCATCTGAAGATAATAGAACATAATCGACTGCTAAACCGTAATTGTGGTTAGACTGTCCGGCTTTAGCATTAGTCACAATCTTCCCTGATGCAGTACGTCCTTTCGCATACAGCTTATTTTGTTCCGCAAAAGAACGATAGCCAGATGTCATCTGCACATAAATGTTCTCTTTATATGCCCTTTTGACGACTTCGATTGCTGTTTCTTTCACTACGGGGTGAATACCAGACCCCATATTTCGAATAGAACGATCGATCAATGTTTGTAAAGAAACTGCCATTGTAAAACACCTCTATTTTTTATTTTTGACAATTAAAAGAGACTGCCAACCGGTAGCCCTCTCATTTTGTTAATCCATTTTGTTTTAACACTTCTTTTTGTTTCTTCCCTTTCTCTGTGACATAGTTGTTTTTATACCATGCGACGATTGAAGTAATGATCGTAAACACTGTGGAACCCACCAAATACAAAGTATCTGCCAGTGTGTTTACTTGGTCCTCACTAATCGGCAATGCACCCTTTCCGAACATCATCAAAGTCTGGTTAATAAGTGCAATAAAAAGAAGCACCGTCCGAACGACTGTACCTTTATCAAAATTTTTCATTTTTCTTCACTCCTATTTTAGATTTTTTTCAATTTGATCCAACTTATCAATCACAACATCATATTTCTCACTGAATTTGGCTAGCACTTCATTTTGTGCATCAATCTGTGAATTAAGCTTGTTTTCCCTTTCTTTTGTTGTATTTAATACATAAAACAATATCCAACAAAAAAGAACCGCAAAGGGTCCTTGTGTCATTAAATATTGAGTTAAATCCATCTCCAAAGGCTTCACCTCCTTTAAGGCAAAATAAAAAAGCCCAATCGGCTCTTTTATAGTTCTGTTATTCTGTCTTGTTGCTAGGAGGCTTATTGGAATCGTAAGGTTCTCCAGTGATTTCTTCATATTGTTTCGGTGTAATCCTTCTGGCACCTACTCCATCATGAATTTGTTTCTTCGTCCACAGACCGTCTTTATAAAAGCCTTTCATATATGTGAACCAATCTGCCGTCTTTTCTGATCCTTCTATCGAGATCATATAGTATAGATGAGCAACCTGTTTCCTCAAAATCTCGGTTGCACTAGGTTCAGGCGGAGAAGGCTTCACGCTATCAATATACTCTTGTGTAGCCGATTCAACCCACACCACACCCTTCTCTAGCTGGTATTTAGGATCGTATAGCCCTTCAGGGATTAGCACTGTCGTACTATTAGGCGGTAATGTATCACCATTTATCTCAACATCATCTTCACCAGCATATTTAAAGTTTGCATCATAATAAAGAACGTGCATATTTTTCCCTCCCCTTACCATAACGGAATTCCGACATTAAAAGAGACTCTCGTAACACTTGCATTATCATTCGCCATGATGCCGTCATATCTCAGCTCCCCATCAGTGGTTAAAGAAAAACGAGCGATTCCGTAAGATCCAATTGTAGGTACAACAAAATCAACAAGCCTAGAGAGCTTAATTGTGAACTTTGCGACAATGGTTCCGATAGCCGGTAAGGAACTGAAAGAGCCACGTAACCATAAAACGTTATTATTGACGGAGAATTGTAACGGGAACGCTGAATCTTGCTTTGCCCCATTGATCAGTGTAGCCGCATTCCATTCCGGCGATAAGTCTGACGATGATAAAGACCGTTGCCACCCCTGCCAGCCTTCCGTTTGATCAATATAATTCGTATAAAGGTTGTTTTTCCAATCAAGCGCTATGACATACCCGTACGTACCTAGTCCCTTTTCATCCGTTCCGGTCATATGAAAAAGCCCTCTTGACGAGTGAGGACTCGGCGAGTTTTTGGCTTTCCCAGAACAATAAAAAGTTCCGAATCGTTTGCCGGACTGAACTATTTTCAAATAGAGATCATCCGTATCTCCTATGGATACCAACACGCCCCCAGTGTCATTAGATATTTTAGTTAATTGACCATCATTCCACTTCATTCGTTCCTCAGGCGTAATATGCCGAGTAGAATCTTCATTGTGTGTATCAAAATCAATCTTCGATGCTTGCTTCATATTTTCGACATTAGATAATCCAATCTGTTCTTTTGTAACTGCGTGTGGATTTTCCTTATTCGCTACATGCTGATCCGTATAATGTTTTGCGTTTGCTTCTGCCTTGTTTGCTTTTGCTTGCGCTCCGTCTTTTGTTTCAACGTTATTCAGTTCTGCAAACTTCTTTTGAAGTTCGTCTAATATGTTGTCTGCATGTGCTGCCTTTTCTTGAACAAGGGTTTTGAGCGTCTCAAAATCTTCGATATAATATTCTGCCATCGGGACAATATCCGCATCCACAAGAGCTTGATCAATCTTAAAAGAAAACTTGTGAATACTCATTTTCTGACCGTTATCATAATTGACATAAAGTTCAGCCTGCACTGTCCCAAAATGCTTCATTTGTTCCGAAGTCAAGACATAAAAAATAACGCCTGTAAGAGCGTCTCCGACTTCCGTATGAACATAAAAGTGACTACCGTCCGCGAACTTCATAAACAGTTTTCCGTGAGTCGCGTTTGATATGGGCAATGGTACACCGTCTTTCAATAGTTTAAAGGTTATTTTTGCCGTCCCAGTGTCTTGTGTACTGTATTGAATACTAGTTGATATATTGCGTTTGACTTGTGCGTTTACATCGAACTGAATGCCGGAGTCTTTATATATCATTTAACCACCTCCGTTATATTCCTGGATGAATAAAGACTTTTGCCACACCGTAACCCTGATCTTTATTAAAGTCTTTGCGGATTCGCATGACATAAAGACCTTTACCTTTATCCGATTTTGTACCTATTCCATCGTTAGGTACAATGAAATCACCGGTTTTTACTGTTTCATCAATTCTAACAAACACCTGACCGATTAAACCGACTACATGCCATTCATCGCGATCTTCTCTTGGTGTGTATTCAATCTTAGGATCATAATCTGGGTTTTCTTTCGGGATCTTATATTCACAGCCATCTTTAATCATTGTTTCATAGATCAAACCACCGAACTCGTTTCTAAGATATCGGTCATTCCAGTAAAACGCTGCACCACCCATGATAACGCCGGCAGTTTCAGAAATAACACCGAGAACTTTTTCACCTGTTTGCGCTTTTCGAATTTTATCGCCATCCAATGTCACCAGATAGCCAGATTCAATTTTGTTTCCGTCTTTAGATTCGAAGTATTCCGCAAGGTCCTTTAGGTCTGAAACGCTCTGGACGGCTCCCGTACCTCGTACCGATCCAGCCTCTGCATTCACTTCGACTCGTTTATTAGCCGTTGATGGCTCACTTCCGAACCCCCACACTGTGGTATAACTCTTGTCGTTTATGACATTGACAGAACCGAGAACCATAGCCGAAACTAAATCTTTGCCTTTCACATGGGAATTATTTGAACCCATGACAACAGACCGAGAGCCTTCTGTTGTGGAACCTCCCCGTGTTCCGATCAATACATTAGCGTCACCTTTAGCTTTGCCACCACCAGTAGAGCCGATAATTGCGCTAGTATCTGACAAAGGAGAACCAGAACTTGATGCAGCTCTAAAACCGCCCTTGATATTGTTTGGAACAAAGGGGTAACGTTCACCTGCGATCACAGCCGCATCAGTATATCCAACAGCACGCACCGAAACAATATTTGCTTGGTTGTTTGGCGCTGTTACACCGGCTATCCCACCTTTTGTATGTGTGATACCATTCATTAAATTAACGTAATATACCCCACCGCCTAAGCTAATACCGACTTTTGCCGAATCATGGATTGCAAAGTTTGAGATATGAACATCATCCGTTCGTTGATCGCCTCCGATCACATGAATATCTGTACCAGCTTTTGCGAAACCATGCATTTGTAATCCGTTAACATTAATCTTTCGACTCTTATATTGAAAAGCGATGATTGTTGTCCCTTTATAGTTATACGTAGGATCGCCAATCGCACGGAAGTTTGAAATCATGACATGTTGATAAGCTGAAACGACAAGCGCTCGTGGATCTAGTCCCACACATAGATCATTAAATACTGGTTCACGCGCTGTACAATTGACTAACGTAACATCTCGAGCTGTTTCGCTCCATGGTTCGTTTGCTAAGTGATGTCCAATGTGACGAAGATCAAACGCGCGAACATCTCGAAATGATTCACAACCTGTAATGTGGACGTTAGAAGGCGCCGGCCATTCCGGATGTGCTTTCACTTCAACACCACGAACATTCCCTGACGTATAACAATCAATAACCCAAACGTTTTTAGACCCGTCATCTACCTCGACACCGTTCGAATTTGCCTCTCCAACTGGATGGGCCTTTCCACTAGGATTGGTCATCACACATTGTGTGATAAAAACATACTCACTATAGTGCGTTGTTACTCCGTCATCTCCATACCCCGAACCGACGCATCGATCAAACCAGATATACCGGCATCCACTTTTTGTATAATCAACATCCGCAATATTATAGCTTGGTGCAGAGGCATCAAAACAATGTAACCCCGGATTAATGCCTTCTACTTCTCGCGCAATCCCGAATGTAACATTGGCAAAGGTAAGACAGCTCGAATGTATTCCACCGGTTGCACTTACACCGCCCTGGCGCTCCGAATTCCAATCAAGCGACATTCCTTCTACAACGATATTTCGGTTTCCCTTTACATGATCCGCGTTCGTGACCACCCACTCACTAGCTGGCGTATCTTCGTGCAGTTTCAGCGTAGTAACACCGATGCCTTGACCGACCATGTACGTCCAAGACGGAAGTTTGACGCCTTTTACAATATAGGTACCGGCTGATAGGTTCAGACGTACTTTACCGGTACCAATCGCTTTTTGAAATGCTTCTGTACTATCTTTTATACCGGTCGGATCAGCACCGAAATCGTCAACATTTACATTACGTTTGATTTTTTGTAGTAGCTTACCATACTCCGTATCTAATCGCTCTTTAAGCAAGGGAAATACCTCGCCATCAGCTGTAACTCTCGAATCGACTACCTCTTTAACGTTCGTCCCATCGGTATTTAATATTAAATTTCGTATTCTGTTCTTTAATCCTTCTAAAACCGAAGACACAGAAAAACCGCCGTGATCGACTTGTTTTGATGTATGGGCTGTTTTAGATAATTCATGACTTTTCAAATGATACTCGTGATCATTTAAGGTATTTTCAATACTTTGCATATCTGATTTTAATTGTGCTTGATGACGGGAGTTTCGCGTTTGATCATAATTTTTTATCAGCTGCACCATCTGCCTCACTCCTTTTTAAACAAAAATAAAAAAACGCTATCTGAGCGTTTGAAAAAGTTGGTTGATATATCGTTTTTGATCTCTTAACTGCTTAGCCTGACTAACGGCGATATCTTGAATATCTTTTCTGAAATTGGCGAATATCAATTTTGGACTACTGTAAGGATCTAAAGGATTGTACTGAATGGAGATCAGCCGTACATCATCTTCAAACGTGATACCATCTGCCGTATCAGCTAAGACATGAATCGTATCACCTTTCCAGAAGTCCTGTTCAATTTCTAATAGTTTTGGTTCATAGATATATTGAAAGTCTGCCTCGATTGTCATTTCAGGATATGGATTCACATGTTTTTTAAGCGCTGAAACCATGATACTCGCCTTTTTATATCTTTCATCCCTGATCGGTTCTGCCCAACGTGGTTTTCCTTCGAGTAAAAACTTTTTTTCATCTGGATGAATGTACAAAATCGGCTCAAATTCATATTTTGGTTTTTTGCTATCTGCGCTACTGCCTTTTTTCAAAGCACCATAGCCCCAAGCTCTAGTTGTGCTGTTTTGTGAGTTAATTTTAATGGAGATACCAGGCATATTATAGCGTGAATCTAAGGTGAAATTAATCCGTTTTCCCATCTTTTGATAAACATACATTTTATAGTTATCGACATCGATCTCAAGCTTGTAATCTTGGATAATTTCATCCATCAACTCTGTGGAATTCTTATCCCCAAAATTTTCTTGTTCTGCTGCATCAAATTCTCTTTCAGGCGTTTTAAAAATATATTTGAAATTCGTATCCTTTAACGCAATATCTAACGCCTCTCTTAACTTTAGCTTTTTTGAGACCGTTTCATGAATGCGATTGTTAATCAGAAGCACAGTGAAAATGTGGCTCGCTGATACAGTTTTCCTTAGAACATTTTTCTCTTGACGGATGTTAACATCTGTAATGTAATACTTTTGATGATTGAATTTCTTCTCATCCAAATACAGAATATTATCATTTACCAATAAATCGAATTCTATGGCGTTCTCCTGCGTTTTTGTGATCGTAAAGGTAAAACTCTTCTTCCCTGTCTTATCGTCCATCAGATCGACTGAAACGCCCGTTATTTCGACAACACTTTTTCCATCCTTTGTTGAAACATGTAGTTGTGGAAAGGTAACGTCAGAAGGTAAATTCTGATTGAGTGTGATGTCTTTCCCGTCATACTCTTTACTAGGAAATTCGGGATCAGGTGTCGGTGTATCTGGATCATCTGGTCCGTCAGGGACACCTTCCACAGTGTCATATTGTGTTAGTTTGTAAGTAAAGATTAAACTATTTAATTTAATGGCGTAATTCGGATCAGTCGCATAACCGGCTTCAACAAGTGCGGCTGTTGCTTTCTTGTAATCTTTTTCCCCTACGACAGCTTGATAGTGATTAGGATCCCAGCTTGTCCCGTTGACATATAACTTGGCTAAGTCTTGAATCGATTCAGACCAAGATGGGTATTTGCAAAACCTGGCTTGCACGGGAGTAGGTTTTCCGTTCTTGTCATATTCAGTCGTCCACATGAGGACATATTGTCCTTTATACGTACCTTTCATTCCGAATAAATTCTTTCCCTGCTGGGCTAGCTCACTTGTACCCCATCCACTTTCTAAACAGGCTTGAGCAATAATCAGGGAAGCAAGAATATCATGCTTTTTATAAACTCTCTGTGCGTCTGGTGCAATCTGTTTAATAAAATCTAAATTTGCCATATCACTTGCCCCTTACGCGTAGTAGAAACGTGTATCAAACGTGATGTCAAAATCATTGGTATTCTGCACTTCAAAATCATTCACTCCGATATCAAGCCCCGGAAGCCTCCCAGATGTTTTGACAGGCTTTTTATTGATCACCGTATATTGTTTAACAAAAGTCACAGACTCAGATTTTTTCAACTCGCGTTCTATTTTTAACTTTTCACCATTTGTATGATTGATGATCGTGACATTTTTTCCTTTTGCTCGTAAGGTTACATGATAATCATGCTGCATAGGGTTAATATAGGCGTCACCAGTGTTATAGACCTGAAACCTTTTTTGATTTTTGAACATGTATTTTAGATCATCACGCATTTGAATATTCATCCCCGGGCTCCAGTGTTCACCATTAAAATTTTGTTTTGTCAGAGAAGTAGATTTTGATTCAGCTAATCCTGTAAAGTTATTAAAGTCCACAGTGAAAACTACGTGATTTTTTTCTTTCTGTTTTGGAATGCTGAAATTCCCATCACAAGTTACTTTAAAACGGAGATTTGGCAATAAATCCGTTGAAATATAATATGGGAAAGGTTTAACCAGTAACGCATAAAGTTCATGTCTATACTGATAAAAATTTTCTGCAATAATTGAATTCATATAAATTTCGACTGTTATTTTTCTCTCCGTATACGTGATTTCACGTGGGTGCTGCGGCAAAATAACTCCATTTATTCTCGGAATATTGATTGTTTCACGACTTATCCCTGGAGCCTCAGGTGTAAAGCTTAGAACCTCGAAAAAAGGGAGCAAGCTATTTAAACTTTGCTCCCCCAGCCCATTATCATAATCAATAAACAATTTCATCATCTCACCCCGTTCATAAATGACGTTCGGGTAAACCGATCACCGGTAGATTGATCAATCTTTCTTCCATCAAGATAAGTGTCACTCTCTTTTAATAGAATCTGTTGTAACAGCTGCATGTTTTTATTCAGAAAATCAATTTGTTTTGCCATCATATTGATTTGTTTTTCTTGGTTCTGCACGATACTACTAATGTCCACAGATGGAATATTAGAAGAACCTCGTTCTTTTTCGGGTTGCATCGATACTTTTTGCAACAACACAAGAGCTTTTGAAATCATCCCTTCTTGTAAAGACGGGAGAACTCCAAGCTTGCTACCAATACGCGCCCATAATCCTATATTGCGTTCGCGGTATGAAGGATCTTCTGTAATTGTAGTTTCATCAAAGCCTCTTTCGTTTAAAATTGCCCATTTTGAACCACCACGACCGGGAGAAATCCCACCCTTTGCATACCCAACATATCCACCACCGAGAGCCATCGATCTTAAACCTGGATGGTTGCGTATATCTCCGTATCTGCGCTTAATATAGTTAATAGCCGCCAAAGTATTATCTACAGGATTCAATATGTTATTATGCCCAGGAAACTTGTTAGCGTTAAATGTAGATGGAATAGTTTGCATTAACCCTTGTGAAGGGTGTCCAGCCTTTGCATTAGAATCCCACAAGTTGATGGCATTTGGATTTCCACCGCTTTCTTTCATGGCAATTGTAACAAGACCAGGTATCCATGTAGGAGGAACACCAGCTATGTTTGCTGCCTCACTAACCCACTGGTTAACAGCTTTTGTCCCACCTGTTCCTTTAAATGAACTCGAATCCGTGGCCGTATTTTCTGGTATAATCCCTTTTAAAAACTGAAATGCTCCATCTTTTATGGTCTTCATTATGCCAGTTCCTATGGAATCAATGCCTTTTCCAGATTTGAAAGGTATTAATCCCTTAAACAGTTTTTTAATGAATTCACCTGGTCCTTTCTTAATCAACTCTACTGCCTTTGAACCCACATCAATCGTTTTATCTACAACATTTTTCCCTGCTGAAATCATTCCTTTGAAAAAACTTCCGACTCCACCCGCATATCCAGGTAAACCTGATCCTGTTAACACTTTAGACTCAGCATGTGGAAGTACAGAAGTCCCTCGTGGTAGATCCAAGATTTGTGGACCGCCTACCCCTATCATATAGGTTCCAATTCCTGGTGAATGAGCCAGTTCCCAACCTTCTTCACCAACAAGTGCTTGACCACCTGGGTGGAAATTTGTTCCTTTCGCATATGCAGCACCAGGAGCAACCTGCATCTTTTTATCATTGTCACTATATCCTTTAGGTTTCCACTCAGGAATAGTTGGGGCATGAAAAAATTCAAGAACCTTGTTTATACCACCAGTAATTTTATTAATGATACGGGCTAAATCAACAATGAAAAGATTCCATTTCCCGAGAACTTCACCCGTTTCCCAATCAACTTGGCTAACATGTCCGGTTGCCTGTTTTTTGGCTTCTTTTACAACACCTTGATGAGTTTCTTTAGCCTTTGATATCGTGTTTTTTTTCTGATCTCTTGCCTTTTTAACAGTATCATCATGTTCTTTTTTAGTAATCGTGCCTTTGACATAATATTGATCGTCCGCTGCCTTTACAACAGCATTAAATTGATCATTTGCTGCTTTTATTGTTTTGTTTTTAGCTTTATTACTGTTTCTTACAACTGCGGCTGCTTGTTTTGCAGAAAGATTGGAAGATTCCTCTTTTAATTTTCTTGAAATTTTTATTTGTTCATCTTTACTTTTAGAAAGAGCTGTCTTCATTTTGGCATACATTTTTCTTTGTATTTTAGCTATTTCTTTATTCTCTTTGTCTGTTGTTTTGCGATGTTCTTTTGCAGCTTTTCGATAGATTTGGTTAACTCGATTAACATACCCTTGAATTTCTTTTTGTTGCTTGCTATTTCCGTTTTTAATTTTATTTAGTATTTTAGCAGCTTCCTTGTCTGATGTTTTGTTATTAGAAGCATAAAAATCTGTTAATACCTTAGTAGCCGTATCTGCACTTGTCTGAAAACCTTTTTTCAGCGAATTTCCCATATCTGTGAATTGTTTAGATACATCTTCAGCAATACTTTTAGTGATTTTTTTATTCGTCACACGTAGTGTATTAAGCTTAGCTGTGATTTTTATGTTCATATCTTCATAAGCGTTTATAGCTTTTGAAGTAGATTTTGATACACCATTACCAAAATCAATTGTTGCTGGAAGAACTCTTTTCTTTAGATTGTCATAGTATTTGAAACCAGCTTCAGTTAAAAGTGTAGTTCCTGTTATAGCAAGACCAACAGGACCACCCAACAGGCTCAATCCACCACGTAATAAGCCGACTATCCCTACACCTTTTTTGATAATGTTAAACAGTCCGAAACCGCTTTTTGCTAGTCTCATAAAACCGCCAGCGCCTTTAACAGCATTGACCCCAACTTTTAAAATACCTGAGCCAAATTTTAATAGTTCCGGGGCAAAAGAAAGCAAAAGTCCTCCGATTACACCAACTGGACCACCAAACATACCAAGACCTAAACCAGCTACACGAGAGGCTCCACCCAACCCTCTCATGACCTTAGTACTTCTACTAGCTGACTGTTCAAGTCTACCAACTCTTGTTGTTGCTAAGTTGGTCGTTTGGTGAAATCTATTCATTCTTGTGGATGCTAAGTTTGCCGCTGTTGATGTTGTGCTCATCCCTGTGGCTGCTGTTCTGGAGGCTCTACCCGCGGCAATCGCTTCTGTAGAGTAAACTCCAAGACTAGTTGAAGCACGGTTTACATTACGAGTTAAATATCCACCGGCAGTACGAAGCATATTCCATCCTGCTGCCATCTTTGGCAAAGAGCCAAGCAACAACAAAGCTGCACCACCTAAAAGTGAAAACACAGTGACGGCTCCACCTGTAATAGCAATTGTACGAGACACAGAAGGAGGTAACGAATCAAACCAAGTTACCATCTTAGTCAATCCATCAGCTGTAGCTCTAATAACAGGTAAGAACTGATTTCCCAAAGTGATAACTGCGTTATTTGTAGCTGACTTTAGATATTCAAGTGATCCAGATAAATTATCCATTTGTTTCTTAGCTACTTTTTCAGCAGTTCCACCACTGTTTTCTACTTCTTTCGTGAAATCTTGAAGCTTGTCTTTTCCAGCGTGCATTAAGGTAATAAATCCTGAAAGTGCATGTTGCCCTGCTATTTGTTTGGCAATACGAATTTTCTCGGTTTCCGTATAGTTTTTAGTTTTCTCATTGATTTGTCCAATGATATCTGCCAGTGGTCGTAATTTTCCGGTTGAATCTGTGACCTTTAATCCCAATTCATCTATTGCATTGCCTGCTTGCTTTGGCGGTGCTGCTAAACGAGTAAGTGTTGATCGTAAGGCTGTTCCTGCCATATCCGCCTTAATCCCACTGTTTGCCATGATTCCGGTGGCTGCTGCTAACTCTTCCATACTGAGTCCGGCTGTTTTTGCGGCAGGTGCCGCATATTTCATTGTCTGTCCGATTTCTTGCAGTGTGGCATTTGAATTGGTAAACGTGTAGGTCATCGCATCTGCAACACGGTTTGTATCTTCAGCTTTAATATGAAATTCAGTCAAAATATCTGAAACAATATCTGCTGTAACACCAAGTTCAGTTTGACCAGCTGCGGCAGTCGCTAGAAGTCCCGGCATGGCTCCAACAATTTGATTCGTTTTATACCCCGCCATCGCTAGATATTGCATCCCTTCAGCAACTTGCCCATCTGTGAATTGAGTTGTCGCACCTAAATGACGGGCTGTTTCTGTTAACTCTCCCATTTGTTCATTCGTTGCGTTTGCCAAAGCACCTACACGACTCATTGCTTTCTCAAAGTCTGCTGCTGCTTTTACAGTGAGTCCAATTCCAACAGTTCCAGCTGCACCAATGGCAGAAAGTGCTTTCCCTGCTGTAGTAGCAGACTGATAAACTGCATTTAATTCTTTAGATACTTCACCTGAGTTACGTTTGAATACAGAAAAAACACCCGCTGCTCTTCGGGTGCTGTTTGTCGTATTATCAAATTCTCTGGTTACTCGTTTCAGTTCATTTCCAAGACCTTGGTGGACAGCAATCGCGTCATTTAACCGCCGGGCTTGTATCTGTGTTTCACGGTTATCTAATCCTTTTTCCCTTACTAATTTATTGTATTTAGTGCGATGTTCATCAACTAAACGTCCTTGAATCTGATATTTATTATTAAGGCCTTCTATTTGAGATTGGAGGAACTTAGACTGATTGCCCGCTGCTTTATAAATTGCTCCGGAGGCTTTCATTTCTGAATTTGCCAAACGCATTTGTCGTTTCAAACCTTCAATACCACGATTAAAGCCAGTATCGTCAAGCCCTACTTTAACAATCATGTTTCCGATAGGTTGCGCCATATGTAACCACCCCGCTTCCCTGGCTTAAACTCAACAAAAAAATCATTTTTAGAAAAATACTTGATCTATAGGTACTATTTTAGGTTTGTTTTCATGTGCCAAAACTTCTAAATAGTGATAAATATCCATCTGATCTATTTCTGTCATTGTCCATCCTTGCTTTAAAAGAGCCGAATAAATATCATTGAGTTGCTCTATTCCACTTTTGGCTGTAAGGTTTCTGTTTCCGCTGTCTGCAAAAAATCATCGTCCTCTTTAACCTCTTCGTATCCCATGATTTCGCCCATGATTCGTCTTACTTGATCAGATACCTCAAAGGATTGTAGGCCTTCTTGGAATTCCTCTAAGCTAAACTGGTTGTGAAATACTCGGACAATAAATTTCATGCGTTCATCTAGACTTTTAAGGACTTCTTTAATGTTTTTTGTTTTTTTTGCTGCATCTTCATCTAATTCCAAGGCTTCATACAAGATTTTTGTATTCGTACGAGGGGCAATAAACGTTTTATATTTTTGATCTTTTTCAAACCATAATTTAATTGCAATTTGCTTTTGAGCCATGCTGACTCCTCCTTTAAAAGTATTGAGTACGAAAAAAGAGAAGCACTAAGGCTTCCCTTTATGTTTATTTTCCTGGATTGACGTTAGGGTTATCTCCTGCACTAGGAGACTTGTAAGCATCGCCAAATACCTTCGTATAGAACTTATCCAAACTGAAGCTTGGTGCATCTTCATCAGCTAATACTTTAAAGACATTATCCTGCTCACGCTCCATAAACTCAGCTGAAAGTTTGATTGTTTGGAAATTCGTTTTTTCTTCTTTTGTTTTCCATTCATCATCTGGTAACGAGAAACGACCTTTCACTAATCCCACATGACGATGATTACCGTTTGCTTTCGGCCCAAAAAACGACATAGCAACCCATGGCGGGATAATATTCTTTTTAAACATATACAGTCCATCTGTTGCTTCAATTCCTAACAACTCAGCTAATATTTCCATTGGTAAATCACGCATTTCGAGTTCCAGTTTTGTGGAACCTGTTGTAACAGCCATATCAACCAGTTTATTATCCGCATACTGCTTTTCTGTTGAAGTTTCAGTATTTACTTTTGCATTAATTGCATAAGGGTAATCTATAATTTTTGAGGCTATATAAACCCCGTTTTCCTTTTTTAGTGGTGCGAATTTCACACCTTCCAACCCGGTAACTGAACTAAATTCAGGCATTTTTAAACCTCCAATTATATTAAAATATTGGCCTCAAATCGATATCCTTTCCGGATGAGGACTTCATCTTTTAAAAAACCATTGATTAAAACAGTCGTTTGAAAATCTAATTGATTCATCACATGAACGATGGCAACAAGAATCTCATCACAGGAAGAACTGTGATAGACATCAATTTGATAGACAGCACTATCCTTTATTGGCTTGCCATCAGCCCACTGAGTAGCTCTATACTCTAGTTCCTGTACAACAATATAGGCTGGCTTACTTTTGATCCCAATTGGTACAGCTAGTTCAAAAATATTTGATGGTTTCACCAATAATAAAAGCGCTGGATCATTCTCCAACGCTTCAAATACTTTGTTTTTCAGTAGTAAAGACCTTTCTACTACATTCATAGCTTGTACCCTCTTTTAATTACGCTTGCCATCGCTTGTAACATTCTTTCATTTGCGCTTCTCATACTTCGCTGAATAAATGGATTAGCTGGCTGATGAATGGTTCCGAATTCCGGTAAGTGAACACGGAATTTTGTGTCTTTAGTAGGTCCAACAACAGCATAGATTTCACCATCCAAATCCTTTCGAGTACGGTTTCCAACAATAATATCCTCATCAATATGGGGATGACTGCCCCCAATATCAGATCGAGGTGCATTTTTATCTATTTCTTTGGCAAGAATAGCACCCCCGGCTTTTACGGCTGCTTTATTGATTGACTCATCTTTCCTTGCAAGGTCAGTTAAATATGAATCTAATTCTTTAAAGCCCTGCATCTCCATTTCAAATTCCATTATTCCACCGCCTTTGCCCTTATTGTGGTGAAATGTTTCCGAGAATAGTTCGGCAAAATTGATTCAATCTCGTATGGTTGATCTTGAAAAAGAATTCGCATATGTTCGTTAAGATCTTCACGGTGACGAATTGTAAATTTTATAGTTTTTTCTTTCTGAACAGCTGCCGCTGCATAATACTCTCGGCCTTTTAATCCCTCAGCTTTGGCCCAGCATTCCACAACAGTTTCATACTTACCTTCCACAGGGAGGCGCCCGCCCTCTTTTTTCTGTTGAAATTCAATCCGATACCGCATGTCATTCAACATTGGAACCAGTCTCCGAAACCGTATATTTTAATTGATTGATCATCATCGTTAGCACCCCATCAAGGTTTGAAGTTGTGCCAGCTACTTCCCTGTTTTCATACCAATGCGTTACAAATGCTTTTACACACATATCAGCTCGTGCTGAATGATTTGGGAACTTTAAACCAGTTGCAGCTGTAATATATTCCTTCGCCGAAGCGATAAATCCCAGGATTAAATCATCTTCCAAATCACCATCAACCCTGAGAAATTTTTTCGCTTCTTTAAGTTCTTTTTGCTCAATTTCTGTCATTGGGCATCACCTAGCTTTCATTCACCTATTATTTGTTCTCACCAGAACCGGGATTTGGAACCCCATTGTCTGGAGTTGCATCTTTGATTGATGAAAACTCTGCAAACACAACAGCATCAGTATCCCAAAGAACAACATCTTCACGTTCAATGATTCGCATATCTGTAGAATTACGATAGAATGCTTTACCGCCAACATTTGTCGTTAAAATGGAATATTGCTGACGGTCAAATAGTTTAACAGCTTCTTTAAGATCACCGACAATCAACGGATATTTTGGCGCTGCTTTTGTACCACCGTTTGGCAAATATTTATCAGATATAACGGACACAGGCTTTCCGAATAAAAGTTTTTTAGTCGGATCTGTTGGATTAGGCTGTAGTAAGTACCGGCCAAAAGCATCCTTCAATTTATCCAAAACATTAAATCCTGATTGATTTGTAATAAAAGAGGTTGTGGCGTTGATAGCTGGATCAAGCTTGACGTTCAAAATATCTTTAATATCGTCTTGCTTTGAAACTGCTGTTTTTACGAGTGTTCCTAATTGCTTAATAATCAACGTATTACGCGTAACAGCTGATTTCTTAGCGAGCCAATTGGTCAAATATTGAAGAAGCGCTTCTTGTGTATCTGAAAGCAAATCATTAGAAAGAACCAAAATTCCTGCATAATCTTTAATGTTATATTTAATGTTTTCAAATTTAGGATTCTCTAGTTCCGTAATATCCGCTAATTCTTCAAGGTTTGCTAATGGAGTGATATCTGCTAGTTTTTCAAGCACTCGTGAACCTTTATTTGTAGATACCGGAATGACATCAACGAGATTAGCCAGTGTATCAAATTGTCTACGTTTTTCGTTGATCTTCGTTGAAATATCTTGCGGAACAACAAGACCGCCATCTTCATCCACACCTTCTTTCATTGCGGAAAGAGGTTTCGGTATTGTTCCAGATTTAAGAGCTGACGCAAAAAGCTGAACATGGTTCTTTACTTCCGTTTTGGCGATATCATCTGTTGGCTGTTGACCAGTTGCTACTGAATCTTGTGATGTCTGCTCCTGTTCATAAGGGACTTGCATATTTCGGACTTCTTCATATGTCTGGATCTGCTCTTTTATTTGTTGAGCTTCAGAAAGTAGTTTTTTAGCTTCATCAATTTTCCCTTTGTCTGTCAATGCTTCAATTTCTGTACGCTTTTCTGCTAGCGTTTGGCGTAACTCCCGTTCTTTTTTAGACATTCCACCTCCAGCAAAAAATTGAATATCTAGTTTCAATAAAAAATTTTTTTGTTTTAATAGTTTCGGTTTCAAATTCTTGTCCTCCTTAAAAGTGGCATTAAAAAAGAACCCTTAAAGATTTAAGAGTTCAAGTTTCATATCAATTTTTTGTTTTTGTAATTCATCCAATCCTGCTTCTTCAGCCGAATTTTCAGCAACTGTTTTAGCAACTATCTTTCCTGGCACATGTTTAAAGTGTGCCAAAATTTGATGATCAATACAGGCTGCTACATCCTTTGATTCTGAGACCTCATCAATCAAACCATAATGTAATGCTTCATCAGCTGTCAGCCACGTTTCTTCATCAAGTAATTGATGTAAAGTAACATCATCCAGCTTGTCACCAGCTTTATCAAGGTATGTCGAAACAATACTTTCTGTGATCTTGTCAAGATCATCGGCAGCCTTTCGAAATTCTGTTGCATTCCCGACCATTCCCATGTAAGGATTATGAATCATCATCATGGCGTTACTTGGCATTGTAATGTTATCCCCCGCCATTGCAATAACTGAGGCAATACTTCCAGCCAGTGCATCCACATAAACATTAATTTTAGCTTTATGACGTTTAAGCATTGAATGAATCGCTTGGCCCTCAAAGACATCTCCTCCAGGTGAATTAATGTACAAATCAATAGAGCTTACATCACCTAAACTTTTCAATTCTGACTGAAAAACTTTAGAAGAACTCTCACTAAACCATCCTTCACCCGTTATTGAGCCATAAAGTGTGATTTCAGCAGTAGAATCATTCAGAATCTTCATGTTCCAATACTTGTTTTTCTTCTTCGTTGCCATCACCCCCCTTCTGTTCATCAGATGTCCCTTTTACTTTGTTCAATTGATATTCTTTCATAATTGAAAGAGGAACAAGATTTAAATTCCCATAATGCTCATCCCCAATATCTCCAATTCCGGTCATGTCCTCTTTTTGAAGGATTGTGTTTACGCTAAAAGCGCCAACACTTTGCATCGTTTTATAAAACTCAGCACGAGATTTACTATCTCCACGAAGTTCTGATTCTAGGTTAAATTTAAAGTAATAACCACTTTTTAACTGGTTTTCTGTCAATATTTTATCGTTCAATTCTTGTTCTATATTTGTCACTAAAGGTTGTAACGTCGTTTTGACATAATCCAATGATTGTTGTTCGATATTAGAGAAAGTGGCTCGATCAAGTTCACCTATTTTATGTGGTGGTACCTTATAAATAGATGCGATCTGCTGACGGTTCCATTTCATGGACTCAATAAATTGAGCATCCTTCATCGGCATGGTTACTTGTGAATAGTCGAGACCAGCGTCTAGGACTGCAATAGACTGACCCGCATTTACACGCTCCCAGTCTTCTCTCACAATTTTTTTACTTTCTCTATCTAATAGAGTTGGTGCTTTGACAACGCCAAACGGAGCGCCACCATTTTTATAAAATTTTGCATTGAATTTTGTGGCAGCTCGATTTGATCCGATATTGTCACGAATAACTGAAATCGGAGTTTGTCCCACAATTCCATCAAGAGAAAGGTTTTTAAAATGCAGAACTTCTTCATAAAAAAACTCACGATATTTGCTGTCAATCGTGGTTGAATACCAAACCCGACCGTTATTAGGGTCAATATTTGTATTTGTTGCCTCAGGGTTTAAAGGTCTGATTCCAGTCACATTTCCGTCTTTATCAAAAAGCAAAAGATTGTAACTGTTCCCCCAAGTACAAAGCCTTGTGACCAAAAGCCTTTTCCAAATAAAACTTGTCATATAATCATTGACTTTGTTCAGAATCATCTCACTAATATCATTTTGGACTTGTTTGATATTGCCGTTTTTATTCTGAAAAAGTTTGATTGGCAGTTTCGCGATATCATCCGCCAAAACTATGACACATGCATAAACATCGGGATGAAGAACAGCTGTTTTTGATGATACTCTTTCACCTGATGAGGTTTCAGTGCCAGCAAAAATATTTCTAAACCAATTGGCTGGATGAAGAAGGGAGCCGCTATCCTCTTCTGCGATTTCATTCTTGACCCCGCCCTTTAAACGGCTTAATAGCATCTAATCCCCTCCTTCCTCCTTACGCTGCCTATCTACACCTAACAAGCCAGCAAGAGAAAATAAAAAAACACCGGTCGCAATCAAACCCGCGTTGATATTTATTCGATATATGGCAGTAGAAATGAATATCATCCCTATAATAAGTAAGATATCATCTATAAACGGCTGCATACTTTTTATAAATTTCATATTCCCACCTCCTACAGGCTGAAAGATCCTGACTTGATATAAGCATTTAAGTCAATCGTCATATCAATTTGAGATGCTCTCACATGTGCATTAATAAGGGCTGCAGCAGGGTCAATCCGTTGTGTTGACTTTGATTTGTCCAGCATGATATTTTCTTGAGCATCTACTTTTGTAACAGCATTACCCATCGCCCATGTCAGTAGATCGTTTTTATTATGGATGATGTTTTTCGCCTTTACTTTTTCGCGAAAGTCTTTTGTAGGCTCTGAAAGTGTGGCAACTCCCTGCCTAATTTCAATCATCACATATCCGTCAGCCTCCATCTGTTGAGCAAACTGTGTCGCATTATATGGATCGTAACCGATTTCTTTAATTTTCCATCCTTTCTCTTTCTCCATTTTCTTGATATAAGCTCTGATATAGTCATAATCAACTACAGCACCATCAGTAACGGTTAACCAGTTCCTCTCCCTCCACAAGTCATAAGGGACATGATCTGTCTTCATACGTTCATAGAATGTATCTTCAGGCATAAAACCATGACTTTCTACAGCAAAGCTCCCATCATCTAACGGAAAAATAAAAGATACGGCTGTCAGGTCAATTCGTTTTGATAAGTCAATTCCAACATAGCACTCCCGGCCGGATAGATCAGGAAAATGATCAGATCCACAATCTTTCCAAGCTTGCATGTCCATGTAGCCATTTTCACGCATGTTAACCCAGATATTCATATTCTTAGTCAGAAAGTTCCTCATTTTCTCTGGTACAGCCAAGGCAACTTCCAACTCTCCACGCAGATAATTAAGTCCATGTTCATTTTTAGCAACAATAGGATTGGCTTTGATCCAGTTCTGCTCATCCTTAATGTCATCACCTTTGTCTAATTCATTAACCATCACAAAATACTGCTCATTTGTTTCTACTTTATTTGGATCTAAAATGCGTGACACGTAATCATATTCAACGCGGTAGGCAGGGTTATTTAATTCAAAACCGGCAGTCGTAATAATGACCATTAACGGCTGATTTCGTGCAGCCATACCAGAAACAAGTACATCATATATTTCAGATGTTTTATGTGCGTGATATTCGTCTATAATTCCGCACTGAGGATTGAACCCATCTCCTGTTTTCCCTGCATCTTTAGAGAGTGCCTCAATTTTAGATTGTGTTTTTGGATGTTCAATTTTCCCGTAGGCAATCCTATATTTTTGCTCAGGTTTATTTAATAGCTCACACTGAAGAATCTGTGCTTTGATCTCATTCCAACATATTTTTGCTTGCTCAGTTTTCGTTGCCCCAATGTAGACCTCTGACATATTTTCATCATTTGCCATAGCTTCATAAGAAGCAACACAAGCTAAACTTTGTGTTTTCGCGTTCTTACGTCCAACTTGCCAATATACTTTTGTGAATCTGCGATACCTTGTTTCTTTGTGAACCCACCCATACACATTGCCAAAAATAAAAATTTGGATTGGTTCGGGGACAATATTTTCTCCTGCGAGAGGTCCTTTTGTATGCTTAAACTGAGTCATCCAATAAAGAAACCGTCTAGCTTTCTCGTCATCAAATATATAAGGGAACTCCCTTGTTCCTTCTCTCTTAATGTCATTTAAAAAGCGATGACAAGCCCAAATATGTTTTTGACACGCCACAATCTCACCCGATATCACATCGCGCGAGTAGTCAATCATAAACTGTTTAATTGTATTCATACATTACCAAACTCCTTTTCCGCTGCCGTCTTTTCTCGTTCTTCCTGAGTTTTGGTGATGGCTAGTTTTGCACGTGCAGACGGTGTAAGGCCAAAATGGTTGGCCGCAGATATCATCTGATCATAATAATTTTTCTCGCGTTTAAGAAGGGGATGTTCTTCACCAACCGACTTGATGGGCTGACCATTTTCATTACACCCTTCTGTGTTTATCATGATGCCATCTTCATCAATTTTTTTTGTAATAGAAATATATCGAGAGTAAATCTTACAATAGGTGGCCAACATGTTGATATCCGCCTCTGTGATGAGATCCACTTCAGACAATAAAGCAGCAACCCGTTTAAATTCTTTTTTAGCTACCTTATCATCCAACCATGAAGGAGGCTTAATATTTTCAGTACGCATTTTCATTTGTTTTTCATATTTAGCTCTGGTGGCTAATTCCTCAGTATTCTTTTTATTCGGATTACCCTGTATTAGTTGAAGAGCTGCAGATTTTGCGGGTCTCGGCATGTTTTTCACCTCATTTCGTTAAAAAAATCTTCTTTTTTCGCTTGTTTTTTCCGTCAAACATGCTATGATGAAACTAACAATCAAATCGTTTATATCAAGCCCTCTTGGCAAATCGCCGAGAGGGTATTTTGTATTTTTCGGGAACTTTGAAAAGCGGTGTTT
>NZ_JABJUQ010000004.1 GCF_013155385.1 Bacillus sp. WMMC1349 | reverse complement strand
GTCGGAGAAAGGTTCTTTGTATTACAAAAAAGGGTTCTGGTTTTATTGGTCGCATTGGTAATGCTGCTAGTAAAGGTTATTCTACATTACAACATGATCTTACAGTGAATGATGTGATTTTTAGCCTTCTGGATCGGTATGCAGCTCAAGGCAAAAATTTTGGATTTAAAACTGAAAGAGAATTAATACAAGAGTTGTTTCTTTCGATGAGTGTTGAGCAACCCAAAAACCTAATGCTTTACGGCATATAGCTCAGGAGGTACCAGATTTTGTTTTAGTCAATAGTGAACGTCGTTTTGCTTTTGAAGTTGAATTGAGTCGAAAAACAAGTACAAGAATTAAAAAGAAAATGTATCAATATAAAAAATCGCTTGAAAACGGCTTGTATGATCGTATTTTTTATATTTGTAAGGAAGATGCAATTAGAAATCATATTCAGGCTATTGCTTCATCAGTAGGGGTCAAGGTTTCTTTTATAATGCTAGATGATCTTTTAACTGGGGAGGATTAAATGGACTTAAATTTTTCGAGGGACAAAAATGGAAAGCCAAGTAATGATAATAAAGTTGATTTCACTTCTCTACTTGGTTATGGTGCAATTATTATTGCTACGTTATCTGTAGGTTTAGCGTTTCTTCCGTCACTTGTGTTAGGGCTTTTAATATTTGGTGTAGCTTATTCTCTAAAACAGGTGGGTAAATTAAAATTGCTATTTTGGCCGTCTGTTGCGGTTTTAGGTGGAATGCTCTATTTTGCAGGTTGGAAGCATTTATTTCAGTTCATACCGGTTTCATTAAAATTAGCCGGTATGAATAGCGGTTAGATTATTTTGAACAGCTAATTAATAATGGTCAGACATTTCATCCAAGTTCTCAAACTTATATTTCGACTATTGCTCTTTCGATTATCATTGCACGAATCAGTATTGCTGTGTATGAATTTTTCAAGGGCAAGATTGTTAAACCGAAAGAAGATGTAATCGAGGAATACAGAAAAAGCGGTGATTACGAAAAAAATATATCAGAATCGAGTGAAAATTAATGATAAAGTTCAAGAAAAGTGGCGACAAAATGTATCTAGATCAATAGGAAAGTCTTTGCCAGTCGAAAATATTCTACTTGGTATTGATGAAAAGAAAAAGGCAAGCTGAAATGGCCCTTGAGGAAACAACTAAACACGTTTTGTTTCAGGGAACAACCGGAAGCGGAAAAACAATGGCTATTTTAACTGTGGCTGAAAGCGCACTTGCTAATTCTCAATCTGTGTTTTTTGTTGATGGGAAAGGTGATCCAAAAACAATTAATCAGTTTAAGAAATTAACAGACATGTATGGCCGCAAGCTTCATGTTTTTTCGGAAAAAAACGCCGCTAAAGTACAACCCAATCCGTCATGGTAACAGGACGAGTATTACTGACCGTATTATGGCGATATTCGACTGGGAAAACGCCTTTTATAAAAATGAAGCGGAAAACTTTTTGCAAAAAGTAATTCATATGCTGCACGATTTTGATTTAAAGACTGACTTACCGATGATCGCCAGACATATGTCTCTCCGATCTGTATATCAGACGTTGATGTCTGATGTTATAGAAGAAGAAGAGATTATTCGGGATAAGATCCCTGTTAAGAAGAAAAGTAATCCTTCGGATGACATTCTAGGTCTAGATGAATCGGAGGAAGAGATTGAAGATTATGAGGTTCATGAGCGTACTGTGATACGTAAAGTACTTAGTCCAAGGTCTGCTCTTCACATGGAACGTTTTTTTGGCAAAAGAGAACTCTCTGAGGAAGAAATAGAGGCTTTGACTGACGAAAGCAAGGGTGATCCCGTTCAAGAAACTTGTGCGAAGCATGAAAACACAACTTGAAAAATTGATCTATTCTGAACTTGGTGGGCTGTTAGAAGATGATCCAGAGGGTCTTGATCTTCTTGAGATTTTGGAAAGAGGAGAATCGGTCATCTTCTCGTTTAACAGCAACATATATTCCGAGTTTATCAAGCGGTTTGCTAGGTTTGTCATTGCGGATTTAGCCTATAGTGTCACAACTCGATATGCTCAGGATGTCCAGAAAGGCGCTCTTGGTATTTTTGATGAGTTTGGAGCCTATGGGTCTGAAACGATTGTTCACATCCTAGCACGGGCGCGTAGTGCTGAATTTGGGGCAGCTATCGGTATTCAATCATTAGGTGATTTGTTCATTAACGGACAGGACATTTCAAAACAGGTAATTGATAACTGTAACACATTCTTTTTTGGCCGCAGTAATGAAGCTGCTTCTGCGGAAGCCGTCGCTTCCATTATTGGAACTTATAGCGACGTTGACCTGACAACTCAGACTGAAAACGTTGGTGGTCCACTAAAAAGAATCGAATTCAAATCAGAAAAAGGTACAACTCGGAAAGTTAAAAAATTCTATGTTCATCCAGACGAAATTAAAGACTTGGAAACAGGAGTGTTTGTAGTCGTTAGAAAGGCAGCGAAGGGATTGACGTCTGAAGAGAGACGTAAAATCACTTATTTCCGGAATCCGATGAATGGACTGAATCAGAAGAAAGATCCAATTTCGGAGCAAGCCGATCATACTCAAAAGGCAACCCAATTTGAAAGGAGGAGAATAATGGCATTAGGCGCTTTGAAAGAAAGAGTGTCAAGCATTTTTTCAGACAATAAAATTAAGCGTAGCAAAAAAGAAAGCCGGAAATTGCCGAAGATCCGAAATAGCAAAGGAGCTGTTGTTCTTGTATGGGCGTTGATCGTTGTTCTTGGAATGTCTGGAATCCTAGCTTTTGGTCGTGCTCAAAATGCCTTGGAAAAATCGAAGGCAACGGAAAGCGCACTTGCTGCTGTTACTGCAAATCAGGATGAAAACGGGTATGATGCATATCGAAGTCCAAAAATAGAGATTTTTGGAGATCAAGTCGTTGATGAATATATGAATATTCCGCGTGACAGCGAACAAAGGAAAGCACGCGAAAAAGCCTTACAAAGCTTTTATGCAGAAGGTTTAACTGTTGATACGATGGGGAGACGTTGGTGGGTATCGACAATTGAATCATAAGACATTGTATGATGTTCATTTTGACAATGACAAAGCTGTTTTGCAGTATCGAGTAGATTATGACAATGTTGCTATCCAGCAAAAAGAGCGGGAGGTTGAGAAGAAGAAAGGAAAGAAAAAGAAAAAAGTCAAAGAAAAATACGAGGAAAAGAAACAGACCAGTCGTACTATGCTGCTTAATGTGCCGATAAGGGCATCAAAAAACGGTTATGCAGTCGTTTCTAACTTATATTTTACTCCGGTTCCGGATGTGAAGACAAAAGGTATTCAAAGTGAAACAAACCCATTGACCGAGCAATCCGAGGCTCCAATGGAGCAAAAACAGGAAATTGAGAACTGGCTTAAAGATTTCTTCAAAAAATACGCAGATGGGACAATAGATGATCTTAATTATATGATGGAAAAGCCACAGGCTCTAAACGGTCAGCGTTCATTTGTTGGATTGGAAAATACTAAAGTATACCCTTCGGGTAAAAATGAATTTGTCATAAAAACAAATGTTAAATTTCAGGAAAAAGATATTTCTATTGAAAATACAGAAAGCTTCACAATTTATTTAGAGAAACGTGATGGGAAGTATTTCGTAAAAAAGATGGAAAACACATTAGGAGGTAAATAATTATGATGAACTTTTATTATGTTTTAGGTGCAAGTCTTCCATCATTAGGAGACCTTAAAACTTGGGTTACAACCGAAGGCGGTAACGCCGTAGCGATTGTTTTAGTATTGTTTGGAGTCTATTACCTATTTAAACAGGACATTGGTAGATTGATTGGCTTTTTCGTTGCAGGAGCTTTTGTCTTTTTTGCAGTAGGAAATCCGGAACGACTTTTAGGTCAGTTGGCTGAAATTGCTTCAAAAGTTTTTGGGGGGTAATAAATGAGAGCGTACAATTACAAAAAAACGATGAACCATCCTATTACTCTATATAAGATTTGGAAATTGAATATACCTGGCGGGTTAAGTTTGGTGCGAGGAACATTGTTTACAGCGATATTCCTCGCGATGATCGCTTTTCGTGACTTCTTTAATAATATCGGATCAATTATCCCGGGTTTAACACTTGTAATGTATATAGGAATCCCTTATTTATTAAGCGGATTCCTGATCAAACAAAAATACAACGGTAAGAAGATCCATCTTTTTCTCTTTGATTTTGCCAATTATTTTTTAAGTATATATATGCCAAAACGAAAGTTTGCTAACGATCAAGAGGTTTTATATACGAATGTGGAACAAGTGACCTTTGAAGAAACAATTATAAAGAGAAAGGACGGGTATGACGATGAAGTTAAAAACACCGATCAAAAGCTTACACAACAATCTTATGCTGACAAAGTCGGGTGAAATTTATGCTTACTATCGCATTAGCCCCGTTGTTGTGCCTCAGAGCAATAAAGAAAAAATAGAGGATCACAAAGCGGAGTTCCGGATTCTGTTTAAGGAGTTAGAAAATATAAAAGATATCCACTTAGAAATGTATCCGCAATATCTTGATTTAGAACAGCGGTTTGGGTCTTTAGAAAAAGACTTTCATCCAAGTACTTTAGAGATTGGCCGTTATTACAATTCCGAAGCGATAAAGCTTTTAAATCAAGAGCTTGGTCGTGTTACTCAACCGGATTTTATTCTTGGGGTTCGCTTAAAAGGAAACTTACTTGAAGGATCAGAAGACATCAAAGGAGTTATAAAAACGCTTTTACGTCTGTCTCAGACGTTTTAGTAAATCTTTTGGGGATGGAAAGGGAAATGACCGCAGAATTTTTTCAACGGTTTACTGAGCTTGAAAAAGACCTTTTTCAACTGGTAGCAAGTGTTGGTGGAAGGCGGCTTACAGAAGATCAATTGATATATATAAATCGTTACAACTTTTTGAGAGACATAGATCATAGTGTTGTTGAAGAGCAAAAGAAACGTGGCCAAACAAATATTACTGATGCCATTATTGATCCGACAGAGCCAGGATTCTTAAATCTCCAAACGACGGAAGGTAAATGTTATATCAGCTTTATTGTAGTCGATGATTTCCCTGAAAACATGGAATACTCACACATTTTTCAACGGGCACAAAATTTAAATTTCCCTGTAGAGCTGCATATAAAAGCTCAATATCAATCAAAAGAATCAACGCTTCGAAAAGTGGCTATCACGAAACGGCGCTTTAGTGAAACCCAAAAGGATATGAATGAGGTGGATGAAACTGACAACAGACTTTATTCCGGACGTGAGTTGCTTGGCAAGTTGACCAACAAAATAAAGAATGACAATTTTCCATTTATGAAATGGGTAGCAGCATTTGTTGTTAGTGGGAAAAATAAAGAACAATGTAAACGCAGGGCAAGTGAAGTTATCCGGATTATGAAGCATTCGCATATTTATTGTGTTCGGCCAATTGCTGATCAATTGCAGCTCTTCTACAAATTTTTGCATGGTGCCCCGTTACAGTTTGAAAAAAATTGGGTTCAGCAAACCACACATGAAGGTTTTGCAGAGAATCTTTTCAGTCTATCGAACCGGCTCGGTTCGAATGTCGGCTTTTATTTTGGAAGAGTAGACAAATTCACTGATAAAGTCCCTCTTGATCAATCTATAGCCAGTAGTCGGGATGTGGTACTGTTTCACCCATTTATCGCGAATGAAGGAATACCGGGGGCCATCACTGACAGTCCACATGTGAATATCACTGGAGCAACCGGGAAAGGTAAATCATTCTTAGTTAAAATGATCTTGCTATATTTATCGTTCTTGGATTGTCAGGTTTTAATGACTGATCCGAAAGTAGAAATCCGTAAATGGTTTAATAAAGCTATTAGTGACCCTAATATCCGGGCTAAGTATCCGATGTTTATAGAGCTAATTCGATCATTTCATTATGTCACGCTTGATGTTTCTAACAAAAATAATTTCGGAGTTTTAGATCCTATTGTTTTCTTGCAAGGTTATGAAGCGAAAGAAACAGCTCAGGACATCATTGAGCAAATTTATGATCTTCATGGAAAAGATGATGTGAAAACGGAGATATTGAAATCTTTAGATATCGTTATTGAACAGAGGGCGAAAGGTGAGACCGTTGGTCTTATGAATGTTGTTGATCGTTTAATTCATAATGAAGAAAATCCTACAATTCGGAGTGCCGGGGAGCTGTTGGTTCAAATGGTTCAAAATAGCATTCTTCAATTGGTTTTCAGTTATGGGGACGCAGATGCTATTAATTTGAACAGTAAAGTCACTATCTTAGAGATCGCAGGGTTGGATTTACCGAATGAAGATGATGATCCACGATACTACAGTGACAGTGATAGAAAGAGTCTCAGTATTATGATTGGTCTCGCGAAATTCTGTGAGAAATTTGGCCGCCGGAGCCACGAAGATCCAACAGCCATTATTTTTGATGAAGCATGGACGCTGACTAAAGCTCGTGGTGGTAAGAGATTGATTAAGGATATGAAGCGTGTTGGGCGGTCTTTTAAGAATCAATTATATCTTGTTTCACAAAATATGGCTGACTCTGAAACCGATGATGATAAAGGGAATTTTGGGGCACGATTCGCTTTTGATAATGATGTCGATCGTCCTGCAATTTTAAAAACAATGAATCTTCCACAAACGAAAAAGAACGAAGAAATGGTTGCAAATATGGTCAAAGGGCAAGCGCTTTTTATGGATTTTTACGGTCGTGTCGGCAAGCTCTCAATAGATTGTTTATTTGAAGAATGGGTAATTGCATTTAAGACAGTTGAAAAGTCGCATTCTGCAAGGGCAGAGGAGGAACTTGCGTGATAAAAAAACTTATTGGATCTTTCGTTCTCATTGCTGTCATTGCTGGTATTACCGGCTGTGGAGGGGACAAAGAGAAATATGATGAAGAAATTAATCAAGTCATTAGCCTGCAAAATGAAAGATTACAGAAGCCAGGAGTTGTTAAAGATATCGACAGACTGAAGCGTGAAAATACAGAAATTCGTGTGTATCAAGATGGGAAGTATATTTCATTGTATTTTGAAATCAGAAAAGGCGATCCAATTAAAATGACTTATAAAAAACAAAAAAGTGGTGAATATGACCTCTATCCCAATGGGGATGACGATTTAGGAGAGCCGGTGTACACAGAAAATATAGAAGGATAAATGTCTACAACGATGTGTAGACGAGGGAGGGAACCATGAAAAAAACCTCAAAGATAATTCTGTTTACTCTATCCATCATTTTTATCTCCTTTATTGGTTCTGCGGCTTTTGCTGATGATACCGCAAGCAAGGTGCAACCCAAAGATGTAAAACAGGGTGGAATTACCCTTGAAAGTAAGCGATACAGCTATGACCAATATGATGCTGTTACTGATGTAGAATCTAGCTGGAATCCTTTTTCTGAAGAATCATTAAACAAAAATATGAACAGTCTTGCAAGTATCACTTTTGGACTAACTAAGATGGTTTCCGGTTTAGTCGATACTGGTCTTAACTGGTTATATAATATAGAAGTCGTTAATAAATTTGCTGATCGGATCGGGGAAATATCGACTCATATATGGGAGAACCTTTATGGAACGTTCGGTGTTCTGTTGTTTGTGATTGCTGTGTTGTATATTTTCTTTCAATACGTTGGTCAGAAAAACAGTATGAATGCAGGCAAGACAACATTTAGGTTAATTGCAGTCGTTGTTGTTGCTTTTGTTTGGTTTACAAATGTCGGCTGGTTTTTAAAAGTGATGAATAATTGGAGTGCTGAAGCACAAGGACTTGTTATGAAAGCGGGTACTACTATCACCAACGACCAAGAGATTCCTAAAGGCCAAGAATTAGAGGGATCTATTGCTCTTCTCCGTAATCAATACTTTGATATTTCAGTTTACAAACCATATTTAACTATGAACTATGGCACGACAGATGAATCTAAACTTACAAAAGACGATAAAGATAGAATTACAAATTTACTAGAATATAAGCTTAACAAAGAGGGATACGAGGAACGAAAAAAGGTTGCTACAACAGAGGCTAATGAGCTTGGGAATACGATGATGGGGCAAGCAGGAATTCCAAACAAAGTTGGTATTGCCATTTTTTCGTTAGTCTTTGCTCTAATATTAGGAATTCCTTTACTGTTAGTGGCATTTGCTAATTTCGTTGTTCAAATTCTTGTCTTGGCAATAAGTGTAATACTGCCACTCAGTTGTATTATCTCTTTTTTACCGAACTTTGCAAATAGCGCTTGGTATGCGTTTGGCAGATTGGTTGGTACCTTTTTAATGAAAGCCTTTATTGGAATGATTCTCCTATTTACATTTTTGATTATTAGCATTACAGGAGACTTAATTCCAATGGATACACCTGATCAATATATGTTAAATGCTTTTGTAACAGGTCTTGCCATTATTCTAATGATTAAATATAGGGATAAGATCGTTGAATTTATCACAGCCGGCAGGGTAGTTTCAGTGGATGCTGGAATGGCAAAGCGTGCATATGAAAAAGGAATTCGCCAACCAGCAGAAAGAGCTACTAATATTGCTAGAACTGCGGCCTCTGCATATCTTTCTGGTACGGCAGCATCCGAGGCAGCACAGAATGCTCAAGAACGAAATGAAAACCGTGAGACAGGAGAAGATGAGAACAGCAGTGTATCTGCTAATGCAGTTACAAGTAATATGGACGATTCAGCAGATCGTTCAGAACTTCGTTCTTCACAAGAAGATTCTGCTGGTAAAGTCGTTAATATGAGTGACTATAAGGACAGTCGTCAGGATAGAACGGCCCAAAGCAGTTTGGAGAAAGATTCACATGAACAACAGGAGCTGGAAAGAACACAAGAAGGTTCCTCTGGTCATCGTCATGTAGGTAAAGCAGAATTAAATCGTGATGAACAACATCGAGAACCACAGAAAATAGATCAACCCGCACCAAAAGCAGAGACATTGAACCGTGAGCAATATCGTACTTCTCAAGCTCGTACTTCTCAAGATTCACGGGAGAGAAACCCAGAAGATATGTGGAGAGACTCATCTCAGCCTCGAGTTACATCATGGGATGAAAATATTCGACATGAGAGAAGTCCTCAATCCCAATCAGCCAGTCAAAGCAATTCGAATGATAGTGATCTTTCTAGTCTTGCAGCAATGGAGCCGCCAATGGATGAATATGAGACACAAATGTCTCAAAACTCAAAGTCAAATCAAATTCAGCCAACCGGTACAGAGGATAGACGTAGTGAACGGCGACAAGTGCAAGAACGGTCTGAAAATCACCTTCCTGAGAGTCCTAATCGGGCACGGGGTGAGTAAAGTATGAAGAAAATTCTTGTCATTGGCATCATTCTTTTTATAGTAGGATATACAGTTTTAGCGGGATTTATCCTACTGTTTGGAGCCGGAGATGATGAAGAAAAGGTCGGCTTTGACGAAAATATTTCAGGTACAGCGAAAATTAGTAAAGAAGTAGAACGTTATCGCCCTCTTTTTGAAAAGTACGCTGAAAAATATGGTCTTACAAAGCATATTGACATCATTATGGCCCTCGTCATGCAAGAGAGTGGAGGTCGTCATTTAGACGTTATGCAGTCATCAGAATCAATAGGGTTGCCCCCTAATTCTATTACAGATCCGGAATTGAGCATTGATGTTGGGATGAAGCATTTTAAAAGCGTTCTGAAAAAAGCCGGTGGTGATATTAAATTGACCCTTCAAGCCTATAACTATGGTAGCGGGTTCATTGACTATGTTAAAAAATACGGAGGGAAGTATACAAAGAAGCTTGCTTCTAGATTCAGTAAAGAACAGGCCACAAAGCTAGGATGGCCCAGTTATGGCGATCCCCTATATGTTGACCATGTTATGAGGTACTTAGATACAAACGACGGTGGCGGGAAACAAAAATTTGATTATGCCCAAGTTCACAACATTATGAAACAGTTTTTAGGTGATCCTTATGTGTGGGGAGGACGGACACCAGCGGCAGGCGGATTTGATTGTAGTGGTCTTATGGAATATGCTTTTGGTCAAATTGGTGTTGATCTTAATGGAAATGCAGCTACACAATATGAGAAGACCAAGCCAGTTCCCGATGATAAAGTACAACCCGGCGATCTAGTCTTTTTCAGCACATATGCGTCTGGTCCGACTCATGTTGGTATGTATGTTGGAGGGGGAAAATTTATCAATGCAAATGATAACGGAATTGAATATTCGAGCGTAGCTACTTGGAAAAAGCTTTACCCATACTTGGGATTCAGAAGAATATAGAAAGGGTGAGATTGTGGAAGAACAGCGGAAAAAGCATGGAATACGGCTTGTCGTTATCATTGCGGCCATTGCCGTGGCTTTAATGCTAATATACACCCAATCTTTAAAAAAGGATTTAGCAGCTGCAACAGAGCAAAAAAAGAACTATGCTGACCAGATCGACCGACTGAAAAAATTAGATCAATCAAAGGCAGCAGAGCTGAACCATGAGTTTATCAATAGATTTTTCACTTACAAAAACACGAAACAGCGATATGAAGACATCAAGCCACTAATGACAGAAAAAGGTTATCAGTCCACTTATCCGAGTGGCAGTAGTATTCCAAAAAAAGGTTCTGATGTATCCTCTTCCATTTCTGGTTTACGTAGTTATGAATATCAATCGGATAAGCAGGAAGCTTCTTTTATGAACGAGTTTACTGTCCGTACCAGTTACAATGGTACAGCCAGCGAGCAGAAGATCGTCATAAAAACAAATTTGATTACTTTAGAAAATGGAGATTGGAAAGTAGATAATGTTGAATTTATGGCCAATGTAGGAGGACAGCAACCGTAAGACTAAACACGTTCAGGAATTACAGCAAAACGATGTTGTATATGAGCATTCTAACGCAATTAAATTGATTTTAATGAACAATCACCCATTAATTGCGTCAGAATCATCCTGAAAATTTTAGGGTACTGATATATTTATACTTCGTTCGTGAATAAGTGAGGATCTGAAAGTTGGCCATCTTTTTTCATTCGTGTTTTAGCTCCTTTTGGATCTTCCAGGACAGCTGCATTGTTCGGAATTCAAGCTTAAAAAAATTCCATAGCAACACTACAAAGAGTTTTTGCGGACACTATAAAACAATATATGATAGACCAACTAATAACAAATCGCAATAAGCCGATGAATGCGAAAATAAGAGCTATATGGAGGAAAGAAAAGATCGCCCCTTAGAAACAAAAGGGCGATTTTTTGATTATTTCCCAGATGCAAAATTGCTTCTCACGGCTGAAAATGATCGATTTTGAGGATTGGCTAAAAAATCAACTTCTCATAGTGGTTATTATGTAAACTAGAGATTTAAATGTTTAGATTTTGTATACATATTTTCTATGCCAAATAAAAAAATGCACTCTTATTTCGGGTGCATTTTTTGCGATCATATAGTAATAGTTGTCTTGAGACAAAAATGGTTTGACTACACTTTCTTCAATCAAGTTGCGTATCTTTCTGAAACTTGGTAAGGCGTGCTATCTTGGGTATAGGTTGAACTTACCACCCCTGTTACACCTAACAATAAAACAATACATATTAAAGCTTTAGTTTTCATCCTGCCAACACACTCCTTTTGATTAAGCATCTTGCTTCAAATGCAGTACGGTAACATTCAATAGCATCATGCAGTTTCTCTGTTTTCTCTAACACTTTTGCTGCATCTAGTCCGTAATCTTCCATTTCAGCGTACATACCTTTCTCCTTGAAGAACTTAAATGATTCCCTCATCAAATCCATGTCATAGTCTAAGTGAAGCCCTTTAAGTAACTGCAACTTTGCAAGGTCATCTAAAGTCTGGTGTTTTTCAGCCAATTCTTTACCCTCAAAATATAAGTCATTTGCTGTCATTATGTTACCTTTCCTTGCTTCAACATATGCAAGATTAAAAGCAGCCTTAGACGAATAGATGCTGCTATCTTCCCTGTAAATTTCAAGGGATTTCTGTAGATGATTGGACGATCTCTCAAGTTCTTCAAGTTCATTATAGCATAAGCCAATGTTTAAATGAGAAGCCCCGATCAAAAACCCCTCTTCCATTTTCTCAGATTCAGCTAAAGCTTTTTGTAAATTATTCAAAGCCATTTCATGATGCAGTTGATCTGAATAATTACCTGCAATAATGAAATTGGTGCGAATGCATTTATCACCATAAGTGTCATATTGTTTGAAGATGTTGTATGCCTGATTAGCATAATCCATCGAAAACAAAGTTTGTTTCATATTGTAATAAAGTTCTGAAATTTTAAAATAAAACTCAGCTTTCTCTAACTCATCGCAGTTGAAGACTTCAAGTTTAATTTCTGCATTTCTATAATACCTTAAAGCATGTAACAATTCTTTTTGTCTAAAATGATACATCCCCGAAAAGAATTGATAATAGTACTCAAGCATACCTTCTAGTTTATTTCTTTCTCTAATTCTTTTAAACTCTTTAAATCGTTCTTCAAGATCACTACCTGAATCAGCATACAAATAGTCGAGTTGTAACTTGTGCCTAAACTCAAGTAATGAATAATAAACAAGAACGTCCTGGTTTTCTTCCATATTCTCGAGAAGTTCCCTGACTTCTTCTTTTGTTTCCTCAGCTTTATGTATCCAGTTATTCTTAAGTGAGTTGTACCAAAAATTCATCTTCGTAGCAACAAGATCATAAGGAATTGTCTCTTCTTTACTCAAACTTAATGATCCCCTTCCCATTTTTTAAATATTGTACCACAAATAGGTTAATGCAATATTGATTTTTTCCCTATCGTCCTTAGTCTGTTTTAATGATTCGAAATACAATAGCGAGAATTAAAATTCCAATTATCCCTATCACGTTGACAATTGTCTGGGCAGTTTCTTCTAAAAAAAAGTTAGATACAAAAGATCCTATAACAATAACAAAGAGTAAAGTAACCATAAAATTTTTCATGAAATATTCACCTTTCTAGAAAATTAACTATCCACTTAAATACTTATATAGTATATAATTACATGGAATGTTTGTAAATTACTTTAATAGGAGGGTTTTTATGGTTTCTAATTTTAAAACTTTTAAGTACATAATTATTTTTATGTGTACATGCTTATTATTTTCCACGGCGGTCTCTCTTCCAATGGCAAAAGCAGAAAGTCTTTCAAACGAAATTAATGCTGAGGCTGAACAACTCGAAAATGTTTTTGGTCCTTTTGCTAAATTAATTGATGAAATGCCTACGGATGTTGCGGAACGAGGGATTGAAGCAGGGGTTAAATGGCTAAATGAAAATAAAGGGTCTGACTTCAAGGATTTCAATTTTATTGCTACTGAAGAAGGCTTAAAAACTATTGAAATAAATAACAATCATACATTTAAAACACAGAGCTTTTTATCTTGGCCATGTCTTTCAAGTATAGGAAAGGCTCTTATTTCTAATGCTATACCATGGGCTAAGCTTTTAAAAGTGAAAAAAGCCGCAAAATTAATGGGTGGAATAAATACAATGGTTAAGACAGTTGTTAGAGCTTATAAACACCAAAGAAACTTAGGGCGTTCCCGAATGGGAGCACTTAAAAAGGCAATTCGAATCTCCACAAAAGCATTTCCTGGAGAAACACAAAAAGCATTATTGGAATTCTTTAATATAGGAGATGTCTTTTACCGTTGCTTTTAGAAATTTCATATAAATGAAGGCTGCTGTCGAGAAAATCACAGTAGCCTCCTTTTTCATTTAACGGGCTTAAGCCCGTTTTTCTTTGCTTAAGCAAAGAATGTATTAAGAATTGTTCATCTTGGTTTTCATATTTTTTAAGCGTATCCTTCCAATACCTCTTAGTTCCCTGCATAATGCCTCCTTTTTTTTGACGACTTCTAACATACATTTATAAACTTCCGGATTTACTTGCAGCGGATGCAGAAGCTACAGCTGCTATGTTCCTGTCCATTTTTTAACGAGTGAACAAAGATGAAAAAACCAAATACAAAACAACGCCAGGCGGAAAGGAGACATACGTCTCCTTTCGGCTTTTTCCCTTTTTGACCTCCGAAGCGTAAATGTCCCCAAGGCTTGTAGGGCCGGGGTCGGGCGAGCCTCGTTACTCTTCCCGACTCCGGCCCAACAAGCCGAGCTGACTCATCAAGGGGCGAAAAACTTTTTATCGAAACCCCGCTGCAAGCTGCAGCGGTGATAAAAACTTTTCCGGCTGAAACCCTTGACGAGTCAGCTATGGGGCATTTTCGCTCTACGTGTCAAAAAGGGAAAAAATAATCCCCCTTTGGGGAACTAATTCCCTTCGGAGTTCAAAAATGAAAAAAGGAGAGGAAACCAAATGAGCATTGAAATCTTTAAAGACCTAAAAGAATTGGAGAAAGCCTATACAGGATTTAATAAGACAAAAATCTATTTCAACGGGACCGTTTATGTTGAGTCAGAACAGCTTGCAGTCACTCTCTACGAAAATACGCTTATCGTCCGTACCCTTGATAATGCTTTAAAGCGCGGAAAAACAGTCATCAAACATACGGTATATTTTCAGAAAGGCTCTTTTGATGGCCAATGAGAAATCATGAAGAGTATATGTTCTTTCTGAAAATCAATTTTGCTGAATTGATTGAAAGAGCTATCGTAAACGATCTTCCGGACATTGATGACGGGAGCGTGAAAAACTTTCATGATAAGGAAAAGGCGGTGCGCGTCTTCAGCCCATTTGCAAAACCGAAAAGGGTTAATCCTCATTCAAAATGGACGATTGACAAGATCGCTAAAGCGATCTTGTCGGGGCAGGTAATACAAGGCGTTCAAGACATGGCGCTTACTGATGATTACGCTTATGACGCGGCGGTGAATTTCAGAAAAGGCGAGCTGTTGGACCTTTTGGACTTTGCCAAAGAGCTGACAGAGTCGCCTAGCGGATGGTGGCTACGGGTCGATGAGACAGAGGACAACAAAATCAAATTACGCGTTGCTTGCCATCACTTTGATTATCGAACTTTGTATGTCGCTGTTTAGGGGCGGAGACACCGCCCTTCCCCTAAAAAAATTTACTTAATGGAGGGTACAACATGATTGATACGACAACATGGCTAGGCAGGTTTATAGATGAGAAGGGTTTGAAGGATCAAGTTTATCGGGTGGATGTTGGCGGGCTAACGCACTTTATCGAAGCTGAGATTTTATATGAAGTCATTCTGTCAGCATCTAAAAGAGAGCAGGAGGTGGTCAAATACTCCCTCATGTGTATTGATTTCAGCAATGGCGACGTAAATCGTTATTTTTTTCAGCACCTAGCAAAAAAGTATATCGAAACAAATTTTCGAGGAGGTTTTTATGATGAATAATTCAATTTTGTTGTGGACGCACGGGCCTTATGATGATTTCGCGGAGGATGGAGAGCAGGGTATTTGCTTTAAGGTTAGAAAAAGTTGGCTATTTCATCTATTACCGCAGTATGGATATGCTGATTTATTAGACTTCTTGAAAAATTACAGTTGGGATGAGGCTGAGGAAATCATGTTACTGGCCGAAGGAGAAAATGAGATTTTGTATAAGAAGTGTTGGTTTTCGGGTGATGTCATTTCAAATCTGCTCATTGAAGCCTAATTTTTTAAAAAAGTATTGAATAGTACTATTCAAAAAAGGAGAGATCATAAATGAATAATGTTTCACTTATTGGCAGACTTACAAGAGATCCGGAACTTAAATATACACCGAGCGGGAATCCCGTCGTTAACTTTACAGTGGCTGTAAATCGGACTTTTACCAACCAGCAAGGCGAGCGACAAGCCGACTTTATCAACTGTCAGGCATGGAAAAAGCTTGCCGAGAACATCGCAAATTTTCAGCGAAAAGGGTCTTTGATCGGAGTATCCGGACGCTTGCAAACAAGCTCATATGAGAAGGACGGCACTAGAGTTTATAAAATAGAGGTTGTCGTTGAAACAGCTGAGTTTTTAGAACCAAAGAAAAAACAATCAGGCAGCTCACAGTCAGCTGACAGAGACTTCCGGGAACCAATGGGGTTTGTTCCAGGCGCTGATGATGACGAAATTCCGTATTAAGCTAAGGCACGCCCCTTTTGGGGCGTACCAATTCTATATAAGGAGAGAACAAAATGTGTGAATATATCGAATTGCAACGGAATGAAAGAGAGTATATGCTTTTAAAAGAACTGAAAAAGTATTGTCGTGATACATTAGGCATTTCATATGAATGGTTTTTACAGGGCTATACGTTTGACGACGTGGCGTTTATAGAGAATTATTTTTCAGACCTAAACCATTCACAGCCCTGCCCGGATTGCAAGCATGGAAGGCTTTACCGTCAGGCGATCAAAGAAGTCAAAATTTATATTTGTGATACCTGTCCAGCTGTAGAGTTAGGATTTCGGCGGGATTACGACAAGGAAAAGGCAATAAAAAAAGCTTTTGATTTTTTCATGAACTTGTAGCAATCGGGGGCTTTTACCCCTCACCTATAAATTTTTTGAGCCCCGAGAGAAAATCAATGAATGAAACCTTTGTTCTTTTTTTAACGTAAAAATAGAACCTGAAGGACAGGAGGATTAATTGTGGCTATTAAACTTATGAAGTTGATTTCGGTCGTATATTGGCTTGTTACGTCAATTGATTTTTATAGACAATCGACCGCAGATTCCTTCTCAAATCATAATCTTACGTTTGCACATGCTATTTGTTGCGTAATGGGGATACTATCCCTCTTTATAAGTACAGACGGCTATCAGGGGCTAAAACAAATCACTCACTGGATCATTTTTAATTTAATTGGAGTTATTGCAGTGTTTATTGTCTCTCATTATGACATTATCCAAATCATTAATAATTTTTTTGTATTTTGAAATGCTGGCTCCGTTTATTCTTGGCTATGACGTTCCCCTTCCGGTGCCGGGCGACAGCTGAAGGAGGAAAACAAGGTGCGAAAAATTCATTATCACGATTGGGGCCAATGTTATTATTATTTAGTTAACCTTCTAAAAAAGCGTGGCGAAGCCATCCCCGACGACTTAAAGGAATGGCCAACGAGAGAGATAGTTAAGGAGATCGAGAAACGCAGTCTAGTAATGGAGGGGAAAGGCTTATGAAGAAAATAGCAGGATACAGTTTGTCACTTGTGTTGCTTCTGGGCGTCTTGGTGAGCTGCAATAAAGCAGCAGACACACCGCCGACAGACGTGACAACGGTAGCCGAACAGCAGCAGGAACAGCGTTTAATTTCCGCTGAGGTCGTAAATGTTGTAGATGGAGACACCATAGACATAAGGATGAAGAGTGGAAAGAAAGAGCGCGTCCGTTTTATTTTGGTTGATACCCCTGAGACTGTTCATCCTAAAAAGGGAGAAGAGCCATTCGGATGTGAGGTGTCAAACTTCACTAAAAAGACACTCAGCGGCCAGAAAGTTGATCTAAGGCTTGGAGTTCAGGAAAGGGATAGATACGGACGGCTCTTGGCTTATGTCTATCTGAAGGACGGGACAATGATAAATGAATTGTTGCTACAGAAGGGGCTTGCGCGTGTCGCCGTATTCCCTCCAAATACTGAATTTATCGATCAGTTCCGAGACATCGAGAACAAAGCTAAAAAAGAACATAAAGGAATATGGAGTCAGTAAAAATAGACCACGTCTTGTGTGAGGCGGGGTTCTCGTCTGACTTATTACAAATAGAAACTTATAATCTGGACATGCTGTGATTTTGTTGATACAATCGAGGTGTAAATGAATACAATGTATGTAAATGAGTATAATGTATAAAAAAGAGACTATAATAAAGAAAAAGATCGAAGATGCTGGTAACATCTCCGATCGGCGATAGGAGGCTCCTGTAAGGGAGTTCGGCCTTGATCCAAAATTTAATTTTTTAAAGTAAGAACGTCAAGATTGGTAGTCGGGGCGTTCTTACTTTTTTTTGTTCGAGAAACTATGGGCAAGCGTCAATATCCCAACAATCAGGATTCCAAATTGAAACATCAATCCAAGTGCGCTTTCTACAGCCATATTCTCACCTCCCCTCTTTCTGGAGGTGAGCCGAACGCCCCTACAAAGCCGAATCTATCGCTAATTTTTACTTTATAGGAATTTTCTGAAAAACACAAGACTTCCATCCCTTTTTGAGAAAGTTCAAACTTTCTGTTCCCACCGATATATATCAGTAGAGTGTGACATTTTAAAATGAAGACCAGATCCCTTTTTAAGGATCTTTGTATTTGGAATATTGCCTGTGGTATATCATTCACGAAAACATTTAAAACTCTCTCAGAAAACAAAAGAAGGAAAAACAACATGACCCACGGCTTTCACCGTAGGTCTGTCAATTAAGATTCATTGATTAAGATTTCATCGCATTCTACGCATTTTACCGCGATTTCCTTTTTAGAAGATAACACGCGCAGGCTGCACCTAGGGCAGATCCATTTAAACTTTCTAGGCTTTTTTTCTTCCTGCTGTTCTCCGGATTCATTGTCGCCAGCCCCGCCGTGAAATCCTTTTCGTGCAATACTGAAGGATTTAGGGTTAATCTTTAATGATTCAATCTTTTTCTTTGTGACCTCTGTCAGCTTTGGAAAAGCCCATCCATATTTTTTATCTGGTTTGTCGTCAGGGAAGTAAAAGCCGCGCCTCTCGCATTCAGTTTTAAATCTTTTGTTATGATAGGTGCCGTTGCGGGAGCAGTCTTGTATGTTGTGAATTCCATTGTAGAGGTGAACCATTTCGTGAAGCATCATAGTGTCCATAGTTTCCATGAACTCAATATCGAGGTATTCGGCTGCGATGTTCAATTCATACCGTCGGTTTTTCCCTTCCTTGTCGCGCCAGACTTCTTTTGTCGTACACCATCCCATAGATTTACGGTTTCCACTTGTTTGAATGGTGATTGCTGGTTCAGGCAGTTCACCATTGAAAAAGGCATCATTTAACTTCTTGAAAGCGACATGCAGTTCATTGATGGCTGCTTGAATATTAGTCATGAGGAGCGCCTCCAATCTTCATTTACATTAGTAGGGTTGAACCTATCGAAAAACCCCATTTATACATGTTTTCTCTTTCATTGATTGATTTACTTACAGAAATAGAATTTAATAGGTTGATAACCAATCCCCAAACCTCACTAGATGCCTTTATTTCATACTCATTCATCAAAGGAATATAAGCTTCAAGACCTTCTTTTAAACCTTCTTCAGTGGCAAAATAACTCTTCACGGCATGGTCAAACTCATTTACATGCTCGATGACAAATTCCCAATCTTCCTTGTAAATTTCTAATTTTCGCATGTACTGTCCTCCTATTGATCAAAGTGTTTGGATACACTTCTGTTTTCTTGTCATCTAAATCAATCTCGATAAGTGCCAAAAAACTATACCCTCACAAATCTCTTCTTTACGAATGACTTTTCATCAGCATGATCTTACCTTGTTTTTGCTCTATTTTATTGACGTATGCAGATAAAAATTTGTCATTAATTTGTTCCGGTATGTAACCGATCCGGTCAGCAATAATGTTTTCGATCACCCATACCTTGCGAGTGGCTTTTTCGTACTCCTTGTAGCTTTCTTGATGGAACTGATTAAGCTGTTTATCGCTTTGTCCGGCCTGTTCAGCTCGATGAATGTTAAGGCGACTATTATATACATTTGAACGGTACTTACGGGCGTATCTTAATAGATAGATGAGTTCAATTGTTTTGGATTTTAATAATTCAAGAGTCGATTTAAAAATGTCAGCCGGATCAGGTTCATAGGAGAGCGAATGTTTTTTTCGTTGACCGTTTTCCGAGATGTCGTCAAGCTTGAGGGCCATTTCACAGTATGAGCAGTAATTTGAAGCAAGTTCTGTACCACAGTAGGTGCATGTTTTCAATTAAGCTCACTCCTTAATTAAATCTTTTGAATAGCCTTCTAATGTTTTTAGTAATTTCTATTAAAATTCAATTGCTTCCTTTTAACTGGTATTCAAAAAAATAATTCAAAAATCGGTATATTTAAAAATGATATAAAAATTAGACATCCTATGCCAGATATCGCTAATATACTTCCTATACAAGATAATAAGAAGTTTAATCCTATTAATATAATAGAGATATAACGCTTTGTAGATTCATGCCACTGTTTACTGAATTCAGCTATAGGTGAAATAATTATATTTAAAGTAAGAATCCACCCTGATAATTTAGTAAGGTTTAAAAAAACAACAAGGACATCCTTATCTAACCTATTAAAAGGTATAGTGATCCAGTCGTCACTAAACAAAAAACGAAGCCCTCTAAAATTCGTTTCCGGATAAAAGTCTTGAGGTATCTTTATTTCTAATAAAAAAATGATTATAACTATAATCGAAAACCAAGGAAAGATGCTATAAATCAACTTTTTTGTTAACCCCTTTGATCCTTGACTCTCACAGAAATAGTTGTTTTCTTTCATGTTTTCTCCTCTCTAAAAAAACTAAATCCACTCAGCTATTGCTTTAATCATCCTCATCGTCAAAATCCAAGAAGTTATCCTGTGCAAACTGTAAAACTTTCTTATTCTGTATGAACGGTGCTGTCTCTGTCTCCTCGTTGTCGCCGATCTTTTTGGCCTCATCTTCTTGAGAAGATAGGCGAACAGCTTTAGCTGGTTCCCTTAGAAGTTGTATAGCTATTTGTCCGATAAGGTGCCGGACTTCCTCACTCTCAAGTTTCTTTTTTTCTCTATAAGTTAAATCATTAGGAAGAGGAACGACAATACTGTTCCTCTTCTTATTGGTGAGCGCTTCTGTTTCTATGATATTGATTAGCCGATCAGCAATTTCGCTTCCAAACTTTCGGCCATGTTGCTTTTTTAATTTGTTGATCTTTTTGATAACGACCTCTGGCGTATCAACAGGCAATCTGAATTGAATTAAGTCCTTTGGTTTGATTTCTTTCATTGTTTATCATCACCTTTATTGGGCAGTTACGGGATTTTCAGACTTTGGTAACTTTATTTCCTTGCTTTGGCAGTAGATTGTTAGGATTTTGTAGTAGGCCCGTGCAATCATCCAAATGCTGTTATCGACTTTAGGAAATTCAAAAGGGAATTTTGCATCTTCTTTATTAAGTTCTATTAAATAATTTTTTAGAACAACCGAGCCGCCACCAATATTGTATGCTTTACGGATATCGGGAACATTTCTCCAAATGCTTTTAATTAGCTTATATTCTTCGTTGGCAAGTGTAGATAATTCCTCATCTACAATGTCTTTAATGCTTACAGCTTGACCTGCGACATAGATTGTATTTTTTTCCTCAACGTCAGCATTTGTGATTATTTCAACTAGGTCTCTACGGCTTTTAATGTTGTAACGGTGCTGAGTATACACTTTTTTAATAATGTTATCTAAAGCTCCAGAAACGCCTTTTTTGATACCATCACTAAATTCGTTATCAACTTGAGCTTCTTTTGTTATGATCGCACTATCAGTTGAAAGGCCACCAATGTCATTGATTAAAATTGTTTTACCAATGATGCTTTCATCTTTTGTAGATCCATCATTATTAGTTGTAAGATCAATATAAGCTGCAAAGCCTTCAGTGTTAACCAAGACATTTTCAAAAGAAATTTCAACAGTTATTCCTTCATAAATAGGAGTGTTTAAAAACGTCACCTTATGATTTCCAGTTCTTATTTTCTTTCGAAATGCTTTATTTAATCCCCTTTTCGTTTCATCCATTGGAAGACCTGTAGAGAGTAAATACTTAGCTTTTATGACTTTGTCTTCATCAACTTTAAGATTTTTAGCAGCATCGAGGGCCAAATATGTAGTAAGCAACATAATTATTGCTTGATCGTTTTCTGATTTGTCAGTGTCTGGTGTTAATTCTTCATTTACTGTTTGTTTGCTTGCTAGCTTTCCGACTGCTACTTTTTGAACATCCTTTTTTAATGAGGTGCTTTTTATTTCAACATGAATAGCGTCTAAAGGGTTTTTTTCCATTTCTACAATAGAACGGCTTTCTAACTTTGCAACTACATTAGGTATGTAGAGCTGATCTTCGTCTTTAAGGCCTCCTAAATATGCTTTAACTGCATCATTACCAATGTCTACACTTGCTAATCTCATGAATGATTCCTCCTCTTATATTCTTAACTTAATTGTAAACAAAATGTATACATTAGTCAAGTGTTAATGTAAACAAAATGTATACATTTTCAAAACAATAAAAAACCCCTATCAATAGGGGTTTACGAATCTATTAAAAAGGTGTATATTAGTTTTAAAACTTCATACATTACTAGATTTCAAGAAAAATCTTTTACATAAGAAATGATTTTCATAGAAAGAGAATAATAGAAAGAGCTTGGATAGGTCATAGAAGACACACACGATAACAACGCTACCCAAGCACAAACCCTAAAGAAACTGATGTTTTGATAAAGAATATCTGTCCCTATAATAGCAATAAACCCGCTTAAAAACAAGCTTTTTGTACATATTTTGGACAGTTATTTTTCATCAAAACACGACACTTTTTCCAGTTAAGATGGATGTTGGAACCGCTTGGGCTATGCTCAGGCGGTTTTTCTATTTGTCTAGTACGGAGAGCAATGATCTTATCCTCTACGATAAAAAAAAGGTGTCAGGGGGTTAGCTGGAGCCAATTTCAAAAAGTCTAGCGTGTCGGGCGATCTTGCTTCATGGATTGTCAGGCAGGGACGGTATGTTTTGTTCCTTTTCGCCATTGGGGAAAAAAGCGTGTACAAGCCATTGTATGCGTGATAAAAGCTATAAAGTAAAAGGAGGGTTGGACACCATGTCTGTTCGTTCTTTGGACGTACAGAGGGGCTGTGAGATGATCTAGAGATGTTTCTAGTGAAGCTAAGGGAATGGTGCAGTTAATAAGCTCACAGGCGAAAGCAAAACGATGAAGCGCTATACATACGGATACCAAACGGATACCTGAACTCGGTATACCGAGTTTGTCAAAGTGCAGTTTTCTCCCATCGATCAAGGGGGAAAACTGCAACCAGCCGTTTCCAGCCGTTGTCCTAGCCTGGAATCCGAGTTTGCCAAAACCTTAAATCAAAAACAAGGAAAAACCAATTATTTTCGTTGATTTTTTCTTAAATTGACATTGTTTTATAAACTTAAATATTAAAAGGTATGGAGTACTCTTAATTTTATTCGGCCTTAGATCTCCTCAATTTTAAATGATTGGCTTTCAGCTTTTTAGGTAAAAAGGCATAGGATCTCCTTGCAAAATTAGGCCCTGAATAGGTCTTGATTTCATAAGTTGAGGTGATATAATCGTGGTAATAAGGTGGTAATTTAAAGGTATCAAAACCACCAGATCTATGTAGTGTGGAAGGTGGCACATCAATATTTCTCTAAGGACTCGCTCGTGACTTCCCTCTTATACGTGATAAAGAGGGAAGTCACGAGCGAAACAAGAAATATTGATGTGCAGAGAGAGGATAGAATGGTGGTGGTTTTGGTGCAGTTAGTAAGAGGTGGGGTGGTGAATGAGAGATAAGTTCAAGAGATAAAGTTCAAGTACAGGGGATGAAGAGAGGAGGTTGGGAGTTTTGAGGTGGTCGGAGGGGTGTAGTGGATACGGTTCATTTTGTGTAGAGAATACCGTGTATGAGAGGTTGGGGTGGATAAGATAGTTTATTTGTGGTCTTTTCCGGGGTACTGAATTCGTTGTGAAGTACAGTCGTCCTAAGGAAAGGTTTTCCCATATATTTTGGATACGAAGTGAAGAATTACAAATACCACAGCCGTCCATTAGAATAGTTGTTTAAATGTTTTTGGATACGCTAGGATTCTCGATATAGTGAATGGGCCCCTAAAGTGAATAGTACTATTCAAAAACAAAACAATGGATACATTTTATCGTGGTATATTTATGGTATGAAATCGGTATGTATTTTTGAAATTATGCTTGCTAAACTAAGGAGGTTGAATATTTTAGAAGTTCGGGGGTCTGTGGAAATGGATTATATTTTAAGTGAAAAAAGAAGAAGGGTGGTTGAAGCTATTGATTGTTTCGGTGTTATCACTAGTGTTCAACTAGAGCGTTATTTGAAGGATTTAGGAGTTATGACAATTTATCGCGCTCGTGCACAAGCCGAAGAACTGGGTTTTGTGGAAACAAAAGTATTTGGTCGGAGAAAGGTTCTTTGTATTACAAAAAAGGGTTCTGGTTTTATTGGTCGCATTGGTAATGCTGCTAGTAAAGGTTATTCTACATTACAACATGATCTTACAGTGAATGATGTGATTTTTAGCCTTCTGGATCGGTATGCAGCTCAAGGCAAAAATTTTGGATTTAAAACTGAAAGAGAATTAATACAAGAGTTGTTTCTTTCGATGAGTGTTGAGCAAACCCAAAAACCTAATGCTTTACGGCATATAGCTCAGGAGGTACCAGATTTTGTTTTAGTCAATAGTGAACGTCGTTTTGCTTTTGAAGTTGAATTGAGTCGAAAAACAAGTACAAGAATTAAAAAGAAAATGTATCAATATAAAAAATCGCTTGAAAACGGCTTGTATGATCGTATTTTTTATATTTGTAAGGAAGATGCAATTAGAAATCATATTCAGGCTATTGCTTCATCAGTAGGGGTCAAGGTTTCTTTTATAATGCTAGATGATCTTTTAACTGGGGAGGATTAAATGGACTTAAATTTTTCGAGGGACAAAAATGGAAAGCCAAGTAATGATAATAAAGTTGATTTCACTTCTCTACTTGGTTATGGTGCAATTATTATTGCTACGTTATCTGTAGGTTTAGCGTTTCTTCCGTCACTTGTGTTAGGGCTTTTAATATTTGGTGTAGCTTATTCTCTAAAACAGGTGGGTAAATTAAAATTGCTATTTTGGCCGTCTGTTGCGGTTTTAGGTGGAATGCTCTATTTTGCAGGTTGGAAGCATTTATTTCAGTTCATACCGGTTTCATTAAAATTAGCCGGTATGAATAGCCGGTTAGATTATTTTGAACAGCTAATTAATAATGGTCAGACATTTCATCCAAGTTCTCAAACTTATATTTCGACTATTGCTCTTTCGATTATCATTGCACGAATCAGTATTGCTGTGTATGAATTTTTCAAGGGCAAGATTGTTAAACCGAAAGAAGATGTAATCGAGGAATACAGAAAAAGCGGTGATTACGAAAAAATATATCAGAATCGAGTGAAAATTAATGATAAAGTTCAAGAAAAGTGGCGACAAAATGTATCTAGATCAATAGGAAAGTCTTTGCCAGTCGAAAATATTCTACTTGGTATTGATGAAAAGAAAAGGCAAGCTGAAATGGCCCTTGAGGAAACAACTAAACACGTTTTGTTTCAGGGAACAACCGGAAGCGGAAAAACAATGGCTATTTTAACTGTGGCTGAAAGCGCACTTGCTAATTCTCAATCTGTGTTTTTTGTTGATGGGAAAGGTGATCCAAAAACAATTAATCAGTTTAAGAAATTAACAGACATGTATGGCCGCAAGCTTCATGTTTTTTCGGAAAAAACGCCGCTAAAGTACAACCCAATCCGTCATGGTAACAGGACGAGTATTACTGACCGTATTATGGCGATATTCGACTGGGAAAACGCCTTTTATAAAAATGAAGCGGAAAACTTTTTGCAAAAAGTAATTCATATGCTGCACGATTTTGATTTAAAGACTGACTTACCGATGATCGCCAGACATATGTCTCTCCGATCTGTATATCAGACGTTGATGTCTGATGTTATAGAAGAAGAAGAGATTATTCGGGATAAGATCCCTGTTAAGAAGAAAAGTAATCCTTCGGATGACATTCTAGGTCTAGATGAATCGGAGGAAGAGATTGAAGATTATGAGGTTCATGAGCGTACTGTGATACGTAAAGTACTTAGTCCAAGGTCTGCTCTTCACATGGAACGTTTTTTTGGCAAAAGAGAACTCTCTGAGGAAGAAATAGAGGCTTTGACTGACGAAAGCAAGGGTGATCCCGTTCAAGAACTTGTGCGAAGCATGAAAACACAACTTGAAAAATTGATCTATTCTGAACTTGGTGGGCTGTTAGAAGATGATCCAGAGGGTCTTGATCTTCTTGAGATTTTGGAAAGAGGAGAATCGGTCATCTTCTCGTTTAACAGCAACATATATTCCGAGTTTATCAAGCGGTTTGCTAGGTTTGTCATTGCGGATTTAGCCTATAGTGTCACAACTCGATATGCTCAGGATGTCCAGAAAGGCGCTCTTGGTATTTTTGATGAGTTTGGAGCCTATGGGTCTGAAACGATTGTTCACATCCTAGCACGGGCGCGTAGTGCTGAATTTGGGGCAGCTATCGGTATTCAATCATTAGGTGATTTGTTCATTAACGGACAGGACATTTCAAAACAGGTAATTGATAACTGTAACACATTCTTTTTTGGCCGCAGTAATGAAGCTGCTTCTGCGGAAGCCGTCGCTTCCATTATTGGAACTTATAGCGACGTTGACCTGACAACTCAGACTGAAAACGTTGGTGGTCCACTAAAAAGAATCGAATTCAAATCAGAAAAAGGTACAACTCGGAAAGTTAAAAAATTCTATGTTCATCCAGACGAAATTAAAGACTTGGAAACAGGAGTGTTTGTAGTCGTTAGAAAGGCAGCGAAGGGATTGACGTCTGAAGAGAGACGTAAAATCACTTATTTCCGGAATCCGATGAATGGACTGAATCAGAAGAAAGATCCAATTTCGGAGCAAGCCGATCATACTCAAAAGGCAACCCAATTTGAAAGGAGGAGAATAATGGCATTAGGCGCTTTGAAAGAAAGAGTGTCAAGCATTTTTTCAGACAATAAAATTAAGCGTAGCAAAAAAGAAAGCCGGAAATTGCCGAAGATCCGAAATAGCAAAGGAGCTGTTGTTCTTGTATGGGCGTTGATCGTTGTTCTTGGAATGTCTGGAATCCTAGCTTTTGGTCGTGCTCAAAATGCCTTGGAAAAATCGAAGGCAACGGAAAGCGCACTTGCTGCTGTTACTGCAAATCAGGATGAAAACGGGTATGATGCATATCGAAGTCCAAAAATAGAGATTTTTGGAGATCAAGTCGTTGATGAATATATGAATATTCCGCGTGACAGCGAACAAAGGAAAGCACGCGAAAAAGCCTTACAAAGCTTTTATGCAGAAGGTTTAACTGTTGATACGATGGGAGACGTTGGTGGGTATCGACAATTGAATCATAAGACATTGTATGATGTTCATTTTGACAATGACAAAGCTGTTTTGCAGTATCGAGTAGATTATGACAATGTTGCTATCCAGCAAAAAGAGCGGGAGGTTGAGAAGAAGAAAGGAAAGAAAAAGAAAAAAGTCAAAGAAAAATACGAGGAAAAGAAACAGACCAGTCGTACTATGCTGCTTAATGTGCCGATAAGGGCATCAAAAAACGGTTATGCAGTCGTTTCTAACTTATATTTTACTCCGGTTCCGGATGTGAAGACAAAAGGTATTCAAAGTGAAACAAACCCATTGACCGAGCAATCCGAGGCTCCAATGGAGCAAAAACAGGAAATTGAGAACTGGCTTAAAGATTTCTTCAAAAAATACGCAGATGGGACAATAGATGATCTTAATTATATGATGGAAAAGCCACAGGCTCTAAACGGTCAGCGTTCATTTGTTGGATTGGAAAATACTAAAGTATACCCTTCGGGTAAAAATGAATTTGTCATAAAAACAAATGTTAAATTTCAGGAAAAAGATATTTCTATTGAAAATACAGAAAGCTTCACAATTTATTTAGAGAAACGTGATGGGAAGTATTTCGTAAAAAAGATGGAAAACACATTAGGAGGTAAATAATTATGATGAACTTTTATTATGTTTTAGGTGCAAGTCTTCCATCATTAGGAGACCTTAAAACTTGGGTTACAACCGAAGGCGGTAACGCCGTAGCGATTGTTTTAGTATTGTTTGGAGTCTATTACCTATTTAAACAGGACATTGGTAGATTGATTGGCTTTTTCGTTGCAGGAGCTTTTGTCTTTTTTGCAGTAGGAAATCCGGAACGACTTTTAGGTCAGTTGGCTGAAATTGCTTCAAAAGTTTTTGGGGGGTAATAAATGAGAGCGTACAATTACAAAAAAACGATGAACCATCCTATTACTCTATATAAGATTTGGAAATTGAATATACCTGGCGGGTTAAGTTTGGTGCGAGGAACATTGTTTACAGCGATATTCCTCGCGATGATCGCTTTTCGTGACTTCTTTAATAATATCGGATCAATTATCCCGGGTTTAACACTTGTAATGTATATAGGAATCCCTTATTTATTAAGCGGATTCCTGATCAAACAAAAATACAACGGTAAGAAGATCCATCTTTTTCTCTTTGATTTTGCCAATTATTTTTTAAGTATATATATGCCAAAACGAAAGTTTGCTAACGATCAAGAGGTTTTATATACGAATGTGGAACAAGTGACCTTTGAAGAAACAATTATAAAGAGAAAGGACGGGTATGACGATGAAGTTAAAAACACCGATCAAAAGCTTACACAACAATCTTATGCTGACAAAGTCGGGTGAAATTTATGCTTACTATCGCATTAGCCCCGTTGTTGTGCCTCAGAGCAATAAAGAAAAAATAGAGGATCACAAAGCGGAGTTCCGGATTCTGTTTAAGGAGTTAGAAAAATATAAAGATATCCACTTAGAAATGTATCCGCAATATCTTGATTTAGAACAGCGGTTTGGGTCTTTAGAAAAAGACTTTCATCCAAGTACTTTAGAGATTGGCCGTTATTACAATTCCGAAGCGATAAAGCTTTTAAATCAAGAGCTTGGTCGTGTTACTCAACCGGATTTTATTCTTGGGGTTCGCTTAAAAGGAAACTTACTTGAAGGATCAGAAGACATCAAAGGAGTTATAAAAAACGCTTTTACGTCTGTCTCAGACGTTTTAGTAAATCTTTTGGGGATGGAAAGGGAAATGACCGCAGAATTTTTTCAACGGTTTACTGAGCTTGAAAAAGACCTTTTTCAACTGGTAGCAAGTGTTGGTGGAAGGCGGCTTACAGAAGATCAATTGATATATATAAATCGTTACAACTTTTTGAGAGACATAGATCATAGTGTTGTTGAAGAGCAAAAGAAACGTGGCCAAACAAATATTACTGATGCCATTATTGATCCGACAGAGCCAGGATTCTTAAATCTCCAAACGACGGAAGGTAAATGTTATATCAGCTTTATTGTAGTCGATGATTTCCCTGAAAACATGGAATACTCACACATTTTTCAACGGGCACAAAATTTAAATTTCCCTGTAGAGCTGCATATAAAAGCTCAATATCAATCAAAAGAATCAACGCTTCGAAAAGTGGCTATCACGAAACGGCGCTTTAGTGAAACCCAAAAGGATATGAATGAGGTGGATGAAACTGACAACAGACTTTATTCCGGACGTGAGTTGCTTGGCAAGTTGACCAACAAAATAAAGAATGACAATTTTCCATTTATGAAATGGGTAGCAGCATTTGTTGTTAGTGGGAAAAATAAAGAACAATGTAAACGCAGGGCAAGTGAAGTTATCCGGATTATGAAGCATTCGCATATTTATTGTGTTCGGCCAATTGCTGATCAATTGCAGCTCTTCTACAAATTTTTGCATGGTGCCCCGTTACAGTTTGAAAAAAATTGGGTTCAGCAAACCACACATGAAGGTTTTGCAGAGAATCTTTTCAGTCTATCGAACCGGCTCGGTTCGAATGTCGGCTTTTATTTTGGAAGAGTAGACAAATTCACTGATAAAGTCCCTCTTGATCAATCTATAGCCAGTAGTCGGGATGTGGTACTGTTTCACCCATTTATCGCGAATGAAGGAATACCGGGGGCCATCACTGACAGTCCACATGTGAATATCACTGGAGCAACCGGGAAAGGTAAATCATTCTTAGTTAAAATGATCTTGCTATATTTATCGTTCTTGGATTGTCAGGTTTTAATGACTGATCCGAAAGTAGAAATCCGTAAATGGTTTAATAAAGCTATTAGTGACCCTAATATCCGGGCTAAGTATCCGATGTTTATAGAGCTAATTCGATCATTTCATTATGTCACGCTTGATGTTTCTAACAAAAATAATTTCGGAGTTTTAGATCCTATTGTTTTCTTGCAAGGTTATGAAGCGAAAGAAACAGCTCAGGACATCATTGAGCAAATTTATGATCTTCATGGAAAAGATGATGTGAAAACGGAGATATTGAAATCTTTAGATATCGTTATTGAACAGAGGGCGAAAGGTGAGACCGTTGGTCTTATGAATGTTGTTGATCGTTTAATTCATAATGAAGAAAATCCTACAATTCGGAGTGCCGGGGAGCTGTTGGTTCAAATGGTTCAAAATAGCATTCTTCAATTGGTTTTCAGTTATGGGGACGCAGATGCTATTAATTTGAACAGTAAAGTCACTATCTTAGAGATCGCAGGGTTGGATTTACCGAATGAAGATGATGATCCACGATACTACAGTGACAGTGATAGAAAGAGTCTCAGTATTATGATTGGTCTCGCGAAATTCTGTGAGAAATTTGGCCGCCGGAGCCACGAAGATCCAACAGCCATTATTTTTGATGAAGCATGGACGCTGACTAAAGCTCGTGGTGGTAAGAGATTGATTAAGGATATGAAGCGTGTTGGGCGGTCTTTTAAGAATCAATTATATCTTGTTTCACAAAATATGGCTGACTCTGAAACCGATGATGATAAAGGGAATTTTGGGGCACGATTCGCTTTTGATAATGATGTCGATCGTCCTGCAATTTTAAAAACAATGAATCTTCCACAAACGAAAAAGAACGAAGAAATGGTTGCAAATATGGTCAAAGGGCAAGCGCTTTTTATGGATTTTTACGGTCGTGTCGGCAAGCTCTCAATAGATTGTTTATTTGAAGAATGGGTAATTGCATTTAAGACAGTTGAAAAGTCGCATTCTGCAAGGGCAGAGGAGGAACTTGCGTGATAAAAAAACTTATTGGATCTTTCGTTCTCATTGCTGTCATTGCTGGTATTACCGGCTGTGGAGGGGACAAAGAGAAATATGATGAAGAAATTAATCAAGTCATTAGCCTGCAAAATGAAAGATTACAGAAGCCAGGAGTTGTTAAAGATATCGACAGACTGAAGCGTGAAAATACAGAAATTCGTGTGTATCAAGATGGGAAGTATATTTCATTGTATTTTGAAATCAGAAAAGGCGATCCAATTAAAATGACTTATAAAAAACAAAAAAGTGGTGAATATGACCTCTATCCCAATGGGGATGACGATTTAGGAGAGCCGGTGTACACAGAAAATATAGAAGGATAAATGTCTACAACGATGTGTAGACGAGGGAGGGAACCATGAAAAAAACCTCAAAGATAATTCTGTTTACTCTATCCATCATTTTTATCTCCTTTATTGGTTCTGCGGCTTTTGCTGATGATACCGCAAGCAAGGTGCAACCCAAAGATGTAAAACAGGGTGGAATTACCCTTGAAAGTAAGCGATACAGCTATGACCAATATGATGCTGTTACTGATGTAGAATCTAGCTGGAATCCTTTTTCTGAAGAATCATTAAACAAAAATATGAACAGTCTTGCAAGTATCACTTTTGGACTAACTAAGATGGTTTCCGGTTTAGTCGATACTGGTCTTAACTGGTTATATAATATAGAAGTCGTTAATAAATTTGCTGATCGGATCGGGGAAATATCGACTCATATATGGGAGAACCTTTATGGAACGTTCGGTGTTCTGTTGTTTGTGATTGCTGTGTTGTATATTTTCTTTCAATACGTTGGTCAGAAAAACAGTATGAATGCAGGCAAGACAACATTTAGGTTAATTGCAGTCGTTGTTGTTGCTTTTGTTTGGTTTACAAATGTCGGCTGGTTTTTAAAAGTGATGAATAATTGGAGTGCTGAAGCACAAGGACTTGTTATGAAAGCGGGTACTACTATCACCAACGACCAAGAGATTCCTAAAGGCCAAGAATTAGAGGGATCTATTGCTCTTCTCCGTAATCAATACTTTGATATTTCAGTTTACAAACCATATTTAACTATGAACTATGGCACGACAGATGAATCTAAACTTACAAAAGACGATAAAGATAGAATTACAAATTTACTAGAATATAAGCTTAACAAAGAGGGATACGAGGAACGAAAAAAGGTTGCTACAACAGAGGCTAATGAGCTTGGGAATACGATGATGGGGCAAGCAGGAATTCCAAACAAAGTTGGTATTGCCATTTTTTCGTTAGTCTTTGCTCTAATATTAGGAATTCCTTTACTGTTAGTGGCATTTGCTAATTTCGTTGTTCAAATTCTTGTCTTGGCAATAAGTGTAATACTGCCACTCAGTTGTATTATCTCTTTTTTACCGAACTTTGCAAATAGCGCTTGGTATGCGTTTGGCAGATTGGTTGGTACCTTTTTAATGAAAGCCTTTATTGGAATGATTCTCCTATTTACATTTTTGATTATTAGCATTACAGGAGACTTAATTCCAATGGATACACCTGATCAATATATGTTAAATGCTTTTGTAACAGGTCTTGCCATTATTCTAATGATTAAATATAGGGATAAGATCGTTGAATTTATCACAGCCGGCAGGGTAGTTTCAGTGGATGCTGGAATGGCAAAGCGTGCATATGAAAAAGGAATTCGCCAACCAGCAGAAAGAGCTACTAATATTGCTAGAACTGCGGCCTCTGCATATCTTTCTGGTACGGCAGCATCCGAGGCAGCACAGAATGCTCAAGAACGAAATGAAAACCGTGAGACAGGAGAAGATGAGAACAGCAGTGTATCTGCTAATGCAGTTACAAGTAATATGGACGATTCAGCAGATCGTTCAGAACTTCGTTCTTCACAAGAAGATTCTGCTGGTAAAGTCGTTAATATGAGTGACTATAAGGACAGTCGTCAGGATAGAACGGCCCAAAGCAGTTTGGAGAAAGATTCACATGAACAACAGGAGCTGGAAAGAACACAAGAAGGTTCCTCTGGTCATCGTCATGTAGGTAAAGCAGAATTAAATCGTGATGAACAACATCGAGAACCACAGAAAATAGATCAACCCGCACCAAAAGCAGAGACATTGAACCGTGAGCAATATCGTACTTCTCAAGCTCGTACTTCTCAAGATTCACGGGAGAGAAACCCAGAAGATATGTGGAGAGACTCATCTCAGCCTCGAGTTACATCATGGGATGAAAATATTCGACATGAGAGAAGTCCTCAATCCCAATCAGCCAGTCAAAGCAATTCGAATGATAGTGATCTTTCTAGTCTTGCAGCAATGGAGCCGCCAATGGATGAATATGAGACACAAATGTCTCAAAACTCAAAGTCAAATCAAATTCAGCCAACCGGTACAGAGGATAGACGTAGTGAACGGCGACAAGTGCAAGAACGGTCTGAAAATCACCTTCCTGAGAGTCCTAATCGGGCACGGGGTGAGTAAAGTATGAAGAAAATTCTTGTCATTGGCATCATTCTTTTTATAGTAGGATATACAGTTTTAGCGGGATTTATCCTACTGTTTGGAGCCGGAGATGATGAAGAAAAGGTCGGCTTTGACGAAAATATTTCAGGTACAGCGAAAATTAGTAAAGAAGTAGAACGTTATCGCCCTCTTTTTGAAAAGTACGCTGAAAAATATGGTCTTACAAAGCATATTGACATCATTATGGCCCTCGTCATGCAAGAGAGTGGAGGTCGTCATTTAGACGTTATGCAGTCATCAGAATCAATAGGGTTGCCCCCTAATTCTATTACAGATCCGGAATTGAGCATTGATGTTGGGATGAAGCATTTTAAAAGCGTTCTGAAAAAAGCCGGTGGTGATATTAAATTGACCCTTCAAGCCTATAACTATGGTAGCGGGTTCATTGACTATGTTAAAAAATACGGAGGGAAGTATACAAAGAAGCTTGCTTCTAGATTCAGTAAAGAACAGGCCACAAAGCTAGGATGGCCCAGTTATGGCGATCCCCTATATGTTGACCATGTTATGAGGTACTTAGATACAAACGACGGTGGCGGGAAACAAAAATTTGATTATGCCCAAGTTCACAACATTATGAAACAGTTTTTAGGTGATCCTTATGTGTGGGGAGGACGGACACCAGCGGCAGGCGGATTTGATTGTAGTGGTCTTATGGAATATGCTTTTGGTCAAATTGGTGTTGATCTTAATGGAAATGCAGCTACACAATATGAGAAGACCAAGCCAGTTCCCGATGATAAAGTACAACCCGGCGATCTAGTCTTTTTCAGCACATATGCGTCTGGTCCGACTCATGTTGGTATGTATGTTGGAGGGGGAAAATTTATCAATGCAAATGATAACGGAATTGAATATTCGAGCGTAGCTACTTGGAAAAAGCTTTACCCATACTTGGGATTCAGAAGAATATAGAAAGGGTGAGATTGTGGAAGAACAGCGGAAAAAGCATGGAATACGGCTTGTCGTTATCATTGCGGCCATTGCCGTGGCTTTAATGCTAATATACACCCAATCTTTAAAAAAGGATTTAGCAGCTGCAACAGAGCAAAAAAAGAACTATGCTGACCAGATCGACCGACTGAAAAAATTAGATCAATCAAAGGCAGCAGAGCTGAACCATGAGTTTATCAATAGATTTTTCACTTACAAAAACACGAAACAGCGATATGAAGACATCAAGCCACTAATGACAGAAAAAGGTTATCAGTCCACTTATCCGAGTGGCAGTAGTATTCCAAAAAAAGGTTCTGATGTATCCTCTTCCATTTCTGGTTTACGTAGTTATGAATATCAATCGGATAAGCAGGAAGCTTCTTTTATGAACGAGTTTACTGTCCGTACCAGTTACAATGGTACAGCCAGCGAGCAGAAGATCGTCATAAAAACAAATTTGATTACTTTAGAAAATGGAGATTGGAAAGTAGATAATGTTGAATTTATGGCCAATGTAGGAGGACAGCAACCGTAAGACTAAACACGTTCAGGAATTACAGCAAAACGATGTTGTATATGAGCATTCTAACGCAATTAAATTGATTTTAATGAACAATCACCCATTAATTGCGTCAGAATCATCCTGAAAATTTTAGGGTACTGATATATTTATACTTCGTTCGTGAATAAGTGAGGATCTGAAAGTTGGCCATCTTTTTTCATTCGTGTTTTAGCTCCTTTTGGATCTTCCAGGACAGCTGCATTGTTCGGAATTCAAGCTTAAAAAAATTCCATAGCAACACTACAAAGAGTTTTTGCGGACACTATAAAACAATATATGATAGACCAACTAATAACAAATCGCAATAAGCCGATGAATGCGAAAATAAGAGCTATATGGAGGAAAGAAAAGATCGCCCCTTAGAAACAAAAGGGCGATTTTTTGATTATTTCCCAGATGCAAAATTGCTTCTCACGGCTGAAAATGATCGATTTTGAGGATTGGCTAAAAAATCAACTTCTCATAGTGGTTATTATGTAAACTAGAGATTTAAATGTTTAGATTTTGTATACATATTTTCTATGCCAAATAAAAAAATGCACTCTTATTTCGGGTGCATTTTTTGCGATCATATAGTAATAGTTGTCTTGAGACAAAAATGGTTTGACTACACTTTCTTCAATCAAGTTGCGTATCTTTCTGAAACTTGGTAAGGCGTGCTATCTTGGGTATAGGTTGAACTTACCACCCCTGTTACACCTAACAATAAAACAATACATATTAAAGCTTTAGTTTTCATCCTGCCAACACACTCCTTTTGATTAAGCATCTTGCTTCAAATGCAGTACGGTAACATTCAATAGCATCATGCAGTTTCTCTGTTTTCTCTAACACTTTTGCTGCATCTAGTCCGTAATCTTCCATTTCAGCGTACATACCTTTCTCCTTGAAGAACTTAAATGATTCCCTCATCAAATCCATGTCATAGTCTAAGTGAAGCCCTTTAAGTAACTGCAACTTTGCAAGGTCATCTAAAGTCTGGTGTTTTTCAGCCAATTCTTTACCCTCAAAATATAAGTCATTTGCTGTCATTATGTTACCTTTCCTTGCTTCAACATATGCAAGATTAAAAGCAGCCTTAGACGAATAGATGCTGCTATCTTCCCTGTAAATTTCAAGGGATTTCTGTAGATGATTGGACGATCTCTCAAGTTCTTCAAGTTCATTATAGCATAAGCCAATGTTTAAATGAGAAGCCCCGATCAAAAACCCCTCTTCCATTTTCTCAGATTCAGCTAAAGCTTTTTGTAAATTATTCAAAGCCATTTCATGATGCAGTTGATCTGAATAATTACCTGCAATAATGAAATTGGTGCGAATGCATTTATCACCATAAGTGTCATATTGTTTGAAGATGTTGTATGCCTGATTAGCATAATCCATCGAAAACAAAGTTTGTTTCATATTGTAATAAAGTTCTGAAATTTTAAAATAAAACTCAGCTTTCTCTAACTCATCGCAGTTGAAGACTTCAAGTTTAATTTCTGCATTTCTATAATACCTTAAAGCATGTAACAATTCTTTTTGTCTAAAATGATACATCCCCGAAAAGAATTGATAATAGTACTCAAGCATACCTTCTAGTTTATTTCTTTCTCTAATTCTTTTAAACTCTTTAAATCGTTCTTCAAGATCACTACCTGAATCAGCATACAAATAGTCGAGTTGTAACTTGTGCCTAAACTCAAGTAATGAATAATAAACAAGAACGTCCTGGTTTTCTTCCATATTCTCGAGAAGTTCCCTGACTTCTTCTTTTGTTTCCTCAGCTTTATGTATCCAGTTATTCTTAAGTGAGTTGTACCAAAAATTCATCTTCGTAGCAACAAGATCATAAGGAATTGTCTCTTCTTTACTCAAACTTAATGATCCCCTTCCCATTTTTTAAATATTGTACCACAAATAGGTTAATGCAATATTGATTTTTTCCCTATCGTCCTTAGTCTGTTTTAATGATTCGAAATACAATAGCGAGAATTAAAATTCCAATTATCCCTATCACGTTGACAATTGTCTGGGCAGTTTCTTCTAAAAAAAAGTTAGATACAAAAGATCCTATAACAATAACAAAGAGTAAAGTAACCATAAAATTTTTCATGAAATATTCACCTTTCTAGAAAATTAACTATCCACTTAAATACTTATATAGTATATAATTACATGGAATGTTTGTAAATTACTTTAATAGGAGGGTTTTTATGGTTTCTAATTTTAAAACTTTTAAGTACATAATTATTTTTATGTGTACATGCTTATTATTTTCCACGGCGGTCTCTCTTCCAATGGCAAAAGCAGAAAGTCTTTCAAACGAAATTAATGCTGAGGCTGAACAACTCGAAAATGTTTTTGGTCCTTTTGCTAAATTAATTGATGAAATGCCTACGGATGTTGCGGAACGAGGGATTGAAGCAGGGGTTAAATGGCTAAATGAAAATAAAGGGTCTGACTTCAAGGATTTCAATTTTATTGCTACTGAAGAAGGCTTAAAAACTATTGAAATAAATAACAATCATACATTTAAAACACAGAGCTTTTTATCTTGGCCATGTCTTTCAAGTATAGGAAAGGCTCTTATTTCTAATGCTATACCATGGGCTAAGCTTTTAAAAGTGAAAAAAGCCGCAAAATTAATGGGTGGAATAAATACAATGGTTAAGACAGTTGTTAGAGCTTATAAACACCAAAGAAACTTAGGGCGTTCCCGAATGGGAGCACTTAAAAAGGCAATTCGAATCTCCACAAAAGCATTTCCTGGAGAAACACAAAAAGCATTATTGGAATTCTTTAATATAGGAGATGTCTTTTACCGTTGCTTTTAGAAATTTCATATAAATGAAGGCTGCTGTCGAGAAAATCACAGTAGCCTCCTTTTTCATTTAACGGGCTTAAGCCCGTTTTTCTTTGCTTAAGCAAAGAATGTATTAAGAATTGTTCATCTTGGTTTTCATATTTTTTAAGCGTATCCTTCCAATACCTCTTAGTTCCCTGCATAATGCCTCCTTTTTTTTGACGACTTCTAACATACATTTATAAACTTCCGGATTTACTTGCAGCGGATGCAGAAGCTACAGCTGCTATGTTCCTGTCCATTTTTTAACGAGTGAACAAAGATGAAAAAACCAAATACAAAACAACGCCAGGCGGAAAGGAGACATACGTCTCCTTTCGGCTTTTTCCCTTTTTGACCTCCGAAGCGTAAATGTCCCCAAGGCTTGTAGGGCCGGGGTCGGGCGAGCCTCGTTACTCTTCCCGACTCCGGCCCAACAAGCCGAGCTGACTCATCAAGGGGCGAAAAACTTTTTATCGAAACCCCGCTGCAAGCTGCAGCGGTGATAAAAACTTTTCCGGCTGAAACCCTTGACGAGTCAGCTATGGGGCATTTTCGCTCTACGTGTCAAAAAGGGAAAAAATAATCCCCCTTTGGGGAACTAATTCCCTTCGGAGTTCAAAAATGAAAAAAGGAGAGGAAACCAAATGAGCATTGAAATCTTTAAAGACCTAAAAGAATTGGAGAAAGCCTATACAGGATTTAATAAGACAAAAATCTATTTCAACGGGACCGTTTATGTTGAGTCAGAACAGCTTGCAGTCACTCTCTACGAAAATACGCTTATCGTCCGTACCCTTGATAATGCTTTAAAGCGCGGAAAAACAGTCATCAAACATACGGTATATTTTCAGAAAGGCTCTTTTGATGGCCAAGAAATCATGAATGAGTATATGTTCTTTCTGAAAATCAATTTTGCTGAATTGATTGAAAGAGCTATCGTAAACGATCTTCCGGACATTGATGACGGGAGCGTGAAAAACTTTCATGATAAGGAAAAGGCGGTGCGCGTCTTCAGCCCATTTGCAAAACCGAAAAGGGTTAATCCTCATTCAAAATGGACGATTGACAAGATCGCTAAAGCGATCTTGTCGGGGCAGGTAATACAAGGCGTTCAAGACATGGCGCTTACTGATGATTACGCTTATGACGCGGCGGTGAATTTCAGAAAAGGCGAGCTGTTGGACCTTTTGGACTTTGCCAAAGAGCTGACAGAGTCGCCTAGCGGATGGTGGCTACGGGTCGATGAGACAGAGGACAACAAAATCAAATTACGCGTTGCTTGCCATCACTTTGATTATCGAACTTTGTATGTCGCTGTTTAGGGGCGGAGACACCGCCCTTCCCCTAAAAAAATTTACTTAATGGAGGGTACAACATGATTGATACGACAACATGGCTAGGCAGGTTTATAGATGAGAAGGGTTTGAAGGATCAAGTTTATCGGGTGGATGTTGGCGGGCTAACGCACTTTATCGAAGCTGAGATTTTATATGAAGTCATTCTGTCAGCATCTAAAAGAGAGCAGGAGGTGGTCAAATACTCCCTCATGTGTATTGATTTCAGCAATGGCGACGTAAATCGTTATTTTTTTCAGCACCTAGCAAAAAAGTATATCGAAACAAATTTTCGAGGAGGTTTTTATGATGAATAATTCAATTTTGTTGTGGACGCACGGGCCTTATGATGATTTCGCGGAGGATGGAGAGCAGGGTATTTGCTTTAAGGTTAGAAAAAGTTGGCTATTTCATCTATTACCGCAGTATGGATATGCTGATTTATTAGACTTCTTGAAAAATTACAGTTGGGATGAGGCTGAGGAAATCATGTTACTGGCCGAAGGAGAAAATGAGATTTTGTATAAGAAGTGTTGGTTTTCGGGTGATGTCATTTCAAATCTGCTCATTGAAGCCTAATTTTTTTAAAAAAGTATTGAATAGTACTATTCAAAAAAGGAGAGATCATAAATGAATAATGTTTCACTTATTGGCAGACTTACAAGAGATCCGGAACTTAAATATACACCGAGCGGGAATCCCGTCGTTAACTTTACAGTGGCTGTAAATCGGACTTTTACCAACCAGCAAGGCGAGCGACAAGCCGACTTTATCAACTGTCAGGCATGGAAAAAGCTTGCCGAGAACATCGCAAATTTTCAGCGAAAAGGGTCTTTGATCGGAGTATCCGGACGCTTGCAAACAAGCTCATATGAGAAGGACGGCACTAGAGTTTATAAAATAGAGGTTGTCGTTGAAACAGCTGAGTTTTTAGAACCAAAGAAAAAACAATCAGGCAGCTCACAGTCAGCTGACAGAGACTTCCGGGAACCAATGGGGTTTGTTCCAGGCGCTGATGATGACGAAATTCCGTATTAAGCTAAGGCACGCCCCTTTTGGGGCGTACCAATTCTATATAAGGAGAGAACAAAATGTGTGAATATATCGAATTGCAACGGAATGAAAGAGAGTATATGCTTTTAAAAGAACTGAAAAAGTATTGTCGTGATACATTAGGCATTTCATATGAATGGTTTTTACAGGGCTATACGTTTGACGACGTGGCGTTTATAGAGAATTATTTTTCAGACCTAAACCATTCACAGCCCTGCCCGGATTGCAAGCATGGAAGGCTTTACCGTCAGGCGATCAAAGAAGTCAAAATTTATATTTGTGATACCTGTCCAGCTGTAGAGTTAGGATTTCGGCGGGATTACGACAAGGAAAAGGCAATAAAAAAAGCTTTTGATTTTTTCATGAACTTGTAGCAATCGGGGGCTTTTACCCCTCACCTATAAATTTTTTGAGCCCCGAGAGAAAATCAATGAATGAAACCTTTGTTCTTTTTTTAACGTAAAAATAGAACCTGAAGGACAGGAGGATTAATTGTGGCTATTAAACTTATGAAGTTGATTTCGGTCGTATATTGGCTTGTTACGTCAATTGATTTTTATAGACAATCGACCGCAGATTCCTTCTCAAATCATAATCTTACGTTTGCACATGCTATTTGTTGCGTAATGGGGATACTATCCCTCTTTATAAGTACAGACGGCTATCAGGGGCTAAAACAAATCACTCACTGGATCATTTTTAATTTAATTGGAGTTATTGCAGTGTTTATTGTCTCTCATTATGACATTATCCAAATCATTAATAATTTTTTTGTATTTTGAAATGCTGGCTCCGTTTATTCTTGGCTATGACGTTCCCCTTCCGGTGCCGGGCGACAGCTGAAGGAGGAAAACAAGGTGCGAAAAATTCATTATCACGATTGGGGCCAATGTTATTATTATTTAGTTAACCTTCTAAAAAAGCGTGGCGAAGCCATCCCCGACGACTTAAAGGAATGGCCAACGAGAGAGATAGTTAAGGAGATCGAGAAACGCAGTCTAGTAATGGAGGGGAAAGGCTTATGAAGAAAATAGCAGGATACAGTTTGTCACTTGTGTTGCTTCTGGGCGTCTTGGTGAGCTGCAATAAAGCAGCAGACACACCGCCGACAGACGTGACAACGGTAGCCGAACAGCAGCAGGAACAGCGTTTAATTTCCGCTGAGGTCGTAAATGTTGTAGATGGAGACACCATAGACATAAGGATGAAGAGTGGAAAGAAAGAGCGCGTCCGTTTTATTTTGGTTGATACCCCTGAGACTGTTCATCCTAAAAAGGGAGAAGAGCCATTCGGATGTGAGGTGTCAAACTTCACTAAAAAGACACTCAGCGGCCAGAAAGTTGATCTAAGGCTTGGAGTTCAGGAAAGGGATAGATACGGACGGCTCTTGGCTTATGTCTATCTGAAGGACGGGACAATGATAAATGAATTGTTGCTACAGAAGGGGCTTGCGCGTGTCGCCGTATTCCCTCCAAATACTGAATTTATCGATCAGTTCCGAGACATCGAGAACAAAGCTAAAAAAGAACATAAAGGAATATGGAGTCAGTAAAAATAGACCACGTCTTGTGTGAGGCGGGGTTCTCGTCTGACTTATTACAAATAGAAACTTATAATCTGGACATGCTGTGATTTTGTTGATACAATCGAGGTGTAAATGAATACAATGTATGTAAATGAGTATAATGTATAAAAAAGAGACTATAATAAAGAAAAAGATCGAAGATGCTGGTAACATCTCCGATCGGCGATAGGAGGCTCCTGTAAGGGAGTTCGGCCTTGATCCAAAATTTAATTTTTTAAAGTAAGAACGTCAAGATTGGTAGTCGGGGCGTTCTTACTTTTTTTTGTTCGAGAAACTATGGGCAAGCGTCAATATCCCAACAATCAGGATTCCAAATTGAAACATCAATCCAAGTGCGCTTTCTACAGCCATATTCTCACCTCCCCTCTTTCTGGAGGTGAGCCGAACGCCCCTACAAAGCCGAATCTATCGCTAATTTTTACTTTATAGGAATTTTCTGAAAAACACAAGACTTCCATCCCTTTTTGAGAAAGTTCAAACTTTCTGTTCCCACCGATATATATCAGTAGAGTGTGACATTTTAAAATGAAGACCAGATCCCTTTTTAAGGATCTTTGTATTTGGAATATTGCCTGTGGTATATCATTCACGAAAACATTTAAAACTCTCTCAGAAAACAAAAGAAGGAAAAACAACATGACCCACGGCTTTCACCGTAGGTCTGTCAATTAAGATTCATTGATTAAGATTTCATCGCATTCTACGCATTTTACCGCGATTTCCTTTTTAGAAGATAACACGCGCAGGCTGCACCTAGGGCAGATCCATTTAAACTTTCTAGGCTTTTTTTCTTCCTGCTGTTCTCCGGATTCATTGTCGCCAGCCCCGCCGTGAAATCCTTTTCGTGCAATACTGAAGGATTTAGGGTTAATCTTTAATGATTCAATCTTTTTCTTTGTGACCTCTGTCAGCTTTGGAAAAGCCCATCCATATTTTTTATCTGGTTTGTCGTCAGGGAAGTAAAAGCCGCGCCTCTCGCATTCAGTTTTAAATCTTTTGTTATGATAGGTGCCGTTGCGGGAGCAGTCTTGTATGTTGTGAATTCCATTGTAGAGGTGAACCATTTCGTGAAGCATCGTGTCCATAGTTTCCATGAACTCAATATCGAGGTATTCGGCTGCGATGTTCAATTCATACCGTCGGTTTTTCCCTTCCTTGTCGCGCCAGACTTCTTTTGTCGTACACCATCCCATAGATTTACGGTTTCCACTTGTTTGAATGGTGATTGCTGGTTCAGGCAGTTCACCATTGAAAAAGGCATCATTTAACTTCTTGAAAGCGACATGCAGTTCATTGATGGCTGCTTGAATATTAGTCATGAGGAGCGCCTCCAATCTTCATTTACATTAGTAGGGTTGAACCTATCGAAAAACCCCATTTATACATGTTTATTCTCTTTCATTGATTGATTTACTTACAGAAATAGAATTTAATAGGTTGATAACCAATCCCCAAACCTCACTAGATGCCTTTATTTCATACTCATTCATCAAAGGAATATAAGCTTCAAGACCTTCTTTTAAACCTTCTTCAGTGGCAAAATAACTCTTCACGGCATGGTCAAACTCATTTACATGCTCGATGACAAATTCCCAATCTTCCTTGTAAATTTCTAATTTTCGCATGTACTGTCCTCCTATTGATCAAAGTGTTTGGATACACTTCTGTTTTCTTGTCATCTAAATCAATCTCGATAAGTGCCAAAAAACTATACCCTCACAAATCTCTTCTTTACGAATGACTTTTCATCAGCATGATCTTACCTTGTTTTTGCTCTATTTTATTGACGTATGCAGATAAAAATTTGTCATTAATTTGTTCCGGTATGTAACCGATCCGGTCAGCAATAATGTTTTCGATCACCCATACCTTGCGAGTGGCTTTTTCGTACTCCTTGTAGCTTTCTTGATGGAACTGATTAAGCTGTTTATCGCTTTGTCCGGCCTGTTCAGCTCGATGAATGTTAAGGCGACTATTATATACATTTGAACGGTACTTACGGGCGTATCTTAATAGATAGATGAGTTCAATTGTTTTGGATTTTAATAATTCAAGAGTCGATTTAAAAATGTCAGCCGGATCAGGTTCATAGGAGAGCGAATGTTTTTTTCGTTGACCGTTTTCCGAGATGTCGTCAAGCTTGAGGGCCATTTCACAGTATGAGCAGTAATTTGAAGCAAGTTCTGTACCACAGTAGGTGCATGTTTTCAATTAAGCTCACTCCTTAATTAAATCTTTTGAATAGCCTTCTAATGTTTTTAGTAATTTCTATTAAAATTCAATTGCTTCCTTTTAACTGGTATTCAAAAAAATAATTCAAAAATCGGTATATTTAAAAATGATATAAAAATTAGACATCCTATGCCAGATATCGCTAATATACTTCCTATACAAGATAATAAGAAGTTTAATCCTATTAATATAATAGAGATATAACGCTTTGTAGATTCATGCCACTGTTTACTGAATTCAGCTATAGGTGAAATAATTATATTTAAAGTAAGAATCCACCCTGATAATTTAGTAAGGTTTAAAAAAACAACAAGGACATCCTTATCTAACCTATTAAAAGGTATAGTGATCCAGTCGTCACTAAACAAAAAACGAAGCCCTCTAAAATTCGTTTCCGGATAAAAGTCTTGAGGTATCTTTATTTCTAATAAAAAAATGATTATAACTATAATCGAAAACCAAGGAAAGATGCTATAAATCAACTTTTTTGTTAACCCCTTTGATCCTTGACTCTCACAGAAATAGTTGTTTTCTTTCATGTTTTCTCCTCTCTAAAAAAACTAAATCCACTCAGCTATTGCTTTAATCATCCTCATCGTCAAAATCCAAGAAGTTATCCTGTGCAAACTGTAAAACTTTCTTATTCTGTATGAACGGTGCTGTCTCTGTCTCCTCGTTGTCGCCGATCTTTTTGGCCTCATCTTCTTGAGAAGATAGGCGAACAGCTTTAGCTGGTTCCCTTAGAAGTTGTATAGCTATTTGTCCGATAAGGTGCCGGACTTCCTCACTCTCAAGTTTCTTTTTTTCTCTATAAGTTAAATCATTAGGAAGAGGAACGACAATACTGTTCCTCTTCTTATTGGTGAGCGCTTCTGTTTCTATGATATTGATTAGCCGATCAGCAATTTCGCTTCCAAACTTTCGGCCATGTTGCTTTTTTAATTTGTTGATCTTTTTGATAACGACCTCTGGCGTATCAACAGGCAATCTGAATTGAATTAAGTCCTTTGGTTTGATTTCTTTCATTGTTTATCATCACCTTTATTGGGCAGTTACGGGATTTTCAGACTTTGGTAACTTTATTTCCTTGCTTTGGCAGTAGATTGTTAGGATTTTGTAGTAGGCCCGTGCAATCATCCAAATGCTGTTATCGACTTTAGGAAATTCAAAAGGGAATTTTGCATCTTCTTTATTAAGTTCTATTAAATAATTTTTTAGAACAACCGAGCCGCCACCAATATTGTATGCTTTACGGATATCGGGAACATTTCTCCAAATGCTTTTAATTAGCTTATATTCTTCGTTGGCAAGTGTAGATAATTCCTCATCTACAATGTCTTTAATGCTTACAGCTTGACCTGCGACATAGATTGTATTTTTTTCCTCAACGTCAGCATTTGTGATTATTTCAACTAGGTCTCTACGGCTTTTAATGTTGTAACGGTGCTGAGTATACACTTTTTTAATAATGTTATCTAAAGCTCCAGAAACGCCTTTTTTGATACCATCACTAAATTCGTTATCAACTTGAGCTTCTTTTGTTATGATCGCACTATCAGTTGAAAGGCCACCAATGTCATTGATTAAAATTGTTTTACCAATGATGCTTTCATCTTTTGTAGATCCATCATTATTAGTTGTAAGATCAATATAAGCTGCAAAGCCTTCAGTGTTAACCAAGACATTTTCAAAAGAAATTTCAACAGTTATTCCTTCATAAATAGGAGTGTTTAAAAACGTCACCTTATGATTTCCAGTTCTTATTTTCTTTCGAAATGCTTTATTTAATCCCCTTTTCGTTTCATCCATTGGAAGACCTGTAGAGAGTAAATACTTAGCTTTTATGACTTTGTCTTCATCAACTTTAAGATTTTTAGCAGCATCGAGGGCCAATGTAGTAAGCAACATAATTATTGCTTGATCGTTTTCTGATTTGTCAGTGTCTGGTGTTAATTCTTCATTTACTGTTTGTTTGCTTGCTAGCTTTCCGACTGCTACTTTTTGAACATCCTTTTTTAATGAGGTGCTTTTTATTTCAACATGAATAGCGTCTAAAGGGTTTTTTTCCATTTCTACAATAGAACGGCTTTCTAACTTTGCAACTACATTAGGTATGTAGAGCTGATCTTCGTCTTTAAGGCCTCCTAAATATGCTTTAACTGCATCATTACCAATGTCTACACTTGCTAATCTCATGAATGATTCCTCCTCTTATATTCTTAACTTAATTGTAAACAAAATGTATACATTAGTCAAGTGTTAATGTAAACAAAATGTATACATTTTCAAAACAATAAAAAACCCCTATCAATAGGGGTTTACGAATCTATTAAAAAGGTGTATATTAGTTTTAAAACTTCATACATTTACTAGATTTCAAGAAAAATCGTTTTACATAAAAGAAAGAGCGTTGCGCCAACAACACTCTTTCAGATCAGCTAGCCCTTCGAGTTCCCCAACTCGCTAGCTTAATTGGATAGGTCATAGAAGACCTGTATTCATGTTTTGATAAAGAATATCTGTCCCTATAATAGCAATAAACCCGCTTAAAAACAAGCTTTTTGTACATATTTTGGACAGTTATTTTTCATCAAAACACGACACTTTTTCCAGTTAAGATGGATGTTGGAACCGCTTGGGCTATGCTCAGGCGGTTTTTCTATTTGTCTAGTACGGAGAGCAATGATCTTATCCTCTACGATAAAAAAAAGGTGTCAGGGGGTTAGCTGGAGCCAATTTCAAAAAGTCTAGCGTGTCGGGCGATCTTGCTTCATGGATTGTCAGGCAGGGACGGTATGTTTTGTTCCTTTTCGCCATTGGGGAAAAAAGCGTGTACAAGCCATTGTATGCGTGATAAAAGCTATAAAGTAAAAGGAGGGTTGGACACCATGTCTGTTCGTTCTTTGGACGTACAGAGGGGCTGTGAGATGATCTAGAGATGTTTCTAGTGAAGCTAAGGGAATGGTGCAGTTAATAAGCTCACAGGCGAAAGCAAAACGATGAAGCGCTATACATACGGATACCAAACGGATACCTGAACTCGGTATACCGAGTTTGTCAAAGTGCAGTTTTCTCCCATCGATCAAGGGGGAAAACTGCAACCAGCCGTTTCCAGCCGTTGTCCTAGCCTGGAATCCGAGTTTGCCAAAACCTTAAATCAAAAACAAGGAAAAACCAATTATTTTCGTTGATTTTTTCTTAAATTGACATTGTTTTATAAACTTAAATATTAAAAGGTATGGAGTACTCTTAATTTTATTCGGCCTTAGATCTCCTCAATTTTAAATGATTGGCTTTCAGCTTTTTAGGTAAAAAGGCATAGGATCTCCTTGCAAAATTAGGCCCTGAATAGGTCTTGATTTCATAAGTTGAGGTGATATAATCGTGGTAATAAGGTGGTAATTTAAAGGTATCAAAACCACCAGATCTATGTAGTGTGGAAGGTGGCACATCAATATTTCTCTAAGGACTCGCTCGTGACTTCCCTCTTACTACGTGATAAAGAGGGAAGTCACGAGCGAGTCCTTAGAGAAATATTGATGTGCCACCTTCCACACTACATAGATCTGGTGGTTTTGATACCTTTAAATTACCACCTTATTACCACGATTATATCACCTCAACTTATGAAATCAAGACCTATTCAGGGCCTAATTTTGCAAGGAGATCCTATGCCTTTTTACCTAAAAAGCTGAAAGCCAATCATTTAAAATTGAGGAGATCTAAGGCCGAATAAAATTAAGAGTACTCCATACCTTTTAATATTTAAGTTTATAAAACAATGTCAATTTAAGAAAAAATCAACGAAAATAATTGGTTTTTCCTTGTTTTTGATTTAAGGTTTTGGCAAACTCGGATTCCAGGCTAGGACAACGGCTGGAAACGGCTGGTTGCAGTTTTCCCCTTGATCGATGGGAGAAAACTGCACTTTGACAAACTCGGTATACCGAGTTCAGGTATCCGTTTGGTATCCGTATGTATAGCGCTTCATCGTTTTGCTTTCGCCTGTGAGCTTATTAACTGCACCATTCCCTTAGCTTCACTAGAAACATCTCTAGATCATCTCACAGCCCCTCTGTACGTCCAAAGAACGAACAGACATGGTGTCCAACCCTCCTTTTACTTTATAGCTTTTATCACGCATACAATGGCTTGTACACGCTTTTTTCCCCAATGGCGAAAAGGAACAAAACATACCGTCCCTGCCTGACAATCCATGAAGCAAGATCGCCCGACACGCTAGACTTTTTGAAATTGGCTCCAGCTAACCCCCTGACACCTTTTTTTTATCGTAGAGGATAAGATCATTGCTCTCCGTACTAGACAAATAGAAAAACCGCCTGAGCATAGCCCAAGCGGTTCCAACATCCATCTTAACTGGAAAAAGTGTCGTGTTTTGATGAAAAATAACTGTCCAAAATATGTACAAAAAGCTTGTTTTTAAGCGGGTTTATTGCTATTATAGGGACAGATATTCTTTATCAAAACATGAATACAGGTCTTCTATGACCTATCCAATTAAGCTAGCGAGTTGGGGAACTCGAAGGGCTAGCTGATCTGAAAGAGTGTTGTTGGCGCAACGCTCTTTCTTTTATGTAAAACGATTTTTCTTGAAATCTAGTAAATGTATGAAGTTTTAAAACTAATATACACCTTTTTAATAGATTCGTAAACCCCTATTGATAGGGGTTTTTTATTGTTTTGAAAATGTATACATTTTGTTTACATTAACACTTGACTAATGTATACATTTTGTTTACAATTAAGTTAAGAATATAAGAGGAGGAATCATTCATGAGATTAGCAAGTGTAGACATTGGTAATGATGCAGTTAAAGCATATTTAGGAGGCCTTAAAGACGAAGATCAGCTCTACATACCTAATGTAGTTGCAAAGTTAGAAAGCCGTTCTATTGTAGAAATGGAAAAAAACCCTTTAGACGCTATTCATGTTGAAATAAAAAGCACCTCATTAAAAAAGGATGTTCAAAAAGTAGCAGTCGGAAAGCTAGCAAGCAAACAAACAGTAAATGAAGAATTAACACCAGACACTGACAAATCAGAAAACGATCAAGCAATAATTATGTTGCTTACTACATTGGCCCTCGATGCTGCTAAAAATCTTAAAGTTGATGAAGACAAAGTCATAAAAGCTAAGTATTTACTCTCTACAGGTCTTCCAATGGATGAAACGAAAAGGGGATTAAATAAAGCATTTCGAAAGAAAATAAGAACTGGAAATCATAAGGTGACGTTTTTAAACACTCCTATTTATGAAGGAATAACTGTTGAAATTTCTTTTGAAAATGTCTTGGTTAACACTGAAGGCTTTGCAGCTTATATTGATCTTACAACTAATAATGATGGATCTACAAAAGATGAAAGCATCATTGGTAAAACAATTTTAATCAATGACATTGGTGGCCTTTCAACTGATAGTGCGATCATAACAAAAGAAGCTCAAGTTGATAACGAATTTAGTGATGGTATCAAAAAAGGCGTTTCTGGAGCTTTAGATAACATTATTAAAAAAGTGTATACTCAGCACCGTTACAACATTAAAAGCCGTAGAGACCTAGTTGAAATAATCACAAATGCTGACGTTGAGGAAAAAAATACAATCTATGTCGCAGGTCAAGCTGTAAGCATTAAAGACATTGTAGATGAGGAATTATCTACACTTGCCAACGAAGAATATAAGCTAATTAAAAGCATTTGGAGAAATGTTCCCGATATCCGTAAAGCATACAATATTGGTGGCGGCTCGGTTGTTCTAAAAAATTATTTAATAGAACTTAATAAAGAAGATGCAAAATTCCCTTTTGAATTTCCTAAAGTCGATAACAGCATTTGGATGATTGCACGGGCCTACTACAAAATCCTAACAATCTACTGCCAAAGCAAGGAAATAAAGTTACCAAAGTCTGAAAATCCCGTAACTGCCCAATAAAGGTGATGATAAACAATGAAAGAAATCAAACCAAAGGACTTAATTCAATTCAGATTGCCTGTTGATACGCCAGAGGTCGTTATCAAAAAGATCAACAAATTAAAAAAGCAACATGGCCGAAAGTTTGGAAGCGAAATTGCTGATCGGCTAATCAATATCATAGAAACAGAAGCGCTCACCAATAAGAAGAGGAACAGTATTGTCGTTCCTCTTCCTAATGATTTAACTTATAGAGAAAAAAAGAAACTTGAGAGTGAGGAAGTCCGGCACCTTATCGGACAAATAGCTATACAACTTCTAAGGGAACCAGCTAAAGCTGTTCGCCTATCTTCTCAAGAAGATGAGGCCAAAAAGATCGGCGACAACGAGGAGACAGAGACAGCACCGTTCATACAGAATAAGAAAGTTTTACAGTTTGCACAGGATAACTTCTTGGATTTTGACGATGAGGATGATTAAAGCAATAGCTGAGTGGATTTAGTTTTTTTAGAGAGGAGAAAACATGAAAGAAAACAACTATTTCTGTGAGAGTCAAGGATCAAAGGGGTTAACAAAAAAGTTGATTTATAGCATCTTTCCTTGGTTTTCGATTATAGTTATAATCATTTTTTTATTAGAAATAAAGATACCTCAAGACTTTTATCCGGAAACGAATTTTAGAGGGCTTCGTTTTTTGTTTAGTGACGACTGGATCACTATACCTTTTAATAGGTTAGATAAGGATGTCCTTGTTGTTTTTTTAAACCTTACTAAATTATCAGGGTGGATTCTTACTTTAAATATAATTATTTCACCTATAGCTGAATTCAGTAAACAGTGGCATGAATCTACAAAGCGTTATATCTCTATTATATTAATAGGATTAAACTTCTTATTATCTTGTATAGGAAGTATATTAGCGATATCTGGCATAGGATGTCTAATTTTTATATCATTTTTAAATATACCGATTTTTGAATTATTTTTTTGAATACCAGTTAAAAGGAAGCAATTGAATTTTAATAGAAATTACTAAAAACATTAGAAGGCTATTCAAAAGATTTAATTAAGGAGTGAGCTTAATTGAAAACATGCACCTACTGTGGTACAGAACTTGCTTCAAATTACTGCTCATACTGTGAAATGGCCCTCAAGCTTGACGACATCTCGGAAAACGGTCAACGAAAAAAACATTCGCTCTCCTATGAACCTGATCCGGCTGACATTTTTAAATCGACTCTTGAATTATTAAAATCCAAAACAATTGAACTCATCTATCTATTAAGATACGCCCGTAAGTACCGTTCAAATGTATATAATAGTCGCCTTAACATTCATCGAGCTGAACAGGCCGGACAAAGCGATAAACAGCTTAATCAGTTCCATCAAGAAAGCTACAAGGAGTACGAAAAAGCCACTCGCAAGGTATGGGTGATCGAAAACATTATTGCTGACCGGATCGGTTACATACCGGAACAAATTAATGACAAATTTTTATCTGCATACGTCAATAAAATAGAGCAAAAACAAGGTAAGATCATGCTGATGAAAAGTCATTCGTAAAGAAGAGATTTGTGAGGGTATAGTTTTTTGGCACTTATCGAGATTGATTTAGATGACAAGAAAACAGAAGTGTATCCAAACACTTTGATCAATAGGAGGACAGTACATGCGAAAATTAGAAATTTACAAGGAAGATTGGGAATTTGTCATCGAGCATGTAAATGAGTTTGACCATGCCGTGAAGAGTTATTTTGCCACTGAAGAAGGTTTAAAAGAAGGTCTTGAAGCTTATATTCCTTTGATGAATGAGTATGAAATAAAGGCATCTAGTGAGGTTTGGGGATTGGTTATCAACCTATTAAATTCTATTTCTGTAAGTAAATCAATCAATGAAAGAGAATAAACATGTATAAATGGGGTTTTTCGATAGGTTCAACCCTACTAATGTAAATGAAGATTGGAGGCGCTCCTCATGACTAATATTCAAGCAGCCATCAATGAACTGCATGTCGCTTTCAAGAAGTTAAATGATGCCTTTTTCAATGGTGAACTGCCTGAACCAGCAATCACCATTCAAACAAGTGGAAACCGTAAATCTATGGGATGGTGTACGACAAAAGAAGTCTGGCGCGACAAGGAAGGGAAAAACCGACGGTATGAATTGAACATCGCAGCCGAATACCTCGATATTGAGTTCATGGAAACTATGGACACGATGCTTCACGAAATGGTTCACCTCTACAATGGAATTCACAACATACAAGACTGCTCCCGCAACGGCACCTATCATAACAAAAGATTTAAAACTGAATGCGAGAGGCGCGGCTTTTACTTCCCTGACGACAAACCAGATAAAAAATATGGATGGGCTTTTCCAAAGCTGACAGAGGTCACAAAGAAAAAGATTGAATCATTAAAGATTAACCCTAAATCCTTCAGTATTGCACGAAAAGGATTTCACGGCGGGGCTGGCGACAATGAATCCGGAGAACAGCAGGAAGAAAAAAAGCCTAGAAAGTTTAAATGGATCTGCCCTAGGTGCAGCCTGCGCGTGTTATCTTCTAAAAAGGAAATCGCGGTAAAATGCGTAGAATGCGATGAAATCTTAATCAATGAATCTTAATTGACAGACCTACGGTGAAAGCCGTGGGTCATGTTGTTTTTCCTTCTTTTGTTTTCTGAGAGAGTTTTAAATGTTTTCGTGAATGATATACCACAGGCAATATTCCAAATACAAAGATCCTTAAAAAGGGATCTGGTCTTCATTTTAAAATGTCACACTCTACTGATATATATCGGTGGGAACAGAAAGTTTGAACTTTCTCAAAAAGGGATGGAAGTCTTGTGTTTTTCAGAAAATTCCTATAAAGTAAAAATTAGCGATAGATTCGGCTTTGTAGGGGCGTTCGGCTCACCTCCAGAAAGAGGGGAGGTGAGAATATGGCTGTAGAAAGCGCACTTGGATTGATGTTTCAATTTGGAATCCTGATTGTTGGGATATTGACGCTTGCCCATAGTTTCTCGAACAAAAAAAAGTAAGAACGCCCCGACTACCAATCTTGACGTTCTTACTTTAAAAAATTAAATTTTGGATCAAGGCCGAACTCCCTTACAGGAGCCTCCTATCGCCGATCGGAGATGTTACCAGCATCTTCGATCTTTTTCTTTATTATAGTCTCTTTTTTATACATTATACTCATTTACATACATTGTATTCATTTACACCTCGATTGTATCAACAAAATCACAGCATGTCCAGATTATAAGTTTCTATTTGTAATAAGTCAGACGAGAACCCCGCCTCACACAAGACGTGGTCTATTTTTACTGACTCCATATTCCTTTATGTTCTTTTTTAGCTTTGTTCTCGATGTCTCGGAACTGATCGATAAATTCAGTATTTGGAGGGAATACGGCGACACGCGCAAGCCCCTTCTGTAGCAACAATTCATTTATCATTGTCCCGTCCTTCAGATAGACATAAGCCAAGAGCCGTCCGTATCTATCCCTTTCCTGAACTCCAAGCCTTAGATCAACTTTCTGGCCGCTGAGTGTCTTTTTAGTGAAGTTTGACACCTCACATCCGAATGGCTCTTCTCCCTTTTTAGGATGAACAGTCTCAGGGGTATCAACCAAAATAAAACGGACGCGCTCTTTCTTTCCACTCTTCATCCTTATGTCTATGGTGTCTCCATCTACAACATTTACGACCTCAGCGGAAATTAAACGCTGTTCCTGCTGCTGTTCGGCTACCGTTGTCACGTCTGTCGGCGGTGTGTCTGCTGCTTTATTGCAGCTCACCAAGACGCCCAGAAGCAACACAAGTGACAAACTGTATCCTGCTATTTTCTTCATAAGCCTTTCCCCTCCATTACTAGACTGCGTTTCTCGATCTCCTTAACTATCTCTCTCGTTGGCCATTCCTTTAAGTCGTCGGGGATGGCTTCGCCACGCTTTTTTAGAAGGTTAACTAAATAATAATAACATTGGCCCCAATCGTGATAATGAATTTTTCGCACCTTGTTTTCCTCCTTCAGCTGTCGCCCGGCACCGGAAGGGGAACGTCATAGCCAAGAATAAACGGAGCCAGCATTTCAAAATACAAAAAAATTATTAATGATTTGGATAATGTCATAATGAGAGACAATAAACACTGCAATAACTCCAATTAAATTAAAAATGATCCAGTGAGTGATTTGTTTTAGCCCCTGATAGCCGTCTGTACTTATAAAGAGGGATAGTATCCCCATTACGCAACAAATAGCATGTGCAAACGTAAGATTATGATTTGAGAAGGAATCTGCGGTCGATTGTCTATAAAAATCAATTGACGTAACAAGCCAATATACGACCGAAATCAACTTCATAAGTTTAATAGCCACAATTAATCCTCCTGTCCTTCAGGTTCTATTTTTACGTTAAAAAAAGAACAAAGGTTTCATTCATTGATTTTCTCTCGGGGCTCAAAAAATTTATAGGTGAGGGGTAAAAGCCCCCGATTGCTACAAGTTCATGAAAAAATCAAAAGCTTTTTTTATTGCCTTTTCCTTGTCGTAATCCCGCCGAAATCCTAACTCTACAGCTGGACAGGTATCACAAATATAAATTTTGACTTCTTTGATCGCCTGACGGTAAAGCCTTCCATGCTTGCAATCCGGGCAGGGCTGTGAATGGTTTAGGTCTGAAAAATAATTCTCTATAAACGCCACGTCGTCAAACGTATAGCCCTGTAAAAACCATTCATATGAAATGCCTAATGTATCACGACAATACTTTTTCAGTTCTTTTAAAAGCATATACTCTCTTTCATTCCGTTGCAATTCGATATATTCACACATTTTGTTCTCTCCTTATATAGAATTGGTACGCCCCAAAAGGGGCGTGCCTTAGCTTAATACGGAATTTCGTCATCATCAGCGCCTGGAACAAACCCCATTGGTTCCCGGAAGTCTCTGTCAGCTGACTGTGAGCTGCCTGATTGTTTTTTCTTTGGTTCTAAAAACTCAGCTGTTTCAACGACAACCTCTATTTTATAAACTCTAGTGCCGTCCTTCTCATATGAGCTTGTTTGCAAGCGTCCGGATACTCCGATCAAAGACCCTTTTCGCTGAAAATTTGCGATGTTCTCGGCAAGCTTTTTCCATGCCTGACAGTTGATAAAGTCGGCTTGTCGCTCGCCTTGCTGGTTGGTAAAAGTCCGATTTACAGCCACTGTAAAGTTAACGACGGGATTCCCGCTCGGTGTATATTTAAGTTCCGGATCTCTTGTAAGTCTGCCAATAAGTGAAACATTATTCATTTATGATCTCTCCTTTTTTGAATAGTACTATTCAATACTTTTTTAAAAAAATTAGGCTTCAATGAGCAGATTTGAAATGACATCACCCGAAAACCAACACTTCTTATACAAAATCTCATTTTCTCCTTCGGCCAGTAACATGATTTCCTCAGCCTCATCCCAACTGTAATTTTTCAAGAAGTCTAATAAATCAGCATATCCATACTGCGGTAATAGATGAAATAGCCAACTTTTTCTAACCTTAAAGCAAATACCCTGCTCTCCATCCTCCGCGAAATCATCATAAGGCCCGTGCGTCCACAACAAAATTGAATTATTCATCATAAAAACCTCCTCGAAAATTTGTTTCGATATACTTTTTTGCTAGGTGCTGAAAAAAATAACGATTTACGTCGCCATTGCTGAAATCAATACACATGAGGGAGTATTTGACCACCTCCTGCTCTCTTTTAGATGCTGACAGAATGACTTCATATAAAATCTCAGCTTCGATAAAGTGCGTTAGCCCGCCAACATCCACCCGATAAACTTGATCCTTCAAACCCTTCTCATCTATAAACCTGCCTAGCCATGTTGTCGTATCAATCATGTTGTACCCTCCATTAAGTAAATTTTTTTAGGGGAAGGGCGGTGTCTCCGCCCCTAAACAGCGACATACAAAGTTCGATAATCAAAGTGATGGCAAGCAACGCGTAATTTGATTTTGTTGTCCTCTGTCTCATCGACCCGTAGCCACCATCCGCTAGGCGACTCTGTCAGCTCTTTGGCAAAGTCCAAAAGGTCCAACAGCTCGCCTTTTCTGAAATTCACCGCCGCGTCATAAGCGTAATCATCAGTAAGCGCCATGTCTTGAACGCCTTGTATTACCTGCCCCGACAAGATCGCTTTAGCGATCTTGTCAATCGTCCATTTTGAATGAGGATTAACCCTTTTCGGTTTTGCAAATGGGCTGAAGACGCGCACCGCCTTTTCCTTATCATGAAAGTTTTTCACGCTCCCGTCATCAATGTCCGGAAGATCGTTTACGATAGCTCTTTCAATCAATTCAGCAAAATTGATTTTCAGAAAGAACATATACTCATTCATGATTTCTTGGCCATCAAAAGAGCCTTTCTGAAAATATACCGTATGTTTGATGACTGTTTTTCCGCGCTTTAAAGCATTATCAAGGGTACGGACGATAAGCGTATTTTCGTAGAGAGTGACTGCAAGCTGTTCTGACTCAACATAAACGGTCCCGTTGAAATAGATTTTTGTCTTATTAAATCCTGTATAGGCTTTCTCCAATTCTTTTAGGTCTTTAAAGATTTCAATGCTCATTTGGTTTCCTCTCCTTTTTTCATTTTTGAACTCCGAAGGGAATTAGTTCCCCAAAGGGGGATTATTTTTTCCCTTTTTGACACGTAGAGCGAAAATGCCCCATAGCTGACTCGTCAAGGGTTTCAGCCGGAAAAGTTTTTATCACCGCTGCAGCTTGCAGCGGGGTTTCGATAAAAAGTTTTTCGCCCCTTGATGAGTCAGCTCGGCTTGTTGGGCCGGAGTCGGGAAGAGTAACGAGGCTCGCCCGACCCCGGCCCTACAAGCCTTGGGGACATTTACGCTTCGGAGGTCAAAAAGGGAAAAAGCCGAAAGGAGACGTATGTCTCCTTTCCGCCTGGCGTTGTTTTGTATTTGGTTTTTTCATCTTTGTTCACTCGTTAAAAAATGGACAGGAACATAGCAGCTGTAGCTTCTGCATCCGCTGCAAGTAAATCCGGAAGTTTATAAATGTATGTTAGAAGTCGTCAAAAAAAAGGAGGCATTATGCAGGGAACTAAGAGGTATTGGAAGGATACGCTTAAAAAATATGAAAACCAAGATGAACAATTCTTAATACATTCTTTGCTTAAGCAAAGAAAAACGGGCTTAAGCCCGTTAAATGAAAAAGGAGGCTACTGTGATTTTCTCGACAGCAGCCTTCATTTATATGAAATTTCTAAAAGCAACGGTAAAAGACATCTCCTATATTAAAGAATTCCAATAATGCTTTTTGTGTTTCTCCAGGAAATGCTTTTGTGGAGATTCGAATTGCCTTTTTAAGTGCTCCCATTCGGGAACGCCCTAAGTTTCTTTGGTGTTTATAAGCTCTAACAACTGTCTTAACCATTGTATTTATTCCACCCATTAATTTTGCGGCTTTTTTCACTTTTAAAAGCTTAGCCCATGGTATAGCATTAGAAATAAGAGCCTTTCCTATACTTGAAAGACATGGCCAAGATAAAAAGCTCTGTGTTTTAAATGTATGATTGTTATTTATTTCAATAGTTTTTAAGCCTTCTTCAGTAGCAATAAAATTGAAATCCTTGAAGTCAGACCCTTTATTTTCATTTAGCCATTTAACCCCTGCTTCAATCCCTCGTTCCGCAACATCCGTAGGCATTTCATCAATTAATTTAGCAAAAGGACCAAAAACATTTTCGAGTTGTTCAGCCTCAGCATTAATTTCGTTTGAAAGACTTTCTGCTTTTGCCATTGGAAGAGAGACCGCCGTGGAAAATAATAAGCATGTACACATAAAAATAATTATGTACTTAAAAGTTTTAAAATTAGAAACCATAAAAACCCTCCTATTAAAGTAATTTACAAACATTCCATGTAATTATATACTATATAAGTATTTAAGTGGATAGTTAATTTTCTAGAAAGGTGAATATTTCATGAAAAATTTTATGGTTACTTTACTCTTTGTTATTGTTATAGGATCTTTTGTATCTAACTTTTTTTTAGAAGAAACTGCCCAGACAATTGTCAACGTGATAGGGATAATTGGAATTTTAATTCTCGCTATTGTATTTCGAATCATTAAAACAGACTAAGGACGATAGGGAAAAAATCAATATTGCATTAACCTATTTGTGGTACAATATTTAAAAAATGGGAAGGGGATCATTAAGTTTGAGTAAAGAAGAGACAATTCCTTATGATCTTGTTGCTACGAAGATGAATTTTTGGTACAACTCACTTAAGAATAACTGGATACATAAAGCTGAGGAAACAAAAGAAGAAGTCAGGGAACTTCTCGAGAATATGGAAGAAAACCAGGACGTTCTTGTTTATTATTCATTACTTGAGTTTAGGCACAAGTTACAACTCGACTATTTGTATGCTGATTCAGGTAGTGATCTTGAAGAACGATTTAAAGAGTTTAAAAGAATTAGAGAAAGAAATAAACTAGAAGGTATGCTTGAGTACTATTATCAATTCTTTTCGGGGATGTATCATTTTAGACAAAAAGAATTGTTACATGCTTTAAGGTATTATAGAAATGCAGAAATTAAACTTGAAGTCTTCAACTGCGATGAGTTAGAGAAAGCTGAGTTTTATTTTAAAATTTCAGAACTTTATTACAATATGAAACAAACTTTGTTTTCGATGGATTATGCTAATCAGGCATACAACATCTTCAAACAATATGACACTTATGGTGATAAATGCATTCGCACCAATTTCATTATTGCAGGTAATTATTCAGATCAACTGCATCATGAAATGGCTTTGAATAATTTACAAAAAGCTTTAGCTGAATCTGAGAAAATGGAAGAGGGGTTTTTGATCGGGGCTTCTCATTTAAACATTGGCTTATGCTATAATGAACTTGAAGAACTTGAGAGATCGTCCAATCATCTACAGAAATCCCTTGAAATTTACAGGGAAGATAGCAGCATCTATTCGTCTAAGGCTGCTTTTAATCTTGCATATGTTGAAGCAAGGAAAGGTAACATAATGACAGCAAATGACTTATATTTTGAGGGTAAAGAATTGGCTGAAAAACACCAGACTTTAGATGACCTTGCAAAGTTGCAGTTACTTAAAGGGCTTCACTTAGACTATGACATGGATTTGATGAGGGAATCATTTAAGTTCTTCAAGGAGAAAGGTATGTACGCTGAAATGGAAGATTACGGACTAGATGCAGCAAAAGTGTTAGAGAAAACAGAGAAACTGCATGATGCTATTGAATGTTACCGTACTGCATTTGAAGCAAGATGCTTAATCAAAAGGAGTGTGTTGGCAGGATGAAAACTAAAGCTTTAATATGTATTGTTTTATTGTTAGGTGTAACAGGGGTGGTAAGTTCAACCTATACCAAGATAGCACGCCTTACCAAGTTTCAGAAAGATACGCAACTTGATTGAAGAAAGTGTAGTCAAACCATTTTTGTCTCAAGACAACTATTACTATATGATCGCAAAAAATGCACCCGAAATAAGAGTGCATTTTTTTATTTGGCATAGAAAATATGTATACAAAATCTAAACATTTAAATCTCTAGTTTACATAATAACCACTATGAGAAGTTGATTTTTTAGCCAATCCTCAAAATCGATCATTTTCAGCCGTGAGAAGCAATTTTGCATCTGGGAAATAATCAAAAAATCGCCCTTTTGTTTCTAAGGGGCGATCTTTTCTTTCCTCCATATAGCTCTTATTTTCGCATTCATCGGCTTATTGCGATTTGTTATTAGTTGGTCTATCATATATTGTTTTATAGTGTCCGCAAAAACTCTTTGTAGTGTTGCTATGGAATTTTTTTAAGCTTGAATTCCGAACAATGCAGCTGTCCTGGAAGATCCAAAAGGAGCTAAAACACGAATGAAAAAAGATGGCCAACTTTCAGATCCTCACTTATTCACGAACGAAGTATAAATATATCAGTACCCTAAAATTTTCAGGATGATTCTGACGCAATTAATGGGTGATTGTTCATTAAAATCAATTTAATTGCGTTAGAATGCTCATATACAACATCGTTTTGCTGTAATTCCTGAACGTGTTTAGTCTTACGGTTGCTGTCCTCCTACATTGGCCATAAATTCAACATTATCTACTTTCCAATCTCCATTTTCTAAAGTAATCAAATTTGTTTTTATGACGATCTTCTGCTCGCTGGCTGTACCATTGTAACTGGTACGGACAGTAAACTCGTTCATAAAAGAAGCTTCCTGCTTATCCGATTGATATTCATAACTACGTAAACCAGAAATGGAAGAGGATACATCAGAACCTTTTTTGGAATACTACTGCCACTCGGATAAGTGGACTGATAACCTTTTTCTGTCATTAGTGGCTTGATGTCTTCATATCGCTGTTTCGTGTTTTTGTAAGTGAAAAATCTATTGATAAACTCATGGTTCAGCTCTGCTGCCTTTGATTGATCTAATTTTTTCAGTCGGTCGATCTGGTCAGCATAGTTCTTTTTTTGCTCTGTTGCAGCTGCTAAATCCTTTTTTAAAGATTGGGTGTATATTAGCATTAAAGCCACGGCAATGGCCGCAATGATAACGACAAGCCGTATTCCATGCTTTTTCCGCTGTTCTTCCACAATCTCACCCTTTCTATATTCTTCTGAATCCCAAGTATGGGTAAAGCTTTTTCCAAGTAGCTACGCTCGAATATTCAATTCCGTTATCATTTGCATTGATAAATTTTCCCCCTCCAACATACATACCAACATGAGTCGGACCAGACGCATATGTGCTGAAAAAGACTAGATCGCCGGGTTGTACTTTATCATCGGGAACTGGCTTGGTCTTCTCATATTGTGTAGCTGCATTTCCATTAAGATCAACACCAATTTGACCAAAAGCATATTCCATAAGACCACTACAATCAAATCCGCCTGCCGCTGGTGTCCGTCCTCCCCACACATAAGGATCACCTAAAAACTGTTTCATAATGTTGTGAACTTGGGCATAATCAAATTTTTGTTTCCCGCCACCGTCGTTTGTATCTAAGTACCTCATAACATGGTCAACATATAGGGGATCGCCATAACTGGGCCATCCTAGCTTTGTGGCCTGTTCTTTACTGAATCTAGAAGCAAGCTTCTTTGTATACTTCCCTCCGTATTTTTTAACATAGTCAATGAACCCGCTACCATAGTTATAGGCTTGAAGGGTCAATTTAATATCACCACCGGCTTTTTTCAGAACGCTTTTAAAATGCTTCATCCCAACATCAATGCTCAATTCCGGATCTGTAATAGAATTAGGGGGCAACCCTATTGATTCTGATGACTGCATAACGTCTAAATGACGACCTCCACTCTCTTGCATGACGAGGGCCATAATGATGTCAATATGCTTTGTAAGACCATATTTTTCAGCGTACTTTTCAAAAAGAGGGCGATAACGTTCTACTTCTTTACTAATTTTCGCTGTACCTGAAATATTTTCGTCAAAGCCGACCTTTTCTTCATCATCTCCGGCTCCAAACAGTAGGATAAATCCCGCTAAAACTGTATATCCTACTATAAAAAGAATGATGCCAATGACAAGAATTTTCTTCATACTTTACTCACCCCGTGCCCGATTAGGACTCTCAGGAAGGTGATTTTCAGACCGTTCTTGCACTTGTCGCCGTTCACTACGTCTATCCTCTGTACCGGTTGGCTGAATTTGATTTGACTTTGAGTTTTGAGACATTTGTGTCTCATATTCATCCATTGGCGGCTCCATTGCTGCAAGACTAGAAAGATCACTATCATTCGAATTGCTTTGACTGGCTGATTGGGATTGAGGACTTCTCTCATGTCGAATATTTTCATCCCATGATGTAACTCGAGGCTGAGATGAGTCTCTCCACATATCTTCTGGGTTTCTCTCCCGTGAATCTTGAGAAGTACGAGCTTGAGAAGTACGATATTGCTCACGGTTCAATGTCTCTGCTTTTGGTGCGGGTTGATCTATTTTCTGTGGTTCTCGATGTTGTTCATCACGATTTAATTCTGCTTTACCTACATGACGATGACCAGAGGAACCTTCTTGTGTTCTTTCCAGCTCCTGTTGTTCATGTGAATCTTTCTCCAAACTGCTTTGGGCCGTTCTATCCTGACGACTGTCCTTATAGTCACTCATATTAACGACTTTACCAGCAGAATCTTCTTGTGAAGAACGAAGTTCTGAACGATCTGCTGAATCGTCCATATTACTTGTAACTGCATTAGCAGATACACTGCTGTTCTCATCTTCTCCTGTCTCACGGTTTTCATTTCGTTCTTGAGCATTCTGTGCTGCCTCGGATGCTGCCGTACCAGAAAGATATGCAGAGGCCGCAGTTCTAGCAATATTAGTAGCTCTTTCTGCTGGTTGGCGAATTCCTTTTTCATATGCACGCTTTGCCATTCCAGCATCCACTGAAACTACCCTGCCGGCTGTGATAAATTCAACGATCTTATCCCTATATTTAATCATTAGAATAATGGCAAGACCTGTTACAAAAGCATTTAACATATATTGATCAGGTGTATCCATTGGAATTAAGTCTCCTGTAATGCTAATAATCAAAAATGTAAATAGGAGAATCATTCCAATAAAGGCTTTCATTAAAAAGGTACCAACCAATCTGCCAAACGCATACCAAGCGCTATTTGCAAAGTTCGGTAAAAAAGAGATAATACAACTGAGTGGCAGTATTACACTTATTGCCAAGACAAGAATTTGAACAACGAAATTAGCAAATGCCACTAACAGTAAAGGAATTCCTAATATTAGAGCAAAGACTAACGAAAAAATGGCAATACCAACTTTGTTTGGAATTCCTGCTTGCCCCATCATCGTATTCCCAAGCTCATTAGCCTCTGTTGTAGCAACCTTTTTCGTTCCTCGTATCCCTCTTTGTTAAGCTTATATTCTAGTAAATTTGTAATTCTATCTTTATCGTCTTTTGTAAGTTTAGATTCATCTGTCGTGCCATAGTTCATAGTTAAATATGGTTTGTAAACTGAAATATCAAAGTATTGATTACGGAGAAGAGCAATAGATCCCTCTAATTCTTGGCCTTTAGGAATCTCTTGGTCGTTGGTGATAGTAGTACCCGCTTTCATAACAAGTCCTTGTGCTTCAGCACTCCAATTATTCATCACTTTTAAAAACCAGCCGACATTTGTAAACCAAACAAAAGCAACAACAACGACTGCAATTAACCTAAATGTTGTCTTGCCTGCATTCATACTGTTTTTCTGACCAACGTATTGAAAGAAAATATACAACACAGCAATCACAAACAACAGAACACCGAACGTTCCATAAAGGTTCTCCCATATATGAGTCGATATTTCCCCGATCCGATCAGCAAATTTATTAACGACTTCTATATTATATAACCAGTTAAGACCAGTATCGACTAAACCGGAAACCATCTTAGTTAGTCCAAAAGTGATACTTGCAAGACTGTTCATATTTTGTTTAATGATTCTTCAGAAAAAGGATTCCAGCTAGATTCTACATCAGTAACAGCATCATATTGGTCATAGCTGTATCGCTTACTTTCAAGGGTAATTCCACCCTGTTTTACATCTTTGGGTTGCACCTTGCTTGCGGTATCATCAGCAAAAGCCGCAGAACCAATAAAGGAGATAAAAATGATGGATAGAGTAAACAGAATTATCTTTGAGGTTTTTTTCATGGTTCCCTCCCTCGTCTACACATCGTTGTAGACATTTATCCTTCTATATTTTCTGTGTACACCGGCTCTCCTAAATCGTCATCCCCATTGGGATAGAGGTCATATTCACCACTTTTTGTTTTTTATAAGTCATTTTAATTGGATCGCCTTTTCTGATTTCAAAATACAATGAAATATACTTCCCATCTTGATACACACGAATTTCTGTATTTTCACGCTTCAGTCTGTCGATATCTTTAACAACTCCTGGCTTCTGTAATCTTTCATTTTGCAGGCTAATGACTTGATTAATTTCTTCATCATATTTCTCTTTGTCCCCTCCACAGCCGGTAATACCAGCAATGACAGCAATGAGAACGAAAGATCCAATAAGTTTTTTTATCACGCAAGTTCCTCCTCTGCCCTTGCAGAATGCGACTTTTCAACTGTCTTAAATGCAATTACCCATTCTTCAAATAAACAATCTATTGAGAGCTTGCCGACACGACCGTAAAAATCCATAAAAAGCGCTTGCCCTTTGACCATATTTGCAACCATTTCTTCGTTCTTTTTCGTTTGTGGAAGATTCATTGTTTTTAAAATTGCAGGACGATCGACATCATTATCAAAAGCGAATCGTGCCCCAAAATTCCCTTTATCATCATCGGTTTCAGAGTCAGCCATATTTTGTGAAACAAGATATAATTGATTCTTAAAAGACCGCCCAACACGCTTCATATCCTTAATCAATCTCTTACCACCACGAGCTTTAGTCAGCGTCCATGCTTCATCAAAAATAATGGCTGTTGGATCTTCGTGGCTCCGGCGGCCAAATTTCTCACAGAATTTCGCGAGACCAATCATAATACTGAGACTCTTTCTATCACTGTCACTGTAGTATCGTGGATCATCATCTTCATTCGGTAAATCCAACCCTGCGATCTCTAAGATAGTGACTTTACTGTTCAAATTAATAGCATCTGCGTCCCCATAACTGAAAACCAATTGAAGAATGCTATTTTGAACCATTTGAACCAACAGCTCCCCGGCACTCCGAATTGTAGGATTTTCTTCATTATGAATTAAACGATCAACAACATTCATAAGACCAACGGTCTCACCTTTCGCCCTCTGTTCAATAACGATATCTAAAGATTTCAATATCTCCGTTTTCACATCATCTTTTCCATGAAGATCATAAATTTGCTCAATGATGTCCTGAGCTGTTTCTTTCGCTTCATAACCTTGCAAGAAAACAATAGGATCTAAAACTCCGAAATTATTTTGTTAGAAACATCAAGCGTGACATAATGAAATGATCGAATTAGCTCTATAAACATCGGATACTTAGCCCGGATATTAGGGTCACTAATAGCTTTATTAAACCATTTACGGATTTCTACTTTCGGATCAGTCATTAAAACCTGACAATCCAAGAACGATAAATATAGCAAGATCATTTTAACTAAGAATGATTTACCTTTCCCGGTTGCTCCAGTGATATTCACATGTGGACTGTCAGTGATGGCCCCCGGTATTCCTTCATTCGCGATAAATGGGTGAAACAGTACCACATCCCGACTACTGGCTATAGATTGATCAAGAGGGACTTTATCAGTGAATTTGTCTACTCTTCCAAAATAAAAGCCGACATTCGAACCGAGCCGGTTCGATAGACTGAAAAGATTCTCTGCAAAACCTTCATGTGTGGTTTGCTGAACCCAATTTTTTCAAACTGTAACGGGGCACCATGCAAAAATTTGTAGAAGAGCTGCAATTGATCAGCAATTGGCCGAACACAATAAATATGCGAATGCTTCATAATCCGGATAACTTCACTTGCCCTGCGTTTACATTGTTCTTTATTTTTCCCACTAACAACAAATGCTGCTACCCATTTCATAAATGGAAAATTGTCATTCTTTATTTTGTTGGTCAACTTGCCAAGCAACTCACGTCCGGAATAAAGTCTGTTGTCAGTTTCATCCACCTCATTCATATCCTTTGGGTTTCACTAAAGCGCCGTTTCGTGATAGCCACTTTTCGAAGCGTTGATTCTTTTGATTGATATTGAGCTTTTATATGCAGCTCTACAGGGAAATTTAAATTTGTGCCCGTTGAAAAATGTGTGAGTATTCCATGTTTTCAGGGAAATCATCGACTACAATAAAGCTGATAAACATTTACCTTCCGTCGTTTGGAGATTTAAGAATCCTGGCTCTGTCGGATCAATAATGGCATCAGTAATATTTGTTTGGCCACGTTTCTTTTGCTCTTCAACAACACTATGATCTATGTCTCTCAAAAAGTTGTAACGATTTATATATATCAATTGATCTTCTGTAAGCCGCCTTCCACCAACACTTGCTACCAGTTGAAAAAGGTCTTTTTCAAGCTCAGTAAACCGTTGAAAAAATTCTGCGGTCATTTCCCTTTCCATCCCCAAAAGATTTACTAAAACGTCTGAGACAGACGTAAAAGCGTTTTTATAACTCCTTTGATGTCTTCTGATCCTTCAAGTAAGTTTCCTTTTAAGCGAACCCCAAGAATAAAATCGGTTGAGTAACACGACCAAGCTCTTGATTTAAAAGCTTTATCGCTTCGGAATTGTAATAACGGCCAATCTCTAAAGTACTTGGATGAAAGTCTTTTTCTAAAGACCCAAACCGCTGTTCTAAATCAAGATATTGCGGATACATTTCTAAGTGGATATCTTTATATTTTTCTAACTCCTTAAACAGAATCCGGAACTCCGCTTTGTGATCCTCTATTTTTTCTTTATTGCTCTGAGGCACAACAACGGGGCTAATGCGATAGTAAGCATAAATTTCACCGACTTTGTCAGCATAAGATTGTTGTGTAAGCTTTTGATCGGTGTTTTTAACTTCATCGTCATACCCGTCCTTTCTCTTTATAATTGTTTCTTCAAAGGTCACTTGTTCCACATTCGTATATAAAACCTCTTGATCGTTAGCAAACTTTCGTTTGGCATATATATACTTAAAAAATAATTGGCAAAATCAAAGAGAAAAAGATGGATCTTCTTACCGTTGTATTTTTGTTTGATCAGGAATCCGCTTAATAAATAAGGGATTCCTATATACATTACAAGTGTTAAACCGGGATAATTGATCCGATATTATTAAAGAAGTCACGAAAAGCGATCATCGCGAGGAATATCGCTGTAACAATGTTCCTCGCACCAAACTTAACCCGCCAGGTATATTCAATTTCCAAATTCTTATATAGAGTAATAGGATGGTTCATCGTTTTTTGTAATTGTACGCTCTCATTTATTACCCCCAAAAACTTTTGAAGCAATTTCAGCCAACTGACCTAAAAGTCGTTCCGGATTTCCTACTGCAAAAAAGACAAAAGCTCCTGCAACGAAAAAGCCAATCAATCTACCAATGTCCTGTTTAAATAGGTAATAGACTCCAAACAATACTAAAAACAATCGCTACGGCGTTACCGCCTTCGGTTGTAACCCAAGTTTTAAGGTCTCCTAATGATGGAAGACTTGCACCTAAAACATAATAAAAGTTCATCATAATTATTTACCTCCTAATGTGTTTTCCATCTTTTTTACGAAATACTTCCCATCACGTTTCTCTAAATAAATTGTGAAGCTTTCTGTATTTTCAATAGAATAGAACTTTTATGACAAAATTCATTTTTACCCGAAGGGTATACTTTAGTATTTCCAATCCAACAAATGAACGCTGACCGTTTAGAGCCTGTGGCTTTTC
>NZ_JABJUQ010000003.1 GCF_013155385.1 Bacillus sp. WMMC1349 | reverse complement strand
GGAAATTTAAATTTTGTGCCCGTTGAAAAATGTGTGAGTATTCCATGTTTTCAGGGAATCATCGACTACAATAAAGCTGATATAACATTTACCTTCCGTCGTTTGGAGATTTAAGAATCCTGGCTCTGTCGGATCAATAATGGCATCAGTAATATTTGTTTGGCCACGTTTCTTTGCTCTTCAACAACACTATGATCTATGTCTCTCAAAAAGTTGTAACGATTTATATATATCAATTGATCTTCTGTAAGCCGCCTTCCACCAACACTTGCTACCAGTTGAAAAAGGTCTTTTTCAAGCTCAGTAAACCGTTGAAAAAATTCTGCGGTCATTTCCCTTTCCATCCCCAAAAGATTTACTAAAACGTCTGAGACAGACGTAAAAGCGTTTTTTATAACTCCTTTGATGTCTTCTGATCCTTCAAGTAAGTTTCCTTTTAAGCGAACCCCAAGAATAAAATCCGGTTGAGTAACACGACCAAGCTCTTGATTAAAAGCTTTATCGCTTCGGAATTGTAATAACGGCCAATCTCTAAAGTACTTGGATGAAAGTCTTTTTCTAAAGACCCAAACCGCTGTTCTAAATCAAGATATTGCGGATACATTTCTAAGTGGATATCTTTATATTTTTCTAACTCCTTAAACAGAATCCGGAACTCCGCTTTGTGATCCTCTATTTTTTCTTTATTGCTCTGAGGCACAACAACGGGGCTAATGCGATAGTAAGCATAAATTTCACCCGACTTTGTCAGCATAAGATTGTTGTGTAAGCTTTTGATCGGTGTTTTTAACTTCATCGTCATACCCGTCCTTTCTCTTTATAATTGTTTCTTCAAAGGTCACTTGTTCCACATTCGTATATAAAACCTCTTGATCGTTAGCAAACTTTCGTTTTGGCATATATATACTTAAAAAATAATTGGCAAAATCAAAGAGAAAAAGATGGATCTTCTTACCGTTGTATTTTTGTTTGATCAGGAATCCGCTTAATAAATAAGGGATTCCTATATACATTACAAGTGTTAAACCCGGGATAATTGATCCGATATTATTAAAGAAGTCACGAAAAGCGATCATCGCGAGGAATATCGCTGTAAACAATGTTCCTCGCACCAAACTTAACCCGCCAGGTATATTCAATTTCCAAATCTTATATAGAGTAATAGGATGGTTCATCGTTTTTTTGTAATTGTACGCTCTCATTTATTACCCCCCAAAAACTTTTGAAGCAATTTCAGCCAACTGACCTAAAAGTCGTTCCGGATTTCCTACTGCAAAAAAGACAAAAGCTCCTGCAACGAAAAAGCCAATCAATCTACCAATGTCCTGTTTAAATAGGTAATAGACTCCAAACAATACTAAAACAATCGCTACGGCGTTACCGCCTTCGGTTGTAACCCAAGTTTTAAGGTCTCCTAATGATGGAAGACTTGCACCTAAAACATAATAAAAGTTCATCATAATTATTTACCTCCTAATGTGTTTTCCATCTTTTTTACGAAATACTTCCCATCACGTTTCTCTAAATAAATTGTGAAGCTTTCTGTATTTTCAATAGAAATATCTTTTTCCTGAAATTTAACATTTGTTTTTATGACAAATTCATTTTTACCCGAAGGGTATACTTTAGTATTTTCCAATCCAACAAATGAACGCTGACCGTTTAGAGCCTGTGGCTTTTCCATCATATAATTAAGATCATCTATTGTCCCATCTGCGTATTTTTTGAAGAAATCTTTAAGCCAGTTCTCAATTTCCTGTTTTTGCTCCATTGGAGCCTCGGATTGCTCGGTCAATGGGTTTGTTTCACTTTGAATACCTTTTGTCTTCACATCCGGAACCGGAGTAAAATATAAGTTAGAAACGACTGCATAACCGTTTTTTGATGCCCTTATCGGCACATTAAGCAGCATAGTACGACTGGTCTGTTTCTTTTCCTCGTATTTTTCTTTGACTTTTTTCTTTTTCTTTCCTTTCTTCTTCTCAACCTCCCGCTCTTTTTGCTGGATAGCAACATTGTCATAATCTACTCGATACTGCAAAACAGCTTTGTCATTGTCAAAATGAACATCATACAATGTCTTATGATTCAATTGTCGATACCCACCAACGTCTCCCATCGTATCAACAGTTAAACCTTCTGCATAAAAGCTTTGTAAGGCTTTTTCGCGTGCTTTCCTTTGTTCGCTGTCACGCGGAATATTCATATATTCATCAACGACTTGATCTCCAAAAATCTCTATTTTTGGACTTCGATATGCATCATACCCGTTTTCATCCTGATTTGCAGTAACAGCAGCAAGTGCGCTTTCCGTTGCCTTCGATTTTTCCAAGGCATTTTGAGCACGACCAAAAGCTAGGATTCCAGACATTCCAAGAACAACGATCAACGCCCATACAAGAACAACAGCTCCTTTGCTATTTCGGATCTTCGGCAATTTCCGGCTTTCTTTTTTGCTACGCTTAATTTTATTGTCTGAAAAAATGCTTGACACTCTTTCTTTCAAAGCGCCTAATGCCATTATTCTCCTCCTTTCAAATTGGGTTGCCTTTTGAGTATGATCGGCTTGCTCCGAAATTGGATCTTTCTTCTGATTCAGTCCATTCATCGGATTCCGGAAATAAGTGATTTTACGTCTCTCTTCAGACGTCAATCCCTTCGCTGCCTTTCTAACGACTACAAACACTCCTGTTTCCAAGTCTTTAATTTCGTCTGGATGAACATAGAATTTTTTAACTTTCCGAGTTGTACCTTTTTCTGATTTGAATTCGATTCTTTTTAGTGGACCACCAACGTTTTCAGTCTGAGTTGTCAGGTCAACGTCGCTATAAGTTCCAATAATGGAAGCGACGGCTTCCGCAGAAGCAGCTTCATTACTGCGGCCAAAAAAGAATGTGTTACAGTTATCAATTACCTGTTTTGAAATGTCCTGTCCGTTAATGAACAAATCACCTAATGATTGAATACCGATAGCTGCCCCAAATTCAGCACTACGCGCCCGTGCTAGGATGTGAACAATCGTTTCAGACCCATAGGCTCCAAACTCATCAAAAATACCAAGAGCGCCTTTCTGGACATCCTGAGCATATCGAGTTGTGACACTATAGGCTAAATCCGCAATGACAAACCTAGCAAACCGCTTGATAAACTCGGAATATATGTTGCTGTTAAACGAGAAGATGACCGATTCTCCTCTTTCCAAAATCTCAAGAAGATCAAGACCCTCTGGATCATCTTCTAACAGCCCACCAAGTTCAGAATAGATCAATTTTTCAAGTTGTGTTTTCATGCTTCGCACAAGTTCTTGAACGGGATCACCCTTGCTTTCGTCAGTCAAAGCCTCTATTTCTTCCTCAGAGAGTTCTCTTTTGCCAAAAAAACGTTCCATGTGAAGAGCAGACCTTGGACTAAGTACTTTACGTATCACAGTACGCTCATGAACCTCATAATCTTCAATCTCTTCCTCCGATTCATCTAGACCTAGAATGTCATCCGAAGGATTACTTTTCTTCTTAACAGGGATCTTATCCCGAATAATCTCTTCTTCTTCTATAACATCAGACATCAACGTCTGATATACAGATCGGAGAGACATATGTCTGGCGATCATCGGTAAGTCAGTCTTTAAATCAAAATCGTGCAGCATATGAATTACTTTTTGCAAAAAGTTTTCCGCTTCATTTTTATAAAAGGCGTTTTCCCAGTCGAATATCGCCATAATACGGTCAGTAATACTCGTCCTGTTACCATGACGGATTGGGTTGTACTTTAGCGGCGTTTTTTCCGAAAAAACATGAAGCTTGCGGCCATACATGTCTGTTAATTTCTTAAACTGATTAATTGTTTTTGGATCACCTTTCCCATCAACAAAAAACACAGATTGAGAATTAGCAAGTGCGCTTTCAGCCACAGTTAAAATAGCCATTGTTTTTCCGCTTCCGGTTGTTCCCTGAAACAAAACGTGTTTAGTTGTTTCCTCAAGGGCCATTTCAGCTTGCCTTTTCTTTTCATCAATACCAAGTAGAATATTTTCGACTGGCAAAGACTTTCCTATTGATCTAGATACATTTTGTCGCCACTTTTCTTGAACTTTATCATTAATTTTCACTCGATTCTGATATATTTTTTCGTAATCACCGCTTTTTCTGTATTCCTCGATTACATCTTCTTTCGGTTTAACAATCTTGCCCTTGAAAAATTCATACACAGCAATACTGATTCGTGCAATGATAATCGAAAGAGCAATAGTCGAAAATATAAGTTTGAGAACTTGGATGAAATGTCTGACCATTATTAATTAGCTGTTCAAAATAATCTAACCGGCTATTCATACCGGCTAATTTTAATGAAACCGGTATGAACTGAAATAAATGCTTCCAACCTGCAAAATAGAGCATTCCACCTAAAACCGCAACAGACGGCCAAAATAGCAATTTTAATTTACCCACCTGTTTTAGAGAATAAGCTACACCAAATATTAAAAGCCCTAACACAAGTGACGGAAGAAACGCTAAACCTACAGATAACGTAGCAATAATAATTGCACCATAACCAAGTAGAGAAGTGAAATCAACTTTATTATCATTACTTGGCTTTCCATTTTTGTCCCTCGAAAAATTTAAGTCCATTTAATCCTCCCCAGTTAAAAGATCATCTAGCATTATAAAAGAAACCTTGACCCCTACTGATGAAGCAATAGCCTGAATATGATTTCTAATTGCATCTTCCTTACAAATATAAAAAATACGATCATACAAGCCGTTTTCAAGCGATTTTTTATATTGATACATTTTCTTTTTAATTCTTGTACTTGTTTTTCGACTCAATTCAACTTCAAAAGCAAAACGACGTTCACTATTGACTAAAACAAAATCTGGTACCTCCTGAGCTATATGCCGTAAAGCATTAGGTTTTTGGGTTTGCTCAACACTCATCGAAAGAAACAACTCTTGTATTAATTCTCTTTCAGTTTTAAATCCAAAATTTTTGCCTTGAGCTGCATACCGATCCAGAAGGCTAAAAATCACATCATTCACTGTAAGATCATGTTGTAATGTAGAATAACCTTTACTAGCAGCATTACCAATGCGACCAATAAAACCAGAACCCTTTTTTGTAATACAAAGAACCTTTCTCCGACCAAATACTTTTGTTTCCACAAAACCCAGTTCTTCGGCTTGTGCACGAGCGCGATAAATTGTCATAACTCCTAAATCCTTCAAATAACGCTCTAGTTGAACACTAGTGATAACACCGAAACAATCAATAGCTTCAACCACCCTTCTTCTTTTTTCACTTAAAATATAATCCATTTCCACAGACCCCCGAACTTCTAAAATATTCAACCTCCTTAGTTTAGCAAGCATAATTTCAAAAATACATACCGATTTCATACCATAAATATACCACGATAAAATGTATCCATTGTTTTGTTTTTGAATAGTACTATTCACTTTAGGGGCCCATTCACTATATCGAGAATCCTAGCGTATCCAAAAACATTTAAACAACTATTCTAATGGACGGCTGTGGTATTTGTAATTCTTCACTTCGTATCCAAAATATATGGGAAAACCTTTCCTTAGGACGACTGTACTTCACAACGAATTCAGTACCCGGAAAAGACCACAAATAAACTATCTTATCCACCCCAACCTCTCATACACGGTATTCTCTACACAAAATGAACCGTATCCACTACACCCCTCCGACCACCTCAAAACTCCCAACCTCCTCTCTTCATCCCCTGTACTTGAACTTTATCTCTTGAACTTATCTCTCATTCACCACCCCACCTCTTACTAACTGCACCAAAACCACCACCATTCTATCCTCTCTCTGCACATCAATATTTCTTGTTTCGCTCGTGACTTCCCTCTTTATCACGTAGTAAGAGGGAAGTCACGAGCGAGTCCTTAGAGAAATATTGATGTGCCACCTTCCACACTACATAGATCTGGTGGTTTTGATACCTTTAAATTACCACCTTATTACCACGATTATATCACCTCAACTTATGAAATCAAGACCTATTCAGGGCCTAATTTTGCAAGGAGATCCTATGCCTTTTTACCTAAAAAGCTGAAAGCCAATCATTTAAAATTGAGGAGATCTAAGGCCGAATAAAATTAAGAGTACTCCATACCTTTTAATATTTAAGTTTATAAAACAATGTCAATTTAAGAAAAAATCAACGAAAATAATTGGTTTTTCCTTGTTTTTGATTTAAGGTTTTGGCAAACTCGGATTCCAGGCTAGGACAACGGCTGGAAACGGCTGGTTGCAGTTTTCCCCCTTGATCGATGGGAGAAAACTGCACTTTGACAAACTCGGTATACCGAGTTCAGGTATCCGTTTGGTATCCGTATGTATAGCGCTTCATCGTTTTGCTTTCGCCTGTGAGCTTATTAACTGCACCATTCCCTTAGCTTCACTAGAAACATCTCTAGATCATCTCACAGCCCCTCTGTACGTCCAAAGAACGAACAGACATGGTGTCCAACCCTCCTTTTACTTTATAGCTTTTATCACGCATACAATGGCTTGTACACGCTTTTTTCCCCAATGGCGAAAAGGAACAAAACATACCGTCCCTGCCTGACAATCCATGAAGCAAGATCGCCCGACACGCTAGACTTTTTGAAATTGGCTCCAGCTAACCCCCTGACACCTTTTTTTTATCGTAGAGGATAAGATCATTGCTCTCCGTACTAGACAAATAGAAAAACCGCCTGAGCATAGCCCAAGCGGTTCCAACATCCATCTTAACTGGAAAAAGTGTCGTGTTTTGATGAAAAATAACTGTCCAAAATATGTACAAAAAGCTTGTTTTTAAGCGGGTTTATTGCTATTATAGGGACAGATATTCTTTATCAAAACATGAATACAGGTCTTCTATGACCTATCCAATTAAGCTAGCGAGTTGGGGAACTCGAAGGGCTAGCTGATCTGAAAGAGTGTTGTTGGCGCAACGCTCTTTCTTTTATGTAAAACGATTTTTCTTGAAATCTAGTAAATGTATGAAGTTTTAAAACTAATATACACCTTTTTAATAGATTCGTAAACCCCTATTGATAGGGGTTTTTTATTGTTTTGAAAATGTATACATTTTGTTTACATTAACACTTGACTAATGTATACATTTTGTTTACAATTAAGTTAAGAATATAAGAGGAGGAATCATTCATGAGATTAGCAAGTGTAGACATTGGTAATGATGCAGTTAAAGCATATTTAGGAGGCCTTAAAGACGAAGATCAGCTCTACATACCTAATGTAGTTGCAAAGTTAGAAAGAGCCGTTCTATTGTAGAAATGGAAAAAAACCCTTTAGACGCTATTCATGTTGAAATAAAAAGCACCTCATTAAAAAAGGATGTTCAAAAAAGTAGCAGTCGGAAAGCTAGCAAGCAAACAAACAGTAAATGAAGAATTAACACCAGACACTGACAAATCAGAAAACGATCAAGCAATAATTATGTTGCTTACTACATTGGCCCTCGATGCTGCTAAAAATCTTAAAGTTGATGAAGACAAAGTCATAAAAGCTAAGTATTTACTCTCTACAGGTCTTCCAATGGATGAAACGAAAAGGGGATTAAATAAAGCATTTCGAAAGAAAATAAGAACTGGAAATCATAAGGTGACGTTTTTAAACACTCCTATTTATGAAGGAATAACTGTTGAAATTTCTTTTGAAAATGTCTTGGTTAACACTGAAGGCTTTGCAGCTTATATTGATCTTACAACTAATAATGATGGATCTACAAAAGATGAAAGCATCATTGGTAAAACAATTTTAATCAATGACATTGGTGGCCTTTCAACTGATAGTGCGATCATAACAAAAGAAGCTCAAGTTGATAACGAATTTAGTGATGGTATCAAAAAAGGCGTTTCTGGAGCTTTAGATAACATTATTAAAAAAGTGTATACTCAGCACCGTTACAACATTAAAAGCCGTAGAGACCTAGTTGAAATAATCACAAATGCTGACGTTGAGGAAAAAAATACAATCTATGTCGCAGGTCAAGCTGTAAGCATTAAAGACATTGTAGATGAGGAATTATCTACACTTGCCAACGAAGAATATAAGCTAATTAAAAGCATTTGGAGAAATGTTCCCGATATCCGTAAAGCATACAATATTGGTGGCGGCTCGGTTGTTCTAAAAAATTATTTAATAGAACTTAATAAAGAAGATGCAAAAATTCCCTTTTGAATTTCTCTAAGTCGATAACAGCATTTGGATGATTGCACGGCCTACTACAAAATCCTAACATCTACTGCCAAAGCAAGGAAATAAAGTTAACAAAGTCTGAAAATCCCGTAACTGCCCAATAAAGGTGATGATAAACAATGAAAGAAATCAAAACAAAGGACTTAATTCAATTCAGATTGCCTGTTGATACGCCAGAGGTCGTTATCAAAAAGATCAACAAATTAAAAAAGCAACATGCCGAAAGTTTGGAAGCGAAATTGCTGATCGGCTATCAATATCATAGAAACAGAAGCGCTCACCAATAAGAAGAGGAACAGTATTGTCGTTCCTCTTCCTAATGATTTAACTTATAGAGAAAAAAAGAAACTTGAGAGTGAGGAAGTCCGGCACCTTATCGGACAAATAGCTATACAACTTCTAAGGGAACCAGCTAAAGCTGTTCGCCTATCTTCTCAAGAAGATGAGGCCAAAAAGATCGGCGACAACGAGGAGACAGAGACAGCACCGTTCATACAGAATAAGAAAGTTTTACAGTTTGCACAGGATAACTTCTTGGATTTTGACGATGAGGATGATTAAAGCAATAGCTGAGTGTTAGTTTTTTTTTAGAGAGGAGAAAACATGAAAGAAAACAACTATTTCTGTGAGAGTCAAGGATCAAAGGGGTTAACAAAAAAGTTGATTTATAGCATCTTTCCTTGGTTTTCGATTATAGTTATAATCATTTTTTTATTAGAAATAAAGATACCTCAAGACTTTTATCCGGAAACGAATTTTAGAGGGCTTCGTTTTTTGTTTAGTGACGACTGGATCACTATACCTTTTAATAGGTTAGATAAGGATGTCCTTGTTGTTTTTTTAAACCTTACTAAATTATCAGGGTGGATTCTTACTTTAAATATAATTATTTCACCTATAGCTGAATTCAGTAAACAGTGGCATGAATCTACAAAGCGTTATATCTCTATTATATTAATAGGATTAAACTTCTTATTATCTTGTATAGGAAGTATATTAGCGATATCTGGCATAGGATGTCTAATTTTTATATCATTTTTAAATATACCGATTTTTGAATTATTTTTTTGAATACCAGTTAAAAGGAAGCAATTGAATTTTAATAGAAATTACTAAAAACATTAGAAGGCTATTCAAAAGATTTAATTAAGGAGTGAGCTTAATTGAAAACATGCACCTACTGTGGTACAGAACTTGCTTCAAATTACTGCTCATACTGTGAAATGGCCCTCAAGCTTGACGACATCTCGGAAAACGGTCAACGAAAAAAACATTCGCTCTCCTATGAACCTGATCCGGCTGACATTTTTAAATCGACTCTTGAATTATTAAAATCCAAAACAATTGAACTCATCTATCTATTAAGATACGCCCGTAAGTACCGTTCAAATGTATATAATAGTCGCCTTAACATTCATCGAGCTGAACAGGCCGGACAAAGCGATAAACAGCTTAATCAGTTCCATCAAGAAAGCTACAAGGAGTACGAAAAAGCCACTCGCAAGGTATGGGTGATCGAAAACATTATTGCTGACCGGATCGGTTACATACCGGAACAAATTAATGACAAATTTTTATCTGCATACGTCAATAAAATAGAGCAAAAACAAGGTAAGATCATGCTGATGAAAAGTCATTCGTAAAGAAGAGATTTGTGAGGGTATAGTTTTTTGGCACTTATCGAGATTGATTTAGATGACAAGAAAACAGAAGTGTATCCAAACACTTTGATCAATAGGAGGACAGTACATGCGAAAATTAGAAATTTACAAGGAAGATTGGGAATTTGTCATCGAGCATGTAAATGAGTTTGACCATGCCGTGAAGAGTTATTTTGCCACTGAAGAAGGTTTAAAGAAGGTCTTGAAGCTTATATTCCTTTGATGAATGAGTATGAAATAAAGGCATCTAGTGAGGTTTGGGGATTGGTTATCAACCTATTAAATTCTATTTCTGTAAGTAAATCAATCAATGAAAGAGAATAAACATGTATAAATGGGGTTTTTCGATAGGTTCAACCCTACTAATGTAAATGAAGATTGGAGGCGCTCCTCATGACTAATATTCAAGCAGCCATCAATGAACTGCATGTCGCTTTCAAGAAGTTAAATGATGCCTTTTTCAATGGTGAACTGCCTGAACCAGCAATCACCATTCAAACAAGTGGAAACCGTAAATCTATGGGATGGTGTACGACAAAAGAAGTCTGGCGCGACAAGGAAGGGAAAAACCGACGGTATGAATTGAACATCGCAGCCGAATACCTCGATATTGAGTTCATGGAAACTATGGACACGATGCTTCACGAAATGGTTCACCTCTACAATGGAATTCACAACATACAAGACTGCTCCCGCAACGGCACCTATCATAACAAAAGATTTAAAACTGAATGCGAGAGGCGCGGCTTTTACTTCCCTGACGACAAACCAGATAAAAAATATGGATGGGCTTTTCCAAAGCTGACAGAGGTCACAAAGAAAAAGATTGAATCATTAAAGATTAACCCTAAATCCTTCAGTATTGCACGAAAAGGATTTCACGGCGGGGGCTGGCGACAATGAATCCGGAGAACAGCAGGAAGAAAAAAAGCCTAGAAAGTTTAAATGGATCTGCCCTAGGTGCAGCCTGCGCGTGTTATCTTCTAAAAAGGAAATCGCGGTAAAATGCGTAGAATGCGATGAAATCTTAATCAATGAATCTTAATTGACAGACCTACGGTGAAAGCCGTGGGTCATGTTGTTTTTCCTTCTTTTGTTTTCTGAGAGAGTTTTAAATGTTTTCGTGAATGATATACCACAGGCAATATTCCAAATACAAAGATCCTTAAAAAGGGATCTGGTCTTCATTTTAAAATGTCACACTCTACTGATATATATCGGTGGGAACAGAAAGTTTGAACTTTCTCAAAAAGGGATGGAAGTCTTGTGTTTTTCAGAAAATTCCTATAAAGTAAAAATTAGCGATAGATTCGGCTTTGTAGGGGCGTTCGGCTCACCTCCAGAAAGAGGGGAGGTGAGAATATGGCTGTAGAAAGCGCACTTGGATTGATGTTTCAATTTGGAATCCTGATTGTTGGGATATTGACGCTTGCCCATAGTTTCTCGAACAAAAAAAAGTAAGAACGCCCCGACTACCAATCTTGACGTTCTTACTTTAAAAAATTAAATTTTGGATCAAGGCCGAACTCCCTTACAGGAGCCTCCTATCGCCGATCGGAGATGTTACCAGCATCTTCGATCTTTTTCTTTATTATAGTCTCTTTTTTATACATTATACTCATTTACATACATTGTATTCATTTACACCTCGATTGTATCAACAAAATCACAGCATGTCCAGATTATAAGTTTCTATTTGTAATAAGTCAGACGAGAACCCCGCCTCACACAAGACGTGGTCTATTTTTACTGACTCCATATTCCTTTATGTTCTTTTTTAGCTTTGTTCTCGATGTCTCGGAACTGATCGATAAATTCAGTATTTGGAGGGAATACGGCGACACGCGCAAGCCCCTTCTGTAGCAACAATTCATTTATCATTGTCCCGTCCTTCAGATAGACATAAGCCAAGAGCCGTCCGTATCTATCCCTTTCCTGAACTCCAAGCCTTAGATCAACTTTCTGGCCGCTGAGTGTCTTTTTAGTGAAGTTTGACACCTCACATCCGAATGGCTCTTCTCCCTTTTTAGGATGAACAGTCTCAGGGGTATCAACCAAAATAAAACGGACGCGCTCTTTCTTTCCACTCTTCATCCTTATGTCTATGGTGTCTCCATCTACAACATTTACGACCTCAGCGGAAATTAAACGCTGTTCCTGCTGCTGTTCGGCTACCGTTGTCACGTCTGTCGGCGGTGTGTCTGCTGCTTTATTGCAGCTCACCAAGACGCCCAGAAGCAACACAAGTGACAAACTGTATCCTGCTATTTTCTTCATAAGCCTTTCCCCTCCATTACTAGACTGCGTTTCTCGATCTCCTTAACTATCTCTCTCGTTGGCCATTCCTTTAAGTCGTCGGGGATGGCTTCGCCACGCTTTTTTAGAAGGTTAACTAAATAATAATAACATTGGCCCCAATCGTGATAATGAATTTTTCGCACCTTGTTTTCCTCCTTCAGCTGTCGCCCGGCACCGGAAGGGGAACGTCATAGCCAAGAATAAACGGAGCCAGCATTTCAAAATACAAAAAATTATTAATGATTTGGATAATGTCATAATGAGAGACAATAAACACTGCAATAACTCCAATTAAATTAAAAATGATCCAGTGAGTGATTTGTTTTAGCCCCTGATAGCCGTCTGTACTTATAAAGAGGGATAGTATCCCCATTACGCAACAAATAGCATGTGCAAACGTAAGATTATGATTTGAGAAGGAATCTGCGGTCGATTGTCTATAAAAATCAATTGACGTAACAAGCCAATATACGACCGAAATCAACTTCATAAGTTTAATAGCCACAATTAATCCTCCTGTCCTTCAGGTTCTATTTTTACGTTAAAAAAAGAACAAAGGTTTCATTCATTGATTTTCTCTCGGGGCTCAAAAAATTTATAGGTGAGGGGTAAAAGCCCCCGATTGCTACAAGTTCATGAAAAAATCAAAAGCTTTTTTTATTGCCTTTTCCTTGTCGTAATCCCGCCGAAATCCTAACTCTACAGCTGGACAGGTATCACAAATATAAATTTTGACTTCTTTGATCGCCTGACGGTAAAGCCTTCCATGCTTGCAATCCGGGCAGGGCTGTGAATGGTTTAGGTCTGAAAAATAATTCTCTATAAACGCCACGTCGTCAAACGTATAGCCCTGTAAAAACCATTCATATGAAATGCCTAATGTATCACGACAATACTTTTTCAGTTCTTTTAAAAGCATATACTCTCTTTCATTCCGTTGCAATTCGATATATTCACACATTTTGTTCTCTCCTTATATAGAATTGGTACGCCCCAAAAGGGGCGTGCCTTAGCTTAATACGGAATTTCGTCATCATCAGCGCCTGGAACAAACCCCATTGGTTCCCGGAAGTCTCTGTCAGCTGACTGTGAGCTGCCTGATTGTTTTTTCTTTGGTTCTAAAAACTCAGCTGTTTCAACGACAACCTCTATTTTATAAACTCTAGTGCCGTCCTTCTCATATGAGCTTGTTTGCAAGCGTCCGGATACTCCGATCAAAGACCCTTTTCGCTGAAAATTTGCGATGTTCTCGGCAAGCTTTTTCCATGCCTGACAGTTGATAAAGTCGGCTTGTCGCTCGCCTTGCTGGTTGGTAAAAGTCCGATTTACAGCCACTGTAAAGTTAACGACGGGATTCCCGCTCGGTGTATATTTAAGTTCCGGATCTCTTGTAAGTCTGCCAATAAGTGAAACATTATTCATTTATGATCTCTCCTTTTTTGAATAGTACTATTCAATACTTTTTTAAAAAAATTAGGCTTCAATGAGCAGATTTGAAATGACATCACCCGAAAACCAACACTTCTTATACAAAATCTCATTTTCTCCTTCGGCCAGTAACATGATTTCCTCAGCCTCATCCCAACTGTAATTTTTCAAGAAGTCTAATAAATCAGCATATCCATACTGCGGTAATAGATGAAATAGCCAACTTTTTCTAACCTTAAAGCAAATACCCTGCTCTCCATCCTCCGCGAAATCATCATAAGGCCCGTGCGTCCACAACAAAATTGAATTATTCATCATAAAAACCTCCTCGAAAATTTGTTTCGATATACTTTTTTGCTAGGTGCTGAAAAAAATAACGATTTACGTCGCCATTGCTGAAATCAATACACATGAGGGAGTATTTGACCACCTCCTGCTCTCTTTTAGATGCTGACAGAATGACTTCATATAAAATCTCAGCTTCGATAAAGTGCGTTAGCCCGCCAACATCCACCCGATAAACTTGATCCTTCAAACCCTTCTCATCTATAAACCTGCCTAGCCATGTTGTCGTATCAATCATGTTGTACCCTCCATTAAGTAAATTTTTTTAGGGGAAGGGCGGTGTCTCCGCCCCTAAACAGCGACATACAAAGTTCGATAATCAAAGTGATGGCAAGCAACGCGTAATTTGATTTTGTTGTCCTCTGTCTCATCGACCCGTAGCCACCATCCGCTAGGCGACTCTGTCAGCTCTTTGGCAAAGTCCAAAAGGTCCAACAGCTCGCCTTTTCTGAAATTCACCGCCGCGTCATAAGCGTAATCATCAGTAAGCGCCATGTCTTGAACGCCTTGTATTACCTGCCCCGACAAGATCGCTTTAGCGATCTTGTCAATCGTCCATTTTGAATGAGGATTAACCCTTTTCGGTTTTGCAAATGGGCTGAAGACGCGCACCGCCTTTTCCTTATCATGAAAGTTTTTCACGCTCCCGTCATCAATGTCCGGAAGATCGTTTACGATAGCTCTTTCAATCAATTCAGCAAAATTGATTTTCAGAAAGAACATATACTCATTCATGATTTCTTGGCCATCAAAAGAGCCTTTCTGAAAATATACCGTATGTTTGATGACTGTTTTTCCGCGCTTTAAAGCATTATCAAGGGTACGGACGATAAGCGTATTTTCGTAGAGAGTGACTGCAAGCTGTTCTGACTCAACATAAACGGTCCCGTTGAAATAGATTTTTGTCTTATTAAATCCTGTATAGGCTTTCTCCAATTCTTTTAGGTCTTTAAAGATTTCAATGCTCATTTGGTTTCCTCTCCTTTTTTCATTTTTGAACTCCGAAGGGAATTAGTTCCCCAAAGGGGGATTATTTTTTCCCTTTTTGACACGTAGAGCGAAAATGCCCCATAGCTGACTCGTCAAGGGTTTCAGCCGGAAAAGTTTTTATCACCGCTGCAGCTTGCAGCGGGGTTTCGATAAAAAGTTTTTCGCCCCTTGATGAGTCAGCTCGGCTTGTTGGGCCGGAGTCGGGAAGAGTAACGAGGCTCGCCCGACCCCGGCCCTACAAGCCTTGGGGACATTTACGCTTCGGAGGTCAAAAAGGGAAAAAGCCGAAAGGAGACGTATGTCTCCTTTCCGCCTGGCGTTGTTTTGTATTTGGTTTTTTCATCTTTGTTCACTCGTTAAAAAATGGACAGGAACATAGCAGCTGTAGCTTCTGCATCCGCTGCAAGTAAATCCGGAAGTTTATAAATGTATGTTAGAAGTCGTCAAAAAAAAGGAGGCATTATGCAGGGAACTAAGAGGTATTGGAAGGATACGCTTAAAAAATATGAAAACCAAGATGAACAATTCTTAATACATTCTTTGCTTAAGCAAAGAAAAACGGGCTTAAGCCCGTTAAATGAAAAAGGAGGCTACTGTGATTTTCTCGACAGCAGCCTTCATTTATATGAAATTTCTAAAAGCAACGGTAAAAGACATCTCCTATATTAAAGAATTCCAATAATGCTTTTTGTGTTTCTCCAGGAAATGCTTTTGTGGAGATTCGAATTGCCTTTTTAAGTGCTCCCATTCGGGAACGCCCTAAGTTTCTTTGGTGTTTATAAGCTCTAACAACTGTCTTAACCATTGTATTTATTCCACCCATTAATTTTGCGGCTTTTTTCACTTTTAAAAGCTTAGCCCATGGTATAGCATTAGAAATAAGAGCCTTTCCTATACTTGAAAGACATGGCCAAGATAAAAAGCTCTGTGTTTTAAATGTATGATTGTTATTTATTTCAATAGTTTTTAAGCCTTCTTCAGTAGCAATAAAATTGAAATCCTTGAAGTCAGACCCTTTATTTTCATTTAGCCATTTAACCCCTGCTTCAATCCCTCGTTCCGCAACATCCGTAGGCATTTCATCAATTAATTTAGCAAAAGGACCAAAAACATTTTCGAGTTGTTCAGCCTCAGCATTAATTTCGTTTGAAAGACTTTCTGCTTTTGCCATTGGAAGAGAGACCGCCGTGGAAAATAATAAGCATGTACACATAAAAATAATTATGTACTTAAAAGTTTTAAAATTAGAAACCATAAAAACCCTCCTATTAAAGTAATTTACAAACATTCCATGTAATTATATACTATATAAGTATTTAAGTGGATAGTTAATTTTCTAGAAAGGTGAATATTTCATGAAAAATTTTATGGTTACTTTACTCTTTGTTATTGTTATAGGATCTTTTGTATCTAACTTTTTTTTAGAAGAAACTGCCCAGACAATTGTCAACGTGATAGGGATAATTGGAATTTTAATTCTCGCTATTGTATTTCGAATCATTAAAACAGACTAAGGACGATAGGGAAAAAATCAATATTGCATTAACCTATTTGTGGTACAATATTTAAAAAATGGGAAGGGGATCATTAAGTTTGAGTAAAGAAGAGACAATTCCTTATGATCTTGTTGCTACGAAGATGAATTTTTGGTACAACTCACTTAAGAATAACTGGATACATAAAGCTGAGGAAACAAAAGAAGAAGTCAGGGAACTTCTCGAGAATATGGAAGAAAACCAGGACGTTCTTGTTTATTATTCATTACTTGAGTTTAGGCACAAGTTACAACTCGACTATTTGTATGCTGATTCAGGTAGTGATCTTGAAGAACGATTTAAAGAGTTTAAAAGAATTAGAGAAAGAAATAAACTAGAAGGTATGCTTGAGTACTATTATCAATTCTTTTCGGGGATGTATCATTTTAGACAAAAAGAATTGTTACATGCTTTAAGGTATTATAGAAATGCAGAAATTAAACTTGAAGTCTTCAACTGCGATGAGTTAGAGAAAGCTGAGTTTTATTTTAAAATTTCAGAACTTTATTACAATATGAAACAAACTTTGTTTTCGATGGATTATGCTAATCAGGCATACAACATCTTCAAACAATATGACACTTATGGTGATAAATGCATTCGCACCAATTTCATTATTGCAGGTAATTATTCAGATCAACTGCATCATGAAATGGCTTTGAATAATTTACAAAAAGCTTTAGCTGAATCTGAGAAAATGGAAGAGGGGTTTTTGATCGGGGCTTCTCATTTAAACATTGGCTTATGCTATAATGAACTTGAAGAACTTGAGAGATCGTCCAATCATCTACAGAAATCCCTTGAAATTTACAGGGAAGATAGCAGCATCTATTCGTCTAAGGCTGCTTTTAATCTTGCATATGTTGAAGCAAGGAAAGGTAACATAATGACAGCAAATGACTTATATTTTGAGGGTAAAGAATTGGCTGAAAAACACCAGACTTTAGATGACCTTGCAAAGTTGCAGTTACTTAAAGGGCTTCACTTAGACTATGACATGGATTTGATGAGGGAATCATTTAAGTTCTTCAAGGAGAAAGGTATGTACGCTGAAATGGAAGATTACGGACTAGATGCAGCAAAAGTGTTAGAGAAAACAGAGAAACTGCATGATGCTATTGAATGTTACCGTACTGCATTTGAAGCAAGATGCTTAATCAAAAGGAGTGTGTTGGCAGGATGAAAACTAAAGCTTTAATATGTATTGTTTTATTGTTAGGTGTAACAGGGGTGGTAAGTTCAACCTATACCCAAGATAGCACGCCTTACCAAGTTTCAGAAAGATACGCAACTTGATTGAAGAAAGTGTAGTCAAACCATTTTTGTCTCAAGACAACTATTACTATATGATCGCAAAAAATGCACCCGAAATAAGAGTGCATTTTTTTATTTGGCATAGAAAATATGTATACAAAATCTAAACATTTAAATCTCTAGTTTACATAATAACCACTATGAGAAGTTGATTTTTTAGCCAATCCTCAAAATCGATCATTTTCAGCCGTGAGAAGCAATTTTGCATCTGGGAAATAATCAAAAAATCGCCCTTTTGTTTCTAAGGGGCGATCTTTTCTTTCCTCCATATAGCTCTTATTTTCGCATTCATCGGCTTATTGCGATTTGTTATTAGTTGGTCTATCATATATTGTTTTATAGTGTCCGCAAAAACTCTTTGTAGTGTTGCTATGGAATTTTTTTAAGCTTGAATTCCGAACAATGCAGCTGTCCTGGAAGATCCAAAAGGAGCTAAAACACGAATGAAAAAAGATGGCCAACTTTCAGATCCTCACTTATTCACGAACGAAGTATAAATATATCAGTACCCTAAAATTTTCAGGATGATTCTGACGCAATTAATGGGTGATTGTTCATTAAAATCAATTTAATTGCGTTAGAATGCTCATATACAACATCGTTTTGCTGTAATTCCTGAACGTGTTTAGTCTTACGGTTGCTGTCCTCCTACATTGGCCATAAATTCAACATTATCTACTTTCCAATCTCCATTTTCTAAAGTAATCAAATTTGTTTTTATGACGATCTTCTGCTCGCTGGCTGTACCATTGTAACTGGTACGGACAGTAAACTCGTTCATAAAAGAAGCTTCCTGCTTATCCGATTGATATTCATAACTACGTAAACCAGAAATGGAAGAGGATACATCAGAACCTTTTTTTGGAATACTACTGCCACTCGGATAAGTGGACTGATAACCTTTTTCTGTCATTAGTGGCTTGATGTCTTCATATCGCTGTTTCGTGTTTTTGTAAGTGAAAAATCTATTGATAAACTCATGGTTCAGCTCTGCTGCCTTTGATTGATCTAATTTTTTCAGTCGGTCGATCTGGTCAGCATAGTTCTTTTTTTGCTCTGTTGCAGCTGCTAAATCCTTTTTTAAAGATTGGGTGTATATTAGCATTAAAGCCACGGCAATGGCCGCAATGATAACGACAAGCCGTATTCCATGCTTTTTCCGCTGTTCTTCCACAATCTCACCCTTTCTATATTCTTCTGAATCCCAAGTATGGGTAAAGCTTTTTCCAAGTAGCTACGCTCGAATATTCAATTCCGTTATCATTTGCATTGATAAATTTTCCCCCTCCAACATACATACCAACATGAGTCGGACCAGACGCATATGTGCTGAAAAAGACTAGATCGCCGGGTTGTACTTTATCATCGGGAACTGGCTTGGTCTTCTCATATTGTGTAGCTGCATTTCCATTAAGATCAACACCAATTTGACCAAAAGCATATTCCATAAGACCACTACAATCAAATCCGCCTGCCGCTGGTGTCCGTCCTCCCCACACATAAGGATCACCTAAAAACTGTTTCATAATGTTGTGAACTTGGGCATAATCAAATTTTTGTTTCCCGCCACCGTCGTTTGTATCTAAGTACCTCATAACATGGTCAACATATAGGGGATCGCCATAACTGGGCCATCCTAGCTTTGTGGCCTGTTCTTTACTGAATCTAGAAGCAAGCTTCTTTGTATACTTCCCTCCGTATTTTTTAACATAGTCAATGAACCCGCTACCATAGTTATAGGCTTGAAGGGTCAATTTAATATCACCACCGGCTTTTTTCAGAACGCTTTTAAAATGCTTCATCCCAACATCAATGCTCAATTCCGGATCTGTAATAGAATTAGGGGGCAACCCTATTGATTCTGATGACTGCATAACGTCTAAATGACGACCTCCACTCTCTTGCATGACGAGGGCCATAATGATGTCAATATGCTTTGTAAGACCATATTTTTCAGCGTACTTTTCAAAAAGAGGGCGATAACGTTCTACTTCTTTACTAATTTTCGCTGTACCTGAAATATTTTCGTCAAAGCCGACCTTTTCTTCATCATCTCCGGCTCCAAACAGTAGGATAAATCCCGCTAAAACTGTATATCCTACTATAAAAAGAATGATGCCAATGACAAGAATTTTCTTCATACTTTACTCACCCCGTGCCCGATTAGGACTCTCAGGAAGGTGATTTTCAGACCGTTCTTGCACTTGTCGCCGTTCACTACGTCTATCCTCTGTACCGGTTGGCTGAATTTGATTTGACTTTGAGTTTTGAGACATTTGTGTCTCATATTCATCCATTGGCGGCTCCATTGCTGCAAGACTAGAAAGATCACTATCATTCGAATTGCTTTGACTGGCTGATTGGGATTGAGGACTTCTCTCATGTCGAATATTTTCATCCCATGATGTAACTCGAGGCTGAGATGAGTCTCTCCACATATCTTCTGGGTTTCTCTCCCGTGAATCTTGAGAAGTACGAGCTTGAGAAGTACGATATTGCTCACGGTTCAATGTCTCTGCTTTTGGTGCGGGTTGATCTATTTTCTGTGGTTCTCGATGTTGTTCATCACGATTTAATTCTGCTTTACCTACATGACGATGACCAGAGGAACCTTCTTGTGTTCTTTCCAGCTCCTGTTGTTCATGTGAATCTTTCTCCAAACTGCTTTGGGCCGTTCTATCCTGACGACTGTCCTTATAGTCACTCATATTAACGACTTTACCAGCAGAATCTTCTTGTGAAGAACGAAGTTCTGAACGATCTGCTGAATCGTCCATATTACTTGTAACTGCATTAGCAGATACACTGCTGTTCTCATCTTCTCCTGTCTCACGGTTTTCATTTCGTTCTTGAGCATTCTGTGCTGCCTCGGATGCTGCCGTACCAGAAAGATATGCAGAGGCCGCAGTTCTAGCAATATTAGTAGCTCTTTCTGCTGGTTGGCGAATTCCTTTTTCATATGCACGCTTTGCCATTCCAGCATCCACTGAAACTACCCTGCCGGCTGTGATAAATTCAACGATCTTATCCCTATATTTAATCATTAGAATAATGGCAAGACCTGTTACAAAAGCATTTAACATATATTGATCAGGTGTATCCATTGGAATTAAGTCTCCTGTAATGCTAATAATCAAAAATGTAAATAGGAGAATCATTCCAATAAAGGCTTTCATTAAAAAGGTACCAACCAATCTGCCAAACGCATACCAAGCGCTATTTGCAAAGTTCGGTAAAAAAGAGATAATACAACTGAGTGGCAGTATTACACTTATTGCCAAGACAAGAATTTGAACAACGAAATTAGCAAATGCCACTAACAGTAAAGGAATTCCTAATATTAGAGCAAAGACTAACGAAAAAATGGCAATACCAACTTTGTTTGGAATTCCTGCTTGCCCCATCATCGTATTCCCAAGCTCATTAGCCTCTGTTGTAGCAACCTTTTTTCGTTCCTCGTATCCCTCTTTGTTAAGCTTATATTCTAGTAAATTTGTAATTCTATCTTTATCGTCTTTTGTAAGTTTAGATTCATCTGTCGTGCCATAGTTCATAGTTAAATATGGTTTGTAAACTGAAATATCAAAGTATTGATTACGGAGAAGAGCAATAGATCCCTCTAATTCTTGGCCTTTAGGAATCTCTTGGTCGTTGGTGATAGTAGTACCCGCTTTCATAACAAGTCCTTGTGCTTCAGCACTCCAATTATTCATCACTTTTAAAAACCAGCCGACATTTGTAAACCAAACAAAAGCAACAACAACGACTGCAATTAACCTAAATGTTGTCTTGCCTGCATTCATACTGTTTTTCTGACCAACGTATTGAAAGAAAATATACAACACAGCAATCACAAACAACAGAACACCGAACGTTCCATAAAGGTTCTCCCATATATGAGTCGATATTTCCCCGATCCGATCAGCAAATTTATTAACGACTTCTATATTATATAACCAGTTAAGACCAGTATCGACTAAACCGGAAACCATCTTAGTTAGTCCAAAAGTGATACTTGCAAGACTGTTCATATTTTTGTTTAATGATTCTTCAGAAAAAGGATTCCAGCTAGATTCTACATCAGTAACAGCATCATATTGGTCATAGCTGTATCGCTTACTTTCAAGGGTAATTCCACCCTGTTTTACATCTTTGGGTTGCACCTTGCTTGCGGTATCATCAGCAAAAGCCGCAGAACCAATAAAGGAGATAAAAATGATGGATAGAGTAAACAGAATTATCTTTGAGGTTTTTTTCATGGTTCCCTCCCTCGTCTACACATCGTTGTAGACATTTATCCTTCTATATTTTCTGTGTACACCGGCTCTCCTAAATCGTCATCCCCATTGGGATAGAGGTCATATTCACCACTTTTTTGTTTTTTATAAGTCATTTTAATTGGATCGCCTTTTCTGATTTCAAAATACAATGAAATATACTTCCCATCTTGATACACACGAATTTCTGTATTTTCACGCTTCAGTCTGTCGATATCTTTAACAACTCCTGGCTTCTGTAATCTTTCATTTTGCAGGCTAATGACTTGATTAATTTCTTCATCATATTTCTCTTTGTCCCCTCCACAGCCGGTAATACCAGCAATGACAGCAATGAGAACGAAAGATCCAATAAGTTTTTTTATCACGCAAGTTCCTCCTCTGCCCTTGCAGAATGCGACTTTTCAACTGTCTTAAATGCAATTACCCATTCTTCAAATAAACAATCTATTGAGAGCTTGCCGACACGACCGTAAAAATCCATAAAAAGCGCTTGCCCTTTGACCATATTTGCAACCATTTCTTCGTTCTTTTTCGTTTGTGGAAGATTCATTGTTTTTAAAATTGCAGGACGATCGACATCATTATCAAAAGCGAATCGTGCCCCAAAATTCCCTTTATCATCATCGGTTTCAGAGTCAGCCATATTTTGTGAAACAAGATATAATTGATTCTTAAAAGACCGCCCAACACGCTTCATATCCTTAATCAATCTCTTACCACCACGAGCTTTAGTCAGCGTCCATGCTTCATCAAAAATAATGGCTGTTGGATCTTCGTGGCTCCGGCGGCCAAATTTCTCACAGAATTTCGCGAGACCAATCATAATACTGAGACTCTTTCTATCACTGTCACTGTAGTATCGTGGATCATCATCTTCATTCGGTAAATCCAACCCTGCGATCTCTAAGATAGTGACTTTACTGTTCAAATTAATAGCATCTGCGTCCCCATAACTGAAAACCAATTGAAGAATGCTATTTTGAACCATTTGAACCAACAGCTCCCCGGCACTCCGAATTGTAGGATTTTCTTCATTATGAATTAAACGATCAACAACATTCATAAGACCAACGGTCTCACCTTTCGCCCTCTGTTCAATAACGATATCTAAAGATTTCAATATCTCCGTTTTCACATCATCTTTTCCATGAAGATCATAAATTTGCTCAATGATGTCCTGAGCTGTTTCTTTCGCTTCATAACCTTGCAAGAAAACAATAGGATCTAAAACTCCGAAATTATTTTTGTTAGAAACATCAAGCGTGACATAATGAAATGATCGAATTAGCTCTATAAACATCGGATACTTAGCCCGGATATTAGGGTCACTAATAGCTTTATTAAACCATTTACGGATTTCTACTTTCGGATCAGTCATTAAAACCTGACAATCCAAGAACGATAAATATAGCAAGATCATTTTAACTAAGAATGATTTACCTTTCCCGGTTGCTCCAGTGATATTCACATGTGGACTGTCAGTGATGGCCCCCGGTATTCCTTCATTCGCGATAAATGGGTGAAACAGTACCACATCCCGACTACTGGCTATAGATTGATCAAGAGGGACTTTATCAGTGAATTTGTCTACTCTTCCAAAATAAAAGCCGACATTCGAACCGAGCCGGTTCGATAGACTGAAAAGATTCTCTGCAAAACCTTCATGTGTGGTTTGCTGAACCCAATTTTTTTCAAACTGTAACGGGGCACCATGCAAAAATTTGTAGAAGAGCTGCAATTGATCAGCAATTGGCCGAACACAATAAATATGCGAATGCTTCATAATCCGGATAACTTCACTTGCCCTGCGTTTACATTGTTCTTTATTTTTCCCACTAACAACAAATGCTGCTACCCATTTCATAAATGGAAAATTGTCATTCTTTATTTTGTTGGTCAACTTGCCAAGCAACTCACGTCCGGAATAAAGTCTGTTGTCAGTTTCATCCACCTCATTCATATCCTTTTGGGTTTCACTAAAGCGCCGTTTCGTGATAGCCACTTTTCGAAGCGTTGATTCTTTTGATTGATATTGAGCTTTTATATGCAGCTCTACAGGGAAATTTAAATTTTGTGCCCGTTGAAAAATGTGTGAGTATTCCATGTTTTCAGGGAAATCATCGACTACAATAAAGCTGATATAACATTTACCTTCCGTCGTTTGGAGATTTAAGAATCCTGGCTCTGTCGGATCAATAATGGCATCAGTAATATTTGTTTGGCCACGTTTCTTTTGCTCTTCAACAACACTATGATCTATGTCTCTCAAAAAGTTGTAACGATTTATATATATCAATTGATCTTCTGTAAGCCGCCTTCCACCAACACTTGCTACCAGTTGAAAAAGGTCTTTTTCAAGCTCAGTAAACCGTTGAAAAAATTCTGCGGTCATTTCCCTTTCCATCCCCAAAAGATTTACTAAAACGTCTGAGACAGACGTAAAAGCGTTTTTTATAACTCCTTTGATGTCTTCTGATCCTTCAAGTAAGTTTCCTTTTAAGCGAACCCCAAGAATAAAATCCGGTTGAGTAACACGACCAAGCTCTTGATTTAAAAGCTTTATCGCTTCGGAATTGTAATAACGGCCAATCTCTAAAGTACTTGGATGAAAGTCTTTTTCTAAAGACCCAAACCGCTGTTCTAAATCAAGATATTGCGGATACATTTCTAAGTGGATATCTTTATATTTTTCTAACTCCTTAAACAGAATCCGGAACTCCGCTTTGTGATCCTCTATTTTTTCTTTATTGCTCTGAGGCACAACAACGGGGCTAATGCGATAGTAAGCATAAATTTCACCCGACTTTGTCAGCATAAGATTGTTGTGTAAGCTTTTGATCGGTGTTTTTAACTTCATCGTCATACCCGTCCTTTCTCTTTATAATTGTTTCTTCAAAGGTCACTTGTTCCACATTCGTATATAAAACCTCTTGATCGTTAGCAAACTTTCGTTTTGGCATATATATACTTAAAAAATAATTGGCAAAATCAAAGAGAAAAAGATGGATCTTCTTACCGTTGTATTTTTGTTTGATCAGGAATCCGCTTAATAAATAAGGGATTCCTATATACATTACAAGTGTTAAACCCGGGATAATTGATCCGATATTATTAAAGAAGTCACGAAAAGCGATCATCGCGAGGAATATCGCTGTAAACAATGTTCCTCGCACCAAACTTAACCCGCCAGGTATATTCAATTTCCAAATCTTATATAGAGTAATAGGATGGTTCATCGTTTTTTTGTAATTGTACGCTCTCATTTATTACCCCCCAAAAACTTTTGAAGCAATTTCAGCCAACTGACCTAAAAGTCGTTCCGGATTTCCTACTGCAAAAAAGACAAAAGCTCCTGCAACGAAAAAGCCAATCAATCTACCAATGTCCTGTTTAAATAGGTAATAGACTCCAAACAATACTAAAACAATCGCTACGGCGTTACCGCCTTCGGTTGTAACCCAAGTTTTAAGGTCTCCTAATGATGGAAGACTTGCACCTAAAACATAATAAAAGTTCATCATAATTATTTACCTCCTAATGTGTTTTCCATCTTTTTTACGAAATACTTCCCATCACGTTTCTCTAAATAAATTGTGAAGCTTTCTGTATTTTCAATAGAAATATCTTTTTCCTGAAATTTAACATTTGTTTTTATGACAAATTCATTTTTACCCGAAGGGTATACTTTAGTATTTTCCAATCCAACAAATGAACGCTGACCGTTTAGAGCCTGTGGCTTTTCCATCATATAATTAAGATCATCTATTGTCCCATCTGCGTATTTTTTGAAGAAATCTTTAAGCCAGTTCTCAATTTCCTGTTTTTGCTCCATTGGAGCCTCGGATTGCTCGGTCAATGGGTTTGTTTCACTTTGAATACCTTTTGTCTTCACATCCGGAACCGGAGTAAAATATAAGTTAGAAACGACTGCATAACCGTTTTTTGATGCCCTTATCGGCACATTAAGCAGCATAGTACGACTGGTCTGTTTCTTTTCCTCGTATTTTTCTTTGACTTTTTTCTTTTTCTTTCCTTTCTTCTTCTCAACCTCCCGCTCTTTTTGCTGGATAGCAACATTGTCATAATCTACTCGATACTGCAAAACAGCTTTGTCATTGTCAAAATGAACATCATACAATGTCTTATGATTCAATTGTCGATACCCACCAACGTCTCCCATCGTATCAACAGTTAAACCTTCTGCATAAAAGCTTTGTAAGGCTTTTTCGCGTGCTTTCCTTTGTTCGCTGTCACGCGGAATATTCATATATTCATCAACGACTTGATCTCCAAAAATCTCTATTTTTGGACTTCGATATGCATCATACCCGTTTTCATCCTGATTTGCAGTAACAGCAGCAAGTGCGCTTTCCGTTGCCTTCGATTTTTCCAAGGCATTTTGAGCACGACCAAAAGCTAGGATTCCAGACATTCCAAGAACAACGATCAACGCCCATACAAGAACAACAGCTCCTTTGCTATTTCGGATCTTCGGCAATTTCCGGCTTTCTTTTTTGCTACGCTTAATTTTATTGTCTGAAAAAATGCTTGACACTCTTTCTTTCAAAGCGCCTAATGCCATTATTCTCCTCCTTTCAAATTGGGTTGCCTTTTGAGTATGATCGGCTTGCTCCGAAATTGGATCTTTCTTCTGATTCAGTCCATTCATCGGATTCCGGAAATAAGTGATTTTACGTCTCTCTTCAGACGTCAATCCCTTCGCTGCCTTTCTAACGACTACAAACACTCCTGTTTCCAAGTCTTTAATTTCGTCTGGATGAACATAGAATTTTTTAACTTTCCGAGTTGTACCTTTTTCTGATTTGAATTCGATTCTTTTTAGTGGACCACCAACGTTTTCAGTCTGAGTTGTCAGGTCAACGTCGCTATAAGTTCCAATAATGGAAGCGACGGCTTCCGCAGAAGCAGCTTCATTACTGCGGCCAAAAAAGAATGTGTTACAGTTATCAATTACCTGTTTTGAAATGTCCTGTCCGTTAATGAACAAATCACCTAATGATTGAATACCGATAGCTGCCCCAAATTCAGCACTACGCGCCCGTGCTAGGATGTGAACAATCGTTTCAGACCCATAGGCTCCAAACTCATCAAAAATACCAAGAGCGCCTTTCTGGACATCCTGAGCATATCGAGTTGTGACACTATAGGCTAAATCCGCAATGACAAACCTAGCAAACCGCTTGATAAACTCGGAATATATGTTGCTGTTAAACGAGAAGATGACCGATTCTCCTCTTTCCAAAATCTCAAGAAGATCAAGACCCTCTGGATCATCTTCTAACAGCCCACCAAGTTCAGAATAGATCAATTTTTCAAGTTGTGTTTTCATGCTTCGCACAAGTTCTTGAACGGGATCACCCTTGCTTTCGTCAGTCAAAGCCTCTATTTCTTCCTCAGAGAGTTCTCTTTTGCCAAAAAAACGTTCCATGTGAAGAGCAGACCTTGGACTAAGTACTTTACGTATCACAGTACGCTCATGAACCTCATAATCTTCAATCTCTTCCTCCGATTCATCTAGACCTAGAATGTCATCCGAAGGATTACTTTTCTTCTTAACAGGGATCTTATCCCGAATAATCTCTTCTTCTTCTATAACATCAGACATCAACGTCTGATATACAGATCGGAGAGACATATGTCTGGCGATCATCGGTAAGTCAGTCTTTAAATCAAAATCGTGCAGCATATGAATTACTTTTTGCAAAAAGTTTTCCGCTTCATTTTTATAAAAGGCGTTTTCCCAGTCGAATATCGCCATAATACGGTCAGTAATACTCGTCCTGTTACCATGACGGATTGGGTTGTACTTTAGCGGCGTTTTTTCCGAAAAAACATGAAGCTTGCGGCCATACATGTCTGTTAATTTCTTAAACTGATTAATTGTTTTTGGATCACCTTTCCCATCAACAAAAAACACAGATTGAGAATTAGCAAGTGCGCTTTCAGCCACAGTTAAAATAGCCATTGTTTTTCCGCTTCCGGTTGTTCCCTGAAACAAAACGTGTTTAGTTGTTTCCTCAAGGGCCATTTCAGCTTGCCTTTTCTTTTCATCAATACCAAGTAGAATATTTTCGACTGGCAAAGACTTTCCTATTGATCTAGATACATTTTGTCGCCACTTTTCTTGAACTTTATCATTAATTTTCACTCGATTCTGATATATTTTTTCGTAATCACCGCTTTTTCTGTATTCCTCGATTACATCTTCTTTCGGTTTAACAATCTTGCCCTTGAAAAATTCATACACAGCAATACTGATTCGTGCAATGATAATCGAAAGAGCAATAGTCGAAATATAAGTTTGAGAACTTGGATGAAATGTCTGACCATTATTAATTAGCTGTTCAAAATAATCTAACCGGCTATTCATACCGGCTAATTTTAATGAAACCGGTATGAACTGAAATAAATGCTTCCAACCTGCAAAATAGAGCATTCCACCTAAAACCGCAACAGACGGCCAAAATAGCAATTTTAATTTACCCACCTGTTTTAGAGAATAAGCTACACCAAATATTAAAAGCCCTAACACAAGTGACGGAAGAAACGCTAAACCTACAGATAACGTAGCAATAATAATTGCACCATAACCAAGTAGAGAAGTGAAATCAACTTTATTATCATTACTTGGCTTTCCATTTTTGTCCCTCGAAAAATTTAAGTCCATTTAATCCTCCCCAGTTAAAAGATCATCTAGCATTATAAAAGAAACCTTGACCCCTACTGATGAAGCAATAGCCTGAATATGATTTCTAATTGCATCTTCCTTACAAATATAAAAAATACGATCATACAAGCCGTTTTCAAGCGATTTTTTATATTGATACATTTTCTTTTTAATTCTTGTACTTGTTTTTCGACTCAATTCAACTTCAAAAGCAAAACGACGTTCACTATTGACTAAAACAAAATCTGGTACCTCCTGAGCTATATGCCGTAAAGCATTAGGTTTTTGGGTTTGCTCAACACTCATCGAAAGAAACAACTCTTGTATTAATTCTCTTTCAGTTTTAAATCCAAAATTTTTGCCTTGAGCTGCATACCGATCCAGAAGGCTAAAAATCACATCATTCACTGTAAGATCATGTTGTAATGTAGAATAACCTTTACTAGCAGCATTACCAATGCGACCAATAAAACCAGAACCCTTTTTTGTAATACAAAGAACCTTTCTCCGACCAAATACTTTTGTTTCCACAAAACCCAGTTCTTCGGCTTGTGCACGAGCGCGATAAATTGTCATAACTCCTAAATCCTTCAAATAACGCTCTAGTTGAACACTAGTGATAACACCGAAACAATCAATAGCTTCAACCACCCTTCTTCTTTTTTCACTTAAAATATAATCCATTTCCACAGACCCCCGAACTTCTAAAATATTCAACCTCCTTAGTTTAGCAAGCATAATTTCAAAAATACATACCGATTTCATACCATAAATATACCACGATAAAATGTATCCATTGTTTTGTTTTTGAATAGTACTATTCACTTTAGGGGCCCATTCACTATATCGAGAATCCTAGCGTATCCAAAAACATTTAAACAACTATTCTAATGGACGGCTGTGGTATTTGTAATTCTTCACTTCGTATCCAAAATATATGGGAAAACCTTTCCTTAGGACGACTGTACTTCACAACGAATTCAGTACCCCGGAAAAGACCACAAATAAACTATCTTATCCACCCCAACCTCTCATACACGGTATTCTCTACACAAAATGAACCGTATCCACTACACCCCTCCGACCACCTCAAAACTCCCAACCTCCTCTCTTCATCCCCTGTACTTGAACTTTATCTCTTGAACTTATCTCTCATTCACCACCCCACCTCTTACTAACTGCACCAAAACCACCACCATTCTATCCTCTCTCTGCACATCAATATTTCTTGTTTCGCTCGTGACTTCCCTCTTTATCACGTAGTAAGAGGGAAGTCACGAGCGAGTCCTTAGAGAAATATTGATGTGCCACCTTCCACACTACATAGATCTGGTGGTTTTGATACCTTTAAATTACCACCTTATTACCACGATTATATCACCTCAACTTATGAAATCAAGACCTATTCAGGGCCTAATTTTGCAAGGAGATCCTATGCCTTTTTACCTAAAAAGCTGAAAGCCAATCATTTAAAATTGAGGAGATCTAAGGCCGAATAAAATTAAGAGTACTCCATACCTTTTAATATTTAAGTTTATAAAACAATGTCAATTTAAGAAAAAATCAACGAAAATAATTGGTTTTTCCTTGTTTTTGATTTAAGGTTTTGGCAAACTCGGATTCCAGGCTAGGACAACGGCTGGAAACGGCTGGTTGCAGTTTTCCCCCTTGATCGATGGGAGAAAACTGCACTTTGACAAACTCGGTATACCGAGTTCAGGTATCCGTTTGGTATCCGTATGTATAGCGCTTCATCGTTTTGCTTTCGCCTGTGAGCTTATTAACTGCACCATTCCCTTAGCTTCACTAGAAACATCTCTAGATCATCTCACAGCCCCTCTGTACGTCCAAAGAACGAACAGACATGGTGTCCAACCCTCCTTTTACTTTATAGCTTTTATCACGCATACAATGGCTTGTACACGCTTTTTTCCCCAATGGCGAAAAGGAACAAAACATACCGTCCCTGCCTGACAATCCATGAAGCAAGATCGCCCGACACGCTAGACTTTTTGAAATTGGCTCCAGCTAACCCCCTGACACCTTTTTTTTATCGTAGAGGATAAGATCATTGCTCTCCGTACTAGACAAATAGAAAAACCGCCTGAGCATAGCCCAAGCGGTTCCAACATCCATCTTAACTGGAAAAAGTGTCGTGTTTTGATGAAAAATAACTGTCCAAAATATGTACAAAAAGCTTGTTTTTAAGCGGGTTTATTGCTATTATAGGGACAGATATTCTTTATCAAAACATGAATACAGGTCTTCTATGACCTATCCAATTAAGCTAGCGAGTTGGGGAACTCGAAGGGCTAGCTGATCTGAAAGAGTGTTGTTGGCGCAACGCTCTTTCTTTTATGTAAAACGATTTTTCTTGAAATCTAGTAAATGTATGAAGTTTTAAAACTAATATACACCTTTTTAATAGATTCGTAAACCCCTATTGATAGGGGTTTTTTATTGTTTTGAAAATGTATACATTTTGTTTACATTAACACTTGACTAATGTATACATTTTGTTTACAATTAAGTTAAGAATATAAGAGGAGGAATCATTCATGAGATTAGCAAGTGTAGACATTGGTAATGATGCAGTTAAAGCATATTTAGGAGGCCTTAAAGACGAAGATCAGCTCTACATACCTAATGTAGTTGCAAAGTTAGAAAGCCGTTCTATTGTAGAAATGGAAAAAAACCCTTTAGACGCTATTCATGTTGAAATAAAAAGCACCTCATTAAAAAAGGATGTTCAAAAAGTAGCAGTCGGAAAGCTAGCAAGCAAACAAACAGTAAATGAAGAATTAACACCAGACACTGACAAATCAGAAAACGATCAAGCAATAATTATGTTGCTTACTACATTGGCCCTCGATGCTGCTAAAAATCTTAAAGTTGATGAAGACAAAGTCATAAAAGCTAAGTATTTACTCTCTACAGGTCTTCCAATGGATGAAACGAAAAGGGGATTAAATAAAGCATTTCGAAAGAAAATAAGAACTGGAAATCATAAGGTGACGTTTTTAAACACTCCTATTTATGAAGGAATAACTGTTGAAATTTCTTTTGAAAATGTCTTGGTTAACACTGAAGGCTTTGCAGCTTATATTGATCTTACAACTAATAATGATGGATCTACAAAAGATGAAAGCATCATTGGTAAAACAATTTTAATCAATGACATTGGTGGCCTTTCAACTGATAGTGCGATCATAACAAAAGAAGCTCAAGTTGATAACGAATTTAGTGATGGTATCAAAAAAGGCGTTTCTGGAGCTTTAGATAACATTATTAAAAAAGTGTATACTCAGCACCGTTACAACATTAAAAGCCGTAGAGACCTAGTTGAAATAATCACAAATGCTGACGTTGAGGAAAAAAATACAATCTATGTCGCAGGTCAAGCTGTAAGCATTAAAGACATTGTAGATGAGGAATTATCTACACTTGCCAACGAAGAATATAAGCTAATTAAAAGCATTTGGAGAAATGTTCCCGATATCCGTAAAGCATACAATATTGGTGGCGGCTCGGTTGTTCTAAAAAATTATTTAATAGAACTTAATAAAGAAGATGCAAAATTCCCTTTTGAATTTCCTAAAGTCGATAACAGCATTTGGATGATTGCACGGGCCTACTACAAAATCCTAACAATCTACTGCCAAAGCAAGGAAATAAAGTTACCAAAGTCTGAAAATCCCGTAACTGCCCAATAAAGGTGATGATAAACAATGAAAGAAATCAAACCAAAGGACTTAATTCAATTCAGATTGCCTGTTGATACGCCAGAGGTCGTTATCAAAAAGATCAACAAATTAAAAAAGCAACATGGCCGAAAGTTTGGAAGCGAAATTGCTGATCGGCTAATCAATATCATAGAAACAGAAGCGCTCACCAATAAGAAGAGGAACAGTATTGTCGTTCCTCTTCCTAATGATTTAACTTATAGAGAAAAAAAGAAACTTGAGAGTGAGGAAGTCCGGCACCTTATCGGACAAATAGCTATACAACTTCTAAGGGAACCAGCTAAAGCTGTTCGCCTATCTTCTCAAGAAGATGAGGCCAAAAAGATCGGCGACAACGAGGAGACAGAGACAGCACCGTTCATACAGAATAAGAAAGTTTTACAGTTTGCACAGGATAACTTCTTGGATTTTGACGATGAGGATGATTAAAGCAATAGCTGAGTGGATTTAGTTTTTTTAGAGAGGAGAAAACATGAAAGAAAACAACTATTTCTGTGAGAGTCAAGGATCAAAGGGGTTAACAAAAAAGTTGATTTATAGCATCTTTCCTTGGTTTTCGATTATAGTTATAATCATTTTTTTATTAGAAATAAAGATACCTCAAGACTTTTATCCGGAAACGAATTTTAGAGGGCTTCGTTTTTTGTTTAGTGACGACTGGATCACTATACCTTTTAATAGGTTAGATAAGGATGTCCTTGTTGTTTTTTTAAACCTTACTAAATTATCAGGGTGGATTCTTACTTTAAATATAATTATTTCACCTATAGCTGAATTCAGTAAACAGTGGCATGAATCTACAAAGCGTTATATCTCTATTATATTAATAGGATTAAACTTCTTATTATCTTGTATAGGAAGTATATTAGCGATATCTGGCATAGGATGTCTAATTTTTATATCATTTTTAAATATACCGATTTTTGAATTATTTTTTTGAATACCAGTTAAAAGGAAGCAATTGAATTTTAATAGAAATTACTAAAAACATTAGAAGGCTATTCAAAAGATTTAATTAAGGAGTGAGCTTAATTGAAAACATGCACCTACTGTGGTACAGAACTTGCTTCAAATTACTGCTCATACTGTGAAATGGCCCTCAAGCTTGACGACATCTCGGAAAACGGTCAACGAAAAAAACATTCGCTCTCCTATGAACCTGATCCGGCTGACATTTTTAAATCGACTCTTGAATTATTAAAATCCAAAACAATTGAACTCATCTATCTATTAAGATACGCCCGTAAGTACCGTTCAAATGTATATAATAGTCGCCTTAACATTCATCGAGCTGAACAGGCCGGACAAAGCGATAAACAGCTTAATCAGTTCCATCAAGAAAGCTACAAGGAGTACGAAAAAGCCACTCGCAAGGTATGGGTGATCGAAAACATTATTGCTGACCGGATCGGTTACATACCGGAACAAATTAATGACAAATTTTTATCTGCATACGTCAATAAAATAGAGCAAAAACAAGGTAAGATCATGCTGATGAAAAGTCATTCGTAAAGAAGAGATTTGTGAGGGTATAGTTTTTTGGCACTTATCGAGATTGATTTAGATGACAAGAAAACAGAAGTGTATCCAAACACTTTGATCAATAGGAGGACAGTACATGCGAAAATTAGAAATTTACAAGGAAGATTGGGAATTTGTCATCGAGCATGTAAATGAGTTTGACCATGCCGTGAAGAGTTATTTTGCCACTGAAGAAGGTTTAAAAGAAGGTCTTGAAGCTTATATTCCTTTGATGAATGAGTATGAAATAAAGGCATCTAGTGAGGTTTGGGGATTGGTTATCAACCTATTAAATTCTATTTCTGTAAGTAAATCAATCAATGAAAGAGAATAAACATGTATAAATGGGGTTTTTCGATAGGTTCAACCCTACTAATGTAAATGAAGATTGGAGGCGCTCCTCATGACTAATATTCAAGCAGCCATCAATGAACTGCATGTCGCTTTCAAGAAGTTAAATGATGCCTTTTTCAATGGTGAACTGCCTGAACCAGCAATCACCATTCAAACAAGTGGAAACCGTAAATCTATGGGATGGTGTACGACAAAAGAAGTCTGGCGCGACAAGGAAGGGAAAAACCGACGGTATGAATTGAACATCGCAGCCGAATACCTCGATATTGAGTTCATGGAAACTATGGACACGATGCTTCACGAAATGGTTCACCTCTACAATGGAATTCACAACATACAAGACTGCTCCCGCAACGGCACCTATCATAACAAAAGATTTAAAACTGAATGCGAGAGGCGCGGCTTTTACTTCCCTGACGACAAACCAGATAAAAAATATGGATGGGCTTTTCCAAAGCTGACAGAGGTCACAAAGAAAAAGATTGAATCATTAAAGATTAACCCTAAATCCTTCAGTATTGCACGAAAAGGATTTCACGGCGGGGCTGGCGACAATGAATCCGGAGAACAGCAGGAAGAAAAAAAGCCTAGAAAGTTTAAATGGATCTGCCCTAGGTGCAGCCTGCGCGTGTTATCTTCTAAAAAGGAAATCGCGGTAAAATGCGTAGAATGCGATGAAATCTTAATCAATGAATCTTAATTGACAGACCTACGGTGAAAGCCGTGGGTCATGTTGTTTTTCCTTCTTTTGTTTTCTGAGAGAGTTTTAAATGTTTTCGTGAATGATATACCACAGGCAATATTCCAAATACAAAGATCCTTAAAAAGGGATCTGGTCTTCATTTTAAAATGTCACACTCTACTGATATATATCGGTGGGAACAGAAAGTTTGAACTTTCTCAAAAAGGGATGGAAGTCTTGTGTTTTTCAGAAAATTCCTATAAAGTAAAAATTAGCGATAGATTCGGCTTTGTAGGGGCGTTCGGCTCACCTCCAGAAAGAGGGGAGGTGAGAATATGGCTGTAGAAAGCGCACTTGGATTGATGTTTCAATTTGGAATCCTGATTGTTGGGATATTGACGCTTGCCCATAGTTTCTCGAACAAAAAAAAGTAAGAACGCCCCGACTACCAATCTTGACGTTCTTACTTTAAAAAATTAAATTTTGGATCAAGGCCGAACTCCCTTACAGGAGCCTCCTATCGCCGATCGGAGATGTTACCAGCATCTTCGATCTTTTTCTTTATTATAGTCTCTTTTTTATACATTATACTCATTTACATACATTGTATTCATTTACACCTCGATTGTATCAACAAAATCACAGCATGTCCAGATTATAAGTTTCTATTTGTAATAAGTCAGACGAGAACCCCGCCTCACACAAGACGTGGTCTATTTTTACTGACTCCATATTCCTTTATGTTCTTTTTTAGCTTTGTTCTCGATGTCTCGGAACTGATCGATAAATTCAGTATTTGGAGGGAATACGGCGACACGCGCAAGCCCCTTCTGTAGCAACAATTCATTTATCATTGTCCCGTCCTTCAGATAGACATAAGCCAAGAGCCGTCCGTATCTATCCCTTTCCTGAACTCCAAGCCTTAGATCAACTTTCTGGCCGCTGAGTGTCTTTTTAGTGAAGTTTGACACCTCACATCCGAATGGCTCTTCTCCCTTTTTAGGATGAACAGTCTCAGGGGTATCAACCAAAATAAAACGGACGCGCTCTTTCTTTCCACTCTTCATCCTTATGTCTATGGTGTCTCCATCTACAACATTTACGACCTCAGCGGAAATTAAACGCTGTTCCTGCTGCTGTTCGGCTACCGTTGTCACGTCTGTCGGCGGTGTGTCTGCTGCTTTATTGCAGCTCACCAAGACGCCCAGAAGCAACACAAGTGACAAACTGTATCCTGCTATTTTCTTCATAAGCCTTTCCCCTCCATTACTAGACTGCGTTTCTCGATCTCCTTAACTATCTCTCTCGTTGGCCATTCCTTTAAGTCGTCGGGGATGGCTTCGCCACGCTTTTTTAGAAGGTTAACTAAATAATAATAACATTGGCCCCAATCGTGATAATGAATTTTTCGCACCTTGTTTTCCTCCTTCAGCTGTCGCCCGGCACCGGAAGGGGAACGTCATAGCCAAGAATAAACGGAGCCAGCATTTCAAAATACAAAAAAATTATTAATGATTTGGATAATGTCATAATGAGAGACAATAAACACTGCAATAACTCCAATTAAATTAAAAATGATCCAGTGAGTGATTTGTTTTAGCCCCTGATAGCCGTCTGTACTTATAAAGAGGGATAGTATCCCCATTACGCAACAAATAGCATGTGCAAACGTAAGATTATGATTTGAGAAGGAATCTGCGGTCGATTGTCTATAAAAATCAATTGACGTAACAAGCCAATATACGACCGAAATCAACTTCATAAGTTTAATAGCCACAATTAATCCTCCTGTCCTTCAGGTTCTATTTTTACGTTAAAAAAAGAACAAAGGTTTCATTCATTGATTTTCTCTCGGGGCTCAAAAAATTTATAGGTGAGGGGTAAAAGCCCCCGATTGCTACAAGTTCATGAAAAAATCAAAAGCTTTTTTTATTGCCTTTTCCTTGTCGTAATCCCGCCGAAATCCTAACTCTACAGCTGGACAGGTATCACAAATATAAATTTTGACTTCTTTGATCGCCTGACGGTAAAGCCTTCCATGCTTGCAATCCGGGCAGGGCTGTGAATGGTTTAGGTCTGAAAAATAATTCTCTATAAACGCCACGTCGTCAAACGTATAGCCCTGTAAAAACCATTCATATGAAATGCCTAATGTATCACGACAATACTTTTTCAGTTCTTTTAAAAGCATATACTCTCTTTCATTCCGTTGCAATTCGATATATTCACACATTTTGTTCTCTCCTTATATAGAATTGGTACGCCCCAAAAGGGGCGTGCCTTAGCTTAATACGGAATTTCGTCATCATCAGCGCCTGGAACAAACCCCATTGGTTCCCGGAAGTCTCTGTCAGCTGACTGTGAGCTGCCTGATTGTTTTTTCTTTGGTTCTAAAAACTCAGCTGTTTCAACGACAACCTCTATTTTATAAACTCTAGTGCCGTCCTTCTCATATGAGCTTGTTTGCAAGCGTCCGGATACTCCGATCAAAGACCCTTTTCGCTGAAAATTTGCGATGTTCTCGGCAAGCTTTTTCCATGCCTGACAGTTGATAAAGTCGGCTTGTCGCTCGCCTTGCTGGTTGGTAAAAGTCCGATTTACAGCCACTGTAAAGTTAACGACGGGATTCCCGCTCGGTGTATATTTAAGTTCCGGATCTCTTGTAAGTCTGCCAATAAGTGAAACATTATTCATTTATGATCTCTCCTTTTTTGAATAGTACTATTCAATACTTTTTTAAAAAAATTAGGCTTCAATGAGCAGATTTGAAATGACATCACCCGAAAACCAACACTTCTTATACAAAATCTCATTTTCTCCTTCGGCCAGTAACATGATTTCCTCAGCCTCATCCCAACTGTAATTTTTCAAGAAGTCTAATAAATCAGCATATCCATACTGCGGTAATAGATGAAATAGCCAACTTTTTCTAACCTTAAAGCAAATACCCTGCTCTCCATCCTCCGCGAAATCATCATAAGGCCCGTGCGTCCACAACAAAATTGAATTATTCATCATAAAAACCTCCTCGAAAATTTGTTTCGATATACTTTTTTGCTAGGTGCTGAAAAAAATAACGATTTACGTCGCCATTGCTGAAATCAATACACATGAGGGAGTATTTGACCACCTCCTGCTCTCTTTTAGATGCTGACAGAATGACTTCATATAAAATCTCAGCTTCGATAAAGTGCGTTAGCCCGCCAACATCCACCCGATAAACTTGATCCTTCAAACCCTTCTCATCTATAAACCTGCCTAGCCATGTTGTCGTATCAATCATGTTGTACCCTCCATTAAGTAAATTTTTTTAGGGGAAGGGCGGTGTCTCCGCCCCTAAACAGCGACATACAAAGTTCGATAATCAAAGTGATGGCAAGCAACGCGTAATTTGATTTTGTTGTCCTCTGTCTCATCGACCCGTAGCCACCATCCGCTAGGCGACTCTGTCAGCTCTTTGGCAAAGTCCAAAAGGTCCAACAGCTCGCCTTTTCTGAAATTCACCGCCGCGTCATAAGCGTAATCATCAGTAAGCGCCATGTCTTGAACGCCTTGTATTACCTGCCCCGACAAGATCGCTTTAGCGATCTTGTCAATCGTCCATTTTGAATGAGGATTAACCCTTTTCGGTTTTGCAAATGGGCTGAAGACGCGCACCGCCTTTTCCTTATCATGAAAGTTTTTCACGCTCCCGTCATCAATGTCCGGAAGATCGTTTACGATAGCTCTTTCAATCAATTCAGCAAAATTGATTTTCAGAAAGAACATATACTCATTCATGATTTCTTGGCCATCAAAAGAGCCTTTCTGAAAATATACCGTATGTTTGATGACTGTTTTTCCGCGCTTTAAAGCATTATCAAGGGTACGGACGATAAGCGTATTTTCGTAGAGAGTGACTGCAAGCTGTTCTGACTCAACATAAACGGTCCCGTTGAAATAGATTTTTGTCTTATTAAATCCTGTATAGGCTTTCTCCAATTCTTTTAGGTCTTTAAAGATTTCAATGCTCATTTGGTTTCCTCTCCTTTTTTCATTTTTGAACTCCGAAGGGAATTAGTTCCCCAAAGGGGGATTATTTTTTCCCTTTTTGACACGTAGAGCGAAAATGCCCCATAGCTGACTCGTCAAGGGTTTCAGCCGGAAAAGTTTTTATCACCGCTGCAGCTTGCAGCGGGGTTTCGATAAAAAGTTTTTCGCCCCTTGATGAGTCAGCTCGGCTTGTTGGGCCGGAGTCGGGAAGAGTAACGAGGCTCGCCCGACCCCGGCCCTACAAGCCTTGGGGACATTTACGCTTCGGAGGTCAAAAAGGGAAAAAGCCGAAAGGAGACGTATGTCTCCTTTCCGCCTGGCGTTGTTTTGTATTTGGTTTTTTCATCTTTGTTCACTCGTTAAAAAATGGACAGGAACATAGCAGCTGTAGCTTCTGCATCCGCTGCAAGTAAATCCGGAAGTTTATAAATGTATGTTAGAAGTCGTCAAAAAAAAGGAGGCATTATGCAGGGAACTAAGAGGTATTGGAAGGATACGCTTAAAAAATATGAAAACCAAGATGAACAATTCTTAATACATTCTTTGCTTAAGCAAAGAAAAACGGGCTTAAGCCCGTTAAATGAAAAAGGAGGCTACTGTGATTTTCTCGACAGCAGCCTTCATTTATATGAAATTTCTAAAAGCAACGGTAAAAGACATCTCCTATATTAAAGAATTCCAATAATGCTTTTTGTGTTTCTCCAGGAAATGCTTTTGTGGAGATTCGAATTGCCTTTTTAAGTGCTCCCATTCGGGAACGCCCTAAGTTTCTTTGGTGTTTATAAGCTCTAACAACTGTCTTAACCATTGTATTTATTCCACCCATTAATTTTGCGGCTTTTTTCACTTTTAAAAGCTTAGCCCATGGTATAGCATTAGAAATAAGAGCCTTTCCTATACTTGAAAGACATGGCCAAGATAAAAAGCTCTGTGTTTTAAATGTATGATTGTTATTTATTTCAATAGTTTTTAAGCCTTCTTCAGTAGCAATAAAATTGAAATCCTTGAAGTCAGACCCTTTATTTTCATTTAGCCATTTAACCCCTGCTTCAATCCCTCGTTCCGCAACATCCGTAGGCATTTCATCAATTAATTTAGCAAAAGGACCAAAAACATTTTCGAGTTGTTCAGCCTCAGCATTAATTTCGTTTGAAAGACTTTCTGCTTTTGCCATTGGAAGAGAGACCGCCGTGGAAAATAATAAGCATGTACACATAAAAATAATTATGTACTTAAAAGTTTTAAAATTAGAAACCATAAAAACCCTCCTATTAAAGTAATTTACAAACATTCCATGTAATTATATACTATATAAGTATTTAAGTGGATAGTTAATTTTCTAGAAAGGTGAATATTTCATGAAAAATTTTATGGTTACTTTACTCTTTGTTATTGTTATAGGATCTTTTGTATCTAACTTTTTTTTAGAAGAAACTGCCCAGACAATTGTCAACGTGATAGGGATAATTGGAATTTTAATTCTCGCTATTGTATTTCGAATCATTAAAACAGACTAAGGACGATAGGGAAAAAATCAATATTGCATTAACCTATTTGTGGTACAATATTTAAAAAATGGGAAGGGGATCATTAAGTTTGAGTAAAGAAGAGACAATTCCTTATGATCTTGTTGCTACGAAGATGAATTTTTGGTACAACTCACTTAAGAATAACTGGATACATAAAGCTGAGGAAACAAAAGAAGAAGTCAGGGAACTTCTCGAGAATATGGAAGAAAACCAGGACGTTCTTGTTTATTATTCATTACTTGAGTTTAGGCACAAGTTACAACTCGACTATTTGTATGCTGATTCAGGTAGTGATCTTGAAGAACGATTTAAAGAGTTTAAAAGAATTAGAGAAAGAAATAAACTAGAAGGTATGCTTGAGTACTATTATCAATTCTTTTCGGGGATGTATCATTTTAGACAAAAAGAATTGTTACATGCTTTAAGGTATTATAGAAATGCAGAAATTAAACTTGAAGTCTTCAACTGCGATGAGTTAGAGAAAGCTGAGTTTTATTTTAAAATTTCAGAACTTTATTACAATATGAAACAAACTTTGTTTTCGATGGATTATGCTAATCAGGCATACAACATCTTCAAACAATATGACACTTATGGTGATAAATGCATTCGCACCAATTTCATTATTGCAGGTAATTATTCAGATCAACTGCATCATGAAATGGCTTTGAATAATTTACAAAAAGCTTTAGCTGAATCTGAGAAAATGGAAGAGGGGTTTTTGATCGGGGCTTCTCATTTAAACATTGGCTTATGCTATAATGAACTTGAAGAACTTGAGAGATCGTCCAATCATCTACAGAAATCCCTTGAAATTTACAGGGAAGATAGCAGCATCTATTCGTCTAAGGCTGCTTTTAATCTTGCATATGTTGAAGCAAGGAAAGGTAACATAATGACAGCACAATGACTTATATTTTGAGGGTAAAGAATTGGCTGAAAAACACCAGACTTTAGATGACCTTGCAAAGTTGCAGTTACTTAAAGGGCTTCACTTAGACTATGACATGGATTTGATGAGGGAATCATTTAAGTTCTTCAAGGAGAAAGGTATGTACGCTGAAATGGAAGATTACGGACTAGATGCAGCAAAAGTGTTAGAGAAAACAGAGAAACTGCATGATGCTATTGAATGTTACCGTACTGCATTTGAAGCAAGATGCTTAATCAAAAGGAGTGTGTTGGCAGGATGAAAACTAAAGCTTTAATATGTATTGTTTTATTGTTAGGTGTAACAGGGGTGGTAAGTTCAACCTATACCCAAGATAGCACGCCTTACCAAGTTTCAGAAAGATACGCAACTTGATTGAAGAAAGTGTAGTCAAACCATTTTTGTCTCAAGACAACTATTACTATATGATCGCAAAAAATGCACCCGAAATAAGAGTGCATTTTTTATTTGGCATAGAAAATATGTATACAAAATCTAAACATTTAAATCTCTAGTTTACATAATAATAACCACTATGAGAAGTTGATTTTTTAGCCAATCCTCAAAATCGATCATTTTCAGCCGTGAGAAGCAATTTTGCATCTGGGAAATAATCAAAAAATCGCCCTTTTGTTTCTAAGGGGCGATCTTTTCTTTCCTCCATATAGCTCTTATTTTCGCATTCATCGGCTTATTGCGATTTGTTATTAGTTGGTCTATCATATATTGTTTTATAGTGTCCGCAAAAACTCTTTGTAGTGTTGCTATGGAATTTTTTTAAGCTTGAATTCCGAACAATGCAGCTGTCCTGGAAGATCCAAAAGGAGCTAAAACACGAATGAAAAAAGATGGCCAACTTTCAGATCCTCACTTATTCACGAACGAAGTATAAATATATCAGTACCCTAAAATTTTCAGGATGATTCTGACGCAATTAATGGGTGATTGTTCATTAAAATCAATTTAATTGCGTTAGAATGCTCATATACAACATCGTTTTGCTGTAATTCCTGAACGTGTTTAGTCTTACGGTTGCTGTCCTCCTACATTGGCCATAAATTCAACATTATCTACTTTCCAATCTCCATTTTCTAAGTAATCAAATTTGTTTTTATGACGATCTTCTGCTCGCTGGCTGTACATTGTAACTGGTACGGACAGTAAACTCGTTCATAAAAGAAGCTTCCTGCTTATCCGATTGATATTCATAACTACGTAAACCAGAAATGGAAGAGGATACATCAGAACCTTTTTTTGGAATACTACTGCCACTCGGATAAGTGGACTGATAACCTTTTTCTGTCATTAGTGGCTTGATGTCTTCATATCGCTGTTTCGTGTTTTTTGTAAGTGAAAAATCTATTGATAAACTCATGGTTCAGCTCTGCTGCCTTTGATTGATCTAATTTTTTCAGTCGGTCGATCTGGTCAGCATAGTTTCTTTTTTTGCTCTGTTGCAGCTGCTAAATCCTTTTTTAAAGATTGGGTGTATATTAGCATTAAAGCCACGGCAATGGCCGCAATGATAACGACAAGCC
>NZ_JABJUQ010000002.1:27500-53793 GCF_013155385.1 Bacillus sp. WMMC1349 | reverse complement strand
CATGTAAATGCAGAGCGAATCCAGACTTCATCTATGCCTGCCTCAAACAATTTCCAGTGCTTTGTCTTCATCAATCAGCTCATTCTCTTTAACGAGAACTTCCCCGGTTTCAGGATGTTTAATAGGCTTTCTTGCAAAACGACCAATCAGTCGCTCTTCAAGGCGTTCGATCACTTCTGTGCCTTCTGTAATAGCCTTTGCCAAAATACCTCTATCCGTACCACAATCTGTCTCACGAATAATAACATCTTGAGCTACGTCAACAAGACGGCGAGTCAAGTAACCTGAGTCGGCTGTCTTCAGCGCTGTATCGGCAAGACCTTTACGAGCTCCGTGCGTTGAAATAAAGTACTCTAGCACTGTTAAACCTTCTCGGAAACTCGATTTAATTGGAAGTTCGATAATCCGGCCTGCCGGGTTGGCCATCAGACCACGCATACCTGCAAGTTGTGTAAAGTTTGATGCATTACCCCGGGCTCCAGAGTCACTCATCATGTAGATCGGGTTCACTTCATCCAACGATTTCATCAACTTACCTTGAATCGTATCTTTCGCCGCACTCCAAATGGAAATGACACGTTCATAACGTTCTTCTTCTGTTATTAGACCGCGTCTGAATTGTTTCAGAACGTTGTCAACTTTCCCTTGGGCTTCTTCAAGGATTCTCTGCTTATCATCCAGAACCACGATGTCAGAAACACCGACTGTAATTCCAGCTTGGTAGAGAATTTAAAACCAAGATTCTTCATGCGGTCAAGCATTTTCGATGTTTCAGTAATGTGGAATCTTTTGAATATCTCCGCAATAATTTTACCTAAAATGCCTTTTTTAAATGGGGCATTAATTTCTTGTCCTTGAATTGCGGCTCTCACATCTACACCATAGTCTATGAAGAAACGATCAGGCGTTTTTTCTTCAATATTACTCTTTGTCGGCTCATTCATATACGGAATGATGGCGGAAGAATTTCATTGAAGATCAACTTTCCTACGGTTGTCATGAGCAACTTAGAACGCTGTTCTTCAGTAAATGTTTCATTCTTCAAAGAATTAACCGCAACAGCGACTCTCGTATGCAAATGCACATACCCGTTTTGATAGGCTAACAACGCTTCATCTGTATCTTTGAAAATCATACCTTCCCCGACTGCACCAGGGCGCTCTAATGTTAAGTAGTAATTTCCAAGTACCATATCCTGTGATGGTGTAACAACCGGTTTTCCATCTTTAGGATTGAGAATGTTTTGTGCAGCAAGCATAAGAATACGCGCTTCCGCTTGTGCTTCGGCTGATAAAGGAACGTGTACCGCCATTTGGTCACCATCAAAGTCTGCATTGTATGCTGTACAAACAAGCGGGTGAAGACGGATGGCACGGCCTTCAACAAGTGTTGGCTCAAATGCCTGAATTCCCAATCTGTGAAGCGTAGGGGCACGGTTTAGAAGTACCGGATGCTCTTTAATAACCGATTCAAGAACATCCCAAACTTCTGGTTGAACACGTTCGATTTTACGCTTCGCACTCTTTATGTTATGGGCAAGACCTTTTTCAACCAGTTCTTTCATGACGAAAGGCTTGAAAAGTTCCAAAGCCATCTCTTTCGGTAGTCCACACTGGTACATTTTCAGGTTCGGACCAACAACGATAACAGAACGACCTGAGTAGTCAACACGTTTCCCGAGTAGATTTTGACGGAAACGACCTTGTTTACCTTTCAACATATGAGAAAGTGATTTCAACGGTCTATTTCCTGGACCTGTAACAGGACGACCTCTGCGCCCATTATCAATTAATGCGTCGACTGCTTCTTGAAGCATACGTTTTTCGTTTTGCACAATGATACTTGGTGCTCCAAGATCAAGAAGACGTTTTAAGCGATTGTTACGGTTAATGACACGGCGGTAAAGATCATTTAAATCAGATGTTGCAAAACGACCACCGTCAAGCTGTACCATCGGTCTCAGTTCAGGAGGAATAACCGGAAGAACATCAAGGATCATCCAAGATGGTTTGTTTCCGGAATTACGGAAAGCCTCCAATACTTCAAGTCGTTTGATCGCCCGTGTCCGTCGCTGTCCTTGAGACGTTTTAAGCTCTTCTTTAAGTGCATCTACTTCTTTTACAAGATCGATATCTTGAAGAAGTTTATGGATCGCTTCTGCGCCCATAGAAGCTTGAAACTTGTTTCCGTATTTATCAAGATATGCCCGGTATTCTTTTTCAGACAACAGCTGCTTCTTCTCAAGCGGCGTGTTGGCCGGGTCTGTTACCACATAGGAAGCAAAATAGATCACTTCTTCTAAAGCACGAGGTGACATATCTAGCACAAGACCCATACGGCTTGGTATTCCTTTAAAATACCAAATATGAGAAACTGGAGCCGCCAACTCAATATGTCCCATTCTTTCTCGTCGGACTTTAGCCCGCGTTACTTCAACTCCACAACGGTCACAAACTACGCCTTTATAACGAACTCGCTTGTACTTTCCGCAATGGCATTCCCAGTCCTTTTGAGGACCGAAAATGCGCTCACAGAACAGACCATCTTTTTCAGGTTTCAAAGTACGATAGTTGATTGTTTCAGGCTTTTTCACTTCTCCATAAGACCATGAACGGATTTTATCAGGTGAAGCGAGACCGATGTTCATATACTCAAAATTGTTCACATCTAGCAAGGGGCCTACCTCCCTTTTTTCTTCGGGTTATACCCTGTCACTTGCACAAAAATTCATTTATTCCTTCGTGACGCTATCATGTTCTATATCAGGGGATGCCGCTTCTTCATCTTCATCATTCGATAAAGTAAGACCTTCATTTTGTTTTGCATCCTCATCATCTTCCAAGTCTCTCATTTCAATTTCTTCTTCATCACTTGAGAGAATTTTAACATCCATACCTAAACTTTGAAGTTCTTTAATTAATACTTTAAACGATTCTGGAACACCTGGTTCTGGCACGTTGTCACCTTTTACGATCGCTTCGTAAGTCTTCACACGACCCACGACATCATCGGATTTAACAGTCAGAATTTCTTGAAGTGTGTATGCAGCACCATATGCTTCAAGTGCCCACACCTCCATCTCACCAAAACGCTGTCCGCCGAATTGCGCTTTACCTCCGAGAGGTTGTTGAGTAACGAGTGAATAAGGTCCTGTTGACCGAGCATGGAGTTTGTCATCAACCATGTGGGCAAGTTTGATCATATACATGATCCCAACAGAAACCCGGTTATCAAACGGTTCTCCCGTGCGACCATCGTATAGTACAGTTTTTGCATCTCTTGACATCCCAGCTTCTTCAAGCGTTTCCCATACATCTTCTTCACGGGCACCGTCAAATACCGGTGATGCGAAGTGAAGACCGAGACGGCGTGCAGCCATACCGAGGTGAAGCTCCAATACTTGCCCGATGTTCATCCGTGATGGAACGCCGAGTGGGTTTAACATAATATCAATTGGTGTTCCATCAGGTAGATATGGCATATCTTCTTCAGGCAGAATCTTCGAGATAACCCCTTTATTACCATGTCGGCCTGCCATTTTGTCCCCTTCAGAAATTTTACGCTTCTGAACAATGTACACCCGGACAAGCTGATTGACGCCAGGAGGCAGTTCATCGCCATCTTCACGATTGAAAACTTTGACATCAAGGATAATCCCGCCTCCGCCGTGCGGAACACGGAGAGATGTATCGCGAACTTCACGCGCTTTTTCTCCGAAAATAGCATGAAGCAGGCGTTCTTCTGCAGTAAGCTCAGTAACCCCTTTTGGCGTTACTTTTCCAACAAGAAGATCTCCGTCTTTTACTTCAGCACCGACACGAATAATACCGCGCTCATCCAAGTTGCGAAGAGCATCTTCTCCAACGTTTGGAATATCGCGTGTGATTTCTTCAGGCCCAAGTTTCGTATCTCTAGCTTCTGATTCATATTCTTCAATATGGATCGATGTATATACGTCGTCTTTAACAAGGCGTTCACTCATGATGATGGCATCCTCATAGTTATAGCCTTCCCATGTCATGAAGCCGACCATCACATTGCGTCCAAGGGCAAGTTCACCCTTTTCCATAGAAGGACCATCAGCTAAAATTTCACCTTTTACAACCTCATCTCCGACGCTCACAATTGGACGCTGATTATAGCAAGTTCCCTGGTTGGAACGAACAAATTTCAGCATACTGTATTTATCAAGATTTCCTTTTACCTTTTGACCATCTACTTCCTCATATCTGCGAACCCAAACATTTTTAGCCTCTACCCGTTCAACGATTCCCGGATAGCGACAGATGACAGCAGCACCAGAGTCTTTCGCTGATACATACTCCATTCCGGTTCCGACAACTGGTGATTCAGGCTGCATAAGCGGAACGGCTTGACGTTGCATGTTCGCACCCATCAAAGCACGGTTTGAGTCATCGTTTTCCAAGAAAGGAATACACGCAGTGGCTGCAGAGACAACCTGTTTTGGTGAAACGTCCATGTAATCAACACGGTCTTTTGGAACAACTGTGTTCTCACCTCTAAAGCGGGCGATAATTTGGTCGTCAACAAATGAACCGTCTTCAGCAAGGCGAGCGTTTGCCTGTGCCACAACATAGTTATCTTCTTCATCAGCCGTTAAATAATCGATTCTTGGCGTAACTTTTCCTGTCTCAGGATCAACCCTGCGATAAGGTGTTTCAATAAAGCCAAAACGATTTACTTTAGCAAACGAAGAAAGCGAGTTAATCAACCCGATGTTTGGACCCTCAGGTGTTTCAATCGGACACATCCGACCATAATGTGAATAGTGAACGTCACGCACTTCCATTCCGGCACGTTCACGTGTCAAACCACCAGGTCCGAGCGCTGATAGGCGACGCTTATGCGTTAACTCAGCAAGCGGATTTGTTTGATCCATGAACTGAGAAAGCTGTGAACTTCCGAAAAATTCTTTAATAGAAGCAATAACAGGACGAATGTTAATCAGTTGCTGAGGCGTGATCGTATTTGTGTCCTGAATGGACATTCTTTCCCGAACAACGCGTTCCATCCTGCTTAGACCAATCCGGAACTGGTTTTGTAACAGTTCACCTACAGAACGGAGTCTGCGGTTTCCTAAATGGTCAATATCATCAGTGTCTCCAACTCCATGAAGCAAATTGAAGAAATAGCTGATTGAAGAGATAATATCGGCTGGTGTAATATTTTTGACACCTTCCTCAATAAAAGCATTCCCGATCACATTGATCGTTTGCTCCCCTTCTTGGTCAGTTGGAGCGTAGATTTTAATAGATTGAAGGATCACTTCATCTTCGACTACACCGCCATTCGGATACAGCTTTTTAAAGCCGATCCCATTTTCTAAGTATGGCAGTACTTTATCAAGTGTTCTTCTGTCCAAAATCGTACCTTTTTCAGCAAGAATCTCTCCTGTTTCAGGATCGATAAGCGTTTCCGCAAGTCGTTGATTGAAAAGACGATTTTTAATGTGGAGCTTTTTATTAATTTTATAACGTCCTACACTTGCAAGGTCATATCTTTTTGGATCAAAAAACCTTGAGTCAAGCAAACTCTTTGCATTTTCCACTGTTGGCGGCTCTCCAGGACGGAGGCGTTCGTAAATTTCAAGAAGTGCCTTATCAGTGTTTTCTGTATTATCTTTATCAAGAGTATTGCGCAAATACTCGTTTTCACCGACAAGATCAATAATCTCCTGATCAGATCCAAAGCCAAGAGCACGCAAAAGAACCGTAACCGGCAACTTACGTGTGCGATCAATGCGGACATAAACAACATCTTTCGCATCTGTCTCGTATTCTAACCATGCGCCACGGTTTGGAATGACAGTTGCGGTAAAACCTTTTTTACCGTTTTTGTCAACTTTACCACTGAAATATACACTTGGAGAACGAACAAGCTGAGATACAATGACGCGTTCCGCACCGTTAATAATAAAGGTACCGGTGTCTGTCATGATCGGGAAATCCCCCATGAAAACATCCTGGTCTTTTACCTCGCCAGTTTCTTTGTTGATTAAGCGAACTTTAACCCGCAACGGAGCTGAATAGGTTACATCACGTTCTTTTGATTCTTCTACTGGATACTTTGGATCACCTAAGCTGTAATCAATAAATTCCAGAGAGAGGTTACCAGTGAAATCCTCAATTGGTGATATGTCTTGAAACATCTCTCTAAGACCCTCATCAAGAAACCACTGATAAGAAGAGGTCTGAATTTCAATGAGATTTGGTAATTCTAACACTTCGCTAATGCGTGCATAGCTTCTGCGCTGGCGGTGTCGTCCATACTGAACTAGTTGACCTGTCAACTGATTCACCCCTCAAATCATGCGTAATATATGTGTAACAAGCATTTCTTTCTCATATATGTAAGAAATACCTTTACAAGACAAAAGAAAAAAGGGTTTCTAATTAGAAAACCACATCCAAAAACAAAATACCGATTTTATTAGTGTTTCCATAAATATATATTTTATACAAACCAATATGTTTCAGAAAAAAAGCGGCAAGCAAAATATATACATTGGCATTTTATAATACTAACATAGCTGAAAATTCGAGTCAAACTTTTTTTGCTCTGATAATATAGTATCCTTTCTTTTTTTGGACGATTTCAACATCCGCAAAAAGCTCTTTTAATTTATCAATAGCAGAAGGCCCGCCTTGTTTTTTTTGAATGACGACCCATAAGTCACCTGAAGACCGTAAATATTCGGCACTTTTTTCAAAGATAGCATGCACTATTTTTTTCCCAGCTCGTATAGGGGGATTCGTAATAATAGAAGCGAATGTTTTAGCAGGATCGACATTGGAAAACAGATCACTTTGGTATATATCAACGTTTTCGATCTGATTATGTAACGCATTATCTTTTGAAAGTTCAACTGCCCTTTCATTGACATCAACCATGTGAACGAGTCGATTTTTAAAATCTGCAGCAAGAGAAAGACCGATAGGACCGTATCCACAGCCTACATCTAAAAAATCACCTTCTACCTCAGGTTCTTGGAAAGCCTCAATCAGCAGTCTAGAACCAAAGTCGACCTCTTTTTTTGAAAACACGCCACTGTCACTTACAAATGTAAATGTCCGGTTCCTTAATAGAAATGTCCACTTTATTTTGTTGCTCTTCACTGAAGGTTTTTCAGAATAATAATGGTCAGTCATGATAGAACCTCCTAAAGTTGTGAACCCTTTTCACTATCTTGAAGCAAGATGGCTTTTATTATACGGAAGAAAAATAGTTAATCAGCAAAGAAAAAGCTCGCTTTTAAAAGCGAGCTTTCCCCTAAAAGGTTAGGCGAAGATTACTTAACTTCTACAGAAGCGCCAACTTCTTCAAGTTTAGCTTTAAGCTCTTCAGCTTCTTCTTTGGCAATACCTTCTTTAAGAGGTTTTGGAGTGTTATCAACAAGTTCTTTAGCATCTTTCAAACCAAGACCAGTGATTTCACGCACAACTTTGATAACTTTGATCTTTTGATCTCCTGCTCCAGCAAGAATAAGATCAAATTCAGTTTGCTCTTCAGCAGCTCCGCCAGCAGCAGCAGCAGCTACAGCTACAGGAGCAGCTGCAGTTACACCAAACTCTTCTTCAATTGCTTTTACTAACTCGTTTAATTCAAGCACAGTTGCTTCTTTAACGGAAGCAATGATTTCTTCAATGTTTAAAGCCATTTGTAATTCCTCCATTTGTTTTCATTTTTTATGAAACAGACTATATTAAGCGCCTTGTTCTTCCTTTTGTTCTGCCACAGCTTTTGTAGCAAGAGCAAGATTGCGAACTGGAGCTTGAAGTACACTAAGCAACATAGAAAGCAAGCCTTCGCGTGATGGAAGTTCAGCAAGAGCTTTCACTTCTTCAACAGTAGAAACTTTACCTTCGATAACGCCAGCTTTGATTTCAAGAGCGTCGTGTTTTTTAGCAAACTCGTTAATCACTTTTGCTGGAGCGACAACATCTTCAGCACTAAATGCAATCGCATTCGGTCCAGTTAAGACATCATTCAAACCATCAAGTTCAGCTTGTTCAACCGCACGACGAGTCATTGTGTTTTTGTAAACTTTGAACTCAACGTTCGCTTCGCGGAGTTGCTTACGAAGTTCAGTTACTTCAGAAACATTAAGACCGCGATAATCAACAACAATTGTTGATTTACTTTCTTTTAGTTTAGAAGCAATTTCTTGAACAACAGCTCTTTTTGTTTCAATTACGCTGCTCATGGTTACACCTCCTGTAGATTTAATCGTGTAACACTTATACCGCCTCGGTGTCACGTTCTTTAACGACGAATTCCATATAAAAAGCCTCCATTTGACATGGAGGCTGTATATACAAGCATACGTTACGTAAAGCTGTGATATATATACACCTCGGTAGGAAATTAAGCCACAGGCACCTACTGTCTACGGTATAAATGGACATATTTTATTTTACAACGTTTTGAATTATATCAAAACGAATGATATGAGTCAATACTATTTTACGTTAAAAGTTGAAGGGTCCACTTTAATTCCAGGTCCCATTGTAGATGTGACAGATACATTCTTCACATATACACCTTTAGCAGCAGCAGGTTTTGCTTTCATAACTGTATCGTAAATTGTTGCAAAGTTTTCAACAAGCTTCACATCATCAAATGAAACTTTACCGATTGGCACATGAATGTTTCCAGCTTTATCGACACGATATTCAACTTTACCAGCTTTGATTTCGTTTACTGCTTTTTCAACTTCAAAAGTAACTGTACCTGTTTTAGGGTTTGGCATAAGACCTTTTGGTCCAAGCACACGTCCGATTTTACCGACTTCACCCATCATATCAGGAGTCGCCACGATCACATCAAATTCAAACCAACCTTGCTGAATTTTGTTGATGTAATCAGTATCCCCTACATAATCTGCACCAGCAGCTTCTGCTTCTTTCGCTTTTTCTCCTTTAGCGAAAACAAGGACGCGTTGTGTTTTACCTGTTCCATTTGGAAGAACAACCGCACCGCGGATTTGCTGATCATTTTTACGAGGATCAACACCTAAACGAAATGCCGCTTCAACAGTAGCATCAAATTTAGCTGTGTTTGTTTTTTTCACAAGTTCAATCGCTTCATTTACATCATAAGCTTTTGTACGTTCAACAAGCTTAGCAGCTTCTACGTACTTCTTTCCTTTTTTTGCCATTTAAAAATTTCCTCCTTAGTGGTTTTAGCGGAATAACCTCCCACGAATAAGGGTTGCGAACTTGTCTAATCCAAACTCGCAACCCAACAAAGAAACAAAAAATTAGTCTTCAATCACAATACCCATACTGCGGGCAGTTCCTTCAACCATGCGCATAGCCGCTTCAACACTTGCTGCATTCAAGTCAGGCATTTTTGTTTCAGCGATTTCACGTACTTTATCACGCTTGACGGTTGCCACTTTATTACGGTTAGGTTCACCAGAACCTGACTCAATTCCAGCCGCTTTTTTAAGTAACACAGCAGCCGGCGGAGTTTTTGTAATAAATGTAAATGAACGGTCTTCGTAAACCGAAATTTCTACAGGAATGATAAGACCAGCTTGGTCAGATGTACGAGCGTTAAACTCCTTACAGAATCCCATGATGTTAACACCGGCTTGACCTAACGCAGGACCAACTGGTGGAGCTGGATTCGCTTTCCCAGCAGGAATTTGCAATTTTACTACTTTTACTACTTTTTTAGCCACGAGACACACCTCCTTAAGTCCGTGATGTGGTAATAGGGTGAACCCTCCCACTCAAGGTCTCATTCTTTATATGAATGATGAAAATATCAAGCTAGCTGCCTTGACATTTCTGCCAAGACGCACCTTTGTATATTACCACTTTTATATAGTGATTTCAAGCGCTTATTCCATTACAATTTGTCAACTTGAGTAAATTCAAGTTCAACAGGGGTTTCTCTTCCGAACATATTAACAAAGACTTTCACCTTGTTTTTGTCATGATCGATCTCTTCAATTGTCCCTGTAAAATCAGCAAACGGACCATCGATCACTTTAACAGTTTCCTTCAATTCAAAATCAATTTCTGTTTTTCGTTCTTCAAGGCCCATTCTTTTCAAAATTCTTTCTGCTTCGCCTGGTAGTAAAGCGGTCGGTTTAGAACCTGAACCAGCAGAGCCGACAAAGCCTGTCACACCTGGTGTATTTCTGACAACATACCAAGAGTCATCTGTCATCACAAGTTCAACTAAAACGTAACCAGGGAATACTTTCTTTTTAACTACTTTTTTCTTACCGTTTTTGAAATCCGTTTCTTCTTCTTCAGGTACAACGACACGGAAAATTTTATCCTGCATCCCCATCGATTCAACCCGTTTTTCTAAGTTTGCTTTGACCTTATTTTCATAGCCGGAGTACGTGTGTACAACATACCATTTCTTTTCCATTCTCATTCAGGACCTCTCTAGTCCTTCCCTCCCCACACCATAATTTTTGGGCCGTAATGAGAAACCGACATTCTTTTATACGAGCCTCATATTTTGAAACAATGAAAAAACCCGTTGAACGGGTTTTTTTGCGAGTCATATTTAGATCTATTATAACACGTTTTCCTGATCATTATTCAACTATTAAACGAATTAATTGTGTAAAACCCGAATCGACCAAGGCAAAAAAGACCGCGAAAAAAACAACAGTAATAATAACAGTAATCGTATAGCGCGTTAATTCTTTGCCTTTTGGCCAAGTGACTTTCTTCATTTCTTTTGCGACATTTTTAAAAAATTTCATATTACGCCTCCACAATCTAAAAACAAAAAAACTATTTTGTTTCCAGATGTACTGTATGTGAGTTGCAGTTATTACAGTATTTCTTTACTTCAAGCCGCTCAGCTAATGCTGCGGAGCTTTTCATTGTCGTATAATTGCGACTCCCGCAATTTTTACAAGCTAATGTTATTTTTTTCTTCATGTTTACACCTTTTTTCTGGACAATCATTTCTTTTAGTAAAATACCACAGTACTAAATTCACTGTCAATAAGCCGGAAGCATCAGTTACAAACTGATTTCACGAAGTTCCAGATATTTCTCCAGTTTGCGTTTGACACGTTGAAGCGCGTTATCGATTGATTTGACATGGCGATTCAACTCTTCGGAAATCTCCTGATAGGATCTTCCATCAAGATAAAGTGCAAGTACTTTTCTTTCTAAATCGCTAAGTAATTCTCCCATCTTAAGTTCAATATCATCAAACTCTTCCTGATTGATGATCAACTCTTCTGGATTCATTACTTTAGCTCCCGAAATAACATCCAGAAGCGTCCGGTCTGAATCTTCGTCATAAATAGGCTTGTCCAGCGACACATAAGAATTTAACGGAATATGTTTTTGACGAGTAGCTGTTTTAATCGCGGTAATAATTTGGCGGGTAATGCATAATTCTGCAAAAGCTTTAAAAGAAGTCAGCTTGTCCTCTTTAAAATCACGGATAGATTTATAGAGACCAATCATCCCTTCCTGAACAATATCCTCTCGATCAGCTCCAATTAAAAAATAGGATCTCGCTTTTGCCCTCACAAAGTTACGGTACTTTGTAATTAAATAATCTAACGCATCACTGTCTCCGACATGAACCATTTCAATAACCTGCTCATCTTCCAACTGGCAAAACCGTTCTTTGCTGAACTGCTCCTTGCTGAATTTTCCCTGGTTGTTTTTTAAGTTCACTCCGATCCCCCCGACCGCACGTAGATAGAAATATTATACAGTAATAGCTAAAAATGCGTCAACCTACTCCAAATCGCCCCGCCGCCATTTTTCAAATTTTTTTAGAACTTCTTCTGAGATTGGTATCTTGCTGATTGGGCGTTCAGAGGTAATTTTTTTTACCCTTTTTTCAATTTTTCTTTCAATCGCTTCAACTTCCCTCAGCAATTCCCGGGCAGACTTGCGTAACGCTCCCTGCCCAAAGATCGCCCACTGCTCAGTATAGTCTGATGTAGCAACATGAATTTGCGTTTGAATATCATTTAAATCTGAAGCTAGTTTTTCAATTCGTTCATCAGCTGTTTCGTTTTCTCTTGTGAAAATCACCTCTACACGGTGATTGATTTTTTTCTTTTCAATCCCTTTGACTAGGTGTGCATCAAACACAACAATCACACGAAAACCCGTGTAAGATTGATATTCTGCCATTTTTTGAATCAACAGGTCCCTTGCTTCTTCAAAGCTGTTCTTTTTTAGATCCTTTAACTTAGGCCAGGATCCAATCATGTTATAGCCGTCTACTAAAAGGATGTCCATTGCCTCTTTAATCTCCTAAAGGGCTTCGCTTCCGAAGAACTTCATACATAAGCAAGCCGGCTGCAACAGACGCATTTAAAGAAGTGACTTTTCCTACCATTGGCAGAGAATAGAGAAAATCGCATTTTTCTTTGACAAGTCTCCCCATTCCTTTTCCTTCACTCCCGATCACCAATGCTAGCGGCATGTTTCCATCCATTGACCTGTAATCCTGATTCGCTGACGCATCGGTACCGGCAACCCAGACACCCTGTTCTTTCAGCTCTTCTAATGTTCGTGAAAGATTGGTTACTCTAACGACCGGAATATGTTCAATTGCACCTGTTGAGGCCTTTGCAACAGTAGTGGTAAGACCGACCGCACGCCGTTTTGGAATGATGATTCCATGGGCACCAGCTGCATCAGCTGTCCGCATAATTGATCCTAGATTATGCGGATCTTCGATTTCATCTAATACGAGAATAAACAGCTGTTCATTTTTCGCTTCTGCCTTCTGAAAAAGGTCGTCTAATTGTGCATACTCATATGCCGCAACTTGTGCGACCACCCCCTGATGCTGTCCGGAAACCATCTGATCAAGTTTTTTTCTGGGAACATACTGAATTGTAATCCCTCTTTTAGCTGCGAGTTCTACGACTTGCTGAGCTTGTCCCTTCACCGTGTTTTCCGCCATCCACAATTTATACAGTTCTCGGTCTGATTTTAACGTTTCAATTACCGCATTTTTCCCAATAACATAATCGTGTTGCTGTGTCATTTTATTTCCTCCTTTCCATCCCGTTTTTCCAATGCTTTTTGAATCAACTCGTCAAGCCTTTCTTCTCTGTTTTCCAAAAAAAGATACCCTATAACCGCTTCAAAAGCTGTACTGTAGCGGTACGTTTGAACATCTGTATTTTTAGGTACTGTTCCTGATTTTGCATTTCGTCCTCTTCTGAGCACAGCTTGTTCTTCTTCCGTGAAAAAACCTTGCTTTTCCAGTTCAAATAGCATACATGCCTGTGATTTTGCAGAAACATAATGACTTGACCGTTTGTGTAAGTCATGAGGTTTTGACACCCCTTGCTTTAACAGGTGATGCCTGACATAGATGTCTAAAACGGCATCACCCATGTAAGCCAGTGCTAGCCCATTCATTTGTTTAGCATGTTTAATGGTTTCTAACTTCATGTTTATGATTCTCCTCTTTTCCAGCGTGTCCCTTGAGGAGTATCCTCTAAAATGATGTTCATGCTTTTTAATTGATCACGGATGTTGTCAGATGTTGCAAAATCTCGATTTCTGCGCGCTTCGTTTCTCTTTTCAATCAACTCTTCAACTTCTTGATTCAAAAGCTCTTGTTCCTGAAGTGAAAACCCCAGAACCGAAGAAATCTCATCAAACAGCTGAAGGAAAGACTTGATTACATGTTCAGCAGTGTTCTTTTCTTGTAAATAGTAGTTTGCATGCTTAGCTAAATCGAACAGGACAGAAATCGCATTCGCTGTATTGAAGTCATCATCCATTGCAGTTTCAAAAGCGGTACGCTGCTCAGCAATTTTTTCAAACCACATGGAATCCCCTTCTGTTAAATTTGTACTGCTTTTTAGCCGATATTGCAAATTGCCATAAGCGGTTTTTAACCGATCAAAAGCATTTTTTGTATTCTCCAACAAGTCAACTGAATAGTTAATTGGATGCCTATAATGAACAGACAACATAAAAAACCTCAGTACTTTCGGATCATATTCTTTAATAATCTCGTGAACAAGAACAAAATTACCTAGAGATTTGGACATCTTTTCATTATCGATATTAATATAACCGTTATGAAGCCAATATTTCGCAAAAGTCTTTCCTGTTAAAGCTTCAGATTGGGCAATTTCATTTTCATGGTGTGGAAATGTCAAATCCTGTCCGCCAGCATGAATATCGATCGAATCTCCTAAGTATTTTCTAGCCATTGCCGAGCACTCAATATGCCAGCCTGGCCGCCCTTTTCCCCATGGACTATCCCAAGAGATTTCATTTTCTTTAGTCGCTTTCCATAAGGCAAAGTCAAGAGCATCCGCTTTTTTCTCACCGATCTGAATTCGTGCACCTGATCTTAACTCATCAATCGATTGGTGAGAAAGCTTTCCATAGCCAGCAAATGATCTTGTTTTATAATAAACATCTCCCTCGGCTTCATAAGCGTAGCCCTTTTCAATCAAAGTCTTAATAAAATCAATAATATCATCCATATTTTCAGTCACACGTGGATGGCAATCGGCTTTTGAGCAGCCAAGTGAACCAACATCTTCGAAGTACGCCTTGATAAACCGTTCGGCGATCACAGGCACCTCTTCACCGAGCTCCTCTGCCGCTTTAATCAATTTATCATCAACATCAGTAAAGTTGGAGATATAGTGAACATCATAGCCTCTGTACTCCAAGTATTTTCTGACGGTATCGTAGACGATAGCCGGTCTTGCATTTCCAATGTGAATGTAGTTATAAACAGTCGGTCCGCAAACATACATTTTCACTTTGCCCTCTTCAAGAGGGATGAACTGTTCTTTTTTTCTTGTCAGTGTATTATAAAGTACAATCGTCATGACTCATCTTCCCTTCTTTTTCCTTTAGTTCTTCTTTAAGACGCTGGATTTCACGTTCTAATTCTCGGAAACGGTCAGCCACTGGATCTGGTAAATCCTGATGATTAAGATCCCGTTTAATTTTCTTTCCATTTTGGACAACAACACGTCCCGGGATTCCGACGACAGTTGAACACTCTGGAACATCATGTAGAACAACAGAGCCCGCTCCGATTTTTGAACCTCTCCCTATCGTGATAGAACCAAGTACCTTGGCCCCTGTTGATATCAATGCATCATCCTCAATTGTCGGATGCCGCTTGCCTTTTTCTTTTCCTGTTCCTCCAAGAGTCACTCCTTGAAAAACTGTTACATTATGGCCGATCTCACATGTCTCTCCAATAACAACACCCATTCCATGATCGATAAAAAACCTCCTGCCAATCTTCGCACCTGGATGAATTTCGATTCCTGTGAAGAAGCGAGAAATTTGTGAGATGACTCTGGCAATGAAAAATCTTTTTCTTTTATATAAAGCATGTGCAATTCGATGAGCCCATATTGCATGCAAGCCTGAATACGTGAGGATGACTTCAAAATAGCTTCTGGCAGCCGGATCTTGATCAAATACGACTTCCACATCTTCTTTAAGCATTTTCAAAAACACATAATTCCCCCCTTTTCCCGCTTCTCTTTTTTACTGATATTAAACCATACAAAAAACGCCTCTGTCCTAATGACAGAGACGTTTTGATAAACGCGGTTCCACTCTGTTTAGAAAACAGCCTATCTGTTTTCCCAACTTTCATCCATAACGGTGGACACCGCCTTTAAATACTAGTTTAAAACGTTCTTTAAAGGTCTCAAGAGTGCATTTCTAAAGCAAGGCATTTAAGTCTCTCTCAGCCGGTGAAGACTCTCTCTTTAATAGCCATCTGCTTTATACTTTTCTCTGTCAATGATTTTTGCTTATTTACTTTTCAACCGTTTTAAAACAGTATCTTTTCCGATCAATTCAATCGACTGAGGCAATTCAGGTCCATGAGTCTGACCTGTTGTTGCCACACGGATTGGCATAAACAGTTTTTTTCCTTTATGTCCTGTTTCCTTTTGAACAGCTTTGATGGATGCCTTGATGTTTTCCGCAGTAAAATCCTCTAACTGTTCAAGTTTTTCAGCAAATACTTGAAGCACTTCCGGAACCTGTTCTTCTTCCAAAACTGTTCTTGCTTCATGATTATACTGGATTTCGTCTTTAAAGAACAACTCCGTTAACTCGACAATTTCCGCACCATAACTTAACTGTTCTTGATAAAGAGAGATGAGCTTACGAACCCATTCTTGTTCATTTTCAGAAAGTTCTTGTGAAAGTTTCCCTGCTTTCTGCAAATGTGGCACCGTCAATTGAATAACCTGATCAAGATCAAGTTTTTTCACATATTGGTTATTAACCCATTTCAGTTTATGCGTATCAAACACAGCTGGTGATTTTGATAAACGCTTCACATCAAAGATCTCGATAAACTGTTCTTTTGTAAACAGTTCTTCTTCACCGACCGGTGACCAGCCAAGCAGAGCAATGAAGTTAAATAGCGCTTCCGGCAAATAACCAAGTTCTTCATACTGTTCAATAAATTGAATGATTGATTCATCGCGTTTACTTAGTTTTTTACGATTTTCATTGACGATCAGTGTCATATGTCCAAAATTCGGAACGTCCCAACCAAACGCATGATAGATCATGATCTGCTTCGGTGTATTAGAAATGTGGTCTTCTCCACGTAAAACATGTGTAATTTTCATCAAATAATCATCGACTGCGACAGCAAAGTTATATGTTGGTGTTCCGTCTTTTTTGACAATGACAAAATCACCGATTCCATCTGTTTCAAACGTAATGTCGTCTTTGACAATGTCTTTAAAAGTAATGACGTCTCCCTTAGGAACCTTAAAACGGATGCTTGGCTGCCTTCCTTCAGCAAGATGTTTTTCTTGTTCTTCTTTTGTTAAGCTACAACACTTTCCAGAATAACGCGGCATTTCTCCGCGAGCTGATTGGTCTTCTCGCTCTTTCTCAAGCTCTTCCTCTGTGCAATAACAATGATATGCCAGACCTTTTTCAAGCAGTTCTTCATAATATGTTTTGTAAATTTCGTTTCTTTCAGATTGACGGTATGGTCCATATTGACCACCGACATCTATGCTTTCATCCCAATCCATGCCCAGCCATTTTAAATAATTGAGCTGGCTTTGCTCTCCACCGGCAATATTTCGTTTTTGATCTGTATCTTCTATCCGAACGATGAATTTCCCACCTTGGCTTCGAGCAAATAAATAATTAAAAAGGGCGGTTCTTGCATTTCCGATATGTAAATGACCGGTAGGACTCGGTGCATATCGAACCCGAACTTCATTTCCCATCTGTCTAACTTCCTTTCGTATCAGGTCATAGTTCAAATTTAGTTCTATTCTATCATTAAATGAAATGACCTACAAAGTGAATCATCTTTTTTGGATGAGTACAACAGCCTGAGCGGCTATTCCTTCAGCTCTTCCTGTAAACCCAAGCTTTTCGGTTGTCGTCGCCTTTACATTAATTTGCGAAATATCAGCATCCAATCCTTCCGCAATTCTGACCCGCATGTCTTCAATATAAGGAGCCATTTTTGGTTTTTGGGCAATGATCGTACAATCAAGGTTTCCAAGCGTATACCCTTTCCCCTTGACTAACTGCCACACATGCTGAAGAAGCTTAAAGGAATCGGCATCTTTGAATTCTGGATCAGTATCCGGAAAATGTTTGCCAATATCACCTTCTCCAATCGCTCCGAGACAAGCATCAGCAATGGTATGCAAAAGCACATCAGCATCAGAATGCCCCAAAAGACCTTGTTCAGATGGAATCGTCACTCCTCCAATAATAAGCGGTCTTCCTTTTACAAGCTGATGAACGTCAAACCCTTGTCCAATTCTAAACATGTTCATTCCTTCTTTCCGCTTCTAATATCGCCTCTGCAACAAGCAGGTCATCAGGTGTTGTCAACTTAATGTTTTGATAATCCCCCTGAATAATAGCGACCTTTCCACCCGCTTCTTCGACCAGACTGGCATCATCTGTTCCAAAAAAACCTGTTGCTTCAGCTTTAAGATGGGCGTTCATCAAAATAGAAAGACGAAAAGCTTGCGGGGTTTGAGCGGCCCACAAGCTTGAACGTTCAATAGTTCCAGTTATCTCATTGTCTTGAACGCGTTTGATAGTATCTTTAACTGGTACAGCAACAATTGCAGCACCTGTTTCATTTGCTTTTATAACAAGCTGTTCGATATGTTCCTGTTTGATAAACGGTCTGGCCCCATCATGAACAAGGACCATTCCTTCTTTTCCAACTGCTTGAATTCCTTGCATAACACTGTGCTGGCGTTCGTTTCCGCCAGTTACAATTTTGATAGGTGTGATAAAATGATACTCTTTTAAAAGACGGTTAAATTCATCGTATTCTTTCTCATTGATCACAAGAATGATGCTTTTACATGCACTGTGATGTTCAAACACCTTTAGTGTATGAATAATAACAGGTGTTCCTTTTGCCTTAATAAACAGTTTATTTTTTCCGACATTCATTCGTTTGCCTTGTCCGGCAGCAGGAATAATGACTTGATAATCCATCTTTCTTTCTCCCTTTTTACAGCGCCTTCTCCAGCAGTTTCGGTTTCGCGAATATCATTCTTCCCGCAGCTGTCTGCAGTACACTGGTCACGAGCACATCGATATGTTTACCAATATAGTTTCGACCTTCTTCAACAACGATCATTGTGCCATCATCCAAATAACCGACACCTTGATTATGTTCTTTACCGTCTTTTATCACCTGTACCTTCATCTCTTCACCAGGAAGCACGACAGGCTTAACGGCATTGGCCAAATCATTAATATTAAGAACAGCCACCTTTTGAAGTTCACACACTTTATTTAAATTGAAGTCATTTGTGACAACAACACCTGAAGTTAGCTTCGCAAGTTTGACTAGTTTACTGTCAACTTCTTGAATATCTTCAAAATCGCCTTCATAAATTTCAACCTTGATATTTAACTCTTTTTGAATTCTATTTAAAATATCCAGACCTCTTCGACCTCTGTTGCGTTTAAGAACGTCAGATGAGTCAGCGATATGCTGAAGTTCTCCAAGAACGAATTGAGGAATCACGATAACACCTTCAAGAAAACCTGTTTGACAAATATCAGCGATTCTTCCGTCTATAATAACACTTGTGTCTAATATTTTCAGCCTTTTATCTTCTCTAGTACGCTCCTCTTCAACCGGACCTTTTTTCTTTCGTGACGTAAAAAGAGTGAGAATCTCATCTTTTTTCTTAAACCCTACCCTGAACCCCAAATAACCAAGAAGTGCAGCTAATACAAGGGGAATGACAGTGCCGATTAACTGATATGGGAAATACTTCAACGGGATAAGATTAACAATAAGATATGCCAGCAAAAGCCCAAAAACCAACCCTAATGATCCAAACAACAAGTCTGAAACAGGGGCTTTTATTAAAGAGTCCTCAATTCTTTTCAACCAGTTGATCACATAATCCGCACACCAGATGCCAATAAGAAAAAAGATAATAGCCCCCAAACAAGCAGATACATACGGATTTGTTACTAAAGGTATGTCCTTCACGTTCAACAGTACAAACAATTCCGGTACGAGAAAAACACCGATAACGCCTCCCAAAATCGCAAAAAACGCCTGAACTATTCGTTTTAACATACCTTCACCTCCTTTTTTAATGTTCAATAGTTTATAAATAGAACTGTCAGTAAAATAAAATTAAAAATATTATACCCAGATATTTCATTTTTTAATCAATTATTAGAAAAAGACTACTATGGTCGATCAATATAATGTTTTTCTTGTAATCCTTTAAGTCCATTCTTGATTTTTTGGGCGCGAACTGTACCGATTCCGTCTACTTCATCTAATTCCTTCATATCTGCTTCGATGATCAGCTTTAAATGACCAAATGCTTCAACAACATTTTCGACAATCGGCATCGGCAACCTTGGAATTTTGTGAAGAAGTCTGTAACCTCGTGGAAAAACATAGTCCTCCATATTTGTTGAAGCTGAGTACCCAAGAAGCTTTAATAAAATACTATCATCCAACAATTCAAAGCTGGACATATCTTGAAGTTGCTTTAAAAGAACAAACGGATCTTTAACTTTTTCTTTGACATAGTCTTTTACAAAAAGAGCTGCTTCTTGTTCCATATCGGTTATGAGTTCACTTACTTGTAGTCTTATTAAATGTCCTTCAGTTCCGAGCTCTGTAATATACATATTAATCTCATTTTTAATTCGAAGCACCATTTCATATCGATGGAGAACAGATATGACATCACTAAATGACACAAGCTCTTCAAACTCCAGGGCATTCAATGTGGAAATTGCATGATCTAAAATCAGCTTGTACTTTTCAAGCGTCTGAATCGCTTGATTGGCTTTTGTTAAGATAAAGCCAATATCTTTAAGAATATACTTCATACTTTTTTGATAGAGTGTGATGACATTCCGTCTTTCAGATATGGCGATTACCAGACATCCAGTCTGTTTGGCAACTCGCTCAGCTGTCCTGTGCCTCATCCCTGTTTCTGAAGAAGCGATCGTCGCCTCAGGCATAAGCTGGGTATTTGCATATAAAATCTTTTGTCCTGAATCACTAAGGATAATAGCGCCATCCATTTTTGCCAACTCATATAAATGAGCCGGAGAAAAAGAAGAATTAATATGGAATCCGCCATCAACCACTACTTTTACTTTGTCATTAAAACCAACAACAATTAATCCACCAGTTTTCGCTCGAAGTACATTTTCAATCCCCTCGCGTAGAGGTGTACCTGGGGCAACAAACTGCAATATTTCTGAAAGGTCTTGTTTCGCCCCTTTTTTATCTTTTTCCATCTATTATGATCCTCCTAATGAAGTTCGAAGAGCCTCAGCTACATTTTCCACACCGACAACCTCAATTCCTTTCGGTCTGGTCCATCCTTCCAAATTTGCTGATGGAATAATCATTCTCTTAAACCCAAGCTTTGCCGCCTCCTGAACTCGCTGTTCAATCCTAGACACTCTTCGAACTTCTCCTGTTAAACCGACCTCCCCGATAAAACAATCTGTCGGATGTGGCGGGTTATCTTTAAAACTTGAAGCGATGCTTACGGCTACAGCTAAATCTATTGCCGGTTCATCTAACTTCACTCCGCCAGCTACCTTTAAATAGGCATCTTGATTTTGCAAAAGTAGCCCCACTCTTTTTTCCAACACGGCCATTAATAGCGAAACTCGGTTATGGTCAATTCCAGTTGCCATTCTGCGTGGATTACCAAAGCTTGTAGGAGATATGAGTGCCTGTATTTCAACAAGAACTGGTCTAGTACCTTCCATTGAAGCGACTACACTCGATCCAGCCGCACCTGCAGAGCGTTCTTCAAGAAATATTTCAGAGGGGTTTAATACCTCTGTAAGGCCTTCTTCCCTCATTTCAAAAATGCCCATCTCATTAGTTGACCCAAATCGATTTTTAACAGCTCTTAAAATCCGAAACGTATGGTGCCGCTCACCTTCAAAATAAAGGACTGTATCGACCATATGTTCCAGCAATCTTGGTCCGGCTATCGAACCTTCTTTTGTTACATGCCCAACAATAAATATTGGGATTCCTTTTGTTTTTGCTATTCTCATCAGTTCAGCTGTGCACTCTCTCACTTGTGACACACTGCCTGGTGCAGAGGTAATATCACTTTGATAGACAGTTTGAATCGAATCAACCACAACAAATGAAGGATTCATCTCTTCTATAGAAGACGTAATATACTCCATATCGGTTTCAGATAAAACGTGTAGAGCCGGACTATTGATACCTAACCGATCCGCTCTTAATTTCGTTTGTTTGACAGATTCTTCTCCTGAAATATACAGGACAGTTGCATTGGATTCTGCAAGTTGGGCTGATACTTGTAGCAGTAAAGTCGACTTTCCGATCCCAGGATCACCACCAATTAAGACAAGTGAACCTTTGACAATACCGTTTCCTAATACACGGTTAAATTCGCCTAATTGCGTTTTAATTCGTGGCTCTTCTGTTGTTTCAATCGATGAGATAGGAGAAGGCTTCTGTACTTTTTCAACTGAATGAGAAAAAGCTGTTCTTCTGTTTGCGGCAGGTTTTTTAATCATTTCTTCTACCATCGTGTTCCATGTACCACATCCAGGGCACTTCCCCATCCACTTGGGAGATTCATAGCCGCATGATTGGCAAATAAATTTAGTTTTTGTTTTAGCCATTGCTCATTTAGACGCTCCTCTTTATATGAAAGTGAGGCATACGAATCAAACTGTATGCCTCTTTCTTTTGTCTCTATATTAGTTCGTTTTAACTTCTGTTTTTACGACAAAGTCTCCATTTTCCACATCTAGCAAAATATGCTGTCCTTTTTTAATTTGATCTTTTAAAAGTTCTTCTGAAAGCCGATCTTCAACGTGTTTTTGTATAGCTCTTCTGAGTGGACGAGCACCGTATTCAAGATCGACACCTTCTTCAGCAATTTTTTCTTTCGCTGCTTCAGATAGTTCAATTGAAAGATCCTGTTCTTTCAAGCGCTTTGTCAACTGTTCTGACATTAGTGAAACAATGTCTTTCAAATGTTTTTTCTCAAGGGAGTGGAAGACAATAATCTCATCAATACGGTTAATGAATTCAGGTCTAAAGGCACGCTTCAACTCACCCATCACTTTATCTTTCATATCTTTATAAGTCTGGGTTTCATCATGAACATTAAACCCAACATATTTATTGCGCCTCAGTTCACTGGCCCCTACATTTGAAGTCATAATTAAGATGGTGTTTCTGAAATCGACTGTACGTCCTTTTGAGTCTGTTAAACGACCGTCTTCAAGAACTTGCAACAAAATATTGAATACGTCTGGATGAGCTTTTTCAATCTCATCAAGCAGGACAACTGAATATGGTTTTCTTCTCACTTTTTCAGTTAGCTGTCCGCCTTCATCATAACCGACATACCCTGGAGGTGAACCAACGAGTCTTGATGTTGAGTGCTTCTCCATGTACTCTGACATATCGATGCGAATCATCGCTTCTTCATCACCAAAAATAGATTCTGCAAGCGCACGGGCAAGCTCAGTCTTACCTACACCTGTCGGACCAAGGAAAATAAATGAACCAATCGGACGTTTTGGATCTTTTAATCCAGCCCGTGCACGTCTGACAGCCTTCGCTACAGCAACCACTGCTTCATCCTGTCCGATCACTCTAGAATGTAAAATATTTTCCATATTTAAAAGTTTATCTGTTTCAGTTTGAGCAATCTTTGAAACAGGCACCCCAGTCCAGCTTGATACCACCATCGCAATATCATCAACTGTCACTTCGGAATTTTCTTGTCCTTGCTTTTCTTTCCATGTTTTCTTTGTTTCTTCAACTTGTTCCCGCAGACGCTGTTCTGTGTCACGCAATGAGGCTGCTTTTTCAAATTCTTGACTTTGAACAGCGGCATCTTTTTCTTTACGAACCTCGTCAAGCTTTTGTTCAAGCTCTTTTAATTTTGGTGGTGTTGTAAAGGAACGTAAACGAACTTTTGAACCAGCCTCATCGATTAAATCAATCGCTTTATCAGGCAAGAAGCGATCAGAAATGTAACGATCAGACAGTTTGACAGCTGCTTCGATTGCTTCATCTGTAATTGAGACACGATGATGAGCTTCATAGCGGTCCCTAAGACCCTTCAAAATTTGAATACTCTCCGCAGGTGATGGTTGATCGACCTGAATCGGCTGAAAACGTCGTTCTAATGCAGCATCTTTTTCAATATATTTACGATATTCATCAAGGGTTGTCGCCCCAATACACTGTAGCTCACCGCGGGCCAAAGAAGGTTTCAGGATATTTGAAGCATCGATAGCGCCTTCTGCTCCTCCTGCTCCAATTAGTGTATGAAGTTCATCAATAAATAGAATGATATTACCTGCTTGCCGAATTTCATCCATCACTTTTTTAAGACGATCTTCAAATTCTCCACGGTATTTCGTTCCTGCAACTACAGTTCCCATATCAAGCGTCATGACCCGTTTGTCACGCAAAATTTCTGGAACTTCATTGTTAATAATTTGTTGTGCTAAACCTTCAGCTATCGCTGTTTTACCTACACCCGGTTCACCAATTAAAACAGGGTTATTCTTTGTTCTGCGACTCAGCACTTCAATCACACGTTGAATCTCTTTGCTACGACCAATAACAGGGTCAAGACTGCCTTCTTTAGCGATTGTAGTCAGGTCTCGAGCTAAACTGTCCAGTGTTGGTGTATTGGCATTACTATTTGCTCCGGATGCTGTACCACCGCTCTCATTACTACCCAAAAGCTGTAACACCTGTTGCCTCGCTTTATTTAGGCTGACACCTAGGTTGTTCAACACTCGTGCAGCTACACCTTCTCCTTCCCGAATAAGACCAAGGAGGATATGTTCTGTTCCCACATATGAATGACCTAGTTTTCTTGCTTCATCGAATGCCAGTTCAGTCACTTTTTTAGCCCTTGGTGTGTAAGGGGCATTGTGGGTCATCTCTTGACCGCGACCGATCAGGCTTTCAACCTCTTTTTGAATTTTCTCAGGACTTAGACCTGAGGCTTGCAATGCTTTTGCAGCAATTCCTTCACCTTCTCTGACAAGTCCAAGCAAAATATGTTCAGTTCCAATATTATTGTGACCAAGACGCAAAGCTTCTTCTTGAGCAAGTGCAAGCACTTTTTGCGCTCTTTCAGTGAATCTCCCAAACATCATACCGTTTCATCCTCCTATCATTCACCATTATCCTCTAATTTAAGCCGTTCTCTAATAAGAGTTGCTCTTCTAACATCCCTTTCGTCAGCACTTAGTTCACTTCCAGAATATTGTTGAAGAAAACCCGGCTGAGTTAAAATCATGAGCTCATTTAAAATATTTCTGGAAAGACCTTTTATTATGCCCAGATCTATCCCAAGCCGGACATCTGATAGACATCTGGCTGTCTCTTTGGATTCAATCATCCGACAGTTGGATAATACACCGTATGACCTATAGACGCGATCTTCCAACCCTATTTGCGAAGTTTGATAAAGTGCCTTTCTTGCTGAACGCTCTTGTTCAATCAACTGGACAACAACACTGTTTAGATCTTCAACAATGTCAATTTCTGACTTCCCAAGAGTAATTTGATTAGAAATTTGAAAGATATTTCCTAATGCTTCGCTTCCTTCACCGTAAATTCCTCTTACAACTAGACCTAATTGATTAATAGCTGGAATAATTCGATTAATTTGCCTAGTCAACACTAAAGCAGGAAGGTGCATCATAACGGAAGCTCGCATCCCTGTCCCTACATTTGTAGGACAACTTGTTAAATAGCCCCTTTGTTCTGTAAAAGCATAATCGATTTTATCTTCCATCCAATCATCAACTCGATTTGCTGCTTTTAAAGCATCAGATAGTTGAAAACCAGGGAAAAGACATTGAATCCGCACATGATCTTCTTCATTTAACATAATGCTAACTTCTTCGTTTTCAGAAAGGAGACATGCACCAAAAGAAGCTTCCGTCAAATGGGGACTGATCAAATGTTTTTCAACTAAAACCCTTTTTTCTAATGGTTGTATTTGATTCATTTTTACCATTTCGAATTTACCTATTTCATGGGCTTCATATCCGGTAAACTGTTCTTCAAATAAAGCAATAATTGCTGATGCTTCTTCATTAGAAAATTGTGAAGGGAAACGCACTTTCTCTAAATTACGGGCCAGACGAATCCGGCTGCTTAGCACGATGTCACTTTCAGGACCTTCTTGCCGCATCCAACTACTTAAAGCATTCTGTATAAAATGCTGTAGTGACATCAGTCTTCCCCCTCCTTCTTGTTTTCACTCAGACTTTGCTCAAGCGCGCGAATTTCGTCTCTAATATTAGCAGCTTTTTCAAACTCTTCCTGCTGAATTAATTCTTTTAATTCTTTTTTCAATGTATCAACTTGTCTTCTGACATGAAGATTGCCACCAATTCGTTTTGGAATTTTACCTGCATGAACAGTATTGCCGCTGTGAACTTTTCTTAAAATCGGAGTAATGTATGAGTGAAATGTTTTATAACACTCCGAACAGCCAAAACGTCCTGTTTGTCGAAACTCAGGAAAGGTCATATTGCACTTTTTACAGCGTAAAATTTGTTCAGGTTGTTTAAAAATTTTAGCTTCACTGTTTTTATAAGCTGAATCAATGTTTAAAAGTCCAGATAATAAATTATGAATGGAAAATCCGTTATTTTCATTCATAGAGTATGATTCACTGTTCTCTTTCGCACATTGTTCACATATATGCATTTCTCTTTTTTCACCGTTAATGACTTTTGTAAAGTGAAAAGTAGCCGGT
>NZ_JABJUQ010000002.1:0-22500 GCF_013155385.1 Bacillus sp. WMMC1349 | reverse complement strand
CCCCAGTTTCCAATGACCCTCCCCGGTTGAGCCGGGGGCTTTCACATCAGACTTAAAGAACCGCCTGCGCGCGCTTTACGCCCAATAATTCCGGACAACGCTTGCCACCTACGTATTACCGCGGCTGCTGGCACGTAGTTAGCCGTGGCTTTCTGGTTAGGTACCGTCAAGGTACCGCCCTATTCGAACGGTACTTGTTCTTCCCTAACAACAGAGTTTTACGATCCGAAAACCTTCATCACTCACGCGGCGTTGCTCCGTCAGACTTTCGTCCATTGCGGAAGATTCCCTACTGCTGCCTCCCGTAGGAGTCTGGGCCGTGTCTCAGTCCCAGTGTGGCCGATCACCCTCTCAGGTCGGCTACGCATCGTTGCCTTGGTGAGCCGTTACCTCACCAACTAGCTAATGCGCCGCGGGTCCATCTGTAAGTGGTAGCCGAAGCCACCTTTTATGATTGAACCATGCGGTTCAATCAAGCATCCGGTATTAGCCCCGGTTTCCCGGAGTTATCCCAGTCTTACAGGCAGGTTACCCACGTGTTACTCACCCGTCCGCCGCTAACCTTTCGGGAGCAAGCTCCCTATGGTCCGCTCGACTTGCATGTATTAGGCACGCCGCCAGCGTTCGTCCTGAGCCAGGATCAAACTCTCCATAAAATGGAGTGCAGATTAAGTTCGTCACTTGTGACGATATCTGCCCTGACTTGCACTAAATGTGCTTTGTATTTCTTGTTTCTTGAATTAACAGGTACGTTTAGTCTTGTTTAGTTTTCAAAGATCATTTGTTAAGCGACCTTTATATTATATCTAAATCTTAATATAAAGTCAATAACTTTTTTTAATTTCTTTTTTTCTCTCATTGCCTGTTTTTGTGGCAACGAATAATAATATACCACCATATTAATAATAGTGCAATACTTTTTTTAAAAAAATATAATAAAAGAAACAACAGCCGATATACAGCTGTTGCTTCAGGATGATTAGCGATGTCTCATTTGCGGGAATAATAAAACATCTCTAATAGAAGGTGAATTTGTCAAAAGCATAATTAACCGGTCAATACCGATTCCCAAACCACCTGTAGGCGGCATTCCATATTCCAATGCTTCAATATAATCCTCGTCCATCATATGAGCTTCATCATTTCCTGCTTCACGTTCTTTAAGCTGGTCCTCAAAGCGCTCTTTTTGATCTATCGGATCATTTAATTCAGTAAATGCATTGGCATGCTCACGACCGACAATAAATAGTTCAAACCGATCTGTAAAACGGGGGTCATCTGGATTCTTTTTAGCAAGTGGTGAAATTTCCACAGGATGACCGTAAATAAAGGTTGGTTGAATAAGAGTTTCTTCAATTTTTTGCTCGAAGAACTCATTAATGATATGTCCAACAGTCATATTTTCATTGATTTCAATCCCATGCTCTTTAGCATATGCTTTTGCTTCATCTAAAGTGACTTCTTTCCAAAAATCAACACCAGTCGCTTCTTTAACAGCGTCTACCATATGAAGTCTCTTCCACTCAGGTTTAAGGTCAATCTCATGTTCACCATATTGAATTGTTGTCGTTCCATAAACTTCTTCTGCAATGTGGGCAATGAGGTTCTCAGTCAAACTCATAATATCTTTATAATCAGCATAAGCCTCATAAAGTTCAATCATTGTAAATTCGGGGTTATGCCGAGTGGAGACTCCTTCATTACGAAATACACGCCCAATTTCATAAACCTTTTCTAACCCACCAACAATCAGTCTTTTCAAATGAAGCTCAATCGCAATTCTCATATAAAGCTCCATATCAAGTGCGTTATGGTGTGTGACGAACGGACGAGCAGAGGCGCCTCCAGCAATATCGTGCATCATAGGTGTTTCAACCTCTAGATATCCATGGCTATCTAAGTATCTTCTCATTGACTGAATGATTTTACTGCGCGCGATAAATGTTTTTTTGCTATCAGGATTCATAATTAAATCTAAGTATCGCTGACGGTAGCGTTGTTCTATATCCTTTAATCCGTGATATTTATCAGGAAGTGGACGAAGTGCTTTTGCCAATAGTTCAAAGGATGTCGCTTTAACAGATAACTCGCCTACTTTTGTTTTAAACATCACACCCGTGATACCGACCAGATCACCTAAGTCAGAGCCTGTAAATAATTCATACTCTTCATCTCCGACACTGTCTTTTCTTATATAAATCTGTATTTGTCCTTTTAGATCTTGAATATGAGCGAAACCAGCTTTACCTTTTCCACGTTTCGTCATCATTCGACCAGCAACCGTTACTTTAATGGCTTTTTCTTCTAGTTCTTCCTTTGTGAACTCACTGTATAGATCATGAAGTTCAGCTGATTGATGGCTGCGTTCAAAACGCTGGCCAAACGGATCCCTACCGCTTTCTCTTAATTGATTCATTTTGTCCCGTCTGACTTGCAATTGGTCATTTAACTCTTCATGGTTTTGTTCTCCATGATTCATCAATATCACTCCGTTACTTTTATTTTTGAAAAAAGCAGAAAAACTGCCAGTTAAAACTGGCAGTGAGCAGAGGAAGGCTTTATCCTGCTTTTTCATCCTGAAGCTCTTTTGCCTCTACTTCGATCGTAAACGCATCCAAAAGCTGGACAAGTTCAGCTTTTGTTTCACAATGATTGATTTCATTCCGGACCTTCGCGTTTCCTCTTATGCCTTTTAAATACCAGGCTGCGTGCTTTCTCATCTCACGAACTGCCACATTTTCTCCTTTTAATTCAATTAATCGGTCAAGGTGAAGCTTGCAGACAGAAATTTTTTCACGCACCTTAGGTTCATCCTTTAATTCACCTGTTTCAAGGTAATGAACCGTACGGTAAATCATCCAAGGGTTTCCCAAAGCGGCCCGACCAATCATCACACCGTCTACTCCTGTTTCATCAAGCATACGTTTGGCATCTTGAGGGGTGTTTACATCCCCATTCCCGATAACAGGTATCGAAACGGCCTGTTTCACCTCTTTAATGATATCCCAGTTTGCCGTTCCTTCATACATTTGCACGCGGGTCCGCCCATGAAGAGCTACAGCTTTTCCCCCTGCCCGTTCAACAGCTCTAGCATTTTCAACTGCATAAATATGATTTTCATCCCAGCCCATTCTCATTTTAACAGTTACAGGCTTATCAACCGCTTCAACAACTGAAGAAACCATTTCATAAATTTTATTAGGATCAAGCAGCCATTTAGCACCCGCATCACACTTCGTAATCTTTGGTACTGGACATCCCATATTAATATCAATAATATCAGCTGTTGTGTTTTGGTCAACAAATTTCGCAGCTTCAACAAGTGTTTCTTTTTCGCCACCAAAAATTTGTAAGCTCAATGGTTTTTCTCGCTCATCAATATAAAGCATCCCCATCGTTTTTGCATTGTTATAAAGGATCGCTTTGTCACTTACCATTTCAGCGCATACCAATCCAGCTCCGAATTCTTTCACCGTTAATCGGAATGCAGAATTACACACTCCTGCCATCGGTGCCAACACAACCCTGTTTTTTAATTCTATATCACCGATCTTAAACATTTTTTATCCTCCTTTCATTCCTTTGGAGGGGATAATTCCTCCATTGTTAAATTTAAAGTTCTAGCTATATCTCTCACCATAAGATCAGATGGCATGCGATTTCCCCGTTCAACTTCTCCAAGAACAGAAACGGATATACCCAATGTCTTAGCGAGCCCTTCTTGGGTATAACCTTTTAATTTTCTATACGCACGAATTCTTCTACCCCAGATTTCTGCTTCCATACCCTTACACCTTCTCGATTTTCTACATCATCTATAGACCCCTTAAAATCAGGGAAAATCTCTAGCAATGGGATGAGTACAAACAAGCGTTCATTCATTCTCGGATGAGGAATGATGAGTTGTTCTGTCTCAATATTTTCACGATTATACAGTAAAATGTCAAGATCTGCAGTCCTCGGCCCCCACCTTATTTCTCGTGTTCGACCCAACTCATTTTCAATACTTTGCATCAACTGAAGCAATTTGAACGGAGAGAGGGACGTCTTAACACCCACAACCATATTTAAAAAGGGGGCCTGTTCAGTATACCCGACAGGGTCGGTTTCATAGATTGAAGAAATATCAAAAACCGTCACACATGGGTGTTGATGGAGGAGTTGAATTGCTTTTTTTAAATAGACTTCCCGCGGAGCGATATTTGAGCCTAGCGCGATATATGCTGTGTGTTTCATGGGCGTGTTCTCGTCATTTCTATAGCTACAGATCGATAATGACCAGGTATCGGTGGATCAGGTTTTATCACTTTAACCGTACATTTCTGAACTCTTTCAAAGCGCTTGAAAACATTCTCAGCAATCGTTTCTGTAATCGATTCAACAAGTTTTACTGGCTTTCCTTCGACAACCTCTTTGCACAACTCATAAAGCTCTGCATAATTAATTGTTGCTTCAAGACAATCCGTTTTCCCCGCCTCACTTAGATCTAAAAATGCAGTTAAATCGACGCGAAACCGCTGTCCAAGCACATTCTCCTCTTTGTATACACCATGATAACCATAAAACTCCATACCTTCGATATAGACTTTATCGATGATAAACGCCTCCTTTATCCATCATAGCATCCATCATTTTAGCCATTCTCGAGATTTGTTTGACATCATGCACTCTAACGATGTCACATCCTTTTTGAATGCCGAGACACACAGTAGCCCCCGTGCCTTCTGCCCGCTCTTCAGGCGGAAGATCCAAGACTCGTCCAATAAATGTTTTGCGTGAAGTTCCCAATAGGACTGGATATCCTAGCTGACAAAATGCCTCTAGCTGTTTCATGACAGCAAGATTGTCGGAATAGGTTTTAGCAAATCCGATCCCAGGGTCAATCACAATATGATGTTCTTTGACTCCAGCAGTTTTTGCAATACTCACACTTTCCATCAGATCTGATATCATATCAGGTATTAAATTTGTATAATTTCGCTCTTTTCGATTATGCATTAAAACAATTGGGACATCATGCGCAGCCGTGATAGATGCCATTTGAGGATCTGCTTTAGCTCCCCAAACATCATTAATGATGACGGCACCCGCTTTAATGGCTTCATCCGCAACTTTCGCTTTATAAGTGTCAATCGAAATTGGTACATCGATTTCCTGAACGAGCTTTTCAATGATAGGAATAACTCTTGTCAGTTCTTCATCAAGAGAAACCTTATCTGCACCAGGTCTTGTTGATTCCCCGCCGATATCAAGAATATGAGCACCGTCTTTCACCAATTGTTTCGCATGGATCACAGCTCGATCGATACTATTGTATTTTCCTCCGTCTGAAAACGAATCAGGTGTTACATTTAAAATTCCCATAATTAACGTTTGATCTTCATATGACAATGTGTGGTGTTTTGCAGTAAGCTGTTTTGAACGAATCAATGTTTGCGGTGTCATATCCTTCACCCTCTAAATCATTTATTTATAGTCGTTTATTTTAGTTCTATCTTTAGCATATAGCTGTTGTAGACTTTTTGCCATGTTTCCATTCTTCCCTGGAAAGACAGCATGACCAATTTTGTAAAACGGGACAATTTCTTGGACAGAATTGGTCATCCAAGCCTCATCGGCACGAAGTAAATGTTCCAATGAATATTCCCCTTGCATGACTTTTATATTCAATTTTTTCAGAAGTTCAATGACATAACGCCTTGTTACACCATCCAAAATTCCAGTTTTAAGAGAAGGCGTAAACACACTGTCATTTATTTTCCAGAAAATATTAGAAATAATCCCTTCTGCTACAGCCCCATCATCCGTAAGAAAAATCCCTTCTTTTCCCGGATCATTCCCCAACTCCCTTTTTCCGTACAAGTTGTTTAAGAAATGATGAGATTTTAAGCGAAATAAGCCCTCTGGGGTATTTCTATGAACTTGTAGGACAACTCCTTCCTTTTCAGCAGGAACGGATTCAGGCTGAAAAGGGTTGATCAGCACCATAAGGACGGGATCTTTGTATGGTTCAGCAGAAAGACCTGAACCAGCTAAACCAGCAGATAGATTGACTCGAACCCTTGCATTTCCGCTTGTTAGCTGATTAATCTCTAAAAGATTTTCCAATATTTTCAGCACATCATCCTCAGTCAAGGATGCTTCGATTTTCAGGTCGTCTAATGCTTTTTTAAGTCGTTCCATGTGCCATTTTAAAAGAAACGGCTGACCTTGATAAAGACGAAATGTTTCAAACACACCAATGCCGTATAAAAAACCATGATCAAGAGGAGAAAGTCTTGCTTCCTCCTCCTTCACATATTCACCGTTTAGATAGATGATCATGCGTTCACTTTCTTTCGGTAAGTCTTAATAAAGTTTTTCAACATATCTTTTCCAAATGGTGTCATAATTGACTCTGGATGAAACTGAACACCCTCTAGCGGCAGTTCCTTATGCCTGATCGCCATGATTTCCCCTTCTTTTGTCCATGCAGACTTGATAAAGCAGTCAGGTAATGTGTCGTCCTTTACAATTAAGGAATGATACCTAGTAGCAATCAACGGGTTTTCAAGATTTTGAAAAATCGTCAACCCATCATGGAAGATTTCTGATGTTTTCCCGTGCATTAACCGCTCTGCTCTAATGACATGACCGCCAAATGCTTGGGCAATTGACTGATGTCCAAGACACACTCCGAAAATCGGAATTTTCCCTGCAAAAAAGCGGATCGCTTCAAGACTGATCCCAGCTTCATCTGGACTGCATGGTCCAGGGGAAATCATCAAAAAATTAGGTGACATATCATCTATTTCCGATACTGTGATTTCGTCATTTCTCTTCACAATCAATTCTTCACCAAGCTCACCTAAATACTGCACCAAATTGTAGGTAAATGAGTCATAATTATCAATCATCAATATCATAGCTCAGCTCTCCTCTGCTCTTTTTTCTCTTCTTCACTCAACTTTAACGCCGTTTCCATCGCAACTGCTTTTTTAAATGATTCTTGATACTCATGCTTAGGATTGGAATCAATGACAATCCCTGCTCCTGACTGCATAAAAGCCTGACCTGCTTTAACAAAAATCGTTCGGATGACGATATTAAAGTGCATATCTTGATTATATCCAATCCATCCTATAGAACCAGTATAAAGCCCTCGCCTCGTTGGCTCAAGTTCCTCGATAATTTCCATTGTTCTAACCTTTGGCGCTCCTGTAATTGTACCACCCGGAAATACAGCATGAATCACATCTACCGGATCACATTCTTCTCTTATTTCTCCACAAACATTTGAAACAATGTGCATGACATGGGAGTACTTTTCAATGACCATAAATTCGTTGACTTGGACAGAACCGTACTTCGACACTTTACCAAGATCGTTACGCTCTAAATCAACAAGCATCACATGTTCGGCACGCTCTTTCTCATTCATGATGAGTTCAGCGGCAAGTGCCAAATCTTCGGCATCATCAGCTCCGCGAGATCTTGTTCCGGCGATGGGTCTCGTCTCAAGCAAGGAACCTTTCTTTTTAATGAGCAGCTCGGGAGACCCGCAAATGACTTGAAAATCAGGAGTTTCTAAATATGCCATATAAGGTGAAGGATTGACCTTCCTTAACATTTTGTAGACTTCAAAAGGCGATACAGAAAGCCTCTGTGATTGTCGCATAGAAAGATTGACCTGAAATACATCTCCGCTAGCAATGTATTGTTTTATTTTTTCCACCGCTTCAACAAAACCAGCCTCCGTAAATGATGCAGCAAACGATGCTCCATCACTTTCATCTGGGTTTACTCGTTTTGTATATTCCCGAAGGTCTGACATCCACATCGTTTCAAGAATACTTAGTTTCACGTCTGCTTTTGTGTGATCTTCACCGCAGTGAGTAATCAACCACAGCATTTCCTTCGCATGATCATAAACGGCTACATCATCAAATACTAGAAAAAATAAATCCGGTGTTTGCAAGTCATCGATCGCCAAAAGTTTAAATTTTTCAATATAGCGAGCATAATCATAACTTAAAAAGCCGACTGCCCCGCCCTGAAAATCGGGGAAGTCAGCAATCGTTTCCGTTTTCAGTGTTTGAAACCATTCAGTAAACTGTACGAATGGGTCTCCTTCCCTGTATAATGTTTCTCCTTGATAACGAATTTTGGTAATACCATCTTTCCCCTCCGCTATAGCGATTGGATCAAGACCAGCTATACTGTATTCTCCACCTCTAGCGCTTTCCAGAAGAATGTGGTGTTCTTTGCCTACTGCAAGGCACTCATACTGTTTCAAAAACTGTTCATAGGAGTAAGGTAATGTTCTGGCTACCGGCCTTCTTACTGTCATCTTATCATTCCTCTGCCAATAATCTACTGTTCTTATTGTAGCAAATCTTTTTTTGAGGAAAACAAGATTTCATTTCCAATATGAAAAATCCCCCTAAGTATGGTCACTCAGAGGGGAATTTTTTTAACTATTAATCAAACTGATATAACGGAGTGCTTAAATATACATTAAGTCACCATAAATTTTTTCTCAATGACAAGGCTTCTCGACTTCCAAAAGGGAGTCTTGTTCTTCTTTATTCTTTTTTCCTTCATTAATATGGTTGCATTCTTCAAAGTATTCTTTGATATCTTTCTCAACAGCGGACTTTATACTTTCATTTTCTTTTAAAAACATTATAGCGTTTTCTCTTCCCTGTCCCAGTCTTTCTTCCTTATAAGAAAACCATGTTCCACTTTTCTGAACTATACCAGCATCAGACCCAAGATCAATAAGCTCTCCAGGTTTTGAAATGCCTTCACCGTAAAAAATATCGAATTCTGCAATTTTAAAAGGCGGTGCAATCTTATTTTTTACTACTCTTATTTTTGTTCGGTTTCCAATAACTCTTTTTTCTTTATTTTTTAAAACTTCACCCCGTCGAACGTCAATACGAATAGTAGCATAAAATCGTAACGCTCTTCCTCCAGTTGTAGTTTCTGGATTGCCATAAGTCCCTATCTTTTCACGAATCTGATTTATCATAATGACAATTACATCATTTTGATTAATTGCAGCAGATAACTTACGCAATGCTTGCGACATAAGGCGTGCCTGCAATCCAACATGTGAATCGCCCATTTCACCTTTAATCTCGGCTTTGGGTACAAGTGCTGCAACAGAATCAATCACAATAATGTTCACTGCACTGCTTCTAACCAAAGCTTCCGCAACTTCTAAAGCTTGCTCACCACTATCTGGTTGTGAGACCAATAATTCATCTATATTTACACCTAACTTTTGAGCATAATGAGGGTCTAAAGCATGTTCTACATCAATAAACACAGCTTGCCCCCCTGTTTTTTGCACTTCAGCAATTGCATGTAAAGCTAATGTTGTTTTCCCAGAACTTTCTGGACCATAAATTTCAGTTATCCTCCCCTTCGGATATCCTCCTAAACCTAAAGCTAAATTTAAACTTATGGAGCCACTTGATACAGTTTCAATTTGCAAAGATGGTTTTTCACCCATTTTTATAATTGCACCTTTTCCAAAAGCCTTTTCAATATCTTTTAATGCTTTTCCCAAGGCTTCTTCTCTTCCGATTGTTTTATTCTCTGCCACCATCACATAAATCATCTCCTAACAGAACATTCGTTCCTATCATAGCACATTTATTTCTAAAATAGAACATATATTCTCAATAAGTTCTAAAAACTTCCTGAAAGACGACAGTTTAAGCTGCCTCTAAAATACTTAAATAACTTAACTAAGGATCTTAAACGCCTTAGATACTTTTAGGTTTTTCTGCTTTAACTATGAAGTCTCAATACACGAGCCTTATAAAAAATCATCATATCGACTATGGTTGTTTTCAAACCCAACTGTGGACACCACGACAAAAAGAGGTCGATCAATAGACCTAACAATAAAAGCAGGCCGCCGAGGCCTGCTTTACTTTAGTTTAATTGTTGATGGCAGGAGAAGGAACAGATTTCGGACCACCATAATCATTTGTTATATACTCCTGCGTATGAATTTTCTTTTTACGTTTTCTGTCCTTATACCATGTTACCCTGTGCTTTACTTGACGAACAAACCCAGCCATTCTCCAATATTTTCTGTCTGTGTAATAAATCCAATCATTATAATTAGCAATGATATAGTTCCCTACAATCCCCGCAAGGGTTAAATGTTTGATACCCGTATAGAGTCCCATTGCAGTAGCCGCCGCAGATACTGTAGTCCAGACGATTTTATTACTATACTTTGAAGTTGCGTAATATCTCCATTTCCCAGCTGTGTCCGCTTTTTTATCATCCCCCAAAACTGTCCCCTCTGGCAATACAGACGAAGTAATAGGAGCAGCCTTTTTCACCACAGCATCATTCGAAAGCTCTTGAGACGGTAATTCACTGGCACTCGCCAATGTAGTTAGAGGTGACACTATTCCAACCAATAAAGACAAAGACAACAACGAAACTATTAACTGTTTCATCATTTCTATTAAATTCCTCCCTTTATATATTTTGTAATACAAAATTATGATATCATAAATGAAAGCGTTTGAATATATTTATTTATGAAAAAATATCCAAAGGTGGTAATTTTATTGAAAGATGTCATAAGGATGGTAATTAAGATTATAGGAATTATTGGTTTTATTTTAGCCATTGTACAAATTTCAATTGGTTGGTTCATAGGATCTTTCTGCACGGGTCTTTATTTCATAACCGAAAAGGACAATAAACAAAAAAAATTCGCTTTATTCGTAGGAATCTTAGCGCTTTTGTTTTCATTCTATTATTTATTCACTCAAACAAGTATTTTTTAATCAGCAATAAAAGCAGGCCTGATGGCCTGCTTTCTGACTTGATTATAAAATTTAGTTCCAAGATGCCAATACACCATGACTTCAAATGAATTGTCTACTATATGTTCTTCGTCCTCTTTCTCCATCCTCTGTTACCTTTCTCTAGAACAGCTTTTTGTTCCTCTATTGCTTCCCTGACTTCACTTTCAATCTGTTCCGCATCAATATTGTCTTTTCCTTTAACTTGCTGAATATGAACAATCAGTGTGTTTGAGGTTACATTATATTGAGGCACTTGCCTTTTTTTCCTTGATAAGATCTGATTCCTTAGCCTTGGCTAGTTTCGTGAACAGTAAAATTCCAAGACCTGCGAGAAGTTCAATTAAACCACCAAACGCGATCACCTTGCCAGCTCCAAATGTGACTGCTGCATACCCACAGACTATTGAACCTAGTGGAAAAGCAAAGTTTCCAATCATACGGATGATAGCAAATACTTGAGGCTGATCATCACCATCAACGGTTTTTTGAATAATTGTGTACTCTGGTACATTGATTGAGCTTACTGCTGCTCCAAATACAAAGGCAGCAATAAATACAAGTGGTAAAATTGTAAATAATCCTGTGATGAAGAAAGATGTGCCTTCAATAATTCCAGCTGTTATGAAAAGAAGTCCATATCTATTGATCTTTACCTTAGTAAGGATAAGCCCAAGTAAAAAAGCACCGGTAGTTGTTGTAGCCTTCAAAAGCGAATGAATAAACGGCGTGGCATTTAAATCTTCTGAAACATAAACGGCGGAAAGTGCTTCCCATGGAGTTGCTGCTAAATTCATAAAAATACAATAGATGGCTAATGGAAATAGGATTCTATGATGTCTAACCAAAGAAAATCCTCTTTTTAATCTTTCCTTATATGTACCTCTATTTTTCTCAGTTTCGTGTACAGCAGATTGCTGTTCGATTTGATACTTGATACAAAGAACAAAAATGCCAGAAATGATATAAAGTATAAAAGAAATGATCAATGTCGTTGCTGGTCCGATCAAAGTCAAGAGGAAACCGCACAGTGTTACAGTACCAAGCTTCGCAATTTCAGAGGAAGACTGGAGGATTGCATTTGCTTTTTGCATGAAATTTTCATGGATAATTTGCGGAATCAGGGTAATTGATGCAGGATGATATGTGGCTCCAGTTGCTGAATAAATAATCATGAGGCTCAAAATAAACCACATAGGTGAGAAACCGTTGAAATAACAAATTGGTATTGATAGCACAACCACTGCTCTTGTTAAGTCAGAGAAATACATCCAAAACTTCAAAGTGCTTCTTTTCATTAACGGACCTGTCACCGGTCCCAACAAAGCTTCCGGTAGAAAGGTAACAGCAATTAATAAAGATGTACCGATAGCACCTTCTCCACTAAAAATAAGAAACCATAAAATCGAGTAGAATGCAAAGCTGTCAGCCGAAATTTTGATGATCCTTGAAAAAAAGAGAAAAGTGAAATTCTTATTCCAAACAGTTAATGTCCCATTTAATTTCTCCATCACGCAGAGTCCCTTCCTGTCCCTATTTAAACAATATTAAAATAACACCAATAATTTTAACATAAAATTGATTATTTGGATTATTTTATTTAATATCTGTTAAATAAAAGAAGGAAAGTGAAAAGGGTTAAGCAAATTTAAATTTAGAAAAAAAGCAGATCAATGTGATCTGCACTAATTTGTTTCCTTTATTTTTAATGAGATTAGGACAACATCCTGTCAGCAACCTTGTAAGTAGCGTTATCTAGTTGACTGTAAGTTACTCCTAGGGTAGTGCCCGCCACACCCAATATTAAAATTACGCAAACTAATATTTTAGATTTCATCTAATACCACACTCCTCTTGATTAGTCGCTTCGCCTCTACTGCAGCACGATAAAAATCAAGGGCATCATACACCTTTTCCCTTCTTCTTAGAACTTCTGCTGCAACTATAGCGTACTCTTCCAAGTCTGCATACATACCTCTTTCCTTGAAGAACTTAAATGATTCCCTAACTAAGTCCGTATCATTTTCAAGATAAAGTCCTTTAAGAAGTTCCATCTTCGCAAGGTCATCTAACTTTTGATTCGTTTCAGCAAATTCTTTTCCTTCTAAATATAAATCATTGGCAACAATAGTGTTACCTTGCTTTACTTCAACATGCGCAAGGTTAAATATTACTCTACCTTGATAACTATTATTCTCTTCTCTGTATATTTCAAGGGATTTTCGTAGATGACTGGAGGATTTCTCAAGTTCTTCAAGTTGATCATAACATATTCCAAGGTTTGCGTGTGCCATTCCCATTAAATAACCCACATTCATTTTTTCAGATTCAAATAGTGCTTGATATAGATTATCTAATGATTTCTCAGGACACATGTGATCTAACCAGTTTCCAGCCATAATAAACTGACTTTGAATACGACGCTGACCATATGTTTCATGATCCTTGAATATATTATATGCTTGAGTTGCATAATCCATCGAAAACAAAGTTTGTTTCATATTGTAATAAAGTTCTGAAATTTTAAAATAAAACTCAGCTTTCTCTAACTCATCGCAGTTGAAGACTTCAAGTTTATTTTCTGCACTCCCTCAATAAAGTTCGTTTTTCTTCCAAATACTCATGCATTCTCACTATTTCATAACCACCATATAGTTGACACACCAATATTACTGGATATCTTTTTAATATATATAAAATATTTACAAGGAATAAGCCATCCTATCTACCAAACTGGATTAGTTTGGAAAACAAGTGTATAACCGTGCTAGGAATTCTCCACACAAATCACGGTCGCTAACCCTCCCATATCTCTCCGGATCGTATCCATACTTTCCTTCGTCCTGCGTATCCATGAGGTGGAGGTTGGAAATGCTCCTATGCTGGGTCTAAAGCCCGAATGGTGAAAATAAGCTCCAACTCTGCACTATTGGTGTTTGTATGAGAAATTGTTGGTCTTTAGAGTGTATTTCTAAAGACTTTAAACAACCTGTAATTCTTGGGTTCGAGGCAATCCTCTTAATAGTTTAGAACCATCAAACTGACATTGTTTTTGCCCAATGACAAATAATACACGTAGTAACTTACAACACAAGGCAATGAGTGATTGTTGCTTTTTCAATGGCTTTTCAGATCGCATTGTATAGTATTGATGCAATGCTTTAAACGTCGGATTATGAGCGACTAATGGGCGAATAGCCAAATATAAAGCTCGTCGCAAACGACTTCGTCCTCTTTTCGTAATTCGTGTTTGACCCTTGAATTTACCAGAGCTATGTTCTCGTAAAGAGAGACCTGCTAAATTTACTAGCTGTTGGGGATGACTATATTTTGTCATGTCACCTACCTCTGAAAAAAACAGAGCGATTGTCGTAGATCCTAATCCTGGTATCTCCATCATTTGTTTGGCTCCTGGAAGTGTTTCTACTAGAGCTTCTAGCTCTTTGTCTAACTGTGCTAACTGTTGCTTATAAAGCTCATATTGGTCGAGTAAATAATCTAGTTCACGCTGGGCAAACTGAATACCAATTTGAATACCAATACTCTTCTTCGCAGCTTCTACTAGCTTCCTCGCTCGTTTTATTCCCACTCCTCGTTGAACAAATGGTTTCCATTTCTTAAGCACCTCTTCCGCTGACATTTCTTTAATTTGAGACGGAAATGGAAACATACGCAACGTACAAAAAGCTGCTTTTCCTTCCCAATCTCTAAACACATCAAAGAATTCAGGGAAGTAGCGTTGTATATGATTTTGGATGCGACCTTCTGTGGTCATCAGTTGCTTTGTGAGCTGATCTCGTAATTTGACGCCTTCTCTTAATTCGGCATAAACGCCATCTAAGAGGTTTGGTACGGAGTATCGCCCATCCTTAATCAACTGCCCTATTACTCGAGCATCCTTTGTATCATTCTTGGTAGGGGAATTGTCATCTAGTTCTTTACTTTTCTTTACATGCATTGGATTTACCATGACAAAATCGTACCCTTTTTCTACCAAAAAATAAGCGAGGCTAAACCAGTAATGACCAGTCGGCTCTACGCCAAGAATGACGTGATTCTTGCCATTTTCTTTTCGAAGACTTTCCGCCCAAGTCACTAATTTTTGAAAGCCATGTTTTCGATTTTCAAAAATCAAGCGTTTTCCGAACTCGATACCTCGGTCATCTTGTGCACGTGCTACATGTTTATCCTTGGCAATATCAATGCCAACAATAAGAGTTAAAGGTGTAATTTGAGAGATTTTATGATTTTGTGTATAATTCATTATTGAGTCCTCCTTGGTTACTTAAATTAAGGGTCCATTTTTGCTTCGAAGCTTTGGACACCTCGTATGATACCAAGGGGCTCTTTTTTTGTTCAACTCTCAAATTTCTTCATTACAGGAATGCTCCTATAATACCTTAAAGCATGTAACAATTCTTTTTGTCTAAAATGATACATCCCTGAAAAGAAATGATAGTAGTAGTCAAGCATACCTTCTAGGTTATTCTTTTCTCTAATCTCTCTAAACTCCTCAAATCGTTCCTCAAGACTACCACCAGAACCAGCACACAAATAGTCGAGCTGGAGTTTATGTCGAAATTCTAATAGCGAGTAATAAATCAGGACGTCTTGATTCTCTTCCATATTATCAAGTAACTGTCTAACTTCCTTTTTTGTTATCTCCGCCTTTTCTATCCAGTTGTTCTTTAGTGAGTTATACCAAAAATTCATTTTTGTAGCAACTAAATCATAAGGAATTATTTCCACTCAATTTCTCCCCTTTTCCCAATATTTTATTTTTTGAAAATAATCAGAATAATATATCCTCTTTCTTATCGTAAATATTCTACACAATACCCCACTTTTTGACAACCATATATTGTTATAGTTCCCAAAAAACATCTGTTGATTGATGGCAAATAAAAATTCATAGAGAAGAAAAAACCATTTATTGGGATCTTATACCTAATCCTAAAGATTCATTTTCTTAGAATGGAAAAAATATCCTACCACCCTTTTTATTAACATGATAAAATTTTAACTGATTGCTATTTTTATGATGTTGTTTAAAAAAATAACTATCTGAAAGGAAAATGTGATGGCAGACAAGAAAAAGAAAAACAAAGAGTTAGACAGTTCAGCTAAAGTTTTTGAAGCCAGTACTTTAGTTGAAAGAGCCGATCAACGTAAAAAAGATTATAAAAACCTAAAAGAGAAACTTCAAACGCTAAAAACAGCCTGTCTTGGAGTGGCAGATTTAGGTGATGATTTCACAGGAAAAGGCGCAGATAACATTAAAGAGTTTTTTAGAGGACAGGCTGAGGTTGTCGACAGTTGGATCACTCTTGCCGATATGCAGATCTCGTTTTTTAATGGGGTTTCTGGTGATATCGAAGCGAAAAAATTGCCCGATTCGTACATTGAAATGTCTTTTTTAAAGACTGAATTAAAAAATGCAGATAAAAAATCCGATCAAATCGTTGACTCTCTCAAGAGTAGCATGGATCGGATCATAGACCGAGTGAGCGACATCGTTGATCTGGATAAGTGGACTGACCACAATTACACAGTAGAGATGTCAAAAGCACAAACAACTCGGGAAAATGCAATTGATGCAGTAGACGATTTGGATAAATTTATGACAGGTGAATACACACAAGCATTGGCTGAAGCCGAAAGTGTCTCCAAAAAATTATCAGCATTGATGGAAGCCACAAGTAATGGCAAAAGCGCTTCTCCTATGTATTTTGATAAAAAGGCTTTTCACTCGAATAAGTTATATAAAGAAGCAATCAAAACCGACAAACAAGCGACTACATATATTAATGCGAAAAAAGAGCAAGCAGAAGCCCGCAGAATTGCAGAGTTGCAAGAGAAGCTTGCAAACGTATCTGACCCTGATGAATATGTTAAAATGGCTAAAGAAATTGGTTATAACAACCTTTCACCAGAACAACAGGAGTATGTTAAATCCCTTGAAGAAGAAGATGTTAGTTTCTGGGAACATCCTATTGATTATGTATCAGAGAAGTTAGACGATTTTGATGATGGTGTTATAAATCTTATAGAAACAGGAGAGGAGAAACTAAAAGAAGTTTTAGCACCTGTAGATGAGGCAGGTAAAAAATATCTAGGCTCTGCATACGACTATGCAAAAGGAATAACAGTGGCTAGATATGATTTTGTTAAGGAAACTCTTGAAGGTGTTGTAACACTAAATAAATTTGTAAGAAATTCTGCATTACATCCAGTTAGAACTGCAAACTCAATTATAGAATTCGACTATAAAAAAGCTTGGAATTCTGCTTGGGATGAAGTAAAAGAAAAATGGGATAAAAACTTTGTACATGGAGATTTGTATTCAAGGACACATTATGCTGAATATCTTAAATTAAATATCGTCACTACATTTATATCAGGTGGTGCCGGTGCAGCATCAAAGGGTGCATCAATTGCTTCGAAAGCTGGAAGATTTGCAAGCGCTGCGGGTAAATCAATAGTCAAACAAGGAATCAAAGGCGCTGGAAAAACGGCAATCAAACAAGGAATCAAAGGTGCTGGACACGTTGGAATAGTCGTAGGAAACAGAGTCGTTAAAGATCTCAAGGAAGTTGGAGAACTAATCAAAAAAGGACTCATAAAAATAGGAGACTTACCTAACCCAGTTGCACGGGAGATCCTCGTAACAGAAGGAATTCCTATACATGCGCTTACTTTACGGCAGTCTGGACATGAGATGATTCAGTTCATCAAGAAGTCGTTTGATCATTTTACAAGTCCTAAAGGTGGAAAAGCTCATGGTGGGGACGGCATTAAGAAGACTCCGAAAGGTGACCATGGTGGAGAACCTAAAGTTCCACATAAATCAAAACCGAAGTCACACGAATCAATTCAGAAGGTTGAGAAGAATAAAGAAGCAACCAAAAGCACTGGAAAAGTGACCGAAAAACACGAAGGCAAAAATGTTCAAAAAGGCAAGCATGGTGACGGAGATCCCAAAACTCCGCATCAACCAAAATCAAAATCACACGAGCCAGTTCACAAGGTTGATAAGCATCACGAGTCTACTAAAGGTGCTGAAAACGTTTCTGGTAAGCATCCTCATGAGTCTTCTAAGCCGAGGAAGCATGAATCTGGGAAAGATGTTGACAATGGGACTAAGGGTACTCGTAATCTTATTGGAAAAACTTTAAAAGATAGGGCTAACGTCGTAAGAACAAAATTATCTGATTCAATAACAGCATTCAAAAGTTCAGATGAATATTTAAATCTATCTAACACACAGAGGAAAAAAATAGATAGAAAAATAAAGTCACTTACTAAAGGTAATGTTGCTACAGCAGATGTTAATATACCAGGTATAAGAAATGAATTTACTGCTCATAGTCAAATTCATTCTGTGGATAATTTAGGAACGGATGTTATGGATTTTTCATATACACCGACAGATAGTGAGCGTATCTTCAAAATTATGTAGTAGATCAGTTTCCGAGATATAATGATACAGAAGCGAAGATTCTTGAAGACATTGCATCTAAAATAAAAGACCCAAATATTAAAGGAGAAATTAATCTTTTCTCAGAGTTAGATACTTGTCAAAGTTGTACAAATATTATATTAGAATTCAGAGCAAAGTATCCTAATATAAAGTTAAATGTATTTTCAAATAATACAGTAACTCCATAGGAGTACAGAATTTAAGGGGAGGTTTGTGATATGAATAATAATGTTGATTATGAAAGCATCAAAGATTCCGTTGTATTTATTTTTTGAAGAATATGTAGAGGATGATGGTTTTACAGCACCTCAATCTGCAGCAAAAGTATTTGAAGAAGATTGGAGAGAGCTAAACTATAATATTTTCACAAAGACTGCATATTATATTTGTGTTGCAATAGAGTGTTTTAAATTAAAAGAAATACCTGATTTTATATATGAAAAATTAGATTATTATATTAAAAGTAACGAATTTAAAGTTGAAGCTAATACAGAAGATATAGATCAATTACTGCAAGATATAAATAAATGTAAACAATTAATGGGAAGTAAAGATTATAAGGTTATAGAATCAAGCTTTGGTGCAAAATCACGAATTGAATATATTCTTAGTTTGAAGCCATAAAAAATGGGGGTAAAAGGTGATGTTGTGACAATTTTGTAAATTCATCACCTTTTACCTTATTAGTAATTAAAAACTCAACACCCAGCCTAAAATATGTTCATACAAACAACCTTGTCCAAGTAGCTCTCCCAACAATCCCATCCACAGCCAGACCATTCACCTTTTGAAAAGCTCTCACAGCCTTCTCAAGTCCATGACCAAAGATAGAATCCAGACCATTCACATCATATCCCTTACAGATCAACAACACTTGAAGAATCCAAGTGATATTTCCTTTTGCTCCCTTACGGACATTTACGACAGCCGCACGAGTTTTCGGTCCCCACTCCCCATCTACGACAAGACCGGCATGAAATTGCTTATTTAATTCGGTCTGGAAGCCCTTAAGCAGAGCTTTGTATGTTTCAGGACCTTGATAACCGTCTACCTTAATATTTAACTTATAGCGTTTATTTAACGTACTCTGAATCGTTCTAACAATCGCACGACCACCACTGGAAGATGATTTCTTTGACGACTGCTTTTTAGTTGGTTTAGGAACCGCAGGTGTTGCGTTGTTTACTTTTGATACGAGGACTGGACGTTTACCAGCTTGTAATTGGCTCAAAGTTAAACCGCCCATCATTTCTAAATGTGGGTAATCTTTAAAGCTTTTCCAGTCCCCTCCCCACGCAAATCCTAAAGCCTTTGCAATTTGAGCGACTCTTTTCCACTTAGAATTGACCGTCCAGATCGCTGTTTTGCCATCTGAAGATAATAGAACATAATCGACTGCTAAACCGTAATTGTGGTTAGACTGTCCGGCTTTAGCATTAGTCACAATCTTCCCTGATGCAGTACGTCCTTTCGCATACAGCTTATTTTGTTCCGCAAAAGAACGATAGCCAGATGTCATCTGCACATAAATGTTCTCTTTATATGCCCTTTTGACGACTTCGATTGCTGTTTCTTTCACTACGGGGTGAATACCAGACCCCATATTTCGAATAGAACGATCGATCAATGTTTGTAAAGAAACTGCCATTGTAAAACACCTCTATTTTTTATTTTTGACAATTAAAAGAGACTGCCAACCGGTAGCCCTCTCATTTTGTTAATCCATTTTGTTTTAACACTTCTTTTTGTTTCTTCCCTTTCTCTGTGACATAGTTGTTTTTTACCATGCGACGATTGAAGTAATGATCGTAAACACTGTGGAACCCACCAAATACAAAGTATCTGCCAGTGTGTTTACTTGGTCCTCACTAATCGGCAATGCACCCTTTCCGAACATCATCAAAGTCTGGTTAATAAGTGCAATAAAAAGAAGCACCGTCCGAACGACTGTACCTTTATCAAAATTTTTCATTTTTCTTCACTCCTATTTTAGATTTTTTTCAATTTGATCCAACTTATCAATCACAACATCATATTTCTCACTGAATTTGGCTAGCACTTCATTTTGTGCATCAATCTGTGAATTAAGCTTGTTTTCCCTTTCTTTTGTTGTATTTAATACATAAAACAATATCCAACAAAAAAGAACCGCAAAGGGTCCTTGTGTCATTAAATATTGAGTTAAATCCATCTCCAAAGGCTTCACCTCCTTTAAGGCAAAATAAAAAAGCCCAATCGGCTCTTTTATAGTTCTGTTATTCTGTCTTGTTGCTAGGAGGCTTATTGGAATCGTAAGGTTCTCCAGTGATTTCTTCATATTGTTTCGGTGTAATCCTTCTGGCACCTACTCCATCATGAATTTGTTTCTTCGTCCACAGACCGTCTTTATAAAAGCCTTTCATATATGTGAACCAATCTGCCGTCTTTTCTGATCCTTCTATCGAGATCATATAGTATAGATGAGCAACCTGTTTCCTCAAAATCTCGGTTGCACTAGGTTCAGGCGGAGAAGGCTTCACGCTATCAATATACTCTTGTGTAGCCGATTCAACCCACACCACACCCTTCTCTAGCTGGTATTTAGGATCGTATAGCCCTTCAGGGATTAGCACTGTCGTACTATTAGGCGGTAATGTATCACCATTTATCTCAACATCATCTTCACCAGCATATTTAAAGTTTGCATCATAATAAAGAACGTGCATATTTTTCCCTCCCCTTACCATAACGGAATTCCGACATTAAAAGAGACTCTCGTAACACTTGCATTATCATTCGCCATGATGCCGTCATATCTCAGCTCCCCATCAGTGGTTAAAGAAAAACGAGCGATTCCGTAAGATCCAATTGTAGGTACAACAAAATCAACAAGCCTAGAGAGCTTAATTGTGAACTTTGCGACAATGGTTCCGATAGCCGGTAAGGAACTGAAAGAGCCACGTAACCATAAAACGTTATATTGACGGAGAATTGTAACGGGAACGCTGAATCTTGCTTTGCCCCATTGATCAGTGTAGCCGCATTCCATTCCGGCGATAAGTCTGACGATGATAAAGACCGTTGCCACCCCTGCCAGCCTTCCGTTTGATCAATATAATTCGTATAAAGGTTGTTTTTCCAATCAAGCGCTATGACATACCCGTACGTACCTAGTCCCTTTTCATCCGTTCCGGTCATATGAAAAAGCCCTCTTGACGAGTGAGGACTCGGCGAGTTTTTGGCTTTCCCAGAACAATAAAAAGTTCCGAATCGTTTGCCGGACTGAACTATTTTCAAATAGAGATCATCCGTATCTCCTATGGATACCAACACGCCCCCAGTGTCATTAGATATTTTAGTTAATTGACCATCATTCCACTTCATTCGTTCCTCAGGCGTAATATGCCGAGTAGAATCTTCATTGTGTGTATCAAAATCAATCTTCGATGCTTGCTTCATATTTTCGACATTAGATAATCCAATCTGTTCTTTTGTAACTGCGTGTGGATTTTCCTTATTCGCTACATGCTGATCCGTATAATGTTTTGCGTTTGCTTCTGCCTTGTTTGCTTTTGCTTGCGCTCCGTCTTTTGTTTCAACGTTATTCAGTTCTGCAAACTTCTTTTGAAGTTCGTCTAATATGTTGTCTGCATGTGCTGCCTTTTCTTGAACAAGGGTTTTGAGCGTCTCAAAATCTTCGATATAATATTCTGCCATCGGGACAATATCCGCATCCACAAGAGCTTGATCAATCTTAAAAGAAAACTTGTGAATACTCATTTTCTGACCGTTATCATAATTGACATAAAGTTCAGCCTGCACTGTCCCAAAATGCTTCATTTGTTCCGAAGTCAAGACATAAAAAATAACGCCTGTAAGAGCGTCTCCGACTTCCGTATGAACATAAAAGTGACTACCGTCCGCGAACTTCATAAACAGTTTTCCGTGAGTCGCGTTTGATATGGGCAATGGTACACCGTCTTTCAATAGTTTAAAGGTTATTTTTGCCGTCCCAGTGTCTTGTGTACTGTATTGAATACTAGTTGATATATTGCGTTTGACTTGTGCGTTTACATCGAACTGAATGCCGGAGTCTTTATATATCATTTAACCACCTCCGTTATATTCCTGGATGAATAAAGACTTTTGCCACACCGTAACCCTGATCTTTATTAAAGTCTTTGCGGATTCGCAATGACATAAAGACCTTTACCTTTATCC
>NZ_JABJUQ010000001.1:27500-71600 GCF_013155385.1 Bacillus sp. WMMC1349 | reverse complement strand
TTCCGTTTTCATAGTGATTGGCCTAACAACAGCAGCCAAAGTATACTTATTTGAATCACTTGTAAAGGATATTAAAAATGATGGTGGAAGCTAACTTTTCAACAAAGGATTCAAAGTATTTGTTTGAAACGAAAAACGAACTATCAGCATAATCAAATGTTACCGACACAAGAAATTGTATTTAACAAGAAAAACCTGACCCCTTCATCAGTGAAAGTGATGGATACGGATCGAAAAGCGATGGTCACAGTAGAATTCAAAAGTTTTGAATTTGATAAACCTTTAGATAAAAGCTCGTTTGATGAAAAGAAAAATATGACACTATCGCAAATCGATGTGACGACAAGTGCTGAACCGTCAGAATCCTTTGCGGTGAAAACGCCTCTTGACCTTCCGCAAGGTGTGAAGAAGCTAGAAGAGAAGGAAATGACAACAGATGACGGCAAAAGGATTGTCATCACATATGGCGGCGAAAAAACATTTACATTAATTCAGGAAAAAGCTCGAGTCGCCAAAACATCAGCTTCTGTTTCCATGAGTGGTGAGCCGGTTAACCTCGGATTCACAGTCGGTGTTCTTCAAGAAAAATCACTGTCTTGGACATACGATGGAGTTGACTATCTCCTCTCTTCAGAAGATCTTTCACAAAATGAACTTCTAATGGTTGCCAAAAGTATGCAAGGTCAGTCATCCAAGTAAATATGGCCATTCAGGTGGGGCTGTCCAATCGTCGAAAAATCGACTGATTGGACGCCCTTTTTCACGTTAAGTCATTCGTGGAAATTTCACTGCGATTTGCATTTTTACTAGTTCCCTCTTGATCACTTCGTTTATTGAGGAGTTTACTAGAAAATGATGTTATTAGATTTCGGAATTCGTAAACTGATTGATTTGTTTTGGAATTCCCTATATATATTTTGGCAAAATCAAAAAAATATTCTTCAATCCGACCGCTACTAGACTTTCGCTTCAAAAACCATTTTTACTTTTTTATAATCCGGTGTATGTTTTGAACCATTTCTTCGTAAAATGTGTTTTAAATCGATCTGTACAAAATTTCTTTTTAACAACATTTTTAGTATGATAAAAAGGATGATTTGAAACAATTGAATAGGAAGTGTCAGCATGAGATTAAAACCATTTTACAGAAAAACTTGGGCAGAAATCGATTTGACAGCTTTAAAAGACAATGTGCGTCATATGAAACAGCATATTGGCGAGGATGTTCACCTGATGGCAGTTGTGAAAGCAAATGCTTATGGACATGGAGATGCTCAAGTCGCTAAGGCGGCATTGGCAGAAGGAGCGTCCATTCTTGCTGTAGCTTTCTTAGATGAAGCAATCTCATTAAGAGGACAAGGGATTAAAGCACCGATCCTTGTGCTTGGTGCAGTCCCACCTGAATACGCCCATATTGCAGCCGAATATCGGATTACGGTTACGGCTTATTCAGTGGGCTGGGTAAAAGAATCACTTGGTTTCCTTAGTGATGACGAGACCGCTCTTGATGTCCATCTCAAAATCGATACCGGCATGGGACGGATCGGATGTCGAACAGAAGAAGAAATAAAAGAGATTATGGAGTTGGCCAAAGCGAGTGGTAAAATAAACTGCAGAGGCGTGTTCACCCATTTTGCGACAGCAGATGAAAAGGAGACGGACTATTTCCGTATGCAACTTGAACGGTTTAAAAAACTGATTAAACCTCTCCCGCTTGACCGTTTGATGGTCCATTCATCAAATAGTGCTGCAGGATTGCGGTTCAAGGAACAGCTTTTTAATGCGGTCCGTTTCGGGATCGGTATGTACGGTTTGTCTCCTTCACCAGAAATAAAAGACGAGCTCCCATTTCCATTACAGGAAGTGTTTTCACTGCAAACTGAACTTGCTCATGTCAAAAAAATTGAAAAAGGTGAAAGTGTCAGTTATGGAGCTACATATACGGCAGAGCATGATCAATGGATTGGAACTGTACCTGTCGGGTATGCGGATGGATGGATGCGCAAGCTTGCCGGTAGTGAAGTGCTGATTGACGGCAAACGGCAAAAAATGGCCGGGCGAATTTGCATGGATCAGTTTATGATTGCTCTTGATCAAGAGTATCCTGTTGGCACAAAAGTCACTTTGATTGGAAAACAAAAAGACGAATCGATCTCAGTCGACGAAATAGCAGAAAGACTGCAAACGATTAATTACGAAATTACGTGTATGATAAGTTCTCGTGTCCCCCGTATGTTTTTAGAAAATGAGCGTATAATTGGAGTAAGGAATCCGATTTTACCAAATGATAAAGAATGAGTAGAAAAACAGCTTTGCTTACGAAAAGAATAATGATATGATTAACATGGAATGAATAAAGTAGTATTCGTAAGTTTGGTGGAGGTGTATGTTTTTGTCTGAATCCAGCGCTACAACTGAAATAATGATTCGGTTGCCAGAAGCATTAATATCTGAACTTGATGGTGTTGTCATGCAAGATAACGGAAGTAGGAATGAGCTGATTTATCAAGCTACAAAAATGTACTTGCGCGAACGCAAAAATCGACAAATACGGGAATCGATGAGACGCGGCTATATGGAGATGGCCAAAATCAATTTAAACATCTCTTCTGAGGCGCAATTTGCAGAATTTGAGGCTGAAAACACCGTAGAGCGCTTAGTAAGCGGAGGATAATCATTTGATTGTGAAACGCGGCGATGTTTATTTTGCTGATCTATCTCCTGTTGTTGGCTCAGAACAAGGCGGGGTGCGCCCGGTTTTAGTGATTCAAAACAACATCGGCAATCGCTTCAGCCCAACTGCTATTGTTGCAGCCATAACAGCCCAAATACAGAAAGCAAAATTACCTACCCACGTCGAAATTGATGCGAAACGCTATGGTTTTGAAAGAGATTCCGTTATATTGCTGGAACAGATTCGAACGATCGATAAGCAAAGACTAACGGACAAAATCACTCATCTTGATGATGAGATGATGGAAAAGGTTGATGAAGCCTTACAAATTAGTTTGGCACTTATTGATTTTTAATAAGGGAAAAGAAGTTGCTCACAGAGGAAAGAGCAACTTTTTTTGTGTTCCAAAAAACCCCACGATATAATGGTGATATTGAAGAAAAATTTTATTGTTTTCGTCATAGGGGGATCAATGTGTCGAATGATGTGATTTTAAACTATATCATGGAACACCAAGATGAACTAGCTGAACATTGGGCAGACATTTTAAAAAACCTGGATAATAGGGAATCTTTAAACGATCAGATATATCAAATGATGAGCCGGGATTATCTTGAGCTTTTAATGAATGATTCAAAAATTGAAACTGAAAAAGCGGCCGCTATTGGCAAATTTTCTTCAAAATCGGTCCAAATCGGTGTTTCCTTTAAACTTTTGTCATCTAGTTTATCGGCATTTTGGAAACATCTTTATCATGAAATAGACAACCATACTGAAGATGATCGGTGCAGCGATTTGATTTGGCAAATTGATCAGTTTATTGATCCGATTAACAGCGAGATCCTTCATCAATATGCTGTTTCTTGGGAAAAAACCGTTGCATTGCAAAAAGTTGCTTTACAAGAGCTTTCAGCACCACTCATTCCGGTTTTTGAAAACATATCGGTCATGCCACTTGTCGGGACAATTGATACTGAACGTGCCAAAAAAATGATGGAGAACCTCCTCAACGGAGTAGTGAAACATCGTTCTGAAGTGGTCTTAATCGATATCACAGGTGTACCTGTTGTCGATACAATGGTTGCTCATCACATTATTCAAGCTTCTGAAGCTGTTAGACTTGTTGGCGCAAAATGTCTGCTTGTCGGCATTCGGCCCGAAATTGCACAAACCATTGTCAATCTAGGCATTGATTTAACACAAGTGGTGACAAAAAATACGTTGCAAAGAGGAATTGAAACCGCATTAGAAATGACAAATAGAAAAATTGTTTCGTTGGGGGAATAGTGGTGAGGACACCTAAAGTTCCAATTTTGAAACTTGGTCATTACCTGCTCGTATCTATCCAAGTAGAACTTGATGACCAAACAGCGCTCCAATTTCAAGAAGATTTGCTCAATAAGATCTATGAAACAGGTTCGAGCGGAGTGGTCATCGATCTGACATCAGTAGATATCATCGATTCTTTTATTGCTAAAGTGTTAAGCGATGTGATGACAATGTCAAAACTGCTCGGGGCTAAAATGGTCCTGACAGGTATACAACCATCTGTTGCGGTGACATTAATTGAACTCGGTGTTTCATTAGCAGACATGTCAACAGCAATTGATCTTGAAAAAGGGCTTGAGACATTGCAGCGTGAATTGGGGGAATAGTCATGAAAGACCGGTCCTGTGTAAAGATTTTGACAGAATGGGATATTGTAGCTGCCAGACAACTTGGGCGAAACATTGCCAAAGAACTTGGATTTGGTACAGTAGATCAAGCAAGAATTACGACAGCTATTTCTGAACTGGCCCGAAATATTTACCTATATGCTGGAGAAGGTCAAATATGCATTGAAGAGGTCCAAGAAAAAGCGAAAAAGGGGCTGAATATCATTGCAGAGGATCATGGCCCGGGTATAGCCGACATCCGCAAAGTGATGGAAGATGGCTTTTCAACATCGGGTGGATTAGGGGCCGGTCTTCCAGGAGTAAAGCGTTTAATGGACCAATTTGAATTACATTCAGATGCAGAAAATGGAACGAAGATCAAGGCCGTAAAGTGGCTTTAGTAGGAGGGAACGAATGGAGTTCAAGGAAATGATCACGCAACGTTATCAACAACTACTTAGCCGTTATTTATCTGAATTAACTGAGACATCTTTATATCAAGGACAAAAATTCAGCAGAAAAACAATTGAGCAGCAAGTGCCGCCAGAAGAGATCATCAGTATCCATCGAAAGGTTTTGTCTGAGTTGTATCCAGATTTGCCAATTCAAGTGTTCCACTCGCTTGATTTTTTAATTGAAGTGATGATTGGGTATGGTCTTGCTTATCAAGAACATCAAACATTAAGAGGCATTCAGCAGGAAATCAAATCAGAAATTGAGATTGCTGCAAATGTCCAGCAAACACTGCTTGAGACAACAATACCGAAGGATAAAACGCTCGACATTGGGGCTATAAGTGTCCCGGCAAAGCAAATGAGCGGTGACTACTATCATTTTGTTCGTGATCAGGACTCGATCAATATTGCTATTGCTGATGTGATTGGAAAAGGGATTCCAGCGGCTTTATGTATGTCAATGATCAAATATGCGATGGATTCTTTACCGGACTCTGGCGCACATCCTTCAAAGGTACTGAGAAGCCTAAATCGAGTAGTGGAACAAAATGTTGATGCAAATATGTTTATTACGATGTTTTATGGAAATTATCATCTGCAACATCACCTATTCAAGTTTGCCTCTGCCGGTCATGAACCAGGCTTTTATTACTGCTCTAGCGAACGTAAATTCTACGATTTACTGGCGAAAGGTCTCGTTCTCGGGATTTCATCTGATTATGACTATAAACAATACGAACAAAAGCTACATGTTGGTGATATGATTATTCTTTTTTCTGATGGTGTGACCGAAAGTAGAAAAGATAGCGGGTTTTTGGAACGGTCAGACTTAAAAAAATTAATTGCCTTACATATGTCAGAACCAGCACAACAAATGGTTGAAAACATCTATGAAAGTTTGCTCAAACTGCAAGACTTTAAGCTCCATGATGATTTTACCCTTATTATTTTGAAAAGAAAGGTTTAGAGCTTTTTTTTGAGGGGTATTGAAACAATAGCTAGAATGGAAACCTGAGGTGATACTGTTGAACTTGAAAATCGGTACAAAAGAATATGATCATGTAGTAAAAATGAAAGTAGCAGGAGAAATAGATGTGCAATCCGCTCCGTTATTGCGCGATTCTTTAATGGAATTTGCGGAGGAGGGAAAGTGTCTAGAGGTTTGTCTTGAGGACGTTTCATATATGGACAGTACAGGATTAGGTGTGTTTGTAGGGATTTATAAAACGGTAAACAAAACAGGAGGGTCTTTAGTGCTTAGGAATCTGTCTGACCGTTTACTCCGATTATTTGATATCACAGGTTTAAAAAATATCATCGATATTTTTGGAAAGTCTGAGGGTGAATTATCATGAAGCGAATAGCTGATCACATTGAAATGAAGTCACCTGCTAAACCCGAATATGTAGGAATTATTCGTTTGACACTATCTGGAATAGCAAGTAAAATGGGGTATTCTTACGATGATATTGAAGACTTGAAAATTTCTGTCAGTGAGGCCTGTACAAATGCTGTGCAGCATGCTTATCGAGCAGACAAAAATGGCGAATTTTCCGTGAAATTTGGTATGTTTGAAGATCGTCTAGAAATCACTGTCACTGATCAGGGTCAAAGTTTTGATATTGAAAAAGAACAGAAGAACATCGGTCCATACTCCTCAAAGTATACGGCAGATCAATTAACAGAAGGAGGGCTCGGGTTATATTTAATTGAAACGCTTATGGATGAAGTCAACGTACAAATTGACCCAGGTGTAACTGTATCAATGATTAAGTTCTTAAACAGGGAGCGAGTTGATGATGACACAACCGTCCAAAAATATAAAGCTTACTAAAGATGACGTAGCCCGGCTCATTAAAGAATACCAGAACGACCAGAATGAAAACGCCCAACTGACTCTCGTCCAGCATTATACGAATTTAGTGGAAAAGTTAGCAAATAAATATTCTAAAGGAAAGAACTTCCATGAAGATTTACAACAGGTCGGAATGCTTGGTTTACTCGGTGCGTTGAAACGCTATGATCCTGAGATGGGGAAATCATTCGAAGCCTTTGCCATTCCAACGATTATTGGGGAAATCAAGCGGTTTCTCCGCGACAAAACATGGAGTGTACATGTCCCGAGAAGAATTAAGGAATTAGGACCGAAGATCAAATCGGCGGTTGATCATTTAACCGCAAAAACACAACGATCCCCACGGGTCGATGAAATTGCTGAATTCTTAAATGTAACTGAAGAAGATGTACTAGAAACAATGGAAATGGTAAAAAGCTATCATGCTTTATCTGTCGATCACAGCATTGAAGCAGACACAGATGGGAGTACAGTCACGATCCTTGATATGGTTGGCACCCAAGAACAAGGTTATGAAAAAGTAAATCAAAAGCTGATGCTTGACAGTGTGTTAGATGTCCTGTCAGACCGTGAAAGACAAATACTCGATCTGACTTATATTCAAAACAAAAGTCAAAAAGAAGCCGGCGAACTACTAGGAATATCACAAATGCATGTATCAAGACTTCAGCGCAAAGCTGTAAAACGATTGAGGGAAGCATTAGCGGAAGATCCTTTTATGGAGTTGAAATCATGATCTGGACCGAAGCAAACCGGTATATCCGTGCTCTCGTTTATCAAATACCTAAAGAAGGGAAAAGGATATGCGGAGACAGTTTTTATTTTCATACAACTAATAATGGTATGATATGTAGTGTAGCTGATGGACTTGGGAGCGGTGATCTGGCTCACGAATCTTCTTCAACAATAAGCCAAATGATCGAAAAGTACCGTGATGATGATATCCAAAACTTAATGGAACGCTGTAACCAAGCTATGAAACATAAACGGGGTGCGACCGTAGCTATTTTAAAAGCGGATTTTAAAACAAAGACATTAACCTACACTTCTGTTGGAAATATTCGCTTTATTTTATATCATCCTTCAGATCAATTCTTTTCTCCAATTCCGACCAAAGGATATTTATCAGGAAAACCGCATACTACTAAAAAAACATTCACCTATTCTTATCAACAGGGATCAAAGTTCATGATCTATTCAGATGGACTGTCGGTTCCTGCTCTTCGACATGAACTGAAACATCATTCTCCAGAGACGATTTCACAGAAACTAGAAATGTACACTACACATGGTAATGACGATTTAACCTATATCATTGGGCAGTTTTGTTAAACTGTTCAGTTTGGTATAGGTTTTTGGTACACTTAAGAAAGAACATCTATATGGAGGCTATCATGGATAATTTGGCATTGATCGTCAAGCAAATTGCTAAGGAAACCGGACTGACATCCAAACATGTCGAAAATGTAATTCAGTTGTTAGAAGGCGGAAATACCGTACCGTTTATTGCGAGATATCGTAAAGAACAAACAGGTTCGATGGATGAAGTGCAAATTCAAACAATTTCTGAAAGATGGGGATACATTCAGCATTTGAATCAGCGAAAAGACGAAGTGATTCGCTTAATTGCGGAGCAAGATAAGCTGACAGACGACTTAAAGCTGAAAATTGAAAAAGCGGAAAAACTGCAAGAAATTGAAGACTTATACCGTCCATATAAGCAAAAAAGAAAAACGAAAGCAACAATTGCTAAAAGCAAAGGGCTTGAGCCATTGGCTGACTATATCATCACACTTCCGCAAAACAGGGAAATCTTTGCTGAAGCCCAACAATACATAAATGAAGAAAAAGAAGTTTTCAGTGCTGAAGAAGCACTTGAAGGTGCAAAACATATTCTTGCTGAACGAATCTCTGATGAACCGGAATTTAGAAGATGGATTCGACAGGAAACGTTTAAAAAAGGAACGTTAAAATCGGTAGTCAAAAATATTGAAGCGGATGACAAGAAATTATATGAGATGTATTACGAATATGAAGAACCCATTCTAAAAATTGTCCCTCACCGTGTACTTGCTGTCAATCGTGGTGAAAAAGACGAGATTTTAAAAGTGTCTGTTGAACCGCCTGTGGAACATATTCTCGGTTATTTAGAGAAGCAGATATTAAAACATAAACAAACAACAGCAAAAGACGTTTTGATCAGCGTGATCGAAGATAGCTTTAAACGTCTGATCCAGCCATCGATTGAACGGGAGATTAGAAAAGAGCTGACAGAAAAAGCGGAAGATCAGGCCATTCACATTTTTGCCGAAAATTTACGCAAGCTGTTGCTTCAGCCGCCGATGAAAGGAAAGCTTGTTCTAGGTGTGGATCCAGCATTTCGAACGGGCTGTAAACTGGCAGTTGTTGATGAAACTGGAAAAGTGCTGAAAATTGATGTGATTTATCCACACCCGCCAGTCAATAAGAAACATGCGGCAAGTGAAAAAGTGCAAAATATCATTGAAAAATTCGGTATTGAAGTGATTGCGATCGGAAACGGAACCGCTTCGAGAGAAACGGAACAATTTATTGCCGAATTATTAAAAAAAATTGATCGGCAAGTCTACTATTTAATTGTTAATGAGGCTGGGGCAAGTGTCTATTCTGCTTCAGAGCTGGCAAGGGAAGAGTTTCCCGAGTTACAGGTTGAAGAACGAAGTGCAGTGTCGATTGCGCGGCGCCTTCAAGATCCGTTAGCCGAACTTGTCAAAATCGATCCTAAATCAGTTGGTGTCGGTCAATATCAGCACGATGTCAGCCAAAAAAAATTAAACGACTCTCTGCGATTTGTAGTTGAAATGGTCGTCAACCAAGTCGGTGTCAATGTAAATACAGCCTCAGCTGCACTATTACAATATGTAGCAGGACTATCCAAAGCAGTCGCTACTAACATCGTGAACAAGCGCGAAGAAATTGGGAAATTCACAACTAGGAAAGAACTAAAAAATATCCCGCGGTTAGGTGCAAAAACATATGAACAATGCATCGGGTTTTTACGAGTGCCAGATGGTGACGAAGCGCTTGATAGAACAGGAATCCATCCGGAAAGCTATAAAGAAACAAGAGAGCTCTTAAAGAATCTTGGTCTTTCAACAGATCAAATTGGTTCGTCCGAACTAAAAACAAAAATTAAAGAACTGAATCATACTGAAACCGCTGAACAACTCGGAATAGGCGAAATCACACTAAAGGACATTTGCGGACAGCTAACAAGACCTGAACGTGATCCAAGGGATGAAGTGCCAAAACCCCTCTTGAAAACCGATGTGCTTCAATTGGAAGATTTAAAAGAAGGCATGGAGCTGCAGGGCACTGTACGAAATGTAGTTGATTTTGGTGCATTTGTGGATATTGGAGTCAAGCAAGATGGGCTGGTTCATATTTCTAAACTCAGTCATACCTTTGTCAAACATCCACTTGATGTTGTATCAGTCGGCGATATTGTAACAGTTTGGGTGGAGCATGTAGATACGGCTAAAGGAAGGGTTGCTTTATCAATGATGAAAGAAAAATAGCACTGCTCATAAGCAGTGTTTTTTTCTGTAAAAATACCAACATTGGTTCAACAGTTTAATTTGGTCATGATTTTTTTCATAAAAAGCTTTTTGCATTTGGTTTTTGAGCCAATTTGGCATTGTTTATCCCTCCTGAGGCTCTGATATATTTAAGTTTATGCGGACTAGAAATTGTCCCGTTCGGTTTTTTTCAAAAGAGAGGTGAATTCACTAATGGACGATCAACAACTACAAAAACTGACACAGCAGCTGTCCTTGCAATATTTTCATAAGCCTTTTCAACATAAGGCATACTTTAATCAACGACTTAAAACAACAGGAGGAAGATATTTACTTCATTCCCATCATATCGAGCTCAATAAGAAATATTTAACAGAATATGGTCAAAAAGAACTTGAAGGTATTATTAAACATGAACTTTGTCATTACCATCTTCATTTAGAAGGTAAAGGTTATCAACATCGGGATCAGGATTTTAGAGCCCTCTTAAAGAAAGTCGGAGCGCCGAGATTTTGTACACCATTGCCGACTATGAAAAAAACGACACGAAAAACGAGAACATATGAATGTAAAGAATGTGGCCAATCATTTTTAAGAAAGCGTGCTATGGATATAAATCGCTATGTTTGTGGGAAATGCGGCGGAAAAATAAAAGAAATTGTAAAAAAGGGTTGACGGATACAGCTTGTCTATGATAAATTATAAAAGCCGTCGCAATAATATCATTCAAACAAATTGTCCTTGACACATTTTGTCGCTGAATTTATAATAAAGAAAGTCTGATTTATTCCACAGTAGCTCAGTGGTAGAGCTATCGGCTGTTAACCGATCGGTCGCAGGTTCGAATCCTGCCTGTGGAGCCAATGGAGAAGTACTCAAGTGGCTGAAGAGGCGCCCCTGCTAAGGGTGTAGGTCGTGTAAGCGGCGCGAGGGTTCAAATCCCTCCTTCTCCGCCATAAGAAATGAAACATAAGGCCCGTTGGTCAAGCGGTTAAGACACCGCCCTTTCACGGCGGTAACACGGGTTCGAATCCCGTACGGGTCATTTCATAGATTTGTTGGGCTATAGCCAAGCGGTAAGGCAACGGACTTTGACTCCGTCATGCGTTGGTTCGAATCCAGCTAGCCCAGCCATTTTATTTTTTATTTTGAGCCATTAGCTCAGTTGGTAGAGCACGACCGAATATGCTTCGGAGAATTTGCTTCAGCGTACACATCGAGAGACATCTTGAAAAAGCTTTCTGAGATGTGGACGTCGTTACGTTTAGATTAAATCTAAAGGTGTCATTTAATCTTGAGCCATTAGCTCAGTTGGTAGAGCACGACCGAATACGCTTCGGAGAATTTGCTTCAGTGTACACATCGAGAGACATCTTGAAAAAGCTTTCTGAGATGTGGACGTCGTTACGTTAGGTTAAATCTAAAGGTGTCATTTAATCTTGAGCCATTAGCTCAGTTGGTAGAGCACGACCGAATACGCTTCGGAGAATTTGCTTCAGCGTACACATCGAGAGACATCTTGAAAAAGCTTTCTGAGATGTGGACGTCGTTACGTTAGGTTAAATCTAAAGGTGTCATTTAATCTTGAGCCATTAGCTCAGTTGGTAGAGCATCTGACTTTTAATCAGAGGGTCGAAGGTTCGAGTCCTTCATGGCTCACCATGTTATATGCGGGTGTGGCGGAATTGGCAGACGCGCTAGACTTAGGATCTAGTGTCTTACGACGTGGGGGTTCGAGTCCCTTCACCCGCATTTTAAAATCTTATACGCGGTCGTGGCGGAATGGCAGACGCGCTAGGTTGAGGGCCTAGTGGGTGAATAACCCGTGGAGGTTCAAGTCCTCTCGGCCGCATACTAGTAATCCCAAGGGTTGCCCTTGGGATTTTGTTATTTGTTCGATTATTTTATTTTTTTACTCCACTTTTACTCCAGTTACTTAAAGTAAGTCGTCTAAACGGTCAGCCATTACCCTTTGTTTGTTTGGGAAAAGGTGTCCGTAAACATCAATTGTGGTTTTTATAGAAGCGTGCCCTAAACGTTCTTTTATGGTTGCATAATCTTCCTTCTGATGTATCAGTAAAGCGACATGAGAGTGCCTTAAATCGTGTAATCTGATTGGTTTAATGGAACCTCTCTCACAAATTTTTTTAATACGTCTACTAAATACATCTTTTGAAGGAGGCAGGTCTTTATATTGAAATATATAAATGTTTTCTGAATACTGAATATTAAGTTGTTCGAACAACTTCCTTTGTTTTTCTTTCCATTGATCTAATAGGCTAATTAACTTTGGATTAACACTAATCCTGCGAATAGAGTTTTTTGTTTTTGGTGTCGTAATCTTATATTCACCTTTGTTAAAAGACAATGATTTATAAACATTGATTTCTCTTCTGAATTTATCCAAGTCTGTCCAGTTTAAAGCAAGCATTTCACCGCAACGCATACCTGTTAAGTAACTTGTTGTGTAAAAGGCTTTAAATAAAAATTCTTCTTCGATATCTAATAAATGCTTGAAATGACGGGATTTTGTAATAGATAATAACCTTTTACTGTATTGAGGATCGGTCCAATAGTGAATATCCCCTTAGCTCCTTTGGCAGTGTACCAGAGATACCAAGGGTTCAAGTCCCTCGGTGTATTGTCAGTTATTTTGTTTTTTGTGCCCACATAGTGCCCATTTTTCTAACCCCATTGGGATTTAGTTATTTAATCGATTATTTTATGTTTATACTCCACTTTTACTCGAGTTACTTAAAGTAAGTCGTCTAAACGGTCGGCAGTTTCCCTTTGTTTGTTTGAGAAAAGGTGTCCGTAAACATCAATTGTGGTTTTTATAGAAGCTTGTCCTAATCGTAATTGTTATGTAATTTTAAACCATGTTTTAAAGTTTACTAAATAGGTATTATTGCGGAATGGATTTTTCACGAATAGACATTTTGATTGGAAAGATCCACATGAGTTGACAATCTGCAGATAAATTAGAAAAAATTAAATGATATGTTTATAATAAAAATTATCTGGACATGTTTACACAATCCATAGCTCAAATATTCTTTTAATCGACCTCCTTTAAACTTGTGGAGAGAAAATCTTATTGAAGATGGGATTCATATTGGGGAATCAGAATATTATATTTTTGGAAAAAATATAGGGGTGAAGTTTGTGAAAAAAAGAAAGTGGACCATAATATTGATTCCGATAGTCATTTTAGCTCTCATTTTTGTTGTTTTTTATGCAATCTACGACCAAAAAGATCTTTATAAAGGTACAAGTAAAGATGATAATTGGAGAGTATCAATTGAAAAATCAGAAAAAACATCTATTGGACCGAACTATTTTCTTAATTTATATTGGCAAGGCAGTGAAAATAATAAGAAAAAAATTACGGTTAAAAACATTAAATTGATAGTTGATGGGGAAGTATATGAAGAGAATGGTCCATACAATCTTTCAGAATATACAGGAGAACATTTTAAAGATGGTGGGGAAGAACCTGATCATATTTCAACTTTTAGCTATATGCTAGAAGAAGATATTAAAGATCATCAATTAGAGGTAAAAATAGAGTGGAACGATAAATCAAAAGACAAAACAACTGTCTTTAAATTAGAGCAGAAGAGTTTATTTGACATAACGTTTTAAAGCCAAGAAGTCTATTAATATTTGGTTAAACACAGTGCCCATTTTGTGCCCAAAACAAATACAAAATGGTGAAAAAACATGTAATCAGTAATTTCAAATGCTTGAAATAACGGGGTTTTGTAATAGATAATAAGCTTTTACTGTATTGAGGGCCTAGTGGGTGAATAACCCGTGGAGGTTCAAGTCCTCTCGGCCGCATATTAGTAATCCCAAGGGTTTGAGTGCCCTTGGGATTTTGTGTATACTCAAATTTTCGTTTTGGTCAGTGCCCAAAAATGCCCACTAACTTAAAGTAAGTCGTCTAACTAATCTTTCAGTTCTTTCTGTTTACTGTAATATTCATATTCTATAGACTTGTCATAAAATAGAATTTATATCTGTGTATCTCTTATAAAGTCAAATAAATCGTTCTCTATCTTATACCTTACGTTATCAATCTTCTTATTATTTATCTAAGAAAACGTTTTAAAAAAATAAAAATTTAATATTTACTTTTGAATAAGAATAAAGTAATATTTCCTTGTGCATATAATAACAGGTTGAAGCGGTAAAAAAAGAGGTTGTTAGATGAAAAATGTTATTTTTAATTTGATATTAGTTTTGTTTTTATTACTAGTAGGATGTTCAAATAACTACAAGGAAATTACTCTTTCAAAAAGTGATTGCCAAAAAAATTGGGCACTTTGCTCTATTTCTCCGAATGGAAAAACCAAACTTTATTCTTCTCATGACCCTATAAAGGTAGCATTATTGGATAGCGGGGTTAGCCACTCTCTGCCGATTTTTAAGAAGAGTTCAATAACTACATATGATGCTATAACCAATAAACCTACCACCACGGATTCTTTAGGTCATGGTACAGCCGTAGCTAGTATTATTATGGCTCCCCCAAATAAGCATACAGTTCAAGGAGTAGCCCCCAAAGTAAAATTGTTCGATGTTAAGGTACTTAACGATAAAGGGGGTGGTGATGTTAATGATGTAGTTGATGGAATTAATTGGAGCATTAAGCAGGACGTTGACATAATTAATCTCAGCTTTGGATTTCAAAAAGATGATCATAGATTAAAAAATGCTATTAACAAAGCAATTGAGAACGACATTTTAGTAATTGCTTCTGCTGGCAATACATTGGGTCTTTCAACTGATTATCCAGCAAGATATCAAAATGTTATATCTATTTCTTCTATTGATAAAAAATTAAAGAGAGATCCATTAGCTGCAAAAGGTAAGATAGACTTTGTCGCACCGGGGGTTCAAATTCCTGTTTTTACGCCTAAAGGTGAATTAAAAACCGTTAATGGAACATCTTTTGCAACAGCTTATGTAACTGGTGTGGTATCAAATATCCTATCTGAAAATCCAGAATTTGAAAGGGAAGATGTCTTAAAGGCTTTAAAGAACACAGCAAAAGATTTGGGGAAGAAAGGCCCTGATAAAGAATATGGTTATGGGTTAATTCAATATAACTAGTACATAGGAGGAAAGATTAATTTGAAATATTTCGTTAGCTTTTTGGTAGCCATTTTTGTATTCTATAGCTTAGGGACTGATGTTACTTCAGCTTCAACAACGCAGCTTGAATCCACAAATGAAGAAGTAATTGATAATGAGGAAATAAACTCTGAAACAGAAGAGATATTTGGTGAAACTGTTGATGGAAATAATGTTGAGATAAATTCCGAAATCGATGGTGATAAAGCAACTGTTGAAACTGATATTGCAACAGATGACTTATCTGTTGACGGGGAATTAGAATTAGATTTAGAAACTGGTGACATGGTAGTTACTGCAGAAGCAGAGAATGAATCAGGAGAATTACCACAAAAAGAATTTGAAGTTCAACTACATGAAGTTGATGGGGATGATTTCACTGCTACATTGAAAGATGTCGAAACAGGAGAAGAGTTTGAAGTAAATACTACCCAATTACAAGCATCATGGTATCCAGTGATTATTATTGCTATACATGTAGCTAGATATGGTATAAAATATGCAATGAAAAAATTCGGTAAAACTGCCGTGAAAAAAGCTACTAAAAAATATGGAAAGAAAGCTACTGCGAAAGATTTAAAGAAATTAAAATTTAGAAATGCCGATTTATTTGATGAACATTACAAAAAACACAAGCGTGAATATGGAAATATATCTAAAAGTAAATATTTAAAAAAGGCTCAAGCTCTAGCAGGAACTACAGGAAAACATATACTTACTAAAAAACGCAAAAATGGAGATATTTTAAAGTACAATACAAAAACAAATGATTTTCTTTCAATGACTAAAAATGATGTCATAAAGACATTTTTTAAACCTAAAAGAGGTAAGGCGTATTTTAAAGAACAATAAAAATCAAGAGGTGCTTAAATGAGAAGTTATACTTGTCCTGTTTGTGGTTTTAATGGGTTAGATGAACCACCATATGATGAATACAATATAGGATCATATGATATTTGTCCATGTTGTAATTTTGAGTTTGGTTATAGTGAAGATCATGATGTGAGGTTAGGCTATATTGTCACTCCAGATCATTTAATTGAGGCTGCATTTCAATTGTATCGCAAACAATGGATTGAGGCTGGAATGAAAATTCAAACCCCTGAAAATATTCCAGAGGAATTAAGAAATGGTGATAGCTTAAAACCTGAAGTGTTGTTGAAACAACTGAAAAGCTTGAACCTTAATTTAAATAATTTTGATATCGATGGTTTTAATGAATAATAAAGCAAACCCTAATTTTCACATTAGATAACCCTGTAGGAAGTTTTTCTATGTAGGGGCTCGTTTTAGCTTTCATTGATTTAAAAAAGGTTGGCGATTTGGATTTAGAAAGGTTCTTATTGTCAGCCTTCTCAACAGAACAATAAAGTGAAATTTCAACGGTCTGAAAAGCCTATACTTGCTTCTTGCAACTACTTATCCAATAAAAAACTTACTCCATTTTTACTCCATAAATAATGAAAAACAAACAAATTGTGAGTAATGTAAAGAAAAGAGTGCAATGAAAACAAGCTTTTGTAACAGATAATAAGTTTTCAATTTATTGAGGGCCTAGTGGGTGAATAACCCGTGGAGGTTCAAGTCCTCTCGGCCGCATACTAGTAATCCCAAGGGTTTGAGTGCCCTTGGGATTTTGTGTATACTCAAATTTTCGTTTTGGTCAGTGCCCAAAAATGCCCACTAACTTAAAGTAAGTCGTCTAACTAATCTTTCAGTTCTTTCTTTTTACTGTGATACTCACAAAAAAGAACTTGGTAATATTTCTAAATCTCAATATTTGAAAGCACGAACTTTTTTAGGAAAAGCCACTAGCAAAACAGTGCTTACAAAAAGAAGTAAGAAAAAATTTAATGGTAAATACCGATACTATAAATATAATAAAAAGACCAATGAATTCTTATCAGTCGAACGACAAGAAGGTAGGGATGTAATTATGACTTATTTCAAGCCAAAACACCCAAATAAACAAAAGGGTTATGATTATTATAAGAACCAATAAATAAAAAAAGTGAGAGAAAAGAGGGATTAATTGTGGGGAATAAACTTTATAGATGTATAGTGTGCGGGTATAAAGGGTTAACAGAAAATCTTTTGTATAAGGGTGAGTACCAACAAACTTTTGATGTTTGTCCATGTTGTGATTTTGAGTTTGGCTACAGTGAAGATCATGATGTGAGATTAGGCTATATTGTCACTCCAGATCATTTAATCGAGGCTGCATTTCAATTGTATCGCAAACAATGGATTGAGGATGGAATGAAAATTCCAACCCCTGAAGATATTCCAGAGGAATTAAGAAATGGTGATAGCTTAAAACCTGAAGTGTTGTTGAAACAACTGAAAAGCTTGAACCTTGATTTAAATAATTTTGATATCGATGGTTTTAATGAATAATAAAGCAAACTTTGTCACACTAGATATCTTGTAGGAAGTATTCCATGTAGAGCTTATTTTAGCTTCTATTAATTAAAAAAAGGTTGACGATTTGGACTGATTTAGAAAGGTTCTTATTGTCAGCCTTCTCGGGTTAGGGTACTGAGAACCTAGCCGAAAGAACTCCACAAAAACACCAAAGTTCCAATGTTTTAAATGATAAGAAGGCATTAAATAGGCAACCTCAAAACTTATTGAAGACAGATCAACAAAACAATTTATCCAAAAAACAAGGAAATAATGATGAAAAGATAACAGATGAGAATCCGAGTTCTAATATTGATACGACTAAAGAGAATAATAATTCGAGATATTCGCCTGTATTACAGGATATAAAAAGTGAAACTGACCAACCTGACCTAAAAGAATTTGGTGAAAGAATTCAGTTGAATGATTCACAGAATAGGGTTGAAGATCAGAGCAATACTGCTGTTGCTGTACAAAAGAAACAAGATGGTGATCAAGTAAGAAAAGCACCAAATGTAGAAGGTAACATAATGGAAACTGAAAGTACAAACCGATTTTTCACAGGAGATCATAAGGGATTAAAAAGTAAAGCAGGCAAACGCCTGCTTTAAATTTGATAAAAAAACTGAGTTTTTCCCCGACTTTTCATTTATTCTTTACTTGGTGATAACGTCAAGTCTCCATATTCATCTTTAATAGCTTTAGTAGTCGCTTTGAAGTTATACTCATCGCCATCTTGTTCAATTTCAAATACAAGGGGCTTTTCCCCATCTTCCTCTAAACTAATTTCATCTTTGTTGATTTTATAGGTAAACCCTTTAGAAAGACTCCCCAACTTGATAGTAAATTTATTTTTACTGAATTCAGCTGTAAATGATTCGCCATTTGTAGAAACCACATTCCACTTTTTAGATTGCAAGTCATCTGCTGTGTTTTTACCGCAAGCACTTAATCCCAAAACTGCTGTGACTATTAATAAAACATAAATGATTTTTCGCATCTTCTTCTCCTTTTTTCATGAACTGGCCGTTTTAAAAGTAAACTCTTTTTTCTTAAAATGAAATTATTTATCAAAAAAACATTTTAAAAACAACAAACAAAAAAACTTTAAATCGACCATGTGAACAACAGTAATTATTGTAACTAATTCTTTGAATGTCATCAAGATCTATTTCTTTTAAAGATGGTGGGGAAAAACCTGATCATATTTCAACTTTTAGCTATATGCCAGAAGAAGATATTAAAGATCATCAATTAGAGGTAAAAATAGAGTGGAACGATAAATCAAAAGACAAAACAACTGTCTTTAAATTAGAGCAGAAGAGTTTATTTGACATAACGTTTTAAAGCCAAGAAGTCTATTAATATTTGGTTAATTACAGTGCCCATTTTGTGCCCTAATACAAAATGGTGAAAAAACACGCAATACATAATATAAATAACGGTTGAGGGTCCAATAAGTGAATATCCCCTCAAGGTTCAGCCCCTTTGGCAATGTACCAGAGATGAGGCTGTCCTGAAAGTCGTGTGGATGAATAAAAATTGGGGAATTTGCTCGCTTTCCGCGGGCGATCCGCGAGTCTCCTCGGAGCTCGTTCCTTGCTCCTATGGGTCTCGCCTGGCTCGCTGTTTCCGCAGGAGTCTCACAATTCCCCTTAATTTATTAAAGGACTTTTTAGACAGCTCCATTTTTTGTTAGGCTATAAATTATTCGTAGACTTTAATCGTCATTCTCCACGGAAGCTAGTGTCTAGACGTTCCATGCAATTTACATCGTCTTATGAAAACGGCAATATGTGAATTCGGAAACCATGTAAAGGTCGGGACTCAACTCTATTATAATGTTTAAGAGTTTTATTTATTTAAAATAGGTATCTTATCAAGCAAATTTTTTAAATAAATAGAATCCCATGGTAAGTGCTCGGTTATTCCTAAGCCAACTATATCTGTTTCTTCAGATAGTTCTTCAATCAGATGAATCAGTTGAGGTATTTGCATTGTTCCCTCAGGAGAATAATTTACAGGTACTTCAGGGTTGGCAAATAATATAGAACGAAATGTCTGTGGGTCAAGTACGTCTAAATCAAGGTGAATAGCTAGGTGCTTAATGTTGCTTTCGTTAAGCCACTCTTTTATAGATCCAGTACTGTTTATTAATTCTTTAGTTCCAGCGGTTTTAATACCTAGTCTTTGAATCACTTCGGTGTCTTGTTCTACCGGAGCGATACCTAGTCTTTGAAACTCTTCTGACATCACTTTCGTTTCTTGTTCTGTAGGAACTACTAATCCCGCGATAAAGACATTTTCAGGTTTAAGTGGGATTTTCACATGTTTTGTGAACTCCTCATCTCCTTCACCTAAAAGATTTCCGAGAGGTAATGTATGTCCATTATCATACCCGACATATCTGACTAAATCACTGTGAGCATCGATCCAAATTAAACCTAACTCTCCATCGTATCGTTCGTTTAAATAGGCAAAAGGGGCTTGTTCGACTAAGCAGTCACCGCCAAACACGACAATGCGATCTGGCTTATGAGCATCAATTATATGATGAGCAGATTTTAATTGTTCAAGCAATTGTTTTCTCCCATTCATACCGTTCTCGTTTTCAAGTGGGGTTCCATCATAAGTTTGAACTGGAACCTTAATAAGGGGATGGTCATTGTCTGGAGCTAGCCAAGCAAGCAGTTCGGCTCCAAATGAGTAGTTAGGATTGTTTCCACCTTGCCATTGTGGCATTAAAAGCCGTATTGTTTTAGTCATGTTTTTCTCTCCTTTACTTTAAAGTATGGTTAGTATAAACTGAACGCAACTAAAATAGTAGTACGCACTTTTTTGATAGGTGCTACCTGAAAGGATAGTGTAATTATGGGTATGGCTGAATATAAAGGGAAAATTAAAAATATTCAAGATACGCCTTTTGGTTATACAATGTCAGTTATAGGAGGAAAATGGAAGATGGTTATTATTTACCTTCTAGCAGAAAACCAACCAATTCGCTTTAATGAACTAAAAAGACAGATAGGAGATATTACATATAAAACATTGAGTTCACATCTAAAAGAATTGGAAGCGGATGGTCTCGTGAAACGTAAGGAATATCCTCAAATTCCCCCTAAAGTTGAGTACAGTCTCACAGATAAAGGTGAAACTTTATTACCGGTTTTGGAAGGATTATGTGAGTGGGGCGTAAAAAACCAAAATACCTGATTGTTTGTATATGACAAAAAAGATAAATAGGTTAATAGATCATTAATCTGTCAGTTGTCCTCTGTTGTTAATAAGGAAAAGAGAGTTTATGAAAAAAAGAAAATTAATCATTATTCCAATATTTTGTTGTTTAAATTGATGTATGCCATAAACGTTGTGCAATTGTTATGTCATTTTCTAATGCGATTGTGGTTGGGGCGTGAGATCTATGCCCGCTTTTCGTCTTCTATATCTGTTATTGCTAACCGGATTTTTCTCATGGTGGAGATGAATTGTCGTGAAAAAACACGAGTCATTCAAAACTAAAACCTCAGTTTCATTAATTTTTTGAAGTCACAGCAAACAAAAAATGTGATATTATTAAACGATATTTCCTATTAAAGAAAAAATCAACATTTTTTGGAGGCTGCTTCAATGGAAGAACACTACAAATACCCGATCATTTTTATAGGAAGTATTTTACTAGTCACTTTAGTGATATTCGGAGCCTTTAAATTATTTGATTATAGTCGTTCGGAGGATATCCCTGAATGGGAAGGGAAGAGTAAGGGTCAGAATTGGGAAGTAATTTTTAAAAAACATGATGATCATTCAAAATATAGCGGAGATTTATATTGGATTGGAAGTAAGAAAAATATTGAAAAAACTTACTTAAAACAATTGGTTATCAAAATTGATGATGAAATCGAACTTGATTCTAAAATTGAAATACCTATGAAAGATTATTCCGGAGGCACTACTAAAAATGGTGACCTGAATGAAGAATCAGTTTCATTTTTATCATTTACAGAGTTATCACAATTAGAAGGGCATACAATAACAGTTTATCTAGAGTGGAGACAAGGGAATAAGAGCTGTGATACTCAGTTTACTCTTGAGAAAAAACCGTAAAGATTTTTCAGTGCCAGTGCTCAAACTAAATAAACATGTAATCTATAATTTCAAAAGGGGTTTTCTAACAAAGCATTAGTGCTACATCATCTTTGATATTGTGGAGTCTGCAAATGGCAATAAAAAAGTGCTGACCTCTGCACAAAACCGTTGCGCGAGTCTGCACTTTTATTCTGCAAGATACACGGCCCCTTATCACATTATAGAGAGTATATTTAATCCGTTCTTAGCCGTGCTGATACTTGGCTTTTAGAAACCTTTTTTAAGTGGCTAAAACCAACAAATTGTTTGCCTTCTTCATCCCATAGGCGGAACTTTAACGACTTAAGGCTTGTTGCCAGTGTAATGGTCGGAACATTTTGCAATGGTTCAGTGTTGTTATGCACTTTTTCAAGCTTATAGTTTGGAATTCTCGGACTTAAATGATGAACATGATGGAAACCGATATTGCCTGTTAGCCATTGCAAGACTTTTGGAAGCTTATAAAAAGAACTTCCTTCAACTGCTGCTTTTACATATTCCCAATGCTCATCTTCTTCAAAATAAGAATCCTCAAACGTATGCTGAATATAAAACATCCAAATTCCAAGGGATCCTGATATCATAAAAATTGGAACCTGCACTAGCAAGAAGTTTTGCCAGCCAATAGTCCAACATAAAAGTGCTGCCAAAGCGACGATCCCCAGGTTCGTTACATACGTATTCATCCGTTCTTTGCGTTTTGCCCCTTTACGATTAAAACGATTGGTAACCCCGAAGACGTAAATCGGTCCAATAATAAACATAACAACCGGATTTCTGTACAAACGGTACATTATTTTTGTCTTAGTTGAGGCTTCCTTATATTCTTCAACGGTCAGTACCCAAATATCGCCTGTACCGCGTTTGTCCAGGTTGCTGCTTGTTGCATGGTGGACAGAATGGTCGTGTGCCCAATGATCAAGAGAATGCAGAGTTAAAATTCCTGTTATTGTTCCAAGGATTCGATTCGCCTTTCTGTTCTTAAAAAAGGAGTAGTGACAGCAATCATGAAAGATGATGAAGGTTCTCACTAAAAAACCCGCCGCAACGACAGAAATCGCTAATGTAAGGAAATAAGAAATCGACAAGTACTTATATGCCAAACACCATAACAGAAAAAATGGTACCAATGTGTTAATGATTTGACAAATACTTTTTTGTAAATCGGACTTTTCATAAGGAGTAACCAGTTTTCTCAAAGTCCTTAGGTTTTGTTCTTGCATTTTTTAAAGTTCCCCCTTCCCTAATGATCTTAATCTAAGTATAGAAAACGTTTTTTGCCTTTGATGTCCCAACTGCTGTATATATAATAAGTATCTTTCCCATTCCTCTGTGAAATTATTGGAAATGTAAGAATGATTTCAAAAGTGGTAATGAAGGAAAAGGATTTTATGAGCTTCTTATATGATGAGTGACCATTTAGAAACATCTGCAGAAATAAAGACTTACCAGTGAACAGCCTGTATTTAAAAGAATATCTTGCACTGAAACAAGAAACAGCTGAGCTGTTTATAGAAGTTTTTAACAATCAATCATGAATTACTGTTCATCAAAGAATTTCACTGTGTTTTCAAATCATAGTGATTGATAGGTCTTCTTAGACATGTTATAAAATCTATACTTACCGCTTCTGCACTGGTATCCGCACGTTTTGAATAAAATAATAATATAAAATTGCAATTATTTCCGTTTCGTGATATGATGAAGAGGAATTATTTTTGTTCGGTGTAAAGGATAGTATGAATATTGACTTTTCGTCTTGATGATACTTTGGGCAAGGATAGTAATACAATGTGTGTAACGCACTAGGAGGCAACAAAAATGGAACAAGGTACAGTTAAATGGTTTAATGCAGAAAAAGGTTTTGGCTTTATCGAACGTGAAAATGGAGACGATGTATTCGTACACTTCTCTGCAATCCAAACTGATGGATTCAAATCTTTAGACGAAGGTCAAAAAGTAACGTTTGACGTTGAGCAAGGTCCTCGTGGAGCTCAAGCTGCTAACGTTCAAAAAGGTGCTTAATCTTAAATCGTTTAAAAAAACAGGCTCATATAGGGCCTGTTTTTTTATGTTCTCTGAATAATTCCAATAAAAAACCCTACTCAACGTTCGAGCAGGGTGATGGCAGAAGGTAATAGAAAAAGATTTAAAGCTTCAAAGGTTTGTTTACAGTATAACATACTGGATTGACAATATGCGGAATATATATAAATAATTTATTTTTCTTTTCTTTTCTTTTTGAATACACAACTACATTATCAGCCCGTTAATTTAAGTACAAGTCTTCACGATCTAAACTCCTACAAACCATTATCAATCAGCTAAGATCTTTTCTTGTTCCAAATGCTTGGTAGCGTTATTTGGAACCTATTCAAAAAACATTTGCGAAATCAAAAAAATAGCCAACAAATGTGTCGTGTACCATCCGCCCAAAGGGTCACGCTAGACGAAGCACCATAAAATAAATTCTGATACTCTCTTTCCTTTTGAATCCACCACATCAGATGAAATTCATGAATATCCAATTAATACCATGAGTAAACAAAAAGGATCATCCTTTTTATCGTTGACCATATATTTAGATGGATAAACAATTACTATTCACTGTTGCAGCGGATATAAGAAATGATTAAACTCAGATGAGATTGATTGTTTTTTTTGTAATTAATCACTTCTTCAATCCTTACGGCTCCTTGTGCCAGTGTGAATCAGGATTAAATAAAATTTCAAATGTTCGTAGAAGAAAGTGAAATAATAAAAATGAATTAGTTTGTAGGAATAACAAAAGAGGTTAATGTTCTAAAAGCAGTTGAAGAAGTTAAACACCTTTGAAATGATTTACTTTTAATTATAATATTCCTGAAGAATATTTTTTAGACTGCAATACATGATCTATCATTAACTTAACAGAAACTTTTTATTTGATTTTCAGTGATTCCTTTAATGACTTCCAGTTCACTAATCAAAAATTTATATGCATGATCCAACATTTTTTTTTCACTTGCATTAAGTGCTTTTTCTTTCTTCATACGCATTAAATCACGTACAACTTCAGCGCTTTCTTGTATTTCACCCGTTTTTATTTTGTTCGTGTTTACTTTAAACCTTTGTTTCCACGGCAGTAATTTATCTGATTCTCCATGCTGAAAAATGTGTATAATATGTTTTAATGCAAGTATATCAGTAACTGGTCGTATACGTAAACTCGATATTTTACACGTTGGAATCATAACTTGCATATTACTGATTGACATTTTTATGACATAATACTGTTGTTTTTCCCCTAAGAATTCTTTTTCTTCTATGGCTTCAATTATACCTGCTCCGTGCATTGGATAAAAAACGTTATCGCCAATTTGAAACATATAATCCACCTCCATAAATGGTAACCTTCTTAAGGTTACCACATATCGATTTTTTTATCAAATATTTAATAATAACATGGTCATATTTTCAGTGTCAATACTTTTTTAAAAAAATAAATCAAGCAAAAATAACATCAAATAATAGGGAACGTGTCGTAATTCTAATAAACGAAAGGTCTGTGTATATCCTGAAACCTCGACTAATTTTTTCGGCGTTCTTTTCTAACCTCATTTGGAAGTTGTATCATCAGAATAAAATTGAAAGTATAGCAATTACTCTTTGAAAAGGATAAACTATAACTATATAAAATTTAACAAAGGTGGTAATTTAAAGTGGTTATATTTGCTTCTAAAGCCTTTCAAATGTTGGGGATTATCGGTTTTATGATAGCTTTTATGTGGCAAATGTCAGTAGGCTGGTTCATAGGATTTTTCTTTACCGGTCTTTTCTACATGATGTTAGTAAAAGAAGATAAACAAAAAAAATATACTTTTTTCGTGGGAGCGATATCCTTCTTGTATTCATTTTATTGTTTATTTACTCAGGTTTTATAATTCTTTCATGTCATTTCAATTTAAAACAGGCATAGACTGTTAAACCTCTTTAGGAACATCCATGACATTGCATGTAGCTACCCGCATAAGCTATACCTAAGCAGATCGTTTCCGCCTTTTTTGATTTTGTGAATAATAACTAAATATCAAAAAGGAAGAGGTCTTTTAAAGTTAACCTCTTCTGTTTTTCCTTTTAGTTAGTGAATGATAATTCCTGTTTATAAGAGACAGATGACAATTTACATGGCCTGATGATAGAATTCGCCATTCAATAAAAGGCATAAAAAAGTGAAGGATTATTCCTCCAAAACAAACAGTTAAAAGGGTTCCAATACCGATAGGACCTTTAAATAAAAAGGCTAATAATAAGAAAAGAGCATATACCGATGTTCTTGAAAATAGGATCGTTTTTTTAAAAATATCTCGGATAATGAGTGTTAAATGATCAATTGGAGTGGATGCAAATTTCGTCTGAAGATACATTGCTGTTCCAAGACCAATGAACACCAAACCGATTCCGAAACAAGTGAGCTTGCTTAACCACATGTTTGGCTCCATGACATGATGAAAGGAAAACATCCATAGATCAATGCTTATCCCAGTAATGAAGGCTGTAATCAAGCCCAACAAAATAGGTTTTTTTCTCGTTAATATAGAATTAAAGATTAACAGGATAACAGAAATAAGGACCTCCCAACTACCTACGGTAAGACCGACTTCTTCGGAAAGACCAACCAAAAGGGCATCAAAGGGAGATGTACCTAGTCCTGATTTTATTGTTAAGGAAATGCCTAAACTTAATATGAGTATACCTAATCCGTAATAAACATACTTCATTTTATCATCAAGATATGTGGGATGCCGTCTTCCATAAATTCTTGTGAAGAAGTCTGATAGCCTAGTTTTTTATAAAAGCCTGCTGCTTGTGTTTGCCCATGCAGCTTAAAGTTAGTCATTCCTTTTTCTATCATAATTTTTTCTAACTCTCCTATGATGACTTTTCCCAATCCGTACTTACGGTAAGGTTTGAGGACGCAAATTCTTTCCAGTTTTCCTGTGTTGTCAACGATACGTACACGACCAGTGCCAACAGGCTGATTTTCATGATATACCAAGATATGCTGGCATTGTTCATTAAGCGTATCAAATTGATCAAACTCATCAGACTCAGGTACATTTTGTTCCTCAATGAAGACTGTTTTTCTAATACTGAGAGCTTCATGTAAATCAGATTCAGTTGTCATTCTTTTTATATTCATGATTGATCAATCCTTTCCTTTTTTTAAAAAAATATTGCAAATGCAACAAAATTAAGGTATGTTAAATGTACGTCATTTTTGTTGTATTTGCAACAAAAAGTTGTATTGTACCTTGTCAGAGAAAAATACAGCGCTGTGTATACGAGAATAAAACCTGGGAGATCCTTTTTTAATGTTGAGGAGGCATATTTAAATGAAAAAGTTTGTTATTGCAGATGATTTTTGGGGTTTATTTCCTAATGCAAGAATTGGTATTGTTGTTTGTAAGGGGATAGATAACTCTATAAAAGATACAAATAAATATAAAGATATTATAGAGCATTCAAAAAAGGAAGCCTTACAATATTTACAGAATGAAGAATTTAGCAGTAACGAAGTAATCAAAGTATGGAGAGAGGCATTTCAAAAGTTTAAAACCAAAAAAGGTGCAAGGTCATCTATTGAGGCATTACTAAAACGGGTGGATAAAGGAAACCATATAGGGACCATTAATCCATTGGTTGATATTTACAATTCTATTTCTTTAAAATATGCATTGCCTTGTGGCGGTGAAGATATAGACACTTTCAATGGTGATATTCGATTGACTAAAGCAATTGGAAATGAAGATTTTGTTACATTAGGGACGGATAAAAATGAACCCCCATATGAAGGTGAAATCGTATATAAAGATGCTAGTGGTGCAATCTGCAGGTGCTGGAATTGGCGTGAATCAGTAAGAACAATGCTTACTGAAAATACAAAAAATGCTTTTTTGTGTATTGAATTAGTTGATGAGAAACGAGTAAATGAGTTTGAGAATGCTTTAAAAGACTTAGCATCATCAGTACAAGATCACTTAGGGGGAACATGTAACATTTCAATTCTTGATATGAACAATAAAGAAATATCAATCAGGTAATCGTCTGATTGCATACAAGTCTCTAAACTGGATCATAATAGATTCAGTTTGGAGACTTTTTTGTTTAGTTGGTGGTCTATTTTACGACATGATCAATGATAAGATCCACTGGAATCGGTGTGAATTTGCTTAGCCTAATCACATTTAAAGTAAACCACGCATTTATGGACAGTTATTGCAAACTCAACAAAATTAGGGTAAGTTTTATATATGAATTTTATTGCATTTACAACAAATATATGTACATGGGGATGTTAATGATGAAGGAAATTCTTCGTGAAATTGGTATGATCGCAAGGGCATTAGATTCTATCAGCAATATTGAATTTAAAGAACATGATCTTACAAAAGGGCAGTATTTGTACCTTGTCCGAATATGTGAACACCCTGGCATCATTCAAGAAAAGTTAGCTGAGATGATTAAAGTAGACCGAACAACTGCAGCTCGTGCGATCAAAAAACTCGAAATGAAGGGCTTTATCGAAAGAAAAGATGATGAACAAAACAAAAAAATAAAAAAACTGTTTTCAACCCAAAAAGGAAAAAAGGTATTTCCTTTTATAAAAAGAGAAAATGATCATTCGAACAGTGTCGCATTAAAGGGATTTTCCGAAAGAGAAGCGGAAACCATGTTTAATCTTCTTCAAAGAGTAAGGGAAAATATAGAAAAAGACTGGGAATCTGTAAAAAAGGGAAACAAAAGAAAATATTGATGTTATAAAGGAGCGACATATGACAATAAAATTAAAAAAGTGTACGCTTGAAGATTTGCGCAAACTTCAAGACATTAGTTATGAAACATTTAAAGAGACATTTAAGCATCAAAATTCACCCGAAAGTATAAATGCCTATTTAGAAAAGGCATTTAACTTAAAACAATTAGAAAGAGAATTATCAGATGCTTTTTCACAATTCTTTTTTGTTTATTTTGATCATGAAGTCGTTGGCTATTTAAAGGTCAACACTAATGATGCTCAGTCTGAAAAAATGGGTGATGAATTACTTGAAATCGAGAGGATTTACATAAAAAATAAATTTCAAAAACATGGGCTTGGTAAGTCTCTCCTAAATAAAGCTGTGGAAATTGCGCAGGAGCATAATAAAAAGAAAATTTGGCTAGGTGTATGGGAAAAAAACGAGAATGCGATTGCTTTTTATAAGAAAACGGGTTTTATCCAAACTGGAGCCCACTCTTTTTATCTGGGTGATGAAGAACAAATCGATTACATCATGACAAAAACTCTGATCTAGAAAAGGAGGATGACGATGTCTATTCCAAAATATTTTAAGGTCGCAAATGTTGGATTTTGTTCAAAAAAACTCTCTTGGCACGATCGTTACAACAGAAAAAGGGAAACCAATTGCCATTGGGATTAAATAAACAAGGTGATGATTACTATATTAGCGGGCATATCGGTATGGAAATTCTCAGTGGAGAACATTTGAAACGTGTGAAGATGTACTTGTTATGTTTCAGGGACCGCACGCTTACATTTCTTCATGGTATGGGCATGAAGAAGTTCCAACACGGAATTATCAAGCGGTCCTGTAGATGGGAAAGTAAGTATTTTAGAGAAAGAAGAATTAATAGAAGAGTTAAAAAGTATGATGGAAAAATACGAAGAACATCGAGAAAATCCAATTTCATGCGAGAAACTTTCTCTCTCTCCTCATCTCTTACAAAGTGAACTAAAAGGTATAGTTGGATTTAAGATTAAGGTGGGAGAAATTCAGCCTGCATATAAATTAATCAGAATCGAAATGAAACGGATTATCTTAACATCATTGATCAATTAGAAAATGAAGGAAATCCAAATGCAAAACAAATGGCATTACTGATGGAAAACAGACTAAAAAAATATAAGCTGATCATCACTGAAGAGCCACGCCAGAAGCCCCACTAAAAACGTCTAGTGTTCCTAAAACTGTCATACGAGTGAAAGAATCCACTTGTCAATAACAAGTATAGGACGTGTAAAGGATATTGATTAATAGATTAGAATCTGTTCAGTGGATGCTTGAAACAACGGGGCTTGTGTTTTCATAAAAACTGCAAAAATTCTAAGTTTATCGGACGCATACTAGACAAGGAGCTGTCTAAAAAGTCCTTTTTCACATAAATCAGGGGGAATTGCGAGACTCCTGCGGAAACAGCGAGGCAGGTGAGACCCAAGAGGAGCAAGGAACGAGCTCCGGGGAGGCTCGTGGATCGCCCGCGGAAAGCGAGCAAATTCCCCAATTTTTATTCATCCACACGACTTTCAGGACAGCCCCTTTTGTTATTTCGTTTCATTTATTTTTTTAACCAGCTGTGTTCTAATTTCATTTAATCGTTGATCTACAGATACTTGCGGAATTTTATAGCCAATGAAAAAAGGAGAAGCGATAAATCTGGGCACGATTTTGCAAATGATTTTTAAGTTAGTGTGATAAAAAAACATATTATAGCTAGAACATTTTTGGTTAAAATCATGTAAAACATATTGTACTGTTTTTTGAATATAGTCGGCGAGTTTATCGGTGTGCTCTAAAGTATCGCTGATGATAATATTAAACTCTGTAAAGCCTATAATTGGGTTGGTTGACAAGTTAAGTTCTATTTCAGACGGCTTCTCTATTACCTTTATTCCTTGAAAATGTTCGGGTAAGAGTTCTTTCATATAATCAACTTGCTTTAGCCCGACAATTTGCATGTGCGCATGTTTAATGCTTCCTCCGGAAAACGGACCATAATTTTTATACAAAATCACACTTTTATAGCAATCTTGGGCCTCCATGTTTAGCCATTTTTCTAAACTGAAGCGGATGAGTTTTCTCATTTTCGCTTTACGATATACAGCGATGTCTTCATTACAATGATCCGTCTCAATAATGAGCGTTTGATACGTGTTTTGTATCGTTGGGTATTTATTCTCCAGCCAAATCATTTCCTCATCCGTTTCCAAAATGCCTGTTAATTGATCACGCTCACAAAAAGGGCAGGCACTTTGCCTATTGATGATCGTCTCTGGTTTTTTTTCACCGATATCACTTGAAAAATACAGTTTGTGCATATTCAGCTAACGCTCCTTTGAATAACCATTACTCAATATCTTTGAATATTCTAAACGAATGAAAAATAGTATGCAATATTTTTTATATGCTGTTTACCTCTTTACGCAATCAAGGGTTTTAGTATCTTTGGGATGTTGTTTTGATAAAAAATATCAAATTGTCGATGCTTCTGGTTCGAATAAATTCACACAAACAGAACATTTGTTCTCGTTTTTGTTTTATAATTGATGAAGAGATATCTCTTTATGAAGTGAGGAGGGATATTTTTCAAATGGATGAAAAACGTATATTAAGGTCTTTTTTTGAAGAAAATCGAGACAAACTAGAAGAACCTATCATTGCGCTTTTTTTAAAGAAAAAAGAGAATTTTTCTTTACTAAAAAACGTAATAAATAACCCTACTTATGAAAATAAAGAAGAGTTGGATCAAGCTTTTAGAAATCATTATTACAATGTAAAAGTCATCAATTATGTGAGCAAGTTAATTCATTTTTACTCAATTGATTATGATAAAAGAATTTCGGCAGACAAAAAAAGGACTCCAATATATTTTGAAGCAACTGAAAATCCGGAAAAACTTTATTATAATCTTCAATCAGATCATAAAACTGAAAAGATTTTTGAAGAGACACAAACAGCACTTGAAGAGATGATAACGAATCAGAGCTTATATCATGCTCTTCAGACACTCAATAAAACTCAAAAAAAAGTAATTGAATTAATATATTTAAACGAATTAAGGAACAAAGAAATAGCTAATATTTTAAACTTATCAGAACAGATGGTTTCTTATTATCATCGTACCGCCTTGAGAAAGTTAAAATCGAAAATAAATTTGGGGTGTGATTAAAGTGAATAAATGTAATGAACTAACATATGATGAGGTTATTGACAAATTTTTACCAAAAATAAAAAAGAGTCTAAAAAACACATCTATTCAGGAAAGGGAGGACTTAGAGCAGGAGATTAAAATAAAGATTTTCGAAAAATTAAAAGTGTTAACAGAAATTAAAGCACCAGGTTTCTTTGAATTTTTAGATAAGAAATAAAGGAACTGTCAAAAAATCCTTTAGGGGGAATTGTGAGAACTTGCAATCACCGCGGAAAGCGAGCAAATTCCCCGATTTTTATTCATGTATACTACTTTCAAGATATCTCTAACCTTAACAACCTTTCATTTTCCTTTAAGGGTTTAAACAATCGAACAAGCTAGAAAAAACGGACTAGATCTAGGTGGGAATTTTCGGAGTAAACGCTTAACCATATACAGGTACGCTTGATATGGTAATGTTGTTTGAAAGATTGTCAATGATGGAAAAGTAAGAATGAGATTAGATTATGACCAGAAAAGGTTAATTTTCGTAAACCGCTATCCCGTTTAAGGGTTACGAATGTACAGTTCAATCTTTTTAAACGATTGATAAGGGGAATCTTGATGAGTTTATTTGATGAATGTATTAAAGCTATTGGTGAGGATGTAAATGTTTTATCAGATATTAATAAAAAACAAGTATTAAATGATTTTGAAAGGTTTTTTCCATTTACTGATTGGGGGTGTATAGAATGGGAGAAAATATCTAATCATGCTAAAGTATATACAGTTGATGAAATAATTATTTTTTTAAAGCGACACAGTAATCAATACAGTCATGTTGTTTATATGATTTGGGACGAAAGGACATTAGGCTTAAATATAGAACCGTAGGAATCTACGGGGATAGCTTGGTCAATAAGAGAAACCTCTGTTGGCAAAGAAATACGTCAACAAGTACGCTCTGTTCCCAAGAATCTCCCACTTCAATCAGATCGCAAGGTCGATAAGTGGGGGTAGTTCAATTTTATGGCGTTTTCAAGTTTCAATCATCCTTAAGTAAAGAAGCTGCCCGAAAAGAGGAAAGGTGTCCAATAGTCAACAGATTGACTATTGGACAGTTTTTTTAACAACCCATCGCGATCATTTTTGCTGCAAAAGCTGCGATGACTCTATCTGTGCCAGCATCATCTGTTGTGCTGGCACAGTTTCTTAGATTTTGGTCACAGGAACAACGAGCAGGATAATCCTCATGCTCCCCGTAACACTCATCATGAGCTTTACAGCATCTATCTAGAGCATTTACTGGTGTTCCACTTCCGCAATTCTCTCCGCACCATTTGTATTTAATCAATGGGTTCCAAGGAAGACCATTATATCTAAATTGACAACAAGTACCCGAACCGTCTAATCGAAAACATAAAACGGTAGCCTGTGTTTTGAACAGTTTGTTCTCCTCTGATTTTTGAATCGCGTCTGTTGGAATTTGATCAATTTCTTCAGGAAGAGTGAGTTCTCGCTCTGAAATAAGTGCATTGTATTCACCAATAAACTCTCCCCCATCATATGTTACTACTCTCATCGTATTCTGTGCTTCATTTGCTTGCTTTGTTAAAGATATGACTCTTATTAAAGTACTTTCATTATTTTTTTCAACGGACTTACTTTTTAGGATATGGAAATACAACTGCGGGTGAAACTTAATATACATACTAAGTTGGGTGACAATTAGTTGTTCAGCTTCATCACCTGCGTAATAATTAATTTCAAATGCTCGAGTGTCCTTGAAAGCTGCTTCATCAAATGAAAAATAGTCTTTAGTCTCCTCTAGAACAGGCAGCAGTACAGGTGATTTTAATCTCTTTTGAAATTCAGCTTTCTCCAACATGATTTCTTTGGATATGATATTCACTTCACATCTTCCTCTCAGTCGTTTTGAGATCCTACATGATTAAAAAGAGAAAATGGTTTTAAAAAATCAAACCAATTTGTTGAAAAAATACTTTTGTTTTTGGCCACTTTACATTCTCTTTAAAAAACATAAGGTTAAGGGAATCCCTTTCACAGGCTTTAATAAAAATAAATAAGAAATTAGGGGGATTAGTCATGAGCTGTTTAGAAAAATCGATTAACGAATACCACCAATTGAAAATTGATTTACTCAAAGTGGTGAAGCGGTTAGACACATGTCCTTATGACGGGCAGAAGGGAATGTATCAAGACATCGCTAGATGCTATAGCAATGAAGTGAAAGAACTGCAAAAAGTGCTTTGTAGAAAATATCATCTGAAGTTTTGTTACGACAGAAATGAAGATGAGGGCAAGTCACAGCAGTGAGTAGATACTTAGGTGGGATGATTTTAAATCTTGTTGATTATGAATCGCGACCGGGTGTTCTTTTCGATTTACCTTTTGTTAATTGGTTGTTGTTGCACTTGTATAGGAGTAGTGGAACAAAGGGTGTCGGTGGAATCAAGTTTCCCGCTAAGATACTCATTTTAGAATTGCAGCAAGAATCAGCCAAAACATGTTTTAACATCCAGAAGACAAGCTCACTTTCTATAGATAAGAAAGGAGAGTAAATGTAAAATGAGTATGCTAGAGTTAGAACAAATACTATCACAAATTGGAAATTTTGGGTTTCCTTTAATATTAGCCATCTATCTGTTATTTAGATTTGAGAAAAAGATAGAGAAGTTAACTGAAGTGATTTCAAAGTTGGAAAGCAATATAAAAGATCTCAAAAAATAATTGTCTTTTTTAACGTTCCTCCTGTGGAAATAGGAGCATTCCTGTAATGAAGAAATTTGAGAGTTGAACAAAAAAAGAGCCCCTTGGTATCATACGAGGTGTCCAAAGCTTCGAAGCAAAAATGGACCCTTAATTTAAGTAACCAAGGAGGACTCAATAATGAATTATACACAAAATCATAAAATCTCTCAAATTACACCTTTAACTCTTATTGTTGGCATTGATATTGCCAAGGATAAACATGTAGCACGTGCACAAGATGACCGAGGTATCGAGTTCGGAAAACGCTTGATTTTTGAAAATCGAAAACATGGCTTTCAAAAATTAGTGACTTGGGCGGAAAGTCTTCGAAAAGAAAATGGCAAGAATCACGTCATTCTTGGCGTAGAGCCGACTGGTCATTACTGGTTTAGCCTCGCTTATTTTTTGGTAGAAAAAGGGTACGATTTTGTCATGGTAAATCCAATGCATGTAAAGAAAAGTAAAGAACTAGATGACAATTCCCCTACCAAGAATGATACAAAGGATGCTCGAGTAATAGGGCAGTTGATTAAGGATGGGCGATACTCCGTACCAAACCTCTTAGATGGCGTTTATGCCGAATTAAGAGAAGGCGTCAAATTACGAGATCAGCTCACAAAGCAACTGATGACCACAGAAGGTCGCATCCAAAATCATATACAACGCTACTTCCCTGAATTCTTTGATGTGTTTAGAGATTGGGAAGGAAAAGCAGCTTTTTGTACGTTGCGTATGTTTCCATTTCCGTCTCAAATTAAAGAAATGTCAGCGGAAGAGGTGCTTAAGAAATGGAAACCATTTGTTCAACGAGGAGTGGGAATAAAACGAGCGAGGAAGCTAGTAGAAGCTGCGAAGAAGAGTATTGGTATTCAAATTGGTATTCAGTTTGCCCAGCGTGAACTAGATTATTTACTCGACCAATATGAGCTTTATAAGCAACAGTTAGCACAGTTAGACAAAGAGCTAGAAGCTCTAGTAGAAACACTTCCAGGAGCCAAACAAATGATGGAGATACCAGGATTAGGATCTACGACAATCGCTCTGTTTTTTTCAGAGGTAGGTGACATGACAAAATATAGTCATCCCCAACAGCTAGTAAATTTAGCAGGTCTCTCTTTACGAGAACATAGCTCTGGTAAATTCAAGGGTCAAACACGAATTACGAAAAGAGGACGAAGTCGTTTGCGACGAGCTTTATATTTGGCTATTCGCCCATTAGTCGCTCATAATCCGACGTTTAAAGCATTGCATCAATACTATACAATGCGATCTGAAAAGCCATTGAAAAAGCAACAATCACTCATTGCCTTGTGTTGTAAGTTACTACGTGTATTATTTGTCATTGGGCAAAAACAATGTCAGTTTGATGGTTCTAAACTATTAAGAGGATTGCCTCGAACCCAAGAATTACAGGTTGTTTAAAGTCTTTAGAAATACACTCTAAAGACCAACAATTTCTCATACAAACACCAATAGTGCAGAGTTGGAGCTTATTTTCACCATTCGGGCTTTAGACCCAGCATAGGAGCATTTCCAACCTCCACCTCATGGATACGCAGGACGAAGGAAAGTATGGATACGATCCGGAGAGATATGGGAGGGTTAGCGACCGTGATTTGTGTGGAGAATTCCTAGCACGGTTATACACTTGTTTTCCAAACTAATCCAGTTTGGTAGATAGGATGGCTTATTCCTTGTAAATATTTTATATATATTAAAAAGATATCCAGTAATATTGGTGTGTCAACTATATGGTGGTTATGAAATAGTGAGAATGCATGAGTATTTGGAAGAAAAACGAACTTTATTGAGGGAGAGCCAAACATGATCTTATCTGTTATCAAACATTTAAAAGAAGAACTAAATCAACATTTTCAGCCGTTTTTAAACCCACCTGCAACTGTGAAAGAAATTGAAGAAGTTGAAAAAGAAATGAATATCACGTTTCCCGAAGATCTCCGAACATTATATCTTACACATAATGGTGAGAAAGAACTGGGACCTGGGTTGTTTTTTGGACTTTCTTTTCTCTCTTTGGAAGAAATGGTTAGAGAATGGAGAACGTGGAAAGAAATTGCCAGTGATGAATGGCAAGATGAGGTTGATGCATACTCTGTTCCGCCAGTTTGGATTAAAGAAAAATATGCTAATCAATATTGGATTCCGATTAGCAGTGACGGTAGCGGAAACCATATTGGTATCGATCTTGATCCTGATAAAGAAGGTAAAGTTGGACAAGTCATTAATTTTGGAGCTGATGAAGAAGTAAAATATGTCATCGCCTACCAATTAAAAGATTTCCTAATACATATTACAAATACCCTTAAAGAAGGATTTTATACAATTGATGAATATGAAGAAGATTTTATCAGTTGGAGTTATGGAGAGGAAGAGGAGCTTCACTTTTTAGACGCTATTCGCTCCATGGCACTGCCAGCCGCAATCACCAAAGCATGATCAAGAACATGCTGATTTATGGTTTAGTCAATTGGATGACCATTGGACTTCGATTGTTCAGAAGATCTCTGAAAACCCGCAAAATTTTAGCCGAATGAAGAAACTGCTTTTAATCGATAAAGATTTAAGGGGAATTAAACCATTGGTGATTTGTTCCGATGTTCGGGAGTTGATTTTAAGCGCTAATCATATTGAAGATTTAACACCATTACAACAGATGGTGTCTTTGAAAAAGCTTTATCTTGGCGGTAATCCAGTCCAAGACTTAAAACCAATTGTCCAATTAAGAAATTTGAAAAACATAAATTTGGAAGACACAAAAGTAATCGATTTACAGCCACTTGCAGATTTATCATCCCTAAAAGAATTGGATATCACCGATATTCCGGCTGCTGACTATCAACCATTGCAGTACTGCAAAAATCTTGAGATTTTGAAAGTAACCATTTCTAACGCAGAACAATTAAAAGACGTTTCTAACATTGGTTCATTAAAGAAATTGCACCTTCAAGGATTGAAAAACATAAAGGAAGAGGATTTACAACCATTAGCAAATTTAAAAAAATTAAAGTCGTTGACAATTGAAAATATCTGTTTAGAAAACCTTGATTTTTTGCGTGCCCAAAATAAGCTTCAAACGCTTATTTTTGAAGACTCTGTTATTCAAGATGGTTCGGCACTCGTTCAATTAGAACGTTTATCGGAATTAGAATTGAGTGGAACCTCAATAACCAATCTAGAAGTAATCGCACGTTCTGCTCCCTTAAAAAAATTTGCCGGGTCTTTTGCACAATTTCATTCATTAAAAGATTTATGTAAGGGAAAAGTGGATTTTTCCAAAATGATTGGGGAAATGTCTGAAGAAGAGGAAGAGATATGGAGTGATTATCTACACGAACAGTGGGAACTTTTCTAATTTTTTCGGATTCTTCCTCTGTTTCCCTCCGCTGCTTTTAGCATGATTTCCGGCCCCTCATTACACAATACAGGGTAAAAAGGAGGCGGAGTTATGGGGACAGTGGTATCGTTCATCAGTGAAAAACAAAAAAAACAGGTAATTCTCGAGAAGAAACTACTTCGAGAGCTTTCTCTTGAAAAAATTATTCGGACAGCAGAGGTTTGTTTTTCTCCTCTTTTTTATTTTGTTCCAAAGCAGACGGACATTTTATATGATGGGTGTATTGATTTTGCGATTGAAGCATATTTATTAGGTGCTCAATTTGGTAAGTTCGGTTTTTATGGAGAACCCATTCAAAAAGCAAGGGGACGGTCTGAAAAAGAAGAGACCCAGCTTTTGTTTGAACTTTATGATTATGCTGTCAGCTGGACGGATGTCTTCAATCTAACAATTGCCTCTGAACCGCTATATCATGCTTGTGAACACTTTATTCACAGCTGGTGGAAGGAAGGTTTTAGTCAACGAATCAAGCGTTTTAAGCTGCGCCTTCAATAATCAGTTCATATTTCCCTTTCTTGTCCCATATCTTTGTAGTAAGGACAAGCGGGAGGGAAAGGGATGAAGAAAAAAATAAAATGGATTGGGTTGTTATTCGGTTTTATCGTTTTATTATGTTTGTTTCAGTACCAATTCAATAATGACGATTCTTGGAAGTCGTGGAACTTACCGCTTAGTGGAAAAATCATTTATATTGATCCGGGGCACGGTGGTGTTGATGGAGGTGCCTCAAGTGGAGATCTGCTTGAAAAAGATGTCGCCTTAGATGTTTCATTAAGAATACGGGACTATCTTCAGGAACAAGGCGCTCTAGTGATGATGACACGGGAGGGCGATCATGATCTTGCAGCTAAAGAGACAAAAGGTCTTAGCAGAAGAAAAGCTGAAGATTTACGAAAAAGAGTGGAAATGATTAATAATTCCGAAGCGGATTTTTACCTTAGCATTCACTTGAATGCGATACCTTCAGCAAGGTGGAGCGGTGCGCAAAGTTTTTTCTACGGACAATATGAAGAAAATGAGCGGGCGGCGAAATTTATTCAAGATGAACTAAAGCGTAACCTTGGGAATACAATGCGAAAAGCAAAGCGGGTACACGGTATTTATTTAATTCAAAATATAAAAAAGCCAGGGGCTCTTGTTGAACTCGGTTTCTTATCTAACCCTGAGGAGGCAGAACAACTTGGCAAACCTAAATATCAAGACAAAATCGCAGCTTCTGTTTATAAAGGAGTTTTGCGATACTTCACAGAAGATAAAGATCCTCCTGGATAAGGGGGATTTTTACATGATCTATGATATACTTAGTTTGCAAACGAATACAACAGGGGTGAGATTCAATCATGTTGGGAGAAGATGATGTAAAAAAAATAGTTGGTGATTTGGACGAGCCGTTTTTACATAAACCACTTCGAGAGCTGAATGCGATCAAAGACATTAAAGTGAAACCTGAAAAACAGCATGTTAGTGTAAAAGTAGCGCTTGCCAAAACGGGATCTGCCGAACAAATCCAGCTTCAACAGGAGATTGTAAACCTGCTTAAAGAGGCTGGGGCGGAAACAGTTGGTTTGCGATTTGAAGAGTTGCCTCAAGAAGTTATTGCAAAATATCAAGAGCCTGCTGCTCAAGGGGAGAAGAAAACACTTTTAAACAGCAACAAACAGCCTGTTTTTTTAGCAGTTGCCAGTGGTAAAGGTGGAGTCGGTAAATCAACGGTTTCTGTTAATTTGGCAGTTTCTCTTGCTCGGCTTGGAAAAAAAGTCGGTCTTATTGATGCTGATATTTATGGCTTTAGTGTACCCGATATGATGGGGATTACCGTCAGACCCAAAATAGCAGGAGACAGAGTCATTCCTGTCGAAAGGTTTGGTGTGAAAGTGATTTCGATGGGTTTTTTCGTTGAAGACAATGCACCTGTGATTTGGAGAGGACCGATGCTTGGTAAAATGCTCAATAACTTTTTCAATGAAGTTGAGTGGGGCGATGCTGAATATATTATTTTAGATCTCCCACCAGGGACTGGTGATGTGGCGCTTGATGTCCATACAATGCTTCCAAGCTGTAAGGAGATTATTGTCTCGACACCGCATCCGACAGCTGCTTTTGTTGCTGCCCGAGCAGGAGCAATGGCTTTAAAAACCGACCATGAAATCATTGGGATCGTCGAAAACATGGCTTATTATGAAAGTGTCAAAACAGGTGAAAAAGAGTATGTTTTTGGAAAAGGCGGGGGCGAAAAACTTGCAGAAGAACTCGGTGTCCCTCTATTGGGAAAGATTCCATTAAAACAGCCTGATTGGGATGATCATGATTTTGCGCCATCAGTTTATAAAGAAGACCACCCGACAGGTCTCATTTATTTGGATATTGCAAAAAAAATCGCTGAATGATAAAAAGCTTCTTCTCAAAGAAGAAGCTGGGTGTTAACTTTGTTTGCCGTCTTTCATTTCTTCTTTTATAGTCTCGGTTGCTGCTTTTTTAAGCTCATCTTCAAATTGTTTTTTATAAAGTGGGCTTGTCAAAGTGTCAGTAATAACCTCTTGAAGATGGGTGCGAAATTCCTGGCTCTTGACGAGCTCACCATATTTTTTGGCCATTTCTGGATCTTGCATGACCTGAATGAGCATTTTTTGATATTGGGGATCTTTCATTAGCTTTTTCAGCACTTTCTCGTGCTCAGTTTGAAGCGTTTTGGCAAAACTCTCAGAAAACTTTGGGTCTTCAAAGACTTTTTTCCAAAACTCAGTTCCTTGTTTGGAAGTCATTGTTTTTTCAACGGTTTCTTTAACAGTTTTTTTATCCATTACAAGTGTTTGAGTCAATTTGTCATCATTTAGAATTTCTTGAATCGCTTTTTTTCCATCATCGGTTTTTAATATATCGACAACCATTTTTTTTGTTTCCTCATAGTCCATTTCGGCTGCTTGGTCTGCGGGAGCACAAGCTGTTACAGATAGGAACAAAACACAGCTTATCCATAGCATTGTGGTTTTTAACATGCTTAAGCTCCTTTCGTAAACTCTTCATACTTTTAATATGAATGTCTTTAGGGAATTTATACATAACAAAAAATCGCTATTTTTAGCGAAAAATTAGGGGTTGGAAAGTCTGAAATGAAAAGCCGTGATCTTGTCCGATTCTTTTTTTCTGTACTAGGTATTGGTGCTATAACTACAAGTATTGTCGGTTTTGCTGTTGAGTGGGGAAGATACAAGGAGTTGTTTCTTTCATTTGAGGTTTTGGAAATTCTTTCAGTCCTCATATGGTTTATTGGGGTAGGGATGATTTTTAGTGTCATTGCCCAAATGGGATTTGTTATATTTTTAACCATTCACCGATTTGCGCTGGAAATATTCCGGTCTCATTCTTTATGGAATTCAATTCAGTTATTTCTTATTCTCTTTGTCACTTTCGATCTTGTTTATTTACGGTTTTTATTTTTTGAAACAGAAGGCGGATCGTTAATTCCATATCTTTGGTTCCCGTTATTTATATTAGTTGTTGGTGTGGGTGTAGCCTTTTTGAAACAAAAACAGTCCTCCAAAAAAACGTTCATTTCTGCACTGTTTTTAATGGTTGTATATACCATTATGGAGTGGTTTCCAGCGTTAAGAGTAAATGAAGAGGACTGGCTCTACTTTATGCTGTTTCCTCTATTAAGCTGTAATGCTTTTCAGTTGTTGATGCTGCCAAGGTTTCAAAGCCATGTTCAATGAACTTCAGAAGATTTACTTTCTGTATTTGCAATTAACTCGCTAGCAGGAACATTTCTGAGTCCCTTGCTTCGCAGATGGTGAATAATATCAGGCAGGGCTCTTTTTGTTTGTTTTGCGGAATCAGAAGCATGGAACAGAATAATGTCTCCAGCATTCACAGATTTATTCACTTTTTGAACGATCTGTGCTACACCGGGATTTGTCCAATCATCAGAATTAATACTATAATGAACAAATGTGTAATTAAGTTTTTTGGCAATAGCGAGGACATCTTTATTAAATTGGCCAGTTGGTGCTCTAAGCAATGTAAGATCCTCAATACCTAATTTTTGAAAGGAATTTTCCGCTTTGACAAGGTCCTTTTTAATTTCACTTTTTTTCATCTGAGAATAGTTTTTATAAGCATAACCCATACTGCCAATTTCATGACCGTCTTTTCGGATCCGTTCCACAATATCGGGATGACGTTCAGCCCAAGAAGCTGATAAAAAAAAGGTTGCATCTTTTATTCCGTTTGTTTTTAATGTATTTAAAATAGGTATTGCCTTTTCATCTCCCCAGCTAATATTAAATGTAAGGGAAACTTCTTGAGAGTCCGCATCTCCTCTATATATTGCTTTTAAACTGTCATCTTTCAAAAACACTGGAAGAGGAAGCAGGTTTTGCATATAAAAAAAACTTGCTGTAGCAAAAGCGGCAATCACAATCACAACCAGTTGTTTTATTCGTTTGATGTGCCACACATAAAAATGATTCACAAAAAAACTCCTCCTTGTCCATGCTGCTTTGTTTTACATCCTATGCTCGTATAAAATAGAACATGTTTAAATTTTTATAAAAAAATAATTGACTTGTTATTTACATACATGGTATATTTATATTCGTCGCTGATGAACAGCTGACATGAAAAAGCTCTAATGAATAACATTTAAAAAAAGTGTTGACAATAATACGAGCTAAATGTTATATTATTAAAGCCGCTGAACGAGGCGGGACATGATCTTTGAAAACTAAACAAGACAAAACGTACCTGTTAATTCAAGAAATAAGAAATACAAAGCACATTTAGTGCAAGTCAGGGCAGATGTCGTCACAAGTGACGAACTTAATCTGCACTCCATTTTATGGAGAGTTTGATCCTGGCTCAGGACGAACGCTGGCGGCGTGCCTAATACATGCAAGTCGAGCGGACCATAGGGAGCTTGCTCCCGAAAGGTTAGCGGCGGACGGGTGAGTAACACGTGGGTAACCTGCCTGTAAGACTGGGATAACTCCGGGAAACCGGGGCTAATACCGGATGCTTGATTGAACCGCATGGTTCAATCATAAAAGGTGGCTTCGGCTACCACTTACAGATGGACCCGCGGCGCATTAGCTAGTTGGTGAGGTAATGGCTCACCAAGGCAACGATGCGTAGCCGACCTGAGAGGGTGATCGGCCACACTGGGACTGAGACACGGCCCAGACTCCTACGGGAGGCAGCAGTAGGGAATCTTCCGCAATGGACGAAAGTCTGACGGAGCAACGCCGCGTGAGTGATGAAGGTTTTCGGATCGTAAAACTCTGTTGTTAGGGAAGAACAAGTACCGTTCGAATAGGGCGGTACCTTGACGGTACCTAACCAGAAAGCCACGGCTAACTACGTGCCAGCAGCCGCGGTAATACGTAGGTGGCAAGCGTTGTCCGGAATTATTGGGCGTAAAGCGCGCGCAGGCGGTTCTTTAAGTCTGATGTGAAAGCCCCCGGCTCAACCGGGGAGGGTCATTGGAAACTGGGGAACTTGAGTGCAGAAGAGGAGAGTGGAATTCCACGTGTAGCGGTGAAATGCGTAGAGATGTGGAGGAACACCAGTGGCGAAGGCGACTCTCTGGTCTGTAACTGACGCTGAGGCGCGAAAGCGTGGGGAGCGAACAGGATTAGATACCCTGGTAGTCCACGCCGTAAACGATGAGTGCTAAGTGTTAGAGGGTTTCCGCCCTTTAGTGCTGCAGCAAACGCATTAAGCACTCCGCCTGGGGAGTACGGTCGCAAGACTGAAACTCAAAGGAATTGACGGGGGCCCGCACAAGCGGTGGAGCATGTGGTTTAATTCGAAGCAACGCGAAGAACCTTACCAGGTCTTGACATCCTCTGACAACCCTAGAGATAGGGCGTCCCCTTCGGGGGCAGAGTGACAGGTGGTGCATGGTTGTCGTCAGCTCGTGTCGTGAGATGTTGGGTTAAGTCCCGCAACGAGCGCAACCCTTGATCTTAGTTGCCAGCATTCAGTTGGGCACTCTAAGGTGACTGCCGGTGACAAACCGGAGGAAGGTGGGGATGACGTCAAATCATCATGCCCCTTATGACCTGGGCTACACACGTGCTACAATGGGCAGAACAAAGGGCTGCG
>NZ_JABJUQ010000001.1:0-22500 GCF_013155385.1 Bacillus sp. WMMC1349 | reverse complement strand
AGAAGGAGTTAATTTTCTTTATTAAGATCGATTGTCTTCAAATTAGGATCGCTAATATCGGTTTCTAACCTACTGCTATGAAAATCAATCCAATTATTGAGAACAAAAGCAGCACTACCACAACTCAAAGCCCTGTCGCTATCAAATCTTAATTTCCCACCTCTTTCAAAAAATATAATAATAGGTTCATAAATATTTGCTACTTTTAAAGCTTCCGATAAGCCTTTTTCAACAATATATGCTGTCTCTAAATAATCTCTACATATTTTATAGTGTATTGAGTTGTCAATATCAGGAAAACCTTTATCCACAACCCTATCGATTTCTAGCAACAAATCATTGTTTTCAATATTTAGGACTTTTAGCGGACTTCCTATTGGACTTTGATTAGAAGTATAAGGCTTTGTAAAAATAGCCATTCTTCTCAAATATTCGGCCAACAGAACTGAATGTGATTCTTTGGGCTTTTCTTCAATATTCCAGTCTATTTCATTTATTCTTTGTACCGCACTACTAAAAGACAATATCATATTCATCACCTTTTTTGATTTTATAAAATGACGAACTTTCCTCCTTATATCCAGGAAATGTTCCAAATTCAGGTTGTGGCAACAGCATTATCATGTGCACCAGGAGGCTTTGATTTCCAGCTTTTTGACTCGAAATCCCAAGAGTCTGGATGTCTATAGTATTCTTTTCCAGAATCCATTCGGACTTTTTCATCCAATTCATGTGCTTTTAACTGTTGAAACCATTTTTTCTGATCAGGAGTTAGTTCTCCTTTCAGAGCTTTATGAAAAGCATATACTACTTCAGGATCAGGTGTTAATCTAGTATTATAAAAGTATAAACCTTTCTCATCGTAAGCTGGAAGATCATATTTATTAAGAAAAAGATGTGATTTTAAATCTGTTGCCTCCTGTAACTTCAAACCAGTATTCTTAGCAAAGTCCTCTATATTTTTCAAACCTGTACTTCTTATTTCTTCAGCTTTTTTTTCAGCAGCAATATCAATCTTAAATTTAATTTCTTCTTCAGGAGGATTACCATACCTCTTCGTATCTTCCCCCGCACCCTTACTTCCATTGTCAACATCTTTCTTTTTCGGCTTAGAAGACTCATGAGGACGCTTGCCAGAAACTGTTCCAGCATCTTTAGTAGACTCGTGAGGCTTATCAACCTTTTGAACAGGCTCGTGTGGTTTTGATTTTGATTGATGGGGAGTTTTGGGATCTCCGTCACCATGCTTGCCTTTTTGAACATTTTTGCCTTCGTGTTTTTGGTCTGGTTGTGGATGCGGTTGCTCGGAAAGCTACTTGGACAAGATTGTTTGCATAAAAACAGACCCTTCTTCTCGATAGAGGGGTCCTCAAAAGTATTTAAATAGATTGTTTTATTTGTTCGATTACACTTTTTAACCATTGTATAGGAGTTAAATCCATGGCATGAAAGTAAATTTCAGCGTTCGATTTAATAAAGTTTTCTTTTTCTTGATTGGATATGTTGCTATTTAAAAAACTTTCTGCACAGTAAATTAATATTTGCATCCAATCTTTACTTTGCCTATTAATATAATCTTGTAAAGCTTGTTCTGGAGATTCTATATCTTGATGGAAATTGCTACCTAAAAGATTACTTAATTCTTCAAAAGTATAATAATTATGTTACATTGAAATATTTAGGATTTTCTTATAAATTCGATAAACTAAAGATCATTTTTTTCAATCCATTTGTTTATTAGATTAAGCAACTCTCTTGTCTCAACACTTATTTCATTAGCTAATCCATCAGATACAAATTCTGTACTTATTTTAGTGAATTCTAGTGAAATTTCCAAAGCACATATGTTTCCATAAATTTCTTCGAAGTTACTTTCCCCATTTATTACCTTTTCTATATATTCTTTGAAAATGGCTTCTCCAAACGCTGCCATGTCTTCAAACATTAACTCAATTAGTTTAAACTCACTAGTAAACTTCGGTATATAGAAACCCTCGTTTTCTAGTTTAAAAGTGTACTCTATCTTCATTATTTCACCTCATATTTCTATTTGTATAAATTGGGAATGCAGTATCTACATGACCTCTATTATTTAACCACATTTTTACTTTCATTCTTGTTTCAGTTTTTCCCGTATACCAACCAGCACCATCAAAATCTACAGAATTTCTTGCATCTTTTATTGCATCCATAACGTCTACTCGATTCCAGTTCTTGGGGAAGAATGTAGAAAATTTCTTCTTTCCATTCATCTCTATTGTGGCTTTATATACTCCAAAATTATCAGGATCGCTTACATTTGATAAAGTAGCATCTGATATAATATTTGAATGGTGATATCCAGAAGGGTTACCCTTACCATTAATATTACCGTGGAATATATGCTTGGTAGCTTTATTAGAGAATATGGATTCACTTGTCCTCTCTGCAAAGAATTGTAAATCTAACTTTACAGCATATATTTGAGGATCATAAGCCTTCTTGATTTGATGAATGGGACCATGTCCATCCTTTTGTAAATTTTTCGCATTAATTGGGATTCCTTTTTTCACTAGGAACTGACGAGCACGAGTATTGGACATCTTTCCAGCCTTTGATAAAGTTTTAAAAACTTCTTTAACTTCTTTGACGTCCCTCACAACTTTTCCAGCGCCTTTTATTCCTTGTCTGACTATTTATTTTCCGGCATGCTTGCAAATCTCCCAGCTTTCGAAGCAATTGATGCACCCTTTGATGCTGCACCGGCACCACCTGATATAAATGTAGTGACGATATTTAATTTAAGATATTCAGCATAATGTGTCCTTGAATACAAATCTCCATGTACAAAGTTTTTATCCCATTTTTCTTTTACTTCATCCCAAGAAGCATTCCAGGCTTTTTTATAGTCGAATTCTATAACCGAGTTTGCAGTTCTAACGGGATGAAAGATAGCATTTCTTAAAAATTTATTTAATGCTGCAACACCGTGAAGAGTATCCATACAAAAATCCTCTTTAGCCGCTTCTTTTGCTTTTATGTAGTCGTATACAGGCCCTAAATATTTTTTACCTGCCTCATCTACAGGTGCTAAAACTTCTTTTAGTTTCTCATCTCCTTTTTCTATAAGATTTATAACACCGTCATCGATATCGTCTAACTTCTCTGATACATAATCAATAGGGCGTTCCCAGAAATTAACATCTTCTTCTTCAAGGGATTTAACATACTCCTGTTGTTCTGGTGAAAGGTTGTTATAACCAATTTCTTTAGCCATTTTAATATATTCATCAGGGTCAGATACATTTGCAAGCTTCTCTTGCAACTCTGCAATTCTGCGGGCTTCTGCTTGCTCTTTTTTGCATTAATATATGTAGTCGCTTGTTTGTCGGTTTTGATTGCTTCTTTATATAACTTATTCGAGTGAAAAGCCTTCTTATCAAAATACATAGGAGAAGCGCTTTTTCCATTACTTGTGGCTTCCATCAATGCTGAGAATTTTTTGGAGACACTTTCGGCTTCAGCCAATGCTTGTGTGTATTCGACTGTCAAAGATTGATTCAGATCTTCTACAGCATGAAACGCATTTTTCCGAGTTGTTTGCGATTTTGATATCTTCATTGTATAATAATAATTAGTCCACTTATCCGATCAACGATATCATTCACTCGGTTTATGATCCGATCCATGTTATTTTTGAGGGTATCGACGATTTGATCGGACTTTTTATCTGCATTTTTCAGTTCAGTTTTTAATTGTTTTTTCTTGTCCGCCATCACATTTTCATTTCAGATAGTTATTTTTAAACAACATCATAAAAATGGCAATCAGTTAAAATTTTATCATGTTAATGAAAAGGATGGCGGGAGGTTTTTTCATTCTAAGAAAATGAACCATTTGGATTAGGTAAAAAAACCTAACCATAATTGAGAAAGAATAATAGTTTTTAATTCTTTTTGACTTTAGTAGAGAGTAAGTAGCCCAATATTTCAGAGCCTCAAAAAAGAAGATGACTTATCAAAAAGATCTGTATGTTTGATTAATAAAGAGCATGTATCGAATACATGCTCTTTGTCTTTTCAATAATTTTATTCCACCATTAATCGCTTAAGATCCAATCCTGTCACTAAGAGGTGTGTTAATTGCCTGATTTCCTAAAGAAGAACTAAGAGTTCCTCCAACACCTAACGATACATTAGCGCAAATAAACAATTTAACTTTCATATAGATATCCCGCTCCTCTTAATCTGTCTTCTTGCTTTTACTGAAATGTCATAAAGCTCTAAAGAGTCACAAAACATTTCTCTTTTCTTCAAGATCTCTGCTGTAAGAATGCTGTAATTCTCCATGTCAGCATACATACCTTTATCTTCGAAGAACTTAAATGATTCTCGGATTAGATCTAGATCGTTTGCAAAGTAAAGCCCTTTAAGCAAGTTTAATTTTGCAACATAATCGAATTCATGCTTTTTTTCAGCTAGTTCTTTTCCTTCAAGATATAAGTCTCTGGCTAAAGTCATCTCATTCTTCTTTGCATTAACATGAGACAGATTAAATAAAGTTTTTGTTAAATGGGTGCAGCCTTCTTCCTTATACAATTTAAGGGATTTTTGTAGATGAACAGCTGATTTGTCAAGTTATTCAAGTTCATTATAGCATATTCCAAGATTCATGTGAGACATTCCAATTAAATATGTAGAATCAATGGTAATGGATTCCCTTAGAGCTTCATGTAGATAAGAAAAAACAACAGGAACTTACTGAATCTCGAAAACCGTTAAAGAACGTAGTTGGTTTTTGACCCGACACCTCTATATGCACTAGCAACCGCGCTAGGTGTTGCCTTTCGCTGGTTTACAATGGGTAAGTGGAAAACAATTATAGATTAATATTCAAATGAGAACCTTAAATAAAGTTTTAATAAAACAAAATTAACAAGTTTTCACTTCTTCAAGTATTGACAAGTTGTTTCCATAAAGGTAAAATATAATAGAACATACGTTCTTAAGGTTTTACCCCTCATACTTTGGCTTCCTTTGGGAGCCTTTTTTTATTATCTGCTATCATTAAATTTTTGTTCAACGCATTTACCCGCGCAATATTAACTGTAAACATCTTCTAATTAATCTTTACTGGCCGATCAATGAATCTTATTGAGTCGAAAGCAAGTCATACATGAAAGGGAGAGCCTCTGTTCAAACTAGGATGGGAGGTAAATTGATCATGATACATATATGGATAACAGGATTTTTATTATGGTCTCAAGTTGGCGCACTTTCTGATCAATTAACAATTACGCAACAAGGTCAGACAATTGCTACTGTAAATCGTGAAGATTTTATGATGTCTCCTTCTGGTACTCCAATCATCGACCAGGAAAAATATCGTAAGTTTATTGACCAACTTGACCAAAAAATATATCGGAACCCTGAAAACGCTATGATTAATCAAAGGGGAGAAATTACTCCAGGGCGGATCGGATATAAACTTTATCGGCAGGCGTTTAATGAGAAGTTTTATGCGTATTTCTTTGGCCGTGGTCCAGCACAGGTAGAAGTGCCGGAGTTAAATATTTATCCAAAAGTTGATAGTGAGTTACTCGCTCACATTCGGACACAGCGGATAGGTCAGTATGTGACTTATTTTAATTCTAACAACGAAAGCCGTTCACATAATATAGCGCTTGCTACAAAAGCAATTGATAATTATGTTATTTTTCCTAATGAAGTTTTTTCATTTAACAAAGTAGTTGGAATGAGAACCGAAGAAAAGGGATATATGCGAGCTCCTGTTATTGTTAGAGGTGAATTGTCTGAAGGAGTTGGTGGGGGCATTTGTCAAGTATCTTCAACACTATTTAATGCAGCCGATCGGGCAGGGCTTCATATCGTCCAGCGCTTTTCCCATAGTAGGCGTGTACCTTATGTACCACCTAAGCGAGATGCCACTGTCAGTTGGGAAGGACCCGACTTTCGTTTTCAAAACAGATATAACCAGCCGGTTTTGATTCGTGCTAAACAAAATAAAGGAAGTATGATCATTACAGTATACTCTTCTGATGTCATCAATCATGAGCAACGCCAAGTTCCGAAGGCCCCATCTCGGCTGCCAAAAGAGATAAACGCAGAATAATGGTGAAAATCATGTGACTCTGATAAAAAGTCTTGCTTGGTCAATACTTTTTAAACGTCAAAAAGGACGGAGCTGTCTAAAAAGTCCTTTTTCAACATAAATCAGGGGGAATTGCGAGACTCCCGCGGAAAGCGAGCAAATTCCCCAATTTTTATTCATCCACACGACTTTCAGGATAGCCCTTTTTTTCGTTAAGCTCCATTATTCAATATACCGTAAATATGGTTGTTCACAGCGCCAAATGATTTGATATTGTTTTGTATGTTGGAAAAAAGAATCACATATCTTTTTCCTGTTTGGCTGAAGTTGTTTAAAATATTATATCCAGGCATGACACCGTGACTCGAATAATTTCCGTATGCAATGTAAAAGCCCATGCCATATGTGGCGCGATATGGTGTAAACATTTTTCTAAAGCTTACATCGGAAATAATGGTCCTTTCAAATAGTGCTTTATCAAATAAATACATATCATAAGCGGTCATATACATATCGCCTGCCCCGTAAAGCTGTGATAAATCAGGCATATAAGGAGTAGATAGTTTTTGTAACGGGCTAAATTTATAGCCTATTGATGTTCGAGCTTGTTTAGCAAATGTTTGATAAAATCCTGCGTGTTTCATGCCGGCAGGTTTAAAAATGTGTTCGTCAATATAATGGTCAATTGGTTCACCGCTCAGTTTAGAAACAATGTAGGCCAGTACAGAATAGTTAGAGTCTTTATATTTCCATATTCCTGGTGGATTCACCACACCGCGATTTTTAATGTCTTTCATAAGGTTTTCCGGTGAAATGTATCCTTTAGTTTCTTTGTGACCTTTAATTCCTGATGTGTGTGTCAATAGGTTATATAAAGTAATATTCGATCCATTTGGAAAGTCGGCAATGTATGTAGAAACAGGGTCGTTTACTGACAGTAGACCTTTTTCTTCAAGTTGGAGAACAGCAGTTGCAATAATTGATTTTTGTGCAGAACCAATATAAAAAACGGTATCAGTTGTATTCAGCACCTTGTTCTTACGGTCTGCGTATGAATAGCCCTTGCTGGTAACAATTTTTCCTTTATCCACGATCAGTGCTGTACCGCTGAAGCCGATGCTTTTCAAATACTGATCGACTTGTTTATTTTCGTTTTTCGTCAGAATACTGCTCTGTTTTTTTTGCTGATGTTTCTTTTTCTTTTCGAGTTTAGTTGGTTTTTCAGATGCCTGCAAGTGATTTTCTTGGTGTTGATATAAATTTGCTGGGACAATAACATAAAAAGCCACACAAGCAAGAAATAAAGCGGTTAATATTAGCCGTCGTCTTATTTTTTTATGTTTTTGTTTAGTCGTTCGTGTACTGTATGATCTGGACATGGCGGTACTCCTTCTAAATGATGTGACGTATTTACTGACGCATGACCCCCTTAAAAAGTTTCTTCCAATTAGAAATAATTTCATACATCAACCAATTAGTTAAATTATTCCATTCATTTTTGTTGTACTGAGTTTGTCCTATACGTGTATTTATTTCTTTTAAACCATCTAAATAGATTAGTTGATTCTAGCATTATTTATTTCGCTACACTCTATATTAGATATCGTTCTTTCACCATTGTTCAGTCAGCGCTTTTCTCAGCAAATTGGCATCTTGGGAAATCTAGCGGTTTCGCCCGATTTTGAGAAAAAATAAGCTTGCCACCTTATTCGGGCAAGCGAGAAAAGAAGGAGACTTGATGATGTTAGCGATTTTCTGTTATCATCATGACCCTCATTTCTGTGGTGCTCTTTTGTTCTTTAATAGCTTACTTCACTCGTTTACATGCTTGGTGTTGATGTAATGAAGTTTGTGATGGCTGCGCTTTGTGGAATCGGGTTATTAACATGCTTACAATCATTGCTGTTATTGTTGTCATCAGTGTAGTTCGTGGAACGATGCCATCATGTAGGTATCGGTGTTATATTTCGATCATCTACAACATCCTGAAAAGCTTGATATTTAATAAAGCAAATATTTCTTTCTGACTTTCATAAACTGATTTTTCTCGGCATCCATTATTTTGAACATTTCGTTAGTTGCTGTGCCTTTTTCAATCATTGCTTTCATCCAGCTATTGCCAACGAGACGATTAAAGCTACCTGAGGATAGGAACTTAAAGTGATCCGGATAAAGATCGTGTATCGTTTTAATAATGGTGATGCCGGTTTTGACAGGCTGAAATGTGAATCTGTCTGTTACATAAAGCTCAACACCGTGGCACAATTGATGGTGGTATTTTGAAAATGTTGGTGTAAACGATGCAGCTCTGAATCGAACGCCTGGTCGTTTTAAACTGTTCAATTTTTCGGCGAGATCTGTGCTATTGATGTAAGGTGCACCGATCAATTCAAATGGTTTTGTTGTCCCTCTTCCTTCAGAAATATTTGTTCCTTCAAGTAAGCCTGTGCCTGGGTAGACAATGCTTGTATCAGGAGTCGGCATGTTTGGTGAAGGGAGGACGAAAGGAAGTTCTGTATCTTCAAAAAACATTTGTCGTTTCCAGCCCTTCATTTTAATGACGGTTAAGTCAGCACCAATCTTGAATTCTCGATTAAAAAGTTTTGCCAATTCACCGGTTGTCATGCCATGTACTAAAGGTATCGGATATCTTCCAACAAAAGACGAATAGTCAGGATCAAGGACAGGACCTTCCACTTTTTTTCCGCTTTGTGGATTAGGTCGGTCCAGGACAACAAAGGGAATGTTGTTTTCCTTTGCTGCTTCCATTGCATATGCCATTGTGTAAATGTAAGTGTAAAAACGTGTTCCCACATCTTGAATATCAAAGAGAAGAACATCAATATGCTGGAGCATTTCTCCTGTCGGCTTTTTTGTCTTACCATAAAGGCTGTAAACAGGCAGACCGGTTTTTTCATCAATGTATGAGTCGACTTGATCACCTGCTTGTGTATCGCCTCTAACACCGTGCTCAGGTCCAAAAAGTGCGGCAAGCTTAATATGTGGATCTTGATGGAGTAAATCAATGCTACTTGTCAGGTGAGAATCAACACCAGTAGGATTTGTAATCAGTCCGATCCTTTTATTGGTTAATAAACGTTTGTTGTTCATGAGCATTTCAATGCCTGGTGAGACTTTTTGGTCTGGGCAGACTGCTCCTGTCAATGTGCCAATAACAACAATTCCTGTCAACAACCACAGTGGTTTTTTTCTCATCAGTTTCCCTCCTGACTAAGCGGCTTGCCTGTTTTCATATTTAATCCATAGCCGTATTGATAGAGGATTTGACCTGGATGTGTGACTGAAGGGATATCAACTGGTAATCGCCCTTTCGGTTTTGCTTTTCCGAAGATGACTTCCACTCCGGCCGGAATATTCGGCTGCCTGAAACGTCCGTCAGTATAGCCTTTAAAGCCATATACTGCAATCACCGCTTGAGCTTCTTCAAAATTTGCTGTGTCATAAGGATTGCGAAGACTCATTAAAACAAACTTTTTCCGATTTAACTGTGCATATTTCATGGCGGCTCGAGGGAAAATGGTCGCCCATTTGTTTGAATCATGATGGGTGGTTTCCTCATTTAAGACTGGGTCGTTTTTGACGATATATGATCCCGTAATAACATAATCAGCTTGATCAATTTGTTTTTCGATTGCTTTGTTAAATCTTTTTTTTGCAAAATGATATTCCTTTATAACTGCTTTTCTGTTGATCCTTCTGATCGTTTTTTTGATCGCTTTTGTTTGTTCTTCAAAAGGTGCAAGAACTAAAATGGTGTCCCCTTTTTTCGGATTAAATGGCAGTGTTTTGTGTTTGTTTTTTAAAACGGTCACACCTTCTCGTGCCATTTTCATTTCTTGTTTCAAATGCTTATGGTTTCCGACTGTTTTTAAAGCGCGTTTGATTTTTTTACGAATTGATGTAGAATCATCATTCAAAATTCCGCGCTTCATTTTTGCTGTCAGGATTCGCTCGACCGATTGATTGATCTGCTTGATGGGTATCTCCCCTTGTTTGACGGCATGAAGGAGGGACTGAAACACAGTTGCTAAGTTTTTTTCTGTTTTAAGGGATGTCACTTTCGCTGGCATAAGTGCGATATCTACACCTGCCTGAATAGCCATAATAACGGCTTTTTCTTGACCAAAATGATCTGAAATGGCTTTCATGTTTAAAGCGTCTGTTACGACAATACCATCAAATCCAAGCTTTTTCCGTAAAAGGTCTGTGATCACTTTTTTAGAAAGTGTTGCGGGAACAATGATGTCTTGCCCATCTTTGATGCTTTTGTAAGTTGTGTCATCAAAGGCAGGGAATTGGACGTGTGCTGTCATGATCATGTCAATTCCCGCATTAATGGCTTGTTGAAAAGGATAAAGTTCGATACGATTGAGTCGATCGCGGTCATGCGGAACAAGCGGCAGACCTAAATGGCTATCAACACTTGTATCACCGTGTCCAGGGAAATGTTTTGCTGTCGCTATGATCTGTTCCTTCTGTAGTCCTTTCATCGTCTTAATACCTAGCTGAGCCGCTAATTCAGGTTTTGAACTGTAGGAACGAATCCCGATCACCGGATTATTGGGATTGTTGTTTACATCAAGTACCGGACTAAAGTTAACATTGATACCTAATGCAGATAATTCTTTCCCAATCAGTTTTCCTGATCGATAAGCATTTTTTCGGCTTCTTGAAGCGCCAAGTGCCATATTTCCAGGTAAGTTTGTACCTGACTCCAAACGTGTGACAATCCCGCCTTCTTGATCAATCGCTATGAAAAGCGGGAGCTTTCGACTTGCCTTTTGCAGACCATTTGTTAAGTGAACCGTTTGTTCAGTGCCGGTAACATTTTCTGCAAAGAGAATAACACCGCCTAGATGATATTGTTGAATGATACTGGCTACTTCGTTATTCATTTTAGTTAACCCTGAAGGCTTAGACTCCTCTTTTTTTTGCCAATTTCTAAAATCCAACATCAACATTTGACCAAGTTTTTCTTCAAGTGACATACATTTGACCATTTGCTTGATCGTCTGTTTTTTTGCATCAGCCTGTTCAGCACTTGGTGCTAATGTGAGAGAAAATAGCAATGTAGTGATCAGGATGTAACGAAAAACTATTTTCATATGAAAAGTCGCCTCCTATTGATGATTCAGTGCTTCATAAATAGTGGTCATCACACTTCCGTATTTACCTGTTGCAAATCCATCACCTTCAAATTGATTCGGGTTTTTCTCAGGAGCGATGACTGGCGAATGTTTTTTATTGGTCAGTAAAACAATCCCTAATTGATAGGCCGGATCAATCAGTGTAATTGTTCCCGTCGAACCGGTATGTCCGTATGCTTGTTTACTCGCATGTTTTCCGAACATCCATTTCACATCATGATTTCGATTCAATCGCCAGCCTAAACCATATGTGTCATAGGCGGGTTTTGTGAACTGTTGAATAATCGCGTTGCTAAAGAACTGGTGAGACCCATAACCGCCGCCATTCAACATGACTTGAAGTAGTACAGCCATATCTTCAGTTGTTGAGAATAAACCCGCATGACCTGAAATACCTGCCATTGAATAAAAAGCTTTTTCATCATGAACTTCGCCTTGTAACGTATATCTCCTCACATGAGGAAACGAAACAATTCCATCACGTGTATTTCCAACCCGTTCAGTGGCTGCAAAATGACGTGGTTTAAAGCCTTTCTGCAAAGGGTTAAACATCGTATGGTTGAGACCGAGTGGTTTGTAAAACTGTTGTTCAACATATCTGTCCAACCGTTGGTTCGTGATGTTTTCGATGATTAGCCCCAACAGCATGTAATCGATATCACTGTAAACTTGTTTTGTTCCGGGTTTGTATGCAAGTGGTGTTTTTGCCAGGAATGCTAATGTCCTTTCCCGTTCTTGAGAATAAAGTTGCCCCGCTCTTTTCGGATCATAGTAACTCCAACTTGCTGGAAGTCCGGCTCTATGTTGAAGTAAGTCACGAACACGAAGCTGTTTTTTTCCTTTGATGGTGTCTTTCGGAGCATCTTTAAACTCTGGAATATAATGTGAGACTTTTGCATCTAGATTAAGCTTGCCGCAGTTTGTTAAATGTTGCAGAGCAAAGTTGACAGCATACATTTTTGTATTGGAAGCAAGATCAAACATTGTATCAGCCTTCATTTTTTTCGGGTGTTTTAACAGGTTGAGTTGATTGTATTTTTTCTTATAGCCATAAACCTCTTTTTTTACAATCATGCCATCTTTGATCACGATTAATGTAGCACCGGGAAATCCTGCTTGAATATCTTTTTCAATCAACCGGTCAACTTTCTCTAGTTTTTCTGCTGAAAATCCAGCATCTTCAGGGGTTTTTGCATGTTTTAAGACAGGGAATGTTTGTTGTTGATCTGCGATTTTCGCAGAAGAGGTGGAAGGGTATATCATTGTAATGGATAACAAGGCTGTAAGCATGGAAATCACGCGTTTCTTCATGGTGTTGCTCCTTTCTGCAAATAAATGTTAATGGTAATTTTAAACAAACGTTTAATTAAATTCAACTACCATATCATTTTTCAAGCATGCATTAGGATTAACGGTATAGGAGAGGGATAAACCAATTCAATGATTTGCAGAGGGACTTCATAAAGGAAATGTGGCTTATTAAATTCTAGTTCTTTATGTATTATGGACAATTATTGTTAGGTGCAGTTGATGACAATATTATTTAAGTTTTTTTTTATTATTATAATTCTTTCAGGCCTAGAAATATGCTTTGTTTTATTGGAGCACTCCTAGCTGTATTTTGAAAAATTAGATCCATCATGAAACAGCTCAAGGAAAGTTCGCAGATGGCATAATGGCTTGGACTGTTTTGTATGGAGTTTTTCCGCTTGCCACAACCCCAATGACAGTATCTCAAACTTTCCTTGATAAATTTTAATTGCACAGCGTTATTTAGAAGCATTGTTTTCTTTAAGTTCATTTATTTGCTGTTCAGAAATGACTCGAAGGCCTTCTCTTTTAAGTAGGGCTGCTGTGATCCCGTTTCCGATTATTTTGCTGCCAGAAAAACTTCCATCATATATATAATTGCTGCCACAGGAAGGGCTGTTTTCTTTTAACACAACGGTATCCGCTTGAATATCTCTAGCTAGTTCAAGTGTTTTATAAGCACCTCTTAAATAGAGCTCTGTTACATCTTCTCCAGACTTTGTGATAATGACACCATTGCCATTTAACACATCTTCACCCGTTTTTCCATCTGCAATTTCCGCAGGCTCTCTAGGAGTTTGAAAACCGCCGAGCAATTCAGGACAGGCTGTCACTGCTTTATTTTCCTTTATCAGTTTGTTTATTTTTTCGACATTGCAATGGGTTCCGTTATATCGGCACTCAATCCCTGCTAAACAAGAGCTGACTAATATCATCTATGTTTACTCCTCTCAAAAAATAGATACTTATATTGTAAACAAAAACATTGGTCATGATTAAAAACATCAGTCGAAAATTTTGAAAATAAAAATTTTAAATTATCTCTTTACAAATAGGGGTCAACCTGTATATAATAATTTTTGTCAGCTTTGAGAAATTGCTGATATGTTTGATCAGGCCCGTTGGTCAAGCGGTTAAGACACCGCCCTTTCACGGCGGTAACACGGGTTCGAATCCCGTACGGGTCACCATTTTAGGACAGCATTTTAAGCAGGCATGCACTCGTCTTCAAATGCAGGGTATGACATCTGTTATGATGCGTACTTGTGCTTTAAAAGAAAAGGAAGGCATGCTAAGTGCGCAACGTCCTGTTGCAACGCATGCACTCGCACGTCCTGTGCTTCGGAGGATTAGCTCAGCTGGGAGAGCATCTGCCTTACAAGCAGAGGGTCGGCGGTTCGAGCCCGTCATCCTCCACCATTTTCCTGGAACACTTTTGTTGTTTCAGCATAAGGTATCAATATGCCGGTCTAGCTCAATTGGTAGAGCAACTGACTTGTAATCAGTAGGTTGGGGGTTCAAGTCCTCTGGCCGGCACTGTTTTATCGGAGGGGTAGCGAAGTGGCTAAACGCGGCGGACTGTAAATCCGCTCCCTCAGGGTTCGGCGGTTCGAATCCGTCCCCCTCCACCATTTTTGGGCTATAGCCAAGCGGTAAGGCAACGGACTTTGACTCCGTCATGCGTTGGTTCGAATCCAGCTAGCCCAGTTTTTGGACATCCTGTAATAGGGTGTCTTTTTTGTTGTGATTTTGATTAATATGATTGAACGTTTTACAAATATAGTGCGAATGGTTGACCTCGCCTTGATATAAAATCGTTAGGCTATAGAAAGTTTGAAATCGGTTTATCAAAAGTTTCAGTTTCGAAATATTCATTGAGATAAATAAATTTAAACTAATATTAAGGATTAAACCGTTTTTAGCTATCTACACCTTTCTAATATTTTGATAAACTATTTTTATGAATTTAATGAAACCTTTTAAATTTCAATTCGTATGTTTAAAGACCGGTGAAGGCAGAGGTTAGATAAATATGGAAATGATGATAAAAAAAAGAATTAAACAAGTCAAAAAGGGCGATCGTAATGCATTTGCAGACATCGTAGACATTTACAAAGACAAAATTTATCAGCTTTGCTACCGTATGCTCGGTAATGCCCATGAGGCGGAAGATATTGCGCAGGAAGCATTTATTCGGGCGTACGTTAATATCAATAGCTTTGATATTAACCGGAAATTTTCAACATGGCTTTACCGAATTGCGACCAATTTAACGATTGACCGAATTCGCAAAAAAAAGCCGGATTATTATTTGGATGCAGAAGTGGCAGGAACAGAGGGGCTGACTATGTATTCTCAAGTAGCGGCAGATGTTGCGCTTCCAGAGGAAGAACTCCTTTCTTTGGAGCTGCACAGTACGATTCAGGAAAAAATCTTAAGGCTTCCCGATAAATACAGGACTGTCATCGTATTAAAGTACATTGATGAGCTTTCCCTTGTTGAAATCAGTGAGATATTAAATATTCCCGTAGGTACAGTGAAAACGAGAATACACAGAGGAAGAGAGGCTCTCAGAAAACAATTAAGGGATCTTTAAGTGGGGTGATGAAATGAGCTGTCCGGAGCACATTGTTCAGCTTATCCATAAATATCTTGATGGGGATATTCCTTCGGAAGATGAATCGAGATTAAAAAAGCACATACAATCATGTGAAGGCTGCAGAAAACATCTTCACGAAATGGAAAAATCCATCGCTCTTGTGCAAAGCACGTCACATCTTACAGCTCCGGTAAACTTTACGGCGGACGTATTGGCAAATCTGCCAAAGGAAAAACGGACGGTTTCCATTAATCGATGGCTGAAAACTCATCCGTTTATCGTTGCAGCAGCTATTTTCATTTTATTAATGGGAGGTAGCTTTCTTTCAAGTTGGAAAAGTGACCAAGACTTCAGTGTGTCAAATAACTCCAATCTAGTTGTGGAAAACAACACGGTTACCGTACCTGAAGGCAAAGTTGTAAAAGGAGATGTAACCGTAAAAAACGGAAAGCTTATTATTAAAGGTAAAATCGATGGAGATGTAACCATTGTCAATGGGGAACAATACACAGCTTCAGCTGGTCAAGTTACAGGTCAGATTCACGAAATAAATGAGGCATTTGACTGGATCTGGTACAAAGTAAAATCAACTGGAAAGACGATTTTTGGTTTGGATCATTCCAATGACGAAGAGCAAAGTGGACAATAGGGGCTTTGCTCTTTTCGTGCGGAAGGCGGCTGTTTCACTTGGGAAAACAAATTGTGATATAATCGTTCTGTATATAAAATAATATAACTTAAACATATACATTTAAATCATGACTGAGATCTTGGAGGACGAGGAAATGGCTTTTGAGGATATCCCTTTCTTACAGTACCTCGGCGATGCCGTTGATATTCTCCTTGTTTGGTATGTTATATATAAATTAATGATGGTTATCCGCGGAACAAAGGCGGTTCAGCTGTTAAAGGGAATCGTGGTCATCGTTCTTGTCCGGCTGGCCAGTCAATATTTCGGCTTAAACACGCTACAATGGCTGGTCGATCAGGCTATTACATGGGGTTTTTTGGCGATTATCATTATTTTTCAGCCTGAACTAAGAAGAGCGCTTGAGCAGCTGGGGCGAGGGAGGTTTTTTTCCCGTACCGGAAACCCTGAAGAGGAACAACAGCAGCAGGTCATTGATGCCATTACAAAATCGATGCATTATATGGCAAAACGGAGGATTGGAGCGCTTTTAACGATTGAACGAGAAACCGGAATGGGTGATTATATAGAAACTGGGATTCCTTTGAATGCAAAGGTTAGCTCTGAACTATTAATTAACATTTTTATTCCGAATACACCGCTTCATGACGGAGCTGTTATTATGAAACATAATGAAGTTGCTGCCGCGGCTTGTTACCTGCCTCTTTCTGAAAGCCCGTTTATTTCTAAAGAGCTTGGCACAAGACATAGAGCAGCGGTAGGGATCAGTGAAGTGACAGACAGTTTGACGATTGTTGTATCTGAAGAAACTGGAGGCATCAGTGTCGCAAAGAACGGTAGCCTTCATCGCGGTTTATCGGAAGAGGATTTGAAAGATATGCTCACAGCGGAATTTAAGAAAAATTCCCGGGAAACTTCCTCAATTCGCTGGTATTGGAGGGGGAAGAAGAATGGATAAGTTCTTAAAAAATCCTTGGGCTGTTAAAGTTGTTGCATTACTATTTGCTTTTCTTCTTTACTTTGCAGTCCATAGTGCACAAGTGCCGACTCCGAAAAAACCAATGGATTGGCTTTTTCCGATATCCACTACAGATGAAGTAACGTTGACTGACATCCCGGTGAAAACTTATTATGATGATGAAAATTATGTTGTTACTGGCGTTCCGCAAAGTGTGAACGTTACAATCAAAGGACCGACGGGTACTGTAAAGAAAGTAAGGCAAGTGAAAGACTTTGAAATTTATGTAGATATGCAACATTTGAAAACAGGAAGACATAAAGTGGAATTAAAAGCAAGAAATGTTACTGAGGGGGTTAGTATTTCGATTAATCCTTCGGTAGCAACCGTAACAATTGAAGAGAAAATAACGAAGGAATTCCCGGTTGAGGTTGAGTTTTACAATAAGAATAAAATGAAAGAAGGCTTTACACCAGAACAACCGATTATCAATCCGAAAAATGTCAGTGTAACAGGGTCAAAAACTGTCATTGACCGAATTGAAAATATTAAGGCAATGGTTAATTTGGAAGGTGTAGATCAGACGATTGAAAAAGAAACAAAACTGACCGTTTATGATAGTGATGGAAATGTCCTTCCGCTGGGGGTCTCCCCGTCTGTCGTCAAAATCACTGTTCCGGTGACAAGTCCAAGTAAAAAGGTTCCGCTCAAGCTTGAGCGGAAAGGAAAGCTTCCTAGCGGGGTTAGCATTTCAAGCTTGGATACGAGTCCGGGAGAAGTGACCGTTTACGGTCCCAAAAACGTGCTTGACTCGTTAGAATTTATTGACGGCGCTAAAATTGATTTAAGTAAAATTAAAGATAACACTGAATTGGAAGTTGATGTTCCAGTGCCAAAGGGTGCTCATAAGGTGTCACCTGAAAAAGTAAAAGTAAAAGTCAAAGTAGATAAAGAAGAAGAGAACACGATAAAAAACGTAGCAATTAAAACCGTAGGACTGAATGATACTCGAACTCTCGAGTTTCTCGATCCAAAAACGGGAAAGCTTGACATTACGGCAAAGGGATCTGAGGCTGAACTAGCCAAACTTCAGTCGTCAGACATAGAACTTTATGTCAATGTGGCGGATTTAAATGATGGAGTACACCGCGTTAAACTTGAAGTAAATGGACCGCAGAATATTACATGGTCACTGCCGAAAAATGTCAAAGTGAGAATTTCTTCTAAAACATCTCAAAAAGAAAGTGACACAGATGATCAGGATGACACAAAAAAAGATCAAGATCATTCTGAAACAGATTCACAATCTTCATGAATCAAAAAGGAGCGATATGAATGGGCAAGTATTTTGGAACAGACGGTGTGAGAGGTGTGGCAAACAGTGAACTTACACCGGAACTGGCCTTTAAAGTCGGAAGGTTTGGTGGTTATGTCCTTACAAAGGATAAAAAACGTCCCAAGGTATTAATCGGCCGTGATACACGCATTTCCGGACATATGCTAGAAGGAGCCTTAGTTGCCGGTCTCTTGTCAATTGGAGCGGAAGTCATGCGGTTAGGCGTTATTTCAACACCTGGAGTAGCGTATTTAACAAAAGCAATGGATGCGGAAGCGGGCGTGATGATTTCAGCGTCTCACAATCCTGTTGAAGACAACGGAATCAAATTTTTTGGTGGTGACGGTTTTAAACTGTCTGATGAGCAAGAGCTTGAAATCGAGCAATTGATGGACCAGGCGGAAGATAACCTGCCAAGACCTGTTGGAAGTGACCTTGGGATGGTGAATGACTACTTTGAAGGCGGACAAAAGTATTTGCAATTCTTAAAGCAAACTGCTGATGAGGATTTCACAGGTATTCATATCGCCCTTGATTGTGCACATGGAGCGACTTCACCGCTAGCAACGCACCTGTTTGCTGATCTTGATGCGGATGTTTCAACAATGGGGACATCACCAAATGGATTAAATATCAATGATAGAGTTGGCTCAACACATCCTGAAGCTCTTTCAGCATTTGTAAAAGAAAAAGGAGCAGAGGTTGGGTTGGCATTTGATGGTGATGGAGATCGTTTAATTGCTGTTGATGAAAAGGGAGAAATCGTTGACGGTGATCAAATTATGTATATATGTGCGAAGTACCTGAAACATGAAGGACGTTTGACTGATGATACGGTTGTTTCTACTGTTATGAGTAACCTCGGTTTTTATAAAGCGCTTGGTGCGGAAGGAATAAAAAGTGTTCAAACGGCTGTCGGTGACCGCTATGTTGTTGAAGCAATGAAAAGAGACGGCTATAATTTGGGCGGTGAACAATCAGGACACTTAATTTTTCTTGATTACAATACAACAGGTGACGGTTTGCTTTCAGCGATTATGCTGTTGAATACAATGAAAATGACGGGAAAACCATTATCCGAGCTTGCTGCAGAAATGCAGAAATTCCCGCAACTTTTGATCAATGTTAAAGTAACAGATAAGTATAAAGTGACAGACAACGAAAAAGTGAAAGCAGTGATCAAACAAGTCGAACAAGACATGAATGGTGACGGTCGGATCCTTGTGCGCCCATCAGGTACAGAACCGCTTGTTCGTGTGATGGCTGAAGCAAGAACGAAAGAACTTTGCGATGAATATGTCAGCCGCATTGTTGAGGTTGTCAAAACAGAGATGGGAGCATAAGTTTTAACCATTTAAGAAAGATCGATGAACAAGACATGCTGAACGAACATATGTTAAAGAGAATCGATTTTCAAACTGAAAAAATTGTTTGACGGTTCTTTTTCTGTGTAGTAAAATCAGCTTGTCTTGTTTTATTTTAAGAGGAAAGGTGGATAGCGGTTTAAATCAATAATGATAGCGCCCGAACTAAGCTGAACGGACAACAAGCTTAGTTGACGAGGATGGAGGTTATCGAATATTCGGCGGATGCCTCCCGGCTGACCACTAAAGATCACAGCCGCAAGGATTTTCTTAAACCAAAGAGGTGACTCTTTGAACAAAGGAAAATGACATGATCTTCCATCAAACATGTAGGAGGGGACGAAGATGTCCCCATCTTAAAGCTGGCCTTCTTCGTCTCCTTCCTGCAAACTCAGGAGGAAGAGAAATATGTGTGGTATTGTAGGTTATATTGGACAGCTTGATGCAAAAGAGATTTTATTAAAAGGGTTAGAAAAATTAGAGTACCGCGGGTATGATTCAGCAGGGATTGCGATTGCGAATGAAGCTGGTGTCCATGTCTTTAAGGAAAAAGGCCGGATTGCCGATCTTCGTGCAGCAGTTGATGAATCAGTGATGTCACAAGCCGGAATTGGACACACACGCTGGGCAACTCATGGCGAACCAAGCCGTTTAAATGCTCATCCTCATCAAAGTGCATCAGGTCGTTTTACACTTGTTCATAACGGTGTTATCGAGAATTATGTTCAGCTGACACGCGAGCATTTACAAGATGTGGAACTGAAAAGTGATACCGATACAGAGGTTGTTGTTCAAGTGATTGAACAATTTGTCAATGAAGGTCTTGGAACAGAAGCAGCGTTCCGAAAAACGCTGATGCTCCTTAAAGGCTCTTATGCGATTGCCTTGTTCGACAATAACAACAAAGAAACAATCTATGTTGCGAAAAATAAAAGCCCATTGCTTGTCGGTCTTGGAGATACATTCAATGTTGTTGCATCAGATGCGATGGCAATGCTTCAAGTGACAAATGAATATGTGGAGCTTATGGACAAAGAGATGGTCATCGTCACTGACAAAAAAGTTGTGATTAAAAACTTTGATGGCGAAATCATGTCCCGTGCCTCTTATATTGCTGAGTTAGATGCAAGCGATATTGAAAAAGGCACATACCCTCACTACATGTTAAAAGAAATTGATGAACAGCCGCTCGTGATGCGGAAAATTATTCAAACATACCAAGATGAACATGGCAAATTATCCATACCAGGTGATATTGCAGATGCCGTTGCTAAAGCAGACCGCGTTTATATTATTGCGTGTGGCACCAGCTATCATGCGGGTCTTGTTGGCAAACAATTCATTGAATCATGGGCAAAAGTTCCGACTGAAGTCCATGTCGCAAGTGAATTCTCTTACAACATGCCATTGCTATCTCAGAAACCGCTGTTTATCTTTATTTCTCAAAGTGGTGAAACAGCAGACAGCCGGGCTGTCCTTGTACAGGTGAAAAAACTCGGCCACAAAGCACTGACACTTACAAATGTACCTGGATCAACACTTTCTCGTGAAGCTGATTACACATTGTTACTTTACGCAGGACCAGAGATTGCCGTTGCATCAACAAAAGCATACACAGCACAAATTGCAGTTCTTGGTATCTTAGCATCTGTTGCTGCGGAACGGAATGGTGCTGAGATCGGTTTTGATCTTGTTCATGAACTTGGTATTGTCGCAAATGCTATGGAAGTCCTTTGCGGTCAAAAAGATGAGTTAGAAATGATTGCTCGCGAATATCTGGCTGTCTCCAGAAATGCTTTCTTCATCGGGCGCGGTCTTGACTACTTCGTCTGTGTCGAAGGCGCCTTAAAACTGAAAGAGATTTCTTACATTCAGGCAGAAGGTTTTGCTGGCGGTGAATTAAAACACGGTACAATCGCCTTAATTGAAGAAGGAACACCGGTATTTGCATTGGCTACTCAAGAGCATGTCAACTTGAGCATTCGCGGAAATGTCAAAGAAGTGGCTGCCCGCGGCGCCAATACATGTGTGATTTCACTGAAAGGCTTAGAAGATGCAGGCGACAGATTCATACTTCCAGAAGTACACCCGGAACTTGCACCGCTTGCCTCAGTCATCCCGTTGCAGCTGATTGCTTACTACGCTGCTCTGCACCGCAGCTGTGATGTTGATAAGCCGCGGAACTTGGCGAAGAGTGTGACGGTGGAGTAGATTATTTGCTTTTTAGAAGAGTGTTGTTGATTTGAAATAAAGAAAACGTTGTGAAGCTTTGCCCCTTTGGATATGATTATCTAAAGGGGTGTTTTTATGTCTAAAAGAAAAAGAACATCTTAAATTGAAAAATGGATAAAGAAGGGCGAGTTAATCATTATTTTGCACCGAATTTGTTGAGCGATAATAAGCCGTAAGTTTATTCAAAACTCCTCAATTTCTTGATTGTTCTTGAATTCTGTTTTCATTACATTTAGCTGTGTTACAAAAATTCCACATCGATCCTTCCAGGTAGAGATAACCTATTGAGGCAGCCTTCTGATTAAATTTCTAAATAAGTATATTATTTATGCCCACAATCAATCCTTCTGAAGTTGAGCAGGAAACTAATCTGTTGTTCGGATTCCTAATAATTTTCAATGTGAAATTACTGAAGAAATAAGAATAAGATAATTTGGTATCAACTTGATGATATGGGTGTTGGTCATGGTTACTCGAAAAAAAGAAAGCAAATATTACAATTTACTACTGGATAGGAATAGTTCGGATAGCATCAATATTTGAACTTTCCCATTTACTTTCTCTATTTGGCGTATTAGATGAATTTAAACGGAATTTTAGGTATATGGTTTTGGTATTTGTATTGGGAATAAGGGTTGGAGTTCTCATATATGGCGGTAAATTTTCTTGACTAATACATGTTTAGTATTTTTGCACCTAATGATAGAGAAAAGGAGAGATAATATTGGTTTTTCCATCGAAAAAAAGCATTTGGATGTCTGTGGTTGTTGGGCAATCATATTAGCTTGCATCT